>NZ_CP191439.1:2500-3410000 GCF_050500145.1 Neorhizobium sp. IRS_2294
CCGGCCTCTGGCCTTGCGAAGCTTCGCTTCGTTGGCTGTTGAGGCTCCATTGTCTTCTGAAGAAATAAAGGTTTGCACGACGCATCTGCGTTTGTGCCTGTTCTGCAAAATTGTGAAGAGAAGATTGATCTGGATGCTTCCAGGTATTTTTGGGTTTTTAATCCAAGGATGTCCGAGCCCGGTTCTGATGATACCAAGGATGACCTAGCCGGTCGGATCTGGAGGAAGAGCTGGAGTAGGTAGGAAGCATGTCACTCTGGTCGGTCGTTGTTGGTGTTTTGGGGCTTGGCCCTAAACCATCTCTGACGACTTATTGATGTCCGTTTGCTAACCGCGCGGACCCGGATTTAATCTCGAGAAGCTGGTCTTAAAGATCAGGACACAAGCGAACCGCTCGGCGTGGTTCCAATAAAGTGGCCTGATCGAACACGTTGATGGCATCATGAGAAGGTTGGGTTGTAAAAGGTAGCCCTTCCGCTTGCTCCTTTGGAGTGAGCTATATTGATGAGCATTGGCAATGAGAACGATGAAGTGTTTTAAGGGCATTTGGTGGATGCCTTGGCATGCACAGGCGAAGAAGGACGTGATACGCTGCGAAAAGCCGTGGGGAGCTGCGAATAAGCTTTGATCCATGGATCTCCGAATGGGGCAACCCACCTTAAATACCTAGAAAGTTTAAGTCGTCTTTCGGGACGGTTTAGATTTCTAGGTATTGTTAATAAGGTATCTTGTCTTGAATACATAGGGACAAGAAGCGAACTCAGGGAACTGAAACATCTAAGTACCTGAAGGAAAGGACATCAACCGAGACTCCGTAAGTAGTGGCGAGCGAACGCGGACCAGGCCAGTGGCAATGTTGAATAAAGCTGAACAGGTTGGAAAGCCTGGCTAGAGTGGGTGATAGCCCCGTAAGCGTAGAACAGACATTGTCCTTGAGTAGGGCGGGACACGTGAAATCCTGTCTGAACATGGGGAGACCACTCTCCAAGCCTAAGTACTCGTGCATGACCGATAGCGAACAAGTACCGTGAGGGAAAGGTGAAAAGCACCCCGACAAGGGGAGTGAAATAGAACCTGAAACCGGATGCCTACAAGCAGTCGGAGGGCGCTCTTTTTAGTAAGGGGCCTGACGGCGTACCTTTTGTATAATGGGTCAACGACTTAGTGTATCTAGCAAGCTTAAGCCGGTAGGTGTAGGCGCAGCGAAAGCGAGTCTGAATAGGGCGATTTAGTTAGATGCATTAGACCCGAAACCGAGTGATCTAGCCATGAGCAGGCTGAAGGTTGGGTAACACCAACTGGAGGGCCGAACCCGCATCTGTTGCAATAGATTGGGATGACTTGTGGCTAGGGGTGAAAGGCCAATCAAACTCGGAGATAGCTGGTTCTCCGCGAAATCTATTTAGGTAGAGCGTCGACCGAATACCCTCGGGGGTAGAGCACTGGATGGGCTATGGGGACTCACCGTCTTACTGATCCTAACCAAACTCCGAATACCGAGGAGTACTAGTCGGCAGACACACGGCGGGTGCTAACGTCCGTCGTGAAGAGGGCAACAACCCTGACCTCCAGCTAAGGTCCCCAAGTCATGGCTAAGTGGGAAAGGATGTGAGGATCCCAAAACAACCAGGATGTTGGCTTAGAAGCAGCCATCATTTAAAGAAAGCGTAACAGCTCACTGGTCTAAATAAGGGTCTTTGCGCCGAAAATGTAACGGGGCTAAAGCCATGCACCGAAGCTGAGGATATGCACGCAAGTGTATGTGGTAGCGGAGCGTTCCGTAAGTCTGTGAAGGAGGACCCGTGAGGGCCTCTGGAGATATCGGAAGTGCGAATGTTGACATGAGTAACGATAAAGGGGGTGAGAGACCCCCTCGCCGAAAGACCAAGGGTTCCTGCTTAAAGTTAATCTGAGCAGGGTTAGCCGGCCCCTAAGGCGAGGCAGAAATGCGTAGTCGATGGGAACCACGTTAATATTCGTGGGCCTGGTGGTAGTGACGGATCGCGTAAGTTGTACCTCCTTATTGGATTGGATGTGCAGCGGGGCGGTTCCAGGAAATAGCTCCACCGTATAGACCGTACCCGAAACCGACACAGGTGGTCAGGTAGAGCATACCAAGGCGCTTGAGAGAACTATGTTGAAGGAACTCGGCAAATTGCACGCGTAACTTCGGAAGAAGCGTGACCCCTTTTTACGCAAGTGGAAAGGGGTGGCACAGACCAGGGGGTAGCGACTGTTTATCAAAAACACAGGGCTCTGCGAAGTCGAAAGACGACGTATAGGGCCTGACGCCTGCCCGGTGCTGGAAGGTTAAAGGGAGAGGTGCAAGCTTTGAACTGAAGCCCCAGTAAACGGCGGCCGTAACTATAACGGTCCTAAGGTAGCGAAATTCCTTGTCGGGTAAGTTCCGACCTGCACGAATGGCGTAACGACTTCCCCGCTGTCTCCAACATAGACTCAGTGAAATTGAATTCCCCGTGAAGATGCGGGGTTCCTGCGGTTAGACGGAAAGACCCCGTGCACCTTTACTATAGCTTTACACTGGCATTCGTGTCGGCATGTGTAGGATAGGTGGTAGGCTTTGAAGCGGGGACGCCAGTTCTCGTGGAGCCATCCTTGAAATACCACCCTTATCGTCATGGATGTCTAACCGCGGTCCGTTATCCGGATCCGGGACAGTGTATGGTGGGTAGTTTGACTGGGGCGGTCGCCTCCGAAAGAGTAACGGAGGCGCGCGATGGTGGGCTCAGACCGGTCGGAAATCGGTCGTCGAGTGCAATGGCATAAGCCCGCCTGACTGCGAGACTGACAAGTCGAGCAGAGACGAAAGTCGGTCATAGTGATCCGGTGGTCCCGCGTGGAAGGGCCATCGCTCAACGGATAAAAGGTACGCCGGGGATAACAGGCTGATGACCCCCAAGAGTCCATATCGACGGGGTTGTTTGGCACCTCGATGTCGGCTCATCGCATCCTGGGGCTGGAGCAGGTCCCAAGGGTTTGGCTGTTCGCCAATTAAAGCGGTACGTGAGCTGGGTTCAGAACGTCGTGAGACAGTTCGGTCCCTATCTGCCGTGGGTGTAGGAATATTGACAGGATCTGTCCCTAGTACGAGAGGACCGGGATGGACATATCTCTGGTGGACCTGTTGTCGTGCCAACGGCATAGCAGGGTAGCTATATATGGAAGGGATAACCGCTGAAGGCATCTAAGCGGGAAACCCACCTGAAAACGAGTATTCCCTATCAGGGCCGTGGAAGACGACCACGTTGATAGGAGGCGTGTGGACGTGCAGTAATGCATGAAGCTTAGCCTTACTAATAGCCCGATTGGCTTCATCGTTCTCATTGACTATGCTCATCAAGGTGCTGCGCACCTTGATGATGACATCTGTTTTGTCCTGACGCGCAAAAAAAACGCTCCGGACGGGCCGTGACACTGGTCACGACGGCCTCTGGCCTTGCGGAGCTACGCTCCGACAAACCAGCCGGCAAACAAAGACGTGTTCAATCAAGACAAAAGGGGGTTCGCCTCCGCCAGCTTCTCGATAAAGCGTTGCAATGGTCGCCCATTGCCACGCATACATTGCCCTTAATCGACCTGGTGGTCATTGCGGGGTGGCTGCACCCGTTCCCTTTCCGAACACGGCCGTGAAACACCCCTGCGCCAATGGTACTCCGTCTTAAGACGCGGGAGAGTAGGTCGCTGCCAGGTCTATTAAAGGCAATGCCATCCATAAGGATGGATCAAACAATCTTCTCACACACAAACCAACCGGCCCCTGGCCAAACCAAGGGCCGCTCCCAAAGCGGCCTTTTGTCGTTGCTGGGGTTTAACGAAATAATGGGACGTTCGGTCTGTAGCCGGTGCGTCCCTCACAGGAGACAAATCCTTCGGATTTGCTCCGGAACTACGCATCACAGCTTAGCTGTGACGCGGACGCGAAATTTGGCAATGC
The DNA here is from genome assembly GCF_050500145.1 of Neorhizobium sp. IRS_2294. NCBI lineage: Bacteria > Pseudomonadati > Pseudomonadota > Alphaproteobacteria > Hyphomicrobiales > Rhizobiaceae > Neorhizobium > Neorhizobium sp. IRS_2294. The sequence continues at coordinate 6,456 of NZ_CP191439.1, forward strand.
CAAATTCGCTTGGCGCGGGGTGGAGCAGCCCGGTAGCTCGTCAGGCTCATAACCTGAAGGCCGCAGGTTCAAATCCTGCCCCCGCAACCAAATCATCATTATCGAAAAACACCCGTAGCCATAAGCTGCGGGTGTTTTGCGTTGGGGGTTACCTTACTGCGGGGCTGGAGCGAAGTCTCCAGCCGTAACCCGCACTTGCGATCCTATGCCCCGAGCCGTCAGACAATGCCGAGTGCCTTCACCTTCGAGGCAAGCGTTATCGGCTTCATGTCCAGGAGTTCGGGGGCCCCTCCTTTCCCGGAGACTTTGCCGCTGCAACGCTGCAGGGCATTGCTGCTATTGTCCAAGTCTTGCCGGCGCATCTGGCTTCCGTGAGGACCGCTCCAGCCGCATCGGATGGTAAAGGGCTGCGCCCTGCTGGGTGCAGGAGCGTCCGGGAGGTCTAAATCCATGCGGCACTGTCGCGCCAAAATGGCGGCCGTTCGTTCACGTTCTGCAGATCGCGGACATTGCCCGGCCAGGCATATCGCTGCAGGGTCTGAAGGTTGGCGTTCGACAGCGTCAACTCGCGCCGGTGGGCGACGCTCTGCCGTCCCATAAAACGCTGGGCGATGAGGGGAATGTCTTGCCTCAGGTCCCGCAGAGGCACCGACTCGATTAAGAGCACCGCCAGACGGAAGAAGAGGTCCTCCCGAAACTCCGGGTTCTGCACGGACTGCTTCAGATCGAGATAGGCGGCTACGCTAATCCGGAGAATGCCCAGATCGATCTCGACGGTACTGTTCGCAATGATGCCAGACATCAGATGGGCGGCCAGTTCCGCGAGGACGGCCGCGACTAATTCGTGCTGCCATCATGCGTCGACTGTAGATGTCGCGACGTGGGATAACGCGTCCGTCATGCCTTGTTGGCAGCAAAGAACACGGTTTGGATAAAACCCATCAGTCGGGAAGTCAGCAGTCAAGGTGCCGCTAATAGGTTATCTGGGAGATATACACTTCGACTGGACGCCGCCTTCGCCGATGTGGACGTCATTGACTGCATCGTAGCTCAGCCGATACCGGGCGGCGCACCATGAAATATGTCGGACTTCGCTCGGCGACAGCTTGGAGGAATTCGCGGTCGCCGAACCTTGTCCATTCTCGGCGTATGCCGACACCGAGTTCCCACCGAAAGCTTCTGCGTTCGTTTGGGGCTCAGGGAGCTGAAACGCATTGGCCGGGGCCACAAAAGCGGCAAACATGAGACTGCTGAAGGAGACGATGGAGGCGAGCTTGGCGACGTTGCGCATCTGAGAACCGATCTTCTATTCACTTGAAGAACGGCTGTTGCTCGATTTTAGTTCCTTTCGTCGGTGCTGCCGGTTTTTCAAGAGGATTTTGGGCACCACAAAGTGGGATCAGACGGTGGAAATTGAGAAGACAAGCCTCGCTGAGGAAGAGCATCCATCAGATCCTTAGGAAGGTCGAGCCACACTGCCGCGTCCTCAACGACCTCCGATCGTGGTTGCGCCTGCTTGAAGTCGATCACCCGCTTACTGCCCAACGGCGTGATCATCGCGAAATGGTCGTTCACATCCGACTTCCAGAAAACGGGTATTCATCAGACCACTCCCACCTATCCCAAGTGGCAGCCTTGCCCGCACCAGAAGATAAGAAGACAGGATTAGCGCGCAGGCAGCATGGCTCGGCCGGCATTTCTAATTGTGAGCGCTGAGTCCGCCATGGGTGCGATAAGGCCGCTTGCTATCGCTGAAGCGAGGGCCTCTGTGAATTCGGCACCTTCGAGGCCATGCTTCTTCGAAAAGTTTTGCACAGCACCGCGTGTTGAAGTCGGTGATACGCCAAACTTGTTATTCTTAAAAGCGTTGACGATGATTTGGTTAGATTCGTCCAGGGTCATGATCATTCCTATGTGATGCAACGTGCTACCAGCAACCGGATCACCTTCATAGCGCCTAAACCGTCGAGCGTGTCCTTTCGTGCTCAAAGCGAGAGATTGATCGCAGAAGGCGTGCGTATGACATTGGTCTATCGCAAACTCATTTTCCGCCATCCTGCCTTTCCCTCCGTCGGTCAACACCATCTTCCTCAATGTCGCGCGATACGGTCGGGTCAAAACAGCGAATTACCGGTTGCCTCCTTCTGAAAGGCTGGGAAGCAATCTCTCGCATCGGCCGATCGTCTAAGAGCTCCTGGCTTTCATGAAATCGATGAATGCCCGAACAGATGCGGCCATGTGAGAGCGTTCGGAGTAGTAGAGATAGAAGCCGGGGAAAAGCTTGCAAGCCGGTTCGAGCACTCGCTTGAGTTCGTTGGTTTTCAAATAGGGTTTCACCAGGTCCTCGATGAGGTAAGCCAGTCCAAGTCCCTCGCGAGCTGCTGAAAGGAGTAGCTCCGTATCGTTGACGGTAACGACGTTCTCGACATCAACATCGAGGACGCCATCTGCACCTTCGAACCGCCATGGGTACAGGGCTCCCGTGCTTTTCCACTTGTAAGTGAGGCAGAGGTGGTCCTTGAGGTCGGCTGGCGACTGAGGCGGCGGCCGATTAGCAAAATAAGAGGGTGCGCCCACAACCGCCATACGCAGATCGGGCGTGATCCGGACAGCGATCATATCCCGGCTGATTTGCCCGCCAATCCGAACGCCCGCGTCAAAACCTTCCGCAACGACATCCGTGATATCGTTGTCTATCACCAGATCAAGGCGGACCTCAGGATAGGCAAGACGGAACTGGCGCAGTCTTGGCAGAACCGCAATCTGCGCGGCAATGCTCGGCAGATTGACACGAACCACGCCCTTCGGCTCACTCTGGTAGGCTCCGACGGCCGAGACGGCGTCATCCATCCCCATCATCATCGGCTTGATGCGATCGTAGAGCACGCTTCCCGCTTCCGTCAGCCCGACACTGCGGGTGGTTCGATTAAGGAGGCGTATCCCGAGACGGCTCTCTAACGCGCGGACGATGCGGCTCAAAGCAGAAGGCGATATCGCCAGCCGTTTTGCAGCACGGCCGAACGCCCGCTCATCGCAGACTGCGACAAAGGCCTTGAGTTGGGAAAATTCCACACCGTCCATTATGATCCTCAAAGGCAATACGTCATGCCGAATTGATACCATATTCAACCACAATCGCCATGCTGCATAACTGTGACAGAAGACAGGGTGAACGGACCGATGAACTATCGGGTCGCAGTCGTCTTCCGAAACGAGCGGAGATGCGACGATGAAGCGCTGGGAAATTGACGCGGTTGGCAGGCAGCACCTGAAACTGAACGATGTCGAAGTGCCAAAACCTGGTCCGAAAGAGGTCTTGATAAAAGTGAACGCGGTCGCGCTGAATTACCGCGACAAGATGGTTGTCGAGACAGGACGAGGACTTCCTCTCACCTTCCCTTTCACGCCGGGCTCGGACCTCGCCGGAGAAGTCGTCGGTCTCGGACAGGGCGCTTCCCGATTGAGGTTGGGCTCGAACGTCATCTCGACGGCAACGCCGGACTGGATCGACGGTCTGCGCGACGGCACTGCCCGAACGCCCGCCTATCAAACATTAGGTGGCTTTTATCCGGGTGTGCTGGCTGAATACGTCGCGATGCCGGAAGACTGGTTTGTCGTGGCACCTGAGACACTCACCGCCCGGCAGGCTTGCACACTCCCAGTCGCTGGTCTTACGGCCTGGTTTGCGCTCGTCGAGCGGGCAGGCGTTCGAGCTGGCGATACGGTGCTCATCCCGAGCACCGGCGGTGTTGCTCTGTTCGGACTGCAGATCGCAAAAGCTCACGGTGCAAGGGTGATCGTTTGTGGTCGACCTGAAAACGAAGACTACGCGAAGGCCCAGGGCGCGGACCATTTCATCGACGCAAGCACCGACTGGATGGAAACGGTTTACCAGTTGACGTCGGACCGAGGCGTGAACGTCGCCCTGGAGGTTATTGGCGGCAAGCATTTCGGCAAATCCATCCAGGTCACGACGGTGGGTGGTCATGTCTGTCAGATCGGCGCGCTCGACGGTTGGGACATCAGTTCCGCAGCTATGCCGCTGATGCTCAAGGACATAACAGTTCATGGTATTGGAACTGGGAGCAGGACGGCGCTGGAAAGGTTCGTTAGAGCGATCGATCAGACGCGTATCGTCCCTGTTGTGAACTCCTGCTATTCTCTGGCCGATCTTCCAGCGGCCTTCGACCATTTGGATCGAGGAGCATTTGGGAAAATCGTCATCGACGTAGCCGAATAGAAGATGCCGCAGTCAGCAGTCGGATCACCTGTATCAATGCCTCAAAAACCGATCGTAGCGGCACGCCGCTACGATCGCCGGTAGACGCTTCGGGCCGCATGCGGGAATAATTTCCGCACCGCGCCCGGCCAATCGGTCATTCGCGACCTTGGACCTAAATCCCGTAACCAGTCGTTCGCTGCGCATTCGATGACAAGCCGCCAATAGCTTTGTGAAACACTTGTCTCAGCTTCTGAAACGGGGAGACTACGCTGTCGGATCCAGTGAAGGGTTCAAATCTTGATCCCTCGAGCTGACTGGATTTGTAATGCTGTTTGATTTGCATTTGATTGCTGCTGACTTTCGATGAGTTGGCTGGCATCCCTATCGCTCATGGGCAGTCCGAACAGGTATCCCTTGATCAGATGCGGCTTGAGGGCAGCAAGAACAGCCATCTCCTATTGGGTGTCGACGCCTTCGAGCACGCACCGCAAAATCAGCTTTGAGCATAGGGCAATGATGCCGGCGACGATTTCCCGCGAAGTGATGCTATGGGTAGCGAAACTCCGGTTAGGAGCGGTTTGATGTACCAAATGGTTCGACGTTTTCTTGGTTCTTTGTCCCACACAGGCACGTTCATCGCGCTTGTTTTCTTTGCTGCCTCTCTCACTCCAAGTCTCTTGCCTCGGTCTTACCTGGTGCAAGGAGCGCTTTCGGGCGTCTGCGCCGCCGTGGGCTATATGGCGGGCGTGGCAGTGGCTTGGCTTTGGCGCTACCTGGAACTTCCTCGCGCCTCGAGCAGGGAACGACCTCTGAAGGTCGCATTCCTCATCGCTGCCATTGCCATCCTGGGTGTTTTTCTCTGGCACGCGGTCGAATGGCAAAATTCCATTCGCTTGCTTTGGGGCATGGATGCGCTCGATAGCGCTGAACCTTTGAAACTGGCTGCCGTTGCCATCCTCGCCTTCGCCGTGCTGCTCTTTACAGGACGTGTCTTTCAGCTTGCGGCTCGCGGTCTTTCGGGGTGGATCAACAGGTACGTTCCTCGACGGGTGGCGAACGCCCTTGGCGTAACACTGGCCGCCCTGTTGTTCTGGACTGCCGGGCAGGGGCTGCTGCTGCGATGGGCGCTGGACGCAACGGATGCCTCGTTCCAGAAAGTGGACGCGCTGATTGACGACGACACTCCTGAACCGACCGACCAGGCGAAAACCGGGAGCGCATCTTCACTGGTGTCGTGGGAGGGCCTTGGACTGCAGGGGCGCCGTTTTGTCAGCTCTGGCCCCACTGCGCCCGACGTCGGCGCGTTCTGGCAGCAGACAGCCGAAAAGCCGATCCGCGCCTATGTCGGGCTCAACAACGGCCATACGGTGGAAGCAAGAGCCGCGCTCGCCCTGAGAGAGCTTCAGCGACAGGGAGGTTTCGATCGGTCGATCCTCGTCATTATCGTCCCGACAGGAACCGGATGGGTTGATCCAGCCGCCATGGACACGCTCGAGTTTCTTCACCGCGGCGATGTGGCCAGCGTCGCGCTCCAATATTCCTATCTTGCGAGCTGGTTGTCTTTGATGGTGGAGCCGGACAATGGTCAGGCTGCGGCGAGGGCATTGTTCACCGAAGTCTACAGCCACTGGAAAACGCTTCCGCGTGAACGGCGGCCGAAGCTTTATCTGTATGGCTTGAGCCTCGGTGCGCTCAATTCGCAGCTATCGACGGACATCTATGATGTTGTGGCCGATCCGTTCCAGGGAGCACTTTGGACCGGTCCCCCATTCCGCAGTCAAAGATGGCGCACAATCACAGATCAGCGGCAAGACCTTTCGCCTGCGTGGCTTCCCAGGTTTCGCGATGGTTCCTTGGTGCGCTTTGCGAACCAAGCATCCCCTCCTGTCCAGTTTGATGCGTCCTGGGGACCGATACGGTTTGTCTACTTGCAATATGCCAGTGACCCGATCGTCTTTTTTGAAACTGCTTCGTTGTTCAAGGAGCCGGATTGGATGAAGGGGGAAAGAGGCCCGGATGTCTCGCCGCGGCTCAGGTGGTTTCCCGTGGTGACCATGCTGCAACTGACATTTGACATGGCGATCGGCACAACATCGCCAATGGGGTTTGGCCACGTCTATGCACCGGAGGACTACATCGACAGTTGGATCGCATTGACCGATCCGCCCAATATGGATCACTCGGTGGTCGAGCAACTCAAGGCGCGGTTTGCCAAGTGACCGATTTCGGCGTGATCCAATAATCTCCGTGGGAGGGGACGGCCAGAGGACGAACTGATCTACGCAGCAATGTTCTTGTTCAACTGCCCATCCTTCATGATCACAAGGAAGTTTTTCGCCGGGTCCTCGATTAAGGCGATGTCCGCAATCGGGTCGCCGTCGACCAGCATTAAGTCGGCGAGTGCGCCTTCCTGAACCACGCCCAGCTTCCCTTCGTAAGGGCTCCGAAGGCCGGAGAGCGCGAGTAGCTGGCCATTGTCCCCCGTCGCCATCTTCAGGATTTCGGCAGGCTTGTACCAGCGGGTGAGTTTTGTGAGTTGTGCACCCTGCCGCGCGGCTGCCTTATCATCGAACAGCGTGTCGGTACCCCAGGCCGTCTTGACCTTGTGCTTCTTGGCAAGCGCGTAGGCGGCGTCGGTGCCGGAAAACATCTGCAGTTGCTTGCGTCTGTTTGGCGACCCCTCGGCAAAGGGCGTTGCGTCCTGATCGTCCAGAAAGGGCTGTAGGCACCACCAGATACCTTTTTCCGCGAGCAGGGCCACCGTCTCGTCGTCGAGCAGGTTGCCATGCTCTATGCACCGAACGCCAGCGGCGACCGCCTGGGCGACTGCTTTTGGCGTATAGGCATGAACCGTCGCGTAGGTCCCCCAGTTCTCCGAAGCGCCGACGCCCGCTTCCATTTCCTCAAGCGTGAACTGCGTCACATCGAGCGGGTCGAACGCGGATGACACGCCTCCACCCGCCATGATCTTGATCTGCGACGCGCCGAGTGCCAGTTGTTCGCGGGCGCGCTTTCGGACCGTGCCGGGATCGTCGGCAATGGCCGAGCCGCCCACACGCTCACTGTAGGTGAAATCGTCCGGCCGCGCGGGGAGGTCGATCGGAAGCCTGAAGTCGCCGTGGCCACCCGTTTGCGAAATGAACGCACCCGATGGCCAGATCCTGGGCCCGGGAACGAGCCCGGCATCGATGCCGCGCTTCAACCCGAAGCTGGGGCCGCCCATATCGCGAATTGTGGTGAACCCCCTCATCAAGGTGTCGTTGGCCGCCTTCACTGCCGCGACATTGATGAAGCCGATATCAGACGTCAGGACGGCCAATTGGGGAACCGTCGCAAACATGATGTGGGTATGCGCGTCGATCATGCCCGGCATCAGCGTTCGCCCGCCGCCCGCTATTCGCGTGACGGAAAGGTCGGCTGGAATCTGGATCGGTGACGGTGAAATCGACGTTATCCGGTTTCCGACCACCAGCACATTGGATGGATTGGACAACATTTCCGACATACCGTCGAATATGCGCACATTTTCGAACAACACGGCTTTTGTCGGCGTTGCTTGAGCCTGCACGGCGCTCGGCAGCCCCCCCAGCCCGAACCCCGCCAGCATCGCAGCGGCGCCGACGAAAAATCCGCGGCGCCGGAGATCGGCATTCATTCGGTGCGTGAGCGTCTGCAATACGGGATCGCAACATTTGCACGGCAGGTCGCTGGTGAGATGATCGTACTTCGTGCCAAACCGAAATCTCATGCTTCCCCCCTCCGCGAGCATCACGACACAAGCATACGCCCGCATTCAATTTTCCACGAAAAGTCGAAATAGGTTACGCGTGAATAACCACTGCTTGCAAGCAAAAACTATAGTGATATCGTGGAAGTACGCACAGGTTCCGATGGGAGAAACCTATGTTTTACAACATCATTATCGCGGCTGGACTTACGCTCGCATTGTCGCTTCCCGCATCCGCCGAAGATCAGGCGACTGATCTACTTGCTGACCGTGAATGGAGCATCATCGTCAGTCCCTATGTCTGGGCTGCGTCCCTGGATGGCGATGCGTCGCTGGCAGGTTTGGACAGCAATGTCGATATTCCGTTTTCGGATATTTTCAAACACCTCGATCTTGCGGCCATGGGCAATGTCGAAGTGACGAACGGACTTTTCGGCTTCTACTTTGATGGACAGTACGTTCAGACGAGCCAGGACGAGGATCTCGCCGACTTCGAGGTCGGCTTGAAGATCAAGACGACTATTCTGGCAGCCGGCGCTTACTACCGCGTCTACGACCTCGCACTTGGGGGCGACACGGTGTTTGGTGAACCGCGGCATTTCACCGTCGAGCCTACGGTCGGCATCCGTTGGACAAAACTCGAAGCGCATGCTGATGCAGGCTTCACCTCGGCAAACAAGTCTGCGGACTGGCTTGACCCGTTCGTGGGCATGCGTCTGAGCACAGACCTTTCCGACCGGTGGAACCTAGCCGGCGAAGCCGACATTGGCGGGTTCGATATTGGTTCGAAGCTCGCAATAAATGCCCAGGCCTATCTCGGATACCGGACCTACATGTTCAATCATCCAACGATTTTGCGCGTTGGGTATCGTGTGCTTTCGCAAGACTACGAAACGGACGATTTCACCGGAAACAAATTTCGCTGGGACGTTACCCAGCATGGCCCGGTATTGGGCTTTTCCATGCGTTTCTGACGGTGTCTCGATCCCTGTGATCTGCATCTGCAATCAAGTCAGCGAGGACGTCAGGATGTCCAGCAGACAGCGTGCGATCCCGAAATGAACGTGGATAGCGCCAGCGCGGGCATCCGCTTCTGGAGCTGACGGTCCAGCGATGTTCTCGTGGAGCGCTGTTCCGACTTCAACCTCGGCCGTGGTCCTCGGAAGTTAGGCTTCGCTGGTGGCTGCTTTCTGCGAGAGAAGTCCCTATAGCTGATAGTCTTCTCACGGTCCATTCCGTCCGTTCCGGAGCTCAGTCGTTGCCCAACTAAAGAACAACAATGCCTCAAAGTTAGTGAACTCCGGGGTAGCCGGTCCGATTCCGTTCAAGGTGGTCGATTTTACAAGTCACGCTGCACTCGGGCCCCGCAACGAAATCATCTCAAAACACCCGTAGCGATAAGCTGCGGGTGTTTTGAGTTGACGGATGGCGACAGATGGGATCGGTTTTGCTGGCCTTCTCCTCGGACAATCCTGACAACTCTTCGAGCGACGCTCGTGTTGCTAGCCTCTGCCAGGGCTTAAGACAAAGCTGCAGGGGCGCAGGTTTTAGTGCTCAAACGAAATTGCGAGACCGCCTTTCCTTCCTTGAGGTTGCAGGTTTGCCGTTCGCTGCACTATCGTGCAAGCCGATTGCCTGATGGAGGTTACCGTCCAAGGGCGGCGGCCTGCCGAAAGGTTTGCCGCTGACCGACATCCCCTCCGAATATGATGACGTTTGGACCCGTAGGCGCTGAGGCCATGACAGGCTGTCAGTGAAACAAAGGAATGACATGTCTGATTTCGATTTCTTTTCCGCAAGGCGCCCGTCGACCCTGTCGACCGGCGCGATGATTGCCACGTCGCATCCGCTCGCCACCGCAGCCGGTCTGGAAGTCCTGCAGGATGGCGGCAATGCTGTCGACGCAGCGATTGCGGCTGTCTCCGTCCAATGCGTCGTCGATCCCCTGATGACCGGTATCGGTGGCGATTGCTTTGCGCTCTACGCACCTGCGGGCGGTGCGGTCAAGGCGCTCAACGGTTCGGGCCGAGCGCCTGCCGCCGCCTCCGTTGCAGCCCTTACAGAGCTCGGCTTAAACGGCGAGATTCCCCAGACAAGCCCGCATTCGGTCACCGTCCCGGGTGCCATTTCCGCCTGGTGCCGTCTCCACACCGATCATGGAACTCTACCGCTCGAGCAATTGTTCATGCGCGCGATCGGCTATGCGCGTTCTGGCTTTCCCGTCACGCCTCGTGTCGCGATGGACTGGAAGGGCAATGAAAAAGTCATCGCCGGCGACAGCCACGCCGCTGCGGTGTTTTTGCCTGAAGGCAAGGCGCCCGTTGCAGGCGCTGTCATCCGCCAGCCGCTTCTGGCAGACCGCCTCGAGGAGATTGCTGCCGGCGGGGCTGCCGCCTTCTACGAAGGGGAAACGGCGCAAAAGATGGTTGCCCATCTGCGCTCGCTCGGTGGTCTGCACACGCTCGAGGATTTCGCGGCCGGCAAGGATGGCGCGAACTGGGTCGATCCGGTCAGCGCCAGCTACAAGGGTTTCGACGTCCACGAGTGCCCGCCGAATGGACAGGGGCTGGCGGCGCTGCTGATCCTGAAGATCGTCGAAGGCTTCGATCTCCCCGCCATGGACGAGGCGGATCGGATCCATGTCCACGCGGAGGCGACCAAGATCGCCTATCATCACCGCGACGCCCTGATCGCAGACCCCGAGCATTGCGCGGGCGTTGCCGAACAGCTGTTGTCCGATGAAGTCGTCGCGACGCTCCGCAGCCGTATCGACATGAAGAAGGCATTGCCGCCGGTTCTGTGGGACGAGCCAGAACACAAGGACACGATCTATCTCTGCGTCGTCGATACGCAGGGCAACGCGATTTCCTTTATCAATTCGATCTTCCATCCCTTCGGCTCGACGCGTCTCGACCCTAAGACCGGCGTGCTGTTCCACAGCCGTGGCGCATCCTTCCGGCTGATCGAGGGGCATCCGAATGCGATTGGCCCGTCCAAGCGCCCAATGCACACCATCATTCCCGGCATGGTGACGCAGGATGGCAAGACGGTGATGCCGTTTGGCGTGATGGGCGGCCATTACCAGGCAGCGGGTCATGCGGCCTTCCTGTCGGGCGTGATCGACAGAGGTCTCGATTTGCAGGCGGCCATGGACGTGCCGCGCAGTTTCGGCTTCGGCGGCGTGCTGGAACTCGAGCCCACCGTCAGCCCGGCGGTGCGGGCAGATCTTGAAGCGAGAGGCCATGTGCTGAGGATCGTCACCAGCCCGATCGGAGGCAGTCAGGCCATTCGCATCCGCGACGGCCTGCTCGAGGGCGGGTCGGACAGCCGCAAGGACGGCATGGCGCTCGGCTTCTAGCCATGGCGGCGTATTCCGTTACCGTCGTTCAGAAGTGCAAAAAGCCCGCCGAGTGCGGGCTTTTTGTCGTTCTAGCAGACAGAGGAACGCCCTAGCGCCACTGTTTCATTTCCGCGTCCACCAGCGCGCGCCATGCCTGGGAATCGATCAGAGCCTGCGGGAACAGGCCCGGGATCTCGAAAAACGGGGCCGAGGGGTGCTCGTCCGAACTCCGTGCAGCGGCGGAGAGAAGCTCGTCGCGGCGCGGATCGTTGCAGTCCTGTAGCCGGCAAACGGCCGCCAGCCACACGCCGACGACATGCGCATAGGCCGCCCCATCCTCGCCCTCAGCGAGAACCTCCGTTGCGGGACCAAAAATCCGCTGCGGGATCTTCTGGCTCGTATCCATCGCGATCTGCGCGCAGCGATGCGCGATTGTCGGATTGGCAAAGCGTTGCAGAAGCTGCTGGATATAGGCCGAAAGGTCGATTCCCGGCACCGGGTCGAGCGTCTTGACCACGGTGTTGAGATGCCGCTCGACATCGTCAACATGGCGTTCGACCGTCATCACGTCACGGGTGCATTCCAGCCCGTCCAGCAGGCCCAGATGCGCAAGCAGCGTATGCGAACCGTTGAGAAGCCGCAGCTTCATTTTTTCATAGGGCTCGACATCGACGGCAAAGAGGGCGCCGGCGGCTTCCCATTGCGGTCGGCCGGAGACGAACTCGTCTTCGATCACCCATTGCAGAAACGGCTCCGTATCGAGCGCCAACTTGTCTTCGACGCCGAGCAGACGGGATGCGCGCTGCCGGGTTTCTTCCGTGGCGGCAGGCACGATCCTGTCCACCATGCTCGAGGGAAAGCCGCCGTTCTCGGCAATCCATTCGGCAAGAGCGGGGTCGCGCCGGTTTGCCATGTCGAGCACCAGCCGCCGCAGGATCTTGCCATTGGACGGAAGATTGTCGCAGCAGAGCACGGTGAAAGGCGCGACATCAAGGTTTCGGCGAAGCGCCAGCCCTTCGACGATGAAACCGATCGGGCCGACCGGCGCCTGCGGGTTTTGAAGATCCGCGGCAACGGAGGGGTGATCGGGATCGAGGCCGCCTGTCGTCGGATGCAGCCCGTAGGCCTTTTCGGAGACGGTGAGTGTGACGATCCGGATGTCGGGGCTGGCGAGATAGGCCAGAACCTGATCGCGCTGGTCCGCAGCGCAGATCCAGTCGACGGTCGAACCGATCACCTCGGAACGATCGCCCTCGGTGTCGCGCACGGTGATCGAGTAGAGCCCGTCCTGTTCGGCAATCGCTTTGACCGGCTCCGGCGAGCGAAGATTGACCGCAACGATGCCCCAGGGGCCAAACTCCGCCTCGAGCGCCTTTTGCGTATAGACCGCTTGATGGGCGCGGTGGAAAGCACCGAGCCCGAAATGCACGATCCCGGGGCGAAGTTTCGCCCGGTCGAATGTCGGACCGGTTACGGTTTCAGGCAACGCCGTCGCGGATGAAAGTCTCTGCAGTGTCATTTCGTTGCTCCAAATTCCGGATGGCTGAGCGCGCGCTCGATGCCGCGTAGTTCCGCCAGACCCTTGAGCCGGCCGATCGCCGGATAGCCCGGCTGGGCGCCACGGGTGAGATCGTCGAGGATCTCCTGACCATGGTCCGGCCGCATGGCAATCCTGTGATCCTCACGTCCTTCGCGATGACGCCGCTTCTCCTCCTTCAACAGGGCGGCGATGACCGCCACCATGTCGGTACCGCCTTCGAGATGCTCGTCTTCGAAGAAGGAGCAGGGCAAGGAGTCCTCATCGCGCGTCACATTGCGCAGATGGACGAAATGGATGCGGTCGGCAAAACGCTCGGCAATCCGGGGGAGATCGTTATCCGCACGCGCGCCGAGCGAGCCGGAGCACAGCGTCACGCCATTGGCGCGGCTGTCGACTGCTTTGAGCATATGGGCGTAATCGTCTTCGGTCGAAAGAATCCGCGGCAGGCCAAGCAGCGGCCATGGCGGATCGTCCGGATGTGCGCAGATGTTGATCCCCACCTGCTCGGCGACAGGCACGACTTGCGAAAGGAAATCGACGAGGTTCGACTGAAGCTTCTCGCGGTTGATGCCGTGGTAGGTCCTCAGCTTCTCCAGAAGCTGGTCGAGCGAGTATCCGTCCGCCGAGCCCGGCAGCCCGGCACCGATGTTGCGGCCGAGTGCTGCGATCCTGTCGTCCGCGAGCTCGGAGAAGCGCCTCGCCGCTCTGTCCTGCAGGGCTTCGGGATAATCGGAAGCTGCATTCGGTCGCTTGAGGATGTGAATGTCGAAGGCGACGAAATCGGTAATGTCGAAGCGCATCGCCTTCGCGCCGTGCCGGGTCTCCCAGCGGAGGTCGGTACGGGTCCAGTCGAGGACCGGCATGAAATTATAGCAGACTGTGCGAATGCCGCTGTGCGACAGGCGGCACAGGCTCTCCTGCCAGTTGGCGACATGGGCACGCCAATCGCCGGTCTGGGTTTTCACGTCTTCCGAGACCGGCACGCTTTCAACCACATCCCAGTAAAGGCCGCCGGCCTTGATTTCCGCGTGTCGCTTCTCGATCTCGTCGGCCGGCCATACGGCCCCTGTCGGGATGTGGTGCAGGGCGCTGACAATGCCCTCCGCGCCGGCCTGCGCCGCATCCCTTACCGAAACCTTGTCGACCGGTCCGAACCATCGCCAGGTATGCTTCATTCTGTTCTTCCCGTTTCATGGTCGAAAAGTGCGATCTGCACCTTGCAGGCGACGGAACGGTCCGAAGCCTGTTCGAAGGCGCTCAGCGCGTCCTCGAGTGGATAGGTATGCGAAAGGATCGGCCGCACATCGATGGCGCGCCGGGAAATCAGATCGACCGCTTCTGCAAACTCGCGATCGAAGCGCTGCGAACCGCGCCAGTTGATTTCCTTGCCGACCAGCATGTTGAGCGGGATCGTGACATCTCCCGTCACGCCCACCTGCACAAGGGTTCCTCGCGGCTTTACGGCTGCAAAGGCGGTGCGAAGCGCAGGGCCGGCGGCAGAGCAGTCAAAGGCCACATCGATGGTTCCCTTGCCTTCGAGATAGGGGGAGAGCCCTTCCGCGTTGTCGGCCACGTTGACCGTTTCGGTCGCGCCCATGGCGGGAGCCCGGGCAAGCGCTGCGTCGGCAAGATCGGTCACGATGATCTCACCAGCGCCTGCATACCGGGCCGCAGCGACCGTCAGAAGGCCGATCGGACCGGCACCGGTTACCAGCACGCGCTTGTTCTTGAGGTCGCCCGCCTGAGCGACTGCATGGAGGCAGACCGCAAGCGGCTCGGCGCAGGCTGCTTCCGCGGGCGAAACATCTGCCGAGACCGGATGGCACTGGATTGCCGGCACCACCAGATGATCGCGGAACATGCCCTGTTCGTGCGGCAGGCGCATGGCGCTGCCCATGAACCGCATTTCGAGGCAGTGGATTGGCTGGCCGATGCCGCAATAATGGCAATGGCCACAGGGTTGCGAAGGATTGACGGCAACGAGGGTGCCGACGCTGAGGCCGGAAACGCCATCTCCGATTGCTTCGACGAAGCCGGATGCTTCGTGTCCGGAAATGATCGGTTCGCGCACGCGGATCGGGCCGAAGCCGCCGTCCTGGTAATAATGCAGGTCAGAGCCACAGATGCCGCCCATCGCCATGCGCAGGAGCACTTCACCGGGGCGAGGAGCTTTATAACCCTCGCTCTCGACCTTGAGATCGCGTTTGCCATGCAGGCGGACGACGCGGGTAAGCATGGGGATAGCCTCGTTTCATGCGTTTCGATCGGTCATTCCGCGCGGGTTGCCCGACGCGGAATGTTTGTCGGTATCAGCGGATCAGGCCCATTTCAGTCGGCAGCCACAGCGTGATTGCCGGCACGAAGGTGATCAGCACCAGTGCGAGCAGCAGCGGCACCAGCCAGGGCAGGATGGCCATCGTGGTCCGCTCGACCGACAGCTTCGCGACGCGGGACAACACGAACAGCACCATGCCAAGCGGCGGATGCAGCAGCCCGATCATCAGGTTCAGCGTCATGATCAGACCGAAATGCACCGGATCGATGTCGAACTGAAGCACGATCGGCAGCAGGATCGGCACCAGGATGGTGATGGCGGCGATCGTATCGAGGAAGCAGCCGACGAACAGCATCAACAGGTTGACGAGGATCAGGAACACCCACTTGCTGTCGGTCAGGCTGGTGATCGCCGTAGACAGAAGCTGCGCCGTCTGGCTGACCGTCAAAAGCCATGCAAAGACGGAGGCCGCGGCCACGATGAACAGCACGGAGGCCGTCGTTTCGATCGTGTCGAAGGTTGCCTTGGCAAGCGATTTGAAGGTCATGGTGCGATAGCGCACGAGGCCGAGGAACAGCGACCACAGCACGGCGGCAACGGCTGCCTCCGTCGGCGTGAACCAACCCATCGTCATGCCGCCGATCAGGATGACCGGGGTCATCAACGCCATGACGGCGGAGAAGTCGAAATACCAGTCGCAGGCGAGAAGCACGACGAGCGCGATCAGGATCGACAGGTTGAGCGATAGCCCGGTCAGCGTCAGCAGATAGATACCAAGCGGCACCATGGCCACAACAAGGACCTCCGTCGATGCGCTGAGGATATTCCTCCAGCTGAACGGCGTATCCGAACCCCAGCGTTTCACATAGGCGAAGATGGCAACGGTCAGCATCATCAGCACCGTCATGACCACGCCCGGCACGATGCCGGCCATGAACAGCGCGCCGATCGAAACGTTGGCCATCATCCCGTAGATGACGAAGGGCAGCGATGGCGGAAAGATCGGACCAAGCGTTGCCGACGCTGCGGTGACGCCGACGGCGGCCTCGATCGGATAGCCGTGGTCCTTCATCGCCTTGATCTCGATCGTGCCGATGCCGGCAGCGTCGGCAAGCGCTGTTCCGGACATGCCGGAAAAGATGACCGAACCGATGATGTTGACCTGCGCCAAACCACCTTTCATCCAGCCGACCAGCGCGACTGCGAAAGAGTAGATGCGGCCGGTCACGCCGGCGCTGTTCATCAGGTTGCCGGCAAGAATGAAGAAGGGAACAGCCAGAAGCGGGAAGCTCTCGACACCGGCAATCAGCCGCTGCGCGACGATGATGTCAGGCGCAACATTGTAAAAGACGATGTAGAGGACCGACGAGGTTGCCATGGAGATGGCGACCGGAAGACCCAGCACCATCAGGAGAAGAAACGAACCGATAAGCAGCAGCATGAAATCAATCCTCGGCGTTCTGGAATTCTTCGGGGCGCTCGAGCACCGAATAACCGCGGCGCATGTTGGCGACGAAAACCTGGATGGAGCGCAGCAGCATCAGCACGAAGGCAACCAGCACGCTGTAGAAGACGATGTTGCGGGGCAGGTTTACGGTGACCATCTCCTCGCCCTCGACGATTTCCATGTACCGCCACATCAGCCATGATCCGTAGGCAAAGAAACCGACCCGGATAATGTCGACCAACGTCGCCATGATGCGCGTCACATGCGGCGGAAGGTAGTGATAGAGAACGTCCACCTGAATGTGGCGCGACATGCGCACGCACATGACGGCACCGAGGAAAACCACGCCGATCAGGCAATTGACGGCGATTTCCTCCGTCCAGGCATAGCTGTCGTTGAGGACGTAACGGGTAAAGAACTGCAGGAAGACGCAGCCCGTCATCACCCAGAACAGGGCAAGCGTGACCCAGTCCTCGAAGGCATAGATTTTAAGGTCCACATCGACGGGCGCTTCGTCGAATGTATGGGCAAGCTCCTCAGGGGTCACCTGAGTGTGGATTTCCGGGGATGTCGACATGGATCCGATCCAGTTTCACGAAGGGAAGGCGCGGCTCTCGCGAGCCGCGCGAACGTTGGCGTGATCCGCGTTACTTGATGGCGCGGATGGCTTCCCAATCGGATTTCGCGTAGCCGAACTCTTCGAAAGTGACCTTTTCCAGCACGGTCTTTTCGAAGTCCGCCTTGTCAACGGTCACGACGTTGAGGCCGCGCTTCTTGAAGTCCTCGACGAGCGCCTTTTCGCGTTCCTCGATGATCTTGGTGGTGCGGGTGGCAGCTTCCTGCGTCACTTCCGTGAAGATCTTCTTGTCTGCGTCCGACAGGCTTGCCCAGCGGCTCTTGGAAATGACCGTGTTGAGATGGTCGACGATGTGACCGGACAGAACGATGTTCTTCTGGACTTCAAAGAACTTCTTCGCCTCGATCGTGGTCAGCGGGTTTTCCTGGGCATCGACCGTGCCGTTCTGCAGGGCGAGATAGACTTCTGCAAAGGCGATTGGCGTGGTGTTGGCGCCGCAGGCCCGTGGCATGGCAAGGTAGGCCGGAACGTCCGGAACGCGCATCTTGACGCCCTTCAGGTCGGCGCATTTTTCGATCGGCTTGTTGGATGTCGTATGGCGCGTGCCGTAATAGCTGACCGCGGTGATGACGTTGCCGGTCTTGTCTTCATAGCCCTTGGAGAGACGCTTGAAGACGTCGCTCTTCACATAGGCGATCAGGTGCGCCGGATCGCGAAAGATGTACGGGAAGTAGGTCACGCCGATCGGCTTGTAATCGCGGGCCGCGAAGCTGGAGCCGGAAATGATCATGTCGACCGTTCCGAGCTTCAGACCCTGGTTGATGTCGGCTTCCTTGCCGAGCTGCGACGCGGGGAAGACGTCGATCTTGTAGCGACCTTCGGTCCGCTTGGCGATTTCGCCTGCAGCCCATACGGATTCCGTATGGAAAGGCTCCGAGGTCTCATAGACATGCGCCCACTTGAGCGCTGTCTGCGCCTGTGCGCCGATTGCCGACGCCATGACGACGGCGGCGGCACCTAAAATAGTGGTAAACTTCAACATAACTTTCTCCTCCCGAATTGAAATCTCAAACTATCGTCTCGATCCGCCGCCTCCTCGCGGTCGGATCAGTCGTTCCTCGTCGGCTCCTCTCCGAAGCTTTCCGAGAATCTCTTCTGCGACAGCGTCAAATGCTGCCGCATGGCCTCGCGCGCATCGGCGGGGTTACCCGCAGCAAGCGCGTCGCGAATGATCTTGTGTTCTTCGAGTGCTGCCTTCCAGGTGTGCGGGCCTTCGAAATAGCTGGCCAGCTTGGTGAAATACGGCGACAGCCGCTTGTCGTAGATCAGGCCGGTAAAGCGGTTGAGCGCCGAATTGCCAATCATGTCCGCAATCGCCGTATGAAACGCCCGGTCCAGCGCCAGCGCCTGGTGTGAATTGTCGAGCGAACCCTCCATCTCCGCAAGGATCGAATTGAGCTTTGCGATGCTCTCGCTGTCCGCCTTGCGGGCTGCCTCCTCGGCAATAGCGCTCTCGATCAGGCAGCGCGCCTGCAGGATTTCAAAAGGACCATCGCTGTCATCGGCGGCAAGGATTTCCGGCTGCCGGTTTGATCTGGCGCTGACATAGACGCCGGATCCCATGCGGATCTGGATCAGACCCTCGACTTCGAGCACGATCAGGGCTTCGCGAATGGTGGGGCGGGACACGCCAAGGCGCTCGGCAAGCTCACGCTCGGCCGGCAGCCGCTCACCGGGCCGGACTTCTCCGGCTTCGATCAGCGTACGAAGCTGTTCCGCGGCCTGCCTGTAAAGGCGGCGCGGCTCAAGGGCGACGAACATGGTGTCCTCCACGCGTTCTCCCAACGCGCAATGCGGTCAGATTGTCTTACCAATTTTGGGAAGTCAAGTGCCATCAACCTGTGACTGTGCCGGCATCTCCAAAACCGGCAGTTGCGCCCCGTAGCGACCCGCAAGAACTTCGAAAGCGGCGTGTGTCGCCGGATCGAGCGTGACGCCAGATGCTTCTCGATCCGCCGCAACCACCCATTCCCGGTCGCCCGGCGCCATGACTCGGCAGTCCGCGCGGGCCGGCGAACTGCGCAGCACATCCAGATAGCGTGTCATGCCCGCATCGAACGTCTCCCGATCGCCGAACGCCTCCGGCAGGATCGCAAAGACAAAGGCTCCGAGACCACGCGGCGTCGAAAAATCGGGACCGCCCATCGGGGCGAGGTCGAAACTCAGGCTCATGCCGGTCACGACAGCGCTGAGGATTTCCGCAAGCCCGGCAAGACCCGCGCCCTTGAAGCCGAATTCGCCGCCGAGCGGTGCCAGCATGTCGGCCTTGTCCGCATCGAGCGTGTCGATGCCCGAAACATCTGACGCGACCGACTGCGGCAGGGTCGTGCCCATGCTGCGGTAGAGCAGCACGCGGTTATAGGGAATGGCGCTGGTTGCCATGTCCAGCAACCACGGATCTTGCCCTTCCACCGGCACGCCGACGGCAATCGGGTTGGTGCCGTGGAAGCGCGAGGCGCCCTCATGCAGGCGCACGAAACTGTCGGAATTGCAAAAGGTGAAGCCGATCACGCCCTGGCGGGCCGCCTCCAGCGCATAGGCGCCGGCCGGGCCGAAATGTGAACTGTTGCGGATCGCCACAGCTCCGATGCCGAACTGACGCGCGAGCGCGATCGCTCGGTCCATCGCCGTATAGGTCGCGAGTGCGCCATGCGCATGATCCGCGTCCAGCGTCTCCACCGCCCCGAAACCTCCGACGGGCTTAAGCTTCGGCACCTTGTTGAGCCGACCACCTTCAAGCGCAGTCACGTAATGGTCGAGAAGACGCACGCCGTGACTGTCCACGCCATGGCGGGTTCCATGCATCATCGCCCGCGTTGCAGCGTCTGCCGTCGCAGCGTCGGCGCCGCAAGCCAGAAGGACCTCGCGGCAGAAGCGATCGAGCTCCACAAGCGAAACGCACGCTCTGTCATTCCCAGTCGGCATGTCAGGACATCCTCCACAATGTCTTTTGTCTACACTAGACATCCGATTTGGAAGATGCAATCCATGCACTGCGATTTCGATCGATTGCGTTTCATGTCCTGGAGAGCCGAATGGCTGGCCCGTCCCCGAGGCTTCATCAACGCGTATGCGAGATACTGGCATCCGAGATCGCCTCCGGTGCGCTGTCTGCCGGCGCGTATCTGACCGAAACCAGCCTTGCCGACCGCTTCGGCATCAGCCGGGCGCCAGCGCGCCATGCCTTGGGCGAGCTTGAACTGCGAGGCCTGATGCAGCGCGTCCCTGGCAGGGGATACCAGATCCTGTCCTCGGAAAGCGGCACCGCGCCCGCCGCCCCGTCGAGCCATCCTGCGGGCTCCGACGAGAAGATCCATTTCCTGTCGAGCTGGGAACTGATCTACCGCCAGATCGAGATCGAGATCGTTTCCCGCACCTCGCTCGCCAGCTGGCGCATCAACGAAGCAGCGCTTGCCGCAGCCCACGGCGTCAGCCGAACCGTTGCGCGGGACGTGATGGCCAGGCTGCAGCAACGCGGCGTGGTGCTGAAGGACGATGCCGGCCGCTGGCTGGCGCCGGGCCTGACGCCTGTCCATATCGGCCAGCTCTACGAGCTGCGCTGGGTGCTGGAACCGCTGGCACTCGCGCAGGCATTTCCGCATTTGCCCGATGGCTACGTGACCGGATGCATCGAGTTCGTCGAGCAGGCAATCGCCGCCGCCGAGACCGTTACCGGCGACATGCTCGACCGCGTCGAACATCAGCTGCATTCGGAGCTTCTCGGATATTGCGACAACCGCGCGCTGATGCAGGCAATCAGCCTGCCGCAGGCGATCCTGGTCGCCCACCATTTTCTCTATCAGCCGAAGACCACCGGCTATGACGGCGAGCCATTCCTGCTGGAGCATCTGGACGTGCTTTCGCCGCTCGCTTCCGGCGATATCGGCGCCGCATGCGATGCGCTGGAGAGGCATTTGCGGATCTCACGCGACCGCGCAATCGCCCGCATTGGGGCTGCCGCATCGCGAAACATCGCCCTGCCTGACCTGCCTTATCTGGAGCGGCAGGGGCACGTCAAAACAGACTGATGTCTACCACCGGGAGGAGGAGCCCAAGAATGAAGATCAAATCCGTACAGCCATTCATCCTGCATCTGCCGCTGACCTCGGACTCGATTTCCGACAGCACCCACAGCATCACCCATTGGGGTGTCGTCGGCACCGTGATCGAAACCACCGACGGGTTGAAGGGATACGGCTTTACCGGCACCCATGCCCATATCGCCTCCGACCGGCTGATCACGTCCTGTATAAGGGATTGCTACGCGCCGCTGCTGATCGGCGAGGATGCCAACGAACATCAGCGTCTATGGACCAAGCTGGCACGCTATCCGTCCCTGCAATGGGTCGGCCGCGCCGGGATCACTCATCTGGCACTCGCTGCCGTCGACGTGGCGCTCTGGGACCTCAAGGCGAAGAAGGCCGGTGTGCCGCTCTGGAGCCTGCTCGGCGGGGCAAGAACCGATCGTCTCGAGGCGTATAATACCGATATCGGCTGGCTGTCGTTTTCGCTGGAGGACCTGCTGGCCGGGTCGGCGCGCGCCGTGGAGGAGGAAGGCTTCACCCGGATCAAGCTCAAGGTCGGCCATGACGATCCCAATATCGATGTGCGCCGGCTGGAAGCGGTGCGCAAGCGGCTGGGTGCAGACGTCCGGATCGCCATCGATGGCAATGGCAAGTGGGATCTCCCGACCTGCCAGCGGTTTTGCGAGCGGGCCCGCGATCTCGACATCTACTGGTTCGAGGAACCGCTCTGGTACGACGATATCGCCGGCCACGCGGCGCTTGCGAAAAGCAGCACGATCCCGATCGCGCTTGGCGAGCAGCTCTATACCGTTGATGCGTTCCGGGCGTTCATATCAGCCGGTGCCGTGTCCTACGTCCAGCCTGACGTCACGCGTCTCGGTGGCGTCACCGAATATATCCAGGTTGCGGACCTGGCACTGGCCCACCGTCTTCCCGTCGTGCCGCATGCGGGCGAGATGAGCCAGGTTCACGTCCATCTCAGCTACTGGCATCCGGCCTCAACGATCCTTGAATACATTCCCTGGATCAAGGACCACTTCGAGGAACCGTCCAATGTCGATGGCGGCATTTATCGAAGGCCACAGCAGCCAGGCGCCAGCACGACGGTGCTGAAGGAAAGCTTCGAGCGATACGGCAAGAGCCTCAGCTGAATGCGAAAGGCCGCCGGCGTCAGTCACCAGCGGCCTCCTCTACAACGTCGACAATCGCCGTCAGATCTCGAAGATATTCTCGAACGATTCCGGAAAGTTCTGCCGCGCCAGCTTTTCGTTGATGACGAGCATCGCCTCATAGGAAAGCGGATCGAACGTCTTGTCGGCCGGCAGCACTTCGCGCCCGAACAATAGGCTCAGACGCGCGGCATCGAGATTGCCGCGCTCGAAGGGTTCGGTGCCGAAGTGATGCCATAGCGCATGCAGAAAGGCCCCGTCGATCTTGTGCTCTTTCGTGCCGGGACGTGCCCTGCGCGGCAGCGCCTTGATCGGCGTCACGCCTTTCGGATTGGCCCGGCGGATGGTGAACTGCACCCCCGTGCTTGGCATCCCGCCCGGAAAGCCTCGGTGTTTTGTCATTTCAGGCAGGTTTGCCATGGTCGTATCCTCAAGTCCTATGCGGATGACCGGCATTTAGCCGATCTTGTCTTGTGTCTTCGTATCGAAATCCGAAGCGTCGTGGCGCTCATGCAGCTGCTCGGATGGCTCGCCCGATGTCCGGTTGACCATGCGGCCCCGCTTGACGCCAGGCCGTGCGAAAACCTCCGCCGTCCAGCGCTGCAGGTTCTCATAGCTCTTTACCTCGAGAAAATCACCTGCATCGCCGTAAACCTGGCCAAGCGCCAGCGTGCCGTACCAGGGGAAGATCGCCATGTCCGCAATCGTGTACTCGTCGCCCGCCATATAATGGTTGTCGGCAAGATGCCGGTCGAGCACATCGAGCTGGCGTTTCGTCTCCATCGCATAGCGATCGATCGCGTATTTGATCTTGATCGGCGCATAGGCGTAGAAATGCCCGAACCCACCGCCGAGAAACGGTGCCGAGCCCATCTGCCAGAACAGCCAGTTCATCGTTTCCGTGCGGATGCGCAGATCGGTCGGCAGGAAGGCGCCGAACTTCTCCGCCAGATAGACGAGGATCGAGGCCGATTCGAACACGCGCAGCGGCTTGCCGCCATCCTTTGGCGCGT
Organism: Neorhizobium sp. IRS_2294; assembly: GCF_050500145.1. Classification (NCBI taxonomy): domain Bacteria; kingdom Pseudomonadati; phylum Pseudomonadota; class Alphaproteobacteria; order Hyphomicrobiales; family Rhizobiaceae; genus Neorhizobium; species Neorhizobium sp. IRS_2294. The sequence goes on from NZ_CP191439.1 coordinate 29,851, forward strand.
GGTCGCAAAGTGCGGGGATCTTTGAGTTCGGATTGATGTCGACAAAGCCGGATCCGAACTGATCGCCCTTGCCGATATTGATCATCCAGGCGTCGTATTCGGCCTGTGTGTGACCGGCTGCCAGAAGCTCTTCCAGCATGATCGTCACCTTGACGCCGTTTGGCGTGCCCAGCGAATAGAGCTGCAGCGGATGCTTTCCAACCGGCAGTTCCTTGTCCTGCGTCGGGCCGGCGATCGGGCGGTTGATACTGGCGAACTGGCCGCCATTGCCCTTTTCCCAGGTCCAGATCTTCGGCGGCTCGTAGCCGGCAGGAAAATTGTCGGCAGGAGTTTTCTCGGTCATCAGGGCGGTCCTTCCTGAAAAATTGCTCTTAAAATACGAACGATGCCTGCGATATAGGAAAAACGAGAAGAGATTTCCCGTTTTATAGCGCCATCGTATCGCGTTTTTTGAGGCTGGTCAGGATCTCTCTATGCTGCCCCGTGGTGTTCCGAACGAGCGCAATGGTTAACCACGTACACGCAACTCCGCGGTCGGTTCTTGTTCAGTTAACCGTTGCACCGGCACTGTCCAGCTATTCGAGGACACCCGTGCCTGCTTCAGGCGGAGACGTGTCCCACAACAAACAGGGCGAACGGTTTTTCCAGCGACGAACTCAACGTTGCGGCGAAGCTGGAAAAGGTGGTGGACATGGCAGTCAGAGCGGTCGTATCGATAGAAGAGGGTGTTTCCGCAGACGCCTCGGCGTTTGGCGCGCGGCTGGACGCTGCCCGTTCGCGCCTTGAGGAACGCTTCACCGAAGGCGGACGAGCGCTTCTTTCGATTCTCGACGTTCTCAACCGCTTGGTCGCCTCGCTCGATCAGGCCGAGAGCTCGCTCGACGCAGAAACGGCGAACCCATCCCTGTTCGAGCTCACCCAGACGGTCGCGCGGCTTTCGCAGCTGAGCGAAAACGAGAAAGGCCGACAGGGCCAGTTCACCCTCATTTCCGACGCCCAGGGGCACCTGAAGGGCCATGCCGAGGACATGCAGGAAACCCTGCGCTATCTGCGCACCTTTGCAGTTACTGCAAAGATCACCGGCGCCGGAATTGCCGACTTTGCAGGATTTGCCGAGGAAATCCTGCAAAGGATTCAGGACGGCACCCGTCAGGTCAATGATTTCTCGGACAAGGTCCAGTATCTCGGCCAGGGACTGGGTTCCCTGATCACAAGAGGGAAGAGGATTGTGAGCTCCTACGAGGATGCCATCCCGCAAGTCGCAGCGGGACTGTCGAACGGTGGCGAGGCGATCGCTCTCAATCGCAGATCGATGATCGAACAGGCTGCAAGCGTCCGGGCAATCGCGCGCGGCATCCAGACCAAGCTCGCCTCGACGCTGTCTGCCATGCAGATCGGCGACACAACCCGCCAGAGGATCGAGCATTGTCAGTCAACGCTCACGCTCCTCGACGATTTTCTGGCCTCACCGGACGCTACGCCGCTGACCAATCCTCAGCGCGACAACCTGTCCGCTGTCATCCGGAGGCTTGTCTCCCATCAGCTCAGGCAGTCCATCGATCATTTCGAGCGTGACACGGCAAAGATCGTCGCAAGCGTGGCGAGTTTCCGTTCAGATCTCCAGAAGATCGATGCAATCCGGGAAACGATGGCAGAAGGCCAGGGCGGCGCCGCCGCCATGCGCCAGCTCGACACCGGCGTCGGCGTTGCGCGCGAAGCGGTTCGCCAGATCGAAGCCGTTGCCGGCGAGGCAACGGAACTCAGCCGGTCGACCGGCCAGACCGTAAGCGAGCTCGTCACCAGCATCGGCGTCGTGCAACTGGTCCGCACCGATATTCACTACATGGCCCTCAATACCAATCTGCGCTGCGGCAGGATCGGCGATCAGGGCAAGGCGATCAACGTGGTTGCCGCCGAACTGCGCAATTACGCGGGCGAACTGGATGGTGCCGCCGACAAGATCCTCGTTCATCTCAGAATGCTGGAAGAATCTGCGCAAAAGCTCAGCGCCTGCGAAGATACGGGCGGCTCGCTCGATCTTCGGCTCGAACAGGCACTCGCCAATATCCGCGTTGTCGGCGATCGCATGGGGACCGAAATGTCGCTGCTTGGCGAACACAGCCGATCCGCCGTCGGCGAAATCGATGCCTCGCTTGCTCGGCTTGATTTCAAGGTTGAGCTTGGTGAGGTTTTGCGGGCCTGCGTGGAAGAGGGCGAAGCCTTCGCAAGCGCCCGGCCACTGGCCGCCATCGAGCCTGCCCTCATCGAACTCGGGGCTCGCATTTCCGCCCTTTACACAATGGGTTTGGAACGTGAACTGCACGCGAAGATCATGGGAACCACACCCCTTGGCGAAGCGTCCCTCGTCTCGGTTGCATGAGTGACGACACGCTGTTTTCAGGCGTCATCGGCATCGACGGCCTCCAAGTCAGACCGATTAAATACCCGCTGGACCTTGACCTTTCGCCGGGCCTTTGTCATGTGACCGCCTTCATTTGACGAAGCGCCCCATCGGGACGAGCCCCGGCGGCGTTATACGAAAGAAACAACATGACCAAGCCCACATCCTCGGCGCCGTCGCAGCGCATGCTTCGTGTTGGCGAACAGGTACGCGCCGCCATCACCCAGGTCCTGCAACGTGGCGAAGTTCGCGACGACCTGCTCGAGAAAACCGTGATTTCCGTTTCGGAAGTGCGCATGTCGACCGATCTGAAGGTCGCAACTGCCTATGTGACGCCCCTTGGCGTCGCTGACCATGACGTCGTGATCGCAGCGCTCAACCGGCATGCCAAATATATTCGCGGCCGCATAGCCGGCCAGCTCCGTCAGATGAAATACATGCCGGAAGTGCGCTTCCGCGACGATACGAGCTTCGACAACTACAAGAAGATCGACGAGCTGCTTCGCTCGCCGGAGGTCCAGCGTGATCTCAACAGCGACGAAACCAAAGACCAGAAATAACAATCAAGAAGTATTGATGTCAAAACCCCGCAAACCAAAGGGCCGGCCGGTTTCCGGCTGGCTTATTCTCGACAAGCCGATCGATTTCGGCTCGACCGAAGCCGTGTCCAAGATCAAGTGGCTGTTCAATGCCCAGAAGTGCGGCCATGCCGGCACGCTGGATCCGCTTGCGTCAGGCATGCTGCCGATCGCGCTCGGCGATGCGACGAAGACCGTGCCCTATGTCATGGATGGGCGGAAGATCTACGAATTCGCCGTTACCTGGGGCGAGGAACGGTCGACCGACGACCTCGAAGGCGCCGTTACCGCATCGTCCGACAGCCGTCCGAGCGAAGAACAGATCCGCGCACTTCTGCCCAACTACACCGGCACGATCAATCAGATCCCGCCACAGTTTTCCGCCATCAAGATTGCCGGCGAACGGGCCTATGACCTCGCCCGCGACGGCGAAATTGTCGAGATCCCGTCGCGCGAGGTCCAGATCTTCCGCCTGACGCTGCTCGGCGTAACGGCAGACAAGGCGCATTTCGAAGTGGAATGCGGCAAAGGCACCTATGTTCGGGCGCTCGCCCGCGACTTCGGCCGCGATCTCGGCTGCTACGGTCATATCTCGGAACTGCGCCGCACCTTCGTTGCGCCCTTTGCCGAAGACCGCATGGTGCCGCTCTCCGAACTTGTGGCGCTGGAACAGATCGAGGATCGCGACGAACGGCTGGCAGCCCTTGATGCCTTCATGATCAACACGTCTGAAGCGCTTTCCAGCCTGCCGCATCTGCCTGTCACAGACGATCAGGCCCACCGCATCAAGATGGGCAATCCGATTATCCTGCGCGGCCGCGATGCACCGGCTGACGAAGCGGAAGCCTATGCGACCGTGCGCGGCAAGCTGCTCGCCATCGGCGAGATCGGCCAGGGAGAGTTCCGTCCCAAGCGGGTGTTTGGCTGAGCCTCTTCCATTCTCTCCTTGAATGGTCTATAGGCACCGCCAGCAAAAGCAGGCTTTTCCGCCTGTTTTGCGTTTCACGGCCAAGACTGGACGACATCCCGGCCTTAGGCGACCCATAATCCTCATATTCGAAAGGATAACACGATGTCGATCACTGCAGAGCGCAAGGCCGAACTCATCAAGGAATACGCAACCGTTGAAGGCGACACCGGTTCGCCGGAAGTCCAGGTTGCGATCCTCACCGAGCGGATCAACAATCTGACCGAACACTTCAAGGGCCACAAGAAGGACAACCACTCCCGTCGTGGCCTTCTGACCATGGTTTCCACACGTCGTTCGCTTCTCGACTACGTCAAGAAGAAAGACGAATCCCGTTACAGCAAGTTGATTGCTGCTCTGGGCATTCGCCGCTAAAAATTTCCGGCGGGCGCTCAATCGGGCGCCTGCCGGTTTCTCATTCGGGCCAAGCGTCCGATGCAATGTTTGCGATGCGCTTTATCTCGCGCCGCAAGAATGCCCGCAGACCCGGATGGGCCGGATCTGCAAAAACCAAACCGTTGACCTGTCATGGGGCAGGATTGCCGGATGCTTTCGACCAGGGATCACTCAAAGACCCTGATCAGACGTCGACCACCGAAGTCGCCGACCCGAAGCCTCCCGTTGTCTTGCCCGTGATCTGTCACATCGATTGCGGTCGACTATGCACTGCGCCGGCTACGGCACTGCGCGTGCTCCCGCATTAAAGGACACCATATGTTCAATACCCACTCCGTCGAAATCGAATGGGCAGGCCGCCCGCTGAAGCTTGAAACGGGCAAGATCGCCCGCCAGGCTGACGGCGCGGTTCTCGCCACCTACGGCGAAACCGTCGTTCTCGCCACCGTTGTTTCGGCCAAGTCGGCCAAGCCCGGCCAGGACTTCTTCCCGCTGACCGTAAACTACCAGGAAAAGACCTATGCCGCCGGCAAGATCCCGGGCGGCTATTTCAAGCGCGAAGGTCGCCCGTCGGAAAAGGAAACGCTGGTTTCCCGCCTGATCGACCGTCCGATCCGCCCGCTCTTCCCGGAAGGCTACAAGAACGAGACCCAGGTCGTCGTTACCGTCATCCAGCACGACCTTGAAAACGATCCGGACGTATTGTCGATGGTTGCAGCCTCCGCTGCCCTGACGATCTCTGGCGTTCCTTTCATGGGTCCGGTTGGCGGCGCACGCGTCGGCTACATCAACGGCGAATACGTTCTGAACCCGCATCTCGACGAGATGGACGAGTCGGTTCTCGACCTCGTCGTTGCCGGCACCCAGGACGCCGTCCTGATGGTCGAGTCGGAAGCCAAGGAACTCAACGAAGACATCATGCTCGGCGCCGTCATGTTCGGCCACAAGGGCTTCCAGCCGGTCATCGACGCGATCATCAAGCTCGCTGAAGTTGCCGCCAAGGAGCCCCGCGATTTCCAGCCGGAAGATCATTCCGCGCTCGAAGCCGAAATGCTGCAGCACTTCGAAGCCGAACTGCGCACCGCCTACAAGAACACTCAAAAGGCTGAACGCTACGCTGCCGTCGACGCCGTCAAGGCGAAGGTCAAGGCACACTTCTTCCCGGAAGGCGTAGAGCCGAAGTACCCGGCCGAAGTCATCGGCGCGACCTTCAAGCACCTGCAGGCGAAGATCGTTCGCTGGAACATCCTCGACACCAAGAGCCGCATCGACGGTCGTGATCTCGAGACCGTTCGCAAGATCGTGTCGGAAGTCGGCATCCTGCCGCGCACCCACGGTTCGGCCCTGTTCACACGCGGCGAAACCCAGGCGATCGTTGTTGCGACGCTCGGCACCGGCGAAGACGAACAGTATGTCGATAGCCTGACCGGCATGTACAAGGAACGCTTCCTTCTGCATTACAACTTCCCTCCCTACTCGGTTGGTGAAACCGGCCGCATGGGTTCCCCAGGACGTCGCGAAATCGGCCACGGCAAGCTCGCATGGCGCGCTATCCGTCCGATGCTGCCAACGGCTGAACAGTTCCCGTACACGCTGCGCGTCGTCTCCGAGATCACCGAGTCGAACGGCTCGTCCTCGATGGCAACCGTCTGCGGCACCTCGCTCGCTCTGATGGACGCTGGCGTCCCGCTCGCAAAGCCTGTTGCCGGTATCGCCATGGGCCTGATCCTCGAAGGCGAACGCTTTGCCGTTCTCTCCGACATCCTCGGTGACGAAGATCATCTCGGCGACATGGACTTCAAGGTTGCAGGTACTGTCGACGGCATCACCTCGCTGCAGATGGACATCAAGATCGCCGGCATCACCGAAGAGATCATGAAGGTCGCGCTCGGCCAGGCACAGGGTGGCCGCAAGCACATCCTCGCCGAAATGGCCAACGCCATCACCGAAGGTCGCTCGGAACTCGGCGAATTCGCACCACGCATCGAAGTGATGAACATCCCGGTCGACAAGATCCGTGAAGTCATCGGTTCGGGCGGCAAGGTCATCCGCGAAATCGTCGAAAAGACCGGCGCCAAGATCAACATCGAAGACGACGGCACGGTCAAGATTGCCTCCGCCTCCGGCAAGGAAATCGAAGCGGCCCGTAAGTGGATCCATTCGATCGTTGCAGAACCGGAAGTCGGCACCATCTACGAAGGTACCGTTGTGAAGACCGCCGACTTCGGCGCCTTCGTCAACTTCTTCGGCGCCCGCGACGGTCTGGTCCATATCAGCCAGCTCGCTTCCGACCGTGTTGCCAAGACCCAGGACGTGGTCAAGGAAGGTCAGAAGGTCTGGGTCAAGCTGATGGGCTTCGACGAGCGCGGCAAGGTTCGCCTGTCGATGAAGGCCGTCGACCAGGCCACCGGCCAGGAAGTCAAGAAGGCTGACGGCGAAGCTGCCGAATAAGCCCTCGACCTATCGAGAGATCGAGGCGCGGAAGGAATAACTTCCGCGCCTTTTTTGTTTTCACCGACGACACGACCGCCCGAGATCCGATCATGACCCGAGAAGCCCTGAAGACCCTTTTTCATCCCTTCGCCACCGACGCGATCCAAACGCCCGGCGAGGGTGAGCGCATACTGTTTCTGGGTGCGGAAGCGGGCAATGCCCTGCCTGACGGGTTTGATGCCGAGATCACGGCCATCCAGCCGTTCCGTCCACTGTTCCGCAGCCTGCGCGACAACGCGTTTCCCGAGCCCGAGGGCGAGGATTACGACGGTGCGCTTGTCCTGTGTGGAAAGCATCGTGGCGAAAACGAAAACCGCATCGCCGAAGCGCTTGCGCGGGTGAAGGTCGGCGGAGTGATCGTCGTTGCCGGCGGCAAGGAAGACGGTATCGCACCCATTCGCACGATGCTCCTGAAGCTCGGCATCACGCTGGACTACGCGCCGAAGTATCACGGCGTTGCGATCTGGTTCGGCCGGCCGGAAGATGCGTCCGGCGCGATCCAGGCACTGAAAAAGACGGCTGTGACGGTGGATGGTCGCTTCCAGGCCGCTCCCGGCATGTTCTCGCACGACCGTATCGATCCTGGCTCCGAACTTCTGGTAAGCCGCTTCCCGACGGATTTCGATGGCAATGCCGCCGATTTCGGTGCGGGCTGGGGCTATCTGTCCGTCATGCTGGCCGAGCGTTCGCCCCGCGTGAACCGGATCGACCTGTTCGAGGCCGATCACCGGGCGCTGGAATTTGCAAAGCAGAACGTTGCGCATAACTGCCCGGATCTCGAAGCCCGCTTTTTCTGGCAGGATCTGGGAACCGAGCCGCCAAAGGAAAAATACGACCTCGTCATCATGAACCCGCCCTTCCACGAGACGCAGGCCGCCGATCCGGAACTGGGCAAGACGATGATCCGCACGGCTGCAGGGGCGCTCAGAAGCGGCGGCAGGCTAATGCTGGTCGCCAACCGCGGGATGCAATACGAGCCGGTGCTCGAGGAAGCGTTCCGGGAATACGGCGAAACCTGCCGCAACGCCCGCTTCAAGATCCTCTGGGCGAAGAAGTAACGTCACCCCTCAAAATCTAGGATTGCCCGTCCCGACAGCTCGAATGCACACTGAAGTTGCGTTCGAGCTGTCGGGGTTTTTGTATGAAAGGCGTTGTTTCAGCACTTCTGCTCTTGATCGCCACTGAAACGGCGAGCGCCGAAGAGCCGCGCGCCAGTGTTCGCTTGACCTGGGAATGGTTCAACACCGCGGAAACCTATCGCAAATACAAGGTCAAAGGGCCGGATGACCTTCGCATTGCCGCGCATTACTTCCGGCTCGCGGCCAAGAACGGCAACGCTGCGGCAGCATACAAGCTCGGTGAAGCTTATGAGATAGGCTCCGGTGTCCCACTCGATCTTCCGGAAGCGCTTCGCTGGTATCGCCAGTCCGCCGACGCTGGCGACATGCATGCGGAGCTGAAGGTCGGCTGGTTCTATCAGAAGGGCTTGAGCCTGCAGGTTGATCCGTCACGGGCCGTCGATTGGTACGAACGCTCCGCCAGCAAAGGCAACCTGTGGGCATACCACATGCTGGCCTTCATGCTGATGGACGGGGAGGGTGTCGCAAAGGACCTTGCCCTTGCGCAGCGCTATTTCGAAAAGAGCCTGCCTTTCACCCACGATCACTGGGCACAGCTGAAGCTTTCGCAGTTGATCAGAGCGAGCGATCCACGGCGCTCGAAAGAACTGCTCAAGCAGGCAGCGAACGCCGGCAATGCGGACGCGATCCGGGAATTGAACGCATTTTGAGAATGCCCGCCCATTTTAGGATAGCAGGCGCTAAACCCTACTGAGCGTCGGACTTGCGCAGTTTGTCGAGGCTGGGCAGTGAAGTGATGCTGTAGCCGGCATCGACGTAATGCACTTCGCCGGTCACACCGCGGGAGAGATCCGACAGCAGATAGAGCGCGGAGCCGCCGATATCCTCGATCGTGGCAGTACGGCGCAGCGGCGCGTTCTGCTGGTTCCAGGCATAGATTGCCCGTGCATCGGAAATCCCGGCGCCGGCAAGCGTGCGCACGGGGCCTGCAGAGATTGTGTTGACGCGGATGTCGCTCGGGCCGAAATCGGCGGCCAGATACCGCACCGAGGCCTCAAGCGCTGCCTTGGCAACGCCCATCACGTTGTAGTTCGGGATGACGCGCTGCGAGCCGTTATAGGTTAGCGTCAGCATAGAGCCGCCATCAGGCATCAGGGCTGCGGCGCGCTTGGCGATTTCCGTGAAGGAAAAGCAGGAGATCACCATCGTACGCGAGAAATTCTCGCGCGTCGTGTCGGCGTAGAGGCCCTTCAGCTCGTTCTTGTCGGAGAAGCCGATGGCATGAACGAGAAAGTCGATCGTGCCCCAGCGTTCGCGCAGCGCGTCAAACGTTGCGTCGACCGACGCGATATCTTCGACGTCGCAGGGAACCACGAAATCTGAGCCGAGTTCGGCGGCAAGCGGTCTGACCCGCTTGCCCAGCGCCTCACCCTGATAGGTGAAGGCAACTTCCGCACCCTGTGCCGCGACCGCCTTGGCAATTCCCCAGGCGATCGAGTGGTTGTTGGCAACGCCCATGATCAGGCCGCGCTTGCCCTGCATGATCCCGGACATCAAATTATCCGTTATGACGCTGGAAGACGAGCGTAGCGTTGGTGCCGCCGAAGCCGAAGGAGTTGGAGAGCACAGTGTCGATCTTGGCATTGTCGATACGCTTGCGAACGATCGGCACGCCGTCGAATTCCGGATCGAGCGTCTGGATGTGCGCGCTTTCACCGATAAAGCGTTCCTGCATCATCAGCAGGCCGTAGATGGATTCCTGCACGCCGGCACCGCCGAGCGAGTGGCCGGTCAGAGACTTGGTCGACTGGATGTGCGGGATCTTGTCCTTGAACACTTCGCGGATGGCGCCAATTTCCTTGGAATCGCCAACCGGTGTCGAGGTGCCGTGGGTGTTGATGTAGTCGACCTCACCTTGCACGTTGGCAAGCGCCTGACGCATGCAGCGGATGGCGCCTTCGCCAGATGGTGCGACCATGTCGTAGCCATCGGATGTGGCGCCGTAGCCGGTGAGTTCTGCGTAGATCTTGGCGCCGCGCGCCTTGGCATGCTCCAGTTCTTCAAGCACGAGAACGCCCGCGCCACCGGCGATGACGAAACCGTCGCGGTCGGCGTCATAAGCGCGCGAAGCCGTCGCCGGCTGGTCGTTGTACTTGGAGGACATGGCGCCCATCGCGTCGAACAGGTTCGACATAGTCCAGTCGAGGTCCTCGTGGCCGCCGGCGAACATCACGTCCTGCTTGCCCCACTGGATCATCTCCGCGGCATTGCCGATGCAATGCGCAGACGTCGAGCAGGCCGACGAGATCGAGTAGTTGACGCCGTGGATCTTGAACCAGGTCGCAAGCGTCGCAGACGCTGTCGACGACATCGCCTTCGGCACGGCAAACGGACCGATCCGCTTCGGGCTGTTGTTCTTGATTGTCGTTTCGGCCGCTTCGATCAGGGTGCGGGTGGAAGGACCGCCCGAACCCATGATGATGCCGGTGCGCTCGTTCTCGCTGTAATCCTTTTCCTCAAGTCCGGAATCGGCCAGCGCCTGCTTCATCGCCACATGGTTCCACGCTCCACCCTGGGAGAGGAAGCGCATGGCGCGGCGATCGACGAGTTCCGTCGTATCGATGTTGGGCTTGCCCCAGACCTGGCACTTGAAGCCGTGCTCTGCGAAATCCGGCGAGAAAGAAATACCGGACTTTGCCTGCCGCAGGGACTCGGTGACTTCGGCTGCGTCGTTACCGATCGAGGACACGATACCGAGCCCAGTGACAACTACCCGTCTCATTTCATCAAACCTTTGTTGTTTTCGACAGCTGCGCTTTTCAAGCAGTTCAGGCGGTCTTTTCCTTGGACAGACCCACGCGGAGGTCCGTCGCCTGATAGATGGTCTCGCCATCGGCCTTCAGCCAGCCGTCGGCGGTGCCCAGCACGAGGCGACCCCTCATGACGCGCTTGAAGTCGATGCCATATTCCAGAAGCTTGGTGTCCGGGCGGATCATGCCCTTGAACTTCACTTCGCCGGTCGAAAGCGCCATGCCGCGGCCGGGTTCACCCAGCCAGCCCAGGAAGAAGCCGGTCAGCTGCCACATGCCGTCAAGGCCAAGGCAGCCCGGCATGATCGGGTTGCCTTCGAAATGGCAGGGGAAATACCAGTCGTCCGGACGCACGTCGTATTCAGCGCGGATGTAACCCTTGTCGAAGGCACCGCCGGTTTCCGAGATCTCCGTGATCCGGTGGACCATCAGCATGGGCGGCAACGGCAGCTGCGCATTGCCGGGACCAAACAGATCACCGTGGGCGCAAGAGAGGATTTCTTCGTAGCTGAAGCTGGACTGTCTGGTGGACATGAATTTCCGTTTCCCCCCGTTTGAAGCTTTTGTTTCCCAAGCTTTAGAGCAATATGGGCCGAAATTGAAGTCTTGCCATGACAACACAGGTGCTGTCTGGGGAAGACTGCAGCTGCGGAAGCATCGCATTCAGGTCCGCATATAGGAAGCGGAGAGCGCAAACCAGTGGTAAAACACCGAAAATTAGCGTTTTTGCCGACCGCGGAAGGACGTGCTAAGGGACACTATTGAAAGAATTCATCTTAAAAGTTATATCGGAAATCAGATTAGATCCCGTGTGACAAAACGGTTGGAGCCGAAGCACATATGGCGGATGCCATGCCGAACATCGAGATTAGATTGCGCCATTGCGGCCTTCGACCGACGAGGCAGCGTGTCGCGTTGGCGGATCTGTTGTTTGCAAAGGGTGATCGGCACCTGACGGTCGAGGAACTGCACGCGGAAGCTACGGAAGCCGGCGTGCCGGTCTCGCTCGCAACCGTCTATAATACCCTCCACCAGTTTACCGAGGCAGGCCTCATCCGCGTTCTCGCGGTGGAGAGCGCACGCACCTATTTCGACACCAATATTTCCGATCACCATCACTTCTTTGTCGAAGGGCGCAACGAGGTTTTGGATATCCCGATCAGCAATCTGGAAATCGGCAATCTCCCGGATGCGCCCGAGGGCATGGAGATCGCCCATGTCGACGTGATCATCCGGCTGCGCGAAAAGCGCGGCTAATCCTTGGCCTTGCCCTTGATCGCCTCGTCTGCCGGTCGCCCCGGACGTGACTTGTAGCGTGGCAGCGTCCAGCCGTAATGGATCGCGCCGCCCCGCAAGGCGAAGGCGACACATACCCCAAAGCCTGAACTGACATATTGCGGAAAACCGAGCGCTTGTGCCGCCGTGAACGCACCCGCGCCGGCGATCGCGGCCGTGATATAGATTTCCGAGCGTAGCAGCACGGAAGGCTCGTTTGCGAGAAGATCGCGCAGGATCCCGCCGAATGCCGCCGTCAGCGCGCCGGTGATGATCGCGATCGTGGGTGATCCGGTCGCGGCCAGGCCCTTGGCCGCACCCAGCACGGTGTAAGCGGCAAGGCCCACCGCATCGAGCCAGATCAGCAAGCGATAGCGCCATTCGACCCGGTGTGCCGTCAGGTAGACGAGAACGCCGGTTACGACGCAGATCAGGATATAGGTCGGGTCGAGAACCCAGAAGACCGGGGTACGGCCAAGAATGATGTCACGCACCGTGCCGCCGCCGAGCCCGGTCACGGCTGCAAAGAACAAAAACCCGATGAGATCGAGCTCCTTTCTTGATGCCGCAAGCGCACCGGTTGCGGCAAACACCGCGATGCCGGCATAATCGAGGATCATCAGCAGGGACATTCCATTCTCCAGCGTCGCGCAAGTGCATTGCTCTAGATGATCACGCTAACGACGGCAACGGCATCTCCGGTCAGGTCCGATGATGTCATGAAAAGATGATTTGAGAATATGGGTAGGTGCGGTGAATAAGGTCTTGATACTTCTGGTCGCTCTCGTCCTGCTGCCGACCTTCGCGTCAGCCCAGCAGAAACTGTTCAGCGATCCGGAAGTCACGGAAAAGAGCCATTTCCAGAAAACCTGCGGAAAAGTCGAGTTCGGTCCGGGCTTCGTCAAACGTTTCGACATCAACAATGATGGCATTACGGACGTCGTCACCGATCACAGCGACCTGACGTGCGACGGCGTTCGCGGCCCCAAATGCAATGCAGATGGCTGCCCGCAGAACTTCTACGTCCAAGCGAAGGAGGGCGGCTATATCATGATCGCCACCGCCCAGATCTACGGCTACGATTTCGTCCAGTATTTCGGCAACATGGTGTTCATGCTGCAGATGCATCCGCGGTTCTGCGAGCGCACCGATGCCGCGCCCTGCGTCATGCGGGTCCGCGTCCGCGGCGGCCGTTTCGTGACGATCTCGAAACAGTAATCGCGGCCCCTTCAGGGATCAGGGCGCCTTGATGCTGTCGATCCGGCCGGCCAGCGTGTAGCCGAGAACGGCCATCCATTCCCGCGCGGCCGTCGCCGTCAGCTGCGCATTGAGCGCCGGCTGGGTAAAATCGAGCCCGGCGGCTACGATGCCGCTGGTGCGAAAGTCGGTCGGCCACGGGCGAACCTGAATGCCCGCCTTCTGAAACAGGGCGACGGAACGGGGCATGTGGAAGGCCGAGGTGATCAGCGCGCAATCGCTGAAACCCTGCTGTTTCAGGATGTCGGCCGTATTCTGCGTATTCTCGTAGGTGGTGCGCGACGTGTTTTCCTTCACTACCCGGTCCGGCGCTATGCCGAAGGCTGTGAAGAAGCGTTCGGACGCTTGCGCTTCGCCTTCATAGACGCCGCTGAACGACCCGTCGCCGCCGGAAATCAGGATGCGCGATTGCGGAAATTCCAGCGCCAGCCGACCCGCTTCGATAAACCGGTCAGCCGCCTGGTTGAACTCGATGCCACCCCGCGCCGCCGTCACTTCGCTCTCGAAGGCGCCGCCGAGAATGATCATGCAGGAGAGGTCGGCAGGATCGGTTGCCGGCTTCGGGTAGCGAGCTTCGAGGGACTGCAGCGCCAAAGCGCCCGCCGTCGTATAGAGCGTCACGAACAGGGTGAGCGCGCACAGAAGTGCCGAGATGCCGGAAAGCTTCCGCAGGCCGAAAAGTCCGAAGAGAGCGGCAAGGGCCGAAAGCAGGAAGGCGATGGAAAGCGGCTGTGCGAGCAGCCAGATCAGCTTGGAAATAAAAAACATGGACCGTCGTCTGTTTGAGTCCCGGCCAGTCTATCCTGTCGCGGGCCGATGGTGAACGCGGCAACGGTCACTCTGTCTTGAGATAGTCTTCAACGCCGCGCGCCGCAGCAAGGCCCGTGGCAAAGCAGGCGGTCAGAAGATAGCCGCCGGTCGGCGCCTCCCAGTCGAGCATCTCGCCGGCTGCGAACAGACCGGGACGCCGCTTGAGCATATAGCCGCTATCGAGCTCGTCCCAGGCAATGCCACCGGCCGTCGAGATCGCTTCCGCAATCGGGCGGGGGCGAAGCAGCGGGATCGGCAGGGACTTGATCGCCCGCGCCAGATCCTCCGGCGGCATCCGGTTCACATCCGGTATCAGCTCGCGCAGCAAGGCCGCCTTGACGCCGTCGAGGCCTGCACCCTTGCGCAACCGGTTGGAAAAGCTTGCTTTGACATCCTGCCGGGAGAGATCGCGCACGAGACGCTCGACGCTGCGGCCCGGCACGAGGTCGACATCAAGCACCGCCTGGCCATCCCTGTTGATCAACTCACGCAGGACTGCCGAATGCGCATAGACAAGGCTGCCTTCGATCCCGTGTTTCGAAATCACGAACTCGCCCTGATACGTGCCCGCATCCGATCGCGTCGAGACGGATTTGAGCGGCGCGCCGGCAAAACGCTCGACGAACACGTCGCTCCACTTAACGTCGAACCCGCAATTGGCCGCCTGGAACTCCGATATCGCAATCCCCTCGGCCTTCAGCCACGGCACCCAGGCCGCATCCGAACCGAGCCTTGGCCAGCTTGCGCCACCAAGCGCCAGAATGACTGCATCCGGGCGGATGAGAAAGTCGCCATCAACAGTTTCAAACCTGTAACCGCCGCCTTCGCACCCCGTCCAGCGATGTCGCGTCTTCAGCACCACGCCCTGGCTGTCCAGCCGGGCAAGCCATGCCCGCAGCAGTGGCGATGCTTTCATGGCGACCGGAAAAACCCGGCCCGACGTCCCCACAAATGTTTCCGTCCCGAGTTCCTGTGCCCAGGCGCGAACATCCGACGGTGTGAACGCGTCAAGCGCCAGTTGCATCCGCGACGAAGACGTGCCGAAGCGTCCGGCAAACCGGGCAAACTCCTCCGCATGGGTGATATTGAGCCCGGATTTTCCCGCCAGCAGAAATTTCCGCCCAAAGGTCGGCATCGCCTCGTAAACGGTCACAGAAAATCCGGCAGCGGAAAGATGCTCCGCCGCCATCAGTCCCGCCGGCCCGCCGCCGATGATCGCAACCTGTTTGGTCATGATCTCCGGTTACGGCAGATCACGCCGTTTTGCCATAGCCCCCAGCCGTTGGTGTCGTCACGGTCACCGCTTCGCCCGCCTCGATCACCGTCTGGGCACAGCCCGGAAGTGTCTCGATCGAGCCGTCGAGCCTGCGCACGGTGGTGATGCCAAGCTCTCCCTCTCCGCCGCCGTCAAGGCCGTGCGGGTGAAGCGTTCGATGCGAGGAGAGGATGGCGCAATCCATCGTTTCGAGAAACCGGATCGTCCGCTTCGTGCCGTCGCCTGCCGCAAACTGCCCCTGTCCGCCGGAATTGTCGCGGATGTGGAAATCTTCCAGCAGCACCGGATAGCGCGTCTCCAGGATTTCCGGATCGGTGAGACGCGAGTTGGTCATGTGCACATGGACAGCGTCGGTGCCGGCAAAGCCGCTGCCGTCGTTGAAGCGACCGGCCGGCGAACCGGAGCACAGCGTCTCGTAATACTGGTAGGTGGCGTTGCCGAAGGTCAGGTTGTTCATCGTGCCTTGGCTTGCTGCGATCGCACCCAGCGCGCCGAACAGAGCATTCGTCACGTGCTGCGACGTCTCGACATTTCCGGCAACGACCGCTGCCGGATATTGCGGCTTGAGCATCGAACCATCAGGCACGATGATGCGGATAGGCTTCAGGCACCCAGCATTCATCGGGATTGAGCTCTCCACCATCACGCGGAACACGTAAAGAACCGCCGCGCGCGTCACAGGCTCGGGCGCGTTGAAATTGTTCTTTTTCTGCTCGCTGGTGCCGGTAAAATCGACCGTCGCCTCGCGCTTTTGCCTGTCGATGGTGATCTTGACCTTGATCGTGCTGCCCTGGTCGGTCGCGTAGGAAAACTCCGCATCACCGAGCTTTTCCAGAACGCGGCGGACGCTTTCTTCCGCATTGTCCTGGACGTGGCCCATATAGGCCTGCACGACATCGAGCCCGAACTGCGCGATCATCCGACGCATTTCGTAAACGCCCTTTTCGTTGGCCGCGATCTGCGCCCTGAGGTCCGCGACGTTCTGTGCAACGTTGCGGGCCGGGTAGGGATGGTCGGACAGGAGGTTGGTGATGCCCGCCTCGTCGAACCGGCCGCGGTCGACCAGAAGCACGTTGTCGAACAGCACGCCTTCCTCGTCGACGGTCGTCGCCAGCGGCGTCATCGATCCCGGCGCTGTGCCGCCGACATCGGCATGGTGACCGCGCGACGCGACGTAGAACAGGATTTTCTCACCCGCGTCATCGAACACCGGTGTCACCACGGTAATATCGGGCAGATGCGTTCCGCCATTGTAGGGCGCGTTCAACGCGAAGACGTCGCCGGGACGGATCTTGCCCTGGTTCTGCGCAATGATGCTTTCGACGGAGCGATCCATCGATCCGAGATGGACTGGCATATGCGGCGCATTGGCGACCAGCGCGCCGTTCTCGTCGAACACGGCGCAGGAGAAATCCAGCCGTTCCTTGATGTTGACGGACGACGCCGTGTTCTGCAGCGTCACGCCCATCTGCTCGGCAATCGACATGAACAGGTTGTTGAAGACCTCGAGCAGAACGGGATCGGCCTGGGTGCCGACAGCCTTGGCACGCGAGAGCGTGACGATACGTTTGAGGACGACGTGGTTGAGCCGGGTCACTTCGAATGCCCACCCGTCCTCGATCACGATCGTCTGGTGCGGCTCGACGATCAGGCAGGGACCGCTCGCGCGCGCACCGGGATTGATGTCGGCGCGGCGATAGACAGGTGCCTCGCGCCATGCGCCGGTGGAATAGAACCGCGTGTGCTCCGCAGCCGTTGGGGCCGCGTCGTCCAGCGCAAACTCAGGTTCCGATGCATCGGCACCACCGCCGATCGCCTCGACCTCGTAGGCCTCGAAGATGATCTCACGGTTCTCGAAGATAAAGCCGAACTGCTTCCGGTGGACAGTCTCGAACGCTGCCGTCATCTCGGCGGCATCTGTCACCGCGACCGAGAGGGTCGTATCCGTGCCCTGATAGCGAAGGTGGGCGCGGTGTAGCACCTCAGTCTGCGCTTGAGCCACGCCCTGCGAACCCATTTCCTCGAGCACGCTGGCGGAAAGTTCGTCGCGAACCGGGTCAAGCGAAGCCAGTGCTTCGGAAAGCGGCCGCGAAACCGTCCGTTGGCGGGTAGCGCGGATATCGGCGAGACCCATCCCGTAGGCGGAGAGGATGCCGGAAAATGGATGGATCAGGAGCGTCGAGATACCGAGCGCGTCCGCGGTCAGGCAGGCATGCTGACCGCCGGCGCCACCGAAACAGGTCAGCGCGTAATGCGTGACGTCGTAGCCGCGCTGAACGCTGATCTTCTTGACGGCATTGGCCATGTTCTCGACCGCGATGGCAAGGAAACCATCCGCCACCTGTTCCGGCGTGCGGCCATCGCCGACCACCGTCGCCATCTCCTCGAAAGCTGTGCGAACCGAGCCGGCATCCAGCGGCTGATCGCGGTTCGGACCGAAAATTCTAGGGAAGAGTTCCGGTGAAAGCTTGCCCAGCATCACGTTCGCATCGGTGACGGTCAGCGGCCCGCCGCGGCGATAGGCTTTCGGGCCGGGATTGGCGCCAGCGGAATCCGGGCCGACGCGGAACCGACCGTTTTCGAAATGCAGGATAGAGCCGCCGCCGGCCGCGACCGTGTGGATCGACATCATCGGCGCGCGCATCCGCACGCCTGCGACTTCGGTCTCGAACGAGCGTTCAAGCTCTCCGTCATAGTGCGAAACATCGGTGGATGTGCCGCCCATGTCGAAGCCGACCATTCTGTCGAACCCGGCAAGTCGCGAGGTTTCGACCGCGCCAACGACGCCGCCGGCCGGGCCGGAGAGGATTGCGTCCTTGCCCTGGAAAAGTCTTGCAGCGGTAAGCCCGCCGGAAGACTGCATGAACATCAGCTGCGGGCCGTCTTTTCCTGCACTCTTGGCGTCTGTTCCGAGTTCGCTCGCCACCTGATCGACGTAGCGGCGCAGGATTGGCGAAAGATAGGCGTCTACGACGGTCGTGTCGCCGCGGCCGACCAGCTTGATCAGCGGCGAAACCTCATGGCTGACCGAGACCTGGGCAAAGCCGATCTCGCGGGCGATCGCTGCAACAAGCTGTTCGTGAGCCGGGTAACGATAGGCGTGCATGAAGACGATGGCGATGGCGCGGTAGCCCGCATCGAACTGCACCTGCAGGTCCGCGCGCACCGTTGCTTCGTCCGGTTCCGCCTCAACTTCTCCGTCGGCGCGAACGCGCTCATCGACTTCCACGACCGCCGTGTAGAGCAGTTCGGGCTTCACGATCTTCTTGGCAAAGATGTCGGTTCGGGCCTGATAACCGATCGCCAGCGCATCTTTGAAGCCGCGTGTGGTGACGAGCAGCGTCCGCTCGCCCTTGCGCTCCAGCAGCGCGTTGGTAGCGACGGTCGTTCCCATCTTTACGGCGCCGACCAGTTCGGCCGGAATAGGTTGCCCAGCTTCGACCTGCAGCAACTCGCGAATGCCCTGCACGGCAGCATCGCGATAGGCTTCGGGATTTTCCGAAAGGACCTTGTGGGCCACAAGTGTCCCATCCGGCTTGCGCCCAACGATGTCGGTAAATGTGCCGCCGCGGTCGATCCAGAAATCCCACTTGTCCTGCGCCATGCAATGCCCCCGTAACGATCGATTTGAGTCCACGAGAACATTTCGTCGATAAAACGTCAATGATCGATTGACAGGAAAATGCCCAGTACGGCATCATGCCTTTATAACAGGCAAAGTGGCCAGAAGAGCCGCGCCGCAAAGGCAACCGAGGGGAAGCCATATGAGCGATCTACGCATTCTTGTGCGGAGGGCAAACTGTGTCCACCGTTGATCCACGCCACAGCATCTTCCCCGAATGGCTCCGCAAAGGGTTGGACGGATTGTACCTCGTGTCCGGCTGGCTGGCCGGCCTTTTCCTGATCGCGATCTTCCTCATCATGCTCGCGCTTTCCGCAGGTCGCCCGCTTGGGATAGACGTTCCGGCCGGCGACGATTTCGCATCCTGGGCAATGGCGGCGTCTGCCTTCCTCGGTCTCGCCCATACATTCCGCTCCGGCGAAATGATCCGCGTCGGCTTGCTGGTGGAAAGGTTCACCGGCCGTACCCGCCAGATGGTCGAGATTTTTGCCCTGCTGGTTGGGTCCGCCGCTGCCCTCTATTTCGCCTGGTACGCTTTCGACATGAACGTCACGTCGTGGCGGTTCAACGATCTTGCCCAAGGCGTCATCGCCATGCCGCTGTGGATCCCCCAGATCGGTTTTTCCGGCGGCCTGATCATCCTGGCTGTCGCCATGACGGACGAGCTTCTGCACGTGCTTTTCGGTGGGTCGCCGCGCTACGAAAAGCCGCCTGCCGAAACGGCCGAAGAAGTAATCGAACGCGCAATGCAGAGCGGGGCCTGACGCATGGGAACGATTGAACTCGTTGAAATCGCCGGCGTCGTCCTCGTCGCGCTGCTGGCGCTTCTGGCCGCCGGAGTCTGGATCGGCTTCTCGCTGCTGATCTGCGGCCTGATTGCCATGCTTTTCGTGCCGGGCATCCCGTTTGGCGCGGTGCTGGCCACCAACTCCTGGAGCAACGGCGCGTCCTGGTCGCTGGCGGCGCTGCCGCTGTTTGTCTGGATGGGCGAAATCCTGTTCAGGACGAAGCTGTCCGAAGAGATGTTCCGGGGGCTGGCGCCCTGGCTTGGCTGGCTGCCGGGCAGGCTCATGCATGTCAACGTTCTCGGATGCGGCCTGTTCGGCTCGATCTCCGGTTCCTCGGCTGCAACCACGGCAATGATTGCCAAAATCGCCCTGCCGGAGCTGAAGAAGCGCGGCTATGACGAAATGGTCAGCCTCGGCTCGCTGGCCGGTGCCGGCACGCTCGGCATTCTCATTCCGCCGTCGATCACCATGGTCGTCTATGCGGTCGCCGCCAACGTCTCGATCATCCAGATCTTCCTCGCCGGCTTCCTGCCGAGCCTGATCGTGATGGTCCTCTATTGCGGCTATATCGTCGTCTGGTCGCTGCTCAACCCCGACAAGCAGCCGCCTGCGCCGCCGAAAATGAGCTTTAAAGAGAAACTCAAGGAATCGGCCAACCTCATCCCAGTCAGCCTCCTGATCATCCTCGTCTTCGCAACGCTGTTGCTCGGCTGGGCCACGGCGACGGAATGTGCGGCCTGGGGTGTGGCCGGCTCGCTCGCCATTGCGGCCTGGTCGAAAACGCTCAGCTGGAAGTCCTTCTGGGACAGCGTCATGGGCGCGACACGTCTCACCTGCATGATCATGCTCATCCTGACGGGCGCCGGCTTCATGTCGATCGCCATGGGATATACCGGCATTCCGAACGCGCTGGCTGCCTGGGTCGATAGCTTCAACCTCAGCCCCTACGCTTTGATCGCCGTGCTGACGATCATGTATATTCTGCTTGGTGCGGCACTCGATGGTCTTTCGATGATCGTCCTCACCACGGTTGTCGTTCTGCCGATGATTGAGCAGGCCGGCTTCGACCTCGTCTGGTTCGGCATCTTCCTGGTGCTGATCGTCGAGATGGCGGAGGTCTCTCCGCCGGTCGGCTTCAATCTCTTCGTCCTGCAGACGATGAGCGGGCGCGATAGCCTGACGGTGGCAAAAGCCTCGCTGCCATTCTTTTTCCTGCTTGTGGCGACCGTCGCCATCATTACGGTTTTCCCGGAAATCGTGATGGTTCTGCCGAAAATGGCATTCCCGGGTTAATCACAAAGAGGGAACTGAAAATGAAGGTCACTGGAAAACTCGCCCGCCTCGGCATTGCCGCAGCTGCGCTCCTCGCGTCCACAGCATCGTCTTTCGCAGCCAACTGGGTCCTGCCGTCCGCCTATCCACCGACCAACTACCATGTCGAGAACCTCAACCAGTTCGCCAAGGACATCGATGCGGCCACCAAAGGTGAGCTGAAGATCACCGTCCATCCGAATGCCTCCCTCTTCAAGGCCCCCGATATCAAGCGCGCGGTCCAGACCGGCCAGGCGCAGGCGGGCGAAGTGCTGCTGTCGCTGCACGAAAACGAAAACCCGGTCTTCGGGATCGACGTCGTGCCGTTCCTGGCCACCAGCTTCGAACAGTCCAAGAAGCTTTACACAGCGTCGAAGCCCGCTATCGAACAGGCGCTCGACAAGCAGGGTCTGAAACTTCTCTACACCACGCCATGGCCGCCGCAGGGCGTCTTTACCAAGAAGGACGTCAACAGCGTTGCCGACCTGAAAGGTCTGAAATGGCGCGCGTATAATGTCGGCACGTCGCGGATTGCTGAAATGGTCGGCGCCCAGCCGGTCACCGTCCAGGCCGCCGAACTGCCGCAGGCTCTGGCAACCAGTGTCGTCGATGGCTTGATGACCTCCAGCGCCACGGGCGTCGACAGCAAGATCTGGGAATCGCTGACCCACTATTATGACACCCAGGCCTGGATCCCGAAGAATGTCATCTTCGTCAACAAGGCTGCGTTCGCAGCCCTCGACGCCGCCACGCAGAAAGCCGTGACGGATGCGGCTGCGGCTGCAGAAACCCGCGGCTGGTCGATGGCCGCCGAAAAGACGGCGTCCTACATGGAAACGCTGAAGAAGAACGGCATGCAGGTTCTGGAACCAAGCGCCGAACTGAAGACCGGCCTTTCCGCAATCGGCGCCAAGCTGACCGAGGATTGGTCCAAGAAAGCCGGCGCAGATGGCGCCGCCATTCTGGACGCCTACAAGAAGATGTGATTTCGGAAGCGCCGTGGCAATCGTGCCGCGGCGCCCTCTCATTCCGGAGAAGCTCATGTCCGAACCGATAGACACTGTTGGCCCGATCGTTTCTTCGGAGCACCTTGCAAGCGGCGCGCTGCCGGCTCTGTCCGAAATCGAGTTCGGCCTCACCATGCTCAATCATGCGTTCAGCCGCTGGATGGTGCGCTGCATGGCGGCATCCGGAGTGCCCGATCTTTCAACCGTGGACATCCTCGTCCTGCACAACGTCAACAGCCGCAACAAGCCGAAAACGCTTGCCGATATCGCGCTCGTCCTCAATATCGAAGACACCCACGTCGTGACCTACGCGCTGAAAAAGCTAGAACGGCTGAAGCTGATCAAGTCCGGCAGACGCGGCAAGGAAAAGCTGGTCATGGTGACCGAGGCGGGTGCTGCAGCCTGTGCCCGCTACAAGGCCATGCGTGAAAGCCTGCTCGTCAAATCCGTCCTGGCGACCGAAGTATCTGCCGACTCCCTGTCGGATGTCGCAGCCCGCCTTCGCGCCCTGTCCGGCCACTACGATCAGGCCGCCCGCGGCGCCGCGTCTCTCTAGCGACGAAACGCTAGGACAGAAGCGCCCTCGTCAGCGGATGGTTAGGATCGGATAGCCCGTCCAGAACCGTGAAATGGTTTTTGTCCGGCTCCTCGACGGCTTCGGTCTCGGCCCCCAGACCCTTCCAGATAATGGCGAGCAGCGCGTTCTGGCGAAGGAATTCCGAGCGCTCGTTGCCGCCCACCCAGCAGGTGAGGCGCGTGTTCGGGAGGGGTTCCAGCAAGGCCGGGCTTTCGCGCTGCGCCTCGTCAGGATCGATCCGCTGCTTTTCGTTCATCTTCGTCTTCATGATCGGGCGAAGGTCATGCACGCCCGAGATCGACACCGTGTTGACGATGCGGTCTCGGACGGTCTCTGCGAGTGGCGACGTGGTGGTGATCATCCGCGTCACCAGATGCCCGCCCACCGAATGCCCGGCAAGCCGTATCGGCCCGTCCACCAGATCTGCTGCGGCCGTGATCGCTTGGCCGATCTCGAGGGTGATTTCAGCGATCCGATTTTCCGGCGCAAGCGTGTAGGAGGGGAGTGCTACCGCATATCCGCTTTCCAGCGAGCCATGGGCGAAATGCGACCAATAGCTATTATCGAGCGCGATCCAGAACCCGCCATGGACATAGACGACAAGGCCTTCCGGCTTTCCGGCGGGAAGCAAGAGATCGAACCGGTTGCGCAGCTTGTCGCCATAGGCGATGCCGAGCTTCGCACGTCCTTCTGCCGCGAGCGTTTCGCGGTACAGTCTTGCCGGTTCCACCCAGGCAGCAGGCCAACGATCGCCCTTTGGAATGTTCGGGCCATTGGCATAGGCGTCGTCCCAGTCGATGATCCCGTGGCGCATGTGATTGTCTCCTGTTCGATCCGACAAGCGTCATAACCCGCCCCCGATGTCGCTGGAAAGCCTGCTCTGCTGTTCCAAGACTTCTCCTCGTCGGCATAGTTTGCTTTGTGATGCTTTTTGCGCTTGCACGCGGTGGAAGTTTGCCGGCGAATGTGGAAGGTAACGGTTTCACCGCCATCGATGGATTGGCGGAGCAGGGGACAAAAAAGGGGAGAATGACGATGAATAAAATCCTGGTCGCCGCCACGATGGCACTCAGCCTCGGCGCATCCGGTCTGGCCATCGCCGAGCCGCTCAAGATCGGCATGATCACCACGCTATCCGGCGGCGGTGCAGGCCTCGGCGTCGATACGCGCGACGGCTTCATGCTGGCGATCAAGCAGTCCGGCAACAAGGATATCACCGTCGTCACCGAAGATGATGCGCAGAAGCCGGAACTTGCCGTCCAGATCGCCGACAAGATGATCCAGAGCGACAATGTCGACCTGCTCACCGGCATCGTCTGGTCGAACCTTTTGATGGCCGTCGTGCCGGGCGCGGTCGCGCAGGACAAGTTCTACGTCTCGACCAATGCAGCACCCGCAGCGCTCGCCGGTGCCGGCTGCAACAAGCTCTATTTCAACGCTGCCTATCAGAACGACAATCTTCACGAAGCTGTCGGCGAATATGCCAACAAGTCCTACAAGAAGATGTTCATCCTGGCGCCGAACTATCCGGCCGGCAAGGATTCGCTGACGGGCTTCAAGCGCTATTACAAGGGCGAGCTTGCGGGCGAAGTCTATACCAAGGTTGGCCAGACCGATTACGCTGCCGAAATCGCCCAGATGCGGGCGTCGGGTGCCGACGGCATCTTCGTCTTCCTGCCGGGCGGCATGGGCATTTCCTTCATGAAGCAGTTTGCCCAGTCGGGTGTGAAGATCCCGGTCATGGGGCCGGGCTTCTCCTTCAGCCAGGATGTGTTGCCGGCCATCGGCGATGCAGCACTTGGCGCCAAGGCGTCCGGACAGTGGGCTCCGGATTTCGATACCGATGTCAGCCGGAAATTCGTCGCCGACTTCAAGGCCGAATACAATCGCCTGCCGTCCATCTATGCGCTCCAGGCCTATGATGCCGGTCAGCTAATCGCGTCGGCCGCCGCGAAGGCAGACGTCAAGGATACCGAGGCTTTCCGCGCGGAACTTCTCAAAGCCGACATCAAGTCGCCGCGTGGCAAGTTCAAGTTCAACACCAACCAGCATCCGATCCAGGATATCTACCTGACGGAAGTGGTGAAGAAGGACGGCGTTTTGACCAACAAGACGGTCGAGAAGATCTTTGCCGATCATGGCGACGTCTACGCCAAAGACTGCAAGATCTAAGGGAAGCATGTGACCATCTCGCTTGCTCTCGAGCAGCTGCTGAACGGTATCCAGCTCGGCGTCATGTTGTTTCTCATGTCTGCCGGGCTGACGCTGATCTTCGGCGTCATGGGCCTGATCAATCTCGCCCATGGCTCGCTCTACATGGTCGGCGCCTTCGCCTGCGCGGCCGTTGCAGCATTGACCGGGTCGTTCTGGCTCGGTCTCGTCGCCAGCCTTGCCTGTGCGGCGGCAGCCGGTGCCATCGTCGAACTCCTGGTCATCCGCAGGCTCTATGACCGCGATCATCTCGATCAGGTGTTGGCGACGTTTGCACTGATCCTGATCTTTTCCGAAGGCACCCGCTGGCTGTTTGGCTCCTTCCCGCTTTATCTCGATATTCCGCCGTTGCTGCAGGGCGCGGTCGCTCTGCCGGGGGATGCAACCTATCCCGTCTACCGCCTGGCGATCATCGCTGTCGGTGCCTTGGTGGCGCTCGGCCTTTATCTGCTGATCGGCAAGACCCGGCTCGGCATGCGAATCCGGGCCGGCGAAAGCGACCGCGAAATGATCGGCGCGCTCGGCGTCGATATCCGCACGCTCTATACGCTGGTCTTTGCACTGGGCTCCGCTCTGGCGGGACTTGCCGGCGCAATCGTCGGCCCGCTGCAATCGGTCCAGGTCGGCATGGGCGAACCGGTGCTCATCCTCGCCTTCGTGGTGATCGTCATCGGCGGTATCGGCTCGATCAAGGGTGCGCTCATTGGCGCGCTGCTCGTCGGTATCACCGATACGCTCGGCCGGCTTCTTCTGCCGCAACTTTTGACCCTGTTCATGGACCCGTCCCAGGCGGGCATGATCGGCGGCGCTGCGGCATCGATGCTGATCTATGTGGTCATGGCCGTGATCCTGTCGGTAAAACCTCGCGGCCTGTTTCCGCCAGCACATGCATGAAGGCCGTTCAACGATGGTGCTGACCCGCGAAAACGCAGTCAATCTCACGCTGGCCCTCCTGCTGCTCGCCGTGCCCGTGGCCGCGAATGCCCTCGGCCAGCCGTTCTACGTGACCCTCGCGACCCGGATCGCCATTCTGGCGCTGGCAGCCCTCGGCCTCAATCTCGCGCTCGGCCTCGGCGGTATGGTGTCGTTCGGCCACGCAGCCTTTTTCGGCATCGGAGGCTATGCCGCCGGCATTCTTGCAAGCCACGCGCTATCAGGCGAACCGCTGCTGTTCGATCTCCCGGGCACGGCGCAGATGCCGATCATCTGGCTGGTCGCGGTCATCGCAGCCGGTCTGGTGGCGCTCGCCATCGGCGCGCTCAGCCTGCGAACGTCAGGCGTCTATTTCATCATGATCACGCTCGCCTTCGCGCAGATGGTCTATTACTTCGCGATATCCTGGCCGGCTTACGGTGGCGAGGATGGGCTTTCGATCGCGGTGCGCAACCAGTTTCCGGGCACCAACACGATGCGCCCGCTCAATTTCTTCTTCGTCGCATATGCCGTTCTGCTGGCCGGCATCGGCCTTTTCGCGCTGATCCGTGCGTCGCGGTTCGGTGCGGCGCTGGTTGCCACCCGCCAGAACGAGATTCGCGTTGCCGCCCTCGGCATAGACCCCTATCGTATCCGGCTCGCAGGTTTCGTCATCTCGGCCATGATCACGGCCCTTGCCGGCGCTCTCTACGCAGATCTCAACCGCTTCGTCAGCCCGTCCATGCTCGCCTGGCCCATGTCGGGCGAACTCATCGTCCTGATCATTCTCGGCGGCACCGGCCGGCTTTTCGGGCCGCTGGCAGGGGCAGCGCTTTATGTGGCGTTCGAGTTCGCGCTGGGCGGCCTCACCGAACGCTGGCAGTTCTTCCTTGGCCTCATCCTTCTCGGCGTGGTGCTCTTTGCCCGCGGCGGATTGCTGGGCCTGCTTGCCGGAAAGACGAGACATGGTTGAGCCGGTTCTCCAGATAGACAATCTCGTCAAGAGCTTCGGAGCGCTTCGTGCCACCGACGGCATCACGCTCGACCTGAAGCCGGGCGAAATCCACGCACTGATCGGTCCAAACGGTGCCGGAAAATCGACCCTGATTCACCAGATCTGCGGCACGCTCAAGCAGGATAGCGGCACGATCCGCCTCGCGGGTGAAGACATCGGCGCACTGAGTGCTGCCGCTCGCGCCCGACGGGGGCTCGGTCGCACGTTTCAGGTGTCGTCGCTGGCGCAGGAGTTTTCAGCGCTGCGTAATGTCATGCTGGCGGTTCAGGCGAGGCAGGGGTCGAGTTTCGGTTTCTTCCGACCTGTCATGCGCGACAGATCGCTGATCGATCCTGCGATGGCGATCCTCGAGCGCGTCGGTCTGTCCGACCGGGCACGCCTGCCGGCGGCCGAGCTTTCCCACGGCGAGCGCCGCCAGCTGGAGATCGCCATGGCGCTGGCCCTGCAATCGAAGGCTCTGCTTCTCGACGAGCCGATGGCGGGAATGGGGCCGGAAGGTTCGAAACGGCTTACAGGCTTTCTCGATACGCTGCGCCAGGAAGCACCGATCCTGCTTGTGGAACATGATATGGATGCCGTCTTCGCGCTGGCCGACCGGATTTCGGTTCTGGTCTACGGCCGCATCATCGCAACCGGCACGGTTGAGGATATAAGGCGCGATCCGGCGGTCCGTACCGCCTACCTGGGGGATCACGCCTGATGCTGCTCGATGTCAAGGATATCGCGACGTACTACGGCAGCAGCCAGGCGCTGTTCGGCGTCGAATTTGCGGTGGCGGAAGGCGAGGTCGTGGCGCTGATGGGCCGCAACGGCATGGGCAAGTCCACGACCATCAAGTCGATCTGCAATCTCTTGAGCCCGAAAACCGGCCGCATCGTCTTCGATGGTAAGGACACCGGGAAGCTGGCACCCTACAAGGTGGCGCGGCTGGGCGTCGGACTTGTGCCCGAGGGACGCCGCTGTTTCCCGAACCTCACCGTTCACGAAAACCTGGTCGCCGCCGCAAGACCCGGTGAATGGACCGTCTCAGAGATCAATGCCCTGTTTCCCCGTCTGGAGGAACGGCATGCGCAGATGGCCAGATCGCTCTCCGGCGGCGAGCAGCAGATGCTGGCGATCGGACGCGCGCTGATGACCAATCCGCGGCTGCTGATCCTCGACGAGGCGACGGAGGGGCTTGCACCTGTCATCCGCCAGGATATCTGGAAGGCGTTGCGCCAGTTGAAGACGAAGGGCCTGTCCATTCTCCTGGTCGACAAGACGCTGTCCGAGCTCTTGCCGGTTGCCGACCGGTGCGTCATCCTCGAAAACGGCAGAAGCGTCTGGATCGGCGCCCCAGCCGATCTGACACCAGGGTTGCAGGATCGATATCTCGGAGTGTGAGCAATGACGGACGATCTGCAGGCCATCGTCGATCGGATCCACGCCAAGCTGCAGAGCCGGCTGGGCGAGGGAAAAGTGGCCGACTACATTCCCCAGCTTGCCCATGTCGATCCACGCAAGTTTGGCATGGCGGTCGTCACGGTCGACGGCAAGGTCCATAGCGCCGGAGATTGTGCCGAACCTTTCTCGATCCAGAGCGTGTCGAAGGTTTTCACGCTGACGCTCGCACTCGGCAAGCATGGCGAAACCACCTGGAACCGGGTCGGTCGGGAGCCGTCGGGCTCTCCCTTCAACTCCATTGTCCAGCTCGAACAGGAGGCCGGAAAGCCCCGCAACCCCTTCATCAATGCCGGCGCGATTGCCGTCAGCGATCTCGTTCTTGCTGGCCATACGCCGCGCGAGGCGATCGGGGAGATCCTGCGCTTCGTCCGCTATCTCGCGGATGACGAAACGATCGCGATCGACCCGTCGGTTGCGAAATCCGAGGAAGCGACCGGCTACCGAAATTTTGCGCTTGCCAATTTCATGCGCTCTTTCAACAAGCTCTCGCATCCGGTCGAGCATGTGCTCGGCGTCTATTTCCACCACTGCGCCATCTCCATGACCTGCACCCAGCTGGCGCGGGCCGGTCTATTCCTCGCCGCCAATGGCCGCAACCCGATGACCGGGCACACCGTGGTCTCAAGCCAGCGGGCACGGCGCATCAACGCCCTCATGCTGACCTGCGGCCACTATGACGGCTCCGGCGAGTTCGCTTATCGGGTCGGACTTCCTGGCAAGAGTGGTGTCGGCGGCGGCATCATGGCCGTGGCGCCGGGACGCGCATCGATGGCCGTCTGGTCTCCAGGTCTCAATCAGAACGGCAATTCGCTGGTCGGTTCGCTGGCGCTCGAAATGCTGGCGGATGAAACCGGCTGGTCCGTGTTCGGGCACTGACACAACACTCCCTTCAAAACAGAAAGCCCGGCCTCCTTTCGGAAGACCGGGCTTGTTTCGTTGGGGGAAGGCTGAGGTCCTCAGTCTTCGCTGGCAGCCATCTGGTTCAGCACATTGCCACGACCGCGCATGCGCAGCACCAGCGGTACGATCAGGGCAGCCGCTGCCACGAGCAGCAGGCCTGCGGCGATCGGCGAGGTGAACAGCACCGTCACGTCGCCCTGGCTGATCGACAAGGCACGGCGCAACTGCTGCTCGGCGAGCGGGCCAAGGATCAGGCCGACGATCACGGGCGCGATCGGATAGTCGAACACGCGCATGATGTAGGCGACGAGACCGAAGACGAGCAGCATGCCAAGCTCGAACACCGACGGATTGGCGCCAATCGTGCCAAGCGTCGCAAACACGAGAATGCCGGCATAGAGCCAAGGCTTCGGGATCGTCAGCAGCTTCACCCACAGACCGACCAGCGGCAGGTTCAACACCAGCAGCATCAGGTTGGCGATGAGAAGCGAAGCAATCAGTCCCCAGACCAGCTGCGGGTTGGTGACAAAAAGCAGTGGGCCCGGCTGCAGGCCGTATTGCTGGAAGCCGGCCAGCATGATGGCAGCGGTCGCCGACGTCGGAAGACCAAGCGTCAGAAGCGGCACGAGCGTACCGGCGGCGGATGCGTTGTTGGCAGCTTCCGGACCGGCAACACCTTCGATCGCACCATTGCCGAACTCTTCAGGATGCTTGGAAAGACGCTTTTCGGTCGCATAGGAGAGGAAGGTGCCGATTTCTGCACCACCGGCCGGCATTGCGCCGATCGGGAAGCCAATGACGGTCCCGCGCAACCAGGCTTTCCAAGAGCGCGCCCAGTCCTGGGCGGTCATCCAGACGGAGCCCTTGATCGCTTCCACCTTGTCGGGAGCCTGGGCACCCTGGGCTGCGATAAACAGCGTCTCGCCGATCGCAAACATGGCAACCGCCATGGTCGTGACCTCGATGCCGTCGAGAAGGTCAGGTACGCCGAAGGAAAGGCGGTTCTGGCCGGTCAGCTGATCGATTCCGACAAGCGACAAAGCAAGGCCGATGAACAGAGATGTCAGGCCCCGCAGCGTCGAGTTTCCGAAAGCCGAGGAGACTGTGACGAAGGCGAGAACCATCAGCGCGAAATATTCGCGCGGACCGAACACCAGCGCCAGCTTGACGATATAGGGCGCAACGAAGGCGAGCGCGAGCGTGGCGATCAGGCCGGCAACGAAGGAACCGATCGCAGCTGTTGCAAGCGCTGGCCCCCCTCGTCCGGCGCGAGCCATCTTGTTGCCCTCGAGCGCAGTGACGATCGAGGCGCTTTCGCCTGGCGTGTTGAGAAGAATCGAGGTCGTCGACCCCCCGTACATGCCGCCGTAATAGATGCCGGCAAACATGATCAGCGAGCCGGTCGCATCCAGCTGGTAGGTAACGGGCAGAAGCAGCGCGACGGTGGTTGCCGGGCCGATGCCGGGCAGCACGCCGACCATCGTGCCGAGCGTTACGCCGACGAGCGCGTAAAACAGGTTCATCGGCTCTGCGGCAGAGGCCAGACCCTGAAGAAGGAATTCGAAAGTGCTCATGGATTAACTCTCTGGCTCCAAGTTAAAGGAGCAGGTTTTCCAGCGGACCGGCGGGAAGGGAAAGCTGCAGGACGCCCGCAAACAGGTACCAGATGGCGAGACAGATCGCGATGCCGATCGGAATGCTGATATGCAGCCGACGGGCACCGAAGCCGCGTGCGGCGAAAGCGAAAAGCAGGCCTGTCGCAATCGAGAACCCGACGAACCGGATCAGGATCATCTGGGCGAGAAGCCCGGCGACAACCCAGGCGACGGGCCCGAATTCCTGCCGTTCGCGCGCGGGGAAATCCCGACGGAATGCCGCAAAGACCGTCCAGATGGCAAGGCCGATCAGGCCGAAAGCGATCCAGTAGGGCACGGAGGCGGGGCCGACAGGCGAGTAGCCAGTCGTACTCGTCAGCCGCGACACATCGATGAAGATGACGGCGGCGACGATCGCGAGTACGGCTGCAATGGCAAGCGCCGCCCAATCAGGGCGGCGCTGTTCGGTAGTCGTGTTTTCAGAACTCATTTGACCAGTCCGATGTCCTTCAGGATGGTTTCCGTCGCAGCGATATCCTTGGCGAGCTGCTCATCGAAGGCCGGACCGGAGAGGTAGGTGTCCATCCAGCCCTTGGTCTTCAGGTTATCCTGCCAGGTCTTGGACTTTACCAGCTTCTCGATGTCGGCAGTGATGGTCTTCTTCTGCTCCTCGGAAATGCCGGGAGCAGCGGCAACCATGCGCCAGTTCTGCAGCACGACGTCGAGACCGGATTCCTTCAGCGTCGGGGCATCGATGCCGTCGATCTTCTTGTCAGACGAAATGCCCAGCAGGCGCAGCGAGCCGGCCTTGATCTGCGATTCGAATTCGCCATAGGACGAAATGCCCGCAGTCACCTGGCTGCCCAGGATCGCGGCAAGCGCTTCGCCGCCACCGGAAAACGCGATGTAGTTGATCTTGGTCGGGTCTACGCCGGCAGCCTTTGCAATGAGGCCAGCGCCGATATGGTCGGTGCCGCCAGCCGAACCGCCACCCCAAGATACGGAACCCGGATCAGCCTTCAGCTTGGTGACCAGATCCGCCATCGTCTTGATGTCGGAAGATGTCGGGACGACGATCACTTCGTATTCGCCGGTCAGGCGTGCGATCGGTGTCACGTCCTTCAGGGTTACCGGCGACTTGTTGGTGAGGATTGCGCCGACCATGACGTAACCGCCAACCATCAGAGCGTTCGGGTTGCCCTTCTGCTGGCTGGCGAACTGGGCGATGCCGATCGTGCCGCCGGCGCCCGGAACGTTCATGACCTGGACGCGGTTGGAGATCTTCTCCTGCTGCAGGGCGACCTGCATGGTGCGGGCCGTCTGGTCCCAGCCGCCGCCCGGCGCTGCGGGTGCCATGACCGAATAGTCAGCCGCTACGGCCGGGAAGGCGACTGCGCCCGCGAGGAAAGATGCGATGAGAAAATGTTTCAAGGGTATGTCCTCCGTTGACGTCCTTTTGGACGAAATCTTTGATGGCGCAACGGTAGGATCGATTTGAGCGGACTGGTGCCGTCCGTTGATCTCCTCCCGTCACCGATCGAGTCCGCCTCCGAACGGGTCTCGAATGGTTCTAAGGCAGCATAACAAGCTGACATCTACCTGACATTTCCCTGACTGCGTCTGTTTGACAAGGGTAAATGCCTCAAAATCGCCAGAATTGATCACTGCTGGCGCAAGACCTCGTTCCATTTCGAGATCAGCCGCGCCCGTTTCACCTGATCGAGATAGACCATCAGCCCGAGGCTGACGGGCACCGGCTTCAATTGGCCACCCAGCATCTCGCGCATCGTCGTTGCGGTGTTGTTGCCGGACACTTCGGGACTGACGGCCGGGATCTGCAGTTCGCGGGCCATAATCGTCTGGCCCTCCTTCGACATGAAGAATTCGAGGTAGCGCTTTCCGAGATCGGCACGTTGAGCGGCTTGCGGCACCAGCCCGATACGCGACATGACCACCGTATAGTCCTTCGGCAGGACGATCCCGACATTCGGGTTCCGTGAGGCCCAGTCGGCGGCGTAGGATCCGACGATATTGTAACCCATCAGGAAACGGCCATCCGCCACCCTCTCGAGGATGGCGCCGCTTGTCGAATAGAGTTTGACGCCCGCTTCGCCCATCGCCCGCACCACCGACCAGATGTCCCCGAACTGTTCCTGGTCGCGCGACATGAACAGGAAGCCGACACCGGAGCGTTCGATATCGTAGGTGCCGATGCGGCCATGCGCCTGGTCACCCTGGCGCGCCAGAAACGCGATGAACTCGGCGCGGGTGGCAGGCGGCGCCTCGTTCTTGAAACTCGGCTTGTTGTAGACGAACACGGCCGGCTCGAAGGTCAGCGCGTAAACCGTATTGCGCCAGTTCGCCCACTCGGGCCATCGCCCGCTCATCGGCAGGTCGCTCGCCTGGGCGTAACCGTCATTGGCAAGCTTGACCTGGAGATCCATGGCCGACGAAAACGCGAAATCTGCTGTCTTGTGGCCCGCGTCGGTCTCCCGCACGATCCTGTCGTAGATCTCTCCCGTCAGCATGTCCTCGTAGGACACCGCCACATCTGGGTTGGACGACTGGAAGCCTGTGATCATCGGCTTGGCAAGAGGCTCGTCCAGCGACGAATAGACGGTAAGGACAGGCGCATCCTTGTTGCCCGAAAGGGCAGGAAACATCAGCACTTCCGCGACGGCCAGATGCGGCGCAGCGATGAGACAAAGACAGAGGAGAAGCTTTTTCATTGCGGGCAAGAATGCCCGACCCGGGCGCTTGCGGCAAGCCGTTGGAAATCCCTCACTGGCGTCCGGAATGCAGAGCTCGCGGTTTACCGCTCCCCTGTTGTATTGCCGGTCGCCGTTATTACCTGTGAATGGCGATTTCCCCACCAGCCCTTTGAGGTTACAACCATGTCGCTTTCCCTATACGACGTCTCCGTCCCGGCGTTTATCCGTGGATTTGCCAATCTCTCCGAGATCCTGAAGAAGGCCGAAGCCTTCGCCGACGAGAAGGGCATTCCCCACAGCCAGCTTCTCGAAGCGCGCCTGATCGAGGACATGCTGCCGCTGACGGGTCAGATCCAGCGCGCTAGCGACACGGCCAAGTTCGTCCCGGTGCGCGTCGGCCAACTCGAAAACGTCGCGATGGAGGATAACGAAGTCACGTTCGCCGATCTCCATGCCCGCATCTACAAGACGGTCGCCTTCCTGAAGACCGTTGTTCCCGCCAGCATGTCCGGTCGCGACGAGGCCGAGGTCGTGCTGAAGACCCGGTCCGGCGAGATGAAATTCACAGCCACCGACTACGTTCTCGGGTTTGCCCTGCCCAACTTCTATTTCCATCTCACCGCCGCCTACGCGATCCTCCGCCACAAAGGCGTACCCATCGGCAAGACCGATTATCTCGGCCGTAGCTAGGCGAGCTATCGGCAGACGCTGCTGTGTCCAGTGACAACCCCGCGTCCCGGCGATAAGAGTCAGCCGGAACGGGGAAATGACGGTTTGCGTATCCTTCTTGTCGAAGACAATCAGACGCTGGCATCGGGCCTTGCCGCGATTTTGCGCGGCAGCGGCTATGTGGTCGATCTCGTGGCCGACGGAACGTCGGCGGAGGCAACGGTCGCCGCCGAAAGCTACGATCTGGTCATTCTCGACCTCAACCTTCCCGAAATGGATGGTCTCGATGTTCTGAAGGCCATGCGCGCCCGCCAGAACCGGGCGGCGGTGATGATCCTCACCGCCCGCGGCACGCCGGAAGAGAGGGTCAAAGGCCTCGATCTCGGCGCCGACGATTACATGACGAAACCGTTCGACGTGCCGGAGTTCGAGGCGCGCATTCGCGTCCTTCTTCGCCGTCAGGCAGGCCTTCGAAGCTCTGTCGTCACCTATGGCGGCGTTACCTTCGATCTGACGTCGCGAACCTTCTCGAGCCAGGGCGTGCCGCTCGATATCCCGGCGCGCGAGGTGGCCCTTCTCGAACTCCTCTTCATGCGGGCCGGAAAGGTGGTCTCCAAGGAGGCGATCATTCGTTCGCTGACAGGCTTCGACGACGACCTCTCGTCCAATGCGATCGAGCAGTATGTGAGCCGACTAAGAAAGCGGCTTGCCGTCTATGGTCTGACCGTCAAGACCGCGCGCGGCATTGGCTATTATCTCGAGAAAATGGCCTCTCCGGAATGACGCCGACAGCCGCCTATTCGCTCCGCCGCCGCCTTCTTGCATGGCTCCTTCTCTCCACGGCGCTGATCGGTGGCGTCGCCATGTTCGATACATGGGATGAGGCTCTCGATGCGGCCAACGAAGTGTCCGATCGTGTGCTTGCGGGTTCGGCCTTGGCGATCGCCGAACGGGTGATCGTTGCGGAAGACGGAGCGCTTGAGGTCGACATCCCCTATGTGGCGCTGGAAATGCTGACCTCTGCTGCGCAGGACAGGGTCTTTTACCGCGTCGACGGGCCGCCCGGCACCTTCATCACCGGCTACCAGAACCTTCCCTCAATCGCGCGGCGCGAGGGCCAGGCGGTGGCGTTCGAGAACGCCAGCTTCCGCGGCGAGCCCATCCGCGTGGCGGTGCTCGCCAGATCCGCCTCGACCGGCATCCGGTCTGTGCCCTTCGTCGTCACGGTCGCCGAAACCACCATGGCCCGCGAACAATTGACGCGCACCATCCTGATCCGGTCGGCGCTGCGAATCCTGTTCATGATCATCGGTGCCGCCGTGATCGTCTGGATCGCCGTCACGCTGTCGCTCCGGCCCCTCTATCGCTTCAGCGAAGCGATCGCCGAACGCAGCCCGGACGATCTGCATCCGATCGGAGAAAGAGTGCCGAACGAGGTTCAGGGCCTGGTCGATACCGTCAATTCGTTCATGGTGCGGCTCGAAGGCGCGTTGAATGCCCTGCGCCACTTCACCGGCAATGCCAGCCACCAGCTCCGAACTCCGCTCGCAATCGTGCGCACACAGCTCGCACTTGCGGACCGGGCGGACGATCTGGCCACGGCAAAGACGGCGGTCCGCAAGGCGGATGAAGCGGTCGCCGGTGCCGAACATATCCTCGCGCAGCTGCTGCTGATGGCAAAGATTGATGCGGCCGGACGCTCGGCAGCATTCCGCAAGCTCGATCTCACCGATCTCGTCCGCGGCCTGACGGGAGATCATGTTCCGGGCGCCGCCGATCGTGGCATCGACCTCGGGTTCGAAGGAGAGGGCGCAACTGAGGTCAACGTCGAGCCGCTGCTGATCGGCGAACTGGTGAAGAACCTGATCGTCAACGCGATCCTTCATGGGGGCTCCGGCACGGAGGTCACCGTCCGCATCGAACGGAGTGACGAGACGGCCCGGCTCGAGGTCGAGGATAACGGCCCGGGTATTCCGCCCGAGAAGCGAGCTACCGTGCTCGAACGATTCGGACGTCTCGGCCGCGGCGATGCATCCGGCACCGGTCTCGGACTGCCGATCGTCGAAGAGATCGCCCGCCTTCACGGCGCTGCCCTGTCGCTTCACGATGGCTCAGGGGGCACAGGCTTGAAAGTCCGGATCGATTTTCCGCTGGCGGGATAGGCTCTTCAGATCTGTGCGTGCGCACATTCTCCAGAAATCCAGGTGCTTCTCATGGAAAGATCCGCGCCAAGGATAACGAAATCCGCATCATATCCGGGCTTCAGAAAGCCTTTCCGGTTCTCGATGCGAGCAGCTTGCGCGGGATAGGCAGATGCCATGCGCAGGGCCTCCTCCAGCGACAGGCCTAGATTGCGGTGCACGTATCGAACCGACGAGATCATGTCGATATCGGCGCCGGCCAGCGTCCCGTCGGCGAGCGTCAGCCGGCCATCCTTGCGCAGGATTTCGCGGCCGTTGAGCGTGAAGGATGTCATGTCGGTCCCGATCGTCGACATCGCATCGGTCACCAGGAATATCTTTCCGGGACCTGCCTTGGCGCGCAGAGCTGCCCCCATTGCAGCGGGATGCACATGGATGCCGTCGGCGATCAGGCCGGCATAGAGTGCTCCCGTATCGAGCGCCGCCCCGACCAGCCCCGGTTCGCGGTGACCGAGAGGGCTCATGGCGTTGAAGAGATGCGTGACCGTGCGGATACCGGCCTTGGAATAGGCCGCCGCCGTATCGTAGCTCGCTTCCGTGTGACCGAGGCTGACGATGATGCCGGCGTCTGCGAGCTTTGTGACCTGTTCTTGCGTCACGCTTTC
The DNA here is from genome assembly GCF_050500145.1 of Neorhizobium sp. IRS_2294. Lineage (NCBI taxonomy): Bacteria > Pseudomonadati > Pseudomonadota > Alphaproteobacteria > Hyphomicrobiales > Rhizobiaceae > Neorhizobium > Neorhizobium sp. IRS_2294. Next base: position 66,760 of record NZ_CP191439.1, read on the forward strand.
CGGCGCAATGGTCACCATCAGCACATCGAGCGCCCGTCCGCAGGAGAGCATCAGATCGAGGTCGCGATCCCCCATCGGGCGGATGAGCTTGGGGTCATGCGCTCCCTTGCGGGCAACAGACAGATGCGGGCCCTCCAGATGCAGTCCGAGAAAGCCGCGAATGCCCCGCGTCTTCGCATCGATACCGGCGGCAACAGTCCGGGCGGAAATGTCAGGCGTGTCGGTGATCAAGGTCGGCAACAGTGCCGTCGTCCCGAACTTCGCATGGGCGGCGCAGATCGTGGCGATACCCTCGACCGTCGGCTCTTCGTTGAGGAGCACGCCACCGCCGCCATTGACCTGCAGGTCGATAAAACCCGGAGCGATGATCTCGCCACCGTCGATCCTCTCGATCTCAGGTGCGAGCGAAACCGAAGGCTGGATGTGATCGATCCGGCCGTTCAAAAACACGACCGCGGCATTCTCATGCCAGTCGGCGCCGTCGAAGATGCGGTTTGCAGTCAGAGCCTTGAGGTCGGTCATAGGGTTTCGGTGACTTTGTTGAGGGCTGCCGGCTGATCGGGATCAAACCCCTTCGACCGCGACCAGGCTTCGACGAAACCGTAAAAGGGCACGATCAGCGCCAGCGCGTCGGTCAGCGGATGGCCGGTTGCGACGAATGGCAGCTTTCGGGCAGCCGTGACCTTGTCGGAGGTCGCGTAGGCGAGCGCGCCCTTGGCCGCGAAATTGTCTGCGATCTGCACCGCGGAAGCTTCCGCCGCGTCCCTCGCGGCAAAGGTCAGTACCGGAAAGCGCTTTTCGACGAGCGCCACCGGACCATGCAGGACTTCGGCCGCAGAATAGGCCTCCGCATGCATGTTGGACGTTTCCTTGAATTTGAGCGCAGCCTCGCTGGCGATTGCTAGCGCCGGGCCGCGGCCGAGCATGTAGAGCGAATCAGCATCTCCGAGTTCGCTCGCAAACGCGCTCCAGTCGAGCTTGATGGCTCCATCGAAATGGCCGGGCAGGGCGCGAACCGCCGCTTTCAGCCGGTCATCGGCGGTCCATTCGGCGAGAAGGGCAAGACCGGCGACAATCGAGCTGACGAAAGACTTGGTTGCCGCAACCGCAATTTCCGGACCCGCATTGATATCGACCCCATACAGCGATGCCTCGGTGATCGGCGACGGGAGCGTATTGGTCAGCGCAATCGTCACCGCTCCTGACCGGGTCGCAGCCTCCGCCATCGCGACGATGTCCGGGCTCTTGCCGGACTGGGAGATGGCGATCGCAGCGCCACCGCCAAGCTGCATATTGGCACCGTAGATCGAGGCAAGCGACGGTCCGAGCGAGGCAACCGGGCGCCCCGCCGTCAGCTCGATCGCATATTTGATGAACGTCGCGGCATGATCGGAGGAGCCGCGCGCGATCGTTACCAGGAAGGCCGGATCCTTGTCGCGCAGGGCCTTGCCGGCCTTGGCAATGTCTGCCGCCGAACGGTCGAGCAATCGGGCCGTCGCCTCCGGTATCTCGTCGATTTCCTGGCGCATATGGGTCTTCATCGTCATCCTCGTCTGATCAGCTGTCGCCAAGCGAAAGCTCGGCCACGAAATCATAGGCATCGCCCCGGTAAAGCGAGCGGGTAAGCTCCACCACCCGGCCGGAGGCCAGGTAGGAAACGCGTTCGATCGACAGTCCCGCCGCCTCGATGGGCACTTCGAGCAGGCCGGCGTCGATCTTTTTCAGATTGGTCGCGGAGATCCGCTGGATGGCGCGTACCGGTCGCGCATCCTTCTTTTCCAGTTCCGCATAGAGCGACTGCTGGAGCGATACCGGGTCGGGCAGGAATTCTGCCGATATGCTGGCGCGCTCGATGGCAAGCGGCATGTCGTTCCCAAAGCGCAAACGTCCGATCCGGGCAACCATCGTGCCGGGTGCGAGACCCAGCATCATCATCTCTTCGGGCGAGGGATGAAACAATCCGCGCTCCAGCCATTCCGATCGGGAAACCAGGCCACGCCGTGCCATGTCCTCGGTAAACGATGTCAGCTTGGTCAGGGGTTGCTCGACGCGCGACAGCGGTTTTACCACGAAGGTCCCGGATCCATGGCGGCGGGTCAGAAGCCCGTCCCGGACAAGATCGTCGACGGCCTTGCGCACCGTGACGCGGCTGACGCTCGCATAGTCGGCGAGATCCCGCTCCGCGGGAAGCGCGTCGCCGTGACCGAGCTTGCCGGACCGGATCGCATCTTCCAGGCTCTGGCGCAGCTTGAGATAAAGCGGGCCGGAGCCGCCGGACTGCAGGCCGTCGAGGGGCAAGATGGCCGTCAGCGCCTCGCTCATGCGCACGCCTCCATCCGTGCTCCAGATGCAAAGGCCTTGACGGCCAGTTCGACGGCGCCGGTCATTGCGTCGGCCCGCGGCTCGGAAAGACGGAGCCTGTGCCTCTCGGCAAGATAGCGAGGATAAAGCGGTGCAAGGCCACCAAGCAGGCAGAGTTTTGCTTTGTCGCCGCTCAGCGCCATGACGGCATCGAGCGCTTCGTCGATCCCGGCAGCACCGGTATGGAGGATCCGCAAAGCCGTCTCGTCGCCACGGCGAGCATAGTCGAAAACCTTTGGAGTCTGACGACCGAAGTCGCCAGGCTTGGCCAGCCGCGCGAAATCGACGATCAGTTCCGGATTGTTGTCGAACTCGGCCAGGATCGCCTCGCAGAGCGGCGTCATCGGCCTTATCCGGTCGAAGGCAAGCAGGGTTTCCTGCAGCGCGAGCTGCCCGAGCCTTGCGCCGCTGCCGAGATCGCTCACCTGAAACCCCCAGCCGGCGATGGATCTGAACTGACCGTGGCTGCGGATGATGTAGACGGTCCCGGTCCCAACGATGCCGATCGCACCGTCTTCGTCACCGATCGCGCCCTGCAAGGCGATGACGCCGTCAGAAACGATCTGCGATCTGGCAAAGGGGAGACGTTCGGTCACATAGCCCACCGCGCCGCCGACATTGTTGCCGGCAAGACCCAGGATTGCAGATGCGGATGAAAGATCCGGCGTGAGCCCGGCATCTTCGAACGCCAGCTCTGCGGCTTCAGCAATATGCCTGAGGGCAGTGTCGGGATCGGTCAGGATATTGGAGGCACCGCTCTTGCCGCGGCCGAGCAGGGTGCCGTTCCTATCGGCCAGTGCCGCCCGGCAGCTTGTCCCGCCGCCATCTATCCCGATCACGTAATCCGCCATGGATACCTCCACGAAGAATGATACCAAAAAAATACCATTTACCAAGCGCGAAATTATTGATGCGGACAGAGCGGGGCTAAGACGCTATTTTAACTCGATTATTAGTACTAAACGCCAGCTGCCATGTTTCAGTCGGTAACTTTCGTTAATTTCCTGCTGGACAATTGGTATTTTTTTGGCATCATTTTGCTTGAGGGAGAAACGGATGAGCCAAACAGCCACCGAAGCCAGGCATGGGAATACGGAAGGGCTCGATACGCGCGCCCCGACCGAAATCCTTCGGCTTCTGGCGTCCGGTCAGCAGCAGGCGGCGAGAAGCGTCGATGCGGCGATCCCCGCTCTTGCGGATGCCGCGGAACTCGTTGCGTCGGCTCTGAGGCGTGGCGGAAAGCTTGTCTATGCAGGCGCCGGCAGCTCCGGCCTGATGGCCATGGCCGATGCGCTCGAGCTTCCCGGAACCTACGGCATTGCACGCGAGCAGATCGTCCTTCTTCTTGCCGGCGGAACGTCCGTCCTGGCTGACCTGCAGGGTGCGCCGGAGGATGATATCGCCCTGGCCGATCAGGATGCAGCGATCATTGCGGCGGGAGACTGCGTTCTCGCCGTTTCTGCAAGCGGCTCGACCCCTTACGTGCTGAAGATCGTTGAAATTGCCGGGGCCCGTGGCGCAAAGGTCGTGGCACTCGCCAACAATCCCGATGCACCGCTTTTCAATCATGCCGATGTCGCCGTCCTTCTCGAAACGCCGCCGGAACTGGTGGCGGGGTCGACGCGCATGGGCGCGGGGACCGCACAGAAGCTTGCATTCAACATGCTGTCGACGCTGGCTGCGATCAAGCTCGGTCACGTGCATGACGGACACATGGTCAATCTGCGCGCCGACAATGCCAAGCTGCGCACCCGCGCCGCCGGCATGGTTGCCGATATCGCAGGCGTGACTGCCGACGAGGCGGTAAGATATCTGCAGGTGGCGGACGGATCGGTGAAGATCGCCGTGCTTCTGGCTGAAGGCGCCCCCGATATCGACGCCGCACAATCGCTGCTTATTCGTTCCGATCAGGTGTTGAGGAAAGCACTAGCGGAACTGAAGATGACGGAAACGACCGAGACTCGCGCCGCAAGGCGCTAACCAATAAGGGAGAACAGCATGAACAGCCTGTTGAAAACAATTCTTTTGGCCACGACGGTGCTCGCGTCCGCGGGTGCAGCGTCTGCGGCCGATGTCACGCTCAACATCGAGAGCTGGCGCAATGACGATCTGGCGATCTGGAAAGAAAAGCTGATCCCGGCCTTCGAAGCGAAGAACCCCGGCATCAAGCTCAACTTCTCGCCGACCGCACCGACCGAGTACAATGCGTCGCTGAACGCCAAGCTCGATGCAGGTTCCGCCGGCGACATCATTACCTGCCGTCCGTTCGATGCCTCGCTCGAACTCTTCAACAAGAAGCAGCTCGTCGATCTCACCAGCCTGTCGGGCATGAGCAATTTCTCGCCGGTCGCCAAGGCCGCCTGGTCGACAGACGACGGCAAGTCCACCTTCTGCGTGCCGATGGCATCCGTCATCCACGGCTTCATCTACAACAAGGACGCCTTCGACCAGCTGAAGATCGCAGTGCCGAAGACGAACGAAGAATTCTACGCCGCGCTCGACAAGATCAAGGCTGACGGTACGTTCATCCCGCTTGCCATGGGCACCAAGGATCTCTGGGAAGCCGCAACGATGGGCTACCAGAACATCGGCCCGAACTACTGGAAGGGCGAGGAAGGCCGCAAGGCGCTGATCGAAGGCAAGCAGAAGCTGACCGATCCGGAATGGGTCAAGCCCTACGAAGAACTGGCCAAGTGGAAGCCTTATCTCGGCGACGGTTTCGAAGCCCAGACCTACGCCGATAGCCAGAACCTCTTCACGCTCGGCCGCGCGGCGATCTTCCCTGCCGGTTCATGGGAAATTGCGCTGTTCACCAGCCAGGCCCAGTTCAAGATGGGCGCTTTCCCGCCGCCGGTGCTGAAGGCTGGCGAAACCGGCTACATCTCCGACCATCCGGATATCGGCGTTGGCTTGAACACCAAGAGCAAGCATCCGGAAGAAGCCAAGAAGTTCCTGACCTGGGTTGCTTCGCCGGAATTTGCCGAGATCTACGCCAATTCGCTTCCAGGCTTCTTCAGTCTGAATTCGTCGCCTGTGAAGATGGCAGATCCGATGGCGCAGGAATTCGTCTCCTGGCGTGAAAAATACAAGCCGACGGTCCGCTCGACCTATCAGATCCTGTCGCGCGGCACCCCGAACCTCGAAAACGAGACCTGGGTCGAATCGGCCAACGTCATCAACGGCACCGATACTCCGGCCGTTGCCGCCGAAAAGCTCCAGAAGGGCCTCGACAGCTGGTACAAGCCAGGTAAGTGACAAGCTTCCCCTTCCCTTGATGGGGAGGGTCGGCCCGACGGGCCGGGGTGGGGTGATCCTTGTGCGTGTGGTGTCACCCCCACCTGCAGCTTCGCTGCGACCTCCCCCTTCAAGGGGGAGGTATCGTGATCATGCTGCGCCAGCGCAAGCACAAGAAAACAGGCAAAGCCATGAGCGACATCCACCCTTCATCTGCCCTGCAGTCGGTATCGATCAAGCGCCCGTTCCGCTGGCATATCGTCGTCTTCATGGCGCCGGCGCTGCTGGTCTACACGGCGATCATGATCCTGCCGCTGATCGAGACGCTCAGGCTTTCGTTCTACAACACTGTCGATGGTGCTCAGTCCTTCGTCGGCTTTGCAAACTACCAGGTCCTCTTCGGTGATGTCCGCTGGGCGCGCGATTTCTGGAATGCGCTCACCAACAACCTGATCTTCTTCGCCATCCACATGTGCGTGCAGAACCCGATCGGCATTGCGCTCGCAGCACTGCTGTCACTGCCGAAACTGCGGTTTGCCGCCTTTTACCGCACCGCCATCTTCCTCCCGACGCTTCTCTCCTTCGTCATCGTCGGCTTTATCTGGAAGCTCATCCTCTCGCCGATCTGGGGCGTTGCGCCCTGGCTGATGAGCCTTGCCGGCGCCAAATGGCTGTTTGCGCCCTGGCTCGGTCAGTCCGGGCCGGCGCTGATCGCGGTTTCCCTGATTTCGGTCTGGCAATATGTTGGCATACCCATGATGCTGATCTATGCGGCGCTGCTCAGCATCCCGGAAGAGGTGGTCGAAGCTGCCGAATGCGACGGGATTACCGGCTGGAGCCAGTTCTGGAAGATCAAGCTGCCGCTCATTCTGCCGGCGATCGGCATCATCTCGATCCTGACTTTCGTCGGAAATTTCAACGCCTTCGATCTGGTCTACACGGTGCAGGGCGCGCTTGCGGGCCCTGATATGTCGACGGATATTCTCGGCACGCTTCTCTACCGCACCTTCTTCGGTTTCCAGCTGCAACTCGGAGATCGCTCCATGGGGGCAACGATCGCAGCGGTGATGTTCGTCATCATCCTTGCCGGCGTTTCCTTCTATCTTTTCGCCATCCAGCGGCGCATGCGCCGCTACCAGTTCTAGGGGGCGTCCGGACATGTCCAACAAGGCACGCTCTTCACCGATCCGCTCAAGCCTCGTGCATCTGGCTTTGATCGCCTACACGCTGATCGCGCTGTTTCCGGTGTTTCTCACCATCATCAACTCGTTCAAGGATCGCAATTCGATCTTCCGCAATCCGATGCAGGTTCCCACACCGTCGAGCTTCAGCCTGATCGGCTACCAGACGGTTCTCGGCCAGGCGGATTTCATCGGCTATTTCCAAAACAGCATGATCGTCACGGTCGTCTCGATCGCGCTCGTGCTGTTGTTCGGCGCGATGGCCGCCTTTGCGCTGTCAGAGTATCGCTTCCGCGGCAATACGCTTCTGGGGCTCTATATGGCGATCGGGATCATGATCCCGATCAGGCTCGGCACGGTGGCAATCCTGCAGGGCATGGTCGCATCGGGCCTCGTCAACACGCTGACCGCGCTGATCCTTGTCTATACGGCGCAAGGCATACCGCTTGCGATCTTCATCCTGTCGGAATTCATGCGCACGGTCTCCGATGACCTTAAGAATGCCGGCCGCATCGATGGGCTCTCGGAATATGCGATCTTCTTCCGCCTGGTCCTGCCGCTGATCCGGCCGGCCATGGCAACGGTCGCCGTCTTCACCATGATCCCGATCTGGAACGATCTCTGGTTCCCGCTGATCCTTGCACCGTCTGAGGCCACCAAGACGGTGACGCTCGGATCGCAGATCTTCATCGGCCAGTTCGTCACCAACTGGAACGCGGTGCTCGCGGCCCTGTCGCTCGCCATCCTGCCGATCCTCGTCCTTTACGTCATCTTCTCGCGGCAACTGATCCGCGGCATCACGTCTGGAGCCGTCAAGTGAGTTCAACCGAAAAGCCGATCCGCGTTCTTGTCGCAGGCCTCGGCAATATGGGCCGCAGTCATGCGCTGGCCTATCACAACAACCCGGGCTTCGAGATCGTCGGTCTCGTCAACCGCTCGAAGCCGACGCTCGATCCGGCCCTTGCCGGCTACGAGATCCATGCCGATTTCCTGACCGCCCTTGCCGACCTGAAGCCGGATCTCTGCGCCATCTGCACCTATTCCGACAGCCATGCGGACTATGCGGTCGCCGCCTTCCAAGCCGGCTGCGACGTGTTTGTCGAAAAGCCGCTGGCAACCACGGTTGCCGATGCCGAGCGCGTCGTTTCCGCCGCCAAGGTCGCGGGCAAGAAACTGGTGATCGGCTATATCCTGCGCCATCATCCGTCCTGGATCCGCCTGATTGCCGAAGCCCGCAAGCTCGGCCCGCCCTATGTCTTTCGCATGAACCTCAACCAGCAATCGTCAGGCCCGACCTGGGATGTCCACAAGGCCCTGATGCAGACGACGCCGCCTATCGTCGATTGCGGCGTGCATTATGTGGATGTCATGTGCCAGATCACCGATGCCAAGCCGGTGGAAGTGCGCGGCATGGGCCTGCGCCTTTCCGATGAAATTGCGCCCGACATGTATAATTACGGCCACCTTCAGGTGATCTTCGATGACAAGTCGGTCGGCTGGTACGAGGCGGGCTGGGGGCCGATGATCTCCGAAACTGCGTTCTTCGTGAAGGACGTGATGTCGCCGAAAGGCTCGGTCTCCATCGTAATGGACCCCAATGCCAAGTCCGACGATATCGACACGCATACCAAAACCTCCGTCATTCGCCTTCACAGCGCCGAGACCGGTCCGGACGGCAGGTTCATCAGGCCCGACGAGGATATGACCATGGCCGGCGAACCCGGCCACCAGGAGCTTTGCGATTTCGAGCAGGCCTATATGCTGAAGGCGATCCGCGAGGATATCGATCTCAGCCGCCACATGGATGATGCGGTCCAGTCGCTGCGCATCTGCCTCGCAGCGGATGAAAGCGCCCGGACCGGCAAGCCGATCTATCTCTGAAAGCAACGCAAGCAATCGTACCGGACGGGTCAGCGTCCGGTACGATTGCACCAAACGACAGAAGTGGGAATACGCTCGTGGGTTCGCTGCAACTAAAATCCATCCGAAAGGCCTTTGGCGACCATGAGGTGCTGAAGGGCATCGACCTCGAGGTTCAGGATGGCGAATTCGTCATCTTCGTGGGCCCTTCCGGCTGCGGCAAGTCCACGCTGCTGCGGGTCATTGCAGGTCTCGAAGATGCGTCATCCGGCTCGATCCGGATCGACGACCAGGAAATGGCAACGACCCCGCCCGCCAAGCGCGGCATCGCCATGGTCTTCCAGTCCTACGCGCTCTACCCGCATCTGACGGTGAAGGACAATATGGGCCTCGGTCTGAAACAGGCCGGAACGGACAAGGCCGAGATCGAGACACGTGTGTCGAATGCCTCGTCGCTTCTGTCGCTCGATCCCTATCTCGCCCGTCGCCCTGCCGAGCTGTCCGGCGGACAGCGCCAGCGCGTGGCGATCGGGCGTGCCATCGTGCGTGAACCGAAACTCTTCCTGTTCGACGAGCCGCTGTCCAACCTCGATGCGGCGCTGCGCGTGCAGACCCGGCTCGAGATCGCCCGCCTTCACCGGCGCCTGAAGGCGACGATGATCTACGTCACCCACGACCAGGTCGAGGCGATGACGCTCGCCGACAAGATCGTCGTCCTCAGCGCCGGCGCGATCGAGCAGGTGGGGTCTCCGATGGAGCTCTACAACAAGCCCGCCAACGTCTTCGTCGCCGGTTTCATCGGCTCGCCGCAGATGAACTTTATCCCGGGCGAGACGCTTTCCGAAAGCGGCATCAAGACCATCGGCATCCGGCCGGAGCATATCGCTCTGTCGCGAGAAAGCGGCGACTGGAAGGCCAAGGTAGTCCATGCCGAGCACCTCGGCGCCGATACCATCCTCTATCTCGAAACCGAGACGGCGGGCCTCATCACGGTCCGTCTGTTCGGCGAGCATCGCTATGGTCCAGACGACATCGTCTTTGCCACACCGGATAAGGCCTCGCTGCACCGGTTCGACGAAAACGACAAGGCGATCGGTTAACCTTTAAATCGGCCGTAACCAGTTCCGTGTTCCACTACCTCCAATGCGGGAAAGCGAACCTTTGCGCTCCTTCCGCGTTATGGGGATGGAGGAAACGGCAATGACGGTAATTTTAATTCTGATTGCAGCGGTCGCCACTCTCGCAGGGACCGGCGCCTTGGTGGTTCGCCAGATCGCGGATGCTCGCCGCCAGCAGTACCGGGACGAGGTTCTGGCCTCAGATCTCGGCTATCTGCGCGAAGTCGAGCGCACCAAGAAGCGCTTCCGGCACGCGGCCCACAAAACCCGCAAACTCGCCGCCCGCCGCACCCGGATTCATCAGACGAAAGCTGCGCACAGCACAGCCGCGTACTTCGCGAATTAGGCCTTGTCGGCCTCTATTCAGCAGTCGGTTTGTTCGGAGAAAGATTTGGTGGAGCTAAGCGGGATCGAACCGCTGACCTCTTGCATGCCATGCAAGCGCTCTCCCAGCTGAGCTATAGCCCCATCAGGGTGGTCCGGGTGTTCCGGTCCTTGGGAACTCCGAAGCAGCGATGCTGACCGGAGTGGCGGCTTATTACGTCCGGTTTTCGGAGAGTGCAAGCCTGTTTTTCAAAGCCCGGCAATTTTTCTTCAAATTACCGGGCTTTAGGTCGAAAGATCAATTCTCGTCGTCGTCGCCGCCAACGCCGACAATGCCGGTCACGTCGTCGTCTTCATCGTCTTCGTCGGCTTCGAGGAACGTGTTGTCGTCATCGTCGCCGATATCGACGTCATCGTCGTCGCCCAGATCCGGGATGTCGTCGCCGGTTGCCGCATCGTCGGTGTCGTCGGCTGCGACGGGCTCGACAGTTGGGTTCTCGACATCGACTTCCTCGACATCTTCTTCTTCCGCCTGCTCCAGCTTTGCAGCGGCGCTGTTTTCGGCGAAGAACGACAACGGCCAGGATTTGCCGCTATAGGGGGAGACGACGGGATCGCGGTTCAGATCGTAAAACTTCTTGCCGGTATCCGGGTCGGTGCGCTTGGTTCCGAGTTCCGCTTTAGCCACTATCAAAGCCTCATGAGATGGCCGAACAGGTCGGCGAAGCCGCATAAAGCGGCAATCAATGGGTGAAAAATCTAAGCCGGTCCCCATAAGGCCTGACGGGCTCCATGTCAAAGACTAACTTTTCCTGAATTCCTTGGCAGGCAGGCTAATGACCCGCCTTTTGCTTTGTGATAACGACGGCGGAAATCAAAGGCATACGAGCAAGGACCGATCATGTCGCATGGGATTGCCCTCAAACCGGCAAAGTCGAGAAGATCGACAAACCTCACCGGGACCGTCCGCATCCCGGGCGACAAGTCCATCTCGCATCGTTCCTTCATGTTCGGTGGACTGGCTGCCGGAGAGACGCGCATCACCGGTCTCTTGGAAGGCGAAGACGTCATCAACACCGGCAAGGCGATGCGTGCCATGGGAGCGAAGATCGAAAAGGTCGGCGCTGAGTGGATCATCCAGGGCACCGGCAACGGCGCGCTGCTCGCACCACAGGCCCCTCTCGATTTCGGCAATGCCGGAACCGGCTGCCGTCTGACGATGGGGCTGGTCGGCGTCTACGATTTCGAGTCCACCTTTATCGGCGATGCCTCGCTCTCCAAGCGGCCGATGGGCCGGGTGCTCGATCCATTGCGCGAGATGGGGGTTCAGGTGACCTCGATGGACGGCGACAGGCTGCCCGTCACGCTGCGCGGCCCACGCACGCCCAACCCCATCGTCTACCGCGTGCCCATGGCCTCGGCGCAGGTCAAGTCCGCTGTACTGCTTGCCGGCCTCAACACGCCTGGCGTCACCACCGTGATCGAACCGGTGATGACGCGCGACCACACCGAAAAGATGCTGCAGGGTTTTGGCGCTGATCTGACCGTCGAAACCGATGCGCACGGCGTCCGCACGATCCGGCTGGAAGGTCGCGGCAATCTCAAGGGGCAGGTGATCGACGTGCCCGGCGATCCGTCCTCGACCGCGTTCCCGCTTGTGGCCGCCATCCTGGTGCCTGGTTCGGACGTGACCATCATGAACGTCCTGATGAACCCCACCCGCACCGGTCTTATTCTGACGCTGCAGGAAATGGGCGCGGATATCGAGGTGATGAATGCCCGCAGCGCCGGTGGCGAAGATGTGGCCGACCTGCGCGTGCGCGGTTCCGACCTCAAGGGCGTCACCGTTCCTGCCGATCGTGCGCCATCGATGATCGACGAATATCCCGTCCTCGCGGTCGCTGCAGCCTTTGCGGAGGGAACGACGACGATGCTTGGTCTCGAGGAACTGCGCGTCAAGGAGTCCGACCGTCTCTCGGCCGTTGCCGAAGGCCTGAAGCTGAACGGCGTCGATTGCGATGAAGGCAAGGAAACGCTTGTCGTGCGCGGCCGTCCAGGCGGCAAGGGCTACGGCAATCCGTCAGGCGCCGCCGTCGTCACCTATCTCGATCACCGCATCGCCATGAGCTTCCTCGTTCTCGGTCTTGCATCGGAGCACGAAGTCACGGTCGACGACGCGTCGATCATCGCCACCAGCTTTCCGGAGTTCATGGATCTGATGACCGGTCTCGGCGCGCAGATCGAGAACCACATCGAAGGAAAGACCTGAGGCGCACGCTAATGTACCAACCGCCGCATTTCCGCGAAGACGATCTCGGCACCCAGCATGCGCTGATCCGCGCCTATCCGCTGGGCATGCTGATCACATCGGGAAATTCCGGTCTGCTGGCCAACCCGGTGCCGTTTCACCTCGATGGAGAAGCGGCAGAAAAGGGCGTGCTGCGGCTGCATCTCGCCCGGGCGAACAGCCAGTGGAAAGACATCCGCGACGGCGCGAGCGTTCTTTCTGTATTCCAGGGTGCTGACAGCTACGTCACGCCGTCCTGGTACCAGACCAAGCAGGAGACGGGTAAGGTCGTGCCCACCTGGAACTACGCCATCGTTCAGGCCCGCGGTCCGGCCCGCATCGTCGAAGACGCCGGCTGGCTGCTTTCCCAGATCGAGGCGATCACCAGCCAGCATGAAAACAGCCGGCCGATGCCCTGGTCCGTCAACGATGCGCCAGACGATTTCATCTCCGCCCAGTTGAAGGGTATCGTCGGTATCGAGATCGAAATCTCGGCGATCGAAGGAAAATGGAAGGTCAGTCAGAACCGCCCGGTCGGCGATCGTGAAGGCGTTGCCTCCGGACTTGATGATATGCCCGGTCAGAACGCAATGGCCGATCTTGTACGCCGCTACGGAGCTTCCCGCCTGACATGAATCCTGCAGACAACACTACGCCACTGGTGATCGCAATCGATGGCCCTGCCGCAGCCGGCAAGGGAACCCTGTCGCGCCAGATCGCCGAAACCTACGGCTTCCAGCATCTCGATACGGGCCTCACCTACCGCGCAGCGGCCAAGGCGCTGCTCGACCGGGGTCTGCCCCTCAACGACGAGGCCGTTGCCGAGACGATGGCGCGCGACGTTGAACTGGCAGGTCTCGACCGCGAAATTCTCTCGGCCCATGCGATTGGAGAAGCGGCCTCGAAGATCGCCGTCATGCCCGCCGTGCGCCGGGCGCTGGTGGAAGCGCAGCAGGCGTTTTCGAGGCGCAAGCCCGGAACGGTCCTCGACGGGCGCGATATCGGCACGGTCGTCTGCCCCGATGCACCCGTTAAACTTTACGTGACCGCATCGCCGGAAGTCCGCGCCAGACGCCGTTACGACGAGATCGTTAGCCGCGGCGATGCCGCAGATTTCGACGAGATTTTTGCCGATGTGCGAAAGCGCGACGAGCGCGACATGGGGCGTGCCGACAGCCCTTTGAAGCCTGCGAAAGACGCGCACTTGCTTGATACGTCAGAAATGGGTATAGAGGCCGCGTTTCAGGCCGCGAAGGCGATTATCGACGCCGCCCTGAAAGGATGATGACCGACCGGATAACCGGCGGCGCATTCGAGCCCGATATCTTAGTCCTTGCGCCGGATTGCCTCTGAACATGACGAGGCGGGCTTGGATTTCGGGTGTGATCAACACGAACCCACGGCGCAATGTGTCCTTGACTGGACACGACCAGGAGATTTCATGGCAGTAACTAACCCGTCGCGGGAGGACTTCGCAGCCCTTCTCGAAGAATCCTTCGCAACCAATGATCTGGCCGAAGGCTACGTTACCAAAGGTCTGGTAACGGCGATCGAAAAGGACATGGCCGTTGTTGACGTCGGCCTCAAGGTCGAAGGTCGCATCGCGCTGAAGGAATTCGGCGTCAAGGGCAAAGACGGTTCGCTGAAGGTCGGCGACGAAGTCGAAGTCTATGTCGAGCGCATCGAAAACGCGCTTGGCGAAGCAGTTCTGTCGCGCGAGAAGGCTCGCCGCGAAGAGAGCTGGGTCAAGCTCGAAGTCAAGTTCGAAGCTGGCGAACGCGTTGAAGGCGTTATCTTCAACCAGGTCAAGGGCGGCTTCACGGTCGATCTCGACGGCGCTGTTGCCTTCCTTCCGCGCAGCCAGGTCGACATTCGTCCGATCCGCGACGTAACCCCGCTGATGCACAACCCGCAGCCCTTCGAAATCCTCAAGATGGACAAGCGTCGCGGCAACATCGTTGTTTCGCGTCGTACGGTTCTCGAAGAGTCCCGTGCAGAACAGCGCTCGGAAATCGTTCAGAACCTTGAAGAAGGCCAGGTTGTTGACGGCGTCGTCAAGAACATCACCGATTACGGTGCGTTCGTTGACCTCGGCGGCATCGATGGCCTGCTGCACGTGACCGACATGGCATGGCGCCGCGTCAACCATCCGTCGGAAATCCTGTCCATTGGCCAGCAGGTCAAGGTTCAGATCATCCGCATCAACCAGGAAACCCACCGCATCTCGCTCGGCATGAAGCAGCTCGAGTCGGATCCGTGGGATGGCATTGCTGCCAAGTACCCGGTTGGCAAGAAGATCTCCGGTACCGTCACGAACATCACGGACTACGGCGCATTCGTCGAGCTGGAGCCAGGCATCGAAGGCCTGATCCACATCTCGGAAATGTCCTGGACCAAGAAGAACGTACATCCCGGCAAGATCCTTTCGACCACGCAGGACGTCGACGTTGTCGTTCTCGAAGTCGATCCGTCGAAGCGCCGCATCTCGCTCGGTCTCAAGCAGACCCTCGAGAACCCATGGCAGGCATTTGCGTTCAGCCATCCGGCCGGCACTGAAGTCGAAGGCGAAGTCAAGAACAAGACCGAATTCGGCCTGTTCATCGGCCTCGACGGCGACGTTGACGGCATGGTTCACCTCTCCGACCTCGACTGGAACCGTCCAGGCGAACAGGTCATCGAGGAGTTCAACAAGGGCGACGTCGTCAAGGCTGTCGTTCTGGATGTGGACGTCGAGAAGGAGCGTATCTCGCTCGGCATCAAGCAGCTCGGCAAGGATGCTGTCGGCGAAGCCGCAACATCCGGCGAACTGCGCAAGAACGCTGTCGTTTCGTGCGAAGTCATCGCCGTCAACGACGGTGGTGTTGAAGTGAAGCTCGTGGCTCACGAAGACATCACGTCCTTCATCCGCCGCAACGACCTGGCACGCGATCGCGACGATCAGCGTCCGGAGCGTTTCTCGGTTGGTCAGGTTTTTGACGCCCGCGTCACGAACTTCTCCAAGAAGGATCGCAAGGTCATGCTGTCGATCAAGGCTCTCGAAATCGCTGAAGAAAAGGAAGCAGTTGCACAGTTCGGTTCGTCCGACAGCGGCGCTTCGCTCGGCGACATCCTTGGTGCGGCTCTCAAGAACCGCGGCGGCGAGTAATCGTTGTAGCTTGAAATTCGAAAGCCGCCGGATCGAAAGATCCGGCGGCTTTTTTCATGCCCGCTATTTATCTCGGCCGGGTCTCGAACCGTCGGCTCAGGTCCATCCAGCCATGCGCCAGTAGAGGTCGTTCGGACGGCTTTCCTTATTGCTGACGTCCGCAGACGCGGCTTCGCCATCGCCGAGATTGTCGTCGTCGGAAGGATCTTTCCCGTCGTCGGGGTGGTCGAACGCCTGGCCCTGGCTGTGGTCGCCTTCGCCATCCTCGTCGATCGCCGTCACCGGCTGCGTCTTGCGGTTTTCGCGCCGCGGCTCGTCGTCCGCCATTGGGTAGGGGACAAAGGGCAGGCCAATCGCCTCGCGCTGCACGAGCGGCAGCGGCACTGGCATCGCTTGGATGTCGGGGTCTGGCACGCCCTCCGGGGCTCCGTTGGCTTTTGCGGCCGTGGTGTGACGTTCTGCAATGCGCAGCAGATCGTCCTCGGGATGCGTTATCCCGGCCGTATGCATTGCGTCTATGTCCGGAGCAGCCGGGGCAGGTTGTCCCTGTCCGGCGGCATGTGCCACCGTTCCACTGCCCCCTCCGCCAAACAGGTTCTTGAAAAGTGCCGCTGTCGAATTCTCGACCGGAGCTCCTGTCGCGAGCAGCGCCGCCTGAAGCGCGCTTGGTGCGATCGCAGACACGAGTTGCGCGAGATTGCTGGGCCATTCCACAGCGGGTTTCGGCGCCGTCGTGGCGTCTCCAAACTGCGGGATCTTCAATTCGTTGTCGAAGGCGTCGATAACCGCTGCGACCAGAGCCCCGGTATTCGTCACGGTCGCGATGCCCGGCACGGCGGTCCGCGGCAGGGCTCCTGGCAAGACTTGCGGCACCGGCTTCGCATCTGCAGCCAAGATCGGTGCGGCTTGCGCAGGCGCCGGGCTCGCGTCCGGCTTGATCGGAACCGCGTTTGGGACGGCGGGAGACGGCGTGGCGGGTTTGGTTTGCAGGTCGGAGGTTGCCGTCGCGGGACCTTCTGATCGGACCGGCATCGGCCGCGCAAGGATCGCCTCGCGGGTCGGCTCTTCCTGCAAGTCAACGAGGGGCGGCAGCAGTTGGGGTCTTTGAAGCTCCTTACCGGGAACCTTAGTGTCAGGAGCCGCGGCGGCTGACCCGCTCGTGGGTGGCGAGAACGGAGCGATAGCTGGTGCCGCTGCACCGGTGGCGGGCGGCGTTGCGCTGGTGGCGGGTGACGTCACCGACTGCGATTTTGCTCCGATATCAGGCAAAGCACCGGGGGATGGCCTGGGGGTCTCTGTACTTGCTGTG
Organism: Neorhizobium sp. IRS_2294; assembly: GCF_050500145.1. Lineage (NCBI taxonomy): Bacteria > Pseudomonadati > Pseudomonadota > Alphaproteobacteria > Hyphomicrobiales > Rhizobiaceae > Neorhizobium > Neorhizobium sp. IRS_2294. Next base: position 83,579 of record NZ_CP191439.1, read on the forward strand.
TCCGGAGAAGAAGCTGGCAGAGGCACTACCGGCGATGCGGGGCTGGGCGTCGAGGGCTGGAGCGCTGAGGGCGCGGGCGATGATGGGCCGGGCAAGGAGGGGCCAGTCTGGGCAACTGCCGGCGGGGGGCCGGGCCGCGTCGCAGGAGAGGGTGTCGCACCGTCTTTTGGAAGGCTGGCGATTTCATTCTGTCGATACGAGCTGACCGCTGCATTCTCCGCCTGATCGCTATCCGCTACCAGCGCTGCTTCGAGCGACAGGATCAGCCGTGCTGCATCGAGACCTGCCGGGTTCTTGAGAATTTCAGCCAGCAGCGACACGGACATGCCCTTCACCAGCTGGCTTAGCGTTTTCTCGAGCGCTGCAATGTCGTCCGCATTCATGGACTGCACGGTGACAGTCAGGCGCTCCGCGTAGTCTGCCAGCGTCTCGCCGTCGTTTCGTGGTATCTGCAGGATTTGGCCGATCGTTTCCGCGAAGATGGACGACCCGTAGGCGAGCTGCAACTGTCCAGACAGCGAGAGTAGGTTCAGGCGGTCCCCCGTAAGCATTCCGCCTCTGGAGGAGATTGCGGGATCACCTTCTGCGGATGCAGCGATGGAACGCGTTGCCGCAATCGGACGTGCCGAAGAGAGTGGGTCGGCCTGCATGCTTTGCGTAGCACCGACGGGGGTCAGCATGGCGTGCTTCCATCTCTCGCGTGTGAAGGGAGGGGACAACTCGGCCGCACACGACCGCACGCGCAAGGAGCACGCCGAAACTGTGCCGCCATCTCATGGCGCACGATTTGCCGATCAGCAATTTTAAGCGCGCTATGGTTAAATCATCGCTAATCGCTGGTTTTCACGGGCCGATGGTCAGCTGTGCGCAAAAATGTCGGTCTCGCCCCATCCGAGCAGATCGAGCTTTGCACGGGTCGGCAGGAACTCGAAACAAGCCGTGGCGTGTTCGATACGCTCATCGCGGAGCAGGCGTTCGGTCAGCTTGTCGCGCAGCGCATGAAGGTGAAGCACGTCGGACGCCGCATATTCCAGTTGGGCCTGCGACAGGGTTTCGGCCGCCCAGTCGGTCTGCTGCTGCGCCTTGGAGATGTCGACGTCGAGCAACTCTCTCAGATTGTCCTTGAGGCCATGTCGATCCGTATAGGTCCGCACGAGCCGCGATGCGACCTTGGTGCAGAAGACAGGCGTGGTCGTAACCCCGAACGTGTGAAACAGAACTGCGATATCGAACCGTCCGTAGTGGAAGATTTTCTGATGGGTGGGATCGGCAAGCAATGCGACGAGATTGGGAGCGTCTTTTTGCCCCGAAGCGATCCGGATGACGTCCGCCGTTCCGTCGCCCGGTGATAGCTGCACGACACAGAGCCTGTCGCGGCGGGGAACGAGGCCAAGCGTTTCGGTATCGATCGCGACCGCGCCCGTGTAGCGCGACGCGTCGGAGGCTGGAATATCTCCCTGATGGTACCGTATCGTCGTCTTCATGCGTGTCTCCGATGCCTCGCTGTCTGCCGGATAACCTAGAGGAAAGCTCAGGCGGAAGCACGCAGCCAGGACGTCTTATTTCGGACAATGGCTATCGCTTGGCGACGACGAAACACGAACGTGTGAGCAATTGCTCAGCATTGCACCAAACGCAATGCTGCATTGCAGCAGAACCTCTTGGCGCATCGGGAAGATCTGGCTAGAAGTTGTTCATCGAACGACGCACCTCCTCCTCCCAGTGTCGTTCGATACGGATCAACAACACCCTCCTCCTCCCAGTTGTTGATCAAGTTTAAAGCCTGGCGCATCCTCCTCCCGCGCCAGGCTTTTCTCGTTTTAAGCCCCCTCAAAATCTCTTGGACGACTGACGCGGCCGCCGCAGAACGCCTTGCTGCGGAAAAGAAAAAGCCAGCGCATCGCTGCACTGACTTGTCCGGCACAATGTTTGGATCTGTAGGTCAGCCCAGAGCTTCGATCGCCTTCATCACGTCGTCATCGATCTGAAGCCCGTGCTGAATGCTTTCGGCACGAAGACCGCGGCCGCGCCGGCCGGGCAGGCGGACACCGTCCTGCTTTGCCATTTCGCTCGCCAATGCCGCAAAGCGTTCTGCCGCGCCGCCACCCGTCGTGGCATCCGGATCGATGACGATCAGCGACTGGCCAAGCGCCGGCGGAGGCCCGGTCTCATCGAACAGCGAGCTTGCCTGGTAGGAGAAATGCGCCCCGCCGATGCCGGCCGCCATCACTTCGACCATGAGTGCAAGCGCTGCCCCCTTGGCGCCACCGGAAGGGGCCATCGTTCCCTTGATCGCGGCAAATGCGTCGGTCGTCGGATTGCCGTCGGTGTCGAACGCCCAGTCGTCGGGAATACTCGTCCCCTTCTGGGTCGCTTCCATCACCTTGCCGCGGGCAACCTTGGAAAGTGCTAGATCGATGACCAGCGGCTCGTCACCGGCTATAGGCGCCGCAAAAGCGATCGGATTGGTGCCGAACAGCGGCACCTTGCCACCCCAGGGGGCCATGGAGGCGGGCGCGTTGGCAAACATCATCGCAACCAGCCCCTGCTCGGCAAAGCGCTCCACGGTCAACGCCATGACGCCTGCATGGTGCGAGCGATTGATGGCGGCAAAGGCGATGCCCTGCTCGCGGGCAATCGCTGGAAGTTCTGAGACCGCGAGATCGAGCGCCGGATAGGCGAAACCGAAGTTCGCATCGATTGCGAGAACTGCGGGTCGAGGCCTGCTCGCCTCAGGGAGAGCACTGCCGTCGACCTTGCCGGTCCGCACCTGTTTGACATAGGCCGGGATGCGGCGAAGCCCATGACCGGACTGGCCGGCGGCTTCCGCCTGCACCAGGGCGCGGGCAACCGAGCGTGCGGTGCTATCAAGCACGCCGTTGGCTTCGAAAACGCCGCTCACCAGCGTTTCGGCTTCTTCAAGGGTAATCTGCATGGACAAGCTGTTCCGGGAGCGAGTGTTAAGGAGGGCAACCGAACCCGAAAGCACGGCTACTTGCACTCTACCGACTGAGTGACGAGGCTTGCAACACCTGCCGGTGCGATCGGAACAGGTGATGCGCGTCGAACGGCTGAGACGACGTAGTCGTCTATACGCGTATCTCCAGACGATCTGGCAACGGACACGCGCCCGATATTGCCAGCGCTATCGAAATTGAAGCTGATCGTCACGATCCCCTTCTGGTTGGACGGGCAGCGGCGGGCATTACGGGCGATCTTCGTGCGCACGCGGGTCATCCAGGTGGACGGTGACATCGTCGAGGCCACCGATCCGCTCGAGGTCTGCGCAGCGGCAGTGCGCTCCGACGGCTTTGCCTGAACCTTTGCCTGCGCCTTTTCCTTCTGCGCCTGCGGCTGACGCCGTGGCTTTTCTACCTTCTGGACCGGCTTCGGTGGTGGTGGACGAGTGACCGGCAGCGGGACTTCCACGTTCTCCAACGCTGCGGTGACCTTCTGCTCGATCGGATCGACAGGCTCGGGCGGCGGCGTTTCGACGATCTCCGGCGGCGGGGGCGTTTCCTCCGGCAGCGGCGTCTCGATCACGGGTTCCGGCGGCGGTTCGGGTGTCTCCTCAGCAACTTCCGGTGGCGGTTCGACCGGTGGCGGCTCCTCGACGGGTTCGACCTCTTCGACCGGCTCGGTCTGCTGGGTCTCGACCAGTTGCCGGTCTTCGGTGTCGGTAGCGATCTGCTCTTCGTCCGGGATCGCCGCCTCCGGCTCCGGCGCAAGCTCGATCATGATGGCGGCCTGCGGACCGTTGTCGGCAAGTTCCTCCGGCTCTTGCCTCATCAGAAGCGCTGCGGCGGCAATGTGGACCGTGAGCACAAGGATAGCGGCAGATCCCCACAGCGCGATCTCGCCGATCCTGCTCGCATATCCTCTGCGCTGCATGGCAAGGCTCATGGAGCGCCTCCGGTGGCCGGCGAAGCGGCTGGTGCAGGCGCTGCTGGTGCGGCGGGTGTAGACGCTGGCGCCTGTTGGGCACCCGACGCGGCCTCCAACCCGACCAGCGCAATCTTCAGGTAGCCGGAATCGCGCAGCAGGTTCATCACTTCCATGAACTGCCCGTAATCGACGGCCTTGTCGGCCCGCAGGAAGATCCGCGTATCCTTGTTGCCTTCGGTCTGACGGTCGAGATTTGTGGCAAACTGTTCGCGCGCGACCGGATCGTTGCCGATATTGAGCGACAGGTCGTCCTTGACCGTCACGTAGAGAGGCTCGTCCGGTCGTTCTGCGGGCTTGGCGCTGGAGGCGGGCAGATCGACATTGACGTCGACCGTCGACAGCGGCGCGGCCACCATGAAAATGATTAGGAGCACCAGCATGACGTCGATAAACGGCGTCACGTTGATCTCGTGATTTTCGGGAAGTTCATCGCCGTGATGTTCGCGAATGCCGCCTGCCATGGGTTTATTCCCCCGCGACCAGAGACATTGACGCAGGCCGGCGTCCGCCTGGCGGCACCTTGCGGAAATCCAGATCGCGGCTGACCAGTCGTTCGACACCGGAAGCGGCGTCCGCCAGCAGCTGGCGGTAGCCGGTGACCGAGCGGGCGAAGGCGTTGTAGATGATCACGGCCGGGATTGCGGCGACAAGACCGAGCGCGGTTGCGAGCAGCGCTTCGGCGATGCCGGGCGCAACGACCGCAAGGTTGGTCGTGTTGGACTGCGAAATGCCGATAAAGGAATTCATGATGCCCCAGACCGTGCCGAACAGCCCGACAAACGGGCCAACCGAACCGATCGAGGCGAGAATGCCCGTGCCGCGGGCCATGCGCCGTCCGGAATAGGCTTCGATGCGCGACAGAACCGAAGACACGCGCTCCTTGACGCCACCGGTTTCCGCGTAATCAAGAGCTGCTTCGGAAAGCTCCACCTCTTCCGTCGCGGCACGCAGCATCAGGGCCGCAGGCCCGCCGCGACGGCCCGTCGTCTCAAGCGCTTCCGGCAGCGTATGCGCGCCCTGGATGATTTTCAGGACACGCTTTGCGCGGGTACGGGCGCCCATCAGCTCCAGCGTCTTTGCGATCCAGATCGTCCATGTGAGAAGCGAGGCAATGGCAAGGCCGATCATCACGGCCTTCACCACCCAGTCGGCCGCCATGAACATGCCCCAGGGCGAAAGATTGTGAGGAATATCGGCGCGTGCTTCGGGGGAAGGTGCACCCGTTGCAGCCGGAGCCTGCTCGATTGGCGTCACTGAGGGAGAAGTAGGTTCTGCCGGGGTTGCGTCTTGAACGGGTGGCGGGGTCTGCTGTGTCGTAGGAGCAGCGCTTGGAGGAGCAAGGGCCGGCGCCGTCTGTTGTGCCGGACCAGGCGCTTCCGGTGCAGGCGCCTCGACCTGCGCGAACGCATTTGTCGTCATCAGCATCAAGGCCGCAATCGTTGTCACGAGGGGACCGGGCCCGGCAACGCGCAACTGCTTCCTGTAGAGGTGAGACTTCGGGACAACGGACATGGCAGCGATACTCCGACTGGTCGCCGGAAGGCTCAGGTGGCCCAACGGCTCGATATCATTCAGCCGGTCCGAAAACTGAGGGCGGCGGCTTGCCGCTATGCGATAATAAACATGAGTGTGGTTGGCAACTATAATCGGGAGAGTATCGCTTAAATTTGACTGCTTCCGTCATGATTTGGTCCGCATGGCCCTGCTGCCAGCCGCAGCCTGTCTCCCAAAGCTCCGCACAAACGAAAAAACCGCCGGAGATTTCTCTTCGGCGGTTGATGGTTTCGGCAGCGCTAAACTTACAGCGTGCGCGTAATGTGCTCCACGCGGAAGCACTCGATCGTGTCGCCTGCGCGGATATCTTCGTAGTTTTCGAACGCCATACCGCATTCCTGACCCATCGGCACTTCGCCAACTTCGTCCTTGAAGCGCTTGAGCGTCTTGAGCTTACCTTCGTGAATGACAACGTTGTCGCGCAGCAGGCGAACACCTGCACCACGCTCGACCTTGCCTTCGACGACGCGGCAACCTGCAACCTTGCCGGTCTTCGTGATGTTGAACACCTCGAGGATTTCGGCATTGCCGAGGAAGGTCTCGCGACGTTCTGGCGAAAGCAGACCCGACATTGCTGCCTTCACGTCATCCACCAGATCGTAGATGATGTTGTAGTAGCGGATCTCGGTGCCGGCACGATCGGCCGCTATGCGCGCCTGTGCGTTGGCACGGACGTTGAAGCCGATGATCGCTGCTTCGGAGGATTCGGCAAGCGCAAGATCCGACTCGGTGATCGCACCTGCGCCCGAATGGACGATGCGGGCGCGGACTTCGTCGGTGCCAAGCTTGTCGAGAGCGCCGATAATGGCTTCGACGGAACCCTGAACGTCGCCCTTGATGAGCAGCGGGAATTCCTTGTAGCCGGTATTCTGCAGCTTGCTCATCATCTGCTCGAGCGAACCACGCTGACCGGACTGGCGAGCAACCGCCTTGTCGCGGGCAAGCCGCTGGCGATATTCGGAAATCTCGCGAGCACGGCTCTCGTTTTCAACGACGGCAAACTTGTCGCCGGCAGCAGGAGTGCTGGAAAGACCGAGCACTTCGACCGGCATGGCCGGGCCGGCTTCCTTGACGTGAACACCCTTGTCGGTCACGAGCGCGCGGACGCGGCCCCACTGATCGCCGGCAACGATGATCTGGCCAGGCTTCAGCGTGCCCTTCTGGACGAGCACGGTTGCAACCGCACCGCGGCCACGGTCGAGCTGAGCTTCGATGACGATGCCTTCTGCCGTACGGACCGGATCTGCCTTGAGGTCGAGAATTTCGGCCTGCAGCAGAACTGCCTCGAGCAGCTTGTCGAGATTGGTCTTGTTCTTGGCCGAAACTTCGACGTCGAGAACTTCACCGCCCAGCGATTCCACGAACACTTCGTGCTGCAGCAGCTGCTGGCGCACCTTGTCCGGGTTGGCTTCGTGCTTGTCGATCTTGTTGATCGCCACGATGATCGGAACACCGGCAGCCTTTGCGTGGCTGATGGATTCAATCGTCTGCGGCATCACGCTGTCGTCGGCTGCAACCACGAGGATCGCGATATCCGTTGCCTGGGCACCACGGGCACGCATGGCCGTAAAGGCGGCGTGGCCGGGGGTGTCGATGAAGGTGATCTTCTGGCCGTTCTGTTCGACCTGATAGGCACCGATATGCTGGGTGATGCCACCGGCTTCACCCGAAACTACGTTGGCCTGGCGGATCGCGTCGAGAAGCGAGGTCTTGCCATGGTCGACGTGACCCATGATCGTCACGACCGGAGGACGCGACACCATTTCGCCGGCGTCGTCCATCTGGTTGAAGATACCTTCTTCAACGTCCGATTCCGAAACGCGCTTGACCGTATGGCCGAATTCACCGGCAATGATTTCAGCGAGATCGGCGTCGATGACGTCGCCGGCCTTCATCATCTGGCCTTCCTTCATCAGGTACTTGATAACGTCGACGGCGCGTTCAGACATGCGCTGCGACAGTTCCTGAATGGTGATGGTCTCAGGCAGGATCACCTCGCGCATAACCTTTTCGCGGGTTTCCTGCATTTGGCTGCGGCGGAACTTTTCCTGCCGGCGGCGCATGGCAGCCATCGAACGACCACGGCCGGTGCCGTCATCATCAGTGCTGGCAGCGGTGATCGTCAGCTTGCCCTGGCGACGGCCTTCTTCGACCTTCGGGCGTGTCGGTGGCTTGGCAGGAACGGGCGCTGCAACGCGGCCGCGACCTGGAATGGTCCGGGCAGGTGCGCGATCCTCTTCCTCGTCGTTGCGGCGACCACGTCCGATGACGGGGGCGGCAACAGGTGCGGCTCCCGGCGTCGGGCGAGCCGAGTTACGGTTGTCCTGGGTATTGGCGTTGCGATCTGCAGCGGCTGGCGCTGGCGCAACCGGTGCCGGACGCAGAGCTTCCTCGGCGGCGCGTGCCTTGGCTTCTTCGGCCAGACGTGCTGCTTCTGCTGCTTCTTCGACCTTGCGGCGCTCGTCTTCTACCTTGCGGCGTGCATCATCCTCGACGCGCTGCTTGGCTTCGACCACATCGCGCGCCTGGGCTTCGACGAGTGCGCGACGGCGTGCATCCATTTCGCTTGCCGACAGGTCGTGCAGGACAGCACCACCCGAACGCTGCGGCTGGCGCTGCGGCTGTGACGGCTGCTGCGGACGCTGGCCCTGATGCGACGAGGGACGCTGACCCTGCGATGACGAAGGGCGCTGGCCCTGCGAAGAACCGGGGCGGTATCCCTGCGATGAAGGCTGCTGGACGCGCGGCTGCGGCGGGCTCGGCTGGCTGACGGGTGCAGCAGGGGCGGGGGCTGCAGGTGCAGCGGCTGCCACAGGGGCGGCTGGTGCCGGCGCTGCAGGGGTTGCCGGCTGCGGGCGTGGCGCTACAGGAGCGGCTGCCTCGACCGGGCGTGGTGCCGGTGCTGCGATAGGAGTAATTGGCTTTTCGTCGAGCGGACGGGTCGGACGGCGCTTGACCGTCTCGACGACGACCGCCTTGGTCCGGCCACGACCCATGTCCTGGCGCACAGTACCCTGGGTTACACCCGATGGTTTCAGGGTAAGGGTCTTCTTCACGCCCAGTGTCTTGTCGTCGTTGTTATCAGTCATTCCGTTCCTGTTCCTTCAGACAGGAACAGATGGAAGCCATCAGTGCCTGTCGATCAAATCGTACATATCGATGTGCGTCCGGCAAAAACCGGTAACCGCGTCATTGTTTCGGCATGTCAGCGACACCTTTTGTCTGGGACAGACCGCCCTTGCGGTACTGTTCAAGTAGGTTTGCGCGTTTCACTACACCTTCACCCGCCTGTCCCGCAAGCGCGCAGGCATGGATAAAAGCATTCTGGCCCATCACTTCGTCCAGTTCGGCCCCCGTGAAGAGCAAAAAGGATGGAATTTCTTCCTCGGCATTTGAGCCGAATTTGAAGGCCTTGCGAGCCTGATCGATCTTCCGGATACCGTCTGCCGCAGCATCTGAGGCATGAAAGCAAGCAATCGCGCCGCCGGAGCGAACTGCGGCATCGACCTTCGTCGCGCCCGAAATAAACTGGCTCGCCTTGCGAGCCATGTTCATCATGCCGATCAGATCGGCCGCGAGCAGTCTGTCAACCGTCGCCCCCAGATCGGCATCCGCCTTAGCGTCCGTCTTCAACGCGCGGGCGAAGGATTTCTTCTGGACCGCCCGGTCGATCAACGCCCGTTCGGCCTTTACCCAGCAGCCCCGCCCCGGAAGGCGACGCTTGAGATCGGGAACAACCTGGCCATCAGGCCCGGCCACGAAGCGGATCAGCGTTTCCGGTGATCCGGCTTCACGGGTGACGATGCAGGTACGGTCATTCACGATAAGCTCGTCGTCTGCATCGTCGTCTGGTTCATTGCCAATCGGGATCATTCCCGCTCGGCGGCAGGCGCCTCCTCGGCGTCTTCGGCCTCTGGTGCTTCTTCGGTGGCAAGATCCGCTTCGGTGATCCAGCCAGCCAGCAGGCGGGCCTGCACGACCATGTTTTCAGCTTCGGTGCGCGAAACCTCGAACTTCGAAAACAGACCTTCGAACTTCTTGGTCTCGCCGTCCTTGCGCTCGCTCCAACCGACAAGATCATCGGCCGCGCAGCCGGCAAAATCCTCGATCGTCTTGATGCCGTCTTCGCCAAGCGCGACCAGCATCTGACCGGTCAGGCCGTCGATCTGCTTCAGTTCGTCGGCAACACCGAGTGCGACGCGCTTTGCATCGTTTTCGGACTCGATCCGCTCGAGATATTCGCGGGCACGGGTCTGGATCTCGGTCGCGGTATCTTCGTCAAAACCGTCGATCGAGGAGATTTCGTCGAGCTCGACATAGGCAAGCTCTTCAACGGCGGCAAAGCCTTCGGACGCCAGCACCTGGCCAACCATCTCGTCGACATCGAGCGCGTCCATAAACAGGTTGGTGCGCTCGTTGAATTCCTTCTGGCGGCGCTCCGATTCCTCGGCTTCCGTCATGATGTCGATATCCCAGCCGGTCAGCTGCGATGCAAGGCGGACGTTCTGGCCACGACGACCGATCGCCAGCGACAGCTGCTCGTCCGGAACCACGACTTCGATCCGCTCGCTGTCTTCGTCGAGAACAACCTTGGAGACTTCTGCCGGCTGCAGCGCGTTGACGATGAACGATGCCGGATCCTGGCTCCACGGAATGATGTCGATCTTTTCGCCCTGCAGCTCGCCGACGACGGCCTGAACGCGCGAACCGCGCATACCGACGCAGGCGCCGACCGGATCGATCGACGAGTCGTTGGAAACGACAGCGATCTTGGCGCGCGAGCCCGGATCGCGGGCAACGGACTTGATCTGGATGATGCCGTCGTAGATTTCAGGCACTTCCATGGTGAACAGCTTCACCATGAACTGCGGATGGGTACGCGACAGGAAAATCTGCGGGCCACGCTGTTCGCGGCGCACGTCGTAGACATAGGCGCGAACGCGGTCACCGTAGCGCATGTTTTCGCGCGGGATCATCTCGTCACGGCGAATGATGCCTTCGCCACGACCGAGGTCGACGATGACGTTGCCATATTCGACGCGCTTGACGGTGCCATTGACGATTTCGCCGACGCGGTCCTTGAACTCGTCGAACTGACGGTCACGTTCCGCTTCGCGCACCTTCTGGACGATAACCTGCTTGGCAGACTGGGCAGCGATACGACCGAAATCCATCGGCGGCAGCGGATCGGCGATGAAGTCGCCAATCTTGGCGTCAACGTTGCGATCGAGCGCCAGCGTCAGCGGGATCTGCGTGCCGTAATCCTCGGCGACATCGACCACTTCCAGCAGACGCTGGAGACGGATCTCGCCGGTCTTGGAATTGATGTCGGCACGGATGTTGGTTTCCGAACCATAGCGCGAGCGGGCGGCCTTCTGGATGGCGTCGGCCATCGCAGCCAGCACGATTTCGCGGTCGATGACCTTTTCGCGGGCTACTGCATCTGCGATCTGCAGAAGTTCAAGCCGGTTTGCGCTCACTGCCATTGTCGTTGGTCTCCGTAAGTCGAGCTATGTGCGACCTTCTCAAAGGAAGGCGTGCTGTCGGTTATTCTTCGTCAGTGTGTTCGTCGGTTTCGTCGTTCTGATTGGCGGCCTGCTGCTTGGCCGCTTTGTCAGCCCGCAACGCGTCGCGGATCAGTTCGTCGGTGAGGACAAGCTTTCCTTCGGACAGCGCCGTAAACGGAATGAGCAAATGCTGTGTCTCGCCATCGGCGACCTGATCGCGGTCGATCGTGAAGCCCTCGGACGTGACGTCGGTGATCTTGCCGCGAAAACGCTTGCGATTGTCGACCAGGATCGACGTCTCGCATTTCACGATATGGCCGTTCCAGCGCTCGAAATCGGACTTGCGCACCATCGGGCGATCGATGCCGGGCGACGATACTTCGAGATGATACTCGCGATCGATCGGATCTTCCACATCGAGAACGGGCGAGATCGCCATCGAGACGGCTTCACAGCCCTCGACATCCATCGTGCCATCGTTGCGTTCGGCCATGATCTGCAGCGTCGCGCCATTCTGATTGAGCATCCGGACGCGCACGAGGCGGAAGTCCATGGATGTCAGAACGGGCTCGATGATCTCGGCCACTCTGAGTTCAAGCCCGGTCTCGACGATCAGGCGCGGTTCGCTGTCGGTTTGTGGCATGCGCCCTCCGAATTCGTGCTCCCTGTCCGGTTTCCGGACGAGGGGGAGAAAAGCGATCGCCTAACAAAAAAGAGCGGGTCCGGGAGGGCCCACTCTTCATCGGACGATCAAGAATATGGCCTGCATATACGCTTTCACACCGGCGATTGCAAGACCGCCGCAAGACTCGTCGCATTCGCTCCGGTCCGTGATGGGGTTGGTGACAGCAGATCTCCATCATCGGGCATTTTAGGACATGACGCGGGTGGAATTTGTGGTCTTCAGGTCTATAACCCTTTGGTGACAGTGCCATGATGGGAGGAAGAGACTTGCCCGATCGGATTTCGACGCTGGCGCCGTTTCGGCTGCCGACGTTCCGAATGATCTGGATTGCCAGCATCGCGTCGAATTTCGGTGGGTTGATCCAGGCCGTCGGTGCCGCCTGGATGATGACGGCGATCGCCAGTTCGCAAGATATGGTGGCGCTGGTGCAGGCGTCCAACGCGTTACCGATCATGCTGTTTTCGCTGGTCGCCGGCGCATTGGCCGACAATTACAATCGCCGAAGCCTAATGCTGACGGCGCAGGTCTTCATGCTGACCGTGTCGATTGCACTGACGGTGTTTGCCTATCTCGGCCTGCTGACGCCCTGGCTTCTTTTGATGTTCACCTTCCTGATTGGCTGCGGCACGGCGCTCAACAATCCGTCCTGGCAGGCCTCGGTCGGCGATATCGTACCACGCGAAATCCTGCCGACCGCAGTGACGCTGAACAGCGTCGGCTTCAACATCACCCGCAGCGTCGGCCCGGCGATCGGCGGCGCGATCGTCGCAGCAGCAGGGGCTGCCGCCGCCTTCGCGGTCAACGCGATGAGCTATTTCGCCATCATCTACGCACTGGTTCGCTGGAAACCGCAGCGTGCCGACGATTCGCTTCCGCGTGAAACTTTGCTGCGGGCGCTGTCTGCCGGCCTTGGCTACGTCGCGATGTCGCCGAACATTCTGAATGTGCTGCTGCGCGGCCTGCTGTTCGGTCTGACCGCAAGCGCTATTCTGGCCCTTCTGCCGATCGTCGCCCGCGATCTCGTGTCCGGTGGCCCGTTCACCTACGGCATCATGCTGGGCGCTTTTGGCATCGGCGCCGTCGCCGGTGCCATTGCCAATGCGAGGCTCAGGGAAAAGTTCTCGAGCGAATGGATCGTCCGGTTCGCGTTCGTCGGCTTTGCCGCAAGTTCCGCCGTGATCGGCGCAAGCACGAACACGACACTGACGGTGATTGCGCTCTTGTTCCCAGGCGCCTGCTGGGTTCTCGCGCTATCGCTGTTCAACACCACCGTCCAGCTCTCCACCCCGCGCTGGGTCGTGGGGCGGGCCCTGTCCTTCTACCAGACGGCAACCTTCGGCGGCATTGCTGCGGGCAGCTGGATGTGGGGTCTACTTTCCGAAAACTTTGGCGCATCGGTTGCACTGTCCATCGCGAGCTTGGCCATGCTCGTCGGCGCTCTCGTCGGATGGCGCATGCCGCTGCCACAGTTCGGCGATGTCAATCTCGATCCGCTCAACCGCTTCAACGCGCCGCTTCTGAGCCTCGCGCTGCAGCCGCGAAGCGGGCCGATCGTGCTCCAGATCGATTACCTGATCGGCGAGGCGGACATCCCCGAATTCCTGACCCTGATGGCACGCCGCAGACGGGTGCGGATCCGCGACGGTGCAAGGCAGTGGGCCTTGATGCGCGATCTCGAACATCCCGACGTCTGGACGGAGACCTATCATACCGCCACCTGGGCAGATTACGTGCGCCACAATCAGCGGCGCATGCAGATGGATGCGGAGATCTGGGACGCGATCCGCAAGCTGCATCAGGGCGATGAGGAACCGAAGGTTCATCGCATGATCGAGCGGCAGACGATCCCGCCGCCCTCCGACATCATGCACAAGCCGCATATCGACCTTCACCACTAAGGCGAAGGCTGTGGTCCGTTACTTGAGCCGGCTTTTCAGCGATGCATCCGGATAGCAGGTCGGCGTCAGGCCATTCTTGGCCTGCCAGTCGCCAAGCGCCCGGCGGGTTTTGAAACCCGGCAGACCATCCACGTTGCCGACATCATACCCCTTGGCCACCAACGCCTTCTGCATGGCAAGCACGTCGGAGCGAAGCATCTTGCCAACGTCACCCCACGAGCCCTCAAAGGCGCCGGCACCATGGGCGATACGATCAGCCAGATTGCCGATGAACAGCGCATAGAGGTCGGAGTTGTTATATTCCTTCAGCACGTAGAAATTCGGCGTGACGACGAATTCCGGTCCGTTGCGGCCGGCAGGTACCAGCATCATGCCGGATGCCTTGAGATCCGCCGTAGGAAAGGCCTTGCCGGAGATGCGGGTAATGCCCGTCGCCGCCCAGGCGGAGATCGGCTTTGCCAGATCCGGGCCTTCCTGGGCGCAGGAAACCTTGGCAGGAATGGAAACCTCGAAACCCCAGTCACGCCCGCGCTGCCAGCCTTCCTGCTGTAGATAGTGGGCGATCGATGCTAGCGCGTCGGGCACAGAATTCCAGATGTCCGGGTGCCCGTCCTTGTCGAAATCGACGGCGTATTTCAGGTAGCTGGTCGGCATGAATTGCGGCTGGCCGAGAGCGCCCGCCCACGAACCCTTCATCGTCGCCGCATCCACGTCGCCGCGCTCGACCATCATCAGCGCTGCGATCAGCTCCTCGCGGAACATCGGTTTGCGGGTGGACATGAAGGCCTTGGTCGCGAGAACCTCGATTGCCGAATAGGGAAGCCGTGCCTTGCCGAAGCCGGATTCACGACCCCAGATGGCGACGACGATCTCGCCGGGAACGCCGTAAGCGGCCTCGATCCGCTTCAGCGTCGCGGCATGTGTCGATGCAAGGCCACGGCCCGTTGCCGCCAGTCCCTGCAGCCGCTTTTCGGAGAAATAGGCGCCCGGGGAAGAGAACTCCGCCTGGCTCTGGTCCTGGCTTTTCGGCGGCTTTGATCCCGGCGGCACCAGATCGGGCAGGCTCCAGTTGAGCGAGATCCCGCTGAAGGCGGTCTTTATGGTCCGCTCGGAAATGCCAGATTTGCGGGCTTCCGGCCCAAGATCGCTGGCGATCCATCGCTGGAACTGCTTTTCCACATCCGGCTTGTTCTGCGCCATGACGGGGAGGGGAAGCAGACAGATAAGGGTGCCGAGAGCGATGAGTGTCTTGCGCATGAAATCTCCTCAGATCGCCGTTCGTGCCCGAAGTGCCGCCGTCAGCGTGCCTTCGTCGAGATAGTCGAGCTCGCCGCCGACAGGCACGCCGTGCGCCAGACGAGTGATCTTCACATCGATGCCGGCAAGCTGGTCGGTTATATAGTGTGCTGTGGTTTGTCCCTCGACCGTGGCGTTGACGGCGATGATGATTTCTTTGACGACGCCTTCACTCACCCGGTCGATCAATCCACGAATGTTGAGATCATCCGGTCCGATGCCATCGAGCGGCGACAGCGTGCCCCCCAGTACATGATAGGCCGCGTTCATCGCGCCTGCGCGCTCCAGCGCCCAGAGATCTGACACATCCTCGCAGACGATCAGCGTCGACTGGTCGCGTCGGATATCGGTGCAGACGGTGCAGGGATCGGACGTATCCACGTTGCCGCAGCGCGAGCAGATCTTCACCTTGTCATAGGCCTCGCCCATCGCGTTCGACAGCGGACCGAGCAGCTGGTCTTTCTTTTTGATGAGATGCAATGCCGCCCGGCGGGCCGAACGGGGGCCGAGACCCGGTACTTTCGCCAGAAGCTGGATGAGTTTTTCGATTTCGGGGCCGGTGACTCGCTTTGCCATGGTTCTCCTTTAGCCCATATGCAGGGGAAACGGAATCGACGAAGGACCAGCCGAATGAAACTTCTTAGCCTCTGCCTTGGTCATCCGGAAAAGCTTCCGGGCAAGAGCTACAAGACCGGCATCAACAAGATGCCGATGAGAAACGCGGTCATGATCGACGTGGAAGGCCTGGTCGGCGATGCCGTCTGCAATACGAAATATCATGGTGGCCCTGAGCAGGCGATCCTGCTCGAAGGCAGCCTGACGCTGGATTGGTGGCGGTCGCAACTCGGCCGTGATTTGCCGGATGGCACGTTTGGAGAAAACCTCGTGATCGAAGGGCTCGACAACCGCGACGTGGCCGCCGGCGACTGTTTCCGCATCGGTGCCGAGCTTGTGCTGCAGGCGACATCCGCCCGCACGCCCTGCGCGACGCTCGCCGCCAAGATGGGCGATCCGTCCTTCGTCAAAGCCTACCGAACGGCCGCACGCCCCGGCATTTACTGCCGGGTGCTGACGCCGGGTTTCGCATCGGCGGGCGATGCCGTCGAATTCACCGTCTACCAGGGAGCCAGGGTTTCCATTCCGGAACTGCTAGCCAAATTCGGCAAGCGTCTGGGAGATGACGACAGGCAGCGGTTTTTGTCCGCACCCATCCATGCCGATATGCGAGACGCGATCCAAGCCGGAAAGCCCGCCAAATTCTAGCGAATAGGCGGGTCTTGCCGGCAGGCGGTTCCAAGAAGGAACGCCGATCTCGTCTTAGAACGGCAGCTTCATGCCGGGCGGAATCGGCAGGCCGGCGGTCAGTTCCTTGGTCTTTTCGGCAGTGATTTCCTCCGCCCGGTCCTTGGCCAGCTTGTGGGCTGCAATGATCAGGTCTTCGAGGATCTCGGATTCGTCTTCCTTGAACAGGGACGGGTCGATTTTCAGACCCAGCATGTCGCCCTTGCCGTTCATCCGGATCGTCACGAGGCCGCCACCGGCGGTGCCTTCGACTTCGAGAGCGGCGATATCCGCCTGCATCTTCTCCATCTTGGCCTGCATTTCCTTGACCTTGCCCATCATGCCCATGATGTCGCGCATCGGGATCTCCTCTTCCTGATTTTTAAAGTTCGATGTCGTCGCCCGGCAGGATATCGCCCTCGGCGCTTTCCACCACGGCTGGCGGCGGCAATTCGTCTGCGTCGATTTCGTCCTCGCTCACGCGGATCCGGACGTCGGTGATCTTTGCGCCGGGAAACTGCGACAGGATCGCCGCGACATCCGGGTCGGAGCGGGCGTCGGTCAGCCGCGCTTCGCGCGCCGTTCCCTCTGCCTCGACCAATGTCGGCGAACCGTCTTCCTTGCTGAGGGAGACGATCCAGTGGATACCGGTCCATTCCTTCAGCTTGACGCCGAGTTCACCCGGCAGCGTCGTTGGTCCGCCGTCGGTCAGGCGCATGTCGAGCCGGCCCGGTTCGATCTTCACCAGCCGCACGAAATTGCGCACGAGCGCCTTCAGCTTCGCGTCGCGGTTCTTGGAGCAGAGATCGACGATGTCGGCCAGCGAGCGAACCGCAACGCTGGGCTCGGGCTTTTCCTCGATACGGCCGACCGGCATCTCGCGCGGATTGTCGTTCGGCACGGCTTTCAGCATCGCGGTCGGTCCGCCTGACGGCATCCGCTGCGACTGCATATCGACCCCGCGGGCATTGAGTGGCTGCTGCGATGACGAAGTCTGGCCTGCGCCATTACCGCCGCCGTTCCCATTGGGCACTCCGCGCTGGCCATCGCCGCCGGAAAGGTCGGCAAGCCGGCGCGCGGCGTCTTCCGGCGAAGGAAGGTGGGCAGCATGGGTCAGGCGGATCAGCACCATTTCGGCGGCACCGGCGGGGCGGGAAGAGTTCTCCGCTTCCGGAATGCCCTTGAGCAGCATCTGCCAGATCCGCGAGAGGGTGCTGACGGCGATCGTCTCGGAAAATTCGCGACCGCGCACACGCTCCACTTCGCTCAGCGAAGGATCGTCCGCCGCTTCCGGGATATATTTGAAGCGCGTGACGAGATGGGTGAAGTCTGCAAGGTCGGTCAGAACCACGACAGGGTTGGCGCCGGCCTCGTATTGGGCGGTAAATTCGGAAAGGGCAGCCGTCACGTCGCCCTGCACGATCTGTTCGAACAGATCGACGATGCGGGCGCGGTCGGCAAGCCCCAGCATGCCGCGCACGGTATCGGCCACCACATGGCCTGCGCCATGGGCAATCGCCTGGTCGAGAAGGGACAGTCCGTCGCGAGCCGAACCTTCGGCCGCGCGCGCGATCATCGACAGCGCCTCGGTCTCGGCCGGAATACCTTCCTTTTCGAGGATGGTCGTGAACAGGCCGACGAGATCGGCAGCGCTGATCCGGCGGAGGTCAAAGCGCTGGCAGCGCGATAGAACGGTAATCGGCACCTTGCGGATTTCCGTCGTCGCGAAGATGAACTTCACATGCTCCGGCGGCTCTTCGAGCGTCTTCAGCAGGCCGTTGAAAGCTTGCGTCGAGAGCATGTGCACTTCGTCGATGATATAGACTTTGTAGCGCGCCGAGACAGGGCGGTAGCGCACCTGCTCGATGATCTCTCTGATGTCGTCGATACCGGTATGCGAGGCCGCATCCATCTCGATGACGTCGACATGCCGGCCTTCCATGATCGCCTGGCAGTGCTCGCCGGGAATCCGCAGATCGATCGTCGGACGGTCGATCTCGGCGGTCTTGTAATTCAGCGCACGCGCCAGAATGCGGGCAGTCGTCGTCTTGCCGACACCGCGCACACCGGTCAGCATATAGGCCTGGGCGATGCGGCCGGTCTCGAAGGCGTTGGTGAGTGTTCTCACCATCGGCTCCTGGCCGACCATCAGGTCGGAAAAATCCTTGGGACGGTATTTGCGGGCGAGAACCCGGTAGCCACTGCCGGAAGGCGTCGGCGCAGTCGGGTTGCTGGAATATGTCGGCCCGTCGTCGCTCATGAAAATCCTGCCAGCCTGTACGGGCCATTCCGGCCGTCAGAGACTGAGCGCGCCGGATGCTGACCAAGATGAGAGGGTGGGAGGCTGGCACGGCGACCCGTGCCTGGCTCGTTAGGGCTGCTTCCTTCCGGACCTGACCCGGTTGGCGAGTGGCTCGTCCACCACCAACCTCCCACCGCTCATATCGTCAATAACGCTTCCAAATGCAAGCCAAGCCTGTAAAAAACTACGACCAGATAAAAACATTAGGAGGAATGCTTGAGCGAGTTCGAACTGGACGGGCGCATTGCGCGGGACTCCGATCTCATCGCCACCCTCGATCTCTGCCAGCTGCGGATCCAGAATGACAGCCGCTGGCCGTGGCTTGTCATGGTGCCGCAGCGGGCCGACATGACCGAGATCTTCGAGCTTTCAGAAGCGGATCAGGCGCACCTGGCGGCCGAGGTCAATCAGGTTGCGGCAGCGTTGAAAGAGATAACGGGCGCGACCAAGATTAATGTCGGTGCGCTTGGCAACATCGTCCGGCAGCTCCATGTTCATGTGATTGCCCGCTTCGAAGGCGATGCGAACTGGCCGGGCCCGATCTGGGGCTACGGATCCGCAGAACCGTATGATGGCGAAAAGAGGCAGGCCCTGATGAACAGACTGATGGAAAAGCTTTCCCGATGAGCAGCATATTCGATACCGATACACCCCATCCCGACCCCAGCAGCCTCACGGCGTTCTCCGGCAACAAGCTAGACCGGCAGGCGGAAAACCGGGAAGACGACTGCATCGAGAAGGCGCTGTCCGTCGATGGCACCCATATCCTCGCCTTTTCCGGCAGCCGGGTCATTCTGAAGCACGACGGCCAGATCCTCGATCCGCTGTTTGCGGCTTACGAGCTGGCGGAGCTGAAGCCGGATTTCGACCGGGCCGTGCTGCTCGGCCATCACCAGAACGGCGAGCCGCGCGTCGCCGTCCCGGTCACGATCGCCGATGAAGAGCTTGCAAGCCATTACAAGCCGACCGAGGCGCGAGCTCTTTTCCGTGAAGGCCTGCTCGATGACGAGCTTCAGGGCGAGGTCGCCCAGGCCGTGTCCTTGCTCAACTGGAATGCCGCCAATATCTTCTGCGGCAAATGCGGCTCGCCCACCGAAATGAAGATCGGCGGCTACAAGCGCGTCTGCACACAGTGTCAGCACATGATGTTTCCGCGCACCGACCCCGTCGTCATCATGATGACGATCGATGAGGAAAACGACCGCTGCCTTTTGGGACGCAGCCATCATTTCCAGGAGGGTATGTATTCCTGCCTGGCTGGCTTCGTCGAACCCGGCGAAACGATCGAACAGGCCGTCAGACGTGAAACCTTCGAGGAATCGGCGATCGAGATCGGACGCGTGCGCTATCACGCATCGCAGCCCTGGCCGATGCCGCATTCGCTGATGATCGGCTGTTTCGCCGAGGCGACGTCGACGGAGATCACCATCGATGCCCACGAAATGTCTGACGTTCGCTGGTTTTCGCGCGCCGAGGTGCAGGCGATGCTGGAGGCAGGCCCGGATGACAAGCCGTTCGGCCCCGCCAAGGGAGCGATTGCCTATCGGCTGATGCGCGACTGGATCGACTGGAAGCGCTGAAAGGAGCGCTTCCGACCGTCAGCCTTTCTGCAGCGCGCCGCGCATCGGATGGCCCTTATAGGTTCCGAGAATGCGGACCTTTTCGGAGAAGAAGCGCAGTTCTTCCAGCGCACGCCGCACGGGGGCATCGTCCGGATGCCCCTCGATATCCGCGTAGAACTGCGTCGCCACGAACTTGCCGCCCAGCTGATAGCTTTCGAGCTTCGTCATGTTGATGCCGTTGGTGGCAAATCCACCCATCGCCTTGTAAAGCGCAGCCGGTATGTTGCGCACGTTGAACACGAAGGTGGTGACGATCACGTCGTCCGCCTCGTTGCGCTGCACCCACTTCTCGTCGCGCGACAAAACCACGAAACGGGTGACGTTGTTTTCCGTGTCCTCGACATTTTCGGCGAGGATGTCGAGCCCGTAGAGACTGGCCGCAAGCCGTGGCGCAAGGGCCGCCATCGAGCGGTCGCCCTTTTCGGAAACGAGTTTCGCAGCACCCGCCGTGTCGCCGGCAACAACGGCCTTCCAGCCATTGGCGCGGATGATCTTGCGGCACTGGCCAAGCGCGTGGATATGGCTGTGGACGGTGCGGATTTCTTCGCGTTCCACACCCGGCAACACCATCAGCTGGAACCGGATCGGCATGAAATATTCGCCGACGATATGCAGACGCGATTCCGGCAGCAGGTAGTGAATGTCGGCCACACGTCCGGCGATGGTGTTTTCGATCGGAATCATTGCGAGATCCGAATCACCGTTCTCCAGCGCCTGGAACGCATCCTCGAAGGTCGGGCAGGGCAGGGGTTCCATGTCCGGAAACATGTCCCTGGACGCCATATCGGAATTGGCGCCGAATTCACCCTGGAAGGAAATGCGGTTGGTCGAGGCATTCATGAGGCTGATCCGTTACAAACCGCGGGAGGAAAGGATGGCACGCGCCTTTTCAAGGTCGGCCGGCGTGTCGACGCCCAGCGGCACCGACGCGACGATTTCGGCATCGATGCGCATGCCGGCTTCAAGTGCCCGCAACTGCTCGAGCGATTCGCGCTTTTCGAGCACCGAAGGGCCGAGCGTCACGAATTTCTCAAGCGCAGTGCGGCGATAGGCGTAAAGCCCGATGTGGTGGTAGAGCGGGCCGTTGCCGTAAGGGGCTGTGGCGCGGGTAAAGTAGAGCGCCTTCAGCCGCGTGTCTGACAACGGCGAACCGACGATCTTGACCACGTTCGGATTGGTCTTCTCGTGCTCTTCGGTGATTTCGACGGTCAGCGTGGCAATATCCGTCTGCGGGCTGTCCAGCAGCGGTTTGAGCGAGGCGCGCACGACGTCGGCTTCCACGGTCGGCAGGTCGCCCTGCACGTTGATGACGTATTCCACCCTGCCATCGGGGTCTGCCTTGGTCAGCGCTTCAAAGATCCGATCGGAACCCGACTGGTGGTCTTCGCGGGTCATGACTACCTCGAAGCCTGCAGCTTTCACCACATCGAAAATGTCCTGATGGTCCACGGCAACGACGATGCGACCGACATTGGCCTCCTCGGCGCGCTTTGCGACCTGCACGATCATGGGCAGCCCGGCGATGTCTGCGAGCGGCTTGCCGGGAAGGCGCGTCGACGCCATTCGTGCTGGAATGAGGACGAGCGTCCGGTCGAAAGCCGTGTAAGTCATCGTAAAACCTTCCAATCCAGCCTGCGCAGTGGCAAAAAGTCTCAAGCAGAACGAGCGTATCGTGTTGCAAGGCCTCTGCAAAAGACATAGCTTCCAAACAAATTCAAGGTGCCTGCTTTGGGACGGCGGGCCGGTGAGGAGAATTTGCTGATGAATCCCTATGTAAACATGTCGGTAGGCGCATTGCTTGCCACGGTTTTCGTGATGATGTCCGTGTCGATCGCGTCGGAGGGGATTTTCCACTCGCCGTCGCCTGAGAAGGAAGGATTTGCAATCGCCGCGCTGGAAGAGCCAGCCGGCGGCGAAGCGGCTGCCGGTGGCGGTGCCGCGGAAGTTGTCCCTGTTGGTCAGCTGATGGCAGGTGCCGATGCCGCTGCCGGCGCAACGGTATTCAAGAAGTGTCAGAGCTGTCACTCCATTGAAAAGGGAGGACCGAACAAGGTGGGTCCCGATCTATGGGGTGTTGTGAACCGTCCGATCGCCAGCCATGAGGGCTTTTCCTACTCTGCTGCCATGAAGGATTTCTCCAAGGGCGGCGCGGAGACCTGGACGTTCGATCACCTCAACCACTTCCTCGTTGCGCCCAAGGCCTACGTGAAGGGGACAGCGATGGGCTTTGCCGGATTGAAGAACGACAAGGAACGCGGCAACCTGCTTGCTTATATCCGCGAACAGTCTGATAGCCCTGCGCCACTGCCTGAACCCGGCGCTGCACCCGCTCCCGCCCCGACGAACTGATCCCACCCGGCGGCAGACATTCCGATCACGACAGCAGCCAACCCCAGAAGCTTACGGTGATAAGGCCGAACGCTGTCGTGATGCTGATGGTCGAGGCCGCAAGGCTTTGTCCGGACCTGAACCGCTGGGCAATCAGCCAGGCATTGATGCCCGTTGGAACAGACGAGGTCAAAACCAGAGCGGCCGCCCAGTCCCGCGGCAGCCCGATCGCATGGCTTGTGGCGAACACGATCGCCGGCATCAGGGTAAGCTTCAGGACTGCAACGGCCGTGGCGAGATTGATATCGCCACGGATCGGATAACGGGTCAGCGCCATGCCGATTGAAATCAGCGCCACCGGCCCGGCTGAGGCGGCGATCTGGTTGACGACAGGCAGCACGGACGTGGGGATCGAGAAGCCCAGAAGATTGAACGGTATCCCGATCGCGATCGCGATCACGAGCGGATTGCGGACCAGGTTGCTGGCGACCTGCCGCAGAACCACGGAAAGCGTGCGCTTCTGTGTGCCGTCGACCCGCGCAGTTGCCCCCTCCATCAGGATCGAGCCGGCGATCATCATGATCGGCAGATGGATGGCGAGCAGGATCGAGACGGCAAGAAGCCCTTCCTTGCCGACCATGTGATCGATCAACGGCAGGCCGATGAAGATGTTGTTGGCAAACGCACTCGACATGCCCGCGATGACGCCGACCTTGGCATCCCGTGCGAAGAACCGCGTGGCCATCAGATGCCCGGTCGTCCATGTGACGGCAACGGCAATGAAATAAGCGCTCCACAGCCCGAAGGGAGAGACGCCGCCAAAATGGGCGTCCGCAACCGTCCGGAAGATCAGCATCGGAACCGCGATCTTGAAGACGTATTCCCCCAGCGCGTCACCGGTTTCGGCCTTCAAAAGCCCGGTTTTGGCGGCGAGCCAGCCCATCAGGATCAGGACGAAGACGGGCAGCACATTGGCGAAGACTGACGACACGGACGCGGCTTTCGGAGGAGACTGTTATCTGCGTCTAGCGCAGATCTGGCTGAACGACAAATGCGTCGGGCGCAAACCCGTTGCAGGCGAAAGCCGAAAACAGAAAAGCGGGGCTTGATCCCCGCTTCCTTCCCCGGTCCAGCCAGGGGTGTCCAAACGCTTCGTCGCCAGTTCATCCGTGGTCGACATCAGCAATCGGATGATCGTTATCTAGCGGCTCACCATGACGGGAGAATGACAGCTGCGGATTTTTGGAGCCTTAGTGCCGACAGCGTTTTTTGCTTCCAATCACGGCTAAAGGCGAATACCCGTTCTCTCATCCATTCATTCGAAAGAGGATCAGAGCCGGATGCCGAAATTCGACGTGCTAACCATCGGCAATGCCATCGTGGACATCCTCGCGCGCGGCGACGATCAATTCCTCGGCGACAACGCGATCATCAAGGGTGCGATGAACCTGATCAATGCCGAGCGCGCCGAACTTCTCTACTCGAAGATGGGTCCTGCGGTCGAAGCCTCAGGCGGTTCCGCCGGCAACACAGCGGCCGGCGTTGCCAGTCTCGGCGGCAGGGCTGCCTACTTCGGCAAGGTCGCCAACGATCAGCTCGGCACCATTTTCCAGCATGATATCCGTGCCCAGGGTGTCCACTACGAAACAAAGCCTGACGGTGTTCATCCACCGACCGCCCGTTCGATGATTTTCGTGACGCCGGATGGCGAGCGTTCGATGAACACCTATCTCGGCGCCTGCGTCGAACTCGGTCCTGAACATGTCGAGGAAGACGTGGTGGCCGAATCGAAAGTGACCTATTTCGAAGGTTACTTGTGGGATCCGCCGCGCGCCAAGGATGCGATCCGCGAAGCAGCCCGCATCGCCCATGCGCATGGTCGTGAAGTCTCGATGACGCTGTCGGATCCGTTCTGCGTCGGCCGCTACCGCGAGGAATTCCTGGAGCTGATGAAATCCGGCACCGTGGATATCGTCTTTGCCAACAAGCAGGAACTTCTGTCGCTCTACGAGACGGACGATTTCGAGCTCGCCCTCGGCAAGATCGCTCACGATTGCAAGCTGGCGGCCATCACGCTGAGCGAGGAAGGTGCGGTTCTCGTGCGTGGCAAGGAACGGATCGCGATCCCGGCCTATGCCATCGAGGAACTCGTCGATACGACCGGTGCCGGCGATCTGTTCGCCGCCGGCTTTCTCTACGGCTATACCGCAGATCGTTCGCTTGAGGATTGCGGCAAGCTTGGCTGCCTGGTCGCGGCCATCGTCATTCAGCAGATCGGGCCGCGGCCGATGGTCTCGCTCGCGCAGGCGGCGAAGGAAAGAGGCCTTATTTAAAGGCCTCTCCCGGGTAAGCGCCCCAGATTTCCGCCTGGGCGATCCAGCCCTCTGCACCATTCGCTTCCGCATGGCACCAGTCGCCATTGCATTCGCTGATCTTGATCATCACGCCGGGCTCGAGCTTTGCAGTGAGGCCCGCGGATTGCTGCGGTTCGTTGCGCATGTTGACATAGATGTCCTTGCCCTTGCCGCGCATCCACGGCGCTGCAACGGCCGTGCGCTCGCCCGATAGCAGGGCCTGGTTGACCCAGCCCTCCGTGCCCTCGGCATCGCGAACACGGCGCCAGTTGTCGTATTCCTGGATGATTTCCATCGGGGTTCCCGACTTCATGTACATCCATGACACCGCATAATCCGTGCTCGGACCGATGCGGATGTTCACCTTTCTCGATTTCAGGCTGACGAAACGGGGAAGCGGCAGACCGCTTGCGCCCTTGGCAACGCCCTGTGCAAGTGCGCCGTCGGCGCCGGAAAGGCAGGTGAGGAGCCCGATCGAGGCTGCAAGGAAGGATGTAAAGAATGTTCTGCGCATGAATCTCATTCCGGCTGAAATTCCACAAGCGTTCCTGTCCATGCGAGGTTTTGTTTGTCTTCGCCGACGGGTCTGTTAAGAAAACGCCCTGGATGCCTCCGACTATTGCGCACCTTGGTTAAGGACGTCCTAATGGCAGCTGATTGCAATGCGGCTTTGAAACCATGACAGCGAAGAAAAAACCCCAGGTTTACATCACTCGCAAACTTCCGGACGCCGTT
Organism: Neorhizobium sp. IRS_2294; assembly: GCF_050500145.1. Classification (NCBI taxonomy): domain Bacteria; kingdom Pseudomonadati; phylum Pseudomonadota; class Alphaproteobacteria; order Hyphomicrobiales; family Rhizobiaceae; genus Neorhizobium; species Neorhizobium sp. IRS_2294. The sequence continues at coordinate 109,086 of NZ_CP191439.1, forward strand.
GAAACGCGCATGCGCGAGCTTTTCGACGCAGAGCTCAATATCGACGATTGTCCCCGTTCGCGCGAAGAGCTTATCGCTGCTATGAAGACCGCCGATGTGCTGGTACCGACGGTTACCGATAGGATCGACGCAGGGCTGATCGCGGAAGCAGGCCCGCAGCTGAAGCTGATCGCCAGTTTTTCCAACGGTACCGATCATATCGATGTGGATGCGGCCGCCAAGAAGGGGATCACGGTCACCAACACGCCGAACGTCCTGACCGAAGACACGGCCGATATGACCTTGGCGCTGATCCTCGCCGTCAACCGACGTCTGGCGGAAGGCTCGCGGATCCTCACCGACAAGCCCGGTGACTGGGAGGGCTGGAGCCCGACCTGGATGCTCGGCCGGCGGATCTGGGGCAAGCGTATCGGCATCGTCGGCATGGGCCGCATCGGCAGTGCCGTGGCGCGCCGGGCCAAGGCCTTCGGCCTCGCCATCCATTATCACAATCGCAAACCGGTCAGCCCGGCCACCGAGGAAGAGCTCGAGGCGACCTATTGGGACAGCCTCGATCAGATGCTTGCGCGCGTCGATATCGTCTCGATCAACTGCCCGTCGACGCCGGCGACCTTCCACCTTCTCTCGGCCCGCCGGCTGGCCTTGCTGCAGCCTGGGTCGATCATCGTCAACACCGCCCGCGGCGATATTATCGATGAGGTCGCGATGGTGCAGCTTCTGCGTGACGGAAAAATTGCCGGCGCAGGTCTCGACGTCTATCAGAACGAACCGGCCGTCAATCCGAAGCTGGTCAAGCTTGCGCGCGAAGGGCGTGTGGTTCTGCTGCCGCATATGGGCTCGGCAACGATCGAAGGTCGCATCGACATGGGCGACAAGGTGATCATCAATATCCGCACGTATTTCGATGGCCATCGCCCACCGAACCGGGTTCTGCCCGGCCGGAACTAGGTTGTCTGCGAAAGCCGCTTCCGCATCTCGATCGATGTCGTTCTGGCATAGCCCGCATGGGCATTCTCGGCCGTCTTCACGAAGCCCCACCTCGCGAAGGTCGTGTGATTGCCGGTAAGCTCGATGCGGGTCTCCAGCCTGAGCGCAGGCAGGCCTCTTTGCCGCGCGATATCCTCCGCCACGGAAAGCAGATGCCGGCCGATGCCTCGGCTCTGGAACGCAGGCGATATCGCCAGCTTGCCCACATAGAGACATCCGGGTTCAGGCTTCAGAAACACGCAACCTGCAAGCTGTCCCTCTTCCACCGCGACGAACGCAATCTCGTCGCGCGCCTTCTGCTCAAGCGACACAAGCGTGAGCCGGTGGGCAGAGGAGGGCGGATCGATCACCCCGTCCATATAGGCAAAGGATGACATGATCAGCGTCAGCAGGTCTTCCCAGCCGGTGAAACTCTCGTCGATGCGAACGATCTCAGTCATTCGGTAGCCGTCCGTTTCGCACGGCGCTTGTACTTGATCACATCGAACCGCGTTGCAAGTCCATCGTAGAGCAACAGGCGCCTAACCAGCGGTTCGCCAATCCCTGTCACCAACTTGATCGCTTCCATCGCCATCAGCGTCCCGATCACGCCGGTCAACGCACCAACCACGCCAGTCTCCGCGCAGGCGGGGATGAGGCCTTCCGGCGGCTGCTCGGGGAAGAGGTCGCGGTAGGTGGGGTTGAGATCTCCGTCCTCGCCGGCCTCGTAAGGTTTCAGCACCGTCAACGATCCGTCGAAGCGCCCGACCGCACCCGTCACCAAGGGGATGCGGGCCGCTTCCGCCGCGTCCGCTGCTGCATAGCGCGTGTCGAAATTGTCCGAGCCGTCGATCAGCAGGCGGAAACGGGAGAGATGCATCTGAGCCCATTCGGCGGAGAAGCGCTCCTCGAAATCCATCACCCGCGTATTCGGGTTCAACCGGGCGATCGCCTCTCGGGCACTCCGTGTCTTCATCTCGCCGATCGTGCCGGTATCGTGGATCACCTGTCGCTGCAGGTTGGAGAGCGAAACGCGGTCGTCGTCGACGATGCCGATCGTGCCAACGCCGGCCGCTGCGAGATATTCGAGAATGGGCGCCCCAAGACCGCCCGCACCGATCACCAGCACACGTGCGCTCTTGAGCTTCTGCTGGCCCTGACCGCCGATCTCCGGCAGCAGGATATGGCGGCGATAGCGCTCGATTTCATCTGGGCGGAGCGTGTCCGAATTCTGGTTTTCCATCATGGGATCATAGCACCGCAGAAATCGAGTGTAAGCAGGTTCAGCGGGTTATGCCGCCATGGGAAACTGTCAGGAACTGCGCCCGATCGGCAAGCGCTGCAAACATGTGGCGATCGGTGCCGGTCATGAAGGCCTGCCCGCCCAGTCCATGCACGAGATCGAACAATGTCGCGCGCCGTCCCTCGTCCAGATGTGCTGCAATTTCGTCCAGAAGCAGGATTGGCGCATGGCCGGTCATATCCGCCGTCAGGCGGGCGTGGGCAAGCACGAGCCCGATCAGCAGGGCTTTCTGCTCCCCGGTCGAGCAGCGCGAAGCCTCAATGTCCTTCTCGCGGTGACGAACGGTTAGGTCTACACGGTGCGGACCATCCAGTGTTCGTCCCGCTGCAGCGTCGCGGCCACGCCCTGACGCGAGCATGGCGAGATATTCATCTTCGAGGTCCGCCGCGGGCCGATCCATGGCACCGTCCAGAAACCCTTCCAGCGAAAGCTCTGGCGTTGGAAACGGCGTGTCGCCGAGATTGGCAGACAGCGTCTTCAGCAGTCCCAGCATCTCGTGCCGGGCCGCCGCCATGGATATGCCGAGACCCGCCATCTGCGCCTCGATTGCGGAAAGCCACGCAGGGTCGAACCGTCCTTCGGACAGCAACCGGTTGCGGCTGCGCATGGCACGTTCGAAATCGCCCGCCCGCCGGCCGTGACCTGCATCGAGCGAGAGAACCAGTCGGTCGAGAAAGCGGCGGCGGTCGGCCGAGGGGCCGGTGAACAGGCCGTCCATCGCCGGCGTCAGCCACAGGGCACGAAGATGGTCGGAAAGTTCCTCCGTCGATTTTGCCGGCGTGCCGTTGATGCGGAGCTTACGGCTGACACCGTCGCCGTCATTCGCTTCGATGCCGGTGCCGAGCGAAACCTCGCCCTCCATCCCGTCCACATCCGCAAAGACGCTGAAACCTGCGGCAGCGCCGACGCGCGTGACATCGCTCAGCACGGCGCGGCGCAGGCCACGGCCGGGAGACAGGAAGGACACGGCTTCGAGAAGGTTGGTCTTGCCTGCACCGTTCTCGCCGGTCAGGACGACATGCCGGCCGTCGAGATCGAGCGAAGCCTGGGTGTAATTTCGAAAGTCGGTCAGCTTCAACCGGGAAAGGAAGGTCTTTTGCGCCATCTTGTATCGCGTTGTTTCCACGTAGGAGCTAAGGACTTCGCGCCAAGAAGGCAAGCGCAGGTCTGTAACTGACATCACCCTTGGCGAGTTGCAGGCCGTGCCCGCCGTTTTCTTCCCGTTCCAAACGCTGTAGTCTCGGAGAAAGCCTCAGCCGGAAGGATCCGGCGAATGCCCGAAATCGAGTGCGAGTGAATAGTGTGACCGAAGACGATCGAATTTTGAAGCTGGAGGAATTGGCGGCGCATCAGGCCAAGGTCATCGAGGAACTGTCCGACCAGCTTGCCGAACAGTGGAAGGTCGTCGAGCAGACCCGCGCGAAGCTCGACCGGCTGACCGTACGCTTTCTGTCCCTCGAGGAAACCTCGCTTGAAGCGCCGGCCAACACCAGGCCGCCACACTACTGACCGTCACGCGGCGGCGCGGGCAAAGCGCCTCAAGGCCACATATTCCCAGATTGCGACGGCCAGAAGCGAACCCGTCGCAAGCATCTGGATGTGGACGGTTGTCAGGCTTGCAACAAGCAGAAAGCAGGCAACAAGGACGGCAATGCCGGCACAATGCGACCATGGCACATGCTTTGTCGAATGCGTCTTTACCCAGATCATGCCGCTTAAGAACAGGATCGGACCGCCTAGAAGCGCGAAAGCCTGAGCAAGCGTCGCATGCTCGTGCGCATGCGACAGGGCGAAGTCTTCACCGACTGCAGTAAGGATGATGCCAGCGATAATCGGCAGATGACCGTAGGTGAAAAGATGATTCGCGGTCGCCTGTGGCTCTGAACTTTCTTCCGCCTTGTCGGCTGCCTTTTCCTGCCCGTCATGGAAGTAGATCCACCACATCAGCACGGTCGAAAGGAAGGCTACAAACAGCACGAGTGGCGTCAAGCTGCTTTCCAGATGACTGGACGCATTCTTGCCCGTGGTGAGGATCGTTTCTCCAAGCGCGATGATGACGAACAGCGCGCAACGTTCGGCCATATGCTCGCCGTTGATGTCAAGCGTTTCCCCAGGTGCGGCACCTAGCCCGGGCACCCGGTACCGTAAGATCGGTGCGATATATTCGATCGCCAGCGCAGCGATCCAGAAATACACCCGGACGGACTGTTCACCGAGGCCGCCGGCGATCCACAAGGCGCTTGAAACCGAAAGCCAGACGGTAATCCGCTGGAAGGTGACATAGGAGGCCCGATCGGCGTGCCGGAAGGCGTAGAGCGCAAACAGCGATCGGATGATCTGCATGGCCGAATAGGCGAGCGCGAAGGTCAGGCCCATGTCCTGAAACGCCCTCGGCAGGGCAATTGCCAGAATGACGCCGAGAAACATCAGGCCGAACAGCAGGATCCGCACCGGCTCTATTTCGGCATCGAGAAGATTGGTGACCCAGGTCGTGTGGATCCAGACCCACCAGAGCGCGAAGATGAAAATCAGCGCTTCGGCGGCGATCCCGAGCGAGAAATCCGCGGCCAGCGTTTCCGACAACTGGATGAAGGCGAAGACGAAGACCAGGTCGAAGAACAGTTCCGGGAAGTTGGCCTTGGTCGCCTGCTTGTCGTCTTTGCGAAGCCAGTAGTGTTTACCGTCCGTCATGTCTGGTCTCGATTGTTTCAGTCCCGCAACTACAGAGCGGGCTTGTTCAGCTCTATAATAATGGCTGGGCAGATTGCGGTGTCTATAAGGGTTTTAACGAAGAAAAACGCCGGCGCAGGGCCGGCGTTTTGCAATCTTCGTCGTTGCGACAGCCATCAGGTGTCGAAGAATTCCTTCATCCGGGCAAAGAAGCCCGTCGATTCCGGATTGTTCTCCTTGGACGAGATGTCCTCGAACTCCTGCAGCAGCTCGCGCTGGCGCTTGGTCAGCTTCTGCGGCGTCTCGATCTGGATCTGAATGTAGAGATCGCCCGTCTGTGAAGACCGCAACACCGGCATTCCCTTGCCCTTGAGGCGGAACTGCTTGCCGGCCTGTGTGCCCTCAGGAACGGTCACACGTGACTTCGATCCATCCAGCGTCCCGACATCGAACGTGCCGCCAAGCGCTGCCGTCGTCATGGAGATCGGCACGGCGCAGTAGAGATCGGCGCCATCACGCTGGAAGAACTCGTGCGGTCGGACCGACAGGAAGATGTAGAGATCCCCGGTTGGGCCACCGCGCGCACCGGCTTCGCCTTCGCCCTGCAGACGAATGCGCGTGCCGTCTTCGATGCCCGATGGAATGTTTACCGACAGCGAACGCTCTTCGGTGACGCGACCCTGGCCGTGGCACTTGGTGCACGGATCGGTGATGGTCTGTCCGCGGCCATGACAGGTCGGGCAGGTCCGTTCGACCGAGAAGAAGCCCTGGGATGCACGGACGCGCCCGGACCCCTGGCAGGTGCCGCAGGTCTTCGGCTGGGTGCCGGGCTTGGCGCCCGAACCCGAACAGACGTCACAGGTGATCGAGGACGGAACCCGGATCTGCGCCGTCTTGCCGGCATAGGCCTCGTCGAGGGTGATCTCCATATTGTAGCGAAGATCGGCGCCACGTTCGCGACCGCCGGAGGACCGGCGCGCACGGCCGCCGCCCATCATGTCGCCGAAAATGTCTTCGAAAATGTCGGAGAAGCCACCTGCTCCTGCGCCGCCGGAGAAGCCGCCACCGCCGCCGCCCATGCCACCCTGTTCGAAGGCAGCATGACCGAAGCGATCGTAGGCCGCGCGCTTCTGGGGATCCTTCAGCGTCTCGTAAGCTTCGCCGATCTCCTTGAATTTCTTCTCAGCTTCCGAATCGCCGGGGTTCTTGTCGGGATGGTATTTCATCGCAAGCTTACGGAAGGCGCTTTTCAGCTCCTTCTCGTCAGCGGATTTGCCGACACCCAGCGTTTCGTAAAAATCTGCTTTAGCCATAAGCGGTAACCGGCTCCAGAAAGGGTTCCGGCTGCACGATGGCAGCCGGATATCTTAGTCGACTATCTAGCGGTATCCGTCAACGGAACCAGACTTAGGCCGACTTCTTGTCGTCCTTGATTTCCTCGTAGTCGGCATCGACGACACCGTCGTCCCTGCCGGCTTCGGCAGCGCCACCATCAGCCTGCTGGGCCTCATAGATGGCCTGACCAAGCTTCATGGATGTTTCCATGAGGGTCTGGGTCTTCGCCTGGATATCGTCTGCATCAGGCTCGGGAGCCTCGACAGAAGCCTTGAGCGCGGCAATGGCATCCTCGATCGCCTTGCGGTCGGTCTCGGTTACCTTGTCGCCATATTCAGCCAGCGACTTCTCGCTGGAATGAATGAGGCTTTCGGCCTGATTCTTGGCTTCCACACCGGCACGACGCTTCTTGTCGGTTTCGGCGTTCGCCTCGGCGTCCTTGACCATCTTCTCGATGTCGGCGTCGGACAGACCACCAGATGCCTGGATGCGGATCTGCTGTTCCTTGCCGGTACCCTTGTCCTTGGCCGAAACCTGGACGATGCCGTTGGCGTCGATGTCGAACGTGACTTCGATCTGCGGCATGCCGCGCGGAGCCGGCGGCAGACCGACGAGGTCGAACTGACCGAGCAGCTTGTTGTCCTGCGCCATTTCACGCTCGCCCTGCGAAACGCGGATCGTCACGGCCGACTGGTTATCGTCGGCGGTCGAGAAGGTCTGCGACTTCTTCGTCGGGATCGTCGTGTTGCGGTCGATCAGGCGGGTAAAGACACCACCGAGCGTTTCAATGCCGAGCGACAGCGGTGTCACGTCGAGAAGGAGAACGTCCTTGACGTCGCCCTGCAGAACGCCGCCCTGGATCGCGGCGCCCATGGCAACCACTTCATCCGGGTTGACGCCCTTGTGCGGCTCCTTGCCGAACAGCTGCTTGACGACTTCCTGTACCTTCGGCATGCGGCTCATGCCGCCGACCAGAACGACTTCGTCGATTTCAGCGGCAGTCACGCCGGCATCCTTCAAGGCTGCCTTGCACGGTGCGACAGTGCGCTGGACGAGATCGTCCACCAGGCTTTCAAACTTCGAGCGGGTCAGCTTCAAGGTCAGGTGCTTCGGACCGGAAGCATCTGCCGTGATGAACGGCAGGTTGATTTCGGTCTGCTGCGACGACGACAGTTCGATCTTTGCCTTCTCGGATGCTTCCTTGAGGCGCTGCAGAGCGAGCTTGTCGTTCTTCAGGTCGATGCCGTTTTCCTTCTTGAACTCGTTTGCGAGATATTCGACGAGACGCATGTCGAAGTCTTCACCACCGAGGAAGGTGTCGCCGTTGGTCGACTTCACTTCGAAGACGCCGTCGCCGATTTCGAGAACCGAGATATCGAACGTGCCGCCGCCCAAGTCGTAAACGGCAATCGTCTTGCCTTCCTTCTTGTCGAGGCCGTAGGCAAGTGCTGCAGCCGTCGGCTCGTTGATGATGCGCAGAACTTCAAGACCCGAAATGCGGCCGGCGTCCTTGGTTGCCTGGCGCTGGGCATCGTTGAAGTATGCGGGAACCGTGATGACGGCCTGCGTGACCTTCTCGCCGAGATAGGCTTCTGCGGTTTCCTTCATCTTCTGAAGGATCATCGCGGAGATCTGGGCCGGAGAGTAGGCCTTGTCCTGAGCCTTCACCCAAGCGTCGCCGTTGTCGCCCTTGACGATGTCGAAGGGTACGAGGCCCTTGTCCTTCTCAACGGTCGGGTCTTCGTAGCGGCGGCCGATAAGGCGCTTCACTGCGAAAAGCGTATTGGTTGGGTTGGTTACAGCCTGGCGCTTGGCCGGCTGACCGACGAGACGTTCGCCGTCGTCAGAAAATGCGACCATGGACGGCGTCGTGCGCGCGCCTTCCGCATTCTCGATGACTTTGGAATCCTTGCCGTCCATGATGGCGACGCAGGAGTTGGTAGTGCCAAGGTCGATGCCAATTACTTTTGCCATATCTTCTCTCTCCTTTAAGCGAACTGTCGGAACCCCGTGAAAGGCATTCCTTTGACAGTTCCTCGACTGGGAATTTTCGCAGCACCGGCTGCTGTCATGCGGGGTATATAAGGACGGGTTTTTCGGACTGCAAGGCGGGAATTCGCCTGCATTCACGCAAAAAAATGCAATTTTCCTTCTGTCTTTCTAACGGGCTACTGGCCCATGAGGATATCGTACAGCGTCGTGCGACGCGTTTCCTGCGGCTGGTAGACTTGTCCGACGTCCGAAGGCGGCATCGGACGGCCGCCGACATCGCCGGGCGGCACCGGTGCCTGGCTATCGTAAGGGGCACGATATTCGCGGTAATCTCTGTATTCTCCGGGTTGCGCCCGGTTGGCAGAACCGCCTTCGCGATACTGTCGCGGCGGCGGTCTGTTGTCATAAACCGTCCCGGTGTTGCAGACCGCGTTGTCACCATAGGCGCAATCGGGCTGGCCCGGGGGGGCAGGCTGGACTTGCTGGCGCGTCGCGGGCGGAGGCCTGCGTGCCGGCTGTTCGAGAGAGGCTTCTCCACGAGGTGCCGCCTGCTGGACCGGCGCACGCGGAGCTGGCGGAAAATTATCCGGCGCTGGTGCTTCCCGCTGATCGCTCGCTCCCGGTATAATGCCGGAAATGATGTCGCCAATCGATGTCGATGGCGATTGTTCTTCCTCAACGGGCGGTGGCAGCTGAAGACCGCTGTTGAATCCGAACAGTGGCGTCGGGGTATAGCCCTTCATTGCCACCGTCATGTATTCCTTCCAGGCTTTTGCCGGCAGGCCGCCACCCGTCACCTTTTTCATGAAGGCGCCGTCGTCGTTGCCGAACCAGATTCCTGTCGTCATGATGCTGGTATAACCGACGAACAGCGCATCGCGGAACGACTGGGTCGTCCCGGACTTGCCGGCAACCTGCCAGCCATCGAGGCGCGCGGCCCGTCCGGTGCCGTCACGGACGACGCCCGACATCATGCTGTTCATGGCAGCGGCAACCGGCGCGCTGAGAACACGCGGCGGGTTGGTGTAGTCGGCCTCATAGAGAACCTTGCCGTCCGTATCCGCGATCCGCTTCACGATATAAGGCGTCGCCTTGTAGCCGCCGTTCATGAAGGCCGCATAGGATGAGGTGAGTTCCGTCAGCGAGACTTCCGATGTCCCGAGCGCGATCGAGGCGTTCGGCTGGATGTCGGAATCGACGCCGAGCCGATGCGCCATCGACACGACCTTTTCAGGCCCCACCGCCATCACCAGTTGAGCGGCGACGGTGTTGAGCGAATGGGCCATCGCATAGGAAAGCGGAACCGGCCCCTTGTATTCCTTCTCGTAATTCTCCGGCGTCCAGTTGCCGATGCGGACAGGCGCGTCGTTGACGATCGTGTCCGGATTGTAGCCCGCTTCGAGAGCCGAGGCATAGACGAACGGCTTGAACGCCGAGCCTGGCTGGCGCTTGGCCTTGACGGCCCGGTTGAACTGGCTCTGCGCATAATCGCGGCCGCCCACCATTGCGCGGATGGCGCCAGTCGCATCGACGGACACAAGCGCCGCCTGCGAGGCGTTCAGCTTGCCGCCTTCCTTGGTCAGCACATCTTTCAAAGCCTTTTCGGCGGCTTCCTCAAGACGCAGATCGACGGTGGTCTCGACGACGACATCGACCTTCGGCTCCCCGATCAGACGCTTGACCTCATCGACCACCATGTCTGCGGCATAGTGCTGGGCGCCGTTCCAGGAGCTCTTGGCGTTGGAAGGAGGCTGCGCCATCGCGGTCTTGAGGTCGCTGTCAGTGATGTAGCCTTCTTCCCGCATCGTCCCGAGAACGACCTGTGCCCGCTCTTCGGCCGCTTTCGGATCTCTGGCAGGCGAAAGCCGCGAGGGTGCCTTCAAGAGACCCGCAAGCGTTGCCGCCTCACCGAGGTTGACGTCCCGTGCCGACTTGTTGAAGTAGCGACGCGAAGCGGCCTCGACACCATAGGCGTTCGCGCCGAAGTACACCCGGTTGAGGTACATCGCCAGGATCTGGTCCTTGGTGAATTTCGTCTCCAGCCAGAAGGACAAGAGCACTTCCTGGATCTTGCGCTCGAACGTGCGATCCGGGGAGAGGAACAGGTTCTTGGCAAGCTGCTGGGTGATCGTCGAACCGCCCTGGATCGGCTGGCCTGTCAGGTTGTTGACGAAGGCGCGCGCCAGACCCAGCGGATCGACGCCAAAATGGGAATAGAAGCGCCGATCCTCGATCGACATGACGGCCTGGGGTAGATAAGGCGACATGTCTTCCAGCGCCAGCGCCTCGCCACCGGTCGTGCCGCGGTTGGCGATCACCGACCCATCGGTCGAGGTGATCTTCATGTTTGGCGGACGGTCTGGAATGGTCCAGCTGCTGGCAGACGGCATCTGCGCGCCGTAGTAGAGAACAAGTCCACCGATGCCGATCGCTGCCCAGATCGACAGGACGACGCACCAGTAAACCAGTCGTTTCAGGGGCGCGAAGAAGCCACCATTGTCGCCACCGCGATTTGACGATGCCTTGCGCGAAGACCTGTCGCGGTCGTTGGACGGGTCGGACTGCTTGCGTGTCTTGCGGGGCGGGAGATCGTCGTACTCGTCATCGGCCTTCTGCGCACGCCGGGTGGAGCGTCCATTGCCAATGATGCGGTCGTCCGCGTCGAGACGGAAGTCATCTTTGTCCTGCGATCCGCCAAAAGACGGTTCGACGCGTTTGTCCGATTTTCTGGCTGCCATGATGAGCCGGCATATCCCCGTTACGCGCATCCTGAATGCGCTGTTCTCACAAATTGTCGCCCGAGTTATCTCGCTGCAGTGTAAATGCGGCGATTTAAGGAGATGTAAAATCCGATCGGACGCTATTTAATATGAGTGCCGCCTAAAAAAGGCTGGATTTCTACGTAAAACAGTTGCTTTCTATATACGGTAATTTGCCTGTCGGATCGGTTTGAGTTCCACCTTGGAGGAGGGGAGTGCATGAACAGGATCGTTGAGGCTGTGGTCATCAATGGCGACCGGCGTGTTCCGGTCGGTCTCGTCAGCGTCAAGCAGGCGCTCGAGATGCCATATAACGGCGTCTTTTCCAGCGGCATGTTTGAATTCAGTCATCCGGCCTATGAGGCTGGAAAGACCGATGTGTTTCTGACGCGAGAGGCGCTGTCGAAGTTGCAGCTCATGTAGAAGCTCGGCGGCCTTGCCCGCAAACCCGCTACGGCGGCGCTGCCCAGTCGCGTCTTGCGGACGGAACTTCATTCCGGCCCGTGGATTGTCTTCGAAAGGAGATGACCATGGCGAGAAAACCACTCAATGTCGGCTTCACCGGTGATATCGACCCTGGAACGGGCGTGGCTGAAAAAGCAAAATCCACAGCCGCGAAGGTGAAGGACGAAGCGGGAATGGTCGCAGCGCATGCTGTGGATCACCCGGCCGCTACTGCATCCGTTGCTGCATCCATCGGCGTGGCGGCATTTCTACTCGGTTATCTGCTAGGCGTTTCGTCCCGGCCCCACGACAGGCGACGCTAGCTTTGACCCGCGATCCGCGTCCAGCGCTAGCCCTGCCCGATGAGCGGACCGGAACAATCATTGGTTATAGCCGTTTCCTCTAGACCTACCCTGAGACAAAGGAGGCATTCATGCCGAATCGTGACCCATTGCCAACTCCCGGCGTCGAGACTCCCCGTGGTCCCGTGGGGACTGGCGGAGTGCCCGACCGCACGCAGGAAAAGCCGCCGCTGACCCCGACGCAGGATCCGGGGGATACGAAAAACCCGCAGGATCCCACATTGGAGCCGGCTCTGATGCCGACGGGAGACCCGGCAGGCGCTGCCTGATTTGTGGTCCGATAGAAATTGATGATCTACGCCGTCCGGTGACAAGCGCGCCGGGCGGCGTGGCTCGCGATAAGGGTGTGGCTATTGTTAATAACCCCCTAAATTGCACCCGTGCGATCTTGTTATTGCTATTCAATTAGTCAGATCTCACACTGCCGGCTGCATCCACTCGTTTCCTTCGCTGAGGTTTGGAGGCTGCAAGCGGATAAGTCTTTTAGCCTGATCGCGGCTCCCAGGGGTATGGGGAGGAGCCTCGCCATCCGCACGTGAGGGGCAAATGCCAAGTCAGCTTATCCGCAAGCCGGTCAGTTCCGGCCAGCTCAACCTATTGCAGCAAGTCTTCGACGAGACCTGCTCCGAGCACCACATCGATAAAAGCAGTCCAGATGCAGAAGCACTGGCGCTCATTCTCGTCCACTCGCTTCAAAAGGGCGCCGACGAAAAAGAGAAACTGGCTGCATTGGCGGAAACTCTCGCCAAGGCGCGGTAGATTCCGGGTCGAACAGACATTCGGGCCATTCAAGGAACATATCCTGTCTTCGAAAGTTGACCGTGCTCTCGATCAACAACAGACAGGAGGCCAAAATGGCAGAATCCGTAAAGAGCCTGAAGCCAACCGAATCCCAGTCGCCATCCTTCGATCATGTGCCGAGCGAAAATTCGGCATTTAATTCCGAGATCGCCAGCCTCAAGTCCGAGATCGCCAATTTGCGTGATCTGTTGGCAGAAAAAGGCAGCGTTGCTTATGACCGCGTTGCAAGCCGCGCGTCCGATGCCGCAAGCTACGTTTCGGAAGAAGCAAATTCCGTGGCCGCCACTGTCCGCGAGCATCCTGCAGCAACCACGACCCTGATCACCCTGATTGGCGGTATCGGCTTTGCGATCGGCTATCTCGTCGCCAACGCGTCCGTCGACAGCAAGCAGGCCTGGTATCAGCGTTACATCAACGACCGCTTCTAGGAATACCTTATCCGTCTAGCCGGCCGAACTATCCGTTCGGCTGGCGCAGTCGATCCAGAAGGCCTTGGTGAGTTCTGCAAGTCGTTCCGGGTCTATCCTGATCGCAGCATTCGTTGCTCCAGCTGCGGGCACGACCTCAGGGTAATCCCTTAGCGAAAGGTCGCAATAGACCTGGAGCTCAGTCGCAAGACCAAACGGGCACACCCCTCCGATCGGATGGCCAGTTGCTGCCATGACCTCATCGCCGGACAGCATCCGCGGTTTGGCGCTGAAGACCGACCTGAACTTCTTATTGTCGATGCGACTGTTTCCCGACATTACGACCAACAGCATGACGTCGCCCGCTCGCAGGCAGATTGTCTTCGCGATCTGGTCAGGATCGACGCCATGCGCGAGTGCTGCAAGCGGAACGGTCGCCGAACTCTGTTCGGTCTCGATGATCTCGATGTCAGGCGCGTGGGTCGCGAAAAAGCTGCGTACGGATTCAAGGCTCATGGGTGCAGCATGACCGAAGCGCATCCAGCGGGCAAGTCTCGCGAGGCATGCAATTCTTGCAATGCTGCGGTGCGAAATTACGTCTGTTTTTTGTGCGTTTCCGCTGTATGTTTAAATCATCGACGGACGCACTCCTCCTCCCAGCGTCCCCGATGGGGCCGGCAACACTCCTCCTCCCAGTTGTTGGCCAGTTTCAGAAGCCCGACGCACCTCCTCCCGCGTCGGGCTTTTCTGTTTTCTGAGGGGCTGGAGCGATGAGATATCTTAAGCGCCTGAAGCTCTCGAAAAGGCCCGCAACTCCAAGAACTTGCGTCGATGTAGCGGATGCAGGGCACCACGATCGCGTCTGGATCGATCGATTTGCGCCCGGTCCTGCAGGCTTGACGCCAAAACGGCCAGACCTTAAATCCTCTGCATCGATATTTGTTTGACAAGCCAGCACGTGGCTAAACTGCCCCGCCTGCGACGATCTTTCTTCAAATACGAAACACAAACGCCCCGGGAAATTCCGAACGGGGCAGTCGGTCATTTGCAAGAGAAAGGCATCGTTATGGCGACTGGTACTGTAAAATGGTTCAACGCAACCAAGGGCTACGGCTTCATCACCCCTGACGACGGTGGCAAGGACGTTTTCGTTCACGTCACCGCGGTCGAGCGCGCAGGCCTCGGCCAGCTGCAGGACGGTCAGAAGATCGGCTTCGAACTGACGACCGACCGCCGTTCCGGCAAGGAATCGGCTGACAGCCTCCGCGCCGTCTAAGATACCCGTTTCATTTATTTATGAAGGCCGGTCATCGACCGGCCTTTTTGCGTTCCGACGATGCCTTTCGAGCAAGGCACAGAGCGCCGTTAACCAAATATTAACCAATTAGCGAGACGATGAACATTAGAGCCAATGTCGTCGACGGCGGCTGTTTCGCATTGCATGCCCATAAGAGTGACCACGGATGTACTGGCACTTGTGATTGGGATCAGAAAGGTCGGGCTAGCCCGACCTTTTTCGTTTCGTATGAGTTGGACGTGCATCGGCAAAGGAGCTGTCTGCTGCGCCCCGCCGGTGCCCTCACTTTGCGAGGGCCGTGATGATCCGGACCCAGGACCTGATCCCCTTGTGGTAGGACTTCAGGTCATACTTCTCGTTCGGCGAGTGGATCCGGTCGTCATTGAGTCCGAAGCCGACCAGCAGACTATCCATTCCGAGCATCTTCTGGAAATCGCCGACGATCGGAATGGAGCCGCCCATGCCGATGATGACGGCTGGATTTGCCCATTCGTCCGAAAGTGCACTCTTCGCCTTGGTCAAGGCCGGTGAGTCGTATGAAAGCTGGATCGCGGGCGAGCCACCATGCGGGTGGAACTCGACGTTGCAGTCCGCCGGGATCTTGGATGTCACATAGGCGCGGAACGTGTCGCGGATCTTGTCCGGGTCCTGCGTTCCCACGAGGCGGAACGAAATCTTTGCCGAAGCCTTGGCCGCAATGACGGTCTTGAAGCCGTCGCCAGTGTAACCGCCCCAGATCCCATTGACCTCGCAGGTCGGTCGGGCCCAGGTCATTTCCAGAACCGAACGGCCCTTTTCGCCGGCCGGCTCTGAGAGCCCGATTTCGCCGAGGAACTTTTCGGCCGAGCGACCAAGCGTTTCCCAGCTTGCCTTGATGTTTTCAGGCGTTTCCTCGACGCCGTCGTAGAAACCCTCAAGGGTGATACGGCCCGTGTCGTCGCGAAGGCCGGCGATGATGCCGGTGAGAATGTGGATCGGGTTTGCGGCGGCACCGCCGTAAAGACCAGAATGCAGGTCGCGATCGGCAGCGGTGACAGTGATCTCTTCGCCGACCAGGCCGCGAAGTGCGGCAGCGATTGCCGGTGTGTCGGTGTCCCACATGCCCGTATCGCAGACCAGGGCGAAGTCGGCGTTGAGCTCTTCGGCATTGGCTTCGAGGAAAGGCTTAAGCGACGGCGAACCGGATTCTTCCTCGCCCTCAAACAGAATGGTGATGCGGATCGGCAGCGCACCATGCACGTCCTTGTAGGCGCGGCAGGCTTCGACGAAGGTCAGCAACTGGCCCTTGTCGTCGGATGTCCCGCGTCCGGTCATGATCTTGCGGCCACCCGGGAGCTCCTTCAGCTTCGGATCGAAGGGATCGTCTTCCCAAAGCTCGATCGGATCGACCGGCTGCACGTCGTAGTGACCGTAGAACAGAACGTGCGGCGCATCCGGCGTTGCTCCCGCGTGATGACCGACCACCATCGGATGACCGGGGGTGTCCCGCAAGGATGCTTCGAAGCCCAGCGTCGTCAATTCCTCGACAAGCCACTCAGCCGCCTTGCGGCAATCGTCCTTGAAGGCCGGATCAGTCGAGATCGACTTGATGCGCACGAGATCGAACATCCGATCGATGCTGGCGCTGAGGTTCTGATCGGCACGGTCAAGAACGGGGGAAAGTTCGGTCATAACAATATCCTGTGTGTGGATGCTCGGCGCCGCTGTAGACGTGGCTTGCGACGCTCGTTCCGGAAACTAGCAAGCCTTTATGTCACCGTACAATGGAAAAGGCTGATTGGTGCAGGACAACTAGCGGGCAGTAACGTCGACTGCAACCTTGCACTGACAAGTCTCTGGAGCCCCCTAGAGCTTGCGGGCGTTCTCCAAAATCATCCGCATGTATTCGATCATCAGGTCACGCTCGAATCGCTTGAACCCGGAAAACAGGGCCGCGTCGGCTTCCGCTGCCGCCTCCACCGCACGGGCCTCCAGGCTGCGGCCAAGCGCCGTCAGGGTAATGATCTTTGCCCGCTTGTCGTCAGGATGGGGGATGCGCTCGATGAGACCGTCGCGCTGCATCCGCGCGAGCGTATTGGCAACCGTCGCCTGCTCCACCTCGAGCTTGTCCAGGAGTTGCTTCTGGGTAAGGCCATCCTGCTGCCAGAGTTCCAGGAGAACGGGAAACTGGCCCGGGGAAAAGCCGAGGCTGCTTGAGCGCTGTTGCAGGGATCGCGCAAAACCCTTCGCAAGCTGGTTGGCGAGATAGGTTGCGGAATGAGAGCGATCGAATGCCATGGCTTCGGTATCTTGCTTCCCGGTTGAAAGTCCAAACAGACCTTGCCCGGAAGGATATATCGCACGCCGTGCTTTCGCCAACCCTGCAACGCTTCGCTAGATGCTGTGAGCCGCAAACAAAAACCGCCACGACCGGGAGGGGAGCGGTCGTGGCGGCATGATAGAAGAACAAAGGCCCGGAGAGGGGGGTGAGCCTTTGTCCGGTCTGACGCGGCAGGGGGCAAGCCGGGTGCCAGACTGCGGCGTGATCAATCGCCGGTAAGCTTGAAATGTGCGGCGGAATGCGGCTTTTCAAGGGATTGGTCTATTACAAATCGGTAACGTTGCGGTGAGCGTTCGGTGGCGCTGTCGGCGAACTTTTCGTGGACGCCGAAGATGCCTCGGGGTATTCCATCCCCATGAAAAAAGGCGATCATCTCTTCCTCATCGACGGCTCCGGTTTCATCTTCCGGGCGTTTCATGCATTGCCCCCGCTCACCCGCAAATCAGACGGGCTGCCGGTGGGCGCCGTGTCGGGGTTCTGCAACATGTTGTGGAAGCTTCTGACCGATGCGCGCGATACGTCTGTCGGCGTCACGCCGACGCATTTCGCCGTCATTTTCGACTATTCCTCGAAGACCTTCCGCAAGGAGATCTACGATGCGTACAAGGCCAACCGGTCCGCGCCGCCGGAAGAGCTCGTTCCGCAGTTCGGTCTGATCCGCCAGGCGACCCGCGCCTTCAACCTGCCCTGCATCGAGACGGAGGGGTTCGAGGCGGATGACATCATTGCCACCTATGCCCGCCAGGCCGAAGCGACGGGCGCCGACGTCACCATCGTGTCCTCCGACAAGGATCTGATGCAGCTGGTGACGCCGATGGTCCACATGTACGACAGCATGAAGGACAAGCAGATCAGCGTGCCCGACGTCGTCGAAAAGTGGGGGGTAGCGCCTGAAAAGATGATCGATCTCCAGGCTCTGGTCGGCGATTCGGTCGACAACGTGCCGGGTATTCCGGGCATCGGGCCGAAGACGGCAGCGCAGCTTTTGGAAGAGTTCGGCGATCTCGAAACGCTTCTTTCCCGCGCCGGAGAGATCAAGCAGGTCAAGCGCCGCGAAAGCATCATCGCCTTTGCCGAGCAGGCGCGCTTGTCGAGGCGACTGGTGGAGCTGCGCACCGATGTTCCCCTGGAGCTCGAACTCGATGCGCTGGTTCTCGAACCCCAGAACGGACCAAAGCTGATCGGCTTCCTCAAGGCCATGAACTTCGGAACGTTGACGCGAAGGGTTGCCACAGCCTGCGACTGCAACGCCGATGAAATAGAAGCGGCGGAGGTCGAGGTCGAATGGGGCGATGCCGCCCGCGGTCCAGACCTCGATGCGGGCGAGGCGGCGAAGGCCGACACGGGAGAGACCGCAGCCGCGGCGCCGGTCGAGCGAGCGGTTTCGACGGTCGCAAAGGTAACCGGCGAAGCGACGCCTGTCTCCTTTGCCGAAGCTCGTATCGCCGCATTCGGGCAGGCGAAGCTCGATATGGAAAACTATGTCACGATCCGCGATGTGGAAGTGCTTGATGACTGGATCCGCGCGGCGCGCGAGACCGGTTTCGTCGCCTTCGACACGGAGACGAACTCGCTCGACCCGATGCAGGCCGAACTGGTCGGCTTCTCGCTGGCGATCGCCGACAATACTGATAGCCCGTCCGGGCTCGAAGTCCGCGCCGCCTATGTCCCGCTCACCCACAAGACCGGTGTCGGCGATCTCTTGGGCGGTGGTCTGGCCGAAAACCAGATGGCCAGCCGCGAAGCGCTGGATCGCCTGAAACCGCTGCTGGAAGATCCGACCGTCCTCAAGGTCGCGCAGAACCTCAAGTTCGATTACCTCGTCATGAAGCGGCACGGCATAACCGTCCAGGCCCATGACGATACGATGCTGATGTCCTACGTGCTGGAGGCCGGAAAGGCCAACCACGGCATGGACGCATTGTCCGAACGCTGGCTCAATCATAAGCCGATCGCTTTCAAGGATGTTGCCGGTTCCGGCAAGAGCGGGGTGACGTTCGATTACGTCGATATCGAGAAGGCGACTGCCTATGCGGCCGAGGACGCGGATGTCACGCTGCGTCTCTGGATGGTGCTGAAACCGCAGCTCGCCGCAGCGGGCCTAACACGCGTCTACGAACGGCTCGAGCGACCGCTGGTCTCTGTTCTCGCCGATATGGAAGAACGCGGCATCACTATCGATCGGCAGATCCTGTCGCGCCTTTCCGGCGAGCTTGCGCAGAAGGCGGCGGCCTTCGAAGACGAGATCTATGCGCTAGCCGGCGAGAAATTCACCATCGGCTCTCCCAAGCAACTCGGCGATATCCTGTTCGGCAAGATGGGCCTGCCCGGCGGTGCCAAGACCAAGACCGGCCAGTGGTCGACTTCGGCAAGCGTGCTGGAGGATCTGGCGGCAACCGGTCATGATCTGCCGCGCAAGATCGTCGACTGGCGCCAGCTGACAAAGCTGAAATCCACCTACACCGATGCGCTTCCAGGCTACGTCCATCCGCAGACCAAGCGCGTTCACACGTCCTATTCGCTGGCATCGACCACGACCGGGCGTCTTTCCTCGTCGGAACCCAATCTTCAGAACATCCCGGTCCGCAATGCCGAAGGCCGCAAGATCCGCACCGCATTCATCGCGACCCCCGGCCACAAGCTTCTCTCCGCGGATTACAGCCAGATCGAGCTGCGCGTCCTCGCCCACGTCGCCGACATTCCGCAGCTGCGTCAGGCCTTCGCGGATGGCATCGACATTCACTCGATGACCGCATCGGAAATGTTCGGCGTTCCCGTCGAGGGCATGTCGAGTGAGGTCCGTCGCCGCGCAAAGGCGATCAACTTCGGCATCATCTACGGAATTTCCGCTTTTGGTCTTGCCAACCAGCTGTCTATCGATCGCTCGGAAGCAGGCGATTACATCAAGCGGTATTTCGAGCGCTTTCCCGGTATCAAGGACTACATGGAGCAGACGAAGGCCTTTGCCCGTGAGCATGGCTATGTGGAAACGATCTTCGGCCGTCGCTCCCATTATCCCGATATCAAGTCGTCCAACCCATCGATGCGCGCCTTCAATGAACGCGCTGCCATCAACGCCCCGATCCAGGGGTCGGCCGCTGATGTCATCCGCCGTGCGATGATCGGGATGGAGCCTGCCCTGAAGAAGGCCGGTCTCGACGAAAAGGTCCGCATGCTGCTGCAGGTGCATGACGAACTGATCTTCGAAGTCGAGGATGCGGCGATCGAAGAAGCGATCCCTCTGATCGTATCGACCATGGAAGAGGCGACAATGCCGACTGTTTCGATGCGGGTGCCGCTGAAAGTGGACGCGCGCGCCGCCGCGAACTGGGACGAGGCGCACTGATCTGGCTTGATCAGCCGTTGGGGTAAAGAGACAGAAGAGCTGTCGATAGCAGCTCGTCGGCGTATCGGTGCGCCGACTGGCTGCCTTCATCCGTCATGCCCAGTTCACGACAGCGGTGGTGGACGGTGTCGAGGATCAGGCTGGCAATGCCCTTGGCATGATCAACATTCGCGTTTTCGGAGGTATCCAGCGCCATGGCGAGCGAGGTGATGGACACGATCTCGAGCACGGTCATCCGGGCTTCCAGATTGAGCCTTGCCGTTCCCGCAGCCTCCCCGCCGTCTAAGTCATCAAACCTTCGCGTTTGGTCCATGCTGCGCCTCTTATGTTAGAAAGTCCACATAGAGGCAAAATCGGGACTGTAAAGTGCCCGTCGTGAAGATAGTCGCAAAATCACACGCGCCGGAAAAGACGTCGTTCCAGCGTATCGATCAGTGTCTGGGCGGCTTCGCTCAGGGACCCGCTGTTGTCGATCGTTACGACCGAATAGTCGCCCTCGACAGTGAGGGAGCCGCGCTCGAGACGCCGCAGGATGTCCTCGCGGCATTCCCGTCCCCGCGCTTCGAGCCGCGCGGCGAGCACGTCGCGCGAGGCAATGACGTTGATGACCAGCATGGCCGGATACGCTGAGTGGAAGTGTGCAAGCGCCGAACGGGAGCCATTGGCGATGACCAGACTGCCATCTTCGACGGCATCGAGCGTATCCTTGGGAATGCCATAGGATAGCCCGTGCGCATTCCAGGAGACGGCAAAGCGTCCGGCTTTTTCCAAAGCAGCGAACTCGTCCTCCGAGACGCCGTCGTGGTCCTCCCCGCCGGCGGCAGGGTCCCGGGTGATTGTGCGGCGGGCAAACACCACGTCGTCACGATCCGCAAAATGCCGCGCAGCCTCCGCCATCAGCGTGTCCTTGCCCGCACCGCTCGGGCCGACCACGACGACGATCACGCCGCTTTTGCCACTGTCGCTATTCGCCGGGCGGCCGTCCATCAGGCGACCCGCCGACCTTCGCGCCACACGGCACGCGCCACCGGCACGCCCTCCGGACGATGAACCCGGACCAGATCGGCGCGCAGGCCGGTGGCGATCCGGCCGCGATCGTCGAGCCCGACGGTGCGGGCCGGCGTCGCACTCACCATCGCGATCGCCTTCGGCAGCGAAATGCTGTCGACGTCATCGGCCAGAATGAACGGCGCGTAGAGCAGGCTGAGCGGAACGTAATCGGACGAAAGCACGTCCAGCACGTCTTTCTCAGCGAGATCGCGGGCGGCAATATTGCCGGAATGTGACTTGCCGCGCACGATATTGGGGGCGCCCATCAAAACGCTCATACCGGCCTGATGCGAGGCCTTGGCAGCATCGAGACTGGTCGGGAATTCGGCGAGCTTCACACCGTTGCCGATCGCCTCGTCCACATGCGCAAGCGTCGCATCGTCGTGGCTTGCAACCGTAATGCCGTTTTCGGCGCAGACCTTCGCGATGGCGATGCGGTGCGGCGTCGAATTGCGCTCGGACTCCTCGACGCGCTTGTCGATGAAGATCTTGAAGGCCTCGTCGGAAAGCCCGCGCTTCTTCTGGTAGTAGAAGATGTACTGGTCCATCGTCTGGAACTGCCGCTGGCCAGGAGCGTGGTCCATCAGCGAAACGAGCCGGACATAAGGATCGTTGGCAAAATCGGCGAAGTGATCAAGCACATTGTCTGCCGAAACTTCGCAGCGAAGGTGGATCAGATGTTCGGACCGCAGGCGACCCTGGCGCTCGGCGGCCTGGATGGCGTCTGCCATAGCGCGCATCTCGCCCTGTTCAAAGCCGCCGTCTTCGTCCGATCCCATCCGCAGGCAATCGAAGACGGTGGTGATGCCGGAAGAGGCGATCTGCGCGTCATGCGCCTGGATCGCCGCCGTCGCATTCCAGCGCACGCCCGGACGTGGCGAATAGTGCTGTTCCAGATGGTCGGTATGCAGCTCGACAAGCCCGGGGATCAGATAATCGCCCTCGAAGTCCTCGCCGACCTGTGCGGACCCCTCGGAAATGTCTGCAATCTTGCCGTCCCGGATCTGGATGGAGCCGGTCACGATGCTGTCCTCCAGCACGATGCGGGCATTTGTGAATACGGTCTCGACGGTCATGGGGTCGTCTTTCTGATATCGGAGGCCGGCGCCAGGGGCAGCCAGCGGTGAACTGTAAAATCTGCGCCCCGCTCGGTCTCTACGAAGAGCGCAACTCCGTTGATGGAGAGCGGTGCGTTGGTAAAATCTGCAAATCTGGTTTCAAGTGCCGTGCGCATGGCAGGCGCCTGTTCGGGCGGGACCTGTCCGGTCAGCGTCATGTGAAAGCGGAACTCGTCCATGACGTAGGGGTAGCCCCAGGTCATCAGGTTGTCGCGGTGTTCGGGTGAAAGGTTCTCCGGTTTGCGCCGGGCAATATCGGCATCCGAAAGCGGCGCGCGGAACGGCTCGAAATCTTGGACCACGCGGGCGGCAAAGGCCTGCAGTTCCGGATAGACCTGGTCAGGCACCAGAGCGAAGAAACGGCCGAGCTGGCCGATGACGGCATTCGGAATGTCGAAACCCGGTGTCGCCGCCGCAAACCTCTCGAAAGCGTTGAGCAGTTCGGCCTCGCTGCGTCCTTCGGCAAGCTCGAACGGCGCCTTCAGCGTCGCATGAAAGGCGTAGCGCCGCGGATCGGCCGTCAGCGCGTGCACATCCTCTTCGGGAATGCCATCCACGACCGCTGTCTCGAAGCGCTCCCCGCGGAAGGCATCGCGGCCGAGCCAACGGGAGGCGGTCTTCGTCAGCGGATGATCCGCTGCGGGCGAAAAGTAGAGAGCATATCGCAAGGCATGGTTCCGGAATCAGGAAAAGGGCGATGTCCGAGACTAACCATCTGTCGCGCCTCGAGACAGCCTTCGGCTAAAAGATTTCCATGACAGAATGATGATGCGGCAACCTTTTAATGTGTCGGGCCACCGATCAGACGTGAGCGGATCGCGTTGGACACATTGTCGAACAGGAAGACCACCATCAGGATCAGTAGAACCATGTAGGCAACCTTGTCCCAGTCCGCATTGGTGCCCATCGCTTCGAGCAGCTTGAGGCCGATGCCGCCCGCACCGACGGCGCCGATAACAGTCGCCGAACGGGTGTTCGATTCCCAGAAATACAGCGACTGGGAGATGAACACCGGCAGCACCTGCGGCACGACGCCGAAGCGGTTGACGATGACGGAGGGTGCGCCGACCGATTTGACACCCTCACGCTGCTTGTCGTCGACATTCTCGACGGCTTCCGAATAGACCTTGCCGAGCGCACCGGCATCCGTGAAGAAGATCGCCGCGATACCGGGGATCGGTCCGGGGCCGAAGGAGCGGGTGAAGAACAGCGCCCAGATCAGCATGTCGACGGAGCGCAGGAAGTCGAACAACCGCTTCATGCCCCAGTTGGCGGCCCGGTTGCGGGTAATGTTGCGCGCCGCGATGAAGGCGAGCGGGAAGGCGAACAGCGTCCCGAGCAGCGTGCCGACAAAGGCCATGACCAGCGTCTGAAGCAGTTTCGACAGAATGTCCGCATGCTGCCAGACATTATTGCCAAGGAAGTCGTCGCGCATGTGGCCGATGTTCGAGCGTGCCGGATCCAGCCGCTCGCCGATCGTTGCAAGGTGTGCAAGCTCGCCCCAGCTCTTGCCCCAGAATGCCGACTTGGTGTCGAACAGGAAGTTTGCCCATCCAAGGAAGCGACGCTGCACATAGACCTGCGCCGGGCGGATTTCCGCCTGACCCTCAAAGCCGTAATCGACCAGCACCTTGGCTCCGTCTTGGCGGAGGGCCGAAGGCGCATCGGCTGGCGCCGTCGCTGCGTTGCTGTCGATCGTGACTGGATAGACCGTGCCGTTCAGATAGACATCGACCCGGCCCGGCGTCACATCCAGACGGTCCGCATCACTGCCATAGGTCACGCGGTAACCGCCGCCTTCGGTTGGCTTAAGCCAGGAGATGTCGGAACCTTCGGCATACTGCCCGCGGCTTGACCACTGCGGCTTGACGGTGCCGTCGTCCTGGAACCGCAGGCGCGGCTGGGCGCGCCAGGAATACCAGTCCTGGAGATAGAGCGAGGCTCGGTCCCACTGGCCATTTCTGAAGGCGGGACCGACGTTGAAGGCGAAGAAGCAGGCAACCAGATAGGCGACGAGCACTGCCGAACCGATCACCAGTCCATAGCGCTGCAGGAAGGACCGTTGAAACACCTGCGGATAGGTTTCGCGCAAGCGCTCTCTGTCGGATGCATTGATGGCAGGTACCGATGGCATCAGGCTGCTCCCCTGCCAAGTTCGAAGGACTGCTGACCGATCAGCCGGCGGCGAAGCCAGGAGGAAAACTGGTCGATGGCAATGACGCTGACCAGCAGCAGAATGATGATAGCATAGGTCTTGGCGGCATGATCGCGACCGATCGCAAGCCGGAACACCTCGCCGATACCGCCGCCACCGACCGCACCGATAATGGTCGAGGCGCGCACGTTTACCTCGGCGCGCAGCAGCGTGTAGGAGACGAAATTCGGCAGCACCTGCGGAACGATCGCGAAGCGCACGCGCTCCACCCAGGACGCACCGGCGGCCCGCAAACCCTCATCCGGCTTCATGTCCGAATTCTCGACCACTTCGAAGAACAGCTTTCCGAGCGCGCCGATCGTGTGGACGGTAATCGCGATGATCGCCGCAATCGGCCCGATCGACAGGATCGCCGTCAGAAGTCCGGCAATGACGATTTCCGGAAAGGCACGCAGGATTTCCATGATGCGGCGAACGACGAAACGCACAGGCCCGGCGCCGACAAGATTGGTGGAGGCGAAGAAGCAGAGCAGAAAGGCGATGGCGGAACCGATGATCGTCGAAACCAGCGCGATATTGATGGTGATGATCAGCTGGTAGAAGAAATTCGGGATGTAGAACGTTTCGGTAATATAGTGGCGATCGGCCGTGTAGTCGTATTTCAGCGAGCCGTCGGCATAGGGGGAGGGAAGGTCGAACATCGCCCGGATGATTTCCATCGGGCTGTCAGGCACGAAGCTGCGAATGAAATCGAACATATAGGGCAGGCGTTCGAAGAACTTGCCCGCATTGGCGTCATTGGCGAATTTCAGCGAGGCGAACAGCACGACCAGAAACACGCCAATCGTAATAGCGGTATAGACGCGGCGGGTTCGCAGCTGCTGCCGGTAATGCTGCATCATCAGGGATGCCGCCGGCCCCAGTCTGCTAGCGGGGTCCCCGCCGAGATTTCCGGTCGTCTGTTTGCTGATCGTCGCCATGCCCGTGTCTCTCGTTGCAGAACGGCGGCACCTTCTGCAGATGCCGCCGCCAGGTCTTTTTCAGGGATGATCAGCCGCCGATAACGGACTTACGGGCGTCGACGATGGTCTGGTAGAAGGCCGGATTGACTTCGATGTAATCCTTGTTCTTGCCCTGAGTGAAGGACTGGAAGCAGGCGAGGTTCTTCTTCGGCAGTTCCATGAAGAAGGCCTTGACC
Organism: Neorhizobium sp. IRS_2294; assembly: GCF_050500145.1. NCBI lineage: Bacteria > Pseudomonadati > Pseudomonadota > Alphaproteobacteria > Hyphomicrobiales > Rhizobiaceae > Neorhizobium > Neorhizobium sp. IRS_2294. The sequence continues at coordinate 134,609 of NZ_CP191439.1, forward strand.
TTGGCCTTCATGTCGGCCGGAACCTTGTTGGAGACCATCAGCGGACCGTTCGGGATCAGCGGCGACTTCCAGACCTGGACGATATCGTCCATGTCGAGGTTACCCTTGGCGACCATCTGGTGCAGGTTGCCGCCGCTATAACCTTCTTCCCACTTGCCAACGCCCGAACCGAATGTCGTGCCGGCATCGAACTTCTTGTCGAGGACGGCGAGAACCAGGTTCTCATGGCCGCCGCCGAAGCCGGTTTCGGAGAAATACTGCTTGACCGGCATGCCGATTTCCTTCGGCAGCGCGACATTCGGGACGAGATAGCCCGAGGTCGAATCCGGATCGGCGAAGCCGATCTTCTTGCCCTTCAGGTCGGCCAGCGTCTTGATGCCGCTGTCCTTGCGGGCAACCATGATCGAGTAGTAACCGCTGGAGCCGTCCGAACCCGTGTAGGTCAGGATCGGGTCGACAGCCTTGTCGTCCTTGAGCGCGATGGCTGCATAGGAAGCCGCACCCATCGAAGCAATGTCGATCGTGCCGCCGAGCAGGCCCTGGATAACGCCGTTATAGTTCGGCGACGGGAACAGCTTCACTTCGGATACGCCGGTCGCAGCCTTCAGGCCATCGGCAATGCACTGGGTGTTGCGGATCTGGTCGGCTTCGTTTTCCGAGCCGTCGAGACCGATGCGCAGAACCTTGACGTCCTGGGCAAGGGCGGAACCGGCGAGCAGGCTGAGCGTCGCGGCAGCAAGCATAGTTTTTCTGAACATGGTGATCTCCTGTTTCCGGATCATCCGGAGTTGGGTCGTGAAGCAACGCGCCCTTAACGTGGGCAGACGATCTGGATGCGGCTCAGGCCCTGGCGCTTGCCAGGCTGCCTATTCCGGCCGATTGCGTGCCCGCAGCCGCAGGGGCCACGGGATTGTTGATGCTGGTCGAGGTCATCGTCTCGTCGATGCCGGCACCGTCGCGGTCCGATCCGTAGATCTCGCTGACGGCCTGCGCGTTCAGCTGCGACGGCGTGCCGTCGAAGACGACGCGGCCGCCTGCCATCCCGATGATCCGCTCGCAATAGGCGCGCGCCGTATCGAGCGTGTGCAGGTTGGTGATGACGGTAATGCCCTCGCGCTCGTTGATGTCGCGCAGCGCGTCCATCACGATCTTGGCGTTGAGCGGGTCCAGAGAGGCGATCGGCTCATCGGCCAGAAGCATTTTCGGCGCCTGCATGAGGGCGCGGGCGATGGCGACGCGCTGCTGCTGACCGCCAGAAAGCGTGCCGGCGCGCTGCATGGCGGTCTGCTCGATACCGAGACGCTCGAGCGCGGCGATCGCAGCCATGCGCTCGTCGTCGGAGAAGATGTTGAGAAGGCTCATGATCGTGGATCGGTGGTTCAACCGGCCGAGCATCACGTTGGTCATGACGTCGAGGCGTGGCACGAGATTGAACTGCTGGAAGATCATCGCGCAATCGCGCTGCCAGTTGCGCAACCCGGCGCCCTTGAGAGCGGAAACCTCGAGATCGCCAAACCGAATGGAACCGGAGCTCGGCTCCTGCAGGCGGTTGATCATGCGCAGGAGGGTCGATTTGCCGGCGCCGGAGCGACCGATGACGCCGACCATCTGACCTTGAGGTATTTCCACGCTGACGGCGTTGACCGCGATATGATCGCCGAAACGTCGGGTGACATTCCTCAATTCAAACTTCATGTTTTTCAATCCGTCCCATTCCCTGGTGAGGATCGGATTAGACTTGGTTGATGAACCCTGAATGTCGGTTTTATGTAGGTTTTGTTACATGTTTGCCCGGCTTGAACGCCCTGCTATGCCGCATATTTCGCAAGGAAGGCCTCGGCAGAGAGGGCACGGAAATCGTCGAGTGCCGTGCGCAGCGTCTGGTGATCCCAGTCCCACCACGCGAGCCGGTCCATGCCGTCACCGACCTCCCTCGTGAAACGCTCCCGGATCAGCTTGGCCGGCACGCCGCCGACGATCGTGTAGGGGGCGACATCCTTCGACACCACGGCTCCGGCGCCGATAACCGCGCCGTTGCCGACAGTCACGCCCGGCAGCACGGTGGCACCATGGCCGATCCACACGTCATGGCCGATCGTCACCCGGTTGTCGCGGCGCCACTCGAAGAAGTCGGTGTCGTCTTCCGCGTCATCCCAATAGTTGGCGGCACGATAGGTGAAATGATGCAGCGTGGCGCGCCATGTGGGGTGGTTCGTGGCATTGATGCGGACCGAAGCAGCGATATTGACGAATTTGCCGATCGTCGCGCACCAGATGGAGCCATCCTGCATGATATACGAGTAATCGCCGATTTCGGCCTCGTCGATGCGGCAGCGCTCGGAGATCTCAGTGTAGCGGCCGATCGTCGAGTTGCTGACGCTCGCCGTTTCATGAATGACGGGGTTGATACCGACCTTGGCACTCATGCGGCAACTGCCTTTCGGGGAGAAAACGCGCTGACATCGAGAATGCGGTCGGCAACGGCCTCGCGCACTTCCTCGTCGTGGAAGATGCCGAGCATCGCAACGCCCTCGGCTTTCTTGGCAGCGATCATCTCGATCACCACCCGCCGGTTGGTGGCGTCGAGCGATGCGGTCGGCTCGTCGAGAAGCAGGATACGGTGGCTGGTGATGAACCCGCGGGCAATGTTGACGCGCTGCTGCTCGCCGCCGGAAAAGGTGGCGGGAGGCAGCGACCAGAGTTCGCGCGGAAGGTTCAGCCTGGCGAGCAGTTCGACCGCCCTGTCCTTGGCTTCCGCCGCGTCGATACCGCGGGCAACGAGCGGCTCAGCGACCACGTCGACGGCAGCGACTCTCGGCACGGTGCGCAGGAACTGGCTGACATAACCCATCGTATGCCGGCGCACCTCGATGATCGTGCGCGGATCGGCTGCCGCGATATCGACGATCTTCTCCTGGTGGTTCACCAGGATCTGGCCGGCATCGACGGCATAGTTGCCGTAGAGCATTTTCAGGATGGAGCTCTTTCCGATCCCCGAGGGACCGCCGAGCACGACGCATTCGCCGCCGGCCACGGAAAAGCTGACGTCGTTGACGACCGGCAGCTTGATGCCGTCGCGCAGGTGCATGATGAAGCTTTTGGAGACTTCCGAGACGACGAGTGGAGTGGCCATCGGTCTGTCCTATACCTGGAGAATCGAGGAAACGAGCAACTGCGTGTAGGGCTCGCGGGGGTCGTCGAGGACACGGTCGGTGAGCCCCTGTTCGATCACATGACCGTCTTTCATCACCATCATCCGGTGCGACAGAAGGCGGGCGACCGCGAGATCATGAGTGACGACAATGGCCGAGAGACCGAGATCGTTGACCAGACCGCGCACAAGGTCGAGGAGCCGTGCCTGTACCGAGACGTCGAGGCCGCCGGTCGGTTCGTCCATGAACACGAGGCGCGGACCTGTCACGAGATTGCGGGCGATCTGCAGACGCTGGCGCATGCCGCCGGAAAAGGCGCGCGGCTGGTCGTCGATGCGATCCGCGGAGATTTCCACGCGTCCCAGCCAGTCGGTCGCCGTTTCGCGGATCTTGCCGTAATGCCGGTCACCGACCGCCATCAGCCGCTCGCCGACATTGGCGCCCGCCGATACCGTCATGCGCAAGCCGTCGGCCGGGTTCTGGTGAACGAAACCCCAGTCGGTGCGCATCAGGAAACGCCGCTCGGCCTCGCTCATGTGATAGAGATCGCGGAAGTTGCCGTCGCGCATCCGGTATTCGACGCTGCCGGCGCTCGGCATCAGCCGGGTCGACAGGCAATTGAGCAGCGTCGTCTTGCCGGAGCCGGATTCGCCGACGATGGCGAGCACTTCACCGGGCCACAGATCGAAACTGACATCCTGGCAGCCGATCCGGCTGCCGTAGAATTTCGAAACGCCGCTGACTTTGAGAAGAGGATTGTCGCTCATTCCGCAGCCTCCTTGTTGGGGGCGAGCATCTCGCCGACATGGCCATGTTCGCGGCGGTCTTCGCAATGGTCCGTGTCCGAGCAGACGAACATCCGTCCGCCCTGGTCGTCGAGCACCACTTCGTCGAGATAAACGCCGTGTGCGCCGCAGAGTGCGCAATCCTGCTCGAATGTCTGGATCTCGAACGGGTGGTCCTCGAAATCCAGGCTGACCACTTCGGTATGCGGCGGAACCGCGTAGATCCGCTTTTCACGTCCGGCGCCGAACAGCTGCAGCGCATCGGACATGTGCATTTTCGGATTGTCGAATTTCGGGGTCGGCGAGGGGTCCATCACATAGCGACCGTCGACCTTGACCGGATAGGCATAGGTCTTGGAGATGCGGCCGTTATGGGCAATGTCCTCGTATAGCTTCACATGCATCAGGCCGTATTCTTCGAGCGCATGCATTTTCCGGGTCTCGGTCTCGCGCGGCTCTAGGAAGCGCAGCGGTTCCGGGATCGGCACCTGATAGACCAGCACCTGGCCTTCGGTCAGCTTCTGCTCGGGAATGCGGTGGCGCGTCTGGATGATCGTCGCGTCCTTCGTGTGGGTGGTGACAGCGACATTGGCGACCTTCTGGAAGAAGGCACGGATGGAGACCGCATTGGTCGTGTCATCGGCACCCTGGTCGATGACCTTCAGCACATCGTCCGGACCGATGATCGCGGCCGTCACCTGCACGCCGCCGGTACCCCAGCCATAGGGCATCGGCATTTCGCGCGAAGCAAACGGTACCTGATAGCCGGGTATAGCGATCGCTTTCAGGATCGCGCGGCGGATCATCCGCTTCGTCTGTTCGTCCAGATAGGCGAAATTGTAGGTGGCGAGATCGGCACTCATTCGGCAGCATCCTTCATCTCGGTATCGCCGTAGCGAGCGGCCTCAACCTCGGCGCGCATCTTGCGCACCATGGCAAGCTCCGCCTGGAAGTCGACGTAATGGGGCAATTTCAGGTGTTCGACGAAGCCCGTCGCCTGCACATTGTCGGAGTGCGAAATGACGAACTCCTCGTCCTGCGCCGGCGCGGTAATGTCCTCGCCAAGCTCTTCCGCACGAAGGGCGCGATCCACCAGCGACATCGACATCGCCTTGCGCTCGCTCTGTCCGAACACGAGACCGTAGCCGCGGGTAAACTGCGGCGGTGCTATGGAGGAGCCCTTGAACTGGTTGATCATCTGGCACTCGGTCAGCTGGATGCGCCCGAGCGAGACCGCGAAGCCGAGTTCCGGCATGTCCATTTCCACCTCCACCTCGCCGATCCGGATCTCGCCGACGAACGGGTGGTTTCGGCCATATCCGCGCTGGGTCGAGTAGCCGAGGGCAAGCAGAAAGCCCTCGTCGCCGCGGGCGAGTGCCTGCAGCCTGAGGTCACGACCCATCGGAAATTCCAGCGGCTCGCGGGTCAGGTCTCCGGCAGCGTGGTCATCGGGCAGGTCGCCATCCGGCTCGATCAGTCCTTCGTGTGCGAGAATGTCGGAAACGCGCATCATCCCCTCGCCGGACGCCTCTTTGCGTGCAGGATCGGCGATCACCTCATCCGTCAGCAGCGAGGGATCGAGAAGACGATGGGTGTAATCGAAGGTGGGACCAAGCAGCTGGCCGCCCGGCAGATCCTTGTAGGTCGCCGAGACGCGCCGCTCGACCTTCATGGCCGCGGTATCCACCGGAACGGAAGAGCCGAAGCGGGGCAGCGTAGTGCGGTAGGCGCGAAGCAGAAAGATCGCCTCGATCAGATCGCCACGCGACTGGCGCACGGCAAGCGCTGCCAGCGACCGATCATAGAGCGAGGCTTCCGCCATCACCCGATCGACGGCAAGGCCAAGCTGTTCGGCGATCTGCTCGATCGTGAGTGCGGGAAGCGCCCGGTCGCCGCGACGGCGGTCGGCAAGCAATGCGTGAGCGTTGGTAATGGCGGCCTCGCCACCCTTGACTGCAACATACATGGGTTTGATCTCCTTCGGCTTAGCCGGCAATCCGGGTGGTGCGCGGCAGGCACAGGAACTGCGCTCCGGCGGTGAGGATGACGTCGACTCCGCGGGGAAAGAGCGCCCTGTTGTCGTCCCAGAGCCTCTGAAACATATCCGGCAGTCCCGAGACTGCGACCGTCCTGGTGCCGAGGATCCCTGGTCCGGTCAGGCTCAGTTTTTCACCCTCGCCAAGAGCGGCGACTTCGAGGATCAGCGTCGTGGACCTGTCAGGGTATTCCTGGGTACCGGCGGCAAACAGGCCGAAGGAAGAGGGCGCTGTCCCGGCTTCGATAAAGGCAAAGCTGCTCTGCGCCTTTTCGCGGGTGATCGGTGCGCCCGTATGGAAGCCGATCCATTCCGGCATGGCAGACTTTGCAAGACCGGCGCTCAGCCAGACGGGCGTGTCGTGATCGCAGAGCGTCAGAGCAATCGCGCCAGCCGCATTGCCGAGCGGTTCCGGCTGGCCGGCCTGGAGCGCGGCGTCGTAGATCGTTCCGGGCCGCGCCATTCCGTCCATCAGCGTTTTGAAAATGGTCTGGGACTGGAAGACCGGATCGGTGAACCCACCGGCGAGGGCTTGTGCATGAAGGGCCATCAATCGTCTCCCCGTACCATCGTGAAGAAATCGACGCGGGTCGCCGCGGTCTCTTCGGCTTTCTGTCTGTCCTCAGCGGCGATTCGGCTTTCGGTCGGTGAAAGAAGTGCCGTTTCGACGAAAACGCGGGTCTCTGCTTCCTGCCACAGCGCATCGAAGATCGCAGAGAGCCGCGCCTTCTCCTTGTCGGTGCCGAGCGCCTGGGCGTGGCCCGCCGTTCCGGAGGCAAGAAGGATGGTCGCGCGGGTGACCGTTGCTTCACCCAGATTGAAGGGCGAGCCGCCGCCACCGATCCGGCCGCGAACCATCACCAGACCTGTTTCAGGTCCGCGCACGGGTTTGACGGTTGGCTTGTCGGACAGCCCGTTCCAGGCGGTCTTCAGTTCGTCGCAGGATGTCTGCGCCAGAAGCTCGATGCAGCGGCGCCGCTGTTCCGGTTCCGCCAGTGGCTTGTGATTTCCCGCAAGATCCATCGGTCATCTCCTAAATGTCTATTTATATAGACAACCATACAAATTAGATGTACCAATAAAGGCGGCGTATAACAAGCGTGTGACAGGGGTACTGACCGGGTGATTGTGCAAAGGCAGAGTGGCGTCGCGTTGTGGCGGCAGATAGCCGACCGTATCCGCACGGCGATCGCAAACGGCGATTACGACGCGACCGGCAAGGTGCCGCCGGAGATTTCGCTGGCGGCGGAATTCGGCGTGAACCGGCATACGGTGAGAAGCGCGCTGGCAGCGCTGGCGCAGGAGGGCATCGTGCGGGCCGTTCAGGGGCGGGGAACGCTGATCGAGCGCAAGGAGCGGCTCAATTTCCCGATTTCCAGGCGAACCCGGTTCAGCGAGGGCATCGGCGATCAGGCCAAAGAAAAAGAAGGTCTGCTGCTGGCGGCATCGGAGGAACCGGCGACACCGGATCTGGCGTCGCGACTGCAGCTTGCTGTCGGTGCTGCCGTGATCCGGCTTGAAACCCTGCGCAAAGCGGATCGCCGTCCGGTATCACGGGCAACCGCCTGGTTCCCGGCCGATCGCTTTTCAGGGATCGCAGAGGCCTATCGCGAGAGCGGCTCCATAACCGCAGCCTTCGCGGCAATCGGCCTGACCGACTATCTCCGCGTCTCGACCGAGGTTACGGCGGTCCACGCCGAAAGCGGCGACCTTGCGGATCTGGAATTGTCGCCGGGGGCGATCATGCTGGTAACGCGTGCACTGAACGCAGATCCCGATGGCGTTCCCGTGCAATATGCGATCAGCCGCTTTCCGGCCGACATGGTGCAGTTCACAATCGAGAACTGACAAACGAAAACGCCGGCCCGCATTGTCCATGCGAGCCGGCGCGATCTTGAAGACTTGGCGCTTCTTAGTGGGCGGCCGACATGTCGCCCAGAACCTTCTTGGAAGCGACGGTCGAATCCGCGTTCAGCACGTAGACCATCGGCACACCGGTCGCGAGGTTGAGCTTGAGGATCTCTTCCTTGCTCAGACGATCAAGAACCATCACGAGCGAGCGCAGCGAATTGCCGTGGGCGGCAACGAGAACCTTTTCGCCGCGAAGCACGCGCGGCAGGATCTCGGTCATGTAATAGGGCCATACCCGGGCACCGGTGTCGCGCAGGCTCTCGCCGCCTGGCGGCGGGATGTCGTAGGAACGGCGCCAGATATGCACCTGTTCCTCGCCCCACTTGGCGCGCGCATCGTCCTTGTTGAGGCCGGAGAGATCGCCGTAGTCGCGCTCGTTCAGGGCCTGGTCGCGGATGGTTTCAAGGTCGGTCTGGCCGAGCTTGTCGAGCACGATCTTCAGCGTATCCTGGGCTCGCTTGAGGTCGGAGGTGAAGGCGATATCGAACTTGATGCCGGTATCGGCAAGCGCCTGGCCGCCGGTCTCGGCTTCCTGAATGCCGAGCGGAGTAAGCTCGGGATCCTTCCAGCCGGTGAAAAGGTTCTTCAGGTTCCAGTCGCTCTGGCCGTGGCGAACGAGGACGAGTGTACCGCTCATGAATTGAATTCCTCCGATAGTGTCAAGAAAGCCCGAGAACGTCGAGCATGGAATAGAAACCCGGCTTTTCGTCGCGCGCCCAGACGGCAGCAGTTACCGCGCCGCGCGCGAAGATCGAACGGTCGCGGGCACTGTGCGACAGCGTCACCAGCTCACCTTCGCCGGCAAGGATGACCGAATGATCGCCGACCACCGATCCGCCGCGAAGCGTCGCAAAGCCGATCGTGCCGGCGGGGCGGGGGCCGGTATGGCCGTCGCGCACCCGAACCGATTGCGTGGCAAGATCGATGCCACGCCCGGCAGCCGCTGCCTCGCCAAGCAGCAGCGCGGTGCCGGATGGCGCATCCACCTTGTGCTTGTGGTGCATCTCGACGATTTCGATATCCCAGCCAATAGCAGGAAGCGCTTTCGCCGCATCGCGCGTCAGCACGCCGAGCAGATTGACGCCAAGGCTCATGTTGCCGGACTTCACGACCCGTGCATGCCGGGCGGCAGCCTCGAATTTTTCCTCGTGCTCCGGTCCGCAGCCGGTCGTGCCGATCACATGCACGATGCGCGCCTGTGCGGCGAGCCCGGCAAACGTCACGCTTGCTGCGGGTGCCGTGAAATCCAGAACGCCATCGGCGTCGAGAAACGCCTTCAGGGGATCGGTGGTGACGATGACGCCAAGCGGCCCGGTTCCGGCAAGATCACCGGCATCCTTGCCGACGAAAGCTGAGCCTTCCCGTTCGATTGCGGCATGAAGCGTGACGCCGTCGGTCCCGTGGATGATCCGGATCAGGGCCTGGCCCATACGGCCTGCCGCGCCAACCACTACAAGCTTCATGTCGTTTGCGGCCATGGGCGACGGGTTTCCTAGAGAGTTTACGAAAAATCTTTGACGGGCAGTTGCAGGTTGTTGAGGCGAGCGTAGAGCCCGTCCTTGCGCTGCGCAAGAACCTCATGCGTGCCTTCTTCCATCACCCGGCCTTCGTGCATCACGATGATCTTGTCAGCCTTGACGACGGTGGAAAGACGATGCGCGATGACGATGACGGTGCGTCCGCGCATGGCGGTATCAAGCGCCTTCTGAACGGCGGCCTCGGACTCGTTGTCGAGCGCAGACGTCGCTTCGTCGAGCAGCAGGATCGGCGCATTCCGCACCAGTGCGCGGGCAATCGAAAGCCGCTGCCGCTGGCCGCCGGAGAGGCTCATGCCGTTTTCGCCGACAGGCGTTTCATACCCGAGCGGCTGCGCCAGGATGAACTCGTGGGCATAGGCAAGTCTTGCCGCCTCTTCCACTTCGGCATCCGTCGCTTCCGGCCGGCCGTAGCGGATGTTGTCGCGGATGGTGCCTTCAAACAGGTAGGGCTGCTGCGAGACATAGGCGAGCTGATGGCGCAGCGACGACTTGGTGACCTCGGCAATGTTTTGCCCGTCGATCAGGATTGCGCCTTCCGCCGGGTCGTAGAAACGCGGAATGAGGCTGATGATCGTTGATTTTCCGGCGCCGGATGGACCGACAAGCGCCGTCGTCTGGCCACCTTCGGCCACAAGATCGACGCCGCGCAGGATCGGGTTGCCACTGCCATAGGAGAACACGACGTTCTTCAGTTCGACGCGCGCCTTGTCGACCACGAGATCCTTGGCGCCAACCATTTCCCGCTGTGCCGGCTGCATGTCGAGAAGGGCATAAATCATCTGCGCGTTGACGACGGCACGGTCGAGCTGCACCTGCAGCTTGGCCAGCCGTCGTGCCGGGTCATAGGCCATCAGCAGCGCGGTGACGAAGGCAAAGAAAGCGCCTGGTGGTACGTTGTCATAGATCGAGCGGAACGCGGCATAGGCCAGCACGCTGGAGATCGCAAAGCCGGCAAAGGTTTCGGTCAGCGGCGACGTGCGCTCCGACAGACGGGCGATACGGTTGGCGCGGCCTTCTGCCGCTTTGATGATGCGGCTCACCTTGCTGTCGAGTTCGCCTTCCATCGTGAAAGCCTTGACCACGGCGATGCCCTGGATGGTTTCCTGCATGGCGCCAAGCACGCGGCTGTTCTGTTCAACAGCCTCTCTTGTGGCGGCGCGAAGGCGCTTGGAAACGTAGCGCAGCGCATAAAGAAGCGGCGGTGCGACGGCAAAGACGATGAGCGACAGGACCCAGTCCTTCGTCACCATCACCCCGATCAGCGCGACCAGCGTCAGGAGATCGCGCGCCGTGGAGGTGACCGTCAGGTTGAGGACGTCACGAACGCCGTTGATGTTCTGGCTGATCTGGGCTGCAAGATGGGCGGATCGGGCTTCGGCAAAGAAGCCGACCGACAGCGACATCAGGTGCGAGTAGATCCGGCGCTGATAGCGGGCGACGATATTGTTGCCGATCTTCGACAGCGTCACGGCCTGGCCGTAGGTGGCAAAGCCGCGCAGCACGAAGGCGGCAAGGATCGATCCGCAGATCAGCCAGACGATATCCGCCCGCTTGTTGGCGAAAGCCTCGTTGACGACCTTTTCCATGATCCACGCCGTGAAGGCTGTCGAAAGGGCGACCATGACCAGGCAGGATATTGCAAACGCGTAGGATCGCACGTGATCCCGGCCATTCTCGGCGATCACCCGCTTGAGCACGCTCACGATGGTGACGGAATCCACGTGGCGCTTCTTGTCTTTTGCGGCGTTCAATAGGGCGTTCCCGTTTCGGCGTCATGCCGGAGTATATTTCCGAAGGCGCTATTAAACGCTTGGGCAGGCTTTTGCCAGCCAATCGCGGGTGATTCCATCGCGCTGTTGCATTCGGGCACGTCGGCCCGGCGCAACTACCGCTGCCAGCAACGGCCTTCCAGCGCAATTCCGTAGGTCGCAGGCGAGCGCGCAAAGCTGGCAAGACCCGCAAGGGCCGCCTGCGGATGCGTGACGACGAAGGTCGGAATGGTCTTCATCAGCTCGTTGTGCGGCGCCTTGTCTTCGAACTCTTCACGAAACTCGGGTTTCTTCAATGCATCAAGGATCCGCGGCGAGATGCCGCCACCGAGGAAGACGCCGCCGCGTGCCATGAAGATGAGCGCGAGGTCACCGGCAAGGCGACCGAGATAGCGGACGAAAAGCTCAATCGTTTCCGCCGCCTGCGGGTTTTCGCCGGAAAGTCCCTGTTCGGTCACTTCGGGCGGAGCGTCCAGGCTCGGAGCGATGCCATCGGCAGCACAAACGGCGTTGTAGATGTTGAGAAGACCGCGTCCGGAAATGATTTCCTCAGCGGACACCCGGCCGTCGATGCGACGTAGATGCGGGAAGATCTCGAAATCCCGCTTCGAACGCGGACCGATATCCACATGCCCACCTTCGCCGGGAACTGGGAACCAGGTGTCGCGCGCATGGACAAGCCCTGCAACGCCAAGACCTGTCCCGGGACCCAAGACAACGCGCGATGCCTCGGTCGCTTCAGTGATCGGACCGATCGGCTGGCGATCGGCTGCAGACAGCGAGGCAACGGCCAGTGCCTGCGCCTCGAAATCGTTGAGCACGAGAACCGTATCGAAGCCAAGTTCGCCGATCATTTTTTTCGGACGCACGATCCAGTCGCAATTGGTGAGGTCGATCTCGTCACCATCGATCGGGCCGGCGACCGCAAGGATTGCGCTACGTGGCTTGTGCACGGAGTTCTTCAAGACGACATCTGCGATCGCATCGTCGATCGTCTCGTAGTCGGCCGTCTGCACATGCGGGAACTGATCCGGCGCACTCGTTGCATCGACGAGGATGGAGAAGCGGGCATTGGTGCCGCCGATATCGCCGATCAGGATCGGGAAGGCGAATGTGTGCGGTTGCACTTCAGCCATGGCGAATTCTCTCCTCCTACTGGAAATCAACAAGCTTTTCGGCCGTGGCACGGTTGAGCGCCATCGGGATATCGTAGACGGTCGCAAGCCGCGTCAGCGCCTTGACGTCGACGTCATGGGGAAGCGCGCTCAAGGGATCGATAAAGAAGATCAGCATGCCCACCTCGCCGGTTGCGATCATCGCGCCGATCTGCTGGTCCCCGCCAAGCGGACCGCTTTTCAGGCGTGTGACATCGAGATTGGGAGCAGCTTCCAGCACGCGGCCGCCGGTCGTACCGGTCGCGACGATGCGAAACTTGGATAGTGCCGCCTGATGCCGGCGCGCAAATTCCGCCATCTCGTCCTTCTTCAGGTCGTGGGCAATAAGCGCGATGCAGGGAAGCGTCGACATGGAATTCCTCTGCAAAGCCGTCGATCGGATTGTTGGCGATTGATGCTGGCCTTCTAGCCTGCCTCCGGCGGGAAGAAAAGATGGTCCCGACGGAATCCCGGTCAGCGGGAAGGACGCGGGCTCGGCAGCGGAACGTCGGAGCCCGGGCCGGGCATATCGCCGTCCGTCATCGTATCCAGACTGCTGGCCGCGGCAGGAAGCGGTACCGATGGAGAGTAGGCTATCCCGCCGCCACCCTGGCCACCACCCTGGAAAGTCGCGTCCTGCTCGGAGCGGGAGGGGGCGCTAAGAACCGCAGCGCAGGCCTTGGGAAGATTGGACAACATCACCTGGCGCGGCTTTACCGGCTTCTTGTTCGGATCCGCAGGCTTCGGCGGCGCCCAAGGCTCCTTGGTAAACCACCAGGCGAGCGCCTTGCTGTTGCAGTCGTCGGTGGAAGGCGTCGATGCCTGGCGTTCGCAGCCGGCAGCGCCCGGCGGGCAGTTCATGCGGATATGAAAGTGTTCATCATGGCCGTAAACCGGCCGCACCTTGCCAAGCAGGCTCCGGTCGCCGGTCCAGGTCTCGCACAGCTTCTTCTTGATTGCCGGATTGACGAAAACGCGCTGCACCTGCGGATAGCTGGCAGCCTGCATTACAAGACGGGCATGGGTCGGGCTCCAGCGGCGGCTGTCGACGGTCAGGAACTTGCTCTTGTCCAGCATCGAGGTGAACGGAATGTCTTCGCGCTGCGCCGGCGAAAGTGGCCGCTGCGGCTTCGGCGTGAACCAGATGTCGGCATCGAGCCCGATCTGGTGCGAGGCATGGCCGCTTGGCATCGGGCCGCCGCGCGGCATCGAGATGTCACCCACCAGAATGCCCGTACCCCAGCCGAGACCGGCCGCATCGCGTGAGAACTGTTCCAGCAGGGAGATCATCGCCGGATTGCCCCAGCGGCGATTGCGCGAAAGGCGCATCGCCTGCCAGGTCGGCCCGTCCGTCGGCAAGGCCACGGCGCCCGACTGGCAGCCCTTGGCATAAAAGCCGAGCGGTTCGGCATCGCCTCGGTTGGGCAGTTTCACGGAACCGAACAGCTGTTTGGCGGTCCTTTCCTCCTGGGCGAACGTCGGTTCGGAAATCGCGCCGCAAAACAAAGCGGCAGCAGCCAGGCCCAGAATGGTCTTAGAAATCGGTCTCATGCACATCCGCCGCAAATCAAATCAGTCCTTCTTCTACCGTGAAATGCGATTTTGTTGAAATGGAGATCGCAACCGGTGCCGGATTTCGCGGATAAATCGCTTGTGACAGCGGCTGCCTGTCTTTTGCTTTTATTTGCCCTATGCTTCGCCGCAACACGAATGACAAAGGGATATTGCATGGGCTTGGCTCGGTGGAAGATGGGTTTTGCAGCCGTGGCGGCAGTCGCGGTCCTCAGCACATCCGTTGCGGCACAGGATGCAGGCACCAGATGGCGGCATGGGATAGCCGTCATCGGCGATCTTGCTCTGCCCCCAGATTTCAAGCAGCTTCCCTATGTGGATCTCAACGCTCCGAAGACCGGCGAACTGCGTCTGGCGGATGAGGGGACATTCGACAACCTTAACCCGGCGATAGACCGCGGGGCTTCCGCAGCCGGTGTCGGTATGATTTACGACACGCTGATGAAAAGGTCCGAGGACGAGGTCTTCAGCACCTATGGTCTCCTCGCCGAAGCGGTGTCTTATCCGGAGAACATGTCGACCGCGACGTTCAGGCTGCGCGCGGAAGCGAAATGGGCTGACGGTCAGCCGGTCACGCCCGAGGACGTTATCTTCAGCATGGCGAAGCTCAAGCAATTGAGTGCCATGTATTCCGGCTATTATCGCCACGTTGCAAGCGTCGAGAAGACCGGCGACCGCGAAGTGACCTTCCGGTTTGACCAGGAAAACAATCGCGAACTGCCATCGATTGTCGGTGACTTTCCCATCCTCCCGAAGCACTGGTGGGAAGGCAAGGATGCGGGCGGCAAGCAGCGCGACATTTCCCGCACGACGCTTGAGCCGACGATGGCGTCAGGGCCCTACAAGATCGCCTCGGTGCAGCCCGGATCCGCCATCCGCTACGAACTGCGCGACGACTACTGGGGCAAAGACCTGCCCATCAACCTCGGCCAGAATAATTTCAGGACCGTCAGCTACACCTATTTCTCTGATGCCGATGTCGAGTTCGAGGCATTCCGGGCCGGCACGATCGATTACCGGCAGGAAAACAGCTCCAGCCGGTGGGTCACCCGCTATGATTTCGACGCAGTGAAGGACGGGCGCATCAAAAAGGAAGCGCTCGCCAATCCATTCAGGGCAAGCGGCATCATGCAAGCGCTGGTGCCGAATGGCCGACGCGAAATGTTCAAGGACGCGAGGGTCCGCGAGGCTCTGAATTACGCGCTCGATTTCGAAGATCTGAACAAGAACCTCGCCTTTGGCGGTCTCAAGCGTGTGGACAGTTTCTTCTGGGGAACCGAACTTGCTTCGTCCGGCCTGCCGCAGGGACGCGAGCTTGAGATCCTGAACGAAGTAAAAGACCAGGTTCCCCCATCGGTCTTCACCACCCCGTTTACAAATCCTGTCGGTGGCGATCCCAACAAGGTTCGTGACAATCTGCGCAAGGCAATCAGCCTGTTCAAAGAGGCGGGCTGGGAGTTGAAAGGCAACCGGATGGTAAATGCCAAAACCGGACAGCCGATGAGTTTCGAGATCCTGCTCGGCAGCGCCTCGCTGGAGCGTACCGTCAATCCTTTCGTGGCAAGTCTGAAAAAGATCGGGGTAGAGGCACGGCTTCGCACCGTTGATTCCTCGCAGTATATCAATCGAACCCGCAGCTTCGATTACGATATGATCTGGAACGTATGGGGACAATCGATGAACCCCGGCAACGAACAGGCGGATTACTGGGGATCGGAATCGGTCGATCGCCATGGCTCGCGCAACTTTGCCGGCATCGCCGATCCGGCGGTTGATACCCTGATCAAGAAAATCGTCTTCGCGCCGAACCGTGACGACCAGATTGCCGCAGTCAAGGCGATGGACCGCGTGTTGCTGGCAAAACGTTACGTGGTTCCACTCTTCTACTCCGGCGAAGCCAAGGTCGCCTACTGGAACCGGATCACCCATCCCGCAAAGCTGCCGGAATATGGTATCGGCTTCCCCTCGACATGGTCGTCGACCGCGGCCAAGAAGTGATCATAGAAACTGACGGGCTTGCGTGGCTTCTGCGCACCTGTTCCAAATGACCCGATTGATTCGCACCTACGATGAGGATTGCCGTTTGACCCCTGCGCCGGATTTCGGTGATGCGAGAGCAGTCCCAGCAGACGTGCGAAGCGGACGTGTGTCCGGAGTTTTGTCCGACATCGGGCCACAGCCGAAAAGCAGGGTGCTCTGATGGGCGCCTATATTCTTCGTCGCCTGCTGCTGATGATCCCGACGCTGGTCGGCATCATGGCAATTTCCTTCCTCGTCGTGCAGTTCGCGCCCGGCGGGCCTGTCGAGCAGATCATTGCGCAGGTTCAGGGACAGGATAGCGGCGACCGCCTGTCCGGTGGTGGCGATATGATGGGCCAGGGCGGCGGTGGCGATGAATCGCGCTATCGCGGCGCCCAGGGGCTCGATCCGGAATTCATCAAGAAGCTTGAGCAGCAATTCGGTTTCGACAAGCCGCCGCTCACCCGCTTCCTCGACATGATGTGGAACTACGCGCGCTTTGATTTCGGCGAAAGCTTCTTCCGCAACACGTCCGTGATCGACCTGATCATCGACAAGCTGCCGGTGTCGATCTCGCTCGGGTTCTGGATCCTGATCGTGTCCTATCTGATCTCGATCCCGCTCGGCATCCGCAAGGCGGTCAAGGACGGCTCGACCTTCGACGTCTGGACGTCGGGCATCGTCATCGTCGGCTATGCGGTTCCGGGCTTCCTGTTCGGCATCCTGTTGATCGTGATGTTCGCAGGCGGATCGTTCCTCGACTGGTTCCCCTTGCGCGGTCTCGTCTCTGATAATTTCGACGAACTCACCTGGTGGCAGAAGATCATCGACTATTTCTGGCACCTGACGCTGCCGCTGATCGCCCTGTCGCTGTCGGCCTTTGCCACGACGACGCTTCTGACCAAGAATTCCTTTATCGACGAGATCAAGAAACAGTATGTCACGACCGCGCGCGCCAAAGGTCTCAACGAGCGCCAGGTGCTCTATGGCCACGTCTTCCGCAACGCCATGCTGATCGTCATCGCCGGTTTCCCCAGCGCCTTTATCTCGGCCTTCTTCACCGGTTCGCTGCTGATTGAGAACATCTTCTCGCTGGATGGCCTCGGCCGCCTCGGCTACCTCTCCATCATCAACCGCGATTATCCGATCGTGTTCGGCACGCTCTACATCTTCTCGCTGATGGGCCTTGTCGTCAGCCTGATCTCCGACCTCGTCTATACCTGGATCGATCCGCGCATCGATTTCGAGCGGAGGGACGTGTGATGCAGACACCTGCCGCGACAGTGCCTGAAACAGTGCCCGTCAAGCGCCCGCTGATGTCGCCGACCAATCGGCGACGGCTCGCCAATTTCCGTGCCAACAAGCGCGGCTTCTGGTCCTTCTGGATCTTCATGGTGTTGTTCGTTCTGGCGCTGTCTGCCGAGTTCATCGCCAATGACCGGCCGATCATTGCGTCCTACAAGGGCGAGATCCTCTATCCTGTGATGATCGACTATCCGGAAGAGAAATTCGGCGGCTTCCTCGCCACCACCGATTACCGCTCCGACTTCATCCAGCAGGAAATAGAGGCCAATGGCTGGATGATCTGGCCGCCGATCCGCTATTCCTATCAGACGGTGAATTCGCAGATCCCGCACTCGGCCCCGACAAAACCCTTCTGGCTGATGTCGGCAGATGAACGCTGCAAGGCTTATCCGCAGGGCACACAGGATCCCAATTGCAGCCTCGGCAACCTCAACTGGCTCGGCACCGATGACCAGGCGCGCGACGTGACGGCGCGGATGATCTACGGTTTCCGGCTCTCCGTCCTGTTCGGCCTGGCGCTTACCATCTGTTCGGCCGTCATCGGCGTGACATCAGGCGCCATTCAGGGCTATTTCGGCGGCTGGGTCGATCTTCTGATGCAGCGCTTCATCGAGATCTGGTCGTCCATGCCGGTCCTCTATATCCTGCTGATCATCGCAGCCATTCTGCCGCCGGGCTTCTTCGTGCTGCTCGGCATCATGCTGTTGTTCTCTTGGGTGGGCTTCGTCGGCGTGGTGCGTGCAGAATTCCTGCGCGCCCGCAATTTCGAATATGTCCGGGCTGCCCGCGCATTGGGGGTCGGCAATGCCACGATCATGTATCGGCACCTTCTACCGAATGCGATGGTTGCAACCCTGACCTTCCTTCCCTTCATCCTGTCAGGCTCCATCGCGACACTGACCTCGCTCGATTTCCTGGGTCTCGGCATGCCCGCCGGATCGCCGTCGCTGGGAGAAATGATAGCCCAGGGCAAGAACAACCTTCAGGCGCCATGGCTCGGCCTCACGGCCTTCTTCACGATGTCGATCATGATGTCGCTGCTGATCTTCATCGGCGAGGCGGTGCGTGATGCCTTCGATCCGAGAAAGACGTTTGGGTGAAACCATGACCGAACCGCTTCTCTCCGTGCGTGATCTCTCGGTCGCCTTCCATCAGGGCGGAGCAACGACGCTTGCCGTCGACAAGGTGTCGTTCGACATAAAACCGGGCGAGGTTCTGGCGCTTGTCGGCGAATCCGGTTCCGGCAAGTCGGTAACGGCAAACTCCGTCCTCAAGCTTCTACCCTATCCGTCGGCAAGCCATCCCTCCGGCCAGATCCTGTTTGATGGCCGCGATCTCCTGCAGGCATCGGAACCCGACCTGCGCCGCGTGCGCGGCAACGACATCACGATGATCTTTCAAGAGCCGATGACCTCGCTCAATCCGCTCCACACGATCGAGAAGCAGATCGGCGAGATCCTCGGTCTGCATCAGGGCGTCTCCGGCCAGACGGCGCGGGATCGCACGCTGGAACTGTTGAACCAGGTCGGTATCCGCGATCCGGAAAAGCGCCTACAGGCCTATCCGCATGAGCTTTCAGGCGGCCAGCGCCAGCGCGTCATGATCGCCATGGCGCTTGCCAACCGGCCGAAACTCTTGATCGCCGACGAACCGACAACGGCGCTCGACGTCACGGTGCAGGCACAGATCCTCGATCTGTTGCGCGCGCTGAAGGGCGAGCACGGCATGTCGATGCTGTTCATCACCCACGATCTCGGCATCGTGCGGAAATTCGCCGATCGCGTCTGTGTCATGACCAAGGGCAAAATCGTCGAGGCAGGCAGCGTCGAGGACGTCTTTACCAAACCGCAGCACCCTTATACCCAGCATCTCCTGGCGTCCGAACCGCGCGGCGAACCGCCGGTCGTCGATCCGGCAAGCCCTGTCGTGATGGAAGGCAAGGACATCCGTGTCTGGTTCCCGGTCAAGGCCGGTTTCATGCGCAAGGTGGTCGATCACGTCAAGGCCGTCGATGGCGTTGACCTGACGCTGCGCGCCGGTGAAACGCTGGGTGTCGTCGGCGAATCCGGTTCCGGCAAGACGACGCTTGGCTTAGCGCTCGCAAGGCTGATTTCGTCGGAAGGCCGCATCGTGTTCATCGGCAACGATATCGGCAAATACAGCTTCAAGCAGATGCGGCCGTTCCGCGACAGGCTCCAGGTCGTGTTTCAGGATCCGTTCGGATCGCTCAGCCCGCGCATGCCGGTCGGCGACATCATCGCCGAGGGTCTCAAGGTCCACGAGAGCCAGCTTTCGGCCGACGAGCGCGATGCTCGCGTTGTCTGGGCGCTCGGTGAAGTCGGGCTCGATCCGGCCACGCGCTGGCGCTACCCGCATGAATTCTCCGGCGGCCAGCGGCAGCGGATCGCGATTGCCCGCGCCATGGTGCTGAAGCCACGCTTCGTCATGCTCGACGAACCCACATCGGCGCTCGACATGACCGTGCAGGCGCAGGTCGTCGATCTCCTGCGCGACCTTCAGAAGAAGCACAACCTCGCCTACCTCTTCATCAGTCATGACCTGAAGGTGGTAAAGGCGCTCGCCAACCACGTCATCGTCATGCGGCTCGGCAAGGTGGTAGAAGAGGGGCCGGCCGATCAGATCTTCCGGGCTCCCCGCGAGGATTATACCCGCGCCCTGATGGCCGCAGCCTTCAACCTGGAAGCCGTCGAAGCCGGCGCCATCAATCAGTAATCTCAAAATCCGGGAATAGGACATGTCCGAAAAAGGCGCGGTCGTCATCGATCTCAAATTCGAGCAGCGTGAAATGCACGCGGCCCTCGAGGGCGCCTTCCCCGGGCGAACCATCCTGCATGCCGCAGACAAGGCGGCGGATCTGTCCCAGGCGCGCTATGCGGTCATGTGGAAGCCGGATGTCGATCTCTTCCAGCGCGCGCCGAACCTCGACGTGCTCTTTTCCGGCGGCGCCGGCGTCGATTCCATCCTCGCCACACCCGGACTGCCGGATCGCCCGATCGTCCGCTTCGTCGACCAGAGCCTGACGACACGCATGAGCGAATGGGTAGTCTTGCAGGCGCTGAGTCATCTGCGACAGATGCCGACCTACCTTGCCCAGCAGCGTCGCAGCGAGTGGCGCGAACTCGCCCAGCCGGAGGCAAAGGACCTGACGGTTGGCGTCATGGGTCTCGGCAAGCTCGGTCTCGATTCTGTCGCCAAGCTGAAGATCATGGGCTTCAACGTCGTCGGCTGGTCACGCAGCCCCAAGGTGATCGAGGGCGTCGAGACGTTCGATGCCGATGGGCTGAATGCATTTCTCGGTCGCACCGATATCCTCGTCGGCCTCCTGCCGCTGACGCCGGAAACCCGCGGCCTGTTCGATTCGTCGCTGTTTGCAAAACTCCGCCAAGGCGGCGCTCTCGGCAAACCGGTTTTCATCAACGCCGGCCGCGGCGGTAGCCAGGTCGAGGCCGATCTCGTGTCGGCGCTCGAGAGTGGCATGCTGGGTGGAGCGTCGCTGGATGTTTTCGAACAGGAGCCATTGTCGAAGGAAAGCCCTTTCTGGGCCATGGACAACGTCATCGTGACGCCGCATGCAGCCTCCGCATCGGATATCCGCGCGCTGTTTCGCAATGCCGAGGTGCAGATGCAGCGGTTCGAAGCCGGTGAGGCACTGCAGCACGTCGTGGACCGCACAGCCGGCTATTAGGCCATGTTCCCGATCCCGAAGGGCCGAAACGGAACCATTCGCACCAACCCGCGGTTTAGCTGGCATGGACCGGCGTGACGACGATGAGGCCGGCAATGGAGGAGTGATCATGAACACCCGTTTCGATGCCGACAAACCCACACCGAACGTCTCGCGCGGCACAAGTTCCAACCCGAACGGCGCACCGGTTCAGGAAACTGCGACCGAAGCGCGGCAGGGTTCCTACGGCAAGCCGATGCTGATCGTGCTGGTTTGCGGTCTCGTTCTTGCGATCGTCGCCTGGAGCGGCGCCGAGTGGTGGGGCGAATCGACAGATGCTCCGACGGAGCAAACCGCCACGCCGCCGGCTGGTAGCACGACACCTGGCAACTCTACCGGCGCAGCACCCAGCAACGCACCGGTCACCCAGCCGCAGGCCCCGACAACCAATGATCGTCCCTCCGGAAATCCATGATTGGCACCTCTCGTTCGGCCGCGATCTCGCGGCCGAATTGCGTTCTGGACTTGCCAAGTCATTTGCCGATAAGACTTTGCCCGGGATTGGCGCAGGGTTTCGAAATCTCGCGAGACGCCGATATGGTGGAGCCGGCCATCTGGCCGGGCAGGGGCAGGCATGACGAAGACTGATATTGCGACCAGGGTTTACAACCACACCTGGAAGCTGGACCCGATCATACGCAGTCTGATCGACACCGATTTCTACAAGCTGCTGATGTTGCAGATGATCTGGAAACTTTATCCGGACGTCAACGCGACTTTTTCGGTCATCAACCGGACGACGAGCGTCAAACTCGCCGAGGAAATCGACGAGGCTGCCTTGCGCGAGCAGCTCGACCATGCCCGCACTGTCGGTCTTTCCAAGAAGGAAATGATCTGGCTCACCGGTAACACCTTCTACGGCAAGAAGCAGATTTTCGAGCCGGAATTCCTGACCTGGCTGTCGACCTTTAAACTGCCGGAATACGAACTTTCCAAGCATAACGGCCAATACGAGCTGACCTTCCACGGCAAGTGGATGGAGACGACGATGTGGGAAATCCCCGCATTGGCGATCATCAACGAAATGCGGTCCCGCTCCGCCATGCGGACGCTCGGCTATTTCACCCTCGATGTGCTCTATGCCCGTGCGAAGGCCAAGATGTGGGAGAAGGTCGAGCGTCTGCGCACGCTTCCCGGTCTTCGTATCTCCGATTTCGGCACGCGGCGCCGCCACAGCTTCATGTGGCAGCGCTGGTGTGTCGAGGCCCTGAAGGAAGGCATCGGCGGCGCCTTTACCGGGACGAGCAACGTGCTCCTGGCAATGGATTCCGATCTCGAAGCCGTCGGCACCAACGCGCACGAACTTCCCATGGTCGCCGCAGCCTTGGCGGAGACCGACGAGGACCTGCGCCAGGCACCCTATCAGGTGCTGAAAGACTGGAACCGGCTTTATCACGGCAACCTCTTGATCGTTCTTCCCGATGCGTTCGGCACGGCCGCCTTCCTGCGCGACGCTCCGGACTGGGTTGCCGACTGGACCGGTTTCCGTCCCGACAGCGCGCCGCCGATCGAAGGCGGCGAAAAGATCATCGCCTGGTGGAACAAGATGGGGCGTGATCCGAGAGAAAAGCTGCTGATCTTTTCGGACGGTCTGGATGTCGAAGCAATCGTCGATACCTATCGCCATTTCGAGGGACGGGCACGCATGAGCTTCGGCTGGGGGACCAACCTCACCAATGATTTTGCCGATTGTGCGCCACAGGAAATCGCCGGTCTCAAGCCGATCTCGGTCGTCTGCAAGGTGACCGAAGCGAATGGCCGCCCCGCCGTCAAGCTTTCCGACAATCCCCGCAAGGCAACCGGCGAACCGTCGGAAGTCGAGCGGTATCTCAAATTCTTCGGTCAGGAAGACCGCGTCGACCAAAAGGTCGTCGTTTAATCATTTCCGCAATCAAAAAGGCCCGACGAGGAAGCTCGCCGGGCCTTGTCCGTCTGGTGATGTCAGATCGAACTTACTGCTCGATCACCTGAACCACGGTGTTGGTTTCCGGATCAACGATGACGCGCTGGTTGTTGACGACCGTGTACGCGTATTTCGGATTGCTTGGCACAGGCGTCACGACGACGGTCTGCGGGATCCGCTTGCCGACGGCGATCGGCTGCTCGACCCTGTAGGCGGTGGTAGGCAGCGGCTGTTCCTGGACGTAGGTCACGACTTCGCGCGGTGGCGGGTCGATTGCTGTCCCGGCAACGGCGCCGATAACGCCACCAACTGCAGCGCCAACCGGGCCGCCAACGATCGCGCCGGTGACCGCGCCGCCTGCGGCGCCTGTAACAGTACCCTGCTGTGCAAAGGCTTGGCCGGTAAAGGCTGTCGCGAGGATGATGCAGGAAGCAAATGTCAGCTTCTTCATGGTGGTTCTCCTTTTTCTATACGCTCGGGCCTAACAACGGTAGAACTTGCAAACTCGTTCCGGAGCGGTTGTCACCTTTCGTAACCGGATGTAACGTTGTGCGGCGCTCTTGGCATCGGCGGATGTGGAGCAGGGCTTGCCTCTGCCGCGCTTCCGCCTATGTTTTCCTTCAACGCGCAGAGGAATTTGATGTGGAATACCGATTTCTGATTGTCGAAGACAGCTTGCTTGTCGCCATGGACATCGAGGATGCCGTCCATCGCAGCGGGCACGATGTCGTGGGCATTGCACCCGACATGACCGTTGCCTTGAACTACACCCGCGAGACCGACATCGCTTTCGTGGATGTCAGGCTGGCGGATGGGGAGACGGGTCCTGAAATCGCCAAGACGCTTGCCGAATTCGGCATCATCGTCATTATGATCACGGGCAATCCGGGTCTTGTCGCATCCGGAGTTTCAGGCGTTGTGGGCGTTATGGCGAAGCCCCTGACCGATCAGGCCTCCATGGATCTCATCCAGTTTGCGGTGGATCGCAAGAATGGCCGTCAGGGAACGCCGCCGGCAAGGCTGCGGCTGTTCCACTAATTGGTCTGTCCATAGCCGCATCAAGCGGTTATGACGTTACGCAAAGCAATTGCGGGACGATCGATGCGGTATTTCATCACTGGCACGGCGGGATTTATTGGCTTTCATCTGGCGCGGCGTCTGCTCCAGGATGGTCACGAGGTTCTCGGCTTCGATGGAATGACGCCCTATTACAGCCTCAAGCTCAAGGAAGCGCGCGTCGCCGGCCTCGTGCAGTTTCCCTCCTTTCGCCCCGTCGAGGCGATGCTGGAAGACCGGGAAACGCTGCAGGCGGCAACCCGCGAATTCAAACCTGACGTGATCGTCCATCTCGCCGCCCAGGCGGGCGTCCGCTATAGTCTCGAAAACCCCAAGGCCTATCTCGATAGCAATCTGATCGGCTCGTGGAACGTGCTCGAAGCGGCCCGCGAAGCCAATGTCGGCCACCTTCTGCTGGCTTCGACCTCCTCGGTCTACGGTGCCAATCCGGATATTCCGTTCCGCGAAACCGACAAGGCCGACGAGCCACTCACCTTCTATGCGGCCAGCAAGAAGGCAATGGAGGCGATGGCCCATAGCTACGCCCATCTCTACAAGATCCCGACCACGGCCTTCCGCTTCTTCACCGTCTACGGCCCCTGGGGCCGGCCGGACATGGCTTTGTTCAAATTCGTCAAGGCGATGATCGAGGATCAGGAAATCGAGATCTACGGCGAAGGCAAGATGAGCCGCGATTTCACCTATATCGACGACCTCGTCGATTCGATCGTGGATCTCGCGTCGATCATTCCGTCTGAAGACAACCGCGTCGCCGGTATCGACACGCTGTCGCATCAGGGTCCGTTCCGCATCGTCAATATCGGCGGTGGTCAGCCTGCCGGTCTGATGGATTTCGTCGAAACGATCGAGAAGATCATGGGCAAACCGGCCAAACGGAAAATGCTGCCGATGCAGCAGGGCGACGTCCCCCGCACCTTCGCAAGCCCCGACCTGCTGCTCGCACTGACCGGCCGCAAACCCGAGATCGGCCTCAACGAGGGCGTCGGGGCTTTCGTCGAATGGTATCTGGAACACCGCAGCCAGATCGACTAGCGCTCGGAATGTTCAACGGGGAAGTCTGAAGATTGGGTTGGGAAGTGATGGCGGACAGAGCGGGATTCGAACCCGCGATACGCTCTCACGTATACACACTTTCCAGGCGTGCGCCTTCAACCACTCGGCCACCTGTCCTTAAAACCGACGCAAGCCCTGGGCGAAGCAGCGGTCGGCGCGATATATACCAATGAATTTCCAAGGATCAACCGGAATCTGGACGATTTGCGCCAGTTGCACAAATCTTATGTCATGCGTTGTCACGGATCAGGCTTGCCACTATTTTGCTTCCTGCAGCGATTGAGTGCCATCAGGGGAGCCTGCGATGAGGACGGTAAGGTTTCTGATGCGGGCTTTGAGCCTCGCGGCGCTCATCGCAGCCGTCGTCGCCGGCACGATGGACTCGGTCAATTCGGTTTCCTCCTCCTCGGTCGTCATGACAAGCCTCGGCAATGCCTGGCTGAACTTCGATCCCGAAGGCCTGACGATGGCGGAGATTTCCGCCAATTCCTATGTAGGCTCGGATATCTGGCGTCCCTACGTGGCCCCGGTTCTGGCGCAGCCGGCCTTTGCGATCTTTCTCGGGCTGGCACTGTT
Organism: Neorhizobium sp. IRS_2294; assembly: GCF_050500145.1. Taxonomy (NCBI): domain Bacteria; kingdom Pseudomonadati; phylum Pseudomonadota; class Alphaproteobacteria; order Hyphomicrobiales; family Rhizobiaceae; genus Neorhizobium; species Neorhizobium sp. IRS_2294. Next base: position 160,203 of record NZ_CP191439.1, read on the forward strand.
TTTCTGGATGGTCGGATACAGGAAACCCGCGCCGTTCGGGCGTTTTTCTGCTAGATAGGGCAAGAGGCAGGCGAGGCGCGCCTCACTCGGGAGGTTGAAATGTTCTTGATCGATATGTTCAGCAAGAAAACTGTCATGCCATCGGTCGAAAAGGCCCTGCCCGGCAGAGAGACACCGGTCGCAACGTCGGACCATCATTTCGTCAACGGCCGCGCGCTGAAGGAACCCTATCCGGAAGGTCTGGATGTGGCGTATTTCGGCATGGGTTGCTTCTGGGGCGCCGAGCGGCTGTTCTGGCAAGTCCCGGGCGTTCATGTCACCTCAGTCGGCTTTGCGGGCGGCTTGACCCCGAACCCGACCTATCACGAGACAACAACCGGGCTGACCGGGCACGCGGAAATCGTGAAAGTCGTGTTCGATCCGGAGATCGTCTCCTACCGTCAGCTTCTGAAGCTGTTTTTCGAGGAGCACGATCCGACGCAAGGGATGCGGCAGGGCAATGATATCGGCACGACCTATCGGTCCGCGCTCTATACCACGTCGGCAGAGCAGGTGGTTGCGGCAGGCAAGGCGCTTGCCGCGTTTCAGGCTGCATTGACTGCTGCGGGGCGTGACGTCTCGATCACGACCGAGATCGCGCCGATTGGCAATTACTACTACGCCGAGGAGTGCCATCAGCAGTATCTGGCGAAGAACCCCGGCGGCTATTGCGGCTTGCGCGGAACAGGGGTGAGCTGTCCCGTCGCCTAGCCGGGCTGGCTGCCTAAAATCATCCCAGGCCGCCATGGATTTGAGCGACGCCGGCGCGAATTTGGTGAAGCCTTGAGCAGGGTTGCGACCTGCCTGTGGTTTTTTACCAAACGAAAAAAATCTCGTGAAATTTTCCAACACCCATGCAAGAGTATTCGACAGCCAAGCCTTCGAAGAGGGGGGCAGGTGACCGTGAGCGATACCTTTGTGAGGCGCTGCGGGAGGACCTAACTTAAAAAAACAGGGCTGAATGATGAAAAAAACACTTTTGAGCCTCGTCGCCGTGGCCGCGCTGTCGTCGACAGCGATCGCCGCCGAAGTCAAGCCGGCGCTCGTCTATGGCACCGGCGGCAAGTTCGACAAATCGTTCAACGAAGCAGCCTATGCCGGCGCCGAGCAGTTCAAAAAGGAAACCGGCACCGACTATCGCGACTTCGAGCCGAAGGACGATACGCAGGGCGAGCAGGCTATCCGCAACTTCGCAAGCCGCGGATATAACCCGGTCGTCGCCGTTTCCTTTGCCTGGACATCGGCGATGGAGAAGGTTGCCGCGGAATTCCCGGACACCAAGTTCGTCATCGTCGATTCCGTCGTTGACCTGAAGAACGTGCGTTCCGTTCTCTACAAGGAAGAGGAAGGCTCGTATCTCGTCGGCGTTCTCGCAGGCCTCGCCTCGAAGACCGGCAAGGTCGGCTTCATCGGCGGCATGGATATTCCGCTGATCCGCAAGTTCGGTTGCGGCTATGCCCAGGGCGTCAAGGCAGCAAAGCCTGATGCGCAGGTGTTCCAGAACATGACCGGCACGACCGGCGCTGCCTGGAACGACCCGGTTCGCGGTGGCGAGCTCACCAAGAACCAGATCGATCAGGGTGCCGACGTGGTTTACGCGGCAGCAGGTGCGACCGGTCTTGGCGTGCTTCAGACGGCGGCCGACAACAAGAAGTTCTCGATCGGCGTCGACAGCAACCAGAACCACCTTCATCCGGGTTCGGTCCTGACCTCGATGGTCAAGCGCGTCGATCTGGCTGTCTACAATGCCTACAAGGATCTTAAGGACGACAAGTTCACGGCCGGCATCCAGTCGCTCGGCGTCAAGGAAGACGGCGTTTCGGCTGCGATCGACGACAGCAACGAGTCGCTGATCACCCCTGAAATGCAGGCAGCCGTCGACAAGGCCAAGGCTGACATCATTGCCGGCACCGTCAAGGTTCACGACTACATGTCGGACAACGCCTGCCCGATGTAAGCAGGTAACCATCAAAGGGCGCATGGCGATCGATGTCGTCATGCGCCCTTTTTGTATATCCAGTGGAAGGGCGGATCATTGAGCTTCGAACCTGCGAAAGAGCCGGCGATCGAACTTGTCGGGATCGACAAGAAGTTTGGCGCTGTGCACGCGAACAAGAACATCAACCTCACGGTTGCCAAAGGCTCGATCCACGGCATTATCGGCGAAAACGGCGCCGGTAAGTCGACGCTGATGTCGATCCTCTACGGATTCTATCAGGCCGATGAGGGCGAGATTCGCATCTCCGGCAAGCCGGTGACGATCCGCGACAGCCAGGCCGCGATCTCGTCGGGCATCGGCATGGTGCACCAGCACTTCATGCTGGTCGAAAATTTCACGGTGCTCGAAAACGTCATGCTGGGCGCCGAGGGCGGCCAGTTGCTGCGCCGGGGCGTGGCCAGTGCCCGCAAGGAGCTGAAGCGTCTGGAGGACAATTACGGCCTCGACGTCGATCCTGATGCGGTGATCGAGGAATTGCCGGTCGGACGCCAGCAGCGTGTCGAGATCCTGAAGGCCCTCTATCGCGGCGCCGAAATCCTCATTCTCGACGAGCCGACCGGCGTGTTGACACCGCCCGAGGCGGACCACCTGTTCAAGGTCCTGCGCGTGCTGCGTGACCAGGGCAAGACGATCATTCTCATCACCCACAAGCTGCGCGAGATCATGGCGATCACCGATACGGTCTCCGTCATGCGCCGCGGCGAGATCGTGGCCACGCGCAAGACTGCTGAGACGACGGTGGAAGAACTTGCCGAACTGATGGTCGGTCGCCGCGTTTTGCTGCGTGTCGAAAAGGGCGAGGCCGATCCGGGCAAGGTTCTGCTGTCGGTCAAGAACCTCACCGTCAAGGACAGCCGCGGCGTGACCATGGTCGACGACGTGTCGTTCGAGGTCCGCGCCGGAGAGATCGTCGGCATTGCGGGTGTTGCCGGAAACGGCCAGTCGGAACTGCTGGAGGCCATCGCCGGCATCCGCAAGCCGTCCTCCGGCGAGATCATCGTCAACGGCCAGTCGATTGCCGGTTCAGATCCCGCCATGTTGCGCGCACTCGGTCTCGCGCACATTCCGGAAGACCGCCATCACATGGGCCTGGTCCTCAAATTCGAGGAATATGAGAACTCCATCCTCGGCTATCATCGCGATCGCCGCTATGGCGGCGCCATGCTGGACCTCGATGCGATCCGCAAGCAGGCCGAGGAACAGATCGTCAAATACGACATCCGCCCGCCGAACGCGCGGCTGAAAACCGCCAATTTCTCCGGCGGCAACCAGCAGAAGATCGTCGTTGCCCGCGAGATCGAACGCGATCCGGATGTGCTGATCATTGGCCAGCCCACCCGCGGCGTCGATATCGGCGCGATCGAGTTCATCCACAAGCGCATCATCGATACGCGCGATGCCGGCAAGGCCGTGCTTCTGGTCTCGGTCGAGCTTGACGAGATCCGCTCCCTGTCAGACCGTATCCTTGTCATGTTCGCCGGCAAGGTCGTCGGCGAAAAGTCGGGCGAGGCCGGTGAGCAGACGCTGGGCCTGATGATGGCCGGGATCGCAGCATGATCCGGCCTGGAGTGATATTTTTGGAGTTTACAATGCCTGGGCTTCTCCCTGCAAACGACTGGAAGGGAGAGGGCGCATGAGCACCGCATCCGTGCCCTTGCCTGGCTGGATCAATTACGGCGTCATACCGCTGCTTAACCTCGCGCTCGCCTTCGTCTTTTCCGGCATCGTGGTGTGGGCGATCGGCGAAAACCCGTTCGAAGCCCTGCAACTGCTTCTCGTCGGCGCGCTTGGCCGTGGCGAAGGCATCGGTTTCACGCTGTTCTATACCACGAGCTTCATCTTCACCGGCCTGTCGGTCGCAGTGGCCATCCATTCCGGCCTGTTCAACATCGGCTCGGAAGGCCAGGCCTATCTCGGTGGTCTTGGCGCTGCGCTGGTGGCGCTCTCGCTCGATGCCTATGTTCCCTGGTATGTGACGATGCCGTTTGCGGTGATCGGGGCAGCACTCTTCGGTGCCGCCTGCGCCGCCATCCCCGCCTGGCTTCAGGCCAAGCGCGGCAGCCACGTCGTCATCACCACGATCATGTTCAATTTCATCGTGTCGTCGCTGATGAACTATGTGCTGGTGCATATGCTGATCGTTCCGGGCAAGATGGCGCCGGAAAGCCGCACCTTTCTGCCGGGCGGCCAGTTGCCCAAGCTCGATTGGCTGATCGCCATGTTCGGCGGCAAGCTCGGTGCGGCTCCGCTCAACTTCTCGTTCCTGATTGCACTCATCATGTGCTTCCTCGTCTGGGTTCTGATCTGGCGCACCAAGCTCGGCTATGAAATGCGCACGCTCGGGATCAGCCCCTCTGCCGCAAGCTATGCCGGTATCAGCTATTCGAAGATCGTCATGATCACGATGCTGATCTCCGGAGGCCTTGCCGGCATGATGGCGCTGAACCCGGTCATGGGCGCATCCGCCCGTCTGCAGATCGAGTTTGTCGGTGGCGCAGGCTTCGTCGGCATTGCGGTGTCGCTGATGGGACGCAACCACCCAGCCGGCATCGTTCTTTCGGCGCTGCTGTTCGGCATCCTCTATCAGGGCGGCGCCGAGCTTTCATTCGACATGCCGGCGATCACGCGCGACATGATCGTCGTCATCCAGGGCATGGTCATCCTGTTTGCCGGAGCGCTCGAATATATGCTGCGACCAGCAATCGTGCGTGCCTACCAGCAATTTGCCCGATCACCGGCAGGGGGGAGATAGGCGCATGGATTATTTCGAAGTTTTCATCAGCATTCTCGGTTCTGCGATCCGCCTGTCGATCCCGCTGCTGTTTACCGCACTCGCTGGCCTGTTTTCCGAGCGCGCCGGTATTTTCGACATCGGGCTTGAAGGCAAGATGCTGGTATCGGCATTCGCCTCGGCCTGCGTCGCCTATTACACCGGCAATGCCTGGGCGGGACTTGGCGCGGGCATCGTCACGGCCATCCTCTTCTCCATGCTGCACGGCTTTGCCTCGATCACCAACCGCGGAAACCAGATCGTCTCCGGCGTCGCGCTGAACTTCATCGCGGCGGGCCTCACCATCGTGCTCGGCCAGGCCTGGTTCAGCCAGGGCGGACGCACGGGACAGGTTCCGGCATCCGGCCGCTTCTCCAGCATCACTCTACCAGGCGCAGACATGATGCGGGAGGTGCCGATCATCGGTCCGCTCTATGCGAACGTGATCTCGGGCCACAATATCCTGACCTACATCGCCTTCCTGATGGTGCCGCTGTCGTGGTGGATCCTCTACCGCACCCGCTTCGGCCTTCGTCTTCGTGCCGTGGGCGAAAATCCCGGTGCAGTCGATACGGCCGGCATCTCGGTCAGCTGGCTGCGCTACAGGGCGTTGATTGTCACCGGCTTCCTCGCAGGCTTTGCCGGTACTTATCTGGCGATCGCGCAGTCGGCGGCCTTCATCAACAACATGTCGGCCGGCAAGGGTTACATCGCGCTTGCAGCGCTCATCTTCGCCAAGTGGAAACCGGTGCCGGTCATGTTCGCATGCCTGCTGTTCGGCTTTCTTGATGCCTTCGCGAATTTCATGCAGGGCAAGTCGCTTCCGCTGATCGGCGAGGTGCCGGTGCAGATTTTCCAGGCGCTGCCCTATATCCTCACCTGCGTGCTACTCGCCGGCTTTATCGGCATTGCCCGCCCGCCCAAGGCCGGCGGTGTCCCCTATACAAAGGAGCGCTAATCGCGATGTCCGAATTTTCGCCACACGACCTGTTCGAAGCTGCCCGCGATGCCATGTCGAAAGCGCATGCGCCCTATTCCAAGTTCCCGGTCGGCGCCGCAATCCTTGCCGATGACGGCAAGGTCTATCTCGGCGCCAACATCGAGAACCTGTCATTCCCTCAAGGCTGGTGTGCCGAACCGACGGCAATCGGCGCCATGATCATGGGCGGCGGCAAGAAGGTGAAGTCGCTTGCGGTGATTGCCGAAAAACTTCCGCTCTGCACGCCCTGCGGTGGCTGTCGCCAGAAGATCTCCGAATTCGCCTCTGCCGATACGCTCATCTATCTCTGCGATGATGCCGGCGTGCAGAAGACCGTGACCATGGCGGAACTTCTGCCCTACGCCTTTGAGACGGATACGATCGGATGAGAGACGTCATCGATCTGCTCGTCGACCGGTTGGATGGCCTTATCCCGCGCCATGCGGTCGTGCTGGGGTCGGGCCTTGGAACGCTTGTGGAAGAAGTGCGCGATCAGGTCCGCATTCCCTATACGATGCTGGAGGGCTTTCCCGTCAGCGGCGTCACGGGCCATGCCGGCGAACTGGTCGCCGGCTACCTCGGCGAAGAGCCTGTGATCATGCTGTCCGGCCGGGCGCATTATTACGAGCACGGCGATGCCAAGGCGATGCGCTTCCCGATCGAGGTCATGCGCGGTCTCGGTGTCCAGACCCTGATCCTCACCAATTCCGCAGGCTCGCTCCGGGAAGACATGCCGCCGGGTTCGGTCATGCAGATATCGGATCACATCAACTATTCCGGCATGAACCCCTTGATCGGCGAACGCGGCGACCAGCGCTTCGTGGGCATGACCTCGGCCTATGATGCGGGCCTGACGCTGGATATGCGCAATGCCGCGATACGAGCCGGCATTCCACTGTTTTCCGGAGTCTACATGTGGTTTTCGGGCCCAAGCTTCGAAACGCCTGCGGAAATTCGCATGGCCCGAACGCTCGGCGCCGATGCCGTGGGCATGTCCACCGTGCCGGAAGTCATCCTCGCCCGCTATTTCGGCATGAAGGTCGCAGCAGCGTCCGTGATCACGAATTTCGGCGCCGGAATGACGGGTGCCGAACTCAGTCACGATGAAACCAAGGATATGGCCCCGGTCGGCGGCCAGCGGCTGGCTGCCGTCCTCAAGGAAATGCTGGCCTGATTCCCGTTTCAATTCAGCTGGATAGCTGTCCGTCGGTGGCCGTACTCGTCCCGACGGCTTGCATATAATCCTCTCAACGATAAATATGTCCGCTCTTTAAGGGAGGCAGATCATGGAACTGCATAGTCCACGCGAAGCAGCGTCCTTTGCGCTCTCGCTACTTGACCTTACGAACCTGCGCGACGACTGCGACGATGCCGCAATCGAGAAACTGTGCGCGCGGTCGCAGACACCCTATGGGGCCGCGGCCGCAATCTGCATCTGGCCGCGCTTTGTCGCCTATGCGCGCGGGATCCTGGGGCACGGTCACAAGGTCCGCATCGCGACGGTGGTGAATTTCCCAGGTGGTGACCTGCCGGTCGCCTCCGTGGTCGAAGAGACCCGGCAGGCGGTGGAAGATGGCGCCGACGAGATCGATCTGGTCATTCCCTATCGCAAGCTTATGGCGGGCGACGAGCAGGCGGTGACCGACATGGTGGAGGCCGTGCGCGCAGCCTGCCCGCAATCCTGCCTCAAGGTCATTCTCGAGACCGGAGAACTGAAGGACGCATCGCTCGTGGGACGCGGTTCGGAACTCGCAATCGCTGCCGGTGCCGATTTCATCAAGACCTCCACCGGCAAGGTGTCCGTCAACGCGACACTGGAAGCGGCAGACAGCATGCTGCGTGCCATCCGCGCTTCGAAGAAGCGCATCGGCTTCAAGCCGGCCGGTGGCATCAGCACAATGGCGGATGCGGATCTCTACCTTCGCCTTGCCGAATCGACCATGGGTCCGAACTGGCTCATGCCGTCGACATTCCGCTTCGGCGCGTCCAGTCTTCTCGACGATATCCTGGGCGTGTTGAGCGGCGCACCCGCATCCCGCGCTTCCACCGGCTACTAGGCGCCATGATCCCGCAGGAGATCATCCGTCGCAAACGCGATGGCGAGGTTCTGTCATCGAATGACATCGCCGCCTTCATCGCGGCGATGACGGATGAGACGATCTCCGAAGGGCAGGTTGCAGCCTTCGCCATGGCTGTGTTTTTCAAGGGCATGTCGCGGGACGAAACGATCGCGCTGACGCTGGCGATGCGCGATTCCGGTCGTGTGATGCAGTGGCGGGATGCGGCGCGGCCAGTGGCCGACAAGCATTCGACCGGCGGCGTCGGCGACAACGTCTCGCTGATGCTTGCCCCGCTTGCGGCTGCCTGCGGGCTTGCCGTTCCGATGATCTCCGGCCGCGGCCTTGGCCATACCGGCGGCACGCTCGACAAGCTCGAGGCAATACCCGGTTACGACGTGATGCCGGATGAAACACGCTTGCGTGCCATCGTCCGGGATATCGGTTGCGCCATCGTCGGCCAGACACAGGAACTGGCACCGGCCGATCGCAGGCTCTATGCGATCCGCGATGTCACGGCGACGGTCGAAGCCGTCTCTCTGATCACAGCCTCGATCCTCTCGAAAAAGCTCGCAGCCGGTCTCGAAACTCTGGTCCTCGACGTGAAAGTCGGCAGCGGTGCCTTCATGCGGTCAAAGGACGAGGCTGAGCTTCTCGCGCGCTCGCTGGTCGATGTCGCCAATGGCGCAGGCCTGAAGACCGTGGCTCTTTTGACAGATATGAACCAGCCGCTTGCCGATGCTGCCGGAAACGCGCTGGAGATCAGAAACTGTCTCGCGGTCCTCAAGGGAGAGAAAGCAGGGACGCGACTGGAAAGCGTCGTGATCGCCGAAACCGCGGAAATGCTGGTTCTCAGCAATCTCGTTGCGACCATCACAGAGGCTGAAGAGGTTGCGCGACGGGCACTGGCATCCGGTGCAGCCCTGGAACGCTTTGCTCGTATGGCCCATGCGCTGGGCGGTCCGGCAGATTTCTGCGATAGGCCGGATGTCTATCTTGCGGAGGCGCCAGTCATTCGCCCGGTCCTCGCTCCTGCCGATGGCTTTCTCGCCACCTGCGAAACGCGCGCACTCGGCATCGCAGTGGTGGAGCTTGGCGGCGGCAGGCGCCGTGCCGGAGACGCGATCGACCATCGTGTCGGTATCGATGCCATTCTCCCGCTTGGCACGAAGGTTTCCAAGGGGCAGCCGATCGCCATGGTCCATGCGGCAACGGAAGACGATGCAGCGCGCGCTGCGGCCGACGTCACCGCCTGCTATTCGGTGTCTGACGAAGCCCCTGTCATGCCGCCGGTCATCCTGGGCCGGGTCGAGTAATCGCTAAGGGATCAGCGTCAGGCTGCCATCTTCGACCTGGAAGGATTTCAGTTTTTTCAGGAAGGTCATGCCGATCAGCGTGCTGGAAAGCGCTTCGTCGCGCAGCACGAAGGCATCGACCTGTCTGACCCGGACGTTGCCGATCTCGATGCGATCGAGGATGATGCGCGCGCCGTCCGTCTTGCCGTTCGCCGTATTCATCTGATACCGGAAATCGAGACTGTTGACCCCGAAGCCCAGCTTGCGGGCCGTGCTTTCGTTGATGGTGACTGCCGATGCGCCCGTGTCGACCAGCCCTTCCACCGTCTTGCCGTTGATCCGGAACTGGCCGCTGAAATGGCCTCTGCCATCGGCCGACAGCCGCACCCGGCCGGGGGACACGGAAGCGGGTTGGGCCTTCGCAGAGCTCGGCGTTTCCGCAGTGCCGCTCGCAGGCTCCGGCACGCGATCAACAAGCGTCATCACCGCCGGTATCTGCGTTGCAAGCAGAGCTGCGAGGCCAGCGAAAACAAGGGTGCGCAGAAGCATGGTCATCCTTTGCGAGTTCGCCTTGAAGGTAACAAAGGACAATGAAAAAATGGCCCGCGAAAAGCTCCGCGGGCCATTGGCATGAAATCTAGGTAAGCAAAGTCTGAACTGCGTTACTTCGTGCCGTACATCCGGTCACCAGCGTCGCCGAGGCCGGGCATGATGTAGCCCTTTTCATTGAGGTGGCTGTCGATCGAAGCCGTATAGATCTTCACGTCGGGATGCGCGTCCTGGAAATTCTTGAGACCTTCCGGGGCTGCAAGAAGGCAGAGGAAACGGATGTTCTTTGCCCCACGCTCCTTGAGCTTTTCGATCGCGGCGATCGCCGAATTGCCCGTCGCGAGCATCGGATCAACGACAATCAGCAATCGCTCATCGAGATTTTCAGGCGCCTTGAAATAGTATTCCACTGGCTGCAGCGTGTCATGGTCCCGGTAGAGGCCGATATGCGAGACACGCGCCGATGGCACCAGCTCAAGCATTCCCTCCAGAAGGCCGTTGCCGGCACGCAGGATGGACACGAACACGAGCTTCTTGCCTTCGACGACGGGCGCCTGCATCTGCGTCAGCGGCGTCTCGATCGTCTCCATGGTGAGGTCGAGATCGCGCGTCACTTCATAGCAGAGAAGCATGGAAATCTCGCGCAACAGCCGCCGAAAGCCGGCCGTCGAGGTTTCCTTCTTGCGCATGATGGTCAGCTTGTGCTGCACCAGCGGATGATCGATGACAGTCACGCCGTCCATAATTTTACCTCTCTGTTATCCGTGTCTTCATCCGGGAAAATGGTCTCGCGCGCAAGTCGTCATTGTGTCGCTGTAGCGTCAAACCTGGCAAGCAGCGCGGCGCGGGTCGCCTCGTCCACAAAAGCCGCCTCTATCGCGACACGGGTCATGGCATCGATTTCGGCTTCGCTAAAACCCATGACCTCCGCCGCAATGTCGTATTCCCGGGCAAGCGAAGTCTTGAAGAACGGCGGGTCATCGGAATTGATGCAGACCCGCACACCAGCAGCCTTCAGGGCTTTCAGGGGATGGCTCTCGAAATCCGGAAAGACCTGCAGCGCGATATTCGAACCGGGGCAGACTTCCAGCACGGTTCCGAGCTCGACCAGCCGCTCGACCAGAGCGGGATCTTCGATGGCGCGTACACCGTGGCCTATCCGCGATGGACGCACGAGATCGAGCGCGTCGGACACGCTGAATGCCCCGGAGACTTCGCCGGCATGGATCGTCAGGCCCAGCCCTGCGTCGCGGGCAATATCGAATGCGCGCGCATAATCCGCGACACGACCCATGCGTTCCTCACCGGCCATGTTGAAGCCTGTGATGAGCGGGTTGCAGCATCGGGCAGCGTATTCCGCGGCGGCAATCACGCTGTCAGGGCCGAAATGCCGCTCGCCGGTCACGATGATGCGTGTCTCGATCCCGGTCTTTTCCTTCGCGGCATGGATCCCGTCACAGATACCGGCGAGATAGGCGTCGGCACCGAGCCCGATGCGGTCGCCATGATCAGGCGATACGATGATCTCGCTGTAGATCGTGTTGCAGGCGGCAAGCTCGCAGAGATAGGTCTCCGTCAGCAGCGCATAGTCGGCTTCCGTTCGGAACAGCGAGGCGATGGCGTCGTAGCTCAGGATGAACTCGGAAAAATCCTTCCAGGTATAGGTGTCACCGGAGAGGAGAGGGGCGATGTCCACGCCGTATTTCTGGGCTTGCGTCCGTGCCAGATGCGGGGGCGTGGCACCTTCGATGTGGCAGTGGATCTCGGCCTTCACAAAGTTCTTCGTCACAGAAAACTCCATCCGTGTCTTCCGGCAGGAATGCCGAGATGGGCAGCGACTGTCTCACCGATGTCGGCGAAAGTCGGCCTGAGCCCGATCGAGCGGGAGCGAATGCCGGGACCGAACGCCATGATCGGCACCCGCTCGCGTGTGTGGTCGGTGCCGCGCCAGGTCGGATCGCAGCCGTGGTCGGCGGTGATGATCACCATATCGCCCGGCTGGAGGCGGCGATGCACTTCCGGAAGAGACCGGTCGAACTCTTCGAGCGCGGCCGCATAGCCCGCGACGTCGCGACGGTGTCCGTAGAGCATGTCGAAATCGACGAAGTTGGTGAAGACGAGATCGCCTTGCTCGGCTTGCGCCATCGTGTCGAGCGTCGCATCCATCAGGGCGTGGTTGCCGTTTGCCTTGATCACGCGGCTGATGCCCTGGTGCGCGAAGATATCGGCGATCTTGCCGACGGCGTGGACGGTTCGGCCCGCCGAAACCAGCCGGTCGAGCAATGTCGGCTCCGGCGGCAGCACTGAATAGTCGCGCCGGTTGCCGGTTCGCTCGAACGTCTCCGGCGTCTCGCCAGTGAATGGTCGGGCAATCACCCTTCCTATATTCAAGGGATCGAGCAGCGTCCGCACGGTCTCGCACAGCTTCAACAACCGCTCCAGCCCGAAATGGGTCTCGTGCGCGGCGATCTGGAAGACGCTGTCACTCGATGTATAGCAGATCGGCTTGCCCGTCCGGACATGCTCTTCTCCGAGTTTTGCAATGATGTCTGTGCCCGAAGCATGGCAGTTGCCGAGAATGCCCGGGATATCGGCTTCGCGGCAGATCGCCTCGACGAGTTCGGGCGAAAACGCATCGCCTTCGGTCGGGAAATAACCCCAGTCGAAGGTGACCGGCGTGCCGGCGATTTCCCAATGTCCCGACGGCGTGTCCTTGCCAAGCGACAGTTCGTTTGCCGCGCCGTGAAGGCCGAAAACGCGTTCGGGCCGCTGCATGCCGATCGGGTAGTCGCCGCTGGCAAGCTTTGCGATTTCGAGCAGGCCGAGCGAGGACATGTTCGGAAGGCTGAGCGGTCCCTGCCTCAAGCCGGCTCGGTCCGCGGCACCGGCGGCACAGAATTCGGCAATATGGCCGAACGTGTTGGAGCCAAGGTCATGATACGCCTGCGCATCCTGGCCGCCGCCGACGCCGAAGGAATCGAGAACGAAGAGGAAGGCCCGTGCCATCTGTCACCCGGAAATTGAAATCGCCTGTGCGGACAAGTGACACAAATCACCTGCCCGGATGGCGATACATATAGTCGCGCGATCATGTTGGCAAAGGGGAAGCAGAGGACCGCGTCAGCAGCCGTTACAGTCGATACTGGTTCCGACGCGTTGACGGTAGTAGTACTGGCGGCTGAGCGTGATCGTCTGGAGCTGAGGCGGAAGCAGTCCCGGCATGATCATCAGCAACTTGTGCGTAACCGATAGCTCTGTACGCACCAGAAACGTGCTGGCTGTGCGCATGTCGCTCGGAACGTTGACGGTGCTGCCCACCGCGTACGGCTTGCCGTTAGACTGATCCCACGACCAGGCAACGGTCGGATTGCTGTTTGCGTCCAGCTGCACGCCGGTGATCTTCAGGCTCAGGTTCTGCGGCGCGTAGGGCGCAAAGATGCTGCCCGTCACATCCTTCATTGTGGCAAGCCACGTCGGGGTCACGCTCGCCTGCTGCGTCGTGATGTCGGCAATCGTGCTTGCGGAACTCGCGGTTCGCTTGGAGACACTGAGCGCAATCGTCAGCTCGAATGCCGTGATGTAGAGAAAGATCAGAAGCGGCACGATCAACGCGAACTCGACGGCGCCCGCGCCCTTCGTGTCAACGATCAATGCCCTGAAGCGGCAGAGCCATCCGGTCTGTGCAGCCCGCCTGGTTGTTGGGGTCGCCATCACGGATAGTCCTCGTTCTGGAATGCAGCCGTCTCGACGATCAGGAAGTAGTTGGGCCGTGTCCCGTTGGTTGGCCGGACATTGGTTATGTAGGGCCGCACCAGATCGGTGATGACCTCCCATTTGTAATAGGCCCTCAGCATATTGACGGTCTTTGGCCCGCCCGGCGAATAGTAGTTGATGGAGGCCGTATCCAGTTCGCCGAATGTCGTGTTTGCGGGTGTCCGGGGCACTGTCTTCGGGATCGCTGAGAAGGTCGTAAAGCTGCGAACGTCGAGCCAGAGCTTGTTCGGGGTCGCGATTTCCGATGCATCGCATTTGATCAGGATCGCAATCTCGCCGCAGAACGCGGTCCGGAATTTCGTCCGGTCCATATCGGTGCCGGGACGGCCGAGAGCGTAGGTGATGTTGCCTGTTCTGATCTTGCGGGCCATCGTGTCGACGGCATTGGCAACCAGTTGCTCGCCGGCGAAGGCAACAAAGGTTTCGATGATGGCAAAGACGATCACGAAATAGGGGATGGCCAGGAGCGCAAATTCGATCGCCGCGGCACCATCCGTGGACCGGCTGAACCGGCGCCATGGACGCCGAGAGTGCGTCGCCGGCACGCGCGACGCGCCAGCGCCGTCAGTGTGCCTATCGTTCTGATGCATTGCCGCCCCCGGTCCATTCGAGCCGCGATACTAGGAGGGGAATATTGATATTCCGTTGCCGAATGGGATTAGAGTTTAGGCACCTGTGTCCACGTAGAGCAGGTCGGGCGACGCAGCTGGGCAATTTTCTGTCTGGCGTCGTGTCAGATCAAGGCCGTCAGGGCGTTGCACCAGCCGTATTCTTGAATTCCACATGCTGCTCGCAGTTGGGCGTGCAGGAGAGAACAGAGCGCTCGGTCTGACGGTACACGCGAACCGTATTGCCTTCGTCAATGGAGACGAGAATACGTTCGTCGGCAATTGCATTGCCGTCCTCATCGAGCAGGACGAGATTGGTCGTTCCAAACGCACGGCCCGTCAGGACGATGGTTGTCGGGTCGGCCACGGTCGCGTCGGCGACTTCCGCGTTGCCAACAATCACCTTGGCCACTGGCCTATCCAGTTTCAGCACCCGCGCGTGATTCATGAACACGCGCACAAGGCCGTCTTCCTGCGCCAATGCCGGGCCGCTGAGGCTTGTGGCAATGCCGCAAAGGCATGCGAAGGCAACGAGCATTTTGCGCACAACCATCGTGGTGGCCTTTGAATCGATGAACAGTCGTGTCTCAAAGATGGCGTGGAATGGTGAATGAAGCCTTAAGTAAACATCTCGAGGCTGAGCTTTCCGAAACGTTAACCAATGATGACAGGAACAAGAGCGGCATTTCCGTGCAAAAATGCGGCTGCAAATATCCCATATCCGCATGTTTATGATATTTTATTAGGTAAATATAATGTTCGGGGACGCAGTTTTCGATTTGAATGATGCTGTTGGTGGGTTGTTTACCCAATGTGCCGTATCAGGGGAGTTAACACTTTGGAAAGGTTCTTCGTTAAGTCGATAGCAATCGTCTGGGGTTAGTTTGGGTTATCCGAACAGCGGAAAACAGTTGTCGGTAAGTGCTGAACCGTAGGTGGGAATAGGAGATTCCATGTCCAAGATTTTTGCTCGTTTTATGAAGGATGAGTCTGGTGCGACCGCCATCGAGTATGGCCTCATCGCAGCTCTCATTTCCGTGGCCCTGATCGCCGGTGCGACCACGCTCGGCGGCGCTCTGAACAACCAGTTCAAGAACCTCGCTACCAAGCTGAACCAGCAGTAAGTTCTTAACAACCGTGATGTCTAAGTGTAGACCGCCCCACCAGGGGCGGTTTTACAGCTTTAGGCCTTGATACATAAGATCGAGGGACGCGGCGCAAAAAGGATGCTTGAAATGGTTGTCATTGTAACCTTGATCGTTCCATTCTGTCTTGCGCTCGCTGCCATCAGCGATCTTTTCACCATGAAGATCCCGAACAAGCTGTCTGCGGCTATCCTCGTTTCGTTTCTCGTCTTCGCACCGCTGGTCGGTCTCGGATGGGCGGACTATGGGATGAGTATTGCCGCAGCTTCCGCTGTGTTTGCTGTGTGCTTCATGCTGTTTGCGATGAACGTTATGGGTGGCGGCGATGCCAAGCTTCTGACGGCAACGGCAATCTGGTTCGGCTTTACGCCCGCCCTGATTTCGTTTCTGGTCACCGTCGCCTTCGTCGGCGGATTTATTACACTCATCTTCCTGCTGTTGAGAGCAAACGCCAATACAGCAATGGCAATGGGGATTCGCCTGCCGGCTTCGCTGGTGACAGAAAGCAAGATTCCGTATGGTATCGCGATCGCGATCGGCGGCTACTTGACCTTCCAGCAGTCGCCTGTCGTCAATCTTGTGCTTCTGGCCGCAAGCTAATCGACGCGCACGGCAGGGTAACATTGCGTTAACCCAAATCGTAAGCTTCCTATTAACCATAATTACACCATTCCGGCGCATGCTCTCGAGGATTGATTTGTATTCCTCCGAGGAAGCTCATGAAGCCCGCTCGTCTTATGATTCTCGCAGTCGCAGTTGTAGCGGCAGGTCTTGCCGGCCTGCTGGCGATGCGCCTTACTGGTCAGAAGGGCCCGGACCTCGTCGAGACGGTCATCCAGCGGGAGCCGACGACGAAAGTTCTCGTTTCGGCTGAGAACATTCCCGTCGGCAGCCGGCTCAATGACAAGTCGGTTCAGTGGGTAGAGTGGCCGAACGGCAGCGTCGTCGAAGGCTTTATCACGAGCGACGCCCGGCCGGATGCCATCGCCGATGTCGCCGGCTCCGTCGTGCGCCTGCCGATCTTCAAGGGCGAGCCGATCCGCGCCGAGAAGATTGCAGACTCCTCCAGCCGCATCATGTCCTCGCTGCTTCCGTCCGGAAAGCGCGCTGTCGCGACCGAAATTTCCGTCGCCACCGGGGCTGGCGGCTTCGTGCTCCCCAATGACCGCGTCGACGTGATCATGGTGCGCGAGAACAAGGACAGCGGCAATTTCATCACCGAAAACGTCCTCAACAACGTCCGGGTGCTCGCGATCGACCAGCAGATCCAGGAGGCGCCGGATGGCAGCAAGTCGGTGGTCGGAACGACCGCCACGCTGGAACTGACCCCCGATCAGGCAAAGATCATCACGGTGGCGCAGCAGATGGCAGAGCGCCTGACGCTTGCTCTCCGTTCGGTCGCGGATGCCCAGGAAGCCGATACGGTTGCAGCAGATTATCTGCTGCATGGCGGCGGCAAGGCAGAGGTCCAGGTCATCAAATCAGGGGCGATCGTCAAAAGTTCTGCCTCACAGCAGACGAAGTGAACGGGGCGGGCACATGAGCAAGCTAAGAGCCAGAATTCGTAGGTCCTCGGTCGCCGGGATAGCCCTCTGCCTGTCGGTATCGGGCTTTCCAGGCGGATACGCGCCGGTCGGTCTGTCGGTCCGCGATGCGGTCGCCGCCTCCGATGCCAACCTTATCCGCATCAACGAAGGCGGCCCGGGCGTGAAACGCCGTGTCCAACTCGGTTTGAACAAGGCGCTGGTTGTCGATCTCCCGGCCGATGCGCACGACATACTGGTCGCCGATCCTTCGCTTGCCGATGCGGTCACGCGAACCTCGCGCCGCATCTACCTGTTCGGGAAGACTGTCGGCCAGACCAATATCTTTGTGTTCGGCCCGAACGGCGAGGAGATCGTCAGTCTCGACGTAGAGATCGAACGCGACATCTCCGGTCTGCAGCAGAACCTTCGCCGGTTCCTGCCGGAATCCGACATCAAGGTCGAGATCATCTCCGACAACATCGTGCTGTCGGGCACGGTGCGCACGCCGCAGGATTCGTCGCAGGCGGAAAAGCTCGCGCGCGCCTTCTTGAAGGGCGGTGAAGCAACTACCCGCAACATCACCGCACAGGGCAATAACGGCGATGCGGATATCTTCGCCGAAAACCGCCAGCAGTCGCAGATCGTCAACCTGCTGACGATCGAGGGCGAAGACCAGGTCACGCTCAAGGTCACGGTTGCGGAAGTCAGCCGCCAGGTCCTGAAACAGCTTGGTTTCAACGGCTCGATCAGCGGCAACAAGGGTAGCTTTTCCTTCTTCAATCCTGCGAATCTGGGGAATGCTGTCAGTCTGGGAAGCCAGGGGGCATTGTCTGGCTCCGTTGGTGCAGCCACTCTCGCCACAACCATGAATGCCATGGAACAGGCCGGCGTCATGCGCACGCTTGCCGAACCAAGCCTGACGGCGATTTCGGGTCAGCAGGCTAAATTCTATGTTGGCGGCGAGTATCGACTGCCAGCGGAGCAGGAAGTCAACGTTGACGACGAAACCCGCAAGACGACGGTCAACCGATCCATCACCACCGTGGACTATGGCATCGAGCTGAATTTCAAGCCGATCGTTCTGTCGCCTGGCCGTATCAGTTTGAATATCGAAACCAATGTTTCGGAGCCGACCTATGAGGGTTCCGTAACGACGGGCAACGGCACAAGCCTGAGCGTTCCGGGCAACACATACATGTCGATCCGCAAGCGCGAAGCCTCAACCACGGTCGAGCTTCCCTCCGGTGGTTCGATCGTCATCGCCGGCCTCGTGCAGGACAATGTCCGCCAGGCGATGTCTGGACTGCCGGGCATCTCCAAGGTTCCGGTCTTCGGTACGCTGTTCCGCAGCAAGGACTTCATCCGCAACGAGACCGAACTCGTCATCATCGCGACGCCCTATCTCGTAAGGCCTGTGGCCCGCAACGAGATCGCCCGCCCGGATGACAACTTCAATCCTGAGAACGACGCGGCTTCCTTCTTCCTGAACCGCGTCAACAAGATCTACGGCCGCAATGAGCCGGCCAAAAGCGGTGGCAGCCAGTATCATGGCTCCGTCGGCTTCATCTACAAGTAAGCGGGGATCGATCATGACCATCACATCGACATCGGCCTCCGCTGCAAAGCGTCGCCAAATCCGGTCTGGCCTTGGCATTGCGGCACTTGCCGCGCTTTTGTCCTCCTGCGGCAACAACATGACGACCGGCTCGGTTCCAGACGACTACCGCACCCGTCATCCGATCGTTCTGGCGGAGGGTGAATCGTCGCTGGATATTCCGATTGGATCGGGCGACGTTCGCCTGACGATCGGACTGCGCGACACGGTGAAGGGTTTCGCACAGCGGTTCGTATCCTCGCCTGCCGGCGTCATCCAGGTCCAGGTGCCGCAGGGCTCATACAATGCCGGTGCCGCATCGCATCTGGCCGGCGACGTTCGCCGCACCCTGATCGCCAACGGCATCAAGCCACAGCGCATCCTGATGACGAGCTATGGAGCCTCGCCGACCGGCGATGCGGCCCCGATCCGGCTTTCCTTCGTCACGACAAAGGCGATGACCGGCCAGTGCGGCAAATGGCCGGCAGACCTGTCGAACGATACCTACAACAACAGCAACTGGTACAATTTCGGTTGCGCCTCGCAAAACAATCTGGCCGCCCAGATCGCCAGCCCGTCGGACCTGATTGCTCCACGCGGAATGACGCCGATCGATGCCACGCAGCGCGCCGGTGTGATCCGCAGTTACCGCGGCGAGACGACAAGCAGCGACAGTGGCAGCGGCACGACGATCAACATCAACGGCAACTGACGGCGGCCTTGAACCGGAGAGAACCATGAGCGCGATCAACTACGAAATTCGCGGTTCCGGCCAGGAGGAGATCTCGGGCGCCGAGCCGGAGCGGAACGGCGACATGGAGGCCCTGCGGCCTCTTCCACGCATTTCCATCCACGCCTTTTGCGAAAGCGACACCATGCAGCGGATGATGGACCGCATGGGCCGCGACCGGCGCATGGCAAAAGTCAATTTGCGTGTCACAAGCGGCAGCGTTGCTGCAGCCGCCAACATGTTTGCGTCGTCACCAACCCCGAATCTGGTCATTCTCGAGACCGATGCGGAGCCAAGAAACCTGCTGCACGAGCTGACACCGCTTGCGGAAGTCTGCGACCCGACGACCCGTGTGATCGTCATCGGGCGCTATAACGATATACCGCTTTATCGCGAACTGATCCGCAACGGCATATCGGAATATCTTGTCGGTCCTGTCGAGATGGCGGACATGCTGGCATCGATTTCGGCCATTTTCGTCGATCCGGAAGCCGAACCTCTGGGCCGTTCGATCGCCTTTGTCGGCGCCAAGGGTGGCGTCGGTGCATCGACCATTGCGCATAACTGCGCATTCGGCATTTCCAGCCTGTTCTCCACCGAAACCATTCTTGCCGATCTCGACCTGCCGTTCGGGACCGCCAATATCGATTTCGATCAGGATCCGGCCCAGGGTATTGCCGAAGCGGTGTTTGCACCCGAGCGCCTCGACGAAGTTTTTCTCGATCGCCTGCTGACCAAATGCTCCGAACACCTCTCGCTTCTGGCCGCCCCCTCGCTGCTCGACCGGGCCTATGATTTCGACAGCATGGCTTTCCAGCCGATCATCGAGGTCCTGCAGCGCTCGGCGCCCGTGGCTGTTCTCGATATCCCGCATGGCTGGTCGGAATGGACCCGTTCGGTTCTCGCGTCGGTGGACGAGGTGGTCATCTGCGCCGCTCCCGACCTTGCCAACCTGCGCAACACCAAGAACATGATCGATGCGCTGAAGAAGCTGCGTCCCAACGACCGCGCTCCGCATCTCATCCTCAACCAGGTCGGCATGCCGAAGCGCCCGGAGATTGCGCCTGCCGATTTCGTCGAGCCGCTTGAAATCGAACCGATCGCCATCCTGCCTTTCGATGCGCAGTTGTTCGGCAATGCCGCAAACAGCGGTCGGATGATCTCGGAGATCGACGCAAAATCTCCGATGGCCGAAACCTTCTCGCAGATCGCTCACATCGTCACCGGTCGGGTGGCCATGAAGAAGGCGAAAAAGGGCGGTCTCGGCAAGGTCATGCAGATTCTCGGCCGCAAATAGTCAGACGTTTAGGGACTGGATCAAATCATGTTTGGAAAGCGCGGAAACGAAGGTTCTGGGAAGAGCGTCGGCTTGATGCCGCCCGTCTCTGCGCCGCCTGCCATGACGCCGCAATCGGCCATGAAATCCACAGCACCGGAGATTCTGGCCGAGCCCGTGCGCGATACAGGCGGAGTACGCCAAGCCGTCGCACCGCCACCGCTTGCGCCACCGGCCGCCGGCCGTCGTCGCCAGGCCCGCACCGAACAGTATTACGATACCAAGAGCCAGGTCTTTTCAGCACTTATCGATACGATCGATCTGTCGCAACTTGCCAAGCTCGATGCCGAGAGCGCGCGCGAGGAAATCCGCGACATCGTCAACGACATCATCACGATCAAGAATTTCGCGATGTCGATTTCCGAGCAGGAGGAACTGCTCGAGGACATCTGCAACGACGTGCTGGGCTATGGTCCGCTGGAGCCGCTTCTGGCCCGCGACGACATCGCCGATATCATGGTCAACGGCGCTGGCCAGACCTTTATCGAAGTCGGCGGCAAGACGATCGAGTCGGAGATCCGCTTCCGCGACAACGCGCAGCTCCTGTCGATCTGCCAGCGCATCGTCAGCCAGGTCGGCCGCCGCGTCGACGAAAGCTCGCCGATCTGCGACGCCCGTCTGCCGGACGGTTCGCGCGTCAACGTCATCGCGCCGCCACTGGCGCTCGACGGGCCTGCTCTCACCATCCGCAAGTTCAAGAAGGACAAGCTGACGCTCGATCAGCTGGTCAAGTTCGGAGCGATCACGCCTGAAGGCGCAACTGTTCTGCAGATCATCGGCCGCGTCCGCTGCAATGTCGTCATTTCCGGCGGTACCGGCTCTGGCAAGACCACGCTTTTGAACTGCCTGACGAGCTATATCGACAAGGACGAGCGCGTCATCACCTGCGAGGATACGGCCGAACTGCAATTGCAGCAGCCGCATGTCGTGCGTCTCGAAACCCGGCCGCCGAACATCGAAGGTGAGGGCGAGATCACCATGCGCGACCTCGTCAAGAACTGCCTGCGTATGCGCCCGGAACGCATCATCGTCGGCGAAGTGCGCGGACCCGAAGTGTTCGACCTTCTGCAGGCGATGAACACGGGCCACGACGGATCGATGGGCACGATCCACTCCAACACACCGCGCGAATGCCTGAGCCGTATGGAATCGATGATCGCCATGGGCGGCTTCACCCTGCCGGCTAAGACCGTTCGCGAGATCATCACCGGATCGGTCGACATCATCATCCAGGCGGCACGTCTGCGCGACGGTTCCCGCCGCATCACCCAGATTACCGAGGTGATCGGCATGGAAGGCGACGTGATCGTCACCCAGGACCTGATGCGCTACGAAATCGAAGGCGAGGATGCCAATGGTCGCCTGATCGGCCGCCACGCATCGACCGGTATTGCCAAGCCGCATTTCTGGGATCGCGCACGCTACTTCGGCGAGGAGCGCCGTCTGGCGGCAGCTCTCGACGCGATGGAAATGGTAAAATCTTGAGAGCGGATCAGAGATAGGTCTCGGGGGAGCGACGGATGTTCGGACTGGATATGACCGTTGTGTTGATCATCGCTCTGGCGGCCGTAGCCGCCGGTGCGGTCTGCTATGCGCTGCTGTTTTCCCGCATCGAGGTCGAGAAAAAGACCGATGCGCGGTTGAGCCGGGTCAAGAGTGCGGAAACCGACCTGACCCGCATGAAGGCATCGCGGGATCGGGTCCAGGAGCTTTCCAAGCGCCGCAAGTCGGTCCAGGACAGTCTCAAGGACCTCGAAAAGCAGCAGCAGGAAAAAAACAAGAAGATGGGCGACCGCAGCCTGAAGGCGCGGCTGCCGCAGACCGGTCTGTCTCTCACCGTCCCACGCTTCTACGTCTACAGCGCCTTGTTCGGACTTTTCGTCTTTCTGGTGACGTTGATCGCCGGCTTGCCGCTGCTTGGCGCCACCGGTGCCGCGTTTGCGGCGAGCCTTGGGTTTCCGCGCTGGGTCGTCGGTTTCCTGATCAAACGCCGTCAGGCCAAGTTCCTGGACGAGTTCGCCAATTCGCTGGATGTCATGGTTCGCTCGATCAAGTCGGGACTGCCGCTCAATGATGCCATCCGGCTGATCGCGTCGGATGGTCAGGAGCCGGTCAAGACCGAGTTCCGGCGCGTGGTGGACTCCCAGCAGATCGGCCTCAGCATCCCCGAAGCCTGCGCACGCATGCTGCAGACGATGCCGCTTTCGGAAGTCAACTTTTTCGCCATCGTCATCGCCATCCAGAGCCAGGCTGGCGGCAATCTTTCCGAAGCGATCGGCAATCTTTCGCGCGTCCTGCGCGAGCGCAAGAAGATGAAGGCCAAGGTGAAGGCGCTGTCGATGGAAGCCAAGGCTTCCGCGTGGATCATCGGCTCATTGCCCTTCGTCGTGTCGACGCTCGTCTATCTGACCTCGCCGGACTACATATCGATCCTTTTTACAGACCCACGCGGCCATATCATCATGCTCTTCTCCGCAGTCTGGATGGGCATCGGAATTTTCGTGATGCGCAACATGATCAACTTCGAGATCTGAGGAGAACCGCACGTGAAGGATCTCGCCGCCACTTTAACCGATCCGGCCATGTTGTTTGCGCTTCTGGTCGCCGTCGCAGTGTTTGCGACCTGCTACACGCTGGCGATCCCCTTCATGGAAAAGGGAACGCTCGACAAGCGCATGAAAGCGGTTTCGACCGAGCGCGACGCAATCCGCGCCCGCGAGCGCGCAAGAATGAACGATCTGTCGAAAGCATCGCTGCGCACCCAGAACAACCGTTCGGCCAGTCACATCGTCGACCGGTTCAATCTGCGCGAAGCGCTCGTGGACGCCAATACGGTCAACAAGCTGCGCGCCGCAGGTCTGCGCACCCAGAACGCCCTCAACTTGTTCCTGGCGGCGCGTTTCATCCTGCCGTTCTGCTTCCTCGCAGCAGCCGCGGTGTGGATCTTCGTGCTTGGCAATCTGGAATCCAAACCGATTGCCATCCGCATGCTGGCGGCCATCGGGTTCGGCTATCTGGGCTTCTACGCTCCCAACATCTATATTTCCAACCGTATGAAAAAGCGGCAGCATTCGATCAAGAGAGCCTGGCCCGATTCGCTCGACCTGATGCTGATCTGCGTCGAGTCAGGGATCTCGATCGAAGCCTCCATGCGTCGGGCGGCCGAGGAGATCGGCACCCAATCGCCTGAATTGGCGGAAGAACTGGTGTTGACCACGGCGGAGCTGTCCTTCCTTCAGGATCGGCGCACGGCTCTCGAAAACCTCGGCATCCGCACTCAGCTTGATATTGTGAAGGCCGTGGCGCAGGCGCTGATCCAAGCCGAACGCTATGGTACGCCCATCGCGCAGGCTTTGCGCGTTCTGGCTCAGGAAGGCCGTGACGAGCGCATGAATGACGCAGAAAAGAAGGCCGCGGCACTTCCGCCAAAGCTGACGGTCCCGATGATCCTGTTCTTCCTGCCCGTCCTCATCGCCGTCATCCTCGGCCCGGCCGGCATCCAGGTCTCAGACCGGTTCTGAGAAAATTACCTGATCAATGTTTTTGCACGAGCAAGCTGCCAGAGTCTTTCGGCATCTTCGGAGTTGAAGGCTTTCCACGATGCAAACCGCAACCCGCCAGACTTGAGCCTCATGACCAGATGGGCTCGCGTCCTTGTTGCACGTTTGACCATCGACCATGGAATATAGAGCATGGCACCGGCAGCATCACTGGCAGTCATGCCGTTTTCATCAATGGCGTAGGCGATGGCCTTGTTCGCTTTCGGCAAGAACGCCCATTTCACGGTGCAGCAAACCGTTAATAATACAGGGTAACCGATCAAGCCCACGAGAAGGGGTTTCCACGCATTCTGTACAGATAGCCGGATTGCTTCCAACGGGAATTCGGAAATAGGCGCGATGCCGCTGACTGAGTAGTAATACAGTCCAATTCCAAGCACGGGCAAGGACATACAGACAGCAAATATCGCACTGTGGCGAACGATGGTGTGCCTCAGCATGTTCAGGTTATCAGTTTGTGTAAGTGTCGTGGATCCGTGGATTGGTCCAGGCTCGCCATTGTTCAAGAATACCTCCCATCTTCCGTCGTAATCTGTGAGCTTACGGGCTCGCCTTACAGAATTTCAATACGAGAGAAGAATTCGGGACACAATCTTAAATTGGACTTCCATCTCGGGCTGCAAACGTTTCTGAACACGCAATACCAGATTGGATTTGTAGCGTTATTTTGGGTTTCGCGGCTCAATTGACCGTCGTCGTGCCCTTGTCGCTGTCGGCGAGTTTGCGCCAGGAGTTCTGCTGGGAGAGCATGGAGCGCAGGTAGGTCACGTTGGCATCGGCCTGCTGCTGGGAGAGTTCGCGTTGGGCAATGCCTTCAGCCTCTGCGAAGCGACCCTGCAGACCGACGACGAGCGCCAGGTTCTGGCGAACGCGGCTGTCGGCACCCGGCTGCTGCGAGGCGTTCTTCATGTAGCTTTCGGCAGTCTTCAGATCGCCGGAGAGAACGTAGGACATGCCGAGGTTGGACATGACCGTCGGCTCGTTCGGCCGTGTGTTCAGGGCCTGGCGATATTTCGCGCGAGCTTCCTGCGAGCGGCCGAGCTGATCGAGAACGGCACCTTCCGCCGAATAGAGGCGCCAGTCGGGATGGTCAGGCGTCTGCGCGCGGTTGATCGTTGTCAGTGCCTGTTCGAGCTGGCCGGCACCTGCCTGTGCCTTGCCATATGCGGAAAGGACATCGCGGTCTGCAGGATGCGCAATCGCGACCTGCTGCATTACGGCGAGTGCCTGGGTGTTCTTGCCGGTCATGCCGAGAACGTTGGCATAGCGCAGGCCGATATCCTTGTTGCTCGGGTTCTTGACATAAGCAGCGCCGATGGAGCGTTCCGCTTCAGCGAGTTCGCTTGCGTTCATGCCATCCAGCGGCGCAGCGGAGATCCTCTGGGGAATCGAGCCCGTCGTCAGCGTATCGCGCTTGCTCGTGGTACACCCCGTCACAGACAGTGCCAGAAGAACGATCGCGGTTGCCTGCGCAAGCGGCGCGAGCGCGAACAGCCGGGACGAGCGAGACGGGGTGGCGACAGATGCAGTCATCGATGGCGATCTCGTTGGGGGCGTCGTTCAATCGTCGTCCGGTCTAGCACCCGATTGTCGTCGGCGCTTTGCGAACACATTTGAAAGAAAGGAATAAACTGTTAACCCTAACGATCCGTTAAAATGAACGTTTCCAGATCCTTGCGAAGGCTGCCATGACCCCATACCAGCATACCGTCCGTCCAGCACTGTTCAGCTCTATGGGTGTTGCGACCCGGCCCGTCCATGCCGTCACGCCCGCGGATCTGGAGAACGGTCGTCTCGACGCGGCGGTCACCGACTGGGCGAGGGCTGCAGGCTTCAAGGCCGAAGCCGGCGCATTCACCTTGCTGCCGGGCAAGGACGGCGGCGTTGCCGGCGCGCTGTTCGGACTGGGCAAGAACCCGTCGGAGCAACCGTTCGTCGCGGGAAAGCTGTCAAAGCTGCTTCCGCCAGGTGATTGGCATCTGGAAGGCGAGGGCGTATCGCCCGAGCAGTTCGCGCTCGGATTTGGTCTCGGCAGCTATTGCTTCAGCCGTTACAAGACTGAAAAGTCGAAGGATGTCCGCCTCGCCATTGGAGCTTCTGCGGATGCGGCAGATCTCGAGCGCCAGCTTGCCGGTGTGTTCCTCGCCCGCGATCTCGTCAACATCCCGACCAACGAGATGGGGCCGGACGAACTGGACGCAGCCTTCCGGGCGCTCGGCGCGCAGTACGGCGCAACCGTCACCACGATCGTCGGTGATGACCTGCTGACACAGAACTTCCCGCTCATCCACACGGTCGGTCGCGCCAGCGCCTCGCAGCCGCGTCTCCTCGAGATGCGCTGGGGCAAAAAGGGCGATCCGCGGGTCACGCTGGTCGGCAAGGGCGTGTGCTTCGATACCGGCGGTCTCGACATCAAGGGCGCCGCCAACATGGCGCTGATGAAGAAGGACATGGGCGGTGCCGCCAATGTCATGGGTCTTGCGTTGATGATCATGGATGCAGGCCTGGCGATCGATCTTCAGGTTCTGGTGCCCGCGGTTGAAAACTCGATCTCATCCAACGCCTTCCGTCCCGGCGACATCTACAAGAGCCGCAAGGGCATCACCGTCCAGATCGACAATACCGATGCGGAAGGCCGGCTCGTGCTGGCCGACGCGCTCGCCTATGCGGACGAGACCCCGCCGGACCTGCTGATCGACATGGCGACGCTGACGGGTGCCGCACGCGTCGCGCTCGGCACAGAACTCGCCCCCTATTTCACCGACGACGAGGCGCTCTCAGCCAAACTTACGGCAGCAGCAGGCTCGCAGGCGGATCCGATGTGGCGACTGCCTTTGTGGATGGGCTACGACAAGGACATCCGGTCTCGCGCCGCCGACATCACGAACGCGCCTTCCGGTGGCATGGCCGGTGCGATTACCGCGGCGCTGTTTCTCAAACGCTTCGTCACGGCCGCAAAGAGCTGGGTGCATTTCGATATCTATGCCTGGGTTGCAGCGGACAAGCCGCATGCCTCCGTCGGCGGCGAAGCATTCGCGATCCGGGCGCTCTACAAGGTCATCAAGGATATGGCGGCGAGGTAAGATCGCGGGGCATCAAACGAAGCGGTAAGATCTCGCACCTAAGATGGACGCGACACGCAATCTTGGAGGCGGGATGGCCGCAGACTTAACCGCAACGCAGGCACTCGGCCTCTGGCATCGCGTTTCGCTGGAACAGGTGAAGCGCGACGAGCGGGATCTTACCCTGCGCCAGTTGTCGATCCTCTTGCATATCTATCTCGTGCCGCCGCCCCACACGGTACGTGGCTTGGCCGCCACCCTCGACGTCACCAAGCCGGTGATCACCCGCGCACTCGATACGATGGGTGCGCTCGGTCTGGTCGATCGGGTGAGGGACGAGCGCGATCGCCGCAATGTCGTGATAAAGCGGACCGTTGCCGGCGCCCTCTACCTCGAAAATCTCGGCGACCTCATCATCCGTGAAAGCCGCCCCACGGCTGCCGCATAGTGCAACGAACCTGCTGATAACTCCGATCTGACCCTGGAACACACAAAGATGACCGATCTCGACAGACGCCTCCATGCCTTCCGTGCCGACCTTGCCGATGCGGCGCTCGAAGGTCGCGTCGATTCCGCTCGCTTCGTGCAGGGCGTTGCGGCGCAAATCGCCGTCCCCGTTGCCCCGCTTCGACCTTCACCGGATCTGGAAAGCGGGATCGATACGCAACTTCTGTTCGGCGAAACCGTGCGTGTCTTCGACCGCAAGGACGGCTTCGTCTGGGTCCAGGCCGATCAGGATGGCTATGTCGGCTACCTGCCGGACGTGATGCTCGATGTCGTCGAGCAAGCGACGCACCGTATCGTGACGCAGCGCACCTTCGTCTATCCGGGCCCGGAATTGCGCAAGCCGCCGCTTCGCGCACTGTCGATGGGCAGCCGCGTGACGATCGTCGGCAAAAGCGAAACCCGCGGCACCCACTATTTCACGCTGGCCGGCGGCGGCGCCGTAATTGCCGACCACTGCCTGCCGATCTCGGAAGTTGCCGGCGACGACTATGTCGCGGTCGCTCTCCGGTTCCTGGAAACGCCCTATCTCTGGGGCGGCCGAACAGGCTTCGGCATCGACTGCTCCGGCCTCGTCCAGCTGTCGATGGCGATGATCGGCAAATCGGTACCGCGTGACAGCGACATGCAGGCAGCCTTTGGTGAGAGGATCGATGCCGAGGATCTCCGCCGCGGCGATCTCGTCTTCTGGAAGAGCCATGTCGGAATCATGGAAGACCCGGAAACCCTGCTCCACGCCAACGGCCACACGATGACTGTGGCGCGCGAAAATTTCAAAGCCGCTGTGGAGCGGATAGGCTGGCTCTACGGACAGCCGACCGATTACCGCCGCTTTCCATGATCCGGGCGCAACGATCACGCAAATGTGGGATCGCATCCGCTGGCACCGTGGCGATGCACCTCTTATTTCGTGAAGGCGATAGAGTGCCGACAGGGACAGAAAAATGCTGAAGGGTGCATGGATTTTACCAGCCGCGATGCTGATGGGGGTTGTCGTAACGGCCCTTGTTCCTGATGACACGATGGCTGCGGAAGGCGACGTGTTCACCCAGTCGCCCCAGACCTTCTTCAAGAACCTGCCCGGCGTGAAACCGACGGAAAGCCTCGTCAAGTCGGATCCTGATTCCTATTCGTGCACCAGTGATATCGGCTACGTCTCGGAATTGAGGTCAGGGCCGGGCGCCCGCTTCTGGGACGACGTGCCGCGGCGGCTGTATCACTGCGAAACGAACAACGGCATTCGCTATACGGGCACGCAGATGCCGAATACGCACTGGGTCCCAGGCATCAACCCGCGGCATCTTCCGAAGTAGAGCGGAGGTGTTTACGCGTTCATTCCACCCGCAGGAACTACTTGAGATCCGAAAATTTCAACAGCAGAAAAGCCGCGTGTGAGGATCTCACACACGAGCTAACTGCATATTTCTAAATGGGAATGGTGCCCAGAAGAGGACTCGAACCTCCACACCCTTTCGGGTACCAGCACCTGAAGCTGGCGCGTCTACCAATTCCGCCATCTGGGCGACGGAGAGCGATGTACGAGGGACACCGGGTCAAGTCAACAGGGTTTTTGAAGTTTTCATGTCAGGCCCCGAAAAACTTTCGAAAACCGTCCTAACCTGCGGTGTCGACTTCGGTTTTGGCTTGGTGTCGGTCGATATGGCCAAGGTCCCGGTCGGGGTCGAGGATATCGCGAACCCGCTGCTTCAATTCCTTGGGACCAGGAAAACCGCCATCGCGTTTGCGCTCCCAGATCAACGCGCCGTCGATGCGGATTTCGAATGCTCCGCCGGTGCCTGGGATAAGCCCGACCTCGCCCAGCGAATCACCGAATGTCTGCAGCAGTTCCTGCGCCAGCCAGCCCGCCCGTAGCAGCCAGTTGCACTGGGTGCAGTATAAAATGGTGATATGCGGTTTGTCGGGCATGCAACTGAACTCCTGTTTAATCCGCGTCGGCAACCAGTTTGACCATGGTCGCAAGGTCTGCGGCGCCATAGCCTGCGGCGAGCGCCGCCTCGAAGCTTGCAAGCGACGCCGAGATCGCAGGGATGGAGATCCCGAGCTCCTCTGCAAAATCGCGCACCAGCCGCGCATCCTTCACCGCACCCGACACAGGAAACCCGACCGTGTCCGTCTCACCTGAAATGACAGGAAGCCTGCTCTTCATCGCCGGGCTCGCAGCCGGGCTTCCCGCAAGGATTTCTAGGATCTTCGCTGAAGAGAGGCCGGCGCTCTTGCCTAGCAGCAGTGCCTCCTTGAGATTCTGCCACAGTCCCATCAGCATCATGTTGTTGACGAGCTTGGCCGATGCGCCATCTCCGAGTTTCCCCACATGCAGCGCACGGTCGGAAAGCGTTTCCGCAACGGGCCGGAAGCGCTCGTGGTCTTCAGGCGAGCCGCCGATATAAAGCCCGACCTTTCCCTGAAGCAGCATCTCCGGGCCGCCGGCGATCGGCGCGTCGAGGAGGGCGGCGCCCGATCGACCGATGGCCTCCTGGTGGCTCCGCAGAGTCATAGGGCTGACCGTGCTGGTATCGACGATCAGCTTGCCCGTAAGGGCCGTGGCCGCGAGTGTGTTAAGCACATCATGCACTGCCTGATCGTCGATCAGGGCAAGAATGATGACGTCGGAACGCTCTGCTAGGGAGGAAAGGTCTTCAACGGCATCAATGCCGAGAGCCCTCTGCCGCGCACCAAAAGCGTCGCTTCGGCTCCAGCCGGTGACAGCGAAGCCCTGTTGTGCAAGGCGGGCTGCCATGGCGCTTCCCATCCGTCCGAGACCGACGATACCGACACGTTCTTTGTTCAAATCCGTTTCCTTCATGGCAGGCGCATATCCCTCTTGTTCCATCCCTTATCCAGTGGCATCTTCTTGTTTAGGGTCAGCTGAGGGAGGCTAAATTGTACAAGTTTCAGGTCTACAAGGACAAGACTGGCGAGTTCCGTTTCCGCTTCAAAGCGTCGAACGGCGAAACGATGTTTATCTCTGAAGGATACAAGCAGAAGGCGTCGGCAATCAACGCGATCGAATCGATCAAGAAGAATGCGCCTGGTGCCACAACCGAAGACGGTACAACCGCCACCGTTTGACGGTTTGAACGTTCGTCTGCCGCATTCCAACGTAAGGTTTTAGCGCAGACACAATGTCCGATCCGCAGATCTTTGGAACAAATTCCCTGTGGTCGCATTGTCTCTACTGAAACGGAGGAAACAAACATGGCTTACGATCCAAACTCGAATAACACCCGCCCTGACCTTCGCACCACCCCGGAGACGCGCAAAAGCTCTTCCTGGATGGGCTGGGTAGCCATTCTGGCAGTTATCGTCGTCGGCGCGTTTGTCTGGTCGCAGATGGGTGGCTCGACCACCGATCCTGCCACGACATCCTCGACCGCAACGCCGCCTGCTGTCACGGAACCGGCACCACCTGCTCCGGCAACGCCAGCAGCACCTGCTCCGGCCGCACCGGCTCCTGCTGCACCGGCAACGGGCGGTACGACCCAGCCGTAACAGGCAGGGAAAGACCATCGATCGAACCGCTCGTCCGCAAGGACGGGCGGTTTTTCGTTTGCGGGGGACGCCCCCCCCGCGTCGTTAACCCTTTGTTAACCAAATTTGCCGACCCTTCGATGACGCCTCAACCCCATCCGTCAGTCGAAGGAGAGAGCATGAAGCTCGTTACCATCGAAAACAAAATCGTCGAGAACAGCCATCATACGTTAATCGTGATGCGGGATGGCCCCACCTGCCAGGCGGTCCGGGTCCTCAACGATGACGGAATCGGCAGCGTGCGATCAAAGCTCTCCCTGATGGAGACGATCGCCAGCCGCAAACTGGACCATGGGGAAGTGGCATTCGACGGCTGCGTCTGGATCACACCGGCGGACCTTCCGCATCCCTTCCTCCCGGCGAAACATTGAAGGCGCCGGGGCGTGATGCAGGCAACAGGCCCCGGCCATGCGGGGATCCGTACTACGAACCCGCGTTGACGCCTGCCAGAACCGCCGCAAGGTCCATCTCGTTATAAGGCTTCTGCAGAAGGCGGGAGCCGGGTGGCGCGTTGCCCGGCTTGTGGCTCTCTCCCGTTGCGAACACGACGG
The DNA here is from genome assembly GCF_050500145.1 of Neorhizobium sp. IRS_2294. Lineage (NCBI taxonomy): Bacteria > Pseudomonadati > Pseudomonadota > Alphaproteobacteria > Hyphomicrobiales > Rhizobiaceae > Neorhizobium > Neorhizobium sp. IRS_2294. The sequence continues at coordinate 191,830 of NZ_CP191439.1, forward strand.
TCAGGTCGGGCTTTTCCGCCACGGCACGCACCGCCAGATCACCCCCGACTGTATCCGGCAGGCCGATATCGGTGATCAGGACATCGATCGAATTGCTTTCGAGCTCGACCAGCGCTTCTTTTCCTGTCCCAGCCTCGATTACCTGATGGCCGAGTTCGGCAAGCATCTCGGCCGTGTTTCCCGGATCAGAAAGTCGTCTTCGACCAGCAGGATCGTCAGCGTTTTCGGCGTCGCGGCGGCAACTTCGGCAACGGGCTTGACTGTTTCCGCCCTGGGCGCGGTCGCCTGGTCCACCTGCTTCTGGTTGGCGATGACATGGCGAATACGGCGCGCCAAAGCCTCGCGGGTATAGGGTTTGGACAAGAGCTCGACACCGGCATCCAGAATGCCGCCGTGGACGATGGAATTTTCAGTGTAGCCGGAGGTGAATAGCACCGCGAGATGCGGCAGGCGCTCCTTTGCGCGACGCGCCATTTCGCGGCTCTTCAGAGGGCCCGGCATCACGACGTCGGTAAAGATGACGTCGATTGGAATGCCGCTCTCGACCACGTTAAGGCCGGCCTGTGCATCCTTTGCCGTCAGGACGCGGTAGCCGAGATCGGTCAGCGTCTCGAAAACAGTGTTGCGCACCGCCTCGTCGTCTTCCACGACCAGCACGGTTTCCGAGCCGCCGACGACCGGGCCGGCCTGGACGACCACTTCGCGGTCCTCATCGGCGACGGACCGCGGCAGGTAGACCTTCACGGTCGTGCCCTCGTTCACCTCGCTGTAAATCTTCACATGCCCGCCGGACTGCTTGACGAAGCCGTAGACCATGGACAGTCCCAATCCGGTTCCCTTGCCCTCTGGCTTGGTGGAAAAGAACGGCTCGAACACTTTATCGAGAATATCTGGCGCCATGCCGGCGCCCGTGTCCGTCACGGCCAGCATCACGTATTGACCGGGCGTGACTTCCACATGGGTGCGAGCGTAATCCTGGTCGAGAAAGGCGTTGCCCACCTCAATCGTCAATTTGCCGGACCCCTCCATCGCATCACGTGCGTTGATTGCGAGGTTCAGAAGCGCGTTTTCGACCTGTGTCGGGTCGGCATAGGTGTTCCAGAGCCCGCCGCTGGCAATTACCTCGACCTCAACCGCCTCACCGAGCGACCGGCGCAGCAGATCGTCCATTCCGGCAATAAAGCGGCTGATGTTGATGACGCGTGGCTCCAGCGCCTGCCGGCGGCCGAAAGCCAGCAACTGGCTGGCAAGCTTTGCACCGCGGCTGACGCCGGCAAGCGCATTGCCGACACGCCGTTCCGCCTGTGCATTGCCGACAATGTCCTTGGCCAGGAGCTGAAGATTGCCGGCAACGACCTGCAACAGGTTGTTGAAGTCATGCGCAACGCCCCCGGTCAGCTGACCGATCGATTCCATCTTCTGCGCCTGCTGCAATGCCCGTTCGGCCTGGCGCCTCTCCGCGATCTCCGATTCGACGCGCGCTTCCAGGCTTTCGTTCAGCTGTCTTAGCTGTTCCTCTGCCCGCAGGCGGTGGCGGACCTGCCGTTCCAGGTTGCTGGCATGGTCCTGCAGGTTCGATTCGGCTTCCCGCTGCTCGGTGATATCGGTATGGACACCGACCCATTCCTCGATGTCGCCCGAGGAACCGATGATCGGCACGCCGCGGATGGCAAAGGTACGATAGAGGCCGTCATGGCGGCGGACGCGATGTTCCCAGACATAGGTGGATTTGGACGCGACGGCTGCCTGCCAGCTGGCGACCGAACCTTCCCGATCGTCGGGATGCACGGCATCTGCCCAGCCGTAGTCCTGGTATTCCTCGAAACGCTGGCCGGTCAGCGTGGCCCAGGCCGTCTGTTCGCCCAGCATCCGGCCGTCGGCGGTGTTGGTCCACAGCACGCCATGGATGGCCGCGACCGCGGCCCGGAACCGTTCATTGCTGCGACGAAGTGCGTTCTCGGATTGTTTGCGGTCCTCGATATCGATGATCAGCACATAGATGCCGTCGATCTCACCCTTGGAGGTGAAGCGCGGAACGTAGCGGATTTCGGCTGTCCGTTCTTCTCCGTCAGGACGTTTGATCACCGTGTCCGTGATCACCCGTTCGCCGGAGAGCGCTTTTTGAAGCAATGGTATGCGGGCGGCGTAATAGGCGTTGCCGATCACCTCCGCGGCGTGCTTGCCAATCACGTCGCTGGCGGCAAGTCCGAACCACTCCTGATAACCGTCATTGGCGAAGCGATAGACATGGTCGCGGTCGAGGAACCCGACGAGGATGGGGAGCGCGTTGGTAAGGCGGCTGAGCTCTTCCTGGCTCTGAGCCAAGGCGTTCAGCGCGTGCACCTTCTCGGTGTTTTCGAGCACCGTGCACAGGACACCGTCTACCTTGCCGGTTTCGTCGTAGATCGGCGTGTAGAACAGATCGAAGACGACATCCTCAGGCGATCCATGACGGTTCAGCACCATGACCTGGTCGCGGAAGGACTGGACCTCTCCCCGAAAGCCGGCTTCAAGGATTGTCTTGTTCCATTCCCAGATTTCCGGCCAGACAGCGGAAACCTTGTCACCGAGCGCGCGTGGATGATAATCCCCGGCAATCTCCTTGTAGCCGTCATTGTAGATCATCACATGGTCGTCGCCCCACATCAAAACCTGCGGGATCGGCGAATTGACCATCGAGTTGACCTTGATCCGCAGATGCGAAGGCCAGTCTTTGATCAGCCCGAGAGACGTCTTCGTCCAGTCGAACTGGCGTATGAGCTCGCCGGTCTCGCCTCCGCCAATAGGCCAATGCGCGGATACGACCTGATAGTTCATGACGTCACCAAATGCGTGTGATGGAATAGGCGCCGGTAATATGCCGTCAATCGGCGGTTTTCAAAGCAATTTTTGCAGATTATCAAACTTTGGACGGCGCGATATGTTCGTTTATCGCGGTCCGGCCCAGATCTTTTGATTCCTGTCCCGAAATGATCCGGCTGACCGAGCATTCGGCGAGTAAAAAGGGCCGGTTCTTTCGAACCAGCCCCTGTGCAAATCAATCGTCTTTCATCTTCAGCGCTGCAATGAATGCTTCCTGCGGAATGTCGACTTTGCCGAACTGCCGCATGCGCTTCTTGCCTTCCTTCTGCTTGTCGAGCAGCTTGCGCTTGCGGGTGGCGTCGCCGCCGTAGCACTTCGCCGTCACGTCCTTGCGCATCGCAGAAATCGTCTCGCGGGCAATCACGTTGCCGCCGATGGCTGCCTGGATCGGGATCTTGAACATGTGCCTGGGGATCAGATCCTTCAGCTTCTCGCACATGTCGCGGCCTCGCTTTTCGGCAGCAGTCCGGTGCACCAGCATCGACAGCGCGTCGACAGGCTCGCCATTCACCATGATCGACATCTTCACGAGGTTGCCCTCCTGATAGCCGTGCAGGTGGTAGTCGAACGAGGCATAGCCCTTGGAGATCGACTTCAAACGGTCGTAGAAATCGAACACCACTTCGTTGAGCGGCAGTTCATAGGTCAGCATCGCGCGCTTGCCCACATAGGTAAGCTCGGTCTGGATGCCGCGGCGGTCCTGACAAAGCTTCAGGATGCCGCCGAGATAGTCGTCCGGGGTCAGGATCGTCGCCTTGATCCAAGGTTCGCGGATTTCCGAGATCTTGACGACATCAGGCATGTCGGCCGGGTTGTGCAGCTCGCGCTCGGAACCGTCGGTCATGGTCAGCTGATAGACCACCGAAGGCGCGGTTGCGATCAGATCGAGGTTGAACTCGCGTTCCAGACGCTCCTGGATGATTTCGAGATGCAGCAGTCCGAGGAAGCCGCAACGGAAACCGAAGCCCAGAGCCGCAGACGATTCCATCTCGAACGAGAACGAAGCGTCGTTGAGGCGCAGCTTGCCCATCGCGGCACGCAGGTCTTCGAAATCGGCCGCATCGACCGGGAACAGGCCGCAGAACACGACCGGCTGCGCAGGCTTGAAGCCCGGAAGTGCCTTGGCGGTCGGCTTCTTGTCTTCGGTAATGGTATCGCCGACGCGCGTATCGGCCACTTCCTTGATCGAGCCGGTGAAGAAACCGATCTCGCCCGGGCCGAGACTATCGACGGCCAGCATCTTCGGCGTCAGAACGCCGACGCGTTCCACCTGATACTTGGCATCGGTGCCCATCATGCGGATGGTCTGGCCCTTGGTCAGCACGCCATCAAGGATGCGAACGAGAACCATGACGCCGAGATAGGTGTCGTACCAGCTGTCGACCAGCAGCGCCTTCAGCGGACCCTTGTCGCCCATCTCGCTCTTCGGCGGGGGCAGCTGGTGGACGATGGCTTCCAGAACGTCGGGAATGCCGAGGCCGGTCTTTGCCGAGATCAGCACAGCCTGGCTGGCGTCGATGCCGATCACTTCCTCGATCTGGTCGCGGATGCGGTCCGGTTCGGCGGCTGGCAGGTCGATCTTGTTGAGGACCGTGACGATCTCGTGATTGTTGTCGATCGCCTGATAGACGTTGGCAAGCGTCTGTGCCTCGACGCCTTGGCTGGCATCGACGACCAGCAGCGATCCTTCGCAGGCCGACAGCGAGCGCGACACTTCGTAGGCGAAGTCGACATGGCCGGGCGTGTCGATCAGGTTGAGAACGTAGGTCTCGCCGTTATTCGCCTTGTAGTGCAGGCGCACGGTCTGTGCCTTGATGGTGATGCCGCGCTCGCGCTCGATATCCATCGAATCGAGAACCTGCTCGGACATGTCGCGTTCGGCAAGGCCGCCGGTCGTCTGGATCAGACGGTCGGCGAGCGTCGATTTGCCGTGGTCGATATGGGCCACGATCGAGAAATTGCGGATATGGTCAAGCGGCGTGCGGGAATTGGTGCTCATGGCTCGCGCATATAGCAGCGCCCGTGTCTGCCGCAAAGAGGGAAGATAACCTTTCGTTGAGGATGAAAGGCGTTAATTTCCGGGATTTACGGCGCCGGGTTCGGTCAGCGCCGCTGCATTGGGAAGCTGGGCGCTGCGCACTTCGTGGCTCTCCCGCTCTGCCTCGGGTGCCGGACCGCGTTCTTTCAGCCGCTGCAGCACGAACAGGCCATAGACGACAGCCACCGCCATCGCCGCAACGATGAAGGTTTTTCCGCCGAGAACAGGCGTCAGCATCGTCACCATCAGCGGCACGATCGTCGCAGCCGTCGACCATGCAACGAGAAGCGTCGAGGACAGCGGCACGAAATCGCCGGGGTCGGCGCGGTCGTTGGCATGAGCGTTGGCCACCGAATACACGGTCTCCACCGATCCTCCGAAAATCAGGAAGACGATCATCAGAATATAGAGATGCGAGAAGGAGGAGAAAAACGCTCCGAAGCCGGCAAACACGATCAGCACGCAGGTGATCAATAGCACAAAGCGTCGGTCCATCCGGTCCGACAGGATGCCGAGCGGATATTGCACGAACAGCAGTCCCGTCTGCATCACGAACATCAGCATCGCGACATCGGTCTGCGACACGTTGTTGGTGGAGGCATAGATCGGCAGAAAACCCTGCACCACCATCGAAAGACCACCCGAGGCGAGCACGCCGACGAGACCGACCGGCGAGATCTTCCAGGCCATCTTGATATCGACATTGACGCGCGCCGGGGCCGGCGGGTTCGGCAGGCGGGTCAGCCCGATTGGCAGGATCGCAAGCGCGGTAAAGAAAACCACCGCCAACGGCGCAAGATTGCCGTCGGTCGGGATCTGGCCGAAGATCCAGTTGCCGCAGCCGAGGCCCAGAACATAGGCCATGTAGAAGAACGACATCGCCTTGCCGCGCCATTCGTTGGAGGCGGCGTGGTTGAGCCAGCTCTGGGCGATGATGAAGTTGACGTTGGCGGCGGCGCCGTAAATGCCGCGCGCAAAAATCCAGATATAGGCGGGAAGGTCAGCGGCGATCAGCACGGCTGCGATGATGACCATCGCCATCGAGCAGGCAAACAGCCGCGCATGTCCAACCCGCTTGATCAGCGGTCCGCCGAGCACGCAGCCGATGAGCCCACCGAATGCGACGGCCGTCACCGCAGCGCCTGCCGCCCAGGGCGTTTCCGACCTTGTCAGCATGAACGGCACATAGGCGAACATGATGCCGCTTCCGATCGCGGCGATCGTCATCGAGACGACGATGCTGGCGATTGAAAAGGGCGAGACAGCCGCTTGTCCGTTCATTGCGAAATCCCTGATTTTAGTGGACCCTCGGCGCTTCCGTCGCGGCTGCCTTGGTCGACGATCCATAGCGTATCGAATGGGACATTCGCTATCGCGGAAACGCCATCACCTGTAAAATTCATCCAGCCTTCGCAATTCGCTTGATTCCACCAAGAGAGAATTTATATCTCTCATAATGGAAAGTTCAGACAGCGAAATCGAACTGGCGATTGGCGAAAGGCTGAAGGCGCTACGGGCTTCTGCAGGGCTGACGCTGGACGAACTGTCGGTGCGCTCCGGTGTCAGCCGGGCGATGATTTCGCGCATCGAACGGGCAGAGGCGAGCCCGACAGCCGCGCTGCTGGCAAGGCTCTGCGAGGGATTGGGGCAAAGCCTCTCCACCTTCTTTGCGCCAGACGAGCCGTCATCATCACCTCTGTCGAAGAAGACCGAGCAAAGGCTGTGGCGCGATCCGACCACCGGATATCTGCGCCGCTCCGTCTCGCCGCCGGGCATGCCGACACCGATCGATATCGTCGAGGTGGAGTTTCCGGCCGGTGCACGTGTCAGTTTCCCGCCGCGCGAGGAAAGCCGGGTGATGACCCAGCATGTCTGGCTGTTCGAGGGGGAACTGAACATGGTGCTTCCGGACGTGACCCACCGTCTCATGCCCGGCGACTGCCTGTTCATGGATATCGGCGACGCCTTCGAATTCCACAATCCGAGTGATCGCCCCGCCCGCTATGCGGTGATCCTCAACCGCGGCCGCTGACGCCACAGGAGCAATGCATGACCCCGACCATCCGTATACTCGACGCCGCCGCCACCCGCGCTGCGATCCCCGATCTCAGTGACATCCTGTCCGATTGCATCAATGGCGGCGCATCGCTGGGCTTCATGCTGCCTTTCCAACCTCACGATGCGACCGCATACTGGAACAGCATCGCCGACGAGGTGGAAAAGGGCGCCATCATTCTGGCTGTCGCAGAGGTCGACGGCCGAGCGGTCGGCACCGTCCAGATCGGTCTTGCGTCGAAACCGAACCAGCCGCATCGGGGAGACCTGATGAAACTCCTCGTCCATCACAATGCCCGCGGCCTCGGCCTGTCGCGCATGCTGATGGAGGCCGTCGAAACGGAAGCCGCACGGCAGGGACGCACGCTTCTGGTGCTGGACACCGCAACCGGCAGCGATGCGGAACGCATCTATCCCCGCTTCGGCTGGGAACGCGTCGGCGTCATTCCCGACTACGCCCTGTGGCCGCAGGGTGGCCTCTGCGGCACGACGCTGTTTTACAAGCGGATCGGGTAAGCGCCATGAGTGGCCCGCAAAACACGCGGGCCATATCTCGTCATCGTTTTTCCGTGAGGAAATAGGCAAAGGCTGCGGCCGGCAGGGCGAGGCCGATCGCCGATGCGGCGAGCCAGCCGCCTTGCGCATAGGCCCAGGCACCGATCGCCGAACCCAGTGCTCCACCGACAAAGAAGGTGGCCATGAACAGGCCGTTCAAACGGCTGCGCAGCTCTGCATCAAGGCCGTAGATCGATCGCTGGCCGATCACCAGCGTCATCGACACGCCGAAATCGAGAGCGATGGCGGCCAGACCCAGCATCACCAGCGCAAAGGTCGAACCTTCGGGCGCGACATGGGTGATCAGGAAGGCGGCAACGACGGCGAGGATGCCGAAGGCGGTTGCCGGCCTGCCAAGTCCGCGGTCGGCCAACCGTCCGGCGATCGGAGACGCAACGGCACCGGCGACGCCGACAAGCGCGAAGATGGCGATGGCGCCCTGTCCCAGCTGGAAAGCGGGCCCTGCCAGCAGCAGCGGCGTCACCGTCCAGAACAGGCTGAACGCGAAGAACTGGGCGAACTGGTAGAAGGACCGTCGGCGCAAAAGCGGCTGCGTCGTATAGATCCGTCCCATCGACGCGATCAGGCCCGGATAGCGGAGTGTCGTCTTCGGCATGCGTCTCGGCAGGCGGACGGACAGCACCAGACCGACGGCAACCATCACCGCAGCCGACAGGAAGAACACGGTATGCCACGACGATAATCCTGCAATGAAGCTCGCGACGGGTCGCGCCATCATGATGCCGATCATCAGCCCGCTCATGACATTTCCAACGACCCGGCCGCGGCTCTCCTCCGGTGCAAGGTTTGCCGCAAACGGCACGATCATCTGCACCGCAGTGGAGGTGATGCCGATCGCAAGCGATGCCGCGAGGAAGGGAAGCGGCGTCGTCGAAAGCCCGGCCGCGATCAGGGCAACGCTCGTGGCGGAAATCATCAGGATGATCAGCCGGCGGTTCTCGACGAGATCACCGAGCGGCACCATGAACAGCAGGCCGAGACCATAGCCGATCTGCGTCAGCGTCACGATCAGGCCGGTGGCGCTTTCGGAAAGGCCGATCGATGCGGCAATCGGGCCTGCAAGCGGCTGCGCATAATAAAGGTTGGCGGCGATCAGACCGGCCGCGGCGGCCATGGTGAAGGCCATTACCGGGGAGAGGGTGGGCGCTGCGCTTGGCGATGTGGCCGCCGTTTCGGCGTCCGGCGAAGCCCGACGAGCGGGAGAAGAAACTGGGGATGTCATGGCTGGCTCTTGGGAGGAGAAAAGGGGAGGGAGAAAACAGACGTGCTGTCAGTCGAGAATTCTGAGCGCGGTTTCCACGGTGGCGATGGCGCGTTCCTGGCCCTGTCCGGCCTTTCCCGCGATCCGCAGTCCCTGGATCACGGCGTAGAAGAACTGCGCCGTCACCTCGGGATCGCTCCGATCCGAAATCGATCCGTCCGCCTGGCCCTCCCGAACCAGGTTTTCGAACAGACCTTCAATTCGTGCTTGCGATAGTTTCACGCGCCGATCCGTTTCGAGATCGAAAAGCGCAAGTTCGACGGCAGCGCCGACGACGAGGCATCCGCGTCGGCCAAGTTCGCCATGCGCCGAGTTTGCATAGTGATGCAGCGCAAGACGCATGCGTTCGCGGCCATTGCCACCAACGGCTATCGCGTCTGCAAGGGCTGTGTTGCGCACCTGCTTGTAGCGATCGAAGGAGGCGAGAAAGATCGCCTTCTTGTCCTTGAACGCCTTGTAGAGGCTTCCGGCCGTCAGCCCCATCGCGTCCTTGAGGTCCGCAATCGACGTCGCGTGATAACCCTGCTCGGAAAACACGACGATCGCCTTGTCCAGCGCCGCCTCGATTTCGAACTCGCGCGGGCGGCCTGCCATTCGCGCTGTATCGTTGAGGGTTTCGGTCGTCATAGCGGATTGCCTAATTAGGAAATGATCGTTTCCAAATAGGATCGGATTATGTTGTCGTCAAGCGAGATGTCGGTTTTTCGGGAACAGATCTTTGAGAGTTGAGTTGGAAACACCGTCACCAACCCCAAAAGCTGGAGGACATTATGAGCAAGAGTGACGTAGAACAGGCTGTAAAGCGCGCAGAACGCCAGGTGGAAAACACCAGTTCCGGCGGCCACCTCGGTGGTACCTATTACGGCCAGAGCGCCGACGGCAAGACCGCTTCGACAAATACCAATGTCGGCAGCAATCGACCGAATACCGGTAGCTAAGGTCATTGAGGCCCGTCTGAAAAGATAGGCCGAAGCTTTCAAAAGTTTCGAAAGCCCCGTCGCGTGCGGGGCTTTCATCGTTTTATTCGATGCTCAAAGCGTCCCTGCGCGCTGCTGCATCATCATGAACGTGTCGTAGCTGTATTCGGCCACCTGCGCCCAGAGATAGGAATCCTTCTTGAACGCCTGCTGGTGATCATAGATCTTCTTGAAGGCTGGGCTCTTCTGAGAAAGCTCGGCATAGGTTTCCATCGCAGCCTTGAAACAGACATCCAGAATGTCGCGGTTGAAGGCCTTCAGGATAGCGCCTTCGCCGACCAGTTTTTTCAGGGCGACAGCGTTATGGGCGTCGTAATTGGCAAGCATGCTCATGTTGGCTGCCGCGCAGGCATCGGTCAGGATCTGCTGGTAGCTCTTCGGCAGGCTGTTGAATTTTTCCAGGTTGAAGAAGGCATGCATGGCCGGGCCGCCTTCCCACCATGCCGGGTAGTAGTAGTATTTGGCGACCTTGACGAAGCCGAGCTTCTGATCGTCATACGGACCGACGAATTCGGTCGCATCGATCGTACCCTTTTCGAGCGCCGCATAGACATCGCCGCCGGCGATCTGCTGGGGCGTCACGCCGACCTTCTGCATCACCTGGCCGGCAAGGCCTGCAATGCGCATCTTCAGACCTTTGAGGTCGTCGATCGTGTTGATCTCCTTGCGGAACCAGCCGCCCATCTGCGTGCCGCTATTGCCGGCCGGCAGTGCGTAAAGGCCACGCGGCGCGAGAAACTCGTTGATCAGGTCGTTGCCGCCGTTCAGGAACCAGGCATTCGTCATGCGGGCATTGAGGCCGAACGGAATGGCGGTACCGAGCGCAAAGGCTGGATCCTGGCCGATGTAATAATAGGAGCATGTATGCGCCATCTCGACCGTGCCGTTGGCAACCGCATCGGCGGCCTGCAGAGCCGGCACCAGTTCACCGGCGCCATAGGTCTGGATGGTGAAATTGCCGTCCGTTGAATTCTTGACGCTGTTGGCAATCTGGGTCGCCGCATCGAAGATGATGTTCAGGCTCTTTGGAAAGGACGAGGTCAGCCGCCAGGTGATCTTCGGACGCTCCTGGGCGATTGCCGGCGTGGCCAACGCGGCAGCCGCGGCGCCGATGCCGGCAGTGGTAGCATTGTGCAGGAAACGTCTGCGATCCATGAAATATCCTCCTGAGATGTCTGAAAAATCTCGTTCAAGCCGTCTTGGTCTTAAAGCTCTTTTCCCGGCTCCGACAAGAGGAATCGACAGTGTTTGCCTTGCCGCAAAAGGAAAACCCCGGGCTGGGCCGGGGTTCTCGATCGAGCAGGTGCGCTTGATGATCAAAGCTTGCCGTTGCGCTGCTGGATCATCATGAACGTGTCGTAGGTGTAATCGGCGATCTGCGCCCAGAGGTAGGCATCCTTCTTGAAGGCCTGCTGGCTGTCGTAGATCTTTTTGAAGGCGGCGTTCTTGGCCGTGAGCTCCGCGTAGGTTTCCTGCGCCGCCGCATAGCTGGCATCGAGGATCTGCTGGTTGAAGGCCTTCAGCACGGCACCTTCCGACACCAGCTGACGCAGCGCCTTGGCGTTGCTAGCATCGTAGCGCGCCAGCATGTTCATGTTGGCGTTGGCGCAGGCATCTTTCAGAATGCGCTGATAGGATTTCGGCAGATTGTTGAACTTGTCGCGGTTGAAGAAGGCGTGGACGGCCGGGCCGCCTTCCCACCATGCCGGGTAGTAGTAGTATTTCGCGACCTTCACGAAGCCGAGCTTCTGATCGTCATACGGACCGACGAATTCGGTCGCATCGATCGTGCCCTTTTCGAGCGCCGCATAAACGTCGCCGCCGGCGATCTGCTGCGGCGTGACGCCGAGCTTGGTCATCACCTGGCCGGCAAGGCCGGCGATGCGCATCTTCAGACCCTTCAGGTCGTCGATCGTGTTGATCTCCTTGCGGAACCAGCCACCCATCTGGGCACCCGTATTGCCGGCCGGCAGCGCATAGAGATTGTAATTGCCGAGGAATTCGTTGAGCAGGTCGTTGCCCCCGCCGATCGAGAACCAGGAGTTCGTCTGGCGGGCATTGAGACCGAAGGGCACCGACGTGCCGAGCGCGAATGTCGGATCCTTGCCAATGTAATAGTAGGAGCAGGTATGCGCCATTTCGACGGTTCCGTTGGAAACAGCGTCTGCCGCTTGAAGGCCGGGCACAATTTCGCCGGCCGCGAATGTGTGGATGGTGAAGTTGCCGTCCGTCGCTTCCTTGACGCTTTGCGCGATATCGGTGGATGCGGCCCAGAGGATGTCGGTGTTCTTGGTAAAGGAGGATGTCATCCTCCAGGTGAGCTTGGGGCTTTCCTGCGCGATCGCGGGAGCGGCCAAAGCCCCGGCTGCAACTGCGCCGATTCCGGCGGTCCCTGCCTGCCGAAAGAAATGTCTGCGGTTCATACGGGTCATGCCTTTCTGACTGGCCCTTGACGGCCGGTAACTTCATTTCACCGGTCCTCACCGGCGTCTGCTCTTAATCCGATCATTTCGTCACCGGCAAGTAAAAAGTGCAGGAAGTTGCGCTGCGCTGCAGCATTGGTTTGCGAATATTGCGCGCGAATTTTTTTCTCAAACGGATCGAAGGGCACGGTTTGGAGTGACTTGAACTTTCACACAAAAAAGTTAGGTTAGAATTATTCTAATAAGGAGCTTCGATGTTCACTCGTTTGGTGCCCGGGTCCCGCCGGGCGTTTTTGTCGCTGAGCGAAGAGGAAATCCTCGCTCTTGCCATCTCGTCGGAAGAGGAGGATGCGCGCATCTATCTCTCCTACGCGAAGAACCTGAAAGAGGCATATCCGAGCTCCGCAAAGGTGTTCGAGGACATGGCCGAGGTCGAGCAGACGCACAAGAACATGCTGATCCAGATGTTTCGCTCCCGCTTCGGCGAGAACATTCCGCTGATCCGCAGAGAGCATGTGCAGGGATTTTACGCCCGCAAGCCCGACTGGCTGATGCGCAATCTGCCGCTCGACAAGATCCGCGAACAGACGGAAGCGATGGAGCGCCAGGCGGCACGGTTCTATCGCGAGGCCGCCAAAAGGGTATCGGATGCCTCGACGCGGCAGCTCCTGGGCGATCTGGCCTTGGCGGAGGACGGGCATGAAGACATCGCCCGGATGCTCAGCGAAAAGCACGTACCCGAGGAAACGCGTTCGGAAGAAGACCTGTCTGCCCGGCGTCAGTTTATCCTGACCTATGTCCAGCCAGGGCTTGCCGGCCTTATGGACGGTTCGGTTTCGACACTGGCGCCGATCTTTGCGGCAGCATTCGCCACGGGCGATACCTGGTCGACCTTCCTGATCGGTCTGTCCGCATCGGTCGGTGCGGGTATCTCGATGGGCTTTACCGAAGCCGCACACGACGACGGCAAGATTTCCGGTCGAGGCTCGCCCATCAAGCGTGGATTTGCCTCAGGCATCATGACCGCCATCGGCGGGCTCGGCCATACGCTGCCCTATCTCATTCCGCATTTCTGGACGGCCACGATCGTTGCCGCGATCATCGTCTTCTTCGAACTCTGGGCGATCGCTTTCATTCAGAACCGTTACATGGAGACACCGTTCTTCAAGGCTGTCTTCCAGGTCGTGTTCGGCGGCTCGCTGGTCCTGGCCGCAGGTATCCTGATCGGCAACGGATAGCGCGCTGGTTATCGGTTCGCCGCAGCCGGCGCATCGACAGCAAAAAAGAAGACCCGCCGCTGCAAAGCAGGGCGGGTCTTATCATTTCTGCTAGATGATGCGGACCGTCGTCTGAACGGATGGCTTTACCGGAGAGCGCCGACGAGAAGATCGCGGCCATTTTCGATGGTGACCCAACGCCCTGCGTTGAACGAAGCCTGGCGCTTCAGGAAAGTGTAATGCGTAGCTGTCCAGGGCAGGACATCGTTATCAAGATTGTCGAGAATGAAATCTCCATCCTCAGTGCGAAGCGTCAGAACGGCGTGACCTTCTCCATCCGGCTTGCGCACGACCGTCATCAGAAGGTCGGAATAACTGAAGCCTGCTTCGGCGAGTTCCTTGCGCTTCTGCAACGCGAAATCCTCGCAGTCGGCGAAGATGGTCGGATAGGTCCAGAACTCTTCCCGACCGTAAGCATCCATGTCGGTCTTGGCTATATAGCGCTCGTTGACTTCCAGGTTGATCCGGCGAACCGTTTGCCAGCTGTCTTCGTTGAGTTTGGGAGCGGGCGCCGACCGGCTCTTCAGAGAACATTCCGCGGGCAGACGCTGGCAGAACTCGAAATGGCCGATCGGTTGCGACGTCACGTCACCGGTCACCATCGATGCAATCGACCGCGGAGCCGGCATTGCGGCGCCCGCAGGCACCAGCGCGCACAAAAGGATCACCGCAAAGCGCCGTACCAGCAAGGCTTTCATCATGACCCGTCCCTTAAAGTCCTAACGAAAAGTTAAGGGCCGAATGGGGGTCAAGTCAATCGTTCAGGTTTTGTTAATCTTCATTAAAACTGCTTTATGGTTAACAATGCTGCATTCTCGCATCAGCCCAAAATTTACTCATTTATTTATTAGGCCCATGATTGCACCCCTCATTTTTTCGATATCCTGAGGCCTGGAAAGGCGGTGATCACCGTCACGTACAAGCGTCAGCGTCACGTCGTCGGCAGGCAGGAATTCCATGAGTTTCAGCGCGTGTTCATAAGGCACGTCGCGGTCGTTCATTCCCTGAAGGATATGCACGGGGCAACCGGTTTCGATAATGCCGGTCAGTACTCGGTTGCGTGCTCCATCCTCAAGCAGGTCGCGGGTGTAGATATCAGGTTCGCTGCTATATTCGGAGGGTTCCTCGACATAGCCGTTGACAGCAAGCGACTGTCGCTGCTCTTCCGTCAGATGCGGCTCGATCAGCTCCCCCGTAAAATCGGGGGCGGGGGCAATCAGCACCATTCCCTCGACTTTGGGTGACCCGACGCGCTTCTTCAGTTCCTGTGCCACACGAAGCGCGATCCAGCCGCCCATCGACGAGCCGACCAAGACCACGCTTTTCGGCTTTGTGTGGTCGAGAACGGCAAGAGCTTCTTCCAGCCAGCGGGAAATCGTGCCGTCACGAAACGCACCGCCTGAGGCGCCGTGGCCGGAATAGTCGAAGCGGATGCACTCAGCGCCGAGCGTCTCGGCCAGCGCGTCAAGTTCGACGGCTTTGGTGCCCGTCATGTCCGATCGGTAGCCGCCGAGCCAGACGAAGGCCGCGTTGTCGTTGGAAGCGGATGCCTGCCTGACGAGAATTGCGATCTCGCGCATTGTCTCTGCGGTGCCAACCGGAATGCGGATAAGGTCTGATGGGGCGGTCGCTGACATGTGGGTCTCCTTGACGTCGCAGCCTCCGATTGCGTCAAACAGAGGCATCCTGAAAGGCGGGCATCTATAAATCACATTGTCAGACGATTGCAGCAGGTGATTTTTCCCCGCGTATATGGTATTGACATCTATCCAGTGATGACGACATTCCGCTTTCGGCTGCAGCCAAGCGAGGAATTGTCGTTGCTGCGTGCTGAAATTATCTAGGAGAACACGACCATTCGCAGACCATTCAAAGCCGATGCCCCCGTCAAGGAAGGCCCGCGCTCAAACCGGGAAATCCGCGTTCCCAAGGTCCAGCTTATCGATGCCGAAGGCTTGAATCTCGGTGCGATACCGACCGACCAGGCCCTCAAGATGGCCGAGGACGCCGGACTCGATCTCGTCGAGATCTCGCCGAACAACGATCCGCCGGTATGCAAGATCCTCGATCTTGGTAAGCTGAAATACGCGAACCAGAAGAAGGCGTCTGAAGCGCGCAAGAAGCAGAAGATCGTCGAAATCAAAGAAATCAAGATGCGCCCGAACATCGACACCCATGACTATGAGGTGAAGATGAAGGCGATGAACCGGTTCTTTGAGGAAGGCGACAAGGTAAAGGTGACGCTGAAGTTCCGTGGCCGCGAAATGGCCCACCAGGAACTCGGCATGAAGCTTCTGCTGCAGGTCAAAGAAGACACTGTCGAAATCGCCAAGGTGGAAGCCGAGCCCAAGCTCGAAGGCCGCCAGATGATGATGGTGCTGGCGCCGAAGTAAGCGCCACGCCAATCGCCCCGTGCCTTTAGAAGGTCAGGGTATCGGCG
Organism: Neorhizobium sp. IRS_2294; assembly: GCF_050500145.1. Classification (NCBI taxonomy): domain Bacteria; kingdom Pseudomonadati; phylum Pseudomonadota; class Alphaproteobacteria; order Hyphomicrobiales; family Rhizobiaceae; genus Neorhizobium; species Neorhizobium sp. IRS_2294. The sequence continues at coordinate 207,739 of NZ_CP191439.1, forward strand.
TTGTCACGCCATTCTTCTTATCCCATTGCGCTTTTAATCCTCTGCGGTTATAAGCGCGCGTCCGAACGGTCCGGCAGGGCATGCCGTGGCAGTTCAAAATGCTTGGAATTCGCATCGTCTGTGGTTCCGATACAATTATGGAGTAGCAAAATGCCCAAGATGAAGACGAAATCGGCTGCCAAGAAGCGATTCAAGGTAACCGCGACCGGTAAGGTCGTTGCCGCCGCTGCTGGCAAGCGCCACGGCATGATCAAGCGTTCCAACAAGTTCATCCGCGATGCACGCGGCACGATGATCCTCGCTGAGCCTGACGGCAAGAAGGTTATCAAGAACTACCTGCCGAACGGTCTCTAAGACTCATTCGACGATTTGGAACAGTTTTAAGGAGATCATGACATGGCACGCGTAAAACGTGGCGTAACTTCCCGCGCCAAGCACACCAAGACACTCAAGGCAGCCAAGGGCTTCTACGGCCGCCGCAAAAATACCATCCGCGCCGCAAAGGCAGCAGTCGATCGTTCGCGTCAGTTCGCAACGCGCGACCGTCGCGTCAAGAAGCGCAACTTCCGCGCTCTCTGGATCCAGCGTATCAACGCCGCTGTGCGCGAATCCGGCCTGACCTACGGCCGCTTCATCGACGGCCTCAACAAGGCTGGCATCGAAGTCGACCGCAAGGTCCTGTCTGACCTGGCAATCCATGAGCCTGCAGCATTCGGCGCTCTCGTCGAAGCTTCCAAGACGGCTCTGGCCTACCTCAAGGACGCCGGCACGAAGAACGAGTTTGAAAGCGCGGTCAAGTAACCAGCGCTTCCCAAGCTTGTAGCTGATAGAGTTTGGGGAACCCGCGCTGGCAGTGAGCTGGCGCGGGTTTTTCTTTTGTCGGCTTTCATGTTTTGTCCGCCAGCAGTCGCATTCGAATCCGCTTCATTGTCCGAGCATCAACGGAACACATCATGTCCGATCTGGAAAATCTGAAAACCTCGCTTCTGGCTGAAATCGAAGGTGCCAGCGATGAGGCGTCGATCGAAGCCGTGCGCGTCAACGCGCTTGGCAAGAAAGGCTCCGTCTCCGAGCTCCTGAAGACACTCGGCGGCATGTCTGCGGAAGAACGCCAGACCCGCGGCGCCGCAATCAACGCGCTGAAGACCGAGGTCACTGAGGCGATCACCAGCCGCAAGACGATGCTGAAGGACGCAGCGATCGACGCGCGCCTGAAGGCCGAAACTCTCGATGTGTCGCTGCCGGTGCGCTCCTCTCCGGCCGAGCGCGGCCGTATTCACCCGATCAGCCAGATCACCGATGAAATCACTGCGATCTTCGCAGACATGGGCTTCTCGATCGCCGAGGGCTCTGATGTCGAGACCGATTACTATAACTTCACCGCGCTGAATTTCCCGGAAGGCCACCCCGCCCGCGAAATGCACGACACGTTCTTCTTCCAGCCGGATGAAAAGGGCGAGCGCAAGGTGCTGCGCACCCACACTTCGCCGGTCCAGGTTCGCACCATGGAAGCGCAGGACCCGCCGATCCGCATCATCATTCCCGGCAAGACCTACCGCCAGGATTCCGACGCGACCCATTCGCCGATGTTCCATCAGGTCGAAGGCCTCGTGGTCGACAAGAAGGCGCATGTGGGCAATCTGCGCTATGTGCTGGAAGAGTTCTGCAAGACCTTCTTCGAAGTTCCGTCGGTGACGATGCGGTTCCGCCCATCCTTCTTCCCGTTCACCGAACCGTCCTTCGAAGTCGATATCCAGTGCGACCGTTCAGGCCCGATCGTGAAGTTCGGCGAAGGCACCGACTGGATGGAAATCCTCGGCTGCGGCATGGTGCATCCCAATGTGCTCCGCGCCGGTGGGCTCGATCCGGACGAGTATCAGGGCTTTGCCTGGGGCATGGGCCTCGATCGTATCGCCATGCTGAAATACGGCATGCCGGACCTGCGCGACTTCTTCAATGCCGACGTCCGCTGGATGAACCACTACGGTTTCCGCCCGCTCGACATGCCGACATTGTTTGGTGGGTTGAGCCAGTAACCGGAACCATTGCGGACGGAATTGCCATGAGTGAGATGGTCACGCGACAAGAGAGGGTGCATCGTGGCGGCTGCCGCTGCGGCGCGATCCGCTTTGAGGTCATCGCTGACCCGATCTACGCCAGTTACTGCCACTGCACCGACTGCCGGAAAGCAACCGGTGCGCCTGTCGCGGCATTTGTCGGGTTCGAAACCGACGACGTGACTTTCGCAGGCGAGACCGGATCGAGCTACGGCATAGCACCCGTCAAACGCAGCTTCTGCGCGACCTGCGGCGCACCGATTGCCTATACCGATGAGCGGCTCGCCGACCGGATCTACTTTATGCTCGGCGCCATGGATGCGCCGGAAAACTATCCGCCCAGCGTGCACGGTTACGTGCGCGAAGAGCTTCCTTTCTTCCATATCGATGACGGCCTGCCACGGTTGGAAACCATGACCGTGCAGAGACCTTCAGGAGAAAACCGATGAAATTCACGCTGTCCTGGCTCAAGGATCACCTTGAAACCGATGCCAATCTCGAGCAGATCTGCGAGCGCCTGACGGCGATCGGGCTGGAAGTCGAGGATGTCGATGACAAGGCAGCCTACAAGCCCTTCGTCATCGCAAAGGTCCTGTCGGCGGAAAAACATCCGGAGGCGGACCGCCTGAAGGTTCTTTCCGTCGATGCCGGTCCAGATGTGAACGGCGGCAAGCCGCTGCAGATCGTCTGCGGCGCGCCGAATGCCCGCGCCGGCCTGGTCGGTGCGCTTGCGCGTCCGGGCGATTACGTTCCGGGTATCGATGTGACGCTTGCCATCGGCAAGATCCGCGGCGTCGAAAGCCACGGCATGATGTGCTCCGAAAAGGAGCTGAACATGTCGGAAGATCATAACGGCATCATCGATCTTCCCGAAGATGCCCCGGTCGGTACCTCTTTCGCCGCCTATGCCGGCCTCGACGATCCGATGATCGAGATCAACCTGACGCCGAACCGTCCCGATTGCACTTCGATCTATGGCATCGCCCGTGATCTTGCCGCATCCGGCCTCGGCACGCTGAAGCAGCGCGCAGAACCCCAGCTCAAGCTCGAAGGCGAGACCTCGGTCGGCCTGTCGATCGATCTCGATGATGACAACCTGTGCCCCGGCTTCGGCATCCGCCTTGTGCGAGGCGTGAAGAACGGTGCAAGCCCGGCATGGATGCAGACGCGCCTGAAGGCGATCGGCCTGCGTCCGATCAATGCTCTGGTCGACATCACCAACTACATGACCTTCGACCAGGGCCGGCCGATGCACGTCTTCGATGCCGCCAAGGTCAAGGGCGATCTGGTCGTTCGCCGCGCCAGCGAAGGCGAAACGATCCTGGCGCTCGATACCCGCGAGTACAAGCTTACGCCCAGCAACGTCGTCATCGCCGATGACAACGGCGTCGAATCGATCGGCGGCATCATGGGCGGCGAGCATTCCGGCTGCGACGAGAACACCGTCGATGTTCTGATCGAATCGGCATTGTGGGACCCGATCAACATCGCGAAATCCGGCCGCGCGCTCGGCATCATCACCGATGCCCGCTACCGCTTCGAACGCGGCGTTGATCCAGCCTATATGCTGCCCGGCCTCGACCGCACCACGCAACTGGTGCTGGAACTTTGCGGCGGCACGGCTGCCGAAGCAAAGGTCGTCGGGTACACGGCATATGAGCCGAAGATCGTCGATTTCCCCTTCGCCGAGGTCAAGCGCCTGACCGGCCTTGAGATCTCGTCGGAGGAAAGCCGCCAGATCCTCGATCGTCTGGGCTTCACGGTTGAAGGTTCAGGCGAACGCGTGTCGGTCAAGGTCCCGTCCTGGCGTCCGGATGTCGATGGCAAGGCTGATCTCGTCGAAGAGGTCATGCGCATCCACGGCGTTGATCACATCAAGCCGGAGCCTCTCGAAAGCATCGGCAGCGTCAACGGCAAGATCCTGACCACGTTGCAGATCCGCACCCGCACGGCCAAGCGTGCACTCGCTGCCCGCGGCATGCTGGAAGCCGTCACCTGGTCGTTCATTCCGGAGGCGCAGGCAAAGCTGTTCGGCGGCGGCGCACCGTCGCTGAAGCTCGCCAACCCGATCGCCGCCGATATGTCGGACATGCGTCCCTCGCTGCTGCCGGGTCTGCTGACCGCTGCCCAGCGCAATGCCGACAAGGGTTTGGGCGATGTGGCCATCTTCGAAGTCTCCGGCACCTACGAGAACGACACGCCGGAAGGCCAGCGTCGCGTTGCCGGCGGTATCCGCCGCGGCACGGCATCGATCAACGGCGCAGGGCGCCTCTGGTCGAACGGTGCCAAGGGCGGCGGCAAGCCGGTGGATGTCTATGACGCCAAGGCCGATGCGCTGGCAGTCATCGAAGCCTGCGGTCTCCCCATGTCGAACGTGCAGGTCGAACAGGGTGGCCCCGCCTGGTATCATCCGGGTCGCTGCGGCACGATCAAGATGGGTCCGAAGATCGTGCTTGGCACGTTCGGCGAATTCCATCCGAAGACGCTGTCGGCGCTCGATGTCTCCGGCGCGCTCTGCGGCTTCGAAGTCTATCTCGACGCCATGGCCGAGCCGAAGAAGAAGGCGACCCGAACCAAGCCGCCGCTGGAGCTATCGCCCTTCCAGGCCGTCAAGCGCGATTTCGCCTTCGTGGTGGAATCGACCGTCGAAGCCGGCGCCATCGTCAAGGCCGCAACCAGTGCCGACCGCAAGCTGATCTCGGGCGTCAACGTGTTCGACGTCTTCGAAGGCGCGTCTGTGGGCGAGGGCAAGAAGTCGGTCGCGATCGAGATCCTGATCCAGCCGGTCGACAAGACGCTGACGGACGAGGATTTCGAGGCACTCACGGCGAAGATCGTCGCCAATGTCGTCAAGGTCACCGGCGGCGTTCTGCGCGCCTAACTGGCGCGCTGGAAACGCCATTCCTGTGTCCTGCCGCCATATCCATAGCATGCGGCACGAACGTCCTGAACATAGATGTAGCTCTCCTCATGCAGATCGCCGAGGAGAGCCGCAAATCCCGCAAAGGCCGCCTGGATAAAGGCGGCCTTTTCGCTTTTGGTATTGGTTTTGCGGGTTTCAACCGGGCGTGGTAACTTCACAAGAATCGTGAAGGAAGGGCCGGTGCGCAAGCCAAATTCCATGAAGGGGCTGGAGGAGCTAGGCCGGGTCAGGCTATCGGAAAACTTCTTCTTCCGCGATTTCCTGTTTTCCGAGATTGCCGCGGTCTATGGCCTGGCCAATGTCCCTGACGATCCGCATCTGGCGATCGAGGCGGGGCGGCGCCTTTGTGAAGAGTTGCTGGAACCGCTGCAGGCGACATTCGGCCGGCTGCATGTGCGCTCAGGTTACCGCGCAGCTGAAGTCAACGCATTCGGCAATATCAGGGGACTGAACTGCGCCACCAATGCTGCCTCGTCTGCGGACCATATCTGGGATCTTCGCGATGCCGATGGCTGTATGGGGGCAACGGCCTGTATCGTCGTCCCTTGGCTGATCGACAATGTCAGCGAGGAGGGCGACTGGCGAAAGCTCGCCTGGTGGATCCACGATCACCTGCCCTATGCCTCGCTCTGCTTTTTCCCAAAACTCTGGGCCTTCAACATCCAGTGGCATGAGCGGCCGATTCGGCGGATCACGAGCTATGCCCAGCCGAGGGGACTCCTGACAAAGGCCGGAATGGCCAACCATGGTGGCGACCATTCGGAGTGGTACCAGGGCTTTCCGAAGTTGAGGCGATAGTGCCTCATCGAGATAGGAATGCACGACCGACTGCACTGCCTGCTCTTCGGACATGACGAGGCCCTCCCCAGGCTCTACGATAGCAGAACCCGGGGAAGGCTCAACACTCACATTTTCATCTTCTCGCGCAGCGCATCGATTCGCTTGGAGGCTTCGGCCTTGGACAGATCTTCGGCGAAAGCGTCGGGCTCTTTCGCCTGCTCGCTGAGGGTCTTAAGATAGGAGCCCTGGGCGCCGGTCATCGGCTCGTCACCGGTGACCCAGTCATCCGGGTCCTTCTCGGTGTTCGATGCGGGATCCGGGTCAGTCTTCGGGTTATGTATGTCGCTCATAGTTTCCTCACCGTTTGGATGTTCCTTAAACGTTCTCGGTGAAACGAAGTTCCATCAGCGGCGCGGTGTCCATGCCGCCTGTCCGCCGTAACGCGCACCGGCGATCTTGTCGGGAGACAGCATGTCGTCGAGGCGCTTCACGTCGTCGGCGGTCAGCACGACGTCGGCCGCTCCGGCATTCTGCTCCAGATTGGGGATTTTGCGCGCGCCGGGAATGGGCACGATGAAGTCGCCTTTGGCGAGTACCCAGGCAAGAGCAAGCTGCGCCGCCGTGATGCCCTTTTCCGACGCCATCTGTTCGACAAGCCGGACCAGCGCCAGGTTCGCCTCCATATTCTCAGCCTCGAAGCGCGGCATGGTGCGGCGCAGATCACCCTCGCCGAATTCCGACGTGTTCTGGATCTTGCCGGTCAGGAACCCGCGGCCGAGCGGGCTGAACGGCACGAAGCCGATCCCCAGCTCACGGCAGGTATCGAGCACATCGCCCTCGGGATCGCGGGTCCAGAGAGAGTATTCGCTCTGCAGCGCCGCAATCGGGTGCACCGCATGGGCGCGCCGGATGATGTCAGGGCTTGCCTCCGACAGGCCAAGCGCGCGCACCTTGCCTGCCTTCACCAGCTCCGCCATCGCTCCTACCGTCTCCTCGATCGGCACATCAGGATCAACGCGGTGCTGGTAGAAGAGATCGATGACGTCAACGCCGAGGCGTTTCAGCGAGGCTTCGGCAACCGCGCGCACCTGCTCCGGCCGGCTGTCGAGACCGGACATTGCGCTTGAGTCCTTTTTAGTGGGATCGATCTTGAAGCCGAACTTGGTGGCGATCACCACCTTGCCGCGGAACGGCTTCAACGCCTTGCCGACCAGCTCCTCGTTTATGTAGGGACCATAGACTTCGGCCGTGTCGAAGAAATTGACACCGATCTCGACGGCGCGGTGGAGCGTCGTGATCGACGTTGCTTCATCCTGCCCGCCATAGGCATGGCTCATGCCCATGCAGCCAAGGCCAATCGCCGAGACCGTCAGTTCAGTTCCAAGCTTGCGTGTCTGCACGGGGATTCTCCAGGTTGGGCTTTGAGGAGGGTCCGGCGGGAGGTCCGCCGGAGGGATCGATCAGGCACCGGCCTCGTTGAGCAGCGCCATCTGCGCGTCGGTGAGCGTGAGTCTGCCGGCCGCAAGGATTGCTTCGAGCTGCTTCAGGCTGGTGGCGCTGGCGATCGGCGCGGTAATGCCCGGCCGCGCGGCAACCCAGGCAATCGAAATCGCAGCCAGGCTTTCGCCGGTTTCCGCGGCAACCTTGTCCAGAGCTGCAAGCACCTTCAGGCCCCGGTCGTTGATATAGTCGTGCATGCGATTGCCGCGCGTCTTGCCTTCGGCATCTTCGGCCTTGCGATACTTGCCCGTCAGGAAGCCAGCCGCCAGCGCGTAGTAGCTGATGACGCCGATATCCTTTGCGATGCAAAGGTCCGCAAGCGGGCCTTCGAACTTTTTGCGGGTATAGAGATTGTATTCCGGCTGCAGCACATCGTAACGGGGCAAGCCGTTTTTGTCCGCAGCGTCGAGAGAAGCCTGCAGCTGTTCGGCACTGAAGTTCGAGCAGCCGATCGCGCGCACCTTGCCGGCATCCTTCAGCTTCGCAAGAGCGCCAAGCGTCTCTTCGTGCGGCGTATCGTCATCGGGAAAATGCGAGAGGTAGAGGTCGATATAGTCAGTCTGCAACCGCTGCAGGGATTTTTCGACGGCTTCCACCACCCACTTCGCCTTCAGCTTCTTGTCGTCGCCCATGGTGGGGTAACCGAACTTCGTGACGATAACCGCCTTGTCGCGGGCCACCGTGCCGCGCTTCAGCCAGTTGCCGATCACGGTCTCGCTCTCGCCACCCTGATGTCCCGGCGCCCATGCGGAATAGACGTCGGCGGTGTCGATCGTATTGAACCCCGCCTCGAAGAACGCGTCCAGCATCTCGAAAGAGGTTTTTTCGTCCGCGGTCCAGCCGAACACGTTGCCGCCGAAAACGACGGGCGAGATGGAAAGTCCGGTACGGCCGAGCAAGCGCATGTCCATGATGGTCTCCAGATAGATGACGTGGGGAAGCGATGAGTGCTGAAGGATGAAACTAGGCTGATTGGATCGACTGTCAAACCGACAAGCGGGCACAAGGTTTCAGCACTGCCGACAACGACAGTTGCCCGCCCGACCAAGCGGCCCTAGGTTAGCCTCCCAATGACTGTCTGTGAATGTGTGGAGGCACTACTATGTTGCGTTTTGGAATCCTGTCGACGGCGAAAATCGGACGGGACGCTGTCGTTCCCGCACTGCTAGACGCCGAAAACTGCGTGGTCAGCGCCGTTGCCAGCCGTGACATTGCCAAGGCGCGCGCATTTGCGGACCGGTTCGGCGTGCCACATGCGTTCGGATCCTATGACGAGATGCTGGCCTCCGACATGATCGATGCCGTCTATATCCCGCTGCCGACCAGCCAGCATGTGGAATGGTCGATCAAGGCGGCTGAGGCCGGCAAGCATGTTCTCTGCGAAAAGCCGATCGCGCTGAAGGCGAGCGAGATCGAGCGACTGATAGCGGCAAGGGATGACAACAGCGTCCTGATTTCCGAAGCCTTCATGGTCACCTATGCGCCCGTCTGGCACAAAGTGCGCGACCTTCTGAAGGAGGGCGCGATCGGCGACCTCAAGCATGTCCAGGGCGCCTTCAGCTATTTCAACCGCGATCCTGACAACATGCGCAACATCCCGGAACTCGGCGGCGGCGCGCTGCCGGATATCGGCGTCTATCCGACGATCGCGACCCGCTTTGTCACCGGTAAAGAACCGGTTCGAGTCCAGGCCAAGGTGGAGCGCGACCCGGATTTCGGCACGGATATCTATGCAAGCGTCAAGGCAGCCTTCGAGACATTCGAAATGAGCTTCTACATCTCTACCCAGATGGCGAGCCGCCAGCTCATGGTCTTCCACGGCACGGAGGGCACGATCGAGGTCAAGTCTCCCTTCAATGCCGACCGCTGGGGCGCCGAAGAGATCGAACTCACCAACCAGAAGCACAACGTCTCGCAGATCTTCCGCTTCCCCGACAGCCGCCAGTATCGCCGCCAGGCAGAAGCTTTCGCGAAGGCAGCCATGGGCGAGGCGGCAGACATCGTGACGCTCGAGAACTCGCTTCTCAACCAGCGCTTCATCGACGCGATCTACCGCGCCGGTGAAACCGACGGCTGGGAGACGGTCTAGTCTTCTTCCCGCCACCGGCGAATGCGCCAAAGTCCGGCGATGAGGAACGCCACCGCTCCCAGCCAGGACGCGCCAAAATGCGCCAGCGGTTGGACCTGTTGCGCTCGGATCGTCAACACGGCGAAGATCCCGTAGCTGAGCAGAACGACGACGGCCAACAAAGGTCGAAGGCCAGGCCGCTTGGCAAGCGCAACCGGCGCCGGAAGGAGCCGGTTCAAAAAGATCGTCCCGGCAATCCCGAGCCCGAGCGAGAGAAGGCGTGCCGCAAGCGCTCCCATGTCGACTACCCTTGTCAAGGCCAGCAGCAGCGCTCCATCGGCAAGGATCAGCACAAGCAGCAGGAGGGTGAGGCGGATCCCGGTGCGCATGCCCGGCCTCAGCCGTTGATCGCCAGGAGGCCGGCAAAGATCAGTCCGGCTCCCAGCCCGTAACGCAGGGTAAGCGGTTCGCCGAAGACGATATGCGCCAGCAGCGGCACGAAACAGAAGGTCAGCCCCATGAAGGAATAGGCGATCGTCAGAGGCACGGATTTGAGGACGTAGATCCAGACGATCGTTCCGAAGCCGTAAAGCGCCAACGCCGCGATCAGGATCGGGTTGGCGGCAAGCGCCGTAAGTCCGCGCAACGAAAAATCCCCGGCCGTATTGCTGGTCATCTTGAACAGAACCTGGCCCATGGCGATCAGCAGTGGCGTGCCGAGAAGGCCGATCCAGGTGACGGGGGTGAGCGACGCGAACATGAGACGAATTCCTCAGCCTAACCGCTCTTCGCTGTAGAAGATGTCGCGGCCGATATCCTCGCACACATAGACCGTCGGCACCGGATGGACGGCGCGCAGGAAAGCGTAGGTATAGGGGAAGAAGTTGAAATGCGGGTTGAACGTGTAGCGGTATTCCCGCTCGCGCGGGACGACAATGATCAACCGCTTTTTCGCGATGCGTCGCAGTTCGGTAATCGCCTGCTTGTAGTCGAGGACGTGCTCGATCACGTGCGTGCACACGACCGTGTCGAACTCGCCGTCGGCGAAAGGCAGGCTCTCGATCTTCGCGGCCACATACTCGACACCCTTGATGTCGGCCGCATCGTCGACGACGAAATCGACGCCGACCAGGCGGCGCAGATCCGGATGGGCGGCGCGCATATGGGTAAGCAGCGATCCCGTGCCGCAACCCACATCGCAAACGCTTGTGCCCTCGACCATGGCGTTGATCCGTCGGATGCAGGCGGCGGAATTGTCGGTTCCCGCATGCACGCGCGGATGGTTGCGGTAAAGCTCGGCATATTCCTCGGCGGTCAGGAACGGCGCGCGTTCCCGGAACCGGGCGAGATGGGACATATGCTCGCCCCAGACGCGCTTGGCGAGCCAGAGAAAAAGCCTCGAGTCGCGCAGGATTGGCGGCAGCAGATCCTCAATGACGAAGCGGATGCGGTTGGTAGTTTCCCTGTTCATGCAGCACGGCTCCGGCGGCGCTTCGGTTGTTGGACCGGGGCCACGGCAGGCGCCGTGGCGATCAAGCCAGCCGGCATGCTCATATAGTGGATGCGCAACTGCTCGGACCGTGCCCGCGATAGGGAATCGAGGATGAGCCCGGCCGTGAACACCAGAAACGAGATCAGCATCAGCACCAGCGAGAAGACCCAGGTCGGCATCCGCTCGACCAGGCCCGTCTCGAAATACTCGACCAGCACCGGCGCCATGAAGGCGAGGCTTGCCGCCATGAAGGCAGCGCTGATCGTGCCGAAGAATGCGAAGGGCCGTGTTTCCTTCATCAGCATTGCAAACATCCAGAGTATCTTCGCGCCATCGCGGAAGGTCGAAAGCTTGGAATGCGATCCTTCCGGACGCCGTCCGTAATCCAGCTCAATCTCGCAGATCGGCAGTTTCAGACGCGATGCATGCACCGACATTTCCGTCTCGATCTCGAACCCGCCGGACACGGCCGGAAAGCTTTTGACGAAGCGACGCGAGAAGGCGCGGTAACCGGAAAAGATATCGGTGAAGTCGCGTCCGAAGATCGTCCGGTAGAGAATGTTGAACAGCCGATTGCCGGTCGCATGGCCCTGGCGTCCGGCATCCGCATGAACGCCGCGGCGGGTGCCGACAACCATGTCGGCGCGCTCGGTCAGGAGCGTGCGGATCAGCTCTTCCGCGTCTTTTGGAGAATAGGTGCCGTCACCATCCGCCATCAGATAGATGTCGGCGTCGATATCGGCAAACATGCGGCGCACCACATGGCCTTTGCCCTGGCGCCGTTCGCGCATCACCTCGGCGCCGGCCAGCATTGCTTTCAGCGCGGTGCCGTCGGTCGAATTGTTGTCGTAGACGTAGATGTGGGCATCCGGCAGGGCCTGCCGGAAGCCATTTACCACCGCTTCGATCGTCGATGCTTCGTTGTAGCAGGGCAGAAGAACGGCGATCTTCAGATCACCCGTCAGGGCATCGGTCATGGTTTTCACTCGATACAAAGAAGACCGCAGACGGCACACGCCGCTTCACCGCTTTACTATTTCTTGGGAAGGTTAAGGCTAGGTTTCGGGCTGGAATATTTCGGGGCGAAAATGCGAAAGCCCCGGAAATCATGGTCGGAGGTGGGGAAGACATGCAGGTCGTTAGCGGGCGCGGTGCGATATCGTCGAGGCTTGCGCCCGTGGTGATGATCTACTGGCTTGCAATCTCGATCATGGCCCTTGTCATCAAGCTGCCCACCGCGACCGATCTGATCGGTGCCGACAACGACGACATCATGCGGCTGGTTGAAGTCCGCGATCTCCTCGGCGGCCAGGGCTGGTTCGACATGACGCAGTACCGGCTCGGCCTTGCCGACGGCACGCTCATGCACTGGTCGCGGCTGGTCGACCTGCCGATCGCGGCACTGATCAAGTTCTTCTCGCTGTTCATGGCAATGCCGCTGGCCGAAGGTGTCGCGGCAACAGTCTGGCCGATTTTCGTCTCCTTCCTCCTGTTCGTCCCGCTCGGCCTTGCCGGCCGCCGGATCGGCGGCGTGGTCACCCTGCATCTGGCGCTCGGCATCGGCGCGATCTTCGTTTTCACCAACATCAAGTTCCAGCCGGGCGCGCTCGATCATCATAACGTCCAGCTGGCGCTTGCCATGTGGGTCACTGCCATGCTGGTCGATCCGCAGTATCGCCGGTCAAGCTATGCCGTCGCCGGCATTGCGGCGGCGCTGGCGATCGCCGTCGGTGCCGAAACGGTCCCTTTCGTCGCGGCCGCCTGCATCTGCGTCGTGCTGCAATGGGCCTGGCACGGCAGGTCGTTCGCCGGGGCCGCCAGGGCCTTCGGCCTCTGCCTCACGCTTGCGATCTCCGCCGCCTTTTTCGCGACCGTGCCACCCTATCGCTATGCGGTCGTCACCTGCGATAATCTTTCCTTCGGCTTTTATTCGCTGACGGCAATCGGTGGCGCCGGCCTGTTCATTCTGGCAAGCCTGCCCTTGCCCGATAAACGGTTGCTGCGTTTCGCCATGCTGGCGGTCGCCGGCGTCGCCCTTCTTGCCGCAGCCCGCGCAATTGCGCCGGAATGCCTCGGCAATCCGCTGGCAAACCTTGATCCGCTGCTTGTCGAACTCTGGCTGAACGGCGTATCCGAGGCACGCTCGATCGTGGCTGAAATGCGCGACACGCCCGAGCTCGTCGGCGGCTTCTATGCCGTGGGCCTTTTCGCCATTCTCGTCTGCGTTGCCCGCATCGCCTGCCGCAGCAAGGTCGAAACCCACGTCGTGCTTCTCGTTCTGCTCCTGGTTTCCTTCGCCGTCGCTGCCATTCAGGTGCGCGGGACGATCTTTTCCAACCTCCTCAGCATCCTGCCGCTGTCTCTGCTGATCGCCGATATCCGCGTCCGGGCCAATGCGGACCGCAACAATCCAGGTCTTGCCGCGGCCTATATCGTCACGGTCCTCGCGTCCGTTCCGGTCGTCTGGGGCGTCGTGGGCATTCTCGTGAAAGAGGGCGTCGGCGCCGTCGACCTCAATATCCTCTCCACCGATAACGCAGGTGAAGAAGGAGAATGCGGCGGGCCGCAGACATGGTCCGCGCTGAATGCCCTTCCGGTCGGCGTTATCGCTTCTCCCTCCAACAGCGGCGCGGAGATCATTCGCTTCACGCGACATCGTGCATTGTCCGCGCCCTATCACCGCAATCAGGGCGGCATGCTGACCGAACTGCATATCGGCCTCGCGCAACCGGCCGAATCCAAGGCCTTTATCGATGGTGCCGGTGTCACGGCTCTCACCTTCTGCAAGAGCGATCCGCAGACCGAGCGGCTGATCGCGATGAAACCTGACGGCCTCTATGCCGCGCTCGCCCGGAGTGACGTGCCACCATACCTGCAGCCTGTGGCCACAGGCCCGCTGGATGGGTTCATGATCTATCGGGTTGTTCGAGACTAGCGCGAGATTAAGCGTCGGATGATCCGGAAAGACGGATGAAATCGGCGCAGCCTTCGGTTAGAACAAAGGGCATGACGAGCCCTATCGCCCAAGAATCGCCGACGAACCTCACCGAATTTTCCGTGTCGGAGCTTTCCGGCTCAATCAAGCGCACGATGGAAAATGCGTTCGATCATGTGCGGGTGAGGGGAGAAATTTCCGGTTATCGCGGTCCGCACTCTTCCGGTCATGCCTATTTCTCGCTGAAGGACGACCGCTCGCGCATTGATGCGGTCATCTGGAAGGGCACCTTCTCGCGCCTGCGGTTCCGGCCGGAAGAAGGCATGGAAGTGATCGCGACCGGCAAGATCACCACATTTCCAGGCTCGTCGAAATATCAGATCGTCATCGAAAACCTCGAGCCGGCAGGCGCCGGCGCGCTCATGGCGCTGCTTGAGGAGCGCCGCCGCAAGCTCGGTGCCGAAGGCCTGTTCGATCAGGACCGCAAGCAGCCCCTGCCTTATCTGCCGCGTGTCATCGGCGTGGTGACCTCGCCAACCGGCGCCGTCATCCGCGATATCCTGCACCGCATTTCCGATCGCTTTCCCGTCCATGTGGTCCTATGGCCCGTCAAGGTTCAGGGCGAGGGGTCCGGCGAGGAAGTCGCCGCTGCCATCCGCGGGTTCAACGCGCTCGGGCCAGGTGACGCCATCCGAAGACCAGATGTGCTGATCGTCGGCCGCGGTGGCGGCAGTCTGGAAGATCTCTGGAGCTTCAACGACGAGATCGTCGTGCGCGCTGCAGCCGAAAGCCGGATACCGCTGATCTCGGCCGTGGGCCACGAGACCGACTGGACGCTCCTCGATCACGCCGCCGATGTTCGCGCACCGACGCCGACAGGCGCCGCCGAAATGGCTGTTCCCGTGAAGGCGGATCTCGAAGCTCAGCTCGCCAGCCTGGCCGCCCGACTGCGGGGCTGCGCAGCGCGCCAGATGGACCACCGCAAACAGTCGCTGCGGGCGCTCGTCCGCGCGCTTCCGTCGCTCGACCAGCTGCTGGCACTTCCGCGCCGACGGTTCGATGAAGCCGCGGCTGGCCTCGGCCGCGGGCTGGAGCGCACGACGGTCGTCAAGCGCCGCGCGTTCGAGCGTGTCTCGTCCGGTCTGCGCCTCGATCTCCTGACGGGCAGGCTCCAGCAACAACGCCAGGCTTTGAACGACCGGCTGCTACGGGCCGATCGTTGCCTGGAGAGAAGAGCGTTGAGCGAACGCGGGCGTCTGTCGCGTTTCGAAGCGTCGCTGAAATCTCTGCCCGCGCGGCTGCTCGGCCAGATCCAGCGCGAGCGTCAACATCTCGTATCGTTCGGGCGCCATGCCGATACCGCTATGTCGCACACGCTCGCGCGCAGCCGTTCGGCCATCTCGGCGCAGGATCGCGTCCTGCAGTCGCTGTCCTACAAGAACGTCCTGCAACGCGGTTTTGCCGTCATCCGCGATGAGAACAACCACCCCCTGACACGGGCCGCCGGCATTGGCGAGGGCCGGGCGATTTCCGTCGAATTCGCCGACGGCCGTATCTCGGCCGTCACGGGCGGCGAGGCCCCAACCGAAGATCCGTCATCTGCCGCACGGCCTTCTCAGTCGAAAAAGAAGCTGCCGAGGCCGGAAGCAGCCGAAGAGCCTGCCAAGCAGGGCACGCTGTTCTAACCCTTGGGCGACAGCGCCATTCAAATCTCCGCCAAGACTTCCTATCTTCTCTTGAAGAGACCTTAGCGGAACACGGCGTTGCAAGCTGCGTTTCCTCGGCAGTTGCAAACGGAGACCATGGCCATGAAAAAAGCATTCGCGACCTCGTTGCTGATCCTCTCGGCGGCAGCTTTCGGCACTCCGGCACTGGCCGGACAGACGAGGGCATCGGAGATCATCTTCGGCAAGGCCTATGACGACAACGTCATCGCCATCCAGTCCGGCTCGCTCACCAGCCGCAAGGACGGGTATTCCGAGTGGTCGGGTTCCGGCAACGACTTCATCATGCGCCGGGCCCAGGCGGAAGTCAGTGCCGACAGCAGCCTGATGCGCTCGCTCGAAGCCCGCGGCATTGCGGTCCACAACGTCCTGTCGGTGGAAACTGCTGCCAATGGCGGCAAGGTCGTCTATTACCGTTGATAGTGGCAAAGGCCCGGCAAACCCGGGCCTCGCGTCTCGTGGGTCAGGCCCATTCGCCGGCGCGCATAACGGGCACCTTGGAACCATCGGCCCTGATGCCGTCGATATCCACCTTGTCGGATCCGATCATCCAGTCGATGTGGATGAGGCTCGAATTGCCGCCCTGCGTCCTGATCTGCTCCGGCGTCAGTGAAGCTCCATCGAGGAAGCATTTCGAATAGCACTGGCCCAGCGCGATATGGCACGACGCGTTTTCGTCGAACAGCGTGTTGTAGAACAGGATGCCGCTTGCCGAAATCGGCGAGGAATGCGGCACCAGGGCCACTTCGCCCAGCCGGCGAGCACCCGCATCCGTATTGAGAACCCGGCTCAGCACTTCCCCGCCCTTGGCGGCACTTGCCTCGACGATGCGGCCACCCTCGAACTTAACCCTGATATCGTCGATCAACGTGCCCTGATGCGACAGCGGCTTGGTGCTGGAAACATAGCCTTCCACCTTCAGCGCATGGGGCGTGGTGAACACTTCTTCGGTCGGGATATTCGGATTGCAGGTGATGCCGTTTTTCGCGACTGACGCCCCTCCGTGCCATTCATGGCCATCAGCCAGGCCGACCGTGAGATCAGTGCCGGGGCCGGTGAAATGAAGCGCCGAAAAACGCTCGCCGTTCAGCCAAGTTGAGCGCTTCTTGAGGTTTGCATTGTGCGATGCCCAGGCAGCGACGGGGTCGTCGAGATCGACGCGGGAGGCGGCAAAGATCGCGTCGGCCAGCTTGCGCACCGCCACCTCTTCCGGCACATCCGGAAACACCTGCCGCGCCCAAGCCGGGTTGGGGTAGGAAATGATATTCCAGTTGATGTCGAAATTGGCGATCTTCTCGAGCGCCGGCTTGTAGGCCATCGAATTGGCCTTGTTGGCCCGCGCAACTTTGGACGGATCCTGTTCGGAGAGCATCATCGGGTTGTCGCCGGAGATCGCCAGACGCGCGGCACCATTGGCATAGGCCTTCGCCATGCCCTCGTAGAGCCAGTCCGAGGCCTTGTCGAAACTCGCATCGGGCGCAAACTCGTAGCGCGCAAGCGTCGCCTCCTCGTCGGAATAGAACGTGGAGACCAGACCGGCACCGGCCTTATAGGCGTGGCGGGTCAGGAACCGCACCAGCGGCAAGGCCGCAATCGGCGCCGTGATGACGAGATCCTGGTTCTTCGCGAGCCCAAGGCCAACCTTGACCGCCACTTCGGCAAGCTTTTCGAGTTTCTGCGGATCGATGGCGGTCTGGAAATTCGGCACGATTGTCATAATGGCCTCTGTTCTTGGAATATCTGCTGACACGACTTAGGGTGACTGAGCTGGATTTGAAGTCGATCGGTCACGATCATAGTCCCCTTGCTTCACGCAACAAGGGCCGCGGCTATCGCTTTCAATGCCGATTGTGCGTCTTTTGGGGCAAGACGAACCTGAAGCCCTCGCTGGCCACCATTGATGAAAACATGGACCTCTTCGAGAGCCGTCGCTTCGATGGCCGTCGGGACGAGCTTCCTCTGTCCGAACGGGCTGATGCCGCCGACACGATAACCGGTTATCCGTTCGGCATCAGCCGGTTTCATCATGGACGCAGACTTGCCGCCGAAGGCCGCCGCAAGCTTCTTCATCGAGACTTCTCTATCGGACGGGATGACAACGCAGACCGCCTTGCCGTCCACCTCCGCCATCAACGTCTTCAGGACACGGCAAGGCTCTTCGCCGATCGCCTCGGCTGCCTGAAGGCCGATGCGTTCGGCGTTGGGATCATAGTCGTAGGTGACCGTCGTGAAGCTCACACCAGCCTTATCGAGCACTTCGGTTGCGCGGGTCGCCTTGGACATGGAATTCAGGTCTCGGTGAATGTCGCGGCGTAACGTTCCGGTTTGAAGCCGACAATCAGTTTTCCATCCGCTTCCAGTATGGGCCGCTTGATCATCGAAGGCTGAGCTGCCATCAGCGCGATCGCCTTCTCCCGGTCGAGATCCAGCTTGTCGGTCTCGGGCAGCTTCTTGAACGTGGTGCCTGCGCGGTTCAGCACCTGTTCCCACCCGGCGCGCGCCGTCCAGTCGTCAAGATGATCGCGGTCGATACCGAGCGCCTTGTAGTCGTGGAAGACATAGGCAACGCCCTTCTCGTCCAGCCAGGCGCGGGCCTTCTTCATCGTGTCGCAGTTCTTGATGCCATAGATGGTGATCGCCATGAGAACCTCTTCGCTTGATGACGATCGATAGCAACCACACCTCGGGTTAGGCAAGACATGGATGCAGTGAGGTCCGTGTCATGTGATTGGCGCATGCCTCCTCTGTGAGCTTGTCGATTGTATAGGCACAATGTGCAGCCTATTTTAGGAACATCACAAGGAGAGATCAAATGTCTGCATCTATCAAGAACCGCGTTGGCGCATTCGGTCGTGCATTTGCACTGTTCGGCGCTGCCGTCTCCGCATCCGCTGCTGTCGAGAACAACCGTCGTCCGCAGGCCCGTGACCTCGAGATCCTCGGCATCGATCCCCAGGCTTTCCGCAAGGTTCGCTAATCATACTTCCAAAGACCGCCCGGCGGGAAAGCTCCTGCCGGACATGTGTGGCGGTATCCTTCGCCACACGATAGGCACTGATGATATGACC
This sequence comes from Neorhizobium sp. IRS_2294, assembly GCF_050500145.1. Taxonomy (NCBI): domain Bacteria; kingdom Pseudomonadati; phylum Pseudomonadota; class Alphaproteobacteria; order Hyphomicrobiales; family Rhizobiaceae; genus Neorhizobium; species Neorhizobium sp. IRS_2294. The sequence goes on from NZ_CP191439.1 coordinate 226,286, forward strand.
CGGCGGAGCCCTTCAGCCAGAGCAGGTCACCATCCCGCTAAACGCATGGCTTGTTTCGAAAGCCAATAGGCGATCAAGCCACAAACTTCCCCGCAAAAATAATGATACTAGGCCAGGCGCGCCCACGCTGCCTGATAGCATAGACGAGCTGGCGTCGCGCCAACTCAGCTCATCAGCATCTTGTAGGCGCAATAGACGGCGATCAGCACGACGGCGCCGATCAGTGCCAGCTTCCCGAGCCGCTTCTCGATGAAGTGGCGGATGCTCTCGCCATGGCGACGCAGGAGCCATGCCAGGAGAAAGAAGCGGGCTCCGCGGGTCAACACGGCCGCCGCGATGAACAGCCAGATGTTGACATGCACGGCACCGGACAGGATCGTGACCACCTTGATCGGTGGCAGATGCGCAAAGCCTGAGGTCACCAGCATCAGCAGGATCGTCTCGTAGGTGATGCCGGATTTCAGCTCGTTGAACGTATCGAGCTTGCCCCAGAATTCGAGGATCGGCACGGCGATCGCATCGAACGCGAAATACCCGATCCACCAGCCGGCAATGCCACCCAGCACCGAAAATGTCGTGGCGATCAGGGCGTAGCGCCAGGCGCGCTCGGGCCTTGCGAGCGCCATGGGCAGAAACAGCACATCCGCCGGCACCAGAAAGACGGAGCTTTCGACGAAAGCGATGACCGCAAGCCAAACGCTTGCGGACTTGCGGGCGCTGAGCGCCATCGTCCAGTCATAGAGGCTGCGGAGCATAGGGATATCCGGGAAGGGATTGAGAGGTGACAGGCCGCTGAGTGATGCGGCCGGTCACTAAAGGCCTATTCCCACTCGATCGTGCCGGGCGGCTTGCTGGTTACGTCGTAGACGACGCGGTTGATGCCGCGCACTTCGTTGATGATGCGGGTTGCCGCACGGCCAAGGAAGTTCATGTCGTAGGGATAGAAGTCCGCTGTCATGCCATCGACGGAGGTCACGGCGCGGAGTGCACAGACGAAGTCATAGGTGCGGTAGTCGCCCATCACGCCGACGGTCTGGACCGGCAGCAGCACCGCGAATGCCTGCCAGATCGTGTCGTAGAGACCGGCCTTGCGGATTTCGTCGAGATAGATCGCATCCGCCTTGCGCAGGATATCGAGCTTTTCGCGGGTAATCCCACCCGGGCAGCGGATGGCAAGGCCTGGGCCCGGGAACGGGTGGCGGCCGATAAAGCTTTCCGGCAGGCCGAGTTCACGACCCAGAGCGCGGACTTCGTCCTTGAACAGTTCGCGCAGCGGCTCCACCAGCTGCATGTTCATGCGCTCTGGAAGGCCGCCAACATTGTGGTGGCTCTTGATGGTGACCGACGGGCCGCCGGAGAACGAAACGCTCTCGATGACGTCAGGATAGAGCGTGCCCTGTGCGAGGAAGCGCGGAGCGCCCTTGCCGTCGGACGCGATCTTGGCGGCTTCCGATTCGAAAACCTCGATGAACAGGCGGCCGATCGTCTTGCGCTTGACCTCAGGGTCGGAAACGCCGGCCAGCTGCGTCAGGAACAGGTCGGATGCATCCACGGCCACGAGCGGGATGTTATAGGCGTCACGGAACATGCCGACGACCTGTTCGGTCTCGCCCTGACGCATCAGGCCGTGGTCGACATAGATGCAGGTCAGCTGGTCGCCGATTGCCTCGTGGATCAGAATAGCGGCAACGGACGAGTCAACGCCGCCGGAGAGGCCGCAGATGACGCGCTCGGTGCCCACCTGTTCCTGGATCTTGCGGATCATTTCGGCCTTGTAGGCCGCCATGGTCCAGTCGGATTTCAGGCCGACGATCTTGTGCACGAAATTGGACAAGAGCTTGGCGCCATCTGGCGTGTGCACCACTTCCGGATGGAACATCGTCGTGTAATAGCGGCGGCTCTCGTCGGCAGCGATCGCGAACGGCGCGTTTTCGGATGTGGCGATGACTTCGAAGCCATCGGGCAACTGCGTAACGCGGTCGCCGTGGCTCATCCACACCGGATAGCGTCCGCCCTGTTCCCAGAAACCATCAAACAGCGGGCTGGATTTCTTGATTTCGACATCGGCGCGACCGAATTCCGCGGCATGGCCACCCTCGACGACGCCGCCGAGCTGGGTTGCCAGCGTCTGCTGGCCGTAGCAGATGCCAAGGATCGGAACGCCGCTGTCGAACACGGCCTGCGGCGCGCGCGGGCTACCCTCTGTCGTGACCGATGCCGGGCCGCCGGAAAAGATCACGCCCTTCGGCGCCATCCTGTCGAAGGCGTCCGATGCACTCTGAAACGGGTGGATCTCGCAATACACACCCGCTTCGCGCACGCGGCGCGCAATCAGCTGCGTCACCTGGCTGCCGAAATCGATGATGAGAATGCTGTCGGGATGAGCTACCAAGGGCGTTGTCTGGGTCATGGCGAGCCTTTAGAGAAAAACTGGCTTTTGTGCAACTGCGTCAGAGCGCCAAATCGCCGCTTTCGAGGGCGTTTTCAAGCCGGTCGATAACCGCGGCAAGCTTCTCGTCGATCACATGGAGATATTCCGTCCAGTTGTCAACATGCTTCAGCTCTGCCTTGCCGTCCGAAATGCCCCGCAGGCCGACCAGAGGAAGACCGAAAAGCTGACAGCATCGCTGCACCGCAAAGGTCTCCATGTCCACCATATCGGCGGCCACGAGATCATAAGCCGATCCTGAAACGATATTGCCGCCCGTCGAAAGCGACGCTTCCGCGATGCCGGGAATGCGCAGCGGCATCGGAACGATCGCCGGGTGATCGAGAAACGGCGTGCGGCCCTTTTCGAAACCGAGCGGGGAAGCGTCCATGTCGCGATAGGCAACGGAGGATACCTGGTAGACCTCCGTCTGCTCGAGACTGCGCGAGCCGGCGGACCCGAGTGAGACGACCAGATCCGGCAACCGGCTTTCCACCTCCAGCCGTGTCAGTGCACGCGACAGCATGACCGCTGCCTCCACCGGGCCTACACCGGTCATCAGCGGCTTGATACGGGTTTTGAGATGCGGACCATATTCGGCATCGACGGCCATGACGAACATGATCTGCCTGCCAGAAACTGCCTTAAGTTCGAAATTCATCCGACGATATCCTGCCTGCCGCGGATGACCATCATCGATGCGGTCATGGACGCAATGAGTTTTGCCGGGCCGTCACCGATCGCATAACCGCGCCCGTCCGCAACGATGATCGTCGACCCCGGCTTGGTGATTTCGCCGCGAAACAGAAAGCGCTCTCCACGACCGGGCGATAGCAGGTTCACCTTGAACTCGATCGTCAGGATCGAGGCGTCAGGCGCGATCGTCGTGTAGGCGGCATAGATGCAGGCTGTGTCGAGGGCCGCGGAAATCACGCCGGCATGCAGAAAGCCATGCTGTTGGGTCAGCTTCTCGCTATAGGGCAGCTCGATCTCGATCATCGCCTGCTCGACCCGGGTGAGCTCCGCATCGAGCATTGCCATTGCGCCCTGCCGGTCAAAACTCTGGCGAATACGCTCGCGAAAATCGCCTGTTTCGAGAATGCTCATGCCTGCCCCTTTGATCGGGGCAAGGTGCCATGCCGGGCCGGTATCGGCAAGCCGGTTTGGTCTCGGCTCGTCAGTTGAGCATGACGATCGAAATATTGAGCATCGTCGCAAACGCGACCCACAGCGCATAGGGGACGAACAGCAGCGCGGCCGTGCGGTTCGGCCGCCAGCTCATCGCAATGAACAGCAGGATGAAAGCGAGCATCGGCACGATGATGGTCAGGCCCAGAACCGGGTTCTGCATCCCGAAAAAGGCCGGAGACCAGAGCAGGTTCAAGACGGCCTGCACCGCAAACACGACCAGCCTTCGAGTGTTGTTCTGGTCGTACCAGGTAGAGGCAAGCGCTGCGCCGATCATGCCGTAGAGAACCGTCCAGACCGGTCCGAAGATCCAGTTCGGCGGATTGAAGAACGGCTTGTTCAGCTGTTGGTACCATTCGCCGGGAATGTTGCTGACGCCGCTGATCACGCCGACGGCGACCGACGCGATGATGAAGAGACCGTAGACAATAGGTTTGCGCATGTACCCTCAGATAGAGCGGTTTGAGCGGCCGGAAAGATCATCCGATGCGAACGATGTGCTGGTCCCAGGCTATCCGGCTTTTGGTCTCGTTGAAACGCCCGTCATAGGTCGAGACCGCGATGCCGTGCGCAGCCGGTGCCACGCCCGCAGCCTCCCGCACCGTCTCTTCCCTCATCACCTTGCCGGTCCTTGCATCCAGCGTCACCGCCGCACCGCCAACCGGCGATGTCAGGCCGACCAACCCATCGCGACGATTGACGGCGATCGCGCCCACATAGTTGCCAAGCCGGACCGTGGTCTGTTCGGGCAGGTCGAGGAATGCGATGTCTTCGCCCTTCGAAAACCGGCCGGCAAGCGGCGGCAATGCGTTGCGCGCACCTTCCCACTGGCAGGCAAACCAGATCCGGCCACTATCGGCAATGTCGAGATGCCGGGTGGAAAGCTGCGATAGCGCCGGCGGCATCAGGTGTTTCTGGATCAGCGCGCCGGATCGTGCATCCAGCAGCACCAGCGATGGCTCCATACGATCGAGATTGAGCTTGGTGCGGCCGAAATCCGGATGCGTCTCGATACCGCCATTGGCAATGACCAGCGTCGACCCGTCGTCGGAGACGGTCATGTCGTGGGTGCCGACACCATGGGCATCGAATTCGCCGATGCGGCGGAAGCCGTCGCTTCCATCATAGACGCCGATCAAGCCGCGATTGCCGTCGAAATCGTTCTCGCTCGCGTAGAGCCTGGTACCATCAGGCGAGAAATGCCCGTGGCCGTAGAAATGTCGCCCCTCCGGAGCGGTGATCATGACAGGCTCTTCCCGGCGTGCCGTATCAAACACCATGGCGAAGGTCCCGGGCCGTCGGGCAAACGCGATCGTTCGACCGGTCGCAGCACTGAAGGCCATGCCATGCGCCCGCGCGGGCAGGGCCACACGGTCGATGATCTCGCCGCGCTCCGACACGGTCGCAATGCCGAACGAACCATCGGGCGCACGAAAACCCGAGGCATAAACCGCGTCCGCCCGTTCCAGCGCCATCAGCGAGCCCGGTTGAAGGGCCGCGGTAAAGGCAACGCCTGCCGCCTTCAGGAAACCGCGTCGATCGATCGTTTCGCCGCGCCAGTTCATGGCCTAGTCGCCGTCTGCAAACGAGAAGCCGGAGGAAAGCCCGATCGCGCCGCCATAACCGTCGTTCAGCTTGGCGATCACGTCCTTGCCGCCGTCGAGAAGCGATTGAAGCTTCGCCTGTTCGCTGGGGTTTTCGACCGCCACTTCGATATTGGGCATGACGGTGCGGGCCGTGGCGATCATCGACTGCAATCTGGCCTGCGTTGCCGCGACGACCGGTCGGTCCTTTTCCTGCAGCAGCTCGACCATGCCCGACGTGGCGAGCAGCTTTGACAATCCATCAAGATTGCCGTGCAGGCTGTCCCAGGTGTTTTGCGAACGCCAGAATAGCGCCTGTTTCGGAAACGTCGCCTTGCCGGCACCTTTGTAGAATGTCTCGATCCGCTGGTCGCGCACGGCCTCCGCGCCATGGACCAGAATACCGAGCAATGCGGTTATCGCCTCGCCGCCTGTGCGAAAGGCTGGATTGTCGGGTCCCGGCTGTTCCCACGTCTTGGCGATGCCATCCGGCGCGTCCCAGATACCGGCCACTTCCTTTGCGACATTGGCAACGTTCTGCGCGGCTGCGGCGGCATATCGGCAGCGAAATGCATTCTCGGCCTCTAGAAGATCGCTATCGGCATTGGTGCCGTAGAGCAGATATTCGAGTGCGCCGAGACCCTGTGTTGCAACGCTTTTGGAGGCAAGCGTCGTCGGGTCCGTCGCCGTCTCGTCCTTCTTGGCAAGCACAGCCTGCACCTGCTTCAGACCGGTGCTCTTGCGGTCGGGATAAAACAGCACCCGCTCGAACCGGTTCTGCTCGATGATCGGTCCAGTGCGGACGATCTCGATCGACCCCCAGCTGACGACGAGCGCGCGGAATGCAGTTTTGACGACGTTGAGATTGGCGACTGAAGGCGCCTTGCAGAGCGCAGCACTCTTGTCGGCCACGTCCTGCGCAGACGTCTCGAAGGCATCATAGCCCGGCCGGATAAACCCGTTGACGGCCGCGGTCATCACTTTCGTGACGGCTGCTGCCGGAAGCTCGACCGCCGGCACGCTGTCGGCATCCTGCGCCTGCGCCGTTGTGGACAGCAGCAGAGCCAGGCCGGCCGCGAAGATCTTGCGCATCAGAGTGACTCCAGGAAGGTGAGAAGAGAAGCGCGATCATCTTTGGAAAGCGATGCAAAGGCATCACGTGCCTTCTCTCCCTCGCCGCCATGCCAGAGAATTGCCTCGGTCAGGTTTCGCGCCCGCCCGTCATGCAGGAAGAACGTGTGCCCATTGACGGTCTGCGTCAAGCCGATGCCCCAGAGCGGCTGGGTGCGCCATTCCTGCCCGTTCGCCACGCCCACCTGCTGGCCATCGGCAAGACCTTCGCCCATGTCGTGGAGCAGGAAGTCGGAATAGGGCCAGATCAGCTGGAATGCATGCGCCTTGTTTCCCGCATCGCGGCGGGTCACGAATTTCGGCATGTGGCAGGAAGCACAGCCCGCCTGATAAAACAGCTGCTTACCCTTCAGCACGCCGGCATCGCCGATATCGCGTCGGGCCGGCACGGCGAGGTTCTCCGAGTAGAACGTGACGAGCGGCAGCACCGGATCCGGCGCTTCCACCGGACCGAGCCTTGGCTGCACACCGGTCGGCAGGGCCAGACAGTCGCTTTGCGCCTTCCGGCAGTCGCCGTGATCGAACGGATCGTCCGGCGTCGAGATGCCGATATCGCCGACGAAAGCCGATGAGCTCTGGTCGCGGATGGACGCGTTCTGCGCCTTGAAGCCGAAACGACCGATCTTCAGCTCGCCGCTCTTGTGGTCGCGCACCAGCGCGGCCTTTCCGGAAATACCGTTCCCGTCGGTGTCGTCAGGATCGGCGTTGGCAAGCAGGTCGGCCTCGTGGATCGCCTGAATGAGGCCCATGCCGATCATGGGCGGAGCCACGCGCGGCGAAAGCGTGACATCGCCCTCCATCGGGCCAAATTCCAGGTCTGCAACCGAATAGCTGGGCTTGCGCAGAGTAACCACCTCGCCATCGGCAAGTTTCACCGGCAGGTCCTGATAGGCAATCTGCAGTCTGCCTTCGGCCTGCAGCCCGGGCACGGCGAGATCCTGCAACTGCTCGCCATAGACCGCATCCGGAAAGTTGAGCTTGCGATAATCGGCGATCACCGCGCGTTCTTCGTCGGTCCGGGCCGGGCGGGCCAGCCGCAGGAACATCGATGTCGCGTCGGCGGCACCTTCGGGCGGATGCCCGCGGCCGTCCTTCAGGTGGCAGCTCTGGCAGGCCCGCGCATTGAACAGCGGCCCCAACCCGTCGGAAGCCTGGGTCGACGAGGGAGAAGACACCCAGAGCTTCGTGAACAGCGCATTGCCGAGCTTGAAGTCCTGCTCTTCCTCGAACGTGATGTTGGCGGAGAAGTGCGAGAAGATATTCCCGTTGACGCTTGCCTTGGTGGTTGCCCCGCCGCCGGCCATCAGCTCGAACTGCTCCGGCTTGGAGAAGTCCGTCGTGGCACGCGTCACGCTTGCCACCCGCTTCTGGTCTTTCGGGTTGAGATCGGTGCGCGACGTCGGAAAAATGCTGTCGCCGCCGGTTGCGATCAGCGGGATCAGAAACAGAGCGCCGGAAAGGACCGGCAAAACAAGTCGGAACCAGTATCCGCTGCTTCTCCCGGCATCTTTCCCGGGAGGGGAAAGGCAGCCGCGCGCGAGCCCATCGTCCAGCGGGTGCTGGGGACAACCCGGGGAGTGGTTATGCCCCTCCCGCGTTCGGGGAGGGGTGAATGAGGTGAAGTGTTTCATCGCAATCGCTTGGCAACCGCTTCAACGGCTTACTGAAATACGGCTTCCGGATTGTCCAGGCTGTCGGAGCCTTCGAGATCCACCTTGCCGAGATCGAGCGACGCAACGACGCGCTCGATCGTCTTGGTCTGGTCGATCAGCCCATCGATCGCCTTCTGGACCACCGCATTGCCGTCGGCATTGTTCTCGCCGATCATCTGGTCATAGGCCTCGACCTTCTGGGCACGGTCGGCCATCGCGTTCATGGCCGCAAGCGTCGCATCCAGCTTGCCCTTCATCTCGTCGTCCAGCGCCTTGTCCTTGGCCAAGACGAGATCTGACAGCGAAGCGCCGGTCATCTTGGTGCCGTCGATACGGGTATATTCTCCCGTATAGGCCGACTTGATGCCGATCGCGTCGTTCAGGTGCGAGGCATAGGTGTTGTCGGAGAAGCAGTCATGCTCTTCTTCCGGATCGTGCAGCAGCAGGCCAAGCTTCATCCGCTCGCCGGCAAGCTCGCCATAGGAGAGTGAGCCCATGCCGGTCAGGATGGCGCTCAGTCCCTTCTTGCCATTGGCCTCGACGGTCCTGGCGGCCTTGCCCTTGGGGCCCCACGCCACAACCATGTCCTTCAGATCGGCAACCAGCAATGCGGTCGCAGCTTTCAGGTAGGCGGCGCGACGGTCGCAATTGCCGTTGGTGCATTCGGTCTTGCTGTAATCCGTGTAGGGACGCGCACCGGCGCCAGGCCCGGTGCCATTGGTATCCTGGCCCCACAGCAGAAACTCGATTGCGTGATACCCGGTCGCCACATTCGCCTCGATCTCGCCGGCCTCATGCAGGCTGCGCAGCGTCTTCGTGGTGATCTTGGTCGTGTCGAGCGTCTTGCCGTTCACCTTGATCTTGGGGTTGGCAATGATGTTCGCCGTGTAGAGAGCGTTCTCGTCGCTTTCCGTGCCATAGGAGGGGTCGACATAATCGATAAGGCCTTCATCCAGCGGCCAGGCATTGACCTTGCCTTCCCAGTCGTCAACGGCAGAGTTGCCGAAACGATAGACTTCGGTCTGCTGGTAGGGAACACGCGCCGCGATCCAGGCAGCTTTCGCCGCCTTCAGCGTTTCCTCGCTCGGATTTGCAATCAGCCCGTCGATGGCCTTTTCGAGGCTTTGCGCTGATATCAGCGAATCCTCGAACTTGGCATGCGCCAGCTCGGAATAATGCTTGAGTACGGCGGCCGGCTTCGTGTCGGCGCGCGCTGCCGTTAATGTCGTCGATGCGGCAAGAAGCGCCACTGCGGCGCCGAAAGCAAATTTGCGGATCATGTCCCTCTCCATTGCGGCGTCGTTTGAAACGAGGCTGCCTCAAAGGCTCATCGCGCAAATCTAAACTTGTGTCAAATGATCTAGTTTAGAATACTTTCAGTGTAACGCCGCAACGCTAGCGCGCTCAAACCTTGCGTTGCATGCGGCAGAAAAAGAATCCGTCCGTGTCGGTACTTGCGGGAGACAGCGTAACCGTCGCTGCATCCTTCAAGCGAGGCGTGGCCGCGTCGCTTCCGAAAATCTTCGCCCACTGGTCGGCTGCCGGTACAATGGAGAATTCGGGGTTCTCCTCACAGAAACGGACAGCCTGCTGGTCGTTTTCTTCCGGCAGGATCGAACAGGTCACATAGAGAAGCGCGCCGCCCGGCTTCACGAAAGCGGATGCTTCGGAAAGTGCGTCCTGCTGCTGCGCGATGCGCTCGTCGAGGTTCTTCTGCGTCAGCCGCCATTTCGTGTCGGGCCGACGGCGCCAGGTGCCGGTGCCGGTGCAGGGCGCATCGACCAGAACCGCATCGAGCTTATTCTTGAGACCTTCGAGCTGGCGGGCATCGTCGTGAACCTGGACGTTGCGGGTGCCGGCCCGACGCAGGCGCTCGATGATCGGCGCCAGCCGCTTGCGGTCGGTATCGTAGGCGTGAACCTGGCCCTTGTTGTTCATCGCAGCCGACATGGCCAGCGTCTTGCCGCCACCACCGGCGCAATAGTCCAGAACCTGATGGTTCTCGGCAGGCTGCACGAGCTCGGCCACGATCTGCGAGCCCTCATCCTGCACCTCGAACCAACCCTTCTGGAAGGAAAGCTCGGCGGTGATATTGGGAAGCCGGGAAGCACCTTCGCCGGCAGCGATCCGGATGCCGTTGCGGGCAATGCGCGCAGGCTTGGCACCGGCGCGGTCCAGCGCCTTGACCACCTTGTCGCGCGACGCCTTCAGCGTGTTGGCGCGCAGATCAAGCGTCGGTCGGGTGGCAAGTGCCTTTGCCTCAGCCAGCCAGTCGTCGCCGAAATTTGCTTCGAAGGAGGGCTGAACCCAGTCCGGGATATCGCCCTGGATGTGAAGCGGCGCGTCTTCCAGCTTGCGGGAGGAAAAGGCGGCGATATGCGCTTCGGTCAAAACCGGCGGCGCGAAACGGTCGTCGGCAAAATCGGCAGCCAGCGTTTCGGGAGAATATCCCCACTGGCGAAGGAGAACCGCATAGGCCAGTGCGACGGCACTATCGTCATCCATGATGAATGCGTGGCTGAGCCGCATGCGCAATGCGTCGTAGACGATGTTTCCGATTGCGGCGCGGTCGCCGGATCCGGCAAAGCGGTGCGCGAGGCCCCAGTCCTTCAGCGCGTCGGCGACGGGGCGTCTGCGTGCCTCGATATCCGCCAGTACGTCGATTGCTCCGGCTACTCGTCCGCCCAGTCGCATGTCATTCTCCGTCTCGGTTGAACCCGTGTGGGGTGGGTCGTAACCGCGAACGGTCGAAAGGGCAAGTGCAGCACGTCAGGCGTTCAAAGCTCTCGTGCCTCAGCCGTCGACGTCCTTGATACCCTTGCCGGAGATCTTCTGGCTGGAAGCGCGGGTGTCGGCAACGATCTGGTAGCAGACCTGCGCAGTGCCCGAAGAGACCATGCCGATATCCTTGGCTGCTGCTTTCGAAACGTCGATCACCCGGCCGCGAATGAACGGGCCGCGATCGTTGATGCGCACGACGACGCTTTTGCCGTTGCGCTTGTTGGTCACGAGAACCCTGGTGCCGAAGGGCAGCGAGCGATGTGCGGCGGTCAGCTTGGCGGCGTTCATCCGCTCGCCGGAAGCGGTCTTTGATGAAAGAGCATACCAGGATGCATGGCCGCATCCGGGCGCAGCATTGGCCTGCGAGGTGCCGAGTAGTGCAAAAGCAGCAATGGCAACCGCGAGTGTCGAGCGTCGAATTGTTGTCAAGTCGGTCGTCCCCGTCCGTTTGTCCCTGCACGTTGCGTGCAGCCGGCTTAAGCGGGGCCAAAAATGGCGAAAAAGTGGGATTCGTTATCACGGAGTGTTACGCATTGTAACATTCGTGATTACATTGCGATCGATGTTGTTAATACACCCGGCTAAGCTTTTTCGGAAGAAAAGCTTTAGAATCAGTCTCCAAGCGAAACGTCATTCCACTGTTCCCCACGGACGACTCGTGTTCACGAAAACAGGCAAAATTTTTTTCTCTTAAAGTCGGTCTGTTGTCTTATTTGAACCGGTTTTGGGGCGCCGCGCCCCAGGCATTAAGAATTTATGACCGGGATAATGGCTCAGGATGAAAATTCCCACCGATGAGTAGAGGAGATTTCATCCTCTCCAGCGGTCGGAAGACCACAATTCCGAGAGCGAAACGCGGTAATTCGGAAAGCGGAATTGGAAGCCGGCGGCCCTGATCTTCTCATTCGAGACGCGCTTGTTGGCGCCATAGAAGGACCTCGCCATCGGCGACATGTCGGCGGTGTCGAAATCCTGTTCGGGCGGCGGTTCGACGCCCATCATCCGGGCAGCCTCGACGATCACGTCCTGGGGCGGGCATGGCTCGTCGTCGGTGACATTATAGAGGCCACCCATCCGCTGGCTCCCGAGAAACAGCGAGGCGCCCCCGATATCCTCCACCCGGATCCGGTTGAACACCTGACCCTTCTTGATGATGCGTCGCGCGCTGCCGCGGGAGAGATTGACGAACGCATTGCGGCCGGGCCCGTAGATGCCGGAAAGACGCAGCACTGCGCATGGCACGCCGACACTGGTCGCCTGCTCGCTCCAGGCATCCTCCGTATCGACGCGCTCGATTGAGCGCCCAAGAATGGGGCTTCCCGGCGTCTCCTCGGTCACCCAGTCACCGCCATGGTCACCATAGACACCGACGGTCGAGAGATAGCCGATCCATTCGAGCTTCGGAAACAAGGCCGAGAGCTTGCCGTCGATCAGCTTCAGGAGCGGATCGCCTTCATGACCGGGTGGGATGGATTGAACCAGATGCGTCACCTCGGCCATCTCACCCGGTAGCGCTCCATCGAAGTCGCTGCCGTCGAAGATGAAGGGCCGAATGCCCTTTGCGCGAAGAGCCACGGCCTTCTCCTCGCTGCGAACCGTGCCGGAAACCGTAGCGCCTTCGGCCATGAAGGCCTCCGCAATCGCCTGGCCGGAATAGCCGCATCCGAAGATCATCACCCGCATCAAACCACTCCTGCCATCGTCCATTCGTCTTTAACCTCCGCGTCATCCTCCGGCCCGCGCGCATCTGCAAACAAAGCGAACTCACCTTGCGACATCAGCCGCTTCAGCGCCCAGATCGCCATGCCGCGCACGACAGGGGACGCATCCGCTGACAGGCTGCGACACTGGTCGATGAAGCCGCGGTCACCGGAATTGCCGGCGGCGATCAGCACGTTGCGCACGAAACGGTCACGGCCAATCCGCTTTACCGGCGATCCGCTGAAAAAGGCCCGGAATGCCGGATCGTCCAGCGTCAGAAGAAACGCGATCGACGGTTCCTTGAGGTCCTCGCGCGCCTTCAGCTTCATTTCAGACGCGCTGGCCGCGAACTTGTTCCACGGGCATGCCGCCAGGCAATCGTCGCAGCCATAGATACGGTTGCCGATCATCGGCCGGAATTCGGGCGCGATCGGTCCCTTGTGCTCTATCGTCAGGTAGGAGATGCAGCGCCGCGCATCCAGCCGGTAGGGCGCCGGAAACGCCGCCGTCGGGCAGGCGTCGAGACAGGCGCGGCAGGAGCCGCAATAGTCCCGCTCAGCCTCGTCGAAGGCCAGATCCGCTGTCGTGAACAGGCTGCCGAGAAAAAGCCAGGACCCGTGCGTGCGGCTGACCAGATTGGTGTGCTTGCCCTGCCACCCGATACCGGCGGCTTCGCCAAGCGGCTTTTCCATCACCGGTGCCGTATCGACGAACACTTTGACATCCTCGCCGGCACGGGCGGCAAACCGTGTGGCGATCTCCTTCAACCGACCCTTGATCACGTCGTGATAGTCGCGGTTGCGGGCATAGACGGAAATCGCGGCCTTGTCGGGCTTCTCCAGAATGCCGCGCGGATCCTCGTCCGGCCCGTAATTCATCGCAAACATCACGATCGACCTGACTTCGGACCAGAGCGCCTTGGGATCGCCGCGACGCTCGCGCGTCTCCGCCATCCAGTCCATCGTGCCGTGATGCTCGTCGGATAAAAAAGTCGTCAGCCGTTCCGGTGCTTTCGGAATGCTGTCGGGCCTTGTGATGCGACAGAGATCAAAGCCCTGGGCTGCGGCTTCCTCGCGAATGAAAGCGGTCAGCTTCTGCCGACGCCGGTCGGCCCGAAAGTCGACCTTCTCGAGGCTCAGGTCGTGGTCCGGCTCAGAAATCAAGGTCCGCATAATGCGATACCGGAGTGAGGCCGCGAATGCGCTCGGACAGCAGCGGACGGAAGGAGGGGCGCGATTTGATCCGCTGGTACCAGTCCTTGGCGATCGGAATTTCCGACCAGTCGATTTCGCCGAGATAATCGAGCACGGAAATCGAGGCGGCGGCGGCAAGGTCGGCATAGCTCAGACGCTCGCCGGCCAGCCACTGGCGCGAGCCGGCAAGCCAGGCAAGATATTTCATGTGCTGGCGAATATTAGCGCGGGATGTCCGCAGCACTTTCGAATCAGGTGCGCCGCCGCCCTGAGCCGCGGTCATCTGCAGCTTGTAGACCCGTTCGCGCGTCAGCGGCCGGGTCACGTCCTGCTCCATCTTGATCAGGAACCATTCCGTCAGCCGGCGTATTTCAGCCCGTTGCCACGGGTCTTCGGCAAGCAGCCGGCGGTCGCGCTTCAGCACGCCATGGGTCTCGTCGAGAAATTCCATCAGAACCGACGGACCGCACAGAACGCGCATATTGTCGTCAACATAGACAGGCAGGGTCGCCGCCGGGTTGAGCGTGAGAAACTCGCGGCGCTTCTCCCAGGGCTGCTCCTCGACAAGATCCGTCTGGAAGCCGTATTCGGCGAGGATCAGACGGACGAAGCGAGAGGAAGACGACATTTGATGATGATACAGGGTGGGCATCGATAAGAAAACTTCAGTTATAATGTATAGGAAAGCGGCTGCTTCGGGCGCCCGCCTGACATATGCCAGCTATATGGATTTGGTAGGGCCAGTACAAGCAGGGGCCACAAACCGCTAAGAAACGATTAAAAACCACCTCTATCGCATAGCAAAGGACTAAGAATGGTGGATCAGCCCATTATCAGCGCCCTCGTACTCGGTATTATCGAGGGGCTCACGGAATTTTTGCCCGTTTCATCCACCGCACACGTGCTGCTCGCCGGCCATTTTCTCGGTTTCAATTCTCCGGGGAATACGTTTGCGGTCCTGATCCAGCTCGGCGCCATACTGGCCATTCTTCTGGTCTATGCGCAAAGGCTGATCTCGATCGCCGTCTCGCTGCCGACCAGTGTCCAGTCGCGCCGTTTCGTTCTGACCATCCTGGCGGGTTTTCTCCCGGCCGCCGTGATCGGCGCAATCGCGCATGATTTCATCAAGACGGTCCTGTTCGAAACGCCGATGTTGATCTGCGTCATGCTGATCGTCGGTGGCTTTATCCTGCTTGCCGTTGATCGCATGAAGTTCGAGCCGAAATACCATGACGTGATGGATTATCCACTGTCGCTGGCGATCAAGATCGGCTTCTGCCAGTGCCTCGCGATGATCCCAGGTACGTCGCGCTCCGGCGCCACCATCGTCGGCGCGCTTCTGCTTGGCGCGGACAAGCGTTCGGCCGCGGAGTTCTCGTTCTTCCTCGCGATGCCGACAATGGTCGGCGCCTTCACGCTCGATCTCGTCAAGAACCGTGCGCTGCTCTCCTTCGACGACAGCGCCGTGATCGTGGTCGGCTTTCTGGCAGCCTTCGTGACGGCAGTGTTTGTCGTGCGCTCGCTGCTCAATTTCATATCGAGCCGCGGCTACGCGCCTTTCGCCTACTGGCGGATCGCAGTCGGCGCCATCGGCCTCACCGCGCTGCTGCTCGGGGCCTGATGGCCGGAAGCTGAAAACAGAAAAGGCGGCCACCGGCCGCCTTTTTCATATGGGTCGTTCAATCACTGCTTCAGTAACGGATGGATGCAGTGCTGCAGGGATCGACGCCATAAGCAGGCGCACAATCGAGCTTGCCGGCGGCTCCGGTTTCAGGAGCCATGAACGATCCTGCAAGGATCACAAGTGCTGCACATACGAAAAAGAGGGCGATGGGTTTGCCCATGCAAATGCGCCTTTCAGAAGGGAAATATCTGTGTGTGGGTCTACGGGCCGTGTGGCTGATATTCAATAAACGTTTTTGCTAAACTGCCCGTTAACGCAAGACGGCCAATAACTGCGACCTTTGCGCCACAGAGCTTTCGACACCTGCGCCCAAAAAAAACGACGCGCCCCGGAGAGCACGTCGTCAAGGATCCGGTAAGGATCTAGGATATTGAAATCAGGCGGCCTTGCCGGAGCCCGTGTACTGGCCCTGCGGCCGGTAGCGCACGAGATAGGACGCAAGAACGGAGGTAGCCAGCGTCGGCGTGATGCCGATACCGGCAAGCGTGCGGCCTTCTTTTTCCGCAGCGTCCGAAACCACATTGTCCCGTTTCAGGAGTTCCACCTGGTCCGCCGTGATCGGCGGGGTGATCAGGGGCACCATCGAGGCAACGCTGCCGATCATGGAGGCCACGCCGAAAGGCAGCGAGAGAAGCGGTTTCTTGCGGGCGGTCACACGCATGACCGTTTCCATGCAGTCGCGCATCGTCATTACTTCGCCGCCACCCAGCTCGTAGATCTTGCCGGACGGAATGGAGCCGTCGACGGAGCGTCCCACGGTTTCCGCCACGTCTTCCACGAAGACCGGCTGCAGTTTCGTATGGCCACCACCGATCAGCGGTAGGAACGGGAACGTCCGTGCCATCGAGGCGAACCGGTTGAAGAAGCTGTCGTCAGCACCGAAAACCACTGAAGGACGCAGGATCACCGCATCCGGAAGTGCGGCCTGGATCGTCGCTTCGGCGCGGCCCTTGCTGCGTGCGTAGCTCGAGGCGGAATTGATATCGGCACCGATTGCCGAAACATGGGTCAGCTTCGCGCCGGCAGCCTTCACGGCTTCGACCAGGGTCTTGACGCCGATATCCTGGACGCCGTCGAACGTGTTGCGGCCGCTTTCAAACAGGATGCCGATGCAGTTGACCACATGCGCGGAGCCTTCGACGGCCCGCAGCACGGAATCGCGGTAGCGCAGGTTCGCCTGCACCAGCGAGATCTGGCCGACATAGCCGGCGGGCAGAAGAAAGCCGGCAAGATCCGGGCGACGCACCGCGACGCGAACACGGTAGCCGCGCTTGGCAAGCGTGCGAACCACCTGTCTGCCGACGAAGCCGGATCCCCCGAAGACGGTGACGAGAGGCGGTAGATTGTTGATGGTCATGATAAGCTCCGGGAGCCTGAAGAAGGGACGACGAAATATGGAATGCTGTTTAGCCGAATCCGTGCGACGGTGGAAGTGTTTCCGCAACCGGTTGTCGCTGTCAGCGAGCGATATCAGACACCCTCGACCACAACCATTTCGGCATCGGCCGCTTCCTGGCGGATTTTAGCAGCGATCTGATATGCCGGCGAGTTGTAGCAATCGACTGCAGCCTGCATCGACGGGAACTCGATCACCACATTGCGGCCGCGGGCCGTGCCCTCCAGTTCGTTCATCGCGCCGCCACGAGCAAGGAAATTGGCGCCGTATTCCTCAAACGCCGGTTTTGCCGCAGCGACGTAGTCCTTGTATCGCTCGGCGTCGCGAATATCGACCCGAGCAATCCAGTAACCTTTTGCCATAATAACCTCTCCTCGATTGGGCATATTCGATTCGAGCAAATCTGGCGGGGAGTCAACATGATAAAGACCGGACAACGCGGCCGGATTGCAGCGCGCAACGCCTATTGGGCGCTCCCTTATCTCGTGCCGTTCATGCTTCTTGGCGCGCCTACGGCAAGCGCGGCATCCTGCAGCGCCGATACGCTGGAACAGCTCCGCTCGCCCGCCGAAGCGGCCACGCGCCCGATCGAAATCGATTGCGATCTCACCCTTCAGAAGAATGCCGTCATCACCGTGCCGATCGCGTTTTCCGGCAGTCGCGCGTCTGGGACGACGATGGACTGCAACGGCGCGACGCTTGATGGCACCAAGCCCAAGGCCCGCACGATCGTGATCCGTTCGGTTCAGCGCAAGGATGGCACCTGGGACACGCCCCGCGACATCCATATCCGCAACTGCACGATCAAGGGTGATATCCGCATCGAAGGCCTCGGTCACAACGGAGAGGCCGAGAAGGTCAGGGAATCCTCACTCACGCCGGGACATACGCAAAGAGCGCAGTCGATCGCGCCAAGCGATATCGTGCTGTCACAAAACCGCTTCATCGCCAATGTCGGCACGCCGGTCTATATCGCGCCCGGCGTGACCAATGTCATTGTCGAAAACTCGCGCTTTACCGGCAAGACCGTTTCGGCCGTGATTTATCTGGACGCGGAATCGGCCAGAAACCGCGTCATCGGCAATACGTTCGAAACATCAGCCAGCCAGCGCGAGATCATCGCCATCGACGGATCTGCGGAAAATCTCATCGAGAAAAACACGTTCGTGAACCCGGTCAAGGGCGGCGTGTTTCTGTACCGCAATTGCGGCGAGGGCGGCACGATCCGCCACCAGGCGCCTCAACGCAACGTCATCTCCGGCAACAGCTTCCGCTACAAGGACTGGCTTGCCATGCCGGCGGTCTGGCTCGGCAGCCGGCAAGGCGTGCGCAAATATTGCATGACACGGCCAACGGCGTCGTTTGGCAGCGGAGCCAGCCCGCTCGATTACGCGCAGAACAACCGGGTCACCGGCAACCGCCTGTCGGGCGGCGTCGCCACCTTCGTCCTCAACAGCGACATGAACAATGTCGTCTCCGACAACCGCTGATCCGGTGCTGATCCGGATCAGGCGTCGTTTGCAGGCCAGAGCGCCTCGCGCATCTCCGCAAGGATAGCCTGCGCCGAGGCCTTCGGGTCGGCCGACTGGACGATCGGGCGGGCAACAACGAGATGGCTGGAGCCTGACTTCAGCGCATCGAACGGTGTCACGACACGTTTCTGGTCGCCGGCATCGGAGCCGGTCGGACGAATGCCGGGGGTAACGACCGCCATATCAGGTCCGACGATCGCCCGGACGGCAGCTGACTCCTCGGCCGAGCAGACGATGCCGCCCATGCCGGCCGCACGCGCCTGTTCGGCGCGGCGTGCCACCAGCTCGCCCGGTGTCTGCGCATAGCCGGCTTCGGTCATGTCGGCCGCATCCATCGAGGTCAGCACGGTGACGCCGAGCAGGCGGAGATCGGAGCCCTTTGCGGCTTCGACAGCGGCGCGCATTGCCTTCGGATAGGCATGCAGCGTCAACATGGTCATGCCCATCTTGGCGATGTTCTCGACGCCCTTGGCGACCGTGTTGTCGATATCGAGGAGTTTCATGTCGAGAAAGATCTGCTTGCCATCCTCTGCAAGCTCGCGGGCAAATTCCAGTCCGCCGGCAAACGCCAGCTGGTAGCCGATCTTGTAGAAAGAGACGGTGTCGCCAAGCGTTGCCACCATCTTTTCCGCTTCGGACACAGTCGGGATATCAAGGCCCACAATCAGCCTGTCACGCGCTTGCATGTCTGTCAGTCTCCCTTCCATGTTTCGATCGGGGTCCAGTCGCATGTGACGGCGCGATCCGCAAGGGTGAAGGCAAACAGATTGCCACCGCCATTCGGCTGATCCTCCGTGCGGGATATGGCCGTTCGTTTCAGATGACATTTGAGAAGCGTGCCGACGCCGCCATGACCGACAAAGGCGATCGGCACCGCGGGATCGTGGCCCGCCAGAATGGATTCGACCACAGACACGATCCGCGCCTGCGCATCGACTGCGCGCTCCCAGCCTTTGAAGCTTTCGGTCGGGTTGGCAAAAAACCAGTCGGCTGCCGCCTCGAAATCCGGCGGCGCCAGAAAGCCTGTCGCCGAGCGATCGTTTTCGTGCAGTTCACCGATGATCTCTGTCCTGAGACCGGCGGCCGCCGCCAGGATGTCGGCGGTCTCGATCGCCTTGGTTTCGTCGCTCGAGACGATCCGCCCGAGCTTGGATACCCAGTCGGATCTGGTGGCCTGTTGCGCACGCTGGCGCCCCGTGTCGGACAGGCCCCATTGCGGCACCGGCACGTTGGGGTCGATCCGGACCTGCGGATGCGTGATGTAAATCCCAAATGTCATGTCGGAGAAGGTCCGGACGCTAAGCGCGCGTATATGTCCACAGCTGTGCCGGCGGTATGTTGCGCATCACGAAGTCGTAGTGCTTGATTTTGTAGCGCTCGGGCTTGGCGATGATAGGCGAGACCGGGCTGTAGGTGATCTGCATGACAGGGCGACCCGCAGGAACCCGGTCGAGAAGATCTTCCAGAAGTTCGATGCGGCGTTCCATCGGAAAGCTCAGCATCGGAATGGCGCAGATCACGCAGTCGAATTTCTGGTGTTTCAACGTGTCGAGCGTGCGATCCAGATCGAACGCGTCGCCATTGATGAAATGCACGCCTTCGAATGTCTTCATCAGATGCTGGTAGAAATCGGTCGAATACTCGATCGAAACAAGGTTCTGAGGCTCGATGCCGGTTTTCAGGATCGCCTTGGTGATGACGCCGGTGCCTGGTCCGAGCTCGAGAACCGGCAGGCCAGAACTTGTGTCGATGATGCTCGCCATCCGCTTGGCAGTGACTGAGGATGTGGGGATGATGGCTCCGACCTGTTTTGGACCGTCGATCCATCCCTTGAAGAAACGGATCTCCTCGTCAAACTTCCGGCCGAGCCGTTCCTTCAAACGCAGTTCCATCAGGTCGTCCCCTCCAGTTTCATCCAATGTGAACCGTTTTGCCGCAAACACAAGATGAAATGTCGCAAGCGGAATACGGCACAAAAAAGGCGGCTGGGGTTAACCGAGCCGCCTGGTAAGATGCTATACGCGCATCGGCATCAGCACATAGAGCGCATCGTCGCCCGCCGTATCACGAACCAGCGTCGGTGACCCCGCATCCGCCAGCATGAAGATCGCGTCGTCGCCGGAAAGCTGGGCGGTGATATCGAGCAGGTATTTGGCGTTGAAGCCGATTTCCATCGCGTCGTATTCGTAGCCGACGGCCACTTCTTCCGTGGCGCTGCCGGAATCCGGATTGTTGACCGTCAGCATCAGCTGCCCTTCGGACAGCGACAGCTTCACGGCACGTCCGCGCTCGGAAGAAATCGTCGAGACGCGGTCCACGGCCTTGGTGAAGCTCTGGCAGTCGACGCGCATTTCCTTGTCGTTGCCGGTCGGGATGACGCGCTGGTAATCCGGGAATGTGCCGTCGATCAGCTTCGAGGTCATGACGATGCCGCCGATCGAAAGGCGGATCTTGGCGTCCGAGACTTCCACCGTCACGAAGGCTTCCGGATCATCGACCAGCTTCTGCAACTCGCCCACGGTCTTGCGCGGCACGATGATGCCGGGCATGCCTTCGGAGCCCGAAGGCGCCTTGAGGTCTGCACGGGCAAGACGATGACCGTCGGTTGCGACGGCGCGCAGCTTCAGGTCGCCACCGGCCTCGATCGTGTGGAAGAAGATGCCGTTCAGATAATAGCGGGTCTCTTCTGTCGAGATCGCAAACTGGGTGCGATCGATCAGCATCTTGAGATCGGTCGCCTTCATCTTGAACGTATGGCTGAAGCTGCCGGCTGTGAGATCCGGGAAGTCCGTTTCCGGCAGGCACTGCAGCGAGAATTTCGAACGGCCGGACTGAACGGTCATGGTTGCGCCGTCGGCGCTGGTGGCGAGCAGCACTTCCGATCCGTCCGGCAGCTTGCGGACGATTTCATAAAGCAGATGCGCCGGCACGGTCGTGGCGCCGGCCTGTTCCACCATGGCCGGTGTCGATTCCGTCACTTCCAGATCAAGGTCAGTCGCCTTCATGTCCAGGCTCGCGTCGGACGCGCGCAGCAGGATGTTGGACAGGATCGGAATCGTGTTGCGCCGTTCCACGACGCGGTGCACGTGATTCAGCGACTTCAAGAGATTGGAGCGCTCAAGAGTAATACGCATGGACACTATCGCTTTCGACCGTGGCGATCCGGCTTGGCGGACCACCTGATATTCTCTGCCGGCCATTGCGCAGCCGGAACATGTGGACGGGCAAAATGGCAGACATTCGGATGCGAAAGCAAGAGCAGAACGGACCCTGCGCCATTTGAATTGCTTGTTCATACCGCACTTGCACACAGAAAACGCAACGCGGCGAAACCGGACGCGCAAAACACTGCCGGCCTCTGCTTGCCGAAGCCTGCGGCCTCGACCATAACAGGCGATGACCCTCGACCAATCTTCAGAGCAATCCACCGAAATCGCCGCCGAACCCGTCAAGGGACAGCGCGGCTATCGCGTCGGCAACACGTTTATCGCTTCCCGCCCCATCGAGCCGGCGCTCTATCTCGTCGCAACCCCGATCGGCAATCTCGGCGATATCACGCTGCGCGCGCTCGAAACCCTGTCCGGCGCCGATGTGCTCGCCTGCGAGGACACAAGGGTCACCCGCGTGCTCCTCGATCGCTACGGCATCGTCAATCGCCCCTATTCCTATCATGAGCACAATGCCAACGAGGCCGGGCCGAAGCTGATTGCGGCACTCGAAGCCGGCAAGTCCGTGGCGCTGGTTTCCGATGCGGGCACGCCGCTGGTGTCGGATCCCGGCTATCGGCTCGGCCAGATGGCGATCGATGCGGGTTATCGTGTCGTGCCCATCCCCGGCGCATCTGCCCCGCTTGCGGCCCTCGTCGGTTCCGGCATGCCGTCGGATGCTTTCCTGTTCGTCGGTTTTCTGTCTTCCAAGGATAAAGCCCGCCGCGACCGGCTTGCGGAACTTTCAAAGATCCCGGCAACGCTGATCCTGTTTGAATCTCCCCATCGCATTGCCCACACGCTCGTTTCTGCAGCCGATGTGCTCGGCGGCAGCCGGCTTGCCTGCGTCTGCCGGGAACTCACCAAGACCTACGAGGAGTTTCGCCGGGGCACGCTGGCCGAGCTTGCCGCCCATTACGGTGACGGCCACAACGTCAAGGGCGAGATCGTCCTTCTGATCGAACCTCCAGCACCTGAAGAGGCGCCGGGCGAGGTGGAGGTCGATGCCATCCTGCAGGACCTTTCCAAAACGCATCCGACCGCAAAGGCTGCGACTGAAGCGGCAAGGATCACCGGCCTGCCGCGCAAGGATCTCTATCAGCGCCTGATCGCCATGAAGAACGGGACCTGATGGATCGCGATGGCACAACGGGATGAGATCGGCGCCAGACGTCGCAAGGCAGAGCGCCGCGGCCATGTCTCGGAATATGTCGCTGCTGCCTATCTCCTGCTGAAAGGCTATCGCATCCTCGCCCTTCGCCACCGCACGAAACTGGGCGAGATCGATCTCATCGCCCGCAAGCGCGATCTCGTGGTCTTTGTCGAGGTGAAGGCTAGACGATCCGAGATGCAGGCGCTCGACGCCGTCTCCTTCGCATCTCAGAAACGGATCCGGGCCGCGAGCGATCTCTGGCTGCAGAAACGCAAGGACGTATCCGGGTTATCGCAGCGATACGACATCATCGCCGTCTTGCCGGGAAGGTTTCCGCGCCATTTCCAGGATGCGTTCTAGGCCTCTGGCAGCGCAGGCCCCATCGTCGGTTCTGCTGATTATCCGGGCCAAGGTTGCCTTTCGGGGTTCGTCGTCCTACATCAGGCGGGCCAATCCTAGGGGGCTGAAGTCATGGCGAAAATTCGCAAGGTCGCATTTCAGATGGACCACATTTCCGGCATCAACATTGCCGGCGATTCCACATTCGCCATGGCGCTCGAAGCGCAATCGCGCGGTTACGAGCTGTTCCACTATACGCCCGACCGCCTGACGATGCGCGACGGACGCATCTTTGCAGCTCTCGAGCCGCTGCAGGTGCGCGACATCAAGGGCGATCACTTTACCCTTGGGGAAAAGCAGCCGACCGATCTGTCGACGATGGATGTCGTGCAGCTTCGCCAGGATCCGCCCTTCGACATGGGCTACATTACATCCACCCATCTTCTGGAGCGCATCCATCCGAAGACGCTCGTGGTCAATGACCCGGCCTGGGTGCGCAACTCGCCGGAAAAGATCTTCGTTACCGAGTTCGCCGACCTGATGCCGCCGACACTGATCTCCCGCGACCCGGCGGAGATCGCCAAGTTCCGCCATGAGCTCGGCGACATCATCCTGAAGCCGCTTTACGGCAATGGCGGTGCCGGCGTGTTTCATTCCGCCCGCGATGATCGCAACTTTACCTCGCTTCTGGAAATGTTCGGCCAGATGTATCGCGGCGAGCCCTATATCGCGCAGGCCTACCTTCCGGCAGTGCGCAAGGGCGACAAACGCATTCTTCTCGTTGACGGCGAACCGGTCGGCGCGATCAACCGCGTGCCCTCGGAAACCGACAGCCGCTCCAACATGCATGTCGGCGGCCGTGCCGAGGCGACCGATATCACGCCGCGCGAAAAGGAAATCTGCGCCCGTATCGGGCCGGCTCTGCGCGAGCGCGGCTTCATCTTTGTCGGCATCGACGTGATCGGCGATTACATGACCGAGATCAACGTCACATCTCCGACGGGCATCCGCGAAGTGAAGAAGTTCGGCGGTGCTGACGTCGCGAGCCTCATGTGGGATGCAATCGACGCCAAGCAGAACTGATAACCGTTCACATCTGTTCTCGTTATGCAACCTGATGCACGCTGTCTTCGTCTCATGCGCGAAATTGTTCACTGCCTGTTCTTGAAATTCGCCAGCAATCGTGCAAGCTTTCAACCTGTAGCACGGTAGGCGGGAATATCCCCACCTTAGCTTGCGCATGTGGGCGGGTCGGAATGGTCGCGCGTATCAGAACGGTAGCATTTCAGGGCATTGAAGGCATTCCGGTCGATGTGCAGGTCATGATCGGCCCTGGCAAGCTCGGCATGCATATCGTCGGGCTGCCGGACAAGGCAGTGGCCGAAAGCCGAGAGCGGGTGCAGGCAGCACTGCATGCCTCGGGCCTTGCCATGCCGCCGAAAAAAGTCACGGTCAATCTCGCCCCGGCCGACCTTCCCAAAGAAGGCAGCCATTTCGACCTCGCGATCGCCGTTGGCCTGATGGCAGCGCTCGGTGCCGTACCCGGCGACATGCTGGCCGATTATGTCGTGATCGGCGAGTTGAACCTCGATGGAACGCTTGCCGCCGTCGCCGGTGCGCTTCCGGCGGCCATCAGCGCCAATGCGATCGGAAAAGGCTTGATCTGCCCAGCCGAAAGCGGCGCCGAGGCGGCATGGGCTGGACCCGGCGTCGATATTCTCGCCCCCCGCAGCCTGATCGCGCTCGCCAATCATTTTCGCGGCACGCAGGTCATGTCGCGGCCGCAGCCGGCGGTCCGTGCACCGCCCGCCAATCTGCCTGACCTTGTCGATATCAAAGGCCAGGAAAGCGCCAAGCGCGCGCTCGAAGTCTCGGCTGCCGGCGGTCATAACCTCCTGATGGTCGGTCCGCCCGGTTCGGGAAAATCCATGCTCGCAGCCCGCCTTCCGTCGATATTGCCGCCGCTTTCGGCAACCGAACTGCTCGAAGTCTCGATGATCCACTCGATCGCCGGCCAGCTTTCGGGCGGAAAGCTGTCGGACCGGAGGCCCTATCGCATGCCGCATCATTCCGCCACGATGGCGGCACTGGTCGGCGGCGGTCTGCGCGCCAGGCCCGGAGAAGCCTCGCTCGCGCATCACGGCATCCTTTTCCTGGATGAGTTTCCGGAATTCTCGCCCCAGGTTCTCGATGCGCTCCGCCAGCCGCTGGAGACTGGCGAATGTGTTATCGCCCGGGCCAACCACCGGGTCTCCTATCCGGCGAGCATCCAGCTCGTAGCCGCGATGAACCCGTGTCGCTGCGGCATGGCGGGACAACCGGGACATAGCTGCGCCCGTGGCCCGCGCTGTGCCTCGGATTATCAGGCACGTATCTCCGGCCCGCTGATGGACCGCATCGATATCCGTATCGATGTGCCAGCTGTCTCCGCAAGCGATCTGATCCGCCCGGCACCGGCAGAGCCAAGCGCCGGCGTGGCAAGGCGGGTGGCGGCCGCACGCGACAGGCAAAGAGAGCGCTTCGAAGGCGAGGGCCAGTACACGGTTCTCACCAACGCGCGCTGTTCCACCGCCATGATCGAGAAGTTCGCCGAGCTCGATGCGGGAGGGCTGCAATTGTTGCGCGACGCGGCGGAAAAGCTGAAATTCTCCGCCCGCGGCTATCATCGGGTCTTGCGGGTGGCGCGGACGCTGGCCGATCTCGACGAGAAGGATGGTATCGGGAGAATACACCTTGCCGAGGCGATCTCGTATCGGATGGCCGGGGAGCGCCCCACGGTATCCGCCTGATTGACCTAGATCGGTGTCACAGGATTCCGGCAGACGTCAGACGCCGGTGGATCCGAACCCGCCGGCGCCGCGCGCCGTCGCACTTGCCTCGGAAACTTCGACGACCTGCGGCTGGACAACGGGCGCGAACACCATCTGTGCGATCCGCATGCCGCGGGTAATGACGAAATCCTCGTCTCCCAGATTGATCAGCAAAACCTTCACTTCGCCGCGGTAGTCGCTGTCGATCGTGCCGGGCGTGTTGAGGCACGTGATGCCGTTCTTGAACGCAAGCCCCGAACGCGGGCGGATCTGCACCTCGAACCCGGCGGGGATCTCGAACACGAGACCGGTCGGCACCAGGGCGCGCTTGCCGGGTGCGATGGTCAGCGGCTCGCCATCGGTCACGGCGGCACGCAGGTCCATGCCGGCAGCACCTGATGTCTCGTAGGCGGGCAGATCCAGGTCCTGGCCGTGCGGAAGACGCAGGACATTGAGGACGGGTGAGGAGGGGGCTTGAATGGTCATTGGCCATTAGTTTGCGCCGCAGCGCGGCAGGTCAATTGCAATGGCGGGCTTTAGTCGCTAGATACCGCGGCAATTCACAGGATATAAAAGATGGCCGAAACCATTGCAGAGGCGGTCTCCCGCCGCCGCACATTCGCGATTATTGCGCATCCGGACGCGGGCAAGACAACGCTGACGGAAAAGCTGCTTCTGTTCGGGGGCGCCATCCAGCTCGCCGGTGAGGTCAAGGCCAAGAAGGATCGCATCCAGACGCGGTCCGACTGGATGAAGATCGAACGCGAGCGCGGCATCTCGGTCGTGACGTCGGTGATGACGTTCGAATATGCCGACAAGGTTTTTAACATCCTTGATACGCCCGGCCACGAAGACTTCGCGGACGATACCTATCGCACGCTGACGGCAGTCGATGCGGCGATCATGGTCATCGATGCCGCCAAGGGCATCGAGCCGCGCACGCTGAAGCTGTTTGAAGTCTGCCGCATGCGCGACATTCCGATCATCACCTTCATCAACAAGATGGACCGCGAAAGCCGCGACATTTTCGAGGTGCTCGACGAGGTCGAAGAAAAGCTTGCGCTGGATACGGCTCCCATCACCTGGCCGATCGGTCGTTCCAAGAGCTTCTGCGGAACCTACCACCTGGCCGACAACCGGGTGCGTGGTCCAGACAGCGAGGACGCGATCTCGGTCAACGGACCGCAGGCCGTCGCCGACCGTCTGCCGGAAAACGAACGCGCGGCCTTCGTCGAGGAAGTCGAACTGGCGCGGGAAGCCTGCCGACCGTTTGACAGGAAGGCCTTTCTCGAAGGTCACATGACGCCTGTCTTCTTCGGCTCGGCGCTGCGCAATCTCGGCGTCCGGGATCTGATCACCGCGTTGGCAGACTTTGCTCCGCCGCCGCGTGACCAGGTCGCGGATATCCGCACTGTGCATGCAAGCGAAGACAAGATGACGGCCTTCGTTTTCAAGATCCAGGCCAACATGGATCCGAACCACCGCGACCGTATCGCCTTTGCGCGCATCTGCTCGGGCAAGCTGGAGCGTGGCATGAAGGCAAGGCTTGCCCGCACCGGCAAGCAGATGGGCCTCACGGCGCCGCAGTTCTTCTTCGCCTCGCAGCGTCACATCGCCGATACCGCCTTTGCCGGTGATGTCGTCGGCATTCCCAACCACGGGACGCTTCGTATTGGCGATACGCTGACGGAAGGCGAAAATCTTGTCTTCCAGGGCGTCCCGAACTTCTCGCCGGAAATCCTGCGCCGCGTGCGTCTGGAAGATGCGATGAAGGCGAAGAAGCTGAAGGAAGCCCTGCAGCAGATGGCAGAAGAAGGCGTCGTGCAGCTGTTTTCCCCGGAAGACGGATCGCCCGCCATCGTCGGCGTCGTCGGCGCGCTGCAGCTCGACGTTCTCAAAGAGCGGCTGCAGGGGGAATATACGCTGCCGGTCTCGTTCGAAATGTCCCGCTTCTCCGTCTGCCGCTGGATCTCGTCGGATCAGCCGGCGGAGCTTGAGAAGTTCCTGACGGTCAAGCGCGGCGATATCGCCCGCGATCTTGATGGCGATCCGGTCTTTCTGGCGCAGGACTCGTTTTCGCTGCGCTACGAGTCCGAACGCTTCCCGGCCATCAAGATGGTGGCCATCAAGGAATATCACGTCGCCAAGGCGGCGTGATTTCAATCCAGCGATAGCTCCGACCTGCCGCTGGTAAGGTCGGAGATCAGCTTTGTGATGATGTCCTGCTCGGCCTCCGGTATCTGGATCCGCAGCTCGGCACCTGTCTCTGTGAACACTTCCTCGGTGATCTTCACGTCCTCGATCGACTGCAGCCTGGCTTTCGTTCTTGCAAGGTCGGAAAACTCGATGCTGACGGCACCCAGCACCGACGGCTTGACTTCGACAAGCGGGGCCGCCCTCAGACAGGCGGCCGCCGTACCGCCATAGGCGCGCACCAGACCACCGCTACCGAGCAGGATGCCGCCGAACCAGCGGGTCACAATGACGACAGCCTTGTCGAGCGACTGGCCGTCCATGGCGGCAAGGATCGGCTTGCCCGCAGTCCCGCTCGGCTCGCCGTCATCGGAAAAGCGATAGGCTGATCCAATCCGCCAGGCCCAGCAGTTGTGGGTGGCATCGGCAACGCTATGCGCAGCAATGGCGTCTTTCGCTTCCCCCTCGCTCAACACGGGAAGCGCGATCGCCAGAAACCGGCTCTTTTTGATGACCTGCTCGAATGTGGCCGGCTGTTCTAGCTGAAACATGGTCTCAGCATTATCGCTGCCGCATCCCGAAGGGAAGTGTGGCGCACGCTCAACCGAAATCGACAGCCGTGGTGTTCGATCCGCACACCAGCACGCAGACGCGCTCACCCGGTTGTGGGCGGTATTTGCCCGACAAGATCGCCGCAACCGCCGCCGCGCCACCCGGTTCGGTCACCAGCCGTGCGCCGGACCAGAGCGCCTTCTGGGCGTTCAGAATGTCCTCGTCGGTCACGAGGACCGGCGGCTCGATGAATGCCTGTGCCACCGGGAACATCAGCTGCCCCACCTGCCTTGGCGCAAGCGAGTCAGCCGCGATACCGCCTGCCGGCGCATCCACGGGGCGGCCTGCCTTGAAGGCGTCGTAAAGGGTCGGCGCGCGGTCGGATTCGACGGCGACGATCTTCACCCGGCCGCGCATCCAGGATGCGATACCGCCAATCAGCCCGCCGCCGCCGACAGCCACCAGCAACGTCGTGATATGCGGCAGGTCTTCCTCGATTTCCTTGCCGAGCGTACCTTGTCCCGCCAGCGTTTCCGCCTGGTCGAACGCATGCACGGCCATCGTCCCGGACTGCGCGACATAAGCCTCGCTGGCAGCGAGCGCATCCGCATAGCGGTCGCCGCCGATCACGAGCTCTGCACCGTAGGAGCGGATGAGATCGATCTTCGCCTTGGAGGCGACGCTTGGCACAAAGATATGCGCGGGCACACCGAGCTTGTGGGCCGCATAGGCAACCGCTGCTCCGTGATTGCCGCCGGACGCCGCAACCACGCCTTCTGCCTGCACCTCGCGGCCAAGAAGATTGGTGAAGGCGCCGCGGACCTTGAACGAACCGGAATGCTGCAACTGCTCGAGCTTGAGATCGACTTGGCATGGTTCGGCCCCAAAATCCTGCATGTCTACCCGCATCGTCGGGGTGCGGCGGATATGCGGACGGATCAGGGTTTCGGCTTCGGCAATATGTTCTGCTGTGACTGCGACCGGCATGAAGACCTCAAAATGAATTGGCATCAATCCGCAGGTCGCGAAATGATGAAAAGGCAATGGGATCTATTCAGCGCATCGACGGCGGCCGGTCAATCCGCCTCACTCAAGGGAGTTGAAGCCGCCCGGCATTGCGGGGCGGCTCCAGCGGATAGTCAGTCCTCGATAAGGTCCTTGAGGAAGTCGTCGCACCAGCGATTGATGTCGTAGGTCAGCAGATGATCCATCATCATCTGCCAGCGCTGCTTCCGCTCATCCAGCGGCATGCTGAGCCCGCGCGCGATGGCATGCGCCGTTCCCTCGATGTCGTATGGGTTGACCAGAAGCGCGCCGCGCAGCTCGCGGGCCGCTCCGGCAAAGCGTGAAAGCACCAGCACGCCCGGATCTTCCGGATCCTGTGCCGCCACATATTCCTTGGCGACAAGGTTCATGCCGTCGCGCAGCGGGGTCACGAGGCCGATCTTCGCCAGCCGGTAGAGACCTGCAAGTACCGGGCGTGGCACGGATCTGTTGATATAGCGGATTGGCACCCAGTCCACGGTGCCGATCGCCCCGTTCACGCGGCCAGCCTGTTCGGCGACCATGCGCTGCATCTGCTCGTACTCCGGCACTTCGGAGCGCGATTTCGGCGTGATCTGCAGATAGGTCACCTTGTTGTGGTGATCCGGGTTGGTTGCGACAAACTGCTCGAAGGCGTCGATACGCTGGGTAATGCCCTTGGAATAATCCAGGCGGTCGACGCCGATGATGAGGTCCTTGCCCTCGACGCTCTGGCGCGCCTTGCGCACCATCGCGTTCTTTTCGGCCTTGATCGCGAATTTGGAAAAGATCTCGGTCTCGATCGAAATCGAGTAAGCGCCGCCCTTGAAGGTGCGCCCGAAGGTCGAGAACTTCTTGCCGCCGTCGATCCGCTCGCCGATCCCTTCGCGCACCAGCCCGCCGCCGAAATTGTCCAGATCGAAATCCGTCTGGAAACCGACCAGGTCATACTGCGAAAGACCGCGCATGATCTGCTCGTGAACCGGCATGGTGAACAGCACGTCCGCCGGCGGCCACGGAATATGCAGGAAGAAGCCGATCTTGTTCTTGAAGCCCATCTGGCGAAGTTCGGCTGCCAGCGGGATCAGGTGGTAGTCATGCACCCAGATGATGTCGTCTTCCTTGAGAAGCGGCGCAAGCTTCTGCGCAAAGAAGCGGTTCACCCGGAAATAGCCGGCCATTTCCTTACGACCGTATTCGGCCAAGTCCATCCGGTAGTGGCAGATCGGCCAGAGCACCCGGTTGGCAAAGCCGTGGTAATATTCCTCGACGTCGGTGTCGGTGAGATCGGTCAGCGCATAGGTGATCGCGCCATGCTCCTGCATCTCAAGCGGGCCGGGTTCCTCGTTGCCGCTGGAATTGCCGGACCAACCCATCCAGATGCCGCCGCGTTCCTCAAGGGCTGCCTGCAGGGCTACGGCAAGGCCGCCGGCAGGTGCCGCACCGGTCTTGTCCGGAACGGTGACGCGGTTCGATACGACCACTAGACGGCTCACGATATTTCCTTTCGAAAATGCATTCTCAAATCAGTTCAGGCTGCGGCAAGCTTGGCGATCAGCGCGCGCAGTTCGGCGGCCGATCCCAATGTTGCCGACGCGACGGTGTCGGCCGCTATATCGGAAATACGGATCGAGTGGCCGCCCAGCTTGTTGGCAACCCTGAACATCGCTTCATCGGTTACATCGTCACCGATCGCGATCGGCAACCGGCCGGCAAATGGCTCTTCGCTGAGAAAAGCCCGTAGTGCATCGCCCTTGCTGGCGCGGGCTGGGCGGATTTCCACCACCATCTTCCCTCGCTGCAGAGTGAAGTCGGATCCTGCCCGCTCGCGATAGCGTTCCATCGCCGCCTCGACTTGCCCCTGGAATGTCGGCGCCTGTCGGTAGTGGGCAGCCACGGCGAGACCCTTGTCCTCGACAAGAACGCCCGGCCAGGCTGCTGCTTCCTCGGCAAGGCTTGCTTTCAGCGCCTCGAAATCAGGACCTGGCGTTACCCGCTCGATCGCTCCCGACATCGATCGTCTTTCCGCCCCGTGCAGGCCGGCAATCGGAAAGATATGCGGCTTGAACAGCTGATCGGCGTAGGGCAGAGCCCGACCCGTCACCAGCGCCACGGCACCGCTCAGTTTCGCGGAAAGCCGGGTCAGATTCTCGGCCAGATCGTCAGGCACGACGATACCATCAGGCGTATCCGCGATGTCGATCAGCGTACCGTCGATATCGAAGAAAACTGCCCATTTCCCGGGCTGGTTCAGCACTTCGTGCAGAATGTCGGTGCCGTCAGATGTGTTCGTATGCGCGTTCGCGCTCGCTTTCGTGTCATCAACCATGCGGCTTCATTTAGGCTTTGAAGCCGCCGCGACAACAGGCTGAGGCAACATTGCGTTGCAAAACGTGATGGGGAAGGGGCCACAAAACTGTCATCTGGGCCGGTAATTCATGTTTCATTAACCCTATTTCGAGACGCTTGATTTTCGACGGTTGCGTGCGTTGCAGGCAGACAGAGTGGAGCAGAAAGACAGATGTGTCGTTGGGCAGCTTATCGGGGTGAACCGCTTTATCTGGAAGAACTGGTCTCTTCGCCCGCCCATTCCCTGATCGAGCAATCCCACTGTGCCACACGCGCAAAGACCGCCACCAATGGCGATGGTTTCGGCATCGCCTGGTATGGCGACAGGCCTGAGCCCGGCCGCTACCGGGACATCCTTCCGGCCTGGTCCGACTGCAATCTGCGCAGTATCGCACGGCAGATCCGCTCGCCGCTGTTCCTTGCCCATGTCCGCGCCGCAACGACGGGCGCAACACGGCGCGACAACTGTCACCCCTTCGTCCACGGCCACTGGTCCTTCATGCACAATGGCCAGGTCGCGAGCTTCGAAGCGATCCGCCGGCCGCTCGAAAGCCTGTTATCGGACGAACTGTTCTCGGCCCGGACCGGATCGACCGATTCCGAGCTTCTCTTCCTTCTGGCGCTGCAGTTCGGCATGGATACCGATCCCTTGGGTGCGATGGAAAAGGCGATCGCCGCCGTCGAAGACATCTCGATGGAACGGCTTGGCACGGCACTCGTGCGCTTCACCGCATGCTTTTCCAACGGCCGCCAGCTTTATGCGGTACGCTATGCCACGGATCACAAGCCACCGACCCTCTATGCCGCACCGATGACGGGCAAGGGGTCGGATGCGGATGGATCAAAGACCGGCTACTGCCTGGTGTCCGAACCTTTGAACGACGAGGCCGATACCTGGGTAGAAATTCCAGACGGCAGCGCCGTCAAGGTCTGCCCGGATGGCATGCAGGCACTGCTCTTCCAGCCGCAGGCGCTGTCGAAGGCTGCGTGATCCTTATGCGAGGCGGGCCGCTATCAGCTCGGCCAGCCGCATCGCAACCTCGTCCTTGCCAAGATCGGGCCACGCATCGATCGCGGTCTTGCTGATGATCTTCACCTGATTGCGCATGCCGCCCATGACGCCGGTCTGAGGAGAGACGTCGTTTGCAACAATCAGGTCTGCACCCTTGCGCTGAAGCTTCGAGCGCCCGTTCTCTTCGACATTCTGCGTCTCGGCGGCGAAACCGACGACGAGAGTGGGACGCTTCTTGTGATGCCCGACGGTTTTGAGGATGTCCGGGTTTTCGGTCAGCAGCAGCGGCGCCGGCGCTTCGCCCGGCATCTTCTTAATCTTCTGGTCGGTCGAAGACGCCACCCGCCAGTCGGCAACGGCCGCCACCATCACGGCGATATCGGCGGGCAGACGGCTCGTCACGGCGTCGAGCATCTCAGCCGCTGTCTCCACATGCAGCGTCGTGACGCCGTCGGGATCGGGGATCGTTACTGGGCCTGAAACCAGCGTCACATCGGCACCAAGTTTAGCGAGGGCCGCGGCAATCGCATGGCCCTGACGGCCGGATGAGCGGTTGGCAATGTAGCGCACCGGGTCGATCGGCTCGTGCGTGGGGCCGGAGGTCACAATCGCCGTCTTGCCGGAAAGCGGCTTCGGCGAAGCATCCAGCAACGCAATCGCTGCAGCAACGATCTGAAGCGGCTCGGCCATCCGGCCAGCACCTACCTCGTTGCTCTCAGCCATCTCGCCGACCATCGGCCCGATCACATGGATGCCGTCTGCCTTCAGTGTCTCGGCATTGCGTTTCGTCGGTGCGGCCGCCCACATTTTCGGGTTCATGGCAGGCGCCACCAGCACGGGCAGATCGGTCGCCAGAAGCACGGCGCTTGCCAGGTCGTCCGCCATTCCGTGGGCCATCTTTGCCATCAGGTCGGCACTTGCGGGTGCCACGATCACGAGGTCCGCGTCGCGCGCCAGCCGGATATGGCCGACATCCTGCTCGTCCTCGCGCGAAAAGATTTCCGTATAGACATGGCCGCCCGACAGTGCCCCGACGGCAAGCGGCGTCACGAATTCCTGGGCAGCCCTGGTCATGACCGGCCGCACCGAGGCCCCGCGTTCGCGCAGCCGCCGAATCAGGTCGAGGCTCTTGTAAGCCGCGATGCCGCCGGAGATGATGAGAAGGATACGCTTGTCTTTGAGTTCCATAGCCCGCCCGCTTTCGAAGTGACCGGAAGCTAGGGTTTAGTTCTTGAACATGCAATCGTCCTGCAGCAAGAGTGGTGAAACTCCCATGAACGGCGGTCGCAATGAATGATTTCAAGTCGGTCGAACCTGCCTCAAGCCAGACCCTGATCCAGCCTGCCATCCCGATCTTCCGCATTTTCGACGTCGGCAAGGCGATGGAGTTCTATTGCGGTTTCTTAAGCTTCAGCGTCGACTGGGAGCATCGGTTCGCTCCCGACGCACCGCTCTATTGCCAGATATCGCGCAGCGGCATGCTGATGCATCTGTCCGAACATGCGGGCGATGCCTCGCCGGGTGCCCGCGTGTTTGTCCCCATCACCGGTGCTGCAGCGCTCCACAGGGAACTCAATGCCAAGGACTACGCCTATATGCGGCCGGGGCTGCACCAGGCGCCCTGGGGTCTGGAGGTTTCGGTGACGGATCCGTTCAGCAACCGCATCACCTTCTGCGAACGCGAAATCAAAGGCTAATCGGTCAGCCTAGACCAGTTCGAACAGGTTGAGCGCGATCGGGGAACGCTGTGCCTTCATGACGGCGATCCCCAGCCGCGCCACCGGTCCCGGCCCCTCGATCGGCCGGTACACGACGCCCTCGATGGCGATCTTCGTGATGGAGCCCGGGACGATCGAGACGCCCAGCCCTGCGGCAACCAGATTGACCACGGACGGGATCTGCGGCGCTTCCTGGGTGACGTTGAGCTCGAACCCCGCATCGCGGCAGGCGCTGAGGATATCGTCGAACAGGCTGAGACCCACCGTGCGCGGAAACAGCACGAAGGGCTCTCCTGCAAGCGCTGCGATCGGCACGGTCCGTAAGGTCGCAAGCTCATGGTTCGCCGGCAGTGCGATCAGCATCGGCTCGTCCGCCAGACGTTTCAGCCGCACCGCCTTCGGGTCTTCCAAGCCTGGACGGATGAAAGCAGCGTCGATCTCGCCGCGTTCCAGTTTCTCGATCAGCCAGTTGCTGTTCATCTCCGCAAGCGACAGTGCAACGCCCGGCCACTCGCTCCGGAAACGCCGGATAGCGCCCGTCACGACCGGGTTGAAGGCGGCAGACGCGGTAAATCCCAGCGCCAGCTTTCCTGTCTCGCCGCGCGCGGCACGCCGGGCAGAAAGTTTCGCAGCCTCTGCGGCCGCAAGCGAGGCCCGCGCTTCGGGCAGAAACGCTGCCCCGGCCGCAGTCAATTCCGCACCATGCGGCACCCGGTGGAAAAGCGCTGCCCCGATCTCGGTTTCCAGATCGCGGATCTGCTGGCTGAGCGGTGGCTGGCCAATACCAAGCCGTGCCGCAGCCCGCGTGAAATTCTGCTCCTCGGCGACAGCGAGGAAATAGCGGATATGCCTCAGTTCCATCGGTATCTGTAAAACCTATCGAGAACGCCTGCGCCATATATTGGATTAATGGGAACCGACTGGCTACCTTTGATAGACCTGAAAGGTCGAATACCCCATGCCCGCCTCCGCATCCCTGAACGCCGATTTGTCCGCGGCATTGAACGGTCAAGCTCTTGCAGAAGAGGGGGAGGGGGAGAAGCTCTATCTCGTCCGCGGCACGCCGGCCTATCGGAGGGCAAGTCTGGCCTTCTTCATGTCCGGCTTTTCGACCTTTGCACTGCTCTACTGCGTCCAGCCGCTGATGCCGATCTTCGCGCGTGATTTCGGCGTCAGTCCGGCTGCAAGCTCGCTGTCCCTGTCGCTCTCGACGGGCTTTCTGGCGGTCGCCATCTTTTGCGCCGCCGCCGTTTCGGAGCGGTTCGGCCGCCGCAGCCTGATGTTCGTGTCCCTGCTCGGCGCCTCGATCTGCACCATCGCCTGCGCCGCCATGCCCAACTGGAACCTGCTTCTGATCATTCGTGCGCTGGAAGGCCTGTTGCTTGGCGGCGTTCCGGCGGTCGCGATGGCCTATCTGTCGGAGGAAGTCGATCCGAAAGGTCTTGGCGCCGCGATGGGTCTCTATATCGCCGGCAACGCCTTTGGCGGCATGGCTGGGCGTGTCGTCACCGGGGTTCTGGCCGAATATTTCTCCTGGCGTCTGGCGCTTGTCGGCATGGGCGCGCTCGGCATCGTCGCCGCCATCGGCTTTCTCGTTCTCCTGCCGCCATCGCGCAACTTCGTGCCGCGCAAATCCAACCTGCGCTATCATGTCGATGCCTGGCTCGGTCACCTGAACCATCCGGCACTGGCACTCCTGTTTGCCATCGGCTTCCTGCTGATGGGCGCGTTCGTCACCATCTACAATTACATCGGCTTCCGGCTTGTGGACGCCCCCTACAGCCTCGATCAGACGGAGCTCGGCCTCATCTTCACGGTCTATCTGTTCGGCATCGTTGCGTCCTGGGCCGCCGGTCTACTCGGAGATCGCTTCGGCCATTTCGCCGTCATGCTCACCGGTATCGTCCTGGCATTTGCAGGCGTCGTCATCACACTCGCCACACCGCTGCCGCTGATCATTCTCGGCATCGTGCTGCTCACTTCCGGCTTCTTCATCGCCCATTCGGTGGCAAGCGCTTTGGTCGGCCGCATGGCAAAAGGCACCAAGGGCCACGCGTCCTCGCTCTATCTTCTGGGATATTATCTGGGCTCAAGCGTCGCCGGCTCGGTGGGCGGCCACTTCTGGAGCGCCGATGGCTGGTGGGCCGTATCGGCCTTTACCGGCACGATGCTGGCGCTCGCCCTCGCGGCAGCACTGCTGTCGCGCAGTATCACGCAGCGAAGCTAGCTCTTCTTGGCGGACGCGTTGACGGCGGGAGCCGGCGGGGTCGTCAGTTTGAAATCCGTCATTTCCTTTGGCGTCAGATAGTACAGTCGGTCCGGCGGGGTCTCCAGTGCGTGCAGCCACAGGCCGGAGCCGATCCCCATTTCCTCCAGATGCCGCGAGACGCGCGCCGTGGTCGCCTGTGCGCCGGACATTGCCTCGTCGGCGCTCGGCCTGTTGCGGCCGCCGTTGAACACCTGGTGCACACCGATCACCGCATCCTTTTGGGCCACCCGCGTGACACCACCGGCAAACACGATCGGGCAGGAGGAAGCACAGAGCCCCTTGGTCACCACAAGCGTGGCCAGCTTCTTCTCTCGGATCAGCTTCGACATGGCGATCGCGTCGCCCACCGAGCCGCCGGGGGAGTTGAGCGACACCGTCTTCACATATTCGCCGCGGGCTTCGATCTCGGTCGCAAAGCGCTCGGCGGCACCCGGCTCGATCGCTCCTTCAGCCTTCAGAATGCCACCCGTCGTCAGGTTGAAGGTCATCGCCTTGCGCAGCACGTCCGCCGGGCTTGAAGGCTCGACGGGCGGCGCTGCCGGTCGCCCCTCGGTCAGCGCCGGTGGCAGAACGGGATCCGTCTCGCGCATCGGATCGTAACCCGGGCTCTCGGGCTTTGCGGTCGCGATCTCGCGAATGTCTGTGACGAGGAAAA
Source organism: Neorhizobium sp. IRS_2294 (assembly GCF_050500145.1). NCBI lineage: Bacteria > Pseudomonadati > Pseudomonadota > Alphaproteobacteria > Hyphomicrobiales > Rhizobiaceae > Neorhizobium > Neorhizobium sp. IRS_2294. The sequence goes on from NZ_CP191439.1 coordinate 263,834, forward strand.
TGCCGGAAATGCCGAGCATGAGGTAGAAGACGCCGCGCAGGATGACACCGTCGTCGAACCGGCGGATTGCCTCACCGATCCTCATGGCTGCGGTCCCGGCGCGTTTTCGGATCGAGACTGGTGATATTGGTATTCTCGTCGGCCTTTGCCTCTTCGGCCTTCACCTCGTCCGCCTTCAGCTCGGCCAATCGGGCGTCCTCCTGCGATGTCACGGGCTTTTCCATAGCGGCGGTCGCCTGTTCCACGCTCATGCCGCTGGCACTGACGGCGCGCTGGACTTCGAGCGCCTGCAAAAGCTCGGCAGCGGTAATGCGCTCGGCAAACGGAAGCGGGTCCTCCTGTCTCCGGATCGCGCCATGCACGACGGCCAGGATGAACACCATCACACCCGGCAGAAGGTCGATGGAGATCGCGCCGGCCCAGGCGGGAATAAAGTCGCCGGCATATTCCAGAACGGCGCCGGCCGGCGAAAGCGGCACGAAGCGCCGTTCTCCCACAGTCGGCCGCGACAGGATTTCGTCGGCAGCCTTGGCCAGCGCCTTGGATTGCGCGCTCACCGAAGCCTTCACCGTCTCCATCACCTGGTTCTGGCGGTTGACGAGGTCTGGCGCTGCCCCGTCCGGCACCGGCGCGATAAAGCCGATCGCCAGATCGTCTGCCGCACGACGGATCGACGGCGCGATCGAGGTCTGCGACAGCGAGGACACGACGCCCGTCAGCGCCACGGCCTCGGTCGAGAACTGGTCGGCGCGGGGTCCGATATCGCCCGGCGCCGAGACCAGCCCGCGCATCGCCTCCAGCCGCTTCTGGCCCTGTTCGAAAAGATCGGCCACCTGTTCGCGCGACCCGTTGATATTGCCTTCCAGCGATTTCATCTGGGCCGACATCTGGGTGAGCAACTGCACCACGCTGCCGGAGCCGGTGGTGCCGGTCAGCGAACCGGACTGGCGCTCGACACCGGCAAGCTGGGAGAACCGTTCACCGGCGCGCTGGATATCCGGCAGAAGGCTCTGCGCGGCAATCGCGTTCTGGTGCGCGCGGTCGAGATCGGCCGTATAGGCTTCCACGGTTTCGGAAAGGTGCTGTTCGACGGCGGATGAGCCGGCAAGTGCCGCAGCGTTCAGCCAGCTCGACATCGCCATAATCATGGCTGCACCCGCGGCCATCACCGCCAGCATCGCGGTCCGCCCGGTGCGCGAGGTGACATGCGGATAGAACCGCGCCATGTAGGACCAGAAGGCGTAGATGCCGACCGACACCGACACCGAATAGATGATCGCTGCAAAGAACACCGCCGTCGGCGAGCCGTCGAGAATGGTGCGGGCACCGAGATAGGTATAGACGCCCGATGCCAGCGCCAGCACTGCCAGCGCAAAGCGCGTCATCGTTTCGACGGCAACAACGCCGTCCTGCAGCCGTCGGGAAGCGCCAAGCGCCATGGGCAAACTCCAAATGGCCACTTGGGGCACGCGAAAGGACTATATTCCTTTAAGAAAGTCTGAAGAACCCGGCGGAATAAAGGCGTGCCGTGCTCACGCTTGCGTGGGCTGAACGCCCTGCATGCCGAAGCCACCAAGCGCAAAGAAACCGTCGATCGCATGGATCGGCGAGATGGCGATCAGCTCTGTCAGGAAGGCCTCGGACGCGAGTTCTGCCTCGATCGCCTCAACCTCCGCCGAAAGCGGCCGATCGACCGTGTAGAAGGCTGCATGGCGGCGTACGGCATCGTAGATCAGCTTGACCGCGCCACCCGGCTCGTCGCCGTGGATATCCATCGCCTGGGCAGCAAGCAGCGCTTCAAGCGCCGCCAGTCTCTGCAGGGCCTGCACCTGTCGCTCGAACCGCTCGATCACCAGCGGCAGAAACGCTGCCTCGTCCTCCATGCCGCCGGCCACCACCAGCGACTGCGCCGAAACCGGGTTGGTCATCGACAGCACGCGCGAAAAGATCTCGCCGGCCAGCTTGATGATCGGCCCGAAGCCCGTCGCAATCACACCATGCGGAACCAGATTGACCGGCAGATCGCGGCGCTGGCCGTTTCCAAGAAGAACGCAGCGGTTGAAGGCGTTGCGCGCCGCATGCGCCATCGTCAGCGACGCCGATTCCAGGAGCACCGTAACGTCGAGCGGCAGTGAACCGCCTGATGTCAGAACCCGGCCGTCGACGATCACGGGGTTGTCGTCGGAGCGGCCCGTTGCCGCGAGGATCTTGTGGCCGGCGGTCAGCACGCTTTCAAACACGGTGCCGAACACCTGCGCGATCATGCGCAGGCTCAACGGGTCCTGGATTTGCGTCGCCTTCGGCCAGTCCCAGCCTTCGGATGCGTTGCACAGCCATTTTCCGATCATCGCTTCGCGCGGCGTGCCCACATGGGTGACGGCAATCCACGGGTCGCGGGATCCGCCCATCGCACCGGAAGCGGCCATGCCTGTGGCAAGCAGCGTTCGGATGGCGCAGGCGGCCGTGCGCGTCGCGTCTGCGGCGGCCGCAAAGCTGACGGAATTGACGCTGAGCGAGGCAAGGCTGTCGCGCGGCGCCATTTTCATCGGCGCGATGCCTGCCGCCGCAAAGGCTTCCGCTGCGGGCAGGCGGCGTCCCTCGAACATTGCCTCGCCGACGCCGGTCAGGACAGCACCGATCTGCCCCATCAGACCGATATCGGCGCAGCCGATCGAGCCGGTGCGCCGCACGACCGGAATGACGTCGGCCTGCAGCAGATCGAGATAGGCCTGAACCAGTTCGGTCGAGCAACCCACATAGCCCGTCAGCGCCGTGTTGACGCGCAACGCCATCGCATTGCGCACGACGCAGATCGGAAACGGTTCGCCGGTGCCGAAGTGATGGGCCCGGACAAGCCCGATATTGAAGGCGTCGAGCTCTTCCGGCGACCACGCGACGTCCTTCATCGCACCGACGCCGGTCGTCGCGCCATAGACGGGCGTGCCGTCGGCAATCGTGCTTTCCAGCACCAAACGGGCCGCAGCAACACGGGCAAGCCCTTCGGCACTGGCTGTCACGTTGACTTCGCCACGACCGATCTTGATCAGCTCGGCAAAGCCGATCGGCTGGCCGGTGAGTTCGATCGTGATGCGGTCTGGATTTTCGGGTGCGGCGGACATGGCATTCCTTTTGCCCGCACACTAATTCATCCTGTCGCCCAAGGTATATCCCAGAACCTGGACATCTGATGTCGCAATGCGCCTTTTCAGACGACGGCGAAGGCGATGACGACGAGCGAGATCGCGATGATCCAAAGCGCCACGCGGCCGGAGCGACTGTGCCTGGCTTCCGCCTTGCCGATCGCGTCGGCCGTTTCGGGGTCGAAACGCAGGCCGTGTTCGCTCATGTGAACGAGTTCCCGGTGCAGGGTTTCCGTCTTGGCGGCGATCTCCGGCAATGCTTCGGCAAGCTTCAGGCCCGCCTTCATCCCGTCCTTGAGGTCGGATGCGATGCGCTTGGGGCCGAGATTGTCGCGGATCCACTGGCCGACGACAGGCTCTGCGGCCTTCCACATGTTGAAACGCGGGTCGAGAATGCGCGAGACGCCTTCGACGACGACCATGGTCTTCTGCAAGAGGATCAACTGCGGCTGGGTCTGCATCTCGAACAGGTCGGTCACTTCGAACAGCAGCGCCAGCAGCCGGGCCATGGAGATGGTTTCGGCGGGCTGACCGTGGATCGGCTCGCCGATCGCCCGGATCGCCTGAGCGAAGGCCGCCACGTCGTGGTGCGCAGGCACATAGCCCGCTTCGAAATGCACCTCGGCGACACGCATATAGTCGCGGGTGATAAAGCCGTAGAGGATTTCGGCGAGGAAGCGCCGTTCCTTTTTGCCCAGCCGTCCGGTGATCCCCATGTCGACGGCGACGATTGTACCATCAGGCTCGACGAAGAGGTTGCCGGGATGCATGTCGGCATGGAAAAAGCCGTCGCGCAGCGTGTGGCGCAGGAAGGACTGGATCAGCACTTCTGCGAGCTTTTCCAGATCGTGGCCGGCAGCCCGCAGCGCCGGGACGTCGTTCATCTTGGCGCCGTCGATCCACTCCATGGTGATGACGTCGCGGCCGGTCCGTTCCCAGTCCACTTCAGGCACGCGGAAACCTGGGTCGTCCGCCGTGTTTTCGGCAATCTCGGAAAGGGCTGCAGCCTCCAGGCGCAGGTCCATTTCCATCTTGGTCGTCTGTTCCAGCGTCCGCGTCACCTCAATCGGGCGAAGCCGGCGGCTGGAGGGCATCAGGCGTTCCTGCATGCGGGCAACCACATACATGCCTTCGATGTCATTTGCGAAACGCTGGCGCACGCCGGGGCGCACCACTTTCACGGCCATCTTCTTGCCGTTCACTTCGGCCGGGTGCACCTGCGCGATCGAGGCGGCCGCAATCGGCTCTTGGAACGATGTGTAGAGATCGCTGATCGGGCGGCCAAGCGAGGTCTCGACGGCTGTCTTGGCAGCATCGGTCGGGAAGAAGGCCATCCGGTCCTGCAGCATGGCAAGATCGACGGCCCAGTCAACACCGACGACATCCGGACGGGTGGCGAGAAACTGGCCGATCTTCACATAGGAGGGACCGAGCCTTCCGACGGCGCGGGTCAGCCTTTCGCTGCGGGGCTGCTTCTTCGCCCTGAAACGGGTGAGCGGCTCGAGCATGGACTTGAGAATGCCGACGGCCGGCGGCAGGTCCTGTGTCGGCAGGGCCGAAACCACGCCTTCGCGGACAAGAACCCAGCCGACACGGGCGAGCCGGAAATAAGCGCCGATCGTGCTCATCGCTTCAGAGCTTCCAGCCGGAATGCAGCGCCGCGATCCCGCCGGTATAATTGGTGTAGCTCACGCGCGAAAAACCGGCGGTGCGGATCATCGCTGCGAAATTTTCCTGGTTGGGGAATTTGCGGATCGATTCCACCAGATACTGGTAGGGCTCGGAATCACCGGTGATCATCTTGCCGAAGCGCGGGATCGCCCGGAACGACCACTCGTCGTAAAACTTGTCGAGCAGCGGAAGTTCGACTTCCGAAAATTCCAGAACCAGCAACCGTCCGCCACGCTTCAGCACGCGAAAGGCTTCAGACAGCGCCACGTCGATGCGCGGAACGTTGCGGATCCCGAAGGCGACCGTATAGGCGTCGAAGGAATTGTCCTCGAAGGGCAGGGATTCTGCATTCGCCTCGATGAAATCGAGATTGCCGGACAGCTTTTTCTTCTGCGCCCGCTCGGCACCCACGGCCAGCATCGAGCCATTGATATCGAGCACCGTCGTATGGGCCTTGAGGCCCGAGGCCTCGACGATGCGGAATGCGACGTCGCCGGTGCCGCCCGCCACATCCAGCGTCCGGTAGCTCGCATCCTTGCGCGGATTGAGCGCGGTAATCATCGCGTCCTTCCACACCCGGTGCATGCCCGCCGACATGACGTCGTTCATCACGTCATAGCGCTTGGCGACCTTGTGGAATACGTCGTTGACGAGGCCCTGCTTTTCCCCATCGGCCACCTGGCGGAAGCCATAGGAGGTTTCCATTCCGCCTTCGGCGCGGGTGCGGGCTTCGGTCATGGGCAGCTCCTCGGTGTCTCTATCCAGGCGGACCATAGCGAAACCGGTTTCCGGACGCTATGTGGTGGATTACCGCCCGGTCTATAGAGCACCGGCGGCATCGTTGAAACAGGAAGTTAGGTAGACCATGCCCGAATTGCCAGAGGTCGAAACCGTTCGTCGCGGCCTTTCTCCGGCCATGGAGGGAGCAAAGCTTGCAAGGCTGCAGCTGAACCGCACCGATCTGCGCTTTCCGTTCCCGGAAAATCTTGTCGCCGCAGTCGAAGGCCGGCAGATCATCGCGCTGGGAAGACGCGCCAAATACCTGCTGATCGACCTCGAAGACGATCTCACCATCATTGCCCATCTCGGCATGTCCGGCTCGTTCAGGGTCGAGGAAGAGGCGCTTGGCACATTTCATCATCCGCGCTCCAAGGACGAGAAGCATGACCACGTCGTCTTTCATCTGGAGCGTGGCAACGAGACAACGAAGGTCATCTATAATGATCCGCGCCGTTTCGGCTTCCTGCATCTGGCAAAGCGCAGCGAGCTCGATCTCTACCCGGCATTTGCGCAACTCGGTCCGGAGCCGACCGGCAACGCGCTCGATGCGGAGTATCTCGGCAAGCGGTTTTCCGGCAAGGCGCAGCCATTGAAGAGCACGCTGCTCGATCAGACCGTGATCGCCGGTCTCGGCAATATCTATGTCTGCGAAGCGCTGTGGCGCGCACACCTGTCGCCGAAGAGGGCAGCGGGCAGCATCGTCACGCCCACGGGCCGGCCGAAGAAGGAGCTGGTGCTGCTGACGGAAGCGATCCGCGCTGTCATTGCCGATGCGATTGCAGCCGGCGGCTCGTCTCTGCGCGACCATATCCAGACGGACGGCTCGCTTGGCTATTTCCAGCATTCCTTCTCTGTCTATGACCAGGAGGATAAGCCCTGCCGCACGCCGGGCTGCGGCGGCACCGTTTCTCGCATCACCCAAGCCGGCCGCTCCACCTTCTACTGCCCGCGCTGCCAGAAGTGATCAGCCGTTGCAGGCGATGTTTGAACACGCATCCCTGTAAGGAGAGTGGGAGGGGTTATGGTCGCGAAAAGGACGCGGGACTTCGCCAAACGGCAAATTCAGCGGCACCCTTCATGCGAATCCGCGTTGACGAGGCGCGCTATACCGGTTATATGCCCGCCCACAGTTGGGAAAGCCTGATCGACGGCTTCCTCTATTGCTCCCGAATTGCTGGATTGATGGTCGCAGGACCTACGCGGCAACGGCGGAGTTTTGGTTCGAATTCGTAGAGAGGCATGATATGGCCAATACAACTTCGGCGAAAAAAGCGACCCGCAAGATCGCTAGCCGTACCGCAGTCAACAAGTCCCGCCGCTCGCGCGTTCGTGGCTTTATCCGCAAGGTTGAAGAAGCGATCGCAACGGGTGACGTATCCGTCGCTGCTGCTGCTCTGAAGGCAGCTCAGCCGGAAATCGCACGCGCTGCAACAAAGGGCGTCCTTCACAGCAACACGGCGTCCCGCAAGGTCTCGCGCCTGGCAGCTCGCGTCAAGGCACTCTCCGCCTAATATCACCTTTAGCGTGCATGCATCAAAAGCCTGGTCGGTCGACCGGGCTTTTTGTGATTCTCGGTCCTTTGTACTTCGTTAACCGGCTCAGTAACGGTTACGTGTCAGGTGCGTGACAGATTTTCCCGATGAAATACAAAGGCTTATGAGAGGTCTGCCCAAGTCTGGCGGCAATTCCGCCAACCCGCCGCCTGCTTTTTGAGTCAAGGTTTTTTTTATTTTTTCTCTGAATCGTACCATCAGAAATAGATGGATTTTGAATCCCATTGATTCAACTGGGATTCTTCTCCGCAACCCTCCGGCCATTCAAATCGCACCCGGAGAGTCAACGGTCGCGCTCGGATTTTGCGTAAAATTCATCATTGATCTTGCCATTTGATCCTGCCTAAATGGCTTTTAGCGAGAGGCATGGAGATCACTCCTAGAGCCTGCCGACAACCGCTCGACACCGAGCGGCCCGGGGACTTTAAGCAGCTTGCGGCGAGATGTTTTTCTCGTTTCCTTATTTAACCGATGGTTGCAAGCCGGAAATTGGCTTTTCCGGCAACAGCTGAACTTATGCGTGACGGGGCCGACTGGGGAGTCGGAAGAAGGCAGTGGGAAGTCAGCGGCTCTTCATAACGAGGATGGAGCGTGCGCTGAGTTGCGGGTTGGCTCCCGCAGGTCTGGATCAGACGAGGTGATCCGGATCGATCTTTGATGGTCCGGGCGGTTGGCCTGGAACTTTGATCGATGGGGAAGGGCAGTCATCGTTTCCGCACGGAGACGGGCTGTCGGACGTAGTTAAAAAGAATGTGTCCTGGCGGGAAACAGAACCGCCGGGCTCCTATGGAAAAGGCGGCGAATAATGCAAATGAATAACGTATCGGCTCGTGCAACCGGCAACGGGGGCAATGCACGACAGGCGTTTGATTCCGTTTGCGCACAGGCGGCAGGGGAAACACCAGTTATGAAGCATGATGCTCTTTTCGAGCGATTCAGTGTGCGTCTTAAAGCACAGGTCGGCCAGGATGTTTACGCAAGCTGGTTTGCAAGACTTAAGCTTCACACCGTCTCGAAGAGTGTCGTCAGGCTCACGGTGCCCACGACGTTTCTGAAGTCTTGGATCAACAACCGTTATCTTGATCTGATCACGTCGATCTTCCAGGCGGAAGATGCCGAGATCCTCAAGGTGGAGATCCTGGTCCGCACGGCAACCCGCGCTGCAAAGCCGGTATCGGATGTCCAGGACGGCGTCATTGGCTCGGATGCTCCGGCACCTGTCGCGTCGCAACGCCCATCTGCACCGCGTGAGATCGGCAAGATCGCCACGTTCCCGACTGCCGCGTCCACCCCGGTTCGCCAGTCCTCGCAGCCCGGCCCGTTGTTCGGTTCGCCACTCGACAGCCGTTATACGTTCGACACGTTCGTTGAAGGCGCCTCGAACCGCGTGGCGCTTGCCGCTGCCAAGACGATTGCGGAAGCCGGTGCCGGTGCCGTGCGTTTCAACCCGCTGTTTATTCATTCCGGTGTCGGTCTCGGCAAGACCCACCTTCTTCAGGCCATCGCCAACGCCGCCGTCGGCAGCCCCCGCATGCCGCGCGTGGTCTATCTCACCGCCGAATATTTCATGTGGCGTTTCGCAACCGCGATCCGCGACAATGATGCCCTGACGCTCAAGGACAGCCTGCGCCATATCGATCTGTTGATCATCGACGACATGCAGTTCCTGCAGGGCAAGATGATCCAGAACGAATTCTGCCATCTGCTCAACATGCTGCTCGACAGCGCCAAGCAGGTCGTGGTTGCTGCCGACCGCGCGCCTTGGGAACTGGAATCGCTCGATCCGCGGGTTCGCTCGCGTCTGCAGGGCGGCGTGGCCATTGAGGTCGAGACGCCGGATTACGATATGCGCATGGAAATGCTCAAAGGTCGTCTCGCGGCTGCCCAGCAGGATGATCCATCGCTCGATATCCCGCACGAAATTCTCGATCACGTCGCACGCAGCGTCGTCAGCACCGGTCGCGAACTGGAAGGCGCGTTCAACCAGCTGCTGTTCCGTCGCTCGTTTGAGCCGAACCTCTCGATCGAGCGCGTCGACGAGCTTCTCGCCCATCTGGTCGGCGCCGGGGAAGCAAGGCGCGTCCGGATCGAGGATATCCAGCGCGTCGTGGCACGCCATTACAACGTCTCGCGGCAGGAACTGGTCTCCAACCGCCGCACCCGCGTCATCGTCAAGCCGCGCCAGGTCGCCATGTACCTCTCGAAAACCATGACGCCGCGCTCCTTCCCGGAAATCGGCCGTCGGTTTGGTGGCCGCGACCATACGACCGTGCTGCATGCGGTTCGCAAGATCGAGGACCTGATCTCGGGCGACAGCAAGCTCAGCCACGAGGTCGAGCTTCTGAAGCGCCTGATCAACGAAAACAATCTGTGATCATCGACTGACCGACCGAAGCCGGCTCTTACCCATCGGATGAGAGCCGGTTTTTGTTTGTCCGGGCGTTGACGGGATTTGGCTTCTGGCGCACACCAATCTTTCTGGTGTGCGAGGAGCGTGTCGTGTTTCTTTTATCCGTGGCGACCATCTGGGCTGTCGCCTGCATTACCCCCGGGCCAAATACGCTGCTGGTGATCCGCTATTGCCTCACAGCACCGCGCAAGGTTGCCATTACGGCAGCCATGGGAACGATTACCGGAACATGCCTGTGGGGCTTTGCGGGCTGGCTCGGGATCAATGCCCTGTTTCAGGCAGCTCCCTTCGCCTATGTCGCGCTGAAGATCGTCGGCGGTCTTTATCTCGTATGGCTCGGCCTGCGCGTCTTCATGGATGTCCGGAAGGCCCGGACAACACCCGAATTTGCCCCCACAGAACGCGAGATACCGCTGAGGAAGGCTTACCGACTGGGGCTTGCGACCAACCTCGCCAACCCGAAATCGGCTCTCTTCGTTGCCTCGCTGTTTGCCGCTACCATGCCGGCGGGCACGCCGTTTCTCTACGGGCTAGCGGCAATCGCTGTCATGGTCGCGGTTTCGGCCTGTTACTATACGTTTCTGGTCGGCCTGATCACCCATCCGCGGGTGGCGAGCGCCTATCTCAAGGCCAAGCAGAAGATCGACCTCGGCGTTGCCACCGTCTTCGTCGGCTTCGGCACCAAGCTTCTCCTGTCACAGAAGTAAGAGCCATGGCGGAACACGATCAGACCCTCCGCTTCTACGCCGACAATGCGAAGGCCTATGCCGGTTATCGGGAAAAGGCGAACGAGATCCGGCTGGAAGCATTTCTCTCCCGCCTCTCTCCGGGTGCCCGAGTTCTGGAACTTGGCTGCGGCAATGGCCGCGACAGCGGTTTCATGATTGAACGCGGCTTTGACGTCACCCCGACGGATGGCGTTGCGGAAATGGCAGAGCAAGCCTCGCGCCGTCTGGGGCGTAGAGTCGCGCTACTGCGCTTCGGGGATATCGACAGCGTTGCTGCCTATAGTGGCGTCTGGGCCAATGCCTGCCTTTTGCACACGCCGAGAAATGATCTCGCCGATATCCTTGCCCGCATCCACCGGGCGCTGCGCCCTGGCGGCATTTTCTACGCAAGCTATAAGACCGGCGAGGAAGAGATGACGGATGCGATAGGTCGCTATTACAACAACCCGTCGCGGCCCTGGCTCGAACAGGCCTACAGGACCGTCACGTGGTCATCGCTCGAGATAAGCACGAACGACGGCAGCGGCTATGATGACCGGCCAACCGAATGGCTGCATGTGACGGCGGTGAAGGCCTAGTCAGCAGGCGAGGTCGGCAACGACAGCATCGAGGATCAGCATGCCGGACGGCGTGCAGCGCAGCCTGGAATTTCCCAGCCGCTCGATAAAGCCGTGTTCCAGAAGCCGCTCTTCGCGGACCGGGTCCGGATCGCGGCCGGAAAGCTCCTGCCAGCGCGCCAGGTCGACGCCTTCGGTCAGGCGCAGTCCCATCAGAAGCAACTCGTCCGCCTGCTCGTCGAAGCCTAGCAGTTCCTGGTCGACCATGCCGTGGCCTTGTGTCTCGACCTGGTCCAGCCACGTCTCCGGACGTCGCTCGGTGGCGGTGGCGATCTTGTCGCGTCCCCGCGTCAGGCGACCATGCGCACCGGGGCCGATGCCGGCATAGTCGCCATAGCGCCAGTAGGTCAGGTTGTGCCGGCTTTCGGCACCCGGCTTGGCGTGGTTGGAGACCTCGTAGGCCGGCATGCCATGCGCTGCGGTGATCTCCTGCGTCGCCTCATAGAGAAGCGCCGACTGCTCGTCATCTGGAACGATCAGCTTACCAGCCTTGTGCAGGCCGTAGAACGGCGTGCCTTCCTCGATCGTCAGCTGATAAAGGGAAAGGTGATCGACGGCATAGGAAATGGCCTGCTTCAGCTCCGCTTCCCAAGCCTCCACCGTCTGCTTCGGCCGGGCGTAGATCAGGTCGAACGACATGCGCGGAAAGATCTCGCGCGCCAGCTTGATCGCCTTCAGCGCGTCGGCCACGTCATGCAGGCGGCCGAGGAATTTGAGATCCGTATCGTTGAGAGCCTGCACGCCCATCGAGACCCGGTTGATGCCGGCAGCCCTATAGCCGCGAAAGCGCTCAGCCTCGACGCTGGAAGGATTGGCCTCCATCGTGATCTCGATCCCGTCAGGCACATGCCAGTGCTGCGCGATCCCGTTGAGGATCGCCCCGACGGTTGAAGGATCCATCAGCGAAGGCGTACCGCCGCCCAGAAAGATGCTCGTGACCGTCTTCGGCCCGCTCATCCTGCGCATCGTTTCCATCTCTTTCAGAAACGCGGCGGTGTAGCGAAGCTGATCCACGGGCTGGTGGCGGACATGGCTGTTGAAATCGCAATAGGGGCATTTGGCTGCGCAGAACGGCCAGTGCACGTAAACGCCGAAGCCCGGCTCACCCGTGTCGGGTAGCAGCATGCCGGGAAAAAGGGGAGCGACGGCGTTCAAATGGGTTCAGGCCTCCAGGCAGGTTTCAACGAACAGCTTGAACGCGCGCGCCCGGTGTGACAGCGCATGGTCATCGCCGGGCTTCCAGCCGTGCTTTTCCTCGCTGGTCATTTCGCCAAACGTGGTCTCGTGACCTGCCGGCTGGAAGATCGGGTCGTAACCGAAACCGGCAGCACCGCGCGGCGGCCAGGCAACAACGCCTTCGACATCGCCGCGGAAGAGTTCCGTATGGCCATCCGGCCAGGCAAGGCAAAGAACGCTGACGAAACGGCAGCTGCGCTTGTCGGGCGTGGTCGCACCCTTTTTCTGCAGCGCGTCTTCTACCTTCTGCATCGCCATCGCGAAATCGCGGCTGCCGTCCTCGCGCTCGGCCCAGTTGGCGGTATAGACACCGGGAGCGCCGTCCAGCGCATCGATGACGATGCCGCTATCGTCGGAAAGGGCGGGCAGGCCGGACGCCTTGGCAGACGCAAGCGCCTTGATCGCCGCATTTTCCTCAAACGTCGTGCCGGTCTCGTCCGGTTCCTCGAACTTCAGTTCTGCCGCGGACTTTGCCGAAAAGCCGAACGGACCGATCAATTCGGCAATCTCACGGATCTTGCCGGCATTGTGGCTGGCAACGACGATCGTTTTCGTCTCAAGCTTGCGCATGAAGGTTCCTATAGATTCCAGAGCCTCGGCTCTGCGCATTCCAGGCTGTTGCCGGCCGGGTCGCGGAAATAGAGGGATCGGGCGCCGGTTGGCCAGCGAAAATCGCTTTCAATCACGATGCCCGCCTTGTTGAGCTTTTCTGCCATTCTGTCAATCGCCGGGCCGTCCATACGAAAGCACACATGCCCCGGGCCTGCCGTGCCGTGCGGCGGAACCGGCAGCGCATCATCAGGCGTCGGCTTCAGCGTCTCGGCGCGATTGAAGATCAACAGGATGCCGGGTCCGCATCGGTAAAACACGTGGCGATCGCCGGCCCGCAACACCCGTTCAAGCCCGAGCAGTTCACCGTAAAATGCTTCCGCCGCATCGAGATCATCGACATAGAGCGCTGTTTCGAGAATGCCGTCGATCAAAACAGTGGCTCCCTTGTCTGATGCTGCCCCGCCATGAAGGCGGGGGAGGAGGTTCGATCGAGAGGTAGTCTCTCCGGAAAGGAAGACTGCCCCTCGCAACTCTTGGATCAGCCAGCGTTGAAATCAGCCGCCGATCGCCTGCTTCTGCAGCGCTACCAGTTCCCGGGTGCCGTCCTGTGCCAGCGACAGCAGGTTGAGGAATTCCTCCTGGCTGAAGGGAGCACCCTCGGCCGTGCCCTGAATCTCGACGATGCCGCCGCTACCCGTCATGACGAAATTCGCGTCTGTCTCGGCGGCCGAATCTTCGAGATAGTCGAGATCGATGACCGGCTGGCTTGCAAAGATGCCGCACGAGATCGCCGCGACATGGTCTTTCAGAACCTTGTCGAGCTTGATCATCGAGCGGGTGTCCATCCATTTCAGGCAATCGTACAGCGCCAGCCAGCCACCGGTAATGGCCGCCGTGCGGGTGCCGCCATCGGCCTGGATCACGTCGCAGTCGATGGTGATCTGCTTTTCGCCAAGCGCGGAAAGGTCGACCACGGCGCGCAGCGAACGGCCGATCAGGCGCTGGATTTCCTGGGTGCGGCCACCCTGCTTGCCGGTCGCAGCCTCGCGCTTCATCCGGTCGCCGGTGGCGCGCGGCAGCATTCCGTATTCGGCGGTGACCCAGCCCTTGCCGGAATTGCGCAGCCACGGCGGCGTCTTTTCTTCAAGGCTTGCGGTGCACAGAACATGGGTATCGCCGAACTTGACGAGACAGGAGCCCTCGGCATGCTTGGAGAAATTGCGCTCGAACGAAATCTTGCGCATCTGATTTGTCTGTCTGCCTGAAGGCCGCATCCGTCACTCCCTGGATTATTGTTTCCGCCTTCTAAGGCTCGGAGCCGTCATTTGCAAAGAATTTCCCTTTTGCGGATGCGCAAGTGAGCGACTATATCTGGGAGATGAGATCAGCAGCATGGTAAAGGGGCCAATGGTATTTCCGGGACTGACGGGTCGCGACAACGGCTCCGTGCTTGATGATCGTTCGCGGGAAATCTTTCGCCGCATCGTGGAAAGCTATCTGGAATCCGGCGAGCCGGTCGGTTCGCGCAATCTGTCGCGACTTCTGCCCATGTCGCTGTCACCGGCTTCCGTGCGCAACGTCATGAGCGATCTCGAAGAGCTCGGCCTCATCTACTCGCCGCATATCAGTGCAGGCCGCATGCCAACCCAGACAGGGCTGCGGTTCTTTGTCGATGCCTTCATGCAGGTCGGCAATCTCTCGGAAGAAGACCGCGCCAGCATCGACCGGCAGATCCGTCCGCCTGATCGCGATCAGACGCTCGAAAACCTGATGGCGGATGCAAGCCTGATGCTGTCGGGCGTCTCGCGTGGTGCTGGCATTGTCATCACCGCCAAGAACGATCCGGTCCTCAAACATGTCGAGTTCATCCGCCTAGAGCCGACCAAGGCGCTCGCCGTCCTCGTTGGCGATCATAACCAGGTGGAGAACCGCATCATCGATCTGCCGGCCGGCGTAACCTCGTCGCAGCTTGGCGAGGCCGCAAATTTCCTCAACGCGCATCTCGCCGGCCAGACGCTGCCGGAATTTCGCGGCCAGATGAAAATGCTGAAGGAACAGGTCGCAAGCGAGCTTCACACGCTGTCGCATGATCTGGTGGAGCGAGGCCTCGCCTTCTGGTCGGGCGATCAGGAGGACGGAAAGCCGGGCCAGCTTATCGTCCGCGGCCGGGCAAACCTCTTGGAAGGTCTGGCTGACGTCAGCGATCTCGATCGGCTGCGTCTGCTGTTTGACGATCTCGAAAAGAAGGACAGCCTGATCGAGATCCTCGACCTTGCCGAAAAGGGGCCGGGCGTGCGGATCTTTATCGGTTCGGAAAACAAACTGTTCTCTCTATCCGGCTCCTCGCTCATCGTTGCGCCCTATCGTGATGGCGAGGAACGCATCGTCGGCGCGGTCGGCGTGATCGGCCCAACCCGGCTGAATTACTCGCGCATCGTGCCGATGGTGGATTACACGGCGCAGCTGCTTGCAAGGCTATCCCGCTAGGATGTTCCCAAGCCCTTGATTTTTTCGCCCCGAACCTCGATATCGGGCGCAACCACCCTTCCAGATTCCAATACGCACCGGAGACCGTCATGACCGACGAAACCAAGAAGAACGGACCTGACGCAGCTGCTGTCGAAAACACGGCGGAAGCCGTAGCATCCGCTCTCGAAGACGCCGCCGATCAGAGCGCAGGGGAAGCCTTCTTCGCGCAGGAGCCCGATCCGATCGATGTGCTCAAGGCTGAAAATTCCGATTTGCGCGACCGTTTCATGCGGCTTGCTGCAGAGATGGACAACCTTCGCCGCCGCACCGAGCGTGAAGTAAAGGATGCCAAGTCCTACGCCGTCTCGGGCTTTGCCCGCGACATGCTGGCCGTCTCGGACAATCTGCGCCGCGCGCTCGACACTGTTCCGGCAGACAAGCGTGCCGGAGCCGATGCGACGCTGACGAGCCTGCTTGAAGGCGTCGAAATGACCGAGCGTGGCATGCTGTCGACACTCGAGCGGCACGGCGTCAAGAAGATCGATGCCGAAGGCGAGAAGTTCGATCCGAACTTCCATCAGGCCATGTTCGAGATCCCGAATGCGGACGTACCCAACAACACTGTCATGCAGGTCGTCCAAGCCGGCTTCATTATTGGCGAACGCGTCTTGCGCCCGGCCATGGTCGGCGTCGCCAAGGGCGGCCCGAAGGTTGAAGCAGCGGCGGCTGAAGACAAGAAGGACTGAGCTCCTTAGAGCCTTTCCAAGAAAAATGGGCGCCTCGGGCGCCCATTTGCGTTTGGCGACCGCGGGTAAGGATCAGTGCGTCGTATCCAGCGAAACATGCGCCAGGGAACGGATCAGGGCCAGTTCCGAATTGAGATGGGCTCGGGTCTTCTTGTCCGCATCGCCGATCAGTCCCTCCTGACCATCGGCAATTTTGAAGATTGCATCGAGCTCATCGAGAAGATGGGGATCCTTGATCGCCAGCAGGATGATAACCGCCTTAAGCAGTCTGTCATTCGCAGCGATCCTGGCACGTATGTCGTCATTCATGTCTATCTCCTTCAACGGGAAAGACATGTGGCGTATTTGACAAAAGGCAATTCTAAAGAGGGCTCGAAAACAAGATTAGCCGCTCCATTCGAGGGCGAACGGGCGGCTTTACTCTATAGAAAAGGAGTATAGAGCCGCCTCAGGCGGCGTGGTTTGCCTGTTCTGCATTCAGAAAGGCGTAGATTGCCGACGCGGAATCGGTCTTGCGAAGCTTGGCAACGAGATCCTGATCGCGCAATACGCGGGCAATACGCGAAAGCGCCTTCAGGTGGTCGGCGCCGGCGCCCTCTGGGGCGAGCAGCAGGAAGACAAGATCGACCGGCTCGTCATCCAGCGCTTCGAAGTCGATCGGCGATTCCAGGCGGGCGAACACGCCCTTGATGGACGATATGCTGCTGAGCTTGCCATGTGGGATGGCAATGCCGTGGCCAACGCCCGTCGACCCCAGCCGCTCCCGTTGCAGGATGACGTCGAAGATCTCCCGCTCGGGAACACCCGTCAGCTTGGCCGCTTTCACAGCAAGTTCCTGAAGAAGCTGCTTCTTGGAGGTCACTTTAAGGGCAGGAACAATCGCATCTTGCTGCAGCAAATCCGCCAAAGCCATTCTTATCATCCTTTTGCCGCGAAGGGCGAAGAGAGCGCCAAAGGCGCTCTCCCGAGAGTTTTTAGTTCTTCATACCGGTGGAATCGATCCAACCGATATTTCCGTCATTGCGCCGGTACACGATGTTCAGCTCCTTTCCAGGGCTGCGGAACAACAGGACCGGTTCGTCCGTCATGTCGAGCGCCATCACGGCGGTCGCAACGGACATGGTCATCAACTGCTTCGTGCTTTCCGCAACGATTGTCGGTGCGAAATCGTCTGGCACGTCGTCTTCTTCATCCGGTACCCGGTCCATGACCGTGTAAGCCACTTCGGAAAAACCGTTCGCGTGATTGCCGGCGTGATGGTCCTTCAGTCGACGCTTGTAGCGACGAAGGCGTTTTTCGATCCGCTCCGCTGCAGCATCGAAACTTGCCTGTGGATCATTCGCTTCTCCGGCCGCATGCAGGACGATCCCGGTATCGAGATGCACCTTGCAATCTGCCGAAAAACGCGAGCCGGACTTCTCGACGATCACCTGACCCGAATACCCCCCGTCGAAGTATTTGGTCACTGCACCGCCGATGTGGTCCTCGATCTTCTGTCGAAACGAGTCGCCGATTTCCATATGTTTACCGGATACACGCACACTCATGGAGTTACTCCTTATTGTCGTGACTTGCATGTTCCAGTCTACGCCAACCGGCCTCTTGATCCAAGCGGTTCACGAATGGCAGGGCCAAATTGGTTTGGGAATTGGTTTAGATCCCGTGTCGCCCGGTCAGGTTGCGGCGGGTCTCTAAACTGCCATTAACGGAATGTCAATCTGTGCGGCACGTGTGGCGAATACCGGGTCGCCTATGACTGCCCTCGATATGTGAGGCTAGAACGCTGCCAGTTTCGCGATGGCGCGCTTTTCCCGCCTGCGTTGCACCGATGACGGAATGTTCATCGCCTCGCGATATTTCGCCACCGTCCGGCGCGCAAGTTCGACACCGCCCTGTTTGAGGCTGATGACAATGTCGTCATCCGACAGGACGGCACTCGGCAGCTCCTGAGAAATCAACAACCGGATGCGATGCCGCACCGATTCGGCCGAATGGGTGTCTCCACCTTCTTCCGCCGAGCCGATCGACACTGTGAAGAAGTATTTCAGTTCGAACAGGCCGCGTGGCGTCAGCACATACTTGTTGGAGGTGACGCGGCTGACGGTGGATTCGTGCATCTTGATGGCCTCTGCCACCGTCTTCAGGTTGAGCGGTCGCAGGTGATCGACGCCGTGCAGCAGGAAGGCATCCTGCTGGCGTACGATCTCGCTTGCCACTTTCATGATCGTCTTGGCGCGCTGGTCGAGGCTGCGGGCGAGCCAGTTCGCCGTCTGCATGCAGTCCGACAGAAAATTGTGATCTTCGCCGTTCTTCGGGCAGTGTTTGGAGACCGTGTTGAAATAGGTCTGGTTGACCAGAACGCGCGGCAGGGTATCGGGATTGAGTTCGACGTTCCATCCACCATCAAGCGATGGCCGGACCACGACATCAGGTGAGATAGACTGCGAGAACCCGCCCTCGAAGCCTGCACCCGGCTTCGGGTTGAGCTTGCGGATTTCAGCCATCATGTCGATCAGATCTTCGTCGTCCACGCCGCAGATCTTGCGCAGAGACGCAAAGTCACGCTTGGCGAGAAGATCGAGGTGATCGATCAGCGCTGCCATGGCCGGGTCCAGCCGGTCGTTCTGGCGCAACTGGATCGCCAGGCATTCGCTCAGGCTACGGCAAAATACCCCGGGTGGATCGAAGGTTTGCAGCTGAATGAGAACGGCCTCTACCGCCTCCGGCGCCTTGCCGAGACGGGCCGCGACCTCTTCGATGTCGCCCTGGAAATAGCCGGCATCGTCCAGCTGGTCGAGCAGGTCCTGGGCGATCAACCGGTCGCCCGGGGTGGTCACCACGAAAGGCAGCTGTTGTCCGAGATGATCGCGCAGGGTCACCTGACCCGCAACGAAATCGTCGAGGTCGTAGTCCTCGCCGGCATCGCCGCCGGGCATCGATTTCCACTGGCCGAGAAGTTCGGGCGCGTCCGGCCGCTGTGCCGGTGCGTCGTCGGGAAACACGTTTTCAAGGCTGGCATCGAGGTGATCGCCAAGCTTGGCCGTGCCGTCGCGGGTTGCGCTCTCATACCAGTCGAGGGAGCCGACATCGGCTTGCGCCGCCGACTGGCCTTCGAACGGTCCGTCATCATCGCGCGAACCGGAAAATTCCAGATCGCGGGGATCAAGCCCGCCTAAATCCGCATCACCATCGCCGTCGCCTGCCGCTATTTCGAGCAGCGGATTTTTCTCGACTTCCTGCGCGATGAACTGGTTGAGTTCAAAATGCGTCATCTGCAGCAGCTGAATGGACTGCATCAGCTGCGGTGTCATCACCAGCGATTGGCTCTGTCGCAGAAAAAGACTGGCAGATAACCCCATGGCGGACGCGAAACTCCCGTGATCTCCTTAAAATCATGCGGTCATCGCACGATAGTCGAGAGGAAGACACCGAGATTATCGGCGCCATCCTTCAACTGGCACAAGAATTGCTTTTTTGATAGATTTGGTCAAGCGGCACGAAGCGGGAAAGTGGATTCTTTCTGGGCTTCAGAGGCTGAACTTGTCACCAAGGTAAAGACGACGCACATCCGGGTTGTTGACGATATCGTCTGCCCTGCCATGTGTCAGGACTTCGCCTGCGTGAATGATATAGGCACGGTCGATAAGACCCAGCGTTTCACGGACATTGTGGTCCGTTATCAGTACCCCGATACCACGCGCCGTCAAGTGGCGAACAAGGTTCTGGATGTCGGACACCGAAATCGGGTCGACACCGGCAAACGGCTCGTCCAGCAGCATGAAGGCAGGGTCGGTCGCAAGCGCGCGGGCGATTTCGAGGCGACGCCTTTCACCACCCGAAAGCGCCACGGCTGCGGACTTGCGCAACTGGCTGATGTGGAATTCCTCCAGCAGCTCGTCGAGCTTGGCTTCCCGCTTGTCGCGGTTCGGTTCGTGAACTTCGAGAACGGCCCGGATATTATCCTCAACAGACAGTCCGCGAAAGATCGAGGCTTCCTGCGGCAGGTAGCCGACGCCGAGACGCGCGCGCCGATACATCGGCATATGCGTCACCTCGTTGCCATTGATGGCAATCATGCCCTCATCGACAGGCACAAGCCCGGTGATCATGTAGAAACACGTCGTCTTGCCGGCGCCGTTCGGTCCGAGCAGGCCGACAGCCTCGCCCTTGCGAACGACCAGCGATACGCCGTTCACCACGCGCCGCGTGTCATAGGTCTTGGAAAGACCATGCGCCACCAGCGTACCCTCATAGCGCGCCTTGTCGCGTGCAATGA
Source organism: Neorhizobium sp. IRS_2294 (assembly GCF_050500145.1). Taxonomy (NCBI): domain Bacteria; kingdom Pseudomonadati; phylum Pseudomonadota; class Alphaproteobacteria; order Hyphomicrobiales; family Rhizobiaceae; genus Neorhizobium; species Neorhizobium sp. IRS_2294. The sequence continues at coordinate 284,012 of NZ_CP191439.1, forward strand.
AAGGTTCGGTCACGGGCGACCGGTCGGCAGACCGGTTGGAGAGGAAAGGTATTTTCAAGGGCTTGGATTTCTATTGCTTAGGCCGCGACTTCGGGTCGAGCATAATTTCCACGCGGCCACCGCAGGAATCGAGCTTCGCCTGTCCGGTCGCCATCTGCACGGTCAGCTTGCAGCCGCGAAACACGTTGGCGCCTTCGGAAAGCACCACTTGCTTGCCGGAAAGCACGAAGGTCTGCGAGGTCATGTCGAACTCGCCCTTTTCGGCGGTCGCCTGCTGAGTGCCCGAGGTGAGGAAAACGGTGTCGTCGAGAAAGATCTTGTCGATGTCGGTGCTGCCGGAGGTCACCGAAGCGCCTTCACCTTTGTAAAGCACGGTCATCTTGCCGGCCTTCATCGTGGTCGTACCCTGCACCACCTGCACATTGCCGGTGAAGAAGGCACGTTTTTCCTGATCCTTGATTTCCAGCTGGTCGCTCTGGATCTGGATCGGCGCATCGTTGGAAAGCTTCAAGCCTTCCATCTTGCTGCTGGTGGTCTGGGCGGTCGCGCTGAAGGCAAGGCCGAACACGAGTCCGGTGGCCATCACGGCGGAAGAGATACGAAAGAGTCGATTCGTCATTGCGGCCGTGCCCTATTTGCCTTGGTTGCGGATGCGGGCAGGGTCGAGGTCGACCTGAACCTTGCCGATCAGGGTGATTGTGTGTCCCTTATCCGTTATCTTCAGGGAGTTCGCAACAATGGAACCCGCGTCCATGGAGATTTTGACCGGGTCCGGCGTATCCATCAATCCACCCGGTATATCGAGGCGGGCGGATTGGAAGCGCGCAGTAATCCCGTTGGACAAATTAACGTCGAATGGTTTGGTAAGATCCAGCTTGTCGGCGCCACGATCGAAGTCGGCTCCGGCGGCCGTGACACGCGCAACGACCTCGTCATTGATCGGCACGGCCGCCTTGACGTTTTCGAGGCTGATCATGTTCGGGTTCTGGATATCCTGCAATGCGCGGTTGGCAATCATCGAATAGCTGATGCCGTCGCTGTTGCGGCCGGAAATCGCGGGCCGTTCCATGACGATCTTGCCATTTTCGATGCGCGCGCTTTCGATCGACAGGTTTTCCGGCAGATAGGCGCGCACGATCGCCACCCCGATAAAGGCGGCGGAGATGATGGCTGCACTGATCGGCAGGAATATCTTGAGCTTGCGCACCCTTGCGGAATGGGCAAGTGCCGACTGATAGATATCGTCGGGCGACTGCCCGATCGCACGGGAAGCGCCGGCCAGGGCTGGGTTGCGGATATGCTGCAGCATTCTGCTCGTCCGGTCCTTTCCGGCAAGATTTGTCGTAAAGATGACTGGGCCGCCTGCGTTGAGATCGACGTAAGCGGCGCTAGTTGTTCACCTGCGGCCTCAATATGGTTTTTATCGTTCAACAAACAATAATGGACAACATAAAAACGTGATATGCCCGCTTGAAACAATAAGCCGGACCCTATTTGGGCTGGCTCGCTTTGAGGATTGAGAATGGATCAGATGGGGATTGCTGAACGGCGCCAGTTGCGTCGGAAACTGAGTTTCTGGCGGGTTGCGGCCCTCGTGTTTCTCGTCGGTATCGGTTTCGCGCTGTATCGGGTCACGGTCGGCACCAGTGGCAACTCCGCGGTCGCGCACGTCGCTCGCGTCGATATCTCAGGCATGATCCTCGACGACAGGGAATTGCTGGAGCGATTGGAGAAGATCGCCGAAAGCAGCCAGGCAAAAGCGCTCATCGTCTCGATCAATTCTCCGGGCGGAACGACCTATGGCGGCGAGCGCATCTTCAAGGCCATCCGCCATATCGCGCAAACCAAGCCCGTCGTCTCGCAGGTCCGCACCCTTGCCGCATCCGCAGGCTACATGATTGCGTCTGCTGGCGATCATATCGTCGCCGGCGAAAGCTCCATCACCGGCTCGATCGGCGTCATCTTCCAGTATCCGCAGGTCGATGAAGCCCTGAAAAAGATCGGCGTGTCGCTGGAGGAGATCAAGTCCGCACCGCTCAAGGCCGAACCGTCGCCCTTCCATCCTGCCAGCGAAGAAGCCAAGACGATGATCCGCAACATGGTGATGGACAGCTACGCCTGGTTCGTCGACCTTGTGGCCGATCGCCGCAACATGCCGCGCGATGAGGTTCTGAAACTCGCTGACGGTACGATCTTCACGGGCCGTCAGGCGCTTGCCGTCAAGCTGGTCGATGAACTCGGCGGCGAAGACGAAGTTCGCGCCTATCTTGCGACCCGAGGTGTGGCCGAAAGCCTGCCCGAAGTGGAATGGAAGGATGGCAAATCCTCGTCCTCATTCTGGTTCGCCAGTGCCGTGGCGCAGTTTTTCCGCATGACCGGACTGGGCGACCAGCTTTCCCCGGCAGCGCTTCGGATCTTCGGCTCCGACAAGTTGTTCCTTGACGGTCTGGTTTCCGTTTGGCAGGTTGGAAGCGACTGAAAGCCTAATTTTTTCAGGGGGCACCTAACTTTTTTCAGGGGGCAGAAGTGATCAAATCTGAACTGGTGCAGATCGTTGCAGCGCGCAATCCGCATCTCTACCATCGTGACGTCGAGAATATCGTCAATGCGGTCCTCGACGAGATCACTGATGCTCTCGCCGGCGGAAACCGGGTCGAGCTGCGTGGCTTCGGCGCCTTTTCGGTAAAGAACCGTCCGTCGCGCTCCGGCCGCAATCCGCGCACAGGCGAAAGCGTCTTTGTCGAGGAAAAATGGGTGCCGTTCTTCAAAACGGGCAAGGAATTGCGCGAGCGCCTCAACCCGGATCTTGCCGACGAGGACGATTGATCGCGTCGAAGGTCGGGCATCACACTTGAAAGCATGACGCCGCCCTCTATTCTGCACTAGACGCCGGCAGCGATGACCGGCGATCCATCGTTTGATTGTCACTTGCCGGGAGAAAACCATGACCAAGTTCAAGAGGATCGTGAGCCTCGTGATCTTTGTGCCCCTCGGCATCGTTTTGATCGTTCTGGCCGTCGCCAACCGTCAAAGCGTCACGCTCGCGCTCAATCCCTTCCGTCCGGAAGACAGCCTGTTGTCGCTGACGGCGCCGCTGTTTCTGCTGCTGTTCCTGGCCGTCCTGTTCGGGATGGCGCTCGGCTCGTTCGTGACCTGGTGGAGCCAGGGCAAACATCGCCGACAGGCGCGGATCGAAGCGCGCGAAGCCGTCCGACTGCAAAAGGAGAACACTGCCGCGACCAGGCCGTCGCCGTCAGTCGTTCCCGCCCCGGCCAACCAGGCCGTTGTTCCCGCCCCGGTCAGCAACGCCGCGCTTCCAGCCAGATAACGACCCGCGGTCAGACCCCCTCGGTTCTGGCCTCCGCCGTCTTGGCGATGACCGCTGCGTTGAAATCCGCAAAGAATTTTGCTGCCAGCTTCTCGGTTGTCGACCGCACGAGCTTGGATCCGAGCTGCGAGATACGCCCTCCGGTTTGCGCACGCGCGATGTAATGCAGCACGGTCTCAGTCCCGTCTTCCTCAAGCCGCACGTCAGCCGCGCCCTTGGCAAAGCCCGCAATGCTTCCCTGACCCTCGGCGGAGAGCGTGTAGCTTTCTCCCGCATCGATGTTCGAAAGCGTGATCGTGCCGGCAAGGCCGAGCGAGATCAGGCTAAAGCGAACCTTGATACTGGCGGCAAGTTCGTTGTCCGAAATCCACTCCAGACGCTCGCAACCGGGAATGCACTGGCGGATGGTTTCGGCATCGTTCAGCGCCCGCCACACGATGTCCCGCGGCGCCGCGATCCGTTCCTGCCCTTCGATATCCATCTCGTTCTCCCGTTTCGCTGATTAGATAGGCGTCGAAGCGAGCGAAAACAGATCTGACGCTATTGCCGGCTTTGAAGAACGCGGCACAGATGCTATCTGCTGCGAAAGACAAGAACCCGAGCGGATGATCGCAGTGAAGAACAAGGAAAGGCGGCCGACCGGCAAGCGCCCGGAGAAGCCAGCAGCCAAGGGCGCGCCTAAGTCGCCTGCCAAAAGCCCGGACAAGCGCCGCAGCGAAGCGGGCAGCCGTCCGGCCGTTGCCGCAACCCGCACCAGGTCGACCGGCCCCCAGGCTGCGCGCTCGGAAGGTCGGGCCGAAGCCCAAACCACCCAGTCGCGCCGTCCTGACAGACCACAGGCACAACCGCACGTACCGGTCGAAACGCGTCCGCTTCTTGCCCGCAGCGGCGATCTGCCAGCCGAACGCGTGCCGATCATTCTGGAATCGTCCGGCGCCGGCGATTTCCACCTGATCGACACCGGCCGCGGCCTGAAGCTAGAGCAATACGGCGATTACCGGGTCGTGCGCCCGGAAGCTCAGGCCCTGTGGCAGCCGACGCTTGCCGACGATATCTGGGAAAATGCCGACGCGATCTTCACCGGCGACACGGATGAAGATGGGATGGGCCGCTGGCGCTTTCCGGCGCAGACGCTCGGCGAAACCTGGCCTCTCGCCCTTCTCGGCATCGATTTCCACGGCCGCTTCACCGCATTTCGCCATGTCGGCGTGTTTCCGGAACAGATCGTCCACTGGGAGTGGATGAAGGAACGCGTCGAGGAAGCCGCCAAGGCCGGGCGCACACTGAAGGTGCTCAACCTGTTCGGCTACACCGGCGTCGCGTCGCTTGTGGCGGCTGCCGCCGGTGCCGAGGTCACCCATGTCGACGCGTCGAAAAAGGCGATCGGCTGGGGTCGCGAGAACCAGTCCTTGTCGCGTTTGGAAAAGGCACCGATCCGCTGGATCTGCGAAGACGCGATGAAGTTCATCCTGCGCGAGGAACGCCGCGGCAACACCTACGATATCATTCTCACCGATCCGCCGAAATTCGGCCGCGGTCCAAATGGCGAGGTCTGGCATCTGTTCGATCATTTGCCGCTGATGCTCGATGTCTGCCGGCAGCTCCTGTCGCCCAAGGCTGTCGGCCTGGTGCTAACAGCCTATTCGATCCGCGCCAGCTTCTATTCCATCCATGAACTGATGCGCGAAACCATGCGCGGCGCAGATGGCGTGGTGGAATCGGGCGAACTCGTCATCCGGGAAGCGGGCCTCGACGGCAAAGTCCATGGCCGCGCGCTTTCCACCTCTCTTTTCAGCCGCTGGGTACCCGCATGAGCGATAATTTTCACAGAAACGGGCCTCGGCGCGTCGGGCAGGTGAAGGAAGTCACCTCGCTCGCCAACCCCATCATCAAGGACATCAAGCTTCTCACCGACAAGAAGCACCGGGAAGAAGCCGGTGCCTTCATGGCGGAGGGGCTGAAACTGGTCATCGACGCGCTGGAACTCGGCTGGTCGATCCGCACGCTCGTTTATGCCAAGGCTGCCAAGGCCAAGCCGCTGGTCGAACAGGTCGCGGCAAAGACCGTGGCTGACGGCGGCTTGGTGCTCGAAGTCAGCGAAAAGGTTCTGTCTTCGATCACGCGCCGCGACAATCCGCAGATGGTGGTCGGCATTTTCGAGCAGCGCTGGGCACGGCTTGCCAATCTGAAGCCGCAGAGCGACCAGACGTTTGTCGCGCTCGACCGCGTCCGCGATCCGGGCAATCTCGGCACGATTATTCGCACGGCCGATGCCGCCGGCGCCTCCGCCGTGCTGCTGGTCGGGGAAAGCACCGACCCGTTCTCGCTGGAAACCGTGCGCGCCACGATGGGCTCGATTTTCGCAATGCCGGTCATCCGCTGCTCGGCCGAAGAATTCCTGAACTGGCAAAAGGGAGCGGGCGTCAGCGTCGTTGCCACCCATCTGGCCGGCGCCGTCGATTACCGCACCGCGGACTATACCCGCAAACCGGTCGTTCTCCTGATGGGCAACGAGCAGTCCGGCCTGCCGGACAGCCTTGCCCGCGCCGCCGATCGCACAGTCAAAATTCCGCAACAGGGCAGGGCGGACTCGCTCAATCTCGCGGTCGCGACGGCAGTCATGCTGTTCGAAGCCCGCCGCCATCTGCTGACGCTGGAGGATAAATAATGACCGCTCGCGTTGGTTTCCTGTCTCGACCCATCAGTGCGGTCATCTTCATCATCATCGCCGTGGTGCTCGACCAGGCGATCAAGATCGCCGTCGAAAACTCGCTGCCGCTCGAGCAGATGGTGCCGGTCATGCCGTTTCTGGCGCTCTACCGCACCTATAATATGGGCGTAGCCTTCTCGCTTCTGTCCGGCATGGAGCGCGAGTTCATCATAGGCATGCGCCTCGTCATCGTCGCCTTCGTGCTGTGGCTCTGGCGCCGCACGCCCAAGGACCGGCCCTTTGCCCATCTCGGCTATGCGATGATCATCGCCGGTGCGATCGGGAACCTGATCGATGGCATCGTTTACGGGCACGTGGTGGATTACATCCTGTTTCACACCGCCACCTGGTCGTTTGCCGTGTTCAATCTCGCGGACAGTTTTATCAGCGTCGGTGCAGGTCTCGTCATTGTCGACGAGCTGTTCGGTCCCAAAGCGGCGGCATCCGTAGACGAGCAGAAGTAATTTTGCTCGACGGATAATTGTGAAATCGAGCGATTGGCATAATTTTACCGGATTGATCTAAGACTTCGGAAGGAAACCTCGGGTAATCTTTCCGTATGCGCGACATCGCCGAAATACAGAACCGTATCTCACAGGCCTTCACGTCGCTCGCGCCGAAGGACGGGTCTGACGACGCCGCATGGAATGGAGTGCCCCGCACGCCGGAGCAGCCGGTCGCGGCGAACGTCCAGAGACATCCAGGCGCTCTTCGCGCACTCTTCACGAAAATCCTCAAATGGCGCCGCCCACAGGCCATTGCTGCCGACGTCTCGGGCTCTCCGCAGATCGCCAACGTCGTCCATGAGCTACGAACGCCACTGAACGGCATTCTTGGGATGACCCACCTCTTGGGTCAGACGAAGCTGACGGCGGAGCAGCAGAATTACTTGAGCGGTATCCGCCAGTCCGGCTACGCCCTGGCTCAACTGGTCGAAGATCTGCTGGATCATTCCACGATGGAGGCCGGCCGGTTCCGTCTCAACAACCGTGCAGCGGATCTGCGCCAACTGATCGAAGGTGTCGTGGAAATGCTCGCGCCCCGCGCCCATGGCAAACGGATCGAGATCGCCGCCACCGTATCCGCCGCCGTGCCGGAGCTTCTCGACTTCGATCCTGCCCGCATTCGCCAGGTTCTGTTCAACGTCATCGGCAACGCCGTCAAGTTCACGACCACAGGCGGCGTGCTGGTTCGAGCCTTCATCGAGAACGAGACCGTGGCGATTTCTGTTGCCGATACCGGCCCTGGCATGACCGAGGAAGAGCAGACCCGAATCTTCGGTGCGTTCGAACAGGCAGGATCAGCGGAAACGCGCAGCGGCGGCACAGGTCTCGGCCTCGGCATCGCCTCGCGCATCCTGGCCGAATTCGGCGGCTCGCTGTCGGTCTCCAGCCGCAAGGGCAATGGCAGCGTCTTCACCATCCGCTATCCCATGCGTCTCGCCGAGGATGCGCCGGCCGGTGCTGCCGTTCGCAACCGCTCGCTGTTTGGCTCTCGCGTGCTTCTGCTCGCGCCAGATGGTCCGGCCGCCTTTGCGACCGTTTCCAGCATCGAAACACTCGGCGGCCGTGGGAGGCATGTGTCCGATCCCGCCCAGGTGCAGCTGTTGATCGATCGGGCCAAAGCGACAGGCTCGCCCTATACCGATCTCATCGTCGATCACCGACTGGCCTCCGACTACGCGTGGGAACCGTCGCACGCGCCGCTGCACCGTATTCTGCTGGTCAATCCGGAGGAAAGGGCGTCGCAACCCCAGGAATATTTCGATGCCTGGCTGATCCGGCCGCTGCGCGAAAAATCGCTGGTCGATGTCCTAAGTGGCCGCATGCGTGGTTTTGGCGCCCGCGACCGCCCAGTAATGGACGTGCCGGCCCCTGAAAATTCAAACTCGGTCGATCGCAAGCGGGAAGCCGGTCCGGCCCTCGATATTCTTCTCGGAGAAGACGATCCCGTCAGTGCGCTTCTGGTCGCCGCGGTTCTGCGCAAGGCAGGGCACACGGTTCGTTCCGTGGAGGATTTCGGAAGTCTCATCGAAGCCCTTGGCGAAAACCGCCCGGATGTCGTTCTCTGCGACATGCATATGCCCGGCGGCAACATCATGGATCTCATCTCTGCCGCCTCCAGAACCGCGCTGCAGCCGGTTCCCGTCATGGTGCTGACAGCCGAGAGCCGCGGCGAGGCGCGGCGCAAAGTCATCGATCAGGGCGCCTGCAAAGTGCTTCAGAAGCCGCTCGATCCGGCTGTTCTGATTGAGGAATTGCGCCTTTTTGCGCAGGCTTCCAGCACGTCCTGACAGTCGCGTTGACGGGCCTTGCACCACTTCCTATTGTGACGATATCTGTCACGCTCTTGTTGCAGATGCATGTTTAAACGCGGGTGATCCAACCGGTACGGGAAGAATCACCATGGCTATCGAACTCCTGAACCGCACATTGACCTCTGAGACAAAGCAGGCCCCGGCTGCTGATCCGGCAAATAGCCGCGTTGGTAGCGATGTGTTCGGCCGCATCGGCACGCTGGAAACGCGGCTTGCCCGCAACCTGCGCGAAATCGATGCCGCCCAGGCCGTGCGCTACCGCGTCTTCGTCGAGGAGATGGGCGCCACGATTGAGCCCGAGGCGATGCGGCTTCGACGGGATATCGATAGCTACGATGCGATCTGCGACCATCTGCTTGTCGTCGACAACGCGATAGACGGTGAAATCGAAGACCAGATCGTCGGAACCTACCGGCTTCTGCGCCAGAGCGTCGCTGAGGCGAATGGCGGGTTTTATTCGACGTCCGAGTTCGATATCGCGCCACTTCTCGCCCGCCATCCCGACAAGCAGTTCATGGAACTCGGCCGCTCCTGCGTGCTGCCCGAATACCGCACCAAACGCACCGTCGAACTGCTCTGGCAGGGCAACTGGGCCTATGCGCTGAAGCATGGTGTCAATGCCATGTTCGGCTGCGCCTCTTTCCCCGGCGTGCGTCCGGAAGAACACGCGCTGGCGCTGTCCTTCCTCCATCACAATGCGCTGGTGAAGGACGAGTGGATGGTCCACGCACTGCCTGATCTCAATCGCAACATGGATCTGATGCCTGTCGAGGCGATCAATCCGCGCCAGGCGCTGTCCGCCATGCCGCCACTTGTGAAGGGCTATCTTCGCCTCGGCGCCATGATCGGAAAGGGTGCCGTCGTCGATCAGGCCTTCAACACCACGGATGTCCTGATCGTGCTGCCGATCGCCTCGATCTCCGGCCGCTACATCAACTACTTCGGCGCCGACGCCGGCCGCTTCGCGAACTAGAGAACTCTAGATGTGGAGCCTGGTCGGTCCGCCATAGCGACCCACCATGTCGTGCACCGAGGATGGCAAGCGTTCGGGCGCGGCGACAAGCCAGATCAGAAGATAGGAATCCAGCAACAGCCTCAATCGTGAGCGCCGTAGAACAGATCCTCGATCTCTTTGTCTAGCGCCTTATCCATGTCTTCCGGAATGATGAACTGACCTTTGAGGAATCCGATCCGCCGTTTCCTGAGCCCGGTCACCTCGGGTGCGGCCGCCTCATCGACAGCAACCACCGTCACCAGCGGCTTGCCCGCCCTGGCGATCACGAACGGTTCCCCGTTCGCGGCTTCATCGACAAGCTGCGACAGGTTTTCTTCGGCTTCCTGAATGCTGACGGTCTTCATGAAACGGGAACTCCGATCGGACCAGATGAAACACCCTAATCCGATCGGCTGAAGCTTTCAACAAAAGCGTCGGCGCGGGGTCTCTCAGGACCCCGCGTTATAGGCCGCAATCGCCGCCATGTTGACGATTTCGGAGTCCTTGGCGCCCATCTGAGTGATCTGCACCGATTTGTCCAAGCCGACCAGAAGCGGCCCGATCAGCGTCGAGGCACCGATTTCCTGCAGCATGCGGGTGGCGATCGAGGCCGAATGAATGGCCGGCATGACAAGCACGTTGGCCGTGCCGGAGAGGCGGCAGAACGGATACTGCTCCATGCGGCTGGCGTTGAGCGCCACGTCGGCACCCATCTCGCCGTCATACTCGAAATCCACCCGGCGTCCGTCGAGGATCTTTACCGCCTCGCGGACCCGCTCCGACCGTTCGCCGATCGGCTGGCCGAATGTGGAATAGGCAAGCAGCGCCACGCGCGGCTCGTAACCCATGCGCTTGGCGACGCGCGCGGCTTCCACGGCGATGTCGGCAATCTGCTCGGCAGTCGGCATGTCGTGGACGGCGGTATCCGCCACGAAGATCGTCCGGCCGCGGGCCACCACGATCGACACGCCGATCACCCTGTGTCCGGGCTTGTCGTCGATGCAGCGGCGCACGTCGGAAAGAGCGGTCGCATAATTGCGCGTCGTGCCGGTTACCATCGCATCCGCATCGCCCACGGCCACCATGGTCGCGGCAAAATGGTTGCGGTCGTGGTGGATCAGCCGCTGCACGTCACGCAGAAGCAGTCCATGGCGCTGCAGGCGGGCGTAGAGGAAGTCGATATAGGTATCGACGCGCCTGGAAATGCGCGCATTGATGATCTCGATGCCGGGACGTTCGAGGTCGATACCGGCCTTTTCCGCCGTCTCGCGGATCACATCGTCGCGGCCGAGCAGGATGGCGGTGCCGAGACCCTGGCTGCAGAAGGAGATCGCGGCCCGCATGACCTGCTCTTCTTCGGCTTCGGCAAACACCACGCGCTTGGGGAAGCGGCGAACCCGGTCGTAGATCCCTTGCGTCGTTGCAGCGATCGGGTCGCGGCGGGCGGAAAGCTCGCGACCATAGGCGTCAAGGTCGGTGATGTCGCGACGCGCTGCTCCGCTTTCCATTGCAGCTCTGGCAACGGCGACGGGAATGGCCGAGATCAGCCGCGGATCGAACGGCACGGGAATGATGTATTGCGGCCCGAAACGCGGGCGGTTGCCCTGGTAGGCGGCAGCCACGTCATCAGGCACGTCCTCGCGGGCAAGATCGGCCAGCGCCTGCGCGGCGGCAATCTTCATCGCATCGTTGATCTGGCGGGCCCGCACATCGAGCGCACCGCGGAAGATGTAGGGAAAGCCCAGCACGTTGTTGACCTGGTTCGGATAGTCCGAGCGGCCGGTCGCCATGATCGCGTCGTCGCGGATCCGCGCCACTTCTTCCGGCGTGATTTCCGGATCGGGATTGGCCATCGCGAAAATGATCGGCTTGTCCGCCATCGAGCGGATCATCGCTTCGGTAAACGCACCCTTCTGGGAAAGACCGAACACCACGTCGGCACCCTTCATGGCCTCTTCCAGCGTCCGGCTGTCGGACTTGACGGCGTGGGCGCTCTTCCACTGGTTCATACCCTCGGTGCGACCCTGGTAGATCACGCCCTTGGTGTCGCAGAGGATGATGTTGGCAGGGTTGAAGCCCATCGCCTTGATCAGCTCGATACAGGCGATCGCGGCGGCACCCGCGCCATTGCAAACCAGCTTCGTCGTCTTGAGGTCGCGGCCGGTGAGTTCCAGCGCGTTGATGAGACCGGCGGCGGCGATGATCGCCGTACCGTGCTGGTCGTCATGGAAAACCGGGATGTCCATCAGTTCGCGCAGACGGCTCTCGATGATGAAGCATTCCGGCGCCTTGATGTCCTCAAGGTTGATGCCGCCGAAGGACGGGCCGAGATAGCGCACGCAGTTGATGAATTCGTCTACGTTTTCCGTATCGACCTCGAGATCGATACTGTCCACATCGGCAAACCGCTTGAACAGGACAGACTTGCCTTCCATGACCGGCTTGGATGCCAGTGCACCGAGATTGCCGAGACCAAGGATTGCCGTGCCGTTGGAAATCACGGCCACCATGTTGCCGCGCGTCGTGTAGTCGTAGGCCTTGGAAGGGTCGGCGGCGATCGCCAGAACCGGCACGGCGACACCCGGCGAATAGGCAAGCGATAGGTCGCGCTGCGTCGCCATCGGCTTTGTCGGGGTGATCTCGAGCTTGCCGGGACGGCCCTGCGAGTGGAAATCAAGCGCTTCCTGCTCGGTCACCGACGCTCTGTTGCGCGTGTTCTTTTCCGGCGTCTTGTCGTTTGCGGGCATTGGCCTCTCCAGCTTTTTGTGGGCAGCGCCCCTCGAGGTCGCGGGGGATGTTGTAATTCAAGGGTCATCACCGATAGTGTCGCCTCTTTCCAGACGCAACAATAAATCTGCGCAACAAACATTGGTGCCGTGACCCATTTTCAAAGACCTACGCTCGATGCCCTGACGACCGACCAGCTGGCTTCGGAGGAAAGCCGCGCGTCGGCAACGCCGATGATGGAACAGTTCATCGAGATCAAGGCCAACAATCCCGGATCGCTGCTGTTCTATCGGATGGGCGATTTTTACGAGCTGTTCTTCGAGGATGCGATCGATGCCTCGCGCGCGCTCGGCATTACGCTGACCAGGCGAGGCCAGCATATGGGGCAGGACATTCCGATGTGCGGCGTACCCGTGCATGCAGCGGATGACTATCTGCAGCGGCTGATCATGCTCGGCTTTCGCGTCGCCGTCTGCGAACAGGTGGAAGATCCGGCGGAAGCGAAGAAGCGCGGCTCCAAATCGGTCGTCAAACGCGATGTCGTGCGTCTCGTCACGCCCGGCACGATCACCGAGGAGAAGCTGCTCGTCGCCTCGGAATCCAACTACCTGATGACGCTTGCCCGCATCAAGGGCGCCGCCGAACCGCTGATGGCGCTTGCCTGGATCGATATCTCCACCGGCGTCTTCCGGCTGGCGGAAACCGAGCCCTCGCGCCTGCTGGCCGACATCCTGCGGATCGAGCCGCGCGAACTGATCATGCCGGATACGATGTTTCACGATGCGGAACTGAAGCCGGTCTTCGACGTGCTTGGCCGCGTCGCTGTGCCGCAGCCTTCGGTCCTGTTCGACAGCGCCACCTCGGAAGGCCGCATCGCGCGCTATTTCGGCGTCGGCACGCTAGATGGCTTCGGCACGTTTTCCCGCGCTGAAATGGCAGCGGCCGCAGCTGCCATCGCCTATGTGGAAAAGACCCAGATGGCGGAGCGCCCGCCGCTCGGCCGGCCGGAGCGCGAAAGCGGCGCCTCGACGCTGTTCATCGATCCAGCCACCCGCGGCAATCTGGAACTGACGAAAACCTTGTCAGGCGAGCGCGAAGGCACGCTCCTGAAAGCGATCGACCGAACCGTCACCGGCGGCGGTGCAAGGCTTCTGGCCGAACGGCTGATGTCGCCGCTGACGGATCCGGACCGCATCAACCGAAGGCTCGATTCCGTCTCCTTCCTCGGGGACGAGCCGGGCCTGTGTTCGGATCTGCGCTCCTCGCTGAAACACGTGCCGGATATGCCGCGCGCTTTGTCACGTCTGGCGCTCGATCGCGGCGGCCCGCGTGATCTCGGCGCGATCCTTGCTGGCCTTGAAGCAGCGCGTGGCGTTGCAAGCTTCCTCAGTGGTGCCATGCTGCCGCAGGAACTGTCGGAAGCGCTCGATGATCTGAAGATGCTGCCGGGGGAACTCGAAACCCTGCTTGGCACCACGCTTGCGCAAGACCTTCCGCTCCTCAAGCGCGATGGCGGCTTTCTTGCGGATGGTGCACGTGCCGAACTGGACGAGGTCCGCGCACTGCGCGATCAGTCGCGCAAGGTCATCGCCGGGCTGCAGCTGCAATATGCCGAAGAGACCGGTATCAAGTCGCTCAAGATCAAGCACAACAACGTGCTTGGCTACTTTATCGAAGTGACCGCTGGCAATGCCGGCCCGATGACCGATACGCCAGAGGGCAAGGCGCGCTTCATCCATCGCCAGACCATGGCGAATGCGATGCGCTTCACCACGACCGAACTGGCCGATCTCGAAAGCCGCATCGCCAACGCCGCCGACCGGGCGCTAACGATCGAGCTCGAAGCCTTCCGTCTCATGGTCGAGGCGGTGATTGGCGAAGCCGAGGCCATCAAGGCCGGCGCCCGCGCGCTTGCCATCGTGGATGTCGCAGCCGGACTTGCGATGCTTGCCGAGGAGTGGGACTACCGCCGCCCGGCGGTCGATGCGTCGCGCATGTTCGCGATCGAAGGCGGCCGCCATCCGGTCGTCGAGCAGGCCCTGCGCCGTCAGTCATCAGGCCCGTTCATCGCCAACGAATGCGATCTCTCGCCCGCCGGAACCGACGAGTTCGGTGCCCTCTGGCTTCTGACCGGCCCCAACATGGGCGGTAAATCGACGTTTCTGCGCCAGAACGCGCTGATTGCCATCCTCGCTCAGATGGGGTCCTTCGTTCCTGCCGCGTCCGCCCATATCGGCATCGTCGACCGCCTGTTTTCCCGCGTCGGAGCCTCCGACGATCTTGCCCGGGGCCGTTCCACCTTCATGGTCGAAATGGTCGAGACAGCCGCGATCCTCAACCAGGCGACCGACCGTTCGCTGGTCATCCTTGATGAGATCGGCCGCGGCACGGCAACCTTCGACGGCCTGTCGATTGCCTGGGCCGCAGTCGAGCACCTGCACGAAGGCAACCGCTGCCGTGGGCTGTTCGCCACCCATTTCCACGAACTCACCGTGCTCTCGGAAAAGCTCAACCGCCTTTCCAATGCCACGATGAAGGTCAAGGAATGGGACGGCGAGGTCATCTTCCTGCATGAAGTCGGACCCGGTGCTGCCGATCGCTCCTACGGTATCCAGGTCGCACGGCTTGCCGGCCTGCCCGACAGCGTTGTCGCCCGTGCCCGAGATGTGCTGACCAAGCTTGAGGACAGCGATCGCAAGAACCCCGCAAGCCAGCTCATCGACGATCTGCCGCTATTCCAGGTGGCGGTGAGAAAAGATGAGATGAAGCGCGGTCCGTCAAAGGTCGAGGAAACGCTGAAAGCCATCAATCCGGACGAAATGAGCCCGCGCGATGCGCTCGACGCCCTATATGCGTTGAAGAAGCAACTTGCGGCCAAGTAAGGCCGCATCTCAGTTGAAAGGAACACGCACGTGAGCGTCGCCTTCGTGAAGGAAGAAAGTGCCGAAACCGCAGCGGAAACCCAGCTGCCGGACAGGCCTGTCTCGTCGCATCCCAACCTCGTCACCGAGGCCGGCCTGAAGGCGCTAGAGGCGCAGCTTCGTACCGCAAAGGAGGCTTTTGACGCGGCCAACACGGTTGAGGACGTCAACGAGCGCCGCCGCCAGGCCGCAGGTCCCGCGCGCGACCTCCGCTACTTCGCCGAGAGGCTGCACAGCGCTCAGCTAGTGCCTGCACCGGTTTCGACTGAAGTCGTCGCCTTCGGCAACACGGTGCGCTTCAGCCGTGACGACGGCCGCGAACAGGCTTATCGCATCGTTGGCGAGGATGAGGCCGATCCGAAGGAAGGTTCGATCTCCTACGTTTCTCCCGTTGCAAGTGCGCTTCTGGGCAAGTCGGTCGGCGATGTCGTGACCGTAAACGGTCATGAACTCGAAATTACTGCAATTTCCTGACGCATTCTCCTGAAACCACACCTCAGCGCTTGAGAAGGCCCTCCGCTCCGGCTATCTGATTCTTTCCATTGAAAGAAAAGGCTGATCGCGGCATGACTCCAGATTATCTCGTCACCCATTCCGGTGGCTTCCATGCCGACGAACTCCTGTCCAGTGTCATCCTGACGCGGCTGTTCCCCGATGCACGCATCGTCCGCAGCCGGGCTCCCGAATGGATCACGCCGGGTGGCGACCGCATCATCTACGACGTCGGCGGCTCCTTCGACGCGCAGGCGCAGATTTTCGATCATCACCAGCGCGGTGCGCCCTTGCGCGAAGACGGTGCGCCGTTCAGTTCCTTCGGCCTGATCTGGAAGCACTACGGCCGCGATTACCTGCTCGCCTTCGGCGTACCGGAAGCCCATGTCGAGGCGGTGCACGCAGCCTTCGACACCAAGTTCGTGCTGCCGATCGACCTGATGGACAATGGCGCGCTCAGCCCCTCGGCCGCAGGTCCGATGGCCGGCCTGACACTGCCGTCGCTTCTCGAAACCCTGAAGCCCGCCTTTGACGAAAAGGACGAAGGCGCCGATGATCGCGCCTTCCATGCAGCGCTTGTCATTGCCCGCGCCTTTGTCGAAGCCGGTATTTCCCAGCGCGCCGCAAAGCTGCGGGCAGAGACGCTGGTTCTGGACGCCATTGCCAAGGCCGGCGAGGGTCGCATCCTCGAATTGCCGATGGGCATGCCGTTCCGCCCCGCCATCCTGAAGGCTGGCGCCGATCAGCTTCTCTTCGTCGTCCACCCGCGCGACAAGGACTGGTGCGTCACCGGCATCCGCCGTGCCGATGACGGTTTCGAACTGCGCGCCGATCTCCCCGCCGCATGGGCCGGGCTCACCAATGCAGATCTGGAAGCCGCATCCGGTGTCGAAGGCGCCACGTTCTGCCACAACGGCCGCTTTATCGCCGCCGCCAGAACCCGCGAAGCAACGCTTGCCATGGCCGAACTCGCGGTGAAGGAGGCCCTGTCGGAAGGCCTCCGTCCTGCCGTCGGCTGAGCGCTTAGCGTTCCAGCAGCGTTCTGCGCAGAAAGACGGCGATATTGAAGAAGATCTGCTGATGCAGCTTTTCGCGTGGGATGTCGCTCACCTCATCGCAAACCGGATCATCCTCATACTGCTTCAGCAATTCGGCTCCGTTCGCATTGCAGATGCTCAGGAACGAGAAATGGTTTGCGCCGGGAACCAGCGCGTAGTTGGCCTCCGGAATATCGACCGCCAGCGACTTGGCGTTGGTGCCGGACATGATGCCGTCGCCTTCGCCGAGGTTGATGAAAAGCATCGGCCTGCCGATGCCGGCAAGACTTTCGTTCTGGTAAGCCACGGCAAAGCCCGGATCGATCGCAATTACCGCCGAAACGCGTTTGTCGCCATAACCACCTTCGAATGCCTCCCGGTCGACCTTGGAGAAATCCACCCCGCCTTTCTGAAACCAGTTGCAGCCCGCATCCTTGCCGCCTGCCTCCGC
The DNA here is from genome assembly GCF_050500145.1 of Neorhizobium sp. IRS_2294. Lineage (NCBI taxonomy): Bacteria > Pseudomonadati > Pseudomonadota > Alphaproteobacteria > Hyphomicrobiales > Rhizobiaceae > Neorhizobium > Neorhizobium sp. IRS_2294. Next base: position 300,989 of record NZ_CP191439.1, read on the forward strand.
GCAATGGGCAACAAAGGTCTGCAGCGACGCGTGGGCACCGGCGGTCAGCATCATCGTGTTGCCCCCAAGTGAAAAGCCGATGCCGCCGATCCGCTCCTTGTCAACAAGCGCGCTCCAGGTGGCGCTCGTCGTCAGTGTATCGATCAGGGCCGAAACATCCTGTGCCCGCTCCCAGATCTTGAAGCTTTCCACCGGAATGGAATCGCCTGAGGTCGAGTGGATATGATTGGGTGCCGCAACGATGAAGCCGTTGCGCGCGAGTTCTGTCGAAAGCCAGCCCAGCCCCGCTGCATTGCCGCCCGAGCCATGGCTCAAAATGACCAGCGGAAACTTCTCCTGCACCGGCGTGGCATTACGGCGAGCAGGCACGCCGACCCACAGAGCATCGGCACCCAGCGTATAGGGATCGCCGTCGGCCTTTGCCGGATAGGTGATCAGCACTCTCTCGGGTTGGGTTCGATGCGAAGGATTGATCTGGATCCACTGGGTTCCCGCCTCGAAGGCGAAGGCCGGCAAGGCGGTTGCGGAATACCCGAAACCGATCAGGGCAAGGGTTGCAAGGCGAAGGCGGGGTAGGGGCAGGGCCATGGAAATCTCCATCGGGGTTGTGAACGGCACCACCCTTGCGCCTGTATCTGCCTGCCTTTCGACCTCGATCGTGATATGGTCGGACCTCAAACATGTTTCAGGCCATTTACCGCCGGGGTCACTGCAGTGCTCTCTATCCCTTTGCCGTTTCTGGTCGGTATCGTCTTTGCCCTTGCGCTCTATCACAGCCTCAAGGGCGTCGACGTGCCGGGAAGCCGTCGCTACTTCATTGCATTTGTCGTTCTCTATGCGGCCCAGGGCTTGGTCGTCGGCCTTCATTTTGGCTACGGCATAACGGCGCTCGCACCGGTTCAGCCGGTCACGGCCTCCGTCATGCCGCCGCTTGCGTTTCTCGCCTTCCAGTCGCTTTCCGGCGGCGGCCGATCTGCGCCCTGGCGCCACCTCGCCGCACCGCTTTGCGTCGGCGCTTCCGTCCTTTTTGTACCGATCCTGGTCGATCCGCTCCTGCTGGTGATCTTTCTCTTTTACGGCGTCGCCCTCTGGCGGCTGATCCGTTCGGAAGGTTCCGATCTCATGGTCGAAGCCAGCCTTCAGCGAATGCGTCCCGCCCTACGGGCCGCCAGAATGACGGCCGCGCTGATGCTGTTTTTCGCAGTCAGCGATGCTGCCCTCTCGGTCTACACGACGTTCAACGGGAGGGACGACATTCCGCTTGTCCTGACGGCGATCAACATCGTCGTTCTCGTGGTAACCGGCATCTACTATTTTGCACCGGAAGCTGCAGAAAGCCCGCTGCCGAACGGGAAGGCACCGGAAGCCAATCCACAGGATGAGCGTCTCGTCCAGCGCGCGACAGAGGCTTTGGATCGGGACGGTCTCTACCGCGACGAAAACCTCAGTCTTGCGAAACTGGCCCGCAAGGCCGGCGTCCCTGCGCGGGATCTGTCGGTTGCCATCAATCGCGCAACCGGCCTCAACATCTCGCAGTTCGTCAACAGACGCCGGATCGCGGAAGCATGTCTGCTGCTTCGCGAAACCCGCCGGCCGGCGACGGTCATCATGTTCGATGTCGGGTTTTCCACCAAGTCGAACTTCAACCGCGAGTTTCGCCGCATCACCGGCATGAGCCCGCGTCAGTGGCGCAGCGGATCGAAGTCTATCGCAGACCCGGGCAATATCGGGCTTGACGTTCCGGTCGCGAACAAACAACTTGGCGCCGTCAAGCCGTGACCGTGGTAAGCACGCTGCTCACATGCGGAGCGCTCTGCGGTAACGGCTGCGCAACAAAAATGAGCTAAAGCGTATGAGGCAGGGCCGCAGGGACCTGGGAACGCTTTAGGGGAGGTGCCCGAAATCCGTTGTCGTCTCCATCGGGAATGGAGAGGACGGGCACCGGCAGGAAGACATGGCCAAGCAAGCAACAAGACAAGATCATCGTCACGATATCGATTTTTCCGAACTGATGGACGTCGCCGGCCTGCAGACGAAATGCCGCGAGGCGCTCGGAACCAAGGATCGGCCGCTGCTGGAATCGCGGGCAGCTCTCCTGCCGATCCTGCGGCAGGCCAGTGTCGACGGTCGCGAAAAGGCACGCGAACTGCTGAGCCAGGATGGCAGCGGTCTTCGCTGCGCCCGCCGCATATCCTGGATCCAGGACCAGCTGATCTGCGTCCTCAATGAAACCATCACCGAGAGCCTCTATCCGGAAGGCCGCGAGATCGCCGTTGCCGCCACCGGCGGTTACGGCCGCGGCACGCTCGCGCCAGGGTCCGATATCGATCTTCTTTTCCTGCTGCCCGAAAAGAATTCCGATGCCATGCGCAAGGCGGTGGAATTCCTGCTCTATCTCCTGTGGGACATGGGCTTCAAGGTCGGCCATGCCACCCGCACGGTGGAGGAATGCATTCGCCTGTCGAAAACCGACATGACGATCCGCACCGCCATTCTCGAATGCCGCCCGATCTGCGGCAGCGGCGCGCTGGTCAATCAGCTGATGTCGCGCTTCGATCTGGAAGTCGTCGCCGGCACCGGTCCGGAATTCGTCGCCGCCAAACTTGCCGAGCGCGACCAGCGCCACAAGAAGGCTGGCGACACACGCTATCTGGTCGAGCCCAACGTCAAGGAGGGCAAGGGCGGCCTGCGCGACCTGCACACGCTGTTCTGGATCGCCAAATATTACTACCGCGTCCGCGAAACGACCGAACTCGTCAAGCTCGGCGTCCTCTCGCGCGAAGAGGCACGGTCCTTCGAAAAGGCCGACGACTTTCTCTGGGCGGTGCGCTGCCAGATGCATTTTCTGACGGGCAAGGCAGAGGAACGTCTGTCGTTCGACATTCAGCGCGATATCGCGGCAAGCCTCGGTTACAACGCGCGGCCTGGCCTCTCCTCCGTCGAACGCTTCATGAAGCACTATTTCCTGGTCGCGAAGAACGTCGGCGATCTTACCCGCATTCTTTGCGCAGCGCTGGAGGACCAGCAGGCGAAGGCCGCACCGGGCCTCACCCAGCGCGTCATCTCGCGCTTCACCAAACGGCTGCACAAGATCGCCGGCTCCGTCGAATTCGTGGAGGACCGCGGTCGCATCACGCTGGCTGATCCGGGCGTCTTCAAGCGCGATCCGGTCAGCCTGATCCGCTTCTTCCACGTGGCGGACCTGACCGGGTTGGAACTGCATCCTGACGCGCTGAAAAGCATCACCCGATCGCTTTCGCTTATCGACAGTGCCCTGCGCGAAGACGACGAGGCGAACCGCCTCTTTCTCTCCATCCTCACCTCTAGGCGGGATCCCGGCCTGATGCTGCGGCGAATGAACGAGGCCGGCGTGCTCGGCCGCTTCATTCCCGAATTCGGCAAGGTCGTGGCGATGATGCAGTTCAACATGTATCACCACTATACGGTCGACGAGCACCTGATCCGCTCGGTCGATGCGCTGTCGGAGATCGATCACGGCCGCGCGGCGGACATGCATCCGCTCGCCAACAAGCTGATGCCGACGATCGAAGAGCGCGCGGCGCTCTATGTCGCAGTTCTGATCCACGACATCGCCAAGGGCCGCCAGGAGGATCATTCGATCGCCGGCGCCCGAATCGCGCGCAAACTCTGCCCGCGTCTCGGTCTCAACGCCAAGCAGACCGAACTCGTCGTCTGGCTGGTGGAACAACACCTGATCATGTCGATGACGGCGCAGACCCGCGATCTGCATGATCGCAAGACCATTGCCGACTTTGCCGAAAAAGTCCGGTCGCTCGATCGCTTGAAGCTGCTGCTGGTGCTGACCATCTGCGATATCCGCGCCGTCGGCCCGGGTGTGTGGAACGGCTGGAAGGGTCAGCTTCTGCGCACCCTCTACTATGAAACGGAACTGCGTCTCTCCGGCGGCTTCTCCGAAGCATCCGGCAAGGAGCGGGCCAAGGTGGCGGAGGAAGATCTCGCCAACGCCCTGTCCGACTGGAGCCAGCAGGACCGCGAGGCGCTGGTGAAGCTCCATTACCAGCCGTATCTCCTCTCCGTGCCCGTCGAGGACCAGGTGCGCCACGCAAGCTTCATCCGTGAAACCGACAAGGCCGGCAAGCCGCTCGCCACCATGGTGCGCACCAACAGTTTTCGGGCGATCACCGAAATCACCGTTCTCGCCCCCGACCATCCGCGTCTTCTATCGATCATCGCAGGCGCCTGCGCGGCTGCCGGTGCCAATATCGCCGATGCGCAGATCTTCACCACCTCCGATGGCCGTGCGCTCGATACGATCCACATCAACCGGGAATTTGCCGTCGATGACGACGAAATGCGCCGTGGCGGCACGATCGGACGGATGATCGAGGATGTGCTTGCCGGCAAGAAGCGCCTGCCGGAAGTCATCGCCATCCGCGCGAAAGCCAAGAAGAACAAGAACAAGGCCTTCGATATCCCGCCGTCCGCGATCATCTCCAACGGGCTTTCCAACAAATTCACCGTCGTCGAGGTCGAATGCCTCGACCGGACCGGTCTGCTTGCGGAAATCACCGCGGCCCTTGCCGATCTCTCGCTGGATATTCAGTCGGCGCGTATCACCACGTTTGGTGAAAAGGTGATCGATACGTTCTACGTCACCGATCTCGTCGGTCACAAGGTGACCAATGAGAACCGCCAGGGCAATATCATCACCCGGCTGAAGGCGGTCATGGCGGAACAGGAAGACGAGCTTCAGGAAGCCATGCCGGATGGTATCGTCGCGCCCCAGCCGGCTGCCGCAGACGGAGCAAATGTCTTGCCGCGGAAGTCGAAAGTCGGTGTCTGAAACACGACACCGGTGCTATCCCTGCTGAACGGGTGCTTCGTTCGGTCCGATCTTTTGCGCCGCAGAAACTGTGGGGCAGGGCGCCGGCCGAACGACGCATGCCAACGCACAGGCAGAACATGAACAATCCCAGCTTCCCCAGCATGAGACCAAGCCGATGAGCCCAAACCGATGAGTCTTGCCAGAAAATTCGCAACCGTCGGCGGCGCGACGCTCGGCAGCCGCATCTTCGGTTTCGCCCGTGAAACCTTCATGGCGGCGGCCCTTGGCACCGGGCCGATGGCAGACGTGTTTTACGCGGCCTTCCGGTTTCCGAACCTGTTTCGCCGGCTGTTTGCCGAAGGCGCCTTCAACGCCGCTTTCGTTCCGCTGTTTTCCAAGGAAATCGAGGCGAACGGCGTCGACGGAGCCAAGCGGTTTTCCGAAGAGGTCTTCGGCGTCCTGTTTTCCGCGCTACTGATCATCACCATCGCCATGCAGCTGGCCATGCCCTGGCTGGTGCGGTGGGTCATTGCCCCGGGCTTTGCCGATGACGCGGAAAAGACCGCGCTGACGGTGCGCATGGCTGTCGTCATGTTCCCTTATCTCATGTGCATGTCGCTGACGGCGATGATGAGCGGCATGCTCAACTCGCTGCATCATTTCTTTGCCGCCGCCATCGCGCCGGTGTTCTTGAACGTGGTGATGATCGCAGCGCTTCTCTACGGCCTCTGGGTTGGCGCCGATCCGCGCGAAATCGCCTGGTATCTGTCGTGGAGCGTGCTGGTTGCGGGCGTGTTGCAGCTTGGCGTCGTCTACGTGGGCGTGCGCCACGCGGGCATCAATATCGGCTTTCGCCGGCCGAAGATGACACCCAACGTCAAGCGCCTGCTCTGGCTCGCGGTTCCGGCCGCGATCACCGGCGGCATTACCCAGATCAACCAGATCATCGGCCAGGCGATTGCGTCGGGCAAGGAAGGCGCAATCGCTGCCCTGCAATATGCCGACCGCATCTACCAGCTGCCGCTCGGTGTCGTCGGCGTTGCCGTCGGTGTCGTGCTCCTTCCAGAATTGTCACGGGCGCTGAAGGGCGGCCACGTCAAGGAAGCCGGCAACATCCAGAACCGCTCGATCGAATTCGTGCTGTTCCTGACGCTTCCTGCCGCTGCCGGTCTCTGGATGCTGTCGGATGCGATCATCCGCGTTCTATACGAGCGCGGTGCGTTTTCAGCGGAAAACACCACCGTCGTCGCCTCGATCCTTGCGATCTACGGTATCGGTCTTCCGGGTTTCGTGCTGATCAAGGCGCTGCAGCCGGGCTTTTATGCCCGCGAGGATACAAAGACGCCGATGCGCTTCACCATGGTGTCGGTCGTCATCAACTCCGGCCTCGCCATCACGCTGTTTCCGATGATCGCCGAACGCGGCATCGCGACGGCGGAAGCCGCGGCGGGATGGATCAACACGATCCTGCTATTCTCGACGTTGGTCTGGCGGGGTGATCTCGTCTGGGAATGGGCGCTTGCCCGGCGCACCGCCTTGCTGCTGGTCGCGACAGCGGTGATGGCAGCGGCGCTCTTCTATGCGCTTCCCTATGCCAGCCCATGGCTGCAGCCCGGCTCGCATCTCCTGACCCAGGTGCTGGCTCTGGCCTGCCTTCTGGGGATTGCGATGGTCGTCTATTTCGCCTGCGCGTTTGCGATCGGCGGTGCCGATCTCGGCATGATCAGGCGAAACATCAAGCGGAAGCCAAAGTCTGCGGTTCCACCACCGGCGGAGTCCTGATCTCAGGACTTTCCGCGGCGCTTCAGGCTTGCAAGGCTGCCCTTGCCACCTTTTCCACCTTTGCCGCAATGCGCCCAGGCACGCCGCGGGCCGACATCCACATGCACGATGCCGTTGCAGTAACGGCCGATGCCGCCGATGCCCGGGGCGCTCGCTGCTGCCGCAAGCACCCTCTTTTCGGCAACGCCGGGAACGCGAATGTCGGCGGCGTAGCAATGGCTGTGCTGTGATGTCCCAGAGCGCGGACGGTGGCCGGAGGTCACCATCGGCTTCTTGCCGGTTTCCTTGGCGATATGGGCAAGGATGGCACCCAGCTTCTCGGGAAAGCAGTTGGTCCGAACGCTGACGCGCTGGACAGTATAGTAAGCAGAGTAGTCGTGTTTGAAAGAACTGCTGCGGCGTTTCTCGCCTTTTTCGGCGGCTTGTGCGGTCGCGGATAGCGTTAGGCAGAGCGTCATGAAGCAGGACAGCGCGACGCGGTAAAAGATGCGCATACGGGTAAACCTCGGAAAATACTCACGACCGACTGGGGTCGACTTGGTGGGGGAGTATTTCTTTCCGAAAAGTGACCTCAGTATGGAGGAATTTGCCCCAAAGTGGGATTTGTCTGCCTCAGGGGTTAAACTGCGTTAACCTTGCGGTTGCTTCGGCGTTCTTGACAGGGCAGGCAGGAAGCGTCGAAGACCAATTCCCGCCACGTCAAAACAAGGTGTGCTTCAATGTCGATCCGTTCCCTTTTTCTGGTCACGCTGGTCGTTGACGACTACGATCGAGCGCTCGATTTTTACTGCGGAATCATGGGCTTTGACCTTGTCTCCGATACCCCTCTGGAAGCCACCAAGCGCTGGGTGGTGGTGCGCCCGCCGGGCAAAGAGGGGGCAGCACTCCTGCTGGCACGCGCCGACGGCGACGTCCAAACGGAGGCGATCGGCAACCAGACGGCGGGCAGGGTAAGTTTTTTCCTAAAAACCGAAGATTTTGCCGGGGATCACTCCCGTTTGTCGGCAAAAGGCGTCCGCTTCATCGAAGAACCGCGCCACGAACCCTATGGCACGGTCGCAGTGTTTGAAGATTGCTACGGCAACCTTTGGGATCTCATTCAGCACGCGGATGATGCAGCCTCTTGATCCCTCGTGGCGGGGCGTGCATAAGCCCGGCCATCAGCTACATGGCCCGCGGGGCGCAGCAGCGGCAAGCACGCACACTTGTCAGGTTGCGCAAGTCCAACGGCCTGAGGCCTTCCATCAGCCTATCGAGGATCTAGAATGAACAGCTTCAAGCCGCTCGTCTTTTCCGGTGTCCAGCCCACCGGCAATCTCCATCTCGGCAACTATCTCGGCGCCATCCGCAAGTTCGTCGCCCTACAGGAAAACAACGACTGCATCTACTGCGTCGTCGACCTGCACGCGATCACGGCCCACCTCGTGCATGACGATCTGCGCGGCCAGATCCGCTCCATCGCGGCAGCGTTCATCGCCTCCGGCATCGACCCGAAGAAGCATATCGTCTTCAACCAGTCCGCCGTGCCGCAGCATGCCGAACTTGCTTGGATCTTCAACTGCGTCGCCCGCATCGGCTGGATGAACCGGATGACCCAGTTCAAGGACAAGGCCGGCAAGGACCGCGAGAACGCCTCGCTCGGACTGCTCGCCTATCCGAGCCTGATGGCCGCCGACATTCTCGTCTACCGCGCCACCCATGTGCCTGTCGGCGATGACCAGAAGCAGCACCTGGAGCTTGCCCGCGATATCGCCCAGAAATTCAACATCGATTTCCAGGACAAGATCCGTGCGACCGGCACCGGCGTCGACATGGTCGTCGGCGAAGAGCCGATCCACGGCTATTTCCCGCTCGTCGAGCCGCTGATCGATGGTCCGGCCCCGCGCGTCATGAGCTTGCGCGACGGCACCAAGAAGATGTCGAAATCCGATCCGTCAGATCTGTCGCGCATCAACCTGATGGACGATGCCGATGAGATCCTGAAGAAAATCCGCAAGGCGAAGACCGATCCGGAAGGCCTGCCGAGCGAACTCGAAGGCCTCGAAGGGCGTCCGGAAGCAGCCAATCTCGTGGGCATCTACGCGGCACTCGCCGATCGCACCAAGGCGGATGTGCTTGCCGAATTCGGCGGCCAGCAGTTCTCGGTGTTCAAACCGGCGCTTGCCGACCTCGCCGTTCAAGTTCTGGCGCCGATTTCGCTCGAGATGCGCCGCCTGCTGGACGACACGACCCATATCGATGCCATCCTGCGTGATGGGGGCGAGCGTGCCCGTGCCCGCGCCGAAAAGGTCATGGGTGAAGTGTTCGATATCGTCGGCTTCCTGCGCTAAGCGGGAACATCGGCGAAAATCTTGCACCCGCCACGGTCGCGTGGCGGGTTTTCATTTTCGCGGGTTCGTATAATTTCGCCACAACGACAACGTCCGACGGGAATTGAGGGGGCGGCATGGTTTCGAAACGGCTTTCCAGGCTTGAGGGACATCGGCGCAAGTTCATAGCGGTCATCGATGGCACCCCCGAATGCGAGCTTGCCGTGCACTATGCCGGCCGCCGCGCGAAGAATTCCAATGGCGGCCTGGTGCTGCTTTTCGTCATCCCCGATGGGGATTTCCAGCAATGGATCGGCGTCGAGCAGATCATGCGCGCCGAAGCCATGGAAGAAGCGGAATCGATCATGGCAAAGGCCGCCCAGAGGGTGCGCGAATTGATCGGGATCGATCCGGAAATCGTCATCCGCGAGGGAAGCGCGCCCGAGCAGATCAACATGCTGGTGGAAGAGGATCGCGATATCGCCGTTCTGGTTCTGGCGGCCGGTTCGACCAAGGAAGGGCCGGGCCCGCTGGTCTCGGCCGTCGCGGGCAGGGGTGCTGCATTCCCCATTCCCGTCACCGTTCTGCCTGACACGCTGACCGACGAGGAAATCGACGCGCTCGCCTGACCTCTCTTGACCGGATTGGCAGAAAGGCGCACTTGAACCAAAAGCTGATCGCGACTATCTTCTTTGGAAGAGTTCTAAGTTTGCGGCGCCCGCTGGCGCGCACGGGTCAAGGAGACAAATCATGTTCATTCAGACGGAAGCCACACCCAATCCGGCAACCCTGAAGTTCCTGCCCGGCAAGATCGTCATGGAAAAGGGCACGGCCGATTTCCGCAATGCGAGCGAGGCCGATGCGTCTCCGCTGGCCGCCAGACTGTTCGGGATCGACGGCGTCACCGGTGTTTATTTCGGCTACGACTTCATTACCGTCTCCAAGGATAGCGCCGAGTGGCAGCATCTGAAGCCGGCCATCCTCGGCTCGATCATGGAGCATTTCATGTCCGGTCAGCCGGTCATGGGCGGTGCCTCGTCGCTTGCCGAAGATACCGATGAGGACGGCGAGTTCTACGAGGCAGACGACGAAACCCTCGTCGCGACCATCAAGGAACTGCTGGAAACCCGCGTTCGGCCGGCCGTTGCCCAAGATGGCGGCGATATCACCTTCAAGGGTTTTCGGGATGGCACGGTCTATCTCAACATGAAGGGCGCCTGCGCCGGTTGCCCGTCCTCGACCGCGACCCTGAAGCATGGCGTTCAGAACCTGCTCAAGCACTTCGTGCCTGAAGTGCAGGCCGTCGAAGCCATCTGATTTCGAAAAACAGTTCCGCACATGCTCGTTCTGGCCATCGATACTACCGGGGTTGATTGTTCCGCCGCGCTCTATGATGGCGCGTCCGGCAGACTTCTTTCGTCCGTCACTGAGACGATCGGCAAGGGTCATGCAGAGCGGCTGATGGCGATCGTCGACGAGGCGCTTGATGAAGCTGGCCTTCAACTTCCATCCGTGCAGCGTATCGCCGTCGGCATCGGCCCGGGCTCGTTTACCGGTATTCGAGTTGGCGTTGCGGCCGCCCGCGGTCTGGCACTGGCGCTCAATGTGGAATGCGTCGGCGTCACCACGCTCGAAACGCTCGCAGCAGCGCATCTTGCCAAGCATCCGGGACGCCCCGTTGTTGCCGCCATGGATGCCAAGCGGGACGAGGTCTATGCCCAGGCATTCTCATCCGAAGGCGTTGCGCTCAGCGAACCCGCGGCGCTGTCTCCGCACGATGCGGCGGCCCTGATTGCCCAGCTTTCGGCTGATGTCACCGGCTCATGGCGCCCGCACGAGGCGCCGGTCCTGCCTGACCATTTCGATATCGCCGTCATTGCAAGACTTGCGGCTTCAAAGCCGAAAGGTTCGCAAAAGCCGAAACCGCTTTATCTTCGTGGACCGGATGCAAAACCGCAGACAGGCTTTGCGTTGGCGCGGCAGATCTCGTAACTCCGCGTCGTTCAATTCTTTCACGCGACCGAATGCCCGATGTTTGACGATTATCTCAGCTGGAAGCCGTTTTTCGAAGTCGTCCCGATGGAGATCTCCGACTGCGTCGAAGTCTCCGAGCTTCATGGTGCGCGCTTTCCGCGCGGCTGGAACGATGGCGAATTTCAGAATCTTCTTCTTCAGAAAGGCGTGTTCGGTTTCGTCGCACGCCAGACCAACGCGTTCTTTTCCAAACCCTTCGGGGGCTTCGTGCTGGTGCGCGAAGCAGCCGGCGAGGCGGAAATTCTCACGATCGCCGTCCCCGAAAAGTTTGGCCGTCTTGGGCTCGGATGGAGGCTGATGCAGGCCGGCTTGCGCGAAGCGACATCGCGCGGCGCCGAAACAATGTTTCTCGAGGTCGAGGCCGAAAACAAGGCCGCTGTGACGCTCTATGGCAGGCTGGGTTTCAAAAAGGTCGGCGAACGCCCGGCCTATTATACCGGTGCCGATGGACGACGGTCCTCGGCGCTTGTCATGAGCCGCGTTCTTCGTTAGTTCGTGATGAAACGAGAGCATTTGAAGGCCAAAACGTCATGACGGATCTTTCCAAAAATCTGGAGGAACTGTGTGCCGAGAAGGGCATGCGCATGACGGATCAGCGCCGGGTGATCGCGCGTATCCTGCAGGACTCCGACGACCATCCGGATGTCGAGGAACTGTATCGTCGCTCCTCCAAGGTCGATCCACGGATCTCGATCTCGACCGTCTATCGCACCGTGAAACTGTTCGAGGACGAGGGCATTATCGAGCGCCACGATTTCCGTGACGGTCGCTCTCGCTACGAGACGGTGCCGGAAGAACATCACGATCACATGATCGATCTCAATGCCGGCACGGTGATCGAATTCCAATCTGCGGAGATCGAAGCGCTGCAGGAGCGCATTGCCCGCGAACTCGGCTTCCGGCTGGTCGGACACAGGCTGGAACTCTACGGCATCCCGCTCGACAAAGACGAATAGCCTGAACACGAACGGCGTGACGACAGCCAAGGATCGACAGTGATCACCTCAATCCGCATCGGGTTCATCGTCGTCTGTCTGCTGGTGGTCACGGCTGTGCTGTTGCCGTTTCAGCTGATCGGCCTCGCCTTCGATCTGAAGATGCGCCGTTATATTCCGCGCCTCTGGCACCGCACCGCCTGCTTCCTGCTCGGCATCCGCATCCACGTCCACGGTCACCTGCAGCATCGGCGCCCCCTGATGCTCGCCTCCAACCACGTCTCGTGGAAGGATATCCTCGTGCTTGGTGCTATCGCGGATGTCGTCTTCATCGCCAAGTCGGAAGTCGCCAAATGGCCGATCTTCGGCACGCTCGCGAAATTGCAGAAGACGATTTTCGTCGTCCGCGAGGAAAAACGCCGAACCGGCGACCAGATCAACGAGATTGCCGCACGCATGACGGCGGGCGAGATCGTCGTGCTCTTCCCGGAAGGCACGACGTCGGATGGCAACCGCCTGCTCGAGGTAAAGTCCTCGCTGTTCGGGGCAGCCGCTGCCGCCGTGCCGCACACGCCCCACGGCGTCGTGTATGTCCAGCCTGTATCGATCGCCTATACGCGGGTGCACGGCATGGCGATGGGTCGTTTCCACCGCCCGCTTGCGGCCTGGCCGGGGGATATCGAGCTCATGCCGCACCTGATGGGCGTGCTGAAGGAAGGCGCGATCGACGTGGATGTGGCGTTCGGCGAGACGGTCGATTTCCGCACGGGCGACAACCGCAAGCATCTCAGCCAGACCATTACCGCCCGGCTTCGCCGCATGCTGATCCGGCATCTTCGCCAAAGAGAGTACGACGCCGATTAGAACCGCTTCAAATCCGGTCCTTCTTGGAGTAAGGAGACGGCCATGAACGAACACGTCACCCTTTCGCCGGCAGAAGAGCCCGTCACCATCCCCAACACCCGCAAGGTCTTCATCAAGACCTACGGCTGTCAGATGAACGTCTACGATTCGACCCGCATGGGCGACGCGTTGGCGAGCGAAGGCTATGTCGCGACCGAAGAGATGGGCGAGGCGGATCTGATCCTTCTCAACACCTGTCATATCCGCGAGAAAGCGGCCGAAAAGGTCTATTCGGCGCTGGGCCGTCTGCGTGACATGAAAAAGGCGCGTGCCGCTGAAGGCCGTGAGCTGATGATCGGCGTTGCCGGTTGCGTCGCCCAGGCCGAAGGCGAGGAAATCATTCGCCGCGCGCCATCGGTCGACGTGGTGATCGGCCCGCAGACCTACCACCGCCTGCCGGATGCGCTGCGCAAGGCTCGCGGCGGCAAGCCGGTGGTCGATACGGAATATGCGGTCGAGGACAAGTTCAACCATCTGCCGGCCACCGACCGCAAGCTTATCCGCGCCCGCGGCGTCACGGCTTTCCTCACCGTGCAGGAAGGCTGCGACAAGTTCTGCACCTTCTGCGTCGTGCCCTATACCCGCGGCTCGGAGGTCTCCCGCTCGATCAGCCAGGTCGTGGATGAGGCCATCCGGCTGGTCGAAAGCGGCGTGCGCGAAATCACCCTGCTTGGCCAGAACGTCAATGCCTGGAGCGCTGAAGGACCAACCGGTAACGACTGGGGTCTCGCCGACCTTCTCTATCGTCTTGCTGAAATCCCGGGCCTTGCCCGCCTGCGCTATACGACAAGCCATCCGCGCGACATGGATGACCGACTGATCGAGGCGCATCGCGACCTGCGCATCCTGATGCCTTATCTGCATCTGCCTGTTCAGTCGGGATCCGACCGCATCCTGAAGGCGATGAACCGTCGCCATACGGGCGCCGAATATCTGGCGCTGATCGACCGCATCCGCAATGCCCGTCCCGATATCGCCATGTCGGGAGATTTCATCGTCGGTTTCCCGGGCGAGACCGATCAGGATTTCGAAGACACGTTGAAGATCGTCGAGGACGTCAACTACGCCTCCGCCTTCTCGTTCAAATATTCGACCCGGCCGGGAACACCCGGCGCGGATCTCACCGATCAGGTCGCTGAAGAGGTAAAAGCCGAGCGTCTCGAACGATTGCAGGCTTTGCTCTTGAAACAGCAGGCCGATTTCGCCACATCCTGTGTTGGAAAGACGATCGATCTGCTTCTGGAAAAGCCGGGACGTATGCCCGGGCAGGTGATCGGCCGTTCGCCCTGGCTCCAGTCTGTGAATGTTGATGCAAAAACATCGCAAATCGGTGAGATTATCCGTGTACGAATCATTGGTACCGGCCCGAACAGCTTGTTTGCCGAGCCGGCAGAGAGTTTAATGGGTGCCTGACCAGCAAGTGAGGAGCTTGTTTACTTGAGCGGACGAGAATCGGTTTCTTCGACAGCGCGCCACCCCAAATCAGCAGCGACCGACGCCAACCACTTTGTCCTGACGTTCGAGAACAATCGCTTCGCGAGCGAGCTGTTCGGTCAATTCGACCAGAATCTGAAACTTCTCGAACAGCGCCTCAATATTGATGCGCGGCCCCGCGGTAATTCCGTGGCCATTTCAGGCGATGTCCCAGCCACCAATCAGGCCCGTCGGGCTCTCGATACCCTCTATGAGCGAATCCAGAAGGGCGGCACCATCGAAACATCCGATGTCGAAGGAGCTATCCGCATGGCACAGGCTGCGGACGACCAGCTGCAACTGCCGACGCTCGAGAAAAAGGCCAGGCTTTCGATGAGCCAGATCTCCACCAAGAAAAAGACGATCGTCGCGCGTACCCCGACGCAGGACGCCTATATGCGGGCGCTCGATCGGGCAGAGATGGTGTTCGGCGTCGGTCCGGCCGGTACCGGCAAGACCTATCTGGCCGTGGCGCATGCCGCGCAGCTGCTGGAACGCGGTGCCGTCGACAAGATCATTCTTTCGCGTCCGGCCGTCGAGGCGGGCGAACGTCTGGGCTTCCTTCCTGGCGACATGAAGGAAAAGGTCGATCCCTATCTGCGGCCGCTCTATGACGCGCTCTACGACATGATCCCAGCCGACAAGGTCGAACGGGCAATCACCGCCGGCGTCATCGAGATCGCGCCGCTCGCCTTCATGCGCGGCCGCACGCTTGCCAATGCCGCGATCATCCTCGACGAGGCGCAGAACACGACATCGATGCAGATGAAGATGTTTCTCACCCGTCTGGGTGAAAACGCAAGAATGATCATCACCGGCGACCCGAGCCAGGTGGATTTGCCGCGCGGCGTGAAATCCGGTTTGGTCGAGGCGCTGCAGATCCTCAACGGGGTCGAAGGCATCTCGGTCATCCGCTTCAAGGATACCGACGTCGTGCGCCACCCGCTGGTTGGCCGCATCGTCCGGGCCTATGACGCGCAATATGCCGTCCACGAGGAAAGCGAGGAGGCCGGACGCTAGTCCGGTTTCCAGTCCCTATGCCCGAACTCGACATACAGATCAGCATCGACGACGAAGGCTGGCCGGAAGAGCCGGCGCTTTTGGCGTTGACGCAAAAGGTTTTCGCAGCCGCCGCCGATTATCTCGTCCGCGAAGAAGATCAACCGTTTCCGAAAATACCGCCCGAAGTCTCTCTCGTCTTTACCGACGATGATTCCATCCGGGCAATCAACGCCGAATGGCGCGGCATGGACAAGCCGACCAACGTCTTGTCTTTCCCCGCTTTTCCGCTCGAACCCGGCGGTATGCCGGGCCCGATGCTGGGCGATATCGTCATCGCAAGGCAGACTGTCGAACGCGAGGCAGTTGATCTCGACAAGAGTTTCGACGATCATCTGACCCATCTTCTGGTCCACGGCTTTCTCCATCTGTTCGGTTACGACCACATGGAAAAGGACGAGGCGGAGGAAATGGAGACACTCGAGACTCGCATTTTAGCCGGTCTCGGCCTATCTGACCCCTATGCGGGGCAGGACCCGATAGTGTAGTTTGGAACAATGAACGATTATTCGAGCAATGTCGCCCGCGAGGGCAAGGACAGTTCGGACTCACCCTCGTCGGACGAGGGAAGTAGTTCGGGACGATCCGAGCACCACCCCAAATCCCATAATACATTCTGGTCTCGGGCGGTCCGCCTGCTGCGGCCGTCGCAGGGCGAACAGCTCCGCGAGGATCTCGCCGACGCGCTGATGACCGACACCAATGTCAGCAACGCCTTTTCTCCGGAAGAGCGCGCCATGCTGCACAACATCCTCCGCTTCCGCGAGGTTCGCGTCGAGGACATCATGGTGCCGCGCGCCGATATCGAAGCCGTCGACATGAGCATGACGATCGGCGAACTGATGATCCATTTCGAGGAGACCGGCCGCTCGCGCATGCCGGTCTACAGCGACAATCTGGATGATGCCCGCGGCTTCGTGCATATCCGCGACCTTCTGTCCTATCTGGCAAAGCAGGCCCGCAATAAGCGTCGGACCGGTACCCGTGCAACGGCAGCAGCAGCCGTCGTTGCCGGTGGAGCGGTCGAGAAGCCGGCCCGTACCGCCAAGGCGGCCTTCGATCTCAGCCGCGTCAATCTCGATCAGACCGTTGCCGAGGCAGGCCTGGTGCGCAAGCTTTTGTTTGTGCCGCCCTCGATGCTGGCATCCGAGCTGATGAGCACCATGCAGGCCGCCCGTACCCAGATGGCGCTCGTGATCGACGAATACGGCGGCACCGATGGTCTCGTGTCGCATGAGGATATCGTCGAGATGGTGATCGGCGATGTCGAGGACGAGCATGACGACGAGGAAGTGATGTTCTCGCGTGCCGGCGACGATATTTTCATTGCCGATGCCCGTATCGAGCTGATGGAAATCTCCAAGGCAATCGGCTCCGATTTCGACGTGCGGGACCGGCTGGACGACGTCGATACGCTAGGCGGATTGATCTTCTCAGCGCTCGGTCGCATTCCGGTGCGCGGTGAAGTGGTGCAGGCGGTGCCAGGCTTCGAATTCCAGATCCTCGACGCCGATCCGCGCCGCATCAAGCGTGTCCGGATCATGCGCAAGCGCGCGCTCGTTCGCCGCAGGCAGCTGAAGGGTGAGGCCGAACCCGTGGCCGACACGCAGCAGAAGGCGATTACCGACGGGACGCCGACCGTGCTTCTGGCGGCTCCCTCGTCCGACCGCAGCAACGATCATCCATCGGCCTGAGTTTCCAGGTGTTTTGAACAGCCTGCAACAGGACAAGCCGCAGTTTTTCATGAAAGACTGCGGCTTCTGATTCGGGCGAAGGGGACATCGATGGAGCGACTGGCTGGCAGGGTCATGCTTCTATGGGGCTGGCCGCGTATCTTCCTTGCGTTTTTTGCCGGCGCTGTCGGCGCACTCGCCCTTCCACCCTTCGGCTTCTTTGCTGCCCTGTTCGTGTCTTTCACGCTGTTCATCTGGCTGATGGACGGCACGACCGGCAATCCGGATGGTGGGCGGCTCAGCCGCCTGCGATCGGCCTTTTTCCTCGGCTGGGTGTTCGGCTTCGGCTACTTCGTCGCCAGCCTCTGGTGGCTCGGCAATGCGCTTCTCGTCGAGGCGGACGAGTTTGCCTGGGCAATACCGCTTGCAGTTCTGGGTCTGCCGGCTTTTCTGGCGCTATTCTGGGGCTTTGCGGCGCTGGTGGCACGCATTCTCTGGTCCGATGGCTTGGGCAGGATTGCGGCTGCTGCGTTTGGCTTTGGCCTTGCGGAATGGCTGCGGGGCTTCATGCTGACGGGCTTTCCCTGGAACTCGATCGGCTACGGCGCCATGCCGATGCCGCTGATGATGCAGTCGGCCGCTCCGCTCGGCGTGACGGGTGTGACGGTGCTGGCTGTTTTCGTGTTCTCCGCACCGGCACTGATCGGGACCCGACGCGGCATGGGGCTTGGCCTCGCGCTCGCAGGTCTTCTCCTCTGCGCCCATCTAGGCTTCGGCGCCTGGCGGCTTGCGGGTGCCGACGCGGTGCTTTCAGCCACTGCCAAGGATCCGGTCGAGGTGCGCCTCGTCCAGCCGATGATCGACCAGTCGCGCAAACTCGACGATTCCGAGCGCGGGGCGATTTTTGAAGAACATCTGGCGATGACGGCGCTGCCCGCAAAGGATGGTGCAAAGCGTCCGGATATCATCGTCTGGCCGGAAACCTCGGTTCCGTTCATCTTGACCGATAATCCCGATGCCCTGTCGCGCATTGCTGACGTGCTGGAAGATGGTCAGGTTCTGGTGACCGGCGCCGTCCGCGCTGAAAATGCCGGGCCGGGTTTTGCGACCCGCTATTACAACTCGATCTACGTCATCGACAGCAACGGCCAGATCGTGTCGGCGTCGGACAAGGTGCATCTGGTCCCCTACGGCGAGTATGTGCCTTACGAGGACATGCTGCGGTCGCTCGGCATCCCCGATGCGATCGCCATGCCGGGCGGCTTTACCGCAGCACCGGGCCGCACCATGCTGACGCTGCCGGGCGGGAAAACCTTCTATCCGCTGATCTGCTACGAAGCGATCTTCCCGGATGAAATCGGTGCCGGCATTGAACGCTCGAGCGCGCTCTTGAACGTCACCAACGATGGATGGTTCGGTGAAACGCCCGGACCCTTCCAGCATTTCCAGCAGGCGCGTGTCCGGGCTGTCGAAAACGGCATGCCGTTGATTCGCGGTGCCAACACCGGTATTTCGGCTTTCGTCGATCCTTTCGGCAGGGTCGTACGCGGCCTGGATTACAATCAAAAGGGTGTGATTGACTCAACCATGTCGAGTGTCGAAGTCCCATTTTGGAACGCTTCCGAACGGCGTTTTTACTTCTGGTTGCTGATATGTCTCATGTTTGTGATTGCACTTATTTCCCGTACAAGTTTTAAATTCTGGAAGAATTGACCCAAAACCCCTAAAATTGCATAGTGGTTTGGCCTATCGTCTCGCCATACACCTTGCTTGCCGGATTTGTTGTGACCGGCGCCACCAAAGTGTATCTCCCACACGCGGACCGGGTTGAAGATTGACAGCAACTTCGTCAGGACGTCGTTATGATTGAAAACAAGAAGAAGCCGAACCCGATTGATATTCACGTCGGGAGCCGGATTCGTCTGCGCCGCACAATGCTGGGCATGAGCCAGGAAAAGCTGGGGGAGAGCCTTGGTATCACATTCCAGCAGATTCAGAAATACGAGAAGGGAACGAACCGCGTTGGCGCCAGCCGTCTGCAGAACATTTCGTCCATCTTGAACGTCCCGGTCTCCTTCTTCTTCGAAGATGCGCCAGGCGATCAGGCGGGTGGAGCGTCCGGTATGGCGGAAGCATCCAGCTCGAACTACGTGGTTGATTTCCTGTCGTCCTCTGAGGGGCTGCAGTTGAACCGCGCATTTGTGAAGATCGCCGATCCCAAGGTTCGCCGCCGTTTGGTGGATCTGGTCAAGGCGCTTGCCGCCGATGCCGAGACGGAATGACCGGTCGACCGGTCATTATTTGAAAGGCGGCCTCCGGGCCGCTTTTTTTATGCCGTGACCTCAAGGAATTGGTAATCGCTTGGACGCATAAAGATATATTTATGTCGTTGTACGCTTGTTTTCGGCGCATGAACTTACTAAACATTCGATGTCTGTTCTTTGAGGGGAATCCCGTTATGCGCGCCAGTTATCTGTTCACGAGTGAGTCCGTTGCAGAAGGTCATCCGGACAAGGTCTGCGATCGTATTTCCGATGAGATCGTCGATCTCGTCTACCGCGAAGCCGCAAAGACCGGGATTGATCCTTGGGGCGTCCGCATCGCTTGTGAAACGCTGGCGACGACAAACCGGGTGGTGATTGCGGGCGAAGTCCGCCTACCGCCGAGCCTGATGAAGAAGGACAAGAACGGCGTTGACGTGATCAACCCGTCGAAGTTCAAATCCGCTGCCCGCCGCGCGATCCGCGACATTGGCTACGAGCAGGATGGCTTCAACTGGAAGACCGTCAAGATCGACGTGCTCCTCCATTCGCAGTCCGCCGATATCGCGCAGGGCGTCGATAACGCAAGCGACCGTCAGGGCGACGAAGGTGCCGGCGACCAGGGCATCATGTTCGGTTACGCCTGCAAGGAAACGCCGGACCTGATGCCGGCGCCGATCTATTATTCGCACAAGATCCTGCAGCTGCTTGCCACGGCCCGCAAGAAGGGCGAGGGCGAAGCCGCCAAGCTCGGTCCCGATGCCAAGAGCCAGGTGACCGTCCGCTACGAAAACGGCAAGCCCGCCGCCGTCGACTCGATCGTGCTCTCCACCCAGCATATTGATCCCAGCTGGGACTCGAAGAAGGTACGCTCCGTCGTCGAACCCTATATCCGCGAAGCGCTGGGCGAACTCCCGATCGCCGCCGACTGCAAGTGGTACATCAACCCCACCGGCAAGTTCGTCATCGGCGGTCCCGATGGCGATGCAGGCCTCACCGGCCGCAAGATCATCGTCGATACCTACGGTGGCGCAGCGCCCCATGGCGGCGGCGCATTCTCCGGCAAGGACACGACAAAGGTCGACCGTTCGGCAGCCTATGCAGCCCGCTACCTCGCCAAGAATGTCGTGGCCGCCGGCTTTGCCGAACGCTGCACATTGCAGATTTCCTACGCGATCGGCATTTCCCAGCCGCTGTCGATCTATGTCGACCTGCACGGAACCGGCAAGAACGTGACGGAAGACCAGATCGAAGCGGCAATCCGCAAGACCATGGACCTTTCCCCGTCCGGCATCCGCCGTCACCTCGATCTCAACAAGCCGATCTATGCAAAGACGTCCGCTTACGGCCATTTCGGTCGCAAGGCCGGTCGCGACGGTTCCTTCTCCTGGGAAAAGACCGATCTCGTGAAGCCTTTGAAGGACGCCCTCAAGGGTGATCAGCTCGAAGCGGCCTGATCGCCCTTTACGAGCACGCCTGTAAAACAGTAAAGCGGGTGCCTTCTGCCGAAGGCGTCCGCTTTT
The DNA here is from genome assembly GCF_050500145.1 of Neorhizobium sp. IRS_2294. Taxonomy (NCBI): domain Bacteria; kingdom Pseudomonadati; phylum Pseudomonadota; class Alphaproteobacteria; order Hyphomicrobiales; family Rhizobiaceae; genus Neorhizobium; species Neorhizobium sp. IRS_2294. The sequence continues at coordinate 321,748 of NZ_CP191439.1, forward strand.
ACCGTGAGAGAATTCGATCCATGACCGACAAGCCGCATCCCAGCCGTTCCACGGAAGCCTTTTTCGGCCGCCGCAAGGGAAAGCCGTTGCGCGAGAAGCAGGCGGAAGGTCTGGCAACGCTCTTGCCGCAGCTGAAGCTGGATCTCGCCAACCCTGCACCGGATAGGATCGAGAGCCTCTACGACTTCTCTGTCGAGCGGATGCGGCTGGAAATCGGTTTCGGTGGCGGCGAGCACCTGATCCACCGCGCCGCCGAAAATCCGTCGACCGGCTTTATCGGCGTCGAACCCTTCGTCAATTCCATGGCAAAGCTTCTGACCAGCGTGGAAGAGCAGGGCCTGCGCAACATCCGCCTTTACGATGACGATGCGACCCAGGTTCTGGACTGGCTGCCGGATGCGTCGATCGATCAGATCGACCTTCTCTACGCCGATCCGTGGCCAAAGCGGAAGCACTGGAAGCGCCGCTTCGTGTCGCAGGTCAACCTGGAGCGGTTCCACCGCGTGCTGAAGCCGGGCGCAACATTCTGCTTCGCCTCCGACATCGATACCTATGTGAACTGGACGCTGATCCATTGCCGCGATCATGGCGGCTTTGCCTGGCAGGCAGAACAGGCTTCGGACTGGCTCACGCCCTATGCCGGCTGGCCGGGTACGCGATACGAGAACAAGGCTCGCCGGGAAGGACGGTCATCCGCCTACCTGACATTCATCAAGGTCTGACGCTCATTCCGATCAGTGCAGGGTGACGGTCTTCAGCTCGTCTTCGGCAGCCTTGAAAAAGGTGCTGGAGCGGTTGTCGGTGAGCAGGATCGGCGTACCGTCCGCACCGAACAGGGCCCAAAGGTCAAGGCTGGGATCGATGTCCGGAGCCTCGGGAAAACAGCGGGACACATCGTCCGACTTCATCTTGCGAATGTAACCGACTTCGCCGTTTCCGAGATGCGCGAGTTCGGACTCCGTCAAGCTCGGATTCGCTTCTTTCATAAGCATTTCTGCCTCCACAGTGGGGACGCATCAGCGATTGCTGATTGATCTACTGTGAGACGGAAATGTTAATTTTTCGCACTACACGCTCCGGCTCGGGGCGGATCAGATCGATCGAGAGAAGACCATTTTTCAACGATGCGCCGGACACCTGCATCCCGTCCGCCAGCACGAAGATCCGCTGGAATTGGCGGGCCGCAATACCGCGGTAGAGGTAGTCGCGCTCGTTCTGCTCGGCCTGCCGGCCGCGAATGATAAGCTGGTTTTCTTCGGTCATGACCTCGAGCTCGGCCTCCGAAAAACCGGCAACCGCAAGCGTGATGCGCAGCAGGTCGCCTTCGTCTTCGGGCGGCTCGTTACCCGCTGTCTTCTTGACGCGCTCGATATTGTAGGGCGGGTAGCCGTCGCTTCCCTTGCCCAATCGCTCGAGTGTCTTTTCCATCGCGTCGAAGCCCAGAAGAAGAGGGCTTGCGAAAGGTGTCATACGGCTCATCGGTCGTCCCAGCTTTTATCCAGCGACTGTGCCGGCGTCCATAAGGCCCGCCGACGGGTCAATATATGGGAATTTGCGGCAGTCAGCGCAAGACGCCGGCGAGCGCTTGACACGATCCGCAACCCGGCTCAAAAACCCGTAAAGTTCAAGGGGAAGAGACATGCAACGCAGAAAGATCATTATCGACACCGATCCCGGTCAGGACGACGCAGCGGCCATCATGCTGGCCTTTGCGAGCCCCGACGAGCTGGATGTGCTGGGTTTGACTGCCGTTGCCGGCAACGTGCCGCTGTCGTTTACCAGCCGCAATCTGAGGATCGTCTGCGAGCTCTGCGGCAGGCCCGATGCCAAGGTCTATGAAGGTGCATTGAAGCCATTGAACCGGCCGCAGGTGACCGCCGAACACGTCCACGGCAAGACTGGTCTCGACGGAGCGGAACTGCCTGAGCCGACCATGGCGGCGCAGGAACAGAACGCCATCGACTTCATCATCGAGACGCTGCGCCGCGAGCCGGAAGGCACCGTGACGCTTTGCACGCTCGGTCCGCTCACCAACATCGCCATGGCGCTCACCAAGGCGCCGGACATTGCTTCGCGCGTCCAGGAACTGGTGATGATGGGTGGCGGCCTGTTCGAAGGCGGCAACATCACGCCAGCAGCCGAATTCAACATCTATGTGGATCCGGAGGCGGCCAAGATCGTGTTCGGCGCCGGTATCCCTGTAGTCATGATGCCGCTCGATGTCACGCATCAGCTGCTGACCACCAAGGCACGGGTCGAAAAGATCGCCGCACTCGGCAACCGCCCGTCGCAGGTTCTCGTCGAATGGCTTGCCTTCTTCGAGCGCTTCGACATCGAGAAATACGGCTCCGACGGCGGCCCGCTGCATGACCCGTCGGTCATCGCCTATCTCCTGAAGCCGGAGCTCTTTACCGGCCGCCATTGCAATGTCGAGATCGAGACCGAATCGGAACTCACCGTCGGCATGACGGTCGCCGACTGGTGGGGCGTTACCGGCCGCACGGCCAATGCGACCTTCATGCGCCATGTCGACGCGGATGGTTTCTTCGAATTGCTGACGGAGCGCGTCGGTCGTCTCTAGGGCCTAAGCTCAACCGGCAAGCTGAATGGTCATTGCCCGATCAGGGCCTGTTTCCTCTCCCCGCGCACGGGGAGAGGGTAAGGAACCTGCACCGTCCCACCTTCAAAGCCCGTAGAAATCCGCGATGATCTTCCACGCCTGATCTGCGGTTTCCACAAAGCTGATCAACTCAAGATCCTTCGGCGAGATCGTGCCGAAATCGGCAAGCGCTTCGAAGTTGACGATGCCGCGCCAGAACTTTTCTGAAAACAGGATGAGCGGGATTCGCTCCATGCGCTTGGTCTGGATCAGCGTCAGCGCCTCGAACATCTCGTCGAGCGTGCCGAAACCGCCCGGGAAGACGGCGACGGCCTTGGCCCGCATCAGGAAATGCATCTTGCGGATCGCGAAATAGTGGAAGTTGAACGAGAGCTCCGGCGTCACGTAAGGATTGGGCGCCTGTTCGTGCGGCAGCATGATGTTGAGCCCGATGCTCGGTGCGCCAACCTCCGACGCGCCAAGGTTGCCGGCCTCCATCACGCCCGGTCCGCCACCGGTCACGACCACATATTCCTGATGGTCGTAGGCTGCCGAATGCACACCACAGAGCGTCGCGAACTTGCGGGCCTCTTCGTAGAAAACCGAGGCTGCGATCAGGTTATTGCGCTGGGTCTCGTTGTGAGCCGCCCAAGGCGCCTGGCCCGGTGCCGGAATGCGGGCACCGCCGAACAGCACGACCGTGGATTTGATCCCGGCCTCGGCGAGCATCATCTCAGCCTTCATGAGTTCCAGCTGCAGCCGCACCGGCCGCAATTCTTCGCGGCTCAGGAAATCCTCATCGGCAAAGGCAAGGCGATAGGTCGGCGACAGCGTCTGCGGTGTTTTCGGCTGAACTGCGGCGGCACTTTTGTCGGCCTTGTTGTCCTTCAGCGGATCCCAGACCCCGTCCTTCCGCCGTGGTCCGTCATTCTTCACCCGTGCCATCGCAATAACCCTTCTGGAGCCGTTCGCTTATATGCGTTGACGCCAATTCGCATTGACGCTTGAGTGCCGGTCGCTTAGAGCAATTGGCACCATTTGGCCAGCCGCACGGCTGTGTCCCGGGCCTTTGCGGCCATCACGATATCGACGACGACGAAGGATTTCCCATGAGCAGCGCAGACCTCTCCTCCCTCGAAAAGACGATCGAAACCGCGTTCGACAACCGCGACAGCGTGACGATCTCGACCAAGGGAGAGATCCGCGATGCCGTAGAGCAGTCGCTCAACCTTCTCGATGCCGGCGAGGCGCGTGTGGCCGTGCGCGGCGAGGATGGCAGCTGGACCGTCAACCAGTGGCTGAAGAAGGCGGTTCTTCTGTCCTTCCGCCTCAACGACATGGAAGTCGTCAAGGGCGGCCCCGGCGCCTCCACCTGGTGGGACAAGGTTCCTTCGAAGTTCGAAGGCTGGGGCGAGAACCAGTTCCGCTCGGCCGGTTTCCGCGCCGTGCCGAACGCCGTCGTGCGCCGCTCGGCCTATATCGGCAAGAACGTCGTGCTGATGCCGTCCTTCGTCAATCTCGGCGCCTATGTCGATGAAGGCACGATGGTCGATACCTGGGCAACCGTCGGTTCCTGCGCACAGATCGGCAAGAACGTGCACCTGTCGGGCGGCGTTGGCATTGGCGGCGTGCTGGAGCCGATGCAGGCCGGCCCGACCATCATCGAGGACAATTGCTTTATCGGCGCCCGCTCGGAAGTCGTCGAAGGCTGCATCATTCGCGAAGGCTCGGTCCTCGGAATGGGCGTCTACATCGGAAAGTCGACCAAGATCGTCAATCGCGCCACCGGCGAAGTCTCGTTCGGCGAAGTGCCGCCTTACTCGGTCGTCGTTGCCGGCTCGATGCCGTCAGGCAATGCCACGATGCCGAACGGCCTGGCCGCACCGCATCTCTATTGCGCCGTCATCGTCAAGACGGTCGATGAAAAGACCCGCTCCAAGACCGGTATCAACGAACTGCTGCGCGACTAACCGAAGGCAATCCCGATGTCCGCTGTCGATCCGATCGCAAACCTGCGGGACCTCATCCGCTGCCCATCCGTCACGCCTGCCGAAGGCGGCGCCCTGTCGGCGCTTGAGGCGATGCTTTCACCGCTCGGCTTTACCGTCGAGCGGATGGTGGCGACCGAGCCCGGCATGCCCGACATCGAGAACCTCTATGCCCGGCTTGGAACGAGCGGTCCGCACCTGATGTTTGCCGGCCATACGGATGTGGTGCCGGTCGGCGACGAGGCATCCTGGAGCCATCCTCCGTTTTCCGCCGAAATCGAGGGCGGAGAAATGTTCGGCCGCGGCGCCGTCGACATGAAGGGCGGCATTGCCTGCTTTGCTGCAGCGGTTGCCCGCCATATCGAAGAACACGGCGCACCGCAGGGCTCTATCTCCTTCCTGATCACTGGCGACGAGGAAGGCCCGGCCGTCAACGGCACCGAGAAGCTGCTGAAATGGGCAGCCGACAAGGGCGAGCGCTGGGATGCCTGCCTGGTCGGCGAACCGACCAATCCGGATGTGCTCGGCGACATGATCAAGATCGGCCGCCGCGGCTCCGTCTCCGGCAAGGTCACGGTCCATGGCGTTCAGGGCCACGCGGCCTATCCGCATCTCGCCGATAACGCTGTACGCGGGCTGCTGCCGCTGGCGCATGCCCTGATGCACCCGCGATTCGACGAAGGCACACCGGAATTCCCGGCCTCCAACCTCGAAGTCACCACGGTCGATATCGGCAACCCGGCCACCAATGTCGTGCCTGCCAAGGCGAGTTTTGCCTTCAACATCCGCTTCAACGACACCTGGACGGCCGAAACCGTCCAGGCCGAGATCCTGCGCCGTCTCGATACGGCGGCAGGCGATCAGACGCTGCGTCCCGGTCGCGACAAGGTCCGCTACGAGATCGTCTGGGCCGAGCGACCGAGCCACGTCTTTTTGACCCGCAACAACGCGCTGATCAGTTCGCTGTCCGGCGCTGTCGAGGCCGTGACGGGCAGGGTGCCGGCGCTGTCGACCACCGGCGGCACATCCGATGCGCGTTTCATCAAGGATTATTGCCCGGTCGTCGAGTTCGGCCTCGTCGGCCAGACCATGCACATGGTGGACGAGCGGGTAGCGATCGCGGACCTTGAAACGCTGACGCAGATCTACGGAACCTTCCTCTCCCGCTGGTTCGACGATGCTGCGGTTTCATGACCTCAGCCATCACCTGAGCGGCCTCTGGCTGCTGATCCGCGGCGATGCGCGCGGCCTCAGCGCCTTCGACATTTCCGACCAAGGCGTTGCCCGCTCCTTTTTCGCGATCTTGTGGTGCCTGCCCGCGATCGTTGCCGGATGGATGTTCAAGCGTGCCGAATATGCGCAGGCGCATCCCCGCGGCGGTGACGGTGTCCTCGCATTCGCCGGAAAGATGTTTCTGGTGGAGATCGCGCAGTGGATCGTTCCGGTTCTCGCCATCTGCCTCGTCGCTGTCGCCTTCGGACTGCGACCGCTGCTGCGCACGCTGATCGTCACGCGCAACTGGTTCACGGTGCCGCTGGTCTATGCATCTTACGTGACGGCATTCCCGGTCAGCCTTGCGCTGGACAGCCTGTTCGGTGCGGGCCTCGTTTACCGATATGGATTGCTTAGCGTCATGCTCGTCGGTGCAGTTCTTCTCTACTGGCGGCTCCTGACGACGGTTGTCGGCGGTTCCCCATGGTTGCGGGCTTCGCTGCTCGGGTTCACCGTGTTGACCGAACTGGTCGTCGTGTCCTGGCTGGAGACAAGCCTTGGAGTGACGGTCGCATGATTGCCCACCGCGGACATTCTTCCCGCATTCCCAATCCAAGAGGTGCCGATGCCCAGCTACGCTGAAGTCCGGTTTTACGTGTCCGGCATCTGGCTGCTGATCAAGGGCGATGAGCAAGGGTTCAAACAGCTCGATCTCTCCGACCGCGGCCTGCTGCGCTCCTTCTGGGCCTTTGTCTGGTGTCTGCCGGCAATGTTCGTCACCTGGGCCTGGTGGCGGATGATGTTTCTGCAGGCAATGCCGCCGGGGACGAAGACCGGAGGTCTGTTCTTCTTCAGGCTCGGCATGCTGGAGGCGATCGACTGGATCCTGCCGCTCATTCTGGTGGGCATCGTCTGCGCGCTGTTCGGGCTCGGCCAGAAATTCCCGACGATGGTGATCGTGGTCAACTGGCTGTCCGTGCCGTTTGCCTATGCTTATGCGGTTCTGGCGGCAGCCTTCATCCTGCCGATCGGCATGACCGGGTTTCTCGCCCTCCTGCATCTGTCGCTGCTGATTGTCGTCGTTGTCGCGCTGACGCGGGTGATGCGCATGCTCTGCGGCCCGCAGCCGCTGCTGGTGACGGCTCTGGTGATGGTGCTGATCGTGCCGGACATGCTTCTGTCCGAGATGCTGCAGCGGTTTCTCGGCGTCTACCCTTCCTGACGGTCGTCGGGATAATCCACCTTCATGAAATAGAGGCCATCCGGCGGTGCCACAGGACCGCAGCGCTTGCGGTCGCGCGCCTCGAGCGCTGCCCGAACGTCTTCAGGCGTGACATTGCCTTGTCCGGCGATCTTCAGCGTACCCGCAAACGAGCGGATCTGGTTGTGCAGAAAGCTCTGGGCCGAGGCGCGGATCTCGATCAGATCGCCTGAGCGCGTCACGTCCAGCCGATCGAGCGTCCGGACCGGGCTTTTCGCCTGGCAGTGGGTGGAGCGGAAGGTGGTAAAATCGTGATGCCCGACCAGCATCTGGGCTGCGGCATGCATCGCCTCGTGGTCGAGAGGTTTTGACACCCACCACGCCCGGTTCGCCTCGAGCGCCAAGGGAGAAGGGCGGTTGAGGATGCGGTAGAGGTAATGCCGCTTGGTGGCCGAGAACCGCGCATCGAAGGTCTCGTCGACGAGGCTGACATCGATGACCGAAACCTTTTCCGATGCCGTCATCAGATAGGCGTTGACGGCGTTGCGCAGCTTGTACGGCACCCACTCGCGGGAAAGATCCGTATGAACCGTCTGGCCCCAGGCATGTACGCCTGAATCGGTGCGCCCTGCGCCACGGACCGATACGGTCTCGCCGGTCAGCTTCAGGATCGCTTTCTGCAGCGCGGCCTGCACCGAATGACCGTTGTCCTGCATCTGCCAGCCCACATAGGACGTGCCGTCATATTCGACGATCATCTTGTAACGCGGCATCAGGCCACCCGCATTCCGGCCGTGATCGCCGTGCCACGCAGGAAATCGGCCGCATCCAGCGCCTTGCCGCCGGCCTTCTGCAGCCGCGTCAGGCAAACGGTGCCATCACCGCAGGCGATCGTCAGGTGGTCGTCCAGCACCGTGCCGGCGTCTCCCTGCCCGGAGCCCATTGCGGACGAGAGAACCTTGATCCGTTCCGGCTTTCCGTTGATCTCGGCCTCGAACCAGGCGCCCGGAAACGGAGAGAGCCCGCGGATATGGTTGTGAACGTCGCGCGCCGGTCTCGAGAAATCGATGCGAGTTTCGACCTTGTCGATCTTCGACGCGTAGAGCACGCCGTCAGCAGACTGCGGTGTCAGCGGCAGGTCGCCGGCTTCGAGCTTCTCCATCGCCTCGACCATGGCGCGGGCGCCCGTCAGCATCAGCCGGTCATGCAACTCGCCTGCGGTCATGGCCTCGCCGATCTCGACTTCCCGGGTAAGCGCGACCGGGCCGGTATCGAGGCCCTTTTCCATCTGCATCACCATCATGCCGGTCTTTGCATCGCCAGCCATGATGGCGCGCTGGATCGGGGCAGCACCCCGCCAGCGCGGCAGCAGCGAAGCATGGCCGTTGTAGCAGCCGAGCCGCGTGCCTGTGAGGATCGCCTCAGGCAGAAGCAGGCCATAGGCGACGACGACGGCGACATCTGCCTTGAAGGACCTGAAGGTCTCGCGGTCTTCCTCACTTTTGAAATTGAGCGGCGTCAGGACCGGAATGCCGAGAAGTTCCGCCGCGTGATGCACCGGCGACTTGACGAGATCGAGCCCGCGGCGCCCGCCGGGACGCGGCGGCTGGCTATAGACCGCGACGATCTCGTGGCCTGCCTGCTTCAGGTTCTGCAGTGTAGGCACGGAAAATTCCGGCGTGCCCATGAAGATGATGCGAAGAGACATGGACCTTTCGCGCCCGCACGGAACGCGCCTTCATACCGAGATTGCCTGCAAGCGATCGCTAGACCGCCTTCGCCTTGGCAGCCTTGGTGAACCTCTTGACCACCATTTCGCGCTTCAGCCGCGATATATGGTCGATGAACAGCACGCCGTCCAGATGGTCGATCTCGTGCTGAAGGCAGGTGGCGAGCAGGCCATCGGCCTCGATCACGTGTTCCTTGCCGTCGCGACCGAGATGCTTGACCGTCACGGAAGCGGGGCGCTCCACCTCGGCATAGTATTCCGGGATGGAAAGGCAGCCTTCCTCATACACCGATCGCTCGTCCGAAGAGCGGATAATCTCCGGATTGATCACGACGATCGGGTTCTTCTCGTCCTCCTCGCGGGACACGTCGACCACGAGAATGCGGCGGGCAACGCCGATCTGGATCCCGGCAAGGCCGATGCCCGGAGCGTCGTACATGGTTTCCAGCATGTCGTCCGCGAGCTTCAAAAGTGCGTCGTCCACCCGTTCGAAAGGCTTGGACACCTGACGCAGGAGCGGATCTGGGAGAATGATAAGCGGCTTGATCGTCATGGCGATCCCATAACCTATCTTTTTCGCCGATGGAACAGCCCCGGATCGCCGTTTTCGATCAATGTTCCCGTTTTGATCTTTCCAATCCGCGGTTTTCTGCTAGCTTGCCGCCATGAATGACCTGTTCACCGAGATTTCCCGTTTTCTGGAGAGCCAGCACCCACTGGTGCTGATGGCTGCTTCGTGCATCTTCGGCATGCTTCTCATGTTGTTTCTCATGCGCCTTTCCGGAGGGAATAGCCGTCAAGCGGAAGACGCAGAGGCCCGTATGGGCGAACTGATGCGGATGCAGGGGGAAATGCAGGGCAGGCTTTCGGCGATGGGCGAAACGCTCGCGGCACGTCAGGTCGAACTCAGCCAGGTCGTCGGCCAGCGGCTTGATGGCATGACCCACCGGATCGGCGCAACCATCACCGAGCAGACCAGATCCACCCATGACAACCTGCGCCAGTTGCAGGAGCGCCTGGCCGTCATCGATGCTGCGCAGAACAACATTCAGAGCCTTGCCAAGGATGTCGTCGGATTGCAGGCGATCCTTTCCAACAAGCAGACGCGCGGCGCCTTCGGTCAGGGCCGGATGGAGGCGATTGTTGCCGACGGCCTGCCGATGGGTGCCTTCGAATTCCAGAAGACCCTGTCGAACGGGTCGAGACCAGACTGCGTGATCCGCATGCCGAACGGTTTGCCACCGCTGGTCATCGACGCGAAATTTCCGCTGGAGGCCTGGAATGCGTTTCGCGAAGCGGCTGCTCCCGAAGCACGCCGTGCCGCATCCCAGCAATTCCGTCGCGACATGGAAGTCCATATCCGCGATGTCTCGGAGAAATACCTGATCGCCGGAGAAACGCAGGACACCGCCTTTCTCTTCGTGCCGTCCGAATCGATTTTTGCCGAGATCCACGAGCATTTCGAGGGCGTGATCCAGAAGGCGCAGCGCGCGAGGATCGTCATCGTCTCGCCGTCGCTGCTGATGCTGTCAATCCAGGTCATCCAGGCCGTGCTGAAAGACCAGCGCATGCGCGAACAGGCGCATCTGATCCAGGGCGAGGTGGCCTTGCTGATGGAGGATCTCGGTCGCCTCGACGAGCGGACCCGCAAGCTGCAATCGCATTTCTTCGCAGCCCAGAAGGATGTCGAGCAGATCGTGACGTCGACCGAAAAGCTCGGCCGGCGCGGTGCAAGGATCGAAGCGCTCGAACTGGAAGCACCGGTGGCCGCCCCGATACCCCACGCTGGACCAACCCCCGCAGTTCCGGCATCCGGCGCAGTCGAAAGCCGCACCGGTTCGCTGCGCTTGAGGGTAGTTGACGAGGACTGATCCTCTCGGGCAGTGTCAGCCCGCATTTCACAAAACAGGCAGGCACAGCATGATTACCGTCTTCGGCTCCATCAACATGGATCTTATCGCAACGACGGAGCGGTTGCCGGGGCCGGGCGAAACGGTTGTGGGTTCGACCTTTGCGACAGCCTCCGGCGGCAAGGGTGCCAACCAGGCACTGGCCGCCCGCCGCGCAGGCAGCGACGTGCGCATGGTCGGCGCTGTCGGAAACGACGGTTTTGCAGACCCGGCGCTGGCTTTGCTCCAGGCATCCGGAACTGACCTGTCAGCGGTCACGCGGACAAACATTTCAACCGGCACAGCACTGATACTGGTTGGCGATGACAGCGGCGAGAACATGATCGCCGTCGTGCCCGGTGCCAATGGCACGATCGGCGAGGCGCAGGCGCAGGGCGCGGTGGAGGCCATGTCTCCATCCGACACGTTGATGCTGCAGCTCGAGATCCCGCCGGCAGCCGTCGAGGCGGCACTGCGCGCAGCAAAGGCGAAGGGCATCCGGACGATGATCAACACTGCGCCGCTGACGGCAGATGCGGTTCGACTATCCGGCCTCGCCGATATCGTCGTCGCCAACGAGACCGAATTCGAGTTGCTCGCAGGTTGCACGATCATCGACGCCCAAGCGCGCGAAGAAGTTTTGCGCCGCCTTCACAGTGAGACCGGCCAGACGTTCGTGGTCACGCTCGGTGGCGAAGGGGTCGTTGCCATGCTTGATGGTGAAATCCTGTCGGCCAAGGGCCTGAAGATAGAGCCCGTCGACACGGTGGGTGCCGGCGATACGTTCTGCGGCTATCTGGCTGCAAGTCTCGATCAGGGGATAGGCTTTGCAGATGCCCTGCGGCGCGCAGCCGTTGCGGGCTCGCTCGCATGCCTTCAGAGAGGCGCTCAGCCGTCTATCCCTGAGGTATCGGCCGTTGAGGCGCGGCTCTGACACGTTTCTGACAGTTAAAACGACTGGACCCGCCTCCCGGAAGGGAAGGCGGGTCCATCAGACGACTACCGGTCTAGTTCAGGGGGGCGTAGAACTAGAGGGGGCGGTCCGGCAGGTCGTCGATCGTGATCTGTCCGTCCTTGTTCGTGTCCATGCGGGCGAACAGCTTTTCGGTGGCAGCAGCGGCTTCTTCCTTGCTGATCTTGCGATCGCGGTTCTCGTCGATCATGCGGAACATGCCGGGGCCCATCATACCGTCGCCAGGTCCACCCCTAGGACCGCGATCTCGGCGAGCTTCCCGGCGCTCGTGCCGGTCGTGGTGGCGGTCACGGGCCTGCTCGCGGTCGGCACGTGGTCCGTCAGCCTTAGGGCCCTCAGCCTTAGGGCCTTCACCCTCGGGTCCTTCTGCCATCGGGCCGTCTGCATCCGGGCCTTCGTCCTCAGCCTCTTCAGGCGTCGGCGGCGGGTTGTTCTTGCGGAACTCGGCCATCTTGTTGTCACGGAAATCAACCATTTCACCGCGGGTTATGGACCCGTCCTTGTTGAGGTCGATCTCGGCGAAAAGCGCTTCCTGGCGAGCGGTCAGCTCTTCCTTGGAAATCTTGCCGTCCTTGTTCGTATCCGCCTGCTTGAGAAGGCGAACGAACATTACATCCTGCATCATCGCAGCGCGTGGACCGCCATGCGGGCCGCCGTCAGGGCCTCCGCGCCGACCTTCATGGTGGCGTGGTCCGTCAGGGCCTGGTGCAGCGAAGGCGGGGATGGCTGCGCCAGCGATAAGAGCAGCGCTCAGGCTTGCCAAAACTATCTTCTTCGCGATCATCGAGTGGTCCTTTCCGGTTGCTTCGATAGCCTGAAGATAGGATCGGCAACTGGTCAAAACCACTTAAACATCTGTAATGTAGATGAACTTTTGGTAAGGCGCGGCCTACGCGAATTTGAGGCCTGACAGGAATGCGGTGAGATCGTCGGTGACGTAATCGATGTGATCGTCCTCGTCGGAAAACTTTTCCCAGCGCTCAATGACGACAGTATCGAGGTTGCGCGGCACCAGCAGCACCGTGCGCATGCCGAGCGCTTTCGGCGCGACGAGGTTGCGGGGCAAGTCCTCGAACATCACGGCATTCTTCGTATCGACCGTGTGGAGGGCCGCAAACTTATCGTAGGTCTCGCCGGCGGGCTTGGGCAGGTAACCGGCGGCGACGATATCGAAGATGTCGTCGAAATCGTCGAGAATGCCGAGAGCGCGGGCAGCCGCCTGCGCATGCGGCACGCTGCCATTGGTAAAGATGAACTTGCGGCCGGGAAGCGCCCGGATTGCCGCGCCCAGTTCCGGATGCGGCAACAGCGCCGAGTAGTCGATCGCATGCGCCTGTTCGAGAAACCCGTCCGGATCGATACCGTGGTTCAGCATCAGGCCCTGCAGCGTCGTGCCATGCTCGTGGTAATACTGCTTCTGCAGTCGCTTGGCCTCGTCATGCTCCAGCTGCAGCAATTCCTGCACATAGGCCGTCATGTTCTTGTCGATCTGCGAAAACAGATTGACGTGATGCGGGTAGAGCGTGTTGTCGAGATCGAAAACCCAGTCACGGATATTTGCGAAATCGGCGGCGTCGGGGGCAGTCTTCGGCGTCTTGTCCATCGCCGTGTTATGCCAGCGTTTGAACGGGAAGAAAATCCGCCTCTACGAACATTTACACGCCGCACCGACCTTGGCCGGTCGTGACCCTGCGTGATACCGCCTTGGGATGGAACTTTGGATCCCCATAACCATCGCTGCCGCCTTTTGTCAGAATTTGCGGTCAGCGCTTCAGAAGCATCTGCAAGGCTCGCTCGGCACCCGCGGCGCAAGCTTCGTGCGCTTCGGCTACGGATTTCCGCTCGCCGTCATCTACGTGCTCGTTCTGCATTTCGGTGTGGGCTATGCATTGCCCAGCCCGGATCTTGAGTTCGTCTTCTGGGTCGTTCTCGGCGGGCTTGCGCAGATTTTCGCGACCATGCTTCTGGTCTACCTGTTTTCGCTAAGGAATTTCGCGGTCGGCACCGCCTATTCGAAGACCGAGCCGGTGCAGGCGGCGATCTTTGGCTTTATTATTCTGGGCGACAAACTGACCACCGGCGGCATAGTGGCGATCATCGTCGGGGTGATCGGGGTGATGCTGATCTCGATGGCCAATCTACCGCTCTCGTGGCGCAATCTCGGCACCGCCATGGTCGGCAGGATCGCGCTGATCGGCATGGCCTCGGGCGGCCTCTTCGCCATCGCCTCGATTTCCTTCCGATCCGCGTCGCTGTCGCTCAACGGACCCAATTCGATCATGCAGGCCGCCGTCACGCTGACCTGCGTCACGATATTCCAGACCGTTTTCATGCTGATCTGGATGCTGTGGAAGGACAAGCGAGAGATCGTCCAGGTCGCGCGCACCTGGCGCTCCTCGGCGCTTGTGGGGCTCGCTGGCGTTGTCGGCTCCGCCTGCTGGTTCACGGCCATGACGCTGCAGCAGGTGGCCTATGTGAAGGCGCTCGGCCAGATCGAGCTGATCTTCACCTTCGCCTCGTCCTATTTCCTGTTCCACGAGCGGTTGAACCGCATGGAACTGTCGGGCTGCCTGCTGATCGTCTGCGGCATTCTCGGCCTTCTGATGTCCTGAAGGCCGAGTTCTTGCTGCTGATCAGGGAACGATCAGCGTGCCCGCACCGTGTTCGGTAAAGATCTCGAGCAGCACCGAATGCGCGGTCTTGCCGTTCAGGATGACGACGCCCTGAACGCCTGCGCGGATCGCCTCGATGCAGGTTTCGACCTTGGGGATCATGCCGCCGGAAATCGTGCCATCCTTGATCAGCGCCTGTGCCTGCGCGACGGTCAGTTCCTTAATCAGGTTCTTGTCGCGGTCGAGCACGCCTGGAACGTCGGTGAGGAACAAGAGGCGGGTGGCATGCAGCGCGCCGGCAATGGCGCCCGCAAACGTGTCGGCATTGATGTTGTAGGTGGCGCCGTCGCGGCCGGGGGCCACGGGGGCGATGACGGGGATCATCTCGGACTTCGCCAGCAGGTCGAGCAGCGTCCGGTCGACTTCGACAACCTCACCGACGAAGCCGAGGTCGAGCACGCGCTCGATGCGGCTGTCGGGGTCGATGATGGTCTTTTTGGCCTTTTCGGCAAACACCATGTTGCCGTCCTTGCCGCAGAGACCGATCGCCCACTCGCCGGTCTGATTGATCAGCGCGACGATTTCCTTGTTGATCGATCCGGCCAGGACCATCTCGACGATCTCGACCGTCTTTGCGTCGGTGACGCGAAGCCCGCCCTCAAATTTCGATTCGATGCCCATCTTGGTCAGCATCGCGCCGATCTGCGGGCCGCCGCCATGAACGACGATCGGGTTGACGCCGGACTGCTTGAGAAGCGCGATATCGGCCGCGAAAGCCTTGCCCAGAGCCATATCGCCCATTGCATGGCCGCCGTATTTGACGACGATCGTCTTGTTCTCGTAGCGCTGCATATAGGGCAGCGCCTGTGCCAGAAGTTGTGCCTGAAGTTCGCTTTCCGAAGCCGTCATGGAAATACCTCTGGGGAAATGTGTGGGGCCTTTTAACGCATGTTTTTGACAGATCAAATAATTCATGAGCAAAATTACGGTGAGGCATGTATGTGGCAGCGATGCATTGCGTCTTGTGCCGCACGGGGAGGCTTTGGTTTTGGTGAGTGATCGCGAGATTGCCGAATTGATCGGCCGCGTAGGTTTGCGCGACCGGACGGCATTCACAAAGCTTTATTCCGGCGTTTCGCCGAAACTATTCGCAGTCTGCCTGCGTATCCTGAAGGATAGGGCCGAATCAGAAGATGCCCTGCAGGAGATTTTCGTGCGGATATGGCAGAGAGCCGATCGGTTTGCCCCTTCGGGAACAAGCGCAGCCGGTTGGCTCGTCGCCATCGCCCGAAACCATTCGATCGACCGCCTTCGCGCCCGCCGGCCCGTGACGGACGCTCTGGAAGACAGGACGGATATCGCCGACCTCGGTCCTGATCCGGAGGAGGCATCGGTGATGCGCGGTGAAGGAAGGCGCATTGACAGCTGCATGCAGGAGCTCGATCCTGACCGCGCAGGTGCAGTCAAAAGCGCCTATGTCGAAGGCCTGACCTATCAGGAACTGGCGGAACGCCATGGCGTGCCGCTGAATACGATGCGAACCTGGCTGAGGCGCAGCCTTCTCAAGCTGAGGGAGTGCCTGGACCGATGACGACACCAGACCAAAGCGAAAACGATCGCTCCCGCGACCAGCTTCTGGCTGGCGAATATGTGCTCGGGGTCCTGCCGCTTGACCAGCGCCGCCGCGTCGAGGATCGCATCGTCCGTGATGCGGCCTTTGCGGCCATGGTGATGCGCTGGCAGGAAAACCTGTCTTCCGACCTCGATGCGGAATACGGCGAGGAACGTCCGCCGAAAGGCGTTTACGCCAGGATCGAAAAGCGCGTCTTCGCCCAGAACGGTTTCGGAAACGAGCTGGCACGCGGTGGATGGTGGAACTCGCTGCTTTTATGGCGCGGCGTGTCATTCGCCTCGATTGCCCTTTTGGTGACATACGCGTCCTTGTCAACGGGCTGGATCGGCGGACCTGTGGGTGTCTCTGCGCCGGGCAAGCAACTGGTCGCCGAGATGAGCGGCGAGGGCAATGCGTTCGGCCTGAGGGCGCGGTATGACGGTGCCAGCGGTCGCTTGCAGCTGACGCCCGTTGCCGCAACGACGGCGGAACGCCGCTCGCTCGAACTGTGGCTTGTCCCCGGCAGCGGTGAAGAAGCAATCTCGCTCGGTATCCTGCCGGAAAGCGGCAGCGACACGATCGAAGTGCCGGCCGGGCATCGCAAGCGTGTCGAGAACGGCGCGTCCTTCGCCGTCAGCCTTGAACCATTGGGCGGCTCGCCGACCGGTCACCGGACCGGGCCGGTTCTCGCCGTCGGAAAAATCCGGGATCTCTAATTAAGGAATGCTAAATCAAAGGCATAGCGGATTTCTGTCTTCGCGTCGCTAGCCTTTGAAACTCTTCCAGCTTTCCTCTCGTCTCTAGCCATGTCCCCACAGAGGGAAAGCCGGACCTGGGAGGCGCCTTCAGCGCCGGGGTCGTTCAGGCTGTAGAGAGGAAGAGAACAATGTTTAAATCCGCAATCCGCCTTGCCGCATGCGCCGCAATCCTGTCCGCCTCCGTTGCCGGCGCCTACGCCGCAAACCCGAAGGTCGGTGGCGCTGCCATGTATGAAGACAAGAACATCGTCGAGAATGCCATGAACTCCAAGGATCACACGACGCTGGTCGCCGCCGTGAAGGCAGCGGGCCTCGTCGAGACCCTGCAGGGCAAAGGTCCGTTCACCGTGTTCGCGCCCACCAACGAAGCCTTCGCCGCGCTGCCGAAGGGCACCGTCGAAACCCTGTTGAAGCCGGAAAACAAGGCACAGCTGACCAAGATCCTTACCTGCCACGTGGTGGCCGCGAACGCCATGTCGACGGCGATCGAAAAGATGATCAAGGACGACAAGGGCACGCATGACGTCAAGACCGTCGGCGGCTGCGTTCTGAAGGCCAAGGAAAGCATGGGCAAGATCACGCTCACCGACGAAACCGGTGGTGTGGCAACCGTGACGATCGCCGACGTCAAGCAGTCGAACGGCGTCATTCACGTCATCGACAAGGTTCTGCTGCCAAAGATGTAACGGCTGACCAAAGCAGGTCGAAGCCTCGCATATAGATCCGGTCGCCTGTCACAGGCGGCCGGATTTTTGCGTTTCGGGAGATTTTACCGGCCGATGGTCTTCATGATCTCGGCGCGCAGCTCGTCCAGGCCGCGGCCTTTTTCAGACGATGTCGACAGCACTTCCGGATAGGCAGCGGGCCGCTTGCGGATCTTTTCGAGCGTCTCGGCAATCAGCTTCGGAACCGCAGGATCCTTGATCTTGTCCGTCTTGGTCAGCACGATCTGATAGGACACGGCGGCCTTGTCGAGCAGGTCGAGCACGTCCTCGTCGTTCTTCTTGATGCCGTGGCGGCTGTCGATCAGCACATAGACGCGCTGCAGCGTGGCGCGGCCCCGCAGGTAATCGAACACGAGCTTCGTCCAGGCATCGACGTTTTCTTTCGGCGCCTGCGCATAGCCGTAGCCGGGCATGTCAACCAGCGCCATCGGCGGCAGGTCGCCTGCCTGGCCGGAATAGCCGTCGGGCACGAAATAGTTCAGTTCCTGTGTGCGGCCCGGCGTGTTGGATGTGCGCGCCAGCCCCTTGTAGCCCACGAGCGCATTGATCAGCGAGGACTTGCCGACATTCGAGCGTCCGGCAAACGCGATCTCAAGCGGTCCTTCCGGTGGCAGAAACTCCATCGAGGGCACGCCGCGGATAAAGATCCACGCGCTGCCGAACAGCGTCTTTTCCTCGGAATTATGGTCTGCGGCCATGGTCTCGTCGTCCTGTCTTCATTTCAAGGACATCGCTTCCGGGTTTTAGCCCCATATGTCAAGCGTTCGACCGGTTCTGTCGCTTCTGCCGGCGAAACTCGAAGGTCAGATGGGTGAGGAGCGCCGCAAGGATCAGCGCCCCGCCC
Organism: Neorhizobium sp. IRS_2294; assembly: GCF_050500145.1. Taxonomy (NCBI): domain Bacteria; kingdom Pseudomonadati; phylum Pseudomonadota; class Alphaproteobacteria; order Hyphomicrobiales; family Rhizobiaceae; genus Neorhizobium; species Neorhizobium sp. IRS_2294. Next base: position 339,890 of record NZ_CP191439.1, read on the forward strand.
GCGATCGTGCGCGGTGCCGGGATCTCGCCGTGGATCACGGCGACCCAGACGGGCCCGAGAACGGTTTCACCAGTGCCGAGCAGGGCAGCCAGCGCTGAGGGGATAAGCCGCGCACCGGTGACGAACAGTGCCATGCCGAGCCCGAGATTGAGCGCACCGAAGATGAAGAGAATACCGAGTTCGCCCGGGGTGACCGCGAGGTTCGAAGACATCGTCAGCGCGATCATGCCGGCTGCAAAGCATCCGAAGCAGGTGGCGGGTGTCATCCGCACATGCGGGTAACGGCGAGTGATGACGGTCGCCAGCGCAAACACCAGCGGAATGATCAGCGCCAGGCCGTCTCCGAGCGGCGAGACCTTTCCGGCAAACGAGGACGATACCATGATGCCGACACCGACGATCACGGTGCCGATCGCAAGCCAGGTAACGCCCGATATGCGCTCGCCGTAAAACAGCCAGACCATCAGCGCCGCAAACAGCGGCACACCTGCACCGAGCAGCACCACATTGGCGACGGTCGTATACTGGATCGATATGATGAAGCAGGTGGACGCCACCATGAAGCAGAGGCCGACCGAAAGGCCCGGCCAGCCCATGCTACGAAACAGCGCCACCGTGCCGCGCGGCCCGTCGCGCAGCAGCATGAAGGCGAGCAGGAACAGGGTGCCGAACAGGCTGCGCCAGAACACGATCGTCCAGCTGTCGGGGATATCGAGAAAGCGGGCGATCGCACCGCCGAAACTCCAGGCAAAAGCAGAGCCGAAGACGAGCAGGGCGCCGATACGGTATTCCGAGCCGGGAAGGCTCGCGGGGATCGTGCCGGCCAAGGGTGGACCCGGTGGGGTGGGCGGCGGGAAGGGCGCGGGCATGGGACTGTTCCGGTTGCTGGAGCAATTCCAGCGTCAGCATGTTCTACTCTGCTTGCGGAACTTGCCTCGGGCAACCTAGCGCCGGCCCAAAGGCGGGACTGATCCACCCACGTCAGCCAATGTCGCTTTCCGCTCGCTAGGCTCTCAATCGGCCAAAGAAAAACCCCGGCGAACCGGGGTTTCTGAAGAATAGCTATTTGGACGCCGCGGGCTTTCGTTTGAACAGCCCCTTCATGTTGTCGAACAGCTCGATCTTGGCGCCGTGGCGCTTCATGATCAGGGCCTGCTGCGACACCGAAAGCGTGTTGTTCCATGCCCAGTAGATCACGAGACCGGCCGGGAAGGACGCCAGCATGTAGGTGAAGACCAGCGGCATCCAGGTAAAGATCATCGCCTGTGTCGGATCCGGCGGCGTCGGGTTCATGCGCATCTGGATGAACATCGTGATTCCCATGATGATAGGCCAGACGCCGATCATCAAGAAATGCGGGACGTCGTAAGGCAGAAGACCGAACAGGTTGAACAGCGATGTCGGGTCCGGCGCGGAAAGGTCCTGGATCCAGCCGAAGAACGGCGCATGGCGCATTTCGATGGTGGTATAGATCACCTTGTAGAGCGCAAAGAAGACAGGGATCTGCAGCACCACCGGCCAGCAACCGGCGATCGGGTTGATCTTTTCTTCCTTGTAGAGCGCCATCATCGCCTGCTGAAGGGCCATGCGGTCATCACCGTGCTTGGCCTTCAGCTCTTCCATCCGCGGCTGCATGCGCTTCATGTTGGCCATGGAGGCATACTGCTTGCTCGCCAGCGGGAAGAAGAGCAGCTTGACGACGACGGTTGTCAAAAGGATTGCCACGCCGAAATTGCCCACGTGACGGAAGAAGAAGTCCATCAGTTTGAACATTGGCTTGGTGATGAAGTAGAACCAGCCCCAGTCGATCACCAGATCGAAATGCGGGATCTTGAGCTGCTCGACATACTGGTCGATCAGCGGAACTTCCTTGGCGCCGGCAAACACGAGGCTCTTCAGCTCTGTCGACTGGCCGGGAGCGATCGAAAGCGCGTCGCCCTTGTAATCCGCCTGGTAACGCGGCTGGCCGTCGGTGAAATGCGTGAAGCGGGATTCGAACGGCATCGCCTGTGGCGGCACGATCGTCGAGGCCCAGTATTTGTCGGTAATGCCGAGCCAGCCGCCGGTCGCCTTGGTGTTGGCGACAGCCTCTTCCTCGATATTGTGATAGGTATGTTCGCTGAGGCTGCCGTCTGCACCGAGAACGCCGATGAAGCCTTCGTGGATGACCCAGACGGACGGCGTTGCCGGCTTGTTGTAACGGGTCACGCGGCCATAGGAGGAGATCGAAACCGGCTCTTGGGTCGGGTTGTCGATCTTGTCGTTGACCGTGATCATGTAGTGTTCGTCGATCGCGATGGTGCGGTTGAAGACGATGCCCTTGTCGTTCGTGAACGACAGCGTCACCGGCGTTTCGCGCGTCAGCCGGTCGCCGCCAGCAAGCGTCCACCGCGTGCCGGAACCGGGTACGGTGCCGCTGGTGTCGCTGCCGATGTAGCCAAGCTCGGTGAAATAGCCGTCTCTGGTATCGGCCGGGGAGAATAGCGTGATGATCGGGCTCTTGTCGTCGACCGTCTCATGATATTCGCGAAGCTTCAGATCGTCGAAGCGAGCGCCGACCAGGTTGATGGAGCCGGAAACGGCCGCGGTCTCGATCGCAACGCGCGGAGACTTTGCAAGCGCCTCTTCGCGGGTAGCCGTCGCCTGCGCCTGGTTTGCGCCAGGAAGGTTGCCGGTCGAGGTTGCAGCGCCCGGGCTTTCCGGGGTGAAGTTCTGTCCGGCCTGCTCGGTGGTCTGCTGCTGCTGCGCAAGCCGTGCTTCGTCGGCGCGCTGCTGAGCTTCCATCCTCGGGTTCATATAGAGGAACTGCCAGGCAAGGACGATCATCACAGAAAGTGCGATCGCGATGAAGTAATTGCGGTTTTTTTCCATCATGCTTTCCTGGAAAGGGTCTCCTCGGACCGCTTCGATTTCGGCAGGCTTTCGATGCGCTCGATGAGCTGTGCCGTCATGTCTGCAAACGGGGTCTTGAGGACCTCCCTCCGCGCGACAATGACATAGTCGTGTCCGTTCTTCATTGCAAATGCGGCTGAGTGCCGAACCGCCTCTTTCAGGCGGCGGCGCATGCGGTTTCGTTCAACCGCGTTGCCATGCTTCTTGGTAACAGTAAATCCGACCCGCGGCGCTTCGTCCGGCTGATGTCGATCAAGGACTTCCAGAAGGAAAGTCCGGCCGCGTCGGGTTTCACCCTTTCGCACGGCAAGGAACTGCGGCCGGCTTTTCAGCCGCCCGGCAGTCTTCTTGTTCGTAGGTTCGGTCGTCATCGCCCGCTATCCGGGCATCCCGGCGTTAAGCCGAGAGACGAGCGCGGCCACGTGAGCGGCGAGCGGCAAGAACCTTCTGGCCACCCTTGGTTGCCATACGGGCGCGGAAGCCGTGACGACGCTTGCGAACAAGCTTGGACGGCTGGTAGGTACGCTTCATTTTTTTAATACCGCGGTGTGCGGCCCTTCTTGAAGTTTGCTTCGTTAAAAGCAAGAGCGTTTAGGAAACGTTCGGGCGCCGGCCGCAGTGCGACTGTGAGCCTTGTGAACGTGCGCGGCTTATAAGGGGAAGAGGCGCGAAAAGTCAATCGCAGCACCGCGATTGCGCTCGGTTCCGGGCAAGTGTCTGATGAAACGGGCTGGATTCTGGATGTCGCGTTAACGCTTGTGTCCACACGGGCTTTCCATGTCCTGTAAACCTGACGGATGCAAACCGTGCTTTCCCGGAGTAGACCCCATGTATTTTCGTGGATTCGGGAGACGTCAGTCAGTTGCGAGGCAGCGCTACACTAGGCAGGCGCCCGCTAATTGAGCTTTTGATCATCAACAAATGTTAATCTCTCAGTGCTATTTCTCGCACCATCAAGATGTAGGGGTTTAGGGCCCTCCGCATTTTTTAATTTGTCGCTTCGGGGGAATGCATTGTGAAGATAAGAGCCAAGATCAACATGCTCGTTGGTGTGATGAGCGTTGTAACCTGTGTCATCGGTGGCATATCGCTCTTCGCAGTCCAGAAATACAATCAGCAGACCAGAGACTATGCTGCTGTTGCGCAGCGCGTGTACCAGGGTGAGCATCTTAACCGCATGGTGACGGCCGTTGTTATGGATGCGCGGGGCGTCTATGCAGCCAAGGACGCAGCAAGCGCCAAGCCGTTCGGCGATGGTATCATGAAATCGCTTGCCGAAATCGAGAAGCTCATCGCCGCTTGGGGGCCGACCGTCCCGGCGGAGGAGAAGGAAATCTTCGACAAGCTCGTCGCGCGCTTCCAGGAATTTAAGGCCTTCCGCTCTGAGACTGCGCGTCTGGGCCAGGCCGAAGGGCCACAGGCCGCCAACGTTCAGGGCAATAACGACGCCAATCGCGCCAACCGCAAGGCTTACCAGGAGCAGATCGACGCAATCGTCAAGATCGACCAGGCGGCGATGGACAAGCTCAGCGCCGAAATCGACGGCTTTGGCGACATGATCTTCTACAGCGTGCTCGGCGCTACCCTGCTGGGTGTGATGGGTGGTCTGGCATTCGGCATTTCGCTCGGTCGCAAGCAGATAAGCCAGCCGATTCTCGAGCTCACGTCTTCGATGAAGCGTTTGGCCACCGGCGACTACGCCGCAGCTGTGCCCTTTGCCGGCCGTGCCGACGAAATCGGAGACATGGCCGAGGCTGTCGGCGTGTTCAAGAAGAACGGCCTCGAGGTGGCGCGGATGAGCGGTGCCGAAGCTGAGATGCGATCGAAGAACGACGATCTCCAGGCGCGCATGGCCAACGTCGTCGGCGCAGCGGTCGAAGGTGATTTTTCGCGGCGCATCGACAAGCAGTGGGGCGATGAAAACCTCGACCGGTTCGCACGTAATGTCGATCAGCTTGTCTCAAGTGTCGATGCAGGCGTGGCGGAAACGCGCCGTGTCATTGGCAGCTTGGCGGAAGGCAAGTTCGACGACAGCATGGCCGGCCATTTCAAGGGCGCCTTTGCCGAACTGCAGCAGAACGTCAATGCGACGATGGACACGCTGCGTGGCACCATGCGCAACATCCGTGCCGGAACCGGCGCGATGAACGACGGAGCATCCGAACTCAGCTCCGCCGTCAACGATCTCTCCAAGCGCACCGAGCAGCAGGCAGCGGCTCTCGAAGAAACCTCGGCGGCACTCGACGAGATCACAGCTGTCGTGAAGACCTCGACAGAGCGCGCCACCGAGGCGACCGTGATGGTGAGCGAAGCCAAGACCAGTGCCGTGCAGTCCGGTGAGGTGGTGCGCAGCGCGGTCGACGCCATGGGCCGTATCGAGCAGGCATCGCGCGAGATTGCCCAGATTACCAACGTGATCGACGAGATTGCCTTCCAGACCAACCTCCTGGCGCTCAACGCCGGTGTCGAGGCAGCTCGTGCGGGCGAAGCCGGCAAGGGATTTGCCGTCGTCGCACAGGAAGTGCGCGAACTGGCGCAGCGGTCGGCCAGTGCGGCCAAGGATATCAAGGCGCTGATCGGCAAGTCCGGTGACGAAGTAGCGGCCGGCGTGCGTCTCGTCCAGAACACCGGCCATGCCCTGTCCGACATCGAATCCCGCGTCATCAGCATCAACGATCACATCAACTCGATCGCGGTTGCATCGCGCGAGCAGGCGACCGGCTTGGCGGAGATCAACAGCGCCATCAACCAGATGGATCAGGTGACGCAGCAAAATGCCGCGATGGTGGAAGAAACATCCGCCGCGACCTCGCGGCTTTCCGGTGAAGCGGACAATCTCTTCGCACTCGTATCCAAGTTCCGGATCGACGGCGAATCGTCGGGTCATCGTGCACCCGTCGCGGTCGCTTCCGGTTCTGCCTCTGCAAGAACACCGGCGCCCCGCGTGTCCCCAGTCAAGACCATGACCAAGTCGATCGCCCGCGCCTTTGGCGGCGGATCCGCCGCTGCGGCAGCGGCGCCGTCGGCAAGCGCGGACTGGGAAGAGTTCTGAGCCGAACCACCCGTGCAAGCGAACAGGGGCCCAGGTGGTATCGTCCATCCGGGCCCTTTGTTTTGGTCGGTTCTGTCGTGCTTCAATCTAGCCCAGGAAACGCTCCAAGGCCGACTTCCGGTTGGGGGGTGGAAAAAATGCGCCAGAAAGCTAGAATATGCAGATGATTGCAGCCACCACCGAACGGCTGGACAGGCGAGATAACGATGACGAGCCACATGGATGATGCGGCCGAAACTCCAAAGCAGGAGCAATCGGCGCAGACCGGAACAGCCTCCAGGGCGTCTGCCGAGCAGATGCCGCAGCTTTTCCGTGGGCTCTCCGGTCGTCTTCTCTGGCTGACGATCGTCTTCGTGATGCTGGCCGAAATCCTGATCTTCATGCCGTCTGTTGCCGGCATGCGGATGAACTGGCTGCGTGACCGGCTGGATACTGCCGCTGCGGCCGGGATTGTCATCGACGGACTTCAGCCGGCGGAACTGCCCCGCGCCGTGCAGGACGACACGCTTCTTGCCACAGGAACCAAGGTGATTGCGCTGCGCAAGGACGGGACCTCGCGCCTGCTGGCAGCAGTCGATGTGCCGCCGCAGATCGACGAGCAGTATGATCTGACCGATACGCCGCTTCTGGTGACGATGCGCGACGCGCTGGACACGCTGTTTTTGGGCGGCGGACGCGTCATGCGCATCTACGGCCCGATCGGCGAAAGTGACATGATCATCGAACTGGTCATGACCGACGATGCTCTGCGCAAGGATATGCTCAAATACGCGAAGATGATGTTTCTCCTGTCACTCCTGATTTCGATCATCACGGCAGTTCTTATCTTCCTCGCCATCAACCGCATGATGATCCTGCCGATCCGGCGCCTGACGAAAAGCATGCAGAAATTTTCCGAGCAGCCGGAAGATCCTGCGCGTGTGTTTACTGCCGACCGGTCTCGTGGCGAGCTCGCCGTCGCCGGCCGGCATTTGTCGGCCATGCAGACTGAGCTGCAGCGGACGCTGAAACAACAGCGCAACCTGGCCGATCTCGGTCTCGCCGTCTCCAAGATCAACCACGACATGCGCAACATCCTTGCGTCAGCGCAGCTGATGTCGGACCGCCTGACCGATGTTGAAGATCCGATGGTGCGCAGCTTCGCACCAAAACTGTTGCGCACGATCGACCGCGCAGTCGGCTACACGACCGAAGTGCTGGCTTACGGGCAGGCCTCGGAAGCCGCGCCGAAGCGACGTAGGATTCTTCTCGCCGAACTTTTCCAGGAAGTCCGCGACATCCTGGCCATCGATCCTGATGCCGGCATCGAATTTCACGATCAGATCGCCGTCGATCTCGAGGTCGATTGCGACAGCGAACAGATTTTCCGGGTGATCCACAACCTCTGCCGCAACGCGCTGCAGGCGCTGGTGACGTTCGAGCCGGACGACAAGTCGATTGCGCGCCGCATCACGGTCTCAGCCCACAGGGTCGGCAGCGTCGTCAGCATCATGATCGACGACACCGGCCCCGGCATGCCCCGCAAGGCCCGCGAGAACCTGTTCTCGGCCTTCCGCGGTTCGGCCCGGTCCGGCGGCACCGGTCTTGGCTTGGTGATCGCACGCGAGCTTGTCCTTGCCCATGGCGGCACGATTGCGCTGGTGGAAAAGCCGACCGAGGGTACTCAGTTCCGCATCGAAATTCCCGACCGTCCCGTATCGCTGGACGACTACCGCGCCCGCGCCTGATCGCAAAATCACGCAAATTGAGGGGCTTGCGAACTATTTGACATGAAAATGACAGCCGCTGACCGAAAATCGCTTGCAATCCTTTGCCGCAGCATTTAGAGGATCGCCACGCAAGCAAAACACACTGCTTGCAGACGCACCCGTAGCTCAGCTGGATAGAGCACCAGACTACGAATCTGGGGGTCAGGAGTTCGAATCTCTTCGGGTGCGCCATTCTCTTCTTCCCAAAAATGTTCTCTCAACTCTCGGTCCGCCGGCAATCATTTTTGTTGATTTGTCGATAGGGGATATGCGACCTGCTGTTCCGTCAATTCGGAGCGAGAACCATGCAGAACGCAAACATGCTGTCATCGAGAGACGGTGGCTCCGGCGCTAGTGGGGGCATCTCCGGCTTTCTTTCCGGTGGTGTGAAGCCGGTCGCGGTGTTGTTCGGCATCTACTTCATACTCAGCATCGCCATTCGCGTGTCGCTTCCCAATTCGTTGACGCTCGACGAGGCTGAGCAGTCGCTCAACTCGCAGTTCTGGCTGCTCGGCTACGGACCGCAGCCGCCTTTCTACAACTGGGTACAGAACCTGTTCGTTGGCGCGCTCGACATATCGCTGCTGTCGCTGGCGCTGCCCCGGTTTGGAATGCTGTTCCTGGTCTATCTGTTCATGGGCCTTGCCGCGCGGGAACTGCAGGTCAGCCGCAGCTTTGCCGGCCTTGCCATGCTCAGCCTGACGCTGCTGCCGCAGGTTTCCTTCATGCCGCAGCAGGATCTTACCCACACGATCGCGCTCCTGATGGCGACCTCCCTGTTTTTCTACGGTCTTTGCCGCACGCTGGTGCGTCCTGACTGGCAGGGATATGCGATCATCGGCATTGCGATCGGGATCGGTACGATCTCGAAGTACAATTTCGTCATCCTTCCGGCCGCGACCATCGTGGCGGTTGCGCTCGATCGGGACTGGCGCGCGCGTCTTCATGATCCGCGCATGCTGCTCGCCGCCGTCATCTGCATTGCCATCGTCCTGCCGCACGCGGTCTGGCTTCTCGGCAATCTAGATCTCGCAACGCGTGGCACGCTCGGCAAAATGGTTGAGTCGGATGCACCGCAGGGTATTTTCCGCGTCACCAAGGCGCTCGGATCGCTCCTCGTCGCCTGCCTCGCCTTCGGCGCACTGGCTGTCGTCGTGCTGGCACTTGCATTCAAGTCGTCGGTCAAGCGGGCGGTCAGGGCAGGGGATCGCTGGACCACGCTGTTTGGCCGCATCATGCTGTTCTCGCTGGTCGGCGTGGTTGCGGTCGTCCTCGTGGCTGGAACGACCCGGATCACCGAGCGCTGGCTCGACCCTTATCTGCTGGCGTTGCCGCTATATCTGCTGCTGAAATTCGATCGCGCCGGGGCCGACCTTGGTTTGGGTTTCAAACGGCTGGTCCCCGTGTTTCTGGTGATCATGGCGGTCGTGCTGGTACCGGGGCCGGCAAAGGTTCTGACGGCAGGCCTGCTTGGACCTCCGGGCCGTATCAATATGCCGTTTGCTGACCTGGCAAAGCAGATCCGCACCGAGGATCGCCCGGCAACCATCCTGGCACTCGGGATGCATCTTTCCGGCAATATCCGCATGCAGTTTCCCGATGTACCGGTGTTCGACATCGACAGTGCAGCGGGCAAGCGCGCGATGCGGGATCTCGCGCCGCCGGTCCTCGTGATCGAGGCGGATGGAGACGGTGCCGTTGTCGAGCCGAAACTCGATGCGGCAATGCTGGAAAGCGCGACCGGTCTTTCCGCCACCGATTTCCGGACAAGGCTCGTTCCGTATCATCGCGCGCCGGACCGAAACATGGGCTTCCGGTACCTCTGGCTTCGCTGAGGCCGGTTTCAAAGAGATCAGGCCGGTGAGATCCGGCAACAGGTTCAAGCGCGTCAGGGGCGAAACATGAGATGGAAACGTACGATCCAGTTGCTGGATGTTCATGCCGAAGGTGAGATCGGACGGGTCGCAATCGGTGGCGTCCCCAAGATCCCGGGCGATACGGTCGCAGCCCAGCTTGCCTGGTTGAATTCCGATCCCAAGGGCCACGAACTGCGCCGCTTCCTCTGCCTGGAACCGCGTGGCGCCCCGATCGGTTCCGTCAACCTGCTGCTGCCGGCGAAGCATCCGGATGCGGATGCAGCCTTCGTGATTCTCCAGCCGGATCAGGCGCATGCCAGTTCCGGGTCCAACTCCATCTGCGCCACCACCGCGCTTCTGGAAGCTGGTATCGTCGAAATGAAGGAGCCCGAGACGGTTGTGACGCTGGAAACGGCTGCAGGCCTCGTCAGGGCCATTGCTACCTGTCGGGACGGACGGTGCGAGAAGGTGAAGCTCACCATGGTGCCGTCCTTCGTCCATCAGCTTGATGTGACGATCAGCACACCGCAATGGGGAGATATCACGCTCGACCTGTCCTACGGCGGCATCTTCTATGCATTGGTTGACGTCCATCAGATCGGCTTGAAGATCGAGAAGGGCAATGCCGCGGAACTGGTCAAGGCCGGCATGATCCTGAAGGATCTGGTCAACCGGCAGGTCGAGGTCGTGCACCCTGAAATTCCCGAAATTTCCGGGGTTGCTTATGTGATGTTTCGCGATACGGAGGCGGATGGCACGGTCAGAACCTGCACGACCATGTGGCCGGGCCGGGCAGATAGGTCGCCCTGCGGCACCGGCAACTCGGCCAATCTCGCAACGCTTCACGCGCGCGGCAGGGCAAAGGTCGGAGACAGCTTCATCTCGCGCTCCATCATCGGCACTCAGTTCGAAGTGGGATTGGCTGCCGAAACGAAGGTTGCCGGTAAAACTGCGATCATTCCGACGATAGCGGGACGCGGTTTTACATTTGGTCTGCACCAGATCGCGCTTGATCCGTTCGACCCACTGGCCGATGGTTTCGCGATGACGGATGTCTGGGGTCCGTCAGCCGGAGAGATCTAAGCGGAGGCCGTCGGCGAGCCTTGCGTCGTCTCGAAGGTCTTAGATATCTCTGCCGTTCTTGGCAGGAGTTTCAATGTCGCCCTGCTTCAGAACCAGCGTGTTCATACCCTCGTTCATGTCCTGCTTTGGCTGAGCGGGGATCATGCCGAGTTCCTGGAATTCCATGACCTTCTGTGCGCCGAACAGGTCGCCCTTCTCGGCAGCCTTGCGATAGAGGTCGACCGCCTTCTGCGCGTCGGCCGTAATGCCCTCGCCGCTTTCGTACATCAGGCCGAGGTTGATCATCGCATCGGTATTGCCGCGCTGTGCAGCCAGATCGTACCAGGCGATCGCCGTCTGATCGTCGGCCGGCAACATCGTGCCTTCGTCATAAATCGCGCCGATGTTGAACGCAGCGGTATCGTCGCCTTCAGCAGCTGCCTTTTCAAACCAGATGAGCGCCTTGGTGACGTCGACCTGAGTTCCCAGGCCATCGCGATAGGCGACGCCAAGATTGTAGGCTGCGAGCCGGTTACCGCCGTTTGCAGCTTCTGTATAGAGACGGAATTCCTGCTGCTCGTCACCCAGGCGGCCCATCAGCATGCCGAAGTTAACCTTGGCTGCAGGGTAGTTTGCTTCGGCAGCTACATTATAAGCCGTCATCGCCTGATCGGCCTGTTCGGAATTGTTGAGCGCGCGGCCCAGCTGATAGGCGAAACGCGGGTTGCCGGTCGCCTCGTAAGCGGTGCGGCACGCATCAACGGCCTTCACGTCGATGTTTGCGATATCGACCGGAGCAAATGAACCATTGCGCTGCTCGTCGAACGGGCTGCCGGCAAGCTGGTCGCACTCGGTCTGAAGCGCTACAGTCACGAGGAGGTTGGAACGCTCCTGGGCACTCAGGGAAACCGTCAATGCACAGAAAGCTGCGGCAGCGCCTGCTGCAATTGCCAATCCCCTGTTGACTTTCGAATTAAGGGATTTCATCTTCTCGCTCCGGCTGGTAGAACTGTTCGATTGGTGGACGAACGCCGGAAATGCGGACTGGTTCCTGCCGATCTTAAGCTTTCATTGATAAATGGTATCCAGCCTGTGCACATTTGCGTGTAATCGGGGCGTGTAGTGATGGGGTTCCACACTATCGTCCGCGTCAGTTTGTTGTCGCGGTGATTGTTTTGAGCGGAATGTTGATGCTAAGGGGGATGAACTCTTCCAGCGCCAACAACCGCCCAGAGGCCCCATGAATACCATCAGTATCCGCCGCCCCGACGACTGGCATCTGCATTTGCGCGACGGCGCGGTTCTCGAAGGGGTGATCGGCGATACCAGCCGGCATTTCGCGCGCGCGATCATCATGCCCAATCTGGTCCCGCCGGTGGTCACGACCGCAGACGCAAGAGCGTACCGCGAACGGATCATGGCGGCGCTGCCTGTTGGAGACCGGTTCGAACCGCTGATGACGCTGTACCTGACGGAACAGACCGATCCCAATGATCTCGAAGACGGCAAGAACAGCGGTCTGATCACCGCGGTCAAACTCTACCCCGCCGGTGCCACCACCAACTCGCATGGCGGCGTGCGCGATTTCGACAAGGCGATGCCGGCGCTCGAGCGCATGGCAAAGATCGGCCTGCCGCTTTGCGTACACGGCGAGGTCACGACGCCTGACGTCGATATCTTCGACCGCGAAGCCGTCTTCATCGAGACCGTTCTCGATCCGCTGCGCAAGCGCCTGCCGGAACTGAAGGTGACGATGGAGCATGTGACCACGGCCGACGGCATCGACTATATCAAGTCGGCCGATTCCAATCTGGCCGGAACGATCACCACCCATCACCTGATCATCAACCGCAACGCGCTTTTGGTGGGGGGTATCCGCCCGCATTATTACTGCCTGCCGGTCGCCAAGCGCGAAAACCATCGCCTGGCACTGAGAGCCGCGGCGACTTCCGGCGATGCCCGCTTCTTCCTCGGCACCGATTCGGCGCCGCATGTGGATCCGCTGAAGGAATGCGGTTGCGGTTGCGCCGGCATCTATACCTCGCTCAACACCATGAGCTGCCTTGCCCATGTGTTCGAACAGGATAACGCGCTCGACAAGCTCGAAGCCTTCACCTCGCTGAACGGCCCGGCTTGGTATGGTCTGGCGCCCAACGAAGAACGCATCTCGATGGTTCGACAGGCTGATCCGGTTGCTTTCCCGGACAAGCGGGACACGGGGGCTGGCCTCGTCACCGTGTTTGATCCGATGTTTCCGCTGCACTGGGAAGTCGTTGAAACCTAAGCGGCATTTGCCAGGAAATTTAGCTTGACGGTTGCTTGGTAATAATTTGGAGACAAACGGGAGATAGTTTTCCGCCCGTTACCTGACTTCGATCACCGAAGAGTTTGCCGGCATGACGCTAGACTATAAATCTCTTCTGCTTGCGCTCGGCGTTTCTGCCGCGTGCCTGATGGTGACCTTGTTCGGCACCTGGTTTTCAAGGCGGACCAATTCTTTCCTGCTGACGCTGGTCATCGCATTGAGCATGACGGTAACCGGCATCTTCGCCTATGGCTTTTATACGGCCGAAGCCGGTACCCTGACCGCATCCGTCGCATACGTGTTCATGATCTCCGGCCTCAGCGTGATATACGGTGCTTCCGTGCAGTTCCGCACCGGCGCAAAGCCCTGGCGGCTTGCCGCACTTTTGGCGCTTGCGGCGATCGCCCCGGGTCTGCCGCTGATGATCGGCGGTCTCGACGGGCTGGGCTTCATCCTGATGAACATTGCAGCAGCGCTGCTTCTTGGCGGTACGGCATGGCAATACTGGCTGGCGCGCAGCGAAGCGCCCGGTCCGCTGACCGGCATGGCCATCCTTTATGCGATGAGCGGATTTTCCTTCGTTCTGTGTGCATCCGTCCTCATTGCCAACCAGCAGTGGGTGCTGGGTCACGCCCCGAACAACTGGGCCGAGACGCTCAATATCGGCATCTGCATCGCCGGCATGACAGGCATCGGCGCGCTCTCGCTGGCGCTTCACCAGTGGCGCATGGCAGCGCTCCATCGGCGCGAGGCAATGACCGATGCGCTGACCGGACTGATGAACCGCCGCGCCATGTTCGAGCGCAACGGCGGTCGGATGCTGGGCACCTCCACCGCAGTCATCGTGTTCGACATCGACCGTTTCAAGACAATCAACGACCAGTACGGTCATGCGGTCGGCGATGAAGTGCTGAAGATCTTTGCCGAGGATCTGCTGGTGGAAACGCCGGGCCCCAACACCGCGCGACTGGGCGGCGAGGAATTCGCCGTCCTTCTCGACAATGTTCTGCCGGGGCGCGCCGAGCGGATCGCCAACGATATCCGCAATCGTTTCGGTGCCCGTGACATCACGGTCGGGGTTGAACGCGTGCGCTGCACGGTCAGCGCCGGAATCGCGGTGGGTTCCCAATCGGGCGTGCTTTTCGAAACCGTGCTTAGCCTCGCCGATGCGGCACTTTACGAAGCAAAGCGGGCCGGGCGTGACCGCGTCCAGGTCTCAGGCTACCTGCGGTCAGTGTCGTCGGGCGAAAATCGCACAAGCGCCTGAAAACGCCTGAATTCAGTAAATCGTACCCGCCTTGCGCTGGCGCGGTCTCCCGCTTGCTGATATTGCGGCGCGTGGTTTCTAGATGCAGTTCCGACGAGAATGTCATGCGGCCTTACCGCCGGGACTTGCGACACGATGAATCGAGCAAAGGAGCGGGCGCATGATTCAGACCACATTTCCGGACCGGGGCGTTATGGCCGAACTCATGGCCAAGATGCTGTGGGAAATCGGTGCGGTGCATTTCAATGCCGAAAAGCACTACAAGTTTGCCTCAGGCATGATGAGCCCGGTCTATATCGATTGCCGCAAGCTGCTGTCCTACCCGCGCATCCGCTCCACCATCATGGATTTCGCCGTGTCGACGCTTCTGCGTGACGCCGGCTTTGAGAAATTCGATTGCATCGCAGGCGGCGAGACCGCCGGCATTCCGTTCGCTGCCCTTCTGGCAGACCGCCTGGCGCTGCCGATGATCTATGTGCGCAAGCAGCCCAAGGGCCATGGCCGCAACGCCCAGATCGAGGGTAACCTGCCCGAAGGTTCACGCGTCCTCGTGATCGAGGATCTGACCACGGCCGGCGGTTCGATGTTCAAGTTCATCGATGCCATCCGCGCTGCCGGCGGCGTCGTCGATCATGGCATGGCCCTGTTCTACTACGGTATCTTCGACGAGGGCGCGCTGCGTTTTGCCGATGGCAAGGTGCAGTTCCATCACATTGCCACATGGCGCAACGTGCTTTCGGTCGCCCGCGACCAGAAGCTGTTCGACGAGAACACGCTGTCGGAAGTCGAGGCATTTCTGGATGCCCCGCTGGCATGGTCGGCCCGCAACGGCGGCATCAGCGAACTGCCCCGCTAAGCATTCGCGGAACGCGAGCTTTTGCTCTGGTCAACGGACAAAAGCTCGCTTATTCCTGTCGAAAACAGGCAAATTCCTTGGGAGGAAATCCATGATCCTGTGCTGCGGCGAAGCTCTTATCGACATGCTTCCGCGTGAAACCACGCTTGGCGAGAAGGGCTTTGCGCCCTATGCCGGTGGCGCCATTTTCAATACGGCCATCGCGCTCGGGCGCCTCGGCGTGGACACAGGCTTCTTCACGGGCCTTGCCGACGACATGATGGGCGATGTCCTGCGCGACACGCTGCGCGGCAGCAATGTCGATTTCAGCTACTGTGCCATCACCGCCCGCCCGTCCACCATTGCCTTCGTCAAGCTGGTCGATGGCCATGCCACCTACGCCTTCTATGACGAGGGCACGGCCGGCCGCATGATCACCGAGGCCGACCTGCCAGCGATCGGCGAGGATTGCGAAGCCCTGCATTTCGGCGCGATCAGCCTCATTCCAGAACCCTGTGGCTCGACCTACGAAGCGCTGATGGCTCGCGAGCAGGGCAAGCGCGTCATCTCTCTCGATCCGAACATCCGTCCCGGCTTTATCAAGGACAAGGCCTCGCATCTCGCCCGCATCAACCGCATGGCGGCGATGTCGGATATCGTCAAGTTTTCGGATGAAGACCTTGCCTGGTTCGGCCTTGAAGGCGATGAGGGCACGCTTGCCCGCCACTGGCTGCATCACGGCGCAAAGCTCGTCGTCGTGACCCGCGGCGCCGATGGTGCAGTCGGCTACACCGCCAATCACAAGGTGACCGTGCCGAGCGAGAAGGTGACGGTGGTTGATACCGTCGGTGCCGGTGATACGTTCGACGCCGGTGTGCTGGCCTCGCTGAAAATGCAGAACCTGCTCACCAAGACACAGGTCGCAAGCCTGTCCGAAGATCAGATTGCGGCCCTTCTGGCGCTCGGCGCCAAGGCTGCGGCAGTCACCGTCTCGCGAGCAGGGGCGAACCCGCCGTTTGCCCACGAGATCGGGCTCTGACAAGGACCGTGTCGCCTGCCAGCTGTCCTCGTTGAAGAACGAGGCAGCGGCAGGACAGGCTTAATTTGGCATCGGGATGTTTTGCATCACATTGGGCCAAAGGCCAGTAACGCCAATGAAGATCAGATAGAGCGCCACCACGTAATTCAGAATGCGCGGCATCAGAAGGATGACAATCCCCGCGATGAGCGCGACGAGCGGCTGTATGAAGACGATCGATTGCATTGTCTTGGCTCCTGGTCAGACTATGGGCGTTTCGCCAGCAACGGCAGAAGTGTCCGCGCCTTCACAAACTCGGTGAGGAGCTATTGGTTGCTCGGAGCGCCAATCACGACGAGTGCGGCATGCGCTTCCGTGGTATCAAGGATGAGCCGGGCGAACCCGGCTCATCCTAAGGCGTCTCAGCCAATCAATGCCTTCACCAGACCTTGCGTCGAGCCGTCCTGGTTGTCAGCGGCGGCCTTGCCCTGCACGACTGGCAAAAGACCGGTCGCCAGTTCCTTGCCAAGCTCCACGCCCCACTGGTCGAAGGAATTGATGCGGAACAGCACGCCTTCGACAAAGACCCGGTGCTCGTAGAGCGCGATCAGCCGGCCGAGCGCAAACGGCGTCAGCTTGTCGTAGACGAAGGTGATCGACGGGCGGTTGCCGGTGAAGACCCGATGCGGCGCGATGTGGCTGGCCTTCGCCTCGTCCATGCCGGCCTTTGCCAGCTGCGCCTTGGCCTCATCCAGTGTCCGGCCTTTCATCAGGGCCGCCGACTGCGCCAGGCAATTGGCGATCAGCAGATCGTGCTGATGGCGAAGCTCCGGCTCGAAGCCAGTCTTTGCAATCATAAATTCGGCCGGAATGACGCTCGTGCCTTGGTGGATCAGCTGGTAGAAGGCATGCTGGCCGTTGGTGCCGGGTTCGCCCCAGACGACTGGGCCGGAATTGCCTTCGACCGGAGTTCCATCGATCGTCACACCCTTGCCGTTCGATTCCATGTCCAGCTGCTGCAGATAGGCCGGGAAGCGCAGCAGCCGCTGGTCATAGGGAAGGATCGCGCGGGTCGGGTAATCCAGCACGTTGCGGTGATAAAAGCCGACCAGGCCAAGCAGCATCGGCAGGTTCTGCGCGGTCGGCGCCGTGCGGAAATGGGTATCCATCACATGCGCGCCATCGAGAAACTTGCCGAAATTCTCAGGACCGACGGCAAGCATCAGCGGCAGGCCGATCGCCGACCAGATCGAATAGCGACCGCCGACCCAGTCCCAGAAGCCGAACACCCGGTCCTGGTCGATGCCGAAGGCGGCAACCTTGTCGAGCGCCGTCGAGACCGCGCAGAAATGATGCTTCACCGCATCGTCACCCAGCTTGTCGGCGATGAACTTGCGGGCCGTGGCGGCATTGGTCATCGTCTCGATCGTCGTGAAGGTTTTCGAGGCGACGATAAACAGCGTCGTTTCGGCGTCGAGATGCTTCAGCGTATCGGCGATATGGGCGCCATCGACATTGGAAACGAAATGCGCGCGTGGGCCGTCATGGAAAGGCGCAAGTGCCAGCGTTGCCATGACCGGGCCGAGATCGGAGCCGCCGATGCCGATATTGACGACGTCGGTGATCGCCTTGCCCGTTGCGCCCTTCAGGCTGCCGGAGCGAATGCCGTCTGAAAATTTGCCCATCGCCGCAAGCACGGCGTTGACATCCGGCATCACGTCCCGGCCATCGACCATAACAGGCGTGTTGGAACGGTTGCGCAGGGCGGTGTGAAGAACGGCCCGGTCTTCCGTGAAGTTGATGGCGACGCCCGAAAACATCTCATCGCGCTTTTTCGCAACACCGGCAGCTTCCGCCAGCGTCTCGAACAGGGCAAGGATCTCTCCGTTCACCGCAGTCTTGGAATAATCCATGATGAGGTCATCGAAGCTGACGCTGAATTTCCCGAACCGGCCGGGATCAGCAGCGAATGCCGCGCGGATATCCGTGGCATTTGTCTTCTCGGCAGTGGATTTCAGCTCGTTGACGATGGTCTGCATGGACGTTCCTCGCATTCGGATGGATGCGTGGGAACCTATTCGCTTTCGCGTTCAAATCAAGCGCTGCGCGCGATGTTCGCTGCGTGCCTGGACTTCTGGCCTTACGGAACGATGGCACTTTCGGCCGTGTTGCCGATGGCGCGGCCGAAGCGATCTACCTGTTCGGCGTAGTTGCGCCGCGTGCGCGGGTCGAAGATCGAGATCGGTGTTGAGACGGCAACGCTTGCCGCACTGCCAACCGTCTGCGCCGTGCCGAGTGCTACGGCACCCAGACGCTCGCCAAGTCCGACATCGCTGTCGGTCACTTCCTGGCCGGCGATCAGCCGGTTGCCGATCAGCTTCACGACATCCGGGCTTGAGGCGAACTTGCCGTGGTTGAGCGGATCGTTCCCCTTCAGCGCCGTCAGATCGAGCACGGTAATACCGGCCTTCTCGAATTCGGTACGATAGGGTTCGACGGTCGGATCCACCTGCCCGAGTCGATCGATATTGCCCGAAATCCGTCGCGACAGATTGAGCGCACGGTCATCGCGCGAAACGAACAACGTGAATTTCGGATGCTTGGGACCAAGCGCCGAGAACTGGTTGGTGAACACGTCGACATCGAGATCCGGCGAGGCAAGGATGACGTTGGTGATCTTCGGTGCCACGCGACCGTCGCGGATCGCCATCTGGCGCAGCGCCTCGACTGTCAGCCACGAGCCCATGGAATGCGCCATGATCGTCACTTCGCTGACCTGGGAATCCTTGGAAAGCCGGCTCAGCATGTCTTCCAGCGCGTCGCGGGAATAGTTGGTGCTTTCCTTGTCGTAGTTATAGGCGAAGATGCTGCCGCGCGAAGGCCATGTGAAGAGGACCGGTGCCACATCGGTTCCGCTGTCGTGGACGATCTGGGCAAAACGGTAGACGGCGTCGTCGTAGCGGTTGTTGAACCCGTGCACGAACACCATTACCCGTCGGCTTTTCGGCAGGTTGCCGCGCAGCCACTCACTGGCACGCTGCGGCGAGAGCGGCGTGACCGAAAGCGTCGCAAATTCCTTGGTCGGATCCGCCACGATCTTTTTCGGCCACTGGACCTCGCCGATCTTGCGGACGGAATCGGGTGGTATCGAGACGCTGATTTCGGTCACGCTCGGGGTCTTGTCGCGCTCTCCGGAAAACAGCACGCCCGGCGTCTCGGAGGCTCGGCGGGTGGTGGCTACGAGAACGTCTACCTTGGATATGCCCTTGGTTTCCGCAGCCCCTGCCGCGGCTGGAACGAGCACGCCTTCAGGCCGCCCGGCGCAGCCCGAAAGGGCGGCTGCCAAGAGCGCAGCAATGACGATGCAACGAAACGGTCCAGCGCTTTTATCCAAGCGAACTCCACATGCCAAAAAGTTAATTATCCTTAACGGCTAACGGAGCAGGCGTCCAAGGTCCACCTCAAACGGGTGATCTCTCGTCGGACGGGGGCAGTTGGGCAGCGTTTGTCGCAGCAGCGCAACGAATGGCTATTGCCGAAGCTCGCGCCGCAGAATTTTTCCGACATTCGTTTTCGGCAGCGCGTCGCGGAACTCGATAAAGCGAGGGCGCTTGTAGTTTGTCAGGTTGGCAATGCAGTGCGCCTTGATATTGGCCTCGGTCAGTTCCGGATCCCGGCGCACGACGAACACCTTGACCGCCTCGCCGGAATGCTCGTCCTTGACACCGACTGCCGCGCATTCCAGCACGCCCGGATGGCTCGCCACGACTTCCTCGACCTCGTTCGGATAGACGTTGAAGCCGGAGACAAGGATCATGTCCTTCTTGCGATCGACGATTTTGATATAGCCGGCAGCGTCCATGTAGCCCATGTCGCCGGTGCGGAAAAAGCCGTCCGGGGTCATCGCCTTCTCCGTCTCGTCCGGCCGATTCCAGTATCCGGCCATCACCTGCGGGCCGTGGATGCAGATCTCGCCGACGCCGCCGAGTTCGACCTCCAGCCCGTCATCGTCGCGGATCGAGATGTCGGTAGACGAGATCGGCAAGCCGATCATGCCGGTGAATCCCTGGACATCCATCCGGTTGGCGGTGGCGACCGGCGACGTCTCGGACAGGCCGTAGCCTTCGGTGATCGGGCAACCAGTCATCTCAAGCCACCGCTCGGCGACCGGCCGCTGCACCGACATTCCGCCGCCGAAGACGAGAAGCAGCGCCGAAAAGTCCAGCTTCTGGAAATCGGCATTGTTCATCAGCGCATTAAACAGCGTGTTGAGCCCGGGGAAGACGTGGATCTTGTATTTCTGCAAATCCTTGACGAAGGCCGGGATGTCACGCGGATTGGCGATCAGGATGTTGTGGCTGCCGGTCGCAACCCCCATCAGCGAATTCACCGTCAGCGCGAAAATGTGGTAGAGGGGTAGCGCGCACAGGAACTGCAATTGCGGCGGACGCGGCTTTGTCAGGAAGGCGGTGTCCAGCCACAGGCCCATCTGCGATGCGTTGGAAAGAAGATTGGCGTGCGTCAGGATCGCGCCCTTGGAAACACCCGTCGTGCCGCCTGTATATTGCAGGAACGCGACATCCTGTGGTCCCACATCCTGCGGCGTCAGGGTTTTGCCCGATCCTTCGGAGAGAACCTGCTTGAAGCTTGTCGCCGAGGGTAACGACCAGTTCGGAACGAGCTTCTTCACCTTTCGCACGACGAGATTGACGATATGGCCCTTGAGGCCCAGCATGTCGCCCATCGTTGCTACGACCACATGCTTCACATCGGTGCCAGCAAGCGACTGTTCTACCGTATGGGCGAAGTTTTCCAGTACGAAGAGCGCCTTGGCACCCGAATCCTCCAGCTGGTATTGCAGTTCGCGCGGTGTGTAGAGCGGGTTGACGTTGACGACCGTATAGCCTGCCCGAAGGATGCCGTAGACAACGACAGGGTTCTGCAGGATGTTCGGCAGCATCACCGCCACCCGGTCTCCCTTTTGCAAGCCCGTCGATTGCAGCCAGGCGCCGATCTTGCGGCTCTCGGCTTCAAGCTCGCGAAAGGTGATGGCCTTGCCCATGCTCGAGAAGGCCGGGCGATCGGCATAACGGGCGCAGCTATTTTCGAATAGAGCGCCGAGCGAAGCATGTGCCAGGGGTGGGATTTCGGGGGGAACGCCGGGCGGGTAGCTGGCAAGCCAGATCTTTTCCCTCGCTGTGGCGGGCTGCTTGGACAATTCGCTCATCTGCGTCTCCTCCCATATCGATCTGCGCGCATCAGGCGCAGCTGGCTGGCGGCTTCCTCCTCCGCCGGCCATCGTCGATGATTATGCCATGCGTCAGCCCCAACAGACCAGCGCAACCTATCGTGAATTGCTATCTAACTTTGACGTAAGCGTCAATGTGCCGAGACTTGATACTCGACAAGCTTTTGGACGCAAAGTGCGGAACCTCCACGGCCGCAAGCCGTTTTTCAACCATAACGACACGACAAAAAGGAGTTGCGTTATGATGCATCATGAACCGCGTGCGGGGCAGGACCCCTATGTCAAGGATACCGTTTCGCTGATTGCCAGCGACAGGGTCGAAGGCACCGCAGTTTACGGCGCCGATGGCAAGCGGATCGGCTCGATTGCGCGAATTCTGCTGGAGAAAAAGGGTGGCCGCGTTGCCTACGCCGTCCTGAGCTTCGGTGGCTTCCTTGGCATTGGCGACGATTACTATCCGCTGCCGTGGGAAAAGCTTCACTACGACGAGGAGCTGGACGGTTACCGGATCGATCTCACCAAGGATCAGATCTCCGGCGCACCGCGCTACAAGGATATCGACGACGACAGCTTCTACAGCGCCAAAGACAAGTCGGTCTACGACTACTACGGCGTCCCGCCATACTGGATGTAGTCGCTCGATAAGCTACTTTTGATCGAAAGGCCTCGCCGCGTGCGAGGCCTTTTTGCGTTTCCGTTCAATCCAGCCTCAGCACCATCTCGGACTGCGTCAGCCGGCTGCGTCGCCATCCGATGCGGCGCATGAAGGGATCAAGCAACCCGGCTGCAATATTCTCCGCCGTATATAGCCTGCGACCGGGATAGCGCGCCGCGAGGCTGTCGGCCAAGGCGCGGCCGAGACCCTTGCGCCTTTCCGCCGGAACGACCGCGAAACCATAGATCCGCACGTCGTGCTTGGTATCATCAAGCAATGCGACCGCCTTTGTCCCGATCGAAAAGCTCTTCAGCGGCGAACCGGGATGGCGGAAACAGACCGGATCCGTCTGCCATGTCGGGTGTGCATCCGCAAAACGGAACAGCATCGCGGCCGCTTCCATCTGGCCGCATTCGGCTGCGGGTGGAACGTCCGGCACCGGTCGTGTCCGGCTGCGGCTGAAGCCGACCTGCCTACGCGACATCTCGAAGCCGAGAGACAGATAGAGATCGCGAGCGCGGATATTGGAATCGATGACTTCGAGGAGAAGCACCTCGTCGCCCCGGGCCCTGGCCGCCGCAATCGCATCCGTCATCACGCGGGTCCCAAGACCCTGGCCGCGAATCGTCGGTCCAATGCCGAGCGCACTAACGCGGGACCGTTTCCCCCGTCGTGCTATCAGCAATGCGCCGGCGGGCTTGTCACCGTCAAAAAATACCTCGCTGGCTTCCGGATCGACATCTTCGCGCGCCATGCGCAGGGCAAACGCTTCAGCGGAGATGGTGAACTTGACGACATAGCCGCGAAAGCCTTCGGTGAAGGCGGCGGCTGCATGCTCCATCGTGGTTTCCGCAAGGCTGCGACGTGTGACGGCTTCTGTTTTCTGCAATGATCAAGACCTCCGCCCACCGGCGCGCTGACTAGAGAGTGTTGGAAGGCGCGCCTTTCTTGAAATTCTCCACATGGTCGATGACCTGTGCCCAGAGCGATTGCATCGCCTCGTCGCTTGCCCAGGCGACATGGGGCGTAACGATCACGTTCGGCCGGTCGAGAACGGCAAGCAGCGGATTATCCGGTGCCGGTGGCTCCTTCGTCAACACGTCGAAGCCTGCGCCGCCGATCAGGCCCTCGTTCAGTGCCGTCACCAGATCGGCCTCGTTGACCAGCCCCCCGCGCGCCGTGTTGATGACCAGCGGCTTGCGCTTCATCCGCCGGAATTCTTCGATGCCGATCATGTCACGGGTCTCGGGCGTCAGCGGCATGTGGAAGGTGATGATATCGGCGCGCTCGAGCACCTCGTTGAACGCCGTATAGCCCGGCGCAACCTCCGTCGATCCCTTGCGAGCGGCAAACAGCGAGGTCATGCCCAGCGCTTCGCCGATCCGTGCCACGGATTTGCCCAGCGTCCCGCCGCCGAAAATGCCGAGCGTCGAGCCGGCAAGATCCTTGATCGGATGGTTGAAGAAACAGAACTGGTTCGCCCTCTGCCATTCGCCATCGATCACGTCCTGACGGAAGCCGATGATCGAGCGGCGCAGCGCAAAGATCAGCGCGAATGTATGCTCCGGAACCGTGTTGACCGCATAACCGCGCACGTTCGAAACGACGATGTCGCGCTCCTTTGCCGCTGCCAGATCGATCACGTCATAACCTGTGGCGGCGACCGCAATCATCTTCAGCCGCGATGCCTGCGCGATCGAGGCGGCACGCACCGGCGCCTTGTTGGTGATGACGATATCGGCATCGGCAATGCGCGCTGCGACGTCATCTTCAGGCGTCTTGCCGTATTCGATCCACTCATGCGCAAACCCCGGGCTTGTGATCGTTACCGAAAGGCCGATAGTGTCGCGATCCAGGAATACGATCTTCAGCACTGGCTTTCCTCCTCTGGCCTCACCGGATTTCTCGTATAACATCCGCCATGCCGCGTGGAAGGCGGAAACTGCGAGAGTGGGCATGGCGGAAATACTGGAGCTCGATTGCGTCGTCATCGGCGGCGGTGTGGTGGGGCTGGCGATCGCGCGTCGCCTTGCGCTCTCCGGCCGCGAGGTGATCGTGCTCGAGGCCGAATCACTGACCGGCAGCATTACCTCCGCCCGCAACAGCGAAGTCATCCATGCCGGACTCTATTACGCGACAGGCAGTCTCAAGGCATCACTTTCAGTCGCCGGCAAACACAGTCTCTACCAATACTGCGAGGAGCGCGGCATTCCCCACCGTTGCTGCGGCAAGCTTGTCGTTGCCGCAAGCGAGGCCGAGGTCGCCTATCTCGACAAGCTCCTGAAGCAGGCAATGGCCAATGGCGTCGAGGATTGCCGGCTGATCGACGGCGCGGAACTCGCGGCCATGGAGCCTGATATCCGCGGCTTCAAGGCGCTGCTTTCGCCCTCGACCGGCATTATCGACAGCCACCGGCTGATGGAAGCCTATATCGCCGATATGGAGAACAACGACGGCAGCATCGTCCTCAACTCTCCGGTTCTCGGCGGCACCTTGCGGGACGATTCGGTGCGCCTGTCGGTCGGTGGAGCCGATCCAGTTGATGTCGACGCAAAGCTGGTCGTCAATGCGGCGGGCCTCGGCGCGTGGGGCATTTCCGCCGGTCTCGAAGGTCTCAACCCCACGACCATCCCCGAACGCCATTATGCCAAGGGATCCTATTTCTCCCTTTCGGCCCGCGCGCCGGCGCAACGGCTGATCTATCCGGTGCCGGAACCCGGCGGGCTCGGCGTGCATCTGACGCTGGATATGGCCGGTCAGGCACGGTTCGGCCCTGACGTCGAATGGGTGGAGAGGGTCGACTATGACGTCGATCCCGATCGATCGCAGAAGTTCTATTCCGCCATCCGCCGTTACTGGCCGGGCCTTGCCGATGGCACGCTTGTTCCCGCCTATTCCGGCATCCGCCCCAAGGTCGTCGGTCCCAAGGGAGGCGGCGGGGGAGATTTCATCATTCAGGGACCGAAGCAGACGGGTCACCCGGGGTATGCGGCGCTCTACGGAATAGAGTCGCCCGGGCTGACATCGTCGATGGCAATCGCCGAATATCTAGAAAAACTAATATATTAACGATTTCGCGAGGTTTGGGAACGCACCTCCGCGAGCCTCGTTCAGCTTTTGTGAAGGAGTAAAGCTCATTGTTTCGCTCAGTACGGGCGATTCGCCCGGTATTTACGGAGTTGAAATGACGCTCTTACAGTTCCCGGCCGATCGACGCACTGGTGATGTCAGACGATGTGCTGAAACCCTGAGTGATCTTCATGGCCACGCCGCCAACCGGTTCTGGAGAACGGAAATGGCGGAATTTGCACGGTCCATGCGCCAGCGCGGCGCTGACGACCAGGAAATCTCAAGGCAGGCCGCACTGTTCATGCATGCCGTCCAGATGGAACTGCAGATGATGTTTGCAGAACAGGACGCGGACGTATCGGCTGGCTGATTTTTCGCAGAGCGCGTGACTGGTATAGCGTGACGCGTGAATGACGGGAGGACCGCCTACGGCGGGTAGCCAATCCTCCCGAATGACGCTCCTTGGCGGTGAGCGACGGGTTGTTGAATAATAACCGAAGCTTGCCTCACCATGGATTGCGTTTTGCTAATTTTACACTTGCTCAGCTAACGCCGGCGCCCGTTGTTGCAAGGAAGATCGCATAGAGCGATTTCGTTGCCGTGATGAACAACTGGTTGCGCCGCGGGCCGCCGAACGTGAGGTTCGCCGCCGTCTGCGGCAGCAGGATTTTCCCCAAAAGCTTGCCGTCGGGATCGAAGCAATGAACGCCGTCTCCGGCGCTCGTCCAGACATTGCCTGCTACATCGACGCGGAACCCGTCCGCCAGACCGTTGTCGATATCGCAGAATACCCGGCTGTTTTTAAGCTGCCTGCCGTCCACGACATCGAAGGCGCGGATATGACGTGGCGCGGACGGGTCGTGGCTGGAGGATGAGTCGGCCACATAGAGGATCTTTTCGTCCGGCGAGAAGGCAATCCCGTTGGGCTGGCCGAAATCAGTCACCACGGCGTCGATCTCGCCGGTTTCCGGATCCAGCCGATAGACGTTGCGGGTCGCCTGTTCAGGCTCAGCCCGAAAACCCTCGTAATCGGATTTGATGCCATAGGTCGGGTCCGTGAACCAGACGCTGCCATCCGAGCGCACCACCACGTCGTTGGGCGAATTCAGCCGCTTGCCCTCATAGCTTTCGGCAAGCACGGTGATCGAGCCGTCGATCTCGGTGCGGGTGACGCGGCGGCCACCGTGCTCGCAGGAGACAAGCCGCCCCTGCCGGTCGCGGGTATTGCCGTTGGTGAAATTGGAGGGGGTGCGAAACACCGAAACGCCGCCATCTTTCACCCAGCGCAGCATCCGCTGGTTGGGAATGTCGCTCCAGATCAGGCATTGCAGATCGGAAAACCACACAGGCCCCTCCGCCCAGCGGCAGTCGGAATAGAGCTCCTCCAGGCCTGAACTCGGAACGATCAGGTGCCGGAAGCGGTCGTCGTGGATTTCGTAGGGTGAAGATGTCTGCGACATGGCATTGCGTCCGGTTGAAACTGTCTGAAGTGTTTGAAGATTATCGGCCAGATTGCCGACCGCCGGCGAGAAGAATGACGGCGATGATGATCGTACCGGTGAGGATCAGGCGCACACCGGCGCCGAAGCCATAAGTGTTGAGCATCGACACGACCAGGAACATGAACAGCGAGGCGCCCCAGATGCCCGGTATGTTCGAATTTCCACCGGCCACCGCCGTGCCGCCGATGACCACGACGGCAATCGACATCAGCAGGTATTCCGAGCCCATGTTGAGCGCAGCACCGCCGGAGAAGCTCGCCAGCAGATAACCGCAGACGGACGCGAGAACCGCGCACAGCATATAGGTGACAAGCCGGGTTCCATCGACGGGAATGCCGGTCATGCGGGCCGCAAACGTGCTCTGGCCGATCGCCGAGATCCAGCGCCCGTAGATCGACTTTTCCAGAAGCACCCATGCTACGGCCGACAGGATCAACGCCACCAGCGCCACATTGGGAATGCCGAGCAGGCCGGATGTGGCAAATTCCGCCAGCGTTTCCGGCGGCTTGATGCGCAGGCCGCGATTGCTCCAGATCGCCACCGACTGGACGATGAAACTCATCGACAGCGTCGCGATGATCGGCGGAATGCGCAAGAGCTTGATCAGGATGTAATTGCCCAGCCCGACAACGAGGCCGATGCCAACAGAGGCAAGAAGACCGACGACGATCATGCCGTCCTGCACATCCATCAGCTTCAGGGCAAGCGTGCCTGACAGCGTCATCGTCGCCGGCACGGACAGATCGATATTGCCCGGCCCGAGCGTGATGACGAACATCTGGCCTATGCCGACGATGACCGAAAAGGCGGCAAAGGTCAGCGCTGCCTGCGACAGGCCGAACGAGCTTGCTCCGCCGGTAAAGAGAACGGTGATGACCCAGACGATGGCGGTCGCTGCAAACGACCAGATCCACGGCTTGGCGACGAGAAGACGTTGCATGGTCATTGGCTCTTCTCCCGCTTTTCGAGACGGTTGAGGGCGAGGCGAAGGGCAAGCACGACGATCAGGATCGCCCCTTGCGCGCCGATCTGCCAGTCCGGCGAGATCCGCATAAAGGAGAGGAACGACCCCGCAAGCGTCAGCGTCAGCGCGCCGATGACGGCCCCGATCGGCGACACCTTGCCGCCAACGAACTCACCGCCACCAAGGATGACGCCGGCGATCGATAGCAGGGTGTAGCGCAGGGCGATATTCGCATCGGCAGAGGTGGTAAGCCCCACCAGCGCGATGCCGGCAAGCACGGCGAACAGCCCGGCCAGCGCATAGGTTCCGGCGCGAATGCCGATCACCGACCAGCCGGCCCGCTCAACCGAACGGTCGTTGCCGCCGACGCCCCGCATCAAAACGCCGAACGACGAGCGCATCACGATAGTATGGGTGACGGCCGCGATCAGGATGCTGGCGACGATCGCCATCGGCACGAGCGGCGGCTTGGCGGTCATGATAAAACGCGCAAAACCCGGTGCCGTCCCGCCGGGCGAGGGTAGGATCAGCACCGCAAGCCCGCCCCAGACAAAACTCATCCCGAGCGTGACGACAATCGACGGGAGTTCGCGCAGATGGATGACGACGCCGATGACGGCATAGGTCGCGATCGCTCCGAGCAGGATCAGGATGCCGAGTGCCGGCGAGGTCTGCAAAAGCGTTGCGGCGACACAGGCGCAGAAGCTCACAAACGTGCCCATCGACAGGTCGAGGTCGTTGACGGACATGATCAGCATCTGGGCGATGGTCGCAAGCGCGATCGGCACCGCCAGATTGAACAGCAGGTTGAGGCCGTTATAGCTCATGGCGCGCGGCTGCATATAGAAGACGGCCGCCAGCAGCAGCACCAGCGATGCGGCGGGAATGATCAGGCGAATGGTGCCGGACGAGATCTTCATGCCGCTTCTCCCTGCGCAAACGAGGCAGAAAGCACGCTCTTCTCGCTGATCTCCTCTCCGACAAGTTCGGCGACGATCGCGCCCTCGCGAAACACATAGACCCGGTCGCAGAGCCGGATTTCGTCCATCTCGGTCGAGTACCAGATGAATGTCCGGCCGTTGGCGGCCTCGGAACGAAGGATCTCGTAGACTTCCTGCTTGGTGCCGATATCGACGCCGCGCATCGGATCGTCCATCAGCACGATTTCGGCGGTGGTCGCGAGAGCCCGCGCGAACAGAACCTTCTGCTGGTTGCCGCCGGAAAGCGACAGGATGCGGTTGCCCATGTCGGGCGTGCGAATCTCGATCCGCTTCTTCCAGCCTTCGCCGAGCGCAGTCTCGCGGTCGCCATCGATCATCCGCTTCGATGACAGCTGGTCGAGCGAAGCGATCGACAGGTTCTTGAGAATGCTCCAGAGCGGAAACGTGCCGTTCAGGCTGCGGTCACCGGCGACGAAGGCGATGTCGCGCTTTTTCGTCGGAAACCAGTTGCTGTTGCGCGCCAGATAGAGATCGAGCAGCGCCTGCGTCTGGCCATGGCCGCCGAGACCGGCAAGCCCGATCATCTCGCCGCGATAGGCTTCGAAGGGCAAAGCATTTCCCTGTCCATGCCCGCGCCCACGCCGCGCCGGCATCGAAAGCACCGGAGCGCCCGACTTCGCAACCGCGGGGCGGGAAAGCTCCTGTTCGCGCACCACATTGCCCATCGCCTCGACAAGGCTGCGGTTATTGAATTTTGAAGCGGCGCGATCTGCCACCACGCGGCCATCCTTCATCACGACGATGCGGTCGGAGGTGGTGAGGATTTCGCCGAGAATATGCGAGATCAGCAGCACCGACCCGCCGGCGGCAACGAACTTGCGGATATAGGCCATCAGCTGTGCGGCAAGTCCGGCATCGAGCGATGACGTCGGCTCATCCAGAATGACCAGCTTCGGCGGCGCCGAGATGCCGGCAAAGCTGATGGCAATTTCCACCATCTGCCGTTCGGCGATCGAGAGGTCGTCGACCGTGCTGTCGCAATCGATGGCATGGCCGGGAAAGATGTCCTGCAGCTGGGTTTCGACCAGCGCAAGCGCCCGGCCGCGCCAGTTCCATCCTTTCAGCTCCGCATGCATGATGCGGGCGTTTTCACCGACCGTCAGGTTTGGGCAGAGCGACAGTTCCTGGAATACGCAGCGCACGCCGTTGGCACGCGCAGCCGAAATGCCCCGCACATCGTTGCCGCTGTAGCGGAGCGAGCCTTCATGGGGAGATAAGCCGCCATTGATGACATTGACGATGGTGGATTTGCCGGCACCGTTATGGCCGACCAGCCCGACGCATTCGCCCGCGTGGATCACGAGGTCGGCGCCATCAAGCGCCTTCACGGCTCCGAAAGTCACACGGACGCCGCGCGCGGCCACAACCTCTTGTCGGTTCAAGGTTTCGCTCATGCAGATCGCAGTCTGTTTTTTGAATGGGAAATCATGCCGGGTCGCGAGAGGTCGAAGCCCTCGCGGCCCGGCACGCGGGAGGCGACGCTACTTGGCGTCGATCACCTTTTTGGCGTCTGCCAGCGAATATTCGACATTCGCCACGCCACCCTTCTGGGTGGTCTTCAGGCTTTCTTCGAGGCCCGCCTGGTCGATGCTGAGGAACGGCACGACGAGGTCTTTCTTGACCTCCTTGCCGTCGAGGATCTGCTGGGCCACCCAGAAGGCAAGCGTCGAGACGCCAGGCGCGATGGAGACCGACATGGTCTCGTAACCATCCTTGTCCTTCTGCTGCTTCCACCACACGAGTTCGTCTTCGCGGTTACCCATCACGATCGTCGGCGTCGGGCGCTTGGCGGCGGCAAATGCCTGGGCCGCACCATACCCGTCGCCGCCCTGTGTCACCACGCCAACTACGTCCGGAAGGCTCGGCAGGATGCCGGCAACCGCACGCTGGGCCACGTCCTGCGCCCAGTCGCCGTTGACAGAGCCGACCACCTTGAACTGGGTGTGCTTGGCAACGCCTGCCTGGATGCCGGCATGGATCTGGTCGTCCACGGAAACGCCGGCAAGGCCGCGGATTTCGAGAAGATTGCCGCCCTTCGGCAGCTTCTTCGCGAGATAGTCGACCTGGCTCTCACCCATCTTCTTGAAGTCGACCGCGATGCGCCATGCGCAGGGTTCAGTCACGATACCGTCGAAGGACACGACGGTGATGCCGGCGTCGCAGGCTTCCTTGACGGCGCCGTTGAGTGCGGTCGGCGACGCGGCATTGATGACGATCGCATCATAACCCTGCAGGATCATGTTCTGGATCTGGGCGGCCTGTTCGGTCGCCTGGTTTTCGGCCGTGGTAAACGGATCAGCAGCTGCGACCACGCCATTGGAAACGGCTTCCTTGGTGATTTTGTCCCAGCTCGTCAGCATCGCCTGTCGCCAGGAATTGCCGGCATAATTGTTGGAAAGCGCGATCTTCTTGGATGAGGTATCGGCAAGCGCCGGACCACACAGGCACGCGACGGCAACGGATGCCGCAAGCATCGTTCTGATATTCATGATTTCCTCCCAAAAGCTCCCTCTATATCCCCGGGCCGCTCCTCAACGGGTGTCCGGAGATAATGATTGCCCTGAGCCCCTTTTGCTCAGTAAATCGAGAATGGAGGAGTTTTCTAATGTTGTACAGGCGCATCCAAGCACGCTTTCTGCGGGCTTTCGCGCAAAGTCTGCGGGTTCCCGCAGGACGTGACTGAAAAGCTGGCGCTTAATGTCGCCAAGGCCTGGGAGGAGGCCTGATCATGCTCAATCCGGCGCGCAACTCGCTGTTCGACCGCTATCTCGGCATTTCGAGATTGCTCGCCGGCCAGCTCGATTTCGATGCGATCATCAAGGCCGTGGGCGAGGAGATCAGCCATATCATCCCGCACGACCATCTCGATGTCTGCATCAAGATGCTGGATGGAAAATACCATATTGCCTACGAAAGCGGCCTCGATACCGCCTGGAGCAAGGAGCCGCCGGCGCTCCTGACCGGCAGCCCGATCCGCACGCTGCTGGCCGGCGAGGTGGACTATCTTCTCTCGGGCAATGCCCTGACCGATCCGCGCTTTCATTTCGACGGCGCCTTTGCGAGCCCCATCATCGAGCTGTCGCTGAAAAGCCGTCTCCATGTTCCGCTGAAAGCCCAGGGCGACGTGATCGGCGCGCTCAGCTGTTCCAGCCGGCAGTATGACTGCTATACGATGGAAGATGTCGAGAACGCACGCGCGGTGGCCGACCTGCTCGCCCCCTATTTCTTCGCGCTGCGGGCCGCCGAACAGGCCAAGCGCTCGGCCGTGATCCAGACCGAAGCCAGCGCCCGCGAAGAGGGCTTGCGGCTCGGCGCCCTGAAACTCACCGAGGCCCTGGAGGCAGAGCGCCAGCGGATCGGCATGGATCTTCATGACCAGACGCTCGCCGATCTCACCCGGCTGACGCGCCGCATGGAGAAGCTGACGGGTGTTGCGAGCGTGCCGGGCGATGCGCTGGAGCCGCTCTGCCGCGCCATGCAGCAATGCATGCACGATCTTCGCGAGATCATCGAGGAAGCCAAGCCCACTGTGCTGCAACTGTTTGGCGTCGCCGAGGCGATCGAGAACCATCTGGAGCGGTCGGTGCGCGAAAGCGGCCAGACGATCGCCTGGGAGATGACCGACGAGACCGGCGGCACGCTTCGCGATCTTGATCCGACCGTGGCGATCGCCCTCTTCCGGATCGTCCAGGAAGCGGTCAACAACGCCATCCGCCACGGCCAGGCGGACCGGATCGAGGTGGCGCTGACCCAGTCGGGCAGGGCCCTTTCGATCGAGGTGAAGGATGACGGCTCCGGCATCGGCGCGCCTGAAAACCGCGCCGGCCACGGCATCGACAACATGAAGACCCGCGCAAGGCTGATCTCCGCAAGGTTCGAGATCACCAGCGCCAAAGATCGCGGCACGCTCGTGCGGCTGACCCTTCCGATACAGCCGAAAAACGGGGTAGAGATAGGATAATGATGGATGTCCTGATCATCGAGGACGACGCGCTTCACCGCTCCTATCTCCATGAGGCGGTGCGCTCGGCCCTTCCCGAGTGCCGCAGCGTTGTGGAGGCCGAAAACGGCCTCATCGGCGAGGCGCAGGCGCGCTCCTCGCGCATCGAGCATGTGGTGATGGACCTGCAGATGAGCGAGCGCAACGGCATCGAAGCGGCGCGCACCATCTGGCGCGAACGTCCCGATACGAAAATACTGTTCTGGTCGAACTATTCCGACGAGGCCTATGTGCGCGGCGTCTCACGCATCGTGCCCGAGGGCGCAACCTACGGCTATGTCCTCAAATCCGCATCCGAAGACCGGTTGAAGCTGGCGCTGCGCAGCGTCTTCATGGAATCCCAATGCGTCATCGACCGCGAGGTGCGCGGCATCCAGCAGAAAAGCCTCGGCAATTCGCTCGGCCTCAGCGACGTCGAATACGAAATCCTCATCGACGTCGCGCTCGGCCTCACCGACAAGGCGATCGCCCACCGCAAGCACCTGTCGCTCCGCAGCGTCCAGAACCGTCTGCAGCAGCTCTACGAAAAACTCGATGTCTACGAATCATGCGGCCGCAACCACGAAGGCAGCGAAGGCTGGTTCAACCTCCGCATGCGCGCCGTCGCGGTCGCCCTCCAGCGCAAGGTCCTCAACACCAGCGCACTTGAACGCGCCGAACGCGATTTGCAGGCATCGGGGCGGATGTGAGGGGGTGGTGAGATGAGAGGTATTGGGAAAAATGGTGCCGCTTAGAGGACTCGAACCTCTGACCCCATCATTACGAATGATGTGCTCTACCACCTGAGCTAAAGCGGCCTACGCAGCGCAAGGTGTTGCCTGCTGCGAGTGAAGGCGCTGATACAGGCAATGGGGCGTGATTTCAAGCCGGTTTTCGATTGGCGTGAAATTTTATCACTGCGGTCCGTGGGCTGTCAGAGAGCAAGACGGCTGCGGGCCTCGCCATATTCGCGCTCCAGCCGGCCGACCAGATCTGCGACTGATGTCACGGATTTGACGGCGCCGACGCCCTGGCCGGCACCCCAGATGTCCTTCCAGGCCTTCGGGCCGCTTACAGCCGCGTCGAAATCCATCTTGGTCGGATCGGCGCTCGGAAGCGCGTCCGGGTCAAGCCCCATCGCCGTCACCGAGCCCTTCAGGTAGTTGCCGTGGATGCCGGTAAAATAGTTGGAATAGACGATATCGGAAGCGGAGGATTCGACGATCATCTGCTTGTAGCCGTCAACCGCGCGCGCCTCGTGCGTGGCGATGAAGGGTGAGCCGATATAGGCCATGTCGGCCCCCATCGCCTGCGCCGCCAAGATGCCGCCGCCGGTGGCGATCGAGCCGGCGAGCAGGAGCGGGCCGTCGAACCACTCGCGGATCTCCTGCACAAGCGCGAAGGGAGACAGCGTCCCCGCATGACCGCCGGCACCGGTTGCGACAGCAATCAGCCCATCGGCACCCTTGCGGATCGCGGACTTCGCATGCCGGTTGTTGATGACGTCATGCAGCACGATGCCGCCATAGGAATGGACCGCTGCATTCACTTCCGGCACCGCGCCGAGCGAGGAGATGACGATCGGCACCTTGTATTTCACGGACATCGTCAGATCGTGTTCCAGCCGCCTGTTGGACGTATGAACGATCTGGTTGACGGCGAACGGTGCGGCGGGCCTGTCGGGATTGGCCGCATTATAGGTGGCAAGATCCTCGGTCATCATGGCAAGCCATTCGTCCAGCTGGCTTTCCGGTCGAGCATTGAGGGCAGGGAAGGCGCCGATAACGCCGGCCTTGCACTGCGCCAAGGTCAGTGCCGGATGCGAGATGATGAACAGCGGCGACGCCACGACGGGAATTCGCAGTCCTTGTCTCAGCACGTCCGGAAGCATCGGCAATCTCCTTTTGGTTTACGTTTACGCACACGTAATATCG
Organism: Neorhizobium sp. IRS_2294; assembly: GCF_050500145.1. Classification (NCBI taxonomy): domain Bacteria; kingdom Pseudomonadati; phylum Pseudomonadota; class Alphaproteobacteria; order Hyphomicrobiales; family Rhizobiaceae; genus Neorhizobium; species Neorhizobium sp. IRS_2294. The sequence goes on from NZ_CP191439.1 coordinate 374,277, forward strand.
GTTTTAGCAGATGCACTCGGCTCGGGAAAGATGGCTCCGTCTGGCGAAGGTATGCGTGCCATGCGCACTGGCGGCTCGATAAGCGTCTGTTTCCGCGGCATTCTCAAGCCTAACCATATCTTCTCCCCAATCTTGGCGAAGGAAGGCCATTGACCACCGGCTTGCAGTTCGGCGACGGAGAGGTTACCGAAAATTAACGCCGTCTTTTCAGCAAGGCCGGCAGTCGGGTATGCACAATCGGAAGGATCCGCAGTGAGCGGTTTGGAAACAGCCATCAGGAATGCCCTTGATCGTTCCGATCGGACCGATGGCGACACGCGGGCACGGATTTATCAGTCGGCGCGACAGGCGCTGGAAGCAGGTCTGCAGCGCCAGGGCGTGACCGACAAGCTGATTGTCATGCAGCAGCAAAAGCGGCTGGAAGAAAAGATCCGCGAGATCGAGACGGAGGAAGTGGACCGGCTGGCCGGTCCCGCTATCGAGCCTGACGAGATCACTCATCCTGTCATCGACCCGGTCGTCGCACCTGCCGCCACGGCCAGAGCCGCAGCTCCAGATGTCGCAGCCCCGATCGTTGCGGATGAAAGGGTAGCCGTCCCCGATCCGGATACCGGTCTCGGCGGCGCAACACGCGCGCCATCCCCGGCAAATGACCAGAGGCAGCCCAACGATGTCCAGTCGGCCGGGGATCTCGGAAGTCTCGGCGCCGCGCGACCGGATTTCCGTCCGGCTTCATCCGAAGTGCCGCAGATGGATGGACTGACCTCGGTCGAGCCGGACCGCGTGCAACGTGGCCAACCGCCTGTTGCCAAGCCCGAGCGCGGCAGGAAGCGGCGCGGATCGCGCGACGCCGAGACGAACCCTGCAGCCAAGCCGCGCAAGAGCCGTCGTCAGCGGCTGATCTCCTGGCTGCTGAAATGGATCATCTCGCTTGCAGTCGTCGGCGTCGCCTGCTGGTATTTTTATAATTCGGGTCTGGTCCAGTCGGTGATGGACGAGGCCCTGCAGGCCGCCAACCGGGCGTCGCAATCGCAGGCGGGTCCCAATGCGCGCTTCGATCCTCGCGGCGGCTTTTCCGATGAATGGGCGCAGGTCTTCGAACCGAAGCAGATCGATACGCTGCAGGTCGGTCGCGAGGCAAAGGCAGAGGCTGCAACCGGTTCGGAAGGTCCAGCCGTTCGGCTCCTGTCGGCAACCCCGCAAACCGGCGGTGATATCGCCGTCACGGTTCCGGCGGATGTATTGCAGCGTCTGGCAGGCGGGCCGGCCACCATCGCAGTCACCGTCCAGGCTGGCGGCAACCAAGGTGTCCAGATGTCGATACGCTGCGATTTCGGCAGCCTTGGGGGCTGCGCAAGACATCGGTTCACGGCAACCCAGGAGCGACTGGAAGCCCTGTTCAAGGTCAGCTTCGACCGGGCGATCGCGCCAAACGCGCCGGGTCGCATCCTGATCAATACCGGCCTCGACGGTGCCGACAGACCGGTCCTGCTCTACTCCGTCCGCATTTTGCCCGCAGGCTGAACCCCGAACGCCGGACGACAACGTCGTCCGGCTCGCTCACCTGTCTGTCTCTATTTCAGGAACTTGCTGCCAAAGCCGAGGATCTTGTCGTCGATCTCGCCGATCGCATCCCTGTCTTTCCCCTCGTAATCGAGGGATCCAAGGATGTGGCGGATGACGTTCAGATGCGCACGCCGCTTGTCGTTTGCCAGCACCACCGTCCATGGCGCAAGCTTGCTGTGTGTTCGCTCCAGCATCTGGTCGCGCTTTGCGGTGTAGTCAGGCCATTTGTTGAGTGCCGCGATGTCCATCGGCGAAAGCTTCCAGATCTTCAACGGATCGTGGCGCCGGTCGTGAAACCGCTTCAGCTGCATTTCCTGGCCGATATCCAGCCAGAACTTGAACAGATGGATATCGTCGTCGACGATCATCTCCTCGAATTGCGGCACGTCCTTCATAAAGGCTTCGTATTGGCCCGGCTTGCAGAAGCCCATGACAGGCTCGACCACCGCGCGATTGTACCAGGAGCGGTCGAACAGCACGATCTCGCCCGACGTCGGGAAGTGCGACACGTAACGCTGGAAATACCACTGGCCCGCTTCGGTGGGCGAAGGTTTGCTCAACGCCACCACGCGTGCAGATCGCGGATTGATATAGGAGCGGATGGACATGATCGTACCGCCCTTGCCGGCAGCATCCCGCCCCTCGAACAGCGCAATCATCCGCTTGCCGGTATCCTGCAGCCAGTACTGCACCTTCACGAGCTCGATCTGCAGCTTCTCCAGCTGCTTGGCGTATTTCTCCTTGTCCAACTTGTGGTCATAGGGAAAGCCGCCGGATTCCAGCGCGTGATCATGCACCCAGCCGGGCAGTTTCGGATCGTCAATGTCGAAATGCCTCAGCTTGCCATCGATTTCCAGTTCCGCTGACCGGCTGCTTGTCTCTGCCATGATTGCTGTCCTTTTTCCTTCGGCGGCCGAAACGGCTGCGACTGCTTCAACGGTTTGCAGGGCTTGAGGTTTCCCTCAGGACCGATGCATATCTGTCATGCAAGCGTTATATGACCGCAAGTTCGACCAAACAAAAAGGGGTTCGCGCGTGGAAGCGTTGCCGAAGGAAGAGCGCGGGTTTGCGCAAGAGCTGGCACTTCGCTTCCGGCGCGAGTGGCTGCTGCTTCTGCTGCTCTCGACGATCGCGGTGATCGCTTTTGTTGCCGGCGCGAACGATCTTCTGGTCTTCGCGCTCTGGCTTCCCCTCGTCGTCGCCGTACTGTCCCGGCCCTTGCCGGAGATACCTGTCGTACCGGTTGAAATGCCTGTTCCGGAGCCACCCGTCTTCGACCCGCTGCCGCTGATCTCGGCAACTCTCGGCACGCTGGACATGCCGGTCGTGGTGCTGGGTGGAGACATCACCGTTCTCTACCGCAACAAGGCAGCGGAGCGGGCCTTCGGCGATCTGCCGATCGGCACCCATCTGACGGCGCGGCTGCGGTCGCCCGGCATTCTCGACATGCTGCGCGAAACTATCGCAACCGGCCAGCCGAACCAGATCGAACATTCTGAGCGCCTTCCGTCCGAACGGGTCTTCATCCTGCGCGTGGCGCCGATCGATATCGGCGGCCTGGCGCCGGGCATGGGAAACTATTACCTCCTGTCGTTCCGCGATGTCTCCGAACTGCGCAGCATCGACCGGATGCGATCCGATTTCGTCGCCAATGCAAGCCATGAGCTGAGAACGCCGCTTGCCTCGCTCAGAGGCTTCATCGAGACAATCCAGGGCCCGGCTCGCGGCGATCCGAAGGCGCAGGAACGCTTTCTCGGCATCATGCTCGACCAGGCGACCAGGATGAGCCGACTGGTGGACGACCTTCTCTCCCTGTCGCGGCTGGAACTGAAGTCGCATATCGCTCCGGACCAGACCGTGGACCTGAAGCCGCTGATCATCCATGTCAGCGACGCGCTCTTGCCTTTGGCTGAGGAACTGGGCGTCGAAATCCGCCTGCATCTTCCCGAAGGCAGGGTCGATGTGCTGGGCGATCGAGACGAACTGATCGAAGTGATCGAGAACCTCATCGAGAATGCCTGCAAGTATGGTCAGGAGGGCAAGTTCGTCGATGTCTTCCTGAAAGGCGGCGGCAGGCTGCCGGTTGAAGTCAATGTCATCGACAAGGGGCCGGGCATACCGGCGGAGCACGTTCCGCGCCTGACCGAGCGTTTCTACCGCGTCAGCGTCGCCGACAGCCGCTCCAAGAAGGGCACCGGATTGGGGCTTGCCATCGTCAAGCATATCCTCACCAGGCACCGCGCCCGCCTGCTTGTGAAGTCGGAACTCGGCAAGGGGACGGAGTTTACCGTCCGTTTCTGACATAAAACCAACCCAGTTTTCCCGGTCTCTTCCAGAACGTCAATATTTTCAACAGCTTGAATTGTCACAAATGTTTCACCGAAGTGACATAAAAGCTAAGGCCAAGGGCGGCTATGACCAGCGGGCCGAGAGCCGGCAAATGTCTAAGAGGCCGGCATGACAAGATTTCTGGAAACCCATACCGGGAGAACTTCGATGAACATGTTCAAACTTTCCGCAGCAGCCCTCGTGGCCTCTGTTGCCTTTGCCGGCGTTGCATCCGCACGCGACCAGGTTCAGGTTGCCGGCTCCTCCACCGTTCTTCCCTACGCGAAGATCGTTGCCGAGACCTTTGCCGAGACCAACCCGAACTTCAAGGCACCGGTTGTTGAGTCCGGCGGCACGGGCGGCGGTCTGAAGGCATTCTGCTCCGGCGTCGGCGAAGGCACGATCGATGTCGCCAACGCTTCGCGCAAGATCAACAAGAGCGAAGCCGAAGCCTGCAAGGCTGCCGGCGTCACGGACGTCCAGGAAATCCGCATCGGTTACGACGGTATCGTATTCGCCGCCGACTCGTCGAACGGCGACATGAAGATCACCCCGAAGGATCTCTACAAGGCATTGGCCGCTGAAGTCGTCGTCGACGGCAAGCTCGTTGCCAACCCTTACAAGAACTGGTCGGAAGTCAATGCGACCCTGCCGAAGGGCCCGATCGCAGCTTACATCCCAGGCTCCAAGCACGGCACCCGCGAAGTCTTCGAAGAGAAGATCATGGCTGAAGGCTGCAAGGAAGCCGGCGCGACGGACGTCATCAAGGCTGCCATCACCGATGCCAAGCAGGCTGCTGCCAAGTGCGTTGCAGTTCGCAAGGACGGCGCAGCTGTCGACATCGACGGCGATTACACCGAAACGCTGGCTCGCATCTCGGCCAACAAGACCGGCCTCGGCGTTTTCGGCCTGGCCTTCTATGAAAACAACATGGACAAGCTGAAGGTCGCGACCGTTTCGGATGTCGTTGCTTCCACCGAAACCATTGCTTCGGGCAAGTACCCGGTGTCGCGCCCTCTGTTCTTCTACGTCAAGAAGGCTCACCTCGGCGTTATTCCAGGCCTCAAGGAATATGTTGAGTTCTTCATCTCCGACGAAATGATCGGCCCTGACAGCCCGCTCGCCGAATACGGCCTGGTTGCTGCTCCGGACGATCAGCGCGAACAGGTCCGCAAGGACTTCGAAGCCGGCAAGACCATGTAATCAAAATTCCGGCGCCGCTTCTTGCGGCGCCGGTCTTCTTTCGTGCCAGGCGGCGACTTGTCCGTCGTGCGACAGAAGCAAAGCCTGGCGTCAGTCGCTGCGTTTTGGATGGCGAAACATATTGATTCCGATGGTGGGATTTGTGCGGTAATGGGTGCCGTCGATGGCGGTAGGCCGGGGGATTTTAATGAGCACACCATTGATTTTATTGATTCTGGCGATAATTGCGATCGCTTGTTACGTTGTCGGAACCAGGCACGCCCTGGCAATCGCTGGCGGCCGTTCCTCAAAGCTTCATTCACGTCCGGGCTACTACGGCACCTTCGTCGCACTCTGCGCCGTTCTGCCGTCGGTTCTCATCCTGGCCGCGTGGCTGGTCGTCAGCCCCCTCTATATCAACTCTACTGTCCTCGATGGCTTTCCTGAAGACGTAAAGGCGCGTTCGCCGGCCGAACAGGGTCTCTCCTTCGGCATGGTAAGCTCGCTTGCGCGCGGCATGAACGTACTGAGCCTGGACGAGATCGAGCGCATCGGCGGAAATCCCGTCGAACTGCGCGCAGCGCTTGGCGCTAAGGGCGTCCCGCTTGCCGGCGACCCCGAACCATACATGGTCGAGTCCGCTGGCGATCTCAACGTCATGACCAAGATCAGCAACTGGGTTATGACCGCGGTAGTCCTTCTGGCAGCCCTGATCGGCGCCGGCTTTTCCTACACGCGCATCGCGCCGCGGTTTCGGGCTCGCAACCGTGTCGAGAAGGTGATCCTCGCCAGCCTCGTCGTCGCATCCTCGATCGCGATCCTGACGACGGTCGGCATCGTCGCCTCGATGCTGACGGAAGCGACCCATTTCTTCACCAGCATCCCGCCGTGGGAATTCTTCTTCGGCACCGTGTGGGATCCGCGCTTTGCGGCCGCCGGCGCCACGGACTCGGCTGGTCAGTTCGGCCTTATCCCGCTGCTTCTCGGCACACTCTATATCGGCTTCGTCGCCATGCTCGTTGCCGTCCCGAGCGGTCTGTTTTCCGCGATCTACATGTCGGAATACGCCTCCCGCGGTGTCCGCTCCGTCGCAAAGCCTCTGCTCGAAGTTCTCGCCGGCATTCCCACCATCGTCTACGGCTTCTTTGCCCTGACGACGGTCGGCCCGTTCCTGCGCGACCTGTCTTCGCAGCTGAACGGCCTTGTCACAGGCGATTACGCCAACTTCATCCAGGCACAGAGCGTTCTCACTGCCGGCTTCGTCATGGGCATCATGCTGATCCCTTACGTCTCGTCGCTGTCGGACGACATCATCACCGCCGTGCCGGGAACGCTTCGTGACGGCTCGCTCGGTCTCGGCGCCACCCAGTCCGAAACCATCAAGAAGGTCGTCCTGCCGGCAGCACTGCCGGGCATCGTCGGCGCACTTCTGATGACCGCCTCGCGCGCCATCGGCGAAACCATGATCGTAGTGCTCGCCGCCGGCGTCGCCGCCCGCATGCAGCTCAACCCGTTCGAGCCGATGACGACGGTGACCGTCAAGATCGTCAGCCAGCTGACGGGCGACCTTGAATTCACCTCGCCGCAGACGCTTGTCGCCTTCGCACTCGGCATCACGCTGTTTGCGATCACGCTTTGCCTCAACATCTACGCGCTCTACATCGTGCGCAAATACCGGGAGCAGTACGAATGACCGACGTGGTTTCCTCCACCGCCGGCGTCTTGGCCAAGCCTGCCCGTCGCGATATCGGTATCAAACGCCGCTACGCCGCCGAGCGCCGCTTTCGTGCCTATGGCATCGCTGCTCTCTCGTTCGGCATCCTGTTCCTGATGCTCCTTCTGTGGTCGGTCGTCTCCAAGGGCTACACCGCCTTCCAGCAGACGATGATCACCATCCCTGTCGAGTTCTCGCAGCAGATCATCGACAAGGATAATGTGCGGGCTACGGATCCGGCCAAGCTGATGACGGCCAACTACCCGATCGTCGCCCGCAATGCGCTGGCGAAGGTTCTGGGCGTCGCCGAAAACGATCGCCAGGGTCTGCGTGCCGTCAACCAGATGATTTCGGACGGCGTTCGTGGCCAGCTGCGCGATATGGTCGTTTCCGATCCTGAGATCATCGGCACGACCCAGACGGTTTCGCTTCTGGCAGCCGGCGATATCGACAGCGCCGTGAAAGGCCAGATCAATCTCGACGTGGCGGAAACCAGCCGCAAGGTGTCCGACCAGCAGGTCGGATGGATGAAGCAGCTGACCGACAGCGGTGCGCTCGCCAAGGAATTCAACACCGGCATTTTCTTCAACGGCGCGTCCAGCCGTCCGGAAGCAGCTGGCGTCGGCGTCGCTCTGATTGGCTCCTTCTATATGATGCTGATCGTGCTCGTCCTGTCCCTGCCGATCGGCGTCGCAGCCTCGATCTATCTTGAAGAGTTTGCCCCGAAGAACCGGTTCACGGACCTGATCGAGGTCAACATCAACAATCTCGCAGCGGTCCCGTCGATAGTCTACGGTCTGTTGGGTCTCGCGGTCTTCATCAACTTCATGGGCCTGCCGCGCTCGGCCTCGCTGGTCGGCGGCCTGGTGCTGACGCTGATGACGCTTCCGACCATTATCATCGCCACCCGCGCGGCGCTGAAAGCAGTGCCACCGTCGATCCGTGCTGCAGCGCTCGGGCTCGGTGCCTCGAAGATGCAGACCATCTTCCACCATGTCCTGCCGCTTGCCATGCCCGGTATCCTGACCGGTACGATCATCGGCCTCGCGCACGCCCTCGGCGAAACGGCGCCGCTCCTCTTGATCGGAATGGTCGCCTTCGTGGCGAACTATCCGACCACGCCGATGGATCCGTCGACGGCACTGCCGGTACAGATCTACATGTGGGCCAACGAGGCGGAACGCGCCTTCGTTGAACGAACCTCGGGAGCGATCATGATCCTGCTCCTGTTCCTGATCTTGATGAATGTTGGCGCAATTCTCTTGCGACGCCGCTTCGAACGGCGTTGGTAGAGGAAGGGGGAAGCAATGAACATGATGTCAGAAGCTGCAGTTGAGAAGGCGCTGGACAAGAAAATGAACGACGTTGCATATAAGATGATCGGCAAGGATGTCTCCGTTTATTACGGTGACAAGCGCGCTCTTTATGACGTGAACCTGAATGTCCGCCAAAATACCGTCACTGCTTTGATCGGTCCGTCCGGCTGCGGCAAGTCCACCTTCCTGCGCACGATGAACCGCATGAACGATACGATCGAGGGTTGCCGCGTCACCGGCAAGATCACGCTCGACGGCGACGATATCTACGACAAGGAAATCGACGTCGTGGAGCTGCGTGCCCGGGTCGGCATGGTGTTCCAGAAGCCGAACCCGTTCCCGAAGTCGATCTACGAGAACATTGCCTACGGTCCCCGCATCCACGGCCTTGCCCGTGGCAAAACGGAAATGGACGCGATCGTCGAGGCAAGCCTGCAGCGCGCCGGCCTCTGGGCAGAAGTCAAGGATCGCCTGCATGAAGGCGGTACCGGCCTTTCCGGCGGTCAGCAGCAGCGCCTTTGCATCGCCCGTGCGATCGCCGTTTCGCCTGAAGTCATTCTGATGGACGAGCCGTGCTCGGCACTCGACCCGATTGCTACGGCCAAGGTCGAGGAACTGATCCACGAACTGCGCGCCAACTACACGATCGTGATCGTCACCCACTCGATGCAGCAGGCGGCCCGCGTTTCGCAGCGCACGGCGATGTTCCATCTCGGCCACCTGGTCGAGGAAAACGATACCGACAAGATGTTCACCAATCCGGATGACCAGCGCACCCAGGATTACATCATGGGCCGCTTCGGCTGATGCGGGCGCAGAGCCCGTCAGCCGCAACTGCAGACATCAAGGATCAGACACATGGTTTCGACCCATATTCTCTCGGCCTATGACGAGGAACTGAAATACCTGAACCGCCGGATTTCCGAAATGGGCGGTCTCGCTGAACAGATGTGCGGAGATGCCGTGCGTGCGCTCGTCAACTCCGACTCCGCACTCGCCCAGAAGGTCATCTCCGACGACGTCATTCTCGACCACGCCGAGCGCGATATCCAGGACAAGGCGATCGTCACCATCGCCAAGCGCCAGCCAATGGCGGCCGATCTTCGCGAGATCATCGGCACGCTGCGCATTGCAGCTGACCTGGAACGCGTCGGCGACCTTGGTAAGAACACCGCCAAGCGCGTGCTCGCCGTGCAGGGAACAGGCGTCCCGCGCAAGCTCGCCCGTGGTCTGGAGCATCTTTCCGAACTGGCGCTGGTGCAGCTCAAGGACGTTCTTGATGTCTTCGCCAACCGCTCCGCGGAAAAAGCCGAAATCATCCGCCAGCGCGATGAAGAGATTGACGCGATGTACACCTCGCTGTTCCGCGAACTCCTCACCTACATGATGGAGGATCCGCGCAACATCACCACGTGCACCCATCTCCTGTTCTGCGCCAAGAACATCGAGCGCATCGGCGACCACGCGACGAATATCGCCGAGACCATCTACTACATCGCGACCGGCGCACAGCCGGAGGGCGAACGTCCGAAGGACGATACGTCCAACATGCTCGGCTCCGCCGGGACATGATGCAGCTCTCCCGAAATCGCCTGCCGGTTTCGGGACGATAACTGCCAAAACCAATGACCTGAAGCAGCGCGAGCGGATCTGGCGGATCTAAGTGCGGTTCGGGACGAGTGACGGAGCAAGTCGGAATGCAGCCGAAGATCGCAGTCGTGGAAGACGAAGAGGCCCTCAGCGTCCTCCTTCGGTATAACCTGGAGGCCGAGGGTTACGAGGTCGATACCGTGCTTCGCGGTGACGAAGCGGAAATCAGGCTTCAGGAGCGCGTTCCGGATCTTCTCATTCTCGACTGGATGCTGCCGGGCGTTTCAGGCATCGAACTCTGCCGTCGCCTGCGTATGCGGCCGGAGACGGAACGCCTGCCGATCATCATGCTGACGGCGCGCGGCGAAGAAAGCGAGCGCGTTCGCGGGCTTGCCACCGGCGCAGACGACTATGTGGTCAAGCCTTTCTCGACGCCGGAACTGATGGCCCGCGTCAAGGCGATGCTGCGCCGTGCCCGACCGGAGGTCCTTTCGAGCGTCCTCAAATGCGGCGATATCGAACTCGATCGCGAAACCCATCGCGTTCACCGCAAGAGCCGCGAAGTTCGCCTCGGGCCGACAGAGTTTAGACTTCTGGAATTCCTGATGGCCTCACCCAGCCGCGTCTTTTCGCGCTCGCAGCTGCTCGACGGCGTCTGGGGTCATGACATCTATGTCGACGAACGCACCGTCGACGTGCATGTGGGGCGCCTGCGGAAGGCACTCAACTTCTCCAACATGCAGGATGTCATCCGCACGGTCCGCGGTGCCGGTTACTCAATGGAAGCCTGAGCACCGCGTCTCCTAGCCGGCAGCGTCATGGCAATCACACCGGTCACGACGCAGGCGAGACCGAGCCAGGCTGTCGAGGCAAGCGTTTCGCCGAGAAACACGACGCCGATGCCAACGCCGATCGGCACCCGCAGATAGGCCTGCGCCGTCGTGCCGACGGAGCCCAGCGTCTGCACCAGCCGGAAATAGATGACGAAGGCGAGCGCCGTCGAAAATACCGCGAGCGCCAACAGGGCGAGCGTCGAGTCGGTGCTGGGCGTCAGCGTCCAGGGTCTGTCGACCACGAGGCTCACGGGAATGAGGATGGCCGCCCCTGCGATCAGCGATCCCGCGGCGGGCATCATCGGGTCCAATCCTTTAAAATTCTTGCCGAAGATGGCAGCCGCCGCATAGCAGATCGTCGCCGCCACGATGGCGAGTTGCGCCCAGAGGTTCTCGCCCGAGCCGGCAAGCGCCTCCATGCCGACGATCAGGCATATGCCGACAATGCCTGCGGCAACTCCAAACAGCTTGGCCGCAGAGACGCTTTCATGGCGGGTGATCAGCGCCGTCAAAAGAAAGGCGAAGATCGGCGTCGTTGAACTCAAGATGGTGGCAAGGCCCGCATCGGTCGTCTGTTCGGCCCAGGCGATGAGGGTGAAGGGGACCGCGCTGTTGAGGCAGGCCTGAACCGTGAAAAGCTTCCAGGTCTGCCGGTCGGTCGGCAGCTTCAATCCGCGAAGGCGTAGTGCCGCAGCGAGAATGAGCCCGGCGACCAGTGTTCTGACGGCAATAAAGGTGACAGGCGAAATCGTCTCCACACCGACTTTGATCAGCGTGTAGGACGCGCCCCAAAGCGTCGCGAGCGTGAGGAGCAGCAACAGATCCGTTGCCATGCTTGTTTTGGTGTCCGCCATTCCAGTTCCTGTCCCCATGAATGCAATCTCCGCCCCTCTTAGCGGAACCAGGAAAAGAAATGCTTCGACGACGGCCGAACCGTTGACCGCTGACGGCAAAGTTTTCCGGTGCTAGAACTGGATCATGCCCAATATGGTTTCAGGAAATACGATTGCGGAAGTTGCAAGCCTGATCGGCGATGCTGCACGCGCCAACATGCTGTCCGCGCTGATGGGCGGACAGGCGCTGACGGCGGGCGAACTGGCACGCCACGCCGGCGTCACCGCGCAGACCACCAGCGGCCATCTCGGCAAACTGGCGCAGGCTCGCCTGATCGAGGTTGAGAAGCAGGGCAGGCACCGCTATTACCGACTTGCCTCTCCGGAAGTCGCGCACGCGATCCACGCGTTGATGGCAGTCGCCGCGGATGGGCCGAAGCGCCATCATCCTGTCGGCCCGAAAGACGAAGCGTTACGGCTTGCCCGCACCTGTTACGATCACATGGCCGGCCGTCTCGCCATCGCGCTCGCCGATGCCCTAACAGGAAGCGGCTACATGCTGCTCGGCGATGGAGCCGGCCTGATCACCGACGAGGGCAGACGGTTCTTTTGTGATTTCGGGATCGATCTCGAACAGCTGACCCGTTCGAAACGCCCGCTCTGCCGGACATGCCTCGATTGGAGCGAGCGACGGCCGCATCTGGCGGGACAAATGGGTGCGGCGCTGCTGGACCGCGCTCTTGGCGTCGGCTGGATCGGCCGCCGAGAGGAAACCCGGGCTCTGCGGATCACGCGCGCCGGAGAGATCGGGTTTGCCGAGACATTCAGGCTTCCATCGGACTGGCGTATTGCACCGTCCGAAACTCTGATGGTCAGGCGGCTTCCTGGGTCTTCCATTCCGGCAGCGGGAACAGCTTGTCGTAGCCAAGATTGAAGAGATAGGCATAGACCACGTAGAACAGCGCGATCGCGATATCCATTGTCAGCGCATGGAGAAGGGTAATCTGCAGATACCACGCGATAAACGGCATCAGCACGACCAGCAGACCGATTTCGAACAGCACCGCATGAGCAATGCGCAAGGCAGGCGTCTTTAGCGTCGTACCCCGTCGCGCCTGCAGAAAGCGGTCGAAACCCAGATTGTAGAGGTAGTTCCAGCCGGTCGCGACCGTCGCAGACACGACGCCGACAATGCCCATATGTTCGGCCGGCATGTCGAAGACGAAAGCGCCGAGCGGCACCATCATCAGAAGCCCGATGATTTCAAAGCTGATGGCGTGGCGAATACGGTCTCTTATCGAGCGCATGATCTTCCCCTTTAGGTGAGGTTCATGCCGGGTCGTCCCGGCGTTATGCCCATTCAGGGGGAGGTCGTCCTCTCTCGAGGCCGAAATAGGAGCCCAGGGAGTGCGAGGCAAGTTTTTTCAGCGCAAGTCAGCCATGCCGAAAACGCAAAAGGCGGGCCAGAGCCCGCCTTCGATCTTGTTTCCGTAGCCGCCTGGCTTAGGACGCGCGGGCAGCCGGACGACGGCGCTCGTGTACCGGCTGGTAGGCAAGCTTCGCGTGATATTTGCAATAGGGCGACGCATCCTGCGCATCGCAACCGCAGAAATGGAAGTCGTCCGTCAGCGGATCGCCAACCGGCCACTTGCATGTGCGCTCGGTGAGATCCGTCAGCGACAGACGGCGCGAGATCGGCACGACGACGCTGCCGGAAGCGGTGTATTTCACCGGCTCCGCGACGTTGACGTCCTGATCTTCCTTGAGGGCGTTTGCACCCACCGTCCGTGCTGCGGGACGGGCTGTGTCGCGTCCGGCAAAGCTCGGCGCGCGCGGAGCTGCGGGCGCTGGGCGCTTAGATGCCGGGCGATTGGCCGACGCCGAACCGCCTGCTTTGGCGCGACCCGGAAGGTTGAGACGGTGCACTTTGCCGATCACGGCATTGCGGCTTACGCCTCCAAGTTGGGCTGCAATCTGGCTGGCGCTGAGACCTTCCGACCATAGTTTTTTAAGTCGCTCGACGCGCTCATCAGTCCAGTTCATGCCGTTCTCCGCCTTTGAACGTTGCTGGCAGACAGAATCCGTTCACCTCTGCGGCGAAATAAATCCGCCGCACCCACGCAATCTATGCTTCGAGGTGACTAGTTCCGCCGCATGCGTTCTAGTAATTGAGGATTAACCTAGTGTGTGGCTGACTCCGTGGCAAGAGTCGCTCGAATCGCCGCGAATCGATTTCGCGGTTTTCCCCAACTTGCTGCCCTCAAGAGTCATTTTTGTCACAGACCGAAATGCCGCAATACAGCATCAGGTTGCATCGCGGCATATGCCCCGAAAGCCCTATAAAACACCAAGTTTTGTTGACATGGAGGCACTTAGCCATGATAGTGCCCGCGCCGCCCGGTGGGCGGCATTTTTGATTTTTCAGGCCGCATTCCCGGTCTCCGGAGAGGTCTGGAGAGGGGGGTCGGAACCTACCCAGAGGAGTGATGTCGCCATGGCTGAAGCCGCACTTTACGACACGTTTGCCCGGGCACCTTTGCGCTTTGATCGAGGCGAGGGCGTATGGCTTGTGACGGAAGGTGGCGAGCGATATCTGGATTTCGGCGCAGGCGTTGCCGTCACCTCCTGCGGTCATTCCAATCCGCATCTGGTAAACGCGCTGAAGTCGCAGGCCGAGAAGGTCTGGCACCTTTCCAACCTCTATGAGATCCCGGAGCAGGAGCGTATGGCCCGCCGTCTGGTGGATGCCACCTTCGCGGACAAGGTGTTCTTTACCAATTCCGGCGCCGAAGCGCTTGAGACCGCCATCAAGACGGCGCGTCGCTATCATTTCTCCAAGGGTCATCCGGAGAAATTCCACATCATCACCTTCGAAGGTGCCTTCCACGGCCGGACCATCGCGACGATCGCCGCCGGTGGTCAGGAAAAATATATGGAAGGCTTCGGCCCGAAGGCGCCAGGGTTCGATCAGGTGCCGTTCGGTGATCTCGACGCCCTCAATGCTGCGATCAACGAAAACACCGGCGCGCTGCTGATCGAGCCGATCCAGGGCGAGGGCGGCGTGCGCGTCGTGGACAAGGAATTCCTGCGCGAGCTGCGTCGCATCTGCGACGACCGGGGTCTGCTGCTGATCCTCGACGAAGTGCAGAGCGGGGTTGGCCGCACCGGCCGCTTCTTCGCCCACGAACTGACAGGCATCACGCCTGATATCATGGCTGTTGCCAAGGGCATCGGCGGCGGCTTCCCGTTCGGCGCCTGCCTTGCGACCGCAGAGGCTGCTTCCGGCATGAAGCCCGGCATTCACGGCACGACCTATGGCGGCAATCCGCTCGGCATGGCCTGCGGCAACGCGGTGCTCGACGTCGTGCTGGCCGATGGCTTCCTTGAAAATGTCCGCGATGTCGCGCTCGTGTTCCGCCAGGGACTGGCAAGCCTGAAGGATCGCTTCCCGGATGTGATCGAAGATATCAGAGGCGAAGGCCTGATGCTCGGCATCAAGGCAAGGGTGCCTGCTGGCGATCTGGTCGTTGCAATGCGCGATGAGAAAATGCTGTCAGTACCTGCTGGCGATAACGTCGTGCGCCTTCTGCCGCCGTTGACGATCACGGCCGAGGAAGCCCGCGAGGGGCTCGCACGGATCGAACGGGCAGCCGAAAAGCTGACCGAGGCAGAACTCAAGAAAACAGCCTGAGCGCGATGAGGGGTGCCGGTGACGGTTCCCCTCGATAGGGGACGATAGCATGGCATCACCAAAGCATTTCCTGGATCTTTCGGCGGTTTCGCCGGAGGATCTTCGCACCATTCTCGACGACGCGAAAAGCCGCAAGCAGGCCTTCAAGGCCGGCAAGGGCGACCAGCCGCTCGCCGGCAAGATGTTGGCGATGATTTTCGAAAAGCCGTCCACCCGCACCCGCGTCTCCTTCGATGTCGGCATGCGCCAGCTCGGCGGCGAGACGCTCTTCCTGTCCGGCACGGAAATGCAGCTCGGCCGCGCCGAGACGATCGGCGATACGGCACGTGTCCTGTCGCGCTATGTCGATGCGATCATGATCCGCACCACCGATCACAACCGCATGCGGGAAATGGCAGAGCACGCCACCGTGCCTGTTATCAACGCGCTGACCGACGATACCCATCCCTGCCAGATCATGGCCGACCTGATGACCTTCGAGGAGCATCGCGGTCCTGTCAAAGGCAAGACCATCGCCTGGACGGGTGACGGCAACAACGTGCTGCACTCGCTCGTCGAAGGCTCGGCGCGGTTCGGCTACAAAATGAACATGGCCGTGCCAATGGGCTCCGAGCCGCATGACAAGTTCCTCAACTGGGCCCGCAACAATGGCGGCGAGATCATGCTCTGCCACGACGCCGAACGGGCGGTCACCGGCGCTGATGTCGTCGTCACCGATACGTGGGTGTCGATGAACCAGGAGCACAAGGCGCGTGGCCACAACATCTTCCAGCCCTATCAGGTCAACAAGGCGCTGATGGATCAGGCAAACAAGGACGCGCTCTTCATGCACTGCCTGCCGGCCCATCGCGGCGAGGAAGTCACCGACGAGGTCATCGACGGACCGCAGTCGGTAGTGTTCGACGAGGCGGAAAACCGCCTTCATGCGCAGAAGTCGATCCTTGCCTGGTGCTTCGGCATCGTCTGAGGATCGAAAGCGCTTCCGACTTGAATTCGATGAGAGCCGCCACCATCTGACGGCTTTCAAAGCGCGCCGCCGAACGAGTGCGGCGCTTCAACACGATATCGTCAACGTTCTCAAATCCCCGGCCGGCGGTTCCGCTGCGGCTGTCGCTTGTGTAAAAGCGTTCGAGGAAATGGGAGCGCCGGCGCGAAGGAGTTAACTCATGGCGGAAGCGACTGTTGAACTGAACGAACTCGATTTTGCCGGCGACGACCGCGTCGTGCCCTTCCAGGTGGATGGTCTTGATGTGCGTGGCCGTGCAGTCCAGCTCGGGCCACTCCTCAACGCGATCCTCGGACGGCACGATTATCCGGCACCTGTCGCACGGCTGCTGGCGGAAGCCGTCGTGCTCACTGCACTGCTGGGCACTTCGCTGAAATTCGAAGGCAAGTTCACCATGCAGACCAAGGGTGACGGCCCGGTCGACCTGCTTGTTGCCGATTTCTCCACGCCGGATGCACTGCGCGCCTATGCCCGCTACGACGAGGATGCACTGGCCGAAGCCGTCGAGAACGGCAAGATCTCGCCTGCCGAACTTCTCGGCCATGGCTTTCTTGCGCTGACCATCGATCAGGGCCGCGGCATGCAGCCCTATCAGGGTATCGTGCCGATGGACGGCTCGTCGCTTGAAGAAATGGCCGGCGTCTACTTCCGCCAGTCCGAACAGATCCCGACCAGGGTTCGCCTCGCCGTCGCCGAACTCATCGACCGCGACGAGGACGGCAACCCGCGCCACAACTGGCGCGCCGGCGGACTTGTCGCCCAGTTCCTTCCGCAGGCGCCTGAGCGCATGCGCCAGCCCGACCTGCATGGCGGCGACGGTGACGAACGCGATGCCGTCGAAGTCGAGGACGATGCCTGGTTAGAGGCGAGCACGCTGGTCGGCACCATCGATACGGACGAGCTGACCGATCCGCAGGTGGCGATCGAACGGCTGCTGTTCCGGCTGTTCCACGAGCGCGGCGTGCGGGTCTATGATCCGCAGACGGTGTTCGACCGCTGCAGCTGCTCGCGCGACAAGATCAAGGGCGTGCTGGACGGCTTCTCTGCGGAAGAAATCCACGCGAGTGTGGAAGATGGAGAAATCGCGGTAACCTGCGAGTTCTGCTCGACCACCTACAAGTTCGTGACGGAAGAATTCGAAAGCGCCTGATCCGCTTTGCGGGTCAGTTCAGAACGCGCACGACGCCTGGTGAATCCAGCGAGAAGGCGGGAATGTCGACTTTGAAAGTCTCGCCTTCGTCCGTCTTCATATCGTAGGTGCCGAACATGACGCCGGATGGCGTGTCGAGCGGGCACCCGGACGAATATTCATAGCTGTCGCCCGGCTCCAGTCGCGGCTGGTCGCCAACGACGCCTGGTCCGTCGACCTCGTCGACGATCCCGTTTTCGTCCGTGATGTTCCAGTAGCGGTGCACGAGCGTGACGCTGATCGAGGACTTGTTCTCGATGACGATCCGGTATCCCCAGACATAACGACTGTCCTCGGGGCTCGACTGCTCCTCGAGATAATAGGGCTCGACGGCGACGTCTATGTCTCTGGTGCGGGCGCGGTACATTGGCACCTCAAGATTGCTCATCGTGCCGATATCGTACAGTGGGGGAGAAAGGTCAAGAATTCTCGCGGCTTGCATCTGAGGCAATGTCGCGTTCTTGATGATAGGGATAACTGATATGGTAAACCCGGAGCGTTCCGGGTCTACCCATCGTTCGGCGTAAAGTCGATCAGATCTGCTTCAGCGCCTGCGCGAAATCTTCCAGCAGGTCGTCCGCATCCTCGATGCCGGCCGAAAAGCGCACGGTGCCGGGCGAAATTCCCAGTTCCGTACGGGCTTCGTCGCTGAGGTTTTTGTGCGTCGTCGTTGCCGGATGCGTGATGATCGAGCGGGTGTCGCCGAGATTGTTGGAGATGGTGACCACCTCCATGGCATTCTGCAGCTTGAAGGCCGCTTCCTTGCCGCCCTTCAGCTCGAAACAGACCAGCGTCGATCCGCCCGTCATCTGCTTGGCGATGATATCGGCCTGCGGATGGTCTTTGCGACCGGGATAGATCACTTTCGCGACCTTGGACTGCTCGGCCAGGAAATCGGCGATCTTTGCCGCATTCGACGTCTGCTGGGCAACACGGATCGGCAGCGTTTCCAGCCCCTTGATCAGTGTCCATGCCGTGAACGGCGACATTGCCGGACCGGTATGGCGATAATAGTCCTGCAGGTGCTCCAGAACCCATTCGCGGTCCGAAAGGATGACGCCGGCAAGGCTGCGGCCCTGGCCGTCGATATGCTTGGTGGCGGAATAGACGACCACATGGGCGCCGAGTTCCAACGGCCGCTGGAAGAGCGGCGTTGCAAACACATTGTCGACCACCAGACGGGCGCCGACCTGATTGGCAAGCTTGGCAACGCCGGCAATGTCGATCACTTCCAGCGTCGGGTTTGTCGGGCTTTCCAGGAAAAACACCTTGGTGTTGGGCTTGATCGCCGCTTCCCAGTTGGCAAGGTCGCGACCGTCCACCAGCGTGCATTCGATGCCGTAGCGCGGGGCGAGCGTTTCGACAACCCAGCGGCAGGAACCGAACAGGGCCCGCGCGGCAACGATATGGTCGCCGGCGCGAAGCTGGCACATGAGCGCTGCCGTGATGGCGGCCATGCCGGAGGCGGTGGCGCGGGCTTCTTCTGCACCCTCCAGCGCACACATGCGCTTTTCGAACATGTCGTTGGTGGGGCTGCCGTAGCGGGCATAGATATAGCCGTCGGCCTCGCCCTTGAAACGGGCCTCGGCGGCTTCTGAACTGTCGTAGGCGAAGCCCTGCGTCAGGTAGATGGCTTCCGACATCTCGCCATATTGCGAGCGCAGCGTGCCGCCATGGACGAGCGTGGTGGCCGGGCGCCAGTTCTTGTTCGGGGATTTGCTCATGTGTTCATCACCTTCGTGATACAAAAAAAACCGGCCGCAATCGCAGACCGGTTTTCAACCCGGTCTTTTTAGCCACTTGTTTAACGTGGCTGCAAGCCGACCGGCCAAATCACCACGGGATAAAGCTGCCTTACGCCTCGCTTCCGCTTGCGTCAATGGTCCGCATTTGGTTTTGTCGCCCCCAAAATCTGAAAGAGACATGATGGCTCGCGAAACGGGAATTCTGGCGGACCGCGCAATTGCGGCGCTCTTCGAACAAGGACGGCTGAAGTCCGAGAGGGCGCTTGATCAGGACCAGATCCAGCCGGCGAGCCTTGATCTGCGCTTGGGGCAGAAGGCGTTTCGCGTGCGCGCCTCGTTCATGCCGGGGCCGATGAGCCTCGTGTCCGACAAGCTCGAGCGCCTCAGCCTGCACGTCATCGATCTCTCCGAAAGCGCCGTCCTCGAAACCGGCTGCGTCTATATCGTGCCGCTGATGGAAAGCCTCGATCTGCCGGCCGAGATGTCGGCTTCGGCCAATCCGAAAAGCTCCACCGGCCGCCTCGATATCTTTACCCGCGTCATCACCGATCGCGCCCAGGAGTTCGACAAGATCCCTTCAGGCTATCGCGGTCCGCTCTATCTCGAAATTTCCCCGCGCACATTTCCGATCGTCGTGCGCCAAGGCTCGCGCCTGTCGCAGATCCGCTTCCGCGTCGGCAACGCCCTTCTGCAGGAGCCGGAGCTGTTGGCGCTGCATGGAGCCGAAACGCTGGTCGCCGCCGCGCAGCCGAACATTTCCGGCGGCGGCATAGCGCTATCGATCGACCTTGCCGGCGACAACGATGGCCTGATCGGCTACCGCGGCAAGCACCACACGGCCGTCGTCGATGTCGACAAGAAGGCCCAGCATGATCTGTTCGATTTCTGGGAGCCGATCCACAGCCGCGGCCGCAACGAACTGATTCTGGATCCGGATGAATTCTACATCCTCGTCTCGCGCGAGGCCGTCCATGTGCCACCGCTCTACGCGGCCGAAATGACACCGTTCGACCCGCTGGTCGGCGAATTCCGCGTCCATTACGCCGGCTTCTTCGACCCCGGCTTCGGCCACGAGGCCGCCGGCGGCCGCGGCAGCCGCGCAGTCCTAGAGGTGCGCAGCCACGAGGTCCCGTTCATCCTCGAAGACGGCCAGATCGTCGGTCGCCTCGTCTACGAACACATGCTGGAAGAACCCCAGGGCCTCTACGGCTCCGGCCTCGGCTCGAACTATCAGGCGCAGGGCCTCAAACTCTCCAAGCATTTCCGCAGCTAGGACATCCCCGGACGCTTCCACCCCGGCGACCTTGACAGACAAGGCCCATTGTTGGAAACCTTCCCCCGACGCGGGTGTAGCTCAATGGTAGAGCAGCAGCTTCCCAAGCTGAATACGAGGGTTCGATTCCCTTCACCCGCTCCAATCCCCCTCCCGATCAGCTCTCCTTCCGTCGCGGCATGTGGGGTGTCTTGCTCCAGTGGAACGGCTTTGTCCTGAGTTCCCACAGCGCCTTCCAGGCGGCGAAGGATGTCATCATCCAGTAGAGCGGCACCGCAACCCAGCGACGGCCGACGAGGCGCTTTTCGTGGTTGGTCATCGATCCGATGCCGAGGCCGAGGAAGATGAGATAGCTGCCGAGAATGTTGGTGAAGTCGATCGCGAACAGGCCGACGACCTCGACCGGCAGCGTGTCGATCGGCGCCCGCAGCATTGCCGAGAAGCCGACGCCGAGAAAGACGAGGATCAGCGGATGCAGCAGCGATGACAAAAGCATGCCGCCCACCAGCAATTGGATCACGCAGAAAGGCTTGATGCCGATTTCGCCGATCAGCCGCGCCGGGTCGCGCATCAGCACCAGCCAGGTTTGCAGCCAGCCCTTGAACCAGCGGCTTCTCTGCGACGTCCACACCTTGATCGATAAGGGCGCGTCCTCCAGAGTCTGGTGCCGCATCACGTCGGCGGTAAAGCCGAGCCGGTAGAGCCGCATGCCAAGATCGGCGTCTTCCGTCACGTTGTACGGATCCCATCCGCCGGCTGCGATCAGCGCGCTGGTGCGGAAATGGTTGGACGTGCCGCCGAGTGGAAGCGGCATGTTCATTCTCCCGAGCATCGGCAAAAGGCCGCGAAACAGCGCTGCATATTCGAGCGAAAACAACGCGCTCAACCAGCTTTCCCGGGCGTTGGTGATGATCAGTGGTGCCTGCAGGCAGGCGAGTTCGGATGGTGCCGCGCGAAACCGCCGGTACGCCTCGCGGAGTTGTAGCGGGTGCGGCCTGTCCTCGGCGTCGTAGATTGCCGTGAATTCGCCGCGCGCACCTTTCAGCGCATAGGTGAGAGCCTTTGGCTTCGTCCGCGGACCATAGGCCGGCACTTCGACGATCTCGAACTGGGGGCCAGGCTCAAGCGCCTTCAAGGCTTCGATCGTCTGCCGGTCGTCGATTTCGCATACGAACTTGATGTCGAGCAGAGATGCGGGCCAGTCCAGCCGCTTGAGGCTTGCGACCAACTGCTCGGCCATGTCCTCTTCGCGGTAGAGTGCGACCAGAATAGTGTAACGCGGCAGCAGCCCGAACGGTGGAGCGACTGGCACGCGTTCAGGCGCCACCAACGTTTGCCGGATCATCGCCGAAAGCCGAAGACAGAGCGTCGAGAAATAGGTGAGCGACAGGACGATATGCAGCGCAAGCAGCGTATCGATCGGTGCAATCAGCAGGAGACAGGCAAGGGTCGTCAGAAACGACCCACCGTAAAAGCCCTGGTGGCCTGCGAGCACAACGCGGGCCGACAGCAGGGGTCTCTGCTCGAACAGGGTATTCGTGGTCTCGCGGATGCGGCGCGCTGCATCGGCTTTCCAGACGGATTCGCGAATGGCGCTCGGCGTGGTGATGACGAGATCGCGGCCCACAAGCGGCAGGGTCGCAAGCGTTGCCGCAATCTGCGAAAGTCGCGCCGCCTCCGGCACGATGGCGATTTCCTGCGCCTTGTTGCGATGGGCGATCCTCACCATGGTCGGGCGTGTCAGCTGGGCGTCGGTCGAGGGCAGGATAACGACAAGCGCGGGATCGAGCGACGAGACGAAGGGAAGTCGCAGCAGACGGGCGATGGCACCGTAATAGGCGTCTTCCCTCACGTCGCCGCATGCCAGAAGCTCGGCCTCGACCGTCGTCCCGTTTTGCCTGGAGAGGCCAGCCAGCGTGGCGATCAACGGTTTCGAGAAACCGAGGGCCGCAAGCGCTGTCAGCTCGACCTGGATGCCGGGACGAAAGTCGAGCAATTGCCCGGACTCGATCTCGTCGGTCGGCGGCGCCCCCGTTTCGTCGTGATAGGTCGGCTGCGAAGCATGTTCCTCTGAGCGCATGTTGCTGCTACACCGTCCGCAGACGAACCCCTATTGCCCCACACGGATCATAAAGATGCGATACCTGATTACATCCCTAAAAAGCAGTGGTGTTTTCAAGTTTATGCAGCTCTTGGTGGTGGTGATATACGGACTTCTGTCCGCAACGCAGGCACTTGCGGCCTCCACCGCTCCGCCTTCTACCCCGGCGACCCAGCTTCCGCTGATGTTTGACGCACGAGAACGCGTGGAGCGCCAGGATATGTCGACAATCCTGCGCGTGCGCATCCTGACGACTGTTGATTTCCCCCCTTTCAATTTCGCAGATCAATCGGGCCGGCTGTCAGGCTTCAACATCGATCTCGCCCGCGAGATTTGCACGGTCCTGAAGATCGAGGCAAAGTGCCAGATTCAGGCCATGCCCTTCGCGGATCTCGAAAAGACCCTGGAAGACGGGGGCGGGGAGGCCGTGATGGCAGCGGTCGCCGCAACTCCGTCGCTGCGGCAGCGCTTTCTGTTTTCCAGGCCCTATCTCGGTATCCCGGCAAGGTTTGCCCGCAACAACGCGGCGACACTGGCTGCGACCACGGTATCGGACCTCAGCGATCGTCCGGTCGGTGTCGTCAAGGGAACGGCGCATGAGGCGATGCTAATAGCGTTCTTCCCGAAGATCACGCAAAAGCCGTTCGACAGTTACGAGGACATGCTGGCAGCGCTGAAGGAGAGACAAGTCGATGCGGTCTTTGCCGATGGCCTTCGCCTGCCTTTCTGGGTCGCAAGCGAGGCATCGGAGACCTGTTGCAGCCTGTTCGACGGCCCCTACCTGTCGCAGAAATTTCTAGGCGAAGGCCTGACCATCATGGTCCGCAGAAACGATCCGACCCTTGCCGCCGCCTTTGATCAGGCGCTGGCCGAATTGTCGCGCAACGGCCGCCTGCAGGAACTCTACCTGCGCTATTTCCCGAACGGCCTCTACTGAGACCAAGGAATTTTTTCTCAAGATACGTTGAATGCAACGCGGCTTACTGGCTCGCCCAGATGATCCGTGCCATCCATTCCACATCGGCCGTGTCGAAGGAACGGTTCGCGTGTTCGGGGTTGAGCGACAGAAGCTCGATCAGGCGCGCACTCTGGCGCGCCAGAACTTTCGCCATCACTTCGCCCTCGCGGGTTTTCAACACCACGCGGTCGCCACGCCGAACCTGTGCGCCGGGCTCGACGATCAGCACGTCGCCGTCCCGATAGAGCGGCATCATGGAATCGCCCTGGACCTCGAGCGCGTAGACACCGGCTTTTCGAGCAGGATCGACGGGAAACTCCACCACATCCCAGCCCTGTCCGGCAGGAAAACCGCCATCGTCGAAAAAGCCGCCGGAGCCGGCCTGGGCAAAGCCGAGCAGCGGGATCGTGCCGTTCTGGGATGGAAAATTGCCGTCGGGAAGTTGCGACCTGCCCATCGCATGCGGCAGATAGCTCATGAACTGATCGACCGTTGCGCCGGTCGCTTCCAGAACTTTGGCAATCGATTCCGTCGAGGGCCATCGCAGTCGTCCGTCGGGGCCAAGCCGTTTCGACTTGTTGAACGAGGTCGGATCCAGTCCTGCGCGTCGGGCAAGCCCGGACGGCGACAGCTGATGACGCTCAGCCAGCGTGTCGATCGCGATCCATATCGTCTCATGTGACAGCATCGTCGTCCCTGCCCCCGGCACAAGAGGAAACAGCCGTTGCCGCCTTCCGCCTGCCATTGCCGATCAGTCCCGTTGGATGCAAGCGTCAAGGATACCGGCCCTCAAGGCCGCCGCCCGGAGATGAGCGATCTCCGCTTGCTCGTCGCAGAATTTAGCCCAGCAGGGGGATTTCGTAAAGCAGAAAAGGAATAAAATCCTTTGCTGCTATCCTACGCCACCATGGCCATGTTGAGCCGGCCGAGCTTGATGACGGCTTGGGTGCGACTATCGACGTTCAGCTTCAAAAGAATAGCCGAGACATGCGCCTTGATGGTCGCCTCCGAGACGCCCAGCTCGTAGGCGATCTGCTTGTTGAGCAGGCCTTCGCCAAGCATCGACAGAACCCGGTGCTGCTGGGGCGTCAGCGTCCGCAGACGGTCGAGAATGTCTGATCTTGCGGCGTCTTCCTCGCTCTGCGATGTCTCGCCTTTCGGCACCCAGATATCGCCTTCCAGCACGGCCTGTATTCCGGCCCTGATATCGTCCAGCCCGCAGGATTTGGAAATGAAGCCGGAAGCGCCCAGATCGAGCGCCCGCCTGATCGTGCTGCGATCGTCCGTGGCTGAAACGATGATCACCGGTAGCGCCGGAAAGGCCGACCTGAGCGACGTCAGGCCCGCAAATCCGCTCACGCCCGGCATGGCAAGGTCGAGCAGCATGAGATCGGTTTCGGGATTGTCTTGCGCCGCTGTTCTCGCCGCATCGAAGTCGCCCGCTTCGATGATGACAATTTCGTCGGCAACGCCTTGTATCGCCTGTTTCAGCGCACCGCGGAAAAGCGGATGGTCGTCGGCGATGATGATGTTGAGTGTCTGCATGTCCACGCCCCCTCCCAAAGGCATAGTCGTGCTTTCCCTGTAATACCTAATGTGTAGCGCCGAGTGTGGCGCGACACAAGTCTGCAAAATAGCATGACTCAGGTCCTGTCCGGTTGCGGCTCACCGCCAAATTCCCGCACCAACGACATGACGCCGCGCATGAACCGCTCGATGATCGAGAGCGACCGGTCGACAGCATCGTCATCAGGAAAGGTCTTGGGGCGATCGGCAAGACGCTGTTCCAGCGCGGTCACGCGTTTTTCGAGCAGATCCAGTTCCTTTTCATAGGCGGCCCGCTCGTCCGGTGCCATGCGGCAGACCAGTTCTCCGTCGGTGTCGTTGCACAGCGACATCGCGCCGGTTTGCGTATCCAGCCGCACGATGCCCTGTTCGGTCCGCTCCAGCTGGAACCGCCGGTCGTCTTGCGCTTGAGCCGGCAGCGAAAGCACCTGCGTCGAGAGCGCAACGGTTACAAAGACTCGTGTCGCAGTGATCCTTTTCATGATCCTTCCTCCTCATTGCACCATGGACAATCAACGCCCTTTGCGGCAAACGGTGCCGATCATAGATCAGAGCCGGACTATGGGAGTTCGTGATGCCCGATATCGTCTACAAGATCGTACCCGATTCACTTTGGCGCAAGGCCAAGGAGACCGGCCGCTTCGAAGGTGCGGAAATCGACCTGCGCGACGGCTACATCCATTTCTCCACCGGGTCCCAGGCGCGCGAAACGGCCAAGCGGCATTTCGCCGGTCTGACGGGCCTGATGCTGGTCGCCGTCAACACGCTGGTTCTGGGCGATGCCCTCAAATTCGAACCCTCTCGCGGTGGCGATCTTTTCCCCCACCTTTACGGCTTCCTGCCGTTTTCGGCCGTGCTGTGGGAAATGCCGCTGCTGATCGGCGTTGACGGCCAGCATGCCTTTCCGGAGAAAATGCCATGATCGGTACAGTGATGCGGCCCTTTTCGGCGTTTGCGTCGCGCAGTCTGTTCGTCTTCGATCCGGAAAAGGCCCACGGCCTGTCGGTCGCAGCGCTGAAAAGCGGTGTCGTACCCGCCTGCAGCCTGAAAGCCGATCCGCGGCTCGCCCAGACCATCGCCGGCATCCGCTTTGAAAACCCGATCGGGCTTGCCGCCGGCTACGACAAGAATGCCGAAGTGCCGGATGCGGCCCTGAAGCTCGGCTTCGGATTTACCGAGGTCGGTACCGTGACGCCGAAGCCGCAGGCCGGCAACGACAAGCCGCGTATCTTCAGGCTCGTTGAGGATCGCGGCATCATCAACCGGCTCGGCTTCAACAACGAGGGCCACGAGGCGGCGTTCCAGCGACTTTCGGCCCGTAGAGGCGCAAGCGGCATCGTCGGTGTCAATATCGGCGCCAACAAGGATGCAGAGGACCGTATCGCCGATTACGTCGCCGGTATCCGCAAATTCTACGGCCTTGCCACCTATTTCACAGCCAATATCTCGTCGCCCAACACGCCCGGCCTGCGCGACCTGCAGGCGCGCGACAGTCTGAAGGCACTGCTCGAGGCAATCCTGTCCGTGCGTGACGAAGAGGCGACCCGCCATGGCCGTTCCGTGCCGATCTTCCTGAAAATCGCGCCGGATCTGACCGAAGAGGGAATGGACGACGTCGCGGCAGAAGCTACGTCCCATGCTCTGGATGGTCTGATCGTCTCCAACACGACACTGGCACGTGACGGTCTGCGCAACCAGACCCAGGCGAAAGAAGCGGGCGGCCTTTCCGGCGCGCCGCTGTTTTCACGCTCCACGACCGTGCTTGCCAAGATGCGCCAGCGGGTCGGCAAGGATCTGCCGATCATCGGCGTCGGCGGTGTGGGAAGTGCGGCGCAAGCGCTCGAAAAGATCCGCGCCGGAGCCGATCTCGTTCAGGTCTATTCCTGCATGGTCTATGAAGGACCGGGCCTGCCATCCGCGATCGTCCGCGGCCTGTCATCTCTGCTTGACCAGGAAAAGGCCACATCGATCCGCGAACTGCGCGACACGCATCTCGACCAGTGGGCGGCCAAAAGCCTCTAGATCAGTTGGAAAGTACCATCGCCCAGTAAAGCCGTCCGTCGCTTGCGCGGGCGGCGGCAACGCCGAGGCTCTTGTAGCTGCCCAGCATGTTGCGCAGGTGTTTCGGCGAATCGATCCAGGCCTGAACAGCTTCGCCGACAGTGTGCTGTCCGGTCGCGATGTTTTCGGCGGCTGGCAGCGCCACCTCGCTCTTTCGCATCCGGTCGCCGAAATCGTCGCCGAAGCCGATCAGGTGCTTCATCTCTTTCGCCTTCGCCATTCTGACGGCCTGCCGTCCGGCTGCTTGCTGGGCCGGCCTGTCGAGGCCAAGCGGCGAAAGGCCCTGGGCCTGGCGCAGCTTGTTGACGAGCGGAAGCGCTGCTTCCGTCTCGTCGACAGAACCAGGCGTCGGCGTCATGACAGATGTGGTGGAGCAGCCGGCAAGGAGAAGGCCGGTGCCGGCGAGCGCCAGAAAGGTGCGACGGGAGGGGAGAGACACCATCGACATTCAGCGGCGAATGCTCAGAAGCCGCAGCACGATGAAGACAGGCACCACGATGATCGCGCCGAGAAGGAGATAGTCTCCGACGCGTCCCAGTGCCTGGAAACCGTTGTACCAGAGGTCGAGGAAATAGTAGCGGATGGTGTCGACGATATTGTCCGGCGTGAAGCCGAAAAACGCCAGCACGAAGCCGACGATCAGGCAGACGACGATCAGCTTGACGATCGTGCGGCCGATCGAATCGCCGAGGAACCTGTTCACGCCATCCGCCATCGTCGATCGTCTCCACCGTTGGAAAATTGGTTTGGGATTGCCATAGCCTTGCGGGAACAGTCCCGCAACCTGTCACATAGGCACTCTTCACTAGCCTCTCAAATACAACTTGAGTTTTTTTGTGGCCCGGGTGACAGGAGGGGCAAGGGGAATGGCGAGATGACGCAACTCCACCGTCGCCGTAATGCCCGCCGTAACTCCAGTGAAAGCCGTCACGCCATGAGCGCGATCCAGTTCTCTTCCGGTGACGTCATTGCCGACCGCCGCGCGGATTATGCCCGCATGCTGGCCGAGGGACAGGATTTTCCCGCCGCCGCAGAACTGATGGAGCAGGCACTGGAACTCGTGCCCACCTGGGCCGCCGGATGGTTCAGGCTCGGCGAATACCGCGACAAGGCGGCACTCGCCAATGCTGCCGACGCCTATCGCCGCGCGCTTGAGCTGCAGCCGGACGATATCTTCGGCGCCAGCCTGCGGCTCGCGCTGATCGGCGCCGGCGATGTCCCGGACCATCCGCCCAGCCGCTATGTGGAGGGCCTGTTCGACGACTATGCCGACAGGTTCGATACGTCACTGGTGGAAAAGCTCAACTACTCGGTCCCGCAAAAGCTTGGCACGCTGGTCGCGCACCATGGGCCGTTTGCGACCGTGGTCGATCTCGGCTGCGGCACCGGCCTGTTCGGGGCCGAGATCCGCGACCGGGCAGGGCGCCTGGAAGGGTTCGACCTGTCTGCCAACATGCTGGCCAAGGCTGCGGACAAACACCTCTATGATCACTTAGGCCAGTCGGATCTCAGCCTTGAGGCAGCACAGTCCGGCCTGTTCGACACGCTTCCGCCGCACCGTGCCGATCTCGTTTCGGCAGCCGATGTGCTGATGTATCTCGGCTCGCTCGAAACGGTCTTCCCACTCGTGACCGAGCTTCTGGCACCGGCCGGTCTGTTCGCCTTCTCGGTGGAAGATGCGGGCGAGGACGAGACGTTTGTGCTCAAGGATTCGCTCCGTTACGCCCATTCGGAAGTCTATATCGGCGGCCTGCTCGCGCATTACGGCTTCGTTCTCATCGCCGTCGAGCGGACGACCATTCGCATGGATGCCGGCAAACCCATCCACGGCATACTGTTTCTGTCGCGAAAGACCGGGTAAGCCTTCACTTTGTTGTTATTTCGAAAGGCCGTCGGCGCGCGCAGCGATGTCGCTTGATGAAGCTGCTATCGCGGTGCACAATCCGCCAAAAATCAAGGGGAATAGCGTGGCCGACGAACAGGTTGCAGCAAGGCGCCGTATGGGTTTCTACAGCCTTGATCCGGCACGCCATACGATGCTGGAAGATGCGCAGGGCCTGTTCATCAGTGCCATGGTTGCAGCCCTAGGTCTTTATCTCCTGAACCA
This sequence comes from Neorhizobium sp. IRS_2294, assembly GCF_050500145.1. NCBI lineage: Bacteria > Pseudomonadati > Pseudomonadota > Alphaproteobacteria > Hyphomicrobiales > Rhizobiaceae > Neorhizobium > Neorhizobium sp. IRS_2294. Next base: position 403,336 of record NZ_CP191439.1, read on the forward strand.
GGTCGGGCTCCTCACCAGCGGCACGGCCGGCGTCGCCTTCCTGTTGCATTATGCGTTCGATATTCCCTTCGGTGTCCTGTTCTTCGTCGTCAATCTGCCGTTCTACTACCTGTCCTTCAAACGCCTCGGCCTCGGTTTCTCGGTCAAGACCTTCATCGCCATTGCCGGCGTTTCCGTCATTGCCGAGCTGGAGAAACGCTTTCTGGTGATCCAGTATCTCGATCCGTTCTGGGCAGCGCTGCTCGGCGGCATCCTGATCGGATTCGGCCTCTTGGGCCTTTACCGGCACCGCGCCTCGCTTGGCGGCATCGGCATTCTCGCGATCTACATCCAGGACCGTTTCAAGATCCCGGCAGGCCTCGTCCAGCTGGGTTTCGATCTCTGCGTCATGGCCGCCGCCTTCTTCGTCGTCAGCCCGATGACCGTGGTCTGGTCGCTCCTGAGCGCCGTCGTGCTAAACCTTCTCCTGACCGTCAACCATCGCTCCGACCGCTACATCGCGGTGCGCTGATGGCAAACGTGACCGACAAAAAGAGCCCCGTCGGCCTATGGGCTTCCAGCTCGGAAAAACATTCGCTCATCGAAGATGTGCAGGCGATCCTTGCCGGTTCCATGCTGGCAGCGCTGGGCGTCGTGCTGCTGCAGGCCGCAAACCTTCTGATCGGCGGCACGGCAGGTATCGGCTTCCTGCTGCGCTACTCGGTCGATATCAGTTTCGGTGCCGCATTCTTCCTGATCAACCTGCCCTTCTACTGGCTTGCCTACAAGCGGCTCGGTCCGGTGTTCACGGTCAAGACCTTCTCCGCCGTTGCGGTCACGTCGGTGCTGACAGGCGTTCTGCCGAAGCTGATCACCATCAGCGCGATCGATCCTGTTATCGCCGCCCTGTTCGGCGGTCTCCTGATAGGTTGCGGCATGCTGATCTTGTTTCGCCATCGCGCCTCTCTCGGCGGTTTCGGGATCCTCGCGCTCTACCTGCAGGACCGTCTCGGCTGGCGGGCCGGCTTCGTCCAGCTCGGGCTTGATTGCGTCGTGCTGGTCCTGTCCTTCCTCGTTGCCAGCCCCTTCGTCATCCTCTGCTCGGTCATCGCCGCGGTGACGCTGAACCTGACGCTTGCGATCAACCACCGCACCGATAGATATATCGTTCGGTAATGCTCTTCATTTTCGCCAGGTTCGTCTTACCTTAACGACGTGGATCTCGTCGAAAACCCAACGCCCGGCTCTGATGCTGTCGCTCTGCCCCGCCCGTTCCTCAAATGGTTCGCGGAAAAGGGCTGGTCTCCGCGCGCCCACCAGCTGGAACTTCTCGCCCGCGCGCAGGCCGGCGAAAACATGCTGCTGATCGCGCCCACCGGTGCCGGCAAGACGCTTGCGGGCTTCATGCCGTCGCTGACCGATCTGGTCATGCGTGGCAAGATCCCGCCGGGCTCGGCGTTTACCGGTATCCACACGCTCTACATCTCGCCGCTGAAGGCGTTGACGGTCGATATCGAACGAAACCTGATGAAGCCGGTCACCGAGATGGGGCTTGCCGTCACCGTCGAGAACCGCACCGGCGACACGCCGCAGTCGAAACGCCAGCGCCAGAAGCTCAACCCGCCCGATATCCTGCTGACCACGCCCGAACAGGTGTCGCTGCTGCTCGCCAACAAGGAGGCGGAGCGGTTCTTCAAGGACCTGAAATACGTCGTCCTTGATGAACTGCATTCGCTGGTCACCTCCAAGCGCGGCCATCTCCTGTCGCTCGCCCTCGGGCGCCTTCGCCGTCATGCCCCGACCATGCAGACGATCGGGCTCTCTGCCACCGTGGCCGATCCGATGGATCTCCAGCGCTGGCTGGTGCCGCAGGGCGAACATCCGGCCCCACCCGCCGGCCTCGTCCATGTAACGGGGGGTGCTGCACCCGATATCACCATTCTCGACACGGAAAACCGCATCCCGTGGGGCGGCCATGTCTCGGCCTATGCCATCCCGGACGTCTACCGCGAGATCAAGCGCCATGCGACGACGCTGATCTTCGTCAACACCCGCTTCCAGGCCGAATTCCTGTTCCAGGCGCTGTGGACAATCAACGACGACAATCTTCCGATCGCGCTCCACCACGGTTCTCTAGATGCCGGCCAGCGCCGCAAGGTGGAAGCGGCGATGGCCGAAAACAAGCTGCGCGCCGTCGTCGCCACCTCGACGCTCGACATGGGCATCGACTGGGGCGATATCGATCTCGTCCTCCATATCGGCGCGCCCAAGGGCGCCTCGCGTCTCGCCCAGCGCATCGGCCGCGCCAATCACCGCATGGACGAACCCTCGAAGGCGATCCTCGTGCCCGGCAACCGGTTCGAGGTGATGGAATGCCAGGCGGCGCTCGATGCCAATTACTTGGGCGCCCAGGATACGCCGCCGGTCGGCGAAGGTGCGCTCGATGTTCTCGCCCAGCACGTCCTCGGCATGGCCTGCGCCGAGCCGTTCGATCCGCTTGAGCTCTATGACGAGATCATCTCGGCCTCGCCCTATGCGGGTCTCTCCTGGGAAATGTTCGAACGGATCGTCGATTTCGTCGCGACCGGTGGCTATGCCCTGCGCGCCTATGAGCGTTACGCCAAGATCCGCAAGACGGAGGAGGGCCGTTGGCGGGTCTCGAATGCGCAGGTGGCGCAGCAATACCGCCTCAACCTCGGCACCATCGTCGAGGCGACCGAACTCAGTGTCCGCCTCGTCAAGCGCAATGCCAAGGGCGCGGTCGGCCGCGGCGGCATGACGCTCGGCAAGGTCGAGGAGCAGTTCCTCGAACAGCTCGTGCCCGGCGATACGTTTCTGTTTGCCGGCAAGGTGCTGCGGTTTGAAACCATCCGCGAGAACGAATGTCTGGTGTCGAACACCTATTCGACCGATCCGATGATCCCGACCTATGCGGGCGCAAAGTTTCCGCTCACCACCTATCTCGCCGATCAGGTGCGCGCCATGCTGGCGGATCCGGAACGCTGGAAGGTTCTACCGGATCAGGTGCGCGACTGGCTGGCGATCCAGAAGGAACGCTCCATCCTGCCGCGCCGCGACGAGCTGCTAATCGAGACCTTTCCACGCGGCAAACGCTTCTTCATGATCGCCTACTGCTTCGAAGGGCGGCTCGCCCACCAGACGCTTGGCATGCTTCTCACACGCCGGCTGGAGCGCGCAGGCGGCAGGCCGCTCGGCTTCGTCGCCACCGATTATTCACTTGCCGTCTATGGCCTCAACGACATGGGTGCGATGATCGCGGACGGCAGCCTCAGCCTTTCCGATCTGTTCGACGAGGACATGCTGGGCGATGATCTCGAAACCTGGCTCGCCGAAAGCTATCTGCTGAAACGGACTTTCCGCAATTGCGCAGTGATTTCCGGATTGATCGAGCGGCGTCATCCGGGCAAGGAAAAGACCGGCCGGCAGGTCACGGTCTCGACCGATCTGATCTACGACGTGCTGCGCAGCCACGAGCCCGATCACGTTCTTTTGGAGGCGACACGCCGCGATGCGGCAACGGGGCTTTTGGATATTGGCCGGCTAGGAGATATGCTGGCCCGAATCAAAGGGCATATCACCCACCGCGCCCTTGATCGCGTTTCGCCGCTGGCGGTACCGATCATGCTGGAAATCGGCCGGGAAACGGTGCCGGGCGAAGCGCAGGACGTGGTGTTGGCCGAGGCCGCAGACGAATTGATCGCCGAGGCGATGGGGTAAGGCTTTATTCGCGACGCTAGCCCGGACAAAGGCCCGGCGCGGGGATAAAAGGCTTTGCACCGCAAGACAGGAAAGACCGAAAGACATTGCTGCACCGCCTGCGCCTCGCCGCTCAATCCAGCACGATGACCCCGGCCGCTACCGGCGCGGAAGAGATCGTTGTCCATGGCGTCGCGGCTGTCTGCGATCCGCTCGGCGGCCTCTATCTGCCGGCAACCGGCATGCTCGTCGTGTCCGACCTGCATCTGGAAAAAGGCGCTGCCTTTGCAAGGCGCGGCATGATGCTGCCGCCCTACGATACGATCGCCACTCTCAACATCCTCGCCGCCGTCATTGCCCGCTACGATCCGAAAGTGGTCGTGTCGCTCGGCGACAATTTCCATGATCGCCGCGGCTCGGAATACCTGCCGGCAAACCTGCGCACGATGATCGCAGACATGGCGCGCGGCCGCGACTGGATCTGGATCAACGGCAACCACGATCCTGATGGAACGATCGACCTGCCGGGCACCTGCTCCGACGAACTCGTCTATGGCGACCTCGTCTTCCGCCATGAACCGAGCCTCGCTGCCGGCCCGAACGGCGTCAAGGGCGAGGTCGCAGGCCATCTCCACCCGTCCGCCACGGTCCGCCGCCGCGAAAAATCCGTCCGCCGTCCGTGCTTTGCCAGTGACGGCCACCGCCTCCTCATGCCCGCCTTCGGTGTTCTCGCCGGCGGCCTCGACCTCAATCACAAGGCGATGCACGGCATATTCGACCGCGAAACCCTGGTCGCCCACCTCCTCGGGCGCGATCGCATCTATTCCGTCCGCTACGGCAATTTGCTGGGCTGATTGCTCCAGGGATTCCCCCCTCCTTCAGCCAACGCAGTGTGTCGGTCCAGAACTCCTCCCTGTGGCGCGCGTGGAACAGGCCGAAATGCCCGATCCGTGAGTGCCCGTAGACCGCGGGCTCCAGCAGAACCTCCGTCCGTTCGGCGCCGTTATAATAGGCAAGGCTGCGGCGAATAGCTGCCACGCTGCCGATGTCGTCGTCCGCAACGGCAATGGCCAGGATGGGTGCCGTGACCGCCGCAAACCGGCGCAGAACCTCGTCGCGCTCGCCGACCGGATGGGTCATCTCCATCCGGGCCCCGCGAAAGCTCCACTCGTTGGCAACGCCCGCCGGCAGGTCTTCGAGCCAGCCGAGCCGCTTGCCCGGGAAATAGCCGAATGCGGCGGTGAGCACCGGCATCACTACATGCCACTTGAAAAACAGCCGGGCGCGGTGCCCCGGCGCATAATCGCGCCAGTAGGCGTATTGCGCGCCTACCGTCAGCATCCGGTCGATCCGTGCCCCGTTCGGAGATAGGCCGGGCAGATAGCCGCCGATACTGTGGCCAACCACCTGCAGCGGTTGATCCGGCCGCCTGTCGTGCATGAACCGAAGCGCTGCGTCGAAATCCTGCTCGCCCCAGTCCCGCCAGCGATAGCCGCAGCCCTTAAGGCTCGCCGGTCGCGACAGTCCGATGCCGCGATAATCGTAGGTCAGCACATCGAAGCCGTGCCTCGTTAGAAACTCCGCATAATAGTGATAGTAGCGGGCAAGGACGCCGGTTGCCGGGTTGATGATGACGCTGGCAAGCGGCGGCCCCGATGCCGGCCAGATGTGACCGCCGAGCACCACCCCGTCCTGGCAGGTGATCGTCATCGGTTCACCTGTCGGACGTGGTGTGTCCTGCGTCAGCGTCATCCCATTCTCCCTTCGGCGAAGGGAGAATACAGCCCTGTTTTTGGTGCGCAATTGGCCGAAAGGCCAAGGCGGTTGCGCGCCTCTAGCGTGGCAGTTTTGCGAACCCCTTGGCGAGGATCGGGCCGGTCGGGCGGCCGGTCGGGGAGCCGCCGGCTTGTTCGAGGGTGATCTCGTAGAGCTGGGTATCCTGGGGTCTCGGCAGCGCAGGGCCGTGCAGCGTTGCGGAATGCGCGCCTTCCAAAAGGCCGAGCGACATCGGCCCCATGTCACGCGAGGGCAGCGTCCAGACCTGCATCGTCTTGTCTTGCGGCACCGTAAAGTCGCTGAGCAGTCTGACACTTGCCGTGTCGTTGCCAAAATCCTCGACCACGGCCTGGATTTCACCGGCCTCGTTGAGGAGCACAGCCACCACCAACGGCTCGTTTACCCGGGTGACGCTCCAGACCAGACCACCGGCAAGGATCAGCGACGCCGCGATTGCGGAGATCGCGGTTGCCCGCCAGCCGGAGCGGCTGTTGTCGTTGCCCGCGAGAGGCAGTCTCGGCGAAACCGAAGCGAGAGACGGGGCTGTGGCGCCCGGTTGCACCGGCAGATGGGAGGCGATCGCGTCCCAGAGCGCGGATGATACGGGAGCCGGCTCGACGCTGGTGTCGAGCGGCAGGAACCGCTCGCGTGCCCTGGCGACTGCTTCGGCAAGGCCGCCGTCGCGCTCGATGGCGGCTTCGACCTCGGCAGCCTCGGCCGCATCGAGAAGACCCAGAACATAGTCGTCGGCGATGGCCGGAAAGTCTCGTTCCTCGATCCTCATGCCATGCACTCCCGCAGCGAGGAAAGTCCGCGCCGGATCCACGATTTTGCCGTTCCAAGCGGAAGCTTGAGGCGTCCGGCGATTTCGCCATGCGTGTATCCGCCGACATAGGCCATCAGGATGCCGCGTCGCTTGATCTCGTCGAGGGAACCGAGGCACTCGTGCAGACGGCTGTTGCGGTCGAGCCTGTGGAAAGAGGCCATGATCTGGTCCAGCTGCTCGCCGTCCTGCAGCGTCTCGAGCCTATCTTCGCCGACCAGATCCTCGCGCTTGCCATCGCGCAACAGATTGAGCGCGCGGTTGCGCACGATCGCGTAGATCCAGCCGCGCGCCGATCCGCGCTCGGGCGAGTATTGATGTGCATGGGTCCAGATGCGGATAAAGGCTTCCTGCACCACTTCTTCCGCCAGCTCCCGCCGCCGCACGATCCGCTGCGCAACAGCCACCAGCCGGCCGGCCTCGTCGTCGAAGATGCGGCGCAAGCCCTGACGGTCGCCCGCAGCGCAGGCGGCAAGCGCCATCTCGAGATCGTGTGTTTGGTCGGTCACCAGGGCCAAGCCGCTCTCTCCCCATGCGCGTTCGCAGGAACGCGAATATTGTCTCTGTGCTGTTGCCACGGCGGGCATGGGCTCGTCCAGTCTCGAAAGGTTTACCGGCTGCAAAGTCGCCTTCGAACTTAAGGACACGCCAAACCGGAAAATGGATGCAGCGAAAAAATATTTTCGTCTGCTGCATCCAAACGTATCCTCCCGTGTGTCTCCCTTCTGAGAGCATCGAAAAGGCCATGCGCCGACATGCTCTCGTCAAAGGTTTCAACGGGAGAACAGACACCATGAAGACCCTTCGCCACGCTCTGATCGCATCCTCGATCCTCGCAGCTTCAGCCGTCACGGGCGCAGTTGCCGCCTCCGCCGCCCCGGTCCTCGGTCTTACCGGCGACAAGACGCTGGTGATGTTCGACACGGCAAAGCCTGAAGTCAGCAAGACGATGGAAGTCACCGGCGTCACCAAGCTGGTTGGCATTGATTTCCGCCCGGGCAACAAGACCGTGATCGGCGTCACGCCGGAACACGCGATCGTCTCGATCAATCTCGAAACCGGTGCCGCCACCGAAGTCGCCAAGATGGACAAGATGCTGACCATGTCGGACGCTCCTGTTGTGGTCGATTTCAACCCGATGGCGGACCGCCTGCGCTTCATGACCGGCACCACCAACCACCGCGTCCATCCGGATACGGGCGCCGTCACGGTCGATGGGACGCTCGCCTTCGAAGAGGGCGACATGCACAAGGGCGAAGCCCCGAACATCGTCGCCGCGGCCTATACCAATTCGATCGGCAAGCCCGAGAAGACCGCGATGTACAACATCGATGCCACGATCGGCGCGCTGATCCAGCAGACCAAGCCGAACGACGGTACCCTGAAGGCAATCGGCAAGCTCGGTCTCAAGGACAAGCCGGCGACCTACGCCTTCGATATTCAGGGTGAAGACGGCGGCAAGAACACCGCCTATCTCGCAGCCGGAAAGATGCTCTACACGGTCAACCTGGAAACGGGCGCTGCGACCGAAGTCGGTACAATCTCCGGCGTCGAGACCGATGTACGTGACATCGCGGTTCTGCCTGCTATGTAATGCGACTGGCGGGGCGGACCACAGCGGTTCCGCCCCGCCGACTCAAACGATGCGTGCCGCCTATATCTCGCCCGAGATCTCCCGGCGCCTGCGGTCCAGCTCTTCCGTGTAGCGCCGCAGCGTATGACTTTCCGAAAGCTGGCCGATCACCTTGCGCTCGATCTGGTTGTTGACCACGGCCAGCGCTTCCGTCTCCGTCTTGTCGAACATCGCCGCTGCCTGCTTGGCATTCATGCTGCGCAGGAGAACGTCGTTCTTGAAGCGGATGAAATCGGCAAGCTGCGGCTTTTCCTCGCCGCCTTCGGTCGCCGCCGAATAGATTTCCGGCGTCAGCACCATGCCGATATATTTTTCGTCTTCGCCGACCATGATCACGCGCTGGGTTGATCCAAGCGGAAACTCCTTGCGAAAATCCTCGAGCGTCATGGATGCCGGTGCCGTCTTCACGTCGGCGCGCATCAGCTTGTCGACGGTAAGGTTGCGGATCCACCCGACGTCATGGGCGCTGCGGATGCTTTCACCACGCAGGTGAAAACGCCATGTCGCAAACGAGTAGCCGAATGTGGTGCGCACCACGACGGACGAGGTGATGACCGCGGCAAGCGCCAGCGCCGTGATCGGAAAGTCACCGGTCACTTCGAGCGCCAGGAAGGTCATGGTCAGCGGTCCGCCGATCACGGCAACGGCCATCGCGCTCATTCCGACCACGGCATAGATGACTGGGGTCAGCGTCGCATTGGCGAAAATGTAGGGTGTCGAATAGGCAAACAGCTTGCCGATCAGCGCACCGAGAAACAGTGAGGCAAAGAACAAGCCGCCACGGAAACCGGCGCCGATAGTGATGGCCGAAGCAACGGATTTCAGCAGAAGCAGGCCCAGCACCGCGCCGATCGCCATATTCTGGTTGAGGCTCGCATGCAGCGCGCCGTGGCCGGCCGAAAGCACCTGCGTATCGATCAGCGCCAGCAGGCCCACCGCAAGTCCGCCGATCGCCGGCCGGAAGGCGGACGAGATGGAACTGGCGCGCGCCAGTTCCTCGACCTTGGTCACGCCCTGCATGAGAAGGATGCCGCCGCCGGCACAGACGATGCCCAGCACCACCGCCGGCAGGTAATCGGCGGGCACGACGGTGCCGATCTTGCCGATATCGATCATGAAGGCATCGCCGACGAAAAGCCGGGTGACGAAGGTTGCCGCAAGCGCCGCAACGACGACGGGCGCGAGGCTCACGATCGTGTAGGTGCCGATGATCAGCTCGAACGCGTAGAAGGCGCCGGTCAGCGGTGCGTTGAAGGCGGATGCGATGGCACCGGCAGCACCGCAGCCGACCAGCACGCGCAGATCCGTTCGGCGCAACTGCACCAATGAGCCGATCTTCGACGCAATGCCGGAGGACAGCTGCGTATAGCCGGCCTCAAGCCCGATCGAGGTGCCGAAGCCGTTGGAGATCAGGTTCTGCACCGCGACGATGATGCTGTCGGTCAGTGACAGGCGACCGCCATGCAGCGCATTGGCCTCAATCGGGTCGACCATCGGCTTTTTACGCCACTTGCGCAGGATCAGGTACAGCAGGCCCATCACGACACCGCCGGCAACCGGCGCCAGTAGCACCGTCGTCGGCTCGAGAAACGCTGCCGAACTTAAGCGCTCGGTGCTGCCGATCTTGAAGATCAGGACATGCAGCGCGTGCGAGATAAAACTCATCGCAGCGACCGCGAGGCCGGCGAGAACCCCGACAACGCCTGCGATCAGGATCAGGCCGAATTCGCTGCGCCTGATGACTGCGCGCAGTTCGGACGGCCGAAGCAGCGGACGGAGGAGGGACAGGGAAGCCAAAAGGCGTGCGGCGATCCGGCGGAACATGCTGACGCTTTGCATTGGAACTGTATGTTGCGCCCTAACTAGGGCGTGAGGAGAGGATTGGAAACCGTTCCGGCGAATTTGTTAGACGATCAGTCCTTGCGGAAGATGATGCTGGCGCCCCATCCGGTTACGACAGCGATCAGCACGCAGAACAGACCGTAGGCGATCGGACGCTCGTGGGCTGCATCGGTGATCGCCTGCTCCAGGCCGGTCTTGACCACGCGCAACGGCATCTCCCGCTGAAAGATCAGGTCGCCGCTCTTGAACAGATAGGCGTGGACCATGTGCACGCCATCGGGCACGTTGGCTGGAAGCCGCAACGAGGCTCGGAACAGGCTGGACGAGACGAAGCGCACGCCGCTCGTGTCGCGCTGGTAAAGCCCGCTGTTGAGCTTCTGCCGGCGATAGGCCTCGCGGAAATCGCTGATCAGACCGGAATTCGGAATGTAGCCGGTGGGGTTGAGAGGCAGGTGTTCGATGCCGACCCCGATATTGTTGAAGGACGGCGCCTGGTGATCGAGGTCGTTCAGCTGGCGTGTGCTGGCGATCGAATAGCTCTCCGGCACCTGTTCGAACGTCATCGCCTGGGTGTTCATCCAGATCCCGAGCACGCGTTCCTTGCGCCGCACGGTGGCATAGTCGCGCGGACCTTCAAGCGTCACGACGATATCGTACTGACCGATCGCGAGCAGCAGCTCGTCCGGATTGGTAATGGCCCCGAAGATGGTGAGGTCGGCGCCGCGGAAATCCGAGGTGATGGCAATCTCGCTCGACGATGCTCCGATCTCCAGCCCTTCCTTGATCGGCGAGGCCGTGTCGAACGGCGTCTGGGCCGCGACCTGCGTTGCCAGCGACAATCCGAATGAGAGAAGAAGAAGGAGGGAGAGGATCAGCCTGCGCATCAGTAGGACAGTCCTCCGACGGCCACCGAATAGACGTCGCTCGGCGTTGCGATCAGGCCGATCGCAAGACGGATGCCGACGGCGAGAACCAGCAGCGCCAGCAGTGCGCGCAGCTGTTCGCCGCGCAGCTTCTGGCCGACGCGCACGCCGTACTGGGCGCCGATCACGCCGGCAATCATCAGGATCGTCGCAAGCACGATATCGACGGAGTAGTTCGTCGCCGCCTGCACCATCGTCGTATAGGCGGTGGTGAAGATGATCTGGAACAGAGAGGTGCCGACCACGACATTGGTTGGAATGCGCAGGAGATAGATCATCGCCGGCACCATGATGAAGCCGCCGCCGACACCCATGATGGAGGTGAGGACGCCGATCACGAAACCGAGCACCAGGATCGGAATGGCCGAGAGATAGATTTTCGACTTCTTGAAACGCATCTTGAAGGGCAGGCGGTGCACCCAGTTGTGCTGGCCCGGGCGTTTCAGCGGAAGCTGCTGGTTGTTCTTTGCCCGCCGCATGGCTCTCAGGCTCTCCTGCAGCATCAGCGCGCCGATCGTCGACAAAAGCACGACATAGAGAAGCGAGATGAACAGGTCGAGCTGGCCGATGCGCCGTAGCCAGGAAAAGATCCACACACCGACCGTCGCGCCGACAAGGCCCCCGGCAAGCAGCACCGTGCCCAGTTTCATATCCAGCGACCCGCGCCGGAAATGGGTGATCGCGCCCGAGATCGAGGAGGCAACGACCTGGTTGGCGCCGGTTGCGACGGCAACGACGGGTGGAATGTTGTAGAAAATCAGAAGCGGCGTGATCAGGAAGCCACCGCCGACGCCGAACATGCCGGACAGAAACCCGACAGCTGCACCCATGCCAAGGATGATGAAGATGTTCACCGAAAGCTCTGCAATCGGCAGGTAGACAGTCACGGCTGAACCTCGACACGTCGAAAAGACAACGCCGTTGCAGGCGGCACGCATTCAAGTGGGCCGTCGCTTTGGCTTTGGGGAACCCTTTCACAGACGCGATGAACCGCGCATGAAGGACACCCCGTCATGCGCTTGGCCTGCCGGGGTGTCAATTCGTGAATCCGTGGGGAAAACAGCAGCTTCAGCGTTTTCCAATGGGCGTGGCCGATAGTCCCCAGCCCGACCGGATTGGTCGTCTTACGGGTTGCTGGCTACTTGTTGCGTGCCAGCAATTCCCGAACCAGTGCGTCGTTGATGCGGCCGGAAGGCTCCTGGCCGATCGAGGACTGGAACGACTTGATTGCGCTTACCGTCTTGGCACCAAGCTTGCCGTCCGGCCGTCCGGCTTCAAAGCCGTTCTTGTTGAGGATCGCCTGGATGTTGCGGACGGCCTTTTCCATGTCAACAGATGCGGTGGTAAGACGCTTGCCGGCAGCCCATTCATCCGGAACAACAACGGCATTTGCCCGCGGCTCGGGTGTCATCACCTTCCAGAGGTCGACCTTGGCGCGGGCGCTTTCCAGCTGTTCCTTGCGCATGGCATTGGCCACTTCGTCGCGCTTCTGGGCGGCGTCGTTGTCGCCTGCCTTTGCCGCAACGGCAAACCACTTGTAGCTCTCTTCCAGATCCTGCTTCACGCCGTTGCCGCGGGCAAACAGGATGGCAAGGTTGAACTGGCTGTCGGCCACACCGTGGTCGGCGGCCTGGGTGAACCACTTGACGGCCTGGGTGTAGTCAGGCTGGCCCGTGGCACCGGACGCGTAGAGAACGGCGAGGTTGTGCATGGCGCTGGCATTGCCGGCTTCGGCGGCCAGCTGATAGTAGCGAACGGCTTCACCGAGGTTGCGCTCGACGCCCGTTCCCTTTTCGAACATGTTCGCCATGCGGTACTGGGCAGGCGCAAGACCACGGTCGGCGGCAAGCTTGTACCAGGTTGCCGCCTCTGCGAGATCGGTCTTGACGCCACGTCCCTCGGTAAAGCGGGTGGCAATCTCGAACAGCGCGTTGGCATCGCCCGACGATGCGGCGTCGGCAAGCGATTTCGGCTCCAGGCCGACAGGCACGACGATCGGAGCCGGTGCCTCGATTTCAGCGGCAGCCGGCGCTTGTGCCGTGAAGCCGGCGTCTTCTGAAGGTGCCGGAGCAGCTTCGGCGGCCGGACGCATTGAAGCGAGGTCTCCGGCTGCGGGAACCGGATCGATCAGGTGGTTTGTCGCGGCGTCGGGCGCGACCGGAGGCGGCGTCGCTGCCACATCCTGTCCGTCACCATCGCTGGCTGCAGGGCTTTCGGCCGGGGTTTGAGCGGTGTCGACAGGAGCGGGAGCTTCGACTGGTGCGCTCGGAGCCTGCGCAGTCTCTTCCGGCACGGAGACCGGAGCCGGGGCTTCGAGGGCAGCCTGTTCGGGCGCGCTGTCGCGGCTTCCGGTCACGTTCTTGACCACCTGCATCGACATCATCACCAGCAGCACGGCGCCGACGGCCATCAGGATGGGGCGGCGATGCTGCGAAAACTTGGCAAACATGCCGGTCTTTTCGGACGGCGTGCCGGCAACCGACGTGGTCTGCGACTTGGTGGCGGAGCGAACGCTCTTGACCGCGTTGACCTGTGAAGGATCCGTCTCCTGTGCTGCGGCCTTGGCTGCACGACGGGCAGCGGCGATATAGTCAGCGCGGTCCGATTTGTCGGCCGTTCCGGGTTTCTCGCCACTGAAATCGCCGGCGGCCTGGCTGGCACGCACGCGCTCGAGGATCTTCTTGACGTCAGGAGCGCCCGAGCCCGGCTCCAGCAGGTCGTTTTCACGGCCGGCTGGGAGAATGTCGGCTGGATCGATCGAAGGCGTTGGCTCTATGACGGTGCGGGCCGGCTTTTCGCCTGCATCGCGGGTGCCCGACTTGAAACGCTTCGAGAGGCCGGCCAGCAGACCGGGCTTGGCCGGCTCTTCCCGCGCGGCTGCAGGGGGCACGACGACCTCGTCGGTTTCGACGGGCGCATCTGCCAAAGCAACATTGCGGTCCTCGGCGCCGGCAAATTCCATCGCTGGAACGGACAGTTGCGCTGTGGCCGGCATCTTGGGATGGCGAAGCGGCTGGTCGGTCTGGGCTTCGCGATTGGCCGGCGCATCGCGATAGGCGGGCTCGAAACGGGCCGTGGAAATGCTGTCTTCCAGCGTGTCCAGACGATTGGCGATCTGCACCAGCGTTCCGTGCAAGGCCTCGAACGTCTGATGGCTGCGCGTTTCCGTGCCACGGGTCAGCTCTTCAAGATGGCGAAGATCGTCGGCGAGGGCTGAAAGGGCTGCCATGTCGCCGGACGCGACGGCCATGCCGCCGGCCCCGGTATTGCGCGAATAGGCCTCGACGACGGCTTCTGCGGCCTGCCGTGCGGCTTCCAGAATGTACTCGTCGTTGGTCGACATGTAGCTTTCGATTGCCGAGAACCGATGCTCGAAACCATCAGGTAGCGCACTGGCCGAAGATGTCTGCGGCTCGCTGATCAGGCTCGAAAGATGCGCGATCTGGTCTTCCAGGCTACGCAGGGCGTTTTCGTCTCCGCGCGGTGCGCTGGCTGCTTCGTCCAGTCGCATGGCGATGTCGGTCAGCCGGGTTTCCAACCGGTCGAAGGCCCGCTCGTCGGTGGCAGGCGCCGGGCGATATTCGATCTCGTCGATACGACGGGCGAGATCATCCAGCCGCTCGCCCAGCATGTCGTTGATCGAGTTGTGATCAAGACCATCGATCTTGCGCGAGATATCGGCGAGGTGGTCGGAAAGCTCGGTCTGATAGGCGGGCTTCTGCGCCTGCGTCAGCATGACCGAAAGCTGGTCGAGCCGCTCTTCCAGCCGCATGGCGGCCTGTTCGTCGGAGAGTTCCTCGATCCGCGCGGTCAGCGCTTCGATCCGTCCGGACAGCATCTCGCTCGGATCGGCAGCAGCCTGGCTGATCTGATCGACCTGCTCTGCGATAGCGACGATCCGGCCGTCGAGCTTCTGCATGAAAGCCTGGTCGAGCGTGGCTGCAGCCGAAGCACGGCTGCCGGCGGCAACGGCGCGAGTGATTTCGTCGAGACGCTCGTCGAGAATGGTGAACTGCTCGGCAAGCAGTTCGTCGGATGGCTGCATGCGGCTGCCGAGTTGCTCCATCGCGGTCGCGATCGCAATCAGCTTCTGCTCCAGCGCGCGCAGCGCGGGGCTGTCGTTCATGCCGCCAAGCTGGGTCTTGATGTCGTCGATCCGGTAGGCGAGCTGCGAAACCTCGTCGCGCAGAAGCTCTGGCTCAAGCCCGTGGATACGCTCTTCCAGCCCTTGCCAGCGGCTTTCCATGCGCTGCACGGAATCTTCGCGTGCCACGCCATCCATGACCTGGGCCATGACATTGCGCAGTTCCTCGAACTCGGCGCGCAGGGCCTCCGCATCGGGAGAATTGCTGTAGCCCAGCTGACTAATGCTGTCGGCAAGACGGGAGAAATCGCCGCGCAGGTCTTCGGTGCCGCGATGATCTTCGGCAATCGAGCGGATCGAGCGGATTTCGGTTTGCAGTGCGCCCATCTCGCGGGCGACGCCTTCGGCGATGTCCTGCTTCAGTTCGTGACGCAAGCCGACCAGCGCTTCGGCGATTTCGCGCATGGAGGCGCCATCGGTCGCCTGCTGGCGGGTTTCCCGCATTTGCATATCGCGGCTGGCGACGGCCCGCTCGAAGCGGCTCGCAGAAACTTCGGTGGCAGTTGCCGCAACCGGTGCAGCCGGACGGCGCTCCTGGCTGGGACGATAGGCTTCCGGCGGCGTGATCTTATCGCGGAGTGGTGATTGGACGGGTTGGCGGACCGGTTCGGCCGCATGCGACTGCTGTGCGCTTGCCATGCGCTCGCGGGCCGATCCCAGCATGCGCTGGCGCTCGCGGATTTCCGCCAGCGGGTCGGCAAAGCGAGGCGCCGCTGGCCTCTGCATCTGCGGGGGCTGCACGGACGCCGGTTTTTCGAGGCGCGGGTCGGAAGCGGGCTGGCGGCGTTCGCGCCCGGCGCCCGACATCAGATCCTCGATTCGGGCCTCCAGGCCCTCGATCGTACGGTTCAGGGCGTCAAGAGAGGAGCGTTCGCCCGGGCGGTTGGGATTCGATCGTGATCCGTTCATGTGCTCGCTCGCTTCCGCGTTTTACCTGCCGACGCTCGGTTTCAGCCTCATCCGCCGCCTATTGGCACCGGTGAATCACATCCATATTAGACATTTCTTACGCAAGGCTTGCCTTATGAAAGAACGACTCATTCGTTGGATGGATTTGACTGACCTCCCGTAGTCCCCACTATTTCCAGAAACGTAGTAAATAAATCGTTAATGTTCGTTAAGATCTTAACCTTTTTGCCACGATTCCGCATGTTTGCCCGGATGACACGGGTTTCGACGATGCTATCACTGTGATGCAGCGCGGCGGGCGCGACTTCCTCGGCAGTGCAGGCGAAAGCACCTATTAGGTGATGCTAACGCCGGGTCAAACTCGGCTCGCGATATGAGACTCCAACTGTTTGACGTTTACGCGAACGTCAATTAAGTAAGTGCAGGAGACGACGGGCTGCGATGCCCGGGAGGAAGCGTCAGGCTAATCTGGAGGATGGATAACGATGCCCGTCTATAAGGCACCGGTAAACGATACACTTTTCGTTCTGAATGATGTGCTCGGCTTGGAGCGTTACGGCAACCTGCAGGGTTTTGCCGATGCGACGCCCGACATGATCGAGGCGATCATCGGCGAGGCGGCGAAAGTAGCCGAAGAGGCCCTGTTCCCGATCAACCTTTCCGGCGACCGGGAAGGCTGCACCCGCAACGACGACGGCACTGTTTTGGTGCCCAACGGCTTCAAGCAGGCCTATGACCAGTATGTCCAGGGCGGCTGGATCGGCCTGGCCGTACCGGAAGAGTTCGGCGGCCAGGGCCTGCCCTACACACTGCATGCCGCCGTCGGCGAATACATGTCGTCGGCCAACATGTCGCTGATGATGTATCCCGGCCTGACGCAAGGGGCGATCGCCGCCATCCTCGTCCACGGCACGGACGAGCAGAAGGCCACCTATCTGCCCAACATGGTCGGCGGTAGTTGGTCGGGCACCATGAACCTCACCGAGCCCCATTGCGGCACGGATCTCGGTCTGCTGCGCACCAAGGCGGTGCCGCAGGATGATGGCTCCTACAAAATCTCCGGTCAGAAGATCTTTATCTCCGCCGGTGAACACTCGATGACCGACAATATCGTGCATCTGGTTCTCGCGCGGATCGAGGGCGCGCCTGAAGGCACCAAGGGCATCTCGCTGTTCATCGTGCCGAAGTTCATGGTGGGCGATGACGGTTCGCTCGGAGCCCGCAACGGCGTCAGCTGCGGTGCGCTCGAAGAGAAGATGGGCATCCACGGCAACTCCACCTGCGTCATGAACTATGACGATGCCACGGGCTATCTGATCGGTGCCGAGAACAAGGGTCTCTCGGCCATGTTCGTGATGATGAACGAAGCCCGCCTCGGTGTTGGCCTCCAGGGCCTGTCGATCGCGGAAACCGCCTATCAGAACGCCGTCGCCTATGCCAACGAGCGTATCCAGGGCCGTTCGCTTTCGGGCGCGAAAGCGCCGGATAAGAAGGCTGACCCTATCATCGTCCATCCGGATATCCGCCGCTCGCTGATGACCATTAAGGCCTTCAACGAGGCAGGCCGCGCCTTCGTTTTGTGGACGGCGCTGAAATCCGATATCGCCCACCGCTCGCAGGACGAAGCGGAACGCCAGAACGCCGACGATCTCCTCGGGCTTGCCACGCCGATCCTCAAGGGCGTGCTGACCGACAAGGGCTTCGATCACGCGGTCATGGCCCAGCAGGTCTTCGGCGGCCACGGCTATATCGAAGAATGGGGCATGAGCCAGTATGTCCGCGATGCCCGCATCGCGATGATCTACGAAGGTGCCAACGGAATCCAGGCGCTCGATCTGGTCGGTCGCAAGCTTGCCCTCAACGGCGGCCGCGCCGTCATGGCCATGTTCAAGGAAATCGGTGATTTCTGCGAGGAAAACCGCGGCGACGAGGCGATGGTTCTCTACACCAAGGGCCTCAAGAAGGGTCTGAACGACCTGCAGGCCTCGACCATGTGGTTCATGCAGAACGCCATGGCCAAGCCCGACAATGCCGGTGCCGGGTCGACCGACTACATGCATCTGTTCGGCCTCGTCACGCTCGGCTACATGTGGGCGAAGATGGCGAAAGCCGCCCAGACTGCACTGGCTGCCGGGGATCCCCGCGAGGAGTATCTGAAGACGAAGCTCGTCACGGCGAAGTTCTATATGGAGCGTATCATGCCGGAAACCGCGCTGCGCAAGGTGCGAATCGAGGCCGGCGCAGACACCATGATGGAACTGGCCGCCGAGGCGTTCTAAGCGTTGGCTACCCCCTCTGGCCTGCCGGCCATCTCCCCCACAAGGGGGAGAAAATGTGTGGCGACTGCTCGTCCCGATTGAACATCGGCGGTGCGGCGGGATAAACCCTCCCTCTTGTGGGGAGGGTTTGGGAGGGGTCTTCTCTCCCGCAGTGAAACAAAGGCAATGTAATTTGCCACCAAGGGAGATGACACCATGACCGAAGTCTTCATTTACGATCACGTGCGCACGCCGCGCGGTCGCGGCAAGAAGGACGGCTCACTGCACGAAGTGCCGGCTGTCCGTCTCGCGGCAAAGACCCTCGAAGCCATCCGTGATCGCAACGGGCTCGATACGGAAACCGTCGACGACATCATCATGGGTTGCGTCGATCCGGTCATGGATAGCGGCGCCGTCATCCCCAAGGCCGCAGCCTTCGAAGCGGGATATTCGACCCGGGCACCCGGCATGCAGATCTCCCGTTTCTGCGCATCGGGCCTTGATGCCGTCAATTTCGGCGCCGGTAAGATCGCAGCCGGATCCGACGACATCGTCATTGCCGGCGGTGTCGAATCGATGTCGCGCGTCGGCATGGGCATGTCCGGTGGCGCCTGGTACATGGACCCTTCGGTCAACTTCCCGTCCTACTTCATGCCGCAGGGCGTCTCGGCCGATCTGATCGCGACGAAATACGGGTTCTCCCGCGATGACGTCGATGCCTATGCCGTCGAAAGCCAGAAGCGCGCCGGAAAAGCCTGGGATGCGGGCTATTTCAAGAACTCGGTGATCCCGGTCAAGGATCAGAACGGCCTCACCATTCTCGACCGCGACGAGCATATGCGGCCCACCACCGACATGCAGGCGCTGGCCTCGCTCAATGCCTCGTTCCAGATGCCCGGCGAAATGGGCGGTTTCGAAGCTGTCGGCATTCAGGCGCATCCGGAAATCGAAAAGATCAATTACGTCCACCACGCCGGCAATTCGTCTGGCATCGTCGATGGCGCCGCCGCCGTCCTGATCGGCTCGAAGGCCGGCGGCGAAAGCATGGGCATCAAGCCGCGCGCCCGTATCCGCGCGTTCGCAACCATCGGCTCCGACCCGGCGCTGATGCTGACCGGCCCAGTCGACGTCACCGAAAAGCTGCTGGCCCGCACCGGCATGACGATTGCCGATATCGACCTGTTCGAACTCAACGAGGCCTTTGCCGCCGTCGTGCTGCGCTACATGCAGGCGTTCGACATTTCCCACGACATCATCAACGTCAATGGCGGCGCGATTGCCATGGGGCATCCACTCGGCGCCACCGGCGCGATGATCCTCGGCACCGTTCTCGACGAACTCGAACGCCGCGATCTCAACACCGCACTGGTCACGCTCTGCATCGGTGCCGGCATGGGTACTGCTACCGTGATCGAGAGGGTCTGACCGTGAGCTTCAATACCGGTACAATCGAAGACGAATTTGCGCATGTTGACGACCACTGGTCGCCACGCGTCATTGCCGATCTCAACGGACAGAGCGTGAAGGTCGCGAAGGTCAAGGATCATCTGACCTGGCATTCGCATCGCGACGAGGACGAACTGTTCCTCATCTGGAAGGGCGAACTCACGATCGAATATCGGGACCGGCCGCATGTCCATATGAAGGCAGGCGACTTCCATGTCGTTCCGAAGGGCGTCGAGCACAATCCGGTCGCGGCCGATGAGTGCTGGATACTCTTGTTCGAACCGTCCGAGACGAAGCATACCGGCGATGTCGTGGTCGAAAAGACCAGGACGTTGGAAACCCAGCGCAGCCATTTGTCGGCCTGATAGGGGAGGAACCCAATGACCTACACCAACTTCACCATCGAAACCGACGCGGACGGGATTGCTGTCGTCACCTGGGATATGCCGGGCAAGTCGATGAACGTCTTTACCGCCGAGGTGTTGGAAGAACTCGACGCGATCCTGAGGGCAACCGTCGCGGATGCCGCCATCAAGGGCGTTGTCTTTACCAGCGGCAAATCCTCGTTTTCCGGCGGTGCCGACCTCACCATGATCCGCGGCATGTTCTCCATGCTGCAGGAAGCGACCGCACAGGACCCTGCCACCGCCAAGCAGAAGCTGTTCGAGGTTGCAGGGCAAATGACCTGGCTGTTCCGCGCCATCGAAACCAATGGCAAGCCCTGGGTATCGGCCATCAACGGCACCTGCATGGGCGGCGCTCTCGAGCTGTCGCTGGCCTGCCACGGGCGCGTCGTCGCGAATTCCAAGTCGGTCAAGCTCGCGCTGCCTGAAGTCAAGGTCGGCATCTTTCCAGGCGCCGGCGGCACGCAGCGTGTCTCGCGCCTGACCGATGCCCAGTCCGCCCTGCAAATGATGACGACCGGTCAGACGCTGACGCCGCAACGCGCCAAGGCGATGGGTCTCGTGCATCAGGTCGTCGAACCCGATCAGCTCGTGACCGCTGCAAAGCAGATGATCAAGGATGGTTTGAAGCCCGTCGCTCCGTGGGACGAAAAGGGCTTCAAGGCACCCGGCGGCGGGGTCTGGACGCCGCAGGCTGCACAGCTTTTCCCGGCGGCTCCCGCCATCCTGCGCCGCGAGACGGCAGGCAATTATCCGGGCGCGCTCGCCATCCTCAAATGCGTCTACGAGGGACTTCAGCTGCCCTTCGATACGGCGCTCAAGGTCGAGCAGCGCTATTTCACGCAGATCCTCGGCACCACCGAAGCCTTCTCGATGATCCGTTCGCTGTTCATCTCGATGCAGGAACTGGGCAAGGGCGCCCGTCGTCCGGCAGGCGTTCCAAAAAGCGAATTCAAGAAGGTCGGCGTGGTCGGCGCGGGCTTCATGGGTGCCTCGATTGCCTATGTGACGGCTGCCGCCGGCATTCCCGTCGTGCTGATCGACCAGAGCCAGGAAGCAGCCGACAAGGGCAAGGCCGTTTCCGAAAAGCTGGTGGCCGACAGTGTCTCTAAGGGTCGCCTGACGAAGGAGGAGGGCGAAAAGCTCCTCTCGCTCGTCACCGCCACGCCGGACTATTCGACACTTGCCGATGCCGATCTCGTCATCGAGGCGGTGTTCGAAGACCGCAAGGTCAAGAAGGCCGTGATCGAAGCGGTCGAAGCCGTCATTCCGGAAACCACGATCTTCGCTTCGAACACCTCCACCCTTCCGATCTCGGGCCTCGCGGAAAACTCCAAGCGTCCGGACCAGTTCGTCGGCGTGCATTTCTTCTCGCCGGTCGAAAAGATGATGCTGACCGAAGTCATCCTGGGCGAAAAGACGGGCGACAGGGCACTTGCCGTGGCGCTGGATTTCGTCGGCAAGATCAAGAAGACGCCCATCGTCGTCAACGACACGAGAGGCTTCTTCGTCAACCGCTGCGTCTTCCGCTATATCAACGAAGCCTATGACATGCTGGCCGAAGGCGTGCCGGCAGCCATGATCGAGAATGCCGCCAAGATGGCCGGCATGCCGGTCGGCCCGCTGTCTCTCAACGACGAAGTGGCCGTCGATCTCAGCCAGAAGATCATGAAGGCCTCGATCGCCGATCTCGGCCCCAACTCGGTCAAGCCGGAACACATGGCGCTGATCGACAACATGGTCGATGTGCTCGATCGCCGCGGCCGCAAGAACGGCAAGGGCTTCTACGACTACCCCGCCAAGCCCGCGAAAAAATCGCTCTGGCCCGGCCTCAAGGATCTCTATCCGCAAAAGCCGGCCCGAGATGTCGACGTTACCGTGCTGAAGCAGCGCTTCCTCGTGACGATCGCACTGGAAGCCGCCCGCACCGTCGAGGAAGGCATCGTCACCGATCCGCGCGAAGCCGATGTCGGCTCCATCCTCGGCTTCGGCTTTGCCCCCTATACGGGTGGCACGCTGTCCTACATCGACGGCATGGGCGTGAAGACCTTCGTCGAACTCGCCGAAAAGCTGGCCGCGCAATATGGCAGCCATTTCAAGCCGACGCAGCTGCTCAAGGACATGGCGGCGAACGGAGAGACCTTCTACGGTCGGTTCGACCCCTACGCGAAAATCGGCCAGGCGGCCTGAAGTCGCCGTCAAGCGACCATGAAAAAGGGCGGCTTGGAGCCGCCCTTTTTTGTATGCGAACGATAGTCGTCTTTACCGGATGACCATCTGCTGCGGAACGCTCTGGGCCGCCGGCTTTTGCGACTTCAGGGTCTTCGCAGGTGCCGGCTCCGCCGTGCCGAGCAACTTGTCGCGCTCGCGCCATAGGGCAGGGATCGAGAGAAGGCCGACGGCGGTCAGTGCAATCGCAGTCTTCGTCCACTCGCCGAGTTCCGGCGTACGACCATCGAAGTAGTATACGAAGTAGACGATCGCGACGTGCCATACATAGACGTAGAGCGAGTGGCGGCCGAGCAGGCGCAGGTACCGCAGGGTGAACACCCAGGTCACGGCAGACGCGATGTTTCGCACCCAGTTTGCCTTGTGCTGCGGACCGGCAACGAGCAGCCAGGTGACGAGAAGACCCATCGCGGCGAAGTTCAGGAGATAGACCGGACCGAAATCGGCACGGATTTCCATCGAGGCGAACTTGCCGATCATGTAGGCCGGCATCAGCTCGTTGGCGGTAATCAGGCGCAGCGGCAGGAAGAACATCACCAGCACCAGCGCCACCTTGGGGATGAACGTGTTGTCTGGCGACAGGATCTTGCCCCAGTTGATCTTGCCGGACGAGGTCAGCGCACCGAGAACGAGGCCCGAGAAGAACACGATCTGCCAGCCAAACAGGTTGAACGAGACGCGGATGCCCTGATCGTCCGAACCCATGATCAGCTCATTGATCGGGATCGTTGCGATCTGATGCAGACCCAGCTGTCCGGCCATCCACATCATGATCGAGGCAGCGACCACGTAGTGCCACTTGTCATCAAGCACCAGCTTGATCAGCATCGGTGCAAACAGCATGTAGACGATATACTGCGGCAGGATGTCCATGAAGGTCGGCTGGTATAGGAAGGTAGCGATCGCAGCGAGACGCAGCGGATCGTCGAAATTGGTGTAGCCAAGCCAGTTGAACCAGACCGAATAGGCCCCCGGCAGCAGCATCTGCGCCACCAGCACGGCGATCACGATGCCCATCGCATAGCGATAGAGCTCGAAGGCACGGCTGTAGATCGCAGTGCGACCGGCGGCATATCCGCCTTTCATCATCTTGCGGGCATAGACCATGCCGATCATCAGGCCGGACAGGAACACGAAGCCCTGCGCATCCTCGACAAAAGCAAGCTGGTTGTGGTTGATTTTGACCAGGAAGTAGCCACCGGCAAATATCAGGTGGTTGAGAACCATAAATACAAGGAAATATCCCCGCATCCCGTCAATGATCTCGAATCGTTTCATCGGTCGCGGTCTCCGTCTCTACCGGTTCCGATGGCCTCGTGCCTTTCGGTCCGTAAGGCCTCTTCGGGCCGGGAAGTCACGCGCCTAAACGTCGCGACGCGCCGGAGAGTTCCGAGCGACACTCGCTTTGTATCTGACGTTCAGACATTTCAACCGTAAACAATCTGTGATGACTATTCGATGAACAGCTTTTTAAGCAGTTTGCGTCATTCCGCCGCGAGACGCCGCAGACCGGCGATCTGGGTGAGGTAAGCGCGCAGCGCCGCCGGTCGCACCGGCTTGTGCTGCAGTGAAATGCCGTGTTTCTCAGCCTCGTTGCGCACATCCGCGGACCGATCGGCGGTGATGAGCAGGGCCGGAACATCGGCCTCGTAAGCGGCACGCAGCGACTGGATCGCCGCGATCCCGTCGCCGTCATCGAGATGATAATCGGCGATAATGATATCCGGCGCCGGCTCACCCGAACGGGTGATTTCGTCCAGCGCCGTGATGGACTGCGCTTCCCTGACCGTGCAACCCCAACCCGTAATCAACAGCGCCATCCCCTCCAGAATCTTCGGCTCGTTGTCGATGCACAGAACCCTCAGCCCGGTCAGCGGCTGCGAGCGTTTGCGCCGTTCAGGCCGCTCGGAGGCTTTCGCTGGTCGCGCGACCGATGCGTCGAGCGGCAGATCCACCCTGAAGATGGTTCCGCGACCGGGCCTCGATGCAAGCTGCACGGGGTGGTCGAGCACACGCGAAATACGGTCGACGATGGAAAGACCGAGGCCGAGACCGGTTGCGGTTTTCGCCCCTTCGTCGAGCCTTGCGAATTCCTTGAACACGGTCTCGAACTGGGCTGCCGGAATGCCGATGCCGGAGTCGTGCACTTCGATCGATACTCGCCCGCCATGCCGCCGCGCGCCGACCAGAACCTTGCCGCTGATTGTGTATTTGATCGCGTTGGACACCAGATTCTGCACCAGCCGGCGCAGGAGATTGGCGTCGGAGCGAACCCTGAGTGAGGTTGGCATCACCACGAAAGTCAGGTTCTTCTCGCGCGCCATCGGCTCATAGTCGGTCGCGATCCGGCGCAACAGGTCGTCGAGGGCGATGGTTTCAAGCTGCGGCTTCATTGCGCCGGTGTCGAGCCGCGAAATATCCAGTACCGCCCCAAGGATCGCCTCAACCGATTCGAGCGCGGAATCGATGTTGCGCACCAGCGGACCGTTGCGGTCGGCAGGCGTCATGCGCTCGACCAGCGCGGATGAGTACAGTCGCGCGGCATTGAGCGGTTGCAGGATATCGTGGCCGGCAGCGGCAAAGAAACGTGTCTTGCCGATATTGGCTTCCTCGGCCTCGGCACGCGCCTGGCCCAGTGCATGGTTGACGCGGGTCAGCTCTGAGGTGCGCTCTGTCACCCGCTGTTCGAGCGTTTCATTCGCCTGTTTCAGCGCCTTTGCCGCCGCAACACGGTCGGAAATATCGGTGAAGGTTGCAACGATGCCGCTATCCGGCATCGGGTTGGTGCGCACTTCGATGATCCGCTCGCCGCTTGCAACGACAAGCGAGAACGACGCATCCAGCGTCTTGAACCGGTTGACCACATCCGCCTGTTCGTCTGCAGGAATGTCACCGCGGTCCGAAAGCATCGCCACGATATCTGAGAGCGGAAATCCGACCTGGCCGACCTGGTCGGGAAGGTCGAGAAGATGGCGAAAACGTCGGTTCCAGATAGTCAGCCGGTCGGCACTGTCGAACACGGCAATTCCCTGGTCCATCTGCGAAAGCGCCGTCTGCAGCATGTCCTGGTTATACTGCAGCGCCTCGCTCGCCTGATCGAGCAGGAAGGCGGTGTCGGCACTGGCATCCTCGGCCTTCTGCAGGATCAGCGACAAGACGAGCCGTGCCGAGGAAGAACCGATCGCGCTTCCCAGCAGCTGTTCGGAGAAATGCACCAGCGCCATATCGGCCGGCTGGTCGTCCTCGAAACGGCGTCCTGCGGTGCGCTCATAGTGGGAAAACGAACGCTGCATGCGCTCCTCGCCGAGATAGCGCGCAATCGTCGCCTTGAGGTCTCCCACGCTGACACGGGTCTTCCAGCCGCGGGTCGCGAATTCCGAGCGCAGATGCCGTTTGACGAAAATTCCGGCCTGCAAACGCTCCACGGGCCGTGGATTGCGTGACAGAGAGCCGAGCACGAAAGCCAGCATGTTGAGCGCCAGACTGAAGATCGTCGCGTTGACGAGCGGATCGGTTTCGGGACCGGAGAATATGCCGGTGCCGGGGATCAGGAAATTCAGCACGGCCGCGGCGATGTGGGAATTGTCCGGTCCGCCGAGACTCGGCACGAACAACAGATAGGCCCAGGCCGCAAACCCGAGGCACATGCCAAGGATTGCGCCTCGGGCATTGGCCCGGCGCCAGATCAGCCCGCCGAACAGCGCGGGTGCCACCTGCGCGATCGCCGCAAACGCCAGAAGGCCGATCGAGGCAAGACCCGACTGGGTGTCCGCCATGCGGTAATAGCCGTAGCCGAGAAGCAGCACGGCGAAGATCGCGAGCCGTCGGA
The DNA here is from genome assembly GCF_050500145.1 of Neorhizobium sp. IRS_2294. Classification (NCBI taxonomy): domain Bacteria; kingdom Pseudomonadati; phylum Pseudomonadota; class Alphaproteobacteria; order Hyphomicrobiales; family Rhizobiaceae; genus Neorhizobium; species Neorhizobium sp. IRS_2294. Next base: position 429,248 of record NZ_CP191439.1, read on the forward strand.
TATTGAGAAGTGCACGGGTGAAATCGGCACGACCCCCATGCGCCGAGCGTGCCGCCATCAGCTTGCGGCGCAGGAAGACAGGAATGATGATGTCGTTCGACACCATGATCGACAGTGCGACGGATTCGACGATCACCATCGCGGTTGCGGCGGAAAAGCCGCCGATGAAGGTGATCAGCGTCACGGCCGGCAGATTGCCGTGGAGCGGAAGCGTGAGAATGTAGAGGTCGGCATTGCCGGTTCCACCGAACGTGACCAGTCCGGCAATCGCCACCGGTAGGACGAACAGGTTGATCGCGACGAGATAGATCGGCAGCAGAAACGAAGCGACCTTGCGTTCCCGGTCCGTGCGGTTTTCCACGACCGTCACATGGAACTGCCGAGGCAGAAGCAGGATGGCGAAGGCCGAGAGCAGTATCAAAATCAGCCAGCGGCTGAGCGGCGTTTCGTAGGACAGTGCCGAGGTGATCAAGAGGTTGTCGGCAGCCTTGGCCATCAGGTCTGCAGGACCGTCGAACAGCACGAACAGCACCGTCAGCCCAACGGTTGCAAAGGCGAATACCTTGACGACGGATTCCATCGCCACTGCCAGGATCAGACCGTCCTGATGCTCCGTCGCATCCGTATGGCGGGTGCCGAACATGACGGCGAAACCGGCCATCAGCAGTGTCACGATCAGGGCCAGATCGATGAAATGCAGGTTGCCGCTGCCAATCCCGTAGTCGGAGGGATTGACCATCACGGCGACCGAACTCGACACGGCTTTGAGTTGCAACGCGATATAGGGCACGGAGGCCACCAGCGCGATGATGGCGACGATCATCGCCACGGTCGAATTCTTGCCATAGCGGGCAGCGACGAAGTCGGCGACGGAGGTCAGTTTCTCGGCTTTCGCGAGTTCAACGATGCGTCGGATCAGCGGCATGCCCAATGTCAGCATCAGGATCGGGCCGATATAGATGCCGAGGAATTCAATCCCGCGACGGGAAGCCAGACCCACGCCACCGAAATAGGTCCACGAGGTGCAGTAGATCGCCAGGCTGAGCGCATAGACCACGGGCCGGCCGATCTTCGGCACGCCCACGACGCGGCTTCTCCGGTCGCCATAACTTGCGACCGCAAACAGCAGCAGGATATAGGCGAAAGCGGCGACGATGATCACCCAGCCCGAAAGCATGTCTCCTCCCCGCAATGCCGCGACGCGGATGAGATTAGGTCAAAAGCAAGGGTTTGCAAATCGCCGCGGCATTGGCAAAAAGTCCAATGCCTGGTCATCTTTAAGTCTCTGTCTTTTTCACCTTTTCAGCAAGTGGTGATGCACTATGTTGGGGCGGATCAACAACCCGAGCAGCAGGGGTAATGCTATGTCCGTTGTTTCCGAATTCCGTTCCTTTATCGCCAAGGGCAATGTCGTCGATCTCGCCGTCGGCATCATCATCGGCGGCGCCTTTACCGGCATCGTCACATCACTGGTCAACGATCTCGTCATGCCGGTCGTAGGTGCCGTGACAGGCGGTGGCTTCGACTTTTCCAACTACTTCGTGGCGCTGTCGAGCGCGGTCACAGCGCCCTCGCTGGAAGAAGCCCGCAAGCAGGGCGCCGTCTTCGCCTATGGCAGCTTCATCACGGTCGCGATCAACTTTCTCATCCTCGCCTTCATCATCTTCCTCATGGTCAAGGGCGTGAACAAGCTCCGCGCCATGGAAGAAAAGAAGCCTGCGGATGCCACACCGGCCCCGCCGCCGGCCGATATCCAGTTGCTGTCGGAAATCCGCGATCTTCTGAAGACGGGTAACCCGATCCGGTAATCCAACCGCGTCAACAGATCGGCGATCCATCAAGAAAAACGATCGCCGATCCACGGATTGTCATGGGATTTTCCGAGTTCTCTGCGCTAAACAGAATTAAAGCATAGGGAAATGTTCAGGAACCATGTCGATCATTGCAAGTCTCAGCCCGCGTGCCGTCTCCACTCCCGAAAGCGGTATTGTCGAGATCATCAATCACGCCCGCGCCGGTGGCCGCCGCGACCTGATCCCGCTCTGGGCAGGCGAGGGCGATCTGCCGAGCCCGGATTTTATCAATCAGGCGGCATCGAGCGCGCTTCTGGGCGGTGAGACCTTCTATACCTGGCAGCGCGGAATTCCCGAACTGCGCCAGGCACTGTCAGACTATTACACGCGGCATTTTTCAAAGACGCTGTCGTCAGAGCATTTTTATGTCACCGGCTCCGGCATGCACGCGATCATGATGGCCGTGCAGGCGATCGCCTCGCCGGGCGATGAACTGATCTACCTCTCGCCGACCTGGCCAAACATCATCTCCGCGATCGAGATTTCCGGCGCTTCCGCCATCGGCCTGCCGCTTGCCTTTACCGGCGGCGGCTGGTCTCTCGATCTCGACACGCTGGACGCTGCGATCACACCAAAGACACGTGGCCTTTTCATCAATACGCCCGCCAACCCGACCGGCTGGACGGCAACGCTTGATGATCTCCGAGACATTCTGACGCTCGCCCGCAAACATGGGATCTGGATCATCGCCGACGAGATCTATGCCCGTTACTACTACGGTGGTGCGGCAAGGGCTCCGTCCTTCCTCGACATCATGGAAGAGGGCGATCGGATCATTTTTGCAAACTCCTTCTCCAAGAATTGGTCGATGACCGGCTGGCGCATGGGCTGGCTGGTGGCCCCGCCGGAAATGGGGCAAGTGATCGAAAACCTCATCCAGTATTCCAATTCGGGCGTTGCCCAGTTCATGCAGCGCGGCGCGGTGGTGGCGCTCAACGAAGGCGATGCCTTCGTCAACGAGAACGTGGCCCGCGCCGTCGCCGGACGCGATATCCTCTGCGATGCGCTGATCGCCACCAACCGCGTGCAGACGCTGAAACCGGATGGCGCGATCTACGCCTTCCTGAAGGTGGATGGCGTAACCGACAGCCGCCTGACGGCGATGGACATCGTCGACAAGATCGGCGTGGCGCTGGCGCCCGGTTCTGCCTTCGGAGAGGGTGGCGAACTGTTTCTGCGGGCCTGTTTTCTGCGCAATTCGGCCCATGTCGAAGAAGCCGCCGGTCGGTTGGCGGACTATATCAAGCGCCTCTAACCCCGCTCCATCACCGCAAAGAGGGCGGTCTGTAAAATTTTATCGATCGCCTGAACGCCGTGTTTTCCGTGTTCCGCGTTAAACCCGGCGGCCCCGCCCGGTGGTAAGGTTTGCTGAAGAACGGCCGTGTTTCTCTCTGCGAAAGAAAAAGCAGGGGCGAGAAAATGGCTGTTCTGGTCACGGGTGGTGCAGGGTATATCGGAAGTCACATGGTCTGGGCGCTGCTCGACGCTGGCGAGGATGTCGTCGTGCTCGACCGGCTGTCGACAGGCTTTCGCTGGGCGGTTCCGGACGAGGCGCGCTTCTATCTCGGCGATGTCGGCGATTCCATCATCCTGAAGCAGATATTTGCCGAAAACGACATCGACGCCATCCTGCATTTCGCAGGCTCGATCGTCGTGCCACAATCGGTCGCGCATCCGCTGGATTATTACGAGAACAATACCGGCAAGACCCGCTTCCTGGCGGCAGCCGCCGTCGAAGCGGGCATCAAGCATTTTGTCTTCTCTTCCACCGCCGCCGTCTACGGCGATCAGAAGGATGACACGCCGGTTCTGGAAAGCGCGCCGACGCTGCCGAAAAACCCCTACGGTCAGTCCAAGCTGATGTCCGAACTGATGCTGCGCGATGCGGCTGCAGCCCATGATTTCCGCTTCGTCGCGCTGCGCTACTTCAACGTCGCCGGTGCTGATCCGCTTGGGCGCACCGGTCTTTCCACGGAAGGTGCGACGCATCTCATCAAGATTGCCTGCGAGGCGGCTCTTGGCAAGCGCCGCGGCGTCGATGTCTATGGCACCGATTATCCGACAGCCGATGGTACCGGTGTGCGCGACTACATACATGTGACCGATCTGGTCGAAGCGCACTTGAAGGCACTGAGCTATCTGCGTCGTGGCGGCGAACCTCTGATCGCCAATTGCGGTTATGGGCGCGGCTATTCGGTGCTGGAAGTGCTCGAAGCGGTCAAGAAAGCCGGAGCCCGCGGGTTCGACATCAACTACGGCCCGCGTCGCCCGGGCGATGCAGCGAGCGTCGTCGCCAATGCGACGCTCGCCCGGCGCCTTCTTGAATGGATCCCGCGCCACGACGATCTCGACCTGATCGTCGAAACCGCAATCCGCTGGGAACGGGAACTGGGCGATCGCCGTCCGGAAAGCATCCGTGCGATCCGCACCCGGCTCGCGTCGGCGAGCTTCTGAGCGCAAGCATGATGCAGTGATGCGGCCGCATTGCTGATACGTGAGAATGCGCATGGTCGAATGGCGTGCAGGGGATTAAAAGCGGGATTCTGGAACAACCCGATCCTGCGGAAACTGACCATGCGCCTCTTGTCCACCGCCGCTATCCTCCTTTGCTGTCTTGCGCCTTTGGCGAAGGCAGACACTCTGGCGGTTCAGAAACTGGTCGAGCCGCGTCTGACGGTGGCGCCTGCGGGAAATGCGAAACACATCCGTGTTGCCCTTACCTTCGATGCCTGCATGGGCAAGGCCGACGAGCGTATTCTGACGACGCTGGTTCGTGAAAGAATTCCCGCAACGATCTTCGTCACGTCACGTTGGCTGAAGCACAATCCGGAAACCGTCGCTGTTCTGCGTGAAAACAGCGATCTCTTCGAGCTGGAGAATCACGGCGAGAATCACATTCCCGCAGTCGATATTCCGATCGCGATCTATGGCATACCGGCCGCAGGCTCGCCTGAAGCTGTCGGCCGCGAGGTGGGGAGAGGAGCCGACGCCATGCTTGCAGCCGGTCTTCCGAGACCGCACTGGTTTCGCGGCGCGACGGCAAAATATGATCTCTCGGCCATCCGGGAGATCCGGGCCATGGGTTTCAAGATCGCCGGCTATTCGCTGAACGGCGATGATGGCTCGCTCCTCGGCGCCGCGGCTGCCGAAAAACGGATTGCTGCTGCCAAGGATGGCGATGTGGTGATTTCACACATCAACCAGCCGACTCATGCCGCCGGCGAGGGGGTCGCTCGTGCACTGGTTGATCTGAAAAACAGAGGCGCAGAATTCGTTCGCCTCTCTGATTTCGAGGCCTCAGGCGACCATGAGACGACCGCCAAGCTGCCTGGATTGTTTTGAGGTGGATCGGGATCAGCCTCAAAAGGAGGGCTCGGAAGTTGCTCGTTCCTCCGAATTTCATGTGAAAGCAACGAAGAGAGCGTGAGCATCTCGATTACTTAATTAAGCTTAAATTTTCTTGCAATTTTTATGCTGCACTGCATTATTGTCTCCGTTTAAGGAGTGCGATTATGCAAGCAGAGCTAAACTCATCTCTCTTCGATGCTGCTGCTTATGATGAAGGTGCAGAGCGTCTCCGGCTGTTCATGAAAAACGGGCAAATTCGCGAATTCGAGACGGTACCCGTGCAGGTGTTCCAGCAATTGGCAGGGTCCCGGTCGCCAGGACAGTATTACATCGAAAACATACGGTCCAAGTTCCCGATGTTCGGTTGATCGCCGAAACGGCGTCGCGCGGCGGTCGCGAACGGCCTGAGCTATCTCGCTGACGCGGATCGCCGGTGTTTAAAGGGTAGAGCTCCCTCATAATAACACGTGCACATTGTTTTAGTATTCGCTAAGTAATGGCTGTTATTGTCGTCGCCACTGATGTCGGCAGAGCAAGCCATGGAAAACAAACGCATCTGGACGAACAACGAACTGGACGACCTCCTGCGCCAGTTGAATGTTGCTTTGGAGGCTTCCGGCATCGGCATCTGGCAGCACAATCTGCGCAAGAACCAGACCCGGTGGGATGAGCAGCTACAGGAACTCTACGGTGTCCCGAAGGGTCCGACGGATGTGGTGTGGCTCGAATGCGTCCACCCAGACGACCGAGATGCCGCCAATGCGCACTTCGAAAAGGCAATCGAAAACCGCGAAGACTATGCGTCGCAGTTCAGGATCATCCGCCAGGATGGCTCCATTCGCCACCTTCGCTCACGCGCAAAGTTCTTCATCGACGGGAATGGCGAGCCATGCTTCGTCGGCGCGGAATGGGATGTCACCGACGATGTGATGCGAAGCCATCAACTGGCGGAAGAGCGGGAAGCCGCAGACCAGAGCCGCGCCGAAGCGCGCTATGCTGCTGACCACGACCACCTGACCGGACTTCTCAACCGCCGCAGCTTCGACGCGATATGTGCCAGCCTTGCAAAACGGGGTGAGCTGGACTTCGTGTCGCTGTGCCATCTCGACGTCGATAACTTCAAGGAAATCAACGACCGATATGGCCACGCCTGTGGAGATGTGGTCATCGCCCATGTCGCGTCGATCCTGAAGCAGGCAAGCCGCCCGGGAGATATCGTGGCGCGGCTGGGGGGTGACGAATTCGCCATCGTTTCGATGGACCGCGGCCTCAACGCGATGGAGAAGATCGTCGCCGAAATCCGCGCCGAGCTACAGTCACCCGTTCTTCTCAACGGCAAGAATGTCGTTGTCACCTGTTCGATGGGCGTGGCGCAAACCTCGGCGTCGGATGTCACCGGACTGCTCGCCTGTTCCGATCTCGCGCTCTATGAGGCCAAGAGAAACGGACGCAACCGCGCCGAATGGTTCTCGCCCGCCATGGCAGCCGCATCGATCGCCGAAAAACACATCCTCTACGAGCTGCGCAGCGCCATCACCAACGGCAATTTCGTGCCGTTCTACCAGGTACAGGTCGATGCCCGGACCCGCGCGATCAAGGGCCTCGAAGCGCTGGTGCGGTGGAAACATGGAGAAGAGCTGAAACCGCCCGGCGCATTTTTGCCGACTGCGGTGACGAACGGGTTGATTGACGAAATCGACGAAATCATGCTGCGCCTCGTCCTTGCCGACTTGAGGCGATGGCAAGCCGAGGGATTTGCTCTGCCGCGCGTGTCCGTCAACATGTCGGCCTCCCGCCTCTCCGATCCTGATTTGGAGGAAAAGCTCAAGCGTCTCGATATCCCGGCAGGCCAGGTGAGTTTCGAACTGGTCGAGACGATCTTCCTCGATGAGCTCACACCGGAGATCAGAGCCAATATCGATGCCATCCGGTCGCTTGGGATTGAAATCGAGATCGACGATCTCGGTTCGGGCCATGCCTCACTGCTCGGGTTGATCAAGCTTCGCCCGGACCGCGTCAAGATCGATCGGCAGCTCATCCTGCCCATGCTGGATGGCCTGCCCCAGCAGCGCCTGGTAGCCGCACTGGTCGATATCGCCCGGACGCTGGACATGGAAGTCGTCGCCGAGGGAGTCGAAACGCACGGCCATGCGGACGTGCTGGCAAGTCTTGGCGTTGACCTGCTGCAAGGTTTTGCCTTTGGCCGGCCGGAGCCGGCACATGTCGTCGAGAAGCGCTTGGAGAAGCGCCATACGACGGCGCCGACCGGTTCGCGCGCGTCTTCGGCAAGGCGTCGCTGATATCCGAGCAGTTTTAACTACCGTAAATAATTTTCTCGTATTCCCCGAGGTGCTGGAAATCCGCATCTCGGCAGTGCTAGACCCGTGATCGGTGAAAATAAATTACGGAGAGCCTCGTGAGCCAGAAGAAGATCGAACGTCTCGCTGCTGCGGATGCCCAGGCGGGCGGCCAGCGACGTCCATTTGCCAAGGCCGTGCGCGCCGGCGATTTCGTCTATGTGTCCGGCCAGGTGCCGACGGTGGATGGCGAAGTGGTGACCGGTGGCATCGTGGCCCAGACCGAACAGGTCGTTGCGAACATCAAGGACGTGCTTGCGCTTGCGGGCTGCACGCTGGCCGATGTCGTGAAGGTCAATGTCTGGCTTGATGATGCCCGTGACTTCTCCAGCTTCAACGCCGTGTTCCAGAAGCACTTCATCGATCATCCGCCGGCACGCTCGACGGTCCAGTCGCCGCTGATGGTCGATGCCAAGGTCGAGATGGACGTGATCGCCTACAAGCCGATCGACTGATTGTGTCAATGACGACCGTTAGTCTCCGAGAAGCTGGCGGTCGTCGCCGTCGCGGTTGCGCACCAGTTCTTCCTTGATGCTGCGCAGCGCCTTGAGCGCAATGTTGCGGTCGGCATAGGCGACCATGTTGGCAAGGATATCGATCGCGGCAAGATAGGCAAAGCGGGTCGAGGTGGGACGGAAGATGTTCTTGCCCTCCTGCATGTCGATGGCGATCGTCAGGTCGGCAGCATCGGCGACAGGCGAGCCCCGCTGCGTCATCACGATGGTGGGAATGCCATGTTGACGCAGCAGCTTGAGGCACTGGACGAGGCCCATGTCGCGGCCGGTATAGGACGACCCGAACACGACCGTGCCCGGCTGCGCTGCCGCCGAGATCATCAGGTTCATGTTGTGGTCGTTCGAGGCATTGATGCGGCAGCCGAGACGAAAGAGGCGATTGTGCAGCTCGTTGACGACCATCGCGGAATTGCCGCTGGCACCGAATGCCTGGATGAATTCGGCGCCGCGCAGCATCTGCGCCGCCTTTTCGATCGCGCCAAGGTCGAGCTGTCGATGCAAATCGAAAAGCGCGTTCTGGGCTTTCGAGATGATGTCTTGGGCAACCTCTTCCACCGTCGCGGTCGGTGCTTCCGGCTTCAGGTAGCGCAGGCCCACATAGGCCATCTTGGCCAGCTGCACCTTGAAATCGGAATAGCCTTGGCAGCCAAGTCGACGGCAGAACCGGGTCACGGTCGGCGGCGAAACTCCGGCGCGCTCGGCCAGATCGCTGATCGAGGAATTGACCACGAAATCGACATTGGCGAGCGCAAACTGCGCCAGTTTCGTCTCCAGGCTCGAGAGCCTGCCGTCTTCATCGGAAAGCGCGTGAAACAGGTCCATCAGGTATCTTCCTCGAAACTGGTCTCACAAACGAAGCACGTCATGATCGTGAAAATGAATTTCACCAGTTCTTGCCCTGATAGCACAAAGCGGGCAAGCATCAACGAAACCAGCCATGCCCACAGAGGTTTACATCATGAACTATCCCTGGCCTGAACCCGGCACGCCGCTCGATCAGATCGCAACGCCGATGCCCGTGATCGACGAGGATCGGCTTGCCGCCAATATTGCGCGGGTACAGGCCTACTGCGATGCGCAGGGCAAGGCGTTCCGACCGCATATCAAGACCCACAAGATCGCAGCCGTCGCCCGCCAGCAGATCGAAGCCGGCGCCGTCGGCCTAAATTGCCAGAAGGTCACCGAGGCTGAAGTGTTCGCCGATGCCGGTTTCGACGACATCCTGATCACCTACAATATCCTCGGACCGGTGAAACTTGCGCGGCTGAAGGCGCTGAATGCGCGCGTGTCAAAGCTTGCCGTCGTCGCAGATAGTGAAACGACCGTGTCGGGCCTGTCTGCAACGTTCGATGCCGATCACCCGCTGACCGTCCTGATCGAATGCGATACGGGCGCAAAACGCTGCGGCGTGCAGACGCCGGAACAGGCGGTGGCTCTTGCTGAGAAGATTGCGGCGGCGCCCGGCCTGCGCTTCGGTGGCATCATGACCTACCCGGCCATCGGTGGCGCAGAGGCCGTCGAGGAGTTCATGGCGACCACCATGTCGCTTCTGTCGGAAAAGGGCATCGAATGCCCGGTGCGGTCCAGCGGCGGTTCACCGGATCTGTTTTCGGCGCATCTGGTGCCCTCCGCCACCGAACATCGGGCCGGCACCTATGTCTATAACGACCGCAGCATGGTGCGCGCCGGTCACTGCACGCCAGACGATCTGGCCATGAATATCCTCGCAACGGTCGTTTCGAAGCCGGCGCCTGACCGGGCGGTGCTCGACTGCGGCTCGAAGGCGCTGACCTCCGATCTGCTCGGCTTTTCGGATTACGGTTCACTCGTCGGCTTCGAGGGCGCGCGGATCGTCTCGCTGTCGGAAGAACATGCGGTGGTCGATCTCTCGGGCTGTGCAGTGCCATTTGCGGAGATCGGCCAGATCGTAAAGGTCGTGCCGAACCACACCTGCGTCGTCACCAACCTGTTCGACCAGATGGTGTTTCACCGGAACGGCATCGTCACCCGCGTCGAAAACGTCGATGCGCGCGGCACCGTCTGGTAGCTTACCGATCGATTTCCCCAGACGGAATGAAAATGGGGCGCCTGTTTCGGGCGCCCTTTTTCATGTTCGCAGCGCGAAATGCCGTGGAGGTGAAAATTTCCCCGAATCTAGACCCGTAGAAAATAAATTACACAAATCGGTGCGATGTCTCGAAATTCGTTGACTTCAGCCGGGTTTGACGCATTATGAAGAAAATAAATTACACCAAAATGGTGAATGGGCGAACTGAACGAGAAACGGGACTGAGGTTTTCCGGAGCGTGGCATGCCTGCTCCGGCGATCGACAAAATTCATGCAATAGGGGTGCTGGCGCTCGGTGACCATGACGGGAGCCTGATGCCGTCGGACCTATCCGGATAAGACATATGCGCATCTTCACCGCCTCCCTGGCGACCGAGACCAACACATTTTCTCCCGTTCCGACGGATATGAACGCCTTCAAGGCGGCGTTCTTCGCCGGGCCCGGAGAGCATCCGGATACGCCGACGCTGTGCTCGTCCGTCGTGCCAATTCTGCGCCGCCGAGGCCGGGCCGAAGGTTTTACCGTGATCGAGGGCACGTCCTGCTGGGCAGAGCCCGCGGGCCTGATCCAGCGCCAGACCTATGAAGCGCTGCGCGACCTGATCCTTTCCGAACTGACGGAAGCGCTTCCCGTCGATGGCGTCGTGCTCGGCCTTCACGGTGCAATGGCAGCGCAGGGCTATGACGATCCCGAAGGTGATTTTCTGGCCCGTGTCCGACAGATCGTCGGCCCGGATGTTCTGGTTGCCGCCGAATTCGATCCGCACAGTCACCTGACGGCGCTGCGTGTCGCCAATCTCGATATCATGGCTGCCTTCCTCGAATTCCCCCATACGGATTTCGAACAGCGCGGCGAACACGTGGTCGAACTGGCGCTGCAGGCCTTGAAGGGCGAGATCAAGCCGGTCATCTCCACATTCGACTGCCGGATGATCACGATCTTCCCGACCAGCCGCGAGCCGATGCGCTCCTTCGTTGATCGCATGCAGGCAATGGAAGGCAAGGACGGTATCCTGTCGGCCTCTGTCATCCACGGCTTCATGGCCGGCGACCTGCCAGACATGGGCACCCGGATCGTCGTCGTGACCGACAATGATAAGGCCAAGGGCGATGCGCTGGCGGCCTCTCTCGGTCGCGAGCTCTACAGCCTGCGCCGGCAGACTGCGATGCCCATGCTCGATACCGAAGCGGGCCTCGACAAGGCCGTGTCGATCCGCGCCTCGCATCCCGGATTGCCGGTGACGATTGCCGATGTCTGGGACAATCCCGGCGGCGGCGTGGCGGGTGATGCGACCTTCATCCTGCGCCGGATGATGGAGCGCGGCATGGACGATTTCGCCGTTGCGACCATCTGGGATCCGATTGCCGTCACCTTCTGCCAGGCGGCGGGAGAGGGCGCCGAACTCAGCCTGCGCGTGGGTGGAAAGTCCGGTCCGGAAGGCGGTGAACCGCTCGATCTGCGCGTCACGGTGCAAAGCGTGTTCGATGCGGGCTGGCAGAGCTTTCGCAACAGCCGCGTCACGCTCGGCAGCACTGCCGTCGTGCGTCCGGTCGGCACCCGTATCGATATCGTGCTGATCACCAGCCGCACCCAGACCTACGAGCCCGACATATTTGCCAATCAGGGCATCGATTTCGCGGCGAAATCCTATCTGCTCGTCAAGTCGACCAACCATTTTCACGCGGGCTTCCAGCCGGTCTCGTCTGAGATCGTCTATATCGCCGCGCCGACCTGTTACCCGACCAATCCCGCAACGACGCCCTATCGCAAGGCGAGCCTCGAAATATGGCCGCGCGTCGCCGATCCGCTGGGACTGGATGCCTGAATTTTTCGACCGGACAGGAAAGCCGGCCGGGATTTGATCACTGAAGACAACAAGGGGATGACAATGAAAAAGAGTGCACTTGTTCTCATGACGCTGGCGGCTTTGGCCGGCACCAGCAGCCTGGCGCTGACAAAGGCGAACGCCCAGGCAGGCGACGGCGTGCTGACGGTTGCGACGATCGGCGAGCCGCCGTCGCTCGACGTGATGCAGACGCCGACCGATATCGTGCTGACGATCGACCAGCACATTTTCGAAACGCTCTACACCTACGACGCCGAGTGGAAGTCCGTGCCGCTTCTGGCCGCTGCCATGCCGACGCTTTCGGAAGATGGTCTCACCTACAAGATCCCGCTGCGCGAAGGCGTGAAGTTCCACGACGGCAGCGACTTTGATGCCAAGGACGTCACGGCGTCGCTGAAGCGCTGGATGACGATCAATTCCAAGGGCAAGCAGGTTGCCGGCGTCGTCGAAAGCATCGCGGAAGATGGCGACCATGCCGTCGTCATCAAGCTGAAGTCGCGCTATGCGCCGCTGCTCGCGACCCTGTCGCAGGCGTCGGTCATCCTGCCATCCGAAAAGATCGCCGATACGCTGACCGAATTTGTCGGCACGGGTCCTTATTCGCTGAAAGAACGCAAGCCCGACCAGTACACCCAGCTCGTCCGCTTCGATGGCTACAAGTCGCCCGAGGGGACGCCGAGCAACTATGCCGGCAAGCGCGAGGCGATCGCCAAGGAAATCCGCTTCGTGCCGGTTCCAGACGCCAATACCCGCGTCGAAGGCCTGATCTCCGGCCAGTTCGATTTCGCCGACTCGCTGCCGGTCAGCGCCTATGAGCGCGTCGAAAAGAGCAGCAATGCCAAGCCTGTCATCTTCAAGAATGCCGGCTGGGCTTCGATGAACATGAACATGAAGGAAGGCCTTCTGGTTAAGAAGGAACTCCGTCAGGCCGTTCAGGCAGCGCTCAATGCATCGGACATGATGCTCGCTGCCTTCTCCGATGACCGCTTCTTCAGCGTCGATGCCTCGATCTTCCCGGAAGGCTCGTTCTGGCACACCGAAGAAGGTGTTGCCCGTTACGGCGAAGGCGATCCGGAAGCGGCGGCAAAGCTGCTCAAGGATGGCGGTTACGATGGCCAGCCCCTGCGTCTGATGACCAGCCGCCAGTATGAATTCCACTACAAGATCGGCGAAGTCGCCAAGGCCTATCTGGAAGCCGCAGGCTTCAAGGTCGATCTGCAGGTGGTCGACTGGGCAACGCTCACGACCCGTCGTGCCGATGCCAAGCAGTGGGACATCTTCATCACCCACTCCAACTTCCCGGGCGATCCGACGACGATCAACACGATCACCGACACCTATCCGGGCTGGTACGTCTCCGACCAGAAGACCAAGGCCGTTGCGACCTACATGGACGCCACGACCGACGATGCCAAGAAGACCGCATGGGACGCCATCCAGACGGTCATTTACGACGATGCGCCGCTCTACAAGGTCGGCAACTTCAATGGTGTTTCGGGTCTGGCCAACGGCGTTTCCGGTTATGAGCCGACCTACTGGCCGCATTTCTGGAACGTGAGCCCGAAGAAGTAAGCTGGATAACTAAGGACTGGCTATGGCAAGGATCGCACAGGCACTTTTGAAACGGCTGGGGGGCATGGCCATCGTGCTCGCCCTCGTCGTGACGGTGGTCTTCATCATCGTTCGCGTGACGCCTGGCGATCCTGCCGCTGTCATGCTGGGGTCGGATGCGACCCCGGAAGACATCGCGCAGCTGCGCACCCGCATGGGCCTCGATGCGCCCATGCTCGTCCAGTACGGCCAGTTCGTGCTGGGCATTCTGAAAGGCGATCTCGGTCAGTCCATCTTCTTGAACCAGCCGGTCACGACTGCCCTTGCCGCGCGGGCGGAACCCACCTTCTTCCTCACCCTGTTCTCGATCCTGATCGCGGTTGCCATCGCGCTTCCGGTCGGCATTCTGTCGGCCGTGAAGCGCGGCACGATCTTCGACCAGATCGTCGTGACGCTGACAATGGTGGCCGCAAGCGTGCCGAGCTTCTGGCTAGGCCTGATGCTGATCCAGATCTTCGCGGTCGGGCAGGGCTGGTTCCCGGCCTCCGGCTACGGCGGTCCGGGCACGCCGTTTTTCGAGCGGCTGCATCACCTCATCCTGCCGGCCGTGGCGCTCGGCGTCGTCAACTCGGCGCTGATCACCCGCTTCACGCGCGCCGCAATGCTCGATGTGCTCGGCGACGATTATGTGCGCACCGCGCGTGCCAAGGGAGCGGGCGAAGGCCGCGTTATCCTCAAGCACGCCTTGAAGAACGCGCTGATCCCGATCATCACCGTCATCGGCCTGTCGGTTGCCATGCTGGTCGCGGGTGCCGTTGTGACGGAAACCGTGTTCGGCCTTCCCGGCGTCGGCAACCTTGTCGTGTCAGCCGTGTTGCGGCGTGATTATCCGGTCATCCAGGGCGCGCTGCTCGTCGTTGCCGCCATCTACGTTCTCATCAATTTTATCGTCGACATGCTCTACATCATCGTTGATCCGCGGGTGCGCCTATGAACACCATGGCCTCCGTTTCCATGCCCTTCGCGTCAAGCCTTCGCCGCCTGTTCGGAAACCGCGCGATGCTGGCAGGCGCCATCATTCTGGTGGTCGTCGTTGCAGCTGCACTGCTTGCGCCCTGGGTCGCCCCTTACGCGCCAAACAAGCTGTCGATCGTCAACAAGCTGAAGCCGCCGTCGATGGCGAATTTCTTCGGCACGGACGAATTCGGCCGCGACATCTTTTCGCGCGCCATCTTCGCCGGCCGGATCTCGCTGATGGTCAGCCTCGGCGTGGTCGCCATCTCCACGGTTCTCGGCGTCATCCTGGGTGTCGCCGCCGGCTTCTTCCGCAGGGTCGACGCCCCGATTTCGCGCCTCCTCGATGCGATGATGTCGTTTCCCGATATCCTGCTCGCGATCGCGCTCGTCGCAGCCCTCGGTCCGTCGCTGACGACCGTCATCCTTGCGCTCGGTATCACCTACGCGCCGCGTCTCGCCCGCATCATCCGCGGCTCGACACTGGTGTTGCGCGAACTGCCCTATATCGAGGCAGCTGTGGCCATGGGTCTGCCCACATGGCAGATCCTGCTCCGCCACGTTCTCCTCAACCTCGCATCGCCCATCCTCGTGCAGGCAACCTTCGTTTTCGCTTCGGCCATGCTGGCGGAAGCAAGCCTCTCCTTCCTCGGCGTCGGTGTTTCCACTGACATGCCGACCTGGGGCACGATGCTGGCTTCCGGGCGCGAATACATGAACAACGCTCCGTGGCTGATGGTGTTTCCAGGCCTTGCCATCGTGTTCTCGGTCCTCTCCCTGCAATTGCTGGGCGATGGCCTGCGCGATCTCGTCGATCCACGGCTGGCGAAGGAAAGCTGATCATGACCGACACAGTAAAAACGACCCGGCCGGTTCTGTCAGTCGAAAACCTGACGACCTCCTTCAAGACACCGGAAGGATGGAAGGCCGTCATCCGCAACATCAGCCTGTCCGTCGATGCCGGCGAGACGGTGGCGATTGTTGGCGAGAGCGGCTCCGGCAAAAGCGTCACGGCGCTCTCCACCATGCGGCTGCTGCCGCCGGGACGCTCGCGCACTGAGGGCCGCATCCTGCTCGACGGCAAGGATCTGCTTAGCGCAAGCGAATCCGAAATGCGCAAGGTCCGCGGCGGGTCGATCGGCATGATCTTCCAGGAGCCGATGACCTCGCTCAACCCGGTCTTCACCATCGGTAACCAGATTGCCGAAGCGCTGGTGCTGCATCGCGACCTGTCGTGGAGGCAAGCCGAGGCCGAAACCGTGCGGCTGATGGAGCGGGTGCGCATCCCCGCCGCCAAGGCGCGGCTGCACGAATATCCGCACAAGTTCTCCGGCGGCATGCGCCAGCGCGTGATGATTGCCATGGCGCTTGCCTGTCGTCCGAAACTGCTGATCGCTGACGAACCGACGACGGCACTCGATGTAACGATCCAGGCCGAGATCCTCCACCTGCTGCGCGAGTTGCAGCGCGAGGAGAACATGGGCGTGCTGTTCATCACCCACGACATGGGCGTGGTGGCCGAAATCGCTGACCGCACCGTCGTGATGTTCCGCGGCGACATGATCGAGACCGGTCCGACCACCGAGATTTTTGCAAGCCCGAAGGCGATCTACACGAAGGCGCTGCTCGCCTCGATCCCGCGTCTCGGCGCGATGGGCGCCTGCCTTGCGCCGAAGCGTTTTCCCGAAGTCGATCCTGCGACGGGCGAGGCGACCGACGGCCGCGAAATGAAACCGGTTTCTCAAACCGTCGAACCGATCCTCAAGGTCGAAAACCTCGCCGTCCGTTTCGACCTGCCGAATGGCCGGATCCATGCCGTGGAAGACGTATCCTTCGATCTGCGCCCCGGTGAAACACTGTCGCTGGTCGGCGAATCCGGTTGCGGCAAGTCGACGACGGGACGCGCGATCATTCGTCTGCTCAATCCCTCCGCCGGCTCGATCGTCATCGACGGCCAGGATGTGACCAAGGCCGGCACGCGCGATCTGCGCACCATGCGTCGCAATTCGCAGATGATCTTTCAGGATCCGTTTGCCTCGCTCAATCCGCGCATCACCGTCGGTTCGGCGATTGCCGAGCCCATCCTTGCGCATAAGATGATGGGCAAGCGCGAGGCCAAGGCGCGGGTTTCAGAACTGCTGGAACAGGTGGGTCTTTCGGCGGCAATGGCCGACCGCCATCCGCACGAGTTTTCCGGCGGTCAGCGCCAGCGCATCTCGATCGCGCGTGCTCTGGCACTGGAGCCGAAATTCATCGTCGCCGACGAAGCCGTCTCGGCCCTCGACGTCACGGTCAAGGCGCAGGTCTCCAACCTGCTGCTCGAGCTTCAGGAAAAGCACGGTCTGGCCTATCTGTTCATCTCCCACGACATGGCGGTCGTGGAGCGCATGAGCCACCGGGTCGCTGTCATGTTCCTTGGAGAGATCGTGGAGATCGGGCCGCGTGCGGCGATTTTCGACAATCCGCAGCACGCCTATACCCGCCGGCTGATCTCGGCCGTGCCGGTTCCCGACCCCTCACGCCGCGGTGAGACGCCGCCGCCACTGTCCGAAGAGATTAAGAGCCCCGTGAGGCCGCTCGATTACGTGGCGCCGAAGCGCACCTATCTCGAGGTCTCGCCGGGCCATTTCGTCCAGCAGGCGGCGTAAGCACCCTCGTGCCGGATACGGTCAGGCGATGATGTCGAAGTCTGCTGCGGTGATGTTGAGGCCCTTGTCGACGATGGCAAACAGCATCTGCCCGTATTTCCCGGTTCCATCGGCGTCGTAGTAGAGACGACCGGTCGCCTTGTCGTAGATGATCCGGTCGGATGCGTCGCTGGCCGCGGTGCCGCTATGGAATGCATCCGATGCGAGATCCCCAACCGTGCCGGCCTTTGTGAATATATCCGTGTCGAGCCAGATCGTGTCATCCGCGACGGAGAAATCCGTGATCGTATCCACATTGCCCTTCTTGTTCAGTCGCGTGTCGAACACGAAACTGTCCGCGCCTTCGCCGCCTGTCAGGCGATCGTTCGAAAGGCCGCCGGAAAGGACGTTCGCGCCCTGGTCGCCCGTCAGCACGTCGCGGTATTGCGACCCGATGAGGTTCTCGATCGAGGTATAGGTGTCGCCCTTGGCATTGTGTGTATTGCCCTGCGGCGAGGCGAGGCTCGCAACAATTGCCATGGTGGCATTGGCGTAGGAGACGGTATCGGTTCCGGCACCACCGTCCATCTTGTCGGCGCCGGCGCTGCTCATCAGCTTGTCGTCGCCCTTGCCGCCGGACATGATGTCTGCGTAACGCGATCCGTTCAGCACGTCGTTGCCGTCACCCCCAAGCTTGGGTTCATTGAAGGTCACGGTCACTGTGATGTACGACGTCGGACCCGCCTTGATGCCGGTAAAGTCGATCGCAATCTTGTTGTAGTCGAACGAAACGTCCCGGCTGTCGAGGCCGGCAATATTGCTCTTGATCGAGACGCCGACGATCGGAGACAGGTTGTTGTTGATATCGGTAAACACCGGCCCGTTGAAGTGCACAGCGCTGGCGGTATCGCTTGAAGTCGGCTTGTAACCAGAGGTCCACAAGGCATACTGGGTAAACTCGAAGCGGATCGAGTTGTCCTGCAGTTTCAGCTGGAACAGCGACTTTGTATTGACGGTAAGCGCGGCAACCGCGGTGGTGTCAACCACGCTGACGACGTCCTTGTCCAGGGACGGCGTAAGCCTGTTTGGGAACTGATACTCGTAGCCGAAGGGGTTGCCGTAAAAGCCCATGGGATGCTCCGCACGCTCTGAACAATCAGAAATAGCGGAGAATGCTTATTTAAGATTTAAACGATGTATTGGCCGCTGTTTCCGTTGTCGCGCTCGCTCAAGGTTGGAAACACCTGTAACGCGGGCCTCACTCTCGCGTGATGAGGGAACTCCCTGTTGCGTCAATGTGTTGTCTCTCCATAACACGGAGAACTAATATGCATATTGTTACGAAGTTTCTGACCGCGTCGTCGCTTGCGGTGGCACTGGGCCTCACCTCGCTTGTCCCGGCGACTGCGGCACCCCTGCCGATGGTGAAGTCGCCTCAGGTATCCGATGTCGAACATGTCCAGTACCGTCGTGACATGCGCGAACGCCGGGAAATGCGTGATCGTCGCGGGTGGCACCAGGGCCACCGTGGATACCGTGATCGCCGTCCGGGCTATCGCCGCCATTCCGATGGTTTCTGGTATCCCCTCGCAGCATTCGGCGCTGGCGCAATCATCGGCGGTGCCGTGACAAGTCGCCCGGCCCGCGCAGGTACCCGTGCTCACGTCCAGTGGTGTGCCGACCGCTACCGCAGCTACCGTGCATCGGATAACAGCTACGTGCCACGTGCCGGCGTTCGCGCACAGTGCAACTCGCCTTACTGAGGGCGTCTAGCCTTTTGAGGTGATGAGGGGCAGCGCATTGAGCTGCTGCCCCCATTTTTGATCCCGATTTCCTGTTGAATATCTGGATCGAGCTACCATATCTTGACTACAACATTGTTTTCGTCGGCGACCACGGATGTACTGGCGCAGTGGCTGAGAGCGATGTAGGGAGGTCGGCGCGTGTATTCGCTCCGGCCTTTTTTATTGCCCTGATGGCAGCAGTTCCTTGAACCATCAGCAAATCGATATCTGCAGTAGTTCTTAAACAGAAAAATTCAATCTGCACGACGATTAAAATCTTACACTTTCTCAAAACGTGATATACAACGAATGCAGGTAAATTTCTCTCCATTCCACATGGAGACGTGCCATGAAACTGCATTCGATAGTCATAACTCTGGCGTTTTTCGCAGTTCCATCGGTAACGATGGCGGCTGGCCCTGTCGGCTTTCTGCGGGATGTGAGAGGCTCAATGCAGCGCATCCAGGAAAATGGTTTTGCGCTTGCACCTTACGCTTTTGCGAAATTCTGCCGTAGCAATCAGGAACAGTGCGCCGATACCGGCGGCGACGGCATCGTCGAACTGACTGATGATCGCAAGGCGCAACTGCTTTCGGTGAATTCAGGCATCAATCGCACCGTCCGTCCCGTCAATGATGCCGACGGCTCCGACGAGTGGAGCATTGATGTGGCGTCAGGCGATTGCGAAGATTACGCGCTCACGAAGCGCAAACACCTCATCTCCCTCGGCTGGCCTTCCGGATCGCTGAGAATGGCTGTGGCAAGAACGCGGTCCGGAGAGGGACATGCGGTGCTGGTTGCAAAGACATCCGCCGGCGACCTGGTGCTGGACAACCGGTTCTCCGAAATCAAGCCGTGGAAGAAGACCGACCTGACCTGGATCATGATGCAATCGCAGAACAGCCCTAGGATCTGGGTCAAGATCGGGCCATCCGACGACCGCCCGACCTTTGTTGCTAACCAATGGTAAACTAGGGTCGCACTCGTCAGCCACCGGCGCGATGTCCTGATCGATCAGGTCGGACGCCCCGACGGTTACGATGATACCGTATCAGACCACCAACCTTCCCCAGGACCTCGAGACGGAGGCCAGCCTGCGAGACAGCCGGGCTTTAGATCAGGCAGCAGTCGGCGCACGAACGCGCCGCGCCTTCCAGATCTCAAGAACTGGCCGGATACGATCGTGAAATACGAACGCGCATATCAATGCGTATGCCAGAGAGGCCGTAACGCTAAATGATACAGCGACTGATAGGTGTTTGAGATCGAGCTGCCATAGCCATAGAAACCCGGTCAGGGTTGATACGATCGCAATCGCGACAAGCGCCGGAAATGTTGTTTTGATCCCATCAAACGCGTTGATCTCACTGAATCGTTTCTGCACGGCCAGGAGAATAAACAACGCTGTCAGAGAGAATCTCAGGCTGAACATCGCTGCTGCCCAAAATATCCCGAAATATGCTCCGACTGCAATCATCGCGACATCAGCAAGTGCCTGGTAAACGTTGTTCAGCAATGCCAAGCTTGGGTGTCCTGTTGCAACGAGGAAGGTTTGCACGGGCACGACAACCGCAATGAACGGTAGCGCCACCAGCATCAGTGTTATCGTTTCGGGCAGTTGTGGCCACCTGTCTCCAAAAAACATAAAAGCGACATAGGGCGCTGAAAACGCGGAAGCGACAAAGGGTATCGCGGCAACAAGGCCAGTTACCGCGCATGACCGCCACATCGTGCTTATCACCCGGTCACGATCCTCACCCATCCTGGAAAAGATTGGCAGCAGGATGTTGTTGATCGGGTTGAGAAACAGGCTTGATGCGAGATCAAGCACCGTGCGTGATAGCCGAAAAACACCCGTCGCTGTCGGTGTCGCGACCAAACCGACCACCACATCGGCAGAGCGCACGTTGATCTGCGTGACTGCCGACATTCCGATTACGGCGAACGAGAAATTCAGCGTCGACCGCATCGAGATCAGCGTCGGCATGGCCGTTGGCTTCCAGCGCGCCGCCACAACACTGACCATCGCCGCAACGATCGGCGTTATCACGACGACTGCAACGATGCTCCAGGCGCCGAACCCCGAAAACGCAAGCGCGCAGCAGACAATCCCGCCAACAAGCAACCCGGCCGACTTTCGGACCGCCAGTACCTTGTAGGCAAAATCGCGCGCAAGCAGCCCTTCCGGCACGACCGCGAGCGCTGAGACAAGGGGAGCGATCGACGTCACGGCAACCATGGCACTGAGGCCGGAGAAGGTTTCCAGGTGGCGGAGAAGGGCGCTCGCTATCAACAGTAGCGCCGAGCCGCAAAGGCCAAGCAGAAGGAAGAGACCGAAGACCGAATTGACGAAGTCATCGTCGAGCAATCGCCGCTGTATCACCACCTGGCTTCCGGACTGCAGGGTGGACGCGATGATCACGGCCGGCGCGGTTGAAAGCGCTGCGACACCAAACTCATGCGGCCCGAGCAGGGCTGCCGCAATCAGAAACACCACGGTCTGCGTCAGCCGCTCGACGAGCACCTGCGCAAGCGACCAGCTCGTACCCTTGATTGCCAGTTTCAAATAGGACATGTGAACCCGATCGGTGATATTTCGGTCGCGTCATGCGAATGGTCTAGGCTGTGGCCCGGTCGATCCGAGGTTCCACCTCAGGGAACGGGTGGATTTCACCGTCGATCAGGTCCTTTGCCAACTGGTTTGGAATGATCTTCGGAACGCCGCGCGGGATCGCCGGCCCGATCAGCAGGCAGGCAAGCCGCAGCAGGGCAAGCTTCGCCTCGCTCCACCTGTTGAGACATGGATAGAGCACCGTCTTTGCGACCTGCTTGAAGAGTTGCTTCGCATAGGCCCTGTGGAACCCTCTGGCGACCAGGGAGCTGCCGTTGCCAAGCGAGTAGTAGAACGTGCGCTGGACATCGAATTCGGAGTTCAACGGCAAAGGCGGATGGTCGATTTCCAGGCCGGCCAACCGCTTGCCCTTCAGGCCGGCATCGACCAAACGTGCCCCGAGATCGAAGCCCTCTCCCGATCCATGAATGGCGCCGATACCCAGCGTGGCATCGAACTGGAATTTTAAGAACGTCTTGCGGCGAAGCGTCAGCCCCGGTTCCCACATGTTGCCGATGATGGTTTGCCTGTTGATTTGGACATCGCTTTCGATCCGGCTTGCAGCCAGCCGCTTGCCGTTCGAGACGATGTTGCAGGTGACGAAATCGACCGCGCCGACATCGAGAATGGTTTTCACCCTGCGGTAGAAATCGCTCGCGGCCGGAAATGTGTCGTCATCCAGAAACGAGATGAGATCGGCCGTCGCGTGACAGGCGCCGACATTTCGGGAATGCGACGAGCTGAACACGCGCGAGAATACGGTTTTAACACCATCAATGCCGATCGTTTCGGTCTCGTCGAACCCCTGCATCACGATAATGATTTCAAGCGCGATCGCCCTCTGCTCCTGCAATCGCCGCACCACTTCGCGGGTGCGCGGCAGACGACTGCTTTTCGATACGACTGGAATGATCACGGAGACATCATACATCGGGCCACCTACGAGCTTATTCTGGATTGGTTCAGATCGGCGACAACGGCTGAGAAAAAGCCCCAGGAACTGATGAAGTACCGTTTGAACAAGCGACGGGGCTCGGTGGCCACTCGCCAGAACCATTCCATTCCAACCAGACGGAAAACCTTTGGCGCTCGAGTCTTGGTGCCGGCTGTGAATTCGAGAGCCGCGCCGAAGCAGAAGGCGTAAAGGTGCCCAAGCGCGGATCTGTTCTGGTTCACCCAAATCTCGGATTTGGGCGCGCCGATACCCATGAACAGATGCGTTGTGCGGTTGTCGCGGATCGCGCTCAGCAGGTCGTGCGTATGAGAGGGTTGTTTTTCAAAACCAAACGGCGGTATCGCGTAACCGAAGCCGGCCTCCGTGAAGCCACGCGCCGTCATCTGGACTGCCAGCCCGTCCGCCGTCGCCTGGCTCGAGCAGACGAAGAACGGCCGATGGTTCTTGTCTGTCAGGGCATCGAGCAGCTTGGGAAAGAGATCGGCGCCTGGTATCCGCTGCTTGACGGCCGCGCCGCACAGTTTCGCATAGAGAAAGACGGGCATGCCATCGATCGTGACTGACCACGCACTGTCGTAAGCACGTCTGAATTCAGAATTCTTGTACAGGTTGGAGACGTGATCCGTATTCGCAGTGACGACCAGTTTTACCCCGTCCGTCTCGGAAAGGGGAGAAAGAGCCTGTTCTACGAGAGCGTCGTCGGAATATTCGTAAAAGGATAAACCGAATATTTTATCTCTGGACCCAAGTCGGTCTTCGGTCATTGCATTTATCTCTTTAAGTGTGTGACGGCTAAAACTTGCGCTGCAATCGCTTTCCAGGAAAAATTCTGATCGACATGGGCGGTCTGCCACCGCAGGATTTCCGCCCGCTCCGCCTCGTCTGAAAGTTTGGTCAGCAGTGCCTTGGCCTGCTCGATATTGCCTGCCTCGAAGGTCTGGCTGACGCCGATCACCATCGGAATGCCGCCCACATACGAACCGACAGCCGGCGTCCCGCAATAGATCGCCTCGATGCAGACACGGCCGAACTGTTCCCGCCAGTTCTTCGTCGAGAGGCTCGGCAGAATGAAGAGATCGAGCGCGCTGTAAAATGTCCGCAGATCATCTTTTTGAAGGCTGGGAAGAACCGTTACCCCCGCCGCAACGAGTGTATCGACCAGATAATCATCTGCGACCGGCCCGCAGGCGAGGATCGTGACCGGGAGTTCCTGTGCAAGCTGCGCCAGGATCTCTATCCCTTTCGGCTGCCAGATCCGCCCGGCATAGCCGAGAACGAGACCGCCCTTCTTGAATGCATCGGAGACCTGCGGATACTTTTGCGCAAGCGCAGAACGTGCCGCCGACTTATCGACGATCGAAAACGACGACTTTGAAACGCCGTTACCGATGGGGCTTGAGATCTTGCTCCGGGGAGCCCCCCGTCTGTGAAGGACATCGGCGACCTCATGGTTCTTGGGAATGATCTTGGTCGCTGTTTTATAGACGAACCGCTCGAGGACATTCCATCCGGAGAGGTTTCCCTTGAGATTGATGGCCGAGCTTTCGATGTACATCGGCCGCCCGAGACGCAGGGTGGCGCTTAGGAACGCGACAAGCGAGTGCGGTTCCTCATGAACGTAGAGAATGTCCGCCCGTCGCGCTTCCCGGTAGAAAGCGATGGTGCTCGGAATGAATGTCAGCCAGTGCGACGACAAGACGGAATTAAACAGCTTCACCGGGAAGCGGAATTTTTCAGGGTCGAATGTTGTGCCTTGAAAGGTTTTTGGCCCCATGACCGTGAGATTGGCGACCTTCGAAAGCTCGACAAATCGGTCATGGTAGTGCGAGTTTCCGGCTTCATGCCAGAGCATGGTCAACTGGTGCTCAGGCATGGGACCGTGCTCCGGTGCGTCTATGGGCCTGGATTTTCGAAAGCAGGTTGGCTGCGATAAAATCCCAGGAATACCGGGCTCTGTAGGCAAGATACGCGCTCTCAGTCGCTCGCGGAGCCGTCATGATCTCAGTCGCGATCTCATCAGCGGGGGTGCCCGGCGAGACCAGCCGTCCCCATGGCGGAGAAACAGTCCGGTGGATGGCGATGTCGGACGCGACAATGCTGCAGCCCAGCGACCCTGCCTCGACGAGCGGCATATTGAACCCCTCGTCGTGCGACAAGGACAGGAACGACCGGCAGTTTGCGTAAAGCCACCGCAACTGGCTGTCGGATATGTCCTTCATCCATCGGATGTTGCTCGTTGGGTCGTTGCTCGCCCGGTCGAGATCGGTGGCGATATTTCCCCAACCGCTGCGACCAACAACGACCGACAGGACATTGTGCGGTTGAAGCGCTGCCGCGACGTCGATGATCTTCTCGTAGTTCTTTCGGGGCTCCACCGTCCCCACGCTCAGGACGAAGACTTTGCCTCGCAGTTCCGCGATCTCGGACAGTTCGCCGTCGAACGGCAGCGCGGGGGCGTTGCCGATCTCGCTGACATCATGGGAGGGAAAGATCGGGCGAAGCTTTGCCGCCGAGTAGCCGGTTGGCGCAAATATGGCGCGGTATCGGGATGAAACGGCGCGCTCCACATCCCGAAACAGAAGGCGCCCCTTGATCGGCATCTCCTGTCCCCTTGTCCAGGGGAAGTCGTCGTGAATGATGCGATAGAGGGGCAGTTTGGATGATATGGAGAGCGGACTTGCTGGCATGCTCGGAAAGACGGCCGCATCGTAACTGGAAGATGCCAGCCTGAACGGCAAAGTGAGCCAGGCCATCAAAGGATGCCGGCAGAGGACCAGGTTGTCGTCGCTCGAAAAAAACGACGTCGACATGACATAGGCCGTGCTGCCAGGGCAAATTTTCCTGAATGCCTCGAATAGATTGATCCCGTAACGTTCGACACCGGTAATCTCCGGCTTGCGCGTGGCAAGCGTCAGATCGAATATCACTCGCATTCCCACTCCTGCTGTCGCCGGACACCCGCGCATGCCGTCCATCACCGCTGCTAATCAGTGAAATGTCGTGTAGCACGACATCGAATCGTGGTTACAGCATGGATATGCTCTTGCTGAGTCCTCAATAAACAAAACTAATCGCTAGGTTAATCGTATAATGGAATTCAATATGGGTGTTGTAGTGTGAATTCGCTGAGGTGTTGCACAAAAATCCGTAAGTTATTGATTGTTTAGTGCATCAATATTATAATAAAATCTTTATTACAGGCGTCTTACATGAATGAATGCTCAAGAAGATCTTTGTTGTTCGGCGCTGGCGCGTTTGCGGCGTCGGTTGTGTCGTCAGGTCCTTCCGTAGGCGCCCGAACGGCAACGTGCCCGCTGATCGGGGTTAACCTGGCCGGTGCTGAGTTTGAGATGATTGGCGGCCGTTGGAAGTGGCCTCACCTGGAGAACCTGAATTATTACCTCTCGCTGGGCGTGAAAGTGTTTCGGATCCCCTTCAAGTGGAACCGCCTGCAGCCCGACATTTCAAAACCGCTTGAGCCGGCGGCACTTGAGGGCCTGGATCGTCTGGTCGGCCGGGCAGTCGGCGAGGGTGCGGTTGTCCTCCTGGATATGCATGACTACGGAAGGCGCGATAAGATCGTCATCGGAGACGGCACGTCCGCGGCAACGCTCGAAAGCTATGCGTCCTTCTGGGGCGAGCTGGCACAGCGTTACGGGAAAAACAGCCTTGTCTGGTACGGGCTGATGAACGAACCGCATGACCAGGATCCCATTCTCAACCTCAACACCCAGAACGCCGCATGCGCCGAAATCAGGCGGCGTGGCGGCACTGGGACTGTCTTATTTTCCGGCATCGCCTGGACGGGCGCCCATTCCTGGACGAAGACCTCGAACGGCACCGTGATGTTGCAAGCGTTCGATCCTGCAGACAATTACGGCTTCGACATGCACCAGTATCTCGACAAGGGTTTTGGAGGCTCCAACCCGATCGCCACCGAAGGCATCGGAAAACGGATACTGTCGAGCGCCGTGGACTGGGCGACCCAACATCGAAAACGCATCTTCATCGGCGAATTCGCCACCGGCCGAACCGAAGCCTCACTGCGGGAACTGCGCGACCTGCTCGACGTCATGATGGCCCACCCCGATATCTTCCTCGGCGCCACCTACTGGGCCGGCGGCGGCGTCTGGGGCAACACCAACCAGCAAACTGTTGATCCCCCACGCGACAGTCCGGGCGTCATGAGTGAGCAGATGAAGCTGCTGCTGCCGTATGTTGGGTGTCGTGGCTAGGCGGGGAGGGGGAGGTGGCCTTCTACGACTTCAGGTTCTCCGGCGAACCAAAGTGGTCGCACGCGAAATCGACAATGAAACGGCTGGTAGTTTGCGCACGCGGCGAAGCGAAACTTCGCGTCGCGCTAGGTCGTACGACTGTCCGAAAATTACTGGCAGACTAATTATAATGGATGGAAGGAAAAATGGTGCTGCTAGAGAGATTTGAACTCTCGGCCTCTCCCTTACCAAGGGAGTGCTCTACCCCTGAGCTATAGCAGCATCTGCGGACGTTCGGGTTCGTGTCGTCAGCGAGGGGGCTATTGCCATAGGTTCGGGGCAAGTGCAAGCAGCAAAATCGAACTTCTTGGAGAACCATCCGGGAAAACGCCCGGGGTGCTTTCGTGTGTCGGGCTTTTTCTTTAAGGAGAAGCCATGTCGAAAAAACCAGAAACCTTGGATAGCCAGGCGCAGGCTGCACCCATGAGCGAAGCCGAGCGGCGTGAGCTGGATCGCAAGCAGCGGGCGGCTGCGAAATTGCGGGAAAACCTGATGCGGCGAAAAGGTCAGTCGCGCGCGCGGCGCGCCGGCGAGGCGGACGAGACGCAAGGGTTGCCGGCGTCTTCGCCCTCTGCCGCAAAAACGGACGAATCATCATAGTCTTTGCAGTGCATAAACGGGTTGTGGCACGATTTGCTCTCATCCGCAGTTTTCATCACGGATTGAAGCGGGGCAAGGTTTGGTCTAGAGACGCAAACCCGGCCGCTTGAGAGAAAGAGTTACCACACCATGGATCGCATCAGAATTTCCGGCGGCAACGAGCTTCACGGCACGATCCCGATCTCGGGCGCCAAGAACGCCGCGCTGCCGCTGATGATTGCGTCGCTTCTGACCAGCGATACGCTGACGCTCGAAAACGTGCCGCATCTTGCCGATGTCGAGCAGCTCTTGCGCATTCTCGGCAATCATGGCGTCGATGTCTCCGTCAACGGCCGCCGCGAAAGCCAGGCCGAGAGCTATTCGCGCACGATCAATTTCACCTGCCGCACCATCGTCGATACGACCGCTCCTTACGAGCTCGTCTCCAAGATGCGCGCCTCGTTCTGGGTGATCGGCCCGCTGCTTGCGCGTGAAGGCAAGGCCCGCGTGTCGCTGCCGGGCGGTTGCGCCATCGGCACGCGTCCGGTCGATCTGTTCCTTGACGGCCTGCAGGCGCTCGGCGCCATCCTCGAGGTCGATGCCGGCTATATCAACGCGTCGGCCCCCAAGGGCGGCCTTGTCGGCGCACATTACACTTTCCCCAAGGTTTCGGTCGGCGCCACGCACGTCATGCTGATGGCGGCAACCCTTGCCCGTGGCACCACCGTCATCGACAACGCCGCCCGCGAACCCGAAGTGGTCGATCTCGCAAAATGCCTGACGGCCATGGGCGCCAAGATCAGCGGCGCCGGCACGCGCACCATCACCATCGAAGGCGTGGCCTCGCTGTCTGGCGCCCGCCACCGCGTCCTGCCGGACCGGATCGAGACCGGCACCTATGCGATGGCGGTTGCCATGACCGGCGGCGATGTGGTGCTCGAAGGCACGCAGGCCTCGCTGCTTGAAAATGCGCTCGATACGCTGCGGCTTGCCGGTGCCGAGATCACCGAAACCGAAAGCGGTCTGCGTGTCGTCAGGAACGGCAACCGGATCCAGCCGGTCGATATCGTCACAGAACCCTTCCCGGGCTTCCCGACGGACCTGCAGGCACAGTTCATGGCGCTGATGACGATGTCGTCGGGCGTTTCGCACGTCACCGAAACCATCTTCGAAAACCGCTTCATGCACGTGCAGGAACTCGCCCGTCTCGGTGCGCGCATTTCGCTGTCGGGGCAGATGGCGCGTATCGAAGGCGTTTCGCAGCTGAAGGGTGCGCCAGTGATGGCAACAGACCTTCGCGCATCGGTGTCGCTCGTCATTGCCGGCCTTGCGGCCGAAGGCGAAACGATCGTCAGCCGCGTCTACCATCTCGATCGTGGTTTCGAGCGTCTTGAAGAAAAGCTGACACGCTGCGGCGCCATCGTCGAACGCGTCAGCGACTGAGCAATATCGCCTGAAGAGGCCGCATGTTTCGACGGATGAGGGGCGGCTAAGGGGATACCTTGCCGTCCCTTTTTTCATGCCTATGTCAGGTATTGTCATCCAACACGCCCCGCCTCATTTTCATGATCCGGCTTTTCCATCGGAGATATTTTTATGACTGATGCATCTTCCAACGTCTGGTTCATCACCGGCTGCTCCTCCGGCTTCGGCCTGGAACTCGCCAAGCTGACAATTGCAAAGGGCTTTCCGACCGTCGTCACGGCCCGCGACAAGGCGAGGCTTGCTGATCTCGTTGCAGGCCACGACAATGCGCTCGCCGTTGATCTCGACGTGACCGACGAAGGCCAGATCGCAGCTGCTGTCAGCGCTGCCGAGGAAAAGTTCGGGCGCATCGACGTCCTCGTCAACAATGCCGGTTACGGCTACCAGGCCTCGATCGAGGAAGGCGAGGAAGACGAGATCCGCGGCATGTTCGATGCCAATGTCTTCGGCCTTTTCGCCATGACGCGGGCGGTGCTGCCCGGCATGCGCGCCCGCCGCAAGGGCCACATCCTCAACATCACTTCCCAGGCCGGCTTTATCGGCTTCCCGGGCTCCGGTTATTACGCGGCAAGCAAGCACGCCGTTGAAGGCTTTTCCGATGCGCTGTCCGCCGAAGTTGCAGCGCTTGGCATCAAGGTCACTTGCGTCGCACCGGGTCCGTTCCGGACGGATTGGGCCGGCCGTTCGCTGAAACAGACGCCTGTCAAGATCGACGAGTATCAGGATACCGCAGGCGCCCGTCTGTCGCAGACGGCAGGCTATAGCGGCCAGCAGCCGGGCGATCCCGTGCGTGCCGGCGAAGCCATGATCAAGGTCGTTGAAGCGTCAAACCCGCCGCGCCATCTCGTGCTCGGCGAAATCGCTTATACCGGCATCACCGCCAAGCTATCGGAACGCCGCGACGAAATCGTTGCCTGGAAGGACACGACGCTCTCTGCCGACTTCCCGAAATAGTTGCTTCTTGCCATGCGCCATCCTATCTCCAGACCATCAAACAACGGGCCGCACATCGCGGCCCAGGAACGGAATGGACGCGCATGACCGAGCTCAAGCTTCTGGCTCTCGATACCGACGATCTGGGGATCGTGTCAGCCCATATGCAGGATGCGGTGTTCAAGCTGTCCGACGTGCAGTGGTCGGCGTCGGAAAAGATATTCTCGCTGGCTGCCAACAGGTTTGATTGGGAAAAGGCCGGCGAGAAGAAAAAGGGGTTCGAGCGGCACCGTGCAGCGCTCGTCCTCAAGCGCGTGGAAGCGGTCCGTTCGACCGGTATCGACCGCAACCGCAAGGACGATGTTCTGTCGCTTCTCGCCGTGCGCTTCATGCCCAAGGGCGAGGGGCCTGATGGCACCGTGGAACTGCTGCTTTCCGGCGGCGGCACCATTGCTCTCGATGTCGAATGCATCGAAGTTGCTCTTGCAGATATCGGCGGCGCATGGGAAACCGCAACGAGGCCGCGCCATCCTTGACCGGCCTTGTGATCATGGCATGGAACGGGAAGGAATATCCGCTTGGCACTCTGGCTTGAGCAGACAGCACCGGACTTCGAGACACGCTTTTCCGCTTTTCTTTCGACCAAGCGGGAAGTCTCCGAGGATGTGAACGCCGTCGTGCACGCCATCATCGATGACGTGCGCGCCCGCGGCGACGCGGCACTTATCGACTATTCAAAACGCTTCGACGGCATCGATCTTGCCGCGACCGGCATCCGCGTGACCGATGAGGAGGTCGACAAGGCCTTCGCCGAAACGGACCGCAAGGTGATCGACGCGCTGAAGTTCGCAGCCGAGCGGATCGAAAAGCATCATGCCCGTCAGATGCCGAAGGACGATATCTACGAAGACGCGATCGGCGTCGGCCTCGGCTCCCGCTGGACAGCGATCGAAGCCGTCGGTCTCTACGTACCGGGCGGCACGGCATCCTATCCAAGCTCCGTGCTGATGAATGCGGTGCCGGCAAAGGTTGCCGGCGTGCCGCGCGTCGTCATGGTCGTGCCGGCCGGTGGCGGCAGCATCAACCCGGCCGTCCTTGCCGCGGCGCGCATCTCGGGCGTTACGGAAATCTACCGCGTCGGCGGTGCGCAGGCCGTGGCAGCGCTTGCCTATGGTACCGATACGATTGCGCCGGTCGCCAAGATCGTCGGTCCCGGCAACGCTTATGTGGCGGCCGCCAAGCGCCAGGTCTTCGGCATCGTCGGCATCGACATGATCGCCGGCCCATCTGAAGTGCTGATCCTGGCCGACAAGGACAACGACCCCGACTGGATCGCCGCCGACCTTCTGGCCCAGGCTGAACACGATGCCGGTGCCCAGTCGATCCTGATCACCGACGATGCCGAATTCGGAAAATCGGTCGAGGCAGCCGTCGAGCGACAATTGAAGACACTGTCGCGCGCAGAAACGGCCGCCGCGAGCTGGCGCGATTTCGGCGCTGTGATCCTGGTCGAGAATTTCGAAGCCGCGTTGCCGCTGGCAAACCGCATTGCCGCCGAACATCTTGAATTGGCCGTTGCCGATCCGGATGCGCTCATGGCCGGCATCCGCAATGCCGGCGCCATCTTCATCGGTCGCCACACGCCTGAAGTCATCGGCGATTATGTCGGCGGCTCCAACCACGTTCTGCCGACGGCACGCTCGGCACGCTTTTCGTCCGGCCTCGGTGTGCTCGATTTCGTCAAGCGCACCTCGATCCTCAGGCTCGGACCCGATCAGCTGCGGCAACTGGCGCCGGCCGCCATCACGCTCGCCCATTCGGAAGGGCTCGATGCACACGCCCGTTCGGTCGCCATCCGCATGAACGCCCATCCTCCGCAAGACGAGGGCTAGGGATGGGACAAGGGCACTTCCGGCTCTCGGATGTCGTCCTCGACGACTCGATCGGGCGCTCGACGCCCGATGTCGAACATGAGCGGGCAGTTGCCATCTTCGACCTTGTCGAGGAAAACGCCTTCGAGCCGGTCGGCCATGCAGGCGGCCCCTACACGTTGAAGCTTTCGCTGGTCGAGGCAAAGCTGATGCTCACCATCACGGGCGAAGCGGGCGAGGGGGTTGCGGTCCACATCCTGTCGCTGACGCCGTTCCGGCGGATCATCAAGGATTACTTCATGATCTGCGAAAGCTATTACGAGGCGATCAAGACCTCCACGCCATCGCGCATCGAGGCGATCGACATGGGCCGCCGCGGCATTCACAACGAGGGCTCGCAAACCCTGATGGATCGTCTCGACGGCAAGATCCGCATCGACTTCGATACCGCGAGACGGCTGTTCACGCTGGTCTGCGTCCTCTACTGGCGCGGCTGACGACCATGGCGGCGGAAGACGAACCGACCAGAAAGCAGACGATCGGTATTCCGACCGCGATCCTCTTCATGTGCGGTTTCAACTCCATCCGTTCGCCGATGGCGGAGGCCATTGCAAAAAGCCTGCTGCAGCCCGATATCTACATCCAGTCGGCGGGTGTCCGTTCCGGCGAGCACGATCCCTTCGTCGATGTCGTTCTGGAAGAGGTGGGCCTTTCGCTCAACCGCAACCGCCAGCACAAGCCGCGAACGATGGATGACCTTGAGGATGATTTCTTCGATTTGATAGTGACGCTGACGCCGGAGGCCCATCACGCGGCCCTGGAACTCACCCGTTCGAACGCCGTCGATGTGGTCTATTGGCCGACCATGGATCCGACGGCTGCGACCGGCACGCGCGAGCAGGTTCTCGACGCTTATCGCGAGGTGCGAGAGCATCTGTGGAAGCTGATTGACCGACGGATGAGGCCCATTCGCAGGCCACCTCCGGCAGGCGATTGACGGTCTTCAAGAATCGCTGTCAAGCGAGGTTCACAAACCGGACGCGATTGTGTAGTTTCCGCGCAAATTTCGAGGCGGCTGATCAGATTTCGGCCTGCCCGACCTTCAACACAGAAAGAAAACCAATACATGGCTAAAGAAGAAGTTCTTGAATTCCCGGGCATTGTCGTCGAACTGTTGCCGAACGCGACCTTTCGCGTGAAGCTCGAGAACGAACACGAAATCATCGCCCACACCGCGGGCCGCATGCGCAAGAACCGTATCCGCGTTCTGGCAGGCGACAAGGTTCTTGTCGAAATGACCCCTTACGACCTGACCAAGGGTCGCATCACCTACCGCTTCAAGTAAGAATTTCTCGCGGCAAAGACGGGTCCCCATGGCGATCGAACAAAAGCTCATCCTGGCCTCAGGCTCGCCGCGTCGTCTCGATCTTCTCAATCAGGTCGGCATCGAACCGGCCCGGCTGATGCCGATGGATATTGACGAGACACCTAAGCGGGTGGAGCATCCGCGTTCGCTTGCGCGTCGTCTTTCGACGGAAAAGGCGGAAGCCGCCTTCGCTGCCGTCAAAGACGATCCTGCCTGGCGCCACAGCTATATCCTGTCAGCCGACACGGTCGTCGCCGTCGGGCGCCGCATTCTGGAAAAGACTGAGTATACGCAGGACGCCAGTGCCGCCCTGCATCTTCTGTCGGGCCGCGGCCACTGGGTCTATACCGGCATCTGTCTTGTCACGCCGGGCGGCCAGTTCCGCCAGAAGGTGGTTGAGACCAAGGTGCGCTTCAAGCGACTGTCGACCCGCGAGATCGAGAACTATATCGCATCGGGCCAGTGGCGGGGAAAAGCCGGGGCTTACGCGATCCAGGGCATCGCCGGCGCCTTCGTGCAGAAACTCGTCGGTTCCTATTCCAACGTCGTCGGCCTGCCGCTTCATGAAGTGACGGGTCTGCTGGCTGGCGAAGGTTTTGACGTCGCCGGCGCATGGCCGCAAGGCTGAAGACTTAAGAAGGAGGCCTGATATGGCTGAAACTTCAAACAAGGACATCACGACAGGCGGCAAGGTGGAGCCTTTGCGCAAGGCAAGGCCCTGTCCCGAATGCAGCCGCCCTTCCGCGCGCGAACACTATCCCTTCTGCTCGGACCGCTGCCGCAATCTGGATCTCTCCCGCTGGCTGCAGGGCAGCTACGCCATCCCCGTGGCCGACGATGAAAGCAAAGCCGACAACTACGAGGACTAGATCCTCGTCCGGTTCGGCCTTTGATTTCGCTCATGAAATCAGGTTTTTCACAAACCTTTCAAAAAAGTCGTCCGGGGTGCTGGACATGGCCGAACAAGATGTTATAACCCCGCTCGCTTCCCGGGGATACAAACCCTGGCCGGTCAACCAAGGACCGGAACGGCTTGCATAAAGCCCGGATGCCCGGATAGCTCAGTTGGTAGAGCAGCGGATTGAAAATCCGCGTGTCGGTGGTTCAAATCCGCCTCCGGGCACCATTATTTCTTCGAGAAATACAGTGTCTTAATGTAAGTTTGACATTCAGCTCGGTGTCTACCCATGTTGCGCACTGTTGCGCGCCAATTCCCTTGATTTCCGGGCAGTTTCCTCCACACTTGGCTAGTCCACGCAACATGGACGCAACACGCCATGCGAGGAATAATGGCTGACCATCTCGGTATCCAATGAAAGTCTCCGATCAGTTCCTGAGCAGAGAGGAAGCGTCCGCCGCAAGATCGGATCACCAGAGGCAAGCGGACGACTGGCTATCGAAAATCATAACTTCGGTCTCCACCGGGTCTGGCGCTGGGCTCATAACGCTTTCGACGTACATTGCGACGAAGTCTCCTTCATTTTGGGCGCAGTGGCTGTTGCTAGTGTCAGCGACCGCGTTCCTAGTCGCACTAGGCTTCGCAGCATCTACGATGGCTGCAATGTTCAACCACGAGACCTACAAAGCACACGCATACCAAAGTCTCGTAGACCGCTTTGACTTTGATAAACATTTCAAGGCTGCCGTTCCTGAAAAAGACGCGAATGTTTTCCTCAATGGTCACAGCAATCAGGAGCACGCGGGCCACAACTATGCAGACCGAGCGCACGAAAGCGCCTCGCGTAGCCTTATAAGGGGCGTCCTCTTCCTGTTGTTCGGTATAGTCACGACACTAGCTGCCATTGTTAGCGACAACGCCGATTTTTCGGCCATCTCCGGCGCAGTTAGCTGGATTTTCCGCCGGATGTCATGCTGATGGACAAAGCGCAGCACGAGGCGCGCTGGAACGCGTTCATGAAATCAATAAACAACGAGGCAGCCTCTGGTACCGACAGAGGCTTGGTACTCGTGTGCGGGTTTGCATGAGCGGCATATGGGATCGGTTTGTGAGCGCCGCATGCAGCACTGGCGTAGCCCATTGGCCGGCTTGTGCGCCAACGTGGCAAACATACATTTCTCCAGAAGCTTTAACCAATATCTTTGCGGCCGTCTTCGGTGCTCTTATCGGAGCCATCGTCGGCGGCATAGCAAGCTTTCTCGTACAGAAGCTCTCTCTTCAAGAACAACGGGAAGATAGAGCGAGCGAGGAAGAAAAGCTTCTAAAGGACAGACTTAAACTGACCATCATGACTACCATGCGCATCATGGCAGACATGCAAAATGTGCAGCAACAACTCAATAATTACCGGAATATGAATCCGCCTGATTTCAAGCTATGGCAGGCTGCGCACACGCTACAATTCACACCCGCTTTTCGTCCAGAACTGACGCAACTCGAAGCGCTCATGCGTCTGAACTCGCAGGAGTTGATTAATGTTTCTATGTGGCTTTACAGTGAATACGGGTCGATGTTTTCGCTGGTTGAGCGCTACAACCACCTGCGCGAGGATTATATCGAACGACGGTGGTCGCTCCCCAGCGATAGAGTCGATGCGATGATTAGCAATCTGCAGAACCTCGCCTCTTTTATAGACAGCAATTCACAACATATTATCGTGCAGACGAGCTACCTTCAGCAGCTAATCGGAGAAAAATCGAAGCTCTATTTCGGAGATCTCGATTTTCTTAAATTAGAGAAGTGACGCCAAAAGAACTGCAATAACCGTTTCTACTGGCTACGGTTTTGAGAACTAGGCAGTACAACGGTGTTTGTGTAGCCATCAGCTTGTCGCCGTATGATCTTCAGGTCCCCCGAGATCCGCGCAAGTTCGAGCGTCAAGCGCACTGTTCCTTTGCCGAAGCCGGCCAGTTTGGCCACCTCCGGGCACCCTTTTTTTTCGAGAAAATGCCTGTGTTGATCGAGTCCAGTTGAAGGCGATTTTTCTCGTCTTTGCAGATCCGGGCATCTCTACCACTCACCTGTTGTTCGTCAAAAACGCTACTCCACAAGGATCGGCCGACTTCTTTGGTGAGCGGCTTCCCGTTCC
The DNA here is from genome assembly GCF_050500145.1 of Neorhizobium sp. IRS_2294. Classification (NCBI taxonomy): domain Bacteria; kingdom Pseudomonadati; phylum Pseudomonadota; class Alphaproteobacteria; order Hyphomicrobiales; family Rhizobiaceae; genus Neorhizobium; species Neorhizobium sp. IRS_2294. Next base: position 465,333 of record NZ_CP191439.1, read on the forward strand.
TCACCACTGCCAACGAGAACAGGCGCCGCAAAAACACGTTTCGTTAACAATTTCAATTAGCTACTTTAGTAACAAACATTTGAAACGGTGGGAGCTGATCGAATGCTCTGATCGAAATGCAGCATGATGCCGCTATAAGAAACTAAAAGGCAGATTGCGGTTTATGCTTGCAAAATTGAGGTCTATTTTTTCCTGCACCCGGGGCAATTTCGGCGTGCTCACCGGCCTTATCATGGTTCCTTTGATCGGTAGTGTCGGATTGGCAATCGATTTCGGACGTGCCCTGGAGGCAAAATCCTATCTCGATGCAGCCGCGGATGCTGCGGTACTTGCTGCTGTCTCCGAAAAATCCGCAGCGGTCGCAAAAGCCATGAAAATGGCCGAGGACGGTACTGTCGCCATCGCGGACACCGAAGCCAAGAAAATCTTCAAATCTCAGTTGTCGGCCAGATATGGGGACAACATGGAAGGTTTGTCGAGCCTGCTGATCGACGTCAAGCTGGAGCTGGTAAAGTCCGACGGCGTCGTCACATCGAGACTGAAATACGCCGCCACTCTACCCACGACCTTTACGCGGATCCTCGGCAATGACGAGATGGCGATTTCGGGGCAAGCGACCGCAGCCTACCTGATACCGAGTTTTCTGGATTTCTACATGCTGCTGGACAACACGCCATCGATGGGGGTCGGCGCGACTGCCGACGACGTGGCGAAACTGGAAGCTGCAACGAAGAATGGATCGGATGGGAAAGGCAAGGACGCCAACTGCGCTTTTGCATGCCACATCGTTTCGACGAGCGGTGTCGCCGACAAAAACAGCTATTACTATCTCGCCAAAGAAGTTGGCGCGACCATCCGCATCGACGTTGTCGCGGAGGCGGTCTCCGCGCTCATGACAACGGCGCAGGAGACTTAGACCGTTTCCGGCCAATTCAAGATCGGTGCCTATACGTTCGGACAAACCTCTGCCGATGCCCAGTTATATACCGTTTCCGAGCCGACGAGCAATTTCACCTCCGTGGCAAAGGCGACGAAGATGATTGAGCTGATGAGCGTTCCGAGCCATTCGTCGCCGAACGGGCAGACCGACTACAATGAAATACTGTCCAAGATCGGCCAAAAGATCAAAACCGTCGGTGACGGGAGCAGTTCGGCGGATAGACAGCCAATCGTTTTCCTTGTCGCGGACGGCGTTGGAGACGCATACCGTTCCGATTGTACAAAGAAGCTTTCATCATCCAACGGCGATCGCTGCATGGAGCCGTTGAATGCCAGTCATTGCAACGCCCTGAAGGCGCGCGGAATCAAGGTCGCAGTCCTGTACACAACCTATTTGCCTCTGCCCAAAGACGGTTTCTACAAGAAGTGGATCGCACCCTTTCAGAAGGAAATTCCGACGCAGATGCAATCTTGCGCCACGGAAGGCTACTATTTCGAGGTCAGTCCGACCGACGGCATAAGCGAGGCAATGGATGTCTTGTTTCGCAAGATCGTGGGCCGTGTACGGCTGACAAGCTGACGGGCCTGATCATTCCGATCTCGGTCCGGTTCACTCCTGGCCTAACCTGCCCTCACTCCACGAACACCCGCACGGTTGCAGCCCGGCCGGCGGAATCGATCACCGTCAGTGTCGAGAAGCCCGCGCCTTCGGGTAACCAGTTGTTGGTGCGGCGGCGGGAAAGATCGGTGAGGGGTTTTCCGTTGGCCAGCCAGCGGAACGGCGGGCGCCCGCCCTGCAGTTTCAGCACCAGCGGCGAGATCTCGCCGGTTTGGGCGCCGAGATCCACTTTGGCACCCTCGGGCGGATAGACGATCTGCGGAGCGGCCTCGCGGGTCGAGGCGCTGATCAGACCGCTTGCTGTCATCGAGAAGCGCCGCTGGCCCATCGGCAGGTCCGATTGCGCCAGCCGGGCCGTGGCTGATGGTGGCGATGAATGCGGTGTGATCGCGACGCCGGAGCGGGCGAATGCCTCAAACAGGATCGGCGCCGCTGTCTGGTAGCCGGCAATGCCCGGCACGGCACCATTGTCCGGCCGGCCGACCCAGACACCCAGTACGTGGCGTCCGTCATAACCCACCGACCAGGCGTCGCGGTATCCGTAACTCGTGCCGGTCTTGTAGGCGATGCCGAGGCGGCGGCTTCCGGTTGGCGGCAGCACATCCGAAAGGATGTCGGTGACGTTCCAGATCGCCTGAGGCTCCAGCAATGGCTCGCTGTCCAGCCGTGCCGCGATGGTGTCGATACCGTTGCCGAGCCGAACGGGCTGGCCGCCGTTGGCCAGAGCGGCATAGGCCTGAACCAGATCCTTTAGCGTGATGCCGATCCCGCCAAGCCCGATCGCAAGGCCCGGCGCCTCGTTCGGGGGAAGCACCGGTTGTACCGCGGCCCGTCTGAACCGGATCATCAGACGCGACGGGCCGACGGCATCGAGCAGTCGGATCGCCGGAACGTTGAGCGACAGCTGCAACGCCTGGCGCACCGTGACATCGCCCTGATAGCTCATGTCGAAATTCTTCGGCCGATAGCCGAAGAAATCGGCGGGTCGATCCTCGATCATCGTTTCTTGCGCCACCAACCCCTGTTCGAAGGCAAGTCCGTAGATGAACGGCTTCAGGGTCGACCCCGGCGACCGCAGCACCCGTGTCATGTCGATCCAGCCGGCGCGGCTGGCATCGAAATAGTCGGCCGAACCGACCTGGGCGACAATTTCGCCCGTCATCGCATCCGCCATCACCATGGCGAGCGATGCTTTCGGTTCGAGCTTCGCCGAAGCTTCCCTCGCGACGTCTTCCAGCTTCTGCTGAATGCCGCGTTTCAACGTGCTCTGGTATCGCGGCACCCCGGGCTGTTTACGGATTGCGGCTTCCGCCATATGCGCGGCGAGCGCTGGCAGTTGCAGTCTTCGCCGGGGGAGGCCGTCATGGGATGCCCGTTCCGCTTCCCCTTCACCCGTCAGCGACGCCACGGCCGGCCTTGAGAGAACGCCTTGACGGGCCCGCATGGCCGATTGCGGGTGCCGGTCCGGCCGCCGCGTTTCCGGCGATTGCGGCAGGGCGACAAGCAGAGCGGCTTCCGCCACCGTCAGTCTCCCCGGCTCCTTGCCGAAATAGGCAAGGCTTGCAGCCCTCACGCCCTCGAGATTTCCGCCATAGGGTGCGTAGGTGAGATAGAGCTCGAGGATCTCCTGCTTGTCGAGGCGGCGTTCGATCTGGATGGCGCGGGCGATCTGCAGGAGCTTTGCCGAAAATGACCGGGCTTCCCGGGGCTCGATCAGACGCGCGACCTGCATGGATAGCGTCGAGGCGCCGGAAACGATCCGCCCGTTGACGAGAAGCTGGAACGCGGCGCGGCCCATCGCCTTCAGGTCAATGCCGCCATGCTGGTAAAACCGCTGGTCCTCATAGGCAACAAGCATGTTCAGGAAGCGCGGATCGACATCCGCGATCGAGGTCTTCAGACGCCAGCGGCTTTCGGATGTGGCAAATGCACGGAGCAGCAGCCCGTCCGCGTCAAGCACCTCTGCCGATACGGTTTGCGCCTTGTCGAGCGGCGGCGGATAGGCGCGGTCTGCAGCGTCAAGTCCAATCGCCAGCCCCGCCGCGAGCGCGACGAAAAGACCAAGACCCAACGAATACGTCCATCTGCGTCTCATGGTCTTCTTGTCGTCCTGACGCTGACTGCCTCGACTTCGCTCCGTGCAAGCTGCCGCCCGTTGAGGAGGGCGGCAGACACCTGCCTGCCGGATCTCACGGCGCCGCCACCACCTCCATCTTGCCCATCGCCGTCCGTGCGGAAAGCTGCGGGCGGTACATGTCATCCACCTGTGCCGCCGGATGGTCGTAGGTACCGGGTGTCACGGCGCGCACCACATAGGCGAGCGTGATCTTGCGGTTGTCACCCTCGGCGCGGTTGAAGGCTGCAACGAAACGGTCGTTGCGGAACTCCGTATGGGCGGCCTGCACCTCTTCGATCCAGTCGAAATTGGCAAGGCTGGCGCTGTTGACGATGCTCGGATTGTCGATCTCGAAACCCGCCGGCAGGAGATCCGTCACGACGATGCGCGAAGGCCAGTCGTTTGTCTCCGTGACGTTGAGAACGACGACATAACGCGTGTTCTGCTGCGCCGTGCTGACATTCGCCTCCTCGCCATCCATCGTGTAGTAGGTGCGGGTGATCTCGAAACCATCGCCGCCGGCAGCTAACGGCTGCGCCGGGGCGGCAACCGTGGTGATGGCGGCAGACAGCTTATCCTTGCTGTCGTTGCGCACCGTCAGCGGATGATCGAGCAGCACGTCGCCTGGCATCTGCGACATCAGCGTCCCGATGTGGGCCGCGCCGTTGACGCTGAGACGCAGGCCCTCATCGCCGTTCTGCAAGGCCCGGGCCGCCAGCAGCATCCAGGTCTGTTCCTGCGTGCTGGTATGTTTCTTCGCCACCCATTCCTTGGCAACGACATTGGCAAGTGCAGGCACGATCGGCGGCACCGGCCGACTTTCGGCGGCCAGCGCCAGAACCGCTGCACCATCTCGCAGCGAGGAGCCGTAATCCGAACGGCTGAGGCTGACTTTCTTGATCTGCGCTTCTTCCGACATCTGCAGCGCGTCGTTGAAGATGGTGCGCGAGCGCTGGGCATCGCCGTAAAGCGAAAGTGCCGCGGCGATATGCGCCTTGGCAAGCGGTGTCGGGAAGTCGCCGAGCATCGTATCGGCATAATAGCGCAGGTCGCTGATCGCAGCCTTTCGGTTGCGCGCCATCACGTAGAGCGCATAGGCGATCTGATTGCCCTGGTCGGCGACATTGGTCGTGTAGGCCAGAGTGTTCTGCAGATTTTCGAGCGCCTGCACGAGGGGCTTTTCAGGCACGTCGAAACCCTGTTCGCGAGCCCGCGACAGGAAGTCGGTGATATAGGCGTCCAGCCAGAGATCGGTGCCGGCACCATCAGGTCCCCAAAGCCCGAAACTGCCAGCCGATGCCTGGAAGGAGAGCACGCGGAAGATCGCATCCTGCACGCGCTTCTTGACCTCGGCATCATCGCCAAGCCCGTTCTGAACTGCCATCTGGCTCAGATAGAGAAGCGGAAGTGCCCGGCTTGTCGTCTGCTCGGCGCAGCCATAGGGATAGCGGTCAAGGCTCATCAGCAGCGCCGGAATATCGAACGCGTTGGAGCGGCTGACATTGACGCTGACCGAGGCGCCCTGAAGCACGCTGTCGGCAAGAAGGTTGGAATCCACCGTTACGCTTGCGCCGGGCTTCAGATCCACCAGCCGGCGCTCCGTCACCGGCATGGCCGCCGGGCGAACCGGGATGTTGAGAACCTGATCGACCGACAGGCCAGATGCATTCGAGACCCGGATCGCAACAGTTCCATCGCCCGGACCGATGCCGACCAGCGGCAGCGTCACACTCGTTTTTCCGCCAGCCGCCAGTTCGACCGGCTTGATCGCGCTCTGGCCGACCGCAACCGGGTCGTTTGTCGTAATGCCGAGATCATAGGTGCCGGCGGGTCCGTCGGTGTTGACAATGTCCAGTCTGAGGTTGCTGTCGTCTCCCGGCGCAAGAAAGCGCGGCAGGCTGGCGGTCACGACGATCGGATCGCGGATGATGACGTCTTTCACCCCGTGACCGACCCCGGATTTCGACCAGGCGACGGCCATGACGCGCGCCGTGCCGTTGAACTGGGGAATGTCGAAGGAGACATTCGCCTTGCCTTCTGCATCAAGCTTCACCGGGCCCGAGAAGAACGCGACAAGCTTTTCCTTCGGCGGGCTTGCCTGCAGTGCCATGCTGCCGCCATCACCACCGGTGCGCAGGCGACCGGTAGCACCAAGCGAGCCATCGATCAGCCGGCCGTAGATGTCACGGATTTCGAGCCCGAGACGGCGCTGGCCGAAATACCAGTCGTCCGGCGCCGGTGGCTCGTAGCGGGTGAGATTGAGGATGCCGACATCGACGGCTGCCACCGTCACATAGGTATCTTCGTTGGCGCCGGCACCGGTTACGGCCACGGAGATATCCAATGGCTGGCGCGGCAGGGTTTTATCCGGTGCCGTGATCGCGACCTTGAGATCGCGCGCTTCCGGATCGACCTTCAGCCAGGTCACGCCGATCGCCCGCATCGGCATACGGTTTTCACGCGCCGCACCCGGGCGGTAGAGCGTTGCGGTCACATAGGAACCTGCTCCCCATTCGGCCGTGACGGGGATCTCGATCTCTCCGCCGGTCTCCGCAAGGCTTGCCGTCTTGACCGCGGTCAGCTGCTCGGAGCCTGCAATGATCATCAGTTCGCCGGCATAACGCGAGGAAACCTTGAGCTTGGCAGTATCGCCGACCTTGTAGCTCGGCTTGTCGAGGGCGATTTCCAGCGCGTCCGGCGTCTCGGTCGACGTGGCGGTCACGAACCAGCCGGCATCGAACTCGGTGCTTGAGGCAGGGCCGCCGGCATCGACCGTCTCGACTTCCAGGCGGTAACGGCCCCAAGCGACCGGAACCGAAATCCGGCCGCCGTCGGCAGTTACGTCGACGCTGCCATTGGCGACCTGCTTGGTGCGGGTGATCGGCTCATAGCGCCAGGAACTCCCCTCGCGATACCACTGATAGTCCTGCTCGACCTTGACCAGCTTCCAGGCCAAGCCTTTCGCGGCCTGCTTTGCTCCGGTCTCGTCCACGAGAATGACGTTGAAACTGCCAACCGCGCCCTCGGGCAGGTCGCCGGAGAACTCGGGCTTGATGCCGATACGCGGCACGTCCGCCTTGACCGGCAGCGACAGGGTCCGCTCGATCGCGCGGCCGCCCGATTCTTTCATGCGCACGACGATATCCGCATTGATCAGCTTGGTGGTCGAGGGAAGCTCCGCGACATCTGCTGGAAACGATGCCTTGCCGTCTTCATCGGTATCGTCGAGTGCCTCGAGCGGAATGCGGACGGTTTCCGCCTGTTCCTCATCTGCAAGGCCGAACTGGTAGCCGGGAAAGGCAGCATTTTCGCGGGTCGGCTTGAGGGCGATCTCGCCTTCCAGGCCAAGTCCCGCTGCCGGTGCGCCATAGAGGAAACGTCCGTCGATCTCGACCGTAGCCGGTTCGCCGACCACGATTTCCTTCGCCGCGCTGGTCATGTCGAACTCGATACGATCAGGCACGAAATCATCGACCAGAAACGTCTTTTCGCCGATCGCCGAGCCCTTGGGATCGGTAAACACCTGCATCGTCCAGGTGCCGCGCATGGACGTGTCCTGCAGGGCGAGATCGAGCGTGTAGCCACCGAGCGCGCCTGACTTCACCATGCGGCGGTCCTCGACGCCATCAGGGCGAAGGAAGACGAAGGTGAGCGGCAGGTTGTCGATCGCGGTGGCATCCACATTGCGGGCAAGGGCGCTCGCATGCACCGTCTCGCCTGGCCGGTATATGCCGCGTTCGGTCCAGGGCAGAAGATCGATCGCGCCGGGTGCCGGCCGGCCGGTCACGCCGCGATCGGAGAGATCGAAACCGGCGCGGCTCATGTCGAGAAAGACGTAGTCCTGGCCGCTGTTTTGCGCTGTCAGCACCGCCGGCACCATGGCCGCCGTCCCGCGCATCAGGCCGGCCGTAAACGTGGCACGGCCGTCGCCATCGGTCTTTGCGGTGCCCAGCACCTCGTTATTCTTGGCAAGAAGCTGAAGATCGACGCCGGCGATCGGCTTGGCGGAACCGAGCGATCGGGCAAACACACTGAGGCCGTCCGTGCCGGCGTAGGTGGTCAGCCCGATATCGGAAACGACGAACCACTGCGTCGCCTTGTTATCCCATTCCTGCGAAATGGCGTTGGCGGCCGATGCGGTCAGCACATAGACGCCGGGCTTGCGGTTCGGCAGCGCCTCGTCGACCGGGAAACTGGTCGCGACATCCTTGTTGAGCTCGCGGTTGGATTCGGGCCCAAGAGCGATCGTGCCCTGCCAGACGAGTTCGCCGTTTTCCTGCTCGATGCGGTCGGCAGTGTAGCCGCTCATCTGGGTCAGAAATTCCGAATCCGTCAAAAGCGGCGCGATATTGCGGTCGCCGATCCGGTAGAGCTTGAGAGCGGCCTTTTCGGTATTCACCGAAACGATCGGAATGCCACGCCGGGCCGTGGATGGCAGCACGAAACTGTCTCCGGTAAACCGCACCGTCGGAGAGCGATCCTTGACGTAAAGGTCGAGATCCACCTGCGCTGGCAGCGGTTCATCGACGGAGGAGGGAAGGCCACGCCGCAGCGACAGCTTGTAACGCTGGCCGTGGGTCAGACCCTCGACGCAGATCTGGCTGTCCTTCGCCTCCATCGCTTTCGGCGCCTTGCCGTCCAGCGTGACGAAGGGTGCATAGTCGACGCCGGCCTTCACCAGAGGATCGGAAAACTGAACGCAGGCGCGCGGATTGGCGCTGTCTGCATCGACCGTGTTGCCGGTCACGCGAAACCCGTGACGCTCGCGAAGGTCGTTATAGGAAGCCTGCACCGTGCGGGCGCTGACCAGCGCGAGGCTCTGCTTGTAGGCGGAAATCGCCTGGCGGTAAGCCTGCTGCTTGGCAAGCGCTGCACCGAGAACGGCAAGCGCATCGGCTCTTGTCTGGGTCGTTCGGGTAAGAAGATAGCCGTTGATGGCGCCAAGCGTCGCATCGCCATCTGCAGAGCCGTTGCCATTGGCGGTGGATGCTGCGCGTGCAAATTCGATCCAGAGCGCGCCATCTTCAGGTGTGAGCGAGAGGGCACCCTTGTAATTATAGATCGCGTTATCGAACCGGCCTGCGAGAAGTTCGGCCTGCGCGTCGGTCTTCAGTCTTTCGACATCCCGGCCCTGCTGGTTGTCACCAAGCGTCAGGCCATCCTTCTGCTCGCGGGCCTGCTGAAGCAGTTCTTCCGTCAGAAAGGAGAGCCGCGGCGCCGCTCCGATATCCGGCTCTGCCGCCACTTCGACGATCTTGCCGGCGACCGCGCCTGCAAACGGATTGAGCTGCGCGTGGTCGGACTTGAGAAAGCACCACTTGGCTTTGACATTATAGGTAAAGGCGCGGCACTGGTTGTCGCCGATACAGGCAGTTTCGCACTGACCCTGGCTGACATTCTTGACGGTCCGCAGATCAAAACCCGAATAGTCCCCATCCGCCGTGGTCTCTATCCGCCGCTCCGCCGCAGTCAGAGGCAGCGCCAGAACGAGAGACGAAAACAACAATGCGGAAAGTCCGAAGATCGCGCGCCTAGACATCAAAAAGTCCCCCCGGTGGCTGCCGTCCAAGTTATGTTGTCGGATCTGAGTAAGCACTTGTCAACGGAAGTAAAGCCAACCAGCAGATGCAGTTTTGCCTATTTCTACGCTGATCGATTCGACAACCTTTGATCCGAGGTTGAGGCTATCGAGATGACAGCGCACGGTTTTTCCCGCAGCCACAATTTATGGCTCGGTATCCGGCCGCATAGCCCTGAGCGGGGGAGGCATTTCACCCAGATTGACATCCGCTTTCGGAGGCCACACCCGCACGAGATGCCCCCCCACCACAAAAAGACTTGTTCGCCACCAAAAAATCCGTGACATCTACCCTATCGAACAGGAGGCTTTCATGGACCACGCGAGCAAGACAAACGCGCTCAATCTTGACAATTTCTGGATGCCGTTTACGGCAAACCGCCAGTTCAAGGCGACGCCGCGTCTGCTCGCGCAGGCGGATGGCATGTATTACACCGATGTCGACGGCAACAAGGTTCTCGACGGCACGGCGGGGCTGTGGTGCTGCAATGCCGGCCATGGTCGCAAGAAGATCGCACAGGCCGTCGAACGCCAGCTCACCACCATGGATTTTGCCCCGACCTTCCAGATGGGTCATCCCATCGCGTTCGATTTCGCCACGAAACTGGCGGAGCATGCGCCGGGCGGTGCCGCCGCCAAGCTGGATCGGGTGTTCTTTACCGGTTCCGGTTCCGAATCCGTCGATACCGCGCTTAAGATCGCCATCGCCTATCAGCGGTCGATCGGGCAGGGGACACGAACTCGCTTCATCGGTCGCGAGAAGGGCTATCACGGCGTCGGCTTCGGCGGCATTTCGGTCGGCGGTCTCGTCAACAATCGCCGCGTCTTTCCGCAGATCCCGGCAGACCATATGCGTCACACGCTCGATATCGAGCGCAACGCCTTCTCGAAGGGATTGCCGGCGCATGGCATTGAGCTTGCCGACGATCTCGAACGTCTCGTCGGACTGCACGGGGCGGAAACCATCGCAGCCGTGATCGTGGAGCCGATGTCAGGCTCCGCCGGCGTCATCCTGCCGCCCAAGGGCTATCTCGAAAAGCTGCGCGCAACGGCCACGAAACACGGCATTCTTCTGATTTTCGACGAAGTCATCACCGGCTTTGGCCGTCTCGGCATGCCGTTTGGCACGGATTACTTCGGTGTCGTGCCGGATCTCGTCACCACCGCCAAGGGCATTACCAACGGGACGATCCCGATGGGCGCGGTGTTTGCCAGCCGCACGATCTATGACGGACTGATGGCAGGGCCTGAGAACGCGATCGAGCTGTTCCACGGCTATACCTATTCCGGCCACCCGGTCGCTTGCGCCGCCGGTCTAGCGACCATGGAAATCTACGAGGAAGAGGGCTTGTTGACCCGCGCTGCTGGTCTTGCTGGCGAATGGGAAGAGGCGCTGCACTCGCTGAAAGGCCTGCCGCACGTCATCGACATCAGAAACCTTGGCCTCGTCGGCGCCGTCGAGCTGGCATCGCGCGAAGGCGCTGTGGGAGCACGTGCCTATGATGTCTTCGTCGATTGCTTCCAGAAGGGGCTGCTGGTCCGAGTCACGGGCGACACGATCGCGCTGTCGCCGCCGCTGATCATCGAAAAGGAGCAGATCGGCACCATCGTCTCGATGCTCGGTGATGCGCTCAAGCGCGCGGCATGACGGCGACCTTAAAAAGAAAGTGCAGCCGGTAGGTGGTACCGGCTGCACATGAGTTCGTCTGTCTAGCGTCGATAAGCGCGAGACCGTTTCCGGATCAGGGCCTTGCTGCTGGCGCAATGTCGGTTTGCGACGGCTGCAGCGTATCGCTTTTACCGGATACTGGGGCCTGACCGGTCAGCCGCTCTTCTGCAGGGGCGGTTGGTGCGGCGAGTGCCGGTTCCGTGGAGCCGGTCGTCCCGTTGGCCGGAGGATTCACTGCTGCAACCGGTGCCCGATCCGTCTTGTCGGTGGTCGCGGCCTGCTGTGCGGTTGCCGCGGTCTGGTCGGTGCCGATCGGCTGCGGAATGACCGTGCCGTCGGCATTGGCGACCCGCCAGACCGTGTTGCCGGAATCGTCGGCAACCAGAAGCGCCCCCGTTCCATCGATCCCGACACCGACAGGTCTGCCGCGCGCCTGATCGTTCTCGATAAAGCCTGTCACGACGTCCTGTGCCTTGCCGACAGGCTTGCCGTTTTCGAAGGGCACATAGACGACCTTGTAGCCGTTGAAGTGATCCCGGTTCCAGCTGCCATGTTCGCCGATGAAGGCACCGCTTGCGAAGGCGGACGGCATGGCGGAATTGGCCGAAAACGTCAGGCCGAGTGCTGCGACATGGCTGGACAGCGCGTAGTCCGGCGCGATCGCCCGTTCGACCATGTCCGGCCGTGGCGGGTGAACGCGGACGTCGACATGGTTGCCGTAGTAGCTCCACGGCCAGCCGTAGAAGCCATCTTCCTTCACCGACGTCATGTAGTCCGGCACCAGGTTAGGACCGAGTTCATCACGCTCGTTGACGACGGTGTAGAGAACGCCCGTATCCGGGTTGAAGGCAAGACCATTCGGGTTGCGTAGGCCGGATGCAAAGACGCGTGCCGCCCCCGTCTGACGATCGACCTGCCAGATCGCGGCGCGGCCCTTTTCAGCCTCGAGCCCGTTCTCCACGATATTGGAGTTCGAGCCGACCGAGACGTAGAGCATCTTGCCATCGGGGCTGAGCGCCAGATCCTTAGTCCAATGGTGGTTGATTGGCCCGCCAGGAAGCGGGGTCAGCACCTTTGGCGGCGCGGTAATCTCGTTCTGGCCGAGTTCATAAGGGTAGGCGATCACGGCGCTGGCCGAGGCCACGTAGAGCGTATTGTCCACCCAAGCCAGGCCAAACGGGGAATCGAGCTTGGTCAGAAGGTCGTGCCGTTCATCGACCGTGCCATCGCGATTGGTATCGCGCAGCAGAGTGATGATATTGGTTTCCTTCTCAGCGCCAATATCGCCGTGGGCGATCGACATGATCCAGCCGCGGATGAAATCCTTCGGCCTCGAGGTCGGCTCGCCTGCCGGTGCCTTGGATTGCACGACAAGCACATCGCCGTTCGGAAGCGTGTGGACGGTGCGCGGGCTCGAAAGATCCTTGGCGTAAACGGTAACCTTCAGGCCTTCAGGAACCTTCGGCGTTTCGCCATCCTTCCAGCCGATCACTTCCGCGACTTTCAGGTCGGGGATGAGCGGGTGCGATGGTTCCGGCAGGACAGGATCGGGGCCAATCTGCGAGTTGACGTCGAAGTCATTGCTTTGGGAAAAGGCCGGCAAGGCGGTGCCGAGCGACAGCGAAAGCGCGGAGGCAAAGAGAATGCGGGACGGCTTCATGGATCAGATCCTCCAGGCCAGGCGGGAATACTTGCGGGCGGAAATCGCGGCGGCGAAAACCGAGAGAACGAATGTGACGACAGAAATCGCCAGTCCGTAAGGCACAACGGCCGTCCAGCCGTCGCCGGCGTGAACAAGGCTGTTGAGGAAGGCCAGCGCCAGAATGACGATATAGATGACGATGGTGAGAAATGCCGGGCGCAGCGGCCGCGTTCTTGGACGAAGCATATCCAGCAGGCCAGCGACGATTGCAACGCCGCCGAAGACAAGGCCGGCAAACAGAAGCCAGGAGGAAAAGTTCTGCCACATCAGGTGACCATCGCTTAGCCAGAAGGCCAGGTCGGTCCCGAGTGTCAGGGTGAAGCAGACGAAAGGAAAGGGAACGAAGAGGGACTGCAGCGGATAGGCCGCAGAGTCTCTGCTATCGGAAGAAAAAACAGTCATGAAAACGCTCCGGGAGGCAAAGAGCCAGGGAATGGACGCCAACCCGTGACGACGCCCTTTGTTCCCTTGGCGCTATCGAGTGGTTAGGTTGGATCATGAACCGCACAGATGGTGAGGCACGACATGGCACTGGCAGTCGGATTTTTCACGCGGTCCGCGGTGGATGTGGCGCGCGACCTGATCGGCGCTGAATTCGAGCTTTCGGGCGTCGGCGGCGTCATCGTCGAGACCGAGGCCTACCAGCCGGATGATCCGGCATCCCACAGCTTTCGCGGGCCGACGCCCCGCAACCTTGCCATGTTCGGGCCGGCCGGTCATGCCTATGTTTACCGTTCCTACGGCATACACTGGTGCGTGAATTTCGTTTGCACGCCGGGCAGCGCGGTGCTGATCCGGGCCTTGCAGCCCGTGAACGGCATTGCCGAGATGGAACACCGGCGGGGCAGGGCGGAGCCCCTGCTGTTATGCTCCGGCCCCGGACGCGTCTGCCAGGCGCTGGGAATCGGTATCGAGCATGACGGCCTGTCGCTCATGGAAGCGCCTTTCCGGCTTGCACCGCCGGTAACGCCGCCCTTGGTGGTCGCGGGACGGCGGATCGGCATCTCGCGTGGTATCGACCAGCCCTGGCGGTTCGGCCTTCAGGGATCGCTGCATGTCAGCCGACGCTTTACCGGCAAGGGAGGGTTGCCGGGGGACCCGACAGCCGCACGGGATTGACCTGCGGTGCCTATTTCCGACCGAGCCGGGTCAGCAGTCCACCGGTTGCCAGCCCCACGAGAATTGCACTCGCGACGAGAAGCAGTCCGTAGGACATGATGTTGTCCGACAGCCAGTTCGTTGCGATCAACCGTGCATTCGAGAGTGAAAAGTTTGCAGTCGGCGTGAAGTGGAACCAGTTGACCGGAACAATCACCGGATCTGCTTCGGAAACATCGTGCACGGACACGCGTCCGTCGAGCTGGTTCCACGCTTCGCGTGCCGAAAAGGCCTCCATCCCGGCGGAAAGCTCATCGCCCGTCGCGCCGATCACCGCCGTCCAGGTGCCGGTCTGGGTCGGATCGTTTTCCTGTGCGATGATCATTCCGGCGGTTTTCGGGGGCACATAGATCGCGTCACCGGCCGGCGCAAACCGCAGCATCGGTGCGGAGAGGTCAAAGTTCCGCTTGGCCCAATCCGCCACGGAAGAAAGCTGTCGGCCGAAGAAGTTGTTGCCGTTGCGATCCTGCCAGTCCTGGAGCGTCAATGACGCCCGGTCGGCCGGGACGTGATCGCTGTTCTCACCCCAGCTACCGCGGCTTTTCTGCTCGATGCCGAGATCCGTCAGGATATTGGCTGGAAATTCGGAGATCGCGCCGACAAACAGCGCATTGCGCCCGGCTATACGCGCCGTTGAAATCGTCACCGAGACCGGTATTGCCCGATGTGACGCGGTCGCGATCTTGCCAAGGAAAGTCGCCGCAGATCCGAGGGTCTTTTCATCGATCCGGCCGAGGAACAAAGGAACGGACTCGGTGCCGGTCGAGTAAGGAAAGCCGGTGCCCGACGTAGCGCCGAGATTGGGGACGCGGGCAATGCGGGCGAAATCCGGCATCTCGAACTGTGAAGTACCGAAGAGAGCAAACCGCGTGCTTTCATTCGCAGTGGCGCCCGGCGCGCAGGCCTTGTCCGACGCGGTCAGCAGCGCAGCTTCGAGCGTGATCGTGTTGACCCCAGGCTTGAAGTGACGCAGCGTCAGCTTGATCGGCAGGTGGCGCAGAATGGCGCCTCCGTCCGAGGTGATCGGAACGGTTGAGGCAATATTCCCATTGACGAAGACGTCGATGTGACTGCCAGGCAGAACCTCCGACACATAGGCGGCATCCAGCAGGATGCGCGCTTCGCCATAGGCGTTCGCGTAGAAATCCGCCGGGACGCCGATTGTGAACTCGGTACGGTAAAGCCGCCCGGAAAACTCCTCGCTGCTGACCCCAAGAGAATTGAAATCAATCGATTTCTCGGCAAACAGGAATGGCGTATCGATGCCGCGCCAGCTCGAGGTCGCCAGTGTATCGCGGCGCTGGATGCTGCCGCCATCGGTGGAGGCAACGAAACTGTCGATAAGGCCCTGAAGCGCCGGCCAGCTGGGTCCCGACAGGACCAGAGCGGAGGATCCGTGCCCGGGGTAATCGGTAAAGCTTGCAACGGCTGCACTGGAAGCGGCTGCCGCCAGGTTCGGAAGGATCGGTCGAAGCTCGTCCGGTGTCCCCACGAAGACCGCAAGTTCGCCGGGCCTCAGATCGGGCGTGATGGTTTTCTGGAAGGAAAACGACTGGTTCGGCATGCCGCCCACCAGCGATAGTCCCTGCGCAAGCCGCATCAGAACATCCGTCGCGCCCAGCTGGTCGAGCGCCGGCACAATCAAGCGGAACCGCGTCTTTCCGCTGCCGTCGACGCCGACTGCCCTGACATCGTCCAGTCGGTTGAACCGGTCGCTACGCTCGTCGTCGAACGCCAGGAACGTCCGCTTCGGGTCGATGTCGGTCCAGAGTTCGAACGTGGATTCGACCGTGCAGTCGGTGCGGTGACGCTGATTGGCCGCGAACCGTACCATATTGCCGCCCGCCTTCAGAACGCCCGGCGGTATGTCGAGCACCCTTTCGAACGGCTGGTCGGGCGATGCAATCTTGTCGCCATAGATCTCGACGTCGTTGATCGTCACGGAAAGGCGCGAGGCCTCCGGCGCGACGACGATCGAGTTCTGGTACGTGAGGTGCAGCTTTGCACCCGTCGCCGCCTGCTCCTCGGTCAGGTAGACGGACCAGGAACGCTGCTGGACCTCGCCGTTCAGGCGCAGCGACGGGGCAGGGATGAGGTAGCGCCGCGCCGTTTCGGTCGAAGCCTTGGCTGCCGCCTGAGGAGCAGGGGCCGTTACCGGAGAGGGAGAAGCGGTGGCCGCCGGTGCCGGTGCCGCGGGCGTTTTCGGAGCGGCTGGAATGGGCCGTTGAACCTGTGGCACAGGTGCTGGAGCCGGGGTCTGCGGTGAAGGCGGCGCGGTCGGGGTTACACCTTGGCGGGACCGCTCCGGACCCATGTCGAATGGCGATGATGCGGTGGCCGGCGATTGACCGGGTTGCTGCGCAAGCGACGAGACCGACAGGGCGCCGGTCGATGCCAGCATGGCCGCGACGAAGAGAAGGCGGGGGAAGCGTGTATTGATGATCATGTCGCTCAACCTTCCTTCGTCGTCTGGCTCTTGCCCAGATCCTTCAACAGGTAGCCGAGGCCGCGGGTCGTCTGATAGGCGGCAAGACCCAGGAACCAGATCGTCCCGCGCAAGAGACCCGGGTTGTAACGTCGCGAGGTCTGGAATTGTGTCCACTGGCTCGAATTGGCGAATATGAGATCGGCGATCAAACGGTGATCGGTGGATTTCTGGGGCATGTAGCGGCACCCCGCCGTTGTCACGTCGCCGACCGTATCGAAATTGCGGATTTCGATCGGCAAGTCGCTGATCGGCAGGTCGCTGAACGGCTGGAACCGGAGCACACCCATGGCACCGTTCGCGATGTCCCTGGCGCCTTCCGTATAGATCTGCAGTGCTGCACCATTGACCGAAACATCCTCGATCGTCGCCGTGAACCAGCGGTCGCCGATTCCGAATTCGCAACGCCGGCTGACGCGGATACGGCGGGACGACTGCTTCTCTCCACGTTCGGAAACGACGCCGAGCGCGCAGCCCGCAATGATGATGTTGAGAAGATTCCAGCCGCCCACGACCAGCGTCACGTCCGCCTTGAACGGCTCGGTATAGACCCGGTAGATGCTGATGAAGAAGGCAATGACGAGAACGCAGAAGATCACGAAGAACGGACGGCTGATCTCCGAAAGTCGGCTGACGGACACGGACTCGTCCTTCGCCGTCACTTTGAAGGTCGGCTTGCGCGGATTGAGCATGACCGAAACGACAGCCGGCAGCAGGTGCACGGTCTGGACGTATTCGTAGAGCTCCGAAATCCACGGCCAGCGGAACGACCCATAGAGGTAGTTCTGCATCAGCATGTTCACGATCATGTAGGTCAGCGAGTAGACCAGGAACTCGCCGCCGGACGAGGTGAAGATCTGCAGATCGAAGAACAGATAAAACAGCGGCGCAAACAGGAAGATCGTCCGCGGGAAGGGAAACAGCCAGAATAGCGTCGAGGACATGTAGCAGAGGCGCTGCGGGAAGGAGAGCCCGCGCTTGAGCGGCGGGAAGCGGAACCGAAGGATCTGCATCATCCCTTGCGCCCAGCGCGAGCGCTGGCCGATAAAGCTGGCGAAAGTCGCCGGCTGCAGGCCGGCGATCAGTGGGCGGTCGACATAGATGCTGTGCCAGCCGAGACCGTGCAGATCGAGCGCGGTTTCACAGTCTTCCGTGATGCTGACGCCGCTGAAACCGTTGGAGACTTCGAGCGCCTTGCGATTGAGAACGGCCGCGGAGCCGCAGAAAAAGGCGGCATTCCACTTGTCGAGACCGCGCTGGATGATGCCGTAGAACATCTCGTTCTCGCTCGGCATCTTCTCGAAGGTCCGCAGGTTGCGCTCGACCGGGTCCGGATTGAGAAAGAAGTGCGGCGTCTGCACGAGGAAGAGTTTCGGCTCCTTCTCGAAATAGTGGACGGTTTCCAAGAGGAAGTCGCGCGTCGGGGCGTGGTCAGCATCGAACACGGCAATCAGATCACCGCTCGAATGGGCAAGCCCGTTGTTGAGATTGCCGGCCTTGGCGTGTTCGTTGCGCTCGCGGGTCAGGTATTTGACGCCGAGGTCTTCGCAAAGCTGGTTGAGGGCCTTGTAGCGCGCATCCGCAGCCCGTGCATCCGCCACGTTGTCGGCGCGGCGCTTCTGCAGCGTGCTGCCGTCATCGAGCAGCCAAACGGTCAACTTGTCGGCCGGGTAATCCATGTTGCGGCAGGCTGCAAGCGTGTTGGCAAGCAACGTCTCGTCCTCGTTGTAGGACGGCACGAAGACGTCGACGCTCGGAAGCGGTCCTTCGGTGCGGCCGTGCGGCTTTCGCGCCGGCAGCGGCATGGCAACGACGAAGAGGCTGAGCGCCAGCATCATCACGCTGTACATCTCGGCCAAGTAGACGAGCATGCCGGGAATGAAGTTCTCCAGCTGGTTCACCGGCGGCAGCGTGCTCGTCGTGCGCCAGTAGACGTAGCGCATCACCATCGCGGTGCCGAAGGCGAGAGCCACGAGACGCCATTTGCCGTCGGCGTTGAGCATCTTGATGATGATCATCACCGTGACGATCAGGACGCTCGCGATCAACTGGGTGCGCGTGTTGATCGGCAGGGTGACCAGGGTCACGATCATGATCGTGGCGAGAACCCACACGATGGCAGAAATAAAAGTACGCATCGCCGGATTACCTTTGCGGTTCGATCGACCGGATTACGGTTGGCAGGATCACGACGGGATTGCCGGCCTGACGCTCAGCGACATACGACATTGGCACCCTCCGCCTGTGTCGAGCAGGAAGGCGAAGGAACAGTGACGCGCGGAGCGGCTGCGGGTGTCAGTGACCTCGGGGACGCAGCAGCGTCCGAGGGTGCTGACGGACTGAGGCCTGCGGGAGAAAGGGCGGAAACGCTGGGGATCCTTGGCCCCACCGGCTGCATGACAGGCTCCATCATGCTGCTGGCAACCGGTGCTACGGCTGGCCGGACCGGCGCCGCAGGGGCTGCGCGGCGGATCATCGGCGCAGCTTGTCGTTGCGGCAGGACCGGAACGATAGCTTCCGTCGAGGCAGGACGCGGGTAGGTGGGAGCGCCGGTTCGTCCGATTTCCGGCGAAAGCGGGCTCGCATCGCCATAGGGATTCCAGCCGAGCGAGTCGACGGAGGCGTTGATAGTGAAATTGTACATGAAGGCGAGAAGCGCCTGCTCCGTCGCGCCGGCCTCGCAGATCCGCACGCGGATCTGGATCGAGCCGTAATTATCGACCGGCGACATCTTCTGCGCCTGCGAGCGGATCTGCTGCCATCCGTAGAGGCAAAGATCGCTGCCCCTGCCGCGCCCGAACGCATAGCCGAACGGGCCATAGCTGTTCTGGACGTAAAATTGCGACCGCACCATCCGTACACCGGGAAACCCGGATGCCATTTCGCGGGCCGTGCCGCTTTGCGAGACCATTTTCGACGTCAGCCGGTTCGAGCTATAGCTGAACGCGCTCTTCGTGCCGAAGAACTGCGCCTTGATGAAGTTCTGGCCGGGCGTGAGTGCGGATGTGAAGAGCGGAATTTCCTGCTCGATGGCGTTGTCGTAGCGCCGCTCGATGACGCCGACGATACCGGGGCCGGATGGCGGGGGCATGACCATGGCTTCTTCCGCCTGCACGGTCTTCACCAGGGCGCCCGGCTGGATCGGAGCTCCGCCGCAACTTGCCAGGACGAGAGGCAGCAATCCTGCGATGGCAATTGCGAAGCTTCGGCGGTCGCTGCGTACGAACCGGCGAACTTCGGCAAATGATCTTTTCGTCATGGGCACTCGCATATAATGGCGCATCTACTGGACAGTCATCGTCCGATCGCTTCCGTCTCGATTTCCGCTTCCACAAAAGTCTACGCAACGAAGCGAATCGCGAGTCTTGCTTACAATTTGCTAAACAAATCTAAATTGTTCGTTAACCATATCAGCTCATTCTTACACATCATGGCGTTCATGCCATTGATACGCCTCGTTGCGGGGCAACAGGTCGGGGTTAGGATCGGGATCGGAAGTCCATGAAGGTTATGATGATCTCATTGACGGTGGTAGGTATCGCCGCTGTTGGATTCTGGAGCCTCGATAGACAATCCTCCAATGTCGACATGACGCAGCTGACCGGCGCCATCAGTCCCGACGCGCCCGCATGGGCAGACGGTATGCAGCCGCGTCCCAAGACCGAGCGGCTTACGGCTCAACTGCTCTCCTCCGACGAACCTTCCGCGCAGTCTCCGGGTGCAGCAGCGCTTGTGATCACGCAAACGCTGCCGAACGGATCCGCCACCGAACCGGCCGATACGCCTTCCCCGGCGCGTTCGGGCATGCCCTTGATCGCACAGTCCCCGGCCGCATCGTCGCCACCACCCTTGCAGCGTCCCGAAAACTTGACGGCGCAGCGCGGCAACACGCCGCCTCCGGTCGTCGTGGATGAAAGCGCCTTGCGATATTTTGCTGCCCGTGGCGACACGGCACGGCTTCAGGCCGAGATCTCGCGCCTGCGCGCGCTCTATCCGACCTGGTCGCCGCCCGCTGATCCGCTGGCTGTGCGCGCAAGCGGTGATCCGCAGCTCGAAAACATGTGGCAACTCTATGCACAGTCGCGCTTTGCCGACGTGCGTAAGGCAATCGCCGACCGTCAGACTGCCGAGAGCGGCTGGCAGGCACCGGACGATCTCCTCGACCGGCTAAAGCTTGCCGAAGCACGTGTCAGCCTGACCGGCGCCTCCGACAGCAAGGATTACGACGTCGTCATCCGCATGGCGGCCGAAAACCCGAGCCTTCTCACCTGCAGCGAAATCGACGTCTTGTGGCGGGTGGCGGAAGCCTTTGCCGAGACCGAGCGACAGGGTCGCGCCCGGGATGCCTATCTCTACGTTCTGGACAATTGCGAGGACACCGCCGCGCGTGTCGCCACGGTGCAGAAGGCGAGTGAACTTCTTCCCTCCACCATGCTGGAAGATCTCCTCGCCAAGGAAAAAACTCCCGCCGGTGGTCAGCCGGAATTCGAGGGTCTGAGAAACGATCTCGCGCGCCGCTTTATCAGCGAAGCCGGCGACGATGCGAAACTGGTCGTCGGCCAGCAGTATGTCACGCGTCTCGAACAACTCGCGGAACGCGAGGGGCTCGCCTCGGACGCGCTGCTGCTGGGCTGGTATGCCTATCGCAGAGACAATCTCGGCGGTGCCGAGCGCTGGTTCCGGCGCGCCTATGGCAAGGAAGAGACGGCCTCCGCTGCTGAGGGGCTGGCGCTCACCCTGGTCCGCCAGAAGTCGCCGCTCGAAGCGGAAAACGTTCTCTATCGTTTCCGGGAAAGTTCCGAAGGCACCAAGGCGGCCTATCTTTCCGCCGTCGCCAATCTTCTTGCACTCGATCCTCCGCCCATGCTGCAGGAAGAGGTTCTGGCCCGCATGGCGCCTGTCGTGATCGCCGCCCGCGATGCCGACGCGGCACAACAGTTCGGCTGGTATGCAAGAGCAATGCGGCAGCTTCGCACAGCCGCCGAGTGGTTCGGGGCAGCACTCGCCTGGAAGCCGGATGACGAGCCCTCCGCCTATGGTCTGGCGCTGACCCGCAACGACCTGGGCGACCGGGCCGGTGTCGCTTCTCTCCAGCGTGCCTGGGGCGGTCGTTCAGAGCGCATTGCAAATCTCGGCAGACCATCTGTAGCGGGCGTCGATGATCGGACAGGTTACCGTCGCCAACCGCCGCTGCCGAGCGTCAGGCCCGAGGATCGCACTGCGGAAGCCTATTCGCAGCAGGACGGACAACCCTACCAGCAACCAGCGCAACGCAGCGTTCAGCAACCCAACCCGCAGCGTGCCGCTGCAACCCGGCAGCCTGTTGCCGTGCAGCCGTCGGTCCGCCAGGCAACCAGATCCGCTCAGGCAAGCTCCGGGCCGCCGTCTCGCGGTTGTGCTCTGACGGAACTCCGACAGACCAATCCGGACCAGGCGCTATCGCGCGGCTGGTGCCTGATGGATCTGAACAGGCCGCTCGAAGCCGTCAAGGCTTTCGAGGTCGCGCAAAACAGTGCTTCCGACGTGGTCCGCTCTGATGCGTCCTATGGTCGAAGCCTTGCCTATCTGCGGGCAGGCCTGACGGATCAGGCATCTGTTGCCGCCGCCGCCGCCAAGCAGACCAACTCCCGCGCCGTGGAGCTTCAGAGCGCCATTCTTGCCAATCGCGCCCAAAGCTCCTTCAACCTCGGTCGCTACCGGGAGGCGCTCATCGCGCTCGATCAGCGCGCCCAGATCACGCCGGAACAGACCGATCTGATGATCCTTCGCGGCTACGCCTACCTCAATGTCGGTCGCAAGCCCGATGCGCGAAGAATTTTTCAGGCTCTTGCATCGACCGGAAGCAAGGACGGCCAACGAGCGCTGGCCGAACTGATCTGGCCGCCGGATAATTGAAACACCGCCGCAAGGTGAACTTCCAGATTAGATCCATTTGATTTTACTGCAAGTTTTAAAGCTTTTGGTTGAGCTGTTCTGCGCCTCTGTTTGTTGTCACCTTTGCGGACAGTCCGAGCGATGGCCGGTTTCTGACTTTGCTTGAAAGAGCATTTCACACCGCCCGTGTTAACCTTCGGGCAAGGAATTAACCATACATATTAGATAGACGGCGAATGGGATGTCCCGAGGGCTCCCAACAGGCATGAAGCCGCCAAGCCGTACCGGTCTGAATCCGGTATTTCTCATCGACAGATTACGAAATGCTTCGCGGTATAAGCGTCGCCACCGCAGACAGGTCATGGCCTGTCCCGGCACGCTCCCGCCCGTTTCGGATTTGCCTCGCTGGGCGGCAATACACCAACTCGTCGGGTTGGTCTGACTTTCATGCGGGGACGGTTTTGGTGCAGGACACGCCGACAGAACAGGGGCGACGGAGCCAGGCGGGCAGCCTGAGCGAACGCTTGGCCTTTGCTGGCCTCGACGGGGACCTGCGCGACTTGCTGCGCCGGTGCCGGCCGCAGCTCGAACCGCATCTCAAAGCCGGATTGCGCGACTATTTTCACCGGCTGCAGTCCGTTCCCGAGGCTGCCGGTATCTTCGAAAGCGAACAGCAGATCGAACGCCTGCATGACCTCCAGGCGTCTCACTGGAGCGTGCTCAGCGACGCGCGCTTCGATGCACTGTACGCCGAACGGGTCAAACTCCTCTCCGATACCGAAAGCCGCATGGGTCTTGATCCGCGCTGGCACCTCGCCGGTCATTCGGTGATGCTAGAGCATCTGATCACCGGTGCGGTCGCCGGCATGTCATCCCGCTCCATTCTTCCGGCAAGTCGCAAGCGCGAACAGGAACTCAACGATCTCGTCAGCGCAATCGTGCGTCTCGTCATGGTCGACGCGGAGATCGCGGTGTCGTTGCGCTTTAACGAATTGCGCCTCAAGCACCAGCGTGCCCTGACCGAGCAGCGCCAGGCCGATCAGGCGCAGGCCGTTGAGACGTTCCTCTCCGTGGTTTCAGCGCTGGCCGATCGCGATCTGACCGCCAAGGTTCCGGACGACATGCCGGACGCCTATCGCGAACTCGGCGACATCCTCAACAGCGCCATCGGCGACCTCCGCACGACATTCGAGACCGTCGGAGAGACCGGAATCCAGGCGGACATGCTGACCGACGCTCTTTCCGAGAGCGCACGCACGTTCGCCAGAACTTCCGAGAATCAGTCCGCCCGCTTGCAAAAGTCCGGCGAAACGCTTTCGTCGATCGCTGCCGGTGTCCGCCAGAGTGCCGCCGGCACGGCTGCCGCCGAAAAGGCAACGGCCGCCACACGCCGGTCAGCGGAAGACAGCGGCAAGGTCGTAGGTCAGGCGATCAGCGCGATGGCGGATATCGAAGCGTCAGCCGAAAAGATCGGCCAGATCATCGGCACGATCGACGAGATCGCATTCCAGACCAATCTCCTCGCCCTCAATGCCGGCATCGAAGCCGCCCGCGCCGGCGACAGTGGCCGCGGCTTTGCGGTCGTCGCGCAGGAGGTGAGGGCGCTCGCCCAGCGTTCCGCCGAAGCCGCCCGCGAGATCAAGACGCTCGTCAACGGCACCAAGACGCAGGTCGATGCGGGTGTCGAAATGGTTCACCGCACGCAGGGCGCCATCGATGGCATCGTCCAGCAGGTGTCGGCCATCAACGACACGATTGCGGGCATAGCTCGCGATACCGGGGTCCAGGCGGAAGGCCTCGACGTCGTTACGGCACATGTCAGTGATCTCAGCCAGGAAGTCGCATCCAATGCCGTTCTGGCACGTCGCTCGGGCGAAGGCGCGGACGAATTGCAGACGGTGATCCTGGAGCTTGGACGCACGGTTCGCGAATTCCGGATTGCGCGACAGGGCCGTTACGATGACGACCGCTCAAGACCGGCTGCACGCCGGCCGGAAGTTGCCACCGACATCTCCCCGCGCGCCGCGGCGGAACGCATCGGTTCCTCAGAGACATTTTACTCCAAACGACAAGGAATAAGCTGATGGCGGCCAAGAAAGCCGGTCCGGGAAGTTTGAAACTGTCTTCCGTGCTGGACCTCAACGAGGCGTCCGCGCTGCATGCCAAACTGCTGTCCATGCGTGGTAGCGACATCGTCATCGATGCGTCCGGTGTCGAGCGTCTCGGCGTCCAGTGCGTCCAGGTCCTCGTCGCCGGCGCAAACGCCTGGGATGACGACAAGAAGTCCTTTGCCGTCCAAAAGCCTTCCGATGCCTTCGTCAAGACGATGCAGCTCATCGGCCTCGATACACAGAATTTGGTTGCTAAGGAGATTTAGCGATGAAGAAAAAAGTCCTGACCGTGGACGATTCACGGACGATCCGGAACATGCTTCTGGTCACTCTCAACAACGCCGGTTTCGAAACCATCCAGGCTGAAGACGGCATCGAAGGTCTCGAAGTCCTCGAAGGCTGCAACCCCGATGTGATCGTCACCGACATCAACATGCCGCGCCTCGACGGCTTCGGTTTCATCGAAGGCGTTCGCCGCAACGACAAGTATCGCGCCATCCCGATCCTGGTCCTGACCACGGAAAGCGACGCGGAGAAGAAGAACCGCGCCCGCCAGGCCGGTGCCACGGGTTGGATCGTCAAGCCGTTCGATCCCGCTAAACTGATCGATGCCATCGAGCGTGTAACCGCCTGAGCCAGGAAATCCTCCCATGGATATGAACGAAATCAAAGAGATCTTCTTTCAGGAATGCGAAGAACAGCTCGCTGAACTGGAATCTGGTCTGCTGAAGCTGAACGACGGGGACCGCGACCCCGAAACGGTCAACGCCGTCTTCCGCGCCGTTCATTCCATCAAGGGTGGAGCAGGCGCCTTCGGCCTCGATGACCTCGTGGGCTTTGCCCACGTCTTCGAGACGACGCTCGACTGCGTCCGGTCCAACAAGCTCGAGCCGAACCAGGACGTTCTGAAGGTGATGCTGAAATCGGCCGACGTGCTCGCCGATCTCGTCACCGCGTCCCGTGACGGCGGTGGTGTGGACGAGGCGCGATCACGCGGCCTCGTCAAGGAACTGGAAGCCCTTGCCCATGGCGAAATGCCTTCGGCCCATGCCGAAGTCGCAAAGCCTGCAAAGGCCGAGGCACCGAAGCCGAGCGATGACAGCGGTTTCCAGCCGATCCCTTTCACCTTCGATGGTTTCGACGACGACGTCCCGGCAGCAAAAGGGTCGGTCTACGAGATCGGCTTCAAGCCGCGCCACGATCTCTATGCCAAGGGCAACGAAGCAGCCCTCCTGCTGCGCGACCTGTCCAAGCTCGGCGAGATGAGCGTCGGCTGCGACATGGAGCAGCTGCCGACCCTCGACAAGCTGGATCCGGAAGCCTCCTATTTCAGCTGGAAAATCTCCCTGACGACCGAAAAGACCGAAGCCGATATTCGCTCGGTGTTCGAATTCGCCGAATGGGACTGTGATCTCGACGTCAAGCTGGCCGCCGCAAAGCCAAGCGACGAAGAACTGCCGATGGTTCCGGTACCATTCGATCTCTCGTCGCTCGACGATGAGCTCGGCTCCGACACGAAGGCTGCCGACGAGGCAGCCGCCGTCGTGGCGACTGAAGCTGCCGCCAACGTCAGCAAGATGGCTGCCGCCAACGTCAGCAAGATGGCTGCCGCCGCGGCACGCGTCGAAAAGAAGGAAGCCGCAGCACCCGCGCCGGCTCCGGCCCAGGCCGCTGCCACAGCGGCCGCCGGCCAGACGATCCGCGTCGATCTCGATCGCGTCGATCGCCTGATCAACCTGGTCGGCGAGCTTGTCATCAACCAGGCGATGCTCTCGCAGAGCGTCATCGAAAACGATGCCAGCGGCACCTCCGCCGTCAATATGGGTCTCGAAGAGCTGCAGCAGCTGACGCGCGAGATCCAGGACTCGGTCATGGCGATCCGCGCGCAGCCGGTCAAGCCGGTCTTCCAGCGCATGTCGCGTATCGTCCGCGAAGTCGCAGACATGGTCGGCAAGCAGATCCGTCTGGTCACCGAAGGCGAGAACACCGAAGTCGACAAGACGGTTATCGACAAGATCGCCGAGCCATTGACCCACATGATCCGAAACGCTGTCGACCACGGCATCGAAAGCCCTGAAAAGCGCGAAGCCGCCGGCAAGGATCCGGAAGGCACGATCAAGCTTTCGGCCAAGCATCGTTCGGGCCGCATCCTGATCGAACTGATCGACGACGGTGGCGGCATCAACCGTGAGCGCGTCAAGCAGAAGGCAATCGACAACGACCTGATTTCGCCGGATGCCAATCTGTCGGACGAGGAAATCGACAACCTCATCTTCGCGCCGGGCTTCTCGACGGCAGACACGATCTCCGACATTTCCGGCCGCGGCGTCGGCATGGATGTGGTCAAGCGTTCGATCCAGGCACTTGGCGGCCGTATCTCGATCTCCTCGCGCCCGGGTCTGGGCTCGACCTTCACCATGAGCCTGCCGCTCACGCTCGCCGTCCTCGACGGGATGGTGGTAACGGTTGCCGGCCAGACGCTTGTCGTGCCGTTGACGGCGATCGTGGAGACATTGCAGCCGGAAGCGTCTGCCATCCACTCGTTTGGCGCAACGCAGCGGCTCATCTCGATCCGCAACTCGTTCTGCCCGCTGGTCGATGTCGGCCGCATCCTCAACTTCCGCGCCACACAGGCAAATCCGGTCGAGGGCGTGGCACTGCTGGTCGAATCCGAAGGCGGCGGTCAGCGCGCGCTGATGGTCGATGCCATCCAGGGTCAGCGTCAGGTCGTCATCAAGTCGCTGGAAGCCAACTACACCCATGTTCCGGGCATTGCCGCCGCCACCATCCTTGGTGATGGCCGCGTCGCTCTCATCCTGGATGTGGACGCGGTGGTTGCGGCATCCCGCGGTCAGTCGCTCAGTCCGGAGATGTCGCTCGCTGCGACAGGTTGAACACAATGTCCTACGCTGTGAAAAATCTGACGCAGGCAAGCCGGGAGCTGATCGCTTTCCGGATCGGCGATCAGGAATTCAGCGTCAACATCATGTCTGTCCGCGAAATCCGCGGATGGACGCCGGCAATGCAGCTGCCGCACGCTCCCGCCGATGTGCGCGGCGTGATCAATCTGCGCGGCGCCGTGCTGCCGATCGTCGATCTGTCGGCGCGGCTTGGAATGAAGGATGCCGAACCGACGGCGCGTCACGTCATCATCGTTGCGCAGGTCGGGAAACGGATTGTCGGCCTGCTGGTCGAGGCCGTTTCCGATATCCTTACGATTACAGAAGAGAATATCCAGCCTGTGCCGGAGATTTCCTCCGACCTGGCGAAACAATACGCGAAGGGCATTCTGGCGTTCGATAAGCGGATGATCTGCATGATCGAGCTGGATCATCTCTTCCCCGAGACGTACCTCGAAAAGGAAAGCGAAGCCGCATGATGCCCCTGGGCGCCATAGAAGCCAGACAGTCGCCGGACGAAGTCCTCGCCAGCGGGGAATACCCGTTGACGCGTCGCGACCTGTCGGAGATTGCGGCGATGATCTACGCCGATGCCGGGATCTACCTCAACGATTCCAAGGCGTCGCTCGTCTATTCCCGCTTGTCCAAGCATATCCGCAACCTCGGACTGCGGGGCTTTCGGGAATACTGTACCCTGGTCGCCTCTGTCGAGGGCGCTCCGGCACGCCGGGAGATGCTGTCGCATCTGACGACGAACTTCACCCGTTTCTTTCGAGAGAACCACCACTTCGAGCACCTTCGGGACGAGGTCCTGCCCGGGCTGATCCAGCGTGCCCGCAATGGCGGACGTGTGCGCATATGGTCGGCGGCCTGTTCCGACGGACAGGAGCCCTATTCGATCGCGCTGACGGTGCTGGGCCTTCTTCCCAACGCTGCCGACTATGATTTCCGCATCCTGGCAACCGATATCGACCCTAAGATCCTGGCTGCCGCGCGGGCAGGAGCCTATGACGAAGGTGCCCTCGAAACTGTTTCCCCGGCCATGCGCAAGCAGTGGTTCCGCGAGGTCGACGTCGGTGGCCGCCGCAAGTTCCAGGTCGATGATCGCGTCAAG
This sequence comes from Neorhizobium sp. IRS_2294, assembly GCF_050500145.1. Taxonomy (NCBI): domain Bacteria; kingdom Pseudomonadati; phylum Pseudomonadota; class Alphaproteobacteria; order Hyphomicrobiales; family Rhizobiaceae; genus Neorhizobium; species Neorhizobium sp. IRS_2294. Next base: position 493,598 of record NZ_CP191439.1, read on the forward strand.
AAGCTTATCACCTTCAACGAACTGAACCTGATGGCGCAATGGCCCTTCAAGGGCGGTTTCGACATCATCTTCTGCCGCAACGTCGTGATCTATTTCGACGAACCGACCCAGGTGAAAATCTGGTCACGCTTCTCCCAGCTTCTGCCGGAAGGCGGCCATCTCTATATCGGCCATTCGGAGCGGGTATCGGGCGAAGCGAAGAACACGTTCGATAATATCGGCATCACGACCTACAAATATATGGGTAAGAATGCCGGGAGGAAGGCATGATCGCACCGGCCAGAGTTCTCGTCGTCGACGATAGCCCGACCATGCGAGGCCTGATCACGGCCGTCCTCAATTCCGATCCCGATGTCAGCGTCGTCGGGCAGGCCAGCGATGCGATGGAAGCGCGTAGCGCCATCAAGCAGCTCAATCCTGATGTCGTGACGCTGGACATCGAGATGCCGAACATGAACGGCCTCGACTTCCTCGAAAAGATCATGCGTCTGCGTCCGATGCCGGTCATCATGGTCTCGACCATGACCCAGCGCGGCGCCGACGCAACGCTTGCCGCGCTCGAAATCGGTGCGTTCGACTGCGTCGGAAAGCCGGTGCCGGGAGACGTTCGCCCGTTCATGGATCTGGCTGAAAAGGTAAAGGCCGCGGCACGCTCTGCACGCCGACAGGTCAGTGCTCCGGTCTCAATGGTCCCGACGCCGGCATCAGATTACCGCAACGGTCGCAAGGTTGTGGCGATCGGATCTTCTACCGGTGGCGTTGAAGCGTTGATCGCAGTGCTTCAAAAGTTTCCGTTGAACTGCCCACCGACTGTAATCACTCAACATATGCCGTCCACGTTTACGAAAAGTTTTGCTGAACGGCTTAATCGTATCTGCGCTCCTGTGGTGCAGGAAGCGACCGATGGTGCGCGTCTCGAGATCGGCAAGATCTATCTCGCGCCTGGTGGCGACCGGCACCTTCAGGTGGTCAATCCGTCGGCGCCATGCTGCCGGCTGGTCGAACGCGATCCGGTGAACGGCCACAGGCCCTCCGTCGATGTCCTGTTTGATTCGGTCGCGGAGTTGGCGGGTCGCAATGCGGTCGGGGCTATCCTGACGGGCATGGGTCGCGACGGGGCTTCGGGACTGTTGAGGATGCGCAGCGCTGGCGCTCGCACGATCGGCCAGAACGAAAAGACATGTGTGGTCTACGGCATGCCGAGGGTCGCCTACGAAATTGGTGCAGTCGAGCAGCAGCTGCCGCTCGGCTCCATCGGAGACGAAATACTGAAACTAACTGCCGCCCGAAAAGAAGGTACCGAATAATGTCCCTCGCTGAAAAAATCAAAGTTCTGATCGTCGACGATCAGGTCACCAGCCGACTGCTGCTCAGCGACGCTCTGACACAGCTCGGTTTCAAGCAGATCACTGCCGCCGGCGATGGTGTGCAGGGCATGAAGATCATGGCCGAGCAGCCGCATCACCTGGTGATCTCGGACTTCAACATGCCGAACATGGACGGTCTGGGCCTGCTGCAGGCAGTGCGCACCAACCCGAATACCAAGAAGGCAGCGTTTATCATTCTGACGGCGCAGGGCGATCGCGCTCTGGTTCAGAAGGCTGCTCAGCTCGGCGCCAACAACGTGCTCGCCAAGCCATTCACAATCGAAAAGATGAAAGCTGCTATCGAGGCGGTGTTCGGAGCCCTTAAATGAACGACCCGGCAGGTGCCAAACGCGTCCATATTATCCAGGGCGAATTCAAGGTCGAAAGCGATCCCAATGTGGTTTTGTCGACGATTCTTGGCTCGTGCGTGGCTGCCTGCCTTCGTGATCCTGTCGCCGGTGTCGGCGGCATGAACCACTTCCTGCTTCCGGGCTCGGGCGGGGCAGCGTCGTCGGGGGGCGACGCGACCCGCTACGGCGTGCACCTGATGGAGTTGTTGATCAACGGTCTCCTGAAAAAGGGTGCCCGTCGTGATCGGCTCGAGGCAAAGATCTTCGGCGGCGCAAAGACGATTGCCAGTTTCTCCAATGTCGGCGAACAGAATGCGGCCTTCGCCGTGGAGTTCCTGCGTGACGAAGGCATTCCGGTGGTGGGGTCCTCGACCGGAGGCGATCACGGCCGCAAGCTGGAATTCTGGCCGGTCAGCGGCCGTGCCCGGCAATATCCTCTCACAGGCGCCGAAACGCAAAAGACGGTTGCGCTGGAGCAGCGTCCTGTCCGTACGCCACCAAAGCCCGTCGAAAGCTCGATCGAATTCTTTTAATTCTTACGCTTGGGTAAAGACGAGGAAATTCATGACTGAAATCACCGCCCCGATACGCGATTCCCTTGAGGAATCTCTGCCCGAGGTACTGATGCGCCTCGTCTCGGAGCTGCACGATGTCGCCTATCTGATCGAGCGTATCGAACCGCAGGTGTTGGAACTGGGCGGCCCGGGCCTGCTTCATTCGCCCGACAGCGTGAAAGTGCTGCAGGGCATCGATCTCGCGGTGCAGAAAACGCGGGGTCTCGCAGAGTTCATCGATACCGTCACCGCGAGCATTCCGAGCGACTGGATGGTGGATCTGTCGACGGCTCTCAGCCTCGTCAAACTTGCCGACATGCAGAAGGCGCTGGCCAACGGGATGCGCCACGGCCACTCCCAGCCGCTCAACAAGGCCGCCGGAGACTTCGATTTCTTCTGACGTCACAGACTGTCTCTGACCCTGCTGCCAGGCCGCGTCGCAATCATCATGCGGCAACCAGACATGACGTTTCGAAACGCTCGCGCAAGCTTCGCTCCCTAGGGTGATGCTGGGCATAGGCTCGAGATGTTATCTGGCGGCGTGGGACAGAATGAATCTGTTATCTCAATTTCCAACAATATTCAAAAATCTGGCCAGTCTTGGCCAGACACGATTGATCGCGCTGGGCGCCGTCGGTGTCGTTTCGATAGCGATCGTTCTGGCCGCTGCCCTTTATGTGAACAAGCCCTCCTATGAGGGACTGTATGTCGGTCTCGAAACAGCCGATCTCAATCAGATCAGCATCGCCCTTGCGGAAGCCAACATGCCCTTTGAGGTTGGCTCTGATGGCGCAAGCATCCAGGTGCCTGTCGGTATGACCGGCAAGGCGCGTCTGATGCTTGCAGAACGCGGTCTGCCCAACAGCGCCAATGCTGGCTACGAGCTGTTTGACAATGTCGGTTCGCTCGGTCTGACCTCCTTCATGCAGGAAGTCACGCGGGTGAGGGCGCTCGAAGGCGAAATCGGCCGTTCGATCCAGCAGATCTCCGGCGTGTCGGCCGCACGCGTCCACATCGTCATGCCTGATGCCGGCAACTTCCGTCGCGGCGAGCAGAAGCCGACGGCGTCCGTGATGATCCGTGCGAACGCATCCGCCGGTCGCAAAGCCGCTGCGTCTATCCGCCATCTCGTCGCCTCGGCCGTCCCGGGCCTCGAAGTCGACGACGTCACGATCCTCGATTCAACCGGCCAGCTTCTCGCCTCGGGTGACGATGGCAGCAACAGCCAGATCAGCCGTTCGCTCGGTGTGGTCCAGTCGGTCCAGCAGGAAATCGAAAACAACATCGACAAGGCGCTGGCACCCTTTCTCGGAATGGATAACTTCCGCTCCAGCGTGACTGCCGCCCTCAACACAGACAGCCAGCAGATCCAGGAAACCGTTTTCGACCCGAACTCCCGCGTTGAACGGTCGGTGCGCTCCACCAAGGAAGCTTCCAAGTCGCAGCAGGCCCAGAACGACAGCGCGACCACGGTCGAGCAGAACGTTCCACAGGCCGCTCCTCAGGCCGGCGGCGACGGCGCTCCTAAATCCTCCGACCAGTCGGACAAGAAGGAAGAGCAGACCAACTACGAAATCAATCAGAAGACCACGGCGACAGTTCGCAACGGCTATCAGATTGAAAAGATTTCGATCGCCGTCGTCGTCAACAAGGGCCGTATTGCCAAGATGGTGGGCGAGCCCGCGGATCAGGCAAAGGTCGACGCCTATCTTGCCGAAATGCAGAAGATCGTGTCTTCGGCTGCCGGCATCAGCAGCGACCGCGGCGATGTCGTCACACTCACGGCCATGGATTTCGTCGAAACCCAGCTTCTCGACGAGGCCGCTTCGTCTGGTCCGGGTATGATGGAAGTGCTCAACCGTAATATCGGCGGCATCATCAACTCGCTTGCGTTCGTTCTTGTCGCCTTTCTCGTGGTCTGGCTTGGCCTTCGTCCTCTGGTGCGCACCGTCGGTGGCAACACCAGCGTCCCGGCCGGAGAGCTTACCGCCGATGCGGCCGGCCTCGAACTTCCCGACTTCTCACCGGGTGGCGCAAGCCCGGCGCTCATGGATGGCTTCGGCGCCGACTTCGGTTTCGACAGCTCCGATGATCTTATGGGCGGTGCGGACGACGGCGGCTTCAACCGCCGGGTCAAGGAAGGTCCGGAAAAACGTCTCTCCCGCATGGTCGAGATCTCCGAAGAGCGGGCCGCGAAAATCCTGCGCAAATGGGCGATCGACAAAGCAGCCTAAACTGCCTTCACAAACATATGATCACAACAGGCCGGGCTCGTCCCGGCCTTGCTGCGTGGGCATTGCCATACAGTTGGCGCATTTTAGCCTCATTGATGAAGCCTTTATGGATGGAAGTGGGCAAAATCGGCGCTCGCGGCATAGCATTTCCAAAAGCGATTCCTACAATGGCCCTGATTCGTACGGCAACGTCTAGGCTTTGCACATGTGAAGTCTGATTCGGAATGGACCGGTCACGCCAGGGTATCGGCACCCGGAACTGCCTTAATTCTGGAAGCGGATGCCATACGTCGTTTGAACATACCGGTGTCGCCCTTCGGGGAGAGGAGCCGGTGGGGAGCAGATAACGGTGGAGTTGCCTGAAGCAGAGATGACGATCGACCAGCGCGCGTATCACGATGGACCTGGGTCGAAAATTATCTCCCGTGAACAACTGGTAAGACGGCTTTCGATCTTGTCGAGATCGAACAACGTTCAGGCTATCATGCGGCTGCTCGCAGACTACGTTGGCGCTTCGCATTTTCTTCTCGCCCGCTACGACCTCGTCCAGGAACACGGTCTCGATTTCATCGTAACCTCCAACTGGCCATTCGATCTCGTCCGACGGCTCGGGGCGGATCTGGCGAGTGGTTATGCGCGTTCGACGGAACTCGAAAAGTGTCTGTCGCTGCTGACCCCGAGCTTCGCGCTCCTGCCCGATGACATCACGCCGCCGGACGACATCAGCCGCCAATACTGTTCGCTGACATTCTGCGTCGGCAAAACCCGTTTCTCTCTGATGCTGCTTTTCCTGGAAGGCATCATCCTGTCACAGGAAAGACTTCGCGAAGTCGGACTGTTTGCATCCTATGGCGCAAGCTTTGCCGAGGCGCGCGATGCCAAGGCTGAACGCGACTTCGAACTGACGGAACGCGAGCTGGAATGCCTGTTCTGGATCGCCGAGGGCAAGACCAGCGATGAGATAGCGGTGATCCTCGGGATCTCCCGCAATACGATCAACAACTACATCACCAGCGTGATGCGTAAGACGGCAACCAAAACGCGGTCGGAAGCGATCGCTTATGCCGTACGCAACAATCTGGTTTAGGAAGGCTTGGGGCAACAATGGGCTTTTCCCGCGGTGGAACGTCAGATGGACCGGGCAGCATCCAGTATCTGCGTCTTCAGCGTGCCTCCAGTCGTTCGGACATATTTCCCAAACTCGTCGCCATGCAGAGGAACCTCAAGGCGCGGCACTTTGCTGTGTTTCGTGTTACCGGCGCCGGGCTTCCCAACAAGCGCAAGCTGGTCTGCGAGCTGGACAACTGGGGCGCCGGAAGCGGGGAGCATCAGGGCGTACTCGTGAGCTCCTACGGCGATATGTTTCTCGATCATATCGAAATGTCGATCCTGCCGATCGTGTGGACCGGCACGGAAAAAGGGGCCTATAGCGAGGCCGGCGATTTTTCCTCGCTCGTGCGCAAGATCGACGACCGGATCATGCCGTCGTCAGGAATTGCATTCCCGGTGCGGTTGGGTGCTCTCGGGAATGGCTACGTCACGTTTTTGTCGGGCTCGCTGGAGCTGGGCAGCAATCTGATCATCGACCAGCACGTCAGAAGTTGTCAGGTCATGATGGACCTTCTGGCACTCGATGAGCGTCGAAGCGTGCCGGCCGAATCCTTGAGCGAACGGGAAGTGGCGTGTCTTCAACTGGCCGGTGACGGTCGTATCAGCGAAGAGATCGCCGAGAAGCTTGGCCTCTCCGTTCACACCGTCAACGCCTATCTCGGCTCCGCGACGATCAAGCTCAATTCCGTGAACCGCATCCAGGCGATCGCCAAGGCGATCCGCCTCGGCTACATCCACTGAAGTCTCTATTTCGATGAAAGCTGGGCGACGGCAAGCAGCGTATCGGAGCTGATGCGTGTCGTGCCGGTGGTTGTGAGCAGCGTCAGCGCCGGCGATGTCGTCGAACTGTTCTCGGAATCGTAGAGCGCAGTGTATTGCTTGATCAACTTGGTCACGTAGTCCGGATCCTGAAGCTTCGAGATGTCGACGTATTTCTCGATCATGCTCGCCTGCTGATCCGTATCCATGTTGGATATGTAGTCGGACATGCTGAACGTCGTCTTGAAAAACTCGAACAGCGCCGTGTCGCCAAGGATCGTATAAGCGCTCGTAACGTCCGCCGCCTTGCGCTCGAAATACAGCGCCAGCCGCACGCCCTCGTTGGATTCCCCCTCCTGCTCTTCAAGCGTCTGTTGCTTGTAGTTGTTGACGGTCGCCAGCACGTCGCCGCGCTGCTGGATCGTGCCCACGGGCTGCGCAGAAAGGTTGCCTTCGCTATCGAAGTTGAACGATGCGACGATCTCAGCAAACACGCCGTTGGCAAGACTGTTCACATAGCTTTTCGGATTGTCGAGATCGGACGAGAACATGTTCTTCAGCTCGTCCTTGGTGACCGATTTGGGATCGATCCCCTTCGATTCGAGCACGAAGGACACCAGGCGGTCGTCGGCAATAAGCTCGGCGGCCGTGGTGATCGTCTGCATCTGGGTATTGTAGTAGTCGATTTCCTTGTCGGCAGCTTCCTCAGCCTTCTCGCGAGCGCTGCCCTTGAGAAGTTTGAGCTGTTCCGTCTTGTAGTCTGTCGCGAAATTGCTGATGACGCTGGCTGACTGGACGAGGAGAGGCGTGTCGATATCGCCTTCCGCGTCGAAGTTGAACGCCTTGACCAGATTGACGTACCGGTCGTCTTTCAGCTGGTTGACATAGCTCTTCGGGTCGTTGGGATCACTTGCCAGAATATCCTTGAGCCGGCTCTTGCTGACATCGGCCGGATCGATCCCATAGGCGCGCAGCGCGACGTCCCAGATCTCCGTCACATCGTCATTGGTATCGTCGTCGTCGTCTTTATTCGAACTTAGAAAGTCATCGACGCTTTTCACCTCGGCGATGCGCGTCTGATAGTTGGTGACCGCATTGGTGACCGCATCTTCCTGGTTGGCCTTGAAGGCCGTCTGGTAGGAGGTGCTGGTAGACGCCAGCTGGGTCTGGTTCTGAGCGGTCTCGCCAGTGGCGATCGAACCGTCGCTCTGGAAATTGAACATCGCCTTGACGCCCGTATAGCCAAGCGTCGCTGCAGCCGAATCGCTGGTCAGCAGCGACCGGATCGTGGAGGTGAACTGCACTTTGACGCTGAAGGCCGTGGTCAGATACTCGACCATCCGCGGGTCGTCGACCAACTCGTCGACACTGGTCATCGAGGAAATATTGGTTTCCCAATAGGTCTGGTTGGCGGCCGCGAGCGTATCGGATGGGAACGTCGATTTGTTGTAGACGTAATCGAGCCTCAGCGATTCGATCTGGCCGCTCGTCTGGGCGCTGTCGCCGTCTGCGACGGTGCCGTCAGCCTGGAAGTTGAACGCTTCGGCAAGCGCCACGAACTTGTCGCTGCCGGTCTGGTTGGCAAAGCTGTTCGGGTCTTCGAGATCGCTGGTCAACACCTGCTTCAGATAGCTGGTGGACGTGTACTTGGCATCGAGCCCGAATGAGTCGAGCACATATGTCTTCAGCCGGCTGTTCGACAGGAGGTCGTCGACATCGGTGATATTAGCGATGGCCTTGCTGTAATAGTCGACCTCGGACTGGATATCCTTTTCTTCCTGATCGAAGGAATCCTGATACGCCTTGACGAGATTATCTTCCTGAACCGAAGTCTGCGCTTCGGCGGTCTTCGTGCCGAAGTTGAAAGCCGCCGCCATGGTCGCATAGCGCTTGTCGGTCAGCGAATTGGCAAAGCTTGCAGTATCGCTGAGATCGCTCTCCAGGACCTTCTTCATGAAGGCCTTTCCGTAGGTCATTTCCTCAAGGCCATAGGCCTTCATCGCATAGGAATACAGCCGATAGTCATCGACGAATTCGTCGGCTGTCGTCACCTTGTCGATATTGGCTTCGTAATATTCGGTATCGCGAGCGACCGTGCCCTGGTTGGCGACGCGGTCAAGCGACGACTTCATGTCGCGGTTGACGATCAGGTAGCTCGTATAGGTCGACAGCGTCGTCGAAGTCATGGTCTTCACCCTTAAAGATCGGGCTTCATTCCCGGGCATCGCCGCTTGATTCGGCAGTCAAATGCCGAATCAAGCATATGTACCAGAGACCCGGTTAAGCGGAGCTTTACGATCCGCGGTACGACGCCTTTTAGTTCGCCGTGGCGGCCATGCCGGCCAAACCGCGCATGGACGGTACGAAGGCTGCGTCCTGAAGACTGCGCTCGAGAAACCGGGTGTTCTCGTCAGGATTGGCCGAGGGCGAAAGGAAGCTGATGTAGTTGATTTCGACGCTCGCCTTTTCGGCCTGAAGCGTCAGCTGAGCATGGATCGTCACGCCACGCGGCTTGATCTCCAGGTCCAGCGTGACTGATGGGTGCGTATCCCAGTCGAGATGATAGTCGCCACCGACGCCGAAATTCACGGTGCCGGGATGGAAATACAGCTCGGCCGCCGAAGAGACGAGGTCCGAGATATTGGCATGATACTCAAGCCGCAAAAGCGAAATGAGATCGGCCGCATCGATGAGCCGTAATTCGGATGCAAGCGGGCCGATGGCCTTTGCGAGAATTTCTTCACGTACGGCGGAATAGGAGCATTTTTTCATTCTGTCAGCGCATCCGTTTGTTCTGACGACGTCCCGCATAGATCCGATGGATCAGTTCAGCGACCGCCTTATAAAAAACCGATGGGATGACGCTATCAACCGAGACTTGCGCAAACATGGAACGGGCGAGCGGTGGGTCCTCAAAAATCGGTATTCCGTGCTCCTGAGCAATTTCGCGGATTCGCATCGCAATCAGATCCTGGCCCTTGGCAACCACAACCGGAGCTTCCGATTCCTGCGCGACATACCGCAATGCGATCGCATAATGGGTCGGGTTGGTGATGATCAGTGTGGCGCGCGGAACGCTGTTGATCATGCGCCGACGGGCGCGATCACGAGCAATCGAACGCTGCCTCGCCTTGACGAAAGGGTCGCCCTGCGACTGCTTCATCTCGTCCTTGATTTCCTGCTTGGTCATCCGAAGCTCGGTAAACCAGTGGAAACGCGTCCAGGCGATATCCAGTGCAGCAACCAGAAACGTGCAGGCCAGAACGACGATGATCATCTTCTTGATGATTCGCGCCAGAATCGGAAAAAGCGTCTGCGGGTCGGAAAAGATCGAATCGAGCAGTTTGAAATACTCGTTGCGCAGCGACAGGTACATGATGATGCCGGCGGCGACGATCTTGATCAGCGATTTGCCGAAATGGACCATGCCCTGCATCGAGAAAAGCCGCTTGAACCCGGACATCGGCGAGATCCGGTTCCACTGCGGCCTGATTCGTTCGAGAATGAACGACGGCATGTGCTGACCTGCCGACGCCAGCAACCCGAAGCCCATGAAAAGGACGGCTGCCGGAAGCATGAAATAAGCGCTCTGAAGCAGCACATAGGCGCAAAGCGACACCAGGTCCGCGCTCGAATCGATGCGCCACTGTTCGGGGCGTTCGACCAGATCTTTAAGAACCTCAGCCAGATGAGCGGTATTTTGCGGCAGGAAGAAGATCAGGTAGATGTAGAAGGCAAGCGTCGAGGCGAAGATCGCCACCTCGGACGAGATCGCGATGTTGCCCTTGTCCATCGCGTCCTGGATTTTTTTACCAGTCGGGTCTTCGGTTTTGCTGTCTTTATCCTGATCGTCGGACAAGAGCCAACTCCTGCTTCATCGGCAGCAAGCTTAGCAGAAGCACGGCGCGGTGGCATCTGTCCGCCCGTGCCGCGCCGCAAGGTTTACCGGTTTCTCACAGATGCTTTGAACCCAACGGCCGTCGAGCGGTTCACCGCGACGCGGGGAACCTTACTTACGCGACATAGCGGGCAATCACGGCGGAGATCTGGTCCGGGCTCAACGATCCCATCTGCGTATCGATCAACGCCGCAAGCTGGTCGCTCGTCAGATGCGAGATGTCTGCCGTCGATATGCCGGAGATCCCCGAGGCACTGATGAGCGAGATGTCTTCGGCCGAGAATGTCGCAAGGCCCGCATCCGTCAGTGCGGAAATCTGTGCCGACGTCATCGCGTTGACCTGCAGCGGTGTGAGGGCCTCTGCCTGTGCCGTGGTGAGCGACGCGATGACCAGCGTGCTCAAGCTTGAGATCGCACCGGTGCTGAAGGCGGCAATCTCCTCGGTGGTGAAGCCGAGAATATCGTCGGCGCCGATGCCAGATGCCTGAAGCGCGCCCAGGGCCCCGACCTGATCGACCGACAATGCGGCGAGCTGATCGGTGCTCATGGCGACGATCTGGTTGTAGCCGAGGCCGGCCACCTGGCTGGTCGTCAGCGCGCCGATCTGGATCGTGGAAAGACCTGCGATGATGCTGACCGGCAGTCCCTTGACCGAAGTCGGGTTGAGAACGGCCAGTTCTTCGAGTGTGAACGTGCCGAAATCGTCTGCCGAAATCCCCCCAAGTCCGTTGGCGCTGAGGCCCGCAAGCTGTTCGGTCGAAAGCGCGTCGATCTGCTGCGAACTCATGGCGTCGATCTGCAGGCTTGTCAGGCCGCCGACGCTGCCGGCACTCAAGGATGCAATCTGATCGTTAGAAAGCGCGGCAATAAAGCCGGTCGAAAGGCCCTTGATTGCGGATGAGCTGATCGCTGCCAGATCCGCCGTCGAGAAGGTTTCGAAATCTTCCGACGAGAGCCCCATCAGCGCGCCGGAACTCAGCGCCGCAATCTGGCTCGTCGTGAACGCGTCGATCTGCTCGGTATTGAGAGCCGCGATCTGAACACTGCCGAGACCGGAAATGCCGCCGGCACCGATCGCTGCGATCTGTTCGACCGAAAGTGCTGCGATATAGTCTGTGCCGAGCGAGGCCATCTGCTTGGAGGTCAGGGCGCCGACCTGGTCGGTCGTCAGCGCTTCCAGGTGATCGACGCTGATGGCGTTGATCTGGCTGGTGGAGAGACCCGAGATCGCCGCCGGGCTCAAGGCCGCGATCTGCTCCGTCGTGAAGGCGCCGATCGTTGCCGTCGAAAGTCCGCCGACGCTGGCCGAGCTGATGGCCGCGAGTTGCTGGCTCGAGAGAACGGCGAGATCGCCGGTGTCGAGCGCTGCAATCTGCTTGGACGTGAAGACCGCGATCTGCGTGGTCGTCAAAGCTTCGATCTGCATCGAACTCAAGACGACGATCTGCGCCGTCGAAAGTCCTGCAATGCCGCCGGTACCGAGCACGGAGATCTGCTCGACCGAAAACGCCGACAGCATTGCTGTGGAAAGGCCAGGCATCGCCTTCGAACTGATCGCGGCAATGTCACTGGTCGAGAACGATTCGATATCGTCCTGGCCAAGCGCGGCAAGCTGTGTGGATGTGAGCATGCCCACCTGATCGGAGGTGAATGCCTCCACCTGATCGACCGTCAAGGCGGCAATCTGGGTCGCCGAGAGGCCTGATATCGCGCCTGTGTTGAGCGCCGCGATATCGTTCGGCGACAGCATCGCCAGATCGTCCGTGCCGAGCACCGCAAGCTGGCGGGACGTCATCACCGAGAACTGTGCAGTCGTCAGGGCTTCCACCTGCAACACGCTCAGGGCATTGATCTGGGCGGTCGACAGGCCTGCAATGCCGTCGGCGCTGAGAGCCGCGATCCGGTCGGTCGAAAGTGCCGCGATCATCGACGTCGACAGGCCGGGCACGGCTTTGGACGTGATGGCGGCGATGTCTGCAGTCGAGAATGTCTCGATGTCGTCAAGGCCGAAGGCTGCGATCTGGCCTGAGCTCAAGGTGGCGATCTGGCTGGATGTCAGTGCCTCCGACTGGCTCGTGCTGAGCGCTGCGATCTGGACCGTCGAAAAAGCGGCGATCACCGACGGGTTGAGCGCCGAAATGTGATCGGCCGAGATGGCAAGAATGTCGTCGGTGCCGAGCGCTGCCACCTGCCTCGATGTCAGAGCCGAAAGCTGGCCGGTGGTGAGTGCGCCGACTTGATCGGTGCTGAGGACATTGATCTGGGCCGTTGTCAGCCCGGCAATGCCGCCGGTGCCGAGTGCAGAGATCTGATCGGCGGAGAAGCCTGCAATCGTCGCTGTCGAGATCCCCTGCATGGCCGACGAACTGATCGCCGAAAGATCGCCAGTGCTGAATGTCGCCAGATCGTCCGTGCCAAGCGATGCGATCTGCGTCGAACTCAGCATGGCAACCTGAACGGACGTCAGAGCTTCGATCTGATCGCTGCTCATGCTGCTCATCTGGGCCGTTGTCAGCCCCGCGATGGCGGCCGTGTTGAGCGCTTCGATCTGATCGTGGGAGAAGGCAGCGATCCCGGATGTGCCGAGCGCCGAAATCTGCCGCGAGGTCAGGTTCTTGATTTGGCTCGTGGTCAGCGCAGACAGCTGATCCGTGCTCATCGCCCCGACCTGAGCCGTCGTCAGGCCGGCGATATTGGCGGTGCCTAGCGCTTCGATCTGGTCTGCCGAAAAGCCCGCGATGGTCGCGGTCGACAGACCCTGCATCGCAGCCGAGCTGATCGCTGCGATATCGGCCTCCGAGAAGGTCGAAAGATCGTCGGCGCCAAGCGCTGCAATCTGCGATGAACTGAAGGCGCCAACCTGGGTCGCCGTAAAGGCCTCGACCTGAGCGGTGCTAAGGACGCTGATCTGAGCGCTCGAAAGCCCCGTAACGCCGCTAGAACTCAGAGCGGCGATCTGGCCGGCCGAAAGGGCCGCGACATCTTCCGTATCCAGCGCTGCGATCTGCTTGGAGTTGAGAACGGCAATCTGGGACGATGACAGCGATCCGATCTGGTCGCTTGTCAGAGACTGGATCTGCTTCGTCGACAGCCCGGACAGTCCGGCTGCACTCAGCGCTGCGACCTGATCGGTGGTCAGTGCTGCGATCACGGCGGTCGAAAGCCCGACGATGAGGTCGGAGCCGATCGCTGCAATATCCTGCGTCGAGAATTTGCCGATATCGGCAGTGTCGAGCGCCGTCGCCTGCCGGGAATTGAGGGCCGCGACCTGCTTGCTTGTCAGCGCCTCGATCTGCGCCGAGTCCATGGCGTCGATCTGCCTGGTGCTGAGACCGGCTATGCCGGCTGTGCTGAGCGAATCGACCTGGTCGACCGACAGTGCCGCGATCATGTCGGTGGAGAGGCCGGCAATGGCGTCCGAGCCGATCGCGGCGATATCTGCGGTGGAGAATGTGGCGATGTCGTCGGTGCCGAGCGCTCCAAGCTGCTTAGAGCTGAGCGCGCCGACCTGCGAGGCCGTCATGGCTTCGACCTGCGCCGTGCTCAACGCACTCAGCTGGCCGGTCGAAAGCCCGGCGACACCCGCCGCGCTAAGCGCCGCGATCTGGGACGTCGTCAGCACGGTCACGTCGCTGGCGCCGAGAGCACCGACTTGCGCCGAGGTCAGTGTCGCGAGCTGCTTCGTGGTGAGGACCGAAACCTGGTCGGATGTCAGCGCATCCACCTGTTTCGTCGTCAGTCCGGAAATGCCGTTCGTGCTGAGCGCCGCGATGGCTGCGGTCGAAAGAGCAGCGATGACCGATGTTGAAAGCCCGGCAACCGCGCTGGAGCTGATCACGCCGAGGTTCTTGGCGGAAAACGCCTCGATATTGTTGGAGATGATCGCCACGATCTGCGACGAGCTCAGAACCGCAGCCTGGCGGGTGGACAGCGCTGCGATCTGATCCGAGGAGAGCGCGGCAATCTGGCTCGTGGTCAGGCCGACAACACCGGTGGAACTGAGTGCGTTCACCTGGCTCGAGGAAAGAGCGGCAATATCTGTAGTCTCAAGAACAGAGACCTGCAGCGAGGTCAGCGCCGACACCTGCTTCGTGGAAAGGATCGCGATCTGACCAGCGCTCAGGGCATCGACCTGCCGTGTCGTCATGCCGGAGATACCGGCTGTGCTGATCGCCACGATCTTCTCGCTCGACAGGCTGGCGATCGTTGACGTGGACAGACCCGAAATTGCGCCCGAACCGATCGCCGAAATCTCCTTGGTCGAGAATGTCGCGATGTCGTCGGTCCCGAGTGCAGCAAGCTGCGAGGATGTGAGTGCACCGATCTGATTGGAATTCAGCGCTTCGGCCTGATCAACCGACAGAACGGCGAGTTGTCTGGTGCTGAGACCCCCAACGCCGGAGGCGCTTAGGGCTGCGACCTGCATGGAAGATAGCCGTGCGATGTCGGCGGTATCAAGCGCTGCGACCTGCGTCGATGTCAGGGCCGCCATCTGCTTGGAGCCGAGCACCGTGATCTGTGCGGATGTGAGAGCCTCGACCTGATCGACGCCAAGCGCTGCCACTGCGGAGGCGCTCAGTGCGGCGACCTGCGCCGTGGAGAGAACCGCAATGTCGCTCGCGCCGAGCGCTGCGATCTGTGTCGGTTTCAGGGCGGCGATCTGCTGGGTGCTCAATGCTCCGATCTGGGATGTCGCAAAAGCTGCGATCTGGCCTGTACCAAGTGCCGCCAGGGCACCTGTCCCAAGCGCTGCGATCTGGCTTGCGGAGAGCGACGAGATCGCATCCTCCGACAGCCCGCCAACCGCGCTCGATCCGATTGCTGCAATATCGAGCGTCGAGAAGGTGGCGATGTGATCATCGTCGAACGCCGAGAGCTGTTTCGACGACAGGGCGCCGACCTGTGCCGACGTCAGGCTTTCGGCCTGCCGGGTCGACATTGCACCGATCTGGTCCGCGACCAAGCCCTTGATGGCACCTGTTGACAGTGCTGCCACCTGGTTCGTCGACAGTGTCGCGATACCGTCTTCCGTCAGCGCAGAAACCTGCTTGGAAGACAGTACCTTCACCTGAGCCGCCGAAAGCGTAGCCACCTGATCCGTCGACAGTGCCGCAATCTGCTGCGTGCCGAGGTTGGCAATCGCGCTCGTCCCGAGAGCGGCGATCTGCGCTGTCGTGAGTGCCGCAATGATATCGGTGCTGAGGCCGCCGATGCTCTTGTTGGTGAGCGTCGCGATTTCTGCGGCCGTAAACGTCGCGATTGCCTCGGGGGAAAGCGCTGAAAGCTGTTTCGAGGTCAGTGCCGCGATCTGCAGGGTGGATAGGATATCCGCCTGCTCGGCCGAAAGGCTGGCGATCTGGGTTGTCGAAAGCTTGGCGATCGCACCCGTGCCGAGAGCCGCGACCTGGCTGATGGAAAGTCCTGCGATCGCATCCGAACTGAGGCCGCCGATACCCTTGCTGCTGATCGCGGCGATTTCGGCGGTGGTAAAGGTCGCGACTGCCTCCGGCGACAGTGCGGCAAGCTGCTTCGAGCTCAGCGCCTTGATCTGGACCGAAGACAAGGCCTCGGCCTGTTCGACCGAAAGGGCGGCAATCTGGTCCGTGCCGAGGTTGGAAATGGCGGACGTGCTGAGCGAAGCGATCTGTCCGGTTGTCAGCGCGGCAATGTTCTCGACGGTCAGCCCCGCAATGCCACGATTGCTGATGGCAGCGATATCGTCGGTCGAGAAGGTGGCGATTGCCGAATCGCTGAAGGCTGCGATCTGCGACGAGGTCAGGGCCTTTACCTGGACCGAGGAGAGCGCTTCCGCTTGATCTTCGGAAAGTGCTGCAATCTGCACCGTCGAAAGCTTGGCAACGGTCGCGGTTCCGAGTGCAGCAATCTGCTGCGTGGAAAATTCGGCTATGGTCCCCGTGCTGATTGCGGTGATCTGCGTTGCGCTGAGCGCTGCGATCTGCGCTGTTGCCATGGCAGTGAACTGATCGACCGAGAGCGCTGCCACCTGCGTTGCCGAAAGCTTCGCAACCGTCCCCACGGTCAGGGCGGCAATCTGCTGTTCGGACAGGGCTGAGATCACGTCGGTTGTCAGACCGGAGACCGCCTTGCTGCTGATCGATGCGATGTCCGCCGTCGAAAACGTTTCGATCGCTTCTGCGCTCAGAACCGCGAGCTGGATCGAGGTCAGCGCTTTTACCTGGACCGAGGATAGCGCTTCGGCCTGGTCGATGGACAGAGCAGCAATCTGATCGGTGTTGAGACCGACGATCGCCCTTGTGTTGAGCGCCGCAACCTGATCCGTCGACAGCGCCGCGATATCGTTGCTGGTCAATGCGCCCATTTGCGACCCGCCGAGAGCGGCAATCTGGATTGTCTTCAGCGCTGCAAGGTGATCGGCGGAAAAGGCATCGATCTGGCTCGTGGCGAGATTGGAAATCGCCGCTGTGTTGAGCGCTGCAACCTGTTCTTCCGACAGTGCGGCGATCAGCGTCGATGTCAGGCCGCGCACACCTTTCGCGCTGATCGCAGCCATGTCGGCGGTCGAAAATGTTGCGATCTCGTCGGGTGTAAGGGCCGCGATTTGTTCCGAGGTGAGGGCGCCGACCTGGACGGAGGTCAGAGCCTCGGCCTGATCGTCCGAAAGGCTGCTGATCTGTGCGGTCGACAGTGAGGAAACCTGTCTCGTGCTCAGGCTGGCGATTTCGTTCCCGTTGAGAATGGACAACTGGTCCAGCGTCAGGCCGATGATCGCATTTTGCGAAATGGCATTGAGCTGCACCGTGTTCATCACGTCGACGTCTTCGACATCAAGGGCCGCAATCTGCGAGGACGACATCGCAGCGATCTGCTTGGTCGAAAGCGATGCGACATCTTCCGTGGTCCACGCAGCGACGCTTGCCGTTGAGAGGGACCTGACCTGAGAGGCACTCAGGGAGGAAATGGTCGAGGTCATACGCTATGATCCTTGATGCGGCATTTGATTTTAAAAATGGATTTTGAGCCTTTGAGACTGCCGAAAACCCGGACGCTCTCGATCGAGAACAGCCGGGTCAGGACAGTTCAGCCCTTGTTTTGTTTCCAGAAACGGTCGTCGTAGGGAATCGGCGCATATTCGTTCTGATATGCCAGCTTGGATGTGTAGCGCTTCCGGTAGGCATCGGCAGTTTCGAACTCGATCCCCTCGAGAACGAGCTCCGCGCCGACTTCGTAATAGATGTCGAGATTGCGAAGATCGGGCACCGGCGTCTCGCCACGCTCGGCCTCGCCCTGCATCTGCCAGTAGAGTTCTTCCAGCCGACGCGCCAGGCCGGGCATGTCCCGAAGCGCGCTCGTGTCGCGCTTGTCCCAGAGCGACGTTCTGATCGCGCGCAGGCTCTCGCGGTCATGCGCAAAGCCGATGGCGCGCGCGACATACTCCTCCGGTGTGGCGCAGATCATCTCCGGAATGCCGGCGGCGGCAACAATGCTGCCGCAGAACCGCGAGGCAAAGCCGTTGCCCGACACGGTGAGGATCGGAAGACCCATGGTGATGGCGTCCGATGCCGTCGAATGCGCGCCGTAGGGGAATGTATCGAGGAAGAGATCGGCACAGGCGATGCGGGCAAGGTGATTGGCGTTCGGCGCTTTCGGCGCGAAGATCAGCCGTTCTGCCGCGATGCCCTGCTTTTCTGCCAACTGACGCAGCCGCACATTGGCATCCTCGTCCCCCGCGAGCAGCCAGAGGACGCTGCCGGGCGTTGCAGACAGGATCTTCATCCAGCGATTGAAGCAGTCCGATGTGATCTTCTGCATGCCGTTGAAGCAGGCATAGACGAAGGCGCCGTCCGGCAGTCCGGCATCGATGCGGCTCGGCGTCGGGGCGATTACGCGCTTGCGGTCGATCGGCTGGTTGCAGGCGATCCGCAGCACCTTCTCGGTGTAGAAGATCTCGTTTTCCGGTGGCACGATGTGACCGTCGGCAATCATGTACTGGTGGAACGGGCTGCCGATCGATCCCGGATAGCCGCAGAAATTGACGATGACCGGTGCCGGACGGTAGGCGAAGATTTTCGCACGGGCCATTTTCGTATAGCCGTTGACGTCGATCAGGATATCGATCTCGTCGGCGCGGATGGTCTTCGCCGCTTCCGCATCGCCAAGTGCCGCAATATCGCGCCACTGGTCGGCGACCGCCTTGATGCGGTCTTGCGTGGCATCGTTGGTGCGGGCCTCGCCGCAATAGTAGGCGTAGATCTCGACGCTATCCTTGTCATGCAACTCGAGCACTTCACGCAATGCGAAACCGACGGCATGGTCGCGAAGGTCTGATGAGAGATAACCGATGCGCAGACGCTGCCCGGTTCCGGTCTTTTTCTTGGCCGCCTTGCGGGGGAAGGCGCTGAGGTCGAACGGCCCGCCGATAAGCTGCTTGCTGTAGCGATAGGCCTTGGCCAGCTGGAACATCGGATCGTCCGAATAGCACGACAGCGTCAGCGGCGACATCGCATCGAGAAGCTGGCGCGGCGTCACATGCGGCGATGTCGTAGTCAGAACCGGCCATTTGCACTGGCGCTGGCGAATCGAACTCCAGTGCTGGCCGGCCTCCGTCTTGTTTGGCTGCAGTTCGATCGCCTGCCACAGGATGGATTCCGCATCATCCAGCCGACCTGCGTTTTCGAGCACGCGGCCGGTATGCTGCATGGCCATCAGGCGGTTGTTGATGCGGTCAGGAATGACTTCGTCGGTCAGATCGATATAGGTGCGCCATTTCTCGAGCGCCT
This sequence comes from Neorhizobium sp. IRS_2294, assembly GCF_050500145.1. Taxonomy (NCBI): domain Bacteria; kingdom Pseudomonadati; phylum Pseudomonadota; class Alphaproteobacteria; order Hyphomicrobiales; family Rhizobiaceae; genus Neorhizobium; species Neorhizobium sp. IRS_2294. The sequence continues at coordinate 512,629 of NZ_CP191439.1, forward strand.
GGTTGATCAGCCCGGAATCTTCGAGGGTACGTCCCAGGTTGATATGGGCGGGACCAAATAGCGGTTCGAGCTTGTTGGCGGCCTGCAAGGCGAGAATGGCGCCCGCATTGTCACCCATCTGTCTCAGCGTCACGGAATAGTTGAAATAGGCGACATGCAGAAGCGGGTGGTTCTCGTTGAAGGCGGTCCACACCTTGTAGACCTCAACGGCCCGCGCCTGCTGACCGCTGGAATTGAGCGCTTCGGCCACCTGAAACAGATCGCCAAGCGAAAGTTGCTGGTTCTGCGCCTTCTCCAGAATGTTGTCGAAGGGCGAAGCCTGGGCAGTTGCAGGTGCGATATTGGCGTTCATGACCATCCCGTTCCAAGGCAGCGTTGCTGACGATTGACGCACTACACGCGTCTTATCCTTGTGATTATCGGGGGTAGCTTGCGTAGGGCTTGTTATCGCGGTCGCGAAACGGGGCGAGGGCAATCCAGGGGTGCAGTGGCTCGCGCGATGATGTCGCTCACCAGCGACAAGCTTATCCAGGGCCGCGGTCCAAAGAAGGATGGCCTAGTGCAGCATGTCTATGAATGCCAGATCGTTCTCGTCTCCGGCGCAATAGGCCAACAACAAACGTGAGTGATGCCATAGCCGTTTGTCTTGATAGGTACGCTTGAGTTTTTTATCCTCAGAGAGTTATCCCCGACGTTCAAGCTTAAGGGCTGAGATGTTTTGGTAAAATGACGATTGTCATTGTAGCCGGCGCCTTTTTGATTGAAACAAGCGGTGGCTAAGTGACTTTAGAAATTCAACAATTCCTTATATACTATGAGTACCACTGTTTTATTCCAAGCCGCGAAACTCTCAAGGCATCTTAGCGTTTAACCGAATAAAGTGTCGGCTGGAGCGCCAACAATTATACCTGTGCCCTTGTTAAGCCTCATTTAAGACTTCTCGGCTAAATAATTTAGGGCGCGAAAACAGCGTTCAAGTTTTCGCACAAGTGAGCGTGGGAAATCCGAGCTATGTTCTGGCTCGAATTGCATGATGCCTTTCCGACGCCGAGGTTCACGTGAGCCATGTCCCCTTTTGTTTCGCTGTATTTGCGCAAGGTCGGATTGCCGCCAGGTGTGTGGGTGTCTGACGGCAGATAGGCGTGACCTCTCGTTAACGACATCAAGGACACGTCCATGACCACGATCATCTCTTCCCTATCTAATACGCAGATTTCCAAACTATCGACGACCACGATCGCGGGGCTGACCTCGGAAGATGTCGATGCTTTGGGCAGTGCTCAAATCACATCCCTCAGCTCATTGCAGATTGCGGCCCTTTCGACCGACAGCCTGGCTCGATTCGATTCAGCGGATATGAGCGCTATCTCGGTAAAGGCACTCGGGGGCTTGACCCTGGCTCAGATCGAAATTCTCAGCTCTGCTCAGCTCGATGGCTTCTCCACCGCCCAGGTGGCAGGTCTTTACAGCAGCCAGGTTGCTGAGCTCTCAACTGCGCAGATCGGGTCTCTTGATAGCACGCAGATCGTTGCAATCAGCAAGAGTGCGATCGCTGGCCTGGATGTTGCCATGCTCAGCACAGGCACTGTCGCAGTTCTCAGCTCGACGCAGGTTGCAGCTCTGTCAGCCACCCAGTTCGGCGCCCTGTCTTCCGATCAGGTGACCGCACTGACCAGCACGCAGATCGCGGGTCTGAGCTCCGCCCAGATAGGAACCCTGGACTCCGCAGAAATTGCACTGTTCTCCACTGACGAAATTGCTGCCATCAGCGCCAAGGCTTTTGCAGGCCTCTCGACTGACGCAATCGCCGGTCTCACGACAGCCAATGCGGAAGCTCTGACCACGACACAGGTTGCAGGACTTTCTTCGACCCAGCTTGCCGCCTTGTCCTCGAGCCAGCTCGCGACCTTCTCCTCCGAAGAGATGGCTGCGATCAGCAAAAAGGCGATCGGTGGCTTGGATCTCACCAAGCTCAGCACGGCCAATTTCGCGGCTCTGAGCTCGACGCAGCTTGCAGCGCTGTCAGCCACCCAGTTCGGCACCCTGTCTTCCGATCAGGTGACGGCGCTGACCAGCACGCAGATCGCGGGTCTGAGCTCCGCCCAGATAGGAACCCTGGACTCCGCAGAAATTGCACTGTTCTCCACTGACGAAATTGCTGCCATCAGCGCCAAGGCTTTTGCAGGCCTCTCGACTGACGCAATCGCCGGTCTCACGACAGCCAATGCGGAAGCTCTGACCACGACACAGGTTGCAGGACTTTCTTCGACCCAGCTTGCCGCCTTGTCCTCGAGCCAGCTCGCGACCTTCTCCTCCGAAGAGATGGCTGCGATCAGCAAAAAGGCGATCGGTGGCTTGGATCTCACCAAGCTCAGCACGGCCAATGTCGCGGCTCTGAGCTCGACGCAGCTTGCAGCGCTGTCAGCCACCCAGTTCGGCACCCTGTCTTCCGATCAGGTGACGGCGCTGACCAGCACGCAGATCGCGGGTCTGAGCTCCGCCCAGATAGGAACCCTGGACTCCGCAGAAATTGCACTGTTCTCCACAGACGAAATTGCTGCCATCAGCGCCAAGGCTTTTGCAGGCCTCTCGACTGACGCAATCGCCGGTCTCACGACAGCCAATGCGGAAGCTCTGACCACGACACAGGTTGCAGGACTTTCTTCGACCCAGCTTGCCGCCTTGTCCTCGAGCCAGCTCGCGACCTTCTCCTCCGAAGAGATGGCTGCGATCAGCAAAAAGGCGATCGGTGGCTTGGATCTCACCAAGCTCAGCACGGCCAATTTCGCGGCTCTGAGCTCGACGCAGCTTGCAGCGCTGTCAGCCACCCAGTTCGGCACCCTGTCTTCCGATCAGGTGACGGCGCTGACCAGCACGCAGATCGCGGGTCTGAGCTCCGCCCAGATAGGAACCCTGGACTCCGCAGAAATTGCACTGTTCTCCACTGACGAAATTGCTGCCATCAGCGCCAAGGCTTTTGCAGGCCTCTCGACTGACGCAATCGCCGGTCTCACGACAGCCAATGCGGAAGCTCTGACCACGACACAGGTTGCAGGACTTTCTTCGACCCAGCTTGCCGCCTTGTCCTCGAGCCAGCTCGCGACCTTCTCCTCCGAAGAGATGGCTGCGATCAGCAAAAAGGCGATCGGTGGCTTGGATCTCACCAAGCTCAGCACGGCCAATTTCGCGGCTCTGAGCTCGACGCAGCTTGCAGCGCTGTCAGCCACCCAGTTCGGCACCCTGTCTTCCGATCAGGTGACGGCGCTGACCAGCACGCAGATCGCGGGTCTGAGCTCCGCCCAGATAGGAACCCTGGACTCCGCAGAAATTGCACTGTTCTCCACTGACGAAATTGCTGCCATCAGCGCCAAGGCTTTTGCAGGCCTCTCGACTGACGCAATCGCCGGTCTCACGACAGCCAATGCGGAAGCTCTGACCACGACACAGGTTGCAGGACTTTCTTCGACCCAGCTTGCCGCCTTGTCCTCGAGCCAGCTCGCGACCTTCTCCTCCGAAGAGATGGCTGCGATCAGCAAAAAGGCGATCGGTGGCTTGGATCTCACCAAGCTCAGCACGGCCAATGTCGCGGCTCTGAGCTCGACGCAGCTTGCAGCGCTGTCAGCCACCCAGTTCGGCACCCTGTCTTCCGATCAGGTGACGGCGCTGACCAGCACGCAGATCGCGGGTCTGAGCTCCGCCCAGATAGGAACCCTGGACTCCGCAGAGCTCGGATTGTTCTCTACCGACGAGATCTCTGCTATTGGCGTGAAGGCGGTCGCCGGCTTCTCCACGGACGCACTCGCCGGACTCGCCAGCGGCCACATGGCTGCTTTGTCTTCAGCGCAGCTTCAGGCATTGAACACTGCGCAGGTTGAGGCCGTTGTTGCGGCGTACAAAAACTACTGATTGCGACTAACGGGAAGATCACAGACTCTATGGTCTTCCCAACAGCGCTCAATTCAAAGCTGCGGCGCGGTTTTTAACCGCGCCGCAGCAGTTAGACACATAGTTGCCGCTGACTATTCCCTACGGATTAACGAAAAACGCTCCGAGCGCGCCTTTCCCCTGCAGGGCGTTGATATAGGCGTCCCCCGTGTCCAGGGCCTCGCGGATCGTCACGTCCATGTCGAGGTAGCGATAGGTGCCGAGCCTGCCGACGAATGTCACGTTCTGCTGCGTCTGGGCCAGCTCGACATAGCGCTCGAGCAGGGCCTTTTCGTCGGCCATGCGGATCGGATAGTAGGGGATGTCGCTTGGTCCGCAGGCGCGCGAATATTCCCGGTAGCAGATGCTCTTCTCATGGGTTTCCCAAGGCGAGAAATGCTTGTGCTCTGTAATCCGGGTATAGGGAATGTCGAGATCGCCGTAGTTCATCACGGCGCAGCCCTGGTAGTCGCCGTTGTAGCTGAAGCGATCGAAATCCAGCGTCCGATAGCCTAGCCGACCCAGTTCGAAGTCGAAGTAACCGTCAAGCGGTCCCGAATAGAAGACATGGTCGAATGACGCGGCATCTGGCCGGGTGAAACGGGTCCCGAGCCTGACGTCGATGCGCTCGTGATTGAGGATGCGTTCGACCATTTCCGTATAGCCGTTCTCAGGCATGCCCTGAAAACGATGGAAAAAGTAGTTGTCGTCATAGTTGAAACGGACGGGCAGACGCTTCAAAATGCTGGCCGGCAGCTGGCTCGGCTCGCAGCCCCATTGCTTGACTGTGTAGCCCTTCAGGAACGCTTCGTAGAGATCACGGCCGACGAATTTCAAAGCCTGTTCCTCGAACGTCTTCGGCTCACCGATGGACGTATCGGCCAGCGACGCGATGAACTCTCTTGCCTCGTCGGGTCGCAGCGTCTTGCCGAAGAACTGGTTGATCGTGTGCAGGTTGATCGGCAGCAGGAACACGCGCCCGCCACTGGTCGTCTTCACGCGGTTGACATAGGGCATGAAGGTCTGGAACCGGTTGACATAATCCCAGACCGGCTCATCGTCGGTATGAAAGATGTGCGGTCCGTAGACATGCACCATCACGCCCGTATCGCTGTCACGCTCGGTAAAACAGTTGCCGGCGATGTGGGCGCGCTCGTCGAGAACGACAGCGGAATGACCGGCCTCCGCAAGTTTCCTGGCGATGACGGCGCCCGACAATCCGGCTCCGACCAGCAATATGCGCTTATTCGACATCGATCTCTCCCAGTGGCATTCAGCATGTCGGCCCACGAAAGCGCGACATCTCCCCATACTCGTCCAGCTCGGCGAGCGCGAAAGCCTTAACCGATTCGCGGCGCTGCGAGCATAGTTTCCATCGTGTCCCGGCTATGCTTGACCGCATCCGAGATGGCGAAGGATAACAAAATGCCCGCACGAGGCGGGCATTTCGGTGTTGGATGCGTCCGGCAGCGGAGGCAATCAGGCCGCTTCGCTTGCCGGTGCTTCTTTTTCCTTGAGTTCGATCTGGCCGGAATTGGCAAGCCGGATCGCTTCCTGCGAGATCGCGCGGCGGGCAAGCGCCACTTCGCGCGGGTTGATCGTACCGCCGGCGGCAAGATCCGATTCGACCATGCGGCGCTGGCGTGGGCTGAGGCAGACGAGCACGGATTCGCGCATCGGTGCCGACGAACCTTTCAGCGCCATCGTCAGGATGTCGCCCGCGATATCGTTGAGCAGGATGACACGGCTGCGCTGCGGCATGACCATGAGATCTTCGAACAGGAAGATCTTTGGGCGAACCTTCTGCGCTGCTTCCTGGCTGACCAGTTCCAGCGATTCCAGCAGGGAATCGACCTGTGGCTTTTCGAGCTGGTTCATCAGGTCTGCGACCTTGACCGGGCCGGTCGAGTTCCGCTCGGCATCGATTTCGTTGACCAGATCGGCGATCCGCTTCTCGATGATCTGCACCGCCTGCGGATTGACGTTCTTGAGGTTCACCGCACGCTTCATGATGTCGGCGCGCAGGCTCTCCGGCAGCTCGACCAGGATCTTCGCACCGAAGGCGGAAGGCAGCATGGAAAGGATGTAGGCGATCGTCTGCGGGTGTTCGCGGCCGAGATACTTGCAGATGAAAACCGGATCGGCGTCCAGAAGACGGTCCCAGAGACTGTCCTCGTAGGTCTGGAACGCGGTGCGTCTTCCCAGCAGGCCGTCGACCTCTTCCGGCGTCAGGCCTTCGTCGAGAATCTTTTCCATCGCCATGGCGTTGTCCATCAAACCTGTTCCTTCGGTGAACAGGTCTTCGAACTCGTTGACGAGAGTGGTCAGTTCGTCTGGCGGAATGGCGCGCAGGCTCTGCGCGGAGGCAATGATTGTCTGCAGTTCGGCTTGGGTAAAATACTTCAGCAGCTTACCTGCAACGCCCGTTCCCATTGCGAGCAGAACCGCAGCCGCTTTCTCTGCCTGAGAAAGCGGCTGGCCGGGCAGGTTGTCACTAAAGGTATCGAAGTCCATCATGGGCTTGTCCTAAAACGCTAAATTCATTTTAGCTCTTGGGAGCTCCTGACAATTCAGTGAGCTTTACGCCGAAGCGTGTATCGTCGTCTTCGAGAAGCGTGATTTCGCCGCGGGCGATCAGGCGACCGTTCACGGTGATATCGACCGGCTCGCCGATTTTCTTGTCGAGCGTGATCGTCGTGCCTTCCTTGAGGCTCATCAGAGCCTTGACCGGCATGCGGCTTGAACCGAGCACGATCTGGACATCGATCGGAATGTCCAAGATGAGGTCATGATTGGCCTCGAGGCTTTCACCATGCGTGTCGGATCCGAAGCTCGGCATCGCACTTGCGCCACCACCAAAGCTGCTGGCTCCGAAGTCGGACTTGCCAAGGTCGCCACCACCAAAGTCGCTGCCGCCGAAATCGGTCGAGCCAAAGTCGCTCGTTCCGAAATCCGTTCGAACCGAAGCTGTCGCTGCCGAAATCGGAGGCCGGTGACGCGAACGGATCGGCCGACAGCAGCGTGCCGTCCTCGTCCGCCTTCAATGCGCCACGTAGGTCGTCGATCGCGTGTTCCAGATCCAGGCTGCTCGAAGCGATCGGATCTTCAGTCAGTTCGTTTTTGACGGTCGTTTTTCTAGCCATGATCTATTATCCACATCGAAACTTGTCTGAAGCTGCCGGGCGCGGAAGCGCCGCGTCAATTATCGAGAATTTTTTTGAGTATATTGCCGTCTGGAGAGACGTTGGATTTTATCTTTACGGAATAGCTGTCGCCGGACCGGCCGAACTCGCAGCGGTAGATCAGTTTCCCGTTCGCATCCATATCGACCCCAATGTCGCCGATGTCTTCGAACGGTATGGTATCACCAGGCTTCAATCTGGCAATTGAGCCAAGCTTGAGCGGCGTGAGCTTGATGCGCGCGCAAAGATCGATCTGCGAGCGCAGCACGTGATCGGCAACGGCGTCGGCCGGCGCCGGAAGACTGTTTGCCAGTTGTCCGGAAGGACGGGTGATCGTCGTCTTCAGCAACACGCTTTGCGGAATGACGATCACGACCTCCCCCGTCAGCGATCCAAGCTTGACCTGAAGCCGGACCGCGGCTGCGAAACAGTCGGGGATCTCCAGCGATTGCCGGGCGTAGTCGGTGATCGGATAGCATGGCGACAGCACCGGCTCGAACTCCCCCTTGGGGCCGAGGCCGAGGCGAAGCACGCCCGCGATCCGCGAAACGAGCAGCGATGCGATATCGCCCTCGATAGACGTCAACGTGCGCGTGTCGTCAGAAGGCTGGTCGGTATCGCCGAGCAGCTGCGCGATCATGGCGATCGGCAGGCTGTTCCGGGTGGCGATCACGAAATGGGTACACCAGTTGCGCTGACTGGCGCTGACAAGCGTGTAACCCGAGCCAAGGCCCGCGATGACCTGAGAGCGCAGACCGGAGACGTGGCCGGCATATTCGACGCCGATGTCGAGCTGCATTTCCTCCTGGACGACATCGCCGAGAAGCTGGCATTGCAGGGCCGCAACATCGCTGCAGCAATGGGCAATCGTCTTCACGTCACCCAGGCTGCCTGTCAGCCGCGCAAGGACGATCGGGTCAATCGGCTTAGTGACTTCGCTCGACGGATTGTTCATCGTTAGGCCGCCTTGCTCTCACCACCGGGGTTCATCATCTCCTGCTCGACGGCGTCGATCGAAGGACGATCGCCGTTGCCGATGGTCTTGCGACCGTATTCGAGAGCGACCTGCGGTACGGAGCCGTTCATGTAGGCGATGAGCGTCTGCTTGACGATCGTGTAGAGGCGATGCTGCTTTGTGCGGACGACCTTGATCTGCGAGGTCAGCGGATTGCAAACGCAGTAGGAGAGAATGATACCGAGCATGGTGCCGACCAGTGCGGCGCCGATCAGTCCGCCCAGGACCTCAGGCGACTCGTTGATCTTGCCCATGGCCTTGATGACACCGAGAACGGCGGCGACGATACCGATGGCCGGGAACGAGTCACCCATTGCGGTAATCGCATGATAGGGCTTGAGCTTGTCGGACAGCATCGTCTCCAGCTCTTCGTCCATCAGCGCTTCGATCTCGTGGCTGCGGGCGTTGCCGATGATGATCAGGCGAACATAGTCGCAGATGAACACGGTCAGCTGCTTGTTTTTCAGAACCGTCGGAGCCGTCTGGAAGATCGACGATTCCTGCGGATTGTCGATATGCGCTTCGATCTCGTTGCGCGGCTTGGTTCTGAGGTCGCGCATCAGTGCGTAGAGAACGCCGAGGATGTCGAGATATTCGCGCTCCTTGGGAACCGCGAACTTGAAGGCTTCACCCAGTGCCTTGCCGCTGTCTTTCACGACCTTGATCGGGTTGGCCATGATAAAGCCGCCCAGGCCTGCGCCGCCGATGATCACCAGCTCGAAAGGCTGGAACAGAACATTGAGATGGCCGCCCATGGCCATGAAGCCACCAAGCACGCAGCCAATAGTGATTATGAAACCCACAATGATCATCATTTTGATGTGTATCCGCCGTCATTAATGCAGCGGAACATCTAGGCGGGTAGCCTTGCGTGAAGCTGGCTATCGCGGCCTCTCCGCCGTTTCGCACTTTCGATCAGCTTCACACAAGCAACCCCTGTTTGAATGCGCACGAAGGCCGGTTCAGGCCGCTCGGCGATTCCTCGATGGTAGGAGCCGCTTCATCTCAGGAGATCCATCGATGCAATCTGGTATTTATGTTGGCCTGTCGGCCCAAATGGCGCTTGAGCGGCGGTTGACGACCGTCGCGGACAACATGGCCAACATGAACACCGTCGGCTTCCGGGCGACCGAAGTAAAGTTCGACCAGATGCTCGCCAAGATCGATAACAACATCTCCGCGTCGGTTTCCTTCGTGTCGCAGGGCAACGACTACCTCTCCACGAGATCGGGAGAACTGCAGCAGACCGGCAACCCTCTCGACTTTGCGGTCAAGGGTGACGCATGGATGGCGATCGATACGCCGGCGGGCCAGGTCCTGACCCGTGACGGACGCTTCACCATGGCAGACACGGGCGAACTCCAGTCGATCCGGGGCTATCCGGTTCTCGATGCCGGCGGTGGCGCCATCCAGCTCGACCGCAACGGCGGCCCGCCCTCGGTCGGCACCGATGGTCGCATCATGCAGGACGGCAGGATTGTCGCTTCGCTCGGCCTCTTCCAGGCCGATCTTTCCAAGGGCTATCTGCGCTATGAAAACAGCGGCGTCCTGCCGTCGTCACCGGCACAGCCGGTCGTCGACAACAGCGACGTCGGCGTCATGCAGGGCTTTATCGAGCAGTCGAACGTCAACGGCATCGGCCAGATGACCGAGCTGATTTCGATCAGCCGCAATTTTGAAAGCATTTCCTCGCTTCTCAGCTCCACAGACAGCAGCTTCACCGAGGCCATCAAGACCTTGGGCGGTAGCCAGTAAGCCGGAAAACGATCCCTCATGACCGCAAGTCAGACAGTTCACGGCCCGGCAAACAAGCTCGATCTCTTGGCAGCCCTCGTTGGGCGCCACACCGGGCCGGCCTTTGCGTTTGCACCGGGCGGCGTGGTCACCGCAATTTCCGCGACCTATTACACCGTCAGCGGCCTTTCGAAACATGTCAGGCTGGGCGACTTCGTCGAGCATTGCAGCAGTGTTGGTACGCATCTCGGCCAGGTGATCAAGGTCGAGTCCGACCAGGTTCATATCTGCCCGATCGAACCGGGCGAGCCGATCGGCATCCGTGACAGTGTTCTGCGCATCGGTGAGTTCAAGGTATCCCCGCATGACAGCTGGTGTGGTCGCGCCATCGATGCGCTGTGCCGGCCGATCGACGACCGCGGCCCGCTCGTGCAGGGCGACGTGGCGCGGTCGATCATGAGTACCGCGCCGCCATCCATGTCCCGCCGTCGCGTCGAGGAAGGTTTCCGTACCGGCGTCAAGGCGATCGATATCTTCACGCCGCTCTGCTTCGGCCAGCGTCTCGGCATTTTCGCAGGCTCCGGCGTCGGCAAGTCGACACTCCTGTCGATGATGGCCGGCGCCGATGCGTTCGACCGCGTCGTGATTGCCCTCGTCGGGGAACGCGGCCGCGAGGTGCGCGAATTCATCGAAGACACGATGGGCGAGAACATGAAGAAATCCATCGCCGTGGTGGCCACGAGCGATGAAAGCCCGATGCTGCGCAAGATGGCGCCGCTGATCGCCATGACCATTGCCGAGCACTTTCGCGACAAGGGCGAAAACGTGCTGTTCATCGCAGACAGCGTGACGCGCTTTGCGCATGCGGTGCGTGAAGTCGCGATCGCCGGCGGCGAGTTGCCGATTTCGCGCGGCTATCCGGCTTCGGTGTTTACCGAACTGCCCAAACTGCTGGAACGGGCAGGGCCGGGCCTCGAAGACAGCGGCACGATCACCGCCATCATTTCCGTCCTCGTCGACGGCGATAACCACAACGATCCGGTCTCCGACTCCGCCCGCGGCATTCTCGACGGGCACATCGTGCTGGAGCGCGGTCTCGCCGACGAAGGTCGCTACCCGCCGATCAATCCCCTGTCGTCGATCTCGCGTCTAGCCCGAAAGGCCTGGACGCCCGACCAGGAGAAACTGGTCATGCGGTTGAAAACACTGATGCATCGCTTCGAGGAAACCCGCGATCTGCGCCTGATCGGTGGCTACCGGCAAGGGACCGATGCCGATCTCGACATGGCGGTGAGGCAGGTGCCCGCGATCTATGAAGTGCTGAAGCAGACGCCCGGCGACAAGCGCGTTGCCGACGCCTACGCGGAGCTGGCCATCGCGCTGCGCAATGTCGCGGCCCAAGGCCAGATGCCGGCTCTCAAGAGGGGTTGATGAGGATTGGGGATGAAATTCACGCAACGGCAGAAACTGGCAAAACGCTTCAAGAAGAAGTCGGACGAAAAGACCACGGCGGCAGACATCACGCTGAAGGGCGGCACGTTGTTGCTCGCCGTCGCCGCCGCCATGTTCCCGTGGTACGTCCTCCTCAACGAAGATAAGTTCGGCGTCAACGTTTCGGGTTGGGAGCAACTGCGCGACCTGCGCAGCTTCCGTCAGCGCGACGTGGTCGAAGTGCCGCCGATGTCGGTGGCCCGCAGACCGCCCGAGGACCCGACCGACCTGCTTGTAACGGCAACAGTTCCCAAGGCGGGCGCGGCCGATGCGAAAGGCGAGGACACGGGCACTCAGCAGCCGTTCCCTGGACGCTCTAGCTTCCGTCTTCTTCACGTCGCCAACGGACGCGCGATGATCGAGGACGATCGGGGAATGTACATTGTTCAGACGGGTTCGGTCCTGCCGGACAACAGCCGTCTGGCCGCGCTTACCCAGAAGAACGGCAAATGGGTGATCGTCACCTCCACCGGAGAAATGTACGAGAGCGCCCAGTAAGCAACTGGCAGCACAGCAAAAAGCTTCGGCACGTCCGTACGCTGCCCATCAAAGCTGATCCAGCTTTGATGGGGTCAGTTCACCGGCGTCCGAGGCTTTTTATTGCGAAAATTTCAGAGCCGTGGCGCTGAAGAGGGCCGCCCTACCTAAAGAGGGTCGCGAGGCTCTGCAGATGGGTATTGGCCATGCCGAGGATCTGGGACGAAAGCTCCTGCTGGGCCTGATAGGCGCTGACCTTGGTCGACTCCGCCTCCATGTCCGCATCGATGAGGTGCGAGATGCTCTTGTCAAACACGTCCGCCAGGCTCGAAACGAAGCTCGACTGGGTATCGATCCGGTTCGACATCGTCCCAAGCGTTGAACCGAGCGTCGTCAGCTTCTGCTGAATGTAGTTCATGACGTTGATCATGTCGTCGATGTCTTCGGACGTCGTCTCGTCGGTCAGTTCGATCGGGGAACCATCCGTGGCGATCTCCGACCCTGCGTCCAGCAGATAATACTGTTTGCCCGAGCCGGTTCCGTTCGAGGCAAGAGTACTCGGATCGATCGAGCTCGTAAGAAGCCCGCGGTTTGCATCGCCGGTATCGATCAGCGTGGAATTTGTTGCATCGAATGTCGCGTAGGACAGCGATACTGAACCCGACACACTGCGCTGGAAATAGGCCGGAACGGTCTTCGCGCCAGCGTCGGCCTCCGACGAGTTGTAAAGCCAGTTGTCACTCCCGAACGATGCGGATTTGATCAGTGACGAGAGGCTGGCCTTGAGATCGCTGATTGTGGCGTTGACGGCGCTCTGGTCGACACCGTCTTCCTTGGCGGTGGTCAGGTTGGCCACGATCTGGTCGGCAATATCGATCGACGATTCGACAGCGGAATAGGCGGCATCGACCTTTGCGGCGCCAAGACCGAGCGCATCGTTCACACTGCTCAGAATTTTCGTGTCCGACGTCATCGAATTTGCGACCGACCAGTAGCTCGCATTATCCGCCGGGGAATTGATCTTGTAGCCGCTGGAGGTACGCTTCTGTGCCTCTTCCAGCGAATCACTGGTAAACAGCAGAGTCTGCAAAGCACTCTGGATATAGCTGACGGAGATAGCGTCGGACATCAGGCATGATCCTTGAAAAATAAGGGATTTTGCCAAAACATCTGGCTGCGATCGAATGGCTTCATGCCCGCCTGGTCGAAGACGCAGGCCCATCGCTTTTGCAGCAATTTGTAAGCTTATGTTTAACAGAAAGTTAATTAGGCCTCAACGGTCGACCCGCAAAACCTCGTGCAACGGGTCCGCACCCACGCAGCATTCATCTTGGATGCCGGGCTCGCCGCGGGTCTGCGGGCATCAGCACAAGTCCCACGCAAGTTTCTAATCTTACTCCTTTGTCGAGAAGACGGAGAAGACGTGATGCAACAGATCCAATTGTTTGAGCTTGCCTCCAGGCAGGCGGAGTGGCTGTCGATCCGGCAACAAGTCGTCAGCACCAACATCGCCAACGCGAATACACCGCAATACCGGGCACAGGACGTGACGCCGTTCCAATCGGTACTCGACGCCTCGAACATCCCGATGGCGCGCACCAATTCGGCCCATTTCGCCAGCGTCGGCCTTGGCTCGGACAATGTCGACGTCAGGGACGAAGATCTCAACAACGAGATCGGCAATCAGGAGTCGGGCAACACGGTTGCTGTTGCCAGCGAACTCTCCAAGAGCGGGGAGATCAAGCGCCAGTACGAGCTGAATACGCAGCTGGTGAAGGCGTTCCACAACATGATGTTGACCGCAGTCGGCAAGTGAGCCCAATGGATCCTTTATCAGCAGCCCTCAAGATTTCTGGCAGCGGCATGGAAGCGGAAGCGACCAGACTCCGCATCGTGTCGGAAAACATCGCCAACGCCCGCACCACCGGCGATACGCCGGGTGCCGATCCCTATCGCCGCAAGACGGTGACGTTCGGCGCCGAACTCGACCGGGCAACAGGGGTCAGGACCGTCGGCGTCCAGAAGATCGGTGTCGACAAGGGTGACTTCGTTGAAGAACTCGACCCCAGCAATCCGGCAGCGGACGCAAACGGCGTCGTCAAGATGCCGAACGTCAACATGCTGATCGAAATGGCAGACCTGCGTGAAGCAAACCGCAGCTACGAGGCAAATCTCCAGAGCATTCGCCAGTCCCGTGATCTGATCTCGGCGACCATCGATCTCTTGAAAGGTTAAAGATGATCAATCCTATTGAGGGCCTCGGCCTGTTCACAAAGCAGACCGACGGCGTCTCCGGCGACAATACGGCAGCAAATGTTCTCGGCACCGCGGTCAACGCGGCAACGACGGCCGTTGCAGGACCGGGCTTCGGTGATGTCCTGGGCAGCATGGCAACAGACGCGATCAACGCCGTCAAGGGCGGTGAAACTGCATCGTTTGCCGGCATCCAGGGCAAGGCGAACACGCGTGAAGTGGTCGATGCCGTTCTCCAGGCCGAACAGGCGCTGAAGACTGCGACGGCGTTCCGCGACAAGATCGTGTCCGCCTACCTCGACATCACCAAGATGCAGATCTAGAGACTGGAGCAGAGACCATGAGAGCACTAGCAATTGCCGCCACCGGCATGGATGCGCAGCAGACCAATCTCGAAGTCATTGCAAACAACATCGCCAACATCAACACGACCGGCTTCAAGCGGTCGCGTGCCGAGTTTACCGACCTTCTCTATCAGACCGAGCGCGCTTCGGGCGTCGCCAACCGCGCCGATCAGTCCGCTGTGCCGGAAGGTGCCAATATCGGTCTCGGTGTTCAGACGCAGTCCGTCCGCAAGCTCCACATCCAGGGCGAAATCACCCAGACGAGCAACGATCTTGACATGGCGATCGTCGGGCGTGGTTGGTTCATGGTCGAAGGCACCAACGGTGAGACCCTCTACACCCGCGCCGGGTCCTTCAACAAGGATGCCAACGGAAGACTGGTGACTGCCGACGGTTACGGTGTCATCCCGCAAATCACCATTCCGACTGACGCGACGTCGGTCAGCGTCAGCGAAGACGGGATCGTCAATGCGACGATCGGGACATCGACGACCCCGACGGAACTCGGCCAGATCACTCTGACCAACTTCGTCAACGATGCTGGTCTGAAGCCTTTGGGCGACAACCTGTTTTCTGAAACGGCGGCATCCGGGCAGCCGGTCGTCGCCAACCCGCAGGAGACTGGCTTCGGCTACCTCAAGCAGGGCTATCTCGAGAACTCCAACGTCGATTCAGTCAAGGAGATCACCGATCTGATCTCCGCTCAGCGTGCGTATGAAATGAACTCGAAGGTGATCACCACCGCCGACGAGATGGCGCAGATCGTCAGCCAGAACCTCAAGTAGCGGAAGATAGAAGGCGGACCGAGCATGATGCTTTGGCAAGAGAACGTCCGGAAAACCGGTCGGGCAAGCAGCTGGAAAACCGGAATGAAGACCTGGCTGGCCGGGGCGCTTTTGAGCGCGCTCATCCTGCCGGGGGCGGCATTCGCGGAGCCGCGCAATGCCGTCGTGCCCAGCACCACGATCTATCCGGGCGATACGATCGGCGAGGCGTTCGTCAGCGAGGTGGCCGTCACCAATCCGAATATCGCGCCGGGCTATGCCAGTTCGCTGGATCAGGTGGTCGGCAAGGTCACGCGCAAGACGCTGCTTGCCGGCCGCACCATTCCTTTGAACGTTCTCCGCGATCCTTTCACGGTCAAGCGCGGCACAAGTGTCAGGCTTACCTTCTCGTCGCAGCGCATGGTCATCGCTGCCCGCGGCGCGCCCATGGACGATGCGATGACAGGCGAGGTCATCAAGGTCAGGAACCTCGATACGGGCGTCATGGTCAACGGCACGGTGATGGCGGACGGCAGCGTCGAGGTGGTTCAGAAATGAGTATGGTCCGGAAACTGATGATTGCGGCGATCGCGGTCATCACGATGCTGCCCGTCACCGATGCCACGGCCACGTCGTCCCGCATCAAGGATATCGCTTCGCTGCAGTCCGGTCGCGAGAACCAGTTGATCGGCTATGGCCTGGTCGTGGGTCTGCAGGGAACCGGCGACAGCCTGCGTTCGTCTCCGTTCACCGATCAGTCGCTGCGCGCCATGCTGCAGAACCTCGGCATCTCGACGCAGGGCGGTCAGTCCAGCGCCAAGAACATTGCTGCGGTCATGGTCACCGCCAATCTTCCCTCGTTCGCGAGCCCGGGCAGCCGGATCGACGTCAATGTCAGCTCGCTCGGCGACGCCACCTCGTTGCGCGGCGGCACGCTGATCATGACATCGCTCACCGGCGCCGACGGACAGATCTATGCCGTCGCGCAAGGGTCGGTGATCGTCTCCGGCTTCAACGCACAGGGTGCTGCTGCGACACTGACCGAAGGCGTCACCACAGCCGGTCGTGTGCCGTCGGGAGCGATCATCGAGCGCGAGCTTCCGTCCAAGTTCAAGGATTCGGTCAATCTGGTGCTGCAGCTTCGCAACCCGGATTTCTCGACATCGGTTCGGATCGCCGATGTCGTCAACGCCTATGCCCGCCGCACCTTCGGCGATCCGATCGCCGAAGCGCGCGACAGCCAGGAAGTGGTTGTCCAGAAACCGCGCTCAGCCGACCTGACCCGCCTGATGGGCGACATCGAAAATCTCGTGGTCCAGACCGACGCCCCCGCACGCGTGGTGATCAACGAGCGCACCGGTACGATCGTCATCGGCGCCGATGTCCGGGTCGCCCGGGTTGCGGTCAGCTACGGCACGTTGACTGTTCAGGTCACCGAGACGCCGCAGGTCATCCAGCCCGAACCGTTCTCAAGGGGCGAAACGGCGGTGCAGCCGCAGACCGATATCATGGCCGAAAAGACCGGCGGACCGATTGCCGTCATCGACGGACCTGATCTGAAGACGCTGGTCGCCGGCCTGAACAATATCGGCGTCAAGCCGGACGGCATCATCTCGATCCTCCAGGCGATAAAGTCTGCCGGAGCCCTGCAAGCGGAGCTCGTTCTGCAATGACCAACACAGTTTCAGGCAGGTTCCCGGTTCTCGCCACTCGCAGCTCGGTCTATCTGATCGCCGCCGCTCTCTCGCTCTGCCTTCTACCGGGCGCCCGCGCGCAGCAGCAGCCGCAACTTCTTGGCGCCGCACAGGAAGCCGGTGGCAGCCAGCAGGAAGTCCAGCAGTTCTGCGGCAACATCGTCGATTCGGCCCGCGACCAGCGTTATCTCCTGCAGAAGCAGGAACTGGAAAAGCTGCAGGGCGACATCAACACGCGCATCACCGAGCTCGAAAATCGGCGCGCTGAATATCAGGACTGGCTGAAGAAACGCAACGCGTTCCTGGCCAGCGCCAAGGCCAGTCTGGTCGAAATCTACAAGACGGCAAAGGCTGACGAAGTCGCGCCGCAGTTCGACCAGATGAACATCAACATTGCAGCCGCCATCATCATGCAGCTGCCACCGCGGCAATCGGGCCTGATCCTTGCCGAAATGGACGCCCAGAAGGCTGCCATGGTCGCAATGATCATGGCGAGCGCCGCAGACCCCAATACCTCCAAGGACCCGTCATGAAAAAGCAACTCACGGCTCTTCTTGCGATGACATCGCTGATCGCCGGATGTCAGAACGGGCAGATGACGACCATCAAGGAAATCGGCAATGCGCCGGCCATGAGCCCGATCGGCAGCGGCCTGCAATATGGCCAGACGCAGCAGATGTCGATGTATCCCAAGCAGCCGCGCCACATGGCGAGCGGCTTCTCGCTGTGGAGCGACAGCCAGGGCGCCCTGTTCAAGGATGCCCGCGCGCTGAACGTCGGCGATATCCTGACGGTCAATATCTCGATGAACGACAAGGCGAGCTTTGACAACGAGACGGATCGCAGCCGCAAGAATTCCAAGACCACCAACTGGCAGGCCGCCGCGGAAATCCTTGGCTGGAAGCCGGAGG
Source organism: Neorhizobium sp. IRS_2294 (assembly GCF_050500145.1). NCBI lineage: Bacteria > Pseudomonadati > Pseudomonadota > Alphaproteobacteria > Hyphomicrobiales > Rhizobiaceae > Neorhizobium > Neorhizobium sp. IRS_2294. Next base: position 530,418 of record NZ_CP191439.1, read on the forward strand.
CAGATTCGACGGCGGGCTTTGATTCCGACAGCCAGTCGAACGGCAAGGGCTCCATCAGCCGCGCCGAGAAGCTCACACTTCTCGTGGCCGCGGTCGTCACCGGCGTTCTCGAAAACGGAAATCTCATCATCAGCGGCTCGCAGGAAGTGCGCGTCAATCACGAGATCCGCATCCTCAACGTTGCCGGCATCGTGCGCCCTCAGGACGTGAATGCCGAGAACACGATATCCTATGAGAAGATCGCCGAAGCCCGCATTTCCTACGGTGGCCGCGGTCGCCTGATGGAAGTCCAGCAGCCGCCGGTCGGCCAGCAGATCAGCGACATCTTCTCGCCGATCTGACCGGGCGCGATTCGATGTCCCTCACTACTAGCGGAGTTTAGCCACCATGACCGACGCCAGCCTCACGGCGGATCAACCAGCGAAGAAAAAGTCTTCCCTGGTGATGACTGCGGCGGCCGTACTGGGACTGACGGTCGTCGGCGTGGGCGGAGGCTGGGTTGTCGGCAAGATGATCGTCCCGTCGCCGGTCGTGGAGGAGGCACCTGCCGCCGGTCATGGCGCAGCCGCGACCCCTGCCGGGGGAGGGGAACACGGCGCCGCTGCCGGTGCGAGCCACGTCCGGCCGCTGGAACCGATCATTGCCAACCTCGCCTATCCTTCGGACAGCATGGTCCGCCTCGAGGTTTCGTTAATATTCGGTGAAAACATCGATGAAGCGGTGGCGGCTTCCATTCAGGAAGATATACTCGCCTATATGCGGACCTTGTCGCTGCAGCAAATTCAGGGGCCACGCGGCTTCGGTTATCTCCGAGATGACCTGAAGGAACGCGCCAAGCTGAGGTCTCAGGGCAAGGTTGCTGATCTGGTGTTCAGGACTTTCATCATCGAATGATTCGACTTTTAGCCGTTCTTGCTCTCTTCGCTGCGTTACCCGACGCGGCGAATGCGCAACAGTCTGCCCTGGACATGCTGAACCTGCCGGTCGACGGCTCGGTTTCCGCCTGGATCATCCGCACCTTCGGCCTGCTGACGGTTCTATCCATCGCGCCCGGCATCCTGATCATGGTGACGAGCTTCCCGCGCTTCATCATCGCCTTCTCGATCTTGCGGTCCGGCATGGGCCTGTCGACCACACCGTCCAACATGATCCTGACCAGCATGGCGTTGTTCATGACCTTCTACGTCATGGCGCCGACGATGGACCGTGCCTGGCAGGATGGCGCACAGCCGCTTTTGCAGAACCAGATCAACGAGGCCGAAGCGATACAGCGCATCGCGCAGCCGTTCCGCGAATTCATGATTGCCAACGTCCGCGACAAGGATGTGGCGCTGTTCGTCGACATCGCCCGGGAACGCGGCCAGACGGTCACGCTCGGCGCGCAGACGGACTACCGCGTGCTGATCCCGGCATTCATGCTGTCGGAAATCCGTCGCGGCTTCGAAATCGGCTTTCTCATCGTGCTGCCGTTCCTTGTCATCGACATGATCGTTGCCAGCATCACGATGGCGATGGGCATGATGATGCTGCCGCCAACCTCGATCTCGCTGCCGTTCAAGATCCTTTTCTTCGTCCTTATCGACGGCTGGAACCTTCTCGTCGGCTCGCTGGTGAGATCGTTCTCGTAACAGCGTTTCTTCTCTGCCATCGGCGCATAAAAAAGGCCGCGCATCGAGCGCGGCCCTTTCGGTCTTGGTAGATAAGCTGCTCTTACTGGAACAGCGACATGATGTTCTGGGAAGAGGAATTGGCGATCGACAGCGACTGGATGGCGAGCTGCTGCTGGGTCTGCAGGGCAGACAGCTTGGCAGACTCTTCTTCCATGTCGGCATCAACGAGGCGGCTGACGCCCTGATCGATAGCGTCGGACAGCTTGCCGGCATAATCGGTCTGGAGGTCGATGCGGGTCGACAGAGCGCCGAGCGTACCGCCGGCAGTCGTCATGCCGTCGAGAGCAGTTTCGACAGCCGACATGTATGTCGCGATTTGGGCCTGGGTCGTGGTGTCGGTCAGCGCGATCGACATGACACCGTCGTCGGCACCGAGAATGCCGCCGGTCGTTGCGTCTTCGTCGTCGAACAGCGCGTTGGTATTGATGGCGTAAGTCGCGGTGGTCACTGCAACGCTCTGGACGCCACCGTCGTCGGTCGAGCGGACGAAGCCGTCGACGACGGAACCATTCATCTGATCACCGGCAATCATCCAGTTTTCGCCCGAGAACGAAGCGCCTTTGGCGATAGACGTCAGCTGTTCCTTCAGCTTGCTGATTTCAAGGTTGATCTGAACACTGTCGGTGGAGGTTTCGGTCGCTGTGACCAGCTTGGCCTTGATTTCGTTGACGACGTCGATGGCGCTTTCCATAGCGGCATAGGCCGTGTCGACCTTGGCTGCACCAACGCCCAGAGCGTCGGAAGCGGCGTTGAGGGCCTTGTTGTCGGAATTCATCGTCGTCGAGATCGACCAGTAGGCGACGTTGTCGGAAGCTTCGCTGACCTTGTAGCCTGAGGATACTCGGCCCTGGGTCTCTTCAAGGCTGCTGTTGATGGTGCTCAGCGTCTGGAGTGCAGAATTCGCTGCAACGTTGGTAAGGATACTCGTCATTGTACTAACCCCTAGATAAAAGAAACAGGTGAGGGGACATTCCGGTAAATCACCGGGAAGCGACGTGTGAGCATCATGCCAGTCGGAAAATACTCACTCATTCCGGCCCGCCGCTTAGATGATGGTAGAAAACACCATTAAGGTTAATGAATATCGAATGACCGGCCATTAGTTGTCGCGCGATCGCTATTTTTTCGGAAAGCTCTGTCCGGAAACGCAAAAAGCCCCGGATAGACCGGGGCTTTTCGAGGCAAGTGAAATTGGCTGGCGTTCTATTAGCCGCGGAACAGCGACATGATGTTCTGCGAAGAGGAATTGGCGATCGACAGCGACTGGATGGCGAGCTGCTGCTGGGTCTGCAAGGCAGACAGCTTGGCAGATTCTTCTTCCATGTCGGCGTCGACGAGACGGCTGACGCCCTGATCGATAGCGTCGGACAGCTTGCCGGCATAATCGGTCTGGAGGTCGATGCGGGTCGACAGAGCGCCGAGCGTACCGCCGGCAGTCGTCATGCCGTCGAGAGCAGTTTCGACAGCCGACATGTATGTCGCGATTTGGGCCTGGGTCGTGGTGTCGGTCAGCGCGATCGACATGACACCGTCGTCAGCACCGAGAATGCCGCCGGTCGTTGCGTCTTCGTCGTCGAACAGCGCGTTGGTATTGATGGCGTAAGTCGCGGTAGTCACTGCAACGCTCTGGACGCCACCGTCGTCGGTCGAGCGGACGAAGCCGTCGACGACGGAACCATTCGTCTGATCACCGGCAATCATCCAGTTTTCGCCCGAGAACGAAGCGCCTTTGGCGATCGAGGTCAGCTGTTCCTTCAGCTTGCTGATTTCAAGGTTGATCTGACCCTTGTCGGTCGAGGTTTCGGTCGCGGTGACCAGCTTCGACTTGATCTCGTTGACGACGTCGATGGCGCTTTCCATAGCGGCATAGGCCGTGTCGACCTTGGCTGCACCAACGCCGAGAGCGTCGGAAGCGGCGTTGAGGGCCTTGTTGTCTGAATTCATCGTGGTCGAGATCGACCAGTAGGCGACGTTGTCCGAAGCCTTGCCAACCTTGTAGCCCGAAGAAACGTTGTTCTGCGTCTGCTCCAGGCTCTTGTTGATGGTGCTCAGTGTCTGAAGAGCGGACGAAGCAGAAGAATTGAAATTGATGCTAGTCATGGAGTGTCCCCTTGGACTCTATACAAAAAAGGAGGACATACCGGGTTCGGTAGTGTCACCGGCAAATGACGGCCCGGCTTCATGCCTCTTGTTCCTTATTGGATCCAAGCCCGTCATCTAGGCTGCAATTTCGCAGCCATTCCTTGCCAAGGTCTTAAATCGGCGTCCAACTCTTGAACGACTAGGGACGTGGTTAACGAGTTCGAAACAACACGAAATAGGCTTGATGGGGCGGCGCGCGCTTCGGCGGCAAGTTGCGCGAGCGGCGGGTCGGTTGGAAACCTCGGCTCGGGTCGCTCTGCAAAGAAGCGTAAGGCCCGACCGGCGAGCGTCCACCGCGTCCTTCTGCTGATCTAGGCGAGGCTCGCTGTGACCGTTAAAAAAACCGAAAAAGTTTGGGCCGGCGTTAACTTCTACTACAGCTTAACTCTCCATTAACCATAAAATGATTTTCTGTGCTCATCGAAGCGACGAGTCGAACGCAAGGGCGCGGCAGGCATGAGGCTGATCGTCGTTACCGGTACATCCGGGATGCCCTCACAATAAACGCCACAAGGGGCAGTTTTCAATGACCAGTATCTTGACCAATGTTGCCGCCAATTCCGCACTCCAGACGCTGCGCGGTATCAACGACAGCCTGGAGCAAACCCAGGGCCGCGTCTCCTCCGGTTATCGTGTTGCAGAAGCCTCGGACAACGTCGCCTACTGGTCGATCTCGACCACGATGGGGTCGGACAACAACGCACTCAAGGCTGCCAACGATGCTCTCGGCGTCGGTGCTGCCAAGGTCGACACGGCCTATGCTGCCATGGAAGCCGCGCTCGATGTCGTTGACGAAATTAAGTCGAAGCTTGTCACCGCGAACGAAGGTTCGACGGACAAGGAGCAGATCCAGCTCGAAATCAAGAAGCTGCAGGAACAGCTGTCCTCGATCGCTCAGGGCGCGTCGTTCTCGGGCGAGAACTGGATGGTTGCCGCAGCCGGCGCAGCCGACGAAACCGTCGTTGACGGCTTCATCCGTAACGACGACGGTACGGTCGAAGTCACGACGGCATCCTTCGAGGTTTCGACCTATGCCATGTTCGGCGAAATCGATGACGACGGCGTTGGTTCCGACGGCATCCTCGGCAATGTCATGGGCATCGTGCTTTCGGACGCCACGACTCCCGCACAGCTTGACGGGTTTCTCGTGACTGTAGAATCCGCCCTGTCTGAAATGACGAACGCCGGTGCAGCGCTCGGTGCTCTCCAGACCCGTATCGATCTTCAGACAACGTATGCCGGCACGCTGTCTGATGCGATCGAGGAAGGCATCAGCCGCCTCGTCGACGCCGATATGGAAGAAGAATCCGCCAAGCTTTCGGCCCTGCAGACCCAGCAGCAGCTCGCTGTCCAGTCGCTGTCGATCGCGAACTCCTCGTCGCAGAACATTCTTTCGCTCTTCCAGCAGTAAGAGTAGTCCCGAGGCAATTTTCAAGTCGGCCGCGCTTTCGAGCGCGGCCGATTGCATTTGCTGTACGGCTCTTGCGGCGTAGGTGTCAGGTATCTTGGTGTCGTCGCACCTTGTCGTTCAGGTTCACGAGGACTGCATCATCCTCGCACAAGTTTAACTTCCTAATTTCTGATCTATTCCCATGGCGAACTCCGCCGCCCCGGCGATCGGGCGCGGGCCGGAGGCCGGTGTGGAGCATCACAGAACGGGCGATGCGTGAGACGTTGCGGCCTTATTCCGCAAACGACGTTGATGGAGTGCGTTGATGAATTCCCCACTTGCGCGGTATCTCAGAGATTTCGGCGCCGAGGCTGCGCTGCTTGCGGCCCCGATAGAAACGCCCTCTCACTTTGCGTCGCCCGCCGAGATGCCGGCGCTGGAAAGCTTTGCGCAGACGGTAGAAGTCGATCTCGAGGCCGAGCGTCGCGAAGCCTATGATGAAGGTCATCTTGCGGCGACCCAATCCTTGACGGCGAAGCATGCCGAAGAGCTCGAGGCGCTGAAGGTACAGCATGCGCAGGAGATCGAACAGCAGCGCCTCCAGTTCGAGGACGGGTTGGCCGATTATCTCTCGAAGGCTCTTCCGGATCTCGCGTCGCGGGTCTCTGCCGAACTGTCCGAGGCGACGGCACGCGTTCTGTCTCCCTTGCTCAAAGAACAGGTGATGCGCGGCGCTATCAACGAGCTTGTCGAGGAGCTTAAACCGACGCTCGCCAAGGAAATTCTGGAGCAGATTACGGTCTTCGGACCGGAGCACCTCTGCGATCTTCTCAAAGCCCAGCTTGAGGAGAAAGGCGATGCGGTGTCTTTCGTCCACACAGATGACACCGACATCCGCGTCGAGATCGGTGATTCGCTTCTCGTGACGCGCCTTTCTGCCTTTGCCGCCGACCTTGAGAGGGTGCTGGCATGAGCGAAGCTGAGAACCATCATCACGGCAAAAACGAAATCATCATCATCAAGCGTCACCGCGGCGATCACGACAGCCATCACGGCGGTGCATGGAAGATTGCGTTCGCCGACTTCATGACCGCCATGATGGCCTTCTTTCTCGTCATGTGGCTGGTCAACGCCGCCAATGAGGAAACGAAGGCATCGCTCGCGAGCTATTTCAATCCCGTGCCGCTGTCTGACGACACGCCCGCATCCAAGGGCATCAAGAAGCCGTCGGATCAGGCCAAGGGCGAAGATTCCGACAAGAAGTCCACCGTGGAGAACGACAAGACGGGCGGCGGCAAGGCGGGCATGGATGGCGAGTCCATTTCCGCCTCTGGCGACGACATGACCTTTTCCGAAGCAGCTCTGTTCCAGAATCCCTATTCCGTGCTTGCCAGCATCGCTCAGGAAGTGGGCCAACAGGCCAATGTCAGCACGAAGGGCGAGGGCGGCGCGAGCGATTCCGGTCCGTCCACCGGTGCGGATGGCGGAGAAGCCTATCGTGATCCTTTCGATCCGGATTTCTGGAGCAAGCAGCTCGACACACCGGCGCAAGCCAAGCTTGCTTCGGACACGAGTCTGCCGGGCGAGCAGGCGAGCGCCTTTTCCCAGCCGCCCGCGGTGGAAACTGTCCCAGTATCGGTAAAGCCGGATGCCGTCTCAGCGCCCAATGCTTCCGATGCATCGGTCAAGAAGGCAAAGGCTGAACTCGACGCCGCCGGGCAGGACAAGGCCGAAGAGCTTCAGAAGGAAATTCAGGCGCAGGTCGCCGGGATTGCCGGCAAGCTGGCCGAGGGCATCGTGGTGCAGCCGGCCGAAGGCGGCACGCTGATCACGATCTCGGACGAAGCAAATACCGCGATGTTCAATGTCGGATCCGCATTGCCCGGCAAGGAGCTCGTGCTCGCCATGGAAAAGATCGGCAAACTCCTGGCCGCGCGTCCAGGGTCGGTGATCATTCGTGGCCACACGGACGGACGGCCCTTCAAGGGACGCACCGGAGACAATTGGAGCCTGTCAATGTCCCGCGCGCATGCGGCCTATTACATGCTCGTGCGGGGCGGCTTGAACGAGGAGAGGGTAAAGCAGGTCTCTGGATTTGCCGACCGGCGACTTCAAAACGTCGATGATCCGATGAGCGGCGCCAACCGCCGTATCGAAATCCTGCTGGGCAACGGATAAATCGAGATGATGCGTTCGCGCGATCGCCATAACTTGCTGCGCTCACTGGTCGCCGGGGTTTTTCTCGCCGCTGCGGGCAACGCCGTGGCCAGTGAGGATCTTGAGCCATACAAGATGATCCGGTCCCTGCAATATCTGCAGGACGCGATCGTCGCGGGCGATCATTCCGCCAACGAAATGCAGCGCTTCCTTCTCAAGACACTCGATCAGCGGCTACGCACGGCATCACCTGATGTGTTCAAGGATCCCCGCAACGTCGATGCGGTTTTCGTATTCGCCATGAGTGGCGGCAATCCGCAGACGCTGGATTTTCTTGCGGCACGCGATGTCGACGGTGAATTCGATGGCCGGTTGGCGCGCGTTCTCCGTCGCTATTTCCAGGGGCAGGGCCTGACGGCGGTCGCTGCATTCGAGGGGTTGGTCAAGGAGTATGGCACAAGCCCGGTTGGCCCCTATCTGGCGCTCGTCGCCGGCAACATCACGGCGAATGCCGACCCCGCCAAGGCGATCGGCTATTTCGATCAGGTTCGGCTGCTCGCACCCGGGACCAATCTGGAAGAGGCAGCGCTCAGACGGTCGCTCGCCGTGATCCTACCGACGGAGCCGGGCAGGGGCTTCGATCTGGCGGCGAAATACGTCCGTCGTTTTCTCTATTCTCCCTATGCCAGCCAGTTTATCGACATGTTCGTGCAACTTGCCACTGACGATGACGGCAAGGGTGACCGGAGCCGCTGGACCGACGTCGTCTCAATGATGGACGATCCGCGCGCGCACGAGTTCTACCTCCGGGTATCCAGGCGCGCCTTGCTCGCGGGCAACAAGGATCTGGCTCGCTTTGCGGCATTGAACGCGGAACGTCTCTCCCCCAGTCCCGGTTCGGAGAACAATGCGATCGGGCAGCTGTATGGCGATCTTGCCAGCATTTCGTCCAGTAACGTTGTGGAAGCGGCAAAGAGTCTGTCGCAGATCCCCGATGGCGCGCTTTCCGAACGCGACAGGAACCTGCGTGCAGCGGCGCAAAAGGTCGTCGAACAGATCCTGATGGCACCCGAAACGTCGAGCGTATCGTCAGAGCCGGTGGTGATGCCCGCGGGCGAAGCGGGTCAGGCTGCGACGGCGTCCGCCACCATTCCTTCGGCGCCGGCACCGACCACCTCTGTGGCCAAGCCCGCAGCAAAGACCGAGAACCCGGAAATGGAGGCAAGCCTCCAGACCTATGTAGAGCAGAACAGAATGAAGCTGAAGCAGATCGACGACCTGCTCAGCGATGAGGCATATGAATGACGAACGTAGCAGGCGCTTCGGTTAAGGCAGTATCAGACGGGCAGGTCGGGACTCTTTTCGGAAAGGCATCGCCGCAGAACGGCGAAGCCGGCGAATTTGCCCAGGTGCTGACAGACGCGGACGCCGATGCCGGGAAATCGACAGAGAACGGCACGGCGGTTGCCGAAGACGGATCCGGAACGGGAAAGATTTCGCTCGGCAGTTCCCGCTTCAAGACGCTTACCGACCTGACGTCGCTTGCCGCAAACTTCAAGCCGGCGGAACCTGCGGATACCGCTGCTCCATCCGTTGCAACGCTGGTCCAGGCTGCAGCCGAGCTTCCAGTCGCAGCCCCGCAGGTGGACGTGCCGCACCCGGTCGGACAGCCGGTTCCGGCGCTGTCTGTAGACGAAGCGGTCAAAGAAGAGCTCGTCGGACAAGCCTTGCCGGAAGAGATTCCGGGTCAGGACCAGAGTGACAGCCTCAACCAAACAGGCAACATCAAACAGACCCGTAGCCCGGACAAGGCCGGCGGCCAGATCGACGTTACCCAGTTGGTTGCTACTGCAACCAAACGCGTCACGACTGTTGCTGCCGACGATGGAAAGGCGAAGATCGCCGGTGTGCTTTCGAAAGACGTGCCGGACGATGAAAGCCAAGGAGCGGCCCTCGCGACCGCTGTGCCAGATTCAACGGCTGCACTCTCAACAGCGGCACTGCTCAATCTGACGGCCAGCGTCGAGACCGGTAACCCGGCCCAGTCCGCGGATATAGCCGCACTGTCGGCCATGATCTCCGTGACCGAGACGGGGATGTCGAACGATAAGACGGACGCCAGCATGCCGTCCGACGACACGGATGCTGCCACGTCGTTCGATTTCCTCGATACGGGCGAGGCAGAACCCCAGACAGACGTTAAATCCTACCGCTTCCAGAAAGCCGGAGATGCGATTGCGGCTGTCAGCCTGTCGATCGTCACAGGCGCGGACGGCGGATCCGACCTGCAGGACAGCCTTCCAGGCACAGCCAACACCGAAACCGTCACGGTTCTCGACTCGCGGCGCTATCTCGGCTTTGGCGTCGGCGAAAATGCCAGCAATCTTTTGAGTGCTGCCTCCAGCAACAGGGAATGGACCGCGGCCATGCAGCCGTCTTCCGCGCTGACCGATCCGACCCGCACATCCGGCACCGGCAGCGTGGTCAATACGCTCAAGCTCCAGCTGACGCCCGACAATCTCGGTACCGTGACCGCGCATATGCGGCTGGTGGGAGATCAGCTGAGCATCCATCTTACCGTCCACAGCAGCATGGCCTATCGCGAGCTCAGCGACGACAGCAAGCCGATGCTCGATGCCTTGCGGGCCCAGGGCTTCAACGTCGACCAGGTGACCGTCAGCATGGCGCCGTCGACCGACAGCTCGAACTCGTCTGCAGACCAGCAGCAGGGCGGCAGCGGCGCCCAGACACAGCAGCAGCTCGCCCGTGACGGCGAGGCAGCCCGCCAGCAGGGACAGGCTCAGGGTGGCCGCTCCAACGACAGCAATCGCAACGACATGGAGAAGCGCAATGAGACTGTCGTTGAAACTGACATCGGCAGCACTGGCACTGGCGACATTTACCTGTAGCGCGCTCGAAACCCGCGCCTGGCAGCTCTACGCCACCCAGCAGCCTCTTCAGCAGGCAGACGTGCCCAACGCCGCGCAGCCGGGGACGCAGAAGCGCGCCGGCGCGCCGCAGCGGCGCGATCAGGCCCGAACCGCCCAGCCAGGGACTGACCAGGCTGGAAACGGCAAGATCACCTCGGAACAGGTCAGCATCTGCGAGGCCCAGATCCAGGCCGCAGCGCGCAAATACGGCGTCCCTGAAGGCATCCTTTACTCGGTGGGACTGACAGAGACCGGACGCAAGGGATCGCTCAGTCCCTATGCGCTGAATATCGAAGGCAAGGCCTATTTCGCGTCGTCTGTGCAGGAGGCGATGCAGCTCTTTACCCAGGCGAAGAGCACGGGCGCCAAGCTGATCGATCTCGGCTGCATGCAGATCAATCACCACTTCCATGGCGAGGAGTTTGCCTCGGTTCCGGACATGCTCGACCCGAGAAAGAACGTCGAATATGCGGCGCTATTTCTGAAACGGCTGCACGACAAGCACGAGACATGGACGATGGCAGTCGCCAGATATCATGCCGGTCCCAACAACAATCCGGCGCAGCAGCGCTATGTGTGCCGGGTGATCGCCAATCTTGTTGCCACCGACTTCGGAAAATGGACGCGGAACGCGACGAATTTTTGCGGTCAGAGCGCAACCTGAAATAGAAATTAGTGAAATCTAATATCTGTTTACGGCTGCCGATGAGAGAATGCGTTCAAACTGCGTTTTCAAGTGAGCATTTTCTCAAAAATTAATTTTCCACCGCGCATTATGCGAAGGCCACCCTTTTTCTACTAGATCTAGTACCAAATCGGCGCAACATGGTTAATCAATTATTAGCAAGCCCCTGTTACTTCCTCTAGTTGCCCAGATTCCTGACGATTCGTATCACTCTCTCACTGAGATGCGATATTGATTCGGAGGCGGACGAATGATCGTAGTGGTTGATGAACGAGAAATAGTGAAAGACGGTTACACGTCTTTGTTTGGGCGCGAAGGCGTTCCTTCTACCGGGTTTGATCCGGAAGAATTTACAGATTGGGTGAATTCGGCAGCGGAAGCCGATATTGCTGCAATCGAGGCGTTTTTGATTGGTCAGGGCGACCTGATCCATGATTTGCCACGGGCAATCCGTGGACGCAGCAGTGCACCGGTAATCGCTGTCAGCGATCAGCCGTCCCTGGAATCCACGCTTGCGCTTTTCGACTGCGGTGTCGACGATGTGGTGCGCAAGCCGGTTCATCCAAGGGAAATTCTGGCACGGGCAGCGGCTATCCGCCGCCGCCTGAACGCGGTTGCCAATCACACCGACATCGGCGCGATCCGGGTTTTCTCCGATGGCCGCGATCCGGAAGTCGAAGGCGAAGCGTTTGCACTTCCACGGCGCGAACGCCGCATCCTGGAATACTTGATTGCCAATCGCGGCCGTCGTGTTTCCAAGTCGCAGATCTTCAACGCCATCTACGGCGTGTTCGACGAGGACGTCGAAGAGAACGTGGTCGAAAGCCACATCAGCAAGCTTCGCAAGAAGCTTCGCAAGAAACTGGGCTTCGATCCCATCGATTCGAAGCGGTTCCTAGGATACTGCATCGACTGGAACTGACACTGAAAATGGCACCCAAATATGAGGTGCCATTTTTTTTGCGTGCTCGATTTGTCATTTTTGTCAGACAGATAGGGCCCTCGACTTCGACGCAGATCAGCGCTCGATGCCAGCACGCAGACAGCTTCACGCAAGGCCCATCCCCTAAAGTCATAAGCCTAAGTGCAACGAGGATTGCTATGAGCCTTTTCGGAACTATGAAAACCGCCGTATCGGGCATGAATGCGCAGGCAAACCGTTTGGGCACCGTTGGCGATAACATTGCTAACTCGTCGACGACTGCCTACAAAAAGTCGTCCACGCAGTTTGCGTCGCTAGTGCTGCCATCGACGGCCGGCTCATACAATTCCGGTGGTGTCGAAACCAGCGTGAAGTATTCGATTTCTGAGCAGGGTGCTCTCGAATACACCACGTCAGGATCCGATCTTGCCATCCAGGGCGACGGATTTTTCGTCGTACAGAATTCAGCGGGCGAGACCTTTCTGACCCGTTCCGGCGATTTTACGCCGAACGAGCAGGGCAACCTGGTCAACTCTGCAGGCTATACGCTCCTCGGTTACTCCTACGATTCCGGAACCCCGACGACCGTCGTCAACAGCTATGACGGCCTGGTCCCGATCAATGTCGGCGGCTCGGAACTGAGTGCGGTCGCGTCGACCTCCGGGTCGCTCTCCGGCAACCTCAACAGCGCGTCCGATGTCGTCGCCGCCGACCTGCCGGCCGACAACACCGAAGATGTCGACGTCGACATGGACAGCACGCTGAAGACGTCGCTGACCAGCTACGACAGCCTCGGCAACCCGATCGTCTACGACTTCTATTTCTCGAAGACGGCTGCAGGCGAATGGCAGCTCAGCGTCTATAACGCAGCTGACGCAAGCACGACCGGCACCGGCAGCTTCCCTTATGGCGGTGATGGCGAACTCGCCAACCTGTCGCTCGCGTTTAATTCGTCCGGCAAGCTTGAAACAGTTGACGGTGCCGAGGAGCTTTCTGTCACGGTCAACGGGATCAAGTTCGATCTCGCCGGCATGACGCAGCTGTCGGCCAAGTCGAACATCTCGAGCGGCAGCGTCAACGGCAGCGCGCCGAGCTCCATCTCCAGCGTCAAGATCGAATCTGACGGCACGATCAACGCGGTCTATGCGGACGGTTCGTCGAAGTCGCTGTACCAGATCGCCATGGCGACGGTCGAAAGCCCCGACAACCTCGAAGTCTCCTCCGGCAACGTCTACCGCACGACGAGTAGCTCCGGCGTGGTCACCCTCGGCTTTGCCGGCTCCAGTGGATTTGGCGAGATCGTTTCGGGCGCGCTCGAAACCTCCAACGTCGATCTGGCCAACGAACTGACCGAGATGATCGAAGCGCAGCGCAGCTATAGCGCCAATTCCAAAGTGTTCCAGACCGGTTCCGATCTGATGGACGTACTGATTAATCTGGTCCGGTAGTTTCAGGAGTTAAGCGATGTCACTCGCATCGGCACTGAGTACGACAAAGAATATCTTGAACAACACCGCCACGCAGACGGGGGTGTTGTCGACAAACGTTCAAAACGTCGGGAACAGCGATTACAACCGCCGTTCCGCAGCGACTGTCACGAACGCCTATACCGGTGCCACGACCGTTCAGACAGCGCGGACGGAAGACGCCGCGCTGCTGAAGCAGACACTCTCGTCTACGGCCGACGATGCGGGACAGCAGACATTGCTGGCCGGACTGGAATCCGTCTACACAATCATGGGCGGGGACGGGTATTCGCTTGCTCCGTCCACGGCACTGTCCGAACTGCGGGACGCGCTGCAGACCTACGCGGCGACCCCCGGAGACGTGACGCTGGCTTCGGCTGCGGTCAACTCGGCGGTCGATGTTGCGACGGCTCTCAATACCAGCACCACCGAAGTGCAGCAGCTTCGCGCTGGCACCGACGCCCAGATTTCCGGCCAGGTTGACAAGCTCAATAAGCTGCTTGCGCAGTTCGAGCAGGCCAACAAGGCGGTTGTGACGGCGGCTGCGGCCGGCACCGACGGCAACAATGCTCTCGATACCCGCGAAAGCCTGCTCAAGCAGATTTCCGGCATCGTCGGTATCAGCACCGCGACGCGCGACAACAACGACATGTCGATCTATACGAATGGCGGCATCACGCTGTTCGAAAGCACGGCACGGCCTGTAACGTTCGATTCGACTGCCGGTTACGATGCAACGACGGTCGGCGGCGCAGTCTATATCGACGGCGTGGAGCTGAAAGCCGGCCAGAGCAGCGACACGACGGCGCAAGGGTCGCTTCAGGCACTCGTCCAGCTGCGTGACGAGGTCTATCCAACGTACCAGGACCAGCTCGACGAAATCGCCCGCGGCCTGATTTCCCTGTTTTCCGAAACAGATGGCGCAAGCCAGATCGCCGGTCTTTTCACGACGACCACAGGCGACGAAGTCGATTTCGAAACGGCTGAGATCATCACCGGCCTGGCTGGGATCATCACGGTCAATGCCGAGGCGGTCGCCGACCCCACCAAGCTCAGGGACGGCTCGATTTCGGGTGCCAGTGTCAACACCGAAAGCGCGAGCGGCTTTTCCACGTTGCTCAGCGAATATGTCTCGGGCTTCGAGACTTCCATGGAATTTGATCCTGCCGCCAAGATCGGCGACAAGGCCACATTGCTGGATTACTCAACGGATTCTGTCGGCTGGGTCGAGGAATACCGGAGCGGAGCCACAAATGCTGCGGAAACCACGACGGCCATGCTGTCGCGTTCAACCGAGGCCTATTCCAACGCAACGGGCGTCAATCTCGACGAGGAACTGATCCTCCTCCTCGATGTCGAACAATCCTACAAGGCGGCCTCAAAGCTCTTGTCGACCATCGACGAGATGCTGGCGGCGCTGATGGAGGCTGCGAACTAAGTCATGAAGACGACATCCATCTCAACCCTGTCCGTCAGCCAGACAATGCAGCTGACCGTACAGAACTCGCAGACCGAGATCGCCAAACTGCAGAAGGAATCGGTCAACGGTACCTATGCGGATACGGGTCTGGAACTCGGTACGCGGACGTCTGCAAGCCTCGATTACGGCCGCGAGTCATCACGGCTGCAGGCAATCATCGATTCCAATTCGCTGACCAATCAGCGAATGGATTCCTCGCAGCTTGCGATGGAGCAGATGTCCGACTCCGGCCAGACGCTGCTGGATTCACTGGTCGCGCTCTCCGGAAGCAGCGACAAGACGAGCTTGCAGGTTTCTGCCGATACGGCGACGTCCGTGCTCGAGAATTTCGTCAGCTACGCAAACGTCTCGGTCAATGGCGAGTATCTGTTTTCCGGCATCAACACCGATGCCGCACCTCTGGACGACAGCTTCATCACCGACCTTA
Organism: Neorhizobium sp. IRS_2294; assembly: GCF_050500145.1. Taxonomy (NCBI): domain Bacteria; kingdom Pseudomonadati; phylum Pseudomonadota; class Alphaproteobacteria; order Hyphomicrobiales; family Rhizobiaceae; genus Neorhizobium; species Neorhizobium sp. IRS_2294. Next base: position 545,687 of record NZ_CP191439.1, read on the forward strand.
CGGACGACTTCAACACGCAGTTTTCGAGCTTCATGTCGGCCAACGGTATCTCCAGCGCATCGGATATATCGTCCAGCCAGATGGCGACCTTCCTCGACGACTATACGTCGTCCTTCGACTGGTCCGGCTGGACAAACGCGTCCGACACCAAAATGACCGGTCGTGTCAGCACGTCTGAGACCGTCACCACTTCGACGAGCCTGAATGCCGATGGCTTCAAGAACCTCGTTCTCGGCAGCCTGATCACGTCCCAGTTGGCAACGGCGGGCCTGTCCGCCGATGCACTGAACAAGGTCAACGCGACCGTTACCAATCTTGCCGGCCTATCGGTGTCCGGCATCGATGCTGAGCGCTCTTCCATGGGTCTTTCCCAGGAGCGCGTCGAAAAGGCCAATACCGCCATGTCGGCGCAAATGGATATCATCAACACCCAACTGACAGATCTCGTCGGCGTGGATACTTATGATGCTTCGGTGCGTCTCAACACGTTGTTGACGCAAGTAGAGACCTCATACACCATCACCTCCAAGATCCAGGGACTGAGCCTCGTCAACTATCTATAATGGGTAGTTGCCCCGCGGCATTTGGTTTGCAACATGAAGGAAGCAAGCATGTTCCAGTTTGCGTATGCCGAGGTAATCAAGGATGACCTCGCAAGCGCTAGAGAGAGAGAACGCCAGGTTCTGGCCCGCTCCATTGAGCTCCTCTCTGCAGTCCCGAACAAATCGCATTATGGACGCGAGGCCGTCGAGGCCATCCATTATACGCGCAGGGTCTGGACCCGGTTTATCGAAGACCTCAACCAGCCCGACAACGAGCTCGGCATCGAGCTGCGCGCAAAGCTGATCTCCATCGCCCTTTGGATACTGAAGGAATGCGAACGCATTCGTAAAAAGCAGTCCGACAATTACCAGGGCATTATCGACGTGACTACCATCATCAGGGATGGCCTAAGATGAAAAGCACACTGCGTATCTCGCTGAAGTCCGGCGAAAAGATCTTCATCAACGGCGCAGTCCTGCGTGTTGATCGCAAGGTTTCTCTCGAATTCCTCAACAACGTTACGTTTCTGCTGGAAAACCATGTTCTCCAGCCCGAGGATACGACGACCCCGCTTCGTCAGCTGTACTTCATCGCACAGATGATGCTGATCAATCCGGAAGGCAAGGACCAGGCCGTGACCATGTTCCGCCGGTCGGTCATGATGCTGCTCGCATGCTTCCGCAATCCGGAAATCATCGACGAGCTCAAGCAGATCGATGCGCTTGTTGCCTCCGATCGCGCTTTTGAAGCACTGAAGGCAATCCGCGCGCTCTATCCTGTCGAAGAGCGCATCCTGAACAGCAAGGAAGTCGCGCCGGCTGCTATCGCCGGTCTGCGCAAGGAGATGGGGCTATGGCAGTAGATACGGTATCGTCCGCAACCTCGACGACTGCAACGAGTTCGTCGAAGGCTTCATCCGCTGCGGCAAGCGCTTCGCTCGATTACGACGCTTTCCTGCAGCTTCTGATCGCCCAGATGCAGAACCAGGATCCGACCGATCCGCTGGATGCTAGCGAACAGATCTCGCAGCTGGCAACCTTCTCGCAGGTCGAACAGTCGATCCAGACGAACACCAACCTGGAAAGCCTGATCGCACAGTCGTCGCTGTCCAACGCCTCGTCCTATATCGGCAAGACGATCACCAGCAGTGATGGCAAGACCAGCGGTGTGGTCGAATCGATCGAAGTCACCTCTGACGGTCTGGTTGCAACGACCGATGCTGGCAAGGAGATCACGATCGGCGACGGCATCACGATATCTGCGACGAAGTCCTCGGAGTCCTGATCCGACTGAATTCCTGAAATTGCAGGCGAGCCTGCGGTTTTGCCGGGGGCAGTACCGGTCGCTCAATTGCATTGGCGGTCGGTGGCTGTCATCATCCGCATGCGATTCGCGCCAGATGATGATGGCCACGACACCAATGCCCCGGATGATCCTGCAATGAATGAAGCCGATGCTCTCGACATGATGCACTCGGCGATATGGACGATTCTCATCGCCTCAAGCCCGGCAGTGCTGACCGCGATGATTGTCGGCATGGTCGTGGCGCTCATTCAGGCGCTGACGCAGATCCAGGAAATGACACTGACATTCGTGCCCAAGATCGTCGCCGTCATGCTGGCGCTCGGGATTGCTGCTCCCTTCATCGGCGGCCAGATCTCGCTTTTCACCGATCTCGTCTTTTCGCGCGTCCAGTCCGGTTTCTAGCGCACGGCTGCCAAGGCTGCGAGGCTTGCTCGCACGCTTCGCCTGCGATGATGGCGGACACCCTCACACAAGCTTCGCTGCCTAGAAGGGATCTGTCGCAACAGGTCCGGGCATTATCATGTCTTGCTTTTTGCGCGATCCATGGGCGCAGCACGCGCCTTTCTAATCTCATGAAGAGATACCGCATATGGCAATGACGAAGACGTCCATTACCCCCGTGAAGGCCGCGCCGAATGGCCGCGATATCGGCTTTGCCGTCGGTATCATGGCCATCCTGTGCATCCTGTTCCTGCCGGTGCCGGTCTTCATGATCGATATCGGGTTGGCGTTTTCGATCGCCTTTTCCGTTCTGATCCTGATGGTGGCGCTGTGGATCCAGCGGCCGCTGGACTTCTCGTCCTTCCCGACGATCCTTCTGATCGCGACGATGATCCGGCTGGCGCTCAATATCGCCACCACCCGCGTCATTCTTTCGCACGGCCACGAAGGCCATACCGCCGCCGGCGGCGTGATCGCGGGTTTCGCGAACCTCGTCATGTCCGGCGATTTCGTGATCGGTCTGATCGTCTTCCTGATCCTGATCGTCGTCAACTTCATCGTCATCACCAAGGGTGCGACGCGTATCGCCGAAGTCGGCGCGCGCTTCACCCTCGACGCCATTCCCGGCAAGCAGATGTCGATCGATGCCGATCTGTCAGCCGGCATCATCGACGAGAAGGAGGCGCAGCTGCGCCGCCGCGAGCTGGAAGAAGAAAGCTCGTTCTTCGGCGCCATGGACGGTGCCTCCAAATTCGTACGCGGTGACGCGGTCGCCGGCCTGCTGATCACCACGATCAACGTGTTCGGCGGCATCATCATCGGGTACTTCCGTCACGGCATGGAAATCGGCGAAGCCGCCGACGTCTTCGTCAAGCTGTCGGTCGGCGATGGTATCGTGTCACAGGTTCCGGCGCTGATCGTTTCGCTCGCAGCCGGCCTGATCGTCACCCGCGGCGGTACCCAGGGTTCCACCGACGTAGCCGTTATCGGCCAGCTGAGCGGCTATCCTCGCGCGCTGTGGGTCGCAGCCGGCATGATGGCGACCTTGGCACTGGTGCCCGGCCTGCCGTTCATGCCGTTCATGACGCTTGCATTCCTTCTCGCCGGTGCCGGCTGGGTCATTCCGAGGCAGATCGAAGCCGAGAACCAGAGGGTGCGCGAAAGCGAGGAGAAGAAGGTCGTCGAGAACCGCGAATCGGAAAAGGATTCGGTCAAGAACGTCCTCAAGACGGCAGAAATCGAACTGGCGCTCGGCAAGCAGGTCTCGCCGCGTCTTCTCGGCGCCCACCAGGAACTCGGGTTCCGCGTCGGCAAGATGCGCAAGCGGTTTGCCACGCAATACGGGTTCGTCGTGCCGGAAATCAAGGTTGTCGACGATATCCAGATCCCGGAAAAGTCCTACCAGATCCGCATCCACGGAACGACGGTCGCCAGCAGCACGCTGCGACTGGGCGAAGTCCTCGTCATAGTCGGAAAGGATCGCAAGCCGTCGGTTCCCGGCGACGAGGTTCGCGAACCCACGTTCGGCATGCCGGCCGTCTCGGTGCTGGAGCATTTCGTCGAGGATCTGAAGCGCGAGGGTTTCCACCCGATCGACAACGTCTCGGTGCTTCTGACCCATGTCAGCGAAGTCATCCGCAACAACCTGCCGCAGCTTCTATCCTACAAGGACGTCAAGATCCTCATCGAGCGTCTCGATCCGGAATACAAGAAGCTGGCCGATGAGATGTGCTCGTCGCACATGTCCTACTCGGGACTGCAGGCGGTTCTGAAGCTTCTGCTCGCCGAACGCGTCTCGATCCGCAACCTGCACCTCATTCTCGAGGCCCTCGCCGAACTCGCGCCGCATGTCCGCAAGACCGAGCAGCTCGTCGAGCACGTGCGCGTCCGCATGGCCCAGCAGATCTGCGGCGATCTTGCCGACAACGGCATCCTGCGCGTCCTGCGTCTCGGCTCCAAATGGGATCTTCTGTTCCATCAGGCGATCAAGCGCGATCCCAAGGGCGACATCATCGATTTCGACATCGATCCGCGCTCGCTCGAGGAATTCAGCGAACAGGCGGGCAAAGTCATCCGTGAATACATGGACAAGGGCATGCCCTTCGTACTTGTCACGTCGCCGGAGACACGCTCTTATGTGCGCATGATCATCGAGCGGCTGTTCGCAACTCTTCCCGTCCTGTCGCATGTCGAGCTGGCAAAGGGCACCGAGATCAAGGTACTTGGATCGATCTCATGATAACGGACCCGCAGGGCACGATCATCGCTCTCTTTCTTGCATTCTGCCGAATCGGCGGCTGCATCATGATCATGCCCGGGTTCTCGTCTGCCAGATTGCCCATGGAAGTCCGGCTGTTTCTATCGGTGGCGCTGTCCATGGCGGTGCTGCCGATGGTCTGGGACACGATCTACCCCAGGGTTTCCGGTGACGCTGCGGGTCTCGGCCTGCTGATTGCGTCTGAAACCCTCGTCGGGGCCGTGTTCGGCCTGATCGCCCGCCTTTATGCGTCGGGTCTGCAGTTTGCCGGCGCCGCCATCGCCATGTCGATCTCCTTCAGCGGTCCGCCCGGATCCGACGTGCTGGAAGATTCGTCGGAAAGCCAGCTGACCAGTCTTCTGACTCTGTCCGGCCTGCTTGTCCTGTTTATGCTGAACTTCCATCACATCGTCATCAGGTCGCTGGTCGATTCATACACGACAATCCCGCTCGCCGAAGGTCTCAATCCGCGGCGCATCCTGATCACTCTGACGGATACGTTGTCGGCCACGTTCATGATCGTCCTGAGGCTGATGAGCCCCTTCCTCGTCTACGGCATCATGTTCAACGTCGCTGTCGGAATGATCAACAAGATGGCGCCGCAGATCCCGGTCTACTTCATCTCGACGCCGTATGCGCTGATGGGTGGTATCTTCCTGCTCTATCTCGGCATCGCCTCCATGATCGAGGAATTCGTGCGCGGGTTTCCGCTTGTATTCACCGGGCTGTAGGCAAGGCTTCCAAGGAGGACGCGCGTGGCAGGCAACAAGAAATCCGACAAGCTGCGGCGTCTGGTCGATGTCCAGCGCCAGCTAGAAAAGCTCGCCGAGTTCGAGCTCAGCACCACGGTGCAGCGCAAGGCGGAAATCGATCAATCCATCGACACGACTGTTGATGCGCTGTCCTCGACCGATCCCGTACACCAGCAGTTCTCCAAGAATTACGCCGACCGGCTGACACGCCTGTTTTCGCGAAGCCAGCAGATCGTTGCCCAGCAGAAGGCGCAGGAACAGCGGGTCCTGCGCGAAAAGACCAAGGGCGATAGGCTCGAGGAGCGCATGGGCGACGCAAAGGAGCTGGAAGGCCGGCTTGCCGAGGACGAGCGCATGTACGATCTCGTTGATCTCGGCCTGATGGTCTCCACACCAGCTTCCAGCAAGCTTGATAAGGGATGATCCAGTTCGCTAAATAATGAGGAACTGGAATTGGCTATTTCCCCCCCGAGCGATCTTGTCCTGGATGTTGTCCAGGCCGCAGATCCGGGCCTGCTTCAGGCCGCACGTGAAAAGCTGAAGGCAAACGAAGCAACGGCGCAATCGGTCATGCTGGCCTCCAACGGTGTGGGTTTCGCCCAGGCCGTAAGCCAGACTGCCAAGTCCGCAGAGTCCGCCGGGTCCGACGCCACGGTCGAAAACGTCCGTGTTTCGCGCCACAAGGATATTCCGGAGACCTACCGGAAGTTCGAGGCAAGCGTTGCCTCCACGTTTATCCAGAACATGCTTCCATCCGAGAGCGAAGAAGTCTTCGGCAAGGGTTCCGCCGGCGATTTCTGGAAGGGCATGATGGCGGAACAGATTGCTGATGCCGTCTCCAAGCAGGGCGGTTTCGGTATTGCCGAAAAACTATTCTCGCAGTCGGTTCAGCATGCACGTGGCACGGCACCGAATGCCAAGACCGATGAAGGCGATCGCCAGATGGCGGTGGGCATGATCACTGATTTCCAGCGGCAGATCCTGTCTCCGTCGGAAAACGCCGGCGCAGCCAAGAAATCAAATTAATTAACATTAGAAGGTTGATATGGACGTCGTTTCCACTGACTACCGCATCAAGACCGTGCTCTCCCGTCTTGAGATGATCATCGATAACGAGAATGATCGGATCGGCCGCGACTCCGGCTTCGACCTCAAAGTGTCGAACGCCCACAAGAGCCGCTGCCTCTATGAACTGACGACCCTGTTCCGCGGGCCGGACGTCAAGGAAACGTCGGCACCTTATCTTGGTCAGTTGCAGGGCCTGAAGAAGAAGCTGAAGCTCAACGCCCAGCGCGTCGAAGCGCATCTCGAGGCCGTCCGCGCCGTTGCCGACATCCTCAAGAACGCCGTCAAGGACATGGACGCCGACGGCACCTATTCGGAACATCAGTTCCGGTTCGGCACGTCCTGATGATCAAGGTTCTGCTGATCGGGCTCTGGGTCTGCATCGCCACGATCGGTGGCGTGTATGTCTCTGCGCAGATGTCGAAGGCGCCCGTGGCGACCGAGGCGGAAGCCGCGGTCGTGACCACGATCGTGCGAGGCAACCCGGTCAGCCTGCCGGTCATCAACAATGGTACGGTTCAGGGCTATTTCCTTGGCCGCATCTCGCTTTCGGTCGACAGCATGAAGTCCAAGCACGTTCAGCTTCCGATGGAAGTCGTTCTGACGGACCAACTGTTCTCGCTTCTGATGGGCGAAAAGATGATCGACCTGAAAAGCGTCGGCACCTTCGATCCGGAAAGCTTCCGCACGAAGATCAAGGACGGCATCAACGCCAAGCTCGGCGATACGGTCGTCGCCAACGTGTTGATCGAACAGCTCGACTACATGTCGAAGGAGACGATCGACACGAACACGGCGAGACGCGGCAGTAACCCCGTTCCGGCCCAGAAAATCGTCGAGGGCGTCAAGGTCGAGGCACCGGCGGCAGCTCCGTCGCACTAGGCAGTCGTCGCTGCGGATCAGGCATGCCGTTTCAACGGCCATGTCTTTTCGACACATCGCTCGCATTTTAACGGTTGGCTTCAAAGCCGGTTCAGCACTTTCCGCTAGGGTCCAGGACGACTGGATTTTCGAGCGGAGAGCACACGTGAACGCCTCGGTACACATCAACGCCTTCAAGGCAGTCCCGCACGGTCTGGGCAACGGCATCGAAGAGCTGAGCTGGACTGCCGCATTCGAGCGTGCGGAGGCTATGCTCAACGATCCACATCCATCGTCGACCATAACGTTTTCACGCGGTCTCGTCGAATATCGGACCCTTTCGGAAACGGGTGAGAGCGTTGCGCGCGCGCGGCTTCCCGTTCGTGGCAGCGTACGTCTGGCCGGCATATCGGCACGCCTGTTCGGCCCCGGCCTGCGTGACCGCTTCACCGCGTCGGCCTTCGTCCCGGCGTTCCTGACATTTTCCGAGAAGAACCGCCGCATTGGCCTGGTTGGCAACGACGTGGCGGTTCTCAAGCCGCTGCGCACCGCGTTCTCCCGCCATGCGCCCTGGCACCGTTTCGAGACTGTCGATCCGTCGTCGGTTCTCGAAGGCGGCTTTGATCTCGTGATCGCCGATCTTCGCCGTCCACAGGATCTCGATCGCCTCGTCCATCTGCCGGCCATTGCCTCCGCAGCTCTGACGATTGCCGCAAACGATGATCTCTTCCGGCTGCCGGGTCAGATTTCGCGTCGTTAACGCTTTCTTTGCCATGGAAATTTAGACTGTATTAAGAAAATCGGAGCGCTTCGGTGCTGCCCGCGAAACAAGACGGTCTTTCCATGGATAATTCTGAGATCGAAAAGCCCGACAGCCTGCTCGAGGATAGCGCCCGGGACAACCTCCCGGCGCGGCGTGCACTCCCGTCCGCGCTGCTCGGGATCGGTCTGATGACGGCTCTCGGAGGCGTGGCGCCGCTCGTCCTCCTCGGCAGCAGCGATGCGACGTTTACCGCCCAGACGCAGCTGAAGGTCGGGGCAGTCAGTGAGCAGACCGTATCTGCTGCGACGGGGCAGCTTCTCGCCAGAACCACGATCGACAATCTCATCCATGCCCTGAACCTTGGCAAGGACAGCAGTTTTGCGACCGAACCCCAGAGCGTGACCGGCCTTCTCTACGAAATCCTGTCCGGCACCGGGACGACGACCCTGCAGGACGAAGCGGGTCTGCGCGACCGCCTGACCCGCGCAATCACCATTTCATACGACCAAAGCAGCACGGATCTGCGCATTGCGGCGACGGCCGGAAAGCCTGAAGAGGCTCGCCAGATCGTCGGCATGCTGGGCAATGCCGTGCCGACAGCGTTGTCTGTCGGCGCGTTCGATGGCCGCGACCCGGCCGTCGAAGCCCTTCGCGACACGCTTGGCCGCGCAGAAGCGGCGCTTTCAGGGTTTGTCAGCCGAACCGGCAAGGACAAGGTTGCCGAACTGAAAAGCCGGGCCTCCGAAATGCGCGACCTGAGCCGCGATGTCGAGCAGGCCGAGAGCGATCTCGTCGCTCTGAAAGACAGGCTGAGCCAGGCCTCCGCCATGAAGGTCGCCGACGTTCTGAACAAGCCTTTGCCGGACAGTCTGGACTATACCGGCCTCGAATATCAGCGCCAGCGGCATGTGGAAGCACAGCTTGCCGTCGATCAGCTTTCCAGCGATCTCGGCCCGCTTCATCCGCGTTTCCAGGCAGCCGAAGCAGTGCTTGCACAGGCGCGCCTCTCGATCCAGGACGCGTTGAAGCAACTGGTGAAGTCGCTGAACAGCCAGCAGCTGCATGCCGCCGCGCAGCTTGCGGAACTTCGCGCCAAGCTGAAACAGCTTTCCGCAGACAAGACGGTGTCTGACGAGATCGCAGCGCTCTCAGGGCTGGAAACGGCCGTTGCGGAAGCGCGCGACAATTACTCAAGCGGCCGGTTCAACAGCCCCGGTTCTTCCAAGCTGGTCGCCGCCCCACGGGTGCAGATCTCAAAGCCTCTGACCGTCACCCCCAACGAAGCACCGGCGACCGTCTGGCTCGGCCTGCCCTGGTACGCGCTGAGCGGGCTCGGCGGCATGGCTGGCCTGCTTCTCGGCGCTGCCGGCGCAATATTGATGGGACGCCGTTCGTCGCCGGAGCCGCAGGTCGCGCACGTCGATATTGAGCACGACGAGGCCGATCCGATCCTGCGGGACGATGTCGAGGACATCGCCGCGCTGCCGATGGATGCGCGTTGGGCCGCCGATCTGGATCTTACCGATGAGTCCGAAGAGATCGCAGCCGCCTACGAATATGACCACGGTGCGGGCTCCGACGCCTGGGCGCAGGACGTCGAGACCGATGCCGTGTCCGAGGATTACAGACACGAAATGGAGGAGCGCGAGGCCGCCAATGGTCTACCGCTGTCCGCACAGCTTCGCGAACTGCTGATGGCAAACAGACAGCCCTACGATCAGGCCGCCGTTCCACCGCTTCTCGCGGTCGCAATTTCGGATCCGCACCGGCATGCGATGCGGGAGGAAGAGCTTGCCTATTCCGAACTCTCGCATGAGGATCGCCGGGCGATCGAGGAATTGCAGCTTCTGCGACAGGAAATGATAGAACTGCGCGACCGCGTGCAGAGCTATTCCGAACTGCGCACCGCGTCGGGACGATAGGGCAGGCACGGGTCACCCGGATCAAGATTTGACCTTGCTTTTGTTTGCTCCCGACAGCATTAGGCGCAGGTGAGCCAGTTCGGGCAGTAGCCTCCGGCTTAGATCTGTTCGGTCAACGGGAGATGGCACGTGGTCACGGTAATCGACGGCAAGCAGGCGGCAGCATCGGTCATTTCGGCAGTCACGGAGGCAGCGGAAAGTCTCGAACGGGCCGGCGGCGCAAAGCCCGGCCTCGCAGTCGTCATCGTCGGCAACGATCCGGCCAGCCACGCCTATGTCAGCTCCAAGAGCCGGATGGCGAAGCAGTGCGGCTTCAACTCGATCCAGCACACGTTGTCGGAAGAGACGACGCAGGAGGCGCTTCAGTCTCTCGTCGATACGCTCAACGCCGATCCGGCGATCCATGGCATTCTCGTCCAGCTGCCGCTTCCGAGACATCTCGATCAGGAGCCGGTGATCCAGTCCATCCTGCCGGAAAAGGATGTCGACGGCCTCAACATCGCCAATGCCGGCAAGATCGCCACCGGTGACCTGACGACAGGCATGATCTCCTGCACGCCGGCCGGCTCCATGCTGCTGGTCAAGCGCATCCATGGCGAAGACCTGTCCGGGTTGAACGCCGTGGTCATCGGCCGGTCCAACCTGTTCGGCAAGCCGATGGGCCTGTTGCTTCTGGCCGCAAACGCCACCGTCACCATGGCGCATTCGAAGACGAAGGATCTCGCCGCCGTCTGCCGCAACGCCGATATCCTGGTTGCCGCCGTCGGTCGGCCCGAAATGGTCAAGGCGGATTGGGTCAAGCCCGGCGCGACCGTGATCGATGTCGGCATCAACCGGGTGCCGGCACCGGAAAAGGGCGAGGGCAAGACCCGTCTCGTCGGCGACGTTGCTTTTGACGAGGCCTCAGAGGTCGCCGCAGCCATCACGCCGGTTCCAGGCGGCGTCGGTCCGATGACCATCGCCATGCTGATGGCCAACACCGTAATCGCCGCCCATCGCGCCGCCGGGCTGCCTGCGCCAAAGTTCTGATTTCGGACCATTCATCACATTCAAGGCGTTTTGCTTGCACTGGCGCCCTTGAAACCTCTGGCTCTGCCTTAAATCCCCCTGTAGATTACGCTTCAAAGGGGAGGATATTTTGATGAAGAAATCGTTTTGGATCGGCACGGCTTTCGTCGCACTGCTGGCTGGTGCCGCAGGTGCGCAGGAACTGAAGTTCGCGCCCGGCGAAGATGCCAAGTTCAACTGGAAAAGCTACGAGGATTTCAAATCCGCGCATGGTGACCTGAAGGGCCAGAGCCTGACCCTGTTCGGTCCCTGGCGTGGTGAGGACGAGGTGCTGTTCAACAGCGTGCTCGCCTATTTCAATGCCGCGACGGGTGCGAACGGTAAATACTCGTCGTCCGAGAACTACGAGCAGCAGATCGTCATCGATACCCAGGCAGGCTCGCCGCCCAACATTGCCATCATCCCGCAGCCGGGTCTTCTGGCCGATCTCGCGACCAAGGGCTTTCTGACGCCGCTCGGCCAGGAAAATGCCGACTGGATCAAGACCAACTACGGCTCCGGCGAGGACTGGATCCGCTACGGGACCTACAAGGGCAAGGACGGCAAAGAGGCCTATTTCGGTTTCCCGTTCAAGGCCGACCTGAAATCGCTCGTGTGGTTCGTGCCGGAGAATTTCGAGGAAGCCGGTTACGAAGTCCCAAAGACGATGGAAGACCTGATCAAGCTCTCCGACCAGATCGTCGAGGATGGCGGCGTGCCGTGGTGCATCGGTCTCGGATCGGGCGGCGCGACTGGCTGGCCTGCGACTGACTGGGTCGAGGACATGATGCTGCGGACGTCGTCGGCTGAAACCTATGACAAGTGGGTGTCGAACGAGATCAAGTTCGACGATCCGGCAGTGGTTGGCGCCATCGAGGAATTCGGCAAGTTCGCCCGCAATGACAAATACGTCGCGGGCGGCGTTGCAGCGGTCGCCTCGACCGACTTCCGCGACAGCCCGAAGGGCCTCTTCGACATCCCGCCGAAGTGCTACATGCATCACCAGGCCTCCTTCGTGCCATCCTTCTTCCCTGCGGACAAGGAACTGGGCGTCGATGCGGACTTCTTCTACCTGCCGACCTATGCCTCCAAGCCTGAACTCGGCACCCCGGTCCTCGGTGCCGGCACGATGTTTGCCATCACCAAGGATTCTCCTGCGGCAAAGGCCTTCATCGAATTCCTGAAGACGCCGATCGCCCATGAAGTCTGGATGGCGCAAGCCTCCTTCCTCACGCCGTTCAAGGGCGCCAAGACGGAAGCCTATGCCAACGACACACTGCGCAAGCAGGGCGAACTGCTGACCACCGCCACCACCTTCCGCTTCGATGCATCCGACATGATGCCCGGCAAGATCGGTGCCGGCGCCTTCTGGACCGGCATGATCGACTATGTCGGCGGCAAGGATGCAAAGGCTGTGGGCGGCGATATCCAGAAGGCCTGGGACGGCCAGAAATAGTCATTCACGTCGAAGGCTGTGCTCGCGACTGCTCTTCTCCCTCGACCACAGGGAGAAGGGTGGATGCGGGGGCGAGGGGCATTTCCAGGGTTGGCATTTCCCGGATATGACGACGGAAGACCTGCTTAGCACTGCAGAAAAGGGGGAGGGCCTATGTTAGCTCAGATTGCATCTGCCATGGGTGTCGTCGTTGCCGGCGTTTTTGCCTGCGCGCTCTACTACTGGCTTTCCGACAAGCTGCTATCAGCGGCACTTCCGGTGCCGGAAGGCGATGCCCGCAAGGCTTCGGCCAATCTCAACCGCAGAGCCACGATCCGCCCCTGGCTGTTTCTCGGACCCGCACTCCTGCTGCTCGCGGTCTATCTCGTCTATCCCGTCATCGCGACCTTCATCCTGTCCTTCTACGATCGTTCCGGCGGCAATTTCGTCGGCTTTGCCAATTACCGCTGGGCCTTCTTCGACGCGCAGTTCCGCCAGTCGATCTTCAACAACATCCTCTGGCTCGCCGTCGTGCCGGCAGCCTGCACCTTCCTCGGCCTGGTCATCGCGGTGCTCACAGACCGTATCTGGTGGGGAAATCTCGCCAAGAGCCTGATCTTCATGCCGATGGCGATCTCGTTCGTCGGCGCTTCGGTGATCTGGAAATTCATCTACGAATTCCGTGGCGGCAACGAAACGCAGATCGGCCTCTTGAACGCGATCGTCCGGGCAATCGGCGGCGATCCGCAGGTGTGGATCTCGCTGCCCTTCTGGAACAACTTCTTTCTGATGGCGATCCTGATCTGGATCCAGACCGGTTTTGCGATGGTCATCCTGTCGGCAGCGCTACGCGGGATTCCTGAGGAAACCGTCGAGGCAGCCGTCATCGACGGCGCCAATGGCTGGCAGATCTTCTGGAAAATCATGGTGCCGCAGATCTGGGGCACGATCGCAGTGGTCTGGACCACGATCACTATTCTCGTCCTCAAGGTGTTCGATATCGTTCTGACCATGACCAACGGTCAGTGGAACACGATGGTGCTTGCCAACCTGATGTTCGACTGGATGTTCCGCGGCGGCGGCGACAGCGGCCGAAGTGCCGTCATCGCGCTGGTCATCATGGCGGCGGTGACGCCGATCATGATCTGGAACATCCGTCAGGCGAACCGCGACATGGGAGACCATTGAGATGAGCGCTGTCGCAAGCCTTCGCCGCATCGGCGTTCCAAGACTGATCCTGCATGCCTCGGTTCTGATCATCTGCATCATCTGGCTGATCCCGACGCTCGGCATCCTCGTCACCTCGTTCCGCGATGCCGGCCAGATCACCTCCTCGGGCTGGTGGACGGCGCTGACGGGTGCTGCTGAAACCAGCGCCGCACGCCTTGGCGATCCCGCAAGCGCCCGGCAGGACGGCCCCAACTACAACATATCAGGCTCCGTCTTCGATGGCGGCGACGTCAAGAGCGGCAGTGTGGTCGCCTTCGGCACCAGGGTCGCTGCACCGACAGAATTCGAGGCCGGCAAGGAAGCGGATCTGGGAGACGGCGAGAAGCTCACCGTCAACACGGATGGCAGCTATTCCTACGTGAAGAGCGGCCCATTCGACGACAAGCGCGGCAAGCGCATCTATCTCTCGATCACCCAACCGCCGAACTTCACCCTCAACAATTACCGCACGGTACTGACGTCCGCCGGCATCGGCCAGTCCTTTATCAATTCGCTGACGGTCGCAATACCCGCCACCATCATCCCGATCCTGATCGCAGCCTTCGCAGCCTATGCCCTGTCTTGGATGCAGTTTCCCGGCCGGTCGCTGATCATCGCGCTCGTGGTCGGGCTGATCGTCGTGCCGCTGCAGATGACGTTGATCCCGTTGCTGACGCTCTATAACGACATCGGCAACCTGTTCGGCGTGTCGTCGCGCTCCTATGTCGGGATATGGCTTGCGCATGCGGCCTTCGGCATGCCGCTCGCGATCTATCTCCTGCGAAACTACATTGCAGGTCTGCCCAAGGAGATCATCGAATCCGCCCGTGTCGATGGCGCCAGCGATTTCGAGATATTCGTCAAGATCGTCCTTCCGCTGTCGTTTCCGGCACTCGCCTCCTTCTCGATCTTCCAGTTCCTGTGGACGTGGAACGACCTTCTCGTCGCCATGGTATTTCTCGGTACCGGCAAGGATCAACTGGTCCTGACCGGCTCTCTCAACGCGCTGTTGGGGTCGATGGGCGGCAAATGGGAAATTCTCACCGCTTCGGCCTTCATAACCATCATCGTCCCGATTATCGTTTTTTTTGCACTGCAGCGATACCTCGTCCGCGGCCTGCTCGCCGGGTCGGTCAAGGGCGGATGATGTCTGTGAACCAACAGGGATAGTGGATGACAAGTTCGGCGGAAGTCTCCGGAGCAACGGACGCAGCAAAGGATCGGGACTGGTGGCGTGGCGCCGTCATTTACCAGATCTATCCCCGCTCGTTCCAGGATAGCAACGGTGACGGTATCGGTGACCTGAAGGGCATTTCCGCGCGCCTGCCGCATATCGCAGCGCTTGGTGCCGACGCCATCTGGATCTCGCCGTTCTTTCCGTCGCCGATGAAGGACTTCGGCTATGACGTCGCCAATTATTCCGATGTCGATCCGATGTTCGGCACGCTTTCGGATTTCGATGGCCTGATCGCGGAAGCCCATCGCCTTGGCCTCAAGGTGATGATCGATCTCGTCATGTCGCATTCGTCGGATCAGCATTCGTGGTTCATCGAAAGCCGTTCCTCGCGCTACAATCCCAAGGCCGACTGGTATGTCTGGGCAGACGCGAAGCCCGACGGCACGCCGCCCTGCAACTGGCTGTCGATCTTTGGCGGTTCGGCCTGGCACTGGGATCCGACCCGCATGCAATATTACATGCACAACTTCCTCACCTCGCAGCCGGATCTCAACCTGCACAATGCCGAGGTTCAGGATGCGCTGCTGGACATGACGCGCTTCTGGTTGAACCGCGGCGTCGATGGCTTCCGCCTCGATACGATCAACTTCTACTTCCACGACAAGCAATTGCGCGACAATCCGGCGCTCGATCCCTCGCGCCGCAACGCGTCGACGGCGCCCGCCGTGAACCCCTACAATTTCCAGGAACACATCTACGACAAGAACCGGCCGGAAAATATCGCGTTCCTGAAGCGCTTCCGCGCCGTTCTCGACGAATTCCCGGCAATCGCTGCCGTCGGCGAAGTGGGCGACAGTCAGCGAGGCCTTGAGATCGTCGGCGAATATACGTCCGGCGATGACAAGATGCAGATGTGCTACGCCTTCGAATTCCTGGCGCCCGACGCTCTGACGCCCGCCCGCGTGGCCGAAGTGCAGACCGCCTTTTCCGAGGCCGCGCCTGAGGGCTGGGCCTGCTGGGCGTTTTCCAACCACGACGTGGTGCGCCATGTCAGCCGCTGGGGCATGGACGTGCTCGACCGTGAAGCCTACGCAAAAATGCTCTCGGCCATTCTTTTGACCCAGCGCGGCTCCGTCTGCATCTATCAGGGGGAAGAACTGGGCCTGACCGAGGCCGATATCGCCTATGCCGACCTGCGCGATCCCTACGGCATTCAGTTCTGGCCGGAATTCAAGGGCCGCGACGGCTGCCGCACGCCGATGGTCTGGGATGCCCAGGCGCTTCAGGCCGGCTTTTCGACGGCCGAAAAGACATGGTTGCCGATCCCGGTCGAACACCAGCTGAAAGCCGTTGGCGCCCAGTATGGCGATCCGGCTTCGGTGCTGGAGCAGTATCGCCGCTTTCTCGCCTTCCGCAAACTGCATCCGGCCCTGAGCAAGGGGCAGTTCATGTCTCTTCCGGTCGATGACACGGTGCTGGGCTACAAACGCCAATACGGCAACGAGACCCTGCTCTGCCTGTTCAACATGAGTGCGGGCGAGGTCGCGACCGACCTGCCGATCGGTCAGTGGGACATGCTCGTTGGCCACGGTTTTGACAGCCGTGTCGAAGGCAATCGTGTCGAGCTGCCACCTTGGGGGGCGTATTTCGCTCGCCACACGTAAGAGACAACAAAGGGTAACGGGGAGGATCACGTCATGACCGGTGTCGTACTGAAGGATATCCGCAAGTCCTATGGCCAGGTGAAGGTGCTGCACGGCATCGACCTGGACATTGCGCAGGGCGAGTTCGTGGTGTTTGTCGGCCCGTCTGGCTGCGGCAAGTCCACGCTGCTGCGGATGATCTCCGGGCTCGAGACGATCACCGGCGGCGAGATGCTCATCGATGGTCAGGTGGTCAACGACGTTCCGCCTTCGCGCCGCGGCATCGCCATGGTGTTCCAGTCCTATGCGCTTTATCCGCATATGACCGTCTACGACAACATGGCCTTCGGCATGCGGATCGCCAAGGAAAGCAAGGAGGAGATTGACCGACGGGTTCGTGCGGCCGCCGATATCCTTCAACTGACGCCCTATCTCGACCGCCTGCCGAAAGCGCTCTCGGGCGGCCAGCGCCAGCGCGTGGCGATTGGCCGGGCGATCTGCCGTGACCCGAAAGTCTTTCTGTTCGATGAGCCACTGTCCAACCTCGACGCAGCTCTCCGCGTCGCGACCCGCATCGAGATTGCCCGGCTCAAGGAGCAGATGCCGGACACGACGATGATCTACGTCACCCACGATCAGGTGGAGGCGATGACGCTCGCTGACCGGATCGTCGTGCTGTCGGCCGGCCGCATCGAACAGGTGGGGCCACCGCTCGAACTCTATGAGCGCCCCAAAAACCTCTTTGTCGCGCGCTTCATCGGCTCGCCGGCGATGAACATCATGCCCGTCACCGTCAAGGGAACCGGCGCTGTGACCACCGTTTCGCTTGTCGACGGAAAGTCGGTCATCGTACCGATCTCGACCGAAACCGGCGCGAACGGCAAGAGCGCAAGCTTCGGCGTCCGGCCGGAAGATCTGACCATCGCGACCGGCGAGGATTATCTCTTCGAAGGCAAGGTCTCCATCGTCGAGGCGCTCGGGGAGGTGACGCTCCTCTACATCGAAGGCTTGTCGGCCAAGGAGCCGATCATCGCCAAACTGCCTGGGATCATCGACGTGAAAAGAGGCGACACGATGCGTTTTTCAGCCGATCCGCAGAAGCTGCATCTCTTCGACGCGGACGGCCAGACCTATCGCCGCTGACGGATCGGGATAACTTTACATTTACCGGAATTTTGTGACTAATGCTCCGATTCGGGCCGCGTTTGAAATTCCAACGCTCTGTTAAACTTCAGGCCCTACTCTTTTGACATTGGAATAGGAGACACTGTCGTGACCGCGGCCCCCATTGGAAAAAGCCATTTTCTGAATAAGGAAGAGTCGTTCATGTACGACCGCGAAGCGCGGTTCAAGATGCATGACACGATGAACGCAGCCCGCATCGAGTACACCGAAAACGGCGTGATGAACATGGCGCAGCGCCGCTGCGACGTTCTGCAGATATCCGAAACCGAAGCGGTTCTCGGCATCATCACCCAGTACCACCTGCCCAAGCAATTCTATCTCGACATCCCGGACGCCCGCATCTCCAAGGTCGGCTGCATCCTGATGCGGGTCAACACCAACAACACCATTCAGGTTCGCTTTCTAAAGATGCTGACGAAGAAGGAGATGAACCGCATCTTCGTCTTCTCGACGCATCCGAACCACCGCGACATGACGATCGATCTCCGGGCCTGGTAAATCCACCGGTCCAAGGACCGCGGGCACTGTCGGAGTTCTTGAAAGGGCGGCTCAAGGCCGCCCTTTGTTATTTCAGGAAAACACGCTGGCGCCGTGCTCGGCACGGCCGACATTGCGGCGGAAGGCGGTGAAGAGTTCGCGGCCCATGCCGAATTCGTTTTCGGAAAGGTCGGCCGTGGCAGGCAGGCGTGCGTCGAATTCGGCGGCATCTACCAGAACCTCCAGCGTGCCTGCCACCGCGTCGAGACGGATCATGTCGCCGTTCTGGATCTTGGCGATCGCCCCGCCATCGCAGGCTTCCGGCGTCATGTGGATGGCGGCCGGCACCTTGCCCGATGCGCCGGACATGCGCCCGTCGGTGAGAAGCGCCACCTTGAAGCCGCGGTCCTGCAGCACGCCGAGCGGCGGCGTCAGACGGTGCAACTCGGGCATGCCGTTCGCCTGCGGTCCCTGGAAGCGCACGACGGCGATGAAGTCACGGTTCAGGTCGCCGCGCTTGAACGCGTCCTGCAGTTCCTGCTGGTCGTGGAACACGATGGCCGGCGCCTCGATGATATGTCGCTCCGGCTTCACGGCCGAAATCTTGATGACGCCCTTGCCGATATTGCCGGTCAGCATCTTCAGGCCGCCGGTCGGCTGGAACGGCGTTTCGATCTGCGCCAGAACCTTCGGGTCGCCACTTGTCTGCGGCACCGTATGGCGCTCCACGAGGCCCTTCTCGTCGAGCTTGGCTTCCACCGTATAGGCCTCGAGCCCGTGGCCGAACACGGTGCGCACGTCGTCATGCACCATGCCTGTCTTCAAAAGCTCGCGGATGAGGAAACCCATGCCGCCGGCTGCGTGAAAATGGTTCACGTCGGCCAGTCCGTTCGGATAGACGCGGGCCAGCAGCGGAACGATGTCGGACAGTTCCGAAATATCTTCCCAGGTCAGGTGGATGCCGGCGGCACGCGCCATCGCCACGATATGCATCGTGTGGTTCGTGGAGCCGCCGGTCGCATGCAGGCCGACGACGCCGTTGACGATCGAGCGTTCGTCGATCATCTCGCCCGCCGGCGTGAACTCGTTGCCGAGTGCGGTGATGGCGAGCGCCCGCTTGACGGCCTCGCGCGTCAGTGCTTCGCGAAGCGGCGTGCCCGGATTGACGAAGGAGGCGCCGGGCATATGGAAGCCCATGATCTCCATCAGCATCTGGTTCGAGTTGGCCGTGCCGTAGAACGTGCAGGTGCCCGGGCCGTGATAGGACTTGGATTCCGCTTCCAGCAGTTCGGCGCGGCCGACCTTGCCTTCCGCATAAAGCTGGCGAATGCGCGACTTCTCGTCGTTGGGCAGGCCCGTCGTCATCGGTCCAGCCGGAATGAACACTGCCGGCAGATGTCCGAAGGACAGGGCCGCGATCACCAGGCCCGGCACGATCTTGTCGCAGATGCCGAGATAGACGGCCGCATCGAACATGTTGTGCGACAGGCCGATACCGGCTGACATGGCAATTGCATCGCGGGAAAACAGCGAAAGCTCCATGCCGGGCTGCCCCTGCGTGACGCCGTCGCACATAGCCGGAACGCCACCGGCAACCTGGGCGATGCCGCCGGCTGCGCGTGCCGCCTCGCGGATGATCGCGGGGAAGGTCTCGTAGGGCTGGTGGGCCGAAAGCATGTCGTTATAGGAGGTGATGATGCCGAGGTTCGGAACGACGTCTCCTGCGAGCGCGTCCTTCTCGGCGGGGGAACAGACCGCGAAGCCGTGTGCAAGGTTACCGCAGGACAGGGTGGTGCGATGTGGCCCGCGCGATGCGGCGCGGCGCACCCGGTCGATATAGGCCTCACGATGCGGTTTCGATCGTTCAACGATACGGGCGGTGATCGCCTCGATGCCGGAATGGGCGCCCATGGTTCATCCTCCTTGGGTCGATCCCGGTCTAGGAGAGTGCCGGGATCGCTGGTGTTACTGCTTCGGCCCCTCAAGAAGCGGCCGCCAGGTGAGGCGCGTGTTACGGCGCCCAGTAAATGTCGAGTGGCGATGCGGCACGGTTCAGAACCGCACGGACTGGCATTTCGGTCTCGTCGGATCCGGCGATCGCCTTTTCCAGCACGTCCTTCTTGCCCTGTCCCTCTATATGCAGCGCCAGAAAGCGGGCATCCGAAAGGCTGGAGAAGGAGAAGGTCAACCGCTCTTCGCCGGCCCCTTCCGCTTTCATCGTCATGACGCGGCAAAGACCGGTAAGGTCGAGCGCCTGCTCCAGATTGTTGCCATGCGGGAAGAACGAGGCGGTGTGCCCGTCTCCACCCATGCCAAGGATCACGACGTCGAACGGCTTGTCGAGCGCAGCCGTTGCCTTTGTCGCAATCACGGCCGCATCCTCGATCGAGGGCGCTTCGTAATAGAGCGGCACGAAGGTTGCCGCCGCCGCATTGTTCGCCAAAAGATGCTTGGCAACCAGGAGATGGTTGGAGCGCTCGTTGTCGGCGGGCACGAAGCGCTCGTCGACCAGCGTCACCTTCACCTTGTCCCAGGCAAGCTCGCGCTTCGAAAGCTCCTCGAAGAATTTCTTCGGCGTGGAGCCGCCCGAAACCGCGATGCAGGCGGAATCGCGTGCGTAGATCGCTGCGGCGAGGCGGCTTGCCACCTCGTCGGCAAGCGCGGCTGCCAGAGCCGCGCCGTCAGAATATTCGTGTTTCGTATAGGTCATGGCTACCTCAGGTCTCGTGCCACGTGCGACCGTCGCGCTCGATCAGGGCAATCGCCTGGCTCGGTCCCCAGGTTCCGGCCGTATAGCCCTGAACCTGCTGGCCGGCGGCTTCCCAACCCTTGAGGATCGGGTCGACCCAGCGCCATGCGGCTTCCACTTCGTCGCGACGCATGAACAGCGTCTGGTTGGAACGGATCGTGTCCATCAGAAGACGCTCGTAGGCATCCGGGTTGCGCACGTTGAAGGCAGCAGCAAAGCTCATGTCCAGCGACACTTCGCGCAGGCGCATGCCGCCCGGACCCGGGTCCTTGATCATCAGGGACTGCTTGACGCCTTCGTCCGGCTGCAGGCGGATGATCAGCTGGTTGGCTGCAATCCGGCCAGCGCTCGCATCGAAGATATTGTGCGGGATCGGCTTGAAGGTGATGACGATTTCCGACATGCGGCTCGCAAGGCGCTTGCCGGTGCGGATGTAGAAGGGAACGCCGGCCCAGCGCCAGTTGCCGATTTCGGCCTTGATGGCAACGAAGGTCTCGGTGTTGGAAACTCCGCCTTCCAGCTCTTCCAGATAGCCTTTGACGGCGCCGCCTGCCGAAGCGCCGGCGCGGTACTGGCCCCGCACCGTCATCTGCTGAACGTTGGATTCGTTGATCGGCTTCAGCGCACGCAGCACTTTCAGCTTTTCGTCGCGAACGGCTTCCTGGTCCATCGACGATGGGACTTCCATCGCCACAAGGCACACGAGCTGCATGATGTGGTTCTGCACCATGTCGCGCAGTGCACCCGCCGTATCGTAGTAACCCGCGCGACCTTCGAGGCCCACCGCTTCGGCAACGGTGATTTGCACGTGGTCGATATGGTTGGCGTTCCACAGCGGCTCATAGAGCGCGTTGGCAAACCGCAGCGCCATCAGGTTCTGCACGGTTTCCTTGCCGAGGTAGTGGTCGATGCGGAAGATCTGTTCTTCCGGGAAGACCTTGCCGATCTGGTCGTTGAGCGCCAGCGCTGACGCAAGGTCGCGGCCGATCGGCTTTTCGACGACGATACGGGTCTGCTTGGTGATCATCTTGTGATCGCGGATTTTTTCGGAAATGGCACCGAAAATTCCAGGCGCGACGGCGAGATAGAACACGCGGACGCGGTCCTTGCCCTCGTCGAGCAGCTTCTTCAGCTCGGCCCATCCGCCTTCCGATTTCGCATCGACGGACACGTAATAGAGACGCTTGCAGAACTTCTCGACTTCCGCCTCGTCGTATTCACCCTTCTTGAGATGCTCCTTGAGGGCGTCCTGGGCGAACTTGCGGTAGTCGTCGTGCGAAAGCGCGCTGCGCGATGCGCCGATGATTCGGGTTGGTTCGGTGAAATGGCCTTCGATCTGACGATGGTAGAGGGCCGGCAGAAGCTTGCGCTCCGCAAGGTCGCCGGTGCCGCCGAAAACGACGCAATCAAACGGCTCGACTGGGATGATCTGGCTGCTCATCGCTATTCTTTCATCTCGCATAGTTGGTGGAACACATATTCTAATCGATTTAAAAACGCTAGCCCGAAATCGCAACTGGGCGGTAGGGGAGGCGTCTCACATCCTGTCTCTGAGCGCAAACCAAGTCAGCGCGAGGAACAGAAGAGGGCTTCGCATGCGCCGCCCGCCGGGGAAGGACGGTATGTCGAGGTCCCGCAGACAATCGAGCTCGGTGCGATTTCCCAGGACCATATCGGCGTAGAGTTTGCCGCAATAATTCGACAGCATCACGCCATGACCGGAATAGCCACCGATCGATGTGACGCCCGGCATCACCTCGCGAACGAACGGATGCCGCGGCAGGGTAATCCCGACATTGCCGCCCCAGGCATGGGTGATCTGGACATCCTTCAGCGCCGGATAGGTATCGACGATCTGGCGGCGGATGGCCTCGGCCGTGTCCTTCGGATTGCTCGACGTGTAGACCTCGCGGCCACCGAACAACAGCCGGTTGTCCAGCGACTTGCGGAAGTAGCGCACCACGAAACGGCTGTCGCAGACGGCCTCGCCACCGGGAATGACCTGCGGAAACTCGTCGAGCGGTTCGGTTGCCGCGATAAAGGATCCGATCGGCATGATATGCGCGCCGGTCACCGGTTCGAGATTGCCGATATAGGCGTTGGTGGCAAGCAGCACCCGAGCGGCCGAAATCGTGCCGCGCGGCGTCTCGATGAGCGTCTTGCCGCCGGACTGCGTGATCCTGGTTGCCGGCGTTTCCTCGTGGATCGCAGCGCCTGCGTCATGCGCCACCCGTGCCAGTCCGATCAGGAGCTTCAGCGGATGGATATGGCCGGTTCCCATGTCGCGCACGCCGCAATGGTAGTCGGTCGTGCCGACCCGCTCGGCGGTTTCCTCCGCGCCCATGAACGTCACATGCGGATAGCCGTAGCGCTCGGCCGCGATTGCGGCATTGGCCTGGTAATATCGCTCGTATCCCCGCTTGTGGGCAACGTTCAGCTGTCCCGGCACGTATTCCATGTCGATGCCGTGGGCGGACGCGAAATCCATCAGATAGCGCTTGGCGCCCTCGGCCATGTCGAACAGCGCTTTCGAGCGCTCGAAACCCAGCTTTTCCTCGATCTCTTCCGGCCATGAGCGCTGGCCGGTGCCCAACTGTCCGCCATTGCGTCCCGATGCGCCATCGCCAAAATGCGCGGCCTCGATCAGCACCACCGACGTGCCGGCTTTCGCCAGCGTGTAGGCGGCCTGAAGCCCGGTATAGCCGCCGCCGATGATGGCAACGTCAACGCTCTTCGAGCCGTCGAGGGGAGGGTAGGTCGCCCGGTCGCCAACGCTTGCCTGATACCAAGAAATGCCCGAGGCGATGGGGCTCTGCCAATTGTCCAAGATACCTTTTCCCTCACACGTTGAGGAGCAGGAATTCCCGTTCCCAAGGGCTGATCACCTGCATGAACGTCTCGAATTCGCCGCGCTTCACGCCGGCATAAAGGCCGATGAATTCCTTGCTGAACACTTCCGCAAGCGCCGGCTCCTCCTCCAAGAGCGAGACAGCCTTCAGAAGGTCGCGCGGCAGGTCGATCTCGCCTTCGTTGGCGGAATCTTCCGTCGGCGGTGTCGGGTCGAGCCTGTTTTTGATGCCGAGCAGGCCGCAGCCGAGAGAGGCCGCAAGCGCCAGATACGGATTTGCATCGGAGCTCGGCAAGCGGTTCTCGACACGCCGCGAGTTCGCGTCCGAAACCGGTACGCGAAAGGCCGTGGTGCGGTTGTCGTAACCCCAGGCGGAGTTGACGGGCGCCGCCATATCCGGCGTCAGACGCCGGTAGGAATTCACATAAGGCGCCATCATCACCAGCGCCTTCGGAATGAAGGCCTGCATGCCGCCGATAAAGTGGAAGAATTCCTCCGATGCCGAACCGTCGGCGTTTGAAAAGACGTTCTTGCCGGTCTCGATCTCCACCACCGACTGGTGGATATGCATCGCGGATCCCGCCTGGCCCTGCATCGGCTTTGCCATGAAGGTTGCGTAGATGCCGTGTTTCAGCGCCGCCTCGCGAATGGTACGCTTGAACATGAAGACCTGGTCGGCCAGTTCCACCGGATCGCCGTGGCGAAGGTTGATTTCCAGCTGCGCCGGGCCTTCCTCGTGGATCAGCGTATCGATCTCGAGGCCCTGCTTTTCGGAGAAATGGTAGATGTCGTCGATCAGTTCGTCGAACTCGTTGATGCCGGCAATCGAATAGCTCTGTCCACCGAGGATCGACCGACCGGAGCGGCCCTTCGGCGGATGCAGGGGATAATCCGGGTCGTCGTTCTTGGCGACCAGATAGAACTCGATCTCCGGCGCCACGACGGGCTTCCACCCGCGGTCGTTATAGAGCTTGACGATATTCTTCAAAACGTTGCGCGGCGTATAGGACACCGCCTGACCATCGGTGTCGACGATGTCGCAGATCACCTGCGCCGTCGGGTCGCTCTCCCAGGGCACGACGGCAAGCGTCGAGAGATCAGGCATCAGCTTGAGATCGCTGTCGCGCGGCTCATAGCGGAAGTTTGCCGTCTCGTCGGGATACTCACCGGAGATGGTATGGCGATAGAGCGCGGAAGGCAGCGCCAGCGAGGTGTTGGAGGTAAACTTCGACGAGGGCATCATCTTGCCGCGCGGCACGCCGGCTAGATCGGGCGTGATGCATTCGATGTCTTCGATCCCGCGTGCCCGAAGCCAAGCGGCTGCCTCGCGCCAGTCTGCAACGCCGCGAAGCGAAGTCAGTGTCGGCTGGGCTGTCGCGGCTTTCGCCACGGTTCCGGTTGCCAGGACAGGGGATGATTTCTTGCGCGGCATAACACACCGGGGTCATGTTGATCGGAGCCCCATCATAGCCATGGAATGATGTTTGGGAACACTCTTTGGCTGAGAGCGCGCTGACTTCTTGGCGAGGAGCAGGCTGAATTCGCTATTGTGCCCCCGCCATCTTGACTTGGAGGCTCCAATCGAAAACAGCAAGTCGATGACGAGAGGATGACCATTGGCACAGAAATTCGATGTGATCGTGTTGGGCGCCGGTGCCGCCGGCATGATGTGCGCCATCCGCGCCGGCCAGCGTGGTCGCTCGGTGCTGGTGCTCGATCATGCCAAGGCGCCTGGCGAAAAGATCCGCATCTCGGGCGGCGGCCGCTGCAACTTTACCAATATCGGTGCGGCCCCCCAGCATTACCTCTCCGGCAACGCGCATTTCGTCAAATCGGCACTCGCCCGCTACACGGCCCGCGATTTCCTCGACTTGGTGGAACAGCATCGGATTCCCTGGCATGAAAAGACGCTCGGCCAACTGTTCTGCGACAACAGCGCCAAGGACATCATCGCGATGCTGCTGGCGGAAATGTCGGCCGCGAAAGTGTCCCTGAAGCTTCAGACGGCGATCGACGGCATCGAAAAATCGCCCGACGGATATCGGCTGGCCACCTCTGCCGGCCAGTTCGAAGCCGGGTCGCTGGTGGTGGCGACGGGCGGCAAGTCCATCCCGAAAATGGGCGCCACGGGCTTTGCCTACGAGATTGCGGCGCAGTTCGGGCTCAAGCTGGTCGAGACGCGCCCCGGCCTCGTGCCGCTGACCTTCGATCAGAACACACTCGAAAAACTGTCGCCGCTGTCTGGGATCGCGGTTCCTGCAGAAGTGCGCCATGGCCGGACGGGATTTCGCGAGGCCATGCTGTTTACCCATCGCGGCCTCAGTGGCCCGTCGATCCTGCAGATTTCCTCCTATTGGCGGGAGGGTGACGACATCACGCTGTCGATCGAACCGGATGCCTCAATCAGCGATGCACTGAAGGCGGCCCGCAAGACGAACGGCAGACAGGCGGCGCAGACGGCGCTTTGCGAAATACTGCCCAAGCGTCTTGCCCAATACTTCGTCGAAAACCGGGGCGTCACCGGCAATCTCGCCGATCTCTCCGACAAGATGCTGACAGGGCTTGCAGCATCGATCCAGGACTGGAAGATCCGCCCCGCCGGTTCGGAAGGATATCGCACGGCCGAGGTCACGCTGGGTGGTATCGATACTTCCGCACTGGATTCCAAAACGATGCAGGCCAAGGCCGTGCCAGGCTTGTATTTCATCGGCGAGTGCGTCGACGTTACAGGCTGGCTTGGCGGCTATAACTTCCAGTGGGCCTGGTCTTCCGGCTATGCTTGCGGAGACAGCCTCTAGGTAGAAATGCCAGTTGTGCTCGATTCAGGTGTTGTTAATATGCCTGGAGGATGCTGCCTTAATGCCAGCCCATTTGTTTGGTCTATAGGCTGCGTACCCGCCGGCTTCCGGCGGCCATCACCAAGATCGTGGAGTCGGATACCTATGCAGAAGACCCGCAGCGCCCGTGCAATTGCTATTGCCAAGACCCAGGATAACGCAAAGTTGATCCGCGTAAGATTTCTGGCGATGGCGATTGGAGCAACTGTTGCTCTTCTTTCGGTTCCTTTCTACTTCTGACGTAGTCTCCCCGCAGCCTTGCTGCGGCAAGGAATGTGTGGACGAGTAACGGCGTCGGTGTAGCTCTGGATCTACGTCGGTCGCTTGAGTTACGTCAATTTCCTATTTATCTAATCTTCAGATATCTCCGTCAAAAACAACAGTGTCTCTCACATTTTGGAAAGAGCCCTGTTTTGACCAAGAAGCTTCTCCCCTCATCCGTTGTATCCCGGATTGTTCTCCTCTGCCTTTTTCTCGTTTCCGTGGCAGCGGCTACTCTTTCCGGGCTTGCCTATGTCAATCTTCGGAACGACGTCATGTCGAGTGCACGTGCCGATGCCTATAAGGCGATGCGCACGCTGGGGCTTCTTTATGAGCTGGAACTGCCCGGTGCGAAGACCGAGATCCGCGACGAAGTCGTCAACAAGGTTCTCCAGGGCGAAGGCGCTCTGAAAGGCCATGACGTGGTCGACCGTGCCGCTGCTGCCATCGGCGGCGTTGCAACGATTTTTGAAAAGCAGGGCGCAGACTACGTCCGCATCTCCACCAACGTGAAGACGGAAAAGGGTGAGCGCGCCATCGGCACGAAGCTTGCTCCCGAACATCCGGCGCAGCCGAAGCTCGGCAAGAGCGAATCCTATTTCGGAAACGCGGTTCTGTTCGGCAAGGACTACATGACCGGGTATTACCCGATCACCACTGCCGCAGGTGCAGTCACCGGCGTCCTCTTCATCGGTGTTCCGATGGAAGTCTATTTCGCCCATATCGCGTCGTCTGCTTATATCCTCATCGGCACGTCGGCGATCGCGCTTCTGGTGCTCGGCTTCTTCAGCTTTTTCGCCATCCGGGCTCTCGTGCGCCCGCTCGGCGTGCTGACCGGCAGCGTCCGCGCCATTGCGCAGGGCGATAACAAGAGTGCGATCCCCTATCTCCAGCTGCCGAACGAATTCGGCAACATTGCCAGAGCCCTTGAGGTTTTCCGCGATAAGGACCGCGAAAAGCAGCTGATCGAAAGCCGCAGCGCCGCAGAGCGTGCCGAGGCGGAAGCGGATCGCCATCGCAACGATACCGAAAAGCAGCATGTCGACGCCCAGATCGAGCACGCCGTCACGCAGCTTGGATCGGCCTTGTCGCGTCTGTCCCAGGGCGATCTGTCCGCATCGATCGACACGCCGTTCTCCGGTCGTCTTGAAGGCCTGCGGACCGATTTCAACAATTCGATCCT
Organism: Neorhizobium sp. IRS_2294; assembly: GCF_050500145.1. Taxonomy (NCBI): domain Bacteria; kingdom Pseudomonadati; phylum Pseudomonadota; class Alphaproteobacteria; order Hyphomicrobiales; family Rhizobiaceae; genus Neorhizobium; species Neorhizobium sp. IRS_2294. The sequence continues at coordinate 573,647 of NZ_CP191439.1, forward strand.
GCGGCTGCGTGAAACGATGACGCATATCCGCACCAGCACGCTCTTGATCCAGAAGAGCAGCTCCGATCTCAGCCACTCGTCGACGGACCTGTCACGCCGCACCGAAAGCCAGGCCGCTTCGCTCGAAGAGACGGCAGCCGCCGTGGACGAGATCACCGTCACCGTGCGCTCGTCTGCCGAACGCGCTCGTGAAGCCAATGACGCCGTGACGCAGACCAAGAAGAGCGCCGACAGTTCCGGCACCGTGGTCCGCAATGCCGTCGAAGCGATGGGCAAGATCGAGGAAGCGTCCAAGAAGATCGAGCTGATCATCGATGTCATCGACGACATCGCCTTCCAGACCAACCTCCTCGCCTTGAACGCCGGCATCGAAGCCGCGCGGGCAGGGGATGCCGGCAAGGGCTTTGCGGTCGTCGCCCAGGAAGTGCGTGAACTGGCCCAGCGCTCCGCCGATGCGGCCAAGGAAATCAAGGGCCTGATCGACCAGTCCAGCCACGAGGTCCATTCCGGATCGACGCTGGTGCAGGAAGCCGGCGAAGTGCTGGCCACGATCAGCAGCGACATCACCATCATCAGCAAGCATGTCGATACGATCGCCACTGCCAGCCGCGACCAGGCCGCAGCGCTTCAGGACATCAACAGCTCCGTCAACAAGATGGATCAGATGACCCAGCAGAACGGTGCCATGGTGGGCGAAACCAGCGAGGCGAGCCGTCGACTTGCTGAAGAGGCGGATATGCTGCTCGGCCTCGTCCAGCAGTTCAAGATCGACAGCCAGAGATCAATGGCCCGTCAGGATAGCCGGGCAGCCTGAGCGCGGGAAGATGAAATGACAAGGGGCGGCTTTCGGGCCGCCCTTTTTTGTGAACGATGAGCCGGTTGCGATTTCGGCTTGGCACAAGGGCATGGATTCAGGCGGCGTCGATTTCCGGTAACCGCTGCTGCATTGCACATTCCCCCTTGTGGCCTGGGGAATTCCTTTCTACTCTCCTCAAAATTATAGGGAAATTCGCGCGAACCGTCCTGCCGCGCAGGGTCGGTGGCTGCAGGTGCTGCAACAGGAGAGAATTGATGAAAGCCCATTTGCTCAGCATAGCCGCCGCTTTGGCTGCGACCGCTTTCGGCGTGTCTGGTGTTTCCGCCCAGGAACGCACTGTGCATGTCTACAACTGGTCCGACTACATCGATGAATCGATCCTGCAGGACTTCACCAAGGAAACCGGCATCAAGGTTGTCTACGACGTCTTTGACAGCAACGATATCCTGGAAACCAAGCTGCTTGCCGGCGGCTCCGGTTACGACGTCGTGGTGCCGACCGCCCCGTTCCTCGCCCGCCAGATCCAGGCCGGCGTCTTCCAGAAGCTCGACAAGTCCAAGATCCCCAACCTTTCCAACCTGTGGCCGGAAATCTCGGCGCGTCTTGCCAAATACGATCCCGGCAACGAATACGCCGTCAACTACATGTGGGGCACGACCGGCATCGGCTACAATGTCGATAAGGTCAAGAAGGCACTCGGCGATACGCCCCTCGACAGCTGGGACGTGCTGTTCAAGCCTGAAAATGCTGCAAAGCTCAAGTCCTGCGGCGTCAACATCCTCGACGCATCCGACGAAACCTTTGCGATCGGCATGAACTATGTCGGCAAGGATCCCGACAGCAAGGAAACGAAGGATCTCGAAGCGGGCGGAAAGGTCTATTCCGACATCCGCTCCTCGGCAAAGACGTTCAACTCCTCGTCCTATATCGATGATCTCGCCAACGGCGACATCTGCATCACCATCGGCTGGTCGGGCGACATTCTGCAGGCAAAGACCCGCGCCGAGGAAGCTAAGAACGGCGTCAACATCGAGTTCTCGATCCCCAAGGAAGGAACCTATATGTGGTTCGACAACCTTGCGATCCCGGCCGATGCCAAGAACGTGGCCGAAGCGCATGAATTCATCAATTACTTGATGAAGCCGGAAGTGATCGCCAAGGCATCGAACTATGTTCAGTATGCCAACGGCAACCTGGCCTCGCAGAAGTTCATCGACAAGGAAGTCCTGGAAAACCCGGCGGTCTACCCGACCGAAGAGGTCACCAAGAAGCTCTTCACGATCTCGCCTTACGGACCCAAGGAACAGCGCGTGCTGAACCGGCTCTGGACCCAGATCAAGACCGGCAAGTAACCATCGGCTTCGGGGCAGGCAAACCTGCCCCGATCTGTTTCTGGCAATATTTCTTGAGGGCAGGCGGGGCAGGCGATGGCAAAAACACTCGGACCGGTAAAACGAAAATTCTCTCCGTGGACCGATCCGGCGTCGGTGCCCTTCATCCGCTTTGAAAACATCACCAAGCGCTTCGGCAATTTTACCGCCGTCGACAATCTGACGCTCGATATCTACGAGAGGGAATTCTTCTCGCTGCTCGGGCCGTCCGGCTGCGGAAAGACGACGCTGATGCGGATGCTGGCAGGCTTCGAGGAGCCGACGGAAGGCCGCATCCTTTTGCAGGGCAAGGACATTTCCGGTGTTCCGCCCTACAAGCGCCCGACCAACATGATGTTTCAGTCCTACGCGCTCTTCCCCCATATGTCGGTCGAAAAGAACATCGCCTTCGGCCTGAAGCAGGACAATTTGGCCAAGGGCGAGATCGATACCCGCGTCGAGGAAATGCTGAAGCTGGTCAAGCTGGAGCAGTTCGCCAAGCGCAAGCCGGCACAGCTTTCCGGCGGCCAGCGCCAGCGCGTGGCGCTGGCAAGGTCGCTCGCAAAGCGCCCGAAGGTCCTGCTGCTCGACGAACCGCTCGGCGCGCTGGACAAGAAGCTGCGCGAGGAAACCCAGTTCGAACTGATGGATATCCAGCAGACGCTGGGCCTCACCTTCCTCATCGTTACCCACGACCAGGAAGAGGCGATGACCGTGTCGGACCGTATCGCGGTCATGGACAAGGGCATCATCATGCAGGTGGCAACGCCGGCCGAAATCTACGAGGCTCCGAACAGCCGCTACGTGGCGGACTTCATCGGCGATATCAACATCCTCGAAGGCACGGTGACGCAAACCGATAGCGCGCTCGGCGCCCCCGGTCTGGTGCGGATCGACAGCGACGGTCTTAGCGTTGCCGCAGAACAGGAATGCCAGGCCGTCAAGGGAGATCACGTCGCCTACGCGGTCCGCCCGGAAAAGGTGCGCATTTCTCAGGAACAGCCCGCTGATATGTCCCTCAATGCGGCCTATGGCGAAGTCTGGGACATCGGCTATCTCGGCGACTTCTCGGTGTTTCTCGTGAAGATGGAGGATGGCCGTATCGTCCGCGCCGCACAGGCCAACGTCTCGCGCCTGGTCGATCGGCCGATCACCTTCGGCGACATGGTGTGGCTGACCTGGTCACGCGATGCCGGCCTTGTGCTGACACGATAGGGAGCGCGATCATGGCCGATACGACAGCCGACAATCCGCATGCCAACCCGGCCCGCTGGCTGGTCGTCGCAGTGCCCTATCTCTGGCTGCTGCTGTTCTTCGTCGCGCCCTTCCTGATCATCTTCAAGATCTCGCTGTCGGACACGGCCATTGCCATGCCGCCTTATACGCCGGTCTTCGGCGGCTGGAGCGCCCTCAGCGATTTCGTCTCCGAGCTGGACATCGAGAACTACCTGTTCCTGACCGAGGACCCGCTTTACTTCCAGGCCTATATGTCGTCCCTGCGGATCGCGGCGATCTCGACGATCCTGCTTCTGCTGATCGGCTATCCGATGGCGCTTGCCATGGCGCGGGCACCCAATGCCGTCCGGCCGATCCTGCTGATGCTGGTCATCCTGCCGTTCTGGACCTCGTTCCTCATCCGCGTCTATGCCTGGATCGGCATCCTGAAGCCGGACGGTTTGCTGACGCTCGCCTTGCAGACGATCGGGTTGATGGGACCGGACGAACAGGTGGAGATCTTCCGAACCGACACGGCCGTCTTTATCGGCATCGTCTATTCTTATCTGCCCTTCATGGTCCTGCCGCTCTATGCGGCGCTCGAAAAGATGGACAATACCCTGCTCGAAGCGGCCAACGATCTGGGCTGCCCACCGTGGAAGGCGTTCTGGAAAATCACCTTCCCGCTGTCGCTGCCGGGTGTGATCGCAGGTTCGATGATCTGCTTCATCCCGATCACAGGCGAATTCGTCATCCCGGATCTGCTGGGCGGCGCCGATACGCTGATGATCGGCAAGACGCTGTGGACGGAGTTCTTCAGCAACCGCGACTGGCCGCTTGCCTCGGCCGTAGCAGTGGTCTTGCTCCTGATGCTGGTCGTGCCGATCGCCATCTTCCAGAACCAGCAGAAGAAGGTGGCGTGAGATGACAAAGAACCGCCTTGATGCCACCGTCCTGACGCTTGGCTTCGCCTTCCTCTACATCCCCATCATCATTCTGGTCGTCTACTCGTTCAACGCCTCGCGGCTCGTCACGGTCTGGGGCGGCTTCTCGCTCAACTGGTACGTCTCGATGTGGTCGAACCAGGGTCTTATGGATGCCGCCTGGGTCACGGCCCGCGTCGGTCTGTTGAGCGCCACGTTCGGTACCATCCTCGGCACGCTGGCCGCGCTGACGCTGGTCCGCTACCAGAAGTTTCCGGGAAAGATGCTGTTTTCCGGCATGATCTATGCGCCGCTGGTCATGCCAGAGGTCATCACCGGCCTGTCGCTGCTGCTTCTGTTCGTGGCGATCGGTGTCGATCGCGGGTTCTGGACTGTCATCATCGCCCACACGACCTTCACCATGTGCTACGTGGCGATCGTCGTTCAGTCGCGGCTACTGACCTTCGATCGCAGTCTGGAAGAGGCAGCGCTCGATCTCGGCTGCCCGCCGGTCAAGACGTTCTTCCAGATTACCCTGCCGCTGATCCTGCCCGCCGTCATCTCCGGCTGGATGCTCGCCTTCACCCTGTCGCTGGACGACCTTGTGATCGCAAGCTTCAACACTGGGCCAGGTGCCACCACGCTGCCAATCAAGATCTATTCGCAGGTGAGGCTCGGTGTGACGCCGGAGATCAACGCAATCTGCACGATCCTGATCGCGCTGGTGACACTCGGCGTCATCGCCACCTCGATCGGCACCAAGCGCGCCGAGGTCCGGCGCATCCGCGACGAGCATATGGCGCTGCGGACAGGCAGCTGAACTTTCGGGGCGTACGTCATTCGGTGATCTTCGGCGCGGGCTTCACGACCGGCCAGATCACCGGGTTCTGCCAGGATCCCCCAATGAAAAAGTGGGTGGCATCCGGGCGACCAGCGGCAGCGTCCCCGCTGGTTGTTCCGCTCGAATCTGTGAGCACACCGGCAGAAAGCGCGAGGCTGTTATTGGCATAGGGCACGATGCCGTTGAGCGTAATACGCTCGTTGGTTCCAACGATCAGCCCGTTGCGGATATCGGCTAAACCATCAGCGACGGTGACGTTAATATCGACGCTCTGGAATTCGTAAGGTCCTGTCCCTGCTTCGCTCAGCGTGAAATAGGGTTTTTGGGTCGCCAGCCGTCTTATGCCTGCCATGTCCACACCGGGCAGAGTTCCGCTGCCGGCACGAAAGCGCAGCGATCCTTTGGCGTTGCGCAGCGTTTCCGCCGTCACCGGTCGCGCCACGTCCAGCGCCAGTTCGAGCGAGCCCGAGGCGCCGGGTAGCGGGGCCGTCAGGCCAAGCCGGCTGATCACGCTGGCGAAGTCGGCGTCCTGCACGGAGAGCCTTATGGCAACGCCGCCGGTCTCGCCGTCCTTGATCGTCGCGATGCGGCCGGTCAGTCGTCCGTTTTCGAAATCGCTGTCGAGAATATCGATCCGTGACTGGTCACCGATATTCATGATGCCGACGGCAACTTCGCTGAGCTGGAAGGTGCCGATTTCGACGCTTTGTGCGGAAAGCCTCAAATCCAGCTCGAGCCGGTCGCGCAGTCTTGCGGCGGGATCGCTTTTGTCGAGAAGTCGCGGCGCGATCTCGGCCAGCATCGGCAACACGTCGCGGGTGTTGAGGGCGAGCGTCCCCGTCAGCCGCGGGGGCGCATCCGCCGGCATGGTCAGGTCCAGAATGCCGCTTGCCGTGAAGTCGTCGATACCGAGCGACAGGCTTTCGAACCGCATCGCTGTATCGTTAGTGATCAGCCGCGCCTTCACGGAGAGCTGCTTCAGCTTTTCCGTGCCTGGCAGGTCGAACCCCATCCACTGCATGGCTTTGGCGCCATCCGCCGTTGCAAATTCGGCATCTCCGGATAAAAAGCCGTGGCTCGCGAGGTTGACGACGCCGCTGAATTTCGCGTTGAACAGGTCCGACTGGATTGAGCCCGAAGTGCTACTGCTGCGGCCCGAAAACAGAAGCAGAGGCTGGCGCGAGGTGATATCGGCCGTGACCCTGCGGCCGGCAATCGTTGCCTGGCCCTTGAAGCTCGCGCTGCGTGAAAGATAGGACCAGTCGATCTCGCTGTCGATCCGGTCGACCCGGACGATGCGGCCATCCTCTTCGTTGGTGATCTGAAGCGTGCCGTTCTCGATCAGGACATCGCCGATCGGCGCATCATTCGAATTGTCCAGCAACTGACCGGTGCCATCGCTTTTGACAGCGCGAACGGCGCGGCTGAGCAATCCGTCATTGGTCCAGTCCAGTCGCCCATCCGGTTTGCGCAGCACGAAAAGCTGCGGGTCCTTGAGGTGGAAATCCTTGAATTCCGGCTGTCCCACCAGCGCGCCCAGAAGATCGAACGACGCCGACAGTTCACGGACGCTGCCAAGCATGCCTTTCTTGCCATGATCGATGTTGCGAACCATTACATCGGAGAATGTGATGCGCGGCTCCGGCCAGAAGGCAAGCGACGGCTGTCCGCCGATCGACACGTCGTGGCCGATCCATTCCTCGACGGCGCGCTCCATCCGTTCCCGTACCAGCACGGTCGAAACAAGGAAGGGTGCCGCGAGCTGGAAGGCGACGAAGAGGCTCAGCAGCGAGACCAGAACGATCAAGGCGATGCGCGTCCGCGTCCCTAAGGGGCGTCCGAAGGTCCTGCGCAGCTTTCCGTCTGTCTCGTTGGGCATGGCTCACGCGAATATAGGAAATGCCGGCGTCGCGCAAATGCAGCAAGCGCGCGCTCCAGTGCTTTATCCCCTTCGATCGCATGATATACAGACGGTCAGGGACGCGCCTGTGAACGGCATAGGAGGAGAATTGCATGAGTGAGCAGCAGCCGCTTTGGTCGCCATCGGAGGAGACGTTGCGGACAGCACCGCTTGCCCGCTTCATCGTCTGGTGCAGCGAGCGGTATTCAATCGGTTTTGAGGATTACGACGCATTCCACAGCTGGTCGATCGAACAGCGCGGCGATTTCTGGTCCGCCGTCTGGGATTTCTGCGGCGTCAAGGGCGACAAGGGCGACGTCTACCTGGACGACGATGGCGAGATGCTCGCCGCCCGCTTCTTTCCCCATGCACGCCTGAACTTCGCCGAAAACCTGCTTGCCGGCAGCGGAGCCGACGCGAAGACCTCGGACGCTCTGGTCTTCTGGGGCGAGGACAAGGTCAAGGACCGTTGGTCCTGGGAAAGGTTGCAGGGCGAGGTGTCAAGGCTTCAGCAGGCATACCGCGCACTCGGCATCGGCAGGGGAGATCGCATCGCCGCGATGATGCCGAATATGCCTGAAACGATCGCCTGCATGCTGGCAGCAGCCTCTATCGGGGCAATCTGGTCTTCCTGCTCACCGGATTTCGGTGAACAGGGCGTGCTGGACCGGTTCGGACAGATCGGCCCAAAGCTGTTCATCACCTGCGATGGCTACTGGTACAACGGCAAACTGCAGGATGTGTCGGCAAAGGTCGACGCGGTTTCAAAGACGCTCGGAGTACCGGTTCTGGTCGTGCCCTATGCAGGGTCGCAGGACAAGAATGCCGCGCCGCTCGCAAAGACCCTATCCGACGGCCGCGCGCTTGCCGATTTCCTGGCGCCATTTACGGCACGGACCGTCGAATTCGAGCCGCTGCCGTTCTCGCATCCGCTCTACATCCTGTTTTCGTCAGGCACGACCGGCATCCCGAAATGCATCGTCCACTCGGCCGGCGGCACGCTTCTCCAGCATGTGAAGGAACATCGGCTGCATTGCGGCATCGAGCCGGGTGAAAACCTGTTCTATTTCACCACATGCGGCTGGATGATGTGGAACTGGCTGGTCTCCGGTCTCGCAGTTGGCGCCACACTCTGCCTCTATGACGGTTCGCCCTTTGCTCCGGATGGCAACATCCTGTTTGACTATGCAGAACAGGAGCGGTTCGCCGTTTTCGGCACGTCCGCGAAATATATCGACGCCGTGCGCAAAAGCGGCATCGTGCCTGCGCAGAGCCACGATCTGTCCACCCTTCGCCTCGTGACCTCGACGGGCTCGCCGCTGTCACCGGAAGGCTTTTCCTTCGTCTATCAGGGCATCAAGAACGACGTCCATCTCGCCTCCATCTCCGGTGGCACGGACATCGTCTCCTGCTTCGTGCTGGGCAATCCGCTGAAACCGGTCTGGCGCGGCGAGATCCAGGGGCCGGGCCTCGGCCTTGCCGTGGATGTCTGGAACGACGAGGGCCAGCCGGTGCGTGGCGAAAAGGGCGAACTCGTCTGCACCAAGGCATTCCCATCCATGCCGCTGATGTTCTGGAACGATCCCGACGGCCAGAAATACCGTGCCGCCTATTTCGAGCGGTTCGACAACATCTGGTGCCACGGCGATTTTGCCGAATGGACGACCCATGGCGGCATCGTCATCCATGGCCGTTCCGATGCGACGCTTAATCCCGGCGGGGTTCGGATCGGCACGGCTGAGATCTACAATCAGGTGGAGCAGATGGACGAGATCGCCGAAGCGATCTGTATCGGCCAGGACTGGGACGAGGATGTGCGCGTCGTGCTGTTCGTCCGGCTGGCGGACGGACTGACGCTGGACGACCGACTGACCAGGGAGATCAAGGCGCGTATTCGCGCAGGCGCCTCGCCACGGCACGTGCCGGCAAAGATCGTCCAGGTCGCCGATATTCCCCGCACCAAATCCGGCAAGATCGTCGAACTTGCCGTGCGCGATATCGTTCACAATCGGCCGGTCAGAAATCGGGAGGCGCTTGCCAACCCGGACGCACTGGAGCTGTTTGCCAATGTCGCGGAGTTGCGGAATTGACGGCCATCAGGTGCCCTGTGCCATTGCGGGTCGCCGTTCCTGCATTGCCGGAACTGGTATTGGTTTTTAACGGCGTGTTAAGCCTCGCCCGCCAAAACTGATCCGGCATGATACTTTTCGTGTAGGGAAGATGAGCAAGGCTCAGGCTTTGCTGATTAGGAAGTCTTCCGTCACTTTTCGAACAGCATCAATTCCAGGCAGCCTCAGGGCTGCCTTCTTTTTACGTGCGTTCAGTTGGCAAGCACCCGCTGCGGCGGAAAGGTGATTTCCACCAGCGTTCCCTCGTTCGGCGCCGAGCTGATCGAGAAGGCTGCCTTGTTTGCATCCACCATCGCCTTGGTAAGCGGCAGCCCGAGACCTGTTCCGTCGCCACGCTTGCGGGCAGCACCGGCAACCTGCCGGAAAGGCTTCATCGCAAGTTCCAGTTCCGCCCGGGTCATGCCGATCCCTGTATCGCGGATACGCAGCGCCACGCTGCCATTCGGCTCATAGGCGGTCGACACCACGATCTGCCCGCCCGATGGTGTAAACCGGATCGCATTCGACAGAATGTTGAGTGCGATCTGCTTGACCGAGCGCAGATCGGCCACGACCTGCGGCACGGCCTGAGACAGTGCGGTGCGGATGATCACCCGTTGGCCGTTTGCCTGCGGCTGCACCAGCGACACGGCTTCCGATATCGTCTCGTTGAGGCCGACTGCGACGAAATCCAGTTCCATCTCGCCGGCTTCGATTTTCGAGATGTCGAGAAGGTCGTTGACGATGTCGAGTACGTGGCGACCGGACCGACCGATGTTGTTGGCATATTCGATATAGCGCGGATGGCCGATCGGCCCAAACCGCTCGCCGGCCATCATGTCTGAAAAGCCGATGATGGCGTTAAGCGGCGTGCGGATCTCGTGGCTGACATGCGCCAGGAAATCGCTCTTGTGGGCGTTGGCTGTCTCGGCGGCGCGCTTTGCCGTGCGAAGCTCGTCTTCGGTGCGCTTCCACTGGGTAATATCGCGGATCACGGCGCAATAACCGTTCGACGAGGTCAGCTTGCCGATCGTCATAAACAGCGGCAAGAACCCGCCGGACGCTTCGCGACCGATCACCTCGCGGCCATCGTTCAGCACGCTGGCAACGCCATGCCCGGCAAGTCCGGAAAGATAATCGACGATCGCCCGCTGGCTTTCATGGGCAAACAGCATCACGAACGGTTTGCCGTCGATTTCTTCCTGATCGTAGTTGAACAGCGCGCTTGCCGCCCTGTTCACCGAACGGATCTCGCCATCCGCACCGATCAGCACGACGCCATCGGTCGCAGTTTCCAGGATTGCACGCAACTCTTCGACTTCCACCTGCAGCCGGACCAACTGGTCGGCAGGGCGGACGGTGCGGGCAACCGTGCGGATTTCCTCGCCCGGGTGATCGGACAGCGAGTTTGCTTCCGACGCGTCGGATGTCGTCGGCATCAGCGCTAGCATCAGGGCCGTCGTGTCGTCCCAGCGAACCGATTGCAGACGTGCGGTCACCGGCAGGATCTCGTCGTCGGCACGCACCACCACCATGCCGCTTGGTCTCGCACCATCGCCATCGAAGTCCTGGCGCTGCAGGAGGGCATCCAGACCGCCGACCTCTTCCAGTTCCTCAAGTGATGCATAGCCGGTCAGCTTGAGGAATTCCGGATTGCAATGGATCAGCGTGTCGCCGTTGTGAACGAGCAGTGCCACCGGCATCTGGTCGACAATCTCGGCGGAGAGGCCGATGCGCTCGCGCACCGGGATCATGCTCAGCAGAGGGACGTCGGATGGCTCGACATGCTCTGGCTCCGGCGCAACATCTGCGGGCTCAAGCATTGCTGCAGCCGGGATTTCCGTGCCAGCGTCGTCCTCGCTGTCGCTCTGGTTCTCGTTTGCAGCGACAGGCGGGAAGTCCGAGGCGAAGTGGTCGTCAACAGCGCTGCCGTCGAGATCGGTTTCGGATGCCTCGATGCTCTGGTCTTCGTCTTCCGCCTGAGCGGCGATCTCGGCCTCATCCGACACGTGGTCTTCTGCGGCCGGTGCGTCATCGGCGGAACGCACCTCTTCTTCGGATGCCACGTGCGAAGCAGGCTGCTCCTGCCAAGCATTGGTCACATCAGTCTCATCTGCCACTGGCTCTGAAACGTCAGTATTCTCCGCGGAAATCTCGCTTGTGGGGGAAGCTTCGCTCGGCGCTGGTTCAGCAGGCGCAGTCTCGGCGCTCACTGGCGTTTCTTCCGTTGCGCGGTCGAGCTGGCGCCCAATCTCGCGGAAGGCCGCCTGTTCAACCGGCGTCAGGCGGGCGCGGTGTTCTTCGAGCTGGATGACCTTGTCGGACTGGCGACGGCCGGGGTTCTCGACCAGCCGCAGCGCAGGACGCTCACCGGCCGGCCACTCGAGCGGGGCAGCGTCGGAACGGTCGCTATCGGAATAGGTGGTTCCGCAGATAGCGCTATCAGACGGGGACGTTGCTTCCGGCTCCGCCGGTTGCGCTTCCGTCGCCACCGGGCGGTCTTCCAGAACGTCGGAGACCTGCTCCGCGTCATCGGATGGCAGATCGGCGGCGTTTACCGCGTCCTCGATGCCCGGTTCGTCAATCTCCTTGACCGCTTCATCCTCGACCGTCGTCGGCGAGAGCGTCAGGCCGGTGGCGTCAGGATCATCCTTGGCGTCGGCGATCCGCACGATGCCGAAGCCGCGGAAGCCGTCGAATTCGCGACTGCGGGTATAGGTGGGCAGTGCCGCCAGATCGACCGGCACGACAAGTGCCGTGCCCTCTACCGGCCACCAGATAGTTTTGCCCGACCAGGTGTCGCGCTTGCCGAGCAGTTCGGTGATGCGCCCCTCGGGATCGAGATGGAAGAGAGCGGCGAGGTCGGAAAACGCCATGCCGACAACATCTGCCGCATGCGGTCCCACGGCCTTGGCGAATTCGCCCGAGACCTCTGTAAACTGCCCATCGGCATCGATCTTCCAGACGAAACGCACAGCGCGTGAATCGCGGCTGAACACGAAGCCTTCGACGTCGCCGGATGCATCGGGCTCGGCAACCGTAGTTTCGGGAGCGGCAACCGATATCAGAGCCTGCTCGCTCCGTGTTTCGGCGGGCTCGGATGCATCCGCTGCCTCCGGTGCCGGAAGGCGGTCTTCCGCGATCTCGTCCGAGGCTTCCGCGATCTCATGCGCCGGAATGTCTTCGACAACATCCTCCGACACGATGTCTTCGGCAACTGCTTCCGGAGCCGGCTCCAGATCGACTTCTTCACTCTCCGGCTCTACCGCCGCCGCTTCTTCAACTGGTACGTCGCCATCGACCGGCGCGTCAGCAACCGTAGCTGCGTCATTAACCGCGCTTACCGCAGCCTCTATTTCCGCAACCGGCTCCGGCTGCTCGGCGGGCTCGGAATTTTCTTCGTCCGCCGCAGTCTCTTCGATCGCGACCGTGTTGATCTCGGTTGCCTCTGCCGCCGTCACGGTTTCAGGAAGCTCGAACTCTTCCTGAGCCTCAACATCGTCCTCGATCGCGGCAAGGGCGTCGATGACGGCGGTCTCGTCATTGGGCACCATCGCAACGACGCCGGGATCAACCAAGGTTTGCGGGGTAACCGCGTCATCGGTCGCCATATCGACAGTGAACAGAATGTAGAGGGCAGGGGCGTCCGAAAGCTTGCCGATGGCAGCCGGAAGGTTGCCCTTGGCGGTCGTGATCGGCCGTTTGGCAAGCCGGCTGGGATCGGCGGATGCCGTCGCCGAAAGCGTCGTGATCGCCGCTTCCGATATGTCGAGACTTTCAAAACGCTCGGAGGCAGCGGCAACCTTGCCTGCCGCGTCAACGATAGCGATATGGGTGTCTGCTTCCTCGAAGCCCTCGATCATCCGCTCCGCACGCTCGGCGATCGTTGCAAGCTCCCGCTCGGGTGCTGCCGAAAAGAGAATGGCCCGCTCGCCATGGACTTCGACAAGTTCACAGGCCCCGCGAAGCACGACCCGTTGGAAACCGGAAATAACGCGGACTGCGAGGCCTCTTGTATCGCCGACCTTGGCAAGCTGGCGGGCGGTTGCCTCGACCTGACGAAAGGCCACGTCGGCGCGGTTCGGCCCCTGATCGATCAGGTCGTAGATCGAGCCAAATCCGAAGAGCGCTGCACCGCGTCCGTTCGCCCACAAAGGCATGCGCATGTCGGAGGAAAACAGCACTATACCGTCGCCCGCTGCAAAGCGTTCCCTGACGCGCTCGTGGACGGCGATGTCGATGAAAGGGTACTGTACAGAGGACATGAACGACCTGTCGGTTAACTACCGGCATTCCTGAGAGACTTAATCCTTCGTTAATACCTTGCCCCCCTTCCGGGGTCCACAGGCCGACCGGTTAAACCTCCGTCAGGGTTAACGGCGGCGCTTTTGTGCGCCGCACAAATTCGTTGCGCGGCACAACGTTTGCGATTATATTTCAGGCATCCAACTCCGGCTTTTGCCCATTTAAAAGTCGGGGTAGGGCCTTGGAGGAGCTTTCGCGATGGCACACGGCACAGAAGAGATGTTTTCGTTTTCCGCTTTCGATCCCATGAAGCTTGGCGAACGCCTTAGCGACTTTGCCGGGCAGGGCGCAAGCCAGTCCAGTGAAGCCTATGCTAGGATGAAAGCCGCGACAGAGGAAGCCACCATGGCGGTGGAATCCACAGTTCACACGGCCCAGTCCGGTTCCGTTGAACTCGGGCTTAAGGCAATGGAAGCGTTCCGGTCCAATGCGGATCTGTCGCTCTCGCACATGCAGGCGCTGCTCGGCGTCAAATCAGCGTCGGAATTCTTCGAATTGCAGACCTCGTTCATCCGCCGTCAGGCAGAGGCGACGGTCGAGCAGGCAAAATCCATGCAGGACATGGCCCGCCAGCTTGCAGAAGACGTGTCGCGGCCGGGCAAGGACGCTGCCAAAAAGGCAATGGCAAATTTCCGAACCGCGTGATAGCGACCAGCGCATCACGCCCATATTCCATGGCCGCCGACTGGGCGGCCATTCCATTTTTGGCTTCGTTCTCTCAAAAGGGGCTTGCCAAACGCTGCCGATGGCAGTATCTGCACCGGCGACGCGATTTAGGCGTCTTGTGCGGTTGTAGCTCAGTTGGTTAGAGCGCAGGCTTGTGGCGCCTGAGGTCAGTGGTTCGACCCCACTCAACCGTACCACTTCTTTTCCTGGAATTTCAGATCAGTGAAGCGGCTTGTCGCCGGCAATCCGCATGGCGTCCTGAAACACACGGCCGAGCCTGGCGCGTTCTTCGCCCAGTTGGACCAGGGCCTTGTTGAACCGCCGCGCTACGGCAGCATCGATATCGCTCCGCCGGACCTGGTTTGGTTTCTGGCCATCCTGCGATTTGACAATCATCGGGCGACCGATGTTTTCCTGAAACTGCGCCAATGTCATGCCCGCCTTCAGCAACAGCGTGCGCATATGAGTCCTGTTTTCGGTCGCTAGCGTCAACCGGAAAGCATTGACCAGCGAGTCCTTGGAGGCCGGCAGGTCGCGCACGTCGAAGAGGTCGTTCTTCGTCTCGTGTTCGCGCAAATAGGTCAGGTGAAGCTCCACAAGGCGATGCGCCGCCTCGAGAATGTCAGCATCGGTGCTTCCGGGTATACCCAGATTTTCAAAACGTTTCGAACTCGACTGATGCATATTGACGTCCCTATTCGAGCAGAGAACGCGCGAAGACTGTTTTTGTTCGAAAAAGCGGCAAACAACGGGCTCGGATCTGCGACGACGCTCAACACTTTTTGTTGCAGTGCAGCGAATGCCCTTGCCGTGGGGGCATCAATGCATATCTATTGGGCTCTGGCGGCACCAAAATTGTGCAGTCGAACTTCGGGCTGCTTGCCCCCTTCACTGCCTAGCGGCAGATTTTGACGGAAGGAAGATTACCATGACGGTTTCCATTAATAACTTTCGTGCCTCGACAGAACAGGTTCTCGCACCGGATCAGGTGGCTGGGTTGATTGCCCAGGCGCGCCAGGCTGCCGGCTACAGCATCGACGATCTTGCCGTTACGACCGGATTGGTCACGGACGAGATCGTGGGTATGGAGAACGGCACGGATTTCGATCCTGCCAAGTTGAAGCGCATCGCAAATGCCCTCAAGATGCCGATGTCGGTTCTGAAGGCGTCGTAATCGCAGACGTCCGGCCTATCAGGCTGGACGCTGTGAATGCTTAAGGCCCGCTTCTCGCGGGCTTTATTTTTGTCCGGACGGCGGTTTCCACACGAAGATCCGCGCTTCCTCCTGAATGACTTCCCGCAGGAAATCCGCGACGGTTCGAACCCGCACCAGGTTCCTGGCCGTCTCGTGATAACTGCTCCAATAGGCCCGGCGAATGGAGATGTCCGGAAGGATGCGGGTCAGGTTCATGTCCTGCGAAGCGACATAGTCGTGCAGAATGCCGATCCCGGCGCCGGACCGCACCGCTTCGATCTGGCCGATTGCGCTCGAAATCTCGAACCCGGCATCCCAGTTGCGCATCACCTCGCCGGTGAAGTTAAGCGACGGGGAAAAGATCAGGTCTTCCACATAACCGATCCGCGCATGGTCCTTGAGGGCCTCGATACTGTCGGGCACGCCTACGTCCTTAAGATAGGCTTTCGAGGCGTAGAGGCCGAGCGTGTAATCCGTCAGCCGCGATGAGACCAGGCGCCCCTGTTCTGGCCGGTCGATCGTGATTGCGATATCCGCTTCCCGTTGCGACAGCGAAAACGAGCGTGGCACCGGCACGAGTTGCAGTTTCAGCTGCGGATGCCGCTTCGTCAGCATTCCCAGGCGCGAGGCAAGGAAGTGCACGCCGAACCCGTCGGGTGCGCCGACCCGCACGGTACCGGCAATTGCCGCGTCGATCCGACCGGTACTCGCCTGCGCGTCCAGCATTTCCGTTTCGATCCGCTCGGCGGCCCGCAGAAACACCTCTCCCTCCGGCGTCAACTCGCAGCCATTGGTGCGGCGGATCAGCAGCCGCGTGCGCAGATCCTCTTCCAGCGCTGATATCCGGCGCCCGACCGTCGCATGGTTGATGCCCAGCCGACGGGAAGCCGCCAGGATCTGTCCGCTGCGCGCCACAGCCAGGAAAAGCCGCAGGTCATCCCAGTTCATCGTCACCTCACGGTGGGTATCGTTGTGTCGAATTTTGCACAACGGATGCGTAAACCATGGCGTTGCCTTGTGCAAATTGACGCGTATCCTCGCCGCTTACAATTTCAAGAAGGAGGATCACCATGTACGAGATCGGTCATTTCATCGGCGGCAAGCATGTTGCCGGCACGAGCGGGCGCACGGCCAATGTCTTCAATCCGGCAACGGGCGAAGTCCAGGCGACCGTGGCGCTTGCGAGCGATGCGGATCTGAATGCAGCCGTCGAGAATGCCAAGGCTGCCCAGCCGAACTGGGCCGCCACCAACCCGCAACGCCGCGCCCGCGTCTTTATGAAGTTCGTCCAGTTGTTGAATGACAACATGGATGAACTTGCCGAGATGCTGTCGCGCGAGCATGGCAAGACGATCGAGGATGCCAAGGGCGACATCGTTCGCGGTCTTGAAGTCTGTGAATTCGTCATCGGCATCCCGCATCTCTCCAAGAGCGAGTTCACCGAGGGTGCCGGTCCGAACATCGACATGTATTCCATTCGGCAAGCGGTCGGCATCGGTGCCGGCATCACGCCGTTCAACTTCCCGGCGATGATCCCGATGTGGATGTTTGCACCGGCGATTGCCTGCGGCAATGCCTTCATCCTGAAGCCTTCCGAGCGCGATCCGTCCGTGCCGATGCGTCTGGCCGAACTGATGATCGAGGCAGGCCTTCCGGCCGGCATTTTGAACGTCGTCAACGGCGACAAGTCCGCGGTCGATGCGATCCTGACACATCCGGATATCTCTGCCGTCTCCTTTGTCGGCTCGACGCCGATCGCCCGCTACGTCTACGGAACCGCCGCCATGAACGGCAAGCGCGCGCAGTGCTTCGGCGGCGCCAAGAACCACATGATCATCATGCCGGATGCCGATCTCGACCAGGCCGCCAACGCCCTGATGGGCGCCGGTTACGGCTCGGCCGGCGAGCGCTGCATGGCGATCTCGGTGGCAGTCCCGGTCGGCGAGGAAACCGCCAACCGCCTGATCGAGAAGCTGACACCGATGGTCGAATCCCTGCGCATTGGTCCCTACACGGATGAAAAGGCCGACATGGGCCCGGTCGTCACCAAGGAGGCCAAGGAGCGTATTCTCGGCCTGATCAACAAGGGTGTCGAAGAGGGCGCAAACCTCGTTGTCGATGGCCGCGATTTCAAGCTGCAGGGCTATGAAAACGGCAATTTCGTCGGCGGCTGCCTGTTCGACAACGTCACGCCCGACATGGACATCTACAAGACCGAAATCTTCGGCCCTGTCCTGTCAGTGGTGCGCGCCAAGACTTATGAGGAAGCGCTCGACCTGCCGATGAAGCACGAATACGGCAATGGTGTCGCGATCTATACCCGCGACGGCGATGCCGCCCGCGACTTCGCCTCGCGGATCAATATCGGGATGGTCGGCGTCAACGTTCCGATCCCGGTGCCGCTCGCCTATCACTCCTTCGGCGGCTGGAAGTCCTCGTCCTTCGGCGACCTCAACCAGCATGGCACGGATTCGATCAAGTTCTGGACCCGCACCAAGACGGTAACCAGCCGCTGGCCCACAGGCATCAAGGATGGCGCCGAATTCGTCATGCCCGTGATGAAGTAAGCCCGACTGTCGAATAGACACGCTCCGCCGCATTCTCGTGCGGCGGAGACATTGACCTCTTCCTAGGCGCTGCTAATTTACACATTCGTGTGAGGGGGAGTGTTCATCATGAATTACGAGTGGGACGTTTCGCGCGCGCGCCGCATCCGCCTGGCAAAAATCGGCATAACGTTTCTGGCGGCGACCTTCCTGTTTGCAGTTCCAGTCTGGTTTGCGGTACACATGGGCCTTGCCGGATAATGCCGGCAATAAAGCGCGTCATCGGCAACGCAGCGTTCAAGGGCAATTTCGCAAACTTTGGAATTGTTCAAAACTAGCAAACCCACTATGTATGGGGCCGTGACGAGTCTCGGGAGACGAATATGCGCCTGACAAAGCAGACCAACTACGCCGTTCGCATGCTCATGTACTGTGCTGCGAACGAGGGGAAGCTCAGCCGCATCCCGGAGATCGCGCGCGCCTATGGCGTGTCCGAACTGTTTCTCTTCAAGATCCTGCAGCCTTTGACCAAGGCCGGCTTGGTCGAGACCGTTCGCGGCCGAAACGGCGGTGTTCGCCTCGGTCGCGCTGCCGACCGTATCACTCTGTTTGATGTGATCCGCGTGACGGAAGACAGTTTCGCGATGGCCGAATGTTTCGAGGAGGGCGTCGCCGAATGTCCTCTGGTCGATAGCTGTGGTCTCAACTCGGCACTTCGCAAGGCGCTGAATGCCTTCTTCGACGTGCTGGCAGACTATACGATCGACGATCTGGTCAAGGCGCGCCCGCAGATCAACTTCCTGCTCGGGATCGATCCGCCGCCGGCAATCGCCAAGATGGTCGCGGCACCCGCCGCCTGATCTCAATCCAGATCTCATCGCAGCATCAGTTTAGCGGCCCGGTAGGTTGACCTCCGGGCTGTCTTCTTTAGGAGTAGGCAACGTTTCCTTTATTGATGGCCCCTTGAGCGTGGCTCCGGGTGGTCACCCAGATATTCGTTGCCATGCCCTTTTCCCAACTGCGTGAATTTGCCCTGACCGCGCTGGTCGGTGCCGGCGGTGCGCTGATCGCCGCGATGATCGGCTTCCCCGCTCCCTATCTGATCGGTCCGGCGCTGGCCGTGTCGCTTGCGGGTATCGCAGGCCTCACCCTCTCGATCCCGAAAATCGTCCGGAACGGCTGCTTCATCGTCATCGGCATCTCGATGGGGGCGACCGTCACGCCCGACATCCTGGTGGCGATCAAGCGCTGGCCGCTAAGCTTCGTGATGGTCATGGTTACCGTCACGGCCCTGCTTTACGTCGCGGCCTGGGTCATGCAGCGTTTCTTCCATTACGACCGCACCACGGCTTTCCTCGCAGCTTCGCCGGGACATCTGAGCTACGTGCTCAGTCTTGCCGCTGACATGCGTTGCGACCAGCGAACGGTCGGCATTTCCCAGAGCGTGCGCGTGCTTCTGTTGACGATCAGCGTACCCATGATTGTCACAGCATTTGATCTTGGCGGCGGAGATAGTGTCGCTCAGGTCATCGCGATGGACCTGCCGATGCTGTTGGGCATCCTTGCGGTCTCGACCGTCATCGGCATGCTCTTCCTGCGCTGGAAGCTTCCCGCAGCCCTTCTGCTCGCCGGCACACTGGTTTCGATCTCCACCCACGTGACATCGTTCGGCACCGGTGGCGTTCCCTCCTGGCTCATTGTCCCCGTCTATATCCTTCTCGGCGCCAACATCGGAACGCGCTTTTGCGGAATCTCGCTTCTCGAGGTGCGCACAGCGCTAGTATCCGGCCTCGTGGTCACGGTGATCGTCTCGGTCATGGCGGCGGCCATGGCCGGCACCGTCTCGTATGTCCTGGACATACCGCTCGATGCGGCCCTGATCGCGTTTTCGCCCGGTGGGCTGGAGACCATGGCGGCGATGGCGGTCATGCTGCATGCCGACCCGACCTATGTCGGCGCCCATCACGTCCTGCGCCTGATCTTTCTGTCGATCCTGATGCCGTTTGCGCTCGGGCGCGATGAAACGGGTCCGGGCAAGTCCGCGACTGGCGTTGAAGATCGCCGGGACTTGTGATCTGTCGCTCAATGCGGTTGAAGGAGACCGGCTGTCGATATCAAAGAGGAGCAACCAATGAGCAAACAGGCTGGCAGAGCCATCATCGTCATGGGCGTCAGCGGCGCTGGAAAGAGTTCCGTCGCTGAGCGTCTGGCAGAGAGCCTGAATTGCCGCTTCATGGAAGGCGACAGTCTGCATCCGCAGTCCAATGTCGACAAGATGGCGCAGGGAACTCCGCTCACCGATGAAGACCGCTGGCCCTGGCTCGACGTGATCGGCGAGAAGATCGCCGAGGCTCTCGCGCGTTCAGAAGACCTCGTGGTGACCTGCTCTGCACTGAAAGTCGTCTACCGCGAACGGCTGCGCAGCGCTGCGGGTGGCAAACTGACCTTCGTGTTTCTCAAAGGAAGCCAGGAGCTGTTGAGCCGCCGGATGGGCGAGCGCAAGGGCCATTTCATGCCGACGTCTCTGTTGCAAAGCCAGCTCGCCACGCTGGAAAGCCCCGAGGGTGAAGCAGGCGTCGTGACCGTCGACATTGACGCCACGCTCGACCGCATCGTGGCAGATGCCGTAGCGGGGCTGACGGATACGATATGACACGCGATCCTAATTCAAGATAAACTGTTTGAGTGTCGAATTATTTTCAAAATTCTAATGCTTTCGGTGATCCGACATGCCTGACTTGCCGTACAACGCAAACTTATAATGTAACTATGCTGCCAGGTGCCTCTCTTATCGCCTCGTCCAGTATAGGCGACAGGGCGTACGGAGAGAGTTGCGGATGCGAGATTCGATGCAGAGTGCAGGCGGGAGTTCACTTCGTCGGGTACCGAAACAGGAAAGAAGCCGCGAACGCATTGATGATATCCTGAAGGTCTCGATGGAGCTGATCGGTGAAAAGGGTATCGATGCGGTCACGATGAAGGAGATTGCGTCTCTTTCAGGTGGTCCGATCGCCTCCGTCTACCAGTATTTCCCCAACAAGTCGGCGATCATCGCCATGCTCCATGAGCGCTATGTCGAGGAAGTCCGCGGTATCATCGTCGGACATATTCCGCAGATCTCGACGGCTGAAGACGCGCTGGATGCAACGGACGTTCTTTTCGACCTCTATTACACCCGCATGCGCGAAAAGCCGTCGACGCAGGATCTGTTGAACGCCATCCAGGCCGACAAGGCGCTGGCAGACCGTGACATTACCGAAACCCGCTTCCAGGCCGACCTCTTCTTCGAGATCACCAAGCGGTTCGTCAGCGAACAGCTTTGGGAGAACTACGCCCGCACACTGTTTCTTATGTTCCACATGGCCGCGGCAACATTGCGTCTGGCGCTGATGGTGACGGAAGACGAGGCAGCCAAAATCGTTGCACAGTTCAAGTCGATCGTGCGGGCACAGTCGACCTATTACTTCAAAGGCAGTTTTCCCGCATCGCTGTAAGCTACAGCCCGAGTTTGTCCCGCATGCCGTACCACCAGGCCCCAAGCGCGGTGAGCGGCACGCGGAACGCCCGCCCGCCCGGGAAGGGTAGGTTGGGCAGGGATGCCCAGGTATCGAACCTCTCCGCATGGCCGGCCACCGCTTCGCCCAGGATCTTGCCGAGCAGATGCGTGGTGGTCACGCCGTGGCCGCTGTCGCCGTGCGAGAAGAACACGGTGTCGGACAGCTTTCCCACATGCGGAATGCGGGTCAGCGTCAGTGCGAAATTGCCGCTCCACGCGTAGTCGATCCTGACATTCTTCAGCTGCGGGAAGGTCTTGAGCATGTTCGGGCGGATCACGCCCGTCAGGTCCTTCGGGTCGCTGCCGCCATAACCGATGCCGCCGCCGTAGAGCAGCCGGTTGTCGGCGGTGCGGCGATAGTAATCGAGAATGTAATTGGCATCCTCGACGCAGTAATTTGCCGGCAGAAGGCTTTCGATCAGGCCCGCCTCCAGCGGCTCCGTCGCCATCACCTGGCTCGAAACCGGCATCATCCGGCCATGGATCTCCGGCAGCAGAGGCGACAGATAGGCGTTGCCGCACACCAGCACATAGGATGCGGTGACGCGGCCCTTGTCGGTTCTGACCACGGGCTTTGCCGTCTGGTCGATGCCGACCACCCGCGATCCCTCGAAAATCCGCGCGCCGAGGCTTTCGGCCGCTGCCGCTTCCCCGAGCACCAGATTGAGCGGATGGATATGGCCACCCTTTCGGTCGATCATGCCGCCGGCATAGCGGTCGCTTTTCACATAGCGTCCGACGTCAGCCTTCGAGACCATCTCCAGCCCGTCATGGCCGTGCTGTTCCCATACGGCCTTGTGCACCTCCATCTCGCGCACCTGCTTGTCGGTAAACGCCGCAAAGAAACCGCCGGGCACGAGACCGCAGTCGATCCCGTATTGCGCCACGCGGCCGCGAATGATCTCGCCGCCTTCGAGCGACATCGCACCGAGTTGCACGGCCTTGTCGCGCCCGTAGCGTCCGGCGATCGTCTCCAGATCGCGGCTGTAGCCGTTGACGATCTGCCCGCCATTGCGGCCCGACGCGCCGAAGCCGATCCGCTCCGCCTCCAGCACCACGACGGAATAGCCGCGCTCGACCAGTTCGAGAGCGGCCGAGATGCCGGAAAAGCCAGCCCCGATCACGCAGACATCGGCCTCGATCTCGCCCTCGAGGGCAGGGCGCACCCGTTTGTCGTTGGCCGAGGCGGCATACCAGGAATTGGCGTGGCGCGGATTGTCTGCGGGTTTGAAAGCCATCTTACACCGTCCTGATATAGGCGTCGTATTCGACGTCGGTCACCCGCAGAGAAAATTCCGACAGTTCCTGCTGCTTGCAGGCCGTATAGAGCGACCGGTATTTCGGCCCGAGCGTCGCATAGGCGAATGTGGAGCGGGAAAACTGCTGCAGCGCATAGTCCCAGTTGGTCGGCAGCGGTTCATGGCTGATCGCATGGTCGTCGCCGGTGATCGCCCCACCCGGATTGCGCTTCTCCTTGATGCCGGCAAGGGCCGCACTGAGGATCATCGCCAGCACAAGATAGGGATTGGTGTCGGAACCGGCGACGCGGTGCTCGATCCGGGTCGCCGGCTTCGAGGCCGTGATGACGCGCACGGCGGCCGAGCGGTTGTCGAAGCCCCAGGAGGCATAGGTCGGGGCGTGCTCGGAAGGGCGCAGGCGCCGGTAGGAATTGGCATGCGGGGCAAACACCGCCATGCTTTCCCCCATGTTTTCCAAAAGCCCGCCCACCGAATGAAACAGCGCCTCGGACGGCCCGTTCTCGCCCATATAGACATTGCGGCCGTCGCTATCGATCAGCGAGAAATGCACATGCATGCCGCTTCCGGCCTGCGTGCCATAGGGCTTTGCCATGAACGTCGCGTCGAGATCGTTGGCGCGCGCCACGCCCTTGACGATCCGCTTGAGGAGCACCGCATAATCGGCAGCCTTCAGCGCGTCTGGCACGTGGTTGAGGTTGATCTCATACTGGCCCGGGCCGTTTTCCCGCAGTGTCGTATCGGCCGGTATCCCTTGCGCCCTCGCTGCAGAGGCGATGCCGTGGAAGACATTCTCGAAATCCTGCAGCTCGGAAATCGAGAGCACCTGTGTCTGGCCCGTATGCCAGCGGCCCTCGCGTGAATTCGGTGGCCGCACCGGGTCGATCGCCGAACGGATTGGGTCGATCAGGTAGAATTCCAGCTCCGTCGCCACGACCGGCGTCAGGCCGATCCGCTCGAAACCTTTGAGAACATTCGCCAGCACCTGGCGCGGATCGCCGTAAAATCCGGTCCCGTCCTGCTCGTTCATGCCCAGTAGAACCTGCGCCGTTGGCCGCTTCAGCCATGTCACACGCGACAGTGTGTCGGCGATGGGAAAGCAGATGCCATCCGGATCACCCGTGCCCTCCGCAAGGCCCGCGGCATTGACGTCGCGTCCCCAGACGTCGAGCGCGTAGACCGAGCGCGGCATCGCCATGCCCTTCGAAAGCACGTCGAGCGCTCGTTCGCGCGGGATCCACTTGCCCCGCGGCACGCCGTTGACGTCGATCACGAAGGCTTCGAGAACCTCGATATCGGGATTGTCATCGAGAAAGGTCCGGGCTGTATCGATCGTATCCATGAAAACACCGGTAGCCCAGACTTTCTCCTGCCGCTAGACCAAATGAAGAAGAGGGTCAGACGTTAAACCGCTCCGGCCTGTAAGCGGATATGTCGATCCGGGTCTTTTCGCCCATCATCGCTTCCGCGATGACCTGACCCGTGACCGGACCGAGCGTCAGGCCGTGATGCGCATGGCCGAAGGCGAACCACAATCCGTCGTGACGCGGCGCCTTGCCGATGACAGGCATCATATCCGGCGTGCAGGGGCGGGCGCCCATCCAGGGCTCCTTGTCCAGCCGCTCGCCAAGCGGAAAGATCTCACGGGCGACCGCTTCGGCGCGGGCAAGCTGAACCGGCGTCTTCGGCGCATCGCGGCGCGCAAATTCGGCACCGGTCGTCAGCCGGATCCCCTGGTTCATCGGGGCCAGGAAATAGCCGCGCTCCGCATCCATCGTCCAGCCGTTGAGCTTGGCATTGCCCTTTGGCGCATAATGCATGTGGTAGCCGCGCTTGACGCCGACGAGGAAATTGTAGCCGAGCGGCTTGGTCACCGTGTCCGACCACGGACCAAGCGCGACCACGACATCCTTCGCCTCGACCACGCCTTCGCCGGCAATGATGCGCCAGCCGGTCGCGGTCTTCGAAAGGCTCTTTGCGTCACCCGTCAGAACCCTGCCGCCAAGCTTTTCGAACAGCGCCACATAGGCACGCGTCAGCGCGAGCGGATCCTTGACCGCCCACGGGTCTTCCCATTTCAGCGCGCCGATGAAATCGTCGGAGAGATTGGGTTCCGCAACCGCAAGTTCCGCAGGCGTCAGAACTTTGAAGGAAAGGTCGTATTCACGCTTCAGTCGGTCGGCTTCGCGCACCGTCTCGTCGAGCTTGGCCTGCGAGCGGAACACTTCCTGCCAGCCGTTCTTGGCAATCAGATCCTCGGCGCCCGCCTCGAGGATCAGTTCGTCATGGGTGGCGATCGAATGCTCGATCAGCGGCGCATAGGCGCGGGCGATCAGCTCATGCCTCGGCACGTTGGAATGCCACCAGTATTTTGCCAGAAACGAGGAGACCGACGGCATCGCGCTCCAGTGAAAATGCGCGTCGATGCGGTTGTTCCTGGCATAGCGCAGGATCTGGGCGAACTGCTGGGGAAAGCTGTAGGGGACAACGCCCTCGCGCTGGATCAGGCCGGCATTGCCGTAGGAGGTTTCCATCCCGGGCTCCCTGCGGTCCACCAGGGCGACCGATTTTCCCCGCCGCGCCAATTGCAGAGCCGTCGAAACACCGATGATGCCGGCGCCGAGAACGATCACATCCGCTGCCATGATATTGAATCCATATGAGATAACTGAGCAGGTTACCATGACGCCGGGTCAGGCGCAGCGCAAATGAAAATTGCAGCGGCCGCCTGGATATCCAAGGGGTGAGGAGCGCTTGTGGAACTTGATCTAAATCAAATATAGCTTGACGCAACCAAGTTTGCGCTCCTAAGTCGATGACGCACTGACGGCCACCAGAACTTGCAGATGCACGCTTTGCAGACGCAATATCCTGCCGCGACCGCCGAATTTCTCTCTTGTCGCGCCCTCCGTCAGGGCTTCGGATTCATTCATGTCTGAAAAAGTCTCACATCGCGGGCTCGTCGTAGCCGCGATCATGGCAAGCATGGCGATGATCGCCATCGAAGCGACCATCGTCTCCACCGCCATGCCGCAGATCGCAGCCCAGCTCGGGCAGCTCAATCTCTACAGCTGGGTGTTTTCCGCTTTCCTCCTGTCGCAGACCGCGCTGACCGTCGTCTTCGGCAAGCTTTCCGATATCTACGGGCGAAAGCCGATCGTGCTGGCTGGCATCGCCGTCTTCCTGGTCGCCTCCATCCTCTGCGGATTTGCCTGGTCGATGCCGTCCATGATTGCCTTCAGACTGCTCCAAGGCATCGGCGCTGGCGCCATTCAGCCCGTCGCCATGACGGTGGTGGCCGATCTCTTTCCGGGCAGCCAGCGTGGAAAGGTTCAGGGCTATCTGGCCAGCGTCTGGGCGCTCTCGGCCGTGGTTGGCCCGCTGCTCGGCAGCGTCATCATCCATAACCTGCCCTGGGCCTGGATCTTCTGGATCAACGTGCCGGTCGGCCTTGCCGCTGCCGCAGCGTTCATCCTGTTCTACCACGAGGAAAAGCACACCCGGACGGTCTCGATCGATATCCTGGGCGCCGTGCTGTTTGCCGTCTCCATCTCGGCGCTGATGATTGGCCTCACGGTCTCCGAGACCGGATTGTCGACGTCCGCGATCGTCTCCTTCGTCCTGTTCGCCGTGTCGCTTGCGCTGTTCATCTGGCAGGAGCGCCGCGTCGAAGAACCGATGGTCGCGCCGGATCTCTGGCTCTACCGACCGATTGCGGCCGCCAACATCTCTGTCTTCTTCGCCTCCATGGCGATCATGGGGCTCACCACCTTCCTGCCCATGTATGTGCAGACCGTGCTCAACCAGTCGCCGCTGGTGGCGGGCTTTGCACTGACCATGCTTCTCTTGGGATGGCCGTGCGGCGCAACGATCGCTTCGCGGAACTTCACCCGGTTCGGGCTGCGGCCGATCATGCTGGTGGGCGCCGTGTTCGTCCCCGTGGGAACCTTCCTCCTGACCCTGCTGACGCCATCCAGTTCGGCGGTGCTTGCGGGTGCCGGCTCGCTCGTCATGGGCTTCGGCATGGGCCTTCTCAATATCGGCGCACTGATCCTCACCCAGGGAAGCGTCGCGGCCTCGCAACGCGGCAGTGCCACGGCGTCGAACGTGTTTTCCCGCAACCTCGGCAGCACGCTGGGCGCGGCGATTCTCGGGGCGGTTCTGAGCTGGGGCCTGGTCCATACGACCAGCGGACAGGCAATCACGACCGACCAGCTGCGTGCTCTCCTGAACGGAACCGGTCTCGTGAGTGGCGATGCCGAAGCGGTTCGCCTTGCGCTGCAGGACGGCCTTCACGCGACCTTCCTGACCATGCTCCTGTTTGCCATCCTAATCGTGCCCGCTTGCCTGTTCGTGCCCCGCGATGCCGTCCACAAGGACGAGCCCGTGCGGGCCTGAACCTTGAAATCTGGCGCCAACATGCCCATTTCGCTGTGAACGGGGCCCTATCGGGACCGATATCGTCACAACGACTATTAAGGTGGGTGGCACGATGCAGCAGATGACAAAGACAATCCGGGACCTGACGATCGAGGAGCGCGAAGACGCGCTGATCACCATGGCGCACGCGCTCGAAGGCGCCGCCAGGGAGGCTCTGGTCGAAGGTAACCGCCAGTTCGCTGCGATCTCCGGCAACATGGCCGAAGCGATCTTCATCAACGCCGATCAGCTTGCACGCGATCACGTCGAGGAAGCCGAACAGGTTCTCGAACAGGCCGTCCAGATCATGGTCGAATATGAAGCTGAACACCCCTACCGGATCGTCAGCACCGCGATCCACTGAGGACGGCGGCACGGCGGGCGACGGGCAACCTTGCCCGCCTCCCGCATTCTCTCGCAGTGGAGAAGACGCCACCTGATGCGGCAAGCCTTCACTGGTCTCCTATACAAAACGTCTGACATTGAACGCCTGCAAATCCAACGTCGAGTTCCTCGGCGATGGCGCAGATGGTAGCGTTGTGCTCCTTGGTGTCTGCGGGAATGGGAAAGAGCCAAAGGGCGGCGGCTCGTGGGCGGATGGCCGCAGACGGCCATATTCCCGCATGAGCGCGAGTGTTCATCCCCTTTGGCTCTGCCACACATCGCCGAGCCACTCTGTTACATTCTTGATATGCAGATTGGGCGATTTGAGAACGGAAAGTTCTCACGGTTTTCGTGTCGCCCTAGCCCAGATCAAGAACATGCAAAAAATCTCAAGCACTCCATCGAGCCTCTCAAGCCGCCTACGAAGCTGATTCAGAACGATGAATCTTCACCGGCGCTAAAATGCCGAGAGCTATCCCGTTCTGACCCCGCTTGACTCTTCTGTCGCGGCGGAACAGAAACAGAACACCAACATTCTTTGGGACATGAAGTCCTGTGCAACGCGAACCTTGAGGAGGGCCGTGAACGATGTCGCATGCCCCTGCCTCAAGGCTTGTCGAGGAACTGAGAGACCGGATTGCGCATCTGGAAGGCAGCGTGTCGCGCAAGGCGCTTGTGCTGCCCTTCGGGGTGCCTGACGTCGACGAGCGATTGCCGGGCGGGGGGCTTGCCTATGGCGCATTGCATGAAATTGCAGGTGGCGGGGCGGGTACAATCGATGGTGCCGCGGCCGCCCTGTTTGCGGCAGGTATTGCGGCCCGGGCCAAGGGAAAGGTTCTCTGGTGCCTGACCCGGCCGGATCTCTTTGCGCCGGCGCTGTCGCAGGCCGGGCTTCACCCCGACCGCGTCATCTATTGCGAAGCCGATAAGGAGGAGGACGTGCTTGCCTCGATGGAAGAGGGGCTGTCCTTCGGGGGATTGGCGGCCGTCGTCGGGGAACTGGTGAGGCTGCCGATGACCGCGTCGCGGCGTCTTCAACTGGCTGCCGAGAAGACGGGGACGCTCGGCCTGGTCGTCCGGCGCTGGCGACGGCAGACGGAGGCCTCCGACTACGGTCAGCCGACGGCGTCCACAACACGCTGGAGGATCAGCACCCTGCCGTCCGAGCCGCTTCCTGTCGCCGGCGTGGGACGGGCGAGGTGGCTGGCGGAATTGATGCGGGTAAAGGCGGGGCAATGTGCCGAGTTTGAGTTAGGAGCCTGCGATGCCGAGGGTCGTGTCTGTTTACTTCCCCTATCTAGCAACGGATCGGATACGTCGACATGGCGAGGAAGCCGTGTCGGTTGACCAGCCGCTGGTCGTGGTCTCGCGCAGCGGCTCGAAACGCTGGATATCGGCAGCCGATACGGCTGCCCGCAAGCTGGGCCTCAAAGTCGGCATGGCTGCCAGCAAGGCACAGGCGATGATTGGCAACCTTCATATGGTGGACGCCGATCCCGTTGCCGACGCCGCAGCCGTCGAGCGCCTGGCGCTATGGGCGCTTCGTCAATACAGCCCCGTCGTTGCCGTGGATGGAACGGATGGCATCGTCATGGATACCGAAGGTGCCGATCACCTTCAGGGTGGTGAAGAGCTGCTGATCTCCGGCGTTGTCAACGGTCTCCGCGGCAAGGGCCTGACGGCACGTGCCGCTGTCGCCGATACCTGGGGCGCGGCGCATGCACTGGCGCGACTGACGACGAACGAAACGACGGTGGTGCCGCGCGGTGATGTCACCAAGGCCGTGATCGGACTTCCAATCCACTGTCTGCGGCTTGCGGCAGATACGATCCAGGCATTGCGCATCCTGGGTATCGACACGGTAGGAGAGCTGTCGGCACTGCCGCGTGCGCCGTTGACACTGCGATTTGGTCCGGAGGTCGGACGCCGTCTCGATCAGCTCTTCGGCCGTTTTGCAGAACCCATCGATCCGTTGCGCACGCCGGATCTGGTCGAGGTGGCGCGCAATTTCCAGGAACCCATCGGTGCGCCCGATACGATTGCAAAATACGTCCGCCGGCTGGTGGCGCAACTGACGGCAAAGCTGGAGGAGCGGGGGCTGGGCGTCCGGCGCTCCGATCTGATCATCCATCGCGTCGACAACACACGCCAGTGTCTTCGAGCAGGACTTGCCAAGCCCGTGCGTGATCCTGCCCGCCTGACAAAGCTTCTCTGTGACCGTATCGAAAAGATCGACCCGGGTTTCGGCATCGAGCGGATGGTGCTGGTGGCGGTCATGGCCGAGCCGCTGGAAATAAAGCAGGTCGCAAACGCGCTGGTGGAAGAGGCGGTTGTGGATGTGACGCCGCTTGTCGATATTCTCGGCAACCGGGGCCAGCGCCTTTACCGCATCACGCCGGTCGCCTCCGACGTTCCGGAACGGTCTCTCCGGCGGATCGGACCAACGGCCGTCGAGACGGGTGCCGAGTGGGCAGCCAGGTGGCCGCGGCCGTCACGGCTGCTGGCTTATCCCGAAGAAATCGAAACCATGGCTGTCCTGCCCGACCAGCCGCCAGTCGTCGTCACCTGGCGCGGCAAGCGCCGCCGCATCGTTCGTGCCGATGGGCCCGAGCGCATCTTCGGCGAATGGTGGCTCCGGCCGCGCGAAATGCAGGCGGTGCGCGATTACTTCGTGGTCGAGGACGAGCACGGCGATCGGCTGTGGGTCTTCCGCGCCGGCGACGGCGTCGATGCAGGCACGGGGTCACACAAATGGTTCCTCCACGGCATCTTCGGGTAAGGTTTGAACTATGCGCTATGCCGAACTCCAGGTGACCACGCATTTCTCGTTCCTGCGCGGTGCAAGCTCCGCGGAAGAACTGTTTGCCACGGCCGCCGCACTGGGCATCGACGCCCTTGGTGTCGTCGACCGCAACTCGCTTGCCGGCATTGTCCGGGCTTGGGAAGCGGCGAAGACAACCGGGGTGCGCCTGGTGGTGGGCTGCCATCTCGATCTCACGGATGGCATGTCGCTGCTCGTCTACCCGACCGACCGGCTCGCCTATTCCAGGCTCACCCGGCTGCTGACGCTTGGCAAAAGTCGGGGCGGCAAGGCCAAGTGCGTTCTCGACCTTGCTGATGTCGAGGCCTATAGCGAGGGCCTCATCGCGATCCTCATTCCGGATGAGGCGGACGATGTCTATGCGGGTCAGCTCCGCAAGGTGGCCGCAGTCTTTGGTGACCGCGCCTATGTCTCGCTCTGCCTGCGGCGGCGTCCGAACGACCGGCTGCGGTTGCATGATCTGTCGAACTTGGCGCAGCGTCACAAGGTGAAGACGGTGGTGACCAACGATGTGCTCTTCCACGAGCCCGGCCGCCGACAGCTTCAGGACATCGTCACCTGCATCCGCAACCGCACCACCATCGACAGCGTCGGCTTTGACCGGGAGCGGCATGCTGACCGCTTCCTCAAGGCGCCGGAGGAGATGCACCGCTTGTTTGTCGACTATCCCGAAGCTCTCGCAAGAAGTCGCGAGATCGTCGAGCGTTGCCGTTTCGACATGAGCGAGTTGCAGTACCAGTATCCTGAAGAGGCAATTGTGCCAGGGCTCGACGCCCAGCAGTCGCTGGCCAAGTTCGCCTGGGAAGGTGCGGCGGAGCGTTATCCAGAAGGCATTCCCGACAAGGTCCGCAAGGCAATCCTGCACGAACTCGACCTGATCCGGAAGATGAACTACGCTGCGTATTTCCTCACCGTCTTTTCCATCGTCCGCTTTGCACGCTCCAGGAACATCCTCTGTCAGGGCAGGGGGTCGGCCGCCAACTCCGCCGTCTGCTATTGCCTCGGCATCACCAGCATCAACCCGGAAACAGGAGACCTCCTGTTCGAGCGCTTCGTGTCTATGGAGCGTAACGAGCCACCGGATATCGACGTCGACTTCGAGCATAACCGGCGCGAGGAGGTCATCCAGTGGATATACGAGACCTATGGCCGCTCGCGCTCCGCCCTCTGCTCCACCGTCACCCGCTACCGAACCAAGGGTGCGCTGCGCGATGTGGGCAAGGCGCTCGGCCTGCCCGAAGACCTGATCGGTCAACTGACCTCCGGCGTCTGGGGCTGGTCGAAGGATGGCATCGGCGAAAAGCAGCTTAAAGAAAACAACATGAACGCATCCGACTACCGGCTGCGTCTGGCGCTCGACCTTGCCTCGCAACTCATGGGAGCGCCGCGCCATCTTGGACAGCATCCAGGCGGCTTCGTGCTGACGCAGGACAGGCTGGATGATCTGGTCCCCATCGAGCCCGCCGCCATGGATGACCGCCAGGTGGTGGAATGGGACAAGGACGATATCGACGCGTTGAAGTTCATGAAGGTGGATGTTCTGGCACTCGGCATGCTGTCCTGCATGGCTCGCTCCTTCGAGCTGCTGGCGGAGTACAAGAACGAAGCGATGGGTCTGGCAGACGTTCCGCAGGAGGATCCGAAGACCTACGCGATGATCCGCAAGGCGGATACGCTTGGCACCTTCCAGATCGAAAGCCGCGCCCAGATGGCGATGCTGCCAAGGCTCAAGCCACGCACCTTCTATGATCTCGTGGTTCAGGTCGCCATCGTCCGCCCCGGCCCGATCCAGGGCGACATGGTGCATCCCTATCTGCGTCGGCGGGAGGGCAAGGAGAAGGTGGAGTATCCAACGCCGGAGCTCGAGGCGGTGCTTGGCAAGACGCTCGGCGTCCCGCTCTTCCAGGAGAGCGCCATGAAGGTTGCCATGGTCTGTGCGGGTTTCAGTGCAGGCGAGGCGGACCAGCTGCGTCGGGCCATGGCGACCTTCAAGTTTACGGGCGGCGTGTCGAGGTTCAAGGAGAAGCTCGTCACGGGCATGGTCAAGAACGGCTACTCCCAAGACTTCGCGGAGCGGACGTTCAGCCAGCTGGAAGGCTTCGGCTCCTATGGCTTTCCGGAAAGCCATGCAGCTTCGTTCGCCCTCATCGCCTATGCCAGTTCCTGGATGAAGTGCCATCATCCGGATATCTTCTGCGCCGCTCTCCTCAACTCCCAGCCCATGGGGTTCTATAGCGTTGCCCAGATCGTCACCGATGCCCGCAACCACGGGGTGGAGGTCCGGCCTGTCTGTGTCAATCGGTCTCGCTGGGACTGCACGATGGAGGAGACCGGAAGGCCCGGCCGCTTTGCGGTTCGGCTCGGTATGCGCATGGTAAAGGGGCTGCCGCTGAATAATGCTGCCAGAATTGTTCTTGCCCGTGTTGACCAGCCTTTCGAGAGTGCCGACGACATGTGGCGGCGATCCGGCGTGCCGACAGCGTCGCTGGTCAAGCTGGCAGAGGCCGATGCCTTCCTACCGTCGTTGAAGCTGGAACGGCGTCAAGCGCTCTGGGACATCAAGGCGCTGCGCGACGAGCCGCTGGAACTATGGGCGGCAGCCGCAAAGCGTGAAGCAAGGGTCGTTGCCGAGATGCAGGAACCCGACGTGTCGCTCAAGTCGATGAAAGAGGGCAGGGAAGTCGTTGAGGACTATTCCCATACGGGCCTCAGCTTGAGGTCGCATCCTGTGTCTTTCCTGCGTCCGGAACTGAAGAAAAAGCGGATCGTCACCTGCGCCGAAGCGATGGGTGAGCGCGACGGCCGCTGGCTCTGGACGGCGGGCCTCGTCCTCGTGCGTCAGAAGCCTGGTAGCGCCAAAGGCGTGATGTTCCTGACGCTCGAAGATGAGACGGGCGTCGTCAATGCCGTCGTCTGGCCCTCGCTATTCGAGAAACAGCGCCGGATCGTCATGTCGGCTTCGATGATGGCGATCCATGGCAGGATACAGCGCGAAGGCGAGGTCGTGCATCTCGTCGCCCAGCGCCTGTTCGACTTTTCCGGCGATCTCTCCAGTCTCGGCGAGCTTGGCGGCGACTTCCCCTTGCCGTACGGCCGCGGCGACGGAGCCAAACATGGCAGCGGGCCTGATCCCCGCGACAATCCGAAGCCTGTCATCCCGACGCGCGACATCTATATCCCGGATCTCCACATCGACACGCTCAAGGTCAAGTCGAGAAACTTCCATTGACCGGCAAGGATGTCAAAGACAGCGTTGTTGATATTGCTCTCAAGTCTGTCCCGTTTTGCCTGTGCTCCAGCCGGTTACGGCTTCCCTCACAGGGTTGGATCGGCGGGTTGCGTATCCGCACGAATTCGTCCGTGTCATCCATTCCAGGACTGACTGCGGACGTTGATAGCGTCGGCGCTATGCCCGCTTGAACGCGTAGACCAGGCGCATGCGGGAGAAGGCGCATGCTCACGATATGTCTTTTTGATGGATCAAAGTCAGCCCTCCGGTGTTGTTGAAGACAGAACGGATTATGGGATGACCGTTCTCCGGAGGCCCGCTATCGTGAAATCACGTATCGAAGTCGTCAATGCCGTGACGGATGTTTTAAGACGGTTGCGGGTCAGGCCGCCATCGCAGGTCAAGTTCGGGACGATCGCGAACACGCCCGCGACCACCGGATATTCAAGAAACGAACTTCTGAACGCGCTCTACGCCCTGGAACATGAAGGCGTCATAGCATTGCACCACGACAACAGTTTCAGCGTCTTGAAATCATCGACCTTGATCTAGCTTCAGGCAGAGCCGACACGCTTGAAACACGATGCGCGTTGGAATTTCGACATCGTCTGTTTCTCGTGCCGGCAGCCTATCGGATCAGCATGCGATCTGGTGTTCCATTTTTCTCTCGAAGAACCATTCTTCGAATGCGGCTGGCGACAGCGGCTTTGCAAAAAGATACCCCTGCGCTTCATCACAACCCATCTTGCTCAAAGCCTCGGCCGCCTCGGTCGTCTCCACCCCTTCCGCCACGACCTGGTAGCCCAGGTCGTGCGACAGCTGGATCATCGATCTGACGAGATTGGTTTCGCGAAAGCCATCATCCATGCTGCGGATAAAGGATTGATCGATCTTGACCACGGTGGTCGGCAAGGTCTGGAGATAGGACAGGCTGCTGTAGCCCGTGCCGAAGTCGTCGATCGATAGTCGGACCCCGCCATCGGAAAGCGCCTGCAACTTCGCCAGCGCGTTTGCCGCGTCCTTCATGATCGCGCTTTCGGTGACCTCCAGCTCCAGCATCGCCGGCCGGATACCATGTCTCAAGAGGGACAGTTGCACCCGTTGAACAAAGTCCGGTTCATCGAGGTTTGCCGCCGAGATATTGACCGATACCGGAACGATTACCCCCCTGGATTTCAGGTTGCCGGCTTCGCGCAGAGCGGCATCCAGAACCCACGCGGTCATCTTGCCTATATGTGGAGACTGCTCGATGATGGGAGCGAATTCGCCGGGGGAGATGGCTCCCAGTTCCGGATGGAGCCAGCGCAGGAGGACTTCTGCTCCGACGCAATGGCCATCCGGCAAACTGACACGCGGCTGGAACACGATCGATAGCTGATCGCTGCCTTGAAGGGCGTTGTCGAAATCCTGCAGCAGACGGAAACTCCGCTGGTAGCGATCGTCACTGGCCTGTGAAAAGACCGCGACATGTGTCGCTGTCAGACGAGCGTCCTGCGCTGCGCTGCTCATGGCACGCAGGAAATCCGACGGCGTGGTGTCGGGTTTGAGCGGCGCGACGCCGATTGCCGGCGTCATCAGAAATCTGAGGTCCGACTCGTCGTCCAGGTCACCCAGCAGCTGTCTGAGGTAAACCATGCAGTCGAGACCTGCGATATTCCTGTCCCTTATGAACGCAAACTGCGTCGTAGAGACGTGATAAAGTGTGGTTTTGCCGCCAACGATCGCTCTGAGCCGCTGTGCGGCATCGCGCACTTTCGCATCGATTTCGGATGTTCCCATCACGCGGGAAAGGTCGTCAAGCTGCCGCGTCTCGGCAAGGTCGATCAGGACACCGGTATAGGCCGTCCGCCAGGCCGGTCCTCTGAGAAGGTCGCTCACGTCCTCGGAAAACTGGGTACGATTGGGAAGCCCGCTGACCGGCTCGATCCTGCCATACGCATGTTGCAGTTCGATCTGGGCCATCACCATTGCGGCAAGGTCCTGGAGACTGGCAATCTCGTTTTCGGTGGTCTCACGCGGCTCGGCTCCAAGGACACACAAGGCGCCGAGACAATGCCCCTCGCGCGTCGTGAGCGGTGCTCCCGCGTAAAAACGCACGCCTGTCTTTGCAAGGACACTGTCGTGGTAGTGCGCATCCTTGGACAGGTCCGGAACGACGAGAAGTTCGGTACTCTCGGCCACTGCCGCACAGGGCGCCTTGTCTCGTGGAATAGACTGGTGCTCCACCCCGACACGCGCCTTGAACCACTGCCTGTCGGAATCGGTTAGCGATATGGCCGCGATCGGCAGGTCGAATATCTGGCTCGCCATGCGCGTGATACGGTCGAAGCTCTCACTTGCTGGCGTATCGAGCAATTTCAGGGAGTGCAAAGCGGCGAGACGGATTTCCTCATTGGTTTTCATGTAATATCTCAGTCGTAATGTCTTTTCGGGATAAAGTTGGGACGGCGTTTAAATTGACATTCTCACAAGGTTGCGGCCTGACGCCTTTGCCTCGTACAGACGGCGATCTGCCGTCTTGAACAGTTCTTCGTAACTGGTGTTTTCGCGGAAGGTGGCCCCGCCGATGCTGACCGACAGCAGCCCTTCGCCAACGTCCCTGGGGAAGGGCAGTGCGCGGATCCTCTGTCTTATCAGTTCGGCCGTGCGCGACGCCGTGTCATCGACAACAGACGGCAGGAAGACGGCGAATTCTTCGCCGCCGACGCGTCCGACAAGATCTGCCGGCGACAGAGTTTCCTTGATCGCCCCAGCAATCAACTTCAGGGCCTGGTCACCCGCCTGATGCCCGTGACTGTCATTGATTGCCTTGAAATGATCCGCATCGACGATCAGAAACGATCCCGTTTGCGGAAGCGATCCCGCCCGCGCTCTTTCCAGATAGGCTTCGACCAGCATTTCGAATGCACCGCGGCTAAGCACGGCGGTAAGACTGTCTGTCGAAGCAAGCCGCTGCAGCTCCACCTTGGCCACGGCGAGTTGCCGGATCTTCTCCAGCAGAAAGTAAAAGAAAGGCCCGCCGATCAGGGTCGGGAGCAGGATGTCTGTCGCGAGTGCGCGACGAAAATGATCCTGCGACATCTCCGCGAAATTAAACGAGTCCGCCAATACTGCGGCGACAACGCAAAGAGCTGTGCCAAGCAGTGTTCCTGCAAACACACGCAGTCTCGAAGTGTCTTGACGGATAAGGTGGACGAACGGCAATGCTGTACCCTAGATTCAGACCTTCTGAATTAGCATCTGCCTATTAAGAAAAGCGCTATATCAAACATTCAAATCGTCTCGATTTGGTACGTAGATACCCGTACATGTTGGGCTTGTCCCATGCGCGGCAAATTCGGATCATCGACAGTGAGATCCGCTCGGGTCATGACCGGTTGAACTGCTCACGGAGTGCGCTGGCAATAGGCTCTTTCGAAGTTGCGCTCGGATATTGTTTCCAATTGGCGGACGGTCTCTCGGGCAATTGTCGCGTGGACGAGCTGAACCTGCGAAGTAATACCGAGAAATGACGCGCAACCAAACGCGACACCATTGGCGCTGAGAGTTTTGCAACGACCGCGATTGTTGTCGGGGAGAATTGGCTGGGGAACCTGGATTCTCACATGATTTCAAAGGCTTAGTGGAAAGACCTTGAAATTCCCTCTGTTTTCCCATCGCGAGCGACTGTGGATGCCACCTTTGTGCCCTGGCTTTGGGCATCAGTCAACCGGGCGGGCTGGCGGAAATAATTTCCGCGGTGCGACCTCACGTGCGACGGGGCGGCCAAAGGGCTCCCGGCAGCTTTGCGCCGTCAATTCGGTCGTAGAAGTCATCGCCGCGCGCACCTGAAAGCAGACATTGCTCTCGGCGATGTAACGTCGTCGCCTATGCGCCAAAAGCAGTCATCGCAGTGACGTGAAGTGATGCTCGGAATGGTGTCGAGAGACGAAAGAAAGTTCGTAAGGCTATCCAGCCGACGCTAGATCGGGCAGACGTAACTGGTAGGTATGTGAGGATTAAAGATGGCCGAAGATGCCGGCGTAATAGCTGTGGACCACACGGGATTCTCGGTCGCCTCGTTGGAGGAGGCGATCCAGTTCTGGACTGAGGCGATGGGTTTCGACCTTGCTCGCCAAGGAGAGATGGGTGGGGAGTTTCTACGGGAGGCTACTGGGGTTGACGACCCCCGTTGCCGAATGGCGCTGGTGACGGCTCCAAATGGCTACCCTATCGAGCTTCTCGAGTATTCGACAGGCCGTACGCTGGGCCAGACACCTCGTAGCGCGGGTGCGATCGGCGCCGCTCATATCGCTCTCACGGTTAAGGATATCCGCACGGCGATCGCGTGGGTTGAGACGGCGGGGTGGGCAGTGAACGGTTCGCCGCAGCCGATACCAGCCGGCCCCCGATGCGGAACAATGGTCGCGTACATCTCCGGCCCGGATGGTATCACTATAGAACTAATGCAGCCGCCTGCTTAGTGAAGGATTGCTGATACTTTACTCTAGCGGCTGGGGCTCAAGGCTAATCGCATTAGCACCACCTATGCAAACCTGCCGCCTGCAAGCGTATATCGCATCATGAGGACGACAGTCGCATGAACCGGACAGCTTGCACACCCTGACTTGTCCGCTTTGGGGCCGCAAGCGGACTGTCCGATGATGGGTGCCGAACGGCGAAAACCGGACATCCACGTAAGCGGTGATGTGGTCCGCGTTCGGCCCAAAGCGGTCATTGCACGTGCCGCAAAATGCCGACCATCCTTACCGAAGTTGTCCGTTTGGAAAATCAGCTCGCGAAGTAGCGTGTCGGCGTTGTGCCCAATGCCTTCTTGAACATGACGATAAAGGCGGTCGCGGATTCATATCCCAAGTCGCTCGACACCCTCTGGACCGTCGCGCCGCTGGCCAGTTCACGCAACGCGACGACCAGGTGCAGTTGCCGCCGCCATCGGCCGAAGGTCAGTCCAGTTTCCTGGACCATCAGCCGCTTCAGGGACCGCTCACTCATGGCAACATGTGCCGCCCAATCCACAAGCGTGCGACGGTCACTCGGCTCCGCCATCAGGGCCGCAGTGATCGCGGCGATTTTGGGATGGCTGGACGCGGGTAGATCAAGCCCCTGTATCGGCATTTGCGTGAGTTCATCCAGCAAGACCCGCACCATACGGCCGACATGATCGTCCGGTGCCGAACTGGCTGGTACCTCCGCCAGTCGGAGGATCATCTCGCGGAGCATCGGCGACACAGACAGCGTACAGCACGCCTGAGGCAGCTTGGCCGCTTCGGGTTGAACGAAGAGATAGGACAGGCGTGCGTTGGACGTAACCTGGTTGCTGTGCGGCACGCCGCCGGGTATCCAGACCCCGCAGTCTGGCGGGACAATCCAGATGCCATTCTCCGTTCGGCATGTGACGGCCCCGTGCAGCGCCAAGATGAGCTGCCCTTCCTTGTGCTGGTGCTGGGGCACTTCAGCCTCATAGTCACTGAAGTCGAGACGGACAGCGAAGGCCGGACGATTCGACCGGTCGGGTTCAATGTCGTCGGAGCAGGGACGCCGTTTTGCGGATTGGCCCGATTTTGAGATCATTTGGCATTATCTCCAAATTCGTACGCACGGCGATAGTCTATTCCTGGGTGATTAACAACCGAATGGAGACTGTCATGCGAATTTCTGTCGTCGGCGCCACGGGACGAATTGGCGCCAAGCTGACCCGGACCCTGTTGAGCGCCGGCCATCAGGTCAGAGCGCTGTCGAGAGGTGGCCCAGCCTTGGACGCACTGGTCGCGCTCGGAGCCGAGCCGTTTATCGGAAGCTTCGACACAGGCGCGGGAGACCTTGACCAATTTTTCCAGGGTGCAGATGCCGCTTTCCTGATGGTGAAGACCGATTGGAACAACATCGAGGGACACTACCCCGCTGTTGCCCAGCGCTTTGTCGATGCGCTAGAAAAATCCTCCGTCAAACTGGCCGTTAGCCTGACGGCCATGGGCTCGGACGTCAAAGGGAAAACCGGCCATTTCGAAAGCTTCCACCAGTTGGACGAAAAGCTCAACCAACTCGACACTGTCAATCTGGTCCACCTGCGCGCCGCCTGGTTCATGGAGAATGTTTTGGCGTGGACGGGGCCGGTTGCCCAATACGGTCGAATTGCCTGGTTCTGCAAACCTGATTTGAAGATGCCCTGGGTGGCGACCGATGACATCGCATGGCTGGCGGCGAAGGAACTGACCAATCCGACGGGCATACACCGTGTCTATCGCGACGTCGGCTCGGAAGATATCTCGATGAACGAATTGGTCGCGATGATTGGCAAGGAGATCGGCAGGCCGGTGGAGTACCGACACATCGAGACGACCCGCAAAGACGTGGAAGCTGAATTTCTGGCGCGCTTTGGGACGCCGGAGAAATGGCAGGACGACACACTGACTGCTGACGCTCTCAATAATGGCATCGTCAGGTTCCATGGGGAGCACGCGGATCGTCCGAAATTGCCCACGACCATGGAGGTCTTCATAGGTGATGTTTGGAAGCCGCGCTACCTGGAGGCGGTCAGAGCGGGAGACCAACGAGAGACGTTTGCCCTGTGGACCGCGCGGGACTAGCGGGAGGTCATGCTGGCTCTCTTGAGTTGTGCCGGCAGTTTTCAGCCCTTACTGGGAGCTACCGCAAATTTTGTCTTGCGGTAGCTATGACTGCTATTGGCGCAACGCATGCAAGGGCGGCAGTCGGCCGATACTGTTGAAAAACTATTGGTGGTTAGCATCTCATCTGCCCCCTAGAAATTCAGCGGCCGTGACACGAACCGGCCGCCGAGATATCGTGATGCCTTTCTAGGAGACTGATGTGTGTAACTCGGTTGTGGATGGCGAAACAATTTACGAGACGCCGGGCGAGTTGGCGACGCTTGTCGGAATGGATGGCCTCGTATGGCGAGACAAAAATCCATTTTCTAAATTGGTTTGTTGGCAAAGATTGGCACGACCTCGACCTATGCCGACATCGTCAGTTCACGCTCGCCACCAGAGTCCACGCGGATGATCGGCCCCTCGCGATCCGGGTGGACGTTGATTGACGGCGCCAGGTTTCCTTCCCGAAACCGCGAGATGCTGATGAAGTCCCTGATCGCCTGCTGGTTGGTCGTGACATTGTAGAGGTTGCACATGCCCGTCTCTCCGTGTCGTGCTTAGATATGCGGCCACGCTGGAGTATCAACAGCGCTTTCAATGGCTAGATGACGGCGGAGCGTCATTAACATGAAGGCGGCGTCCGGGCGCTTCCGAGTAAGACGAGGCCTTGATCTAGGGATCTTGCGCGACAGATAGCAGGCTGATCGATGGGGGAACGCATCCGATGAAGACGCTCGCAAAGGCGGTTACCGCCTCGGTTCTGGTCCTGATCCTTCAGGGTTCGGTCCCATATCTTTTGGGGACATCCCACGTACAGGCCCAGTCGCCACCCGATGCCACCGTATCTGACGCGGCGATGGGCAAGATGAACACGTACGTCGAGTTTCTCAACCAAACCCTGCGCGCGTCCGAGTCGCTACAGCGTTACGACAGTTGGGTCGACATGAAGAAGGGCCCGACCGGCAAGGAGCGCATCATCTATGGCATGTACTCTCTATACGACGTGAGAGAGTTGGCGGGCAAAGCCTTGGCTTCCGCTCAGGAAGAGCCAAAGCTGCCGGAGCTTGACGCTGCCATGACAGCCTATGTCGAGACCTACCAGCAACTGGCTCCCGTCATCGAGCGGGCGAACAAGTATTACGAGCGCCAGGACTATA
Source organism: Neorhizobium sp. IRS_2294 (assembly GCF_050500145.1). Classification (NCBI taxonomy): domain Bacteria; kingdom Pseudomonadati; phylum Pseudomonadota; class Alphaproteobacteria; order Hyphomicrobiales; family Rhizobiaceae; genus Neorhizobium; species Neorhizobium sp. IRS_2294. The sequence continues at coordinate 614,966 of NZ_CP191439.1, forward strand.
AGTCGGACAAGATGGCAGACGGTAAGGCGTTCCATAAGGACATCGCTGCCCTATCGCCCGTCTATGAAGAACGCCGGAAGACAGTGGACGCCGCATTGAGGACCGAAAAGGTCAAGCTCGACCGCGCATCGCTACTCGCGCTCGAAAAGGCCGAGGGCAAGAAATCGCGCTGGCATGTGCGAAACGTCATGTTCCGGGCAGAGGCCGTGATGGACGTGATGCCGACAAACGAAAAGCCCGTGGTCGCCATGCCTGCATTCAGATCAGTGCTTGCCGACTACGCCCAGGCTGTCCGGGAGTTCGATGACTACGCTCTCCAGCATCCCAACTCATTCCACGTGTTTGAGTCCAGCCCGGCGTCGCTCCTGTCGAAGCTTCGCAATTTCGACGAAAAACTCGAGATGGCCAAAGGCGACGCCCGCAAAGGCGCGGGCGACGATCTCGAATGGCTTGTCTCTGACTACAACACGATGGTCTCCACCTCAGAGTCCGCTACGGTGTTTGCCAAGGACTAAGATCCAATTACGCCATGCGCTGACCTCCGTTACTCAGGCGCTCGCTCCCTACGACGAGACGGCGTTCTCCGGCCGTTTCAGGAGAGGTGCCGAGGATTGGGTAGCAGAGGCATATGTGACGGGTCGGGTCTTCTTTGGCAGCGATTGGGCCGAAAGACGTCTCGGGGTCGGTCGACGGCGACGACGTGTTTTTTGCCTGAACCGAACAGGCGCTCTCGAAGTAATTACACCGCAAGGTGCGGGTAGCTACCGCAGCATTCTGATTTAGCGGACCGTGTCAGCCCATATTGGCGGAACGTTCTCCTATCACTGGGCCGCGGTCGGCGGCCTTGTCGCGCTGACATTAAATGCGCGCCGCCTGGCTTCCTGATCGCTTCTTCCAGCCTTAGCCTGGCTCCTCTAAACCCAAGTTGGCGCACGCGGCGAGAAAATGCGGACGCGACAATTCCGGGTCAACGCCGTTCAGAAGGGCGTGCTGGCAGAGATCGACTGCACGGATGTAAACCCTGTCCGACCTGGCCGCGCACGTCCTCAGATACCGCAACGCGTCAGCCGGACCAAGGATGGTGATGGTCGATGACGGCTCGTCTCCGATGATGACGACGGGCGCCCGCCAGCGCGCGTGGAAGTCGACTACGATGATATTCATGCCGACATCTCCTGCTGTCGCGCTTACTGCCTGAGCAGTTCCACGACCACAGATTCGTCGACACCATCGACGTCTTGGGACGCGGGAACGTCGATGTTGAAAATCTCGTGGATGACCGCCAGTATCAAAGCGACCGATGCAGACTCGCTTCTGTAATAAATCGTCTGGGCATCGCGTCGCGTCTGCACCAAGTGGGCGTTCTTCAGTATGGTCAGATGCTGCGAAAGAGCCGACTGCCTCAGACCCACCATGAGGGCCAACCTACCAACCGAGGTTTCGTTTCTGCTGACGATATCCAGGATGAGCAAACGCTTCCCGTTCCCGATCAAAGTCAGGAAGCTGGAGGCCTGGGCAATTTCCGACGCCGAGGGCATGGTCATACGCATCGTGGTATCTCCTGGCGCACAACGTCCTTCCCTGGTATGGGGAAGGCAGGTCTGCGCATGATGGGCCAGGAAGGTCTGGTACGGGACCATTCGAACTCGATAATCACGGACCGGAACGGCAGATTGTCTTTTCCGACCTGAAGCGGTCAGCTATCGATGATCTGCGCGCGGGACATCGCCTCGAACCTCGCGACAATTAGGGCGAGGTCGTATGGCTTTGAGTAGAACTGAGCCGAAGGGGGCAAGTCGACGTCGCATGGCTTGATACGGCCCGATGCGACTACTATCCCAGCCTCTGGGAACCGCACCGCCACCTCGTGGGCGAGATCAACGCCCGTAAGACGGCCGGGCATCTGGATGTCGGTAAACAAGAAGTGGATGGCAGATTCGTCCATCTTTTCCATGGCCTCGTCTGCAGTACTCGCTTCGATGACCTCAAAGCCCGCATCCTCAAGAGCGTCCGTCACGGTCAGCCGGATCAGAACTTCATCGTCGACTACCAGTACTTTACGCATCACCCACCCCTTGCATGTGGCGGGACAACATAACCGTGCGGATATCGTTCCTAAAGAAAGTTGTTTTAAGGAGTTAACTTCAACCTTGCATTGAGGCAAACTTGGATCGAGTTTGTAAGGATGGCGACCTCCACTTCATCCGAACAATGTGTGGTCAGCGCGGCAACCCCACGTTAGCCTGGGATGAGATAGCGAGAATAGATGTGATCGTGCTTGTAGAACCCGCACGAGGGGAGGCAGTGTCTCCACAGCATGTTCTGGCCGTCGCGGCCTCTTCCAGGTGCCTTTTCTGGGGGATCGGCGAAGATTTCGACGTTCTCTGCCTGTACAAGGTCATCATCGGCAATGGCAGGTTTGACAGTAGGCCGGTTGCGGATGCCATCTAGGTAAGGCGTTGACTCATCGCTAGAGAGGAGGCGCTGGAGCGAGCGCCTCAGCTTATGAAAGGCGATTGGGACGACGGGCCAGCAGACTACGGACGGGTACACTGAAGGCGCTGTTCCAGTACTCGAACGCGAGGACCGGGCTTCTCGACCTCTCTGCGGCAACCGCCTTCTCAACGTCACAGGTTTTACAACTGCGCAAAGACCATCGACCTACTCGATGAGAGCTGGCTCGCCCCCCCTTTAAAAATACACTCCCAGAAAGTAACTTGCCCCTTGCTTTGTTGACAGACATGACATTGGTCTTGCCCTAGACAGCTCCATATCGGCTGAGTGATTACTCCGACAGTGCTCGGACTGTTTTGGTGGTGAAGTTGCGCGGCAGCATTTCCGAGGCAAGAGACGAGACGCTCATTTTGATACCTAAAAGTAATCGCATCGATGCCATTAGGCGAAGCGGACTTCTGGATCGCGCGGGAAGCGAGCAGTTCGGACACTTGACGGAACATGTTCGAACTTCCCTTGAGGTCCCCGTAGCTATCATCTCTATCGTCGATCGGCACAGGCAGGTATTCGCGGGGCATTGCGGACTTCCCGAGCCTTGGGCATCGCAGGGCGAGACACCTTTGACGCATTCATTCTGCCAGCATGTGGTCGAAGACAACGCACCTCTTGTAGTAAGGAATGCCAACGCTCACGAGCTGGTCATGGATAACCATGCGATAGGCGACCTGGGCGTCGTCGCCTACCTCGGTGTTCCGATATCCCTCCCTACCGGTGAACTTGTGGGTGCCTTGGCGGCTATCGACACGAAGCCACGGGACTGGACAGAACGGGATCGTCGATCGCTTGAGTCGTTGGCCAAAGTCGTCGAGAAAGAAATCGCCGTCGGGATTTCGGAGCTTAAATACCGCAGCCTCTTCGCTGACATGCACGAAGGATACTACGTCGCGACCGCGATCAGAAACCAGCAGGGTGAATTGACGGATGTGCTTTTTGAAGACGTGAACCCGGCATTTACGGAACTGACGGGACTACCTTATGAACGAGTTGTCGGAAGCACTTTGACGGTTCTTTTCCCGGATGTCGTCCAGGAAATGATTCCCGCCTATGATCGTGTGCTGAAGTCCGGTGAAAGCTTTCTTCATTCCAACAGCGCGACTGTACTCGGCGGACGTTGGTTCGAGAACCGTATCCGTAGGCTGGATTCCGAGCGTATCGCTTCGATCTTTACCGACATCACGGATCGAAAGACGGCTGAGATCCGCCTGTCTGAAAGCGAGGCCCACTGGCGCGGACTGTTCGAGCAACTCGAAGAAGGTTTCATCCTCGGAGAACTGATCCGCGACGACCGGGGAAATGCCGTTGATTGGCGTTACAAGGAGGTCAACCGCGCATGGGGCGAGTTGGTCGGAGTGCCCTCGGAAACTGCTCTGGGCCGTACGATCCGTGAGGTGTTTCCTGGGATCGAAGACGAGTGGGTCATGGAATTTGCCGACGTGGTTGATTCCGGGACGGCGAAGGTCTTCACCCGTCAGGTCGGCTCGCTCGACCGCTGGTACGAGGGCCATGTCCAAGCACTCGATGACGAGCGTTTCGTCGTGATGTTCGTGGAAGTGACCGAGCGCCTTCGCATGGAAAACGAACTACGGGATCGCGAGCAGCAGTTGCGGACGGTCCTTGACAGCATGCCCGTGGGCGTGGTCCTCGCCTCGGCCCCAAGCGGCCGGATCGTCATGCAAAACCAGCGTTTGCGCCAGATCATCGGCCAGGACGCAACCGATGTCGGAAGCAAAGATCAGTACGACGTATTTGTCGCTGAGCACCGCGACGGGACTGCGGTAAGGCCGGAAGAATATCCGTTATCCAAGATATTGGCGGGAGAGTGCCTTTCGAACAGGATGGAAGTGCGGTTCAAGAAACCTGACGGAGACTGGGTGTGGGTAGCAATCGTAGGAGAAGCTATTCATGACAATGCCGGGAAACTTTCTGGTGCAGTCATAGTCGTTTCCGATATTGCCGACCAGAAGAAGCAGGAAGAACAGCAGCGGATCATCAACCGCGAGATGAGCCATCGCCTGAAGAACATGCTTGCTATGGTGCAGGCTATCGCAAGCCAGACACTGAGGCCAGTTAGCGACCGTTCCTATGTTGAGGCTTTTGATAATCGCCTCAGGGCCCTGAGTTCCGCTCAGGACGTGCTGTTGCTGGATAACAGGGACGAGGCTCCGATATCCCAGATCATTGATGCAACCCTCAACCGCCTTGTTCCGACGGAGCGACTAGCAGTAAGGGGACCAGAGATCACCATTGGGCCAAAGGGCACACTATCATTAGCTCTGATGCTCCATGAACTGGCAACCAACGCGCTCAAGTACGGGTCTCTTTCCGTTGATGTGGGCCGTGTCTCGATAGACTGGTGTGTGAAGACCGTTGAAGACGAGCCATCCGTCATATTCTCATGGCAGGAATCCGGGGGTCCGCCAGTGCGCGAACCTGATAGAAGGGGTTTCGGTTCCAAGCTTATTCGCATGGGACTAATCGGAACAGGCGGCGTGGACATCACTTACGCTCCTACAGGCTTCAGAGCAGAAATGACGGCTCCGTTACACCAATTGCAGCATGCGGAATAACCGTGTGAGACAGGCAAATGCTCCGAAGAAACAGGTGGTGCTCGTCGTAGAGGACGAACCGCTTTTACGGCTGATGGCGATCGACCTTTCGAGGACGCTGGTTTCGTAGCAGTAGAGGCCCGCGATGCTGCCGAAGCCATCCACATCCTAGAGGGACGCAGCGATATCCGCATCGTCTTTACCGACATTGACATGCCAGGAACAATGGACGGATTGAAGCTCGCGGCGGCTGTAAGGGATCGCTGGCCACCGATTCAGATCATCATCACATCCGGTCACTTCCGGCTCGAGGACGGCGGCATTCCTGCCCACACCGTCTTTTTTCCAAAGCCCTACGATCCGGCAGAGATAGCATCGACCATGCATTGGTTGGCTTTAGACTAAGAGGGTTTGCGCCAATCGCATCAAATGGTGACAGACGATGATCGACCAGCATCTGTCAGCTAGGCGGGCGGCGCGACGTAAGATTTCTTTTCACGCTGATGCGGTCTGATCGCAGGTGTTGTGTAGTCATTCGAAAAACGCTTGAGTCTCAAACGGAGCGCGTCTTCGACATATCTCATCGTACGCAGTCGGCAGTGCTATTGGGGCATCAATGGATACTGCATGACTGGCGCCAATGGGACCTGAAATCGATTTGCAGGATACGCGGCACGCTTAGCAGTCGCTATCCGGTGATGCCCCTTGGGAAAGTCCAAGCATAGGCGTGCCGCGCTGATGTTGTCTTTCCTTTGCGGCGTCGATATCTCGGCCTCTCTGGCGCAAGTAGGACTTCAGTGTGAACGGATGACAGCGGACCCGATGGAGCTGAAGATTGTTCGGTGATGCCGGATGTAGAAACGCGTTGGTACTCCGCCCGGAAAAACAAAATGGGCGGATGAGCAGCTAATCCGGCGAGTTTTTCAACGATATCGGCGCTTCTGCGTCATGCCGCCTGTCGGCCCTACGCAGAGACCGCCGAGAAGAGCAGCGTACCTAAACCCGATCAAGGATGTCAGGAGGTTGACAGGAAATTTGCGACGGCCGCCAAAGCTAAGAGTTGCTTATAACTTGGATCGGTCCCTGTCCCGCCTCCATTGGATGAGGTAGCCAAAACCTGGACCGATCAGCGCTCCGCCGATAATCCAATGGATCATTGTCAGCGGCTTTTCGTCAGGATCATGCCCTGTCACAAAAAGGAAAAGAAAAAACGCGGCGACACCAGCAAACATGAGAGTGATCGGAAATAATATGCTTTTACGGAAGCCTTGCGTCATAGGTCTCTCCTATCATTCAGAGTCACGGATTGACTGGCCCTAGTCCTTCATAAGGTTGGCTGCCGCCACGAACGTGGAACACAGCCTCGCAAATTTCCTAGTTATAACGACACTTATTTTCCTGACTTCTGCGACGTGGCAGAATAGGGAGTTTTGCGGCAGCCGCAATGACCGTAATTGGTGCATCGGAGAGCTCGTTTCGGCCCCGTCGCAGTCGCCTGCGGGTCCCCAGCCAATCTCTCCGTCGTCCTTTGAATGTGGCGAGATAGCCCGCGTTTTCTCGCAGACGTCGCCTAAGTTCCTGGGAAGACGCCACTTTTTGGCGGGGAGATAGTCTCTGATTTGCAGCGCAAAATGGGCTTGAAATGGTTCGCCTGGGAGACCTGGATTCTCACATCATTTCAACGGCTTAACGGAAAAGCCCTGAAATTCCCTCTGTTTTCCCATCGCGAGCGACCGTGGATGCCACCTTTGTGCCCTGGCTTTGGGCATCAGTCAACCGGGCGGGCTGGCGGAAATAATTTCCGCGGTGCGACCTCACGTTTGCGACGGGGCGGCAAACGGGATCCCGGCAGCTTTGCGCCTCCATCCCGGTCGTAGAGGCCGCCATTCCGCACGCCTTAAAACAGACATCGCTTCGCGGCGAGCCCAGGTCGCCTTCGCGCCCATGACCGGTCATCGACGACCAATCAACGCGTATGATCTTCCGGCTCCAGAACGTCGTTCCAACTCCGATGGATGGCAAACGTTCTACCCCGCTTCACATATATCCATGGACGTGAACCCCCACGACCCGTCGAACATGACGATGAAAGCCGGAGCGGCTTACGGATCCTGGAGAGAAGATCGTCGTCGCATCCGTTGAGACACAGAAGGATGGAACAGAAGTTAGCGTCGTCGAGATCAGGATCAATGGTGTTACGCGAACGGCCTACAGCAAAGAGCGTGACGTGAACAACTCATCGGAGCGTTGGCCGATCTGGATGAGGCCCGTCGCGTCTACCTCTGATATCCGCCGACGTCTCCTAGACCGCGAAAATGTCCGCATCGGCCTCACAGGACTGCCGCCCTGCTCATCAGCTCGGCGGCGGATTCTTTTGTGCGCCGCCCCCACCCTCGGCCTCAATTTCTTTCAGATACGCTTCAAGCGAGAACAGGTCCTTTTTCGTTGATATCTCCTTCCACGACGAATGGCAGCCGAAGTTTTCCAGGTGGCTTCGGACGTGAGGAGATAAGCGTGGGTCTTTCGAAATCTGCTGTCGAACCTCGTTAAAGTAGCGCGTTCGGTCGCCATGCAGTTTTAAGTGCATATCCATGATCGTCGCGTTCAAGTCGGGATCCGGATGCGCCTTCGGCCACGATATCGGTGAGATTGTGATTGTCGCGCTCTGACCGCCGTCATATTTAGAACGCGTGCTTTTCAAGAGCGCTTCGAATTCGGCATGATACTCTTCGAAATGCTTACGAAGATTTGGATTCGCAGATAGCTCGTCTTCAAGGGCTATCGCCTTCCTGGCATTTTCCAATCCGGAATCGATCACCATCTTCTCGGTATCGAAGGTCTGTCTTGATGGCCCCAAGGCCTCCTGAATGGCTTTTTCCCTAATGACGTGAGCATCGACATCGTCCATGAACTTCCCGAACGCGCTCATCGAGTTGGTGAAGGTCTTGGCGACCGATATTGGCGCTGCCTTCGCGGCCACCTTCTGTGCTGGCCTGCCATTGGCGATGGCCGCCCTTACTCTGCTCACGGCTTCGGTTGGTTTCTGAAAGACGACCTTTGCCGGAATGCGCAGGACGGCAAAGCCCTTGGCTCTGACGAATTCGTCCCTGATTCCATCGCGCTCAACGGCCTCTGGAGAAGAATGCCACTCTGCGCCATCGACCTCGACGACAAGCCATTTGTTCACGAGGAAATCGAGCCGGTAAGGCTTGTATTCGGTCTGCATGTCTAGCTCGATCCCCGCGCCGGCAAGGATGCCTTTGTCGGGTTTCAGATCGTAGCCCTTGATCATCGCTTCGAGGAAAGCAGTCTCTGCAGGCGATTCACATGCCGCCAAGAAATATTCGCGCCATTCGGGATCATCGGCGGTCATTGTCGACTGCCGGGTTCGGTACATGCTTTCGGGCGTTTCAGGCTCGGGATCCGGGAAAGCCTGGAAAGTGGTGTAGGCGAAAAACGCGGCCGCGATTCAGACTAGCGGAAATGCAAATCCCGCGAAGACCAGCACGGCAGTAATCGCGCCCCGAATGATGATCGCTTGTTTATGCGCGTCGTCCATGTCGCCGCCCGGAAATCCCCAGAGAGTTCTACCGTTACTTGTGACGGATGGCGAGATCCGTTCGGGTTCTTTCTGACGGTCACTACTCGTTACGACAGCACCTGCCTCGCCGAATTCGCAAGCTGATTGATGCTCTGAAGGACTATGCACCCGAGAAGCGATTGAGCTTAGGGGGAGCCCTCGCCAGCAACGATTAGTGCAAGCGCTGATAAGCACCCTCCCGCCTGCCGGGGTTGTTTCCGCAGGCTGGCGATGGCAGCTTCGGGCCGATTTCAGACGTCAGCGGTTTGAACTTAGAAGTCAGCTTTCCGTGTTGGGTGTCCTAGCAGCCGACGGCCGCTGCCAGCCCCGTTGCGGTCATTGACCGCGGGTCCCCAGCCAATTTCCTAGCCGCCTTCGAACGCGACAGCCCAAGGAGGTGCGGCCAAGAACGCCCAACGTATTGAGAAGACGCCACTTTTCCGGGGGGGGAGATGGTCGTCAATTTAGATCGAAAAATCGTTCCAAAATGACTTGCCTGGGACCTCTTATCGGAAAGCCTTGAATCCCCTCTGTTTTCCTGCCGCGAGCGACCGTGGATGCGACCTTTGTGCCCTGGCTTTGGGCCTCAGGCAACAGAAGAGGTATCCCGGCAATAATTTCCGCTCTTGGGGCAAAGTTGTTTGTCTGGCCATCACCTTGTTAACGACCGCTCATTCCCTTCACAGCTTGCATTCCGGCCGCCTCCCAGAGGTGATCAGCGCGTCGGCAAGTTTGCGCCAAATAATTTGAGACGAAGCGGCCCTTTCTCATCCTTTGGTTGAGCGCGCTTCCACCTCACGGCTCCACATTGGATGGCGCCTGAGCCAATTGCCAAAAAACGCAGCGGGTTCTCAAAATCATTGTGTGGAAAAGCATCAGCGATCCTGGGATGCATCGGCGATGCGGCCCATAGTTTGCCGATGATCCAATGCCCTTTCTGCACCGCCGAACTGAGCCGCATCGCCTTTATGGACGATCAAGTCGTCGCCCTGTGGGACGCCTTCCCGGTGTCGCCAGGACATTTACTCATCGTTCCACGACGACATGCGGCGACATGGGACGATCTTTCAGCGGACGAGAAGCAGTCGATCTGGCAGAACATCGACAGGGCCAAAATTGAGATCGAACGAAAGCATAAGCCAGACGGGTACAACGTCGGGTTCAATCTAGCTGAAGCTGCGGGGCAGACGGTCTCCCATTTTCACCTGCACGTCATTCCGCGCTACATGGGTGACGTCGACGATCCGAGAGGCGGCGTCAGGCACGTTATTCCGCACAAGGCCAACTACCTTGCCCAGGAAGTGAGCAGCACCGGAGCGTTGAAGCGCTTGATCACTGGCAGAGGCGACCACCTTCTGCCCCATCTGATCATGCATATGGACGAGGCAAACGCCTGCGACATCGCAGTAGCATTTCTGCTTGACAGCGGGGCCAGACTGATCGTCGAGCATCTGAAAGATTTTTTAGCCCGTGGCGGAAGAGCCCGAATTCTCGTCGGCGACTACATGGACGTAACGGAGCCGATGGCGCTGCGGCGTTTAGCCGATCTCGACGGGGATCTGACTTTCCGGGTCTTCGAGGCTGCGGCACAAGGATTTCACCTCAAGACCTATATCTTTTTGTCGGGCAGGGAGGGCGTGGCATTCGTCGGCAGTTCGAACCTGTCAGAGGCGGCGCTGACCACATCCATCGAGTGGAACTACAAGGTCATTTCCAGCCACGACCGATCGGCCTTCCCCCAGATCACCAATGGCTTCCAAGACCTGTTTAATTCCTATAGTGCCGTCTCCGTCACCTCGGAGTGGATCAACCGCTATGAAAGCCGGAGAAATCCGCTAGGCTTCAAAGATGCTGGCTTGGCATACGAGCTGCCGCTGCCCCCTCCCGAACCCCACGCCATCCAACGGCAGGCCCTCGCAGCGCTCGAGCACACGCGGCAGGACGGTTTTACTGCGGGCCTCGTTGTTCTCGCTACCGGTCTTGGCAAGACTTGGCTGGCAGCCTTTGACAGCAATCGCCTCGAATATCGTCGCATCCTCTTCGTCGCCCATCGCGAGGAAATACTCAATCAGGCGATCGAGACATTTCGACGTATGCGACCGACAGCTCGGATCGGAAGGTTGTCGGGCGATTACAAGGACACGGATGCCGATCTCCTTTTCGCCTCCGTTCAAACTCTCGGCAAGGTAAACCAGATCAAGCAATTTCGCCCGGACACCTTTGACTATGTCGTCATCGATGAGTTCCATCATGCAGCAGCGACGACCTACCGCCGCATCATCGATTACTTCGAACCACAGTTTCTCCTCGGTCTAACCGCGACGCCCGAGCGGAGCGATGGAGCTGATCTCCTCGGTCTTTGCCAGGAGAACCTCGTCTTCCAGGCCGGTGTTCATCTAGGGATTGAAGCCGGGCATCTCTGCCCCTTTCATTACTTCGGCGTCCCGGACAATGTCGATTACCGGAATATCCCCTGGCGTAGTGCCCAGTTCGACCTAACCGAGCTTACCGCCGCCGTCGCTACAGAAGCGCGCGCGCAGAACGCGCTCGAACAGTATCGCTTGCGAGGTGGGACGAAGTGCATCGGTTTCTGCTGTTCCCAAACGCATGCCGATTTCATGGCCGACTTCTTCAACCAGCAGGGCGTCTCCGCTGTTGCCGTTCACGCCGGCGGAAATTCTGCACCGCGGGCTACTTCGCTCCAGAGACTGGAAGCGGGCGAACTGGACGTGGTGTTTGCCGTAGACATGTTCAACGAAGGCGTCGACGTCCCGAGCATCGACACCGTATTGATGCTACGCCCGACGGAATCGACCATCATCTGGCTGCAACAACTCGGACGTGGGTTGCGAAAGTCTGCGAACAAGGACCGTCTCGTCGTCATCGACTATATCGGCAACCATCGCATCTTCCTCACGAAGCTCCGCGCGATTGCCTCGATTGCGAATGTTGATGCGTCGTCCAGCGGCCACATCCGAGAGCTCCTGGAAAAGCTCCAAGGCGATCAGATCAGTCTGCCAACCGGTTGCGAAGTGACCTACGATCTCGCTACGATCGACATATTGCGCATGCTGGTAAAACCGGCCAGTACCGAGAATGCGCTGGAAGATTTCTACCGCGACTTCTTGGAGCGGCATGGCGTCCGGCCCACAGCGTCGGAGGTTTTTCATTCCGGCAGCAATCCGAGAAGCAGCAGCGAACGCTCCTGGCTCGGCTTCGTGGTACGAATGCGCGGGTTGGACGATCTGGAGCGAGCGACCTGGTTGGAGCATGAGGATTTCTTCCGCGAAATGGAGAAAACCGAACTGACCCGGAGCTACAAGCTCATGACGATGTTGGCACTGTTCGACGGGGAGACCGTGCAGGATCGCTGCACCGTTGATCAGATTGTCGGGCGCGTTGCGCGGCTGGCCTTCCGCATTCACAAGCTCCAGCAGGATTTCTCTGTCGATCTCGCGGATCGGAAAGCGCTTAGAGCGGTGCTACTCAAATTTCCGATAGATGTCCTGACGAAGCTGCGGGACAGCAACGGCACGCCCTATTTCGTTCTGGAAGGAGAGCTATTTAGGTTCGCGAGAGCGCCGAGGAACAGGGAGACCTTTAGCCATCTGCTGCAGGAAATCCTCGATTGGCGTCTCGCGCAATATCTGAGCAGAAGTGGAGGTCACAACGAGCTGGCGGACGCCGTCTGCCGCGTTGCGCGAAACACGAGCGGACTGCCTATCCTGTTCCTCCCAACGACGTCCGGTGTGGCCCAGTTAGCAGAAGGTCCCTTGGATGTCGTCGTCGGTGGTCAGCCGATGGTGGCGACGGTTGGCAAGATTGCAATCAACGTTGTGCGAAGAGCCGGCGAGCCGTCCAACCAGTTGCCTAAAATCTTGCGCGGATGGTTCGGCGACGATGCCGGGCTGCCTGGCAGAGGCGATCGTGTCCGGCTCCGTTTCCAAAACAATACGTGGCATATAGAGCCAATGGGTGCGCAAAGCCAGGCACAAGCCGGCCTTCAGCTTTGGGAGCGGTATTCACGCGAAAACATCCCTCCAGCCTTCGGCTTGACCTTCGATCAGGCGACATGGAACGCGGGCTTCGTGCCAAAACCGCCTCATATCTTCCTGCTGGTCACCTTAGAGAAGGAGGGGATGCTCGACGAGCACCGCTATGCCGATCACTTCATCTCTGCCACGGAATTTTCATGGCAAAGCCAAAACAGGACCAAGCAAGCGTCCAAGCATGGTGAGATGATCCGCGACCATCGCGGGCTGGGCCTACACATCCATCTGCTGGTTCGCAAGACGAAGAAGATCGGACCCAAGCCGGCACCATTCATCTACTGTGGCGAGGTGGACTTCGTAACCTGGACAGGCGAGATGCCGGTTACGGTGACCTGGCGGCTACGTGAGGCGGTGCCATCGATGCTTCTGTCACAAGTGAAGGTCTGACCGATCGCGCCGTTCCAGTTCAGTCAGACAAAATGGGTGCGTCAGGGTAGTAAGAGGGGCCTTTCTTGTCTTCATCACCGCTTCATTGGCGGAGGAGATTACGCGGCATCAGTTTCCTGTTTCATTGGCCGGATCAACTCCGCTGTACTGTGTGTCAAATGGCCGGCTCTACTTTCGGACCACGGAGGCTCCGCGAGGTGAATGGTAATGCAAACGAGCAGATAAGTCTGGTAAACACGCCGCGTGCTTTTGGAGACCCATAGATGACCTTGCTCACCACAGACAGACCGCTCGTTTTTTACGATCGCGAAGGGCTGCCTTATCGACCCGTACGGGATGGTGGAACAGGAAGATCGATCTTCAAAATAAAGCCGAAGGGCGCCAGCAACCGGGCCGACGAAGCCATTCACACAGAACATTGGCTGGAAGTAGCACGCGCTATGTTGATCGATGGGCTTGCGGCTCGCTGCCAGGCGTTCTCGGGTGGCTCAGTCAACTACCTCACGTTTGGGGCTCAGAAACTCGTTCGGTACGAGCTCGATCCAGAGATCGCTCGGCAATTAGGAATTCCGCCGGAGGGCGGCACTAACGAGCAGCCAAGTCATTTCTCACGCGCTGCCATAGAAGCTGCTTGCGATGCATTCGAAGCATTTCGGAGCCGCGGTGCCCATGCGGATATCTTCAGTGCTTTTGGTGAGCCGCGAGATTATTGGGTGCGTTCTACCCGCGGTCGCGAGAACCGCCTCTACCCCACAAAGCCCATTGTGGCGTTTCTCTTGGGCACGACCGATATTCACGGTGGTTGGAACCAGCCGAGCGGCCCGGTTTCACTACTGCATAACAGCGGTTTCATCATTGTCGACAGTGATGACACTCCCTCTGAAATACCAAAGGAAGAACATGTGCTGCGAGGCGCCGACCGTATTAGGCTTTGTGCGCTGAACTACTTCATCGAGCCGGCACGGGAACAGGGCGCGACTGAGGTTTCCGTTCGAGCTGGCGATCTCGCCGCGACCATGGGCCTGCAAGATGCGTTTCCTAATATCTGCCAAGCTCTCGGAGGCGAGAAGTTTCAGCAATTGGCTCAGGTGCCACCGCCAATACATACCGACCCGAACCCCAGCAGCTCCACCATCTTCACCTACAAGCTCGCATCACAAGCGAAGGCGGCCACCGTGACAGAAGAAAGTGCAGGCTCAACGCGTTCAGCAACCAACTTGATTCTCTATGGGCCACCGGGCACAGGCAAGACCTACCGCACCGCATGGGAGGCCGTTCGGCTTTGTCTTGGGGAACAGGTAGCAGCGGCGCTTCAGGGGAGCGAGAAGCGTAACGCGCTGATGGTCGAGTATCGACGCTTAGTCAGCGAGGGAAGGATCGAGTTCGTCACCTTCCACCAGTCTATGTCTTACGAGGAATTTGTCGAAGGCCTTCGGCCAAGCACCGGCGATGAAGCCGGCGAGGGGCCCGAGGATGTTGAAGTCACGACCGGTTTTCGTTTGAAATCCCACGACGGCGTATTCAAGCGAGTCAGCGAGCGCGCACGGCTCGACCAAGTCTCTGAAGGATCCCCGCGCAGGCTTGACCGCTCTGCACGCGTGTTCAAGGTCGCACTCGGGAACCGGCAAATTGAGCAGGACCGTTACCGGATTCGATTTGGCCTAGACAACAACCTCATCCATGTGGGCTGGGGCGGTGACATTGACTGGTCGAACGAACGTTTCGACGACTTCGATGAAATACAATCTGAATGGAGAGCAAAGAAGGATCCCGACGCGACCGGCCACGATGGAAACATCGTAATCACCTTCTCTTTCAGGGCAGACATGCAGGTTGGTGATTATGTCGTGGTCTCTGATGGACGTGATCGAATGCAGGCGTTTGGCAGGGTCACTGGTGAATATTTCTACGACCCCGAGGCAGCATTCCATCCGCATCGCCGGCATGTAGAGTGGCTTTGGCGAGAAGACGCCGGAGCAGAACGAAGCCGCTTTTACGCCAGAGGTTTCAGACGTCATTCAGTTTACAAGCTCAATCAGTCACTGGTGGATTGGGACGCCCTGGAAGCAATTGTTTTCGGTGATGAGACACCTCGTGCAAATCAGTCGGCACGGGATCATGTTTTGATCATCGATGAGATCAATCGAGCAAACATCTCGAAGGTTTTCGGCGAGTTGATCACGCTTTTGGAGCCCGACAAGCGGCTGGGTATGCCGAACGAAATCCGCCTCGTGTTGCCATATTCGAAGAAACCCTTCGGGGTTCCAGCGAACCTCCACATCATCGGCACCATGAACACGGCCGACCGGTCCATTGCGCTTCTCGATACCGCATTGCGCCGCCGGTTCACGTTCCGTGAGCTGATGCCGAACCCGTTGGTTCTTCCCACAAATACGGGCGGGATTGATCTGCGGAACCTCCTGACCACGATCAACGACCGGGTCGAGTTTCTCTTCGACCGGGAGCATCAGATTGGCCACGCCTATTTTACCGGCTGCGCGACACGTGGCGATGTCGAGGAGGTAATGCGCCACAAAGTAATCCCATTGTTGGCGGAGTATTTCTACGAGGACTGGTCCAAGGTTGCCGCCGTTCTGGGCGACACCGGGCAAGGCAAGCCGCGGTTTCTGGAAGCACGGCGACTTGCCGCTCCTGCGAGCATTGCCGAAGACGACCTCTCCGGTGAAAAGCTACGTTGGCGCGTTAAAGACTCGTTCGATTTCTCGGAGTTTGAGGTCTGATGTCGTCCTACACTGTGCGGGAGTGGGATACGCTGCCCCATGGCGACGTGGAGGGCTCCATTCCAGCACATCTTGCTAGCCGGCTGGTTGCTCTGACCAAGACCTCGCCTTTTGCCGGCCGGGGCGGGGGTGGTGTGCTGGAGGATCGGCGGCACGAGCTACGGGCCCGAGGTGTCGTGGGTGTAATTGCTGCGCAGGGTTGCAGCCTTGAAATCCTCCCAAAGATCGACGTTATGCGAGCAGAAGGGGCGGAGCGGCAGAACGCTGCTATCCGCAAGCGTCTCGTCCATATGCTCGCGGTCGCCTTGGATCTGAAGATCGAAATGGGGCGGATTACAGACCTCGACTGGCAGCGCGAGACCCTTCTTGAGATCCTGATCCGGATATTCTGTGACAAGCTGACCGAAGCGATCCGTCGCGGTATGCCTAGGCGTTATCTCGATCATGAGGACGATCTTCCCGCGCTGCGCGGCACGCTCGATGTGCCGCGTCAATTTACTCGTCATGCCTTGAACCCCGGACGCCTCGCATGTCGCTTCGATGACTTATCGCAAGACATCGCGCTCAACCAAATTATGAAAGCCGCCGTAGTGCATGTGTCAAGGATGTCACGGAGTCCGGCCAATCAGCAGCGCCTTCGCGAATTGGCCTTTGTTTATGCCGATATCTCAGATGTTCCGGTGCCAGCCCTGAAATGGCGAGAGGTCATCATCGACCGGACAAATCGCGCCTGGCAGGATCTGTTCGGCATGGCACAACTGTTCTTGCGTAGTCGATACCAGACGACTAGCAGTGGCTCGGGACAAGGGAGTGCCCTCCTATTCGAGATGAACGCCCTTTTTGAGGAGTATGTCGGACGACTGGTCACGCGCGCTCTCGCCGGAACCGAGTTCCGCGTTACGCTGCAGGGTGGGCGGCTCTTCTGCCTCACCTCTGTCGAGAACGACCGCGCCTTGTTTCAAACCAAGCCCGACATCCTGATCTGGCGGGATGGACAGGTAGCCCATGTCATCGACACGAAATGGAAACGAATATCCGCGCGGATTGATGATCCGAAGCTGGGTGTTTCTCAGGGTGATGTTTACCAGATGATGGCCTACGCTCATCTCTACAAGTCACCTAAGCTGACTCTGCTCTATCCCCATCACGATGGGCTTGGCGCCAATGAGGGTGTCCAGGCGCAGTTCCGGATCACAGGTCAGGAGACGGTAGTCGAGACCGGCAGCGTCGACGTGGCAAACGGGAAGGATCTTGCGGCACGCCTGAGAGACAAGTTCTTTCCAAACGTTTTCGGAGGCAGTTGAACGGGTCCCCAGCCAACATCATCAGCCATCCTCGAACGCGACGGATAGCCGAAGAAATTGCGACGAGATGGCCCAACTTATTCACAAGACGCCACTTTTCCGTGCGGGAGATGGTCGCCAATTTGGATCGAAAATTCGGTCGAAAAAGACTTCTCTGGGAGACCTGGATTCTCACTGTCTTTTCAATGGCTTAGATGAAGCGCCGAATTCGCTGTGTTTTTTCTGATCGCGAGCGACCGTGGATGTCACCTTTGTGCCCTGGCTTTGGGCATCAGTCAACCGGCGGGGATGGTGGAGGTAATTTCCGCTTGGACAAAAGTTGCGGCGCTTCTGCGCCCTGCTACTTCTTCGCTCTTTTGTCGGCCATGCAGGCGGTCGTCGCGCTCGCCTGCACCAGGGATCGCCTCGTGGGTGCGGCCTCATACGCAGCACGTCATAATGCGGACGTCGTGAAGGGGTGCTAGACGACTGGAGAGGGGCTGTAAGCTGTCGGTCCGGTTCCGAAGAGTAAGACTGATGAAGCGGAAATATACAGAGCGTCCGAGACATCAGGTATCGGTTCGAATTTTCTCCGCTGGACAGCATGAGACGACCACGAGTGCTATGAGATAGTAGGGATCATAGTTCGCAGGCTCGCCTCCACATGCCTTGTTGAACTGGGTGAGGATCATGCAAATTTTAAGCCCACAGAATATCAGTAAACGCATGAAGCCACTTGCCTGTTAAAGGCGTTTCCAATACTTTTTGCTAGTTAAGGTTGCGTTGTCGGTCCTTGCGACGGAGTTGGCTGGTAAATTCCCATGTCAGTTATGGGACCGCCTGAAGATGATATCGCGGGTAGAGTGGTGTTGGGGGAAATCGCTTGATCACTGAGATCGAAATAGCGGACGTGGCGACCTATCCGATCACCGGTGAGCGGCTGACGGATCTGAAGAAGATCAACTACCTGTTCGGCCACAACGGCTGCGGCAAGACGACGATCTCGCGCGCCGTCCACGACCCGTCGATCTGTGCGGGATATACTGTCAGTTGGCGCGACGGACGCGAGCTCGCGACCCTGGTCTTTAACCGAGATTTCGCAGAGGCCAGCTTCGGCGACCAAATGCAGGGCATCTTTACGCTCGGTGAGGATTCGACACAGGCGGTAGCGGAGATAGAGCGTCTTTCGGCCGAGATCGCACGACTCGATAGCGACATCGTAAACCTGCGCCGGAACCTTGTGGGAGAGGACGGCACCGGCGGGCGCGAGGCCGAACTTGCAGCGGCGCGCTCAGCGCTGATCGAGGCGTGCTGGAAGTCGCAGGTCGACCACAAGGACGCGTTCATGGACGCCTTCACGGGATACCGTGGCAAGAAGAGCGACTTCTTCACGAAACTGCTTGCCGAGGCAGAGCGTAACATTTCGGAATTGAAGACGGTGGACGCCCTGAAAGCAGAGGCGGCCACCGTTTTCCAGGATATCGCGACGCCGGAGATCGTGATCGCTCCGATTTCCTTTGACCTTTTCGCGAGTCTGGAGGTTTCTCCGATCCTCGCGCGAAGCATTGTCGGCCGCGATGATGTGGTCGTGGCCGCTCTCATTGGCCGCCTCGGCAACAGTGATTGGGTCAAGCAAGGCGTTGGATATCTGACCGAGGCCGACGGCCCTTGTCCATTCTGCCAACAACCAGCGCCCGCCGGACTGCGTGATGATCTCAACGCGTTCTTCGACGAGCAGTATCAGGCTGATCTCGCCTCGATTGACATTCTCGCGGCGTCGTACGAGCAGGCCATCAATGCCGTCATCTCTCGCATTGACGCCCTTGTTGCGGCGCCACATAGGTTTGTGGACCCAGTCATCCTTGGCGAACGCACCGCGGCGCTGAAGACTGCTTTCGAACTCAACATCCAACGCATTACGGCGAAAAGGAAGGAGCCGAGTGGTGTGGTAGAACTCGACGCTACAGTCGCTCTAACGGCTGCGATCACTTCCCTGATCGCAGCCGCGAATGAGGCGACTGAGGTGTACAACGCCACCGTCCGCAACCTCGCGAGCGCGAAGTCGACGCTGACCGCGCAGATATGGAGGTTTGTCGTCGAAGAAAGACGCACCGACCTCGACACCTACCTGACCTTAACAAGCAATTTTAGCCGCGCGATAGACGGTATGCGCCGGAGCATTGGCGACAAAACCACGCGGCGAGCGGAGCTAAGAGGCCAACTCTCCGCGATCGAGGAGACGATCACCAGCGTTCGCCCGACGGTAGAGTCCATCAATAGGATACTCAGCCAGTACGGCTTTTCCAACTTCCGGCTCGAGGTGGCTGGTGAGCGCGACGACATGTATCGCCTCGTTCGACTGGACGGGAGCGACGCAGCTCACTCCTTGAGCGAGGGTGAGCGCTCTTTTATCACCTTCCTTTACTTCTATCACCAACTAGCTGGCAGCACTTCGACCACCGGCACCGCAGTCGAGAAGGTTGTGGTATTCGACGATCCCGTCTCGAGTCTGGACGCTGACGTCCTGTTCGTCGTCAGTGCACTGATCCGGAAGGTCATCTCCGACGTGCGGCAGAACGCAGGCAACGTGCGGCAGGTGTTCGTGCTCACGCACAACATTTACTTTCACAAAGAGGTCAGCTTCGACCGCGAGCGCCGTGGCCAGGCGCGACAGTTCGAGACTTTCTGGATCGTTCGGAAGCGGGAGAACGTGTCCTCGGTCACCCACTACGATTACAACCCGGTCAAGACATCCTACGAGCTGCTGTGGGATGAGGTGCGCAACCCGGACCGACCGAACCTCACGATCCAGAACACGATGCGCCGGATCGTCGAGAACTATCTAACCATGCTCGGCGGGCTGAAGCAGGACGAGATTGTAGCACTTTTTGAAGGTCGCGACGCCCAGATTTGCGCCTCGCTGTTCTCGTGGATCAACGACGGATCGCACAGTTCGCACGATGACATCTACGTCGCCGTAGATGACAATGCCGTACAAGGCTACCTGAACGTGTTCAGAAAGGTGTTCGAGCGCACAGGGCACGGCGCGCACTACCGTATGATGATGCGCATCAACGATGACCATTCAGAAGATAGCGGAGTGGCCGCGGCGCCGGTTGGCGCAGTAGCGGCTCCTCCTGTTGCCAGCCCACGGAAGCCGCCAAGCAGCCAGCGGCTGGATAGGCGATGACCAGCCTGGTTTCAATCGACAGGGCATGGTGGAAGCATCTTACCCCAACCCCGATGCACAAGCTACATGGCGAGGTCGAACAACGGCTGCGCGTTTGGTGTGAGACGGACTACGGCAGGTTCTGGCTTACAAGCGCGCGAGAGCTAGGTGGCGTGATCCGGATTAACGCTGGCGACGCAATCCCGGATTTCCATATGGTCGCGATGCGAAACGGCTTGAAGTTCGTCGCGCCTCTGAAACGCATGCGCGAGGGACATAGGAGCGTGTCGATCGGCACAAACGAATACAGGTCTGGCAAACCTCAAAAACCCAGCGAGCTTATACTATCTCCTGTCATCCGCCTCGATCTTGTGACTGACCCGGCGCTCATGGCCGCAGCGCGCAATTTCGACATTAACATGCCGTCAGCGCACGTGATGGAACCGAGCATCCTGTTCTCGGCACCTGCCCACATCCTCATCGCGCCGAATGATGAGCCGAAGAAGTCGTTCGTGCTCTACCAACACATTTTCGGCGAGGGCGGCTCCTACCCCGTCGATGGCTACTTCTACGTCGGCATCACAACTCGAAGCTGGAAGACGCGTTGGGCCGAGCATCGGCGCGCGATGCGCCTGGGCAGCAACCTGCTGTTCCACCGTACACTGCGGGAGGAACTGGAGGCGAAGCGAGTGACCTACATCCACCATAAGGTGATGGCCGTCACGAACGATGCCGAGGCGCTTTATAAAGCGGAAGAAGCGCTGGTGCGCGGCCATTGGGACGACAATAGGCGGCTCAACATGATCCCAGGCGGTCGGGCAGGGTACCGCTAACCAGCGTACAGGCTTGGTCGACATAAGTTCGGAGGATACGCCATAAGCAATGTCGACTTTGAGGAAATCGCGAGTATTGGTCGAACGGCCGGTTTGAGGGCGCATTCCGGTCATACAGGTCTTGGTCCCGCCTGCCCGAAAGGTAGCATAGTGTCGGATTCGGCATTCCTTTGTTCGCCAACAGCGGTCATCAGAACTTCAGCCGTGCCGCGCCAGTACGGAAATTATTTCCGCTTTGCGCCCCATGTCGGTCGTAGGGGAAGTAATGATACCTGTCTTAAAGCAGACATCGTCCGGTGGCCGCGTCACGTCGCTTGTGCGCCAGAACCGGGCTTCCAGCGAGGGCCGAAACGTACGGTCAGCTACGATAGCGAACGGCATCGACGATCAGGGCGAAGGCAGGCGTCAGTTGGCGACGATTTGGGTAGTAGAGATGATAGCCCGACGCGGGAGGCGACCAGTCGGCCAGGACCTGGATTAGTTGTCCTGTGGCGACGTGTTCACGCACGGTATCTTCCGGCAGATACGCCAGCCCGACGCCTGCCAATGCCATATCGAGCGCAAGACCGATCGCATTGAAGGCAGCCTGCCCCTGCGGGCGCACTTTCAGCTCCCGCCCGTCCTTGGCAAACGGCCATGACCAAAATCCTCCAGACGTCCGAAGGCGCAGGCTGATACACACAACGCCTGTCAGATCATAGGGCGTGACGGGCGCGGTCCGCGTCTCGAAATACGATGGAGAACCGACCACCGCCATTTCGAAACCAGGCCCGCTCCTGACTGCCACCATATCCTGTGCCACTTGTTCGCCGAGCCGAATGCCGGCGTCAAACCAGTCCGCCACGATGTCGGTCAGTCAGTAATCGTCAATGATCTCCACCGTGATCTCAGGATAGTCGGTAGTAACCTTGCCAGTGCAGGGCCCAGGATTGTCTTTGAAGCATGCTCGACGGATGTGACCCGCAGATGACCTGCAGGTCGATCTCGAAGCTCCCCCAGCGCCGCCAATCCTGCTTCGATCCCGTCGAGATGCGGACCTATGGTCTGACGAAGGCGCTCGCCGGCTTCCGCGGTAGCGACGCTGCGGGTAGCCAGCTCGCGGACGGTCGTAGATGGAGCTACCGACTGGAGCCGCTCGTCCCGAAACGACGCGATGTCCTGCTGGCTGAGACCGATCAACGTCCGGTAGCCGAGATCATGACGACGAAGCACGTCGATCCGCTGGATCTCCTGTATGGACCCGCGCTTGGTCGGCTAGATCTCACGTTGGTGGCGTTTCAGAAGCTGTCTGAGCGTCGTGCTTTCGTGGATCTTTGTGTCTGGGGCAGCGCCGAAGCGATCGACCTGGGCTTCCAGATCGCGCGCCCACCTCTCGGCTTCGAGTTTGCTGTCAAAGGACTTGCACCGAGGCTTCATGCCGCGACGACGCACCTGCGCTTGTCAGCGTCCTCGTAGTCTTCCGATTGTTGCCATGTGACCTCCAATGATGTGAAGGTGAACCGCGCCGGGTTTGCCGGAGGCCATTTCGTTTAAGTTATGCGGCCATGGCTGGTGCGTCCAGGCTGGCGTAATACTGCTCCTCGGCTTCGGCTGGCGGTATGTTGCCTATGGGCTCCAGAAGACGGCGGTTGTTGAACCAATCGACCCATTCGAGTGTGGCGAACTCCACAGCTTCGAAGTTGCGCCATGGTCCTCGCCGATGGATGACCTCTGCCTTGTAAAGACCGTTGATCGTTTCAGCGAGAGCATTGTCATAGCTGTCGCCAACGCTTCCGACGGAGGGCTCGATGCCCGCTTCCGCCAGTCGCTCGGAATAGCGAATGGACACGTATTGCACGCCCCTATCGGAATGGTGGATTAGCCCACCGCGATGGACGGGCCGCCGATCATGAAGCGCCTGGTCCAAGGCATCGAGGACGAAGCCCGCATGTGCGGTCCGGCTTGCCCGCCAACCGACAATGCGGCGTGCAAAGGCATCGATGACGAAGGCCACGTAGACGAAGCCCTGCCAAGTCGCCACGTAGGTGAAATCGGATAACCACAGCATGTTCGGCGCGGGAGCAAAGAACTGCCGGTTCACGCGGTCGAGTGGGCATGGGGCGGCCTTGCCGCTGATCGTCGTTCGGATCGGCTTGCCACGGATGATGCCCTGCAGCCCCATTGCCCTCATAAGCCGAGCAACAGTGCAGCGGGCGATGTCGAAGCCCTCCCGCTGCAACTGCCGCCAAACCTTGCGCACGCCATAGACCTGGAAGTTCTCATTGAACACCCGGCGTATCTCGATCTTCAGGCCGATATCGCTGCGGGCTCGGACCGACAGGCGATCCACGTCCAGCCGCTTGGCGACGTTCTCGAAGTAGGTTGACGGGGCAATCGGCAAAAGCCTGCAGATCGGCCCAATAGTCGGCATTTGCCCGAACACCCCACGGTGTTCGTCAATGAACGAGATCATCGTTTGAAGGGGCGGTCGAGCTCCGCCATCGCGAAATAGGCCGAAGCCTTGCGCAGAATCTCGTTGGCCTGACGAAGCTCGCGGTTCTCCCGATCCAGAGCCTTCATCTTCTCGGCGACATCGCTCGGCAGGCCTGCTCGCTTACCACTGTCGACCTCGGTCTTCTTGACCCATTCGTGCAGCGTGGCTGGCGAGCAACCGATCTTGGCCGCAATAGATGAAACAGCAGCCCACCGCGAAGGGTGCTCAGCTTCGTGATCCAACACCATACGAATGGCGCGTTGACGGACTTCAGGTGAAAACTTGTTCGTTGTCTTGCTCATAGTGGCTCCACTTTCTCAGAAGTTGGAGCCTCCGGCAAACCCGGCGCGGTTCAAGGTCACGCGTAGGACGCCCCTGGAGGGGTTCCAAGGATTATCCCGGCACAGCTCCCCACACCCAGGAGAATCACTCCAAGAAAAAGCACATCTAGCTATTATAGACAGTTCTTTTCTGCCTCAGACGTGATCTTTTTGCCTCCAAGGTCCAGCTCGACCGCTTACGAAACATATCCTCAAGTTCATCCATAAGTTTACGGTATGTCTTTATGAAAGCCTTATTCGGAGAGACAATTAAGTGCTCGACTATTACAGAGAGCTTCGTCTGGCAATCAAACCACATGTCTAACTTAACGACTGACAGTTCAGATATATCTTCGGTGGCTGCTTGATTAACATCCGTGTTTTTGCCATTAAGGGCCCGAACCCACTGGCCGTGAGCGATCTTGTTTCTGAGTTCACTCGGACTTTTGATTAGGTCTGCAACTGCGGTCTGAAGACGCTGCCTGTCTGACTGATCAAAGCCGCTCGCATCGGCGTCATGCTCTTGGATAGCAACGTCGATACACTTCTCCCAACCCTGGACAACGTTTTTACTCGATACGGTCTTAACCGCCGCAATCTGCGCCAAATCGAACCCATCCGGAGTATGCAACAGCTTAGAAAAGCTGGCTTCGACCCATGCAGTAAACACCACAGCTAGAGTTTTCGTTAAAGTCTCAGCCTGGTGGTCTTTCCTAGTCCTCAGCGCCTCATTTATATTGGTTTTGATCTGCTTACGAGCAGCGAGGAGAGCTCTGACGTTTGCGCACTGAGCTTCATAAATAGCTTTACGCTTCGCGTCGTCCACACTCGCCTCCTAGATTCCGAGCCGCCAGAATGCAACGTTACTTGCATTCTGGCGGCCCGGAATCGAACCGGGGTCTCTCCTAGATGCCGGAGCCTCTACGAGCGCTTTAACCTTGCTAAGCTACCACCCACGACACTTGTATTTGGGAATAAGTTAATCTCTCGTGAATCAGAGAGCGTCACGTGCCGAGAGTGTGGCTATGATTAACCTGAAGACCGTCTTCATGGATCTGGGGATATCAAAGGACGTGGTGTCATCTCGAGATTTCGCCTTCGACTCTGTTCTGCCGAGAACGTCGAGAGTAGCTGACGCTACATGGTCGAAACGACGAGCAGCGAGCGGTATCACTCAGGTAAACCACGATACATCGTCTCGGCTGAGCTGGATCAGTTAATGGGCGATGACGTCGCCCAGATGGCAAGGTTGAGGGGCCGCGCCCGTGGCTGACATGCATACGCCTGCCTTGTCGGCACCTTCGCCCGAGATCATCGTCGAAAGCATCGCGAGGCAAGCCGGGAACTGGCGCTAACCCACTTCCGGTCACTGGCCAACCTTCCTGTTGAGAGCAAGGGACACCTCGATCTCGTCACCATGGCGGACCGGCAGGTGGAGGAACTTCTGATCGCCGGCTGATGGACGCCTTCCCGGACAACGGTATATTCGGCAAGAAAGGTGGCGATGTCCCCGGCACGTCGGGCCGTATCTGGGTCATCGACCCGATCGACGGGACCTTCAATTTCGTGCGTGATGGCCAGAACTGGGAGGTCTCGATCGGGCTTTACCAGAACCGGCGACCGGTCTTTGGCGTGAGCCATGCCCCGGTTCGCGACCTGACCCTTGTCGGGGGTGATACGGTGCCAACGCGCCGCAACGGCTCTCCGATGAAGCCGCTGCCGGCCTTCGACCTGTCGCGGGCATCGACGGGGTTCAGTTTCCACCCTACGGTTTCGACTGCCGACCAGCTCGAAGCCATCCGTTTCATCTCGGATGATCTCGGCATCAATTTCCGGCTTTGCGGGTCTGCCACCATGTCGCTGATTGAAGTGGCGATGGGCGAGACCGACGGCTATCTGTCATTGAGGGGACTCGACATGGGATGTCATGGCCGCACTCCCGATCCTCGCCAATCTCGGAGTCGCCTACACGATCGACTGGGATCGCACTGATCTCACCTCCAAGCTTCGGTTTGCCTGCGGAAGCCAAGCGTTCCTGCACAAGCTGAGCCCGCTCGACGATATCTTGTTCGCCAAGTCCTGATAAGCACGAAGCGAAGCTCTATTCGACCTGCGCCGCTTTGATCGCTTCTTCCAGTAGCTGCGGCGTACGGTATCGCCGCCTCAGAAGATGAAAGTTGACCAGGATCCCGGCTTCGTTACCGTTCCTCTTCATCGTTTCGATTACGAAATCACGCTTGAACGCAATGCCAAAATACAGATGATCAGTGGTGTCAGACCATGTAGGATCGATCACTCTCCCGGTAGAATCGACTAACCAGGCGTGATGTACTGGAATGACAAGGTCCGGTTCTATTGCGTACCCCTCGGCATAGGAAACATCACTACGCACAACGGCGTATGCCAACGAATTATTGAAACAATTTTGGCGGGCACCGACACGCAACCAAGGTGGGTTCGGACCTAACGGGCGAAACTCGCGACCGTACTTGATCAACGCTGACGCACTATCAGACACTTGGTTGGTGGATGCCATCTGAGCCAAAAAGGGCTTTATTTCTGTTTCAGCTTTTAGGTCCAAGTCCTCACCCCGTTGTACGGCAATCAGTCAGTAGGTTTGACCCCATGAAGATCGGTCTCTCCCGTCGAAACTGTACATTGCCGGCACTTCCGAATTCCTAGAGCTAGGGCAACATCAAATATACGCGCCCCCAGTTAACGAAAAAATACGGGCCCGTTATTGGGCTAAAGATCGTATCGAACTGATTGATGTTTAAAGGTCGTTCGCTTTCAGAGCTCTAATGGCTCAACATTCACAAGTCATCAAGCCAAATTCAAACACTCCTCCCAGCTTTAGCCTGGACGCTCGGAGGGCTTCACATTTGTGTAAAGACGACGTCCGGCGAAGGCGGCCCGCACCTCAATCCTCAGCGGATACTGCGGAAATAATTTACGCTATGCGCCATTATTCCTGTCAATGAAAATCCCTTCGCTGAATTCTAAAAGGAGCCCTCTCTTCTGATGTGAGTAGGGAAGTTAGGGTGCAATTGACATTTTCGATTGAATCGCACCCGATCTACTACGATAGGTTTTGTGCCTGAGCATCGATTCTGCGTTCGGTCTATGCTTACAGACGAAATTGAATTGCGGTTGAACCGCGTAGGGCAAGCGGCCCGTATTGATCGCGCAGGGGCAGAAGAACACCATTTCGGGGGTAATATGGGGAAGTTATACAAGAGGTGGTGCGATGCCACCAAAGAGAAGGACAAGCGGAAGCACTACTGGACCTATGTTGAGAAGCACGCGGGCCGAGATGAAATTCGCGATGACCTCGCCGAGACTGTCCGTTCGCACTATGATCGACTTGAACGCATCGCCGACGACGTCGAGCGACTTGGATATAATGTCGCCGCCAGTATCCTCAGAGAGGCGATGCCCCGAACTCCGAGAGGCCGCTCCGGCGATCTCGGCGAAATTCTCGCGACTGAGCTAGTCGAGGAGGAGATCGGCCTGCGCGTCCCGGTGCGCCGCCTCCGCTATAAGGACGGCCGCAACATGGCCATGCGTGGCGACGACTTCATCGGCGCCGGATATGATGAGGCTGGTGAGAAGCTCTGGCTCCTAAAGGGCGAAGCAAAAAGCAATAAGCTGCTCGGCAAGGCCACGGTCACGAGCGCGCGGAATGTACTCAACCGCGATAACGGCCGCTGCACACCCGATTCTCTGTTGTTCGTTGCCAACCGCCTGTTGGAGAGCAACGAAACGGACGACAATGCGCTGGGCCGCAGCCTCCGTGACGAGGTAGGCCTTAAATCACTTCGCGCCGATCGCATCGACCACATGCTTTTCACCGTGTCGGGCAACGGGCCCCACGCGTCTTTGAAGGGTGATCTCGACGCCACAGGGACCAACCGGGACCACTACGTTGTGAACATTCACGTCGAAGATCACCAGGACTTCATCGCGGCCATGTATCAGGAGGCGGAAGACCTTGGAGACGATTGACGAACTGACGGTATTCTTGACGACCGCTACCGCCGACGGTATCCTTGGGGGCCTCTTATATCGCGGTGCGGCCTGGTCGCTTATGCGACAGGAGGGCGTGCTGCCACCGAATGCGCCACCCCTCGGCGCGACAATTGAAACCGATCTCGCCGAACACGGCTTTGCACTGCTTCGGGGCGCGATGGCCCTGCGTGCCCAGGCTGGCGCCTCAGAGCTGACCAGCAAGGCGTTCGAGCGTGCGGCCAATTCGTTCGAAGCCCTGGTGCGCAACGGCGATCCGGAGGCACGCGACCGCGGCTTCCGTCGCATGATCGCTGCTGCTGCCTACCATCTGGCCGGCTTTTCGGCGGTCGCCTATTCGCTCTTCAACGAGACGGCAGACGACCTCAACGCCTCGCCGGGTGAAACAGCGATTCGACACCTCATCCTGCGCGATCTCGAGCAACTGCGTGGCTTCGTTCGCGAATGGCTGGACGATGACGTTCACGGCGATGAGCAGATCGCGGAGGCGCTACGAGGAGAAGAGCCTGATATCGACGAGGTGCTGTCGACTATCCTCAACACGACGATTTGCCGAGCGCTGGCGTATTTTGATTTCGCGCTCGAGACAGGCGAATCCGAGCCGCTCGAGACCGCACGGACGCTGCTCACCACGGCAGTCAGTCTGGCGGACAATGCGGAGAATGTGCCGCTGTGGTGGATTTCGAATCTCTGCCGCCATCTAGTCGACGACCTCTGGCAGCATTCGCTGCATCAGACCCTGCCGACCGACCCGCCTGAGGGGACAGAAGAGAGATACCCCGATCTGCGGCGCCTGTTCATCTCGTCGCTCTATGCCCGCAAGACCTCCGAGGTGGAGCTATGGCCATCGCAGCGCGAAGCTGCCCGGCGTTCCACCGATGTCACCGACGATCTGGTCGTGGCCTTGCCTACCAGCGCCGGTAAGACGCGGGTGGCTGAGATCGCCGCGTTGATGACCCTGTCATCCGGACGCAGAGTGTTGATCGTGACGCCATTGCGCGCCCTGTCCGCCCAGACCGAGCGGTCCTTCAGAAAGACTTTCGCGCCGCTCGATTTCAGCGTCTCCTCGCTTTATGGCGCCAGCGGTCTTTCGGCTGGCGATGAAGACGCTTTACGCACCCGCGAGATAATCATCGCGACGCCCGAGAAGCTCGACTTCGCGTTGAGAAGCGACTCGTCGGTGATTGATGATGTCGGCCTGATCGTCCTCGACGAAGGCCACATGATCGGCCCAAGCGAGCGCGAAATACGCTACGAGACGTTGGTGCAACGTTTGCTTCGCCGCGCGGATGCTGGCGAACGCAGGATTGTCTGTCTCTCCGCAATTCTGCCCAGCGGCGACGAGTTAGAAGATCTCACCGCATGGATTCGCTTGGACGAACCGGGCGAGCCGGTGCGTTCCGACTGGCGACCCACGCGACAGCGGTTCGGCGCACTCACCTGGCGGAGTAAAGAAGGGTCGCTCCGGCTCGACCTCGACGAGGATGGTCCCTTTCTGGACAAGTTCGTTGTAGAGAAAGCGGCGCTTGGGAAAGAGAAGAAGCCCTATCCGCGCAAAAACTCACACCTCGCCTTGTTCGCGGCGTGGGAGTTCGCAGGCCAGGGCAAGCGGACCCTGATCTTCTCTACCCAGGCCAATTGGGTCGAGAGTTACGGCAAACAAGTTGTAGACCTTTGTAAGCGCGGCTATCTGAACACGCTGCTGGAAGACGAAACGTCCATCGCGCGTGCCTTAGAGGTGGGAAAAGAATGGTTGGGCGAGGACCATCCCGCCGTCGCCTGCTTGAAAGCGGGCGTCGCTATCCACCATGGCCGGCTGCCTAGCCCGTTCCTGCGTGAGTTGGAAGCCCTCCTGTCTGAGGGTGTCCTGAAAGTCATCGTCGCGTCGCCGACGCTGTCACAGGGTCTAAACCTCAACGCCGCCGTCTTGTTGGTACCAGCGTTGTATCGGGCGTCCGAGAAGATCAAAGGCGAGGAGTTCGCGAACGTCGCTGGCCGCGCCGGGCGTGCCTTCGTGGACGTCGAAGGGCTCATAGTCCACGTCATGTTTGACAAGATCGATTGGCGGAAAAAGGAGTGGCGAACGCTGGTCGCCTCCGCCAAGGCC
Source organism: Neorhizobium sp. IRS_2294 (assembly GCF_050500145.1). Taxonomy (NCBI): domain Bacteria; kingdom Pseudomonadati; phylum Pseudomonadota; class Alphaproteobacteria; order Hyphomicrobiales; family Rhizobiaceae; genus Neorhizobium; species Neorhizobium sp. IRS_2294. Next base: position 644,997 of record NZ_CP191439.1, read on the forward strand.
CGCACTCTGAAAAGCGGCCTCATCCAGATCGTCGCCGAGATCCTTGATCGCTTGTCCCGCGAAGGTGTCCTGGATCGCGATGATGCCTGGGAATATCTCGCCAATGCCCGCGAAGCATGGAGATCGACCAAGGAAGAAGCGGCGGTCGCCGAGCGCCTCGCTGCCGGCGCGGAATACGATGGCGGTGCCGATGGCGAAGAAGATGAAGGCGGTGGCGGGGGCGGTGACGAGGAAGAAAGCGTCGATGAGGAGCCGCTATCGCAAATCGTCGAGCGCCTCGACGCGACCGTATTCGGCTTGATCGAAGCGCTGGATGCCGATCGCGCTGACCTGCCGAAGCTCTTGGATGAAGCGCTCAAAGGATCGCTCTGGGCACGTCAAATCGCCCGCGAAGACGAGGACGTCGCCCCATTGCACAAGAAGGTGTTTGAAGCACGTGCCGATCTTATTTGGAAAACCACCACTGCGCCGGCGCGGCGCGGGCATTTTGCTATGGGCGTTGGCCTTGAGGCAGGCCTCTCAATCGACGCAATGGCCGACGAGTTGGCTGCACTGCTCGACCGTGCTGACGTGGCATCGCTGAGCGGTGACATCGACGAGCTTGTCGATGCGCTCAGCGGCCTTGGGGAGCGCCTGCTGTTCATGCGGCCGTTCATCCCTGATAAGGCGAAAGCGCTGCCCGCGAACTGGAAAGTCATCCTCCGAAGCTGGGTTTCTGGTGAGGATGTCGCCAAGATTGGGCCGCAGAACATGCGCCCGGTCGAGGAGGCCTTCACCTATCGCCTAGTCTGGGCGCTAGAAGCTGTCCGCACCCGCCGAATGTCGCTCGGCTGGTCGCCAGACACGGTGGCGGGTGGTGCGGCGGGATCGGTCGAAACTGGCGTCCCACAGTTCATGATGGCGATGCTGATCCGCGCGGGCCTTCCTTCACGGCGTGCAGCTATCGCCGCGATCGAAGATGCCAAACCGATCTTCGTCACGCCCGCCGAGATGCGGGTTTGGCTCGAATCCGACGAGATCACGGCCTATACAGACACCGGCCAATGGCCGACGCCCGACACCGCTGCGCTATGGGCACGCTTCCGTACCGAGGCCCTCAGCGGCGGCATCCAGAAGTGGTCGACCGAACACTACAAACGTCTGCTTGACATCGCCACCGCACCGCCTGCCGGCCTTTATCGCGTTGTCACCGACGATGGCGATGGGCGCACCTGGCTGGCGACGCCCGACTATCAAAGAGTCGCTGCATTCAAGAAGTCAGCAGTCGATCCCAAGCCCAGCCTCTTCTCGGGTCGATTGCCGGGAAACACGACGCTGGTTGAGGCCCTGCGTATTGGGAGAGGCAAATTGCGTTGGCCGAAGGCGGATGCCTAATGGTGGGCGCAACGACTTAGGTTGCCGAACAATTCTGTCGTTCTCTAGGCGCCCGGCATCGCTGCACCCGTGGTCGCTATCCCGGCTTCAGGCTTGGCGCCTTCGTGCCCCCGAGAGATTCGCAGGACGTTGATCAAACGCCACGCGACGAACTATACGCCTTGCGCGACCAGGTCCCAGCGGACGAGAAGCTGGTCGCCGCCCATGCCTTGGACGAAGAACTGGCTCAGGCAGTAACTGGCCGCTCCATCCGGCCGCTTTTAACGGCTCCAACGCGTTGATCCTTGGTAGCCCTTCACCTGTGCAAAGGGGTAGTGGCACGCGTACCGAAGAGGAGCTCTTGCTTTACGCTAAGACTGGGCGCTAAAAATCGCGCGAAGCAACCCAGGATAGATCCTTAGCCTTTGTTAACGCCGCTCATCCTACTGTCGCCCCAATATGATTTGGGGAGAATGCCTTCGTGGCGAAAGAGAATAATGGTGACCTCGGCTTTACGGCTGAGCTTTTCAAGGCTGCGGACAAGCTCAGGGGCAATCTGGAGCCCTCGGAATACAAGCATGTGGCGCTTGGCCTCATCTTCCTGAAATACATCTCCGACGCCTTCGAGGGTCTCCACGTCAAGCTGAAGGCGGACGAGCATGCCGATGCGGAAGATCCGGAAGAATATCTCGCAGAAAACGTCTTCTGGGTGCCGACGGAGGCCCGCTGGCCTTTTCTGCAGGCCAATGCCAAGCGGCCGGAGATCGGCAAGCTGATCGACGAGGCGATGGAGGCGATCGAGCGCTTCCCGTCGAACGAGGGGCTGAAGGGCGTTCTGCCGAAGAATTATGCCCGTCCGACGCTGAACAAGACCATGCTTGGCGAGCTGATCGATCTCTTCTCCAATATCGGCCTGCATGACAGCAAGGACACGGCCAAGGATCTGCTGGGTCGGGTCTACGAATATTTTCTCTCCGGTTTTGCTGGCTCGGAAGGCAAGCGTGGAGGCGAGTTCTTCACGCCGCGGTCCGTGGTGCGCACTCTGGTCGAGATGCTGGAGCCTTATAAGGGCCGTGTCTATGACCCGTGCTGCGGCTCGGGCGGTATGTTCGTGCAGTCGGAAAAGTTCATCGAGGAGCATGGCGGGCGGCGCAATGACATTGCCGTCTATGGCCAGGAAATCAACCACACTACCTGGCGTCTGGCTAAGATGAATCTTGCCGTGCAGGGCATCGATGCAGATATCCGCTGGAACAACGAGGGCAGTTTTCACCGCGATGAACTGCCGGACCTGAAGGCCGATTTCATCCTCGCCAACCCGCCCTTCAACATTTCCGATTGGGGCGGCGAGCGGCTGGCGGAAGATGCCCGCTGGAAGTTTGGCAAGCCGCCGAATGGCAATGCCAATTTCGGCTGGCTGCAGCACATCATCCATCATCTTGCTCCGCGCGGCACGGCCGGTGTGGTGCTGGCCAATGGTTCTATGTCCTCCCAGCAATCGGGCGAAGGCGACATCCGCAAGGAGATGATCGAAAAGGATCAGGTGGATTGCATGGTGGCCCTGCCGGGCCAGCTCTTCTTTTCCACCCAGATCCCCGCCTGCCTGTGGATTTTGGCCCGCGACAAGAGCGCCAATGGCCACCGTGACCGGCGCGGCGAAATCCTCTTCATCGACGCCAGAAAACTCGGCTTCATGGTGGACCGGGTGCGCCGCGAGTTCACGGCGGAGGATATCGACAAGATCACAGGCGCCTATCATCGCTGGCGCTCCAAGCCGGAAACGCGGGCTAAGAACGGTTGGGCGAATTATGGGGACGAACCGGGTTTCTGCAAATCGGCAAGCTTGGAGGAGGTTCGTGGCCATGGCCACGTGCTGACGCCGGGGCGTTATGTCGGTGCGGCGGATGTCGAGGACGATGGGGTGACGTTCGCGGAGAAGTTCGAGGGTTTGAGGGAGACGTTACTAATGCAGTTCGCTGAAGGACAAGCGATCGAAAAGCGCATTGTGTCGAACCTCGGAGAGATTACGCAGTGACACGTTTCGAAACGCAGCCCCTCGAGCAAGTCGCAGTGCTTTTTTCAGGAGGCACGCCACGGAAATCGGACGCTGCTTTGTGGTGTGGCAATGTGCCTTGGTTGACGCCAAGGGACATGGGGAACTGGACTGGAACGACAGAGCAAAGTGTGTCCTCAACCGCTGTAGGCAATGGCACCAAGCTGGCGCCTGAAAACGCATGTTACGTTGCAGTCAGAGGTATGTCTCTTCACAGCGAGATCCGTGTCGTCAAAAGCAGCAAACCCCTGACGTTTAATCAGGATATTAAAGCGATATCCGCACTCGACGCTGTCGATCCCATGTTTCTGTACTACTCGCTTGTGGCACAAAAACCTCAGCTATTGGAGTGGGTGACATCTGCTGGTCACGGAACCGGCGTCTTGGAGACCGATCGACTGAAGTCACTACCCATCCCGATTATTCCGAGAAGCGAGCAGTCTCGCATTGCAGGAATATTTGCGTCCCTCGACGACAAGATCGAACTAAACCGGCGGATGAACGAGACGCTGGAGTCGATGGCACAAGCGATCTTCCACGACTGGTTCGTGGATTTCGGCCCCACCCGCCGCAAGCTGGAAGGCGCAACCTATCCGGTCACCATCATGGGCGGCCTCGTGCAGGATGCCGAGCGGGCACAAGCCCTTGCGGATCTCTTCCCCGCCACGCTTGGTGATGATGGGTTGCCGGAAGGGTGGAGTGAACGCAAGATATCGGATGTTGCTGCTCGCGTTGCGATGGGACCATTTGGATCTCGGATCACTAAAGATAACTTTGTCGACCATGGTGTTCCGGTCATACGTGGAAAGAACCTCTCAGCTGGATTTGTTGATAGCGATTTCGTCTTCTTGAAACCCGAAAAGGCTGAAGAGCTCAAAGGCTCAATCGCTCGCGCGCAAGATATCGTGTTCACCCATCGTGGAACATTGGGTCAGGTCGGTCGAATTTATCCAGGTGCTACTTTCGAGAAATATGTCGTCTCGCAGAGCCAGGTACTTCTCAGCGCAGATCCCATGAAAACTTCCTCCTTGTTCTTATACTATTTCTTCCTTTCTGATGCTGGTCAGCGAGCTTGGATGGCGAACGCGGGTGGGGCAGGGGTTCCTGCCATCGCGTCGCCAACACGGAGCCTCAAAGCTATTACTTTCGTCGATCCCGGCATCGAGGTCGCGGGCGAATTCGCCGCCATTGTGGAGGCTTTCGAAACAAGGATAGTGGCATCAAAGCGCGAGACCAAGACGTTGGAAGCCACCCGCGACCTACTCCTTCCCAAGCTGATGTGTGGAGAAATCCGCCTTTCCGCGGCCGAAGATTTGATGGAGGCCGCGCAGTGAAGCCCGCAGCGAAACGTCTTTGTAGAACCTTTTTAGAACTAGGGGATGCCGTTTCCAGGAACCTGCATCTGGCATATGGATCTGCCATTTCTTACGGCGAAGAAACCATCACGGAAAGCACGCTGCTGGAGATCTGGCGCCGTCACTCTAAGATAGTGAAGATCCGAACGTTTACAAAACGACAAGAGGCACGCAACGGTGCCGACTGGGAGTGGCACCTGATAGGCCGCAAATATACGCTAAAGATGCGGGTGCAAGCAAAACGCTTACCTAAGAATACCATGCAGTTTCCAGGGCTGTTTACCTACAAGGCGAAGTCGGCTCCGCATCCGCAGGTCGATATGCTGATCGCAGAAGCTAAGCGTGACCGACTACTGCCGATCCTGTGTTTTTACTCAAAGGAGAGCGCGAAATCGCGGTGGCGAAAGTCTGCCATGCCGTCCCCTTACGAGGCGGGTTGCCTGATTGGTCCTGCTCGCAAAATCCAGAGGCATGGCTATCAAGATCTTGCGTCGTTGGAAGCGCGATGTGTGCCCTGGCATTTCCTGGTTTGCTCCCAGCAAGGCCGAAGTCTATTTTTTCCGAGTGTAGGGAAACTGAATGGTCGGACGCAGATACGTAACGGAGAGATTCCTTACTACATCGTTCCAACCGATGGCTATTTGTCTCGGCCCATTCGAGAGCCAGAGGGCGAACACGGTCCGATAGGATTGGTGACAATAGATTGTCGCGATCTATGAAAATAGAACTGCACGACCGAACTTTGATGAAGGATCAACTTGCATCATGAAAATCAGCAGCATTCTGGAAAAAATCGACGAACGGCAACTCTTCGTGCCGGCCTTCCAGCGCGAATATGTCTGGAAGAAGAAAGACGCCAAGCTGCTGATCGACTCGATGACCAAGGGCTATCCGACAGGCACCATCCTGACCTGGGATACCAACCAGCCACCCGAATTGAAGGGCGGTCACGTCTATGATCCGCTCCAGGGGGCGATCAAGATCCTGCTCGACGGCCAGCAACGCGTCACAACGCTGTACATGCTGATCCGCGGCGAGCTGCCGCCCTACTATACGCTCGAGGAGATCACCGAGGATACCCGCGGGCTTCACGTCAATGTCGAAACGCGGGAAATCGAATACTACCAGAAGCGCATGGAGAGTGATCCACGCTGGTTGAACATCACGAAAATCTTCAGCCGTGAAAAGCGGGCACGAGATGTCGTCCGAGATCTCGAAGAGGCAGGACGCCAGGTTTCGCGGGATGACGAAAACAAGATCGACGATACGTTCGCGGCGGTGCAAGGAATATTGGACCGAGACTTCCCCGAGCAGAACATCCCGATCAAGGCTTCGTTGCGCGAAGCAATCGATATCTTCTACATCGTCAATGCCGGCGGCGTGGCGCTGACGGATGCCGAGCTCGCGCTGGCGCAGATTTCCGGATACTGGCCGCAGGCCCGCGAAGTCTTTAAGAAGAAGCTCGACGCGCTGAAGAAGCACGGCTTCATCTTCAAGTTGGATTTCATCGTCTACGCGCTGCTGGCTATTTTGCACCAGGGCGGCTCCGATATGCGCAAGCTGCATTCGGTGGACAACAACGATGCGATCCGCGACGTCTGGAAGGCGCTTGACGGCAAGGTTCTGGACTATGTGGCGAACCTGCTGCGCGGCCATGCCTTCGTCGACCATACCGATGAGATCAACTCAATTTATGCGGTCATCCCGATCGTCGCCTATTGCCACCGGATGAACTGCAATCTCAGCCACAACGACATTCAGAAAGTGGTGAAGTGGTTTTATTATTCTCAGGTTCGCCGGCGTTACGTCAGCCAGCTTCCGCAGAAGCTGGATCATGACCTCAAGATTGTCGCGACGTCAGAAACGCCCTTTGATCGACTTCTGGATGTGATCCGCGAGGATCGTGGCGGCAACATCGCGATCACGCCGGACGAATTCGTGGGCAGTGCCGTGCAAAACCCTTTGTTCGGGTTGTTGCGCTGGCATTTGAAGAGCCGGGGCGCAAAATGTCTCACTACAGGCGTTTCGATCCATCAACCGATGGGCGAGAAGTACAAGCTGGAATACGACCACATCTTCGCCTTCGCCAACTTGAAGGCAGCCGGTTATGGCCAGGAGAACAGGCTTCGCTATCAATTGGCGCAGGAACTGACCAACCGCGCCATTCTCACCCAGACCGCCAACCGATCCAAAGGTGCCAAGGAAACGGAGGCCTATCTCTCCGGCGTCGCCCAGAACCAGCCAAACGCGCTCGGCCTGCAACTCGTCCCGGATGATCGGGAACTGTGGCAGATCGACAATTACGAGCTGTTCCTCAAGACCCGCCGCAAGATGCTCGCTGACAGCCTGAATGCCTGGCTTGAGGGATTGGCCGAGACCCATGCGGTCGCCGAAAAGGTCTCGCTCGAGGATATGATTGCCGAAGGAGAGAACGAGGAGGTCGAGTTCAAGCAGACCCTGCGCTGGGACATCAAGCTTGGCACCGTGAACAAGGAGCTGGAGGGCGTGATCATGAAAACGATTGCCGCCTTCGCGAATGCCCATGGTGGTACGCTTCTAATCGGCGTCGCCGACAGTGGCGAGATCGCCGGTCTGGACAATGACTACAAATCCCTCAAGTTCGCCAACCGCGACAACTTCGAGCTCCATCTCAAGACCCTGATCATCAATTCGTTCGGCGAAGCCTTTGCGGCAACCAAGCTCAAGCTTGCCTTTCCGGAAGTTGACGAGAAGGAAATCTGCCGGGTTGAAATCCTGCCGGCCAACAAGCCGATCTACATCAAGCTGGCCGACAAGGGCGGCGCTGCTCAGGATCGGTTCTACGTCCGCAATGGCAATTCCTCGCGCGAAATGACGGGCGACCAGGCCATCACTTATATCAAGGAGCGCTTCGTCTGAGATAGGCGGCGGGAGGGGGCCATGGAAGATATTCTCTACCGACAAGCTTCGACGTCACCTTCTGGCTTTTCCGAAGGGTTGGTGGAGGAGGTCGTTCTCGGGACCTTGCAGGAGCTCGGCTATGTCTACCAGCCCTCGCAGGTCATTTCGCCCGATGGTTCGGCTCCCGCCCGTCTTGCCTACGGGGATGTGCTGCTTTCCAAAATGCTTGCCGCTGCAGTCGAGCGATTGAACCCGAACGTCCCGGCAGACGCCCGCGAACAGGCGATCCGGCAACTCTCGATCACGGAAACGCCGTCCTTGATCGAAGAGAACCGCCGCATTCATCGGCTGATCACCGAGGGCGTCGATGTCGAATTTGGCATAGGCGATGGCGAGGTGAAGGGCGACAAAGTCTGGCTGATCGATTTCGAGAATCCAGAGAACAACGATTTTCTCGTCACCAACCAGTTCACCGTCGCCGAGGGCAAGCACACGCGCCGGCCTGACGTGATGGTTTTCGTCAACGGCCTGCCGCTCGGCATCGTTGAGCTCAAGAATGCCGCAAGCAAGACCGCCACCATCGATCAGGCTTACCAGCAACTTCAGACCTATAAGCAGCAGATCCCGTCGCTGTTTCGCACCAACGCTGTGATGGTGGCGTCCGACGGCATGCTGGCGCGGATCGGCTCGCTGACGGCAGACGAAGAACGCTTCATGCCCTGGCGTTCGGTGACCGGTGCAGATGGCGACTTCACGCCCCACGGCCCCTATGAGATGGATACGCTGCTTCGCGGTGTGTTCGATAAAGAGCGCTTTCTGGCGCTGATCCGGGACTTCACGGTGTTTGGCGACCTCGGAGACGGTCCGTTCAAGATCATTGCCGGCTACCATCAGTTCCACGGTGCCCGTAAAGCCATCACTAGCGCTGTCGAAGCGGTGAAGCCGGAGGGAGACCGAAAGATCGGCGTGATCTGGCATACGCAGGGTTCGGGCAAAAGCCTGCTGATGGCCTTCCTCGGCGGGCTGATCGTGCGATCCCGTGAGCTGGAAAATCCCACCCTGATCGTGCTCACCGACCGTAACGATCTTGATGATCAGCTCTTCGCCACCTTCAGCCTGTGCAAGGACCTCATTCGCCAGACCCCGGAACAGGCCGAGAGTCGCGACGATCTGCGCAAACTACTGAACCGCGCTTCCGGCGGCGTAATTTTCACCACCGTGCAAAAGTTCACGCCTGAAAAGGGCGAGGAGGTGTTTCCGGTTCTGACCGAGCGCCGAAACGTAATCGTCATGGCAGATGAAGCGCACCGCAGCCAGTACGGATTTGACGTCAAGCTGAACCGGGAGACCGGTGAGCGCAGTTATGGCTATGCCCACTACATCCGCCAAGGGCTGCCGAATGCTTCCTTTATGGGGTTCACGGGCACCCCTATCGAGGCAACCGATGTGAATACGCCGGCCATCTTCGGCGAATACATTGATATTTACGACATTAGCCGGGCCGTCGAAGACGGTGCAACAGTGCCCATTTACTATGAAAGCCGCATCGCCCGGATTACCCTGGATGAGGATGAGAAGCCGAAGATCGACGCTGCTATTGAGGCGATGCTCGAAGATGAGACGCTGACCGAGCAGGAGAAACAGAAGTCTCAGTGGACCACGGTTGAACGGCTGGTAGGTGCGGAAAAACGCCTCAAGCAGGTCGCTGCAGACCTTGTTGCGCATCTCGAAAAGCGGATCGAAGGCCTGCCGGGCAAAGCCATGGCAGTGTGCATGAGCCGGCGCATCTGCGTTGATCTCTACAAGGAGATCGTCGCCCTTCGTCCCGAATGGCATTCCGATGACGATGACAAAGGCGCAATCAAGATCGTAATGACCGGCTCGGCCTCCGATCCGCTCGACTGGCAGCCGCATATCGGCAACAAGCGGCGCCGCGACGATCTTGCCAAGCGGGCCAGGAAGGTCGAGGACCCGCTAAAGCTCGTCCTCGTGCGCGACATGTGGTTGACGGGGTTCGATGCGCCTTGCATGCACACGATGTATGTCGACAAGCCAATGCGAGGCCACGGGCTGATGCAGGCGATTGCCCGCGTCAATCGTGTTTTTAAGGAAAAGCCGGGCGGCCTCGTGGTGGACTACATCGGCATCGCCACCAACCTGAAAAAGGCGCTTGCCCAGTATTCCCAGTCTGACCGTGACAAAACGGGGATCGATGAGGAACAGGCCGTCGCGCTCCTCTTGGAGAAGTACGAGATCGTCCGCGGCATGTTCGCTGGTCATGACTACATGCTCGGCATATCGGGTAAGCCCTTCGAGCGGCTCAGAGCACTTGCAGACGGCATCGACTGGATCCTGAAATGGCAGCAGGCCGAAGCCGCAAAAGTCGAGAGCCAAGAGTCCAAGAAACAAGCTCACCGGCGATATCAGGATGCAATTCTGGAACTCAGCAAGGCCTATGCGCTTGCCTCTGCCAGTGATGATGCCGCCGAGATCAGGGATGAAGTGGGTTTCTTCCAAGCTGTTAGAGCAGCACTCGTCAAGACCACAGCCACTGGCAAGATTTCCGATAGGGCAAAGTCACTGGCTGTCGAGCAACTTCTCAATCAGGCTGTAGCCAATGCCGAGATCGTCGACATCCTCAAAGCTGCAGGCCTCGAGAGTCCTGACATCTCCGTTTTGTCCGACCAGTTCCTCGCCGACGTCCAGAAGATGGAGAAAAAAAATCTTGCCCTGGAGGCGTTGAAAAAGCTGCTTAACGGCGAGATTAAGAGCCGCTCGAAATCCAACGTGGTCGAGGCCAAAACCTTTTCACGTCGGCTGGAGGAAGCCGTAACGCGCTACCATGCTAATGCCATTTCTACTGTCGAGATGATCCAGGAACTGATTGCCTTGGCGAAGGAGATGCAGGCCGCTTCCGCCCGTGGCGAAGAGATGGGGCTTACTCTGGAGGAGATTGCCTTCTACGATGCCCTAGCGGGTAATGACAGCGCCGTTGAGGCAATGGGAAGCGAGCAACTCCGCGTAATTGCCCACGAGCTCGTCGAGCAGATGCGTGGCTCGGTCACTGTCGACTGGCAGCACAAGGCAAGTGCCCGAGCGAAAATGCGGATTCTGGTGAAGCGTATTCTGAAGCGGTTCGGATATCCGCCCGACCTTGAGCAGGAGGCTGTGCAAACGGTGCTGGCTCAAGCGGAGCTGCTGCTGCGAGAAATTGCAGTCAAATAATATTGGTCGGATCCAGCCGGAAATAATTTCCGCTCATACGTCAAGGGAGACGCGCGGTCCTGATGACAGTCAGCGCCGCTTCTGACAGACACGGCAATGGTGAGACTGGCTATGACTGAACCGCATCTTCGACTGGACATCATTCCCGACATCCATGGGGATATCGACCGGCTCAATCGCACTCTGGCGCAGCTCGGATATGAAGAAACATCAACGAGCTTGCGACACCCGGCAGGACGTGTCGCAGCCTTTCTCGGCGATTTCATCGACGGCGGGACGGCGAACGCTGCCGTGATCGACACCGTAAGGCGCATGGAGCGCGAAGGGGCCGCGATTGCCATAATGGGCAATCATGAACTCAACGCTTTGCTGTATCACACACCAGGCCGATGCTCCGGCCCGGTTCAGAGCGGGTTTATCAGGGCGCACACGCCAAAGAACACCGCGCAGCACGAAACATTTCTAGCAGAGTTTCCCTTGGGAAGCCGCCAAGCTCAAGACGTTCTGGACTGGTTTCTCACCCTACCGCTTTACCTCGACCTGCCCGGCTTACGGCTGGTTCATGCTTATTGGGACGATGCGCATATTTCGACCATCACGGATCGCGTAGAAGACGGACGCCTGCGCAGACAGGATCTGCAGGAACTAGCCTTCGAAGACGAGCCGACGCCCTTTGCCGACGCCGTTCTTTCGATCCTGAAAGGTCCTGAAGCAGAGCTGCCGGAGGGAGTAAACTTTCTTGACTTCAAAGGGCATCGCCGAACATCAGCCCGGCTGCGGTGGTGGGAGGCCGGTAACAGGACATGGCACGCCGCGGCGCTTTCCATTCCGCCCGATCAGCAATTGCCGGACTTACCCGTGCCCGAAAGCTCCGCAATCCGGTTTTATGACCGCTCGGCGAAGCCGGTCTTCTTCGGGCATTACAAGATGCATGGTTCGCCCGTGCTGGACGCCCCCAACGCCGCATGCCTGGATTATCCAAGCACCCCATGCGCCTACCGATGGGACGGGGAGCAGGAGCTTCGCCCAGACCATCTCGTGTTGGTGAAGGGTAACACCCAAATCGCCTGATGTGAGTGGACTGCATCCATGTCGATGCCAAGCGAAATGCGCGCTGGGTAGTACTTGCGCTTCCCAAGCGTCAACAGCGCGTCGCCGTCGGTTCATCGCCCCGAGCCTTACCGGAAATTATTTCCGCTCCTTATTCTCGAAACTTGCCAACGAGGTATTTCATCCCGTGAGGCACCGCTGGTCTGCTGGTGAGCCACGTGTTGGTCGGTGCGCCGGCCCTAAAAGATGCTGCAATTGTCATTGGCTGGATCAGCGGGTGTCAACATCGAATGCGCACTCCTCAAAGGCCCGATGAAATGACGTCTGGAGAACAGGAAGGGCGCAGAAGTAAAGCAGCAAGCAAGATATTTTTTCTGTGCCAAAAATCCGCAAATTGGCTTAGTATAAATAGTATTTTGTAAAGCAAAACCGCGAGATTTACTTAATGTCTCGGCAGAGCAAAATTTGACAAACCTTTGATAGTCAATCAAACTATCATGAGTCACCACATTAATACATGTGGTGACGCTTAACGCATTCAAAGGACAATGACATGAAAACTCTATCAACTCGGACTGCTTCTCTCTCCTCTTTCGACTACGCTGCTCACGAGATCGGCAGCGACACCAAGGAGCGACTTGAGGCCAGCGCCTCGCACATCCACAGTCTCGGCAGAAAATCGACTGAGCAGGCGTTTGAACTCGGCAAGCATTTTGCCGATGCCAGCGAAATTCTTCCTGAGAAGACGTTTGGGAAATGGGCTGGAACGTGCTGCGGCATGACGGAACGGCACGCCCGCAATTTCCGCGCCGTTCATCGCTCTCTTGCGCCGTACCGGTCGACATTGGTCGAACTCGGCGTCAATTCGACCGTATTGTTCCGACTGACGGCGGCGACAGAAGATCAAATCCAGACTGCGATCGATCTGTGCAAAGAAGCCGGCTCGATAAAGGTCAAGGACGTGCAGGCGATCCTGGCCAGTGGTGCCGACAACAGTTCAGCGATGCCTGTCGACCCGGCGGATGTTGGCGGCGTGGATGGCCTCAAAGCGATGATTGTCGCGAAAGTGAAGGAAGGTCTCAGGCTGTTCCTCACGCACATCGCAGAGATCCAGACCAAGATTGCCGCAGCACTTTCCGGCAAACGGGTCGTCAAGTCGAAACTCGCCGAAGAGGTTGTGCTCCTAGCCCGTCTGGCAAAGGCTGAGCTCAAGAGCCTGGCGCTGTTCGTGCAACCGGGTGGGTTCGATCCGAGCGTGGTCTGGGACACAACATTTCCGAAAGAGAGCTGCTGGGCTCAGGTGTGGGATATCCTCCATACAATGGCCGGCATCGATAGCTGGCCCGAAGCGTCGCATCTGCGTTCCTGGCTCGAAGTGAAGGTCTTGCCGGCTTTGGAGTGGGCGACGTCGAAAACCAAGTCGCCGGCCTGGCCAGACCCAGCCGCTGTGACTGAGACCAAAGACAGCGACGTCACGGCAGCGTCTGAAGTGGGCAAGACCGCGACCAAGTCGATCCAAAGCGTGAAGCGCGCGCAGACTGAGCAGGCAGTGAACGAAGCATTCGGTTTTGGTTCCCGTGCCGGAGCTCGAAAAGCTGCCGTGGCGAAGGTCAAGGTTGAGGCTGCACCTCCACTCGCGCCGGCTGATGCGCACGACGACGACAAAACTCTCGGGTTCTTCGGGGACCATGGCGTGGAGACGTACATCGAAACCCGAGACTTCCCGCAATTCAGCTCAGAAGACTTCATTCCCGATAATGTACATTGAGCACGACCATTGGAGGCTGGCACCGTCAGCTTCCAAAAACACTTGCCGCCATGCGCCGGCCATTAAGACTCTTGCCGACGTGAGCCCGCCGTTAACCTTGTACCGGCTTTGTTCTCTTCGGCCGAGATGGATCCTTGAGATCCCGGCAGGGTCCTGCCATCCTTGAGACGTTCCCATCCACGGAACTTCGAACGGCCCAAGCCAGTGCTGGACACACTGACAAGGGCCTGACCCTCAGCCTTCGCGAAAAGGAATCGGGCTATGGATACTCATACAAACTCTGCCACCAACGGGAAAGCTCCCCACACAGTTCGCCGCTTCGGCAACCGCGCTTCAATCACGGCGATCGAGCCACCGGTGCTCCGACGCTTTCCACACCGCGTCCACTTCGACGACGTCGAAGCCGATCTCGACGTGTTGCTCGACAAAGCGATTGCCGCGATCGCGGATGGTGAACCTGCCAACGACGAGATCCTCGGGCATTACGTTCAGGTTGCCTCGCTTGTTCGGGCGATCTCGTTCCGCGAAGGCAAACTGCTCGAGCAGGCGGTCGAACGGCTCTCGAAGGCGAACCCGGATCTGACGGTTCTGACGCAGTCGATCAAGCTGCCGCTGGTCAAGACGGCGATCGAGGCTATCGGCGGAAACGCCTGGCATGACCTCGACGGCATCAAGCTCGACTGCGAGGCACCGGCTAAAGGCAGCTACACGCCAGACTTGATCGTGGTGAACCGCAAACGCCACTCCGCATCCATCCTCGACCTCAAGCGCTCACTTGCCTCGTATGGTGACACGAGCCGCCTTGAGGAACTAAAAGCAAGGATGATGGCGGCGGCGATGATCCTGCCGGACTGGCTGTACAAGAACCACAAGCGTCTGATGGTCGATGCGGTCGGGGTGGCGATCGTCGATGGTGCCAGCCGTCCAAGCAGTCATGAGACCGGCATCTGGGCGCTCTCGGAGATCGACGATCTTCTCGAGGTCGATGGTGCGGCCGCTTGCATGGCTGAGCTGCGTTGCCGCTTCGGCATCCGGGTGCAGCAGCTCCTCGAGAGTGAAGCTCGAAAAGCTCTAGGCATGGCGGGCGCGGTTCCAGCGACCAAGACCTTCAAACCGGCGGCGACGCATCGGCCGATGATCAATCTGAACGCCCTTGGCTATGAGGGCGACGACGATCGCTTCGTCGATGAGCCCTTCCTCGATGTCGCCGACGAACCAGCGGACGCACTACCGCCGATCCGCGAGCCGCTGCGCATCCGCGTTGGCTTTGCCCGTCGCTCACTCGATAGCTGATCGGGCTGACCACGCACTGACTGAGCCCCAATCGGCGCTGTGGCGCACAGGGCTTCTTCGTGACCGTCGGTCTCTCTGTCCCCCGTAATCCCCCTTCCTATGAACGCCGTCCGCATTCCGGACGCCGCGTGCGGAGCCCATCCATGTCTTCCAAGATCACTGCTTCCAACACCTCTACGCCGTCACCTCGACGGCCAGCCATCATCTGCCATGCCGTCGAGACGGACATCGCAGTCTCATCGCCTTGTACCCGCCACCTAGATCCGGCCGTCCTAGTCGGCCTGTCGCTCGCCTATGTAAGACAGCGCGCGGCGATCCCCGCGGCCATCGCTGTGCCGCTGACGCAGCTCGCCGATCACGGCAATGCCACCTGCCGCCTGGTCGTCGACTGGCTCGAGGACCGTTCAGCCCCGGTGTCTGGTTCCGATCAGTCCGCCGTCACGACCGCCACATCTCCTCACGTGGCTCGGTCCCACCGGCAGCGGGCGCTTGAGGGTCCACGCGTGAGGAGCACGCCGCAGCCACCAAAAACCCGCGGTCGGTCGCGCTCCCGGTTTGCCAAAACGGAAATTATTTCCGCGACCGAGGAGAATCGTTGATGGATAAGCTCTCTCACCTCTCCGTTCGCCGCCTTCGTCATCTCGCCGCCCGAGAAACCCGACGCCATGCTCTGACGAACGGCCTGCTCGACCTGAAGATCATCGAGATCGGCGGTCATCTCGTCCGCCGCTACACACCGGCCTTTGACACCAGTTCGCTGACCTTCAATCCGGGCGTCGATCTTGTCTGGTTGACGAGGACGTTTGGATCCATGCTGCATGCACCACCAAGACCACAGACCGGCGAGGCGGGCACGCAGGCGGGTCATCATTCCCTTGGCGCGGCAGGGCGATTGACCGGCTTGGTCTCAAGGTTGGCCGTGCATCGCTCCGCTCCGCCCCTGGGGGCCGCACCTGGACATGCCTTCGACCGGCGTGCTTACGCCGTCGGGCTGGTTGGCCTTGCTGCGCCTCCGGTCAGCGTCGTCCACATTGCCGCGTCCCTGCTGCTTGCGCGTGCCGTCTCCTCATGTGGCATGACCCTGGCCCAAGTGATCGACATCGTGCGGCGACCCGCACCGATCATCACCATGCTGTCGCCGGTGGACGGCGGGAATGACGCTCTTCTGAAGTTGATCGAGATGACGGGCATCGTTCCCGCGGGTCCCTATGCTGGCGCCACCGGCGACAATTTCTACGACCACGACACGGAGGTCCCTCCCGACATCGAGACACGGCGCCGTTTCGTTCACTTCCTCGGCAAAGGAATCCATCGCGATAGCCGAACGATGAAGCATCGTCTGGAGACAGCGCTCGGCAGTGACTATCCGATCGTCGCCATCGCTAAACAGCTTAACGATATCCCCGATCAGATCAGGGCCGCAGCCGATCTGCAGCTCCACACCGACACCGTCGATCTCGCCTTGGTGACCAATCTGCTGCAGGCGGTCTACAGCGATATCGATCCCGGTGACCGGCGTCTCCAGGAACTCGATCCGAAGCTGTTGACGCTGAACGATCTCGTTCTTGCCCTTCGGCCGGGTCGACCTCTGGAGCAGGCTTTGATCGTGCTCGGACAGCTTGCCGCCCACAACGCCGAAGATGGCGAAGACGACGGTGCACAGAGATCCACGGCGAACCCTGCGGCAAGACAGTCGGCCGTTGATGAGACAAAGAATGCCGACAACTCCTCCGCGTGGAAGAGGAAGGAAAAGCCGTCGGGAGCAGAGATCATCCGGCCGGAGCCATTGCCGGATGAGAGTTCCGGCCACGTCAAGCGACCGGTTACGGTCGAGACACTTTCCGGTTACGGCACTGCGCAACGCTGGGCGCTCGATCTCAAACTCGACCTTGGCGATTACTGCACCGGCGACCTGGAGTGGTCGCAGATGAGCACAAAGCTTCTGCTGTCAGGTCCGCCGGGCACCGGCAAGACGAGCTTTGCGCGGGCGCTGTGCAACACGCTGCAGGTCCCGCTGGTAGTGACGTCGGTGTCGACCTGGCTGGAGGGGGGCCATCTCAACGACGTCATCACGAAGATGTCCCGCACCTTCGCTGAGGCGCGAGCCCAGGCTCCGAGCATCCTGTTCATCGACGAGATCGATGGCATCGGCAAGCGCGTCGATCCCAATCGAGACTATGCGGACTACTGGAACACGATCGTCAACAAGATGCTCGAACTGCTCGATGGTGCGGTCAAAAGCGAGGGCGTCATCGTCATCGGCGCCACAAACCGACCCGAACACATCGACGACGCTATCAGGCGCTCAGGCCGGCTTGAGACCCATATCGAGATCCCCAAGCCCGACATCCTGGCGCTTGCAGGGATCATTGCCCACCACCTCGGTGAGGATATCGATGTGCTGACGCAGAGTGCTGCGCCAACTGAGCGACAGCGGCTCGACAAGCTTGTCGGCGAGGCGTTTGCGGCAGAGACCTTTGAGGGGTCCGTCGAGGCTGTGCAAGAAGGAGGTCAGCTATGAACCATTCACATCCCAGCGCGGCCTTACCCGCTTCGGTGTCAACCGCACTGGCAGCCCAGACTGTTCATTCTGGAGGGGCGCCAGCGTCGGTGGCATTAAAGTGCCCTGGAGCGGACAGTCTCTCCGCCGACGCGGTACCGCTGCTGCGCCAGCTCGCAACCCGTGCGATGGGCATGACCGGCGCCGACATCGAACGCGTCATCCGGCAGGCACGGCTGACCGCGCGTCGGGAAAAGCGACCGCTGCGGTATGATGATCTCGAGGCAGGCATCCGTGATCACCGGCCGGCGCTACCTCATGATGTGCGATGGCGCTTTGCCATCCATGAGGCCGGACACGCTGTTGTCCACCACGCGCTTGGGCTCGGCGGAGTGAAGGGTCTTACGATCGATGCCAGGGATGGCGGATACAACATGCTGAGTTACGGAGGCGGGTCTGATACCCTCGCCTGGCACGAGAACATGATGGCGATGTTGATGGCTGGTCGTGCCGCGGAGCTGCTGTTGTTGAAGTCGGCCTCGACCGGGTCAGCAGGTGCCGACAACTCCGACCTTGCCAGAGCGACCAGCCTCGCGCTGGCGATGGAAACCACCCTTGGCCTGGGTGACGTTCGTCCACTGCTGTACATGCCGCACAAGTCGCCTGCAGATGCACTTACCTACGATCGGGACCTCGCCGACCGCGTTCATGTCCGCATCGAGACGGGGTTGGAGTTGGCAACGGAAGTGCTCAAGCTCAATCGGCCGCCGCTCGATGCCTTGGTGCGTGCTCTGTTCGACGCCCAGGCGCTGGATGGACCGGCGGTCATGGCCATTCTTCGGGAAACCTACGACTAGCAGCCCGAAGCCAAGCCCTCATAGCAAGCCCGACTGGTTCTGGTACAAGGCCCTCACCTGAACGGTGGGGGGAAGACGGCATGAACGTATCGGTGATAGCACATTGCGACTGGAGCATCGACAAGTCCAAGCGATGGATGGCGGTAGCTGTCGGGACAAGGCAGGGTGGCTGGACTATCGATGCGCCGGAGCCTGTCGGGGAGACCGCGTCGCTGATCGATCGCCTGCAGCGGCGCGCGACAATCAGCGGCGCAGTGCTGGCCGGCTTTGATTTCCCGATCGGTCTGCCGGAATGGTACGGACGTCGAACCGGATTCACATCCTTCCGGGAAGCAATGGCCGGCTTTGGCAAGGGAGCCTGGTCCGACTGGTTCACCGTTGCCGGCCACCGCGACCAGATCTCGATGCAACGCCCATTTTATCCAATGCGTCCGGGTGGCACGCGGCGCGCCCACCTGTTCGAGGGGCTCGGGACTGAAGGCGCACAAGATCTGCTGCGGCGATGCGAGCGTGCGACGGCTGATCGCCAGGCGGCTTGCTCGTTGTTCTGGACCCTTGGCGGCAATCAGGTTGGCAAGGCGGCGCTTGCCGGCTGGCGAGACGTGATCCTTCCGAGGATGGCCGACGTCGGCCTCTGGCCCTTCGACGGCAACCTGTCGGATCTGACCGCCTCGCATTGCGTGGTGATTGCCGAGACGTATCCCGGAGATGTCTACGGCCAGCTTGGCATCTTGCGTCGGCCTGTCTGGAGCAAACGGCAGCAGTCCGGTCGTCGCGCTATTGGCCACCATCTCGGACGGTGGATCTCGCAACGCCCTGACGTCGATGGGTCGGCCATGCTTGAGCTCATCGACGATGGGTTCGGGGCAGACAAATCGGGAGAAGACCGGTTCGATGCCACCGTCGGCTTGCTTGGCATGATCGACGTCGTGACGGGTACCAGATCGGAAGGTGCACCAGCCGATGAGGCGGTGAAAACCTGGGAAGGCTGGATTCTCGGGCAGGCCGGTGGTGTTAGTGATTTGACTTGATGCAAACTGAGCCGCGGCTAACTCAGCTCAACGTGTCAGCAACTTGAAACACATTGCGATCATTTGATTCAGGATTGCGGATTTCTGATTCAGAGTTCTGAATTGTCGATTCCCAAACGCCGTTTGCAACCGTGCAAGTCATCACCATTTGTCTTAACGTGCGGGCACATCGAATTAAGTTGCGCTCATCCGATTCGGAACTCCGCGGCGCCGATTCCGATTTCCAAAATTCTGATTCACGCGGAAACCGCTTGCGCCGGTAGGCTGATCCTCCAACCATTTGAGGGAGCCAAGGACACAGGAGGACGGTATGGCGAGAAAATCGGATGCGGTGCGGAGCCGTGAGCAAAAGGAACGGCAGCGCGCGCTGCGAGCAAAACAGAAAGCAGAGAAGCGACCTGACCGGGATGACATCGCACGAGTGCTGATGCACTGGTTCATTGTCGCGGCTACTGTCAAAGGTCGCGAGCACGAGCTCGAACGCACGGAAGACATCATCGTCAAGCGGCTGGTGGAGCAAGGCTTCAATGAGGCTGCCTCCTACGAGGTGTTCGACGCCCTGGTTGACAAGTACGGTGGCAGTGCCTGGGGCTTCCGTCGGAAGATCCACCTTCTCTTCACGCCTGACGTCTTGACCGAGGACTGACGGATCAAGCTTTAAAGTGAGGTCGACCTTTGCAAACGGCGTTCGTATGAGGTGATGGCATTCCCCCCATTACTTCGTAGAACGCCGTTTGATTCTGAATCGGTTTCCAGGCGCCTACTGTCGTGAAGTCTGAGGTAGGAGAGACAGTTTTTGCTGTCGTCAGGCGCACCGGCAGGCAGACAGCGGCGCTGTTTCCGAAAAGTTCACGACGTTCGGCATTATTCGTGGGAACCATATCGTGGATAACTCGGCGTCACGACGAAACAGCCGTGTTAAGTCATCTGAAACTCGACTGACAGGGCTGCGATGCCTTGGGGGCTCAGAGCGTACGGCCAAATCCTAGTCCGGTCTCGAAGACGGAGTTTGCGATAAGGCAATACGAGGGCCGATGCGGAAATTATTTCCGACCCTCGGCATGCCCTATTTCTTTCCTCCACGCGCCCAAGGGGGCGGCTGTCTTTCTGCTATCCAAGGAAGAAGCTGCAGGGATTTTGGTTCGATGACTGATGTGATGATCGGGTATTTAGCCAAAGCGCTGCGCATCAATGGAATGCCCGCCGGGTTCGTGTAACGCATGTTCGTCTCGCTGCCCATGCTTATCCGGCCTGAGATATCATCGATGACCTCCGTTGTGACACCTGCCTGCTTTAGCGTGTCAGCCATGCCGTGCCGCAACGCATGCAGTGCTCGTTCCCACATGTTTTGACCAAGCGCTCCCCGCATGATGGGCGTAAAGATATCATAGAACCGATCGCCTGGGTCGTTGTCCGTTTTATCCGAAAACAGATCAGGGAAGAGAGCCTCGTAGCCGAGCTTCTTGATCGCTGTCTGATATTGAATGAAGCCCAGGCGTACGAGTTCGTCTGGGAGTGGAAGCACTCTTTTCGATTGTCCGTTTTTCAGCCGGCGAATCTGGTTTGACTGAATGACAATGACGAACCCGTCTTCATCGCGCTCGATATCACTGACACTTAAACCCGCAAATTCCTTGCGACGTGCCCCTAGATAGGTGAAGAGAAGCGGCAGAAAGTAAACGGAATCATGGAAGATCTTAGACCCATGTTTCTTCCGACCCCTGTCGAAATCGCGAGATCCAACATAGATCGGGCTTGAAAAAATTGGGGCGATATCCTGCGGCGTCGGCTTGTATTGCTGTTCACGAATCAAGCTTGCATTTGGTTTACGAGGCCTAAGCCCAACGAGCGTCCAATCGTCCATGACATATCCGTGGCCTCGCAGATGTTTCATGAAATGCGTGAGATTGCCAAGGTGCTTTCGGATGGTCGCCGCGCTCAGCCCAACCTCCGGTTTCTTGCCCTCTGCCTCGGCCTTTTCCCTCATGAGCCGGCCTTCTGCGCGAAGCTCGGGGGCCGTCATTCCCCGCATCCGGCTGCTCTTGCCCCAGTGAGTCGGAATGTCGTTGAAGTGCTGACGCAACATGCCAAGGTGATACTGCTCGATCTGCCCAGAATGCTCGACGCCGTGCTCAAGGAGGACGGATTTGAACGTTCGTACAAGAGCCATCGCATCTCTGGCGGTAGCCGGAACCCATTCAACGCCCATATTGGCGATCAGCTTCTGGCATTCGTCTTCGAAGTCTGCGACTGCAACCGCTCTGCGGCTCGGCTCTGCATCCAGACGCGTAGTCGCTTGCAAGCCAGGCTGAGAGGGTGAAAGATCGAGATGGGCGATTTCAGGTAATTCTTCCTGTGTGGATTGTGTAGGCGGTCTTTCCAGGACCTCCTCATAAGGCGCGAGTGGTGAAGTGGTGGCTGCGGTTGGTTCCAGCGTGCTCTCGGCCACCCGGCTGCCGCCAAAAAAATCGCTGAGGCTTCTATCCACCAACTCATGGCGGTGGTCGATGTCGAACAACGCGTCTGAGCGGGCCTCGAAAAACTTTGTCATGGCCCGCTCCCGGTTCACGACGTCGTCGGGAATGCCGAATGAGACCATCAGGTTCCGGACAGCGGCTTCCACCGCGGGGTTCGCCGCCACTTTCAATCCGTCAACATGGTTCGCACGGATCGCATCGATATGAGAGACCGGCACACCATGCTTCAAGAGATATTTCAGCCCAATACAGTCGCCCTCTAACGGGAGGGGTCTGCGCGCGCCAAATTTGGCCAGGAGGCGGTAGGCCCAACCGGCTACGAGATCGAGTTCCATCTCGGAAACGTGACCAGCGCGACCCTCCCGCTTGGCCATCAAGCTGATGTCCTCGAGCTTACCGAGCATTCCGTCACGGATATGCTCGAACAGTTTCTGAAGCTGCTGCTTGGTGGTCATCACTTCCTTCGAATTCATCTTTAGTTCGGCGAGCCGGGTATTAAGCGTCCGGCCGATGATCTGAGCCTTCTTATGATCAGAACAATGAAGGCTGAGTGAAAGACGACTGCCAGGACGGCAATATAGGAAGGCGGCCGGTATGCGAGCCCGCCAGTAGAAGATGTTTCCTCGACGGATCAGATTTTCGACCTCGTGGCGTACGGCCATAGGTGTTGCCCTGTGTTTTCCCCAAGGCCTGGCACACCGCGCTCGGGCGGCGTGGGCATCACCTTTGGGCACCAGTTCTGGGCATCAGGTCGCCAATGATGCCAAAACGATATCCGGCACGACTGGAAAATCAAGGAATTACGGGCTTTTAGGGAGAATTGGCTGGGGAACCTGGATTCGAACCAAGATTAACGGAGTCAGAGTCCGTCGTTCTACCGTTGAACTATTCCCCAGCAGGAAAAGCCTTGTGGCTCATCGGTGTGCGGCGCTTATAACCAAACACTTGACGCTTGCAAATACCCTTTGTGAAAAAAATCGACATCATTTTTGGTCCTGCTTGCCGCGCCCTAAAAAGCCGTTGGCGAATGCGCCTGAGGCTGTTATCTTCAGGTCAACGAAACGATCAGACGCCAGCTGCATGCTTCAAAGTGTTGCGCGGCGAGATGGACTTATAAAGTGATGAACCCCGATAGCGGCGGAAAGCCGCCGGAAGGCGGGGCGTCGGCGGAACTGCGCAGGGATGTCAAGAACTCCCGGCGCCGCAAGGCGAAGCGAAACGGCAAAGACCGTGACGCGGCGTCGATGGCGCACGCAAGCCCGGCTGAAAAGGCCGGCCAGGCCGGACGCTCGCACGGCATGAAACCGGATGGTGGCACGTCCGACGGAGGGCGGCCAGAGCCGGGCTCACCGCATCCGCGCAAGCGCAAGCGCCGTCGCTCCCGTTCGCGCTCCGCGGTCACGGAGAACTCCGCACATGCGCCGAATCCATCTGCGGAGAGTGGCGATCGACCGATTGGTGCTGATGCGTCGGCGGGCGAAGGCTTGCGCGGTGACGCGAAGCCGGTCGGAAAGCAGCCGCGCCAGCAGGGCCCGCAGCAGGATCGCAATCAGAGCCGCAAGAAGAAGCGTGCCGGTCGGGGCCCGCAGGGTCGGCCGCTGACGCAGGCCAAGCAGGGACCGCTGGTCACCGCCAAGACGGTTTCGGCCGCAGGCCATGCCGGTTATGCGGCGCTCGGGCATGAAAGCCACGGTTCTCCCGGCGCCGACAAGTTCGCAGGCTTCCGCGACGAACTCTATGCAGCCCTTGATCTCGGCACCAACAATTGCCGTCTCCTGATCGCCCAGCCGACGCGGCCGGGCCAGTTCCGGGTCATCGACGCGTTTTCGCGCATTGTCCGTCTGGGCGAGGGGCTGGCTGCAAGCGGTCGCCTGTCGACGGAAGCGATGGATCGCGCCGTCGATGCCTTGCGCGTGTGCGCGTCGAAACTTGCGCACCGGCCGATCCGCCGCATGCGGCTGATTGCCACCGAAGCCTGCCGCGCTGCCGAAAACGGAGAGGCGTTTCTGGCACGGGTGACAGAGGAAACCGGTCTCGAGCTCGAAATCATCGATCGCGAAACCGAGGCGCGGCTTGCCGTGTCCGGCTGCTCGTCGCTGGTCGGTCGCGAGGCCCGCTCCGTCGTGCTGTTTGATATCGGCGGCGGTTCGTCTGAAATCGCGGTCATCCGCATCGGCGACAGCCGCTCGTCGCGGCTCGCCAACCACATTACCCACTGGACCTCGCTGCCGGTCGGCGTCGTGACGCTGTCGGAACGCCATGGCGGCCGTGATGTCACGCCGGCCGTCTTTGCCGGCATGGTCGATGAGGTCGAGGGCATGCTGTCGAAGTTCGATTGCCCGCCGATCGGTTCCCCGCACCAGCAGGGTGCCGAGGACTTTCATCTGATCGGCACATCCGGCACGGTCACCACGCTTGCCGGCGTCCATCTCGATCTGCCACGCTACGATCGCCGCAAGGTCGATGGTCTCTGGCTGTCGGATTCCGAGGTTTCCGCCATGCAGGCAAAGCTCCTCTCATGGGATTTCGCCGGCCGTGCCGCCAATGCCTGCATCGGTCCTGACAGGGCCGATCTGGTTCTTGCCGGCTGCGCCATCCTCGAAGCGATCCGCCGCCGCTGGCCGAGCCAGCGCATGCGGGTTGCCGATCGCGGGCTGCGCGAAGGTCTTTTGACGGATATGATGGCTGATGACGGTGTCTGGCGCCGCGGCAGGGGACGAAGGTTCGGCCAGGGGTCAGGCAACGGTTCAGGCCAGGGCCACCATCAGACGAATAATTCAGGCCACGGGCAGACGCAGGAAACGGGACGCAAGCAATGACGAAACCATCCGTTGGCGGCAACCGCACCGGTCGCAAGCTTGGCCAGAAGGTCAAGAAGGGCAAGCTGAAGGCGTCTTCACGCCGCTGGCTGGAGCGCCATATCAACGATCCCTATGTCCAGCGCGCCAAACTCGAGGGTTATCGTGCTCGGGCGGCGTTCAAGCTTCTGGAGATCGACGAGAAGCACCAGTTGCTCAAGGGCGCGCGCCGCATCATCGATCTGGGTGCAGCCCCCGGCAGCTGGTCGCAGATCGCCGCCAAGGTCACCGAATCCAGCGATGACGATATGCGCGTCGCGGCTATCGATTTTCTTGAAATGGCGCCGCTTGCCGGCGTCAAGATCCTGCAGCTCGACTTCCTCGATGACGACGCGCCGCGCCAGCTGATGGAAGCGATCGGCGGCACGCCGGATGTCGTCCTGTCCGATATGGCGGCACCGACCACCGGTCACCACCGCACCGACCACCTGCGCACCATGCATCTGTGTGAAGTCGCCGCGCATTTTGCCGTCTCGGTTCTGGGCGAGGGCGGACATTTCCTGGCGAAGACCTTCCAGGGCGGCACCGAGAAGGACCTTCTCGACATGCTGAAGAAGAATTTCAAGCAGGTCATCCACATCAAGCCCGGCTCGTCGCGCCAGGAATCGGTGGAAATGTTCCTGCTTGCAAAACACTTCAAAGGTCAGGCCCACAGGCTCGCCAACGAAGCGGCCGGCGACCATCCCGGCGATGATGCAGCAGACGAAGCACAGGATGATCCGCGGGAACAGGCGGGCGACGAGGGCTTCGGCCGGGACTGAGTTTACTCGCCGGCTCCCGGTGTCGGCTCTACCTGTCCGACGCGCACTCCGCGCCGGTGTCCCGATACGTCGGCGCCGGTCATCGGGTCGAGCTTGAGGATTGGGATCACCGCAAATACCGAAACAGCGGCGACGATAAAGAACGCGAGATGGAAATCCGCGAGCGCCAGCTGGCTGCCGGAAAACGTCGACGACATCTCCAGAATGAAGGCTGCAAACGCGACGCCGAGTGCCAGGCTCACCTGTTGCAGGAATGAGGCCATGGACGTCGCCTGGCTCGCCTGCTGGTCCGTAATCTCCGAATAGCCGAGAGCATTGGCACCTGTGAAAAACAGGGAGCGGAATAGCCCTGCCGCGAGCAGCGCGCCGATGATCACGATATGGGGTGTGTCCGGCGTGAAGAACCCGTTGACCGCCGTCGATGCTGCGCCAAGGATGCCGGCAAAGATCAGCGCGGTTCGAAAGCCTGTCATCGCAAACACCCGCCTTGCAAGGAACTTGACCGTCAGCGCACCGATCGCACCGGCGAAGGTGATGAGGCCGGACTGAAACGGATTGAGGCCGAAACCCAGCTGCAGCATCAGCGGCATCAGGAAGGGGATCGCCCCGGTCGCGATGCGAAACATCGTGCCGCCGGTGGTGGAGGCACGGAAAGCCCGGTCGTTGAAGATCGTGAGGTTCAGCACCGGAAACGGGTGCCGCTTGGCATGGAAATAATAGAGAATGCAGGCGGCAAAGCCGGCAAACGTGGCCGTGATGCCGACGACCGGCGGCAGCGCCGGCAGGCCGATCACCGACAGGCCGAAGACGACGCCGGAGGCCGCAACCGAGGTCAGCAGAAAGCCGAACCAGTCCATTCGAGGCGTCTCCACCGGCGGCACGTGCGGCAGGTAGATGCCGGTCAGGATCACGCCGGCGATGCCGATCGGCACGTTGATGATGAAGATCCAGTGCCAGGAAAAATAGGTGGTGATGAAACCGCCGATCGGCGGCCCGGTCAAAGGCCCGACCAGCGCCGGGATCGTCAGAAGCGCCATGGCGGAAACAAGTTCGCTGCGCTTCGTCGTTCGCAGTAGCACCAGACGGCCGACCGGCGTCATCATTGCCCCGCCCATGCCCTGCAGGAAGCGCGACATCACGAACTGCAGCAGTGACTCGGAGATTGCGCAGAGGATCGAGCCCACGATGAAGACGCAGATTGCCAGGCGAAAGATCTTCTTTGCCCCGAATTTGTCGGACATCCAGCCACTCAGCGGAATGAACATTGCAAGCGCCACCATGTAGGATGTCAGCGCCAGTTTCAGCGTGATCGGGCTGACCCCGAGATCGGCGGCGATGGTGGGAAGTGCGGTGGCGATGACGGTCGAATCCATCTGCTCCATGAACAGAGCGACGGCCAGAATAAGCGGAATGATGCGGTTCATGGGGAGGGCCTGCGATACGCGACGCACTTCAACGTCCCCGCTCTAGACCTGTTCCGGCATGAAGCCAATTGCACAATGTCAATTTCCGGGAGACCATGTCACGTCTGCGTGAGGCTTGTTTCCCTTTGCCTGTCGCCTGTTATCTATTCGTGTGCGGGGCTTGGGCATTTTCAGTGCACCCCCGAAAGCTTTCAAACGGAGGGATGAGATCATGACGTTCAAGGACGAACCAAAGGGCATGGAACGCCGCACGCTGCTGGGAAGTGCCGGACTGGCCGTCCTCGCGGCGCCGGCTATATGGAGTGGCCAGGCGCTGATGAGCAGCAAAGCGCTGGCACAGGAGAAGAAATTGGCAATCGATCGCGTAACCCCTCCCGACATTCACAAATTCAAGCTCGGTAGCTTCGATGTTCTCGTGGTGAAGGATGGCTCCCGCGCTTCCGGCACTCCGAACGAGACGTTTGGAACCAACCAGTCGGCCGAGACCGTCAGCGCGCTTCTCGCAGACAACTTTCTGCCGACCGATCAGTTCGTCAACGGCTTTTCCCCGACGCTCATTGATACCGGCAGCGACGTCATCCTGTTCGATACGGGCTTCGGCCAGTCGGGTCATGCCATGGGTGCCGGCCGTCTGGTCGAAGGCATGGCGTCTGCCGGCTATATGCCGGGCGATGTAACGAAAGTGGTCCTGACCCATCTCCACGGCGACCATATCGGCGGCCTGATGGAAGACGGCAAGCCGGCCTTCCCCAAGGCGACCTATATCACCGGTCAGACGGAATATGATTTCTGGGTCGACGGCGCCCGCGCCGGAACGCCCGCTGAAGGCAATCAGAAGTCCGTGCTCGCCAATGTGAAGCCTCTGGCAGACAAGATGACCTTCATCGGAGAGGGCGACGACGTCGCACCCGGCATCACCGGCATGCTCGCGCCCGGCCATACGCCCGGCATGATGATCTTCAACGTGGAATCGCAGGGCAAGCGCCTGATCCTCACGGCCGATACCGCCAACCACTTCGTCCTGTCGCTGCAGCGCCCGGACTGGGAGGTCAAGTTCGACATGGACAAGGCAAAGGCGGCCGCAACCCGCAAGCGCGTGTTCGACATGATCGCCACCGACAAGGTCGCCTTCCTCGGCTACCACATGCCGTTCCCCGCCGTCGGCTACGCCGAAAAGCAGGAAACCGGCTACCGCTTCGTGCCGAAGAGCTACCAGTTCGATATCTGACGAATATTGACGCGGTAAATTCACAGCTATGCAAACCCGGAGGGCCTGCCTCCGGGTTTTAAATGTTCCCTTCCTGTCATTATCGTGTTACCAGCCCTCGCCAACTTCCAAGCAATTGTTGCCGGAACGTCGGGACGTATTCACGGTCCTGAGCGGTCCCGCATTTTTAAGATCGAAGGAATTGGCAATGGCTCGTATTATAGAAACGCCGACCGGTCTCGACGCCCTCACATTCGATGACGTGCTGCTGCAGCCGGGGCATTCCGAAGTCCTGCCGGGCCAGACCAGCGTCGCCACGCGCATTGCCACTGATTTCGAGCTGAACATCCCGATCATCTCGTCGGCGATGGACACCGTCACCGAAAGCCGTCTCGCCATCGCGATGGCGCAGGCCGGTGGTCTTGGCGTCATCCACAAGAACCTGACCCCGGTTGAGCAGGCTGAACAGGTCCGCCAGGTCAAGAAGTTCGAAAGCGGCATGGTCGTCAATCCGGTCACGATCGGCCCCGACGCGACGCTCGCCGATGCGCTGGCCCTGATGAAGACGTTTCACATTTCCGGCATTCCTGTTGTCGAAGCCTCGGGCCGTCTGGTCGGCATCCTGACCAACCGCGATGTGCGCTTTGCCTCGGATCCGGCCCAGAAGATCCACGAGCTGATGACCCATCAGGGTCTCATCACCGTCAAGGAAAACGTCGATCAGCAGGAGGCCAAGCGCCTGCTGCATACCAACCGCATCGAAAAGCTGCTGGTTATCGATGGCGAAGGCCGCTGCGTTGGTCTGATCACCGTCAAGGACATCGAAAAGTCGCAGCTCAACCCCCATGCCTCCAAGGACATGCAGGGCCGCCTGCGCGCCGCGGCCGCGATCGGCGTCGGTGACGATGGTTTCGAGCGTGCCGAGCGGCTGATCGAAGCCGGCGTCGACCTTCTGGTCGTCGATACCGCGCACGGCCATTCGGCCCGCGTTCTCGAAGCCGTCACCCGCGTCAAGAAGCTGTCCAACCACGTCCGCGTCATGGCCGGCAACGTTGCCACCGCAAGCGGCACCAAGGCGCTGATCGATGCAGGCGCAGACGCCGTCAAGGTCGGTATCGGCCCGGGCTCGATCTGCACCACGCGTATCGTCGCCGGCGTCGGCGTTCCCCAGCTCGCCGCCATCATGTCGGCGGTCGAGGCGGCACAGGCGCAGGACATTCCGGTCATTGCCGATGGCGGCATCAAGTTCTCCGGCGACGTCGCCAAGGCGATCGCATCCGGCGCGTCGGCCGTGATGATCGGCTCGCTGCTCGCCGGCACCGACGAAAGCCCGGGCGAAGTCTATCTCTACCAGGGCCGCTCGTTCAAAGCCTATCGCGGCATGGGTTCCGTCGGTGCCATGGCCCGCGGTTCCGCCGACCGTTACTTCCAGGCTGAAGTCCGCGACACCCTGAAGCTGGTGCCGGAAGGCATCGAAGGCCAGGTGCCCTACAAGGGTCCGGTTTCCGGCGTCATCCATCAGCTCGCAGGCGGCCTGAAAGCTGCCATGGGCTATGTGGGTGGCAAGGACATCAAGGACTTCCAGGAGAAGGCGACCTTCGTTCGCATCTCCGGTGCTGGCCTGCGCGAAAGCCATCCGCATGACGTGACGATCACCCGCGAAAGCCCGAACTATCCGGGCTCCGGCGCCTGAACGTAGCGACGTCCAAAACAACAGGGCCGGGCATAGTAGCCCGGCCCTTTTTATTTCGTGCCCCCAGTATCCGCCAGCACAAATTTTGATATCTTCTCGTCGTCGATAGAGATCGACTTAAGGGGAGACTTTCGTGAAGAGAACAGTTCTTGCTGCGGTGCTTCTGGGCGCCGCTTTCATTGCGCCTGCCCAGGCGCAGACCGTCAAGGCCGGCGCGTACACGGTTGAGGGCACCAATCTCGACGGATCCGCCTATGACGGCACCGCCACCATCAAGCTGACCAGCGAGACGACCTGTGCCATCGTCTGGAAGACGGGTTCGGGCAAGAAGGCTACGTCGAACGGCATCTGCATGCTCTATGAGAACGCTTTTGCCGCAGGCTACGTGCTGGATGGCGAAGTCGGCCTCGTCGTCTATGAGGTGCGCGATGATGGTGTGCTGGAAGGTGCCTGGACGATTTCCGGCCAGGACGGATCCGGCACCGAAACCCTGACGCCGCGATAATCCAAGTCTGTCTCACGAAGGCCGTCGGCCCGTTGTCGGCGGCCTTTGCTTCGTCTATGCATTCTTATGACGACAGGAGGATCAATGCTTTCCACCAATGCAACGCTCTGGCCGATGATCGCGCATGTCGCGCTCGTCTTCTGTCTCTACTGGATGCTGTCGAAGAAACGCGTTGCCGCCGTAAGGTCGGGCCGCGTCGAGGTAGCGCAGTTTCGCGAGAACCTGCAGGAACCGGCAGAAAGCCTGCTGGTTCACAACAACATCAAGAACCAGTTCGAACTGCCGGTGCTGTTTCACGTCGTCTGCCTGGTGCTTTATGCGTCAACCGCAGACAACTGGGGCACGGTGGCGCTCTCCTGGCTCTTCGTCGCCTCCCGCTATGCCCATGCCTATGTGCATGTGACCAGCAATCGCCTGCGCTATCGCCGGCCGCTGTTTATGCTGGGCTTTTTCACGCTGGGCGCGCTCTGGGTCTGGCAGGCCGTGTGGCTTGCCCTCAACTGAGGGCAGGCGACGTTCTTGTCTGCATTACCAGCCGGGCATCACCGAACCGCGCGACCGCACCATGCGCGGAAACGCCTTGGTGTCGGCATCGAGATCGTCAGGCACCACGGCCGGCGAGATATTGTCGAGGCAGGCGGTGATATGGTCGGTGATGGCGTTCATCAGCGACGGTGAGACCCCCGGCCGCTTCATCAGGCCGATCTGCACGGGTGGCAGGGGCGGAAAACCGTCGGCAGCCGTCAGAACCTTCATGCCGGGCCGCAGCGCCGATTCCGGCAGGACGGAGACAGCCATGCCGGCAAGCACGGCCGCCGCAACGACGGTCGACGACCAGCTCGTAAACAGGACCTGATATTCGCGGCCTGACGCATCCAGCGCCGAACAGGAAAGCTGGCGCCAGAGGCAATCACGCCGACCGACCGCAAGCGGCACCGGCGCGTCGTCCTTCAGCGTGTGGTTGGCCGAACCCACCCAGCACAAAGGCTCGGTGCGAACCACGTCGGAGATCCGCTGACGCGGGTTGTGTGTGACGAGCGCGATATCCAGCTCTCCGCGCGCCATCTTCTCGGCAAGGCTGACCGAGGGTTCGCAGACGATGTAGAGCTCCACATTGGGATGCGTCTTCGCAAACCGTCCGATGATTTCGGGCATGTAGCGGTCGGCGTAGTCGTCCGGCGTGCCGATCCGGATCGAACCTTCCAGGCGGTTGTCGTCGAAGGCGGCGATCGCCTCGTTATTGAGTCTGATGATGCGCCTTGCGTAATTCATCAGCTTTTCGCCCTCGGCCGTCACCCGGTTGCCGCGCCCGTCCTTGGCAAACAGCTGCTTGCCGATCCGTTCTTCCAGCCGGCGCATCTGCATGGACACCGCCGACTGGGTCTTGAACACCCGATCGGCCGCCTTGGTGAAACTGCCGGTGTCGATGATGGCGATGAACGTGTGTAGCTGATCAATGTCGAGCGGTGCGGACATGCGGGCCTCCAGATGAACGTCATTCATAAGAGCGATTGATGCATATCATTAGAAACATTCGTTGGACTGATCAATAGATTTTCCCGCATAAACACGATGCAAAATCAGAACCAGTGAAGGCCTCCTCCCGGATGCCTTCACAAAGGGCAACCTTTCCGCAAAGCCGTTGTGGAAGGGGTGAGCCTCTCCGTGCCTTACGAAAGGATGATCCGATGAGCACGACCAACTACGGAACCGAACTGAAGCTTTACCGTGCAGCAGCGAAGACCAGCTTTGCAGCGCAGATCATGCTTCGAACGAAATCCGTATGGCGCGCTCTTCGAAATCGCTTCGAGGCCAATTCCCTTCACGACCTCGACGATTACCAGCTCGAAGATATCGGCATTACACGCCACGATGTGGTGAAGGCGCTCGATCGTTCGGGCGTTCTGGATGACCCGTCGCGGCTTCTGACGCGTGCCGCCCGCGAGCATGCGCGTACACGCTTCAAGCGGCTCTAGCGAGCCTCAAGTTTCCCCGCAGGGCGATTGCCAATAGCCCTGCCTTTGCCCGGCCGGTTTATCCGCGCCGGGCTTTTTCGTTCAAGTGACTTTTTCGTTCAGGGCTTGGCCGCTTTTCCAGTGCCGAAGTAACCGTCGAACATCGTCTCCAGGCTCTTCTGGTAGCCTTTATTCGCCTCGACGCCGCTGTCGAACATCCGGTTGACGAGATCCGCATAGGTTTGGGCAGCGCCCGGAGCGGTGGCGGAAGGCTGCGGCTGCTCTGGCTTTTCCAGGCCCCACATCGCCCGCATCGCCTGCGCAAAGGGATTGTCCAAGGGATTGCTCGTCGCGTCCGGATTCGGTGCCGCCTTGTCAAAACCCATCGCGGTCATCCACTGCTTCTGCATCGTCTCCAGCGCCGGGCCGAACGTATCGCCGCCGGCCGGAAACTGGGTCGCGAAAGGCGCCCCCATCTGCCCTGTAAACTGTTTGAAGAAGCCGCCCATCAGCGTATTGGCCATGCCAGGCATCATCTTCTCGATGATGTCCTGGCCGATGCCGGTAAACTTCTCCACCTGCGCGGCGATCGCGCGGGAAACTTCCTTGGAGCCGAACAGCTTCTCCAGCACGGCATTGCCGTCCGCCTTACCCTGCGGTGTAAAAGCCTTGCCCATGTCTTCGAAATATTTGCCATAGGCGCCGGAAAACACGGTGCTCATCAGGTCAGAAAGGTCGTAAGGGTTTGCAGACTTGCGCTTGAAGCCGGAGGAAAAGGCGGGCATCAGCGCCGCCATCGCCTCCGAAACCTGCTCTTGGGCAAGACCGAACTGCTTGGCGAAGGCCTCCATGGATGCGCCGCCGCCCTGGCCGCCTCCGGCCTTCATCATCATGTCGAACAATGGCAGCATGGGCATCCCTTCCGGCACGGGTGATTGCCCCATTATAGCCGGAAAGGCAGAGCCTCAAAGCGGATTATCGGGCCACTCGGATGCGGGTTTCAGTAAGCGTAGTCCTTGAACGCCGGCTCGACCGAGCCTTCCCAGCGCCCGTTGAACAGCGCCAGCATTTCGTCGGCAAGCGTTGCTTTCTTCACCAGAATTTCTTCCAGCGGACGAAGGAAAATCGTCTCGTCGTCGCCCTCGGCATTCTTGCGCGCGCGGGCGTTGAGGCCGGCCTTGGAGATCAGCACGCTCTCGCGGGCGATATCGAGAACCGACACGCCACGGATCTCTGCAGAAAGCCCCTTTGATGGAACGGTGTCGCGCATCTGGACGACGTCTTCGAACGTCCAGTCCTTCGTCAGCTCCTGCGCATCCGCAAGCGCCGTCTCGTCATAGAGCAAACCGACCCAAAAGGCGGGCAGGGCGGAAATGCGATCGAGCGGACCGCCGTCGGCACCTCGCATTTCCAGGAACTTCTTCAGCCGCACATCCGGGAACAGCGTGGAAAGATGGTTGATCCAGTCGCCCATCGTCGGCTGCCAGTCGTCGACCGTGCCCTTCAGCCCGCCGTCCATGAACTGCCGGAAGGTGATATTGGTACAGTCGTGATACTTGCCGTTGCGCACGATGAAATACATCGGCACGTCGAGCGCCCATTCTGCGTAATCGGCATAGCCGAAATCGGAGTTGAACACGAAGGGCAGCACGCCGGAGCGGCTGTTGTCGGTGTCACGCCAGATGTCGCCGCGCCAGGAGGACAATCCGTTCGGCTTTCCCTCGGTAAACGGCGATGCCGCAAACAGCGCGGTCGCGATCGACTGCAGCTTCATCGACACCCGCATCTTCGCAGCCATGTCTTCCTCGGACGAGAAGTCGAGGTTCACCTGGATCGTGCAGGTGCGGTACATCATGTCCAGACCCTTGCTGCCGACCTTCGGCATGAATCGGGTCATGATGTCGTAGCGGGATTTCGGCATGCGCGGCGTTTCTTCGCGCGTCCATTTGGGGCTGCCGCCGATGCCGAGAAAGCCGATGCCCATCGGCTCGGCAATTTCCTTGACGAGGGCGATATGCTGCTCGGCCTCTTTCGCCACTTCATGCAGCGTTTCCAGAGGCGCGCCCGAAAGCTCGAACTGGCCGCCGGGCTCGATCGAGATCGCGCCCATGCCAGATTGTTCGCCAAGCCCGATGATGTTCCCGCCATCGGTGATCGGCTCCCAGCCCAGCCGTTCCTGCATGCCATTCAGCAGCGCGGAAATGCTGGCTTCACCGGCATAGGGCACGGGCGAATGATCGGCTTTGAAGAAGACGAACTTTTCGTGCTCGGTCCCGATCCGGAATTTTTCCTTCGGTCGCGGTCCCTCGGCCATGTAGCTGGAAAGCTCGGCCACCGAAGAAAGCGGGGTCTGGTCGGTGGTGTCGCGGGCCATGAAAACTACCTTGTTCGGAGTGCCGTATTTAGAGAGCGAACGTCCGGCTGAGTGGACCGGAATGATGTGCGGTGCAAGTGAATTTCTTTCAACGCTGGTTTAGAAAAACAGGCAGCTGTGTGTCAAATCTGTCGCGCCGGTTGGGAGCATGTTTAACGCCAGTCGCCGATCGAAGCCTGGACCACGGCAAGTGCTGCAACCGCTGCGGTATCGGCCCTTAGGATACGCGGACCGAGCGGAATGGCACTGACGAATGGCAGCGACCGCAGACGTGCCCGTTCTTCTTCGGAAAACCCGCCTTCCGGGCCGACCAGCAGCGCCAGCTTGGTCTCCTCGATCGTCGACAGGATCGTCAGCGGGTTCTGTCCCTCATCGCCCTCGTCGCAAAAGATGATGCGCCGGTCAGACGGCCAGTGGTCGAGGATATCGCCGAGTTTCTTCGGAGAAAGGACCTGCGGGACTGACAATATGCCGCACTGTTCGGCAGCTTCGATCACGTTCGCCCGCAGCCGTTCCATGCTGGTGATCTTGCCCTGCACATGCTGCGTCATGACAGGCTGAAGCGTGCCGGCGCCCATTTCGACCGCCTTCTGCACCAAATAGTCCAGCCGTCCCACCTTCAGCGGCGCAAATAGATAATGCAGGTCTGGTGCCGGCGGTTGCGGGCGCACCTGCTCGATCGGCTCAAGCGCGATCTTCTTGCGGCTCGGAAAGATGAGTTTCGCCAGCCATTCGCCGTCGCGCCCATTGAACGCCAGGATCTCGGCACCCTCAGTCAAGCGCAGCACATTGGCGAGATAGTTGAAATGCTCCGCTCCCACCTCCTGGTGCTCTGCCTTCGCAAGAGGTGCGTCGATGAACAGGCGCTGTATCCGGAAATTGGCACGCATGGGAAAACTTTCGAAACTCAGACGAACAGCGCGAAGATAACCGTCGCGACCAGCGCTGCAAGCGCAGCCGATGCGGGCAGCGTAATCATCCAGGCGGCGATGATCGACAGGAAATGCGAGCGGCGTACCAGAAAACGGCGTTTCACCTCGTTCTCGTCGTGTTCGTGCTCCTGACCGACATCCGGATCCTTGCCGGCCCTGACCCGCATATACTCGTAACGGCGGCGCGAATGGCGCGTGTACCATTCGCGGAAAAACCCGACGCCGAACACGGCGCCGACCGCAATATGCGTGGAAGACACAGGCAGACCGACCCAGGACGCGACGATCACCGTCAGCGCCGTCGAAGACGAGACGCAATAGGCGCGCATCGGATTGAGCTTGGTGATCTCGGCACCCACCAGCCGCACCAGTTTCGGCCCGTAGAGCAAAAGGCCGAGCGAGATACCAAGGCCGCCGATCACCAGCTCCCACAGCGGTATGCCGACAGGTGCGGACATGCCGCCGCGTTGCGCTGCCGCAACGATCGCTGCCAGCGGACCAATCGCGTTCGACACGTCATTCGCCCCATGCGCGAACGACATCAGCGCCGCGGCAAACACCAGCGGAATGCGAAACAGCTTGCGCAGCGACTGGTTGCGGTTCTCCAGTCCGCGCGACTGTCTGGCGATGACAGGGATGACCAGTCGCCAGACGGCAAGACCCGTGATCAGCGTGATGGCGGTCGCTGTCAGTTTTGACACCGTTATCAACTGCCCAAGACCGACAAGCGAGAGGTAGCCCGCAAAAGCGCCCGCCATCAGGCCGATCAGGATCGGCACCCAGATCCGGGCAGAAGCGATCTTGTCCTCGCGGTAGATGATCGTTTCCTTGATCAGGAACAGCAGGCCGGCGGCAATCGCGGCACCAAGGAGCGGCGACAGGACCCAGCTTGCGGTAATACCGCCGACGGTCGCCCAGTTGATTGCCGAAAAACCGGCCGCCGCGATGCCTGCACCCATCACGCTGCCGACGATCGAATGGGTGGTAGAGATCGGCGCACCGAGCCATGTCGCGACGTTGATCAGCACGGCTGCGGAAAGCAGTGCCGCCATCATCGCCCAGATCATCACGTTCGGATCGGTGATTACGCCGGCACGCATGATGTTGTTGGCGATCGTACCGGCAACGCTGCCGCCGGCAATCACCGCGCCGGCGATTTCGAACACTGCCGCCAGCGCCAGGCCGAACGCCATCGTCATCGCGCGCGCGCCGACCGCCGCGCCGATATTGTTGGTAACGTCGTTGGCGCCGATATTCATCGCCATGTAGGCCGCAAGCGCGGAGGCCGCGATCACCACCACAGCACCCGGATGTCCGGTCACATAGGAAGCGGCAAAGATTGCCACCAGCACGATGAACAGCAGCGCTGCACCGGGTGCTGCAAGCCCGCGCGACGTCTGGCGCGCGGCGTCTTCCACCGAGGAGAGCTTTTCGAGATCCTTGTCGAGCGTCGGCTTGGCCAGACGCGGCCGCGTTTGGCCCATCATTTATTCCAGTATACGATTTTGGTTGGTCGAGCGGACTGTCAGCCTGCGGCCTTGATCGGCACCGTTGAACGAAGCGGATCCATTTTTTCGGCAAACCGCAGGAAGAGAATTTTCAGTTCCGGCTCGTTGACGCGGTTGGCCGCTTCCTCGCAGGAGACCCATTCCAGCTTCCGGGATCCTTTTTCCGGAAAATTCTTCAGGCAATCGGCAACTTCCAGTGCGTGAACCTGCACGCGCACCAGCACTTTCAGGCCGCTGTCGAGGGTCTTGCGGTAGTGGAAAAAGCCAAGCGCGTCCTTCTCGACCTTACCCTTGACGCCCACTTCCTCGTAAGCCTCGCGTTCGGCTACCTGATGCGCCTTCTTGTCCTTCATCGGCCATCCCTTGGGAATGACCCAACGCCCCGTATCGCGGCTTGTGGCGACCAGAACTTCCAGCTGCGTCCGCTTCTTCGTCAGGCGATAGCACAACGCGGCATACTGCTGTCGCGCAGGGCGCTGCAGCATCAAACGAAGATTGCCGGTCAGTCGGTCCATCAAGCCCAATTTCGAAACGCCTCCAAAAAATGTATGTTGCTAATATAATGCTTGCGCCGGGCTTAACGAGCAAAAGAGGATTATTTTAGGAGAATCATCTCTAAAGGCGCATTCTCCATTCTGAAGCCGGCTACTGTTGCGTCAACGTCTATTTTGCGCGGACCGCGCTTTGTACGCTGATAATGTCGAGAGCGGATCTGTGGTTTATGCGTGGGCAACCCGCATTCGAGTTGATGTGCGACACCGTCATGGCATACGCTGTAACGAGATAGAGAAAGCGACGCGTTCTGAGGAGGAGGCCATGGCCGAGGCAATCGCTTTCCTGCCGCCACGCGCGTCCGTCCTGTCGCGGCGGGATAACATCGTGACCGATCTTGCCCGTCTCGTACCGGCGGACTGTCTCATCCACGAAGAACGCGAACTCGCACCGTTCGAGACCGACGCCTTCATCTCCTATCGGCGCGTCCCGCTTGCCGTCGTCCTGCCGCGCACCACCGCGCAGGTTGCGGCTGTGATGAAATACTGCCATCGCCACGCCATTCCGGTCGTTGCAAGGGGGGCGGGAACCTCGCTTTCGGGTGGAGCCATTCCGCAGGAGGATGCGGTCGTTCTGGGCCTTTCCAAGATGTCGCGGGTGCTGGAAGTGGACTACAGCAATCGCACCGCCACCGTGCAGGCCGGCGTCACCAATCTCAGCATTTCGGAGACGGTCGGCATCGATGGGTTTTTCTATGCGCCGGACCCGAGTTCGCAGCTTGCCTGCACGATCGGCGGCAATATCGGCATGAATTCCGGCGGCGCCCACTGCCTGAAATACGGCGTCACCACCAACAACCTGCTCGGCGTCAGGATGGTGCTTGTCGATGGCACGGTGATCGAGCTTGGCGGCAAGCATCTGGATGCCGCAGGTTACGATCTTCTCGGCCTCGTCTGCGGCTCGGAAGGCCAGCTCGGCATCGTCACCGAGGCGACGGTGCGCCTGATTGCCAAGCCGGAGGGCGCGCGCCCGGTTCTGTTCGGGTTCGATAGCTCGGAAGAGGCAGGGGCCTGCGTCGCCGATATCATCGGCTCCGGCATCATTCCGGTGGCGATCGAGTTCATGGACAAGCCTGCGATCGAGATCTGCGAAGCGTTCGCCAAGGCCGGTTATCCGCTGGATGTGGCAGCGCTCCTGATTGTCGAGGTCGAGGGATCGGAAGCGGAGATGGACGCGACGCTCAAAGACATCGTCGAAATCGCCCGAAGGCATCAGGTCAAGACCGTGCGCGAATGCCAGTCGGCCACCGAGGCGGCGCTGATCTGGAAAGGCCGCAAATCCGCCTTCGGCGCAACCGGCCGCATCGCCGACTATATCTGCATGGATGGCACGGTGCCGCTCGGCAAACTCTCCTACGTGCTCGAAAAGACAGCCGAAATCGTCGAACGCTTCGGCCTACGGGTGGCGAACGTGTTTCATGCGGGTGACGGCAACATGCATCCGCTGATCCTGTTCAATGCCAATGATCCCGAAGAAGCCATGAAGGCGGAGGAAGCCGGCAACGAGATCCTGAAGCTCTGCGTCGATGCCGGCGGCTGTCTCACCGGCGAGCATGGCGTCGGTATCGAGAAGCGCGACCTGATGCGGCATCAGTTTACCCAGCCCGAACTCGACCAGCAGATGGCAATCCGCTCAGCCTTCGATGAGCAATGGATATTGAACCCGTCCAAGGTGTTTCCGCTCGAGGGGCGAAGGTGAATGTCATGATCTCCAACCCCGTGCGTGAAGTGGGTTTCCCTTGCTGATACCCCATTCCGAAACCGATGCCGCCTATGTCATCCGCAGCGCCGTGGCCGATGGCCGGAAGTTCGCGCTCTGCGGCGGCAACACCCGCTCCGGCTTCGGCAATGCCACCGAGGGCGCAGAGGCCCTGTCATCACGCGGCCTGACCGGCATCGTCGATTACGACCCGGCCGAAATGGTGATGACCGTCAAGGCCGGCACACCCGTCGCCGAGGTGGAAGCGGCCCTTGCCGAAAACCGCCAGATGATGGCGTTCGAGCCGATGGATCACCGCGGCATCATGGGCACGTCAGGAGAGCCCACGATCGGCGGCGTGTTTGCCTCCAATGTCTCCGGTCCGCGCCGCTTCGTGGCGGGAGCGGCGAGGGACAGTCTTCTCGGCATCCGTTTCGTCAACGGCAGCGGCGAATTGCTGCGCGCGGGCGGGCGGGTGATGAAGAACGTTACCGGCCTCGATCTGGTCAAACTTCTCGCCGGTTCGCACGGCACGCTGGGATTTCTGACTGAAGTGACCTTTCGCGTCCTTCCGGTGCCGCAGACGGTGGAAACCATCGTCATCTCCGGCCTCGATGACGAGACCGCCGCCAAGGCAATGGCGGCCGCCATGGCGCTGCCGGTGGAGGTGTCCGGTGCCGCCCATCTGCCCCATACCGTGCGAGCCCGGTTTATCGATGGCGCCTTGCCCGAGAACGAAGCAACCGTCCTGCGTCTCGAAGGTCTCGCCGCATCCGTCGCGGTGCGTGCCGAAAAGCTGGTCGCCGTGATGCAGGCCTTTGGTCCCGTCATCCGACTCGGCATGGAAGACAGCCTGTCGCTCTGGCGCGAGATCCGCGACGTTCATCCCTATGCCAACGGTGCCGGTCGGCCCCTCTGGCGCGTCTCGATGGCGCCGATGGCCGGCTGCCAGCTTGTCGCCGCTCTTCGCATGGAGGCGGGCGTCGATGCCTATTACGACTGGCAGGGCGGACTGGCCTGGATGCAGATGGAGGCAGATCCCGAAGCCGACTTCCTGCGCGGCTATATTCGCGCACTCGGCGGAGGCCATGCCACGCTCATCCGCGCCTCGAAATCCGCAAGAGCCGCGACCCCGTCATTCGAGCCGGTG
Organism: Neorhizobium sp. IRS_2294; assembly: GCF_050500145.1. Classification (NCBI taxonomy): domain Bacteria; kingdom Pseudomonadati; phylum Pseudomonadota; class Alphaproteobacteria; order Hyphomicrobiales; family Rhizobiaceae; genus Neorhizobium; species Neorhizobium sp. IRS_2294. The sequence continues at coordinate 685,456 of NZ_CP191439.1, forward strand.
CCGGATGCCGTGGCCGCACTCTCGGCCCGGGTTAAACAGAAACTCGACCCGGCCGGGATCTTCTCGCCGGGCAAGATGGGGTGGTGATCATGAGACCATCATCGGTATCGAGGTCCTGCGCCGCCTGCGGCAGGCGGGGCCAAGTTGACAGGGAAGAAGCGTACTGATGCAGACCTCCTTCACCCCCGAACAACTGCTCGATCCGCATGTGGCGGAATCCGAAAAGATCCTGCGCCGCTGTGTTCATTGCGGCTTCTGCACCGCCACCTGTCCCACCTATGTGACGCTGGGCGACGAGCTCGACAGTCCGCGTGGCCGCATCTATCTCATCAAGGACATGCTGGAAAACGATCGGGCGGCGGATGAGCAGGTCGTCACCCATATCGATCGCTGTCTGTCCTGCCTCTCCTGCGTCACCACCTGTCCGTCCGGCGTCGACTACATGCATCTGGTCGATCACGCCCGCATCCATATCGAAAACACCTATCGCCGGCCGCTTGCCGACCGGCTGATCCGCAGCCTGCTGGCCGCGGTCCTTCCCTATCCGGCACGGTTCAGGACGGCATTGTCGCTGGCAAGGCTCGGCCGGCCCTTCGGCCCGCTGTTAAAGCGCATCAAGCCGCTTCGGCCCCTCGCAGCCATGCTGGAACTTGCGCCGAGAGCCGCCCCACCGGCCGGATCAGCCCCGGCGATATCTCAGATTCCGAACGCCGAACGCCGCGGGCGGGTCGCAATCCTGTCGGGTTGCGCCCAGCCGGTGCTCGATCCCGGCATCAATGGCGCAACACACAGGCTGCTGTCGCGCCTCGGCGTCGAGGTCGTGAGCCCGCAAGGGGAAGGCTGCTGCGGCGCACTGGTGCATCACATGGGCCGCGAGGAACAGGCGCTGGATTTCGCCCGCACCAATGTCGATGTGTGGATCAGCGAAATCGAAAAGGGCGGTCTCGACGCGATCATCATCACCACGTCCGGATGCGGCACCACGATCAAGGATTACGGCCACATGCTGCGGCTGGACCCGGCCTATGCGGAGAAGGCAGCAACAGTCTCGGCGCTCGCAAAGGACATCACCGAATACCTGTTCACGCTTGATCTTGCCAAGCTGGAGCCGAAAAAGCTCACCGTCACCTATCATTCCGCCTGTTCAATGCAGCACGGCCAGAAGATCGTCGCAGCCCCGAAGCAGCTTCTGAAGGCAGCGGGCTTTACCGTCCGCGATCCCGCCGAAGGCCATCTCTGCTGCGGGTCTGCCGGCACCTACAATATTCTGCAGCCGGAGATTTCAGGCCAGCTGAAAGCCCGCAAGGTCAGGAATATCGAGGCGACCAAGCCGGATGTGATCGCCACAGGCAATATCGGCTGCATCACCCAGATCGCGTCTGGAACAGCCATCCCGATCGTCCATACGGTGGAGCTGCTGGACTGGGCCTATGGCGGGCCCGAACCGGCAAAGCTCGCGAGAAAGGCAAAGGCACTCGTCTAGGCGAGGCCGGCCGATCTTACCCTAAAAGGCGACATCGTCGTCTGATTGCCGCCGGCACCGCCCACTCTCCACCCTCATGCCTGTGCTTGTCACAGGGATTGAGCAGCGTCGCGTCTGCGATGCGGAAGAATCTCTTCAGTCCTTTAACCTAGACCGACCGCATTCCTGTGACGCGCACAGGAATGCGAGAAGAGATGCCTAACAATCAGCCGCCGAAGATGGTGCGGAAAATGTCGAGGCCGCGGTCTTCGAAGGCGACGTCGCCCGGCTTGCTGCCGGGGCCGATGACGACCACCTTGGAGCCGACAGCAGCGCGCGCGTAAAGATGCTCGACATCCTTGTTCATCATGCGGATGCAGCCGGACGAGAGGTTGAGGCCGATCGTCCAGGGCTGGTTGGTGCCGTGGATGCGGAAGATCGTATCACGGCCGCCCTTGTAGAGGTACATGGCGCGGGCGCCGAGCGGGTTTTCCGGGCCGCCCTGCATGACGACGGGCAGCTTGATGCCGCGGCGGGCCTCACGGGCGCGCATTTCGGCAGGGGGCGTCCAGGTCGGCCATTCCGACTTGCGGCCGATCGAGACCACGCCCGACCAGCCGAAGCCTTCGCGACCGACGCCGATCCCGTAGCGGGTAGCGCGGTTGTTGCCCTCGACGTAGTAGAGAAACTTGTTGTTCGTATCGACGATGATCGTGCCCGGCGCTTCATTGGTGGCAAACCGAACCTTCCGGCGCTGGAATTTCTCCGGCACCGTGCGGTTGCGCACCGAAGGCGCCACGTCGCTGGCGGTCGTCTGCGGCCGCGCCGAACTGGAGCTCTGCGCTGAGGCTGCGTGGGTCGAAGCATCCACTGCCAGAATCGAAACCATCATGCCGGCCACGGCAAACAGCATTTTACCCGATTTCATTCTTACCCCCTGGTATTTTCGTCTTGAACTGCAGGAAAACATGTCCCGACCCATCGCCTGCGGCAAGATGAGACGAGGTGAATATACACGGGCGCTCAACGATCGCCGAAGCCACCGTGGCCATATGGCCACAGCAGCCGCGGTGGCGCTTACATCACGATGACTTTGGTGCCGACATCAACACGACCGTAGAGGTCTGTCACGTCCTCGTTGCGCATGCGGATACAGCCGGAGGAGACGGCGCTGCCGATCGTCCAGGGCGCGTTGGTGCCGTGGATGCGGTAGAGCGTAGAGCCGAGATAGAGGGCACGGGCGCCGAGCGGGTTTTCCGGTCCGCCGTCCATGCGGGCGGGAAGATAGTGGCCCTTGGCGGCCTCGCGGCTGATCATTTCCTGCGGCGGGATCCAGCTCGGCCATTCGGCCTTGCGGGTCACCTTGTGTTCGCCGGCCCATTCGAAGCCCGGCTTGCCGACGCCGACGCCGTAGCGCCGTGCCTGGCCGTCCGCCATCACGAGATAGAGGAAGCGGTTGTTCGTATCGATGACGAGCGTGCCCGGCTTTTCCTTGGTGTCATAGGCCACCATCTGCGGCAGAAACTGCGGATCGATGCGGCTGCGTGCCGGCGCGTTGGGCCGCATGGCGACCTGTTGCGCTCTCGGCTGACCGCGATCGAATACGCCACGGCGGACCGGCCGCGGCTGGGCCTGCTCGCGGTATATCACCCGCGGCTGTGCGGTCTGCTGCCGGTCGTTCTGCGGCTGGCGATATTGGCGCACGGTTGCTGCCGATCGTCCATTCGGTCCGGCAAGCTGCATCACCCACGGAGCGGCAAGATCCGGGCTGACGATGACCGGCGGGCGGTCGCCGTAGCGGTCGTTTGCCAAAGCTGTGTTGCAAAGCGCGGTCGTCAGGCCTAGGGCCAGAAGCAGGGTCTTCGTCGTCATCGGTTCCACGTCCACTCGTTTACGGATCTGGCGGCCATGGTGAATGCCACGTCAAAGCGTTTGGTAAACGGGTGGGGTGTTCGGCGCTGGAATTCGCATAAAGCTTTTGGCAGGGTTACCGGCCCGTGTGTAAACATGGTTGCCGCAAGCTGAAGACCTGTCAGACTGACGTTAAGGATTGGATTGTCATGGTTTGGGAGAAGCAAGTGGCCGGCATCATCACGAGCGAAGATGGGAAGGGCCGCTGCTTCTGGCACGGCGGTCTCGAAGACTACCGCCGCTATCATGACGAGGAATGGGGCCGGCCGATGGCCGACGATATCAGGCTGTTCGAAAAGATCTGCCTCGAAGGCTTCCAGTCCGGTCTCTCGTGGCTGACGATCCTGCGCAAGCGCGAGAATTTCCGCGCAGCCTTCGCAGGCTTCGATTTCGACACCGTGGCGCAGTTCGGTCCAGACGATGTCGAACGACTGGTGCTCGATGCGGGCATCATCCGCCATCGCGGCAAGATCGTGTCCACCATCAACAATGCCAAGCGCGCCGTCGAGATGCGCGATGAGTTTGGCACCCTCGCCAAATTCTTCTGGAGTTTCGAACCCCGCGAGGAAGACCGACCCGCGATCATGGATCTCGCCACGCTATGCGCCAACCCCACGACGCCAGTCTCCGTCACACTGTCCAAGGTGCTCAAGAAGCGCGGCTGGACCTTCGTTGGCCCGACAACCGTCTATGCCTTCATGCAGGCGATGGGCCTCGTCAACGATCATTTCGAGGGCTGTTTCTGCCAGCCGGAGGTCGCGCAGGCACGGCTGAATTTCAAACGGCCATGACTTCGGTAAGGACCCGCTGCAACTCGCCAAGGTTCTCGATCTTGCGGAAACGCGGCGCTTCGGTCGGCGCGTCCACATGTTCCAGGACCCAGGTCAGGGCATGCGGCACGTAAACGCCCCAGGATCCCGCGGCGATGGCCGGCACGATATCCGACTTGAGCGAGTTGCCCACCATCATCGCCCGTTCAGGCCCGTCGGCCAATTTTTGGAAAATGCGCCGATAGGTGGTGGCCGTCTTGTCCGAAACGATCTCCACCGCGTCGAAGAAATCACCGAGGCCCGATTGCGCCAGCTTGCGTTCCTGGTCGAACAGGTCGCCCTTGGTAATCAGCACCAGCAGATAATGGCCGTTCAGCGATCTCAGCGTTTCTTCCACATGCGGCAGCGCCTCGACCGGGTGACGCAGCAGCTCCCGGCCGATATCGAGGATTTCGCCGATGGTGCGGGATGGTACGTTGCCGTCCGTCACTTCGATCGCGGTTTCGATCATCGACAGGGTAAAGCCCTTTATGCCGAAACCATAATATCCGAGATTGCGCTTCTCGGCCTCCAGCAGTCGCGCGGAAATATCGGCGCCATCGCCAAAATCGCCAAGCAGCTTTTGGAAGTGCCGTTCCGTCAGGCGGTAGTATTGTTCGTTCTGCCAGAGCGTGTCGTCGGCATCAAAACCGATTGCGGTAATCGGGCGCATGTCACTAGCCTCCAGACCATCAAGATACGGAAGGATGCGACGTTGGACAAGCTTCGAAGCTTACTGTCCCTTCGCCTTCAGCCATGCCTGCATCTCGGCAATTTCCTTTTCCTGCGCCTTGATGATCTCTCCAGCCAGCTTGCGCAGGTCAGGGTCCTTGCCGTGTTCCAGCTCGACTTTGGCCATGTCGATCGCGCCCTGGTGGTGAGCGATCATGCCGCGCGCGAAATCGACATCTGCATCGCCGGAATAGTTCAGCGACATGTCGCTGTGCATTTTTGCGGCCGCATCCTTGTAAGCCTTCGTAGACGGGCTTGTGTCCGTCTGTCCCTGCGGCTTTGTCGAGGAATGGTCATGCCCCTTCATGTCCTGCGCAACGGCCAGGCTGAAGGAAAGGGCAAGAACGGCGGCGGCGATGGGGAGCGTGCGTGTCATCATGCACCAAAGCTAAAACGCAGCTTCGCGCAAATCAAGCTACCGCGCGATCACATCATGGACAGCCTGATACTCACGGCCAAGTTCGCCGTAGGGCGCGACCGGCCAGGACCAGGCTCGGACCGCCTGCGGCGGCGTAACGCCGGCCAGAAGATCCGTTGTCTCCAGAACCTCTCCCTGCCGATCGACAATTCTATAGGCGGTATCGGTCAACAGAATCTGGCGGCAGGGCAGGGCGGAGATCCCGTCCAGATGCGCGCTGACAAGCTTGGCAACGATGGCATCCGGCTCCGGGTGCCTCATCTCCTCAAGCTGCCGCCTCGCACCGACGCCGATCTGAGACAGGATGTTGGCCGAGACGACGAGATCGAGATACGGCACCTGCCGCAGAAACGCCAAAGGCTCCGGCACCGTGCCGGCAAGCGCCTTGTCGAGACCGGAGAGATTGCGCGAAATCAGCCGCCCATTCCGGTATCTGCGCGCAAGCATCCGCAGCCGCACGGAGGCGAGATGCACCAGATCGACCAGAACGACCGTATCGAAACCCTTCGCCAGATCCTCGATCGGCACGTCGCGCAACAGACCGGAGCCAAGCACGACGACGGTCCGCCGCTGCTTCATGTCCGCGATAGTCTCGCGAATGAACGTCTTGCAATTCTCCTCATGCGGTGCCCAGGCGTCGGCGCAACGTCTGGCACGCGACCAGAGATTGACTGATGACCGGATGAACGGCCGGAATTCGGCTGGCGTGACCGGCAGGGTCGCGGTGTAATGGAGCGCTTCGAGGATCATGGGTGAGCGATAGAGGCCTGGCTCCCAGTTCTGTCAAGCATTCAGGCCAAGCTCGCGCTCCATCTCGTCCCAGGTGTAGGTTTTCTCACCGGCCTGGAGACGTTCCATGGCCGCTTCCCCGGCCGCGATGTCGTACATATTCTCAAGATGCTGCTCGATGACGTCTCGCATATAGACGTCCGGCGCGGAGCCGGCCTCTGCGGCGTAGTCTTCGACAAGCTTCAGCATTTCATCCGGCATTTCGATCGTGACGCGCTTGTTCATGGCCGTAACCCTTGTGGTGGCGCAATATATACCACCGCTCTCGCCTGTTCGCCAGCCGCCGCCCTTGCCGCTCCGGCTGTCATCCTCTAAGAAACCGCACACTAATCCGGCCTTTCCCGAAGGCCCGAAGGCAATGGAATATCGATCATGAGCGACAAACAAAAGAAGCCCCAGAAACTGAAGGCCCGCCTGCCGCGCGGCTTTGTCGATCGTTCGAGCGCCGATATCCACGCCACCAACGAAATGGTCGGAAAAATCCGCGAAGTCTACGAGCGCTACGGTTTCGATCCGCTCGAGACGCCGCTGTTCGAATATACCGATGCGCTCGGCAAGTTCCTGCCCGACAGCGACCGCCCCAACGAGGGCGTGTTCTCGCTGCAGGACGACGACGAACAGTGGATGTCGCTGCGCTACGATCTGACCGCGCCGCTCGCCCGCCACGTTGCCGAAAACTTCAACGAGATCCAGCTGCCGTTCCGCACCTACCGCGCCGGCTACGTGTTCCGCAACGAAAAGCCCGGCCCCGGCCGTTTCCGCCAGTTCATGCAGTTCGACGCCGATACGGTCGGCGCACCCGGCGTCCAGGCCGATGCCGAAATGTGCATGATGATGGCCGACACGATGGAAGCGCTGGGTATCAAGCGCGGCGATTACGTGATCCGGGTAAACAACCGCAAGGTTCTGGATGGCGTCATGGAGGCGATCGGCCTCGGTGGCGACGACAAGGCCGGCCAGCGGCTGAACGTGCTGCGCGCCATCGATAAGCTCGACAAGTTCGGCTCTGAGGGCGTTGCTCTGTTGCTGGGTGCCGGCCGCAAGGATGAGAGTGGCGACTTCACCAAGGGTGCGGGACTTGGCGAGGAACAGATCGAAAAGGTTCTCTTCTTCGTTGGCATCAAGGATTACGCGGAAAGCGCGGCTGAACTCGGCGAACTGGTTGCTGGAACAGCCAGGGGCAGCGAGGGCGTTGAGGAACTGAACATCATCGGCGCGCTGGCAACAGGTGCCGGTTACGGCCCCGATCGTATCAAGATCGACCCCTCCGTCGTCCGCGGCCTCGAATACTACACCGGCCCGGTCTTCGAAGCCGAACTCACCTTCGACGTCACAAACGATAAAGGCGAAAAGGTCGTGTTCGGGTCCGTTGGCGGCGGTGGTCGTTACGATGGTCTCGTGTCGCGCTTCATGGGCCAGCCGGTGCCGGCCACTGGTTTCTCCATCGGCGTCTCGCGGCTGCTGACGGCGCTGAAGAACCTTGGCAAGCTCGGCCAGGATGAGGTCGTCGCACCCGTTCTCGTCACCGTCATGGATGGCGATGTCGAGAGCATGGGACGCTACCAGAAATTCACGCAGGATCTGCGCAATGCCGGCATCCGTGCCGAAATGTACCAGGGCAACTGGAAGAAATTCGGCAACCAGCTGAAATATGCCGACCGCAGAGGTTGCCCGATCGCCATCATCCAGGGCGGCGACGAGCGCGCCGAGGGTGTCGTGCAGCTGAAGGACCTGTTCGAGGGCAAGCGCCTCTCCGGCGAGATCACCGACAATGCCGAATGGCGCGAAGCCCGCGTCGCGCAGGATACGGTCTCCGAAACCGATCTCGTCACCAAGGTGCAGGAAATCCTGGCAGCTCAGGCCGAAGATCGAACGCGGGCGAAGGGCGAATGATGTCTGTGACGGTGGCTTTTCCCCTCCCCAACCCTCCCCACAAGGGGGAGGGAGCGCGTTGGTGCGCGACGCCGGCGTCCGATTTCCCGCTGCGCCTCGCTGGTGAGATCGGCGCCGGCCACGAGTCTTCTCCCCCCTTGTGGGGGAGATGGGCGGCAGCCCAGAGGGGGACTTTCTCCCCTACCGCAGGAGCCGTCCCATGCCGCTGATCAACATGCCCGAATTCTCCGGCCGCCTGCTCGATGAATTTGCCGGTCGCGGTGCGGCCCGCATCGATACGCCGGTGATCCAGCCGGCAGCACCCTTTCTCGACATGGCCGGCGAGGATCTTCGCCGCCGCATCTTCCTCACCGAAAGCGAGCGCGGCGAAAGCCTGTGTCTGCGGCCGGAATTCACCATTCCCGTCTGCCTGCGCCATATCGAGACCGCCACCGGCACGCCGCGGCGCTATTGCTATCTCGGCGAAGTGTTTCGCCAGCGGCGTGACGGCGACAACGAGTTCTATCAGGCCGGCATCGAGGATCTCGGCGAAAAGAACGTCGCAAGCGCCGATGCCCGGGCCGTCACCGATGCGGTCGAAATCATCGCAAGCCTGCTTCCCGGTCGCGCTCTCACGATCACGCTCGGCGATCAGACCGTGTTCGAAGCGGTCGTGCGCTCGCTCGGCCTGCCGCTCGGCTGGCAGAAGCGGCTGATCCAGGCGTTTGGCAATACCGCGCTTCTCAAGCAACTGCTGCTGACACTCGCCACCCCGCAGCCCGTCGCCGGCCTGTCGCCCGAGCTTGCCGATCTCCTGAAACAGGACGAGGCGGCGCTGATCGACCATATCGACCAGACCATGCAGGACACCGGCTATTCCACCAATGCCAGCCGCTCTCCGCGCGAGATCGCCGCCCGGTTGACGGAAAAGCTGGCGCTCGCCGAAACCCGGCTGGATGGCGCAGCACTTCTTCTGCTGAGCGAGTTCCTGTCGCTGGAACTGCCGCTTTCGGAGGCAGCCGCCGCCCTTGCCGGTTTTGCCGATGCCGCAGGGCTGTCGTTCGGCCACGCGCTTTCCGAATTCGAAGCCCGCGTTGCAGCGCTTCAGGATCTCGGCATGGACCCGTCGCGCATCACCTATCGTGCGGCCTTCGGTCGTCCGCTCGATTATTACACCGGCCTCGTTTTCGAGGTCACGCAAAAGGGGTCGGATGCGGTTCTGGTCGGCGGCGGTCGCTTTGACCGGCTGCTGACGCTGCTCGGCGCCGTCGACGACATTCCGGCCGTCGGCTTCTCGCTGTGGCTCGACCGGATCGAACAGGCGAGGGCGCGCTGATGACCATAACCATCGCTTTGCCCTCCAAGGGCCGCATGAAGGACGACGCCTCGGCGATCTTCGAGCGCGCCGGCCTTCCCATCGTCGCCGTCGGCAATGACCGCTCCTATCGCGGTCGCGTCGAAGGCCATGAGGATATCGAGATCGCCTTTCTCTCGGCCTCCGAGATCGCCCGTGAACTGGGCGCCGGCGCCGTTGATTTCGGCGTCACTGGCGAGGATCTCGTGCGCGAGGGACTGGTCGATGCAGACCGGCAGGTCGAGATCGTCGCCCGCCTCGGTTTCGGCCATGCGGATGTGGTCGTCGCCGTTCCGGAAATCTGGCTTGACGTCGATACCATGGCCGATCTCGGCGATGTCGCTGCCGATTTCCGCGCGCGTCACGGGCGGCGGTTGCAGATCGCCACGAAATACTGGCGGCTCACCCAGCAGCATTTCTCGTCGCAGCACGGCATTCAGCTTTACCGCATCGTCGAAAGCCTCGGCGCCACGGAAGGCGCACCGGCGGCAGGCCAGGCCGATATCATCGTCGATATTACCTCGACCGGCTCGACACTGCGCGCCAACCACCTGAAGATCCTGTCGGATGGCGTCATCCTCAAGTCGCAGGCCTGCCTGGTGAGAGCGCGCAAATCCGCGCATGAGAGCGATCCGCGCATCGCGCATATCGTCGACGCCGTGCGCAACGCGCTCTGATGGCCGGCGAAGACGCCAATATCATCGGGCTCTACGAACGCCACGCAGCTGCCTTCGACAAGCTGCGCGGCAAGACCCTGTTCGAGAGGCCGTGGCTCGACAGGTTTGCGGCCACCATGCCGCCGCGCGGTCACGTGCTCGATCTCGGCTGCGGTGCCGCGGAACCCATCGCCGCCGACCTCATCCGCCGTAATCATCGGCTCACCGGCGTCGATACATCGGAAACGCTGATCGGGCTTGCCCGCGAACGGTTTCCGGGCCGCGCCTGGATCGTTGCCGACATGCGCAAGTTTTACCAGCCGACCAAGTTCGACGGCATCATTGCCTGGCACAGCTTCTTCCACCTCAACCCGCAGGACCAGCGCGCCATGTTTCCGCGCTTTGCAGCACTCGCTGGCTCCGGTGCGGCGCTGATGTTTACCGCCGGCCATTTCGAAGGCGAGGCGATGGGGGAGTTCGGCGGTGAACCGCTTTACCACGCCAGCCTGTCACCGGAGGAATACGAAGCGCTCCTCACGAAAAACGGCTTCGAGGTGGTGGCGAGCGTCGCCCAGGATCCGCAATGCGGTGGCGCAACCGTCTGGCTGGCAAAGAACATCCGCCGCCGGACATCATAGCAATTCCAGAATAAAAAAAAAGCCCACCAGTCAGTTGACTGGCGGGCCTTCATGGCAGGGAACGCTCAAAGGTTAGGCAGCGATTGCGACCTTACCGCGGCGTGCGTCGACCGAGTAGAGACCTGGGCCGTAGGTGGCGAGCAGGATGTAGGCGCCGGCCAGCGTCACGTTCTTCATCAGCATGATGCCGTTGAGCGTGTTGATCCAGCCGAGAGCGGCATCCGGCCAGCCGGGAACGGCAACGGTGCCCGAATGGAACATCACGCCGGTGAAGATGCAGAACAGGGCGATGGCCCAGCCGGCGATCTTGGTCTGGAAGCCGACGAGAACGGCAAGACCGGCAACGAATTCGAACAGGCCGGCGAGATAGGCAAGGGCGGTTGCAGCCGGCATGCCGGCGCCTGCGATCATGCCGGCAGTGCCTGCAGGATCGGCCAGCTTGCCGAAGCCGGCAAAGATGAACATGAACGACAGAAGAATGCGTGCGACGAGAATGATGATGTTGTTGGTGCTGGACATGGGAAGTCTCCGGGTTGCGGCGCTGGATCTTTCTCCCCGCCGCGTGTGAATTCTTGAACCGGACATTACCCCTTTCTGCCAAACGCGAAAGATGAACGATCGGAGACTGTTTGTCTCATAAAAGTGAACGATAACGGCCATTTTAGAATGTGCAAAAAACCGCATATGCAAGCGAAGGTGAACGCAACCTTCAGCCGGGGTTCACCGTTTGGCACCTACCATCGGGTCGTTCTCACATTGAGTTCGACCTCGAACTAGGAGGAAGATATGAAGAAGATCGCCATCACCACGCTCGCACTCGTCATGGCGTCTGCATTTGCAGTGCCGAGCTTCGCGCAGACATACCGCAGCGAAAGCCGCGAAAACCGGCAGGAAAACCGGATCTACCGCGGTGCCGTCACCGGCAAACTGACGCCGCAGGAGCTTCGCAACATCGCTCGCCAGCAGAACCGCATCGATCGCGCCCAGAACCGCGCAGCCCGCGATGGCGTGATCACCCCGCGCGAGCGCCGCGAGATCGAGCGCCGCCAGAACAACGCGTCGCGCAACATCTACCGCAAGAACAACAACGGCCGCACGATGTACTAAGCCGAGCGGCACTTGAAATGACCCTTCACCGTCCGGCTCTGCCGGGCGGTTTTTTTATGGGCGCGAAACAAAAAAAGGCGGCCCGAAGACCGCCCTTTCGGTTCGTCAATGTGGTCAATCAGAACTCTTCCCAGTTGGAGGCGGCTGGCGCTAGCGAACCGAAGGCTGACGCAACCTTCTTGGCGAGGGTGCGTGCCGGCGAGGGGGTGGCGCGGGCGGTTGCGTGATCGGCGACGCGCACCGATGCGGACATTCCGCGGTCGCCTTCGGTGTTGAACCGGCCGACGAGCTCGCGCAGGCGCTGGGCTTCCTGGGCAAGCGCAGCGCTTGCCGCCGTTGCTTCTTCCACCATCGCGGCGTTCTGCTGGGTTACCTGGTCCATCTGGTTGACGGCAACATTGACTTCCGACAGGCCGACCGACTGTTCCTTTGCGGACGTGGCAATCGCATCGAGCTGCGAGTTGATCGCCACGACATGATTCTGGATCACCTGAAGCGCAGTGCCTGTGGCGCTCACCAGTTCGACGCCATTCTTGACTTCGGACGCCGAGTTCCGGATCAGGTCCTTGATCTCCTTTGCGGCCTGCGCGGAGCGCTGCGCGAGCTCGCGCACTTCCTGGGCAACCACCGCAAAGCCCTTGCCGGCTTCACCGGCGCGCGCCGCCTCAACGCCCGCATTGAGGGCGAGAAGGTTGGTCTGGAAGGCGATTTCGTCGATCACGCCGATGATGTTGGAGATCTGCGAGGACGACTGTTCGATCCGCTGCATCGCATCGACCGCTTTTGCAACGACGGCGCCGGACTGGGCAGCCGATTGATTGGCTTCGATCGCCATCGACCGGGCTTCTTCCGTGCGGCTGGTGGAGGTGCTGACATTGGCCGTGATCTGGTCGAGCGCTGCAGCTGTCTCTTCGAGCGAGGCGGCCTGCTGTTCGGTACGTTTCGACAGGTCGCCGGCGCTCTGGCTGAGTTCGCGGGATCCGCCGTCGATCGCGTTGGTGGCGTTGGCGACGGAGTGGAGCGTGTCGCGCAGCTTGGCGACCGAGTCGTTGAAATCCGCTCGCAAGCCTTCGAAGTCTGCGGCGAAAGCCCGGTCCAACTGGAAGGTGAGGTCTCCGGCCGAGAGCCGCTTGAGGCCTTCCGCCAGACCATTGGTCGCCTCGGCCATCGCCTCGCTGCGTTGGCGTTCGCTCTCCGCGTTGCGGACACGGTCCGCTTCCTGGGTCGTACGGTTCAGCTCGGCTTCATGCTCCATTTCCTTGCTGCGCAGAGCATTGTCCTTGAACACCTGCAAGGCCTTGGCCATGCTGCCGACCTCGTCGCGGCGGTCCGCGCCGGCCACCAGCGCCGACAGATCCCCGTTTGCAAGGGTCAGCATCGTGCGCTGCAAGTGCTGGATGGGTCGTGCAAGCCAGGCACGGATCAGGAAGAAGCCTGCGACGAGCACGAGGGCGAGACCTCCGATAACGGCCCCGAAAGTGGCGTAGATGGTTGTCTTCGCACTGGCGCTGAGATTTTCACTTTCCTGATTTGCAGCTGTCATCACTTCGTCGGTCACCACCGTGAGTTTTTCGGTAACGGCCGCAAACTTCGGCTTGCAGTCCCTCATGAAGGCTTCCTGAGACGCCAGCACGGCAGCCTCGTCCGTGGCCTGAGCTGCGGCCTGAACCACAGGGCCGCAAGCGTCATTGAGAACGCTCAAACCTTCCGCCTTGATCGGCGCCAGCTTGGCATTAGCGGGAAGGGCCGCCATCGCCTTGTCCATCCAGCCACCAAAAGAGGATTTGGCTTTTTCAAACGCCGCAAGATTGCTCGCGTTCTCTTCGTCAGTGCGCGACACAAGCAGGTCGCCAGCGGCAGCGTGCCCGGTCTGCATGTAGCGATTGGCGCGTGCAATTGCCAAAGTTGCCAGGCTTTCCTGCTGGAGAAGCCCGCCATACTCGCTATCCAGCGTTCGAATGCTGTTGCTGCTGTAGAAGGCAGTTGCGACGACGAATATGCCGAAGAACGACATGAGCGTCAGAAATTTACCGATCAAAGATACGTGCTTCATGGCAACCTGCGCGTTGGTGTTTGATTAAGCGCAGTTAATGTGAAGTTGCTTAGAAGAGCGTCACTGCCGAATTACTATTTTATACGAATAAAAATTATCAGTCCTTGTCGTTCGGTAAGTTCAGAGGGGGAAATGCTATGCATGCTGTATGCCTCAATAGCAGAAAGGGCGCCGGTTGCCCGACGCCCTTTCCGAAACACTGAACCTGAAGGATCAGATGTGCAGACCTTACGGCCTGATCACATCATGTCCATTCCGCCCATGCCGCCCATGCCGCCGCCGCCCATGCCGCCGCCAGCCGATTCCTTCTTAGGAAGTTCGGCAATCATGGCTTCGGTGGTGATCAGCAGCGAAGCAACCGAAGCTGCGTTCTGCAGAGCCGTGCGAACGACCTTGACCGGGTCGACGATACCCATGGCGATCATGTCGCCATATTCCGACGTCTGGGCGTTGTAGCCGAAGTTGTCGCTGTCGCCGTCGAGGATCTTGCCGACAACGATCGAAGCTTCGTCACCAGCGTTGGTTGCGATCTGGCGAACCAGCGACTGCAGCGCCTTGCGGACGATGTTGATGCCGGCTTCCTGGTCGTCGTTCGCGCCCTTGGACGTGATCTTGGTCGAAGCGCGCAGGAGTGCGGTACCGCCGCCTGGGACGATGCCTTCCTGAACGGCAGCGCGCGTCGCGTTGAGCGCGTCGTCGATGCGGTCCTTGCGTTCCTTGACTTCGATTTCCGTGGAACCGCCGACGCGGATGACGGCAACGCCGCCAGCGAGCTTGGCAAGACGTTCCTGCAGCTTCTCGCGGTCATAGTCCGAAGATGTTTCTTCGATCTGTGCCTTGATCTGTGCAACGCGGCCTTCGATGTCGGTCTTCTGACCGGCGCCGTCGACGATCGTCGTGTTTTCCTTGGTGATCGAGACCTTCTTCGAACGGCCGAGCATGTCGAGCGTTACGGTTTCGAGCTTGATGCCGAGGTCTTCGGAGATGACAGTGCCGCCCGTCAGGATGGCGATGTCTTCCAGCATGGCCTTGCGGCGATCGCCGAAGCCAGGAGCCTTGACAGCAGCAATCTTCAGGCCGCCACGCAGCTTGTTGACGACGAGCGTAGCAAGAGCTTCGCCTTCGACGTCTTCAGCGATGATGAGGAGCGGCTTGCCGGTCTGAACGACAGCTTCGAGAACAGGCAGCATGGCCTGAAGGTTCGAAAGCTTCTTTTCGTGCAGAAGGATGTAAGCGTCGTCGAGATCGGCGACCATCTTTTCCGGGTTGGTCACGAAGTAAGGCGACAGGTAGCCGCGGTCGAACTGCATGCCTTCGACGACTTCGAGTTCGGTTTCAGCGGTCTTGGCTTCTTCAACGGTGATAACACCTTCGTTGCCGACCTTCTGCATGGCTTCAGCAATGTCACGGCCGACCTGTGCGTCGCCGTTTGCCGAAATCGTGCCGACCTGTGCAACTTCTTCCGAAGTCGAGATCTTCTTGGCGTTGGCCTGGAGATCCTTGACGACTTCTGCAACGGCGAGATCGATGCCGCGCTTCAGGTCCATCGGGTTCATGCCGGCGGCCACTGCCTTGTTGCCTTCGCGAACGATGGCCTGTGCAAGAACGGTAGCAGTCGTGGTGCCGTCGCCGGCGATGTCGTTGGTCTTCGAAGCAACTTCGCGGACCATCTGGGCGCCCATGTTTTCGAACTTGTCTTCAAGTTCGATTTCCTTGGCGACCGAAACACCGTCCTTGGTGATGCGCGGAGCGCCGAAGGACTTGTCGATGATGACGTTACGACCCTTTGGGCCGAGCGTGACCTTCACTGCGTCAGCGAGGATATCGACGCCGTGAAGCATCTTTTCGCGCGCGGTGCGGCCAAACTTGATTTCTTTAGCTGCCATGTTGGGAACTCCTGAAAAGGGGTGTCAGCAAATATTGGAAGAAGAGCAGTCGGCTAAAATCAGCCGATGATGCCCATGATGTCGGCTTCCTTCATGATCAGAAGGTCGACGCCATCGAGCTTGACTTCGGTGCCCGACCACTTGCCGAACAGAACGCGGTCGCCGACCTTGACGTCGAGTGCAACCTGCTTGCCGCTTTCGTCGCGGGCGCCAGGACCAACGGCGATGATTTCGCCTTCAGCTGGCTTTTCCTTGGCGGTATCGGGAATGATGATGCCGCCCTTGGTCTTTTCTTCAGACTCGACGCGCTTGACTACAACGCGGTCGTGCAGGGGGCGAAAATTGGTGCTTGTCATTGTCTAATCCCTCGATCAAATGACATGGACGGGTCTCAAGGACCCGCGGAGTGACGTTTAGCACTCATCTATCGAGAGTGCTAACGAGACCCGAGATAAGGATGGCTGCGAGCTGAGTCAAGAACGGGCTTGAAAAATTCAGGGCTCAAGGAGCGGCCATGCAGAATACGCTTAACGACCAAAACCCGGGCGCAGCGCCGAGCTTTCGTGAGCTCGTGGCGGTGTTTGCCCGGATCGGTGCCCTCAGTTTCGGAGGGCCTGCCGGACAGATCGGCATGATGCACAAGACTTTGGTGGAAGAAAGACGCTGGCTCTCGGAAGAGCGGTTTCTGCACGCCCTCAACTACTGCATGCTGCTGCCCGGCCCGGAAGCGCAGCAACTGGCCACCTATATCGGCTGGCTGCTGTTCGGCGTGCGCGGCGGCATCGTTTCGGGTCTGCTTTTCGTGCTTCCCGGCCTTGCCATCATTCTGGGGCTTTCGGCGGCTTACGTCCTCTATCAGGACGCGACATGGCTTGCCGGCCTGTTCTTCGGCCTGAAGGCCGCGGTCCTTGCGATCGTGGTGGAGGCGGTGATCCGCCTCGGACGCCGGACGCTGAAAACCAGCTTTCTGCGCGGCGTCGCGGCTGCGGCCTTCGTGGCCCTGTTCTTCTTCAGTCTGCCGTTTCCGCTGGTCGTGTTCGCGGCCGGTCTTGCAGGCTATCTGATAACGCGGGCAGGGGCGCAGCAAACGCAAGACAGCATCGCCAAAGAGGACAGTCCTCCCGGCGCGAAAACACCTGGTGTCGCCCGCACGATCGCAACGCTTGTATTCTGGATCCTCGTCTGGCAGTCGCCTGTCCTGGTGCTCTGGGCCTTCGGTGCCCCGGACAGCCTGTCCAGTCTGTTCGCCTTCTTCTCCAAGATGGCGCTGGTCACCTTCGGCGGCGCCTATGCGGTTCTGGCCTATGTGGCGCAGGTCGCAGTCGCCGATTACGGCTGGCTGAAACCGGGCGAAATGCTGGACGGCCTGGCACTTGCCGAAACCACGCCGGGCCCGCTCGTGCTGGTTCTGTCCTTTGTCGGGTTCCTCGTCGGCTTCCGCGAAGCCTCCGGTCTCGGCCCCGTCACGGGCGGAATAATCGGCGGCCTGCTTGTCGCCTGGGCAACCTTCGTGCCGAGCTTCGTCTTCATCTTTGCGGGCGCCCCTCTGATCGAGCGCCTGCGCGGCAACGCCCTTTTATCGGGCGCGCTGTCGGCCATCACCGCCGCGGTCGTCGGCGTCATCCTCAACCTCGCGATCTGGTTCGGCCTGCATGTTCTGTTCAGAGAGGTTCGCCACGTCGATCTCTTTGCGCTAGCAGGATTTGGCCTTTCCGTCCCGGTCTGGTCCAGCCTCGATCCCATCGCGCTCGTGCTTTTCGCAGCCTCCTCCGTCATGCTGTTCGTCCTGAAGCTCGGCATGGTGCCGGTGCTAGCCATCAGCGCGGCGGCCGGTTTCCTCGCCCAAATCGTCCTGATCCAGTGAAGATCGGACCATTGCAAAAATATGAAGTTTTCCCAGGTTCTGCCTCGCAGCGGCGCCTTTCACCGCCTTGTCCCTTGTAATCTCGCCAACGGTTTGCGATGTCAGCCTCCTAATCGAGCAGGCAAAACCGGCAGGAACTTTTGATATGGCAAAGCGCATCCAGAATTTGAACGACGTGATCGAGGGCTACGATGTCGTGCTTTCGGACGTCTGGGGCGTGGTCCATAACGGTGTCGAAGCCTTCCAGCATTCCTGCACAGCCTTGGCCGCCGCGAGAGAAGCCGGCGCCACTGTCGTGCTGATCACCAACTCGCCGCGCCCCGCACCTGGCGTCATCGAACAGATGAAGCATCTCGGCGTTCCCGATGGAACCTATGACCGGATCGTCACGTCTGGCGATGTCACCCGGCATCTGGTCGCCGAAGGCCCGAAGAAGGTGTTTCTGCTGGGGCCTGAACGCGACCTCAATTTCTTCGATGGACTGGGTATCGAGATCGTTTCTGAAGCCGACGCCGATTGCGTCGTCTGCACCGGCTTCTTCGACGACGAGAAGGAAGTGCCCGAAGACTATACCCAGATGCTGAACACCTTCATTGCGCGCGACGTGCCGATGATCTGCGCCAACCCGGATCTGGTGGTCGAGCGCGGTCACCGGATCATCCCCTGCGCCGGTGCGGTCGCCGCCTATTACGAGCAGCTCGGTGGCCAGGTCCGCGTCGCCGGCAAGCCGCACAAGCCGATCTACGACGAGGCGCTCTCGATTGCCCGCCAGGAGCGCGGCGATGTCGACAAGGCGAGGGTTCTCGCGATCGGCGACGGCATGCCGACCGATGTTCGTGGCGCGCTTTCGCAAGGCCTCGACCTGCTTTATATCAGTGCCGGCATTCACATCGCGGAATATTCTGTCGATGGCGAAACCGATGAGGCGATCATGCAGGAATGGCTGAAAAGCGAGAACGCGGCGCCGAAATTCTGGATGCCGCGCCTCGCCTGATCCGGAACCTGTCATGACCGTATTTCACCGCAACGAAATGAAGGAGCCGCTGTCCGAAAGCCTCAAGGGCGGCGTCGTCGCGATCGGCAATTTCGATGGCGTCCATCGCGGCCATCGCAGTGTGCTCGATCGGGCGCTGGAACTCGCCAGTGAACGCGGCGTGCCCGCACTCGTGTTGACGTTCGAGCCGCATCCGCGCACCGTCTTCAAGCCTGACCAGCCTGTCTTCCGGCTGACGCCGGCACCGCTGAAGGCACGGCTCTTGGAAGCGATGGGATTTCGCTCCGTGATCGAGTACCCGTTCGACCGCGACTTCGCGACCCGTTCGGCAGAAGATTTCGTGAAGACGATCCTGACCGACTGGCTGGGCGCAAGCGCCGTCGTCACGGGCTTCGACTTCCATTTCGGCAAGGGCCGCGAAGGCGGACCGGCCTTCCTGATGACCGCCGGCGATCGTCACGACTTCACCGTGTCGCTGGTGGATGCGTTTCGCGATGAAAACGCGGAAGTCGTGTCGTCGAGCCGCATTCGCGATCTGATCGCCGAAGGAGACGTTGTCGCTGCGGCAGGCCTGCTCGGCTATCGCTACACGGTCGAGGCGGAAGTGATCGGCGGCGAACAGCTTGGCCGACAGCTCGGCTATCCCACAGCGAACATGAAGCTTGCCCCTGAAACGGAACTCAAGCCCGGCATCTACGCCGTGCGCTTCAGACGAGCCGACGGCACGCTGCATGACGGCGTTGCAAGCTACGGTCGCCGCCCGACGGTGACGGACGACGGTGCACCGCTCCTCGAAACCTATCTGTTCGATTTCTCCGGAAACCTCTACGGCGAGATCAGCTCGGTCTCCTTCTTCGGCTATCTGCGCCCCGAACTCAAATTCGACGGCCTCGACCCCTTGGTCGCGCAGATGAAAAACGACGAGGAAGAGGCGAGGGCACTGCTTTCAGGCGTAAAGCCGCTCGGCGAACTGGACATGAAGATCGCGTTTTAGGCTTTAGAGGCGCCTGTCCGACCCGGCGTCTTTCAGAATGGCATTCGCTGTGTGGCGGCTGAGAAGAGTGCGGGGTACGAGAATTATCTTCCCCGTCGCCTTCGATTGCCACTTTTCGTGAGAGCCCTTGGCATTCGTCAGGTAAACATAGCCGAGTTCTGAAATGATCGAGCGGACGGTCTTGTAAAAACCGTCCACCATCAGGCGGCCGCCGTCATCTCGGCGGGCCGTTGCCAGAGAATTGCCGGGATGAGGTCCTTCACCGGCGTCTGTGCCAGATCCTCTGCGGATATATGATTGGCAACGATGAGATCGATGGCTGCATCGAAGATGACGTCTTCAAAAGAATCCACGTCGGGCGCCTCGATATGAAGGCCCTCGATGTCGCTCTCCGAATAGAAGACCCTGGCTTCTTCATCCCAGACAGCTTTGATAAAGAATGTTCTCTTCACGGTGTCTACTCTGAAGGTCTGCGGTTTCCCGAAAACCATATATCTGTCATCAGTAGTCCGCAACGCAGGAATGATATCCCATGGCAACTCCACCCCGCAGGCCCGTAAACCCGATGGAAGCGGCCGAAGCGCTGTTCAAGCCGGTCAAGAAACCCGCTGCTCCGGCAGTGGAACGACGCGCCGCTCCTCAGGCAAAGGAACTCGTGTCCCTGAAGCTCGACAGCGCCGTGATCGAATATTTCCAGGACGACGGCCCCGGCTGGCAGGACCGCATCAACGATGCGTTGGTGGCGGTGATGAAGGCGAACCCGAAGGATTAACGGTCCTAGCCCGAAAAACTTTCGCCCGCGGTCAGTTCGCCGCGAGCAATGTCTGCCTTCTTCTGCAGAAATGCGAGATAATCCGGAGCCATCTTCTGCTGCAGGATATAGTCCTGCATCAGGCCCAGCAGAACTTTCGATGGCGATTGATTGGCAGCCTCGGCAGCTTCCATGAACTCGTCATGCAGCGACCGATCGATCTGCAGTGTCAACGAAGCGTCTTTCGTCATCGGCGTTACCTCTCAGGCTGGAAGATACACGCTGTCCGAATTGCCAACAAGCGCGCAGGACGGGCTACCGTTTTGCCCCTTCCTTTCACCCGAAAAACACCGTAATAACCGCCCCCATGACAGATTTCCGGCGGGCCAGGATCGTGGCCGCGATGTTCATACGAATTATCGGCCCGGCCTTCCGCGCGGCTTGAACAGTCGGCCGGAGGGTCCGGGTTTTCGGCGCTTCCAGGAGCGCTTCTGCCACCGATTTCATCCGCATGCGCCTTTGTCCCGGCGCCAGAGACGATAGCCAATATGACCGATACAGTGACTGAAAAGCTCGATTACTCGAAGACCCTCTATCTGCCCGAGACCGAGTTTCCGATGCGCGCGGGCCTGCCGCAGAAAGAGCCGGAAACCGTTGCCCGCTGGCGCGAGATGGATCTCTACAAGAAGCTGCGTGCTTCTGCCGCCGGCCGCGAAAAGTTCGTGCTGCACGATGGCCCTCCCTATGCCAACGGCAACATCCATATCGGCCATGCGCTCAACAAGATCCTGAAGGACGTCATCACCCGCTCGTTCCAGATGCGTGGCTACGACGCCAACTACGTTCCCGGCTGGGATTGTCACGGCCTGCCGATCGAGTGGAAGATCGAGGAAGAGAATTATCGCGCCAAGGGCAAGGCCAAGCCCGACCTGAAGCAGCCGGACGCGATGATCGAGTTCCGCAAGGAATGCCGCGCCTATGCGCAGAAGTGGATCGCCATCCAGGCCGAAGAATTCAAGCGCCTCGGCATCGTCGGCGATTTCGACAAACCCTACCTGACCATGGATTTCCATTCGGAAAGCCGGATCGCCGGCGAACTTCTGAAGATCGCCATGAGCGGCCAGCTCTATCGCGGCTCGAAGCCGATCATGTGGTCGGTGGTCGAGCGCACGGCGCTTGCCGAAGCCGAGGTGGAATACCACGACTACGAGAGCGACACGATCTGGGTGAAGTTCCCGGTGACAACTGCTGCCTTTGGGACTGGCGGCCAGTGGGTTGGCGACGAGGATCTACAGAAACTTGCCGAGGATGACTTAGCGATAAAGAAAGACCTGCGCGACGCGCATGTCGTCATCTGGACGACCACCCCTTGGACCATCCCGGGCAACCGTGCCGTCGCTTACTCGCCAAAGGTTGCTTACGGCCTTTATGAGGTGACGGAAGCCACCAATGAGTTTGGTCCGCAGCCGGGCGAAAAGCTAATTTTTGCTGACTCGCTGGCTGAAGAATCGGCAACGAAGGCCAAGCTTTCCCTTAAAAAGTTGCGCGGCGTTTCCGCTGCTCACCTCGCTGCGATGACGCTCTCTCATCCCCTCAAGGATCTCGGCTACGACTTCACCGTCCCACTCCTCGCCGGCGACCATGTCACCGATGACGCCGGTACCGGTTTCGTCCACACCGCGCCGTCCCACGGCCGCGAGGATTTCGAGGCCTGGATGTCCAGCGTCAAGGAACTCGAAGCCCGCGGCATCGATCCGCGCATCCCGTTCCCGGTCGATGACTCGGGCACCTACACGACCGACGCCCCCGGTTTCGAGGGTGCTCGCGTCATGGATGACAACGGCAAGAAGGGCGATGCCAACGATCGCGTCATCAAGGCGCTGATCGAACGCAAAGCGCTGTTTGCCCGTGGCCGCCTGAAGCATTCCTATCCGCATTCCTGGCGCTCGAAGAAGCCGATCATCTTCCGCAACACGCCGCAGTGGTTCGTCTATATGGACAAGGACCTCGCGGACGGAACGACGCTTCGCGCCCGTGCGCTGACCGCCATCGACGATACCCGCTTCGTGCCCGCCGCCGGCCAGAACCGCCTGCGCGCCATGATCGAGCAGCGCCCGGACTGGGTTCTGTCGCGCCAGCGCGCCTGGGGCGTCCCGATCTGCGTGTTTGCCGATGAGGAAGGCAATGTCCTGCAGGACGAAGAGGTCAATGCCCGCATCCTGGAAGCCTTCGATGCAGAAGGTGCCGATGCCTGGTTTGCCGAAGGTGCCAAGGAACGCTTCCTGGGCAACGCCCATGACGGCGCCAAGTGGACGCAGGTCATGGACATCCTCGACGTCTGGTTCGATTCAGGCTCGACGCACACGTTTACCCTCGAAGACCGTCCGGACCTGAAATGGCCGGCCGACGTCTATCTCGAAGGCTCCGACCAGCATCGCGGCTGGTTCCATTCGTCGCTTCTGGAATCGGCTGCTACCCGCGGCCGCGCGCCCTATGACACGGTCGTCACCCATGGTTTCACCATGGATGAGAAGGGCCAGAAAATGTCGAAGTCGCTTGGCAATGTCGTGGCGCCGCAGGATGTCATGAAGGATGCCGGCGCCGATATCCTGCGCCTGTGGGTCATGACCACCGACTACTGGGAAGACCAGCGCCTCGGCAAGACGATCATCCAGACCAATGTCGATGCCTATCGCAAGCTGCGCAACACCATCCGCTGGATGCTCGGCACGCTGGCCCACGACGATGGCGAAGAGATCGCTTATGCCGAGCTGCCGGAGCTCGAAAAGCTGATGCTGCACCGCCTGTCCGAGCTCGATGAAGTCGTGCGCACCGGTTACGATGCGTTCGAATTCAAGAAGATCGCCCGCGCACTGATCGATTTCTGCAATATCGAACTGTCGGCCTTCTACTTCGACATCCGCAAGGATGCGCTCTATTGCGACGCCCCGTCGGCGTTGCGCCGTCGCGCCTCGCTTGCGGTCATCCGCAAGATCTTCGAATGCACAGTCACATGGCTCGCACCCATGCTGCCTTTCACCACGGAAGAGGCATGGCTGTCCCTGAAGCCCGATGCCGTCTCCGTGCATCTGGAACAGTTCCCGGATGTGCCGGCCGAGTGGAAGAACGATGCGGTTGCCGAGAAATGGGCAAAGATCCGCAAGGTTCGCTCGGTCGTCACAGGCGCGCTCGAAATCGAGCGCAAGGACAAGCGCATCGGTTCGTCGCTTGAAGCCGCACCCGTCGTCCATGTCGCCGATGCCGAGCTTTTGAAGGCGCTGGACGGGCTGGATTTCGAAGAAACCTGCATCACATCCGCCATCACGATCGTGGCAGACGAAGGCCCGCAGACGGCGTTCCGTCTTGCGGAAGTCTCGGGCGTGTCGGTTGAGCCGAAGCCTGCTGACGGCGTCAAATGCGCCCGCTCGTGGCGGGTGACGACGGATGTCGGGTCAGATCCCGCCTGGCCGGATGTTTCGGCCCGCGATGCGGCTGCATTGACAGAACTGGCCAAGCTTGGCCGGCTCTGATGGCTTGCAGATTACCGGATGATTGCGCTTGGCCGCGTCATCCGGTATTCCTGCCTGAAATTGGCCGGAATGTTCCGGCACGAGATGACTTCCGGTTTTGAAGGCGTCAGGACGGGCGCCGATGGTAGGGGTTTGATGAAAACGACTTATGCGTTTCGTGCCGCGATCGGTGCGGTTGGCATGCTGGCTGCAACCGTGTCTCTTTCCGGCTGCATGGGCGGCCCGACCTATGGCACCGACAAGACGGCAATGGCCCAGCTCGGCGACGATCTTGGAGCAGCTGTCGCTCTCGGCAGCGCCCGCGATGAAGAAAAAGAAAAGCTGCGCTACAATCCCCGCCCGACGCTGGTTGTTGCCGGCAAGGGTCAGAGCAGTCTTCCTGCACCCCAGCAGTCGCTCGCCAACCGCGAAAGCAACCCGAACTGGGTTGAATCTCCGGAAGAGACCCGTGCGCGCCTGCGTCTGGAAGCCAAGGAAAACGAAGGCAACAACAATTACCGTTCGCCGCTGATGGCCGGTCGTGGCCAGGGTGGTCAGATGACCGAAACGGAAAAATGGGAAGCCTTCCGCAAGGCCAAGCAGGATGTCGAAACGGTCAACATGGGCTCGCGCCGCCGTTCGCTGTCCGAGCCGCCGGCTGAATTCCGTGCCGCCGATGCCGCAACCCTTCAGGATCTCGGAGAACCCGAGAACGAGAAGGAGCGCCGTCGCAAGAAGGAAGCGCAGAGCGCAACCCAGGCGTCGAACAGCAGCTGGTGGAAGCCCTTCCAGTAAGAGCTTGTCTTGTCTAATCCCGGCGTGAGCGAAAGAAGCCTGTCAGAATGTCGGCGGCTTCCCGCTCTCCGAGCCCGGAATAGACATCCGGCGCATGATGGCAGCTCGGCTGCGCAAAGAAGCGCACGCCATTTTCGACAGCGCCACCCTTCGGATCTCCCGCGCCGTAATACAGCCGGCGAATTCGCGCGAACGAAATCGCCGCCGCACACATGGTGCATGGTTCCAGCGTCACGTAAAGATCGGCACCACTAAGCCGTTCCTGGCCGAGAACCCCGGCCGCAGCCCGCATAACCGCAATCTCGGCATGCGCCGTCACGTCGTTCTTGGTGCGGGTCAGGTTGCCGGATCTGGCGATAATCTCGCCGTCCATGACCAGCACGGCACCCACGGGAACTTCGCCCTGTGCCGCTGCAAGCCTGGCTTCTGTGAGTGCGGCATCCATGAAACCGTCGCTCTTGGGCATTTCCGCGATTTCCTCTTAACCCGGCTCGCATGAACTGGTAGGAAGCATTCAACACGAAGCGCGCTGTGCGCGTGTTTCATCACCATCCACGAACACGAATGTCCGGTTCGTTTCCGTAGACATCATGCTTCAGGCAAACAACAAATGACTTCAAAAGACAAGCCGAAGCGCGGCGAAGCCAAAACCTTCATCCGCGAGATCAAGCCGAAATCTGCAGATGCTGCAGCCGGCAAGACAAAGACGGGGACGGGCTTCAAGAAACGGGCGCCCGCAAAGCCCGGTTCCGATGCGCCGCGCTCCGATCGTCCGCGCTCCGATGCGCCCCGCGCTGAAAAGCCCCGCGCCGAACACGCTGCCGCCGACAAGCCGGCAAAGCCGATGCGCCGTCAGGCAGCCTCTGCCGAAACGGCAGCGTCGGATGGCAAGCCCGAGCGTATTTCCAAGATCCTCGCCCGCGTCGGCGTGGCGTCCCGCCGCGATATCGAGCGGATGATCATGGATGGCCGTGTGTCGCTCAACGGCAAGGTTCTCGATACGCCGGTCGTCAACGTCACTTTCGACGATGCGATCGAGGTGGATGGCGTGCCGATCCGCGGTGTCGAGCGCACGCGCCTGTGGCTCTACCACAAGCCCGGCGGCCTGGTGACGACGAATTCCGATCCGGAAGGACGTCCGACCGTGTTTGAAAGCCTGCCCGGCGAACTGCCGCGGGTTCTCTCCATCGGCCGTCTCGACATCAATACCGAAGGCCTGCTGCTTCTGACCAACGACGGCGGTCTGTCGCGCGTGCTGGAACTTCCGACCACCGGCTGGCTGCGTCGCTACCGCGTCCGCGCCCATGGCGAGGTGGATCAGGAAGCGCTCGACAAGCTGAAGGACGGCATTGCCGTCGATGGCGTTCTCTACGGCTCGATCGAAGCCACGCTCGACCGTTCGCAGGGCCGCAACGTCTGGATCACCATGGGTCTTCGCGAAGGCAAGAACCGCGAGATCAAGAACGTCCTCGGCGCGCTCGGGCTTGAAGTCAACCGCCTGATCCGTATCTCCTACGGCCCGTTCCAGCTCGGTGACCTGCCGGAAGGCGAGGTCATGGAAGTGCGCGGCCGCACGCTGCGCGACCAGCTCGGTCCGCGCCTGATCGAAGAAGCGAAGGCGAATTTCGACGCGCCGATCTACAACGAAACGCCTGCCGCTGCTGAAGACGAGAAGCCGGCGCGCTCCTCCCGCTCCGAATGGTCGAGCCCGGCGGATCGCCCGGCACGTCCTCGCGACGAGGACAGACGCGAGCGCTCGCTCGGCCGTCTCGATACCAAGGCGACCGAACGCAAGTTCTCCGAAAAGCCGGCCGGCAAATTCGGCGCAAAGCCCGAGGGCAAGTTCGGCGCAAAGCCAGGCTTCAAGTCCAACGACCGTGATCTCGGCGACGAAAAGCCGAAGAAGCGTCCGCCGATGGGCACCAGCCGCACCGCCAATGTCTGGATGGCGCCGGGTGCGCGTCCAAACGCCGACGGCAGCGTCCGGGCGGTTTCCGCTCGTGCCCAGGCAGAGCAGCTGTTCAGGAAACAGGTGCCGGAAAATGACCGCCGCGTGATCGTGAAGCGCGCCGATGACGACGCCGACTGGATCCGTGCGGATTCTCCGCCGGAGCCGGAAAAGGGCGAATTCGGCGCCAAGCGTTCCTTCGGTGACAAACCCCGCGGTGACAAACCCCGTGGCGACAAGCCGAGAAGCGACAGACCCCGCAGCGATAGCCCCCGCGGTGACAGCCCGAGAGGCGAGCGCTCCTTCGGCGACCGCAAGCCACGCGAAAGCGGCGATCGTCCCTATGGCGACAAGCCCCGTGGCGAGCGTTCGTTCGGTGATCGTCCCTCCCGTGGAGATCGTCCGACAGGTGACCGCCCAAGCGGCGACCGTCGCCCGCGTCAGGATGGTGACCGTCCCGCCCGTGCGTTCAACGCCGGAGAAGGCCGCTCCGATCGTCCGCGCTCGGATCGCCCTTATGGTGACAGGCCTGCGCGTGGTGACCGCCCGACGGGTGACCGCCCAACACGTGACCGGCCAACGGGCGACCGTCGCCCGCGCGAGGATGGTGATCGTCCCGCACGCTCGTTCAGTGCTGGAGAAGGTCGTCCCGATCGTCCGCGCTCGGATCGTCCGTTCGGTGACAAGCCCGCGTTCGGCGATAAGCCCAGAGGTGCACGGCCTGCCGGCAAATCCTTCGGCGGCAAGCCGAGCGGTGGTAAGCCAAGCTTTGGCGGTAAGCCGTCCGGTGGCAAGCCTTCGGGTGGCCGCCCCTCGGGTGGCAAGCCCGGCGGACGTCCGGCTGGCGCTCGATCAGGCGGCCCAGGTGGAAAACCGCGGACCCCGAGAGGCTGATCCGTGCGCATCGTAGGGGGTGAATTCCGCGGCCGCACGCTCGCCACGCCGAAAACCAGCGCGATCCGGCCGACCATCGACCGGACGCGCGAAAGCCTGTTCAACATCATCGGCCATGTCTATCCGCAGGCGCTGGATGGCACGCGGGTGATCGATCTTTTCGCCGGCACCGGTGCCGTCGGACTGGAAGCCGTCTCGCGCGGCTGTCGTCATGCGCTGTTCGTCGAAAACGGTGTCGAAGGTCGCGGTCTCCTGTGGGAGAACATCGACGCTTTCGGCCTGCATGGCCGCGCCCGCATCCTGCGCCGCGATGCCACCAAGCTCGGCCCGGTCGGTACGCTGGAACCCTACAACTTCCTCTTCGCCGATCCGCCTTATGGTCAGAAGCTGGGTGAGGGGGCTCTGTTTGCCGCCCATGTCGGCGGCTGGCTGGTGCCCGGCGCACTCGCGATTCTCGAAGAACGCGCCGATGTGACGGTTGAAGTCGATCCGGCCTACAAGCTGCTCGAAAGCCGAACATTCGGCGATACGCGGATGGATTTCTTCCGCTACGAGCCGGCCTGAGCAAAGGCGGGAGGCGATCCATGAACACGAGGCTGACCCTTGCTGATCATGAGACAGCGGATCGCGTTGGCCGGAAGAAGGGCGATCTCCGGTACGCGGTCGCCTTCGGCGGCGGCGGCGCCCGCGGCATTTCCCATATCCATGTCATCGAAGCGCTGGACGAACTCGGCATCCGGCCGGTAGCAATTTCCGGCTCTTCGATCGGCGCGATCATGGGTGCCGCCATGGCATCGGGCATGTCGGGCCGCGAGATTCGCGACTATACCGTCGAGACCGTCGGCAACCGCGGCTCGCTGGTGAACCGGCTCTGGGGTCTCGGCCCGTCCACGATGCGCGATGCACTCGGCGGCTTTCGCTTCGGTCACTTCAATCTGGAGCCGATCCTCGAGGCCTTCCTGCCGAGCCAGATCCCGCAGGATTTTGCCGATCTCGTCATACCCTTGAAGATCTCCGCCACCGATTATTATGGCCAGGCGGAGGTGATCCTCGAGACGGGCAATCTGCGCAAGGCGATCGCGGCCTCTGCCGCCATTCCCGGCCTGTTCATGCCGGTCAGGGTCAACAACCGCGTCATGATCGATGGCGGCGTCTTCAATCCCGTCCCTTACGAGCAGTTGATGGATCTCGCCGACGTGGTGATCGGCATCGATGTGGTCGGCGCGCCGGAAGGCGATGGCCTGCATCCGCCAAACCGCTTCGACAGCCTGTTCGGCGCAAGCCAGCTCACCATGCAGGCCAGCATTGCCCTCAAGCTGAAACTCAACCCGCCGCACATCTTCCTGCGTCCCAGCGTTAATCGCTTCGGCGTAATGGATTTCTACAAGGCGCGCGACATCCTCGAAGCCTCAGAAGGCACAAGAGACGAGCTGAAGCGTGCGATCGAGGCTCTTGAAAGGGCTGCCTGATCACCACTTGCCGATCGAAACACCGGAAGCCTTTTCCTCCGGGCTTTTGCCGGTGCGTTTCGGCTTGATCAGCGGCTCGGGGCGAACGGGACTGTTGAAGAGCATCTCGCGGCCGGCGCCCAAACCCTGCACGGCCTGGACCTGCAGCCGTTCCTCGTCGCGACGGCGGATATCGTCGCCGATCTCGGAGGCGGCAGCCTCGCTCATGCCGAGCGCTTCCAGCGTCCGTCGCCCAAACAGCAGCCCGGACTCCAGCGTTTCGCGCAACTCGTATTCGACGTTCTTTTCGCGCAGCGCCAGCGAATGAACCCGGTCGTAGGACCGCACGAACAGGCGCACATCGGGAAATTCCGACGCAATCAGGTCGACGATCCGGTCCGTCGTTTCCCGTTTCTGGGTTGCTACGACGACGATCTTCGTCTTCTCGATACCGGACGCGATCAGAACGTCCTTGCGGGCACCGTCGCCGAAATAGATCCGGAAGCCGAAATTGGCCGCCTGCCGGATACGCTCCGGACTGTCGTCGATGACAGTCACGGAACTGCCGCCGGCAAGCAGGATCTGCGCCGCGATCTGGCCGAAACGGGAAAAGCCGATCATCAGCACATCGGCTCCGGCGCCTTCGAAATCCTCCTCCAGATGTTCGCGCGTCTCGCTCTTCTGCAGGCGCCTAGCAAGCGCAGAGCCAAGCGGCGTCAGCGCCATCGACAGCGTCACGCCGGCAATCAGAAGCGAAGCGGTGGCGGAAGAGAGGAGGCCCGCCGCGGTCGCGGTGGTAAACAGCACGAAGCCGAACTCGCCACCCTGCGGCAACAGGAACGCGATCTTCAGCGCGTCATTGGGCGGCGAACCCCACAGACGCGAGAGAGCGTAGACCACGGCCGCCTTCACGCCCATGAACACGGCAACGGCCGGGATCAGGAAGGCAAGGTTTTCGAAGATCACCTGGACTTCGAGCGAAAGCCCGACAGCGACGAAGAACAGCGCCAGAAGCAGGCCGCGGAAGGGTTCGATATCCGCTTCCAGCTCGTGCCGATAGGAGGATTCCGCCAGCATGACGCCGGAGAGGAAAGCACCCATCGCCATCGACAGACCGACGGCCTGCATCGCAGCCGCCGAACCGAGCACGACGAGAAGGGCGGCGGCAATCATCACCTCGCGGGCACCGCTGCTGGCAATGATCTGGAACATCGGTGTCAGCAGGTACTTGCCGGCAATTACCATGGCGCCCACGGCAGCGACAGCGATTGCAAAGTCCAGCATCGGGGTGGCGGCTGCCTCGCTGGTGCCGGGTGCCAGGATTGTGATCAACGCCAGAAGCGGCACGATCGCCAGATCCTGGAACAAGAGAACGGAGAAGGAGCGCTGCCCGTAGCGGCTGTTCATCTCACCTGTGTCATTGAGGATCTGCAGCGCAAAGGCGGTGGACGACAGGGCAAGCCCGAAGCCGATCATCAGGCTGCCGCGCCAGTCCGCCATTTCCGACAGGTAGGCGAACCCGCTCAGGATGCCACCCGATATCGCCACCTGCGCCGGCCCAAGCCCGAACACATCGGCCCGCATCTGCCACAGACGCGAGGGTTTCAGCTCCAGCCCGATGACGAAGAGCAGGAACACGACGCCGAATTCCGCGACATGCAGCACTTCCTGCGTATCGGTCACCTGTTGCAGCACCGGACCGATCAGGATGCCGGCCGCGAGATATCCAAGCACGGTGCCAAGACCGAGCCTGCGAAACAGCGGGGCGGCGATCACCGCACCCGCAAGCAGCATCAACATTTCTGTAAAGTGGGAGCCGTTTGCAGTCATAGGGCACTTTCAGGTCGGGAATGCGGAACGTCAACCGGGGAATCGGAACGCTGCCCTTGATGCTTCGGTCGGTGCACAATAAATGGTGTGCAAACGAAAGG
Source organism: Neorhizobium sp. IRS_2294 (assembly GCF_050500145.1). Classification (NCBI taxonomy): domain Bacteria; kingdom Pseudomonadati; phylum Pseudomonadota; class Alphaproteobacteria; order Hyphomicrobiales; family Rhizobiaceae; genus Neorhizobium; species Neorhizobium sp. IRS_2294. Next base: position 716,271 of record NZ_CP191439.1, read on the forward strand.
CTTGCAAACATGACCTCGCAAATCGATTCCGCCTCCCTTCTGGCGCGTGCCGGCGAACTGATCGATCTGGCCAAGGCGGCGGGCGCCGACAAGGCGGATGCGGTGGTCGTCCGCTCCCGCTCCAGTTCCGTCAGCGTCCGGCTCGGAAAGGTGGAAGGAACCGAATCGTCGGAAAGCGACGACTTCTCGCTCCGTGTCTTCGTCGGCAACAAGGTTGCAAGCGTTTCCGCCAACCCGGGTTTCGATCTGAAGGTGCTGGCCGAACGCGCAGTGGCGATGGCGAAGGTCTCGCCCGAGGATCCCTTTGCCTGCCTGGCGGATGAAAAGGACCTTGCAAGAGACTACCCCGATCTCGACCTGTTCGACCCGACCGAAGTCTCAGCCGATACGATGCGCGAGGTCGCGCTCGAGATGGAACAGGCAGCCCGCGATGTCGCAGGCGTCACCAATTCATCGGGATCTGGCGCCTCCGCCGGAATGGGCGGAATGGTTCTCGTCACCTCGCACGGATTTTCCGGCTCCTACATGGCCAGCCGCTTCGGCCGCTCCGTCAGCGTCATCGCCGGCGAAGGCACGAAGATGGAGCGCGACTACGATTTCGACAGCCGTCTGTTTGCAGCCGATCTCGATGATCCGAAGCTGATCGGCCGGCGTGCCGGCGAGCGGGTGGTCAAGCGCATCAATCCGCGCCAGGTCGATACCGGCAGCAATGTCACCGTCGTCTTCGAACCCCGCATCGCGCGCGGCTTCGTCAGCCATATCGCCGGCGCCATCAACGGCGGATCGGTTGCCCGCAAGACATCCTTCCTGCGCGACAAGATGGGCCAGCAGGTGCTGAAACCAGGCCTCAATATCACCGACGATCCTTTGATCGTGCGCGGTTCCTCCTCGCGCCCCTTCGATGGCGAGGGTGTGAAGGGCGAGCGTCTGGTGATGATCGAGGACGGCGTGCTGAACCACTGGTTCCTCTCCACCTCGACAGGACGCGAGATCGGGTTCCCGACCAATGGCCGCGGCGTGCGCGGCGGCACGTCCGTCACCCCGGCCTCCACGAACCTCGCGCTGGAACCGGGCAACATTTCGCCTGAAGACCTGATCCGCCAGATCGGCACCGGTTTCTACATCACCGAACTGATCGGCCAGGGCGTCAACATGATCACCGGCGAGTATTCGCGCGGCGCGACCGGCTTCTGGATCGAGAATGGCGAGCTTGCCTATCCGGTCTCCGAAGTCACGATCGCCTCCAATCTGAAGGACATGTTCATGCGGATGACGCCGGCAAACGATATCGACCGCAAGTTCGGCACTGCCTCTCCGACGATCGCAATCGAAGGCATGACGCTGGCGGGACGCTGACCGATGGCTGGCGCGGAAGGGCAATGGCTTGAAGATCTGGACCTGATCCGCGATGCCGCCCGTCAGGCCGGCGAGATCGCGCATGGCTTTTTCGGCCAGTCGCCGGAAGTCTGGTGGAAAAACGAGGGCTCGTCGCCCGTCAGTGCCGCAGACTTTGCGGCAAACGACATTCTCCAGAGCCTGCTTCTGACCGCCCGTCCCAATTACGGCTGGCTGTCCGAAGAAACGGATGACGACGACGCCAGGCTTTCACTCGACACGCTGTTCGTGGTGGATCCGATCGACGGCACCCGCGCCTTCATCAATGGCGAAAAGACCTGGTGCGTCTCGGTCGCCGTCGTCCATCACGGCCGACCCGTGGCGGGCGTTCTGGTAGCGCCGGCGCTCGGCGAGGAGTTCTTTGCCGTCAAGGGCGGTCAGGCGATCCGCAACGGTGCGCCGATCTCTGTTACCAAGGATGATCATGATAAGCTTGTGATCGCTGCCGATGAAAACCTTGTGAAGAAATTTGATCTGCCGTTCCGCAGCCATGTCGAACGCCATCGGCATATCCCGTCGCTCGCCTACCGGCTGGCGATGGTCGCGGACGGACGCCTCGATGGCACCGTCGTCAAGCGCAACTCGCATGACTGGGATCTCGCCGCCGCCGACCTTATCCTGGAATGCGCAGGCGGCCGGTTGACCGACATTGCGGGAAGCCCGCTCACCTACAACCGGCGGCAGGTCCGCCACGAGATGCTGGTGGCTGGCGCAGAGCATGCACTGGAACGGCTATTGCCGCAGATCCAGCGATTTCCGGCCGCTTGACCTTTGTGGCGTAATGCCGCAGATGAGGATCGGGCGGAGAGGATAAACGGGACAGGATGGACATGACCGCGACGACTGACAAGAAACAGCTTCTGCATCTGGTTTTCGGTGGCGAACTTTCGAGCCTCGAAGAGGTTCAGTTCAAGGATCTTGCGGCGCTGGATATCGTCGGCATCTATCCCGATTATGCAACGGCCCTGACGGCCTGGCGCAGCAAGGCACAGCAGACGGTCGACAACGCCCAGATGCGCTATTTCATCGTTCACATGCACCGCCTGCTCGAGCCGGGCCCCAAGTAACGCTGAAGCAAGCCTGATCTGCCAGGTTTCGAAATGCCAGGGTCTGGAACATAGGGTCCGGGACCCCTTTTTGACGCATTTGTGCATGACAGAAATTCGGCGACTGATACGATATCAGAAGGACGACCGGGATTGATGACGGCCATCATGCAGTGGGGGCAAAAGCGATGAGCGGCAGTATGGCTCGCATGGCCCTGGCGGGATACCGTCTGGCCGGCATCGCGCTTTATCCATTTGCCGGGCCGTACCTCACGTACAGGTCGATGAAGGGCAAGGAAGATTCCTCGCGCCGTCTCGAAAGGCTCGGCTATGCCAGCCTGCCGCGCCCGCGCGGACCGCTGGTCTGGGTTCATGCCGCAAGCGTCGGCGAAACCATGTCGATCATGCCGCTGATCCGCGAACTTCGCCGTCGCGAGATCCATGTCCTGCTGACGACAGGGACCGTTACATCCGCAGCACTGGTCGATGCCAGGCTCGGCGATGAAGTCATTCATCAATATGTGCCGTTCGATCTAAAATTCTCCATCAAGCGCTTTGTCTCCTACTGGAAGCCGGATGCGTGCATTACGGCCGAGTCCGAAATCTGGCCGACGACGGTCGCCGAACTGGCACGCCGCCGGATCCCGCAGATCCGCGTCAATGCCCGGCTGTCGGATCGCTCGTTCACGCGCTGGCACAATCACAATACCATCGCCGAAGCGCTGTTCGAAAAGCTGGCCCTCGTGGTGGCCCAGTCCGATCTCGATGCGGAGCGTTTCCGTGATCTCGGCGCCTGGCCGGTGATCGTGTCCGGCAACCTCAAGACCGATACCGACCCGCCGCCATGCGACGAGGAGCTCCTGGCCCGCTACAAGGCCGAAATCGGCGAGCGCAAGACCTGGGCTGCGATCTCCACGTTCGATGGCGAGGAAAAGGCCGCCGCCACCGTGCATCGGGCGCTGAAGCCGAAAAGCAACCTGTTGACCATCCTCGTGCCCCGTCATCCGGATCGCGCAGATGCGATCGAGGAGATGCTGAAGGCGGAGGGGCTCACCGTCGCCCGCCGCTCGCGCAACGACACGATCACGCCGGAAACCGATATTTTCCTCGGCGATTCCATCGGCGAAATGGGTCTCTATCTGCGGCTGACCGAAATCTCCTTTGTCGGCAAGTCGTTGACCAACGAGGGCGGCCAGAACCCGCTGGAGCCGGCCATGCTCGGATCTGCGGTTCTGTCCGGCCCGAACATCGACAATTTCCGCGATGCCTACCAGCATCTGGTCAAGAAGGGCGGCGCCCGGATGGTCCGCGATGTCGAGATGCTGGCAAAGGCCGTGCATTACCTGATGATCAACGACCTTGCCCGCCGCAAGATGGTCGAAGCCGGCCATGACGCGATGGACGAAATGCGCGGCGCGTTGGCCAAGACCGTCAAGGCGCTCGAACCTTACGTCAATCCGCTCACCGTCAGCGCCAGGCTTCAGCCGAAGACAGCCGCCGCCGGTGCTGCACGCTGATGGCCGGGGCGACAAGCGACGTGGCGGATATGGACTTCTCGCATATCGCCGGCATCCTGTTCGACAAGGACGGCACGCTTTTGCACTATGATGCGAGCTGGGGCCCGGTGAACCGCGAAGCGGCCCGCATCGCGTCGGGCGGCGATGCGGATCTCGAAATGCGCCTCCTGCAAGCCGGCGGCATGGATCCCGTATCCGGCCACACCCGTGCCGATAGCCTGCTTGCGGCCGGCAATGCCGCCGAGATCGCCGCAGGTTTCGTGTCCGCAGGCGCCCCCATGGATGTGGCAGATCTCACCCGTCAGCTCGATGCACTCTTCGTTCGCTCTGCCGAATATTCCGTTCCGGTCACCGATCTCGCCGCCTTCTTCGGCGCGCTGAAGGCACGCGGCCTGAAGCTCGGCATCGCCTCCAGCGACAATGAGGAAGCCATCCGCCAGACGGCGATCCGTTTCGGCTTTATCGATCATGTCGATTTCATCTGCGGCTATGACAGCGGTTTTGGTGTGAAGCCCAAACCCGGCATGTTCCTGAAATTCTGCGAGGTCGTCGGTCTCGAACCGGAACAGGTGGCGATGGTCGGCGACAACAATCACGACATGCATATGGGCGAGGCGGCCGGCGCCGGCATCAAGGTCGCGGTTTTGACCGGGACCGGTTCGCGCCAGACGCTGTCGACTGCCGCCGATCTCTGCCTCGACGATATTACTGCCTTTGCCGCCCTCTTGCCGGGCTCGGCACCGGCTGCGGCGGGCTGAGCGGTGGTTTCCGAAGCACCGCCATTCTGGTGGACCAAGGCCGACTGGCGCGTCTGGGCGCTGTCGCCGGTGTCGTTTGTCTATGGTGCCGTCTCCGGCCGCCGCATGGCGAAGTCGAAGCGGGCGCAGGCGCCGCTGCCGGTCATTTGCGTCGGAAACTTCACCGTCGGCGGTGCCGGCAAGACACCGACGGCGATCACGCTTGCCCGCGCCGCTAAGGCGAAGGGCCTCACGCCCGGTTTCCTCACCCGTGGCTATGGCGGATCGCTTGACGTCACGACAATGGTCGATCGCTCCAAACACAGGGCCGAAGCCGTCGGCGACGAAGCGCTGCTTCTCGAGCGCGAAGCGATGACCGTCATTTCCCGCCGCCGCGTGGACGGTGCGAGAATGCTGGCGCAAAACGGCGCCGATCTCATCATCATGGATGACGGGTTCCAGAGCGCCCGTCTCTCGATCGATTTCGCGCTTGTCGTGATCGATTCCGTCCGCGGCATCGGCAATGGCCATCTCGTGCCGGGCGGTCCCGTGCGGGCACCGCTGGCCGAGCAGATGCGCCAGGCCTCCGCCATCCTCAAGGTCGGCACCGGCGACGCGGCCGACAGGATCGTGCGCCAGGCATCGCGCGCCGGCAAGCAGGTCCACGTCGCGACACTCGATCCAAGCCCCGGCCAGTCGCTGGCGGGCACAAATCTTCTCGCCTTTACCGGGATTGCCGATCCGGAGAAATTCTACCGCACCGTCAACAGCGTCGGCGGGTTGATTTCAGAGCGCCAGTCGTTCCCGGATCATCATTTCTTCACGGCGGATGAAATCGAAAGCCTGCTAGAGGAAGCCGACAGGGACGGGCTCCATCTCGTGACGACGGCCAAGGACGCGGTGCGTCTCGTCGGTCATCACGGTCCGGCCGAAAAACTGCTCAACCGGGTACAGGTGGTGGACGTGGAGATGCGCTTCGACAATCCGAAAGCGCCCGGCCAGATCATCGATGCGGCTTTCGCAAGGTTTCGGGAGCGTCGCCTGAAGAGCGGCGTGAAACCCTGATCAGGGCGCAAACGCGCGTCGGTTGATTGTGCTTAAGCCCGGCTCTGGTTCGGCAGCAGGCCGGCGCGCTTGTCGGCTTCCAGCGAGGACGCGCAATCGGCATAGGCTTCCTGGCGCGCCACGCTCCAGTATTTGAGCTCGTCAACCGGGATCTGAGCACCCGTCATCGCGCAGATCACGTATGAACCGCTGCTGACGATCTGGTAGTCGCCATCCAGGTACCGGATTTTCGCCTCGCGGAAGCTGCCGCCTTCGAACCGGTTCATCTGTCTGCGTCTCCTGCGAAAAAACATCGGATTGCTCGCGCGTTATGCCGTCATTCCCTACACCGCGTCTGGCGCGCCTTCAAGTCCGCCCGAACAGGCGTTCGATGTCGGAGAGCTTGAGTTCGATATAGGTCGGGCGGCCGTGGTTGCAGGTGCCGGAACCCGGCGTCGCCTCCATCTGGCGCAAAAGTGCATTCATCTCGTCGGGCCGAAGCCTGCGCCCTGAGCGCACCGAGCCGTGGCAGGCCATGGTGGCCGCGACATATTCGAGCTTGCCGCGCAGGGCACCGGCCGTGCCCCATTCAGCCACTTCGTCGGCGAGATCGCGGATCAGCGAGGATGCATCCACTTCGCCCAGCATCGCCGGCGTCTCGCGCACGGCAACCGCGCCGGGACCGAACCGCTCGACTGCCAGCCCCAGCCGGTCGAGTTCTTCCGCATGCATCATCAGCCGGTCGCATTCCTCTTCCGGCAGATCGACGATCTCCGGAATGAGCAGAACCTGGGACGCCAGCCGCTTGTCGTTCAAAGCCTGACGCAGCGCCTCGTAGACCAGCCTTTCATGGGCCGCATGCTGGTCGACGATGACGAGGCCGTTTTCCGTCTGGGCGACGATATAGTTCTCGTGCACCTGCGCACGGGCCGCACCCAGCCGGTGGCGCTGCCGGTCCTCCGGGACATGCACCGTTTCAGATATGGCATCGTCCGTGCGGGCCGCCGGCATGGTTAGACCGTCGAAATCCTGCTGCGCCCGTTCCCCGAAGCCGAACGGTGCCTGCAGCGGCCGGGACGGCGATGCCGCAGGGCTCCAGGGCGCTGGCGTCGGGGGCCGATAGGCGTGGCCGGATGAAAACCCCGGCCTGAACGCCTGCATCATGCCGGATGCGCCGGTCGTGTTCGCCCGGTCGCCCTCGCGGTGCAACGCCTCGCGGATGGCGCCGACGATCAGCCCGCGTACCAGCCCCGGATCGCGAAACCGGACGTCGGCCTTGGCCGGGTGTACGTTGACATCCACCAGCGCCGGATCGAGCGTGATGGACAGAACCGCCACCGGATAGCGACCGGACGGCATCCGCTCCGCATAGGCGCCGCGGATGGCCGACAGGATAAGCTTGTCCTGCACCGGCCGTCCGTTGACGAAGGCGTATTGATGTCCCGAATTGCCCCGGTGGAATGTCGGCAGGCCGACGAAGCCGGTCAGGCCCACATCCTCGCGCATCGCGTCGATCTCGATCGCGTTGTCGCGAAACTCGGCCCCGAGAACCTGCGCCATGCGCGCCAGATGGTCCTCGCCGGTCGCCGGCAGGTCCAGCGTGGTGCGGTCGGAGCCCGACAGAACGAAACGCACATGCGGAAAAGCGATCGCCATCCGCTTGACGATTTCGGTGATCGCACCGGCTTCCGCCCGTTCGGTCTTGAGGAATTTCAGGCGCGCCGGCGTCGCAAAGAAGATGTCACGAACTTCGACCACCGTGCCGGGATTGGCCGGTGCCGGCCGCGCCGCGGTCGTCTTGCCGCCGGTCACCGACACCTGCGAGCCGCTGTCGCTACCTTGGCGCCGGCTGGTGATCGTGAGTTTCGCGACCGACCCGATCGACGGCAGTGCCTCGCCGCGAAAGCCGAGCGTTCTGATATCGTCGAGCGTCGTCGCGATCTTCGAGGTGCAGTGGCGGCGGATCGCGAGGTTGAGATCGGCGGGCTCCATGCCCGATCCATTGTCCGTGACGCGCAGAAGAGACTTGCCACCGCCCGCCGTGGCGATCTCGATGCGCGTCGCACCCGCATCGATGGCGTTTTCGACCAGTTCTTTGACAGCGCTTGCGGGTCGCTCGATGACCTCGCCGGCAGCGATCTGGTTGATAAGCGTTTCGGAAAGCTGCTTGATGAACATGGCGCTATTTTCAAGGATTTCCGGCGGGAAGGAAAGGCTGCCGGATGGTTTGTCCCCTGCAAGCCCTGCAGCAAGCCTATCTTAATTCGGCCTTAACCGAAAACCGATATTCAATCTGAGTTGAACAGGATGAACCCGGGAGAGCGCCAGCTCTCCGCAGAGGAACCGATGTATGGGCCGGCTGGGCACCCGTACACGAGGATCGGCCCTTTGTTCGAGGACTTGAAGCCAGCATGTGTCTTACCCGACTTGATTAATTGAGACGGATTGCACCGCATGGTGCCGGCGATTGGCCGAGTCTGTGAACACACAGGGGGTTTTGTCACATGAATGATTTGGCGTCGGCGGACGCGGACATTCAGACTGCGATGATGGAAGTGATTTCCGAGGCGATCTCGGGTGGGCACTCAGGCGGCCTTGTCGTCTACGACAAGAACGACCTGTTGATCTTTGCCGGTCAACAACTGACCATCCTTCTCGGCATTCCTGACAGCGTCCTTGCACCCGGTACACGGCTGCGCGATCTCCTTGGTGCCATCTATGACGGCGGCGGACGGTTCATGTCCGAGACCGGCGGCACAAAACGATTGCTCAGCCGCGACGACTGGATTTCCGACAATATTGCCACGCTCTGGAAGGAGCGGCACGAGGCGCTGATGCGCCGTGGTGCCGATCGCTGGATCAGTCTTGCCAAACGGCGCCTGCCGTCAGGCTACGGCGTCTGCATCCTCCGGGACGTTTCCGAACAGCGCAAGCGCGAAGAGCAGTGGCGCGCCGACATGGAGCGTGTGCAGTTGACCGAGGATATCCTCGACAACCTGCCGTTCCCGGTCATGGTCAAGGACACCAATCTCGCCTTCGTCGCCGTCAACAAGGCTGCCTGCCGGTTTCATGATCTCCCGGCCGAAGCGCTGCTCGGCTGCACGGGGACCGACATCCATGCTCCGGCCTTGGCCCAGCGGCTCGACGGTATCAACCGCCGGGTGGTGGAAGACGGCGAGGAGATCCAGCTCCCGGAGCGTCTGACGCGTCCGGATGGCTCGCAGATGGTGATCGTCGCCAACAAGTACCGGATCGGCAAGCCGGGCCGCTACTATCTCGTCACCGCCATGCAGGACATTTCCCGGATGGTAGAGGTGGAAGAGGACGGGCGTGGCTTTATCCGCTTGTTCGACGACCCCAATCTGTTTTCCGCCAAGCTGCATCGCAAGACCAAGATGCGCGACGCTTTGCAGGGCGCGGATCCCGATATCGCCGGCAGCCAGATCCTGATCGTCTCGAGCGACCCGCTTTTCACCGGAACCGCGAAGGCGATCCTTGCGGATTTTCAGGTCGAGGCATCCTCGGTCGTTGATGAACACGAACTGGCGCTTTGCCTCGAACTCGTGTCCAACGCCGCGGTCAGGGTCGATCTCATCGTCGCGGATCGCGATCTGGCGTCCGCCTGCCGCGCCATCGGCTCGGATTACGACAAACAGGTCGTGGCCTTCGATGCTGCGGCTCTCGAAGAGCACCTCGTTCCGACCCTCAGCCGCGAACTGACCAAGTTGCATGGACCTGTCGAACAGGACGAAGAAGACAACTGGCAGATACTGCCCGATGACCGTCAGCCTTGCGTCGATATCCTTGTTGCTGAAGATAACGAGGTGAACCAGATCGTGTTCTCGCAGATCCTCGAAAGCCTCGGGTACCGCTATGCGATTGCGGTCGATGGAGAAGAGGTGGTCAGGATGTGGCACGAGCTTCGTCCCTCGCTGGTGTTGATGGATGTCACTCTGCCGACCCTGAACGGCTTCGAGGCAGCGCGGGCGATCCGCACGCTCGAGGAAGAAGGGCAAGCGTCGACACCGATCGTGGGCGTCCTCGCCCAGGCATTCGACCGCGACCGCGAGGAATGCTTTGCATCGGGAATGGACGACGTGATCCTGAAGCCGATCAGTCCCGATGTGCTGGAAACCCTGTTCGCGAAATTTCTCGTCGTTGCCGGTTCGCAGCAGATGCTGTCTTGAGCATGGATCGGAAGCGCGGGCGGCTATCCCGAAACGCTACGGTTCCGCTATGAAATGTTAAGCTTTGTCCCGCATCGTCGCCTATCAAATGTGGTGCAAGCGGATAAACTTATGACGTTGGCGGAAAACCCGTTGCCGCAGCTCCGTCAGCATGAGCTGCAGGCCAAGGCTTATAGCGACCCGCTTACGGGTCTTGGAAACCGACACCGTATGCGCGACAAGGTTCACCTTCTCGCCGCAGAGCGTGCAGCCGATCCCGCCCCGTTTACTGTTTGCATTGCCAATCTCGATGGTTTCAAGCCGATCAACGACCTGTTCGGTATGGAAGCGGGCGACGAGATCCTCTGCCAGGTGGCGCATCGCCTCAAGGCCTGCATTCCGGATGGCGCAACGGTCACTCGTCACGACGGCGACGAGTTTGCCTTCGTGCTGCCGCTCGTCTTCGAGCGCACCGGTGCCGAACGGATCGGCCAGATGATCCGGGATGTTCTTTCCGCACCCTATGATCTGGGGGATCGCAATGTGCGTCTCTCGGCGTCCTTCGGCTTTGCCATCTACCCCTTCGCCGGCGAGCATTTCGAGGAACTGCTGAAGAGCGCTGAAACCGCGCTTTACCGGTCCAAACGCCGCGGTCGCGGCCAGATCACGGTCTATTCCCAGGAAATCGCGCAGGAGATGATGCGCGCGACGCAGCTTGAACAGGCGCTGCGCCATGCGATCATCAGCGATGCCGTGGATGTCCATTTCCAGCCTATCGTGCGCCTGGACGATGGATCGGTCGTCGGGTTCGAGGCACTCGCGAGATGGAACGACAAGGATCTCGGTTTCGTATCGCCCGCCGTCTTCGTGCCGCTTGCCGAAGAGCGCGGTTTCATCGATGCGCTGTCGGAAACCCTGCTGCGCAAGGCAGCCGAGGCAGCGCTGTCCTGGCCGCGGGATCTGTTCCTGTCCTTCAATCTGTCCTCCGCCCAGCTGATGGACCCGACGACCACGGAAAGCATCCTTTCGACGCTCGCCCGCGTCGGGCTCGATCCGCATCGGCTGGAATTCGAGATCACCGAAACCGCCGTGATGACCTCGGCCGATACGGCAGAGCGCATCATCACGGATCTTCGCAAGGCAGGCGCGCGCATCTCGCTCGATGATTTCGGCACCGGTCAGTCCAGTCTCGGACGTCTGCGCGACTTCACCTTCGACAAGGTCAAGATCGATCGCGCCTTCGTCTCCCGCATCACCTCGGACCGTGCCTCTGGACACATCGTCAGGGCGATCATCGCCATGTGCGACGGTCTGGAACTGGAAGTGGTCGCCGAGGGCATCGAGCAGCCGGAAGAAGCGGAAATGCTGCGATCGCTGGGCTGTGCCATGGGGCAGGGCTATTACCACGGCAGACCCGCCGATACGGCCTCGACGCTGCGCTATCTGAGCACCCATCACCGCGACTTCATGACCCCCGAACGGGACTGATCTTCCGCCTCCACCACCGTTGAGGAGAGGGCGCGGAGTGGACAGTCCGCGCCGCGTCTGATGCTCGCACGGGGCTGTCCGCTGCGCGATGATGTGGTTTTGCAAGCCGCATTGCGAGATCACCATGTCCGTTTCGAACGATCCCCTTCTGCAGCCGTTTCAGCTGAAGCATCTCACCCTCAAGAACCGCTTCATGTCGACGGCGCACGAACCGGCCTATTCCGAAGACGGCATGCCGAAGGATCGTTACAGGCTCTACCATCTCGAAAAGGCAAAGGGCGGCATCGCGCTCACCATGACCGCAGGTTCCGCGATCGTCTCGCAGGACAGTCCACCCGCATTCGGCAACCTGCACGCCTATCGCGACGACATCGTGCCGTGGCTGAAGAAGCTCACCGATGACTGTCATGAATACGGCACGGCGGTGATGATCCAGCTCACCCATCTCGGGCGCCGGACCGGATGGAACAAGGGGGCCTGGCTTCCTGTGCTGGCGCCATCTCCCATTCGCGAACCCGCCCACCGCGCCTTCCCGAAGGAGATCGAGGACTGGGATATCGAGCGCATCGTTGCAGACTATGCCGATGCCGCCAGCCGCATGCAGGCGGCGGGTCTCGATGGCATCGAGATCGAAGCCTACGGCCACCTGATCGACCAGTTCTGGTCGCCCGCCACCAACCACCGCGACGATGCGTTCGGCGGATCGCTCGAAAACCGCATGCGGTTTTCGACCATGGTGATCGATGCGGTGCGCAAATCCGTCGGTCCGGATTTCATCGTCGGCATCCGCTTGGTTGCCGACGAGAACTGGGACAAGGGGTTTTCCCGCGAAGAGGGGATCGAGATCTCCCGCCGGCTGGTGGCGTCGGGCGGCATCGACTTCCTGAACGTCATCCGCGGCCATATCGATCACGATGCGGATCTGAACGAGGTTATCCCGATCCAGGGCATGCGATCCTCGCCGCATCTCGACTTTGTCGGCGATGTCAGGAAGGCGACGAAATTCCCGGTCTTTCATGCGGCCCGTATCGCCGATGTTGCAACGGCCCGGCATGCGGTCGCCGAAGGCAAGCTCGACATGGTCGGCATGACCCGTGCCCACATTGCCGATCCGCATATCGCGAACAAGGTAGCAAGTGGCAAGGAGGCGACCATTCGCCCCTGCGTCGGTGCGACCTACTGTCTGGATCGCATCTACGAGGGAGGAGAGGCTCTCTGTATCCACAATGCGGCGACGGGGCGCGAAGCCTTGCTGCCGCATGTGATCGAAAAGTCAGCAGCTGTCCGAAGGGCCGTCGTGATCGGTGCCGGTCCTGCCGGGCTCGAGGCGGCCCGCGTGCTGGCAGAGCGCGGCCATTCCGTCACCGTGCTTGAGGCAACGGGGGAGGCGGGTGGCCAGATCAATCTTCTGGTTCGCAATCCGCGCCGCCGCGAGATGATCGGCATCATCGACTGGCGGCTGGCGGAGCTTGAGCGGTTGGGTGTCGAGATTTGCTACGACGTGTTTGCCGGCGCCGACGATGTCCTCGAACTCGAGCCCGAACTCGTCGTCGTCGCAACCGGCGGCATACCGCAATCGCCGCAACTTGAGGCGGGCGAAGAGCTTCTGACCTCCAGCTGGGATATTCTCGCCGGATCTGCCAAACCCGCAGGCCCGGTTCTGCTGTTCGATGACAATGGCGGCCATCCGGGTATGAGTGCCGCCGAAGTCATCGCCACATCAGGCGCGGATCTCGAGCTTGTCTCCCCCGAACGCTTCTTCGCACCTGAGATGGGGGGCATGAACCATGTCCCCTACGCACGGATTTTTGCCGAGAAGGGTGTCCGCGTGACGATCAACACGCGGTTGAAGTCGGTGCGGCGTGACGGCAATGCATTGGTGGCAAGCCTCGGATCCGATTACGCAAAGGATGTGGTCGAGGAAAGGCGTGTCGCACAGGTCGTGGTCGAGCACGGCACGGCCGCGAACGCGGATCTCTATTTCGAGTTGAAGCCGCTCTCGCGCAATCTTGGCGCCGTGGACTACGCGATGCTGATTAACAGAAGAGCGCCGCTGCTGCCGAAGAACCCCGGCGCGGCTTTCGATCTCGTGAGGATCGGCGACGCTGTGGCAAGCCGCAATGTCCATGCAGCGATCTACGATGCGCTGCGATACTGCTCGCTTCTGTAAACCGCGCACGAAAAAGGCGGCATTATCAATGCCGCCTCTTCCATTCAATCGTCTGTCACGTGGCGTGTAGCCCGTTCCAGGTCCCTAAAATTAGTTCTTAGGAGCCGTCGACGGAGTTGTGGCGCCATTTTCAGCCGGTGCTGCCGGAGTTCCCGGAGCCGGGTTCATCGTGGACGACGTGGTCGATGTGTCGGATGCTGCCTGCTTGTCGTCCAGTGTCTTGAACTCTGGAGCAGACTTCAGCGCTTCGGCCGTTTCGGTGGTCGACAGACGCACTTCGTTGTTGTTCTGTGCATCGCGGGTGAGCGTCAGCTTGCTGATCGGAAGGGCTACATCCTTTTCGCCGATGCCGAGGAAGCCGCCGACGCCGACAACTGCTGCAACGAGTCCGCCGTTTTCTTCAAACAGGAGGTCGTTGACGTCACCGATGCTTTCGTTAGCCGAATTGTAGATCGACTTGCCGATGTAATCGTTGGCGCTGACCTGGGTGGTCGCCTGTTCGGTCAGGTAATTGCCGTCTGCAGTGGCAGCCATGCCACCTGCTGGTGCAGCCGGAGTCGTTGTCGTGGTATCGGCCGGTGCCGAAGGTGCTGCCGGTGTCGCCGGAGCAGGCTGTGCCGTCTGGGCAAAAGCCGGCGCAAGTGTGGTGGACGCCATGAGAACGGCTGCTGCGGCGATCGTGCTGAGAGTCTTTTTCATCGTGTTCCTACCTTTTCCATCTAATTCGTCGTGAAGGACGGCTTCTCGGATTGAAGGGCCGTCTCGACCAAGAAGGACGCGTTCGTTCTGCTTGGCTTCGGTAGGGAAATGGCCGAAACGCCGGTTTGGTTCCGCATTTCCATGCCGTTTTATTAGGCAGAGACTGCGGAACGTTTCAGCACTTGGCGGGTTTGGGGCTTTATCAGCGAGAATATAGATCCTTAAAGTCAGGCCGAGTATCGGGGTTCCTGACCAAGCGTGACTGGAACGGCGAGTTCGAACAACGCTCCCGCCAGCGGATCGGAGGTTCGGGCGTCCTGGTCCATTCCCTCCCAGGCTGATGTGACAGCCAAGCGCCCATTTCCGATCACGACAGGGCAGGTCGTTCTCTTGGCGGGCACTTCGAAACGCGCGAGAAGGACACCGTCCAGACCATAATGGTCGACCGCACCTTCACCCCAGCGGGCGTTCCAGATCGTGCCGTCCTGATCGCAGATCGCGCCATCCATTCCGCCGGGGCTGCCGCTGCCATCGATGAAGAGGGTGGGTTTTGACGTCGGGAGTCCGGTCAATGGATCAAGGTCGACACGCATGAGGTGGTTGATGCGCGTGTCGACATAATAGCCGATGCTTCCGTCCGGCGAAAAGCAGATCGCATTCGGAATGCTCATCTTGTCAAACAGCGTCGTGACCTTGCCGCCCACGACATGATAGATCGCACCCGCGCCTTCCGCAGCGGTGCGCCCCATCGTGCCGATCCACAGCGCACCGGAAGGGTGCAGCCGGCCGTCGTTGGAGCGGTTGTCCGGCTTGTCCTTCTCGAGGTCGCAGTGCAGGGTCAGTTCGCCGGTGGCGCGATCCCGTATGAAGAGCCCTTGATCGGAGGCGATCAGCTGCCGCTCGGCGTCGACCGGCACGAGAACGCTCCCCATTATGGGGAGGATCTGCACAGATTCTTTGCCGGTGTTGATGTCGAGCGAGCGAAGCTGCTTTTCGAGAATGCTGAACCACCAGATCGTCCCGGTGTCCGCATCAAAGCTGGCTCCTTCGCCAAGTTCACAAGGCGTCGAGGACAATACGCTACCCTGGAACGGGTGAGAGACAAAATCGGCTGTGGTCACGGGCATCCTCCGCAGAAGCTTCTGTTCGTTGCAGAATTAACGCGAACCGCCGCGATGGCTAGCCGCGTCATCAGATTTTCCCTGACAAATTCCTGAAACCATGCGACAAGATTCGCAAATGCGAGAACCTATCACCATCACGTGGTGACGTTTGCGTGCGTAAGGTCTGGTCGGAGCAAGAAGCAGTATATGTCTAAGACCGAAAAAGCCGAAGAGATGTCCTTTCTCGACGGCAGTGTCGCCGAAATCGCCACCCTGCAGACCCAGTTTGATGTCATCCGGTTCCTGAAGCGAGTGACGCAGTATTATAACTGTCGCACCTTCATGGTTCTCAACCTTCCGTCGATCACGTCTCGCGAACTGTCCGAAAATACCGTCGTTACCAATTGGCCGGCGGAGCTGATGTCGCAGTTCGACAAAAGCGGTCTGATGCAGACCAGCTCCGGCCTTGCACATCTGCGCAAGTTCACGACGCCCTTCGTCTTCGATCTCTCGAGCGATCGCGGCGTGATCAATTCGAGCGACGAGGTCACGCAGATCTTTTCCGGGTTCGGCATCCAGCGCGGCGCCTGTTTCCCCGTCCATGACCGGCTCGGCAATCGCGGCGCCGTTTGCTTCGGCGGTACGGGCAAGACATTTGACCAGCAGCAGATGATGGAACTGCATTATCTCTCGGTTCACGTCTATGAACAGCTGGCGCAGATCCGCAGCCTCGACGTCAAGACCAACGATGTCCTGACCGAACGCGAAGTCGATTGCCTGAACTGGACGGCTGCGGGTAAGACCAGCGCGGAAATTGCCGAGATCCTTGGACTCTCCGAGCACACCGTAAACCATTATCTCAACCGCACGGCCCGCAAGCTCGATACCGTCAACCGCACCCAGGCGGTTGCCAAGGCGTTGCGATCCGGCATCATCAAGTAACGATGCGGGCGATCATTATTTGATCAACGCCTCTGTTTTCTACGCGGTCAATTGATCGTTCACTGGGCAAATTCCCAACGCTCTCGAGTTGCTTGTCCCTAACACCCTGTTTCGACTACGTAAACATCCGCATTACGGTCTGGCATGGTTCGTGCTTGTCTACAGGCAGGTCCAGAGGGGGCTGAAAGCGTCCCAAGAGGCGCGATAAAAACAAGCCGCTACCCGGGGCGCCGTCTGGCTGCCATCCGGGTAGCGGCTTTCTTTTTTCTGACGTGGGGCGTTTCAACGAAGCGTCTTGCTCGAGACCGGTGACACTTCCTATATAAGCCTTGGATCCGGCGCGGGCAGTTTGTGTCGAGATCGCTATCAGGAGCAGGCAATGTCCGACGTCACCAAGGAACAGGTTCTGGCGGTTCTCGCGAAGGTTCGCGGACCCGACCTCGAGGGTGATATCGTCTCTCGCGGAATGGTCTCCGACGTCTTTATCTCCGACAAGAAGGTCTATTTCTCGATTACGGTGCCGGCCGATCGCGCAACCGAACTCGAGCCGCTGCGCATGGCCGCCGAACGGACGGTCGCCGCGATGCAGGGCGTCAACGGCGCGCTGGTTACGCTGACGGCCGATCGCAGAGCTGGAACGGCACCTGCGAAGACGGCACCTCCGCCAAAGCCGCAAGCGTCTGCCGCCGGTCACGCGCATCCGCACACCCCCGCCACACCCGGGCCGAGACAGCCCGCACCGAAAGCCGGCGTTCCGGGCGTGGGTGCCATCATCGCGGTAGCGTCCGGCAAGGGCGGCGTCGGCAAATCGACGACAGCAGTCAATCTGGCACTCGGTTTCCAGGCCAACGGTCTCAAGGTGGGCATTCTCGATGCGGATATCTACGGCCCGTCCATCCCGCGTCTCCTCAACATCTCCGGCAAGCCGCAGCAGCTTGAAGACCGGAAGATCGCCCCGATGCAGAACTATGGTCTGAAGGCGATGTCGATCGGCTTTCTGGTCGAGGAGGGCACCGCGATGATCTGGCGCGGCCCGATGATCCAGTCGGCACTGCTGCAGATGCTGCGCGAAGTCGGCTGGGGCGAGCTCGATATTCTCGTAATCGACATGCCGCCTGGAACCGGCGACGTGCAGCTGACGCTCGCCCAGCAGGTGCCGCTTGCGGGAGCCGTGATCGTCTCGACGCCGCAGGATCTCGCCCTGATCGACGCCCGCAAGGCCATCGCCATGTTCGGCAAGGTCGAGATACCTATCCTCGGCATCATCGAGAACATGAGCTACTTCCTCGCTCCCGATACGGGCACCCGCTACGACATCTTCGGCCATGGTGGCGCAAAGTCGGAAGCCGAGCGCATCGGCGTTCCCTTCCTCGGCGAAATCCCTTTGACGATGGACATCCGCGAACGCTCCGACGCGGGCACGCCGGTCGTCGTTTCCGATCCGGACAGTGCATCCGCCGCCGTTTATCGGGAGATCGCATCCAAGGCCTGGGCAGAGATTAAGGGCAAGCCGCTGCGCAAGGCGCCTGCCATCGTTTTCGAATAGAACCTATTCGAGTTTGGACGGTCTCCCGGGCAGGAATACACGGTCAGTGGCGGTCAATACTCTGAAATCGCCTCTCTTTTTGTTTCTAAATTGTTAAACATCGCCGCTAGACGTCTGCGGCGATAGTGAAAGCGTGCAGTTGCAGCCCTTGCCTTGTGCAATTGCTGTCTTTATAGGCGCCTCCCGCCGGAGGGCGCTTCCTTGCTCTTCGCGGGCGGAGCGAAGTATCCGCATTTTTCCGTTGAAAGGCTGGCTCGAACGCCAGATGCCGAATGGGCCACCCAGCAGAACATAGTGCCGCCGAGAAAACCAAAGGACATGGGCTGTTCGCGCTTGCGCTCGGCTCGGTCGGTGTCGTCTATGGCGATATCGGCACGAGTCCGCTCTATGCCTTTCGCGAGGCGTTGAAGCCCGTCGCCCATGACGGCGTCACGCAGATGGAAATCATCAGCCTCATCTCGTTGATGATCTGGACGCTGACTATCATCGTCACCTTCAAATACGTTCTGTTTCTCCTGCGTGCCGATAACGATGGCGAGGGCGGCACGCTGTCGCTTCTGGCGCTCATGACCAAAGGCGCGTGCGGTAATCGGGCTGTCCTGATGCTGCTCGGACTGATCGGCGCCGCGCTGTTTCTGGGCGATGCGATGATCACGCCGGCGCTGTCGGTCCTGTCTGCGGTGGAAGGCCTGAAATACGTATCCCCGCATTTCGAAAGTGCCGTTCTGCCGATCTCAATTGCCATCCTGGTTGCGCTGTTTGCCATCCAGTCGAAGGGCACCGGCATGGTGGCAAAGTTCTTCGGACCGATCACCACCGTCTGGTTTCTCGTCATGGGCGGCATCGGCCTGGTGCATATTTTCGACGACCTTAGTATTCTTGCCGCCTTCAATCCATTGCATGCCTTCCAGTTCATGAGCGAAGAAGGCTTTGCCGGCGTCGTCGTTCTCGGCGCCGTCTTTCTGACCGTGACCGGCGCGGAAGCGCTTTATGCTGATCTCGGCCATTTCGGTCGCCGTCCCATCCAGTGGGCTTGGTTCGTTTTGGTCTTTCCGGCACTGACGCTGAATTATCTCGGTCAGGGCGCCATGGTGCTGAGCCATCCCGCAGCGATGAGCGATCCGTTCTATCTGATGTTCCCGCAATGGGCGCTCGTTCCGGTCATCATTCTCGCCACCTGCGCCACCATCATCGCAAGCCAGGCTGTCATTACCGGCGCCTTCTCGCTGGTGCGCCAGGCGATCCATCTCGGATATCTGCCGCGCATGCAGATCCTGTTCACCTCGGAAACCAATACCGGCCAGATCTTCCTGCCGGGCGTCAACACGCTGCTTCTGGTCGGCGTCATCGCGCTGGTTCTTGGTTTCGAGAGCTCCGATGCTCTGGCCACCGCCTACGGCATCTCGGTAACCGGCGCCATGGTGGTGACGACGCTGATGGCGTTCGAGTTCGTTCGGCTGAGATGGCGCTGGCCGCGTGTGCTGGCAACCCTTGTGCTCGCGCCGCTTCTGCTGCTCGAATTCGTTTTCCTGGGCGCCAATCTCTTGAAGATCCATGATGGCGGCTGGGTGCCGGTCATGATGGCGATCGGCTTTACCGTCGTCATGTGGACCTGGAAGCGGGGTGCTGCGATCCTGTTCGAAAAGACCCGCCGCATCGATGTGCCGCTGCAGACCTTTATCCCCATGGTGGAAAAGAAAAGCGATCATGCTCCGGTGTCCGTGCCCGGCGTCGCCATCTTCCTGACCGGTGATCCGCAGACGGCACCCGCGGCCTTGCTGCACAACATCAAGCACAATCACGTGCTGCATGCGAAGAACGTCATCCTGACCATCATCACGGTCAACAAGCCGCGCGTCTCGATCGAGGACCGCTACCGGGTCGAGAAGCTGTCGGATCGTTTTACGGTGATCGAGCTGCGATTCGGCTTCATGCAATCCCACAATGTCTCGCAGTCGCTTGCCTATTTGAGAAAGACCGGCTTCAAGTTCGATATCATGTCGACGTCGTTCTATCTCGGCCGACGCAAGCTGGTACCGGACGCAGCCTCCGGCATGCCCATGTGGCAGGACCGGCTGTTTATCGCGCTCGCCAATGCCGCAACCGATCCGTCCGACTATTTCCACCTGCCGGCCAACCGCGTCGTCGAACTGGGTTCGCACGTCATCATCTGACGGAAAGGGTGACGGAGAGGTCGCCTAAAACCCGCGTGGCATTTCGGACACGAGCCTCTGACGTTTAAGTGAAAATGCCCAAATCCCAGCGTTACAAGGGATTCTGTCTATAAGCGTTAACTGCTCATCAAGGTTAATGATTGATGTTTGACCCATCGATCAGTCATTGAGGTCCCTGGTTGACCTGCCTTGTGGAGTAGCCGGTTTTGCGTTCGAAGACCGTACAGCGTCGAAAGTCCTCTAAAGTGGCCATGCCGGCGGCTCGGACGAAGTCTCTTTTGCACCGTGCCCTGTCGCGCCGCGATATCTGGCTGGCGCCTGGCGTCCTTGGACTTGCTGCCTGGCTGGTGTTTCCAGCCGTTCCCGCACAAGGCGATCTCACCGATCTCCTCTCCGGCATCGACCGCGGCCGCGACCAGTGGCGCATGGTCATGACCAACTCGCCGGCCGGCTCCCTTCATAACGCATCGCTTGCCTTTCCGGGTGGCGGTTCCGTGCTCGGCGGCGATGCCGGCATGACGCTGCCCGACGGTCGCCGCGTTGCATTCACCGGCAACGAGAAGTCAGGTGAGGACACGCCGGACGAAGACCGCGTCAACCGCGCGGAAAAGAAGAGCCGGATCGTAGCCGTCGAACAGATGCAGCCGCCGAAGGCCTTTTCGGCCGGGTCGATCCTCGAGCGTTCCAGCTCACTGACCACGCCTGTGGATGCCAGCGATGAAATGACCGCCTTCGTCAAAGCCGAAGCCGACGACCAGCCGGTCGAGCTCGCCGAATTCTATTTCCGCAAGGACGAGGTAAAGGAGCCCGGTCTTCCTTCGATGCTCGCCGATCTCATCACCAACGAAAAGGCCGATGTGCTGGCAACCGCCTATGCACCGGCCAAGCCCGACTTCTCACGCAAGTCACCCTTCGATGCGATCCTCGGCGCAAAGCCCGAAACCGGCCGCTTCATTCCGCCGATCGGCCCGGAAGACCACGCCTGGGCAGCAACGGCGCTGCCGGAAGAATCGTTTTCGCCCAAGCAGCAGCAATGCCTGGCCGCCGGAATCTATTTTGAAGCGCGCGGAGAAGAAGTGCGTGGCCAGGCCGCGGTCGCACAGGTTATTCTCAACCGCGTCCGCAATCCGCACTATCCGAAAAGCATCTGCGACGTCGTCTATCAGAACGAAGACTGGCGCAACCGCTGCCAGTTCTCCTTCGCCTGCGACAACATTCCGGATCGAATCCGCGCGCCGGATCATTTCGAAACAGCCCAGGAAGTAGCGATGGCGGTGACCGCCGGCAAGATCTGGTTGCCGGAAGTCGGCTCGGCCACTCACTACCACGCGGTCTATGTGCGTCCGAACTGGGCAAAGACCATGAAAAAGGTCGGACGCATCGGTCTGCACGTGTTTTACCGTACCTATGGTGGTGGTTGGAGCTGATAAACCCGGCCGATCTGTGAATATTCCCGCGAAGGTTTTGCCATGTTGCCGGGAATTCAGCGATAACCGATTGAAATCGAAGTGTTAATTTCCCCTGAATCAAGGCCCGGCACCGCCTTGACTATAAGTCCTCTCAAAACTATGTTGCGCGCGACTTAGAAGCGGGCCGGAAGGCGCGAAACCCCGCTGGCTGCTGTTGCGGTTGGTCCGCTCCGAACAAGGGCGGATGGGAGGACGTGAGGATGGACAACCGCGAGGATGGTCTGGAAGAACGCCGAAAGCGTCTGTCCGCACAATTGGCGGATCGGAAGGCTGGTGACGCGGTAGAGGCGAAGCGGGAAGCGCAATCTGAAGAAAGTTGAAAGGGCATGGCCCTCGGCTTCAAGATTTCCTCCGAATTCATCTCGGCTGTCGCAGTCGGCGCCATTCTGGGCTATGGACTGGATTACTATGCCGGCACGTCGCCGTGGGGGATGATAATTCTTCTCCTTCTTGGTTTCTGCGCCGGTGTTCTGAACGTGCTTCGATCCGTGGGCAAGGTGGCCGAGCCGCCGCCCTTGCGGAAAAAAGGCAGCGGGGACGGGGCAGGGCACTAACATGCTCGGTTTCGCAACACGAATTGAGCCGCCGGCATGGCGGCATATGAAAGAGGGTAAGCGGTGGCAAACGATCCGATCCATCAGTTCCAGATCAGCAAGATCGTCCCGATCGAGATCGGCGGTATCGACTTATCCTTTACCAATGCATCGCTGTTCATGACTGCTACGGTCGCCTGCGCAGCCGGCTTCCTGTATTTCGCATCGTCCGCCCGCAGCCTGATCCCGGGCCGCGCTCAGTCGGTCGCCGAAATGTCCTACCAGTTCATTGCCAACATGCTGCGCGAAGGCGCCGGCAGCCACGGCATGAAGTTCTTCCCGCTGGTCTTCTCGCTGTTCATGTTCGTGCTTACGGCAAACCTGCTCGGCATGTTCCCTTACTTCTTCACCGTCACCAGCCAGATCATCGTCACCTTCGCACTGGCTCTGCTGGTGGTTGGCACGGTCATCGTCTACGGCTTCTACAAGCACGGCCTCGGCTTCCTTCAGCTGTTCGTGCCAAGCGGCGTTCCCGGCGCGCTTCTGCCGCTGGTCGTTGTCATCGAAGTCATCTCCTTCCTGTCCCGGCCGATCTCGCTCTCCGTTCGTCTTTTCGCGAACATGCTGGCCGGCCACATCACGCTGAAAGTGTTCGCGGGCTTTGTCAGCTCGCTTGGAGCACTCGGCGCACTCGGCATCGGCGGCGCCATCCTGCCGCTCGCCATGACGGTCGCCCTGACCGGTCTCGAATTCCTCGTTGCCTTCCTCCAGGCCTATGTCTTCGCGGTACTCACATGCATGTACCTGAACGACGCGGTCCATCCCGGCGGGCACTAAGAATAACTACCAAATTGGCGTCCTGAGGCGTCAGTCATCAGCCGCAAACCCATTCAAGGAGTTCATCATGGAAGCGGAAGCAGCAAAGTTCATCGGCGCAGGTCTGGCTTGCTTTGGCATGGCCGGCACGGCCCTCGGCCTCGGCAACATCTTCGGCAGCTACCTGTCGGGCGCCCTGCGCAACCCGTCTGCCGCTGACAGCCAGTTCGGCCGTCTGGTATTCGGTTTCGCCGTTACGGAAGCTCTGGGCATCTTTTCGCTGCTCGTAGCTCTCCTTCTCCTGTTCGTGGTCTAATACCAGACCTGGACTTCGGATCACGGTCGTTTCAAAGCGCACCGTGATCCTTCGCATTTGGAATTCACCCGGAGGTGATGATGTTCGTGACTTCGGCATATGCGCAGACCGCGCCGGCCGCTCCTGAAACGCCTGCAGCATCGGGCGCCGCACCGGCGGCCGAACCGCATGCTGCTCCGGCTGGCGAAGTGCATACCGAAACCGGTGTCGCCCACGACACTGAGCACAGTGGCGCGTTTCCGCCGCTCGACTCATCCCATTTCGCGTCGCAGCTTCTCTGGCTCGTCATCACGTTCGGTCTCTTCTACCTTCTCATGAAGAAGGTGATCGTTCCGCGCGTTGGCGGAATCATCGAGGATCGTCACGATCGTATCGCCAAGGATCTCGAGGAAGCAGGCCGCGCCAAGGCGGAAGCCGATGCTGCCGTCGAGACCTATGAAAAGGAACTGGCCGCCGCCCGCGCCAAGTCGCACGGCATTGCCGAAGCGGCCCGCGAAGCCGCCAAGACCAAGGCTGCTGCCGACCGCAGCGCCATCGAAGCCGAACTGGCCGCAAAGCTCAGTGCAGCAGAAACCCGCATCGGCGAGATCAAGGACAAGGCTTTTGCTGAAGTTGGCCAGATCGCCGAAGAGACCGCATCCGCCATCGTCGATCTCATGATCGGCGGCAAGGCAAGCGGCGATGACATCAAGGCTGCCGTCGCGGCCGCCAAGACGGGGGCCTGATCGCATGGCATTCGACGCAACATTTTTCGCACTCGTTGGTCTCGTCATTTTCCTCGGCATCCTGATCTACATCAAGGTGCCGGGCATGATGGCAAAGTCGCTCGACGAACGCGCCGCCAACATCCGCAGCGAACTCGACGAAGCCAAGAAGCTTCGCGAAGAAGCCCAGGCGCTGCTGGCTGAATACCAGAAGAAGCGCAAGCAGGCCGAAGCCGACGCTGCCAGCATTGTGGCCTCCGCCGAACGCGAAGCCGCAGCCCTGACGGAAGAAGCGCGCCAGAAGACGGAAGAATTCGTCGCCCGCCGTAACGCGGTTTCCGAGCAGAAGATCAAGCAGGCGGAAGCCGATGCCGTGAGCGCCGTTCGCGCAGCCGCCGTCGACCTCGCCATCGCTGCCGCCGAAAGCGTTATCGCCCGCAAGGCCGATGCAGCAACGCAGGAAGCCCTGTTCAGGGACGCGGTCGGTACGGTTCAAACGCGCCTGAACTAAGCTTCAGATACATGAATTAAGAAAAGGCCGGGCGAAAGCTCGGCCTTTTGCGTTATGGGGTGAGGGTAATGTCCGAGGCATGCAGATCGGCGAGATCGTCTTCCGGCAGCGGATCTTTCCGCATCGGACGAAAGCTCATCCGGTGGAGCGGGCAGGGGCCGTGGCTCGTAATGCCGTCGCGGTGCTGTTTGGTGGCGTAACCGACATGTTTGGCAAAGCCATAGGCCGGAAAAACGATGCAGGCGCGACCCATCATCCGATCGCGGGTGACTTTCGCCACGATCGAGGCCGCGGCGATGGAGACAGAGCGGCTATCGCCCTTGATCACGGCTTTGCCGGGGCAGGCGAGCCCAGGCGGCATGTCGCGGCCATCGGTGAGGAGATAGGCGGGCTTGATGTTTAGCCCGATCACCGCACGCCGCATGGCGTCGAGACTGGCGCGCAGGATGTTGCGCTCGTCGATGAGGCGCGGACCAGACGATGCAATCGATACATGCGCCGTCGCCATGATCATCGCAAACAGCGCTTCCCGCTGCTTCAGGCTGAGCTTCTTGGAATCGTCGAGACCGGGTGGAATGTTGTCGGGATCGAGAATCACGGCGGCTGCAACAACCGGACCCGCCAAGGGACCGCGGCCTGCTTCGTCGGTGCCAGCCACCGGCCAATGTCCGGCATCCCGCGCCATCAGCTCCAGGCTGAAATCTGGAACGAATGGCGTCTCTTCAAACAATGTCGGAGAATCGGGCGGCGTGCGAAGCAACATGGCGGCAGTTTCGCACGCCCGCCCGACCTCCGGCAACCCCCGGACAACGAGTGCGGCGTCGTTGCCCACCATCGGGGGCGCCCTTTCGGGATGATGGTGGGAACCGGGGGTCTTTCGGCAGGTGATATGCGGGAACCGTGCCGAAATACGAAATTAATCGACCTGAATGAAAGCCGCTGTAACTCTGACGACGTCATCAGGCCGTTTCGCAGGGACGACGGGTGCCCCTGCAGGCGAAATTCAAAGCAGCGAAAGCTGAATGCCCGCGCCATTCGGACGAACAAACAGATCGTCCCTGAGCGGCATGCCCCGACGCGTCATGCCGAGCCGCTTCGTTGCCATCTCGAAGCGTCGCCCGATCTGCCAGGCGTAAGGACCGGTGCCCTTCATCCGCTTGCCGAACTCGGCGTCGTAATCCTTGCCGTCCCGCATCGAACGAACTAGCGACATCACATGCCGGTAGCGGTTCGGGTAATGCTGCAGCAGCCAGTCGCGGAACAGCGGCGCCACTTCCAGCGGCAGACGTAAGAGCACGTAACTCGCCTCCGTTGCGCCGGCAGCGTGCCCCGCTTCCAGGAGCCGCTCGATCTCGTGGTCGTTCAGCGCCGGAATGATCGGCGAGGTGAACACAGCTGTCGGTATGCCAGCGTCCGAGAGCGCTTTGATCGCCTCGAGCCGTTTGGCGGGCGTCGACGCGCGCGGCTCCATGCTGCGGGCAAGCTTGCGGTCGAGGGTGGTTAGCGATATCGCGACCTTGGCGAGGCCCTTCGACGCCATGTCGGAAAGAATGTCGATGTCGCGGGTGACCAGCGACGATTTGGTGACGATTGTTACGGGATGGTTGGCCTTCTGCAGGACTTCAAGGATCTGGCGCATGACGCGCCATTCCCGTTCAATCGGCTGGTAGGGATCGGTATTGGTGCCGATCGCAATCGCCCGGACCTTGTAATCGGCCCTGCTCAGTTCGCGCTCCAGAAGTTTCGGCACGTCGGGTTTGGCAAACAGCTTCGATTCAAAGTCCAGCCCCGGCGAAAGCCCCATGAAACTGTGGCTCGGCCGCGCGAAACAGTAGATGCAGCCATGCTCGCAGCCGCGGTACGGGTTGATCGAGCGGTCGAAGGGAATGTCGGGTGAATCGTTGCGGGTAATCGCCGTGCGCGGCTTTTCCACCTGCACCTCGGTCCTGAACGGTTCTAGTTCCTCGATCGTCTGCCAGCCGTCGTCGAAAGCCTCGCGACGCTCCGTCTCGAAACGTCCTGAAGGGTTCAGTCCGGCGCCACGACCGCGCCGGCGATCCCCCTCGATCCGGAGGCCGGAGGTCTTCACCAATGCATCGGCAATATCAGCCGTATGAGCAGGCGCGAATGCGTCCTGCCGCAAATGGGACAGCTCGTTCATGGGGCACTCCTGACGGGAAAAATTCCCGTTCTCGAATGACAAGATTCCTATCGCGACATTGAGAACAATGCAAGAACAAACTCGCAAAGGATTTGTGGCAATCCGTTGTGCAATGCGCTAGACATTGAAAATGCTGACTGTTTTGTTGGAATGCCGGGATCAGGAAGCCGAGCTCGCGCAGACGTTGTCCGTCCTTGTTTCCGCCGCGGTGGAGGGGTTGGTCAGCGATGTCGTGGTGCTCGATCACAACTCGCGCGACGGGTCCTCCCGTGTCGCGGATGCGGCCGGCTGCCGTTTCCACAGCTCCTGGGATATCGTCGATATCCTGCACAAGGCGCGCGCCGAATGGCTGCTTCTGCTGGAGCCCGGAGCGCGTCTCCAGGCCGGCTGGATCGACGAGGTCATGGAATATCTGGCGCTCAACCGGCAACCGGCCAGGTTCTCTCCGTCGCGAACCTACCGCAAGCCGTTCTTCACGCGCATCGTCCGCTCGGTTCCGCCGCTGGAGCAGGGGCTGATCCTGCCCAAGCGCGAGGCCGTCGCTCTCGCAAAGCCCGGCATGGGTCTTGAGGGTATAGCCAAGGCTGTAAAGACCGCCGCAAAGCCGTCGAGACTGGCGAGCGAAATGATCCCCGCCTGGGTCGCAGCGTCCGCGCGGTAGATCAGGCCGTTACTTGCCCGAACCGCGCCGCAGGTGCTCGGCCAGCCGCGGCATAATCTCGATGAAGTTGCAGGGCATGTGGCGGTAGTCCAGCTGCGCTTTCAAAATGCCGTCCCAGGCATCCTTGCAGGCACCGGGAGAGCCTGGCAGCACGAAGATGAAGGTTGCATTGGCAACGCCGCCGGTGGCCCGCGACTGGATCGTCGAAGTACCGATCTTGTCGTAGGAAATCCGGTGAAACACCTCGGAAAACCCGTCCATCTTCTTGTCGAACAGCGGCTCCAGCGCTTCCGGCGTCACGTCGCGGCCGGTAAAGCCGGTTCCTCCGGTGGTGATGACCACGTCGATCTCAGGGTCGAGCGTCCATTCGCGCACCTGGCCGGCAATACGCTCCTTGTCGTCGGGCACGATGGCGCGTGCCCCAAGCCTGTGACCGGCCTCCGCGATACGGGCAACCAGCGTATCGCCGGATTTGTCGTCCACCATAGTCCGGGTATCCGACACGGTCAGTACCGCGATCGAAATAGGAATGAACTCGCGCGTTTCGGCGATCTTGCTCATGGCTTTGCTCCGACGGTTTCGACCGCTTCGAAATACCAGCCCGGCTTCAGGGAGGTCAGCGCCTGCGCGGCGGCTTCCGCGTCTGTCTTCGAAGGGAACATACCGAAACAGGTTGCTCCGGATCCGGACATGCGCACCAGCTCGGCACCTTGCGCTGCGATCATCGCGGAGAGTTCCTCGATCTCAGGGATGAGCGCGCGAGCCGGCGGCTCCAGGTCGTTGCGAAGCGTTTTCAGGTAAGGCAGCCAGCCGCCTGCTTCGGTCGGCGTCGGCGGCAGGGCCTCGTTTTCCTTGTCCACCAGTAGCTTGAAAATCTCAGGCGTCGAGACGCTGATCAGCGGGTTGGCGAGCACGAGGGAAAGGGACGGCATGATCGGCAGCGGTTCAAGCCTTTCGCCGATCCCCTCGGCCAGAACGGCAGCCCCCGTCAGGCACATGGGCACGTCGGCCCCCAGCGAAAGGCCAAGCGCCAAAAGGGCTGCTTCCGGTATCTCCGCATTCCACAGCCGGAACAGGCCGCGAAGCGTGGCCGCCGCATCGGCCGATCCCCCTCCGATCCCGGCCGCGATCGGTAGTTTCTTCTCTAGGTGAATCGAAACGGGAGGCGCCGGAAAGCCGTTGGAAACCAGCTGCTGGCGAAAGAGATCGCGCGCCTTGATCACGAGATTGCCAGCCTGGCCCGCCTCGTCATTTGAAAGCTCGGACGCAAAGCGGCCGGAAACGGAAAACTCATCCGCTTCCGAGAGCGTGAATGTCAGCTCGTCACCCAGATCGGCGAAGGTGACGACGCTTTCCAGCAGGTGGAACCCGTCATAGCGAAGCCCCACGACATGCAGGCCAAGATTGATCTTCGCAGGCGCAAGTTCCGTCAGGGCCACCTCTTTGGCGGCGTCTTGCGTATCGGATATGGTCATGCTGGAAAGCCCGCTTTATCAGGATTTCTTGTCGGGAGTGGCAGGTGCCGGCGGGGCAGGCGGCACTGGTGCTGCCTGGCCGCGATCGGCCGTCGTCGCGTTCGGATCGAGCGGCGGCAGGCCGTTGGCGATCTTTTCCTTGACCATTTCCTTGTTGACGTCCTCGCCTTCGGAGATCAGCGTCCGGTTCCACTGGTAGACCGCTTCCAGCTTGCGGCCGACACGCCAGTAGGCATCGCCCAGATGGTCGTTGATCGTCGCATCGCCGGCCCGCAATTGTACCGCGCGTTCCAGTTCGGTCACGGCTTCATCGAACTTGCCGAGGCGGAAATAGGCCCATCCCAGCGAATCGACGATATAGCCATCGTCCGGCCGCGCATCGACTGCCTTGCGGATCATGTCGAGGCCTTCGGCAAGGTTGAGGTTGAGGTCGACAAGCGAATAGCCGAGATAATTCAGAACCTGCGGCTGCTCAGGGTTAAGCTCCAGGGCCCGACGGAAATTCGGCTCGGCCTTGTCGAACTGCTTCAGGCGTTCATAGGAAATGCCGCGCTGGAAGAACACGGTCCAGTCGCCCGGCTTCGGCACGGAGCCGATCATTTCGACAGCCTTGTCGTAATTGGCGGCCATCGCCTTGTAGTCTTTGGCTTCGGAAAGTACGCTGCCATAGGCGATATAGCTGCGGATGTCGGCCGGATCCGAATCGATCAGCGCCTTCAGATGGCTCTTTGCCTCGTCGACCTTGCCGGTATCGGACAGGGTGATGCCCAGCTGCAGTTCGGAAATCCGGCGCATCGGGCTGTCGGCCGGCACCTTTGCATAAAGCTCGATGGCGCGTTGCGGCTGTTCCATCTTCTCGGCAATGCCGCCGAGCAGGATTAGCGTGTCGGCGCTCTTCGGGTCCATTGCATGGGAGATCTGCAGGTAGAGACCGACCATATCCTCGGCGCCCTGGCGGTTCAGCGCGCCGCCGATCGAAAACAGCACGCCGGCCGCGCCTTCGGCAGCGTTGGTGATCTGCTGCTCGGGCTTCTCGCCCTTTTCAATGCTCTGGCGAAGCGCCTTCAGTGGCGCATAGTTGCTGATCATCTGGTCGCCGACCGAAATCGCGTCGAGCGCCTTCTGCTTGTTGCCGGCAGCGGCTTCAAGACGGGCAAGCGCCATGATGGCGCGCATGAACGTATCGGGCGCTGTCGCAACCGCTTCCTGGTTGGTAATGGCGGTGGTCAGATATTTGCGTGCACTGGCCGTGTCGCCGGAAACCAGCGCCATGGCGCCAAGATGATAGTCCGTAAACACCTTGAACCAGTCGGGCCCCTTGAGGCCGGCAATAGTCGAGATCGCCTGACGGCCGCGGCCTGCGCCAACATCCGCCCACGCCATCATCATCTGGTGGGTCAGCCGGTCAAGATCGTTCGGGCCGGTATAGGCAAGCGTCTTTTTGGCGGCATCGAAGCGCTTGTCGCGGATCGCATCCAGCCCCCGCACGATGCGGGTGATGCGCTCGACGCCGGCATCGTCCTTCAGCCTCTCCGCTTCGCTCAAGCCGCCTTCGAAATCGCCGCTCAGAAACAGCGAAATCATCAGGCGTTCGCGGATTTCAAGGTTGGCCGCATCAAAGGAAAGCGCCTTGCGATAGAGCGCAATCGCGTTCGCGTAATCATGGTCGACATCGGCGGTGCGGGCAGCGAGGAACGCGCCCGAAAACGACTGCGCGTCGCTGGCATCAAATTTCACGCTCTCCGCGGCGGCCGGCTTCGCCTCTGGCGTCGCCGCTTGCGCTGCACCGGCGAGCATGAGAACGGCTGCGAGCGCTGCGCTGGAAAGCAGACGGAGGCTGTATTTCTGCCGCATAAAAAGAATGCCTTTCGTGGTGGGCCTTGAGCAGGCGACGCTTTGACGGTGGCAAATCGCCACCATCCCGCGCCAATTGAGTCATGACAGAATGGCTTTTTTGAAGCATGTCCGCAAGGAATTCTCCGGCATCGCAGAGAGCGGATGCCGGGCAGGAACGGTCACACCTTCGTCAACGCGACGGAGGGAGCGTCAGTTCACGCGCTGGATGGAGAAGTCGATCACCTCGAGCATCGCGGATTTGAGCGGCGATGCCGGCAGCGGCGCCAGCGCATCGCGGGCAATCGTGCCGTAATGCAGGGCCCGACCGATCGTGTCGTTCAGCGCGTCGTATTTCTTGATCAAGCCCAGCGCCTTTTCAAGATTTTCCTCGCTGCTTTCGCCCTTTTCGATCGCCGTCTTCCAGAATGCCCGCTCCGTTTCGGTGCCACGCCGGTAGGCAAGGATGACCGGAAGCGTGATCTTTCCCTCGCGGAAATCGTCGCCGACATTCTTGCCGAGATCGGCAGCGGTGCCGCCGTAATCGAGCGCGTCGTCGACCAGCTGGAAGGCGTAGCCAAGGTTCATGCCGTAGGAGCGCATTGCGGAACGCCCGGCCTTGTCGGCATTGGCGATGATCGGGCCGACTTCCGCCGCCGCCGCAAACAACGCCGCCGTCTTGGCGCGAATGACGGAGAGATAGTCGTCCTCGGTGGTTTCCATGTTCTTGGCGACGGAAAGCTGAAGCACTTCGCCTTCCGCAATCACGGAAGCCGCGGTTGCCAGAACGTCCAGCGCTTCAAGCGATCCGACTTCGACCATCATCTTGAAGGACTGGCCGAGCAGAAAGTCGCCGACGAGAACACTGGCCTGGTTGCCCCAGATCATCCGTGCGGTGGATTTGCCGCGGCGCAGATCGCTTTCGTCCACCACATCGTCATGCAGCAGCGTTGCCGTGTGCATGAATTCGACGCTGGTCGCGAGCTTCACATGGCCTTCGCCCTTGTAGCCGAACAGCACCGCAGACGCGAGCGTCAGCATCGGCCGAAGCCGCTTGCCGCCCGACGAGATCAGGTGGTTGGCAACTTCCGGGATCATTTGCACGTCGGAGCCTGCCTTCGACAGGATCAGCTGGTTGACCCGCTCCATGTCTCCTCTCGTGAGGTCCACCAGGGGCTTCACGGAAGCAGATTTGTTTTTGCCTTCTTCAAGCGGTATTACGACGCCCAACGACCGGACTCCTAAATTAAGTTCCGGCTTGGACAATAGAAAGCGTGGCAGGATGCGGCAAGTGACAATTCGCTGACCTGCCGTTTTTGAGGGGGATTTTTGCCGCATGCGGGAACTCATTCGCGCCAACGACCCGGTGCTTCTCTCGGTTGCGAGCAGCCTGATGAAGGATGCCGGCATTCATTTTATGGTTGCGGACCAGTCCATGAGCGTGCTCGAAGGCTCGCTCGGCATGCTGTCGAAGCGCTTCCTTGTCGAGGAGGAGAGGGGAGATGAAGCCCGCCGCATCCTGATCGATGCGGGCCTGGAGGCGGAGCTTCGCCCGTGACCACGTCCGCCGGCATCCCGCAGGATCTTTCGTCGGACTTCACCATCGATGCGTTTCACCGCGGCCGCTTCCATCTGGTGCAGCCGAAGGGCGGCGGCCACCGGTCCGGCGTGGATGCGATGCTGCTCGCCTCGCTTGTGGCGGACGAACGGTCCGTTTCG
Organism: Neorhizobium sp. IRS_2294; assembly: GCF_050500145.1. Taxonomy (NCBI): domain Bacteria; kingdom Pseudomonadati; phylum Pseudomonadota; class Alphaproteobacteria; order Hyphomicrobiales; family Rhizobiaceae; genus Neorhizobium; species Neorhizobium sp. IRS_2294. The sequence goes on from NZ_CP191439.1 coordinate 748,496, forward strand.
GTTGCCGATCTCGGATCCGGCGCCGGTGCCGCAGGACTAGCGGTCGCGAGCCGGCTCGAAAACGCCCGCATCGTTCTGGTCGAGAAATTGCCGTTGATGGCGGAGTATGCGCGGCGAACGCTGGCTTTGCCGGAAAATGCTTTCCTGTCTGACCGTATCACGGTTCTCGGCGCCGATGTGACGCTCACGGGCAAGGCCCGGGTCGACGCGGGATTGCACGACGGCGTGCACGACCATGTGATCATGAACCCGCCCTTCAACCACGCCGACGACCGCATAACGCCGGATGCCTTGAAAGCCGAAGCGCATGCAATGACCGCTGGCCTGTTCGAAAACTGGCTGCGCACGGCCGCCGCCATCATGAAACCCGGCGGGCAATTGTCGCTGATCGCCCGTCCGGATTCCATCGTCGATATCATCGAGGCCTGCGGCAAGCGCTTCGGCGGGCTTGAAATAACCCCGGTCCACCCCCGCCCGGGCGAGGATGCGACCCGCATCCTGGTAACCGGCGTCAAGGGATCGAGAGCGCGGCTGGTGTTCCGCGCGCCGCTGATCGTGCATGGAGCGGATGGCAATTCCTTCATGTCGCAGGCGGATGATTTGAACAACGGCCGCACCGCCTATCACCGAAGACGGCGATAAACCCCGTTTTTAGAGGCTCAGCCATTGTGTTCGCCCTTCGAGAACATACATCCAGGCTTCCGATATATGCTTGAACAGGATGGATGATGAGCTTCTTGAATCGCCTGCTGCCAAAACGTTTCCGCAAGACCGGTTTGTCGATCCCGGTGGTCCGACTGCATGGCACGATCATGGCGGGCGGCAGCCAGTTCAAGCAGACGCTCAACATCGCAACCGTGGCGCCGATGCTGGAAAAGGCCTTCGCAAAGAAGGATGCGCCGGTCGTTGCCATCTCCATCAATTCGCCGGGCGGCTCGCCTGTCCAGTCGCGCCTGATCTACCAACGCATCCGGGCGCTCGCCGAGGAAAAGGACAAGAAGGTTCTGATCTTCGTGGAAGATGTGGCAGCGTCCGGCGGCTACATGATTGCCCTTGCCGGCGACGAAATCTTTGCCGATCCGACCTCGATCGTCGGCTCGATCGGCGTCGTGTCGGGTGGTTTCGGCTTCCCGGAAATGCTGAAGAAGATCGGCGTCGAACGCCGCGTCTATACGGCCGGCGAGAACAAGGTGATTCTCGATCCTTTCCAGCCGGAAAAGGAAGGCGACATCGAGTACCTGAAGACGCTTCAGCTCGAGATCCACCAGGTCTTCATCGACATGGTGAAATCGCGCCGCGGGTCGCGGCTTGGCGAAGATAGCACGATTTTCTCCGGGCTCTTCTGGACTGGCACCCGTGGCCTCGAACTCGGCCTCATCGATGGGCTGGGCGAGATGCGCGATGTGATCAAGCGCCGTTTCGGCAAGGATGCCAAGCTTGAGCTGATCGGCGGCACGCGCACCCTGTTCGGTCGCCGGGTGCCGGGCGTTGCGCTAGGATCCGCCAATCTGGGGGAAATTGCCTCAGGCGCCACGGCAGGTCTTGCCGAAGGCCTGGAAGAACGGGCAATGTGGAGCCGCTTCGGGCTCTGATATGCCCGCCTTATAAGGTTTCGACGGGAAATGGCTCAGCTCATACTTCTGGCCCTGCTGATCGGCGGCGGATGGATGCTCTACAAGCGCTTCATCAAGGACGCCGAAAAACTGACGGCCCGCACGCGCCGTGAGGAAGAGCAGCAACGCACCGGCGCCATGGGAACGCTGGAAAAGGATCCGGTGACGGGCGAATACCGGGTCAAGCGCGACGACGACGTCTGATCAGGCTGTCGCCGGGGAGTAGTCGCTGTCGATACGGTTTAAAGACATACACTTTGATCTCGCGCTCATGGCCGCGTCACCCGCTTGCCACGTTGCTCCATCCTCTACTCGCGCTCTCGTTCCTTCCTCCGCCCACCCCTCCGTCTCTTCCCTCACAAGCACAGGAATGAGGGAGGTTGGCGCTCCACATAGAAAAAAAGCAGCGTCCGTTCCCGGGCGCTGCTTTTGCGTTGGTAGTTCCTGGCTCCGATGATCAGGCAGCCCGGCGTGTCTTGTCATGCTTTGTGGCAGAGGGCCGGCCGAGTGTGAACTGTGAGATCAGCTCGTGCAGACGGTGGCTTTCGGTGGCCAATGAGGCGCTGGCGGCGCTGGTTTCCTCCACCATCGCTGCATTGCGCTGCGTCACCTGGTCCATCTGGTTGACGGCTGTATTGACCTCGGCAAGACCGACCGACTGCTCGCGCGACGACGTTGCGATCGCGTCCATATGCTGGTTTATGGTAATAATGTAGTCGCCGATCACCTTCAGGGAGCCGCCGGTTTCCCGCACCAGTTTCACACCGCTCTCGACCTCTGTCGTCGAATTCCGGATCAGTTCCTTGATCTCCTTGGCGGCCCGAGCAGAGCGCTGCGCCAGCTCACGGACTTCCTGTGCGACCACCGCAAAGCCCTTGCCGGCCTCACCGGCGCGTGCGGCCTCGACGCCCGCATTGAGCGCCAAAAGGTTGGTCTGAAAGGCGATCTCGTCGATGACGCCGATGATGCTGGAGATCTGTCCCGAGGACTCCTCAATCCGCTGCATCGCATCGACCGCACTGGCAACGACGATGCCGGATTGGGTGGCGCTGGCATTGGCCTGAATCGCAATCGCGCGGGCTTCGTCGGCGCGCTTGGAGGCGTTGGCGACATTGATGGTGATCTGGTCGAGCGCCGCAGCAGTTTCTTCGAGCGAGGCGGCCTGCTGTTCCGTGCGTTTCGACAGGTCGTCCGAACTGATGCTGATTTCGCGGGTGCCGGTGTCGATCGAGCCTGCCGCCTGTGCGACGGTGGTCAGCGTCTGGTCAAGTTGGTGTACGGCTGTGTTCAGGTCGTGCCGCAGCGCTTCAAAATCAGGTGCGAAAGCGTCCGAGAGATGAAAGCTGAGATCGCCTGCCGCGAGCTTTCGCAGCCCGCCCGCCAGGCTGGAGGTTGCCTCGTGCAGCATCACGCGGGCTGCCGCTTCTGCTTCCCTGGTCACCCGGATGCGATCGGCTTCGTTGCGCTCCCGCGCGGCAATCGCCTCCGCTTCCAGTCGCTTGTTGGTAATCGCTGCCTGCCGGAACACCTCGACAGCCGTCGCCATCTCGCCGATTTCGTCGGTGCGATTGATCCCCGTGATGGACAGCGCCGTGTTGCCTCCGACCAGCTTCTGCATGTCGCCTGCAAGAAAGCGGATCGGCTGAATGATGGTCTTTCGCGATACGAACAGCAGGACAAGCGCAGATACGGCCGTTGCGGCCAGCACAGTCTTGAGGATCGTGTCGATCAGAACCGCCAGCCGGTCGCTGTTGAGCTTGACGCCGTCGGACAGCGACGAGATGCTATCGCCTGCTTTTTCCATGGCGGTTTCGAGGATCGAGAATTGCTGCTGGAATGCAGGCAGCGACAACAGTGCTTGATCCGGGTGGCTCGCTGCCTGCGCGACAATGGCGCTGGCATTGTCGATGTAACCGCGCAGAGGCGTATCCAGGTTTTTAAGAACAGCCTGTATCTCGGGATCGGTCACCAGAGCCTTGTTGTCGTCGATTGCCTTGCGGAACGACTCGACATGCTCTTTCAGATCCGAGGTGACGTCAGCGGTGGAGATCTCGCCTTGTGCATTGCGTGCCATCAGTGCCGAAAGAACATCGGCGCGCAGGGCGTCGTGCATCATGTCGGCCTGCATATGATTGCGCAAAATCTCGGCGGTGCGCGCGACGGTATCGACATTGTTCGTCAGCGTCGTCGAACCCCAAATCCCGGCTCCGGCAGCACCGCCCGCAAGCACGAACATCGCAAGGCTCGTAAAGATCATCTTGGTACGAATTGTTACCATTTCAATCGTCCTATTGTGCGGATTTGTTGAAATTTAGCATAGTTTACTTAAGAAAAATGAAACGTTCCGACGCCCGGTCCGGTCTGGGTCGTTCTATACTTGGCAATAAAATCAGAGATTTATCCGAACGGTGCTTTGAACCATAGGTGACCTGCCCCTGCGTGAATTGCGATTGATCAAGTGACGTTTGGCCCGGCAGAGTCGCGGTTCGCAACGGCGGCCGCAGCCGGGCGAATGCCGCAAAACTCTTGACCCCCAGTCCCGCCCGTGGCACCTGACGCCACCGGAAATAAGCAAATAGCGACCAGTCCCATGACCGCCACGACCCTGCCAGATCACATGAACCCGAAGCGCTCGTTCCAGGCGCTGATCCTGACCTTGCATGCCTATTGGGCTGACAAGGGATGTGCGGTCCTGCAGCCATACGACATGGAAGTCGGTGCCGGCACGTTCCATCCGGCCACAACGCTGCGCGCGCTTGGTCCGAAGCCTTGGAAAGCTGCCTATGTGCAGCCCTCGCGTCGCCCGTCCGATGGTCGCTACGGCGAAAATCCCAACCGGTTGCAGCACTATTACCAGTATCAGGTCATCCTGAAGCCGAACCCGTCCAACCTGCAGGAACTCTATCTCGGCTCGCTGGCCGCGATCGGTCTTGATCCGCTTCTGCACGATGTGCGCTTTGTCGAGGACGACTGGGAAAGCCCGACGCTCGGCGCCTGGGGTCTCGGCTGGGAATGCTGGTGCGACGGCATGGAAGTCTCGCAGTTCACATACTTCCAACAGGTCTGCGGCATCGAATGCTCGCCGGTCGCCGGCGAACTGACCTACGGTCTCGAGCGGCTGGCCATGTATGTCCAGGGCGTCGACAACGTCTATGACCTGAATTTCAACGGCCGCGAAGGCGAAGAGAAGATCTCCTACGGCGATGTCTTCCTGCAGGCAGAGCAGGAATATTCCCGCCACAACTTCGAATTCGCCAACACCGAAATGCTGCACCGTCACTTCATCGATGCCGAAAAGGAATGCCAGGCGCTGCTCGCTTTCGGCGCGCCGGGGGATCAGGCGAACCAGATGCTGCACAAATGCGTCTTCCCGGCCTATGACCAGTGCATCAAGGCATCCCACGTGTTCAACCTGCTGGATGCCCGCGGCGTGATTTCGGTCACCGAACGCCAGAGCTATATCCTGCGGGTGCGCACACTGGCCAAGGCCTGCGGCGAAGCCTTCCTGCTGACGGATGCCGGCGGCGCCAAACTCGGCCGGGAAGCTGCCTAGAGCGTTTCCGGGCTAACCCACCGATTTCCAGTGACAATTCATTGAACCCGACTTAGTCTCCGCCCGGCTATTATTATCCGGGGGAGTTCTCGTCATGTATATCGCGCTCGGCATTCTTGCCCTCGTGGCTGTCTATCTCGTCGTCATCTATAACGGCCTCGTCAAGGCGCGACAGATGGCCGAGGAAGCCTGGTCCGGCATCGACGTGCAGCTGAAGCGTCGCGCCGATCTGATCCCCAACCTGATCGAGACCGTCAAGGGCTACGCGGCCCACGAAAAGGGCACGTTCGAAGAGGTGGTGCGGCTGCGCAACCAGGCGCAGGCGGTGCCGGCCGGCGATGTCGCGGGCCGTGCCCAGGCCGAAGGCATGCTTTCCCAGGCGCTCGGAAAACTGTTTGCGCTGGCGGAAGCCTATCCGGACCTCAAGGCCAACCAGAATTTCTCCGAACTGCAGGCATCGCTCGAAACCATCGAAAGCGAGATCCAGATGTCGCGCCGCTATTACAACGGTGCTGCGCGCGAACTGAACGTCAAGGTGGAAACCTTTCCTAACAACCTTGTTGCCGGCCAGTTCGGCTTCTCCAAGCGCGAATACTTCGAGATCACCAACGAAGCCGATCGCGCCGTTCCCACCGTGAAATTCTGATCGGAACCGGCTAATGGTTCGCCGCCTTCTTCTCGCTGTTGTGCTTGTCTGCGCGGCATGGCTTCCGGCCGCTGCCGAAGAGTATATCCGCAGCTACCATTCCGAAATCGCAGTCGCGCCGGATGGCGAGCTGACGGTGACCGAGACGATCGTCGCCAGGTCGGAAGGCAACCGCATCCGCCGCGGCATCTTCCGCGATTTTCCGCTGACCATGGTTGATGCCGAGGGACGCACGGTTCGCGTCGGCTTCGATATCGTCTCCGTCACCCGCGATGGCCGCGATGAGCCCTACCGCACCGAGACGATCGCCGGCGGTATCCGCATCTATTCCGGAGACCAGGACGTTTTCCTGCGTGATGGCGAGCATACATTCGTGCTCACCTACAAAACAGACCGGCAGATCCGCTACTTTGCCGATCACGACGAACTCTACTGGAACGTCACCGGCAACGGCTGGGATTTCCGCATCGCCCAGGCCTCGGCCAGGGTCACGCTGCCGGATGGCGGGCAGGTGCAGCAGACGGCGGCCTTTACCGGCCCGCTCGGCTCGACCGCCCGCAATGCCCGCATGCAGGCAAACGGCGACAGTGCTGTCTTCTCGACGACGCGACCGCTCGGACCGCAGGAAGGGCTGACGATCGTTGCCGGCTTTCCGAAGGGCGTCGTGGCCGTACCCTCAAAGGATCAGGAACGCAGCTGGTGGCTGCGCGATCATATGGGCACGCTGATCGCCGGCGCCGGTCTCGTCATCGTGCTGGCCTATTACTTCGCCGTCTGGAAACGCGTCGGCCGCGATCCGGCCCGCGGCATCGTCGTTCCGCGCTGGGATGCGCCCGATGGCCTGTCCCCGGCGCTGGTCAACTATATCGACAACAAGGGCTTTTCCGGTGGCGGCTGGACCGCCTTTGCGGCGAGCGCCATCGATCTTGCCGTCAAGGGCTATGTCGTGCTCGATGATCTCTCAAAGCAGATCGTCATCAGGCGCACCGACAAGGGGAGCGGTCGCGATCTGCCCGCCGGGCAGTCCGTCATTCTCTCGGCAGTCGGCGGCAAGGGTGAAAGCTTCGTCATCGACAAGAACAACGGCACCACTGTGCAGACCGTCGGCAAGAATTTCCGGCAGGCGATCGAACGCGAACATCGCGGCAAATATTACAACGCCAACTGGGGCTATGTGCTCGGCGGCATCGGCCTCAGCGTCGTCTTTCTCATAGCCCTGCTTGTGTTCGGCAATCTGGAACCGGACATGATCGCCGTGCTGATCGTGCCGGTCTTCGTGGCCGTCTTCTTCGGCTTCATCGCGGTCGGCTTCGGCAAGAAGCTGCGGCGAGGCTCGTCGCTGTTTGGCCGCATCATGACCGTGGTCGTGCTCGGCTTTATCGGCCTCGTCGCCCTCTCGATCGTCTCCTCCGTCCTGGTGGCGCTCGTTTCCGAACTCACCGGCACCGATCACTGGCCGCTGCTCGTCTCGGTCGGCGGCATCGTCCTCGCCAACGTCATGTTCTTCTTCCTGATGGGCGCACCAACACCGCTCGGCGCCAAGCTGATGGACGGGATCGAAGGCCTGCGCCTCTATCTGACCGTTGCGGAGAAGGACCGCATGAACATGGCCGGCGCCCCTCAAATGTCGCCGCAGCATTTCGAAAAGCTTCTGCCCTATGCGGTAGCGCTCGGCGTCGAGAAGCCGTGGAGCCAGGCATTCGACACCTGGCTTGCGGCAGCCGGCCTCGGTGCCGCCTACACCGCCGCCTGGTACCACGGCGGCGGCTTCGACAGTTTCGGCGACCGCATCGGCGGCTTCTCCTCCTCCATGGCCTCGACCATCTCCTCGACCCTGCCACAACCCAAATCCTCCTCTTCCTCAGGCTTCTCCAGCGGCGGCTCCTCGGGCGGCGGCGGCGGTGGAGGCGGGGGAGGCGGCTGGTAAGCGCGACCCGTCGATGATTGTATCATGGCATGATACAGAAAGGTCTGCGACGTGATACGATCCTTCGGCAATGCGATGACCGAAGCGGTTGCCAACGGCAAACTGCCGAAAGGATTTCCGTCGGATATCGCGCGGCGCGCTGTTCGAAAGCTGACCATGATCGAGAACGCCGTGGAACTCATCGACCTTCGCTCGCCACCGGGTAATCACCTGGAAGCCTTGAGGGGAGATCGCTCGGGCCAGCATTCGATCCGCATCAACGATCAGTGGCGCGTGTGCTTTACGTGGTCGGATGGCGGCGCCGAACAGGTCTAGATCGTCGATTATCATTGAGGGAGAACAGTCATGGCAAGTGTCCTTCCACCGGTGCATCCGGGTGAAATCCTCCGCGAGGAATATCTCGTTCCCTTGCGGATGAGCGCCAGTGCGCTGTCTAAGAAACTCAACGTTCCCCGCACACGGATTGAGCGACTGGCCGCAGAGCAGACGGCAGTGACGCCAGATACGGCCCTCAGGCTCGCGCGCTTCTTCAATACGACGCCCGAATTCTGGATGAACCTGCAGATCAGCTACGACCTGAAGATCGAGATTGCGGCAAAGAAGGATGAGATCGCGGCGATCCCCGTCATGAGTGCTGCCTAAGCATCGACAGACTTTCACCAACCCAAGTGATGACTTTTGCCGGCGGGCTTGCTAAGTCCGCCGCGACGTTATTTTCCAGCGCAAAGACATGAAACCATGCCCGATCTGCTCCTAGAACTCCGCTCCGAGGAAATTCCGGCCCGCATGCAGCGCAAGGCTGCCGGCGATCTGAGGAAACTCGTTACCGATGCGCTGGTGGATGCGGGCCTGACCTATGAGGGCGTTCGTGAATACTGGACGCCGCGGCGCCTCACGCTGGATATCCGCGGTCTCAACGCGCGCTCGGCCGATCAGCGCCAGGAGATCAAGGGCCCATCCACCAAGGCGCCGGAACAGGCGATCGCCGGCTTCCTGCGCAAGGCAGGCCTTGCCGATATCTCGCAAGCCCAGGTCGCCAGCGACCCGAAAAAGGGCGATTTCTACGTGGCCGTCGTCTCAAAGCCCGGCCGTGCGGCGGAAGAGATCATCGAAGCGGTCATGCCCGGCATCATCCGCTCCTTCCCCTGGCCGAAATCCATGCGCTGGGGTGCTGCCTCCATGCCGAAGGGTTTGAGCTTCGCCGGCATCGAGGGCAAGGGGCCTGAAAGCCTGCGCTGGGTTCGCCCGCTGCAGTCGATCGTCTGCATGTTCGGCACCGAGCATGAAGAAACCAAGGTCATTCCGTTCCAGATCGACGGCATCACCGCCGGCAACATCACCTATGGCCACCGCTTCCATGCGCCTGACGCCATCACCGTGCGCCGCTTCGACGACTATGTGTCGAACCTCGAAAAGGCAAAGGTCATGCTCGATGCGGACCGCCGCAAGGACATGATCCTGCACGATGCCCGCGACATCGCCTTCGCCAACGGTCTCGACCTTGTCGAGGACGAAGGCCTGCTGGAGGAAGTCTCCGGCCTCGTGGAATGGCCGCATGTCCTGCTCGGCACGTTCGAGCAAGACTATCTGGAAATCCCGGCCGAGATCATCCGTCTCACCATCAAGACAAACCAGAAATGCTTCGTCACCCGTCGTCAGGGTGCTGACGATGGCAGCCTGTCCAACCACTTCATCCTCATCTCGAATCTCGAGGCCAAGGATGGCGGCAAGGAAATCGTTCACGGCAACGGCAAGGTCGTGCGCGCGCGCCTCTCCGACGCCCGCCATTTCTGGACCCGCGACCAGGGCGACCTGCCTGATCTCGCGACGCTGGAAGCGTCGGCCCAAAAATTCGGCCTCGATCTCAAGAAGCCGCTCGACCAGCGCATGGCAAAGCTCGATGCGCTTAACGTCACCTTCCACGCCAAGCTCGGCAGCCAGGGAGAACGCGTCACCCGCATCCGCGCACTGGCAAAGGAACTGGCACCGATCACCGGCGCCGATCCGGTTCTGGTCGATCGTGCCGCCGTGCTCGCCAAGGCGGACCTGCGCACCGAAGCCGTCGGCGAATTCCCGGAACTGCAGGGCCTGATGGGCCGCCGCTACGCCGTGCTGCAGGGCGAGGATGCATCGGTCGCCGCCGCCATCGAGGACCACTGGAAGCCGAACGGCCCCTCCGACCGCCTGCCGGAAGACAAGGTCGGCCTGACGCTGGCGCTCGCCGACAAGCTGGATACGCTCGTCGGCTTCTGGGCCATCGACGAAAAGCCGACCGGCTCCAAGGACCCCTATGCGCTGCGCCGTGCAGCGCTGGGTGTCGTGCGGATTTTGCTGGAGCGGAAGGTGCGGTTGCCGTTGCTTGCGGTCACCAAGGATTCAGATCTCCTCTCCTTCTTCCACGACCGCCTCAAAGTCTATCTGCGCGATCTCGGCGCCCGTCATGACATCATCGATGCGGTGCTGACGCCGGACGCTGACGATCTGCTGCTCGTGGCCCGTCGTGCGGAAGCGCTGACCGCCTTCATCACCTCCGAGGACGGTAAGAACCTGCTTGCCGGCACCAAGCGCGCCACCCAGCTGCTGGCCGCAGAGGAGAAGAAGGGTACCGTCGTTGCCAATGGCGTTTCGGAAGCTCTCCTGACGCTCGATGCCGAAAAGGCGCTCTGGGCAGCGATTTCGCAAGCCTCGAAGGAAGCCTCGGACGCAGTTGCCAAGGAAGATTTCCGCTCGGCCATGGAAGCCCTGTCGAAGCTGCGCGCTCCGGTCGATACGTTCTTCGGCGACATCCTCGTCAATGACGAGGATGCCGCAATCCGCGCCAACCGTCTCGCTCTCCTGAAGGCGATCCGGGAGGCGACAGCCACGGTTGCGGACTTCTCCCGCATCGTGTCCTAACCTTTGTTCTCCATCGGCTCCGTGCTATCTTCATAGCGTGGAGCCGATAGGACAACGCCCATGAACAAGCCCGTGCAGATCACCCTTGGCGAACCCTTCGCAGACTTCGTCCCCATGCTGCACGAAAAGGCCGACGCCCTCCGGCATCTCGATCCATCCGCATGACACGACAAAAGATCCTCATCAGCGCCTGCCTTCTCGGCCATGCCGTCCGTTATGATGGCACGGGCAAGCCGCTCGTTCATCCGGCGATCGAGCGGTGGCGGGAGGAGGGGCGTCTGGTGACGATCTGTCCGGAGCTCGCGGGCGGCATGAGCGTGCCGCGTCCGCCAGCCGAGATCGAGAATGGCATGACGGGCGAGGACGTGCTCGCCGGTTGCGCCCGCGTGCTCGAAATCACCGGCGGCGACGTGACGGCGGAGTTTGTGGCCGGTGCCCGCCGCACGCTTGAGTTCGCCATCCAGAACGGTTGTACCTACGCATTGCTGATCGACGGCAGCCCGTCCTGTGGCTCGGGCATGATCTACGACGGGTCGTTTTCCGGTCGAAAGCACGCCGGCACCGGCGTCACCGCAGCGCTGCTTATCTCTGCGGGAATAGAGGTGTTTTCCCATATCGAGATCGACCGTCTCGCGGCACGGGTCTGATCCGTCCCGATCGGGGATCGCAGTACATCCCGTTCATCCTTCGGAAACTTAAAGCATATGCGGTTTCGCTAACCATTCAAAACGGCAGGTTTTCCTTAACCGCGATTTTTAAGCAGTCTCGAACAACGCCCGCCTATTGTGACCCTATCAGAGGACAAAAGTCCCGCAGAGAAACGAAGCCGGAAACACCGGAAACGGCTCTCAGGTAAAACAAGGGTAGCACAACCGATGACGAATACCGTTCTGAAGCCCGTCTGGGCAGGGTCGACATTGAGGATCGATCCGTCACGTTTTCCGCAGCAGGTCACCTATGCGATGAACGAGACGTCAGGAGATGTAACAATCACCATCGACGAGCGCGGAGCTGTTCTGCGCAAGATCCTGCCGGAAAGCGGTCTGCCGCTTTCCTTCGCTCTCCCGGCCCGCGCCTTCAGGGGTGTGGCCGCCCGCGCCATCGATCATGGCGATGGCGACGTCACTGTCACGCTTGAACTGCATCACGATGATCCGGATCTCTGCATCCCGCTTCTCGTTGCCCACGATCTCTGCGATATCGCCGCAGACTGGCGCACCTGGTCGGATGCATTCCGCATTCCGATGCTGATGGTCGAAGCCGATGGCATTGCCCGCCCGCTGGAAAACCACCTCGGCGACATTCGCACCGCCGCCACCAAGCCGCGCCGCCGCCATTCCTATTTCGCAGAGCGCCGCCCGCGTTTCCTGGTGCGCCGCGCAACCGGCAGCCTCGGTGTTATCATGAAGATCGAAGGCAAGGAAATCATCGCGCGGCGTTAGGAGACACTCTCTTAAGAACCACCGCCCGCGAAAATGCGAAGCCCGGCCGAACAGCCGGGCTTTTCCATGTTTACAATATGAGGCCCAAAATCAGTCCGCCGAACAGGACGGCGCCGACTTGTGTATTGAACTTGAACAGTTTGAGGCACTGGTCGGGATTGTCGATATCGATGATCAGGATCTGCCAGGCGAGCATGACGGTCGCGGCGATCAATCCGACATAGGCGAAGAAACCCGCATCGCCGGCAATGTAGGAAAACAGCAGAAACACCAGCGTCAGCCCGTAAAGCCCGATCAGCCAGGCCTTGGTGTTGTCCCCGAACAGTCTTGCCGTGGAGCGCACGCCGACCAGAGCGTCGTCCTCCTTGTCCTGATGGGCATAGATTGTGTCGTAACCGATCGTCCAGGCAACGGCTGCCGCATAAAGCCAGATCGGCGCCCAGGAAAGGCTGCCGAACACGCCGGCCCAGCCCATCAGCGCACCCCAGGAAAACGCCAGTCCCAGAAAGAACTGCGGCCAGTCGGTGAACCGCTTGGCAAACGGATAGATCGCGACAACCAGAAGCGACGCGATGCCGAGCAGGATGGAAAACGTATTGAACTGCAACAACACGACAAGCCCGACCAGCGCCTGAACCGCCAAAAACACCTTCGCCTCGAAGCGGGACACCCGGCCGGAGGGCAGCGGCCGCGAGCGGGTGCGCGCCACCTCATTATCGATCTCGTGATCGATCAGGTCGTTATAGGTGCAGCCGGCGCCGCGCATCGCCACGGCCCCGATGAAGAACAGCACCAGATGCGAGATCAGCTGCCAGGGCTGGAACATGCCTTCGTCCATCGCCGCATTGGCGGCAAGCGCGGCCGACCAGAAACACGGCCACATCAGCAACTGCCAGCCGATCGGCCGGTCCCAGCGCGCCAGCTGCGCGTAGGGCCAGGCGGCGCGCGGCAGCACCTGATAGACGAAATTGTCGGATGGAGCGTCTGAGACGCGGCCGCCGAAAGCATCGGAATTTGGTTTCTCGGTCATGGCCGATGTCATGCCCCCAGTGGTGGAAATCGTCAAGCGGGACGATCCGGACAGGGTGGTGCGACCCGCCGCGAGCCGTCTTTGCCAGCCTATGATCTTCCCCATCGACCCCGCTCAGCACGTCCAGCCTTAGCCTGCAATCTGCTCGAGCGGCATGCGGCCCTGTTCGAATGCGTAGAGCTCGGCCTCCCGCTCATAGATATAGTCGCGATTGTCCGGTACGGCCGTCCGCTTCTTGACGATCTGGATCTGGAAAATGTGAAAGGCCTCATGGGTGAAGGCCATTTCCGACGCGGCCAGATAAAACTCCCACATTCTCGCGAAGCGTTCGTCATAGAGCGCGATTGCCTTGTCCCGGTTCGCCATGAAGCGCTCGCGCCAGTGCCGCAGCGTATAAGCGTAGTGCATCGGCAGGATCTCGATGTCGGAAACCAGAAGTCCCGCTTTCTCGATCGCCGGCAGAACTTCCGAAAGTGAGGGAATGTAGCCACCCGGAAAGATGTATTTGTCCATCCAGGGATTGTTATAGACCGCCGGGTAGGGCTGGCCGATCGAGTGCAGCACCATCACGCCGTCGTCGGACAGCACGTCGGTGACTTTGTTGAAGAACTTTCGGTAGTTCAGCCGTCCCACATGCTCGAACATGCCCACCGAAACGATCCGGTTGTAGCGTTGGTCGGCGGGAAGGTGATAATAGTCCTGCAGCTCGAAGCGCACGCTGCCAGCAAGCCCGCGTCGTGCCGCACGCTCTTTGGAAATCTTCAGCTGTTCGGTGGAAAGCGTGATGCCGGTTACGTCGACGCCGGACGATTCCGCCAGATACATCGCCATGCCGCCCCATCCGGAGCCAATCTCCAGGGCTTTGTGCCCGGGTTCTGCCAGAAGCTTTGCCACGATATGACGCTTCTTGGCGATCTGGGCCTCATCCAGCGAAATATCGGGCGGGTTGAAATAGGCGCAGGAATATTGCCAGTCCTCATCCAGAAACAGCGCGAACAACCGTTCGTCGAGATCGTAATGGTGGGCGACGTTGCGGCGGTTGTGGTTGATCGGGACACGATTGCGAAACTGCGATGCGATTATTCTGCCAAGGCTGCGCATGAGGATCTGGAAGGTCAGTCCTTCCTTCAGCGTGTTGTCCTTGATGAGCGCCAGGAACTCGTAAATGTCGCCCTGTTCGACGATGATCCGGCCGTCCATGTAGAGTTCGCCGAGCTGCAGTTGCGGATCGGAAACCAGCGCCTTTTCGGCCGCTTCATCGGTAAAGCGGATTGCAACGGTCCGTCCGCCGCCGCTGCCGTAATAGGTTTCCCCGCCCGATCCGCGGACGATGAGAGTGCCATTTCTGATGATCTTGGAAAGCAGTCTGTGAAGGGACAAGGTCATGGACCCACTTCCTGAACACGATGGATGCCTTGCTGATCATCAAAATCTACCGTCTTTCAATTCAACTGCAAGAGCAAAAAAACGCAACTGAAAGCACTCCGTCGAGCCAATGCTCAACGGAGTGCTTTCGAGGTTATCCAGGGCGTCGCAGGCTCAGCGGCGCTTCATAGCTTCGGCAAGCGCTGCACCGAACGCGCCCTGAGATGGCTTGCTGTCGGTCTTTGCAAACTTCGGATTGACGGGCTTGTCGCGATCACCGCCGCGGGGGCCCGGAGGCGGGGCTTCGCCGCCGTCCTTGCGCATGCTGAGCGCGATGCGTTTGCGCTTCACATCCACCTCGACGACGCGCACCTTCACCACGTCGCCGGCCTTCACTACCTCGTGCGGGTCTTTCACGAACTTGTCCGCCAGCTGCGAGACATGAACCAGCCCGTCCTGATGCACGCCGATATCGACGAAGGCGCCGAACGCCGCCACGTTGGTCACAGTGCCTTCCAGCTGCATGCCGGGCTTGAGATCGGTGATCTCGTCGATCCCGTCCGCAAAGGTCGCGGTCTTGAAGCTCGGACGCGGATCGCGGCCGGGCTTTTCCAGTTCCGCGATAATGTCCTTGATCGTCGGCAGACCGAACGTGTCGTCGATGAACTGGCGCGGATCGACGGATTTGAGTGCTGCGCTGTCACCCATCAGGGAACGCAGGTCGCGGCCGCAGGCGGCAACGATCTTCTTCGCGACACCATAGGCTTCCGGATGCACGGAAGACGCATCGAGCGGCTCTTTGCCGTTGACGATGCGCAGGAACCCGGCCGCCTGTTCGAACGTGCGGTTGCCAAGCCTTGCGACCTTCAGGAGCTCCCGGCGCGTGGTAAAGGCGCCGTTCTGGTCACGATGCGCAACGATCGCCTCGGCAATCGATTTGCTGAGGCCCGACACGCGCGACAGAAGCGGTGCCGATGCCATGTTGAGATCGACGCCGACGGCATTCACGGCATCTTCCACAACGGCTTCGAGCGAACGCGACAGCTTGTTCTGATCGACATCGTGCTGGTACTGGCCAACGCCGATCGATTTCGGCTCGATCTTGACGAGTTCGGCCAGCGGATCCTGCAGCCTGCGGGCAATCGACACGGCACCGCGCAGCGACACGTCGAGGCCGGGGAACTCGTCTGCTGCCGCCTGGGATGCCGAATAGATCGAAGCGCCTGCCTCAGACACGATCACCTTGGTCGGTTTGGTGCCCGGCAGGTTTGCCAGCATGTCGGCCACCAGCTTTTCCGTCTCGCGGCTGCCGGTGCCGTTGCCGATCGAGATGAGCTCTATCTTGTGTTTGGCGATCAGGCTTGCGAGTTCCGCCTGGGTGCCGCGCACATCGTTGCGGGGCGGGAAGGGGTAGACGGTGGTGGTTTCGAGAAGCTTGCCGGTGGCATCGACGATCGCCACCTTGACGCCGGTGCGGATGCCCGGATCGAGGCCCATCGTCGCGCGCGAACCGGCGGGAGCGGCCAGCAGCAGATCCTTCAGATTGCGGGCAAACACATGGATCGCCTCTTGCTCGGCGCGTTCACGCATCTCCCGCATCAGGTCGAGCGAGAGGGAGACAGAGAGCTTCACTCGCCAGGTCCAGCCGGCGACATCCATCAGCCAGCGGTCGGCGGCACCCTTGTCGCTGATATGGAAAGCAAGCGCGATAATCCGCTGCGCCGGCTTGATCGGGGAGGTGTCGTCTGCATCCACCTCGATCGTCAGCGTCAGGAATTCCTCGTTCCAGCCGCGCAGCATGGCAAGCGCACGGTGTCCCGGCGTGGTGGCCCAGCGCTCCGTATGCTCGAAATAGTCGGAGAACTTGGCGCCGGCCTCCTGCTTGCCGGCGACCACGCGGGCTTTGAGCACGGCGCCGTCGCGCATGTGCTGGCGCAGTCGCTTCAACAGGTCGGCATTTTCCGAGAATGCTTCGGCGACGATATCGCGCGCGCCATCCAGCGCAACCTTCACGTCGGTCACTTCACCCTTGACGAATGTCTCGGCCAGCTTGGCCGGATCGAGCGTGCGGTCGGCCCAGATTGCATCGGCCAGCGGACCAAGACCGCGCTCGCGGGCGATTTCGGCGCGGGTGCGGCGTTTGGGCTTGAAGGGAAGATAGAGGTCTTCGAGTTCGGCCTTTGTCACCGCCTTGCCGATCTTGGCCGCAAGCTCGTCGGTCAGCTTGTCCTGGCCTTTGATCGAATCGACGATCGATGCGCGGCGTGCTTCCAGTTCGCGAAGATAGATCAGCCGTTCGGCAAGGTTGCGCAACTGGGTGTCATCCAGTCCGCCGGTCACTTCCTTTCGGTAGCGCGCGATGAAGGGCACGGTTGCGCCCTCGTCCAGGAGCCCGATTGCGGCAATGGCCTGGTCCGGGCGGGCGTTGATCTCCGCGGCGATCACGGCGGCGAGAAGGCGGTTTTCGACGGCCATGCAAGTCCTCGTTGGATAGGAGGCGAGACCATAGTCAAACTTTGCGGCAAGACAACCGACCATCGGAACGGTTCACAGCTTACCCAGGCAGTCGTCTCGGAATGGGGCGTCATTTACCGGTCGGTAACCGCGAACCGGTGGAAAAAGAGATGACACCTTCTCGCATTGTGCCAGAATCCTATAGTTGCTCCTGCCACATGATTTGGCGTGTAAGGAGGTATGAATGCCTAGCAAAATAGCCCATATACTGGCGTCCGACGATGCCGTTGGCTCCGAAGAACTGGAGGCGGCGATCATCTATCTCGACGAAAAACTGCAGGACGCGGCGCGGCGCAACGAGCCTGTCCCATTTCTGGCCTTTCGTAACAAAGTGATATTCAAAGCAACGTTGAGATTGCGCAGCGACAGTTATCGTCAGCAACCGGACCGGCCGTCTTGAATGCCGCTTTTGCCGGCGAGACTTGACCTTTTCCGTCCCTCGCCTTAACCGCCAGCACAGATGATAAATCGAGGGCGGCAGATGAAGGTTCTTCTTATCGGCACGGGCGGTCGCGAACATGCGCTGGCATGGAAGCTTGCCCAATCACCGAAACTGACGAAACTCTTTGCCGCTCCCGGCAATCCCGGCATGGCCGAAAATGCCGAACTGGTCGCGCTCGATGTCGACGACCACGAGGCGGTCCTTGCATTTTGCCGCAGCGAGGCGATCGATTTCGTGGTCGTCGGCCCGGAAGCGCCGCTGGTCGCCGGCATTGCCGATCGCATCCGGCAGGCGGGCATCGCCGTCTTCGGCCCGTCCGCCGCCGCCGCCCAGCTCGAAGGGTCCAAGGGCTTCACCAAGGATATCTGCGCCCGCTACAATATCCCGACCGGCGCCTATCAGCGCTTTACGGACGGCGCCGCCGCCAAGGCCTATGTCGAGGCGCAGGGTGCGCCGATCGTCGTCAAGGCCGATGGTCTGGCGGCCGGCAAGGGCGTCACCGTCGCCATGACCGTGGAAGAAGCGCTGGCGGCGATCGACGACTGTTTCGATGGCGCCTTCGGGGCCGCCGGTGCCGAGGTCGTGGTCGAAGCCTATCTCGATGGCGAGGAAGCAAGCTTCTTCTGCCTATCCGACGGCAAGACGGCACTGGCGCTTGCCACCGCGCAGGATCACAAGCGAGTCGGCGATGGCGATACCGGCCCCAACACCGGCGGCATGGGTGCCTATTCGCCGGCCCCGGTGATGACGCAAGATATGGTCGAGCGGACGATGAAGGAGATCATCGAGCCGACCATTCGCGGCATGGCGGAAAGCGGCTATCCGTTCACCGGCGTGTTCTTCGCAGGCCTGATGATCACGGCCAAGGGGCCGGAACTGATCGAATACAATGTCCGCTTCGGCGATCCGGAAACCCAGGTTCTGATGATGCGGCTGAAGAGCGATCTCCTGGAGATCCTTTACGCCGCCGCCACCGGCACGCTCGACGAGGTAAAGGCGGAATGGAGCGACGATGTGGCGCTCACCGTCGTCATGGCCTCGAAAGGTTATCCGGCCGCCTATGACAAGGGAACGCCGATCGCCTCGCTGCCATCAGCAGGCGAGGGCGAGAAGATCTTCCATGCCGGCACGGCGATGAAGGATGGCGCGCTGGTCGCAACCGGCGGCCGCGTACTCAACGTCACCGCGACAGGCAGAACGGTTGCGGAAGCCCAGGCAAACGCCTACCGGCTGGTCGACGCGGTGGACTGGGAAAACGGCTTCTGCCGTCGCGACATCGGCTGGCGCGCCATCGAGCGCGAAACCCGTTAGAGACGGTTCAGCAGCCGCGGTTTCGTTCAAAATTTACCAATTCTCCTGACGGGTTGGAAACGAAGCATTGCTATAGGTTGTCGGACCAAACTCGGGAGTCCGGCGATGCATCGCGTTCTGATCACGGCAGCAACGGTAGCCGCAGCACTGCTGGCCGGCGGCGCCCAGGCGTCGTCCGTCACCGCAACCAATGGCAGTCAGAAATCCTCGAGCATCGTATCGTGGCATTGCAGCGACTGCGAGCCTCCGGCCGCAAAGCCCGATCTGTCCAACTACAAGGTTCCGGTCCTCGAGCCCGGCACACAGAAGACCGAGATCATCGAAATCAACGGCGAAAAGCGTCTTGTCCGCACCGAAGCATGGTTCGGCGGATCGCCTGTCGTCTTCGTCGGAAAAGTACCGGCCTGGATGGATGCCGGAAAAACCATTGCGAACGTGCCGGCGCCGACCTCCACCTCGTTCGAAGAGATGATCGAGAATGCGCCACCGCCGCGCGATGGCATCGATCTGGAGGCCACCACGAGCGCTGTTGCGCCAGCCCCTCAAGTTGCGGAAGCCTCGGCGAAACCGATCACTTTCGAAGACTTCAGCCTCAGGCTGAAACGGGCTGAATAAACAGTCAGCAAGTCATTGCAGCCAGTCAATAAAAGGCCGCGCAGTTACTGTGCGGCCATACGTTTTTCTGCGTTATTGTGTGATTAAATAATTATTTATGCATCGCTCATATGGTCGTTGCACTGCAATCATTGCAGACGACATGGTGCAGAATGTGCCGCCTCCCACAAACATCATTTTTCCCAAGGTGCGGCCTGCGCGGTCGCTGCCGGTCACAGGTGAGCGGACCATGAAGAACCTCAAAATCTCCCACCAGCTGCTGCTGCTCGTGCTTTTGCTGATCGCCGGCTTTGCCGCTGCCACATACATGCAGCTGCGCACGTCCACCCAGGCGATCTACGCCGAACGTTACGGCATGCTGCGCACGCAGGTGGAATCTGGCATCGGTATCTTCAAGCGTTTCCAGGCTCTCGAGGCCTCCGGTGCGATGGGTCGCGAAGAGGCGCAGAAGCGGGCGTTCGAAGCCGTGTCGGCCATGACCTTCACCCCGGACGGCTACCTCTTTGCCTATGACTACGATGTGAACATGCGTGTCCATCCGGATCCCAAGCGGCTCGGCCAGAGTTTCAAGGGCAAGCCGGACAGCCAGGGCTTCATGTACCGTGACGAACTGGTCAAGATCGGCCGCGCCGGTGGCGGCACCGTCGATTTTCTCGGTCCCAAGCCTGGTCAGGAAGGCGATACCTTCCTGAAGAGCTCCTACGCGCTCGCCTTCGAGCCCTGGCAGCTGGTTCTCGTCACCGGCGTCTACGTCGACGATCTCCAGGCGCAGATCCGCAGCGAAGTCTTCAAGGCGCTGTCCTTCGGCTTCGTCATCCTGGTCCTTGGCTCGCTGCTGGCCTTCGTCGTGATCCGCAACATCTCCGGTCCGCTCGGTGCGATCCGTCAGGCGCTGAACGCCGTCGCCGACGAAGACGTGACGATGCAGATCCCGCACACGGACATGAAAAACGAAGTCGGCCTGATGGCCCGTGCAACGCAGGCGCTGCAGCAAAAGGTGCGCGAGCGCCATGCCATGCAGGAAAGCCAGCAGCGCCAGCAGGAGGAGCTCGACGGCGAACGCCAGCACAATCTCGACATGCAGCGCGACGAAGCAGCGCTTCAAGCCCGCGTCGTCTCGACGATCGGCTCGGCGCTCGAACAGCTCGCCAAGGGTGATCTGACGGTTCGATGCGGCGATCTGGGCACCCGTTACGCCGGCCTGCGCGACAACTTCGACGAGGCGCTCGGCCATCTCGAAGCGGCGATGTCCAAGGTCAACGACAAGGGCATCGATATCGGCGGCTCGAAAGAAGAAATCCGCCGTGCTTCCAACGAACTGTCGCAGCGGACCGAACGCCAGGCGGCCAACCTCGAGGAAACATCCGCCGCACTTGACGAACTGACCGTCGCTGTTCGCCAGACCGCCGACGGTGCACGCGACGCCGCCCGGCGCGTCACGGCTGTCAGCACCGAAGCCAATCGCAGCGACGCCGTCGTCGAGGAAGCAATCGGCGCCATGAGCGGCATCGAACAGTCCTCGGCGGAAATCACCAAGATCATCGGCGTCATCGACGAGATCGCCTTCCAGACCAACCTTCTGGCCCTCAATGCCGGTGTCGAAGCGGCCCGCGCCGGCGAAAGCGGCAAGGGTTTTGCCGTCGTCGCCCAGGAAGTGCGCGAACTGGCCCAGCGTTCGGCCGCCGCCGCCAAGGAGATCAAGGAACAGATCTCCCGCTCGTCCGGCCAGGTCGCAAACGGCGTCCGCCTCGTCGGCGAGGCCGGCCAGGCCCTGAAGCGGATTTCCGATCAGGTGAAGTCGGCAAGCGACATCGTCGGCCGCATCGCCCATTCGGCAGCCGAACAGGATACGACGCTGCGCTCGATCTCCTCGTCGCTCAACATGCTCGACCAGGCCACCCAGCACAATGCCGCGATGGCCGAAGAGACCACGGCCTCCGCCGAGGCTTTGTCTGCCGATACGGAAGAACTGCTCAACCTCATTCGCAGCTTCCGCGTCAGCGGCACCGGGCGTCAGCCGGGCTCTCTGCAGGGCATGGGTGAACGGATGCGCCGGGCGGGCTGATCGCTCAGTCGGCCTTGTCGCTACCGGCGGCCCGGAATTGCGGGTCCGTCACACAATCAAGCCAATCGAGGTCGGGTTGCACTGCAGCCCGACTTTTTGCTTCCATATCCCTGTAGCGGCCAAGAAGCTGCTGGCCGAATTCGGTCAGCCCCGCACCGCCGCCAGACTTGCCGCCATGCCGGGTCGAGATCGAGGGCTCCAGAAACATCCGGTTGATCTCGTCTGCCAGCAGCCAGGCACGCCGGTAGGACATGCCGATCGCCGCTCCGCCGGCCCGGATCGAACCATGCTCGGCGATCAGTTCGAGAAGCTGCGCCTTGCCGGGCCCCAGCCGGACGCCGTTTTCCAGATCGACGCGGATCGTCATGGTCGGCCGGTCCGGTGCCGGCTTGCTCATGGCAATGCCACGACCTTGCCGGGGTTCATGATACCGGCCGGATCGAAGGCGTGCTTGATGCGCCGCATCAGCTCCATCTCGATCGGCGGGCGGATATGCGCAAGCTCGTCGCGCTTCAGCTGGCCGATCCCGTGTTCGGCGGAAATCGAGCCGCCGGCATCCAGCACGATCCCGTGGACGATCGCATTCACCTCCCGCCAGCGATCGATGAAGGCGGCCTTGTTGCCTCCCATGTCGTTGCTGAGAGGCTGGGAGATGTTGTAATGGATGTTGCCGTCGCCGAGATGGCCGAAGGCGCAGATGCGGGCGCCGGGAACGGCGGCGAGAACCGCCTGCTCGGCTTCCTCCATGAAATGCGGGATCTTCGAGATCGGCACCGAAACATCGTGCTTGATCGATCCGCCCTCGGGCTTCTGCGCATCCGACATGCTTTCGCGCATGTGCCACAGCGCCTTTTGCTGCGCGACCGACGAGGCGATCACCGCGTCGATGACCAGTCCGGCCTCGAACCCCTGTTCCAGCAGCGCCTGCACCATCGTGTCGGCGGTTTCGGCAGCGTCCGATGTCGAGATATCGATCAGCGCATACCATGGATAGGGCTGAGACAGCGGGTCGCGCACGCCGTCGATATGCCGCGTCGTGAACTCGATGCCGATCCGCGGCATCAGCTCGAACCCGGTCAGCGCCGTGCCGCAAAGGTTCGATGCCTTTTGAAACAGCAAGAGCGCATCGGCGGGCGAGGCGAGGCCGGCAAGCGCCACCTGGTGTCCGACCGGTCGCGGATAGAGTTTCAGCACCGCGCCGGTGATGATCCCGAGCGTGCCTTCGGCGCCGATGAACAGGTCGCGAAGGTCGTAGCCGGTATTGTCCTTCTTCAGCTTGCGCAGGCCGTCCCAGATCTCGCCGGTCGGAAGCACCACTTCGAGCCCGAGGCAGAGCTGGCGCATGTTGCCATAGGCAAGCACGGCCGTGCCGCCGGCATTGGTGGAAAGGTTGCCGCCGATCCGGCATGAGCCTTCCGACCCGAGCGACAGCGGAAACAGCCGGTTGACCTCCTCCGCCGCCTTCTGCACTTCGGCAAGAATGACGCCGCCATCGACAACGATCACATTTGCCATCTGGTCGATCTCGCGGATGCGGTTCATCCGTTCCAGCGAGATGATGATGTCGGATCCGCCGCTGCGTGGCGTCTGGCCACCGACAAGACCCGTGTTTCCGGTCTGCGGCACGACGGCCGTCCCGGTCTCGCTGGCAAGCTTCAGGATCGCCGACACTTCCTGCGTCGAGCCTGGCTTGAGAAGGAGAGGGGATGCGCCCCTGTAGAGCCCGCGGTTTTCGACGAGATGCGGCGCAAGCTCCACTGGATCGCTGACCGCGTGCGCAGCGCCGACGATCGCCGTAAACCGGGCAAGTAGATCCGGGGAAGGGAGGGGCATGTCCATGGCGTCTTCTCCTGGGCTTGTGTCTTTTTTATTCGCGCGGGGCTGCCGCTCGGACCAGCCGGTCGTTGATGGCTTCGCCAAGCCCGGTATCGGGAATGGCGGTGACTGCAATGCGCGTCGCCCCAACCGCATCGGCTTTCTTCAGATAATCGAACAGATTGGCGGCTGCCTCGGCAAGATCGCCGGAGGGGCTGAGGTCGAACACTGCCTTCGCCTGCTCGATGCCCTCGATCGGATCCGATCCCAGCCGGATCAACGCCTCGCCCGGCGCCACATGGGTCGCATTCAACCGCACGGCTGCCGATGGCGCATAATGCGAGGCGAGCATGCCGGGCGCTTCGATGATCGCTGCCGGTCCTTCCGGACGAATGACAGCGCGACCAATCAGCGCCTCGATCTCCTCGGCCGCCACGCCACCCGGACGCAGAAGCCGGACCGTTTCGCCCTCGACGCGGATGATGGTCGATTCGACGCCGACCGATGACGCGCCGCCATCGAGGATCAGTTTCAGCTTGCTTCCGAGATCACCGGCGACATGACCGGCACTGGTCGGGCTGATCCTGCCGGATGTGTTGGCGCTCGGCGCTGCCAGCGGCCTGCCGAAGGCGCGGATGAGATCGGCGGCGAAACCCATCGGCAGTCGGATGCCGACCGTATCCAAACCGGCCGTTGCGAGCGGGTGGATGCCACTACCAGCAATAAGCGGCAGGATCAGCGTCAGCGGTCCCGGCCAGAAAGCCTCCGCCAGCCGACGCGAGATCGGATCGAACGACGCATAGCGCTCCGCCATCGCGATATCGGCCATATGGCAGATCAGCGGGTTGAAGCGGGGCCGCCCCTTGGTTTCATAGATGCGGGTGATGGCCGAAGGGTTGGTGGCGTCGGCGGCAAGCCCGTACACCGTCTCCGTCGGAATGGCGACCGGAAAGCCTTGCGACAGCACGGCGCACGCCTGGTCAAGCGCGCCGTTCCTGTCCGTCCTGATGTCGATGATCTCTGCCGTCATGTCCCGCTGTGCATAGCGCGGACTGAGACCGCGTTAAAGCGATTTGATGATGGCCCGCACCGCATGGTCGGGCGCGCCCAGCATCAGCACGTTCTTCAGCGCTTCCTTCGGGTCGGTGGTCCGGAACAGAAGACCGTTCTTGCGGATGCTGCGGTCGATCTTCATCGACTGATCCGGATCGCTTTCGGTCGCCACCGCGAAATACATGCGGGAATACTGGGTGTTCACCCTCTTGAAGAACTCGTCCTCATCGCCGATCTCGGCCAGGAAATTGGCGATGTAGAAAGACCATTTCACCTTCGCCTTCGGCGAAAACAGGGTGCTTGCGGCGGTAACATGGCAATAGCCGAGATGCGGGGTCTGCTCCAGCGTGCGGTGGAACACCATCTTCGGAAACTGGATCGAGTGATGGAAGCCGTTGATCCGCTGATGCGTGCGTTCGCCGGCGGACTCCAGCTTGAACCCGGTCCGCTCCGCCACTTCGTCATAGGTGAGATAACGGCGTTCCTTGGGAAGCCACAGCGGCTGCGCCCTGGAAATGCGGCCTGTGCGCAGGAACTCCGAATGCCCGATCGCGCTCGTTGGCGCCGAAACCGGCACCGGCGGAATTGGCCGGTTCGCGTCGTAATAGCGTAGCTTTCCGGTCGTCTGCATGCGGCTGGCCCCTTCGCGCAAGAAGAAGTTTAGCCGGAGCGGTTTAACAGCCGGTTTACGTCTCAACGCACCGCGAGAAGCACCCTGTCCCCCACTTGTCAGCGGAAAACCCGAGCCGTCATGTGAGCCATCGTCGTCAATGCGTTTTCCGATGTCGCAATGTCGCCTGTGCGACAGGCAGCGCGAGTGCTTAAATCGGCAAAACTCATGGAGTCGCCTCGGCTAGGGACGGCGTTAAATTGGGAAGCCGGCAGGCGTGACGAGAACCCTCGGCCGATCCGGTGCCAGTCTGGGGACGTGATTGACGACCGATCGCGGTGGACGTTCGGGGTAGGATTGGGGGCAGGAGGTCTGTCCGCATGACCCCCCAAGTCTTTCGCTAGTGGAATTGACGAGGAAGACACGATGGACATTCACAGCCAGGTTCTGCGGCAGCTCAACAATCGCCGCGAAGGCTTCAGCCTCGAACAGCCCTTTTACATTGATCCGGATTACTACAAGCTCGATCTGGAAATGATCTGGTATCGCGACTGGCTTTTCGTCGGTCATGATTGCGAAATCCCGAAGGCCGGCAATTACGTGACGCTGCAGATCGGCGACTATCCCGTCCTGATCCTCCGAACCCGCGAAGGCGAGATCCGCGCTTTCCACAACACCTGTCGCCACCGCGGCCACCGCGTCTGCACCAAGGATAGCGGTTCTGCGACCCGTCTCGTCTGTCCCTATCACCAGTGGACCTACCAGCACGACGGCACGCTGATGTCGGCCCGCCATATGGGCGATGATTTCGACAAGAAGCAGTTCGGCCTGAAGCCTGTTCACTGCGAGTCGGTCGGGGGCTATATCTTCGTCTGCCTAGCCAACGAGGCCCCCGATTTCGCACCCGTCCGTGCCACGATCCACCCGTACATGGCACCGCATCGCCTGGCCGAAACGAAGGTCGCTGCCAAGAACACGATCATCGAAAAGGGCAACTGGAAGCTCGTCTGGGAAAACAACCGCGAGTGCTACCACTGCGCCGCCAATCACCCGGAACTGTGCCGCACCTATCCGGAAGCGCCGACTGCGACCGGCGTGCAGGGCGCCGGCGACGATCCGTTCATTTCCGAGCACTGGCAGCGCTGCGAAGCGGCAAACCTGCCGAGCACGTTCAACATGTCGACGGACGGCCAGTACCGCGTTGCCCGCATGCCGCTGATCGAGGACGCCGAAAGCTACACGATGAATGGCCGGCCGGCAGTCGCAAAGGCGCTGTCGGAAGATGTGACGATCTCCCATATCGGCACCATGCTGATGTTCCACTATCCGACCACCTGGAACCACATGCTGGTCGACCACGCGATCTCCTTCCGCGTCATTCCGCTCGGGCCGGAAGAGACGGCCGTCACCACCACGTGGCTCGTGAACAAGGATGCGGTCGAAGGCGTCGACTACACGGTCGAGGAACTGACCCACGTCTGGAACATGACCAACGACCAGGACCGCCAGATCGTCGAGGAAAATGCCTTCGGCATCCGCTCGCCGGCCTATGAGCCGGGTCCCTATTCGGAAGCGCATGAAGGCGGCGTCATGCAGTTCGTGGAATGGTACGCGAACTTCATGACCAATCGCCTCCAGGGCGACCAGGCCAAGCTCCACGCCGTCGCCTGATCCGGCGAAACCGTGCACGACAAGACAGCCCGTCCGGCATGCCCGGGCGGGCTGATTTCGTTTTTCCCGAACGTCAAAAAATTCCCGTCCGCTTCAGAAGCCACCAGGCGATTGCCGCCGAAAGCACCATGAAACCCAGCGCGAAGGCCGTGCCGTGCAGACCCTCGGCAAATGGCAGCGACGACGTGTTCATGCCGAAAAAGCCCGTGACCAGCGATGGCGGCAGCAGGAAGGCGGTCATGATCGAGAGTATGTAGAGGTGCCGGTTGGTCTCCGATGCCTGTTTGGAATCGATTTCCTCGTGCAGCAGCCGGGCCCGCTCCTGCAGCGCATAGACGTCGTGATCGACGGCTTCGAGCCGGCCGATCAGCCTTGAGGCGATATCGTCGAACCCGGGCGGCATATCCTCGTCGTCGGCCGCCGCCGCGCGTCGCATCAGCGACAGGGTCGTGCGCAGGTGCCGGTGCAACCGCACCACCATCCGCCGCACGGGAGCAAGCCGCCGGCGTTCGTCGCGCGGCACGTTGTCATAGACGAAATCCTCGATCAGGTTCAGCTCTTCGGTAAATTCCATCACCATCGCGATCATCGTGCGCTGGAATTCGGCCACCAGCGTCTCGAACAGGTCGAGCGGCCTTTTGTAGCGACCGGCATTCTTCTCGATCGCGGCCCGCACCCGATCGACCGAACGCAGTGGCTGCAGCCGCGTGGTGATGATCACCTTGTCAGAGGCGAAGAAATGCAGCCAGCCGATATCGCGCGTGTCGCTGTCGAACTCCCGCTGGAAATCGATCAGAGTGCCATAGATGGCCTGCTCGTCCAGCGTGATCGACGCATGGGTTTCATGGGTGGTCAGCGCGACCGCTGCGGCCGCCGGCAGGCCTGGAAAATTCTCCAGAAATGCGCCGACCCGCAGATCGGCCAGGTTGAGATGCAGCCACAGGAAACCGGTGTCGATCGCCAGCTCCGACGGCGTCGCCTCCAGCGAAAGCCTTGAGCATGTGCCAGCCTCGCCGGGCCGGAAATGATAGGCCCAGACAAGACCTGGCGTGGCGGAAATAAGCGGAGAATTTATCGGAGGCATGGACTGAAGACCTGCAAGCATGACGCTCCTCATTAGGCGCTATCTGTGACACCTGTTGCAACGGGGATTTTCTCCTGTCCTGACGGACGAACCTCAATGGATCGATTGACAACCGCGTTTACGTTTACGTAAAAAGCCAGTGGGAGTTCGGTGATCGCACCTGCGTCATCGACCGGAAGAATTGTCAATTTGGGAGAAGCGACATGTACAAGGCACCCGTGGAGGAGATTGCCTTCACCTTGAACCATGTGGCGGGTCTTGCCGACGCGCTGGAGATCGGCCGGTTCGGCGACCTCTCCCCCGATCTCGTCGATGCCATCCTGGCAGAAGCCGGTCGCTTTGCCAGCGACGAAATGGCGCCGCTGGGCGATATAGGCGATCGCCAGGGCGCGCGGCTTGAGGACGGCGTGGTGAAGACGCCGGATGGCTGGCCGCAACTTTATCGCCAGTGGCGCGAAGGCGGCTGGAACGGCCTGACGGCACCGGAAGCGTTCGGCGGTCAGGCGCTGCCGCATATGCTCAACGTCGCGACGCTGGAAATGTGGAATTCCGCCTCCATGGCCTTCGCGCTCGCGCCGACCCTCACGATGGGTGCGATCGAGGCGCTCGTTGCCCATGGCAGCGACACGTTGAAAGCCACCTATCTCGAAAAGATGGTCTCGGGCGAATGGACCGGCACGATGAACCTGACGGAGCCGCATGCGGGCTCCGATGTCGGCGCGCTGAAGAGCCGTGCCGAACGCCACACCGATGGCAGCTACCGTGTGTTCGGGCAGAAGATCTATATCACCTGGGGCGAACACGACGCCGCCGACAATATCATCCACCTGGTTCTCGCCCGTCTCCCGGATGCGCCGGCCGGCACCCGCGGGATTTCGCTGTTTCTGGTGCCGAAATTCCTGGTCGCTGACGACGGATCGCTCGGTGAGCGCAACGACGTGATCTGTCATTCGATCGAGCACAAGCTCGGTATCCACGGTTCGCCCACCTGCACGATGATCTATGGCGACGGCAAGTTCGGCGATGGCACCGGCGCGATCGGCTATCTCATCGGGGAAGAAAACCAGGGCCTCGCCTGCATGTTCACGATGATGAACAACGCACGTCTCGCCGTCGGCATGCAGGGTGTCGCGATCGCGGAAGCTGCGACCCAGAAGGCGGTCGCCTACGCGTCCGATCGAACCCAGGGCAGGGCGCCCGGGTCGACTGGTCCGCAGATGAGCCCGATCATTCAGCACCCCGATATCATCCGCACCCTTTTGACCATGAAGGCGCTGACGCAAGGGTCGCGCGCCATCTGCTTTGCCTGCGCCCACGCGATCGACATGTCGCATCACCTCGAAGGCGATCAGGCCACCCATTGGGTCGAGCGTGCCGCACTCCTGACGCCGATTGCCAAATCCTTCGCCACCGATTGCGGTGTCGATGTCGCCTCGCTCGGCATCCAGGTGCATGGCGGCATGGGCTATATCGAGGAGACCGGTGCCGCGCGCTATCTGCGCGATGCCCGCATCGCACCGATCTATGAGGGCACCAACGGCATCCAGGCGATTGATCTCGTGCTGCGCAAACTGCCGCTTTCCAAGGGCGCGCAGGTGCGGACCTTCATCGGTGAACTGCGCGACATCGCGCAGAGAGTCGAAAGCCTCAACGCCCCCGGCTTCGGCAGCACGGCGGAACGGCTGAACGCATCGATCGACGATCTCCAGGTGTCGACCGACTGGCTGCTGGAAGCGCAGGCCTCAGGCCGCGTGGCGGAAGCCCTTGCGGGCGCGACGCCCTACCAGCGTCTGTTCGGCCTCGTTCTGACCGGTGCCTATCTCGCCAAGGGCGCGCTTGTCGCATCGGAAGACGGATCGGGTGAGAAGCGCGTGTCGCTCTGCAGGTTTGCGGCCGAAAACATGCTGTCGGAGACCGCAGCCTTGAAGGACCGCGTCATCGCCGGTGCCGAGAGCCTGGAAGCTGCACGCATCGTGCTTGCCTGAGGAGGAATGCCGTGAGCGACGCGACCCCAACAGCAAATAGCCATGTCCTGATCGAACGCCCTGCCGACTACGAGGGCGTGCTCACGATCCGATTCAACCGGCCGGAAAAGAAGAACGCGATCACCTCGTCCATGTATCACCGCATGACGGCGGCGCTCGCAGATGCCAATACCGACGACACGATCCGCGCGGTCGCCTTTCTCGGCACCGAAGGCTGCTTTTCCGCCGGCAACGACATGGCGGATTTTCTCGCCCACGCGGTCTCAGGCACGGATGAACCACCGGCTGCGGCCCTCTTCATCCGGGCGCTGGCGCTCGCCGAAAAGCCGATGGTATCAGGCGTCGATGGCCTGGCGATCGGCATCGGCACCACGCTCAACCTCCACTGCGACCTGACGATCGCCTCGTCCCGCAGCCTGTTCAAGACACCCTTCGTCGATCTGGCCCTGGTGCCGGAAGCAGCCTCCAGCCTTCTGGCGCCAAGGGTGATGGGCCACCAGCGCGCCTTTGCGATGCTGGTTGCCGGCGAGGGGTTCTCTGCCGATGCCGCCCACGGGGCCGGCCTTGTGTGGAAGGTGGTCGAGCCGCAGGCCGTCGAGGCTGAAACACTGGCGCTCGCCGCTAAACTTTCGGCAAAACCACCGCAGGCCTTAAAAATCGCCCGCGATCTGGTGCGAGGCCCCCGCGACGACGTGCTCGCCCGGATGGACGAGGAACTGACGCATTTCTCTGCCCGGCTGAAAAGCGCCGAAGCTCGCGCCGCTTTCGAGGCCTTCATGCGGCGTTAACGCTGAGTTGCATCAAAGTTCCATCCACGCCGCGCTGCGCCTTCATTCACAAGGCAAGCGTGGCTAGATACTCCTCAAACGAGGAGGACATCATGCGTACAGCCCTGACCGGCCTGCTTTCTCTTGCAACTCTTGGCCTCTCCTGCCTGCCCGCCGATGCTGGCCCGGCATTTGCCGCGTCCGCCAATACAGCGAACGCGCCGATCACCCTGATACAGAGCCAGCAAAGTCTTTCCGAGCAGACGGACCGGCGCGACCGACGCCATCAGCGCTATGTCTGCGTGGTGCAGCCGCGCCAGAGCGACGACCGCAACCGCCCCTATGTCTGCCGCGCCGATGAAGGCCGGGTCGGCGGTACCTGCCGCTGCTCCGGCGTCACGGGCACCGGCAGGCTCGACCTCGACGACTAGAGCATGTCCTCCACCCGTCAGCCGTCGACCTTCTCTTCTGCGGGTTGCGGCACAGCCGCACCGAGAGGATTGACGTCACCGACGAACTTGACGAGATCGGCCATCGTAAAGTGGCCGGGCGTGTCGCTCGGCAGTTCCGGCTTCCAGTCGGAGCGCAGCCACAGGAACGACTCGTGGTCGCCATGCACCATGCCGAGGAATGTCTCGGCGATGATGGTGGATGCCATCGGCCCGAGCCGTCTTCCCTTGTTGAAGACCTCCGCTTCCTTGAGAACGTAATACCACAGCGGTGTTTCCTCGAGCATCTTGTGCTGCTTGGCCGCCTTGCCGTCGGGACCCGTGGCAATCTGCTCGGGCGTCAGTGGCTGAAGACCCATGGCGCGACAGATTGCTTGCCCGGAGGGAAGTCCGATCTGTACGCCGCGACGCAGGTTGCGGAAGGCAAGGTCGAATTCCCGCGATGCAACCGAGCCATCACCAGGTCCGCCGGGCAGGGTGTGCAGGGCGGGTGTGATGAACGGGTCCAGTCGCCGGCTGTGGTTGATGGCGAAATTAGTCTCCTTCTCGCCTTCGGGCGTATCCAGATCGTAGAACCGCCGCCAGTCGACCACCCAGTTCGACGGGAGCGCGGCAAACCCGACGCCCGGGTCGTTGGAGAGCTCGCCGGTAATGTTCCCGGACTTTCCGGTGAACAAGAACAGAAGGTCGAGCGTCGCGTTCGCAAGACTATCGGCTGTAGGGTTGAACACCCGGTTGTGGCTATAGCTTTCCCGTACCATCGAATGGCCGAGCCGGTAGCACGCGGCGCCGAATTCGGCGGGCATATAGGGCCGCTGCTTGAACCGGTAGAACCGCCGACCCTCCTTCTTGATCTTCTGGATCAAGCCGGGCTCGGTCAGACGTTCCACGAAATCGAACAGCACAATCCACTGGTAGTGCCAGGTGACGATCCGCCGAGCCTCTTTGAAGAGCGCGGTACCCTTGAGGTCAGGCCTTTCCGCTGCGACCTTGTCGAACACCTTGTTGTGAAACTTCAGCATCAGCAGATGCGTCTGTGCCACCAGCAGGTTCTCATCGTTGCGTTCGTCGAAGATGAGCGCGTGGCCCTCCTGGTTGCGTGGAAGGTCGTTGGGAAGATCCGGGATCGCAGCGCCTTGCTGATCCGATGACGCCGCTGCCCGTCCGATCAACAGTTTGCCGGAAGTTTGCAGCGTTTCGACGTCGCGTTGGTAAAGATAGGGATGGATACCCGGCCCATCGCCGTAGAGCGAATCGAGATCGAGCGCCGGTGTCCGGAAGTTGGTGGTCGCCTTCGGGTCGGCATGCTGCTGGTCGAGAGGCGTCGTGTCGAGCGTGATATCATGGTCGATGAACTGGCCAAGATAGGTGTAGCCGGCCGGAATGTTCGGGTTGTCCTTGCCCGGTTCCGGGTTGCCGTCGTCGAGCAGTTTATCCGCCATAGACTTGGCCAGGGCGGCAAGCGCATCGTCGCTTGCCGAAAACGGTAAGAGATTGGGAAACATGATCCCGAATTTCCCGGGATCACCGATGCCGTCGAAAGAATGCAGCGTTTCCGGCTTCATGCCGCGCACGCCATGCCCATGCATTGCGATCTGTGCCATGCTTTCCCCCCTTGGAGATCGCACTGGCGGCAAGTCATTTGCCGCCTTGGATGCGACACGGGAAAGCTACGCCTCTAAGGCTAGGTTGTAAACCAAGGTTGCACAACCAAATTGCGTTCTGTCAAGACTAGCGTCAAACTTTGCTGAGCAGCGCGACGGCTTCGACATGCGGCGACCAGAGAAACTGG
This sequence comes from Neorhizobium sp. IRS_2294, assembly GCF_050500145.1. Taxonomy (NCBI): domain Bacteria; kingdom Pseudomonadati; phylum Pseudomonadota; class Alphaproteobacteria; order Hyphomicrobiales; family Rhizobiaceae; genus Neorhizobium; species Neorhizobium sp. IRS_2294. The sequence continues at coordinate 781,140 of NZ_CP191439.1, forward strand.
TCAACCGGGGTGACCGAGACAATCCGGTATCCCGCATCGACCAGGATCCTCAGGTCGCGTGCGAGCGTCAGGGGATTGCAGCTGACCGCAGCAATCGTCTTGATGTTCGAGCGCGCCAGTTCCTTGACCTGCACTTCGGCACCCGCCCGCGGCGGGTCGAAGACGACGGCATCAAAGTGCTTCAGGTCCATCGGGATCAGCGGCCGGCGGAAGAGATCGCGCTTCTCGATGCTGACGGGCTTCAGCCCCTGGCTGTTGCGGGCCGCGTGGTCCAGCGCCTTCAGTGCCTTGTCGTCGCTTTCCACCGCATGCACGCGTGCCGTTCTCGCCAGTCGCAGCGCAAATGTGCCAGAGCCGGCAAACAGGTCCAGCACCCGCTTGGCCTTGCCCATATGGCCATGCACCAGCGTCGCCATGGCTTCCTCTGCCTCTTTCGTCGCCTGCGTGAAGCTACCGGGCGGAGGAGAAACTTTGACGCCACCGAAATCGATCACCGGCTTTTGCGGCTCCAGCACGATTTCGCCATTGGCCGAAACACGGGCGATGCCCTTCAGCGCCAGAACCGTCTCGGTCACCTTGCGGCGCTGCTTGTCCGAAAGCGGCTTCAATCCTTCGGCGGCGATATCGAGACCGGAGAGGCTTTCCAGCACCGAAATGCGGAACGTCTCCGAGCCGGTTGCGAGCGCCATGCCGATCGCGCGGATCGCATCAAGCCGCGCCACGATGCCGGGCGCGGCGATCGGACATTCGACGATGGAGATGATATGGTTCGTTTCTGCCCGGTTGTAGCCCAGCAGAAGCTCCTTCTCCGTCTTGCGCGCGGAAAACACCGTGCGCCGCCGTTCGCCCGGGTGACACTCGACCGTCTCCTTGACGTCGGGCGTCAGGCCCTTGGATTTCAGCGCGTCGATGACGAGCTGGCGCTTGAAGTCATTATATGGCGCCTTGGCGAGATGCTGCAGCGAACAGCCGCCACAGGCATCGCCATCGGGTCCGAAGTGGCGACAGACCGGTTCGATCCGGTCCGGCGAAAGGTTGCCCGTCGACATGACCGTGCCGTGGTCGCCATTGCGGGCGATCGCCAGCGTTTCGCCCGGAAGAGCATAGGGAACATAGACCGGCCCGTCCTCGCCATTGGCGACGCCGTCGCCCTGTGCGCCGAGACGGTTGATGGTGACGTGAACCGTGCTCATTCCGGCTTCCGTCCTGCCAGGAGAAACTCCTCGTTGCCATCACCGCCGGCAATCGGCGAGGGGATCAGGCCAAGGCTTTCCCAGCCCATGTCCTCCACCAGCCAGCGTTCCAGTTCTGCTGCCACCGCCGGCGCCGTGTCCGGCTCCTTCAAAAGGCCGCGCTTTCCGATCGCATCGCGGCCGGCCTCGAACTGCGGCTTGACCAGCAGCGCGCAATAGCTGCCCGGCAGCGCCAGTTCCAGCGCCGGCGGCAGGGCCAGCTTGATGGAGATGAAGGACACGTCCGACACGACGAAATCGATCGGCCGGTCGTCGATATCGTCGGCCTCGAGATAGCGGGCGTTGACCCCCTCGATATTGCTGACGCGCGGATCATCGGCAATCCGCGGATGCATCTGCGCGTGGCCGACATCGAGCGCCGTCACATGCGCTGCGCCGCGGGCAAGCAGGATTTCGGTAAAGCCGCCGGTGGAGGCGCCGACGTCAAGGCATTCGCAGCCGGTCGGATCGAGCTTGAAATGATCGAGTGCGGCAACCAACTTCAGCGCCGCGCGCGACACATAGGCGCTCGCCGGATCGTCCATCTCGATTTGCGCGGTCGAGGACACGATCTGTCCGGATTTGGTAATGGTGCGACCGTCGACCTTGACGGTGCCGCGGGCAATCGCGTCGCGCGCGCGCGAGCGGCTGTCGACGAGGTTGAGGGTGACCAGAAGCTGGTCAAGTCTTTGCTGAATGGATGACATGCCTTCCCATGACGCGGGCGAGCCCCGCACGCAAGACAAAAACGCGTTTCGACCTGCCGGACAAGCCTCCGCCGGCCTTTTATAGTTCGCTTCTTCTGCCTATTGTTGCCGCTCAAGCCGGGAGGGGAATGGATGAGACGCTGGACAATCGCCTTCGGGGCCACGCTGACGGCCGGCCTGCTTTTGGCTGCACCGCCGCTTTTCGCCAATGATACGACGGCGGAACTGACGACCGGCGGCCTCGTCTATGTCCAGACCGCCGATATCACGATGGCCGAAGAGCATCTTCACCTCTCACGAGAGGAAGTCCGGGTCGACTACATCTTCAGGAACGACACCGACAAGGATGTCGAAAGCGTCATCGCCTTCCCGATGCCGGACATAACTGGCGGCGCCCAGAGCGACATAGCCTATGGCGACCCGGAAGCCGACAACTTCCTCGGCTTCACGGTCCTGCAGGACGGCCGCGAGATCAAGCCGCAGCTCCAGCAACGCATCATTGCCACCGGCATTGACCGCACCGAAGACCTCGTCGCCCACAAGGTACCGCTTCTCCCCTATAGCGACAGAACCACCGAGGCCCTCAAGACCCTGCCCGATGACGTGAAGGCCGACTTCCTTGCCAAGGGCCTGGTCCGGATCGATCGCTACGATGCCGGAAAAGGCTGGCAGGAGGACATCACGCCGGCATGGACGCTCCGCTCCGCCTATTGGTGGAAGACGACGTTCCCAGCGCAGAAGCCGGTCAAGGTCAGCCACCGCTACAAACCGAGCGTCGGCGGCACGGTGGCGATGAGCTTCATCGAAAACGGCAAGCCGGCCAACGAGCACGCGCGCTATGTCGAACGCTACTGCATCGACGACAGCTTCATGAAAACATCAGCAAAGCTAGAAACCGCAGCCACCAAAGGCGGCCCCAACTATACCGAACAATGGCTATCCTACGTGCTGACCACGGGCGCCAACTGGTCCGGCCCCATCGGCAAGTTCCGTCTGACAATCGACAAGGGCAACCCCAAGGATTACGTCAGCTTCTGCGGCAACAACATCAAGAAAACCGGCCCGACCACCTTCGAGATGACCGCCGAGGATTTCACGCCGGAGAAGGACCTGCATGTTCTGTTTCTGACGGCGGGGGAGTAACGAACAAACTCGCCCGGACGAACGTCTTCATCTCGCCCTGCCGAGTGCTAGCACGACATCTGAGTCACGAGACGGACGGGCAATGAGAGCGAGGCTTAGGCCTTTACCCCGCAGCGCCAACACCAACCTGGGTCTTGCCCAGCGCATTGAACACCGTCTTGACGATGCCGGCGCGGTCGAGGCCGGCTTTGGCGTACATCACGTCGGGGCTTGCCTGTTCCATCCACACATCGGGCAGCACCAGCGAGCGAACTTTCACACCGTGGTCGAGCAAACCTTCCGTGCTGAGGAATTGCAGCACATGGCTGCCGAAGCCGCCGACGGCGCCTTCCTCGATGGTGACAAGCACTTCGTGATGGCGGGCAAGCTGGCGGATGAGGTCGTGGTCCAGCGGCTTGGCGAAGCGAGCGTCTGCAACCGTCGTCGAAAGACCGGCGGCATCGAGATCTTCGGCTGCCAGCAGACAGTCCTTGAGGCGCGTGCCGAACGAGAGAAGCGCCACTTTCGCGCCCTGCTTGACGACGCGGCCCTTGCCGATCTCCAGGATCTGGCCGCGTTCCGGCAGTTCGATACCGACGCCTTCGCCGCGCGGATAGCGGAACGAGATCGGGCCTTCGTCATAGGCCGCGGCAGTGCGTACCATATGCTTCAGTTCGGCCTCGTCGCTGGCGGCCATCACGACCATGCCGGGGAGAGTCGCAAGAAAGGTCGTGTCGAACGAACCGGCATGGGTCGGCCCGTCAGCACCGACGAAACCGGCGCGGTCGATCGGGAAGCGCACCGGCAGACCCTGGATCGCCACGTCGTGGACAACCTGGTCGTAACCGCGCTGCAGGAAGGTGGAATAGAGCGCGCAGAACGGCTTGAAGCCTTCCGTCGCAAGGCCTGCCGCAAAGGTAACGGCATGCTGTTCGGCAATGCCCACATCGAATGTGCGGTTCGGAAAGGCAAGCTGCAGCTTGTCCAGCCCCGTGCCGTTCGGCATCGCGGCAGTCACGCCGACGATCTTGTCGTCAAAACCGGCTTCCTGAACGAGGGCGTCGCCGAACACGCTGGTATAGGACGGCGCATTTGGCTTGGCCTTGGCCTGCGCGCCGGTGATGACGTCGAACTTGTTGACGCCGTGATACTTGTCGGCCGCAGCTTCGGCGGGCGGATAACCCTTGCCCTTTTGCGTGACGACATGGATCAGAACCGGGCCCTTGGCATTGTCGCGCACATTGCGCAGCACCGGCAGAAGATGCTCGAACGAATGACCGTCGATCGGGCCGATGTGATAGAAACCCATCTCCTCGAACATAGTGCCGCCGGTCACATAACCGCGGGCGTGTTCGACCGCACGGGTGATCGCCCGGTCGATGTTCTTGCCGAGATAGCCGGTCAGCTTCTTGCCCACTTCGCGCATGCCCATATAGGTGCGGCCGGAAGCAAGGCGGGCGAGATAGGCGCTCATGGCGCCGGTCGGCGGGGCGATCGACATGTCGTTGTCGTTGAGGATGACGATCAGCCGCGCGTCGAGCGCACCGGCATTGTTCATCGCCTCATAGGCCATGCCGGCCGACATCGCGCCATCACCGATCACGGCAATCACATTGCGCTTCGAACCGGCGAGATCCGAACCCACTGCCATGCCGAGGCCGGCCGAAATCGAGGTCGAGGAATGGGCTGCACCGAACGGATCGTATTCGCTTTCCGCCCGGCGCGTGAAGCCCGAAAGACCGTCTTCCTGGCGCAGCGTGCGGATGCGGTCGCGGCGACCGGTGAGGATCTTGTGCGGGTAGCACTGGTGGCCCACATCGAAGATCAGCCGATCGTCAGGCGTATTGAACACCTTGTGGATGGCGATCGTCAGTTCCGTGACGCCGAGGCCGGCACCCAGATGTCCGCCGGTCCTGGAGACGGCGTCGATCATCTCGTCACGCAATTCGCGGGCAAGCTTCGGCAGGTCGCGGTCATCGATCTTGCGAAGGTCGGCGGGAAGCTTGACGGTGTCGAGCAGCGGCGTCTCGGGCAGGGGTGTCACGGAGGCTGGCTTTCTCTTCTTTTGTTCTGAAAAGCAACTATCACCCCAACATGAGGATGAAACCGGCTTTTTCAAGTTGTCCACGGAGACAACCTTGCCGCGGTTTTAATCGATTTCAGCTGACGGGCAAGGGGAGGGACTCGGGGAAGGGAGGGTGTCGCCAACGGCACGAACTCCTGGTCGTCATCAGGTACGATGTCGGAGGACCAAGGCATGATCAGCGTTTCAACCGCATCGCAGGCAGATGCATCATCCGGATGGGATCGATGCCCGGGAAGAATGATGTCGGCCTTCCTACAGCGTTTCCTGATCTTCAGGGTAGCGCGCGAGGAAGGTTTCGAGTTCGAAAAGGAGGGGCGGGAGGTGCCGTGTGACAATTGCCCAAGTGGTTTCATCAAGAATATCATCGTATTCATGCCGGAGCATGTTTCCAAAACCCCTGATGGCGCCCCAGTTGTGGCTTGGAAAGATTTCTTCTGCCGTCGAGCCAAGCTTGAAAGAGGCTTCGGAAATTCGTGCTAGACATCGCTCAGACGCATCCCGTGTAATCTTGCTGACAGAGTACGCGTCGAAATCCATACCGTGTGTATATTCGAGAATGGATTGACCGTTCTCGACAATGTCTCGGAAACGGATCAGAGGACGCTTAGTAGGCAATCGCCCTATCCCTCTCCACGCTCCGGCTGAAACGTTTCCGGCGCAACGGTTCGGGAACTATGTCAACGCTCCTTACACCAGTAATGCCAACGATCAGGGCACGTAGCTCTTCGACGGCCGTAAAATACCCCCAGCCAGACTGTATGACCGGCTCTGAAAACGTCACCAGAACATCAAGATCTGACTCGTCCGTCGCCTCGCCACGCGCTACCGAGCCAAATATCGACATCTGCTCCGCGCCTGCGGCGCGCAGTTCGGCCTCGTGCTCCCGAAGCTTGGCGATGACCTGGTCCTTGTCCATGGGGAGACTATAGCGCAGGTCGGAATTTCAGTCGAGATGCAACTCAGGGCTTCATGCGAGTGAAGGCCTCACTCGCCGTCGAGCGGCTCCACGCCCTGCGGCTTGCCGCTGCGGTCTAGGCGGATCTTTTCGATCCGGCTTTCGGCAGCGTTGAGCAGCTTTTCGCAATGCTTCTTCAGCGCTTCGCCGCGCTCGTAGATGGCGATGGATTCGTCAAGCGCCACGTCGCCGCGTTCCAACCGCGCTACGATGCTTTCCAGCTCGGCAACGGCCTTTTCGAAGGAATAACCAGTGACGTCGATCGGAGCGTTCGGCTCGCCTGGGGCTTCGGTCATGTCCTTCATCCTCTCATCAGTCTGCAGATATGCAGGCCGGCCGATTCCGCCAGCCCTTCCAGATCATAGCCACCCTCGAGCAGGCTGACGACCCGGTTGCCGGCGTATTTCCCCGCAATTTCCATCAACCGGCCGGTCGCCCAGTCGAAATCGTCGCCGACCAGATTGATCTGCGCCAGCGGATCGCGGTGATGCGCATCGAAGCCTGCCGAGATCAGCACAAGATCCGGGCGGAAGTTTTCGAGCGCCGGCAGGACGCGGCTCTTGAAGGCATCGCGAAAATGGTCGCTGCCGTCATTGGCCGAAAGCGGCGCGTTGACGATCGTGTTCTTCGTGCCCGTCTCGTCTCTGGCGCCTGTGCCGGGATAAAGCGGCATCTGGTGCGTCGAGCAAAACAAAACGGACGGATCGTCCCAGAAGATGTCCTGCGTGCCGTTGCCGTGATGCACGTCCCAGTCGACGATCGCGACACGTTCGACGCCATAGGTCTGCTGCGCATGGCGGGCGGCGATGGCGATGTTGTTGAACAGGCAAAAGCCCATCGCCTTGGTCTTTTCCGCGTGATGTCCCGGCGGACGCGAGGCAACGAATGCGTTGTCCACCTTGCCGGTCATCACGTCGTCGACGGCCGCGATCGCGCCGCCGATGCCGGTCAGCGCCGCCTGCAGGCTCTTCGGCCCCACATGCGTATCGGCCTCGATCTGCAGGATCGTGTCTTCCTCGGGGATCTTGCGCATCACCCAACGCAGGTGTTCTTCCGGATGCGCCAGAAGCACCGTGTCTTCGTTGGCCTGTGGTGCCTGTTTGCGGTCGAGCTTGTCGAAATTGGGGTGTTCGAGCGCGATGTTGAGCGAACGCAGCCGGTCTGCCCGTTCAGGATGGCCTTCCGGCGTCGCATGCTCGAGAAATATGGAGTTTTCGTAAAGGCGCGTGGTCATTGGGCGGCCTCGTGAGGTATGTTGAGCTCGGACATGGCGCAGAACGGCGATGTTTTCAAGCGCATACCCCTTGCTCTTCACTGGATTTGCCGTGAAGTAGGCGCATTAGGCGTTTTTTGGAGTGCGGGCAGGAATGGCGAAGGATATCGGCAAGACCCATGATTTTCGCGTTGCCTATCGCGATGTGGATCTTAACGGCGAAATGTTTCGCGCTGCCTATATCGGCCTTGCGGAACAGGCGGTCACGGAATTCTGGCACCGCCGCAAGCCGGCAACGGATGACCCGTTCTTTGCGGTCGGCAAGATCTCCTGCACCTATCACATGCCGCTGAAGCTCGGCGATCTCGTCCATACCCATGTCGGAGTGAGCAAGATCGGCGGCAAGTCCGCAGGCTTTATCGTCCGCTTCACGCGCGGCAGCGATGAGGTGGCCGAAGCCGAAATCGTCTGGTCCGCATGCGATCCGGAAACCCGGACGCCGGCCGCGCTGCCCGAAGACCTGCGCGACTGGCTGTATCAGTTCCTCGACTGACTGCTTACGCGCGCTGCGGCAGCAGCGGATAGCCTGCCATCACGGCCCGACCGGCGAGCGCCGCAATCACAGCCTTCAGGACGTCGCCCGGAATGAAAGCGAGCGAGCCGAGAAACGCTTTGACGAAGCCCATGCCGGTGATCAGCGCCAGATAGGTGATGCCGATCCCGTAAAGCACGATCACGCCGCCCATCAGGGCTGCGATAAAGAAGTTCACACCCTGCACCAGCCCTGCCTGGTCGCGACCCACCATGATCTGCGACAGATAGCCGGTTACCATCGCGGCAAACACCCAGCCGATCAGATAACCGGTCGTCGGCGCCATGAAGACGGCAAGGCCGCCGCGGCCGCCGGACAGAACCGGCAGACCGATCGCTGCAAGCACCAGTACCAGGAGGACCGCGATCGTGCCGCGCTTGGCGCCGAGCACGACGCCGGCCAGCATCACGCCGAGCGATTGCGCCGTGATGGGGACGGGAATGAAACCGAGCATGACCGGCGGCACCAGTCCCAGCACGATGATGATAGCGGCAAACAGGGCGGCCAGAACGAGATCACGAGTAGGCAAATAGCTATTCCTTGACGACTGAATCTGTATCACTTCTGCGCACGGATTGCCCGGGCGTCAATTGCGCTGGCAATCTCGTCGGCATTCTTCAATGTGAGGATGATCAGCGGGACGATGATGGAGAGGGTTCGAGGGCGCAACCCTCGCGCGATATGCGCATCGCGGATGGCCTGGTGACGCAGCAGGATTTCCGGAATGAAGCGCAGCACAAGGCCGATCGACAGGCCGATATCCGCAGCTTTTACAAGCCCGAGCTTTTCAAGCGGCAAAGCCGCAAATGTCACTTCCGTAATAAAATCGCCGGTAGTAGTCGTGGCCGTCACCGCGGACGCAAGAAGCGCCAGCGCCGAAAGCCGGAAAAACACGCTGACGGCCTCGACAGGGCTGTTGAAAACCAGCGTGAACAGCGCAACGGCTGCGATGGTGAGGACAAGAACCCGCAGCCGCAGCCATGTTTGCCGCCATCCGATTCGCAGCGAAGCGAAAAGCAGGCCGCTGGCGACCGCACCGACGCCAAGCACTAACGGCGACTGGATCAGGAACAGCGCAAGGCTTGCGACCGCCAGCAGCACAAGCTTCGCCCGGGCCGAAAGCCGGTGCAGAAAGCCGCTGCCGTCCACGTAAAGCGTCTTCATGCGGCAAGCTCGCGGTAACGGGCAATGATCTCGGCAGCGTTTCCGTCGCCGGCAAGCCGGCCGTTGTCAAACAACAGAACCCGCTCGAAGCCCGCGATGAGATCGAGATCGTGGGTGAGCACTATGACGTTTTCGGTGAGCTCTCTGATCGTGCGGGCCACCAGGTTGCGGTTTTTCAGGTCCAGCTGGTTGGTCGGCTCGTCCATGATCAAAATGTCCGGTTCGGTCACCAGAACCGAGGCGAAGGCCGCAAGCTGCAACTCGCCGCCGGAAAGCTCGTGCGATCGACGGTCGGCAAGATGTCCGATGCCGAACCGCGAAAGGATCGCCGTCGTTCGGGCCTCGATCTCGGCTTTCGAAAGCTTGCGCGACGTCAGGCCGAGCGCGATGTCTTCCTTCAGGATCGGCAGGATGATCTGGTTCTGCGGGTTCTGGAAGATGAAACCAACCTGCGCGCGGGCGCGGTCGGTGTCGGCCTTCGTATCGAAGCCGTTGACGACGACATTGCCGCTCGCGGGAGAGACAAGTCCGTTGATCATCCGCGCAAACGTTGTCTTGCCGGAGCCGTTGAGGCCGATCACGCCGATGCGGCGCTCGGTCAGCCGCACCGTCAGCGGATGCAGCGTGACACGCCCGTCGAAGCGGGCTTCGGCCTTGTCGAAATGGATGTCCAATGCCGGTCCTCGGTTGCTGAACGGTCTATATCGCGGCGGGAGCAGAGCGGGAAGGCGGAATGAAAAGTGAACATTGCATCCGGTCCACTGTCGCCCTAGTCTCGTTGCCATGGCGATTCTGATCGACAATGCCCGCGCAAGACGGATTTTCATCGAACGGCAGCAGCTTTCCGCACCGCCGACCCGTGCGCTCAACAAGGCCGGTCTTCTGCAACTGATCGATGATCTGGGCTTCGTGCAGGTGGATAGTATCGCCACCGTCGAGCGCGCCCATCACATGATCCTGTTTTCGCGCAACCAGACCTATCGGCGAGAGCATCTGACATCGCTTCTGGAAAAAGACGGCGAGCTGTTCGAGCACTGGACCCACGACGCCTCGATCATTCCGGCGCGTCTGTTCCGCTACTGGAAGCATCGCTTCCGCCGCCGCGAACCGATCCTGGCCGAGCGCTGGCGCAAATGGCATGGCGAGAGTTTCGATTCCGCCTTCGAGGACACGTTCAAGCACATCTCCGAAAACGGTGCGATCATGTCGCGCGACATGAAGATGGAGGATCACAAATCCGGCGGCTGGTGGAACTGGCATCCCAACAAGACGGCGCTCGAATATTACTGGCACACCGGCAAGCTTTCGATTGCCGGCCGGGTGAATTTCCAGAAGATCTACGATCTGACCGAGCGCGTTATTGCCGCCCACCATCACGAACCGGATGTCAGCCACGAGGACTTCATCGACTGGGCCTGCCGCAGCGCGATGGAAAAGCTTGGCTTTGCCACATCGGGAGAACTCGCTGCCTTCTGGGATATCGTCACGCCGGAAGAGGCGAGGGACTGGGTGAAAGCCCATCGCGATGAACTCGTCGAAGTCCTGATCGAAACCGCCGACGACAGCCGCCCGCGCGCTTCCTTCGCGTTCTCAGGCTTTCCCCAAAACCTCGGCGATATTCCAGAACCGCCGGCACGGGTGAGGGTGCTCAGCCCGTTCGATCCGCTACTGCGCAACCGTGACCGGGCGGTGCGGCTGTTCGATTTCTTCTACCGCATAGAGGTCTTTGTGCCCGAGCCGAAGCGGCAATACGGCTATTACGTCTTTCCGCTTCTGGAAGGCGACCGCATGATCGGTCGCATCGACATGAAGGCGGAGCGCAAAACGGGTGTGCTTGATGTCAAGCGGCTGTGGCTGGAAAAGGGTGTTCGGGCATCCGCAGGCAGGCTGGCCAAGCTCGATGCCGAGCTGCAGCGGGTGGGGCGGTTTGCCGGCGCGGACAAGGTCGTCTATCGAGACGGCTGGCGGGACTAGGTCCCGTCAGCCGTTTCATCTCTTGGAAGCGCTCAATCCGGGTGATGCCGGGGACTTAACCCCGCCACCGCAAATACACCGTCGCCAGTGGCGGGATGTCGAGAGCGATGGACGCTGTCTTGCCATGCGCCGACTGGTTCTCCGTCCAGGCTTCCGTCTGGCCGAAATTGGTGCCGCCGTAGATCGCAGCGTCGGTATTCAGCACCACTTCCCAGCGCCCTTCGAACGGCACGCCGATCCGGTAGCCGTGCCGCGGCACCGGCGTCATGTTGGAAGCGACGATGATTGCCGACTGCCGATCCTGCGACAGGCGCAGCATCGCGGTAACGGAGTTTTCCGCATCGTCGGACACGGCCCATTCGAAGCCTTCAGGATGGAGATCGCCATACTGAAGCGCCGGCTCGGCCGAATAGAGCGCATTGAGATCGGCGATCAAGCGCTGCATGCCCGCATGATCGGGGCTGTCCAGCAGATCCCAGACAACGGACGCGTCGTGGTTCCACTCGGTCACCTGCGCGACTTCGCCGCCCATGAACATCAGCTTCTTGCCGGGATGGCCCCACATGAAGCCGTAATAGGCACGCAGATTGGCCATCTTCTGCCAGTGGTCGCCCGGCATCTTGCCAAAAAGTGAGCCCTTGCCGTGCACCACTTCGTCATGGGACAGCGGCAGCATGAAGCGTTCGGAATAGGCATAGACCATGCCGAAGGTCAGGCTTCCGTGCTGGTATTTGCGATAGACCGGATCTTCCTCCATGTAATGGAGCGTGTCGTGCATCCAGCCCATGTTCCACTTGAAGTCGAAGCCCAGTCCACCCTGCTCGACGCTTTCGGTCACACCCGGCCAGGCGGTCGATTCCTCGGCCACCGTGAAGGCATGCGGGCAGCGCTCATGGATGATGCTGTTCAGGTGCTTAAAGAATTCCACGGATTCGAGATTTTCGCGGCCGCCGAATTTGTTGGGGATCCACTCGCCCTGCTCGCGGCTGTAATCGCGGTAGAGCATGGAGGCCACTGCATCGACACGAAGCGCATCGATGTGGAAGTGGTCAAGCCATTCCAGCGCTGACGCGATCAGGAAGCCTTTCACCTCGTTGCGACCGAGATTGTAGATCAGCGTGTTCCAGTCCTTGTGGAAACCTTCGCGCGGATCTGCATGTTCGTAGAGCGCTGTTCCGTCGAACTGCGCCAGACCCCAGACATCGGTCGGGAAATGCGCCGGCACCCAGTCGAGGATGACGCCGATCCCGGCCGCATGGCAGCGATCGATAAAATAGGCGAAGTCTTCAGGCGTGCCGTAGCGTCCGGTCGGCGCGAACAGGCCGAGCGGCTGGTAGCCCCAGGATCCGCCGAACGGATGCTCCATGATCGGCAGCATTTCGATATGGGTAAAGCCGAGCTTCTTGACGTAGGGCACGAGGCGCTGGCTGAGTTCCACCCAGTCGAGCGTCCGGTTGCCTTCCTCGGCAATCCGCACCCAGGAACCGAGATGCACCTCGTAGACGGACATCGCGCCTTCGCGGGCACGGTCCTTAGCCTGTGCCGCCATCCAGTCGCCATCCGTCCAGCGGAACGGCTTGGACGAGGCGATGACGGAGGCAGTCGACGGTGCCGCTTCGGAGGCACGTGCGATCGGGTCGGCCTTCTGCGCCAGCATATTGCCGTGAGCGTCGAGAATTTCGAACTTGTATCGCTCGCCATGGGTCAGTCGAGGAACAAACAGTTCCCAGACGCCGGCCTGCGGCCGAAGCCGCATCGGGTGCCGGCGACCGTCCCAGGCGTTGAAGTCGCCCACGACCGAGAGACGGGTGGCGTTCGGTGCCCAGACGGCAAAACGAACGCCGGAAACCCCATCCACTTCCATCGGGATTGCGCCGAGCGTACGGCCGAGATCGTAATGGGTGCCCTGGCCGATCAGGTGCAGATCGAGATCGCCCAGCAGTGGCGCAAAGGAATAGGAATCCTCGGTTTCCTGGATCGCTTCCGGCCATTCGATGCGCAGGAAATAGGGCGCAGTCGAATTGGTCACGCCGGCAAACAGACCGCCGGGGTGGATGCTGTCCAGCTCCGCGACGACCTTGGCCGTATCGCGCTCGACGACCTCAACCGAAAGCGCCCCGGGAAGCAGCACCCGCACCACGGTGAGGTCGCCGTACTGATGGCGGCCGAGAATGGAAAAGGGATCACCATGACGGCCGTCGACGAGGGCCTGGAGGCCCTCCTCAACGGTTCCGATGATGAGGTCCGTGCGCTCGTATCGCATCACTCTGTCTCTCCCTTGGGTGCATCAGGGGTGGAATTGCTGTCGGTGTCGAGAAGCCGCGCTGCGATGGTCGCAAAACCTGCGAGCGGCAGGGGCAGCCACTTCGGCCGGCTGCGCACTTCGTAGGCGATCTCGTAGGCGGCTTTTTCCAGCAGGAAGAGGTCGAGGATTTTCGACCGCTTCTCGTGCGGGATGTTGAGCGAGTCGGACTTTTCCACAGCATCGAAATAGGCCTGCAGGAATGCCGGTTCCGCCTTGTCAATGAAGCGGCTGACGAGCTCCGGATGACGGGCGTCGTCCACTTCGCTGACGACTTCCCGATCGAGATCGGCCGAGGCTGCGAGATAGCTGAGCGACCGCAACAGGCCGGCCACGTCGCGCAGCGGGTTGGACTTTGCACGACGTTCCTCGAGATCGCGGGCAGGTTCGCCCTCGAAGTCGATGATATAGGCGTCGCCTTCTGCCACCAGGATCTGGCCCAGGTGAAAGTCCCCGTGGGTACGGGTCATCAGCGTCGAAATTGCAAAGCCGGACAGCGTCTCGACGAGGCCGAACAGGTCTTCGCGACGGCTGAGGATCATGCGTGCGTCCTCTGCGGCGCGACCTTCCAGTCCCTCGCTGTTCAGTTCGAGCATGGTCAGGCTCTGGTCGATCTGAGCCGTTACGCCCGCGCGCCATCTCGAGATATCGGCATCGCCAGCCCAGATCGGGCTGAATGCCTCGTCATCGGTCGGCTGGGCCAGTGCGACATGCAGCTCACCAAGCCGTGTTCCGATGGTGGCCGAAAGATTGACGAGTGGCTTGAAGTGCTCGTCGATCCCTTCGCCCTCGAGCCCGGTCACCACGATCTCGTCGATTGCGCGGCGCAGGTTGCCGAGCATCCAGTTCCAGGCATCACCCTGATTGCGGATCGCGCGCTGCACGATGATCATCGTGTAGCGGTTGCCCTCCGGCGAGGTGCGGGCGACTTCGCCGAGCAGCTGTCCCGTATTCTGGTAGCCGACATTGGTGAGATATCGCGTCATCTCCACCTCCGGGTGGATGCCCGGGAAGATGTGACGGATCAGCTTTACCATGGCGAGATCACCGATGATCAGCGAGCTGTTCGACTGTTCGGCCGAAAGCCAGGTCACAGGCATGTCGTCGTTGAAGTTGAGCTGGTCGAGAGTGTCGGTGCCGACGAATTCAAGGGCGCCTGAAACGCCCGAGATCACGGCCCGTTCGGACAGTCCGCGGATCACGCCGCGCGCCAGCCCTTCCATCGCAAAGCCGTCGGTCAGGAAGCCGACACGGCGACCCTGACGGATGCGCGCAAGCGCCAGCTGCTGGGCAAGCGCCGAAGGCTGGGCTTCATCCCAGGCGATGGCGAGCGGCAGGAGATAGGTATCCAACTTGCCGGCAACATCGACCTCTAGCTCGCCGAGCAGGATGTTGTTGGCAAACGCGATCGGCGTCACGTTGGCAAGCCGCGCCGAATTGAGGATCGAGCCCTTGGAGCCGAACCAGCGGCGTTTCGAGAGGTATGGCGGCAGGATATCCTTGGCAAACATCTGCGACAGCGGAGAGTCTTCGCCGAGCTCCTGCAGGTCACGGCGAACGACCATGGTCACCATGTCCTGCATCTGCTCCGGCGGCTCCGTGCGCCAGACCGGACCTTCCGAGCTATCCACCAGCTGGAACCAGAAGAAGCCGTAGGGCGGCAGCGTCAGCAGATAGGTCAGCTGACCGATCGGCGGGAACGGCGACATGCCGGACATCTCGATCGGCACCCAGCCGGCAAATTGCGACAGGTCCAGTTCCACCGCCTGCGGCAGGCGCGAAAGGTTGGCGACGCAAAGGATTGTCTCACCCTCGTATTCGCGAAGATAGGCAAGGATCTTGCGGTTTCCGGGCGTCAGGAACCGCTGCGTGCCGCGGCCGAAGGCTGCATGCTTGTTGCGCAGCGCCAGCATCCGGCGCATCCAGTTCAGCAGCGAATGCGCGTCGGCGCCCTGCGCTTCGACATTCACCGCCTCATAGCCGTACTGAGGATCCATGACCGGCGGCAGCACGAGGCGCGCCGGATCGGCCTTGGAGAAACCGCCATTGCGGTCCGGAGACCACTGCATCGGCGTGCGAACGCCGTCGCGGTCGCCCAGATAGATGTTGTCGCCCATGCCGATCTCGTCACCGTAGTAGATGACGGGCGTTCCTGGCATGGACAGCAGCAGGCCGTTCATCAGCTCGATCCTGCGGCGGTCGCGCTCCATCAGTGGCGCAAGGCGGCGGCGGATGCCGAGATTGATGCGGGCGCGCCGGTCGGCTGCATAGATGTTCCAGAGGTAATCGCGCTCTTCGTCAGTCACCATCTCGAGCGTCAGCTCGTCATGGTTGCGCAGGAAGATCGCCCACTGGCAATTGTCCGGGATCGCGGGCGTCTGGCGCATGATGTCGGTGATCGGAAAGCGGTCTTCCTTGGCGATCGCCATATACATGCGTGGCATCAGCGGAAAGTGGAACGCCATGTTGCACTCGTCGCCATCGCCGAAATATTCGCGCGTATCTTCCGGCCACTGGTTGGCTTCCGCCAGCAGCATCTTGCCGGGATGGGTGCTGTCGAGCGCCGCGCGGATCTTCTTCAGGATGTCGTGGGTTTCCGGCAGGTTCTCGTTGATCGTGCCTTCGCGCTCGATCAGGTAGGGGATGGCGTCGAGGCGGAAACCGTCGATGCCCGTATCGGCCCAGAACCGCATGACTTCGAACAGCTCTTCGAGAACGGCTGGGTTGTCGAAGTTAAGGTCGGGCTGGTGCGAATAGAAGCGGTGCCAGTAATAGGCGCCGGCAACCGGATCCCAGGTCCAGTTGGACTTTTCCGTATCCAGAAAGATGATCCGCGTTTCCGGGAATTTCTGGTCCGTATCCGACCACACGTAGAAATCGCGCTCCGGCGAACCGGGAGGCGCATGACGTGCCCGCTGGAACCACGGATGCTGGTCGGACGTGTGGTTGATGACGAGCTCGATCAGCACACGCAGATTGCGCGCATGGGCGGCAGCCACGAACGCCTTGAATTCGTCCACCGTGCCATAGTCCGGGCTGACGCTGGTATAATCCGCAATATCGTATCCATCGTCACGACGCGGCGATGGAAAGAACGGCAAGAGCCAGATCGTGTTGGCGCCAAGTGAAGCGACGTGATCAAGCTTCTCGTGCAGCCCCTGGAAGTCGCCGATACCGTCGCCATTGGCGTCGTAGAACGACTTGATATGCAGCTGATAGATAACTGCATCCTTGTACCATAGTGGATCGTCGTTCATCGCTTGATTCTGGTCCTGGCCCTGGTTTCTGCCGCTCGTGATGTCCATGATGTCTCCTCCCATTCTTGTCTTTAACGGACGCGCCAGATGGAGAATGGCAGGCCGGAGTGAGGGTCGAGGCGGATGCGTTGCACCTTGCCGGTCAATGAGAAGCGATCGCCGCCGATGACGTCTTCGAGGTCGAGGGTTCCGTGATCCGGAAGGCCGAACGACCACAGCGGCAGTTCGATATCGGCTTCCTGCGCCTGATGCGGATCGAGGTTGACGGCGATCAGCAGCACGTTCTCGCGGCCGGCACTGGCCTTTTCGAAGAACATGATGTTGTCGTTCCAGGCGGGCAGGAGCTGCAGACCGAGATGCGAATGCAGCGCCGGGTTCTCGCGGCGGATGCGGTTGAGAAGCGCGATCTCGCCCTTGATGTGACCCGGACGGTCGTAATCCCAGGCACGGATCTCGTACTTCTCGGAGTCCGCATATTCCTTGCGCTTGGCGTCCGGGCGTCCTTCGCAAAGCTCGAAGCCGTTATAGACGCCCCAGAGGCCCGACAGCGTGGCAGCCAGCGCCGCACGGATCAGATAGGCCGGACGCGGTGCGTTCTGCAGGAAATCCGGGTTGATATCGTGCGTGTTGACGAAGAAGTGCGGACGGAAGAATTCCTTCGGCTCTTCGGTCGTGATCTCGCGCATATACTGCTCGAGCTCCCACTTGGCATTGCGCCAGGTGAAGTACGTATAGGACTGCGAGAACCCGACCTTGGCGAGGCGGTACATCACCTTCGGCTTCGTAAACGCTTCCGACAGGAAGGCGACGTCTGGATGGCGCGAGCGGATGTCGGCGATCATCCATTCCCAGAACGGGAACGGCTTCGTATGGGGATTGTCGACGCGGAACAGCTTGACGCCGTTATCGACCCACTTCTGCACGACGTCGCGCAACTCGATCCACAGCGAAGGCACCGCGTCCTTGGCGTAGAAATCGACGTTGACGATGTCTTCGTATTTCTTCGGCGGGTTTTCGGCATAGCGGATCGTGCCGTCAGGCCGCCAGTCGAACCAGCCGGGATTGGACTTCAGCCACGGGTGGTCGGGCGATGCCTGGATCGCGAGGTCGAGAGCGAGCTCCAGCCCGTGCTCCTTGGCGGCATCCACCAGCCGGCGGAAATCCTCGAACGTGCCGAGCTCCGGATGGATCGCGTCATGGCCGCCATCTTCCGAGCCGATCGCGTATGGGCTGCCCGGATCATCAGGGGCCGGCGTCAGCGTGTTGTTCTTGCCCTTGCGGTTGGTCGAACCGATCGGATGCACCGGCGGGAAGTAGAGGACATCAAAGCCCATCTCCCGGATCGCCGGCAGCCGCGCAATCACGTCGTCGAACGTGCCGTGACGGTTCGCATCGCCGCTCTGGGAGCGAGGGAACACCTGGAACCAGCTGGCAAATGCCGCAGCCGTCCGTTCGGCATCGACCGGGATCGGATTCGAGCGAACCCGGTGCGGGCGGCGGTCGGCTTCCACCATCAGCTCGGCCGTGTCGGCCAGCAGTAGCGTTTCGGTCCGCTTCGGATCGTCCTGCGCCGTCAGCTTGTCGAACAGCACCTGCAGTTCGGTCTTGAGGTCACCCGTGGCATGATCCAGCGCATCAAGCACCAGATTGATGCCTTCCTGGATCTCCAGCCGCAGATCGAGCCGCGCCTCGTGCTTCTTGGTGAATTCGTAGCGGAAGATCTGAAAGGGGTTCTTCCAGGCCTCGATTGCAAACTCGTGGCGACCCATCCGCTTCAGCGGAAATTCTGCCGCCCAACGATCGTTGGTGACAAGCGTCATCGGCACTTCGGTCCACTGGTCCTCGTCGGCCGCACGCCACATGACCGATGCCGACAGCGGATCGTGCCCGTCGCCGAACACGTCGGCTTCGACCTTGACCGTCTCGCCAACAACCCGCTTCACCACGAAACGGCCGTCATCCACCGACGGCGTGATCTTCTCGATTGCCAGCCGCGGCGTGGCTGCGGCCTCTGCTGCGGTGGAAACAGGAACAGCTTCGATGATCGGCTGCGAGGCATGGCCTTCAAAAACGCGCAGTTCGCCCGGCTTCAGCATGAGATCGGGTGCAAAAATGTCGGCGTCATTCCCCGGCGCCGTCAGCGGCAGGAAAGGGGAGGCTGCTTCACGCAGCACGTTGAACGGAGCCTTGGTGACCCTGCGCAAATCGCGGTTCAGCATGACGACGCGGATCTTCGAAGATGCGCGGATATCCTCATGGTCGGTCTGCAAGAGCGCCACAGCCTGGGTCTGGCTGGTGGAAATCAACCTCAGCGGCTGGCGGCCGAACCCGGCCGATGTCTTGTTGGGCGCGGCATTGATGGCACGGATGTCGCTCGACAGGTCGAACACGCCCTGGTCCTTGAGCCCACGCAGACCCACACCGTCGCCGGTCAGTGGGTCGAGCGGGATGGATGAGCCGTATTCGAAGCCCATCGGCACCATGAGGCCGCTGGCGAAGGTCGACGCGAGCTTCAGGGCCCGGACCGCTCTGCGCTCCGACACTTCGGTTCCGTCAATGCCATGCGCCATGCGCTTGCCGAACGGGGCTTCCGGAAAGGTAATCTGGTAGCCGAGTTCGCGCTGCACCTCGTATTCGTCGAGGATCCAGCGTTCCTCCATGTTCCACCAGGCAAAGGACGAAAAGCTGCCGTCGAAGCCGACGCCCTTGAGCGCCTTGCGATCTTCAAAACTGGTGCCGGGCGTCCAGGCAAGGAAGACGGTGTCAGAGACGGCACTGCGGGCCGCAGCGATCAGGCCCTTCCAGACGTCGGGCGCGACCTTGCCAATGCCGATGCATCGGAAGCCGGCGATGCCAAGCCCGGCCAGCCGCGCCAGTCGGCGGCGCCAGTCATCAAGCAGCTGCGTTTCATGAGTGATATCGATCGTGCGGCTGCCGCTTTCCTGCGGTGAGCGACGCGGGTCGAATACGACGGCGCTGCCTTGGTTTGACGCATCGGCGATACGATCGACGGCAATGTCGAGCATCAGCTTGATGCCATGCTCTTTAGCGGCACCTGCCAGTGCCTTCACGCCGTCGTCGATGCTTTCCCCAAGTCCCAGCGCCGGATCAAGCCTGTCCAGGTCTCCGCTGACGAAAATGCTCGTGTCCGCGCCGCGTGCAAACAGCGGCGCGCTGAGGACCGTATCGAAGCCGAGATCCTTCGCATGGGCAAAAACCTGGCGCCAATCCTGCAAGCCTTTGAGCATGAGAGGATGCACGTAGTAGATTTGCGGCGGGAGCTTTGACAGCGGGGTGGACGAGGCGAATTGAGGACGCGTGTTCATCTTTATAGCCTTGGGTTGCCGAGCCGTAGAGCGGGTGGCGATCAGCGGGGTAACTGCAAGGCTGCTGTGCTTGTTCCGATAAAATTGTGCCTATCGGATTTTTGCGCACGCATTAGATGTACATGAATAAACCCTAACGGACCCAGTGCCGAAGGAGGGGGCCGTCGCGGCCACGAAGCGGATCGGTCTGCGGCACGGGAAGGCTCGAAATTCGGCTGAGACCCTCAGAATCCGCGGGTCCGGTCTGGAGATCCGCACGCTGTCCTGGCGGATAGGCGCCGACAACCACGAAGTCGCGGCTGGCCTCCAGCCGCATGTGCCCGGTGCCGGCCGGCAACACGATGCAATCGCCGCCATGGACTGAGATTTCGGTGCCATCCGGACCGCCGATCAGCAGCAGGCCGCGACCATTTGCGATGCCGAGGACCTCGTGGGCGCCCGTGTGGTAGTGCTGGTAATCGAATACGCCATCGCGCCAGATGCCCTGCCAGCCGTTTTTCGCAAAAAGGTCTTCGAACAGGCTGGCGGGGTCGCCGACCAGAGGGTCGATGGCAAGGGCGTTGCGGTAGATCAGAGCCGGAAGGTGAGGGTGGTTGGGCACGAAGCCGCTCGGCGGAAACGTCATGCTCTCGACGGTCGTCCTTCCAGCGGAGACGGCGGGGTCGAGGGCTGGTGGAACGATGTTCAGGCTTCGGGTCACGGACTTGATCCTTGCACGGTTGCGTCTGTCGGACGTCGCCGGCATTTTCCAGCAACGTCCTGAGACTGAACACGTGCGCAAATGCGATGTTCCCGCGACAACCTCTATTTCAAAAGGTCAGCACGGAAACGCGCTCCGCTCAGTGGCCGTTCAGCAGATCACGGTCTCGGCGATCTGGATGCCGAACCCTTCGAGGCCGACGTAATGACGTTCGCTTCTGGTCAGAAGCTTGATCGACGATACGCCGAGATCGCGCAGGATCTGGGCGCCGAGGCCGATTTCCAGCCACTCGCTGTCGCGGACCTTGGCCTCCGCGTGCGATTCCTCGCCGAAGCGGACCTTGCGCGACGTCGCGCTGGCACCGACGCCAACCGAACCCTCGCGCAGATAGATGATGACGCCGCGACCCTCGTCGGCGATCTTTGCCATGTAACGGTCCACGGAGCGTGCCGCGCCGAACACATCGCGCGCCACGTCTTCCAGATGAAGGCGGACCGGAATGTCGACGCCGTCCCTGATGTCGCCGAACACGATGGCGACGTGCTGCATCGTCTCCCAGGGCAGGGAGTAGGCGTGTGCCTTGGCCTTGCCCTTCGGCGTCTCGATGTCGAACGTGCCGTGCAGTTCGATCAGCGTTTCCTTGCGCTGGCGATAGGCGATGAGATCGGCAACGGACACCTGCTTCAGGCCATGGGTGATCGCAAACTCCGTAACCTGAGGACCGCGCGTCACCGTGCCGTCGTCGTTGACGAGTTCGCAGATCACGCCGATCGGCGGCAGGTTGGCGAGCTTGCACAGGTCGACGGCCGCTTCCGTATGGCCGGAGCGCATCAGAACGCCGCCTTCGCGGGCAATCAGCGGGAAGATGTGGCCGGGACGCACGAAGTCGGCCGGGCCGACATTCGGGTTGGCGAGGTTGCGCACCGTCAGCGTCCGGTCGTCGGCGGAGATGCCGGTCGTCGTGCCGTGCTTGAAATCCACCGTTACGGTGAAGGCGGTCGTATGCGCGCTGTCGTTTTCCGCCACCATCGCATTGAGGTTCAGGCGCTTGGCTTCGCTGCGCGGCATCGGCGTGCAGACGATACCGGATGTGTGGCGCACGATGAAGGCCATCTTTTCCGGCGTGCAGTGAACCGCAGCGACGATCAGATCGCCTTCGTTTTCGCGTCCGTCGTCATCGGTAACAACGACGATTTCGCCGGCTTCGAAGGCGCGGATGGCGTCGACGACGCGCTTCTGATCGTAGGGCATGTGATGATTCCTAGCGGGTTTTACCGGTCTGACCCCGGTCACGGAGAAAATGGTCGGCGATCGTGCAGGCCATCATCGCCTCCCCGATCGGCACGGCGCGGATGCCGACGCAAGGATCGTGGCGACCCTTGGTGCGTACATCCACATTGTTGCCATCAGCGTCGATCGACTGGCGCTCGCTCAGGATCGACGAGGTCGGCTTGATGGCGAAGCGGGCAACGATCGGCTGGCCGGTCGAAATGCCCCCGAGGATGCCGCCGGCATGATTGGAGAGGAAGATAGGCTGGCCATCGTTGCCCATCCGCATCTGGTCGGCATTGTCCTCGCCGGAAAGCTCGGCGGCGGCAAAACCATCGCCGATCTCGACGGCCTTCACGGCATTGATCGACATCAGGCCGGAAGCAATTTCCTGGTCGAGCTTGGCATAGATCGGTGCGCCAAGCCCTGCGGGAACGCCCTCCGCCACCACCTCGACGATCGCGCCGATCGACGATCCGGCCTTGCGGATGCTGTCGAGATAGGTTTCCCAGACAGGCACCATCTCAGGGTCGGGGCAGAAGAACGGGTTCTCGTTGACCTGGCCCCAGTCCCAGTTGTCACGGTTGATCTTGTGCTTGCCGATCTGCACCAGGGCTGCGCGCACGGTCATTCCTGGCACGACCTTGCGGGCGATCGCGCCAGCCGCCACACGCGCTGCCGTCTCGCGCGCCGATGAGCGGCCGCCACCGCGGTAGTCGCGGATGCCGTATTTCAGATCGTAGGCAAAATCCGCATGGCCGGGGCGATATCTGCGGGCGATCTCGCCGTAATCCTTTGAGCGCTGGTCGGTATTCTCGATCAGCATGGAGATCGGCGTGCCGGTCGAGATCATCGTCTCGCCGTCCGCGTCCATCATCACGCCGGAGAGGATCTTGACGATATCGTCCTCGCGCCGCTGCGTCACGAACCGCGACTGACCGGGCTTGCGCTTGTCCATCCAGGCCTGGATTTCGGAAAGCGTGAAGCGCAGGCCGGGCGGGCAACCGTCCACCACGCAGCCGAGTGCCGGCCCGTGGCTTTCGCCCCAGGTCGTGACACGGAAAAGATGACCGAAAGTATTGTGCGACATTTCACTAACCGGCTTCGGAGGGGCTGCCTCCGTCAATATTCGACGTCAAACTTTGACGCGGATGTCTTATGGAAAAGGTCGGCGGGCGACAAGCCCTTCTTGCCCCATATCGGGCTGTCGATCCCGGACATGGATGCACGGCCGGCCATTCGGTGCCATTCATGCCGCCTGTTTGAGCCAGTCGGCTCTGGCCGCCTCAACGAATTCGTCAAAGGGCAGGGCCTTGGCAAAGGCATAGCCCTGCAGAAGGTCGCAGCCGAGTTCGCGCAGCAATTCCGCATGCTGCATCGTCTCCACACCTTCCGCCACCGTGTCGATGCCAAGCGAGCGGGCAATGTCGACGATCGAGCGAACCATGGTCCGTTCCTGCGGCGCTTCAAGGATCGGCATCACCAGCTGCCGGTCGATCTTCAGCCGCTTCGGTTTCAGCTTTAGCAGCGAGACGATCGAGGTATGGCCGGTCCCGAAATCGTCGATCTCGATGTCGATGCCCATTCCCTTGATGCGTTCGATATTGCCCGATACCGACACGTCGCCGTCGTCGAGGAAAATCGACTCCACCAGCTCGAAACAGATCTCGCCGGGTGTGATGGACAGCGACTCGAGGTTCGCGATCAGGTTTTCGTCATGCAGCCGCTTCGACGAGACGTTGACGGAGACCTTCGGCACCTTGAGGCCGAGCGCGGTCCAGCGCATCTTGTCCTTCAGCACCGTCTCAAGCACGATCTGGTCGAGCACCGCCGATACGTTGAGGTCTTCCGCGATCCTCAGGAACCGCGCTGGCGCGAGGATGCCGTGATGCGGATGGTTCCAGCGCAGCAGCGCCTCGGCCCCGGTCAGTTCACCGGTTCTGGCGCAAAACTGCGGCTGGTACCAGGTCACGAACTCGCCGTTGTCGATCGCCGAGAGCACTTCGTCGGCGGTCCGTTTGTGGCTGACGATCTCTTCCTGCAGGTCGAGCGTGAAGAATTCGAAACGGTTGCGGCCGAGGCCCTTGGCCCGGTAGAGCGCGATGTCGGCGTTGACCAGCGTGCGTCGTGCATCGACATTAAGGCCGGTTGCCTGCGCAATGCCGATCGAAACGCCGCACCGGCAGGAAAAGCCGTCGAAGTCGAAGGGCTGACGAAACTCGGCGATGATCCGCTGCGAAAGCTCGGCCACGTCCTCGATGGATGCGGAATTGTTCATCAGGATGACGAACTCGTCGCCGCCGATCCGCGCAACGATATCCTCGTCACGCACGTTGCGGGACAGGATCCGGGATGAATGCACCAGCATCGCGTCACCGGCCGCATGGCCCATCGTGTCGTTGATCTGCTTGAACCGGTCGAGGTCGAGATGAAGGATGAAGAACTTCTGCCGCTCAACCTGGCTTGCACGCGAGAGGTGGTCGAGTTCCATGTCCAGTTTGCGGCGATTCCCAAGCATCGTCAGCGGGTCGTGCAGCGCATTGTGCTCGATGCGGGTCTTGGCCATCTGAAGCTCGACATTGCGAGCATCCGATTCCGCTTTTGCAGACTTGAGCTCGGTCGTCATCACCGCGTCCTTGGTCACGTCGAAGGCGAGGCCGATAAGCTTGCGTGAACCGTCGCGACCGATCACCAGCTGACCGACGGACCGGATATAGCGGAGGCTGCCGTCAGACTGCGGCACGCGAACGATCAGAGCCTCCTCGACGTCGCCGGAAAGGTAACGCATTGCCGCGTCAAGAGCACTCTGGCGATCCTCCGGAACCAGCAGAGACAGCCAGAAGTCGTGGGGAAGGGGGCCGGCAATCGGGGCAACGCCATAAAGCTGGCACATGCGAGCGTCCCATATCTCGCAGCCGGTTGCCGGATCATATTCCCAGACGCCGCATCCGTAGGAACCGAGTGCGAGGTCGAGCTTGCGCGACAGACCTTCCAGTTCCTGCTCCCGGTCCGACAATTCGTCGAGCGCCAGTTCGAGCTCGGCATTCTTGACCTCGCTGTTGTCTTTCGCGTCGCGCAGGGTCTGTGCCATCGTCACGTCGGCGGTGACGTCCCAGACGATGCCGGTCGCCTGGATGCCGCGCTCGTTCTGGACCCTCGCGCCGGCGGAGCGAAGATGCCGGATGTCGCCGCCGGGCAGGATCAGGCGATAGGTCTCGGTCGATGGGCTGTCGGTGCAGAGAACTGTAAAGAGATGCGCTTCCGCGACAGCCCTGTCCTCAGGCGCGATCGATGCCATCCAGTCATCGAACCGGTTGCCGGTGGTGGCTGACGGATTGGCGTGGAGAGCGGCGGAGCGATCGTCCCAGGAGAGCTGCACACCCTCATCAGTCACTTCCCAGATGCCCATCATCGAAGCTTCCATGGCAAGCCCGAACCGTCGCGACAGTGCAAACAGCTTGTTTTCGCGCAGCCGCAGCGTCTCGATATGCCGGTTGCGTTCCGAAATCAGCGAGGTCGCAATGAGCACCGGCAAGACGATCGCAAGCGATGCCAGCGCCAGGATCAACCGGAACCGCATCTGACCGGCGGGCGAAGCATTCCAGCCGACGCACGGCGCCGCAAGGATCTGCCAGTCCGTACCCTTGACGGTGATCGACCACCGGACCGGATCGCCGCCCTTTACCGCTTCATTGCCGTAAAACACGGCCTGGTCGGCTCGACTGTTGTCGACGAGCGCGAGATCGAGCCAGTCGAAGACCGTCTCGGACGTTTGTGCCGCGTCGCCAACCTGAGGGCGTGTCGCGGGATCAAGCAGATCGGCGACATCGAGGACGAGAACCAGAGCGCCCCAGAGCCCGGCTTCCTGTCCGCTGGCGGAAGGCACCGGCATGATGAGGGTAAGCCTGCCCGTCTGCGATCCGGTCAGCACGCTTGGGCGCGCCTTGTTGCCGGCCCGGTCGAGATCCGCCTTAAGACCAGCAAGATCGATACCGGTCTCACCGGCCAAGCTGTCGCGGCGGAAGAAGGTCGTTGGTGTGAATCCCGGTGCCGCGATCACTGCGGAAAGGTGCGGCAGGTCGGCGAGTGCCTGACGAGCAGCGGTCTGCATATCGTTGGGCTTGTATCCTGCCTGACCGATCAACGCATTGCGCAGGCTATCGGCGACCGCGAAATCAAGCTCCAGCCGCGAGGCGATCTGACGGGCCGCCGTGCCGGCCGCGCGTGTCGTGGCGGCGTGAATATCGTCGCGATGTTTCTGCACGAATCGGTGATCGAGGACCACCGCGGTGACGATAACTGTCAGCGAAACGAGGAAGGCTGCGACGGCAGGCGCGCATGCACTGCTGAAAGGGCGAAACCTTTCGGTAATGGAGGAACGCCAGAGCGCCAAAACTGAACACCTTCTCGTTAACTCTTGTGACCGGGTATAACTGTATTGTGGCGCAGTTAATTTCCCATTCCACATCCGCCTTAGAGCTGTGAAGCTGCGTTTTATTGCAAATAGTTGGTAAACGCGGTCACTAAACGTTCGATTTGGTCTTGAGACGTCTTGAATTCGAAAGAATATGGTTAATAATCAAACTGTTGTTTGTAGCGAAAATGTCATGCTGGCGAGCAATTTTCGCCACAATCGGCAGGCTATCTTGCACCGAATTAGTACAGACCGTTTGTTCCAGGGATCTTCATCATGCGTATCCTCATTGCTGCCTTGCTTGCGACCGCCGGTGTTTTCTCGCCGCTGAGCACTTGGGCGCAGAGCGTGGACGTCGAGGCGACGATCAAGACGATCGACGCCAAGTCGCTCAGCCTGACGCTGGACGACGGCAAGACCTACAAGGTGCCGGAAGAGTTCAACTTCGAGGGCCTGAAGGCGGGCGTTAAGGTTCTGGTGTTCTACACGGTCGTCGATGGCAACCGCGTCGTGGACGATCTCGAAATCGTACAGTAAGGGCCGGAACCGGGCCTCAGCGGCTTACAGCCATTCCATCCGGCCGTCGAGCGGCTCGACTTTCAGGATACGGTCCTGATGGATGGCGATAGACGATGCTTCTTCTTCTCCCACGCCGCCGATCAGGCGAAAGATCGACCTGATGACGCCGCCATGGGCGACCGCCACGGTCGGACCGGTCAGAGACTGCATCCAGGCGCCGATGCGCCATGACAGGATCTCGTAGCTCTCGGCAGTTTGGCCCGGCGGAATGAAGCTCCATTTCTGGCGCTTTCTTTCCTTCAGCAGCTCGGGCTCGAGTTTTTTGACTTCGGCCAGCGTCTGGCCTTCCCAGTCGCCGAACGAAACTTCCACCAGCCGGTCGTCGGTCCGGTAGGCGAGGGGATCGAGCCCCATCGCTGTGCGCAGCCGCTCCATCGTCTCGCGAGTGCGCGAGAGCGGGCTTGCCACGAAGTCAAAATTGGCGACATCGTCGCCGAGCAGTTCTTTCAGCGCTTCACCATTGCCGGTAGCCTGAAGGCGGCCCGTATCGTTCAGAGGAATATCCTTCTGACCCTGAAGCCGGCCTTCAGCGTTCCAGTCCGTCTGGCCGTGGCGGATGACGTAGAGAAGCACGGGGCGCTCAGTCCTTCACGACGGAAATGTCAGGCGCGTCGACGGCCTTCATTCCGATGGCGTGATAGCCGCTATCCGCATGGTGGATTTCACCGGTGACGGAGCGCGACAGGTTCGACAGAAGATAAAGGCCGACATCGCCCACTTCCTCGATCGTGACCGTGCGGCGAAGCGGCGCGTTATACTCGTTCCACTTGAGGATATAGCGGAAGTCGCCGATGCCGGACGCAGCAAGCGTCTTGATCGGGCCGGCCGAGATCGCGTTGACGCGGATATTCTTCGGTCCGAGGTCAACGGCCAGGTATTTGACGCTGGCTTCAAGTGCCGCCTTCGCAACGCCCATGACGTTATAGTTCGGCATCACCTTCTCGGCACCGTAATAGGTCAGCGTCAGCATGGCGCCGCCGTCCGTCATCAGCTTTTCGGCGCGGCGTGCGGCCGACGTGAAGGAGTAGACCGAGATCTGCATCGTCTTGGCGAAGTTGTCAGGCGTCGTATCGACGTAACGGCCGGTCAGCTCATCCTTGTCGGAGAAGCCGATCGCATGCACGAAGAAGTCGATCTTGCCCCACTTCTTCTCGATATTGGCGAACACCTCATCGATGGTCGACTCGTCGCTCACATCGCAGTGGCCGGCCATGAAAGCGTTGATTTCGGCAGCGAGCGGTTCGACCCGCTTCTTCAGGGCGTCGCCCTGGTAGGTCAGAGCAACTTCGCCACCCTGATCGTGAATGGCCTTGGCAATGCCCCATGCGATGGAGCGATTGTTGGCGACACCCATGACGACGCCGCGTTTGCCTGACATGAGGCCGGAAGCCTGAACCATGAATATCCCCTGGAAACTCGATTTGGCCTTGCCTATGACATAGGCAGGGCAACGGTTCAAGCTTGCGGATACCAACTCATACGCCCACTCTTTGGCGAACGGGGAGGCCAACGTTTCAGCTGTCGCCGGAGCCGGTTGGGGATCGATGTCTTACAGATACAGCCCGTGGCGCATGTGGCGCATCAGATCGGTCACCTTCGGGTCGGGCTTTTCGAGAAGCACAATGCGCAGTTCCGCCACCAGATCGCCGCGGCCGCCTGCATCGTTGTAGAGCCCCATGCCTTCCAGCCGGATTGCCTGATCGGACCCCGACCATGCGGGAACCGCGATCGTCTGCTCGCCTTCAGGCGTCTTCAGCATCGGCTCGGCGCCGAGAACGGCGTCTTCGAGAGAGATCGGCAAAATGGTGTGGATATCGAAACCGCTCACCCGGAAATCCGCATGCTTGGCCACTTTCAGGGTCACCACGAGATCGCCCTGCTTCATCCCGGGAAGCTTCAGCCCCTGGCCCTTCAGCCGCACAACATGACCCTCGGTCATGCCCGCGGAAAGCGAAACGCGCACGTCACGATCGTCGCTGGAATGCACGATGACCGAACCCCTGTTGAGAAGGTCTTCGATCGTCACGACCGCTTCGGCCAGAAGATCCGGCGCCGTTTCGAGAACGGTCACGGTTTCGCCGCGGATGCGCCGCAGCAGCGTGTTGAGAAGACCGGAACCCATGCCGGTGGTCGGCGGGGCCGGGCGGCTGCCGGGTCCCTCATCCGCTGCATCGGCTCCTGTCGCGTCGCTTTTCGACGATGGACGAGCGGCCTGCGCGGTCGACGCCTCGTCTGCGGTTTTTTTCGGTCCGGAGTCGGCGGTCTGGCCGTCTGGCGAGACGCCGAAGATACGCTCGACCATGTCTTCGGCCGGTTCCGGCGGGGCATCGCCACGGGCCTTGCCGTTCTGCTGTTGCTGCTGCGCCTGGGATTGAAGCACTTCGGCCTGCGCCCGCTTGGCGCTGGCACGGGCGAGCTCTTCCATCACTTTTGCCGCGCGCTCGCGGGAAGCCTTGGCACGCATTTCCGCTTCGCGGGCTGCCTGGCGCTGCTGCATGAATGTCTGTTGAAGAGCGGATGCGCGGTCGTAGCGCTTGCGCCGCTCGGGATCCTTCAGCACCTCATAGGCCTGGCCCATTTCGGCGAAGCGCTCGCCGGCATCGGGGTCGTCCTGGTTCTGATCGGGATGAATGGTCTTTGCCTTCGAACGCCACGCCGATTTGATCTCGTCAGCGTTGGCGCTCCGATTGACGCCGAGAATAGAGTAGGGATCGCGCATTTTGAAACCACCCGTAAAGCTTGGGGCGGTGGGTCGCGTATCCAATTCCGGACCCCCCGTAACTCAACAACTCTCGCGGCAGCCTTCGGTTCCTCATGCCCCGAGGCTGGCCGGATCACAGGCAGTAACCGTATGGAGGAATTGCTGAATCAGAGGTTACGGAGAGAAGGTTGATGCATGTTACGGTAAACAAAACGTTTACCGCACAGTGCAGGCCTTAACACTACTGGCGGTCAAATGCCGTGAGCGACCAGTCGCCCGTTTTGGTCCGGCATGCCTGACCGGAAAACAGCGATATTCCCTCATAGGAATGGCGGCTGGTGGTGAAGGCGCGGCAGAGTAGGCCGGCGCTCCGGTCCTCGTGGATCGAGGAGACGACACCGGCACTGCCGGTCGCCGAATTTGCCCAGGGAAGGGGGTTCGCACCCACCTTGGCGAGATCGGCCGAGGTCACGGCATTGCGCACGGTGGCTTCGTCCGATTGCGGATCACCCGCTTTTGGCTTGCTGGGAATGCTGCTCGTCGAGATACTACGATCGACCTTGTCCGAGCCGCCGAACACATCCATGCTGGTGCAGCTGCCAAGCGAACCGCACAGTGCGACGATCGCGATGATTCGCAGGCTGGCGCCATTCAGGCTCTTTGTACGGCACATCGAATTTGCTATCACAATCACCTTGCATCCTGTCCGGCCAAGTGTCTCGGGCATGTTCATCAGATCGGGAGCACTTTAGTCAATATGTCGGAAAACGGGTTAACAAGCGGTGACTTCACGCAGGAAAGTGAACCCTTCACCTTATTTGGGTCGTGGTTGAAGGATGCCGAATCCAGCGAGATCAACGATCCGAACGCCGTCGCGCTTGCGACCGTCGATGAACATGGGCTTCCCAATGTGCGAATGGTCCTGCTGAAGGGCTACGACGAGGACGGGTTTGTATTCTATACGAATTTCGAAAGCCAGAAGGGCGAGGAAATTCTCGGCCAGAAAAAGGCTGCGATGGTCTTTCACTGGAAGTCGCAGAGACGTCAGGTGCGTCTGCGCGGCCCCGTCGAGATCGTCAGCGATGCCGAAGCGGATGCCTATTATGCGACGCGGCCACGCGGAAGCCGAATCGGCGCCTGGGCCTCGAAACAGTCACGGCCGCTCGAAGGCCGTTTCGCGCTGGAAAAATCCGTGGCCGAATACACCGCGAAATTTGCGATCGGCGAGATACCGCGGCCACCGCACTGGTCCGGTTTCCGCATCCGTCCCGTGTCGATCGAGTTCTGGCACGATCGACCGTTCCGCCTGCATGACCGGATCGAATTCCGCCGCGATACGCCAGACGGTGCCTGGGAAAAGGTGCGGATGTATCCGTGAGCGACCGATGAAAGCTTGCGCCTAGCGCGCAAGCTTGAAGGGAATGCCCGAGGCGAGCGCCGACACATAGCGCGCCCGCTGGTAATGGCCGTTCAGCGAAATCCGCGGCAGACCCGTCAGCCGGGTCAGCCATTTCTCGCAGATCGTTCCCGGCTGGGTCGTGACGGCGACCGAAAAGCCGAGGTCGCGGGCGATGCGGTAGTCGCGCTCGCCCACCGCCTTCCGCGTGCCGTAGGGATAGGCGATCGTGGTCGGCCGTATCCCGGTCAGTTCTTCCACATAGTCGGCAGACCTCGCCATCTCGGCCCGCGCCTGCGCTTCCGACAGCCGCCCGACGGCGCGGTGACTGATTGTGTGTGCGCCAAGTGTTGCGAGCTTATGCCGCGAAAGTTCGCGCAGCTCGGCCGGATCCATCGTCAGGTCGGCGGTCATCTGCAACGGGTCGATACCGTGGCACCGCACAAGCGCATTCATCCTTGAGACGGCACTTGCCTCGTCATCGCGAAACACGAGATCGGCAAACCGGTCGAAGGCGTCGAACTTCTGCTCTTCACAGCCGAGCTCGATCCGCTCGGGTCCATTGCCGAAATCGAAACTCAGCTCCCGCTCGCGACCTATCAGGTCCGCCATTGTCTCCCACCACATCGAATGGGTCCGCTCCGCAAAGCCGCGGGCGACGAAAACGGTGAAGGGCACGCCGTATCTCTCGAACACCGGCAGCGCATGTTCGGCGTTGTTACGATAGCCATCGTCAAGCGTGAAGGCTGCAAACGGCTGGCCGGTTGGATTGGCAAGCCGCTCCGGCACTTCGTCCAGCGGCACGAACGCATATCCATCCGCCGAGAGCCGTTCGATCGCATCGGCCAGGAATTCCGGGGTAACCTCCAGATGACCGCTCGGCTGGAACGCGAGCGATTGTTTGGGGCGCACGTGATGAAGCGTGAAGATAGAACCACGACCGCGCGCACCTGCCAGCATGCCGGCCCGCGCGAGTGCTGCCGACGCCTCGAGACCTGTCGTCGTGACCTGACGTTTCAGGCCACGGATCCATGCCGCCGGCAACTTTGCTTTCAAATTCACCATCGTCGCCACGCCCGTTCAACCCCGAGATGCAACCTACCGTGTCAGCCGTTAAGCGTTGCTGAAGACCTGTTTTAGCGAATCATGCCGTCAAACAGCGGCAGGCCGATCAGCGCGGCGGATGCAATCAGGCAAAAGCAGATGCGCCGGAACGTCGCCTCGCTGGCGCGTCCGAACAGCCGCGATCCCGCATAGAGCCCGATCCCGTAGCCCGGCCCGGCGATCAGCGCGATCAGCAGCACCTCGAGCGTCAGGATGCCGCCGATCAGATACGACACGGACGAGATGACGCTGGCGAGCGCAAAATAGAGGACGAGGTTTGCCCTGACGACATCAGGTGCCGTCGCGCCGCCAAGCCAGTAGGCAACGATCGGCGGTCCCGACATCTGCGCCGCGCCTCCAAACAGGCCGGCCAACGCCCCGACCGCAACGGTCAACGGCGCCTTCGGCCGGCCCTGGTAGCGCCAGCCGGAGATGAGGAACACGAGTAGGCACAAGACGACGACCGAGATGATCCAGCGCAGGGTGACGGAGGGAAGCAATGCCAGCGCCGCCGCACCGACGGGCACGCCGACGACGGCACCCATCATCATCGTGAACACCTCGCGCCGGTTTGCCCTTCGCCAGCCGTCCGGCACCATCCCGAGCGTCATCACGCCATCGATGACCAGCAGCAGCGCCGCCGCGAGTTTCGGACCGATCGCCGTGCCTGCCAGCGGCACGAAGATCAGGGCGCCGCCAAATCCCGAGAACCCGCGGGCAAGGCCGGCGATCATGGCGGCTGAGAACACGAAGGCGAGTTCACCCGGCGAATGGCCGGGAAGCCAGAGGCTGAACATGTCGGCAATGGGGGTGGAGGAGGGCATGGATCGGCTTGCACTGTTACAAAGCCGGCAACTGCAGGGATTTGGCCGAAGGTGTCAAGCCGTCACGCCGACGGGTTCAGAGCGGCAGGGGCCGCTCTCCCAGATGTTCGAACAGCCGCAGCAGATAGCCATCCGGGTCGGCAACGATGAACTGCCGATTGCCGACCTCATGATCGCCGCGGCGATACCACTTGTCTTCCGGTTCGAGCTGAAGGGGCACGCCGGCTGCCTGCAGGCGCGCAAGGATCGCGCCCGAGGACGGAACCTCGATCTGCAGGTTCAAGCCGCGACCGAACGGATAGGCGGGGGACGCCCCGTCGGGCAGAGCAAAATCTCGGCCGACGCCGATCTGGTCGATCATCAGTTGCGCCTGGCCAAGCGCCAGGAATGCAAACCCTTCGTCCGGACGGTCATAGACGATATCAAAACCGATCAGCTCGCAGTAGAAATCGCAGCTTTTGCGCCAGTCGCTGACGGAAAGCTCAGGCACCAGTGCGTTGGACCGGTGCCGCGTCACGCCCTGGTGCCGCCCACCGTGACCTGATCCATCCGCAGATGCGGCTGACCGACGCCAACAGGCACCCACTGGCCGCCCTTGCCGCAATTGCCGATGCCGGTATCGAGCTTCAGGTCGTTGCCCACCATCGAGATGCGCTTCATCGCGTCCGGTCCGTTTCCGATCAGCATCGCACCCTTGACCGGTGCGCCGATTTTGCCGTTCTCGATCATGTATGCCTCGGTGCAGCCGAACACGAACTTGCCGGAAGTGATATCCACCTGTCCGCCGCCGAAGGACACGGCATAGATGCCCTTCTTGACCGATGCGATGATTTCTTCCGGGGACTTGTCGCCGCCCAACATGAATGTGTTGGTCATGCGGGGCATGGGTATGTGCGCATAGCCCTGGCGGCGGCCGTTGCCAGTGGGTGCCACACCCATCAACCGCGCATTCTGGCGGTCCTGCATGTAGCCGACCAGCTTTCCGTCCTCGATCAGGACGTTATAGGCCGAAGGCGTGCCTTCGTCGTCGACGGTCAGCGACCCGCGGCGGTTGTCGATCGTGCCGTCATCGACGACAGTGACGCCGGGGGCTGCCACCATCTCGCCCATCAGGCCGGCAAAGGCGGATGTCTTCTTGCGGTTGAAATCGCCTTCCAGCCCGTGGCCGACAGCCTCGTGCAGCATCACGCCCGGCCAGCCATTGCCAAGCACCACATCCATCGTACCGGCCGGTGCGTCGATCGCCTCGAGATTGACCAGCGCCTGGCGCAGCGCTTCGTCGGCGCCTGCCTGCCAGTTGCCGGTCGCGACGAAATCGCCGAACCCGATCCGGCCGCCGGTGCCGAACGAACCGGATTCCTGGCGGTCGCCGTCACCCACGACGACGGAGATGTTGATGCGCGTCATCGGCCGGATGTCCTGCACCCGGTGCCCATCGGCGCGCAGGATGTCGACCACCTGCCAGCTGGCGGCAAGGCTTGCCGAAACCTGCCGTACCTTCGGATCCTTGGCGCGCAGATAGGCGTCGATCTCGGTCAGAAGCTTGGCCTTGGCCTCGAAGCTCGGAGAACCGATCGGGTTCTCGTCGCCATAGTATTTCTTATTTGTGCGTTGGGGCGCAGCCGCATAGGAGCCGGAATGGTTGGCGGTGACGGCGCGCACGGCATCCGACGCACGCGAAAGCGCGGACGCCGAAAGCTCGCCCGCATGCGCATAACCGACGGCCTCGCCGGCAACGGCACGCAGGCCAAAACCCTGGTCGGTGTTGAACGATCCACCCTTCAGGCGACCGTTGTCGAAGGAAAGCGATTCCGCCTGGGCATGCTCGAGATAGAGCTCGCCATCGTCAGCGCCTGACAGCGCCTGGCTCAGGATAGAACGCAGCTTCGTCTCGTCGCAATCGAAGAGAGAGATCAGGTCGGTGTTCATTGTTCTATGCTCCGCTTGCGCACGTCAGTGCATTCGGGACCGAAGGGCACGATCTGTGCGCCCAAGTCGAGATATCTGGAGCCCGATGTAGTTCCGGCAATCCGCCGAAACAAGCGTCTTTACGGAAGCGCGTCGTAGCCGGGGCCGAAACCGTTGAGCTCGATCGGAATGCCGACGCGGTCTTGGTCAGCGGATTCGCGCAGCGCGAACACGGCATTCTTGCCGGCGCGAAGGATGCGCATCAGCTCGTCGTCGATTTCCACTTCCACATAGCAGCCTTCCGAGAAGCAGCGGGTGAAATAGGCGCGGCCGATATTGTTGCTGTCGACATAGAGTTCCATGCCGTCCTTCAGAAGAACGCCAAGCGGGGCAAGAATGCGCAGGATGCGCGCCTTGCGGTCAGCGGTCTTGAGGACGACGACGGACAGGCCGACTTCCGGGCGATCTTCGGCGATCACGTTCTGCATCATCGCGCACTGCTCGACGGAGGCACCGGCCGGCTTGTCGCAGATGATCGACCAGGCGCCGTGGTTTTCCTTCACGTTGCCGGGCTGTGCCGGAGAACCGGGGGCAGGGCTCTGTGGCGCCTGCTGTGCATTCTGCCCGGTCTTCGGTGCGGCACCAGTCGATGGGGCAGGGGCCGATGGGGCAGGAGCCGGCGCGGAAGGAGCCGGTGCCGATGGGGTATTGGGAGTCGGCCGAGGTCCCGGCTGCTGCGCGAGTGCGGGTAATGCGACGGCCCCCGCAAGCATCAAGGCAAGGCAGGCGCGAAGGCGGTAGGGACGACCCATGTAGACCTCTAAACGGACGAATCAGTGTGACTATTCTTGGCGGTCCTACGCCGAAATGAAAGGCCTCGCTCTCTTTTCAGCCGAGTACGGCGAAAATGGGACTTGAGGGGTTTGCGACTGTGCGGCGCCATCTGGTCAAGCAATGCCGCATGTTCCTGACGGCGCAGGCACTCGGCCGCATGCCGATAGGTTCAAAATGCCGCATGAGCAATGCCGCGCAGATATTGCGACGACCCGCAAACTGTGATTGAACCAAACCAGGCGCTTGAATTCCGCATGCCGTTCGATCGCGGGACTCGGGCGCATGGGAGAGAGGGTTTATCGTTATGTTGAGAGCTTACGCCGCAATGGCGTCGCTTATCTGTCTTTTCACGGCTTCGCTGGCCCATGCGGACCAGCCGAGGCCATGGCAGATGGATTTGCAGGCGCCCGCGTCACCGATCATGCACCAAATTCGCTGGTTCGAGCACTATACGCTCTGGTTCATCGTGCCGGTGACATTGCTCGTTCTGGTGCTGCTGATCATGGTTGCGGTCAAGTTCCGCGCCAGCCGCAATCCGGTTGCTTCGCGCACCAGCCACAACACGGTCATCGAGATCGTCTGGACCGTGGCGCCGGTGCTGATCCTGTTCTTCCTCGCCATCCCGTCCTTCAACCTTCTGAACGCACAGCTGGAAATTCCGGATGCGGACATGACGGTCAAGGCCACCGCCACCCAGTGGCAGTGGAACTACGAATATGAGGGTTCCGGCGAAACGCCCGTCGCCTTCGACAGCTACATGCTGAAGGATCCGGATCGCGCTGCCGCCGGCAAGACCGATATCGATCGCTATCCGCGGCTGCTTGCCGTCGACAACGAAATGATCATTCCGGTCGGCAAGACGGTACGCATGCTGGTGACGGCAGCGCCGTCCGACGTGATCCACGCCTTCGCCATGCCGGCCTTCGGCGTCAAGATCGATGCCGTTCCCGGCCGTCTCAACGAGACCTGGTTCAAGGCCGATCGCGAGGGGATGTATTACGGCCAGTGTTCCGAGCTTTGCGGCAAGGATCACGCCTATATGCCGATCGCCATCCACGTCGTCTCCGAGGAAAAGTACAACACCTGGCTTGCCCAGGCCGCCAGCGACCTTCCCGGTGCTTATAAAGCACTGGTCGCCGATGCCGGCACGGCCAAGCCCGCCGACGGCCTGGCCGTCGCTGCGAAGTAATCAGGAGGCTGACGATAATGGCCGGACATACCACTCATACGGATCCCCATGGCGCTCACGCCCAGGACGACCATGCTCATGATGCCCACGCCCGCGCGTCTCACGACGATGCGCATGCGCATGGCGACCATCATTCCCACACACCGGGCTTTGCCGCCCGCTGGCTGTTTTCGACCAACCACAAGGATATCGGTACGCTCTATCTGATCTTCGCGATCATGGCGGGCGTCCTCGGCGGCCTTCTGTCGGTTGCGATGCGCAT
Organism: Neorhizobium sp. IRS_2294; assembly: GCF_050500145.1. Taxonomy (NCBI): domain Bacteria; kingdom Pseudomonadati; phylum Pseudomonadota; class Alphaproteobacteria; order Hyphomicrobiales; family Rhizobiaceae; genus Neorhizobium; species Neorhizobium sp. IRS_2294. The sequence continues at coordinate 818,250 of NZ_CP191439.1, forward strand.
GGAGCTGCAGGAACCTGGCATCCAGATCTTCCACGGTCTGGCGGCCATGGTTTACGGCTTCGAGGGCGATGCCGCGATCGATGGCGGCAAGCACATGTACAATGTGTTCACCACCGCGCACGCGCTGATCATGATCTTCTTCATGGTCATGCCGGCGATGATCGGCGGGTTTGCCAACTGGATGGTTCCGATCATGATCGGCGCGCCTGACATGGCCTTCCCGCGTCTCAACAACATCTCCTTCTGGCTGATCATTCCGGCATTCCTGCTTCTGATGCTGTCAATGTTCGTCGAGGGACCGTCCGGTGCCTATGGCGCGGGCGGCGGCTGGACCATGTATCCGCCGCTGTCGACCTCGGGCCATCCGGGTCCGGCCGTCGATCTGGCGATCCTTGCGCTCCACGTTGCAGGTGCCTCGTCGATCCTCGGCGCGATCAACTTCATCACCACCATCCTCAACATGCGCGCTCCGGGCATGACGCTGCACAAGATGCCGTTGTTTGCCTGGGCCGTTCTGGTCACTGCCTTCCTGCTTCTTCTGTCGCTGCCGGTTCTCGCCGGTGCCATCACCATGGCGCTAACCGACCGCAACTTCGGAACCACGTTCTTCTCGCCTGAAGGCGGCGGCGATCCGATCCTCTACCAGCACCTGTTCTGGTTCTTCGGTCACCCGGAAGTCTACATCCTGATCCTGCCCGGCTTCGGCATCGTCAGCCACATCATCTCGACCTTCTCGAAAAAGCCGGTCTTCGGCTATCTCGGCATGGCCTATGCGATGGTGGCAATCGGCGCGGTCGGCTTCATAGTCTGGGCCCACCACATGTACACGGTCGGCCTGTCGCTCGATGCGCAGCGCTACTTCGTGTTCGCAACCATGGTGATCGCGGTGCCGACCGGCATCAAGATCTTCTCCTGGATCGCGACGATGTGGGGTGGCTCGATCACCTTCAAGGCGCCGATGGTCTGGGCAATCGGCTTCATCTTCCTGTTTACCGTGGGCGGCGTCACCGGCGTCCAGCTCGCCAATGCCGGCCTCGACCGGTCGCTGCACGACACCTATTACGTGGTGGCTCACTTCCACTACGTCCTGTCGCTCGGCGCCGTATTTGCAATCTTTGCCGGCTGGTATTACTGGTTCCCGAAAATGTTCGGCTACATGTATAGCGAGAAGGTGGCGCACCTGCATTTCTGGGTGATGTTCGTGGGCGTGAACCTGGTGTTCTTCCCGCAGCATTTCTTAGGCCTCGCCGGCATGCCACGCCGCTATATCGATTATCCGGATGCCTTCGTGGGCTGGAACTACATCTCCTCGATCGGTTCCTACATCTCCTTCGCCGGTGTTCTGGTCTTCCTCTTCGGCGTCTGGGAAGCCTTCGCCAAGAAGCGTGTCGCCGGCGACAATCCATGGGGTGAAGGTGCAACGACGCTCGAGTGGCAGCTGTCTTCGCCGCCGCCTTACCACCAGTGGGAACAGCTGCCGCGCATCCGCTAAAGGCAGCGTTCCGAACAAGGGACATCGCGTGTGACACGCGCTGTCTCCTGAAATTGCAAGGTTTTTAGGTCTCATGACAGTTATCGATGATCGCGACGCTCTCGGCAATGACGCAGGCCTGTTCCTGTCTGAAGCGGGCGCGCGCGATTTCTTCGAACTTCTGAAGCCGCGGGTCATGTCGCTCGTCGTCTTCACGGCATTCGCAGGTCTCGTTCTGGCGCCCGGCACGCTCAATCCGGTTCTTGCTGTAATCTCGGTTCTCTGTATTGCCGTTGGCGCCGGCGCGTCCGGCGCGCTCAACATGTGGTACGACGCCGATATCGATGCCGTCATGACCCGCACCGCCAAGCGGCCTATTCCTGACGGTCGCGTGCGGCCGAGCGAAGCGCTTGCCTTCGGCCTGACGCTGTCGGTCTTCTCCGTCGCGATCCTCGGCCTTGCCGTCAACTGGCTGGCCGCCGGTCTGCTCGCCTTCACCATCTTCTTCTACGCCGTCGTCTATACGATGTGGCTGAAGCGCTCGACGCCGCAGAACATCGTCATCGGCGGTGCCTCAGGCGCCTTCCCGCCCATGATCGGCTGGGCCTGCGTCACCGGCGGCATCTCGCTCGACAGCGTGATCCTGTTCCTGATCATCTTCCTCTGGACGCCGGCACATTTCTGGGCGCTGGCGCTCTACAAGATGCGCGATTACGGCTCGGTTGGCGTGCCGATGATGCCGAACGTCGCTGGCGAGCGTTCCACCAAGATTCAGATGCTCGCCTATGCGGTTCTGACGGCTGTTCTCGGCGTCGCACCCAGCTTCACCGGCCTTGCCAGCATCGGCTACGGCATCTTTGCCGGCGTGCTCGGGCTGATCTTCATTGCCTGTTCCATCTCTGTCCTGCGCATGCCCGAAGGCGACGAGCGGATGGTGCCGGCCCGCAAGATGTTCGGTTACTCGATCTTTTATCTCTTCATCATCTTTTCCGCGCTGCTTGCCGACCACGCGGCAGCCGGTGTGGCGACCCTGATCGGAAGCCTTCTATGATTGATACCGTCAAGCTCAACGACGCCCAGAGAAAGTCCCGCCGCAACAGAAATGTGGCGCTGGGACTGGTCCTCGCCGGGCTGGTCGTCCTTTTCTACGTGATGACGCTGGTCAAAGTCGGCGGCGTCGGCAACTGACCCAGAAAGCTTGAGGAGGAGGCACATGGGAGGAGAGGTTCACGGGAATGGTCAGGGCAACGCCCAGCGGCCGGGCCATGGCCAGGTGAAGCGGGTCAGCAATGCCGCGATCTTTGCCGGCTGCGCGGTGTTCGTCACCTGCATGGTGGGCGCCGCCTATGCCTCCGTACCGCTCTACCGCCTTTTCTGTCAGGTCACCGGCTATAACGGCACCACCCAGCGCAGCGAGCAATATTCCGATACCATCCTCGACAAGACCATCAAGGTCACGTTCGACGCCAATGTGTCGCCCGGGCTGAACTGGGATTTCAAGCCGTCGAAACCGGTGGAATTGAAGATCGGCGAGACCGGGCAGGTGTCGTTTACCGCGAAGAACCGTTCGCCGGTCGCCACCACGGGAACCGCGGTCTTCAACGTCACCCCCATGGAGGCGGCGGTCTATTTCAACAAGGTCCAGTGCTTCTGCTTCACCGAGCAGACCCTGCAGCCGGGCCAAACGATCGATATGCCGGTCGTCTTCTTCGTCGATCCCGAGATCGTCAAGGCGAACGAGACGAAGAACATCAAGACCATTACCCTGTCCTACACCTTCTATCCCGGCAAGGAGCCGCCGCCGAAGCCGGTTGCAGCCTTGCGGAATGGAGTGCAGGATAAGGGCAGTAAACTCTAGAAATGGCCCGCCGTTTTTGGCGGGTGGAACACTTGCGGTAAGCACCCTTGGGAGGGGCAGGCATGGCAGAAGCGCACCAGAAGAACCACGATTATCACATTATCGACCCCAGCCCTTGGCCGCTTCTCGCCTCGATCGGCGCCTTCGTCATGGCGTTCGGTGGCGTCGGTTACATGCGCTACCTGAAGGGTTCGGAATTCCACATTTTCGGCATGAACCTGGCAACGCCATGGGTCTTCTTCATCGGCCTCGCGATCGTCATCTATGTGATGATCGGCTGGTGGTCGGATACGATCAAGGAAGGTAATGCGGGCGCCCATACCCGCGTCGTGTCGCTGCATCTGCGCTATGGCATGATCATGTTCATCGCGTCGGAAGTGATGTTCTTCGTCGCCTGGTTCTGGGCCTTTTTCGATGCAAGCCTTTACGCCAACGAGGCGATCCAGGCCTCGCGGACGCAGTTCCTTGGCGGACAATGGCCGCCGAAAGGCGTCGAAGTTCTCGATCCGTGGCACCTGCCGCTGTATAACACGGTCATCCTGCTGCTGTCGGGCACCTGCGTCACCTGGGCCCACCACGCGCTCTTGCATAACGACCGCAAGGGTCTCGTCACGGGCCTGGCGCTGACGGTCGCACTCGGCGTCTTCTTTTCGGCAGTGCAGGTGTACGAATACGCCCACGCCCCGTTCGAATTCTCCAATTCGATCTATGGCGCCACCTTCTTCATGGCCACCGGCTTCCACGGTTTCCACGTTCTGATCGGCACCATCTTCCTGCTGGTCTGCCTCATCCGCGCCATGAACGGCGGCTTCACCTCGGAAAAACACTTCGGCTTCGAAGCAGCCGCCTGGTACTGGCACTTCGTCGACGTCGTCTGGCTCTTCCTGTTCTTCTCCATCTACATCTGGGGCGGCTGGGGCGCACCGCTGGCGCATTGAGAACAAACGACACTTCGAAGGGCGGCCGATGCCGCCCTTTTTTGTTGCGAAAGTGTACCAAAATTGGTACAATGCGCCGTGATGACGGATTTGCCGAAAAAGATCGTCGGAAGGTTCTACGCGACCGCACACGGGCGCAGGCCGGTGCGCGATTGGCTGATGGATCTCACGAGAGAAGACAGGCGGCAGATCGGTATCGATATCCAAAGGGTCGAGTTTGGCTGGCCGTTGGGCATGCCCTATTGCCGCTCTCTCGGAAATGGACTTTGGGAAGTTCGGACCAACCTCTCCGGCGGGCGCATCGCACGGGTGATCTTTTTCATTCACGAGGGTGAGATGATCCTTCTCCACGGCTTTGAAAAGAAGACCCAGAAGACACCGGCTCAGGATCTTGACCTCGCGCTGGCACGAAAACGGGATGTGGAACTATGACGGAGCAAAAGGGCTATATCGACAGGACAGAGACTTTCGACGATTTCCTTGAAGCCGATGGCCTGCTGGAGGAAACCGAGACGATTGCCCTGAAACAGGTGATTGCCGACCAGTTACGGGCGGCCATGCAAAAGGAAGGCCTCACGAAGACTGCCATGGCCGAGCGGATGAATTCCAGCCGTCAGCAGCTTGATCGATTGCTCGACCCGAACAATCCCTCGGTTACCCTTCTGACGTTGCGCCGTGCTGCAACAGCTGTCGGCCGCAATCTCCGTATCGAGCTGGTCTAGCATGCATCAGTTGACCGAGCGACAGCCGGCCTCTTCAAGGCGCTCCCGCAGCCTTGTGCGCACCATCGCCACAATCACCCTCATCCTGGCCTCGCTCGCCATCCTCCTTGCTCTCGGCACCTGGCAGATGGAACGGCTGCACTGGAAGGAAGGCCTGCTCGCCGATATCGCCGAGCGGCGCAGCGCAGATCCCGTACCGCTGGCAGACATCGAGCGGATCGCGGCGGATGGCGGCGATATCGAATACCGCCGCGTCGCGCTTTCAGGCACGTTCGACCACACGAAAGAACGGCATTTCTTCGCCACGTTTCAGGGCCAGACCGGTTTTTACGTCTACACCCCGCTGATCCTTTCCGATGGTCGCGCCCTTCTCGTCAATCGCGGCTTCATTCCCTACGAGATGAAAGAGGTCTCGACGCGCACGGCCGGCGAAGTCACGCGCGAGCAGCGGCTGACCGGTTATGCCCGCAGCCGTCTGGCGCAAAAGCCATCCTCCATCGTGCCCGACAACGATACCGCCAAGAACATCTTCTTCTGGAAGGATCTCGACGTCATGGCGTCGTCATCAGGTCTCGATCCGGCCAAAACCCTGCCGTTCTTTGTCGATGTGGATGATCTGGTTCAAAATCCCGGCGGCTGGCCGAAGGGCGGCGTCACCCAGTTCGATCTCCCCAACAGCCACCTCCAATATGCCTTCACCTGGTACGGGCTTGCAGCGGCACTGGTGGCGGTCGTCATCGGCGCATGGTGGCGCCGTGCCAAGCCTGCGACGCCATAGCCGTCACTTTTTTCTTGGCGTGGCGGAGCCGGCTCGCCTATATGGGGACTGCAACGGCTTACGGAAGCGACATGAACATCCAGGTCACAAAACCGGCTCTCACGATCCGCCTCTGCGGTCCGCGCGGCTTTTGCGCCGGCGTCGATCGGGCAATCCAGATCGTCGTGCTGGCGCTGAAAGCCTATGGCGCGCCGGTCTATGTCCGTCACGAGATCGTCCACAACCGCTATGTCGTCGAGGGACTGGAAGCCAAGGGCGCCGTCTTCGTTGAGGAACTGGATGAGATCCCGGCGGAGCATCGCCAACAGCCGGTGGTATTTTCCGCTCATGGCGTGCCGAAATCGGTGCCCGAGGATGCCCAGGCCCGCAATCTTTTCTATCTCGATGCCACATGCCCGCTCGTCTCAAAAGTCCACAAGCAGGCGATGCGCCACCAGCGGCTGGGCCGCCATGTGGTCCTGATCGGCCATGCTGGACATCCGGAAGTGATCGGCACAATGGGCCAGTTGCCGGAAGGCACGGTCTCGCTCGTCGACACGATCGCCGATGCCGAAGCCTATATCCCCGCCGATCCTGACAATCTCGGTTACGTTACCCAGACGACGCTGTCAGTGGATGATACGGCCGGTGTCATCGCCAAGCTGCAGGAACGCTTCCCGAACCTGACGGCACCCGCAGCCGACAGCATCTGCTACGCCACCACCAACCGCCAGGAAGCCGTCAAGGAAGCAGCACCCGGCTGCGATCTCTTCATCGTGGTCGGCGCACCGAACTCGTCGAACTCCAAGCGTCTCGTCGAAGTCGCTCTGCGGGCCGGCGCCAGACGCTCGATCCTGGTGCAGCGCGCCTCCGAGCTGAACTGGGATGAGATCGGCCAGATCCAGACGCTCGGCCTATCCGCCGGCGCCTCTGCCCCGGAAGTCATCGTCGACGAAATCATCGAAGCCTTCAAGCAGAGGTTTTCGGCCGAAATCGAGCTTGCGATCACCGCCGAGGAAACCGAAAACTTCCTCGTCAACCGCGAACTCCGCGCCGTCCCCCTCACCATCGAAGACATGGCCTGGGTCAACGGCGAGCGCCCTCTCTCCGCTGGATGAACCGCCTTCGGCTCTAGCGAAGCACCGGCCAAGCCGGCGTGGACACTAGAAGCGGATCCTGATTGCGCCCTCAACAAGACACCAGACCATTACCGCTATAAAGAATACCGATTTCCAGATATCGACCGCGTAATCTATCGGGAATTTTCCGGAGATAGGAACCGAGTTGATCCACATGATGAAAATCGGAGCGATGACGACCAGCCATCTCATCTCCGCGCGACGATCCTCATCACGCAAGCTTCCGACAAGAGGGCGGACTTTGGTCTTTACCAGCGTCAGATGAAAGTATGCGACGGCAGCAACAGCCATGCTGCCAAAGGCAGCAAATGCGGGGCCATAGCCAAGCACTCGAGCGCATATCATTAGAAATTCTAGTCCGACTATTCCGATAAGATAGACGTTAGTCAGACCCGGGATCAACATCGAATCACTCGCCAATTTTTCCGATTTTAAGCAGTACCGGTCGATGGTTCGCTATATTGTTTGTCTACGCCAGCATTGTCGGCGTAAATTTTTCCCGACCTGAATTTGGGGATATGTCTGCAAAATGTCTGACACCGCATCTATCGATGGGTTCATCGGTACCGATAGCCGTTTTTGAGTTCACGGCCCGGATTGAAGCGATCTGCCGGGGCAGATTTTCATCAGGGCAAAGGCGACCATTCGACCCCTTTTGAGCCAACAGCAGGCTTCAATCTGGCCAGGAAACGCTCTAGGAAGAGATCCAGCGCAACGATCATCAGCGGGACGAAATCTTGGCCGTCTATACCGATATCACCGAAATCGACCTGAACCGGTTCCTGGCCGAATATGATGTCGGGGAGCTCACGTCCTACAAGGGCATTGCCGAGGGCGTCGAGAACTCGAATTTCCTGCTGCACACAACCCGCGAGCCGCTGATCCTGACGCTGTATGAAAAGCGCGTCGAGAAATCCGACCTGCCGTTCTTTCTGGGCCTGATGCAGCACCTGGCCGATCGGGGTCTGTCCTGCCCGCTGCCTTTGCCACGCCGCGACGGGCAGTTGCTAGGCGAACTCTCGACCCGGCCGGCGGCCCTCATCTCGTTTCTCGAGGGCATGTGGCTGAGACGGCCGGAGGCGAGGCACTGCCGCGAGGTCGGCAAGGCGCTGGCGCAGATGCATCTCGCCGGCGAAGGGTTTAAGATCAAGCGCCCCAATGCGCTGTCGCTCGATGGCTGGAAGGTCCTGTGGGAGAAATCCGCGGACCGCGCCGACGAGGTCGAAACGGGGCTGCAGGACGAGATCACCTCGGAACTGGAATTTCTCGCCGCCCATTGGCCGAAGGATCTGCCGGCGGGTGTCATCCATGCGGATCTGTTTCAGGACAACGTCTTCTTCCTCGGCGACGAACTTTCCGGCCTCATCGACTTCTACTTCGCCTGCAACGATCTCTTAGCCTACGACGTATCCATCTGCCTCAATGCCTGGTGCTTCGAAGCGGACGGCAGCTATAACGTTGAGAAGGGTATGGCGATGCTGGAAGGATATCGCAGCGTCCGGCCACTGTCTGATGCGGAGATCGCCGCATTGCCGGTGCTTGCCCGCGGCTCGGCCCTGCGCTTCTTTCTCACCCGGCTCTATGATTGGCTGACGACGCCCGAGGGCGCGCTGGTGGTCAAGAAGGATCCGCTCGAATACCTCCGCAAGCTGCGGTTCCACCGCGGCATTTCCTCTGCTGCAGATTATGGACTGACATCATGAAACAGGTCGACATTTTCACCGACGGCGCCTGTTCCGGCAATCCCGGCCCGGGCGGCTGGGGCGCTATCCTGCGTTACGGCGAAACCACCAAGGAACTGTCCGGCGGCGAGGCCGAAACGACCAACAACCGCATGGAACTCATGGCCGCCATCAGCGCCCTCAACGCGCTCAAGGACACGTGCGAGGTCGATCTTCACACCGACAGCAAATACGTGATGGACGGCATTTCCAAGTGGATCTTCGGCTGGAAGAAGAACGGCTGGAAGACGGCCGATAAGAAGCCCGTCAAGAACGGTGAGTTGTGGCAGCAGCTCGATGTCGCCAACCAGCGCCACAAGGTCAAATGGCACTGGGTCAAGGGCCATGCAGGCCATCCGGAAAACGAACGCGCCGACGAACTGGCCCGCACCGGCATGGCGCCTTTCAAGAGAAAGTAGCGGTTGCTCTTGAGGGTGGTTTACAGCAAAGGTGCGAAGCGGTTTCCCGTCGGGCATAGCGTTGAAGCAGGCTCCACGACGATTTCGCGCCATACAGAACAGCCATAGGGTGGACCCACCGATGATCCTTCATTGCGTCTTCATGCGCTTCAAGACTGCATTGCAGCCGGCAGAGAAGCAGGAAATCTACGACGCCGTTCACGGCCTCAAAACGCTCATTCCCGGCATTGTCGATGTGAAGTCCGGCCCGAACGCCTCATCGGAAGGCCTGAACGGCGGCTTCCTCGACGGCTTCATCGTCACCTTCGACACGCTGGAAAGCCGTGACGCCTATCTCGTCCATCCCGACCATATTACCGTCGCCGAACGAATTGTCGCCGCATCCGATGGCGGCGTGTCGGGCCTGATGGTTTTCGATATGGCAGTGTAATGGTTCGAGGCGGGCTCTAGCCCCTCGCAGCGTCTCATGCGCAATGGGAATGAGGGGCATGAGCCCCTCAAACGATCTCATGGAATACTAATTGACTTAGAGGCGTTCCAGCATCGCGTCGGCACCCGAGACGGTGGCCTGGCCAGGGCTTTCCTCGATGTCGAGTGACTTCACCACACCGTCCTCGACCAGCATCGCGTAGCGCTTGGAGCGCACGCCAAGCCCGCCGGCGGAAAGATCGGCATCAAGGCCCATCGCCTTGGTAAAGGCACCGTCCCAGTCGGCCAGAAAATGGATCTTGTCCATGCCGCCGGTCTGCTGTGCCCAGGCGCCCATTACATGCCAGTCGTTGACGGCAACGACGGCGATGTCGTCGACACCCTTGGCAAGCAGCGCGTCGCGATTGTCGAGATAGCCGGGCAGGTGGTTCAGTGTGCAGGTGGGCGTGAAGGCGCCGGGTACCGCAAACAGCACGACTTTCTTGCCGGCAAACAGCGCGTCCGTCGAGATCTCGACCGGGCCGTCAGCAGTCTTTTCCTTGAAGGTGGCACTGGGTAGTTTTTCACCGATAGCGATGGTCATGGGATCTCCTGTTGGCTTGAAGTTTGCCGTTCGGCGGAACTATAGGTCGCGGTCGGCAAGAGGCAAGCGAAGACGGGAGAGGTCTCAGTCGAAAACGATGGACGTCTCCATCGACCGACTGCCGCTGGTCGCCAGAATGCCCCACCGTTTGCCGCTGATGTCGTAATTGTCAGGCAATTTGCCCACCGGCATATCCAGCGTATAGGCATGACCCTGCCGCTTCGCATCGACGCTTTCGAAGAGCACATGCCCCTCGGGACCGGTCACCACCACCTGCGGCGGCGCGGTCGCACTGTCCGGCAGCCGCAGCGTCAGCCGTAGAACCTTCCCGCCCTTCACCATCGCATAATCAGTCACGGCAAAATCGTTGGCCGGAGGCGAGGGGAGTGCGGCGCTGGCGGCGTTGAGGATCATTGCCTCTTCCACCGGCGTGCCCCGGACCGCTTTCATCGGCAGAGAGAATTCGGCCTGGAAGGGTATGCAGATATTGCGGCAAATGCCGATAAACGCGGAAACGTCGATGCTTGCCGCCCCCAACGGCAAGACCTGTGAGGCTTGCCCCGCCTTGGTCGGCTTGTCGAGCTTCAGCGCAAACGGAAATGCCACGGCGCGATCATAGCCGATGTCGGTCACGTCACCGTTGGTGATCAGCTTTGGAACCGGATAGGACATCGTCTGGGAGGTGATCCCGCTTTCGCGCGAAAATGTCAGTTGCGGCGGAATGCCCGCTTCACCCGGCTCTTTCCAATAGGTGATCCAGCCATCCTTCGGCTCGATCTGCATCGCTCCGCGCACGGTTCCATCGGGCTCTGGAGGCATGGTGACGATCCGCATGCGGCCGCCCTCGTTGGTGGCCCAGGGCGTCATTTCCGCCAGAGCATCGGCCGCCGCCGTCTGCAATCCAAGGCAGATGGCAGCGCCAAGCAACAGGTTTGCGGTTGTGGTTCGAATTGGGGTCAGGCTCCTCATCGCTCAGGGATTAACCGTTAAATGTTGAACGAACCAGCAGCGCTTTCGAAAAACAGGATCATTTTCCGTTGATCGCCACGGTTCGTGCCCCATGTTTCAGGAACGCTGCTGTGAAGCAGCAGCCACGGCACGCTCTCACAACCAGGCGGGCCCGGCCTTCAAAGACAGTCAGTACAGACATTTCAAACGGCCGCAGTTTTGCTAGAATAGGTTTCAAAGCGCTGCAGGTGGAGGCATGATGGCTTTTTCGCTTCTCTCGGGTGCTCAGGACGACGGCGGCAAGGGCGGTCGCGAACGCGGCTTTCTTGACGGACAGTTCCTGATTGCGATGCCGAGCATGCAGGATACCAATTTCTCCCGCACGGTCATCTATGTCTGCGCCCATTCTCCGGCCGGCGCCATGGGGTTTATCATCAACCGCGCCCAGGAAATTTCCTTCACGGAAGTGTTGCGGCACCTCAAGCTCTTGGACGAGCACGAGATCATTGCCCTCCCGCACGAATGCCGTGAGTTCCCGATCCTGTCTGGAGGTCCGGTGGAAACCGGTCGCGGCTTCGTGCTGCATTCCGACGACTTCTCGAGCGAATCCTCCATTCCCGTCAGCGACGATATCTCGCTCACCGCCACGCTCGATATCATCCGCGCCATCTGTGACGGCAGGGGGCCATCACGCGCTACCATGCTGCTCGGTTACGCAGGCTGGGGTGCAGGACAGTTGGAGCGGGAGATTTCCAGCAACGGCTGGCTGAACTGCCCGGCCAGCGAAGATCTGATCTTCGGTACGACGCTGGAAGACAAGTACGAGCGCGCGCTCGCCTCGATGGGCGTGACGCCCGCAATGCTGTCCTCCGACGCCGGCCACGCCTGAGTTTCTGAAATTCTTGAGTGATGCCGGAACGAACTGCCAAGGCTCGGAGTTCTCCTAGTGCAAGACATCGAAAACGATGCCGCTAAGCTCAAGGAGAAACACTATGGGTAGCACCAGCGATAAAATTTCCGGAATGGGCAATGAAGTCTCCGGTAAGGTCAAGCAGGCTGTCGGCGACATGACCGACAACCACGAGCTGGAAGCCAAGGGCGCTGCCCAGGAAGCCAAGGGCGAAGCCCAGCAGGCCAAGGGCAAGATCAAGGAAGCCGGCAAGGACATCGTTGATCGCGCCTAAGCGATCCGAATCCGCCAAATCCAGAAACCTGTTCCGGTCCTACCGGGGCAGGTTTTTTATCATCCAGAATTCAGTTCACCCCAACTTCCACTTCGTCTAGCGGATCTGTCCATGCGCCTCTTCGACTGCGATCACTGCGGCCAACCGGTTTATTTCGACAATCGCAACTGCGTCCACTGCGGTTACAAACTGGCTTTCGTTCCGGAAAAGCTCGCCATCATGGCTCTGGAGCAGGACGAGATGGTTGCGGGTCCCGACGCCCCCGTGGCGGACCCGACCTGGCACCTGTTCGGTGACCTCGACAGCAAGGTGAGGCTCTGTGCCAACAGCAGCCTGGATATCTGCAACTGGACGGTCGTTGCCGAGGACCCGAACCCGTTTTGCCCGGCTTGCCGGCACAACCGCCTGGTGCCTGACGCCTCGACCGAGGAGGGGCTGGACCAGTGGCGTCGCATCAGCCAGGCGCAGCGCCATCTGTTCTACTCGCTGATGAAATGGAACCTGCCGCGCACCAACCGCGAAGAAGATCCGCAGGGCGGCCTCGTCTTCGATTTCCTGATCGACGAGATCCAGCCGGATGGAACGGTGAAGCCCGCCATGACCGGCCACGAAGACGGCCTTATCGCCATCCGCGCTGCCGAAGCCGACGACGCGACGCGCGAGCAGATCCGCATCTCGATGAACGAGCCCTATCGCACGATGCTCGGCCACTTCCGCCACGAGACCGGCCACTACATCTGGGACAAGCTCATCCGCGACGGCGGCAGGACCGATGCATTCCGCGCCGTGTTCGGCGACGAGACGATGGATTATGCCGACGCGTTGCGCCGCAACTACGAAGAAGGCCCGCCGGTTGGCTGGCAGCAGTCGTACATCAGCACCTATGCGAGCTCGCATCCGTGGGAGGATTTCGCCGAGACCTTCGCCCACTACATCCATATCGTCGATACACTGGAAATGGCGCGCGCCTACGGCCTGTCGATCGACCCGCGACGTCACGGTGAACTTGCAGCGGAAGTTGCGTTCCAACCCTACGAGGCAGCAAGCGCCGAGCAGCTCGTTCGGGCGTGGATTCCGTTCAGCATGGCGTTGAACAGCATCCATAGGGCCATGGGTGTGCCGGATCTCTATCCGTTCATCCTCGCCCCGGCGGTCACCACCAAGCTGCAGTTCATCCACGACATGATCCAGGAAAACCGCCGTCAGCATCCGGGCGCGACTTGGGAAGCCATGAGCGGCGCCGCGATGGCAACGGCTGTATGATCAGGCTCTATTCACGCGGACGGGCCTGACATCAGGCCTGTCAGGCTGCTCGAAACACAGGTGAGGCTTGGTTGACGAGAGCGATAGCCGGTCTCCCTCATCCTCGCCACAAGGCAAGATGAGGAAGTCGGAACTCAAGCCCGTTTCGTCAGCGGAAACCGTTCTTTCAGCAGTCGGCCAATCGCATCCGTCGTCGCCGGCGGGCCGAACAGGTAGCTCTGGCCGAAATGGCAGCCCATCTTGGCAAGTTCCGCCGCGTCTTCGTCGGTCTGGATGCCCTCAGCCACCACGTCCATCTCGAGCGCCCGCGCCATGGCGATGACCGAGCGCAGCAGCACTGCGCGCTTGTCGGTGGCATCGCGCACCAACGACTGGTCGAGCTTGATCGTGTCGAACGGGAACTGCGTAAGATAGCCGAGCGAAGAGTATCCGGTACCGAAGTCGTCGAGCGCGAGGCTGAGGCCGGTCTCTTTGAGCTTGGCCAGAACAAGACGCGCCTGCTCCGGGTTCTCCATCATCAGCGACTCCGTCAGCTCCAGCTTGAGCTGGCCCGGTGCCACCTGCGTCCTTTGCAGCAATGCCCGGACGTCATTGTAGAGATCGGCGTTCAGGAGCTGCGCACTCGAGACGTTGACGGATACGAAGATCGGCAGCGAACCGGTTTGTGCCTGCCAGGACGTGAGGTCTGAGGCCGCCCGTTCCATCGCAAAGAGGCCGAGAGGGCCGATCAGGTCCGACATTTCGGCGATCGGAATGAATTCGGAGGGCGGAATGCTGCCGCGTTTGGGATGTTCCCAACGCATCAGCGCTTCGAAGCCGGCAATCTCGCCATCCACAAGCCGGATGATCGGCTGGTATGCGAGTGTCAGTTCGCGTCGCTCGATGGCGCGGCGAAGGTCGGTTTCGATCTGCAGACGATCTGTACCGGTCGAGCGGAATGCCGGACGGAACGGTTCGACGCGATTGCCGCCGGCGCGCTTGGCCCGGTACATCGCCAGTTCCGCATCGGCGAGAAGTCCCGGGGCGCTTTCCTGCTGATCTACCCAGGAGGCTAGGCCGATCGAGGCGGTGAGGACGATCTCGCGATTGGCGAAGTTGATCGGCACCATGATTGCCTTGGACACCGCATCGGCGAAATCCGCGACCTTGCCCGGGTCCCGCTCGGACACAAGGATGAGGCCGAACTGGTCGCCGGCAAGCCGTGCCAGCGTATCCTGTGGCTTCAAGAGACGACGCAGGCGCCGCGTCAGCGCGATCAGAATGTTGTCGCCTGCGGCAATTCCAAGCGAGTCGTTGACTTGCTTGTAGCGGTCGATATCGATCGCCATGACGGTTGGGCGCAGATGCCCGTCGCCGGGTGCCAGCGTCAGTACCGATTGCAGACGGTCGAGGAACACCTGGCGGTTCGGCAACCCGGTCAGGTTGTCATGCATCGCGTCCTGCAGCAGACGCTCGATCGAGTTCTTCTGCTCGGTCACGTCGATGACGGTGCCGACGCAGCGGATGATTTCGCCGTTTGAGCCGAGCACCGGCCGTGCGCGGATCTGCAGCCAGTGGAAATGCCCGTCTTCCGCGCGAATCCGGAATTCGTGGTTCAACCGGCCGCGGCGATGTTCCAGCAGCACGTCCAGCGTGGCGCGGAACCGGTCGCGGTCATCGGGATGAAGCCGCGGCAGCCAGTTGCGCACCGGCCCGTGCATGGAGCCTTGCTCGAGGCCAAGCCGCGTCGAGATGTCGGGCGTGGTCACCACGCGGTCGCGCGCCACATCCCAGTCCCAAACCGTGTCGCCCGAACCGGTCAGCGCCAGCGACTGCCGCTCCAGATCGGAAAACAGACCCTGCTGGTAGGCGCCGCCGGCAAAGGCGTGCTGCATCACGGTAAAGCCGATCAGAAGCACGATCAGAACCAGTCCGCCGCCAAGCGCCGGCTGCACGATGTCGTTGTCGAGCTGGCCGGTGACAGTCAGCCATCCCCCGAACAGCCAGACCAGCAGCAGCGCCCAGGTCGGAACCAGAAGGATGGCGCGGTCATAGCGGTTGAAGCCGAGATAGACGATCAGGAGGATGCCGACAGTGCCGGTCAGCGCAAACGAAAGCCGCGCGATACCGGATGCAACGGATGGATCGTAGATTGCCACACCGCCGAGGAGCACGAGGCCGGCCACCCAGGCAAGCGTCGCATAGCCCAGATGCACGTGCCAGCGATTGAGGTTGAGATAGGTAAACAGAAAGATGACGAGCGACGAGGCAAGCGCCACTTCGGCTGCGGCACGCCATATTCGCTCGTCGGACGATGTCACGCTGATGAGCTTGTCAAGAAACCCGAAGTCGACGCAGATATAGGCAAGCACCGCCCAGGCAAGGGCTGCCGCCGCCGGCAGCATGGAGGTTCCCTTGACCACGAACAGGATGGTCAGGAACACCGCAAGCAGACCGGCAATGCCGAGCACGATGCCCTTGTAGAGCGTGAACGAGTTGACCGAATCCTTGTAGGCATCCGGTTGCCAGAGATAGATCTGCGGCAGCGCCGGCGTCGAAAGCTCGGCGACGAAGGTGATCGTGGCGCCCGGATTGAGCGTGATGCGGAACACGTCGGCATCGGGGCTGGCGATACGGTCGAGCGCAAACCCTTCGGATGGCGTGATCGAGATGATGCGCTGCGAGCCAAGATCCGGCCAGAAAACCTTGGAATTCACCAGCCGAAAATGCGGCGCGACGATTACCCGCTCCAGCTGCTCCTCGGAAACGTTGGAGAGCGCAAACACAGCCCAGTCGCCCTGGTGCGACGGCGAAGACGCGCGCACCTCGATGCGGCGACGGATACCGTCGGCAGCAGCGGCGGTGGAAACCTGAAAGGCCTCGCCCTGGTTGGCGTAGATGTCGGTCGTGCGGGTCAGGTCGAGCGCGGTGTCGTCGCGCGAGATTTTCACCGGCTCGGCCGCCTGTGCAAACGTCGCCGCCGCAAGAAACATCAAGACAGCGGAAACAATTCCAAGAACCGACGGCAGGCGCGGCATGGCCGAGAAACTCATGTGACGCAGCATCATGTGTTCAGCATTTTCGCAAATTCACCATCTTCTGGCAGTCGGGAGAAAATCACGTGGTCGCGCCACTCACCATTGATCTTGAGATATTTCCGCAAAAGACCTTCCCGCTCGAATCCGGCCTTTTCGAGAAGCCGGATGCTTTTCCAATTGTCCGGAATACAGGCTGCCTCGATCCGGTGCAACTGAAGTCCGCCGTAGATGTAGGGGATAGCCATCTCCAATGCGGCCAACATATGGCCTTGGCCCGAATGTTTCTCGCCCATCCAGTAGCCGACCATGCAGCTTTGCGACGCGCCGCGGCGGATATGGCCGATCGTCAGGCCCCCCAAAAGCTCCATCGTGTCGCGGCGGAAAAGCAGCATCGGCATGGCGACGCCTGACGCATGTTCCTGGGTGGCGCGCACCACGCGAGCGCGAAACGCCGATTCCGTCAGCTCGTCAGGGCGCCAGGTCGGCTCCCACGGCTGCAGGAACGCCCGGCTTTGCGACCGCAGCGTCATCCAGGCCTTGTAGTCGGCATAAAGCGGCAGGCGCATGATGTGGCGCTCGCCTGAGATCTCCGGTGTGTCCGGATGTCGCGATAGGAACCGAAACACGGACTTGGCCATGGTGCTTGTGTGCTCCGGGCAGGGCAGGCGGCTTGATCAGCCGGCCGCCTTTTTGGTTGTCACGCCTGGTGAGGAAAGCGACGCCGCGATCTCTTCCATCGACGGCAGTTGTGCGATCGGCCCAACCGCCGAAAGCGTAGGCACCGTGTCGAAGAACAGACGTCCGGCAAGATCGGTCAGCCGCTGGGTGGTGATCCCCTCCAGCCGTTCCATCATCTCGTCATTGGGGATCGGCTTGCCGTAGAGCATCATCTGGCGGGCGATCTGGCCGGCGCGGGCGGCAGGGCTTTCCTGCCCCATCAGAAGCTGGGCACGGATCTGCGCGCGCGCCCGGTCGATTTCCGCCTGATGGATCTGCTCGGATGCCTTGCGCAGCTCTTCGACGACCACAGGCACGAGGTTCGGCAACTCGTCGCCGTTGGTCGCCGCATGGACGCCGAAAATGCCCGTATCGGAAAAGCCCCAATGGAATGCATAAACCGAATAGCAAAGGCCCCGACGCTCGCGCACTTCCTGGAACAGCCGCGAGGACATGCCGCCGCCGAGGATGTTGGCGAGAATCTGCGAGCAGTAGAAGTCCCGCTGGTGATAGGCCTTGCCCTCGAAGCCGATCAGCAGCTGGGCATCCATCAGGTCGCGGTCTTCGCGGGTGTCGCCGCCGATATAATGGGCGGGCTCGAGAACGGGCGTCGCACTCGGCATGGTCGGCAGGCTGGCGAACCGCTCCTCGACCTGCTTGCAGAACACCTGGTGGTCGACAGCGCCGGCCGCGACGATGAACATCCGGTCGGTCGTATAATTGCGCGAGAGATAGCCGCGGATCTGCGGCGGCGTGAACCCTTTTACCGTCTCCGGCGTGCCGAGAATGGCGCGCCCGATCGTCTGGCCGCGATAGGCGACTTCGGAAAAGCGGTCGAACACCACGTCGTCGGGCGTGTCGTTGGCCGCGCCGATTTCCTGCAGGATGACGTGCTTTTCGCGGCGCAGCTCTTCCTCGTCGAATTCCGATTCCGTCAGGATATCGGCAAGGATATCGACCGCGAGCGGCACGTGGTCCTTGAGCACCCTTGCGTAATAGGATGTGGTTTCGGTCGAAGTCGCGGCATTGAGTTCGCCGCCGACATCCTCGATCTGCTCGGCGATATCGCGGGCACTGCGCCTCGCTGTGCCCTTGAACGCCATGTGCTCGAGAAGATGCGCGATGCCGTGCTCGTTCTCGGTCTCGTTGCGGGCTCCGGACTTGATCCACACACCGAGCGCGACGCTCTCCAGGTGTGGCATGGTCTCGGTCACGACTGTGAGCCCGGAGGGGAGCCGGGTGATTTCAACATTCATATTCACG
This sequence comes from Neorhizobium sp. IRS_2294, assembly GCF_050500145.1. Classification (NCBI taxonomy): domain Bacteria; kingdom Pseudomonadati; phylum Pseudomonadota; class Alphaproteobacteria; order Hyphomicrobiales; family Rhizobiaceae; genus Neorhizobium; species Neorhizobium sp. IRS_2294. The sequence continues at coordinate 836,679 of NZ_CP191439.1, forward strand.
TCTTCGCGTCTTTCCGGCACTGCCGATAACTGGCTCAATTGGCCCGTGCGTGGTCGCCGATGAATGTTTCAACGGCCTTCAGCTCGGCGTCCAGCGTATCGAAGCGCTCCTCCCTGTGCATCAGATCAGCGAGCCATGATGGAAGTGCCGGATCAATTCCGCAAGCGGATTTTACCGCCGCCGGGAATTTGGCGGGGTGCGCCGTGGCCAATGTCACCATCGGGCTGCCGGGTCGAGCGTTCTTCTGAGCCACGAAAACACCGGTCGCCGTATGCGGGTCGAGCAGGTATCCGGTGGCTTCCAGCGTCTCACGGATTGTCTCGGCAACCTGCTCCTGCGTGGCGCGGCCGGCGCGGAATTCGCGCTTGATCGCCTTCAGCGCTTCCGGCTTGATTTCGAACGCACCCGATTGCTTCAGGCTCGCCATGGATGAGCGCACGGCGCTCGGATCGCGGCCATAGGCTTCAAACAGAAGCCGCTCGAAATTCGACGAGATCTGGATATCCATCGACGGCGACGTGGTCGCCATCACCCCCTGCATCTCGTAGCGCCCGGTCTTCAGCGTGCGGGCAAGAATGTCGTTGTCATTGGTGGCGATCACCAGCCGGTCGATCGGCAGGCCCATTTTCTTGGCCACGTAGCCCGCGAAAATATCGCCGAAATTGCCGGTTGGCACCGTGAACGATACCTTGCGATCCGGTCCACCGAGCGAAACAGCGGCGGTGAAATAATACACGACCTGCGCCATGATGCGGGCCCAGTTGATCGAGTTGACGCCCGAAAGCTTCACCCGGTCGCGGAAGGCGACATCGTTGAACATCTCTTTCACGATGTTCTGGCAGTCGTCGAAATTGCCCTTGAGCGCCACCGCATGCACGTTGGATGCGGTCGACGAGGTCATCTGGCGCTGCTGCACCGGCGAGACCTTGCCTTCGGGAAAGAGGATGAAGATGTCGGTCCGGTCGCGCCCGGCAAAGGCATCGATCGCCGCACCGCCGGTATCGCCCGACGTCGCGCCGACGATCGTGGCGCGCTCGCCGCGCTCGGCCAGAACGTGATCCATCAGCCGCGCCAGCAGCTGCATCGCCACATCCTTGAAGGCAAGTGTCGTGCCGTGGAAAAGCTCGAGGATGAAATCGTTCGGACCCGTCTGCACCAGCGGCACCACCGCCGGATGACGGAAGGTCGCATAGGCCTCGTTGATCATGGTCTTCAGCTTGTCGTCCGGAATTTCCCCGTCGACGAAATGCTTGAGGATCTCGAAAGCCACTTCCGCATAGGACTTTCCGCGCAGATTGCGGATGTCCCGCTTGGACAGCTGCGGCCAGTGGCGCGGCAGGTAAAGACCGCCATCGCGGGCAAGGCCGGCCAGCAGTGCATCACGAAAGCCGAGAGCGGGCGCTTCGCCCCGGGTAGAAATGTAGTCCACGACCGATAATCCCCAATCGATTTTTATTCGCGCCGCTGGTATAGACGATTGAAATCTGCGGTGAAAGACTGGAAAACGGCGCTGCGTTACGCCATGAGCATGTTTGGCGCGGCAAGCCGGTCAAAAGGGATGGAACAAGGTTGAGTATTGTGTTTGGCAAGATTTCCCATGGTCTCGTAACGGTATCCCTCCTGACGGCGCTCGCCGGCTGCAACTCGTCCTCTCCGGCGGGTGGCCTTGCGCCGACGGCACAGGCTGAAACCCCGGCGGTGGTGCAGGCCTATTGCCCGCAGGTCGTTCTGCGCGAGCAGACGGCGATACGCCAGGAATACGCGCGTGGCGGTCAGGATGATCCGCAGAAGCTCGTCTACCAGGCATCGCTGGCCGACGCGACGCGTCAGTGCACGGCCAACGAAACGACGATGACCATCAATGTCGTGGTCCAGGGCCGCCTCGTCGACGGACCTGTCGGCGCACCGGCCCGGGTCACCCTGCCGATCCTGGTCGAGGTCGTCGACGGCGACAACACGATCTACTCGCAGAAGGTCGCCTATCCGGTCGATCTTCCGGCCGGCGGCACGCAGTTCATCTTCCAGAAGGCGGATGTGCAGATCCCGAACGCGCAGGGCGGCGCATCGCGCTTCACCCGCGTCCGCGTCGGTTTCGACAATGGCGCACCCGGCAAGAAGCCCGCACGCCGTAGCTAAGCCTGCGGCCACTCCGGTCGGGCGCTGACGGCGCCCGTTTAATCTTCGGTTAACCATAAATCCGTACCCAGTATGTGAAGATCGTCAAGGGCGCGTCGCCCGCGACCATTCGAGACAGGGTTTGGGATGATTGCTCCAGCTATCGTGGCGGACGCGAAGCGGCGTCTGCGGCTTTGCACCGCCATCGTCACGCTGGCAGCGCTCGTTCCCGGCGGCGCATCGGCGCAATCGGTCTGGACCGGCGCCTCCGACAACAATTTCAAAAACGGCGCGAACTGGACAACGGCACCGGATGCCCCAGGCCCATCGGACGCAGCCTCGATCGGCTCCGGCGCCCCGACGGTGTCAACCGGCACGGCCGTCGATACGCTCGCGGTGTCCGGCGGCACGCTTCATGTCGAAGCAGACCTGAGAGCGACGAGCGGCACGACCCTGTTCGACATGGGCCGCATGGAGATCTCGGAAAGCGGCACGCTGTCATCAGACGTCACGATGTCCGGCGGCTCCATCAGTAACTCGGGAACGCTCTCCGGTGACCTTGCATCTTCGGGTGGCGAAGTCGTCAACGACGGCACGATCGACGGCCGCACGACGCTGTCCGGCGATGCGCAGATGACAAATAATTTCGTCGTCACCGATGTCGATGTCGAAGCGACCGCCCGGTTCGTCAACAATTCCGGCGCAACGGCCGGTGCCGTCACCAATGCGGGCACCACCTCCAACGCCGGAACGATCGCGTCGCTCACCAATACCGGCGGATCCTTCACCAACAACGATGGCGGCACGGTCACCGGCGATACGGTGGTCTCGGGCGGCACCGTCACCAACAACTTCGTCGTCACAGACGTCGATGTCGCTGAAACAGCCAGTTTCGTCAACAATTCCGGCGCTTCGGCGGCAGCCGTCACCAACGCGGGCACGGCGTCCAATGCCGGCACTGTGGCATCGCTTGCCAATACCGGCGGCAGCTTTACCAACAACGGCACCATTTCAGGCGCAACGTCACTCGAGGGCGGCACGCTCACCAACAATTTCGTGGTGACGACGGTCGATGTCGCGGCGGCTGCGATCTTCGTCAACAATTCAGGTGCGACGGCCGGCGACGTCTCCAATGCCGGCAACGCCTCGAACGCCGGAACGATCTCCTTACTCACGAATACCGGCGGCACCTTCACCAACAACGACGGCGGCGAAATCACCGGAAGCACCACCGTGACAGGCGGCACGGTCACCAACAATTTCGTCGTCACCGACGTGGATGTCGCGGCTTCCGCCAGCTTCGTCAACAATTCCGGCGCGGTCGCCGGCGATGTCACAAACGCCGGAACCTCATCCAACGACGGCACCATCGCCTCGCTGACCAACACCGGTGGCAGCTTTTCCAACACGGGCGAGATCAGCGGCGATGCGACGGTGACAGGAGGAGTGCTCGTCAACGACGGCACGATCGGCGGCGCGATCGATATCGGCACGGATGGCATGCTGTCAGGCACAGGCGAGATCGGTGGCCTCACCGTCGGGTCAGGCGGCACGCTGTCGCCCGGCCCGGGTATCGCAACGCTTGCCGTCAACGGCGACGTCACCTTCGAGACCGGCTCGACCTATCAGGTGGAAACGCAAGCGGACGGCACGTCCGACAGCCTAGCCGCCACCGGGTCCGTCACGATCGAAGGCGGCACGGTCCAGGTTCTCGCAGGCAGCGGCACCTATTCACCTGCTACGGCCTACACGATCATCACAGGCGAAAGCGTCGCAGGTGAATTCGACGACGTCACCACCGATCTCGCCTTCCTGTCGCCCATCCTTGCCTATGGCGCCGACGATGTGACGCTGAGCCTCTACCGCAACGATGTCGATTTCGCCGACGTGGCGAACACCGCCAATACGCGGGCAACGGCTACAGCGGTCCAGTCGCTCGGGTCCGAAAACGACGTCTTCCTCGGCGTTCTCCAGCAAAACGCCGACGGCGCACGCGATGCCTTCTCGCAGCTTGGCGGCGAGATCCACGCCTCGTTGAAAACCCAGCTTTTGAGCGACAGCCGGCTCGTCCGGGACACGATCGTCGACCGGGTGAACGGTGCGGTCCCGATCCGCGCATCGGCCGATGGTGCGACCAGCTTCTGGGCGACCGGCGCCGCTGCATCAGGGCAATTGCGCAGCGACGGCAACGCGGCCGGCATCGACAGCCAAGCGGCTGGATTGATCGCGGGCTTCGACGGGCAGGCCTCCGATCACTGGCGGCTCGGCGGATTGTTCGGCTACAGCAATGCTTCCGCTGGCAGCGAGGCGGACTGGGAAAGCTATCATGCCGGGCTCTACGCCGCCGCAGAATGGGGTGACGTTGCCCTCACATCCGGCGCCGTCTATTCCAAAAACCGCATCTCGACGTCGCGCAGCGTCGACTTCGGCACGTTCACGGATGATCTCCAGGCCGATTACAGAGGCGCCACCCGCCAGCTGTTTACCGACCTGTCGTGGAAGACGACGGCAGGTCCGGTCACGCTGCAGCCCTTCGCGAGCCTTGCCTATATCAATCTCGACACCGATGGTTTTCGCGAGAAGGGCGGGGAGGCCGCTCTGACGGGGAATGGTGAAACGGACAACATCGCCCTTTCCACATTCGGCCTTCGCTGGTCGGCGCAAATGCCGGTCGAGGACCTGCCGCTCACCGTCTCCGGCATGCTCGGCTGGCGTCACGCAATGGGCGACCTGACGCCCGAGTCACGGCTTGCCTTTGCAAGCGGCAGCAGTCCGTTCGTGCTGGAAGGCGTGGCGCTGCCGCGCGATACGGCCGTCGTCGAAGCCTCCGTCACCGCGCAGGTTTCAAAGTCCGCGCGACTGAAGGTGACTTATTCCGGCGAATTTGCCCATTCGCTGACGAGCCATACCGCGAAGGCCAGCCTTGCTGTGCAGTTCTAGATCCCGCCCCATTCTCCCAGTGCGGCGATCACCGCCGGCAGGTCGCTCATGCGCGAAATCACCGTTTCGGCGCCGGCATCCGTCAGCCGGTCGGCATGGCTCGGATAGGTATGCGATGCACCGGTAAAGCCCACCACCCGCATGCCGGCCGTGCGTGCGCCGTGGATGCCATGGGTGGAATCCTCGATCACCAGGCACCTGTCCGGCTCAACGCCGAACTGCTTTGCCCCATGCAGGAAGATGTCCGGCTTCGGCTTGACGCGGTCGGGACCGAGGTCCTTGGCGGAATAGATGTGGTTTTCGAAATAAGGCTTGAGGCCGACCTTGGTCAGCATCATGTCCAGCCGCTGGCTCGAAGAATTCGAGCAGATGCAGCGCTGCGTGGTCAGCCGCGCCAGCGCGAACTTGACGCCGTCGATGATCTTGACGCTGCGCTCCAGCCTCTGGTCAAGCAGCTTTTCCGATTTGTCGAGCAGGGAGGCCGATAGCGGAATATCCGCTTCCTGTTCCACCTGCAGAAGAATGTTCTTCCAGGTCATGCCGGCGAAGCGCTCGCCCATTTCCTCGACGCTGATCGGATAGCCCGCTTCCGTCAGCAGCCGGGATTCGACCTGTGCCGCGATGATTTCGGAATCGACGAGCACGCCGTCGCAATCGAAGATGATGAGGTCGAAGCCGCTCATGATGGATACTCTTTGAAGAAAGAAGGTGAGGGCGATCTACACGAGGGCAGCGCCGGAAACAATGCGGAGAGCGATTTCCTCTACCGGCAAAGCGGCGACAACAGGGGCGCGCCTCAGAAACCGTAGCGCGCCTCGGCAAGATCGATCTCGCGAACCAGCTTTCGCGCGATTTCCTCGGAGATCTTGCGCCGGCGGCCAAGCCGGAACAGCTCGTCGCGTTCGGCACGCAGGGCGGCCAGCCTGAACCGCTTGTCGACCTCCTCCATCTTGCGCAACAGCTCTGCCTCGTCTCCCAGCTTGGAACGGCCCTCGATCCGCTGCCGGTAGAGTTCCATCAGCCGCGTGCCGACCTCACCGTAAAGATCGGCGTCGGTGCGGCCTTCGCTCATCGCATGCTGCAGTTTCTCGATCATTCGGATCGCCGCCTCTGCCGCCGCAATCCGGGCAATATCCTCTTCCTGGAGGTGGTCAGGTTCCGGCGGCAATTCGAGGTTCTGGAGAAGATAGGGAAGGCCGATGCTGGCCGCCGTCAGCGACAGGATAATCACGCCGGCTGCCAGGAATATCACCAGATCGCGTGCCGGAAACGATGTGCCGTCGTTCATGGCAAGCGGCAGGGTGAGAATACCCGCAAGCGTGATCGCACCGCGCACGCCGGCAAGCGACATGGCCGCCAGAAGCCGCCAGTGCGGCTTGCGGATCGCCTCTCCGCGACGCGCGGCGCGATACAGGGTAAAGCGCAAGGATACCCACACCCAGGCAAAGCGCAGGGCCGCGAGTGCGGTGGTGATGACCGCCACATAGGCGATCAGCCAGATCGGGTGGAGGTGGCCCGTTTCCGTCACGATCCGGGCGGCGCCCGAGACGATGCCCGGCATCTGTTCGCCCAGCAGCACGAAGATGATGCCGTTCAACGCAAACTGCACCGTGTCCCACACCGCGTAGCGCCGCATGCGGGTGGCAGCCATCGTCTGGCCACGCAATTCGGCAAAGCTCATGGTGATGCCGGCCGCAACCGCTGCCAGAATGCCGGAGCAATGCAGGTGCTCGGCCAGAAGATAGGCGCCGAACGGAATGAGCAGGCTGATCAGGATCTGCGCGCCGGGCTCTTCGCCGAGCTTGCGCGACACGTAATACTTCGCCTTCATGACCACGAATGTGGTGCCAAAGCCGATCAGGATGCCGCCGATAGCCACCCAGAGGAACGTACCCACCGCATCCGTCAGCGAGAACACGCCGGTCAGCACGGCGGCCACCGCAAACTGCATGCAGACAAGGCCCGACGCATCGTTGAGCAGCGATTCGCCCTCCAGAATATGCATCAGCCGGCCAGGGATCGGCACCCGCGCGGCAATCGCCGAGACCGCGATCGGATCGGTTGGCGAGAGAATGGCGGCGAGCGCGAAGGCGACCGCAAGCGGTATCGCCGGGATCATCCAGTGGACCAGAAAGCCGATCAGGATCACCGTGAACACGACAAGCCCGAGCGCCAGCTCCAGGATCACCGCCTTGTCGCGAAACAGCCCTTCCTTGGGAATGCGCCAGCCATCGAGAAACAGCAGCGGCGGCAGAAACAGCAGAAAGAAGAAATCCGGATCGAGCTGCACCGCAGACCCCGTCACGCCGGCGATTGCGGCACCGAGCGCGATCTGCACCAGCGGCAGCGGAATGCCAACAGGCGAAAGCCTCGCAAGCGTACCGCTCAGAACCACGGCGAGAAGCAGGACCAGGGCAATGGTGATGCTTTCCATGGTGGCACTCCTATCCGTTCCGGTTCCGGCCTGAATAGGAAATGGGAATGGATGAGGCAAGGGCCGGGAAGGGCGGTGCGACCTTTACGCCCGGCTCAGTCGTTCCTGCAGACCCAGCATCGCGGATTTGAGCGGCGGTAGGTCATGCGCGATGACGTCCCAGATAAATTGGTCCATCAGAACACCTGCACCGAAGCGGCTTCGATCCTGTCCTTCAGCCTTGGATGCAGACTGTTGCGGGTCGTAACGTCGATGTCGGCCGCGAGTTCATCCTCGAGAAACAGCTTGATCCCGACAAGATCAACCAGAGAGAATTTCTTGCTCTCATCATAATCGATAAACAGATCAAGATCGCTGTCGGGGCCTGCTTCGTCGCGGGCAACGGAGCCGAACAGGTAAAGCGAGGTCGCGCCGAGCGCCCTGATCGCGTCGGCCTGCCGTCTCAGCTTCTCGATCGCCTCAGCTTTTCTCATGACCCTCGGCTTTTCTCATGAGTTGTATCCTAGCGCATCTTCGCGCCGCCTTCCATCATTTTGCTTTTTTCCTGAAACAGGCCACCGGCTTCAGTCTTTGGTAACCAAAATGAGTAACCATAACAGTCAGTAAATTCGTATCCAGTACAGCGTAGCGAGTGTCTCATGGCCGCAGTCCTTCCTTTGATCGACCTCCAGAAACAGGCCCGTCCTCACGCCTGGATGAACTCCATCATCAAGGGCGATTGCGTGGCAGCCCTCGAGGCGCTGCCGGATAAATCGGTGGATGCGATCTTTGCCGATCCGCCATACAATCTGCAGCTCGGCGGCGCCCTGCATCGCCCCGACCAGAGCCTGGTCGATGCCGTCGATGACGACTGGGACCAGTTCGCCTCCTTCCAGGTCTATGATGCCTTCACCCGCGCCTGGCTGCTTGCCTGCCGCCGCGTGCTCAAGCCGAACGGCACGATCTGGGTGATCGGTTCCTACCACAACATCTTTCGCGTCGGCGCGATCATGCAGGACCTCAATTTCTGGCTCCTCAACGATATCGTCTGGCGCAAGACCAACCCGATGCCGAACTTCAAGGGCCGCCGGTTCCAGAACGCCCACGAAACGATGATCTGGGCCAGCCGCGATGCCAAGGCCAAGGGCTACACGTTCAATTACGAAGCCTTGAAGGCCTCCAACGACGACGTGCAGATGCGCTCCGACTGGCTGTTTCCGATCTGCTCGGGCGGCGAACGCCTGAAGGGTGACGACGGCAAGAAGGTCCATCCGACCCAGAAGCCTGAAGCGCTGCTCGCCCGCATCATCATGTCCTGCACCCAGCCCGGCGATGTCGTGCTCGACCCGTTCTTCGGTTCCGGCACCACGGGTGCGGTCGCCAAGCGTCTCGGCCGCAACTTCGTCGGCATCGAACGCGAGCAGGATTATATCGACGCCGCATCTGCCCGCATCACCTCGGTCGAACCGCTCGGCAAGACGGAACTGACGGTCATGACCGGCAAGCGCGCCGAACCGCGCGTCGCCTTCAATGCGCTCGTCGAAAGCGGTCTCGTCAAGCCTGGCCAGATCCTCACCGACGCCCGCCGCCGCCACAGCGCCATCATCCGCGCCGACGGCACGCTGACTTCGAACGGAGACGCCGGATCGATCCACCGGCTCGGCGCCAAGGTTCAGGGGTTTGATGCCTGCAACGGCTGGACCTTCTGGCACTACGAGGAGGCCGGCGTCCTGAAACCGATCGACGACCTTCGCACCATCATTCGCAACGGCCTGCCAAAAGCGGACTGAGCCACCAGTCCCGGGACCAGATCCCATGTCAGCTCGCGAGCTTCCTCTTCCGGTTTTGTACCTCTAGTTCCGGAAGAGGATCATGTGACGCCCGGAGTGTGAAGGCTCCGGGCGTCATCTTTTTTATGGGGCAAATGCACTGATTTCGGGGCCGCAACGACGCAGGCTCTGACCAGAGTAACCCTGAACACCTCCGAATTAGAATGTTTCGGCCCGTCCGCCGATCACCCGGCTAGGTTGCCTGCCGTCCATCCGGGTATTCTGCAGGCCCCTTGATCTCGATCTTATTGCCAAACGGGTCATGGATATAGAACGAGTGCCCCATGCCACGGGCACCACCATGAAACGCTTCCTGGACGATCTCTACCCCGTGCTTATCGAGATGCTTACGCAGTTCGTCATGGTCGAAAGGGCTGGTCGCAAGACAGACATGATCGACATTGCGCCCACCGGTCACCGGAGGCGCTGCTTTCGTTCCGCCCGGGTGAGTTACATCCCACAAGACGATCAACGACGACCCGAACCACACCTGCTCCATCCCCAGTGCCGGATAGGAATAGCCAGGACGGCACCCTAGGGCATCCGTGTAGAACGTAAGCGCACGTTTCATGTCGTCGATCAGAAGAACGATGTGATCAATGCCGACGGGAGCGAATGGAATTGCCATGAGGGGTGCCGTCTTAACGTGAGGTCGATTGCAAAACGAGGTGGGTGGGCCGGGAACTTATATCGTCAGCATACCGGCTACCACCCCCAAACCTCACACCTCGATACCGTGATCCCTCAGATCCTTGCGCAGCGTTTCCGGATCCGTGAAATGCACAGCGTTCCAGCCCGCTGCCCGCGCGCCTTCGACGTTGGGATAGCTGTCGTCGATGAAGATCGAGGCTTCAGGGGTGAGGCCGAAATCACGGGCGTGCTTTTCGTAAATGGCCACATCCGGCTTGATCAGGCCGATCTCGCCCGAAACCGTCACGCCGCGCGGCTTGTCGAGAAACGGGAATTTCCGGCGCGCTTCGACAAACGTGTCGGCGGCGAAGTTGGTGAGCATGGTTACGTCGCGACCGCTCTCGATCAGGCTTTCGAAGATGGCGACGGAGCCGTCATAGGCATGCGGCACCATTTCGTGCCAGTGCTGGCGGAAGGCGCGGATATTGGCTTCCTGTTCCGGATGCTGTTCCAGCAGCAGCGCTTCGGCCTCATGCCAGTTGCGGCCGCGGTCCTGTTCCAGGTTCCATTCGTGGGTGCAGACGTTGTCGAAGAACCACTTGCGTTCGCTCTCGTCGGGAATGATCCGGCTAAAGGGAAGGTTGGGATCGTAGTGGATCAGAACCTTGCCGATGTCGAAAACGATGTGATCAATCTTGGCCGCCATAGAGGATGTTTCCTGCTGTCAGTTTGGAGCTTTTGCGAAGGCGAGTGGTATAGCTTGGACGATTGCTTTTTTCATGACGGTCGGCAAGGCCTGGTTCTCCAGGCTTTCCACCGGTTCCCACCAGCCATTGTCCACAGCGACCTTGGTCACCTTCGCGCGAAAAATCGAAAGCCGCAGCTCGAAATGGGTGAAGACGTGAATGACCGTACCACAGGCCTGCCAGTCGGCAGACGGGATCGGCGCGTGATCGATCGTCGTGCCGCCGTCGAGCCGCGCGGTCCAGGCCGTCGTCGGCACTTCCGTCATGCCGCCTAAAAGCCCGGTCTCGATGCGCTTTCGAAGCAGCACCTCGCCATCGGGCGTCACCGCCACGAAGGCAGCGCCTTGGCGAACCGGCTTTTCCTTTTTTGCGGCCTTCACCGGAAACCGCTCAGGGTCGTCGCCGGCCAAGGCCATACAGTCGTCCCGGAACGGACAGAGCGCGCAGGCGGGACGTTTCGGGGTGCAGATCGTCGCGCCGAGATCCATCATCGCCTGGGCAAAATCGCCCGGCCGGTCTGATGGCGTCAGCTCCACGACCTTTGCCTTCATGGTGGGCTTGGAACCCGGCAGCGGTGCATCGATCGCATAGAGACGCGAGATCACCCGCTCGACATTGCCGTCCATCACAGCCGATTGCCGGTTGAAGGCGATCGCGGCAACGGCGGCCGATGTATAATCGCCGATGCCGGGCAGGGCGCGCAGGCCATCTTCCGAATCGGGAAAGATGCCCCCATGATCGGCTGCTACCGCTTCGGCGCATTTCTTCAGGTTGCGGGCGCGGGCATAGTAGCCAAGCCCCGCCCAGGCCGCCATCACGTCGTCGGAAGGGGCTGCGGCAAGATCGGTCACCTTCGGCCAGCGCTCGAGAAACTTTGCGAAATACGGTTTGACCGCCTGCACTGTCGTCTGCTGCAACATCACTTCCGACAGCCATATGCGATAGGGGTCGGGCCGGATCCCGGCTTTGGCAGCCGTCGGGCTGATCCGCCAGGGCAGCTCGCGGTGGTGTCGGTCGTACCAGGCGAGAAGCCTTTCCGCATGGGTCGGGCCATCGGCCGAATTCGTCGTCTTGGGAAGCGTCTGGAGCATCGTTTGCCGTTTGCCGCTGGAATGGCCTATAGGTATGCGTCAATGCGCCGGCATCAAGGACGGCACAACCTCAGGCGGCCAGTTATCCAGCGATGAATGCTCCGAAACCTCCGTTCCGCCGCAAAGGCGCGCTGCAGATCTCCGAAGTGGCGAACGGCATCATCGATCCGGTGCTGGCACGCCGCGCCGGCATATCCACCGCGCTGCTCGGCTCCTGGGACGCGATCGCCGGCGAGGATTTCGCCGATTGCACGCGGCCGGAAAAGATCGCTTGGTCGCGCTATAACGATGGCTATAGCGAGGGAGGCCACCAGCCTGGTGTCCTCACTATCGCCTGCGAAGGGTCTCGCGCACTGTTCCTCGGCCATGCCCAGGGCGAACTGATCGCCCGCATCAACGGGTTTTTCGGCTTTCCGGCCGTGCGCCAGATCCGCATCGTGCAGAAGGCGGTATCGCAGACGTTCAAGCATCCGCGCAAACTGCAGCCGCTCAAAGGCGAAGCGGCAAAACGGCTGGAGGGCATGATGGAAGGGATCGAAAGCGAAGCGCTGAAGAAAGCCGTCGCCAGGCTCGGCACCGCCGTTCTCCAGCAGAAGCGCAAATGAGAGTTCCAGGGCCCCCGCCACTCTCATTCCTGTGCTCGTCACAGGAATCCAGCCAGCCCAAGTCCTTGGGCTGAAATAACTCTTTTCATCGCAGGGCCAGGTTCCCTCCGACTAGCATACGCATCGTGACGCAACAGAGCGGAAAAGGCCGAGGAATACACCGAACTATCCCTCGCACCGCCATTTCGTCACAATTCTTTGAAGGGATTTAACACTCCACCGCTTGTCGGGGCCAAGGCGCCACGATACGGAATATCAAACTTTTTCAAATCTCGAACACGGGTGTTCCATGCAGTTGAACGATAAGACCATCACCAGACGCGCGCTTCTCGGCGGAGTGGCGGTCACGGCGCTTTGCCTGTCGCTGCCGCTCGGCATCTCCGACGCCTTTGCCCAGGCCCTTCCGGAATCGCAGGGCGATGTGGATATGGCGGCGGCGCTGAAGCCTGGCACCCTGCCGGAAATGGCGCTTGGTGAAGAAAACGCCAAGGTCACCGTCATCGAATACATGTCGATGACCTGCCCGCATTGCGCACACTTCCACAACACCACGTTCGAGACGATCAAGAAGAACTATATCGATACCGGGAAGGTTCGCTTCATCATCCGCGAATTCCCGTTCGATCCGGTCGCGACCGCTGCCTTCATGCTGGCCCGCTGCAACCCGCAGAACCCGGCCGAACTCGCAACGTCTGCGCAGTATTACCCGATGGTGTCGATGCTGTTCAAGCAGCAGCGCGCCTGGGCGGCCCCTGCCGACAAGGATGTGCGCGGCGCCCTCCTGCAGTCGGTCAAGCTTGCAGGTTACTCACAGCAGAGTTTCGAAGCCTGCTTGACGAACCAGAAGCTTCTCGACGACATTAATACCGTCGTTAAGCGGGGCAACGAGGAATTCGGCGTCAATTCCACACCGACCTTCCTGATCAACGGCAAGAAATACTCCGGAGATATGACGGTTGACTCCATGTCGAAGCTTTTCGACAGCCTTCTGTAAGATCGCCACCCCGGCGGGTAGGGGACCCGTCGGCGGGAGAAAGGGCGCAGCATGAAATTCAACAAGCTGCGCGTCGTTGGCTTCAAGTCCTTCGTCGAGCCGACGGAATTCATCATCGAGCGAGGGCTGACCGGCGTGGTCGGCCCCAATGGCTGCGGCAAGTCCAACCTTGTCGAAGCGCTGCGCTGGGTGATGGGCGAAAACTCCTACAAGAACATGCGCGCGTCCGGCATGGACGACGTCATCTTTTCGGGCTCGGGCAACCGTCCGGCCCGAAACAGCGCCGAAGTCGGCCTCTATCTCGACAATTCCGATCATACGGCACCCGCCGCCTTCAACGATGCCGATGAGATCCAGGTGTCGCGCCGCATCGAGCGCGAGAACGGCTCGCTCTACCGCATCAACGGCAAGGAAGCCCGCGCCAAGGATGTGCAGCTCCTGTTCGCGGATGCCTCGACAGGCGCCCGCTCGCCCTCCATGGTTGGGCAGGGGCGGATCGGCGAGCTGATCAATGCCAAGCCCCAGGCCCGTCGCCAGCTTCTCGAAGAAGCCGCCGGCATTTCCGGCCTGCATTCGCGCCGCCATGAGGCCGAACTTCGCCTGCGCGCCGCCGAAACCAATCTGGAGCGGCTGGAAGATGTCGTCGCCCAGCTGGAAAGCCAGATCGAAAGCCTGAAGCGCCAGGCCCGCCAGGCCAACCGTTTCCGCATGCTCTCAGCCGATATCCGCGCCCGCGAGGCGATGCTTCTGCATATCCGCTTCGTCCAGGCCCGCGAGGCGGAGGCCGAGGCCGAAACCGCGCTCAACCAGGCCACCAACATCGTCGCCGAAAAGGCGCAAGGGCAGATGGAAGCGGCAAAGGCGCAGGCGATTGCCAGCCTCAGACTGCCGGAATTGCGCGAGGACGAGGCGAAAGCCGGTGCCGCCCTGCAGCGCCTGCAGATCGCCCGCGGTCAGCTGGAAGAAGAAGCCGGCCGCCTGCTGCGCCGTCGCGACGAACTGACGCGAAGACTGTCGCAGCTTGCCGAAGACATAAGCCGCGAGGAACAGCTTGCCGCCGATAACACCGCCTTCCTCGAAAAGCTGGATGGCGAAGAAGCCGAGCTGACCGAGACGCTGGCGGATTCAGGTGCCGAAGCCGAAGACCTGCGCGAGGCCTTCGAGGCAGCCGCTGCAACGCTTGCCGACAGCGAAAAGCTGTTTGCCGCAGTCACCGCCGAACGCGCCGAAGCAGCGGCCGGACGCAATGCGCTGGACCGGCTGATCCGCGACCTCGCCGAACGCCGCCAGCGCCTCGACCGCCAGATGGCCGATGCGAGCGGCGAACTCGACGCGATCGGACAAAAGCTTGATGGCCTCGACAACCCGGCCGAGCGGCAGGACGCGGTGGAAGCCGCCGAAATCGCCGTCGAGGATGCGACGATCGCGGCCGAAGAAGTCGAAGCGGCGCTGGCCCATGCGCGCTCGAACGAACTGATGGCCCGCGGCCCGGTCGAATCCGCTCGCTCGGCGCTGAACGCGCTCGAAACCGAAAAGCGCACGATTTCGCGCATGCTGGCCGCCGGCGCCCTGTCCGGCGGCTTCGTCCCCGTTGCAGAAATGATCCGCGTCGATCGTGGCTATGAGGCAGCGCTTGGTGCAGCCCTCGGCGATGATCTCGAAACACCTGTCGATGCCTCTGCCTCCGCCCACTGGTCGATCAATGGAGATGGTGCCGCTGATCCCAGCCTGCCCGAGGGTGCGCTGCCCTTGTCGTCCTATGTCACGGCGCCGCCGGAACTGGCGCGCCGGCTCGGGCAGATCGGCGTGATCTCGCAAGACGACGCCGAGGGGCTGATGCCGCTGCTGCGCCCTGGCCAGCGCCTCGTGACCCGAGAGGGTGCCGTCTATCGCTGGGATGGCCATATCTCGGGCTCCGAAGCGCCGGGTGCGGCTGCCCTTCGCCTGTCCCAGAAAAACCGTCTGTCGGAGCTGGAAGGCGAGATCGACGAGGCGCGCGATATCCTCTCGGAAACCGAGGATGCGCTGGCAGAAGCTGGCACCGCCATCTCGATTGAGGAAAAACGGCTCGCCGAAGCGCGCGACCGCAGCCGTTTTGCCGCCCGCCAGTTGAGCGATGCCCGCGATGCGCTTGCCGCTGCCGAACGGGCAGCCGGCGATCTCACCCGTCGCCGCGATGTGGTTGCGGAAGCGGTCAGCCAGCTGACCGGCCAGATCGAGGATCTCGGCGTCCAGGAGGAAGATGCCCGCATCGAGCTCGAGGACGCACCGGATCTCTCCGCCATCGATGCCAAGCTGTCGAACCAGCAAAGCGTTGTCGCCACCGATCGGGGCCGTCTTGCCGAAGCGCGCGCCGCCTATGAGGGCCAGAGCCGCGAGATCGAGGTGCGCAAGCGCCGCATCGCCGCCATCGCCCAGGAACGCGCCACTTGGGTCTCCCGCATCGCCAGCGCCGCCGATCATATCGGCAGCCTGCGCCAGCGCGAGGAAGAGGCGCGCGACGAGATCGTCGATCTCGAAGCAGCACCTGAAGAATTCGACGAGCGCCGCCGGGCACTGATCAACGAATTGCAAAAGGCGGAAGCTGCCCGCAAGGCCGCCTCCGATCGGCTGGTCGAGGCGGAAACCCGCCAGCGCGAGACCGACCGGATCGCCGCCACGGCCTTGTCCGAACTCGCCGAAGCCCGCGAGAAACGCGGCCGTGCCGAAGAGCGTCTGGTCTCCGCCGCCGAAAAGCGCCACGAGGGCGAGCTGCGCATCCGCGAGGCGCTCAATGTGGAGCCGCATGACGTGATGCGCATCGCCGGCATCGCGCCCGGCGCCACGCTTCCCGACATCCGCGAGATCGAACGGGAAGTCGACCGGCTCAAGATGGAGCGCGAGCGGCTCGGTGCCGTCAACCTGCGCGCCGAGGAAGAGCAGAAGGAGCTTTCCGACAAGCTCAGCGCTCTGATCCACGAGCGCGACGACATCATCGACGCCATCCGCAAACTGCGCGGCGCGATCCAGAGCCTCAACCGCGAGGGCCGCGAGCGCATGCTGGCCGCCTTCGATGTGGTCAACAAGCAGTTCCAGCGGCTGTTCACGCATCTCTTCAATGGCGGCACGGCAGAGCTGCAGCTGATCGAGAGCGACGATCCGCTCGAAGCCGGCCTCGAAATCCTCGCCCGCCCGCCGGGCAAGAAGCCGCAGACGATGACGCTTCTGTCCGGTGGCGAGCAGGCACTGACGGCGATGGCGCTGATCTTTGCCGTCTTCCTCACCAATCCCGCACCGATTTGCGTGCTGGACGAAGTGGATGCACCGCTCGACGACCACAATGTCGAGCGCTACTGCAACCTGATGGACGAGATGGCGGCGTCGACCGAGACGCGGTTTATCATCATCACCCACAACCCCATCACCATGGCCCGCATGAACCGTCTGTTCGGTGTGACCATGGCGGAGCAGGGTGTATCGCAGCTGGTCTCGGTCGATCTGCAGACGGCGGAACTGCTGCGCGAAGCCAGCTGAGCCAGCGCTTTCCCGGTCAACCGGTCGCGGCCTCCGTATTTCTACCTACGTCAATTTACTCATATGGGACATCAGCGTCTCGGCGTAGTGTAATTTAACTAAAATCATATTGACGTGTGGTGCCTCGATGCCGCAAGTTCAGCATCGAAGTACCGCCGATATAGAGACCCCCCGCACGGGTTTTCCTGTCCTGTGCGGAAGGCTTTGCGGGGCCGATGTGATCCGGCCCCGCAAAGCGTTTTCATCTCTTTCCGACATCCGCGCCGCAGGCGTCTTTACAGCCCCGTCAGCCGCACATTCGTCCCCCAGGGGTCGAGAATGTCGATATGATCGACAGCCCTCGTGAAGCTGACCGACGCCTGTTTCAGCTTGTCCTTCAGCGCCAGCAGGTCGCTCTTTTCTGCAAATTCCAGCGAGAACCAGTCGAGCCCGGTTTGCGTCTCTTCCCGCATTCCCGCACCGGCGCTCTGCCAGGTGTTGAAGGCGAGGTGGTGATGGTAATGGCCGGACGAGAAGAAGCCCGAGTCGTCCCGGTTGCCGCGTGTCGATGACAGGCCGATCAGATCGCCATAGAAGGCCCGCGCCTTGTCGATCTCGCCGACCCGCAGATGGATATGACCGATCCTGAGGTTGGCGGGCGCTTTTGTGTAGGTGTCGCGGTTGATGTCGGTAGTGGCGACGATATCGTCCACGTCGAGCGCATTGGTGCCCATCGTCACCACCTCGCCCTCCCATGTCCACATTTCGTGCGGCCGATCCCAGTACACCTCGACGCCGTTTCCTTCGGGATCGGTCAGATAGACAGCCTCGCTGACGCTGTGATCGGCAAATCCTGTGATCGGAAATTGCCGCTGCGCCACATGCACCAGCCAGCGGGCGAGATCGCCGCGGTCCGGCATCAGGTAGGCAATGTGAAACAGACCGGCAGAACCCGGCGTCTCGAAGGCGGCCTCTGCCGAACGGACGAGATGCAGAAGCGGCGATCCCCCCGCACCCAGCACGACGCGATCGCCGGAAACATCATCCTGCTCGATGATCTCGAGCCCGAGCATGCCCTGGTAGTACGCGGTCATGGATTTGAGGTCCCGCACCCGAAGCGCCGCCTGATCCACATGGACAGGCGTCGTCACGGCAAAGGGCAGGGCAGGTGCAGCCATCGCCGTGCTCGTTCCTTCCGCCAGCAGCGCGCCGTTAAGGGCGGCCGTCGCAGACACGACACCCGCCAGTTTCAAAGCATTCCGTCTCGTGATGGTCATCGAAGGCCCTGCAGGTTCCGGCGGCGTTATAGAGACGCGCTAACCCATGCGCACGTCACTTTCCTGTCAGGCATGAGAACTCACCGATTTTGCTGCGCTGCAACATAATCCTGACGCATAATTCCCAAACGATCATAAACGCTGTAAATGCTTGAGAAGACTGGGTGGAGATGCGAAATGGCGAAATGGGTCTATCGCTTCGGCGATGGCAAGGCGGAAGGAGGCGCTGGTGACAGCATCCGTCTTGGAGGCAAGGGCGCAAACCTCGCGGAAATGGCAAGCCTCGGCCTGCCGGTGCCGCCCGGACTGACGATCGTCTGCGATGCCTGTACCCATTATTTCGAAAACGCCCGCATGCTGCCCGACGGTCTGAAGGCCGAAGTCCTCGATGGCATCGCCGCCATGGAAGCAATCACCGGCCGCCGGTTCGGCGCCGGCGTGCAGCCGCTGCTTCTTTCCGTCCGCTCAGGCGCGCGGGCCTCCATGCCCGGCATGATGGACACGGTCCTCAATCTCGGCCTCAACGACCAGACGGTGCAGGCGCTGGCTGAAGATTCCGGCGATCCCCGCTTCGCCTGGGATAGTTACCGCCGCTTCATCCAGATGTATGCCGATGTGGTGATGAGCCTCGACCACGAGATCTTCGAGGAAATCCTGGAAGACGAGAAGGCGCGGCTCGGCCACGAATACGATACAGAACTTTGCGCCGCCGACTGGCAGCACATCGTCTCGCTCTACAAGCAGCTGATCGGCGAGGAACTGGAAACGGGTTTCCCGCAGGATCCGCACGAGCAGCTCTGGAAGGCGATCGCCGCCGTATTTGCAAGCTGGATGAACCCGCGCGCACAAACCTTTCGCATGCTGCACCGGATCCCCGAGGAATGGGGAACCGCGGTCAATGTCCAGGCCATGGTGTTCGGCAACCTCGGCTCGACATCGGCCACAGGCGTTGCCTTCACCCGCAATCCGTCGACCGGCGAGAAAGCCTTGTACGGCGAGTTCCTCGTCAATGCGCAGGGCGAGGACGTCGTCGCCGGCATCCGCACGCCGCAATCGATCACCGAGGAGGGCAGGCTTGCCTCCGGTTCCGACAAGCCGTCGATGGAAAAGCTGATGCCGCAGGCATTCGCCGAGTTCCGCACGATCTGCGACCGGCTCGAAGCCCATTACTGCGACATGCAGGATGTGGAATTCACCATCGAACGCGGCAAATTATGGATGCTGCAGACACGCAACGCCAAACGCACCACCCGTGCTGCCATGAAGGTCGCCGTCGACATGGTCGAGGAAGGCGTCATCACCGAAAGCCAGGCCGTCTGCCGCATCGATCCGCCCTCGCTCGACCAACTGCTGCACCCGACCATCGATCCGCGCGTCGAGCGCCACGTCATCGGCTCCGGCCTGCCCGCATCGCCGGGCGCTGCCACCGGCGAGATCGTGTTTACCGCCGAAGAGGCGGTCGAGGCCGACAAGGAAGGCCGCAAGGTCATCCTCGTGCGCATCGAGACCAGCCCGGAAGACATCCACGGCATGAACGCCGCCGAGGCGATCCTCACCACCCGCGGCGGCATGACCAGCCACGCCGCCGTCGTTGCCCGCGGCATGGGCATTCCTTGCGTCGTCGGTGCCGGCTCCATGCGCGTCGACCTGCGCAACGAGGTGCTTCTTGCCGCAAACGGCGTCAGCCTTCGGCGCGGCGAAGTCATCACCATCGACGGATCCTCCGGCCAGGTGCTGAAGGGTTCCGTGCCGATGACCCAGCCCGCGCTGTCGGGCGATTTCGGCAAGCTGATGGCCTGGGCCGACAAGACCCGCCGCATGACCGTGCGCACCAATGCCGATACGCCGCAGGATGCCCGCGCCGCCCGCTCGTTCGGGGCGGAGGGCATCGGTCTCTGCCGCACCGAGCACATGTTCTTCGAGGGCGACCGCATCCACATCATGCGCGAGATGATCCTGGCGGAAACCGAGAAGGCGCGCCGCGCAGCGCTTAGCAAACTTCTGCCGATGCAGCGGTCGGATTTCACCGAATTGTTCGAAATCATGCACGGCCTGCCGGTCACGATCCGCCTACTCGATCCGCCGCTGCATGAATTCCTGCCCAAGACCGAGGCCGAGATCGACGACGTTGCCCGCGCCATGGGCATGCCGCCCGCTTTCCTCGCCAGACGCATCGATGCGCTGCACGAGTTCAACCCGATGCTCGGCCATCGCGGCTGCCGGCTTGCGATCTCCTATCCGGAAATCGCCGAAATGCAGGCACGCGCAATCTTCGAGGCGGCTGTAGAGGCCGGAAAGACCACCGGAGAGCCGGTCGAACTCGAAATCCTCGTGCCGCTGGTCAGCCTGCGCAAGGAACTGGATTACGTGAAGGGCGTCATCGATGCGGTGGCGAAAGATGTCGCCCGCGAAACCGGCGTGCCGATCGCCTATCTGGCGGGCACGATGATCGAATTGCCGCGTGCGGCCCTCCGCGCCCATGTGATCGCGGAAACCGCCGAGTTCTTCTCCTTCGGCACCAACGACCTCACCCAGACCACCTTCGGCATGTCCCGCGACGATGCCGCGGCATTCATTCCCACCTATCAGCGCAAGGGCATTATCGAGCACGACCCGTTCATCTCGCTCGATTTCGATGGCGTCGGCGAACTGATCCAGCTCGCAGCAGAGCGCGGCCGTAAGACGAGGGCAGACCTGAAACTTGGCATTTGCGGGGAACACGGCGGCGACCCGGCCTCGATCCGCTTCTGCGAAAACGCCGATCTCGACTACGTCTCCTGCTCGCCGTTTCGCGTCCCCATCGCAAGGCTCGCCGCCGCCCAGGCAGCGATCGAGCGGACGAAGAGCTGACCGGTCAGTGGCGGTGAATATAAACCGGCCGCGTCACCACGATCGGCTGGCGCCACATCATCGCATCGCTTTCCGCCCGCCATGCGCGTCGCTCCGCGCGCCGGTCGAGTTCGATATCGAGCAGGCACCGCGCCATGGAATCGGTCCCGGGACGGAACCCAAAGCGCGCGCAGGACTGCTGATCCGCCGCCCGCCGCTCCTCCGGTGTGATTGTCTGGCAGGAAGTGAGTGCCGTTCCGATGACGGCCAGTGTGGCGATATAGGCAAGACGCATGACAGGCTCCAGATGATGGCTGCGGCACCCGGAGGTCGCTTTCGCGGATCCCAACTCGGCACCAAACCTATAACGACGGAATGCTCCAGACATGTCAAAGCCTGTCACCAGTGGAGGTTGGATTGGCCCGGCACTCGTGTGACCGAATGAAGAAGGCAGGCATTGTTGCATGGGCGATCATCGCCGCCCTGTTTGCGTTCTATCTGATAACCAGCGTTCAATTTCCTTTTGTGCAGGCTTGGTGGCACGCTGCATATGACGATCCGCACGACCGCTTTTCCAAACGCCACCGCATGGCCGACTGGCTCGTGATGACAGGCGCATTGGAAGGCTTGAGCCGTGGCGAGGTCCTGGCGAAACTCGAACAGCCACCACCCACAGCCAAGTTCACGGACTATGATCTCGTCTATCACCTCGGCGATGAACGCGGCTTCTTGTCCATAGACTCCGAATGGCTCGTGATGCGCCTGTCTCAATCTGGGAACGTGACGGAAAGCCAGGTGATCCGCGACTAATAATCTGCAAGGATTCCATTCCCCGCCGCGCTGTTCTACAGAAGGAACGAGACTTTGCATGGAGCCGCTTTCACACAATGACCGTCCGCTTTGTCCGGCCCGTTTCCCGCGCCGCCTATTTCGGGCGCAGGCTCGGCTTCTGCGCTTTTCTTCTATTCGTGGTTTCAGCCGTTGCGCATCGGTTCGGGCCGCTGAACGAGCCGGATTTCGTGGCACTTGTTCTGTGTTCCGCAACCATAGCGGCTGCCTCGGTACCGCTGTCGCTGCTGGGTCTCGCGCGGCTCTGGAGTGTCGGTGCAAGAGGAGGCGTTGCTGCTGCCCACGGGCTCGTGTTTGCAGCCGTCCCGCTTGCCGTCGTGGTGATGGGAACCGTGTCCTATCTCACGCTGCCGCCGCTTTACGACATCTCCACCGATATCGCCGATCCGCCTGCCTTCGTCTTCGAACCGACAGCCGACCAGCGCTTCCTGCCGCAGCGCCCGCCGATGGTCACGCCCACTGAGCGCCGCGCGCAGTTTGCCGCCTATCCGCGCCTCACCGGACGACGTTACGAAGGTGCCGTCGACCGCGTCTACGAAGGCGTCCAGAAGGCGCTACGGTCCGCCCGGATCGGCATCGTCAAGACAGAGGGGCTGGAGCTGGTGGAGCCCGACATCCTCACCCGTGCCGCGCCCCGCGACGAGCAGGCGCCGGTGCCGGATGTGGCGCCGGTGCCGCTGCGCCGGCCTGAACTCACGCTCGAGCCGACGATCGGCGCCGCCGGCGATGTGCTGCTTCAGGGCGAGACCCGCACGCTGGTGCTCGGCCTGCGCTTCGATATCGTGATCCGGTTGCGTGAAGATGCCGAGACGACCTCCGTCGATCTGCGCGTCGTCTCGCGCTTCGGCCCGCATGATCTCGGCCGCGGAGCTCAAATCGCACAGGATTTCCTCGACCGTCTCGATACCGAACTGCTCGGCATCACCGGCGGCTAAGCGCCCGTCAAGCCAGCGTATAGATGCCTGAAAGCGATGGCGGTCCGTCCGTCGCAACCTGTCCCTTGCCGATCAGGTCTTCCAGATGCGCCAGCACCGAAAGGGCGGCCGCACCATGCAGACGCGGATCCGTACGCGCATAGATCGCCGTCACCATATCCGGGATCAACCGGTCGCCGGCGCGGATGCGCTCCAGCACCGCGCGCTCGCGCATCCGCCGATGGGTCCGCAGGCCGCGCAGAAAAGAGGCGGGCTCGGTCACCGGTCCGCCATGTCCGGGAAAGAAGATCCGGTCTTCATGACCGCGGGCCAGAAGCTTTTCAACCGACGCCATGAAATCCGCCATGGATCCATCCGGCGGCGCAACGATCGTCGTCGCCCAGGCCATCACGTGGTCGGCAGAAAACAGGATGCCGGAATTTTCCAGCGCGAAGGCGCAGTGGTTGGCGGTATGGCCGGGTGTATGGAGGACGGTCAGCGCCCACCCGTCACCCTCGATCCTCTCACCATCACCGGCCGCGATATCGGGCACGAAATCGGTATCAGCGCTTTCAGCGAGCGGATTGATCTCGCCCGCGTGCAGGGAACGGGACGCCCGGTGCGGCCCCTGCGCCACCGTCAACGCCCCGGTCGCTGCCTTCAGCCGCCTCGCCAGCGGCGAGTGGTCGCGGTGCGTATGGCTGACGAAGATATGGCTGACACGCCGCCCCTCAAGCGCCGCCATCAAGGCTTCAAAATGCGCCTCGTCCTCCGGCCCCGGATCAATCACGGCCACCGACGATGTCCCGACGATATAGCTGTTGGTGCCATGAAAGGTAAACGGCGAGGGATTGTTCACCGTCAACCGCTGCACCCCTGCCGCGATCGTCACGGGCACGCCGTAGGACGGCGAAAAGGTCAGATCGAAATCAAGGTCTTCCGGCATGCTCAAAAACTGTCCTGCCGCCAAGGGCGCTTGTTGTCATCTCCCCGAGGTTTAACACCCGATC
The DNA here is from genome assembly GCF_050500145.1 of Neorhizobium sp. IRS_2294. NCBI lineage: Bacteria > Pseudomonadati > Pseudomonadota > Alphaproteobacteria > Hyphomicrobiales > Rhizobiaceae > Neorhizobium > Neorhizobium sp. IRS_2294. Next base: position 860,413 of record NZ_CP191439.1, read on the forward strand.
AACGCGCGTAAACCCGAAACCCCGCGTTAATTCGTGACAATCCCGAAATTTGCCGTTGAGAGGGCGGCAAAGCTTTGCTAGAGCAAGGCCACTTCCGGTCCGGGCCAGCAATGATTTGCCCCCGACCTGTTGGGGCGTCGCCAAGCGGTAAGGCTCCGGTTTTTGGTACCGGCATCCCAGGTTCGAATCCTGGCGCCCCAGCCATGCAGTATTTTACGGCCGAGACTCGCAATCCAACCGCTGCACCTCGGAATTCATGCCGCAACTTCTGTTTCCAGTCCGCGCGACGCCAGAACTTAGCTGCAAGGACGCCGTCTCAAGTCTGTCGCATAGGACGTCCACGTCTGCGATGATGCTGAGGAGCGCGGAAAGCGCGTTACCGGCATACAAGTCAAGGATGACTTCTGCGCGGCCATCGGGCTGTTCGTAGTCAATTTGACGCGCTGCTAAGGGCATGGTTGGCTCTCGTTGTGACTGAAGTTCGTTCCTAATTTGTTCTCATTCGGGGATGGAGTCAATGCACTGCAAATTCTGCGATGAGGAAAGCCGCTCTTCAAAGCCCACATCATTCCCGCAGCTTTCTTCGTGAAAAATGGTGCGCGGATTCTGTCTTACTCGCCAGAGGTCTACCCAAAGCGATCGCCTATCGGCGTCTATGCTGATCGGTCGGCATCATCAGCGGGAGTGTTGGCTCTTCCAACTCGCAATCATCGCATCAATCTTGGGCTGCACCCGTCGCCTGGCTTCCTTTCGGCGAACGCCGACAAGCAAAAGCTGGTCATACTCAGTCAACTCATGCCGAAGTGTGTTCTGGATGGTGTGATCAACGGCGTCCGCTATCAAGGCATTCCGCCAGTTCTTCGGTTCGGTGCAAATTTGGCTCGCGAAGCGGACAACCGCAAACTCGGGACATCCTGAGTATTCCTGCCGGATGAAGTATTCGACTTCGTATTGGTGGAATTGCTGCCTGTGGCGCCTTTGCTGCCGTTCGCGCCGCCGCTGTCGTTTTGATCCTATGGTTGGTTTGCCGGTCTGCAACTGCATGAGGGGCTCCATAACGAGAAGGCGCGCGGCATGGTACAACTATGCTGATGAGGTCCACCAGCCTCCCGTGTCCGCCATAACGACGCAACACAACTCAATTTTGTCGCATCATGCCGGACGTGACGATCATAACAACCTTTGCGTCAGGCGCGGGCAGCCTTTGCGAAAAGCACCTCCTCGACAGCAAAGCCGCCATTTTGGCGGTCGCGGGCGACGTGGACGACGACCGGGATTGCCTCCTCGAGATATTTGAGGATCGCGTCATGCGACAGGCCCGGATGGGACTGGTGCACCATGAAGACCAGCCGTTCATAGGCCGAGGCTGCCGAATTCGCATGGATCGTTGTCATAGAGCCCGGATGGCCGGTGTTGACGGCCTGAATGAAGGTGTAGGCCTCGCTGCCGCGTAACTCGCCCAGCATGATCCTGTCGGGCCGCATGCGCAGAGAGGCCTCCAGCAGGTCTTGCGGTGTAATTAGCGAGGCGCTCTGGCCGCCCTTGGAGGTCATGAGCGATAGAGTGTTCGGTGCATGTGTGACGAGTTCGCGCACGTCCTCGATCGTCACGATCCGCTCGTCGTCTATCAGCTTCATCAGTGTGTTAAGCAGACTGGTCTTGCCCGACGCGGTGCCGCCGGAGATGAGCATCGACAGTCGGCCACGGACCGCCTGCGACAGAAAGCCCATTGCATCGTTACGCTCGATCGCATCGACAAGTCGCAATTCCGGCGCTGAAAGTTCAAGCCTTGCACTCATGCGGGTGTTCCGCAGGGCGCCAGCGTTGGCGTAGTCTTCGAGCGTCAGGTCGCGCACGACATGCTTGCGGATTGACAGTGCGCCGCCATCGGGGGCGGCAGGCGGCAGCACGCATTGTACGCGCTCGCCGCTTGGCAGCGACGCGCTGAGGAGAGGCCGCTCCTCATTGACGACCTGCCGCGTGGCGCTGGCAACAAGCGTGGCGACAGTGATCAACCACCGCTGCGTCAGGCGCGGGTCGTCGATCCGCTCCATTGCGCCGGTCTTCAACCGTTCGACGAAGGCTTCGCCCGGTCGGTTGACGGCGATTTCGCCGACTTCAGGGTCTTCGAGATAGCGGATCACAGGGGAAAGCGCCCGATGAAGGACCGGAAAATCCTGCCACAGCGAATGATGCGCGTCGTGCCTGCTTGCGGGGATCGTCATTTGTATACTGGCGGCGGCGGATACCATCCGGTGGAGGACGAAGCAGAACCCCGCGGGACCGCGATACCCCTGCGTATCCTGCGAAGCTCTTCCTGCAGGGGATCGCCATAAAGCTTCGAGAAATCGAGGTCGCGGCGAACGAAGATGGTGACGTCAGCGCCTTGATCGACATGCACGGTGGGCGGAATGTTTTCCGAGTTCTGCGCCGATTCGGTCGCAAGCTGTGTGAAGCCGCTGGTCCCTTGGGTAACCGCCGACATCACGCCGTCACGCCCATTGCCGGACGAATCGAGCGTGGTGGTGGTGGTGATACCGGTCGCCGGGTCCGTGGAGGTGATGGTGCGTGGAGTTTCGTTGCCGTTGTCGAGCGCCAGCGCGGTGCCGATCTGCGCACCGCTACCGAGGATGGAGAAGAACATGGCGGAACCGACGCGCTCGGCCCAATGCGTATCGACTTTGCCGGTAAGACCAGCCTGACCGATATTGTCTGCGCCGGGCGAGGCGATGTCGACTTGCGTGCCGTCGCTCACCACGATGCGGTTCCAGACCACGAAGACGCGCTTCTGGCCCCGAGATAGGCCAGACTTATATTCGCCGACGAGCCGCGAGCCCTTCGGGACGAGAATGCGACGGCCATCCAGCGAATAGACGTTTTCGCGCACGACGGCGCGGACCATGCCTGGGAGATCGCTGTTGATGGCGGTTTCCAGAAAACCGCGGATCAGTGTGCCCTGCGCGATCAGCGCGTCCGGTCGTGCGTTTCTTGAGGCAATGGCCGGCGTAATCCGGTTCTGCTCTGACTGCGCAAGAAAGGCCTTGTTCGGATCGCTGTCGGAGCCAGGCACCTGCACGACTTGGTTGTCGGCTTCGGTCGCCACGATACCGCCGTCCTGACCGCCGCCGTCGGCCTCAATGGTGATCATTTGGTCGGACTGTAAACGTTCCTGCATGGCATCGCGCGCAGCCTGCCTGGCAGTTTCCTCTTCCTGCGCCTGTCTTGCGGCTTCTTCCTCGCGCATCTGCCGTTCCATTTCCTCGCGGTCACGGATTGCATCGGCCTGATCGGAGCCATCGCTCGGGGGCGCTTCTTCGACAATCGTCTCCGGCGCGGGTTCCTCGGGTACAGTCACGGTCGCAGGGGGTAAAGGTTGGTCGGCGGGCGGAAGCGATTGCTGCTGCAAAGGGAAGGCCGGCGGGTCGAAGCGTTCGTCGCCGGCAGTCTCGCCCGGAACCATGCTGATCCCGCCGAGCCGCTGGCTGGGCCAGTTGACCAGCACCAGCCCGCCAACCATCAGAAGTCCGAGTGCGACAAAGCCGGCATTGCGGGCGAAATTCGAGCGCTTAGCCGCAACCAGGCTAACGCCGTCAAGATGGTCGTAGTCGAAGCGGCTCATCAGTGATCGCTCCCGCGTGGCTGGCTTGCCGTTCTCGGCGCGGCGGCTGACAGCCCGGCCGACGGCGATGCCCTGCGATTGTAGAGGCACAGCGTGCGCTGTCCGGCCCTGAGAGTAAACTGCGCGGCAACCTTGTCGACAACAATGTAATTGCCCTCGGTGCGCGTGTTGACGAAGGATTCGCGGCCGTCGCTCTCGACGACGAACACCGCCGGGATGTCGCCGTCGAACTGCAGGAACATTTTGGCGCCGTCGTCAAACACCGTGCGTGGCTTCATCCCGCCATCTCCACGGAACACGTAGTCATAGTTCAGGCCGTAGGGATTGAGGACTTTGAGCGAGGGAGAGGAGATGTTTTCCTTCGCCTGCGCCAGCATGTGCGCGCCGATTTCCTCATCCGGATAGCGAAACCGCACCTGGAACGCGGTCATCACCTTGGGATTGTCGGATACAGCCAGAAGCAGCGAATAGGTACGCTTGCTCGTTACGACGTTCACGTTCGTTTGCGCCCGCTCCAGCAGCGGCTTGATGAACATGATGGCCGAATCCTTCTTCGGCACGATCGACCATGCCTTGGTATCCCCCGCCGACACCGTCTGTATGATCTCGTCGCTGCCAAACTGGATCATTGTGGAAACGCCGAGGCCCGCCTGAACGGTAGTCACGTTGTCGTCGTCGAAGGCCACGTAGCGGATACGCGGATCCTTTGCCTCTACCGCGGAAACAGCGACGAGCGACCAGACGCAGCACAGGAAGATCGCAGCGGCCGGCCTCACGGGTTCGCCTCACTTGCCGGGGGTGTCGTCGACACGCTTTCCTGATCGCGCCTGTAGGTGACGACCTCAAAACCAAGCGGATTGTCGAACCGGTATTCGTTGCGCATCGGCTTGGTGGTGTAGCGGAACCTCAAGACCGAGACCCAGTGGTTCTGCCGGATCTGGCCGTTGCGGCTGTTTTCCGTCGAGAATCGCACGCTGGCGGTCTGGTTGTTGAGGAAGGAGACGGACTTAACCGTGACCGAAATTGTGGTGTCAGCGCCATTGACCTTGTCGAGCGAACGAGGGTTGGAAGGCGAGAAGTCATGCACCAGATCCTGCACGGCCGCATCCGCCGATAACAGGCTCGCGAGATCGAAGTTCACCTTCAGGAGATGCGGATCGTAGGTCTCGCGCGCGCGGATGTAGCGAACGATATTGGCCGTCGTCACCGCCTCGTCTGAGGCTAACCCGCCGGGCTTCAAGGCATGAGCGATTTCGAGGTATCCCGTCGTCTTGTCAACCTCGACCACATAGGGTTCGTACTGCCTGAGCGGCAGGATCAGGACGAGTGTGGAAACCGACAGGAGCGCGATCGCCAGCGAGACGAAGGCAACGATCCAGGCGAGCGTGCGCGACCGGCGCAGGTTGCGGTGGATCTCATCTTCCCATGTCGCGCCCTGCTGGTAGTAACGCTTGTCGACCATCTCCTGCTGCTTTTCCATCAGAGCCGAACGGTCGCGTTGCGCGCCGTTTCCCTCTGGATGTTTCGCATAGCATCGTCGGTCTGGCCGGCCAGCATGGTCACGCGCTGGGTGCCAGTGCGGAAGAGCGAGTTGATCGGGTTGACCGTGCCGGCATCATAGCGGCTCGCCACCATCACCGTTCCGCTGGCGACAGTACGCGCGATACCGGGAACCTGTAACAGCAGATAGCATCCGACCGCCTCGGCCAGAAGCAACGGCATGATGTGGGATATGCCGAGCGTCACGTCCGCGGAGGCCGGAATTTCCATGGCGCCGATCGCGAGCCCGATTATGCTGCTATAGAATCCGAGAAAGGCGAAGATCAGAACCTGTTGGATCAGAAGCCGGACGACGATCGTCCTGAATCCGTCCGTATAACGCGACGAGTATTTGAAAAGGGCGAGCACGATCCACAGCGGCCCCATCGCAACGATAATCTGCAAAAAGAACTTAGCGGCGAAGACGGAGGCGATCGCGATGCCGAGAAAGGCGACGGAGAATACAATCACCAGCGCCGAAAGCAGGCCGGCAAGACCGTCCATGACGCTGCCAATATAAATTTGGCCGGCGATCCGGATCGAGGCCGCATAGACCATGTCGAGTGCATGCAACACGTCGGTGTAGGCCGACCGGCCGGTGGCGAGCGCAATACCCGCCATGATGCGCGAGCCCACGACATCGGGGATCGATTGGATCGCCACATAGATGGTGCCGGAGAAGGCGCCCCAGCTTGTCGCCAGCCAGTAGATGACGACGGCGCGCAGCAGTCGCTCCATCGCCTCGATCGGCGACAGCGAGGAGCGCCCGGTCATTAACGAGAAGCCCCACCAGATCACGTACAGGATCAGCATCGTGAAGAAGATCGGCTGCAGCACGCGGCCGAGCGACTGGTAAACCTCGCGGATGAAGGTGGTTCCCAAGACATCGACGCTGAGAAGCAGGTCGGAGGCGGCAGACGACACGGCCTGTTCCATGCGGCTACTCTACCATGATCTGGGTAAACGGGTTGACAGGCTGCGGCTCGCCGCAATGCGATGCCTCGGCGAAACTGGTCAGCGGGCCGCAGGGAGCCTTGATCTGCCGGTCAGTGCTGCTGCAGGCCGAAAATAGAATGGCCAAGGCAAAAAGGGCGCATAATCTAGTTGCCATTGCTGCTGCCCCTGCCGATTGCGCGGAACGGGTTGACGTCCCGGTATTGGAGGAGCTTTTTGACCTCTGTCGAGCGACTTGCCTGAGAGGCAAGCTCGTTGCTCGTCGTAGAAAGAACCACAGCCTGCATGGCGATCAGTTCGTTGACCGCGCGCGTCGTCTCCAGTCCCACTCGGGTGTTTTCGTCCACCGCGCCCTTGATGTCCTCGGAGCGACCGACGGCGATGGCGGCGCCCGATATCCGTTGCTCACGAACCGCGGCATTGCGCGAGGCCTGCTCGCCAAGGGCTGCCAGCAGGACGCTTCCTCTGACCCTGGTTCTGTGAACTTGGTTGACGGCGTCAGTGCGGCCATCGCTGCGTGCCTGCTGCTGAAGCGTCACAGCCAGCATCAGGCCGTTGATCATGAAGGCCGCAGCGCGGCGTGCTTCTGGGCTGATGCGACCGAGGTTCATCCGGTCTTCCTGAACAAACTGCCCTAAGGAGGGCGCGCCAGCGATCGCGACCCCACGGCCGAGCCCATCGGGCGGCAGCGAAAGCGAGCCGTCGCGTGATCCCGTCAGCGCCTTCGCGATCTGGTCAGTCTTGGCGTTCAGTTCCTTGTCGTTTGCAAGGATTTCGCGTGTCTGCCGCGCGTTCTGCTGGGCGACTGCCAAGTTCTCGATATCCAGTACAGCCATCCCCGCGGCATTGGCAGCGGATGCCGACAGCAGAAAAGATAACACGCACGCTCTCATGACGACCTGGCGGATTTCTCGAGGAGATACTCGCCGACCATAGCCTATGTCGGCATGCCGCCCGTCATTAAATCTCTGATTGCCTTCGCAGTTATCCACATTTGTTTGACCATATCTACACATCGTATTCAGTGAAGCGCGAAAGCCACTGGGCGGGATCGTCGCCGTAGCGGGCGCGCAGTGCTTCGCATTCTCGCACCGTCTCGATGCGGCCGGACAGGACTTTCATCAGGTCTGGCATAGAGGAAAGGTCGAGCTTGACGACGACGGAATCGTTGGCGCGCTTGACCAGCATCGCTCGGCTTTCCGGCGGTGCCGTCTTGATGAAATCGAACTCCTTCGCCGACAGCAGGAAGTGATCGCGATAGACTGCCGCACTCGCCTTGGCGTTCGGCAGGAAGATGTTGGACGTGGTCTGCTCGATAATCGCCGACGAAATGCTCGATTCGACAATATCGGCGGCAGACTGGGTGCCGAAACCGACGATACCGTTCTTCTTGCGGATCGTCTTCAGGAGATCGCGCAGGAAGCCCGGGAACACGGCGTCGTCGAGAAGCTTCCAGCCTTCGTCGAGGAAGATCATCGTCGGCGTGCCGTCCAGCACGCCCTCGATGCGGTGGAAGAGATACATCAGCGCCGCGGTGCGCGTTTCCGGGTCGTCCAGCACACTGGTCATGTCAAAGCCGATGACCTGGGAGGAAAAATCCAGGCGATCAACGGGATTGTTGAACAGCCATCCCTTGTTTGCCGGGTCGAGCCAGGGTTCGAGACGTCGCGCCAGATCGTTTTCACCCGGCTGCAACCTACCACGCAGCACTTCCGTCAGCATCTTCAGGCTGCGGCGCTCGCGAGGAAACTCAAAGAGCAGTCCCACGGCATCGGCGATGACGATTTTTTCCGAGGCCGACAGCGCGCCATCAGTCGGGTTCAAAAGATAGGAAAGAAGCGTGTTCGCGAACGCCCGGTTGGCGGGCGTGTCGTCGATCTGCAGCGGTGCAAAGCCCGTGGGCGTGCCGGGCTCCAGCACCTCGTAATGGCCGCCGAGCGCACGGATAAAGATATCGGCGCCGCGGTCCTTGTCGAAATAGATGCAACGCGGCCGCGGGCGGATGCGCATCGACTGCGCCATCAGGAAGGCCATCGCCGCCGTCTTGCCAGAGCCGGTCGGCCCGACGATGGTGAAGTTGCCGCTATCGTTGACGTGGAAACTGAAATTATATGCAGTTTGGTTGGCGGTTTCGACGATCGCGATCGGCTTTTTCCAGTGCAGGCCTTGCGTCTCGCCGCTTGGAAAGTTGTGGCCGGAGAAAAGCCCTGCGAAATTCGCCGACGAGATCAACCCTCGGCGGGCGATATAGCTGAAGTTGCCCGGAAGCTGCGCCCAGAATGCCGGCTCCATGTTGAGGCTTTCGCGCACCGGCACGACGCTCATCCGCGACAGTTCGGACTGCACGTCGGACACGGCGCGGTTCAGTCGCGACACCGAGCTTTCGAAGACGCAAATTGACATGTGGTGATAGCCGAACACGACCTCGCCCTGCGCCAGCTTGTCCAGTCCCTGATGCACGGAGGCTTCCATCTGCGTGCCGCCGACGTCGGAGGTGGCAACCTGATTCCCGACGCGGCGCATGATCTGCATGGCGGCAGCCCGGTCTTCGATGGCAAACGACTGTGTCAGGATGAATTCGTAGGGCAGGCGCAGCAGCCCGTCCGTACCGCCCGGCGCCGTGAAGGGCGGATATTCCTTCATCGACACCATGGCGCCCACCTTCGACTGCATCTCCCCGCTGCCGCGGATTTCGAGCGCATTGCGCCCGAACAGGAGCTGCGCTGTCGGGATCGCCTCGGCTAGGCTCATGCGGGGAAGAGGCATTTCGACCGGATCGCCGCCGGAAACGATCTTGGCGAAAAATTCCGCCGGCTCCGAAAACACCGAGCCCCGCCGTTCGGCGACCCCGAGCCGCCTTGCGCCATAGGGGGCGAAGTCCTGCACCATGGCGAGCGTTGCTTCTTCCAGCTCGCGCAGCGCCTCAGCGCGGCTTTCGCTCTCGCCTGCGCCATGGCTGAAGGCGGACAAAGCACGGTCAACCCAGCCGATCTTGCCCAGCATATGGCGGCGCACGATCGTCAGGTAGATATCGTTGACGAAAAGGTTCTTCTGGCTGAGATGCTCCCGATAGCGACGATTGAGCTCGGCCGCGAAAGGCATGTCGAAATCATCGTCGATTGCAACCGCACTCTTGCGACGAATAACGGTGGTGTAGAGTGAGAAGCGCGACGACCCGAGAAGCCGGAAGCTGTTATTGCGGTTGCGCATCCGGGCATTGAGCTCGGCCTGATCCATGGTCTGGAACGGCAGTCCTTCCAGCTTTATGACAGAGACCAGAAATCCCAGTTTTGTCGAGACGACATGGTCATTGACATGCCTGAGATAGGGAATGTGCTCCCTCACTCCCATCTCATAGCGGCGCTGCCGCCCGAACTTCAGACTGTCGTTGAGGCTCACGGCGAATAGCTCCGCCCGCCCCAAAACGATGCGTTCCGGATGGCGCGCCGCATGCCGAGCAGGCGTTCGAGGATGTGGAAGAGGAATGGGTCGCGCTGACAGAGATACATCGCCATCAGATGGATGACGAAGGCAAGCACGATGGGCAGGAGAAAGCTGCTGGTGGCGATGAAAATCACAACCGCGATCATGCCGTTCAGCGCGAAGATTTCATAGCGGACGCCCCATTTCGTCGGCGGCCTCGTGAAGGCAAGGCTCACCGGCTCGACGGCTGGGAGATCGTCCTCCATGGGCTAGCGAACCGCGTAGCGCAGCGAATCGACCAACGTCGTCGCGCCGAAGACGAGCGCGATGCCGATGATGATCGATCCGGCCAAGCCCCAGACCAGACGACCAGTCATGGCGAGGAAGCCCAGAAAGCAGACGGCGATGATGGCGACGGAACGGGCGATCGCGCCCTGCAGGAGAGACACCAGCCAATCCAGCGCTCCCTGGATCGGGGCGGCGTCCTGCGCGTAGGCAAGGGTTGGAAGCATCGCGGCTACCAGACCAATCACGACGGCGGATCTGAGCGCCTTACTGCAATTCAATGACATGCCCGTCCTTCCAGCCCACCTCGGCTTTATTGCTGTCACCCTCGTCCTTAGCGGGCTCCTGAACCTGCTTGACCTGGGCTATAGACTGGTCGTGCTGCCCGACCATGGTTGAATATTTCCAGCGGTTGAGCACGCGAACAATATAGTCGCTTGTCTCCCGGTAGAGGGGGATACCCTTCTTTTCATGAACCTTCGCCGGCCCGGCATTATAAGCCGCCAGCATCAGCAGCGGATCTTTGAATTCGGTATAGAGCTGCTTCATGTACCGGACGCCGGCGCGCACATTTTGCTCGACATTGCAGCGATCCACAAGGCCAAGGTCCTTTGCGGTCGCCGGCATCAACTGCATGATACCGAGAGCGCCGCTGGAGGAGGGGCCGGAATTGGCACCGTAGCCGCTTTCCACCCATGCAACGGCATCGACGAGATCTGGATCAAGGCCCTCGGCGGCAGCAAGGCTGCGAACGATCAGGCTGACTTGCTGTGGATCCACAGCAGCACAGCGCTCAGCGACAGTTGCCGGCAACTCGATGGTCGAGTTGATAACATGCGCTTGCGTGCCGGCATTTGCCTCCGGCAGGAAGGCAAGACGAATTCGGTCTTCAATCTTGCCGGAAGTCTGAGGCGAGGCATAAGCCAGACGCGCATCGCGGGCGCTGCCTTCTAAAGGCCAGAAGCTCAAGGCGGCGACAACCGCTACCATGCTTGATTTCACCGCAACTCACCCGCCCTGAATATCGCTTCCTAATTATTGAGCGAGCCAGACCACCGTCAACAGAAGTCTTGTACTATCAACAGTTGAATTTTGCTCGACTATTCGTGTATAGACTGGGTGCAGAATCAAGCCGATTATTTCCCGGCAAAACACGATGCAGGCAGGGGTATGCGAACTGGATTGCCGTTCGTCGTGACGCTGGTCAGTCTTTTTCACGCCACCCTTGCCGCGGCGAACGAAGCCGCATCCCCCAGCGATATCTGGACAATGCGCCCTTCGCACATTCTTGACGGCCACCGTTGGGTCGAAGGCGGCAGAACATTCGAGCTTTACGGCGTTGGCCCCTGCGAGCAGGGCGGGGCGATGAACGGTGACGTCGTGCGGACGGAAGAGTGCCGCGTGCTTGCCACCGCGCGGCTTGCCGCATTGTTTTCGACTGCTGGCGTCACATGCCGGGCAGTCGATAAGGCTATCGATGTCGGTGTCGTGCCAGTCATCTGCGTCGTTGAATTGGGCGACGATAAATTCGATCTCGGGATGGCGTTGATTGCCGGCGGCTACGGCTTTGCTGCACTCGGAGAAAACGGCCGGCCGGTGGTGAAGAATTATCTGGTAGCCGAGTTGAGCGCCAAGGTCGATCGGCAGGGTATATGGGCAAGGCACGGGCTGGATGACGGCCAAGTGCGACACGGGGACGGGAACAGGCATGAAAGCGGAAACTAAGCTCACCTTATCGATACTCGTCCTCCTCGGCAGCTTGATGCCGCGGGAGACGCTCGCTGTCGAATGCGCGACCGCCGATATCGTCGTCTATGGCGGTACGCCAGCCGGCATAGCGGCAGCGATCCAGGCAGGGCGAATGAAGAAATCCGTCATTCTGCTGGAGCCGACGCAGCATGTTGGCGGCATGATGTCGAGCGGCCTGAATAAGACGGATGCCTCTCCGCGGCAGGGCGCGAGGATTGTCTATGGCGGCATCGCTCAAGAGTTTTTTGCCCGATCTGCTAAACACTACAATCAGACAGGGCCGGAAAGCACCTACTTCGAATCGAAATGGGCTGAAGCGACGTTCAAGGCGCTTCTGGCAAGTGCCAAGGTCAACGTCGTTTATGGCCAGCGCATCCTCAGCACTGTCAAGACGACCTTCATCAAGCGAATTACCATGACGTCCGGCCGCAATTTCTGCGGAAGCGTGTTTATCGACGCCAGTTATGAAGGCGACCTGATGTTTAAGGCGCGCGTCAGCACAGTGCTCGGGCGCGAAAGTCGCACGCAATATGCGGAGAAGGATGCCGGCGCCCAATTGCTTGAAAAACCGGAACTCGGTGACGGCACCGCAATTACGATCGACCCCTACGTGGTTCCAGGCAATCCTTCCAGCGGCCTGATTCCGGGTGTGATCACCGAAAAGCAGAAACCGGTCGGATCGGCCGATACCAATCTGATGGCCTACAACTATCGCATCTGCGTAACCGACAACCCAGCTAAGCAGGTGCCATTCTCGCGCCCTCCTGATTACGATGTTATGCAGTATGAGGGCGTTGCACGTTTTACCAACGAGTTGTTGACGTCGGGTCGGGGCCTATCGCCCCGCTACTTCATCGGCAACGGTAATACCGTGCTGGACAAATATGACGTCAACTCGAACCCCTGGTTCTCGACCGATGTCTTTCACCTCGGGGCAGCTTACGTGAATGGAACGGAAGCCCAGCGCGAACAGATCAGGAAGAAGATACGTTCCTATACCATGGGGTATTTCTATTTCGGCCGCACTGATCCGCGCCTGCCGCAGGCTGTCCGTGACGAAACTGCAAAGTTCGGATACTGCGCCGACGAGTTCGTCGATAACGGCAATTTTCCCTATCAGGTTTACGTCCGTCAGGCACGCCGGCTGGTGGGTCAATTCGTGCTGACGGAGAACAACATCCTCAACAAAACGAAATTCGCGGACTCGATCGGTTTGGGATACTATTCCATGGACCAGCACGGCATGCTGCGCACCGTGCTCAATGGTGTCGTAGTCGACGACACGCGGCAGAGCGTTTCATCTGGCGGCCCCTATGAAATTCCTTACCGGGCCATGTTGCCGAAGGCGACCCAAGTAAAGAACCTGCTCGTTCCAGTCGCATTGTCGACTAGCCATGTTGCCTACACTTCCGTGCGCGTCGAGCCGACCTACATGGTGCTCGGGCAGGCTGCGGGCGCGGCAGCAGCCCTTGCAGTCAAGGGCGATGTCGGCAAAGTCGATACCAAGATACTGCGAAGCAAGCTCACGGCCGCCAATGCGGTGGTAAGCTGGTAGAACTGAAAATTACTTGGCGCGCCGCGGCAACTGGGGCGTGCCGGAGACTAGCGAGGCGACACACACGACGCTTGTCAGTGAACTGCTTTACAGAAGATCTTTTAACGTTCGTTCTTCGGACGAAAGATGCATCGGTTCGGAGAGGCCCTGCGGCCTCCCGACCCGAGAGCTCAAGGTTGAGCGAAAGGCGTGCCCGGAATCCGGGCTCCCGTGCTACGCACGTTTCGTGCAAACCCTCCAACAAGTGACCGAGAAGCGCCTGGCCGCATATGGTCCTCAGATCCTGTGGTCTCCCGTGTTTTCCATAACTGACGACGTAGTTTATTTTAGACGAATGTAATTCTTTTGAAACCCTTGAGAGTTGCATATGCGAACAGGAAGAAATTGGTTCTTGTGTCGCATTAATGAGTTCATTCAATACAATCTCTCAAAGCCTTATCGATGTTTGGCTGCGGTCGAGCGAGATGGCAGACCCGGAAAGCGTGTATTCTAGCTTCGTCTCCAGCCTCTCCATCAAGATGGCGCTGTCCGTTGTCGCAACGGGAGACGAAGACCCGTATGACTGGCGGTTTCGGCGGGTGAGGGACTTCGGGTTCAAGAGCCATTTGCTTGGTCAATTGAGGCTGCAATTTCCCGATGCCAACCTTCGGGATCTCGATCGAGGCTTCGTCGATGAGGCCATCATCCCAACCTATTCCCGCTGTCTGCAGGTCGGGCGCCCGACGCTTGAGCTTGTCAGAACGAAGGTTCTCGGGGTCAGGATCGGCTACGAGCGACTGCTGCTTCCTCAAAAGTGCGAGGGAAGGCCGAACTGGTGTATCAGTCTGGTCGAAGGGCGGTTCTTTATCCCGCCGTCGAAAGAAGCAAAGACCGACATGACGGATGACAACATCATCCAGCTGCTGATCGAGGGGCAGACGACCAAGGAAATCGCCGAAGACCTTCACCTCTCGCCAAGGACGATCGAGCATCGCATCGACAAGCTGAAGGGTCGGTTCGAAGCCAAGAACCTCGTGCACTTGGTGGCAAAGCTCGTCGCCACGCAGATTGGTCATAGGGAAAGAGAGAACCCCTAGAGCGTTTCCTGGCAAGATTGAAGCATTCTGCTGCCTCGAACAATTGCAGATGGTTGCCCGGTCGGCGCCCGTCGTAGACACATTCGACGGTCAAGTCGGCCGGGCGCTCAGGCCTCCCGATCCAGCCAACCCGATGGGCCGGGCAGCCTTTCGCCAGGATCAAAGCCGATCGGCTTTGACGTACCCACAGATATGCCCTTCGCCTTGCCTGTCCGAAATCCTGCGCCGGCAGGATGATTTACTCTCGCCGGGAAACGCTCTCGGTTACCGGTTTACAACCCGATTGATGGCAGCTCTTTCCCGGAGAGCCTCAAGCGACAATCCGGTACTTGTCGATGCGACATTGTAGAGGGCAGTGGAGATATTCTTGGTCTGGAAGGCCAGACCATTTTCGCCGAGCCGGTGATTGAAGCCTAGAAAATTGCCATTGCGGTCGAGGAGTACGTGGAGGCCGAAGAACATCTGGTCGAAGTCCTGGCTTCGCGGCTTGTAAAGATCTGTGCCGCCTGCGGACGTGTTGATCTCGCCGTCGAAATTCGCGATGAACATCTGCGTGACGGCGATGGCGTTGGGGCCGTGCTCGGTTACGACTTCCCCGAACTTGCAGGCTCCAAGATGCGGGACAGACTGCAGAATCGACGCACGAATTGCCTTGCGCATCCGGTGCCCTGTCGGAAGCGAAGAGGCGAAGAGGTGATTGGCATCGTCGCCGAGGATCGACAGGTTCTCCTTCGTGACAGCGATGACTTCTGAAAGAACCATGTCTGCGGCGAGCCGTCGAAACTTTTTGGCTGAGGTTGCCATCGGTTCCGGCTCGCCCGCTTCGCCATGAAACCAGCGTGTGTATTTCGCTGATGGGAGCGCAGCATCGCTAGAACTTGAGGCGGACAACGCCGTGCGCGAGATTTTCTTTACGTCGTCACCGAAACGGTCCCCGTACTGGAGCTTGGCTACACTCATGATGCCCTCTCTTCTTGCGTTGATGAAGAAGATATGAGTGCAGCCTTAAGAGGTTGCTCCCAGACGCTCCGTAGTTTCCCCCTCAATTGACGCAGGTCAACTTTCGCTCGGGGGCGCTTGCCGGATTAAGGCCGAGAACGGTTACTCGAGTCGTCCCGGCAAATACGGGGGTCGCCCTTCAGTCGTGGTCGACAATAGGCTCGGCCGGCGGTTCGACGTCGAGGCTGCGGACAAAGCCTGGTCACGGACATCACCTATGTCCAGACCTGCGAGGGCTTAGCCGACCTTGCTGTCGTCATCGATCTCAATTCCCGCCGGGTGATTGGCTGGGCAATGCAAAGCCGTCAGTCCGCTGATTTCGTGCTGCAAGCCTTGCTGTTAGCGGTTTCGCGAGCAAGCCAAAGGATTAGGTTCTGGTCTATTCGGATTAAGGGTCGCAGTTCACCAGCATGGACTGGGCCTCGTTCTTGAAGCGCCACAATCTGGTTCACAATGAGCCGTCGTGGAAACTGCCACGACACCGCGGTCGCCGAAAGCTCCTCAACCTTCTAGCGCGTGAACGCATACGCCGCAGGATCTATCTCTCGCGTGACGAAGCCCGTCAGGACGTGTTCGACTACATTTGAATGTTCTACAACCCCAAACGCAAGCACGTCAGGAACGGGATGCTTTCGCTCGTCGAGTCCGAGAAGCAGAAGACAACCTAAACCGAGGGTGTCTACGAAACTCGTGGCTATACAGTTTCGGTTATCACCCTCTTGTAGACTGCCGGGTTTCCTTGAAGTGAAACCGTGCTTGCAAATCAATTCTACTGCCTTGGGCCACTATCCAGATCGGCGTGCAGATTGATCCGGCGCCGGTGGTCAACCGACTTCATGGTCCGATAATGTTCCAGTGCAATACCCTTCATCCCCAGGGGTCTGAGTATTGACCGCCATTTCGCTTTTAGGGCGTTAGCACGCAGTTTAACCTCGGCGCGCCTACGATACTCGGCACGCTGACGTTCCTGTTCCTGCACCTTCCGATGAAAGCCGATCCCGGCAACCGTAAACAGGACGACTGCACCGATGACAACCAGAACGGAAAGTGTGGAGAGGGAAACCATCCAAAACTCGTGGAACGAGACTGCTTTTCTTTCGGAAGAATAGCAGACGCGTTACCGCATTGTCGCCTTAGTTATTGAGAATGCTGACAGTGCCGCAATCGCGCCGGAGCTCAGAAAGATTGATGATGTATACTCGCTCGCATGGCGCCTTGCGTCGGTCCTGCTTTTCCCGTTCCAACGTTTTGGGCGGAGTTGCCGCAGCACTCGTCTCATTGTCGCCACAGGCGCTTCAGGCGGCCGAAGGCTCAGGGCCCATCTCGGACTTCATGACAATGGACGTGTGCACGCAGTCGGATGGCTCCGTTGCGATGGGTAAGATCCCTGGCTCGCCGGACTGCAGCAGTCGGCGCAACATCAAGCCTGGTGAACAGCCTACCTATATCCTGCAGAACTTCTCTGGACCAAGATCCAAGTGCGCCGGCGGCGCCGTCACCAAGGTAAACATACCCGTCACCATCGGGGCAAATACGCGCATCACGAGCTCTACTTTCAAGGCAGGGTGCGCTGGCCCCCAATCGGTTGACGATGTCGAAGGGGCCGAAGACAATGGACTTTCCATCCAGTGGTACGACAAAGGGTATGGTTTCCTGATGGGAAGCTATAGCCCCGTTGCCTTGTCGACATTTGAATCGGACCAGTGCGCCGATAGCGGCGGTACGTCGCGCCGCTTTTTCCGAGGATGGGTGATCGCACCGGCAACTGTTCCGGCGAGAGGCGAAAGCGGATATGGCGTGTTTCCAAGCAAGCTTCACAACGGTCAGCCTTCCGAACTGCCGGTAGCCTGCGCAACGCGCTACAATCGCGGCCTCACCACCTGGGCTGTTGATGATTTCACCTACAAGTCAGACCGTCGTCTGTTGTCGATTGTCTCAAGCCACTACTCGCGTAGCGGCGAGGATGGCAAGGGACCCGGGAAGGCAATGCAAGTCGAGCAGACTTACTGGACAAGGGAATTTGGTCTCTCTCGCTGGGAAAAGTGGGCTCGTGAGGACTGGGTTCATCCGCGGTCTCAGAAGTCCGCTGCGGACCTGGCACAAAGGCTTGTCTCGGCAGGTCGATGCAGCAGGCCAGAATTGGCGGCTGTTAGATATAACGCCAACTTACAGGTGTCGGGTGTTTCTTCTGAACCGAACGTCTACAGCCGTCTAGTGACCGACCCGAGCTCTGGCGAAAGCCATGTGTGGTACATGACGCTATGCGAGGACTACACCAATGCATCGCCGGCTGCCCCAAAGATGGACTATATCAAATCGATCAACGGACTTGCCAATGACATCTACTGGCGTTGAGCAGCGTAACGTGCCGGCCTGATCACGGAGTCGATACCGGCCGCGATGTTGCATAGCCGACTGCGGCAACACATATGCTCGACATGAGTATCGCGATGATCTTTATATCTACAATCGGCGCAGTCGTTCTTTTGACGATCGCAGGTATCTTGCTCGCCATCAGGACGCTTGCGGTCGCGCATCGGCAGCAGGCAAAAGAGGACGCCGCTCTTGCAAGGTCAATGGACAAATGGATAACAACGATCGGGGAGCGCGAAGAGCGACGGCGGCTGAGGCAGACGGAGCGCCGCGCTGCTAGGCTTTCCAAGCCACGTCACAGTATTGTAAGGGCAACGCCTGTCCAGGCTGACCGGCATAGAGCATAGGCCGTTGGCGATGGTTCTGGCTGGTAACAACGATTGCACCCAAGGGCATGCAATCTCCTAATTAGTAGGTATCTATGAAGACAAATGCGCTTGCCCAGTTTGCCCGTACGAGCGGCTATGTGCCGCTTGCGTGGGCCGGTTCCACAATGGCAATGGACTACCTCAACATCGGTGACGCGCTGAGCCCCGTCATGGTCGCTCTCATGTCCGGTCAAGATGTACAGCGCCTTCCAACGAAAACCCAAGCGCTTCGGATGGGTTGCGTCGGGACCATCGGCCACGGCTTTTCGGGCGGTGAGGTGTTTTTCTGGGGCACGGGATCTTCGAGATGGACAAATCCTTCTGCGCCCGCGGCGGAGCGCCTCGAGTTTGAGATCACGCCCGATTCCAGCTTTACGGTGACTGCCACGCGCGGCCCCGTGTCCGAAAATATTTTGACTGGCCGCGGAGAGGGAACCGTCGGGGTCTACGGCGATCCTGTATGGCTGCTACCACGTTTCTACAATCCGACAGTCGAGAAGAAGTGGAAGCTTGGGGTGATCGTTCACCTTTCGGAGCTCTCCGATCGCGATCCGGAGGCGCATTTGCGGGCTGAGCTTCTCCGTTATAAGATCCCCCTAGAAATGCGGGACGACATCCGCATCATCAACACCGTGAGCGCGATCGACATCCAGGGCATACGCGGCAAGATCGACGAGATCCTAGCATGTGAGCGCATTGTCTCCACAAGCCTTCATGGAATGGTGTTTGCGGAAAGCTACGGCATACCCTGCCTCCATTTCCCGTCGACCGGCGCAGAGAGCGGCCTGGGTGTGCGAGATCTGCACTCGGACGAGGTCCTCGACCTTCGCATTGTCGATCTTTACCGCGGTCTGGGTCTTTCCAGTCTGCCGGTTTATACGCAGCCGCATGGCGAGCAGACAGACTGGCATGACTTGACGAAGTCCATTGACGAGGCATGGCAACCGAGGCGCCTCGATGAACAGGCGCTCATCGACGCCTTCCCGGTTGACTATGACCCGATCATACCCGCGGCCGGAACGACCATTTGGGAACATCCGGTCTTAAACAACCTGATTTTCCAGCATGACGTCAAGGAGATCAACCGAGCCGCGAAAAAGCGCGCGTGATCGCACCGCGTAACGCACCCACTGCTACGGCGGCGGGTGCCTTGCAACATCAGGCGTCTTTCTTTGCCGTCTCGATGAGGGTGAGGATAAACGCACTCAGCAAAGCCAGGGCAGGGGTAGGAGCCGACTCAGGCTTCGGTTCGTCACCAGCCCAAGTGCCGACCTTCGCGACCGAAGGGTCACTGAGGTTTTCGCCGTTGCTACCCAATGTCCACCAGCCATTCGGGAGCACTCTCTGAATGATCATGGACATCAGGTCTAGCGACCGAGACGGCGAGCCCGGCGGCAGGATATCTTCGGTCGAGGGGTTCGTGTCGAAGATCTTGGCATA
Organism: Neorhizobium sp. IRS_2294; assembly: GCF_050500145.1. Classification (NCBI taxonomy): domain Bacteria; kingdom Pseudomonadati; phylum Pseudomonadota; class Alphaproteobacteria; order Hyphomicrobiales; family Rhizobiaceae; genus Neorhizobium; species Neorhizobium sp. IRS_2294. Next base: position 879,793 of record NZ_CP191439.1, read on the forward strand.
GTAGATGCGCTTGGCAAGATCGTCGATGGCCTCGCTTGCTTCCTCAGCCGCCTTCACCTTTCCGCGAATGCTTCGTAATTCGCCAATAGTGATCGGCTTGGTCGCGTTCGCTTTTTCGATCTCCTGAGCCAGCAATTCGGGTGAACCGTATCCGCCGGGTACCATTTTAGCTAAAGGTAGTTCCGCGGGCAGCTGTCCGTTACGAATGACGTTGGCGATGCCCTTCACGGCATCTCGAAAAATCTCTCGTCTAATCTCCGCAATGTCGCGCGGACCTGCTTCAATAGCCGCGCAAAGTTCCAGCAGAAGTGCAGAGGACGGCGCATCGGGAGCCTGCGCTGCGAGATCGCGAGCCTGTCCGAGCAGGTCGTCGTTGCGGGGCGGCTCAGCATTTGAGGCAATTTCGCTGATGTCCAATCCCCTTTTCCTTAGGCCTATAGCCTCGGTTATTTTGAATATGCGGCTCATTTTAGCTTCTTGTAAAGCTCAGTTAGTCGTTCTGAGTAGCGCTCTGGCGAAAACAGCTTGGCGCGTTCTCGCCCCGCTGCCTCGTAATGCGCAACCATGTCGTCATCGTTCTGCATGTCACGGATCGCCCGTGCGATCGCCCCGACGTCATATGGGTCGACGAGATAGGCGCTGTCGCCCGATACTTCCGGGTTCGATCCTTCCGTCCCTGTAATCACGCCTGTGCCAAGCTGCATCGCCTCGAGGATAGGCAGGCCGAAACCCTCGTAAAGCGAAGGAAACACGACGGTGCGCGCGCACCTTATGATCGAGGCGAGCATGTTGAGCGGCAGATATTCTAGACGGATAATCTGCTGGGCTCGTGAAACAGCGCTGATCGACGGATCGACGGTTTTTTTACCGCCGCTTTGTCCGGAAACGCCGAGGAGCCGCAGATCGTTGGCATCCTTCCACGTCAACTGCCCTACCACGACCAGCGGATATCTTGACTGACTCGCGAGATAGGCTTCGATAATCCTGCCAACATTCTTCTTCGGTTCAATTGCGCCAAAGAACAGGAAATATTTCTTGGGTTCGAGACCAAAAATCGCTTCGACTTCTGTCGCCACTTCGTCGAATGGCCGTTCCAGAATTGCACTCGGCAAGCTGACCGATTGATAGGTGTTCGTAACCTTCTCCTCGGGTACGCCAAGAAGATCGACAATATCGCGCTTGGACGCTTCGGATACCGTCACGATATGATCGGCGTCACGGGCGATATCGCGCGCAACGCGGAAATATTCCTTCTTGTTGTCGAGTGTTGTGTAGGGAAGGCGCAGCGGGACCAGATCGTGGATAGTGTAGATGTTCTGGGCGTGCTTCAGGCGGATGGGAAGCGGGTAAGTCCAGTGGGCAATTTCAGCGGGACGCTCATACGAGGTCTCCATGAACTTGCCGTAGACCTTGAAATGCCAACGAGCGACGGTGAAGAGGTGCTGGTAGTTGAAGATGCGGTCGTACGGGGGCAATATCCTCGTCGGGTGCCTCGCAATGACCTTGCCGGTGATGGGTACTTCGCGAGCCTTCAATCCCATCGGTGATCGAAGGAGCGTTTTTGCCACGTCCATGGTCTTCGGCGATTTCGTCACCGGATCGAAGAAGTTTACTTCGTTAAGCAGAGGGTTCGTACCGGTTGACGTCCGCAGGCCGTAGAGCAGATCAATCTTGTGTCCGAGCTTCGACAGTTCCAGGCTAAGATTGCGCGAATACGTGGCAACACCCGTGCCTCTTTCCAGAGCAAGGTTGTAGCCGTCAATCATAATGCGTCTGTTGGTCATGATATCTCTTGCTGGACTTTCGCTGTTTTGCACGTATCGGAGACGTTTGTAGCCCGAGTTGTTGTCGTCGACCTTAATTGCGGGATCGAGCCAAAATTTGCAACCGCTGAGCCCGGCGCATCACTGATCTCCTCAAGGCTACCCTGGATTGACCAACTGGATTTCACCTCCAGTGGCGTCTTCGCTAGTCCCGTCTCCATCGCGCAACGTCGCTTCACCGAGTAGAGCGATCGCTTCATCGGCAGTATCTGTCTGCTGGATACTCATTCTGTCTATGACGTAAAACTCGTTGCAATATTTGCGAATGACCGTCGGAGAGGAGGTGTAGATGATGAAGCCGGACGTCTCCATTCTTTCTCTGACAAGGCTCGTGCACTGATCGCGAAACGGTCCGCGCCCACCAATCAGCGAGTCGTCCACCACATAGGTGTCGAAGGGGATGGCGTAACTGGAGGCAAAGATGAACTTGGTACGCTCGTCCCTGCTGTAGAGCTTGAACGACTTGTCAATCGTCTTACCAAGATCGGCGAAATCGACAACGAACTGGATGATCGGGCGCGGGTCGAACCCGAAGACCCGGCAGAGGAACGCAAGGTTTTCGCGGCCCGTGAGAAGATTGTTGAACACACCGCCACCACCGACGGGAAAGGAAACCAACGAACTGCGTTTGACGCGCCCGAAATCTGGCCGCAGTTTACCGGTGGTGAGATCGGTCGCCGTGGTTTTGCCGGCGCCGCTGGGCGACAGGATGCCGGTGATCCTGTCGGGGCTGAACGTCACATCGGCAGCTTCGAAAACTTTCGTTTTCTTGTTTTTCTGCTTCAATGTTTTGTAGACGTTTTCAAAAACGACTGACATCTATCCGACCTGTCTCGTTATGTCGTGGGCAGGAGGGAGCGACCGCGAAATGATTTCGCGCTTCCAACCTGGACCATCGAGCGGATCAAGAAACACCGTACCTGTCGGAGCGATCTCGCGGAAAACGGGAATATCGGAAACGATGCAGGGCAGATCAAGGGCTGCAGCTTCCAGAAGTGGGATGCCAAGACCTTCGACAAAGGACGGAAACAGCAGCGCAGTCGATGCTTTCATCACGGCTTGCACTTCTCCATCCGAAAGGTCGCCGAATTCGGTGACGCTACCTTTGATCGCCACGCACCTGTCCAGCATATCCAAGACGTTCTCGTTCTCCCAGCCTCTTTTACCGATGATGCAGAGATGCGGCGCGTCTTCTTGCTGCTCCAGCATCTGCCGCCATAGGTTCAGAAGCAAAAGATGGTTTTTTCGCGGTTCAATCGTACCGATGACGGTAAAAAATGAACGTTGGCGAGAGATAAAGGTCTCGATTTCGGTGCGGATCGGAAGCCGCGCAGCGGTGGTTGGGACCAGCGCCGGTTTAAGGACGATAAACCTCTCGACCGTCCACCCCTTTGTCCCGGCCAGTTGGCGAAAGCGCGTATCGGTGTCGTGCGAGTTCGATGCTATGGTCACCGGCGCATCCATTAACTCGCCCAGATAATTTTCGAAAGCCGGGCGAGTTTCCGGACGCTGATACTCCGGCATCTCCAAAGGGATGATGTCATGAATGTAGATGACCCTCTTCATCGCCTTCCGGGGATCGAGTCGACCGATCCCCCCCTTAATTTTTCCAAGTCCCGAATGCGATGCAACGACATAGGTCGTGTCGGAGGTGACAACCGTTCTCCGGTCACGTCTCGTGACCGACCCATATGCAATCTCGGCTGTGTACGACTGGGTACTTCGAGCGCGTTCGTTAGGGCTTTGCTTACCGTTCCACCGCGCATCGAGGGCGCGAAGCAAGGAGATGCCAGTCTCGTGGCGCAAGATAGTTACACCAGCTGCTCCGGCATAGAGAAAATAACATGACGTTTTAAACCGAGCTGCAAGATCAAGCGCGATCTCCAGATCGATGCGATCGACTCCGGTTGCAAACGCCCTGTTCCGGCTGCGCAACAACCGTGAGAGATCGAACAGTACCTGGCTGGTTTCGATCGGAACTGGTGGCATCTGCAGCTTGAACATCTGGCTCTTCTGATACTCTTGTCAGATTGGTGCCGCAATGTTTATGCACGTCACGGCAGCGGGGCGATTGAAAAACGGTGGCGTTTTGCTTTAAGGCCTAGTGATAAGACCGATTGCGCCACTCTGGCGCAAGACCTAGACGTATATTTCCAACACGAGAATGGGACGAGATGTCAAACAGTTTGAAGGAGGTTGTGGCCTCGACCGGCACCATTCCTCTGTCTTGGGTGGGGCAATCGGCCAAACAGTCTTATTTCAATCTCGGTGACGCCCTGTCGCCGGTCATCGTATCGTTTATATCGGGGCTGCCTGTAAAACACGTCGCTGCAAAATCCCGTGAGACGCGCCTGGCAGCCGTCGGAACGATAGGTCACATGTTCAGGGGAGGCGATGTCTCCTTCTGGGGTACTGGTACATCTCCCCATCTTAACCCACACGACGCACCGAAGGAAAAGGTTCCCTATTCTCGCCCGCAGGATACGACCATAACGACCTATGCGACGCGGGGACCCTTCACGCGCGAGGTCTTCGGACTCGATCAGGCCGGCCCGGCTATCTACGGAGATCCGCTGTGGCTGCTGCCGCGCTTTCACGCGGCGCCGAAGGAAAAGCGCTTTGAACTGGGTGTCATCCTGCACCTTTCAGAACTCGCTGACCGCAACTACGTCGCTACGCCGAAGAGCGAGTATCTTCGCTATCGGTTGTCCGGGGCGGACGAGACATCCGTCAAGCTGATCAATACCGTAACCGCTCCCACCACAGCCGCGCTTCGCGAGCGCCTCGACGATATTCTGTCCTGCAAGCGGATTGTCTCGACCAGCTTGCACGGCATGGTTTTCGCCGAATCTTACGGTATTCCCTGTCTGTATTTCTCCCCGCGGGCGTCCCGTGCTGGGCTTGGAAAAATCGATTTTTCTGAGCCGGATGTGATCGATCTGCGTTTCAACGATCTCTACAGGGGGCTCGGTCAAACGGCTTTGGATGTCTGGTATCAGCCCCGTTCCAAGCCTACGGACTGGGGTGAGTTGATCCGCGCGATCGACAGCGTCTGGTTCCCGAAGACGCTTGATGAAGATGCACTCATTGAAGCGTTTCCGCTTCAGGTCGCGCCTCTGAGTAAAGGGCCGACAGGAAGTGCGTTCGATCATCCCTCATTGAGCCGGATGATCCCGCCAAAGCCGGAGCCATCGACGAACGTCGGTTCCTCGCTTTTTAAACGCGTCATTTCCCACTTTCGGTAAGCGAGAGCTCCATGCCACTCAGTGCCGCAAAGCGGTTTCTCAGCCGTGAAAAAAATCCCGCCAGCGGAGCTGTGACACGGCCAAGGCTCGGCCGTCCGCGCTCGCTCAGGTTCACCTGGGTCTGGACAACGGACACGCATTACGACGCAAATCTCGGCGATGCCTTGAGTGCAGTCGTCGTTGCAGCCATGTCTCGGCTGCCAATTCTCAGAGCACCTTTCAGTGCCAAGAAGGAGCGCCTGGCTGCTGTCGGTACGATCGGACATGCCCTGCATTTCGGCAAGGTGCATCTCTGGGGTACCGGATTTGACATGCAGCGCGATCGCACGGGCGGCCTTGTCGGTTACCAGATTCCAGATGACACCGAACTTGTCGTCCACGCGGTGCGCGGCCGCAGAACCGCCGCAGCGCTCCGCGCAAAGGGTATTGTCGTACCAGAAGCCTACGGTGATCCTGTCTGGTTCCTGCCCAAAATCTTTCCGGATCCAAACGTGAAGAAATGGGATCTCGGCGTAATCGTCCACATATCCGAACTTGAATCACCAAATGCCAACGCGCTGGTAAAAGCGGCGATTGCGCGGTACCAAATTCCGCCGCACCTGGCGGAGCGCGTGCATATCATCAACACGTACACACCAGCGACTATTGACGGGCTCCGATCGAAGACGGAGGAAATTCTTGCCTGTCGGCGGATCCTGTCGACAAGTTTGCATGGTATCGTGATTGCCGAGACCTACGGTATACCGTGTGCTTGGTTTGCGACCTATGGCGGCGAGTCCGGATCGCTCGCGATCGATGGCAGCCAGCCGATCGATCACCGGATGAAGGACTTTTACAGCGGCGCCGGCCGCGAGACCGTTTTAAGCTATCTCCAGCCGCTCGATGACCACACGGATTGGGAGAATGTGATTCGCTTTCTGGACGAAAATTGGGAACCGCTTAGCTATGATTCCACTGCTCTTTTTGATGCTTTTCCGTTGAGGAAGCACGTGGATCTCAGTGAAGCCGAGTGGGAGATACCCCCCGCGATCCTGTCCCAGATTCCACTTTAGAAGAAATTGTTAAGCCAATCCTTTTACAAGGAAATACCTCTGCAAATCTGTTTCATATCCGGATTCGCAGTTGAACAAGATTGCTCGGTAGTTTACTGATGCTGGCGCTCCTCAGAGGAGTGTTGCAGCCATTGCGAAGAGTAAAAGTGAATGCAGTCCCATAGACGACTTTTGGCCGCATCGGCGGTAGCCCTTTGCTCATTTGCAACGTCATGTTCCGTTATTCCGAGCTCCGGCCCGAGTGCTGGTCAGATCGAATCGGGTTCAAGTTCTGTCGAAGCACCCTACGTTCTGATCAATGTCACGCAGCGAGTTGCCGATCTTCTTTCCGTTTCTGATGAGAAGCCGTTGTCAGTTGCCTTTGGTAACTCCGGCCGCGCGAGTACATCCCTTATCGGCGTCGGCGACGTCGTCACCGTCGCGATTTGGGAAGCGTCTGAGAACGGCCTGTTCTCCGCAGGCGCGGGACGGCAGGGTGGTGCACAGATTCCTGAGCAGCCTGTTTCTGAAAGCGGTATGATTGTCGTTCCCTATGCCGGTACGATCCGCGCCGCTGGACGCAGCCCTCAGCAAGTCAAGGCCGATATCGAGAAGGCTCTTTCCGGCATGGCAGTCGAGCCACAAGTGCTCGTCAACGTCGCAAAGAACAATGCGAACGCTGTGACTGTGACAGGCGAAGTTGCCTCCAGCGGGCGAATTCCGTTGACCGCGGGCGGCGGACGTCTTCTGGACGTCATCGCCGCTGCGGGCGGACCTCGCATGGAATCGCATCAGCTGGCTGTCCAGATCTCGCGCGGTATGCGGACAGAGACGATGCCGATGGAGAAATTGATCTCCAGCCCGCGCGAGAACATCTATGTGCAGGCTAACGACGTCATCGCTTTGATCCGTCAGCCGCGCAGTTTCACGGTGTTCGGCGCCGCGACAGCCAACGCATCCGTGCCGTTCGACCAGTCGCAGCTCTTCCTCAATCAGGCTCTCGCGAAGGTAGGTGGTCTCAACGATGAACGCGCCAACGCAAAGGGCATCTTCATCTATCGTCGAGAACCTCTCGCGGAGGTTCGTCGCTTCAATCCGTCGGCGCGCGCCATGCATTCGGATGGAACAGTCAACGTCATCTACCAGATCGATTTGAAGGACCCGAGCGGCTTCTTCGTCCTCAAGAGCTTCAAGGTCAATAACGGCGATCTGGTTTATATTGCCAACTCATCGCTTGCGGAGCTTCGTAAGTTCTCTACCCTAGTCAGCACGACTGTTTCCCCTGTCACGCAGGGCGCGGGTGTCGCCTCCACTGTTAACGGATTGTAAGCCGAGCGCTCTTAAGCCTTCGAAAAGCCGATATCGCTGTTTAACACGCGCTCACGATCCCGTTTCTGGTCGAGACGTGGAGCGCCGGGTTGTTTGGTGACTGACATTTCGTTATGTTACTTTTCATAGCAAACATATTTGACAAAGGGCGATCGGATGAAGTCAGACGGCTCACTGCTCAGGCGGCTGGATGAGGTGCGTCCTGGAGGGACAGGCCTTGCCCGCCGGCAGCCGTCTTCAGCCAACCTTCCGGCAAGAACCCCCGATCTGAAGCCCACTTTAGTTCCGCCCAGCCAGAAGAGCGTAGTTACCTACAAGGTTCGCGGAGCGCCCTCCGAGGGCGGACTCAAGACCTGGGGTAAATGGATTTTCTTCCTGATCGCCGTGATTATCCCCACGATCATCGCCGGTGTCTATTACGCGTTCTTTGCGGCGCCACAGTATGTTTCGGAATTTCGCTTTTCCGTGCGGCCAAACCTCGGCGCGGGGGCGGGCTCGTCGTCAGCGGACTCTTTGCTAATCATGTCGAACAGCTATATCGTGTCTGACTACGTGGGCAGCCGCGATGCGGTCGTCGCGCTCGAGGAAGCTGTCGGACTTCGACAGATATATTCCAGCGGTGCCGTTGATTACATGAGCCGACTCGATTCTTCGGCTTCGCTGGAAACGCTCGTCAAATATTGGAACTCGTCGATCCATACGAATTACGATATCACGACGGGTATCAACGTCGTGGAAGTCGCGGCGTTCACACCAGCCGACGCCCAGAAGATCGCCAACGCGCTTAAGGTCCTTTGCGAGAGCCTGGTCAATCAGATTTCTGACGAAGCCCGCAAGAGCCAGATGGACTTTGCGCATACGGAAATGGCCCGTGCCGAATCGCGCCTGAAGGATGTTCGTCGCGAAGAGACAGAGTTGCGCACGACCCAAAAGTCGATCGATGCGCGCAAGGAGGCCGACGGTCGGCTTCAGTTGAACTTGAAGCTGCGCAGCGAACTCGCCGGCCTGCAGGCGCAGTATGACAGTTTGACGCAATATATGGACCCGAAGTCGCCACGTCTGTCTGTGATGAGGAACCAGATCAACGCGACCAAGGAGCAGGTCGCACAGCTTCAGGACCAGGTTGGCAGCAACATGCAGGGTGGAAGTGCCGGCAGCGAAATGATCAACGCACAGGTGCTGACACGCTACGACCAAATCCAAACGGATGTCGAGATCGCAACAAAACTCTATCAGTCGGCTCTTACGAACTACGAATCGGCTAGAGCACAAGCGAGCCACAACCAGATCTATCTTGCGACCTACGTGCAGCCGGGGTTGCCTGAGGTTGCATCCTATCCGAAGGTATTCTTCGATACCTTTCTGGTCTTCCTTTCCGCCTGTGGTATCTGGGTCGTGTTGACGCTAGTCTACTACAGTATCAGGGATCACGTTTAATCTGGTGTTCTACACGGTTGCGCTGGGCCTGCAGCGTCAGGTGCGGGTCGTCACGGCCCTCACCATCCGCGAGTTCGGCTGCGCAACAGCAAGCACGCATTCTCAAAGCTATTCGATCTTTTAGACGTGCTCTTCTTTATCCTCGCTCACTGGGTGATCTTCACCTTCTTGCATCGAGGTCTATAGATCGGCGACAGTCTGCTCGTGTTTCATCACGACGGGTATCCTCCCGGTCCTGTTTTTCAGAACCATGAGCATTCGTGCGGCATCGGCTATTGCTGCGGCGAAATCCGTAACAACGATTCCGCATGTTGAGGCAACCGACTATTCGATCGCGAGAACGTTCGTTGAGTTCCTGTCGTTCTCGATCTTGTTCATCCTCTTCTTCGCCATGATCTCAGCGTTTGGTCTGTCGAAGTTCGCCATTCCGTGTAATCCCCGTGCGATCAAAGAATTTGGCATCATAATCGTGCTCTGTTCGTTCGGTATTGGTCTCATCAACTCTTTCTTTATCGCTCTATTCCCGATTTGGAAATTTGCCTGGGGCATGATCGCGCGCATTCAGATCTTCTTCAGCGCGGTATACTTTATTCCGGAATATATGGTCCCGCAGGTGAAGGAGATCCCCGCCTACAACCCGATCATGCTTTTTGTGGCTTTGTTTAGGTTGGGCTTTTACCCCACGTATCCGACCCACCTGCTGTCGGTCCCCTACATCATCGGTTGGACCTGCGCGGTTCTGCTCTTGGGGCTGGCTCTCGAGCGTGCGCTTCGGGATATGCGTATCCATCATTAAGGCGTACGGTTTTTCCGGAACCGCTTGACTAGCGATGCAAGAATACCACGGCAGGCTTGGTTGTATTCCGTTACCGAGCAATCCGAGATTGCCTGCGCTTGCACTTTGGACTATGTATTCATAGTTGCATTGGGGAGCATGGGACGTGGGGATCGTCTTATTTGACAACGGCCACACCGTTATCGAAGCTGGACAGTATCAAGCTCCACGCTTGGGCGTTGTCGTCACCTTTTCGTCTTTCGGCGAAAACGATCCCAGCCGCGATGGGTTCGGACAAAAGTTCCTCGAAAAGCAAGGCTATGCCGTCGTCTCTGTGAAGAAGCGGCATGACAACTGGTATCGAGACCTCTCTTTTGCAGATTTTACCGAAGCCCTAGAATCGGTTCTAGGGGGCTTTAATCGGCGGTTCACGTATGGCACCAGCATGGGTGGGTATGCGGCTCTCTATTATGCCAGCTGCATCGGCGCGACGGCCATTGCGATCTCGCCGCGCAACTCGATCGACCCGAGATTTCTTATCACCAGCTATTCCCACTTTGTCACCAGTTGGCCAACACAGCACAGGCCACTAAAGGATATTTCCGACCCGATACTCAGGCCATATGTTGTCTACGACCCTCTCGTCGCAGCGGACAAAGCCTATATCGAACGAGAGGTTCGTCCGGCGTTCCCCGTTGCGCATTTTGTTGAGTTCCCCTTTTCCGGCCATCCTTCAGCTCAGGCGATGCTCGAGATCGGCAAACTGAAGCCGTTTGCCCAGGCTGCGCTAGCGGGGGATTGTCCCGGCCCGCGTATCGTTTCTGCCGGTTCCAAGCGGCGCTCCGCCGTCATAGTCAACGAGATGTCCAAGTGGGCGGTTGATCGCAACCGATTTGCGCAGGCTGCGCGTCTGTCGCAAGTAGCCGTCGGAATTGGCGGTAGCCGCCCAGACTTTCTGTACCAGCAGGTTGCTGTCATGATTGCGAGCGGGGCTCTCAGCGAGGCTAAAAAGGCAACCAAGGATGCAATTGTCGCTGGAGGCGGAACGGTATCGCTCTACCATCGGCTCGCTTCCCTTTGCAGCAGACTGGATGAACAGGACGCAGCTCTGGACGCCATCAATGCAGGCCTCGAACTGTCACCCCGCAATGTTGGTCTGCTCCGTACCCGGAGGAACCTCCTGGAGAAACGTGGCAGTCTGGATGCGGCATTCGTCGACGCGTTGACGGTGTTGGAAATTTTGCCCGCAAGCGTGTCCGACCGAATGCAATTGGCCGGAATGCTGATCGCAAAGGGAGCCCACGCCGAGGCACTGCAGCATCTGGATGCCAATCCTGAGGCGTCTCTCGACCTTTCCACCGTTCGCCGCCGACGCGTTTGCCTTGAAGCTGTGGGCCGAATGCTGGATGCGGAGAACGCCGCCCTTGTCGCCATATCCCTGGCACCGAACAGTGTCTCAGACATGGTTCAGCTGGCGAACATCTATTTTAAGACGGCAGAGACTGACAAGGCCTTGCTTTGGCTCGACCAAGCGATCGCGATCTCGCCGGATAATGTCTCTCTATTTCGTCGCAAGCGCAATTATCTCGAAGCGGCAGGACGAATCTCCGAGGCTATCGATGCGGGTGTCCGCGTCCAGAAACTGCTGCCCGCAAGTACGACAGACCAGCTGCGTTTGAGGAGACTGCAGCTTCGCCGCTACCAAGAGCAAGGCAAGCAGGGCCGGGATGCAGTCATTGCCCGTATGCGGGCGCAGTCGGCCATTGTCAGCAGGGCGCTTGTCGATACCGAACAGTTTGCTCTGTTTCCGACGTTGTTAAGTTCGGCGATGAACGTTCTCGCCGGAGAAGAAGTCGGTGCCTGGACCGCTACAGGGGTCTTGCTCGGCTTCGGTTCATGAAGCGAGGGGAACCGATCATCCTCCAAACTGCCGTCGCGCGCTCCCACGCAGATAAGCGGGATGTTGAGATTGATTGCTCGTGCCACAGCCGCTGCGTCCATGTGGTCAGTGCTGTCGCTTGACACTCCAGTCGCCAGCGCTTTTATCACAGAACCTGCCCCGCTTTTGACCGCGCTGCGGAAGCGGTCTCAGGTCTCCCTAGCAATCACGTGACGGACGCCCGCCATTGCCGTAAAACCTCCGATGTCGCCGATACAAACAGGCTTGAACAAGGAAGACAGTCGAGGATGATTGCCGCTGGAGTGCCGGGTCTTGACGGACGACACGTGTTTGCGGTGCATATCCGCCGCTGGAAGCGAGGGATGCTGGAGGCCTATTTTCCGCATTCGAGCTTTCAGTATCTGCCGCTTTACCTGAGCGATCTCACGTTTGTTCGAGACTGGCAGGACTTAATCCTCGCAACACCCGGCGCGACCCTGCTGGTCTGGAGCCGGAATGTCTCGGATGCCATCCTGGAATTCGCGCATTCCAACCATATCCCGCTCGTATTTCTCGAAGACGGGTTTATCCGCTCGCTGGTCGGCAATGCCAGCAAGAGCCTGCCGTTCTCGCTCACACTTGATAGCCGCACGCCCTATTTCGATAGCCGCCAGCCCTCCGATCTCGAAGATATCCTGAGCAGCTATGATTTCGATGCCGATCCTGATCTGATGGAGCGGGCAAGGGCCGGCATCGATCTTCTGCTCCGGTCCGGCCTCAGCAAATACAATGCCGCTGCCCGACAAGGCGCAGGAGCAGATCTCCTGGCGGCAGAGGCTGTACCGGCCGATGCTGTGGTGCAGGCGCGGCCTCGCATACTTGTTATCGGCCAGGTGGAGGACGACGCGTCGATCCGCTTCGGTTGCGATCGACCGTTTACCAACAACGACCTCGTGCGGCTGGCAGCCACGGAAAACCCGGATGCCGAAATCCTTTACAAGCCGCATCCCGATGTTCTGAACGGTGTCCGGGCGCAGCGGTCCGATCCGTCCGACGTCACCGATCTCGCAACAATTGTCACCGCGCCGGTGTCGCTCCCGGAGCTTCTCGCGCGCGCCGATCATGTCTACTCCATCACGTCGCTCGCAGGTTTCGAAGCGCTGCTGCGGGGCCTTCCCGTGACGCTGGCCGGATGTCCGTTCTATGCCGGGTGGGGCCTGACCGACGATCGGCAGCCGAACCCGCGGCGGGGCCGCAGGCTTACTATCGAACAGCTGTTCGCCGCGGCCTATCTTCTCTATCCGCGCTATTTCAATCCGGTCGATGGGACCCAGATCGATTTCGAAACCTGTCTGGCGCTGGCGCTCCAGTGGCGCGAAAAGGGCATGCCGGAAACTCAAATCAGGGAAGTACCGATGCCGGCGCGGCCGGGCTTCGAGATGCGGGGCGCCTATGGCCTGTTCGGCTGGCGGCATCTGCTGACCGTGCCGATTGCTTGGCTGATCAAACTGGCGGGGTCAGAGCAGGATGCGCGCGATTTCCGCCGGAACCCGATCCTGTTCTTCCGCGAGCTATCCAAACCGTGGCTGAGACGCCTCGGACGGATCCTTTATCCCCTCGACGGGGAGAGCCATTGAGCGGGCATCGCCGAGTGACGGCGATGCCCGTTCCATTTACTTCTTCGGCAGCAGCAACTCTTCGCAATAGCTGGAGCCAGTGGAGCCGGGACGATCTGCGGTGATGGTGATGTCACGGATCGTGTAGCTTTCGGAAACGGTGACCTTGGCCGAGCAGCTGACGCTCACCGATTTGCCGTTTGCAAGCTTGATGCGGGTATAGCCGCCGCGCCAGTTGTAGATCGTCGAGCTGCCGCTATCGACATCGCTCAAGGGTGGGCTGAACTTGGCGAAGAACTCGCCAGCCGAACGGCCGGTCCAGTAGGTGTTGATCGGGCTGCTGGCAACGCTGACAGTGGTGCATGCAGAAAGCGCTACCGCGAGAACGGCGGTCAAGGGGAACAGGCGGCGGCTCATAATCTTCAACAAATCCTCTTGCATGTGGTGATCGCCCCAGACAATGCCTGCCAGGCAGGGCTTTTGAGATGGGCAAAGCTTTGATCTCGCACTAACAGATTTCCGCTGCCTGTCGCGACATCATCTTTCCAAACAGCTCTCAATTTTCATCCGAGCCGCTTTTTTGCAACGCCTTGTTCTCGAGGTATTTGAAGCGATGATCAGGCCTGCACGAGACCTCATATTTTTTCAAAGCACACGCTTGTGCAACGGAAAATGCCGGTTTATAGAGGCGCCACTGGTCACGGAGTGTAGCGCAGCCTGGTAGCGCACGTCGTTCGGGACGACGGGGTCGGAGGTTCAAATCCTCTCACTCCGACCAGTTTGACCCTTGTCCCGCAAGGCTCCTTCCCGAAAAAGCTCACTTCACAAGCGCGCGTTTCATCCACGCCCATCCAGCATCCCCGCCACAATCTCCGCCGACCTCTCCGCACCATCCAGCGAAAACGGCAGTTCCTGAACGCCAGTGATCCCGCTCGCCCTTCGGATGGCCTCTGCCAGCGCTTCACCGGTCAGCGAAGCCTCATCCACCACTTGCGCAAGTCCAAGCGCTTTGAGCTTTTCGGCGCGCACAGTCTGCTCAGTCTCGCCGCCGGCCGCGAACGGGATGAGGACTGGCCGGCAGGTGGTGCGGAACAGGTCGCAGACGGTGTTGTAGCCGGCCTGCGAGACAGAGATTTGGGCATTTGCCAGAAGCGACGGGAAGTCGGGGCGGAAACGGATGACCGTCACGCGGGAGCCGGCCTCTGCCGAAATACGGTCGAAATCCTCCGCGGGAAGATTGGGCCCGGTGATGACGCACCAGCTGCGGCCGTCGTTGAGAATGCGCTCGGCTTCCAGGGCCGCGCCGATCAGCCCCGCACCGACGGCGCCGCCGCCGGCCGAGACCAGCACGTCGAACCGGTCGGGCGAGGGGGTGGGCGTGTTGGGTGCGACGAGGCCGGTATAATGGATCTTGCCCGCAAATTCCGACGCCCTGCGAAACGTCTCCTCAAGCTTCACGAAGCCCGCATCGCCATGCACCAGCACGCCGTCGAAATGATCGCGCATCAGGGCAATCGTCTCGTCGTCGCGGCCGGATTTGCGGTTCTCCTGCAGAATGTCGCGCACGGAGGCGAGAAGCAGCGGCTTTGGCTCGGCAGACCTGATCGCCTCCAGCAGCGGCAGAAGTTCGAAACGCATCTGCCGGCGACCGAAGGGAAAGGCCTCGGTGATAACCACGTCAGGCTTCAGGTCGTGAAAGAGATCAAGCAGCAGGCCGGTGCGATGGTCCTGGAAGGCCTCGTCCACAGGCTCGCCGCTCGTGGCATCGCTAAGCGATGAAAATCCGCTGTTGGAGGCGACCACCGGCGGCAGCTGCACATGCGCCATGCCTGCAGGCGGAAAGCCTTTCACCGGCGTGCCACCCGTCACCAGCGTCACGTCGAACCCGGCGCTCTGCAGTGCCGTGGCAACGCGGCTTGCCCGAACAATATGGCCGATACCCAGCAGGTGCTGCACATAAAACAGGACGCGCCGGCCCTTGCCGATCGAGGTACCGTTGTTCATCGGTGGGTCTCCAGGCTTGCAAAGCTCTTGGTGAACAGCCGGTTGAGGTCGGCAATGCTGGTATGGTGGTCGAAGTCGTGGCGCACCTTTGCCTCGGCGGCCTGACCCAGGCGCTGCCGAAGGGCGGGCTCACGGATCGCTTTTTCAAGCGCTGCCGCCAGTGCCACCGGATCTTCCGGCGCAACCAGCAGTCCGTTTTCGCCATCGACGAAAAGTTCGGTAATGCCTGAAATGTTGGTCGCCACCACGGCAAGGTTCTGGCTTGCGGCTTCCACCATCACGTTGGGCAGGCCGTCGCGGTCGCCGTCGGCGGTGATCCGGCAGGCGAGCGAGAAAAGGTCGCTGTCGCGGTAATGCTCCAGCACCTCGCGCTGGTCGAGCGCACCCTTCCAGGTGATGCGCGACGCGATCGAAAGGTCTTCGGCAAGTGCCTTGAGGGGGAAAGCTCATCGCCGCCGCCGATATGGGTAAAGCGCCAGGCAAGCTCCTTCGGCAGCAGCGCCAGTGCGCGCAGAAGCGTGTCATACCCCTTCTTCTTCACCGCCCGGCCGACGCTGACGATCCTCACCGGATCATCCGGGTCGCGCCCGTCGCGGGCAGGGCGGGTACCTGCGAAATGCGGGAACCGGTCGAGATCCAGGCCGTGATAGCTCAGATGCACGTTGTCGCGGGATGAAAGGCTCTGCAGCCGCTCATGCCCCGCCTTGGTGCAGGTCACCGTCCAATCGGCCTCGTCAAGCTTGTCGGAGAGATCCCAGGGCTCTGAAGTCCAGATATCCTTGGCATGTGCCGAAACGGTAAAGGGAATGCCGCTCATGCGGCTTGCGTAGCGGGCAACGGCTGCCGGCGTGTGAATGAAATGCACATGCAGCCAGTCGGCATCATCAGGCCATTCCGCCACCAGAACCGCAGCCTGGCCGAACCGCCTGAAACGGTTGCGGGAAAAATCGCGCGGCAGGTCGCGGAAAAACGCCTTGAGCGCCGAGCCGAAACCCGGCAGCGTTGCGACCTTCATCAGCGCCTTTGCCACCCGCACCGGCTCCTCATGCAGGTATTCCGGCAGATAGCTGACCGGCGCCTTGATCTCGTCATGCACCGGATGCCGCTTCTTGTCGGTCGGGCGGCGCATAGCCACCAGCTTCAGGGCAAAGCCTGCCCGTTCCAGCCCCAGCAGTTCCTGGGCGATAAACGTTTCCGAGAGCCGCGGATAACCTTTCAGCAGCACGACGATGGTCTTGTTGGTCATGTCAAAGCAGTTCCAGCAGAAATGCGCAGCGGTTTTACATCCGGGCGTTCTTGCATCCGGGGCTGCGTCAGGTCGGGAGAGGGCGTGTTAGCCTTGCGCAATCGCAAGGTGGCGTCCCTTGTTCTTCATCCACCCTTCGACGATCTCGCCGATATGTGGCAGGCCTTCCATCTGCAAGCCGGGTGCCGTCACCGAGGGCGGGTCGCGCTTCCACAGCGCCTTGATCGCGGCTGCAAATTTCGTGGCATCGGCACTGTCGTCGGCAGACAGCATGTCGACGAGACCGAGCTCCGCGCCGCGTGTTGCACGGATCAGCTGCTCTTCGCGCGGCTGCGTGCGCGGCACGATCAGAGCCGGCTTGTCGAATGACAGGATCTCGCAATAGGTGTTGTAGCCGCCCATGGCGATTACCGCCTTGGCGCCGGCGATCCGGTCTTCCATGCGGTTGTCGAACTCGATCACCTCAAGGCGCGGATCGTCCTTGCAGGCCTCGGTAAACACCGCGCGCTGCTCGGCCGGCATGTAGGGCCCAAGCACGATCACCGTCTTGTAGGTCAGTGCCGGATCGGCCTGATAGGCTGCAATCACGTCGCGCACCAGGTCTGCGCCATCGCCGCCGCCACCGGTCGTCACCAGCAGGTAGTCCTCGTCCGCGTCGGTTTCCGGCACGGCACCGGAAGTCACCTTGCGCTGCAGGAAGCCGACGAAATGCATCTTCTGGCGCACCGACGCCGGCGCATCCAGCCCTTCGAGCGGATCATGAAACTCCGGCGGGCCGTAAACCCACACGTCGTCATAGAGCTGGCCGATTTTGCGCAGCGTATCGTGCCGCTCCCATTCGGCCTTGAGCAGATGCGGCGCGTCCATCACGTCGCGAAGGCCGAGCACCAGACGTGTGCCCTTGGTCTTCAGATAGACCAGCGTGTCCTCCACTTCACCGCGAAGGCCAAGCGGCTCCTTGTCGACGATGAAGATGTCGGGCTCGAAGCTTTCGGCGGTATGGCGAATGCTGGAATGGCGCATCTTCAGCGTCTCGGCCAGATCGATATGCTGGTCCATCGACGTGTAATCGCCGTTGTGCAGCTTGATCACGCTGGGGATCTTCACGAAGTCAACGCGGGCGCGGTAATCGAAGGCACCGGCAATCGTCGCGCCGGAAATGATCAGCACCTGCACGCCGCGGTAATTCTCCACCAGCGAATGGGCGATGGTGCGGCAACGGCGCAAATGCCCAAGCCCGAACGTGTCATGGCTGTACATGAGAATACGGGCATTATTCAGATGTCGCGGCATGCCCGAAACTCCTACCGGCAACGATGTGTCTGACAAAGCGGCATGCCGCAGCAGTCACTATTTATATGGATCTGCCGCATCTCTAAGACCATCACCGAGGAAATTGAAGGCAAGTATGACGAATATCACTGGCACGACCGGCAGCAGCAGCCAAGGATAAAGTGCGATAGCGCTGACGCTTCGCGCTTCTGTGAGAAGAACGCCCCAGCTTGTGATCGGCGGGCGAAGACCGAGGCCGAGGAAGCTCAATGTCGTCTCGCCAAGAATCATGCCCGGGATCGTCAACGTCGCGCTGGCGATCAGATGCGACATGAAACCGGGGATCAGGTGGCGACCGATGATGCGCGTGCTTCCGGCACCCATCAACTGTGCGGCAAGCACGTAATCCTCTTCGCGCAGCGACAGCAGTTTGGAGCGCACCGCGCGCGCAAGCCCTGTCCAGTCGAGCAGACCAAGGATGAAGGTGATCCCGAGATAGATGACGAGCGGGCTCCAGTCGGCCGGCATCACGGCCGCCAGCGCCAGCCACAGCGGAATGCTGGGGATCGACTGCAGCACCTCGATGATGCGCTGGGTGACCGTATCAAACCAGCCGCCCCAATAGCCGGCAATGCCGCCGATGACGATGCCGAGGATGAAGCTTGTGGCAACACCAAGAAGGCCGATCGTCAGCGAGATCCTTGCGCCGTAGAGAATGCGCGACAGCATGTCGCGGCCGAGCCGGTCGGTGCCGAGCAGGTGGAACTGGCCGCCTTCTGCGGGGCAGACCAGATGCGTGCTCATCTCCACCACGCCCCAGAACCGGTAGGGATCGCCCTGGCAGAGAAAGCGTAGCTTTTGCACATCGGCCGTGTCGTCGGAATAGTTCCGCCGCAGCGTCGTCATGTCCAGGTCCATCTTCTGGCCATAGACGAAAGGACCGACGAAGTTACCCTCGTGGAACAGATGCACCGATTGCGGCGGCGCGTAGATGAAATCGATATTGCGGGTATGCACCTTGTAGGGCGCCAGGAACTCGACGACCACGATCATCAGATAGGCGATGAGCAGAAGGATGCCGGAAATCAGCGCCAGCCGGTGCCGCTTGAAGCGCCACCACATCAGCTGAAGCTGCGATGCCTCGTGGACCTTCAGCGCACTGCCGTCGGCATCGCGCTCGATCTCGTAAGGGTCGAAGGCCCCCTCGCGGACGTAATGCGGCAGCTTGCCCGCATCGCTGCTGTCGATCACCGTCATTTGGTTCTCCCGCCGCGAAGCCTGATGCGCGGGTCGAACATCGCAAGCGCAATGTCTGAAATCAGTACGCCGATAACAGTGAGGAAGCTGAGGAACATCAGGAACGAGCCGGCAAGATACATGTCCTGGCTCTGCAGGGCGCGGATCAGCATCGGGCCGGTCGTTTCGAGCGACAGCACGACCGCGGTGATTTCAGCCCCTGAAATGATCGAGGGCAGGATCGAGCCGATATCGGAGATGAAGAAGTTGAGCGACATCCGCAGCGGATACTTGGTCAGAACCTTGAACGGATGCAGGCCCTTGGCACGCGCGGTCATCACATACTGCTTGTGCAGTTCATCCAGAAGGTTGGCCCGCAACCGCCGCACCATGCCGGCTGTCCCGGCAGTGCCGATGATCAGCACGGGGATCCAGATATGCTCGAGGATCGACTTGAACTTCGCCCAGCTCATCGATTCCGACATGTACTGCGCGTCCATCAGATGGCCGATCGACGTGCCGAAATAGATGTTGGCGAGATACATGAGAACGAGGGCCAGCACGAAATTGGGAACGGCAAGACCGATCAGGCCAAGAAGCGTCAGCCCGTAATCACCCCAGCTATACTGGTGGGTGGCCGAATAGACGCCGATCGGGAAGGCGAGAACCCAGGTGATGATGATGGTCAGGGTGGAAACGAGGATCGTCAGCCACACCCGGTCACCGACCACGTCCGTGACAGGCATGCGGTATTCGAACGAATAACCGAAATCGCCGGTCATCATGCCGGCCACCCAGTTGAGGTAGCGGATCGGCTCAGGCTGATCGAAACCGTAACGGGCACGCAGGTCTTCGATCTCCTGAAGATCGGCCTTTTCGCCCATCGCCTTCAGCTGTTCGACATAGCTTTCGAAATAGTCACCCGGCGGCAGCTCGATGATCGTGAAGATCAGCATCGAGATCAGCACCAGCGTCGGGATCATCACGAGGATGCGCCAGATAATGTAGCGGAACATCAGGCAGTTTCCTCGTCATACCAGAATGCATCCGGCAGATAGACGCCGAGATAGGATGTGGGGTCGAAACCGTAGAGCGCCTTCGACGGCACGTTTTGCAGCTTGGACGATTGCACGACGGGCTGCAGCGTGGCGTTGACGATGCCGATCGTAAACACCTGGTCGGTAAACAGCGCCAGCATCTTGTGCCAGACATCCGTCCGCTGGTCGAAACCCTCGGCCTTGCGCCATTCCCTGTAAAGGTCCAGTAGCGCCTTTGCCTCGGGAAGATCAGGCGCCTTGCCATCGCTGCCGCCGGAAAGCGCATGGAGGCCCCAGATCGACCATTGCAGCTGGTCGTCGCTGGTCGGTGCCAGTTCCTTCGGCGCCATGTCGGCAGTTGGTACGCCATTGTCGAGGCCGCCGCCGACCGACATGATCGCATCGCCACCCTTCACGCGCCGGCGCAAAAGCTCACGCTGGGCCACATGCGGGTAGATCTTGATGCCGACCTGCAGCAACTGGTCGCCGATCAGTTCCAAGGCATCGGTCTCGAACGTGCTTTCGCCTGTTATCTCAATGATGATCTTCGCCAACCGGCCATCGGGCAGGCGGCGCATGCCTTCGTCTTCATCCAGCACAAGACCGATCTCGTCGAGCAGCCGGTTCGCCTGATCAGGATCGAAAGCGGCCCAGGCCTTCTGGTATTCCGGCTTGAACAGCGGGCTGTCGGGTAGGATCGAATTGGAGCTCTCGGTCGCAAGACCATAGAAGACCGCCTTGTTGATTTCGCCGCGATTGATCGCAAGAGACATCGCACGCCGGAAGCGCACGTCGCGGAAGAGGTTGCGCCAGCCTTCATCCTTGCAGTTGAGGTTGGGAAACAGCGCCATGCGCGATCCTTGCGTCCGCTTCCACAGATCCACCTTCAACGGGTAGCGCTGCTCGGCATTCTTCAGGAACGTGTAATCGGCAAAATCGAGGTTGGTCACCTGCAGGTCGCTCTCGCCGGTGCCGGTCTTGGCGGCGATCAGGTCCGCGGAGGAGACGTCCAGCATCACCTTGTCGATATAGGGAAGCTGCAGGCCGTTTTCGTCGACGCGGTAGTAATAGGGGTTGCGCTCGAACACGAAGCGCTCGGCCGGCGGCGCCGTGCGGTTGCGCCAGGCATCCAGCGTCGGCAGGTTCGGGTTTTCCGGCCGCACCACGCGCGACATCTTCTGGTGCAGCGCCGCCCAGTCGTCCACCCGTTCGCGGGCGATATGCTGTGCCAGCAGCTCCTTCGTCTGGTAGCGCATATGGAACTGCTTCATGTAGGCAGCAGGGAACATCAGCCGGATCGGCGAAGGCGAGGCCTGGTCGGCGAGGAAATCGGGGTTCGGATCGTCCCAGCTGTAGCGCACGGTGCGCGCATCGATCACCTCGAACCGCGGGGGCTTGCCGTTGATCATCAGCCCGGCCGGCGGTCCGCCCTTGGCGAGCTTCTTCTCGTGAAAGACATCATCCCAGACATAGCGGAAATCATCGGCCGTGAACGGGCTCCCGTCCGACCATTTATGGCCTTCGCGTAAGCGGAAGGTGAAGACGCGGTCGTTCTCGACCTCGTAGGCTTCCAGAATATCGGCTTCCAGCTTCAGGTCGGAATTATATCCCACCAGCCGGGCGTAACAGTTGATCGGCATGAAGCGGATGTCGCGCTGGCCGCCGATCAGCATCCGCATCGAACCGCCGTAACGTCCGGGCTTTAGCCCGCGCTCTGCAAGGTTGAGGACGCGCGGCGTCTTCGGCAGACGCTCCTCGATGGGAGGCAGCGGCGTCTCGGTCGGGATCTGCGCGAGATAGTCGGACTGGCTAAAGGCCGCAAACACCCGCGCCGGGATTGCGGTTGCACCCGCGACCGAGCCCAACAGGGCCAGCATATGCCGTCTGGAAATCGTCATCCTGCCACAAGCTCCCGCGCATCGACATTGGTGCGGGCAAGAACCAGATGCCCGCCGCCGAGATCCACATGGGTCAGCTCCGCGCTGTCCTTCTCGTCGAGGAACTGCTTGCCCCAGATCTTCATGGCCGATGCCGTCGGCGTGCCGATCGTCTCGAAATCCAGTTTGTGGTCGAGGCTCGGCAGAGGCACGGCGGCCAGCAGTTTCTTCGTATAGGGATGAACAGGTGCCCGCATGATCGTTTCGCAGGGGCCGATCTCCACGATCCGCCCCGCATACATCACCGCCACCCGGTCTGCCATGTAGTTCACGACAGCCAGATTGTGCGAGATGAACAGATAGGTCAGCCCGAGTTCGGACTTCAGGTCCTTCATCAGGTTCAGCACCTGCGCCTGGATCGACACGTCGAGCGCCGAAACCGGTTCGTCGCAGATCACCAGATCCGGCCCGAGAGCAAGTGCCCGCGCGATCCCAATGCGCTGGCGCTGGCCACCGGAAAACGAATGCGGATAGCGCATCAGCGCGCTTTCGGGCATGCCCACCGCATGGATCAGCCGGCGCACCGCTTCCTGCCGCTTGGCGAGCGGGCCGCGGTCATGGATGTCGAGCGGTTCGCGAATGATGCTGCGAACCGGCATGCGCGGCGAAAGTGATGAGACCGGATCCTGGAACACCATCTGCAGCCGAGTGCGCAGATCGTCCAGCACTTCGCCTTCGCAGTTGAGCACGTCGACCGGACCGTTTTCACCGTTATAGACGACACTGCCATGATCGACCGACAGCCCGCGCATCAGGATCTTGCTGAGCGTGGTCTTGCCGCAGCCGCTTTCGCCCACGAGCCCGAGCGTCTCGCCGCGGCGGATCTCGAAGCTCACATCATTGACTGCCACCGTCCGCTCGGGCTTTGCCCCGAAACCGAAGCCTGCACCCTTCTTGGTGACGAAGCTCTTGGTGACGTGGTTGACCGACAGCAGTATCTCGGGGAGGACCTTCTCGCTCTTGCGCCGTCCCATCAGGCCAACCGTATCCACCTTGATTTCGCGCAGCGGCTTCAGGCGCTCCTCGCGTGGCCTGTCGAAATCCGGCACCGCTGCCATCAGCCCCTTCGTATAGGGATGCTGCGGATTGCGGAAAATGTCCGAGGCCGAGCCAGCCTCCATGACCTCGCCGCGATAGACCACCACCACTTCATCGGCCATCGATGCAACGACACCGAGATCGTGGGTGATCAGGAGCATCGCCATGCCGAGCTTGGCCTGCAGCTCCTGCAGCAGCTTGAGGATCTGCGCCTGGATCGTCACGTCGAGCGCCGTCGTCGGCTCGTCGGCGATCAGAAGCGCCGGGCGACAGACCAGAGCCATCGCGATCATCGCACGCTGGCGCATGCCGCCGGAAAGCTCGAACGGATACATGTCGAACACGCGGGCAGGATTGTCGAAACCGACCAGAGACAGCGTCTCCTCACTCGCCTCTCGCCGCTCCGCAGGCGACATCGCCGTATGGATTTTCAGGCTTTCCTCGATCTGGTTGCCGACCGTGTGGATCGGCGAGAACGAGGTCATTGGTTCCTGAAAGATCATGCCGATGCGGCTGCCGCGGATCGCGCGGATCTGCCGCCCGTCGCGGGGCAGCGCAATCAAATCGACGGACTGGCCGGTCGCTGGATCGTCGAACACCGCGCACCCGGAAATCTTGGCGACGTCGGTCTCGATCCCCATGATCGCGCGGCCGAGAGCCGACTTGCCGGAACCGCTTTCGCCCACCAGTGCCGTGACCTGGCCCGGGCGTATCCGCATGCTGAGATTCCGGACCGCCTGGATCGCGCCGCCCCAGACCGGGAACGACACGTTCAATCCTTCGATGCGGAGAACTTCCTTCGGTGGGTTCATCAATGAAGTCCGGCTCCCGGAGAATGGAGCAGAGAGGTAAGATTGATCGATTGCAAAACACGGTAGCGCACGCTCGTGCACCTGTCCATTGCAGCAACCCCGCTGCCGATCGTCCCTATCATGCGCCCCCCTGCATGTCGGTTGACATCTGCGCCAATAAGCCTGACCTCTTGGCGGAGATCGAGAAATTCGAGTGTTAAACGCATATCCCCTAGGAGCGTTGCGTGACAGCGAGGTGAAATTACACGTGACAGCCGAAAAGTCTGACCAGAAAACCTATAAGCGCAAGATCACCGATGCCCGTGCCCTGATCGAGGCCGGAAAACTGGAGGAGGCGCAGGCGGCGCTGACATCACTTTCCGCCGACGAAACGGTGATGACGACAGACGTTCTTGGCGAGCGCACGGCTCTCGGAATGCCGCGCAAGCTTCACTCCGCATGGCTGAAGCTTGCCAAAGCGGAGGGCGACGCAATCGGCCGCGTCGGTCTGCAGCACGGCCTCGTCCCCGATCCCGCCGTGATGGCGCCGTTCATCACCTTCGATGCAGACGAGAAACGGTTGATGGCAGAGCTTGGGCGAAAGCCGGTGCCGCGCATTATCCACCAGATCTGGATCGGCACGCTGCCGCTGCCGCCAGCAGTCACCCGCTGGGAAAGCCATGCAAAGGCGACCGGCTTCGAATACCGCCTGTGGCGCGAGGCGGATCTCGAACAGCTTGGTATCGCAAGCCATCCCGCCTATCTTGCCATGCTTGAAGACGGAGACTATCCGGGCGCCGTCGATGTCGCCCGCTATGCCATTTTGCTGGAGCATGGCGGCATCTATCTCGACTGCGACTGGTATCCGACCCGCGAGGATATCGGTTTTGGCGATCTCCTGCCGCTGATCGGTCTCGGCGCCATCGCCGAGGATGTGGCGCGCGATGTCGGGGCGGGAAGCCTTCTTCTTGCCAATTCCTTCATCGCCACACCGCCCGGCCATCCCGCCTTTGCAAAGATGCTCGAGGTGTTTCCCGACGTGATGGCGGCGCTGCCGCAGGCGCCCGCCTGGTGGTCCACAGGTCCGCTGATCATGACCATGTTGTTTCGGCAGACCAATGTGTTCCTCGCCCCCTTCGGCCTCGTCGCCGCCTCGCTAAAGCGCGGCGCACCGATTGCAGAAGTCGAGAAAGCCTGCGGGGACGCGGTTGCGTCCGGAGAGGGCCTGCTGGTCGCCTGGAAGAGCTGGTAGGCTCGAAGCGATCAGTAACGCGTCGGGTTAGAGCCCCAGCAAGACCCGGGCCGAGCGCCAGCGGCAAGCGGGGTGATCCGCCGTCACGCCGAACAGCAGGTCGAGGAAATGCCAGGCATTGTCGTCATGTACGAGATGATGGCCGAGCACGCCGATCACAGGTACCCGTTCCGGTGTCTCGATCAGCGCGATCGTTTCCGCGATGAGTTCGGAAGCCGGCCGTCCGCCGCGCGTGCCGTGCCAGTCCATGATGTCGACATGGCTGTTCAGCATCGCAACCGACGCCGTCTTTTCCGGCCCGAAGGTGGAAAGCGCCTTGAAACCAAGCGCCGGCAGCGCCTCGACCAGTTCGGGCGCAATCCGGTTCCACGGCGGCACCAGCATCGGCAGGAAGCGGGGCGCATGCAGCTCTGCCAGCTTGTCGAACCCGGCCTTCAGCTCGGACACGATATCGGGCAGGGGGCGATGGCTCCCGAGTTCCTGCTTCTTTTCTCCCGCACCCGCATAGTTCCGATGCGACCAGCCATGCACCGCGACATCGAGATGCGGCTGGGTGTCGAGATAGGATGCGAGATCGGCACCCGTCATCTCGGGGATGACAGCAAGCGTTGCCGGTACGGAAAACGCATCGGCCATGGTCGCAAGCTTTGCCAGCTGTTCCGTCGGCTCGACAGCGTCATCGTCGCGCAGCCAGAAATCGATCCGCCTTCCGTTGTCGGCAAGCCGGTCGAGCGCCAGCCTCAGGTCGTTTTCGATCATGCTTTTTCCTTTGCGCCTATGGCGGTGATGATCTCGTCAAGCCTGTCGGCCGCAGCCATGATCGATCGTTGCGACACGACGAAATCGCGCGCAGCGTGGCCGAGCCGCAGCCGTTCCGTCTCGTCATCCAGCAGCCGCTCGATTGCCGCTGCATAGGCCGCCGCATCTCCCGGTGGCGTCAGGATGCCGCCGATCCCGTCGGTCACCACCTCGGGTACACCGGCCCCGTTTTCCGCCACCACAGGCACGCCGGATGCCTGTGCCTCCAGATAGGAAAGCCCATAGGCTTCCGAAACCCCCGGCCATGTCAGGATCGCTGCGGTCGACAGCAGCGCTGCAACCTCCTCGGCGCTCTGCAAGCCCATCCACTCCACACGCCCGGCAAGCGCCCCCTCAAAGAGAGCCTCCACCTCAGCCCGCATCGGCCCGTCGCCGATCGCCGTGAGGTGCCAGTCGTCACGATGGGCAATCTGCTTCAGCGCCTCGGCAAGCGCTGCATAACAGGCAAACTTGTTGCCCGGCCGCATCATGCCGACAGCCACCAGCCGCCCCGGTTCGGGCGATGGCGCGCGGGCCAGATAGGGCGTCGGATCGATAAACGGAAACAGCCGCGAAAGCTTCGCATCCGGCACCACCTCTGCAAGCCCGCGTCCGTCGCGACCGGTGAAACAGATATTGGTCGCCGCCAGTGCGACCGCATCCACTACAATTTCCTGCGCTTCCACCCACTGCCCCAAATTGCGCCGATGCGAATAGGAGGCTTCCGCCGTCACATAGGGAATGTCGAAACGACGGCAGAGGGTAGGGCCGATCAGGTCCGGCGCCTTGTAATAAAGGTGGTAGGTAAACCACAGGTCCGGCAGTCTCTCGCCGAGTGCCAGTCGTCTTTCCCACTCAGTCGAAATCCGCTCGACCTCGTGCGCCGCCTGCGCATCGCGTTCCCCAGTCGACGAGGTCTGCTCGGGCAGAAACGCGCGGAACTCCGAAACCAGATCGACCTTGTGTCCTTTGACCCCAAGGATCTCGATCAATTGCCGTGCCATCAGCCGGTCGCCTGAGGGGACGGTATGGTTCGGCGATTTCAGTGGCGCGTAGAAGGCGATGTCCATGCTGTGGGATAGCATCCGTCACGCCAGCGTGAAAAGCCCGATCTCTTGACAGAGCCAGTCGTTGGGCTCACCTGATGGCTTCCCAGTTTGAATGCCTCCGGAGTGCCATCCTTGAACCAGCAATCGCCACAGGCGACGGATCTTTTGTCCGCCATCGAAGACAAGCGCGCAATGATCGGCGTCATCGGCCTCGGCTATGTCGGCCTGCCGCTCGCCATGACGGTCGCCCGCGCCGGCTTCAAGGTCACCGGTTTCGACATCGATCCCGCCAAGATGACCGCGATCGAGGCGGGAAAAAGCTATATCGAGGCCGTGCCCGACGACGTACTTTCCGCCGAGCGCGATGCCGGCCGGTTTGCAGCGACGACCGATTTCGCACGCCTTGCCGAATGCGACGTGATCGCCATCTGCGTGCCGACGCCGCTCACCCGTCACCGCGAACCTGACCTGTCCTATGTCGCAAAAACCTGCGAGCAGATCGCCGGCGCCCTGCGCAAGGGCCAGCTCGTCGTTCTCGAATCCACCACCTATCCCGGCACGACCGAAGAGGTGATGAAGCCGATCCTCGAAAAGACCGGGCTGGTTGCGGGCGAGGATTTCTTCCTCGGCTATTCGCCGGAACGCGAAGACCCCGGCAACCGCGATTTCCAGACCTCGACCATCCCGAAGGTCGTTGCCGGCGATGGCGAGGCGGCGTCTGCCATGGTGTCAGCCTTTTACGGCGCCGTCGTCGAAACCATCGTTCCGGTCTCCGGCACCCGCACCGCGGAAGCGGTCAAGCTCACGGAAAACGTCTTCCGCGCCGTCAATATCGCGCTCGTGAACGAGTTGAAGATCGTCTACGAGCGGATGGGCATCGACGTCTGGGAAGTGATTGCCGCCGCCAAGACCAAGCCATTCGGCTACATGCCCTTCTATCCGGGCCCGGGCCTCGGCGGTCACTGCATCCCGATCGACCCGTTCTACCTCACCTGGAAATCACGCGAATACGACCAGCCGACCCGCTTCATCGAACTCGCCGGCGAGATCAACACGGCAATGCCGCGCTATGTCGTCGACCGGCTGGCCGAAGCGCTCGACCGCATGCTCGGCAAGGCGCTCAGCCGTTCGCGGGTTCTCATCCTCGGTCTCGCCTACAAGAAGAACGTGCCGGATATCCGCGAAAGCCCGTCGCTGCGGCTGATGGAACTGCTTCTGGAACGCGGTGCCGACGTGGCCTATCACGACCCTTACGTCTCCGAAGTGCCGCGCACCCGCGAATACGGTCACCTGATGGGCCGCAAGTCCGTCGCGCTCGATCAACTCGGCGATTTCGATGCCGTCGTCATCGCCACCGATCATGACAGCTTCGACTACCAGGCGATTGCCGATGGTGCGCCGCTGGTCGTCGATACCCGCAATGCGATGGCCAATCGCGGCATCACGTCGCAAACCATCGTCAAGGCGTAACCGTGCCCTATCTCAACGCTTGATCGCCGGAAAAGGGAAAGCAATGAGCAGACTGGACAGCTTTATCAACCGGATGACCGCGCAGCGCGACATCCTCAATCACATCAAGAACGATCTCGGCCTGCCAGCTTCGGGCGATGTCTACGAGGTCGGCATCGGCAACGGCCGCACCTATAGCCATCTGCGCGAGCTGTTCGCCGACCGCCGCATCCTCGCCTTCGACCGCTCCAACGGCGCCCACCGCACTGAAGCACCGTCCGAAAACGACGTCGTGCTGGGAGAGATCAAGGATACCGGCCAGGAATATGTCGGCAAGAACGCTGCCCTCGTGCATGCGGACATCGGCACCGGCTATCCGGATGCGGATGCGAGAACCTTGCAGTGGTTGCCGCAAATGGCGGCTGGCATGCTCGCGTCGGGCGCCTATGCCGTCAGCGGCCTGCCGCTCGACCACCCCGATCTTGAAGAACTGCCGCGCCTGCCCAGTGTGGAGGAGGGCCGCTACTTCTATTATCGCAAGCGATAAACAGGCCGTGAAACGGGCGTGAGGACCAGCGCCACGCCCGTGTTCCGCCACAAATTCAGGTCAGAGAAAACCTATCGTCAGCACCGCTGACCGAGTGTCCAACGCGCGCAAATGGCATCGTTTGCGCGCTCAAAGACCAGCGGATGAGCCGAGGGAAAGGCTGTGGATAACCTGTGGATAACGGCCGATGACGGGCAATCAGGCGTGCTGACGGTCCCGGCGCATGTCGTCCATGCGGGCACCACGGATCGTTTCGGCGAGCGTCCGGCTGATTTCCATGCTCATGCGCGGATTGTCGGAGATCACCTTGAAGAAGGCATCCTTGGTAATGCGCAGAACATCGACCTCAGTCACGGCCCGTGCGGTAACGGCCTGCGAGCAATTGGAGAGAAGGCACATCTCGCCGATAATGGAATTGCACCCGGCCTCGCCGATCTTGGTCTCGGAATTCGCCGAACCGCTGATCATGTCGACCTTTCCGCACAGGATCACGTAGGCAGCATCGCTGCTGTCGCCCTGTGAGAAAATATCCTGCCCCGGTTCGTAGAGAACGCGGTCGGAGGTAAAGGCAAGCAGCTTAAGTTTGCACGGATCGACCCGGCAAAAATAAGGAACTTTCTTCAGCAACTGCACTTCATCGTTGAGCAACATGGTTTCCACCATTTGGTCATCTTGTTGGCGGCTGCGATATTATGCCACCAACGATTTAAAAATACCACTCTTTGTATCCAGAGCCTCAAAAGAGTCGTCTTCGGCCACGGATCCCTTGTCGAATACGATAACACGATGAAACAATCGTGACAGGGCAGTATTCGACAAAACCCACGCCACAGAAGGATTATTGTCCTGCTGAGCGAGGAAGTGAAGCACATTCTTAACAATTTCTTCCTGAGCCCTCCGATCGAGGCCCGGAAGGGGCTTGTTGAAGATGTAATAATTGGAGCGCCGCACCAGGGCACGGGCAAGGCTCAGCTTGTGGCGCTGGACCAGTGTCAGTCGCCGGCCGCTGGCGCCCATGTCGTAGTCCAGCCCGATGCCGATAAAGCTCTCATAGAGACCCATTTCGCGCAGCAGCTTGCCCGCCACGTTGCGGATCTTGGTCGGCGCGTCGGCGTTGCGTTGCGACAGCTTGCCGAACAGGATGTTTTCGCGAAGCGTCGCCGAGCCCATGTATTTGTGCGGATCGTAGCGCTCGATGCGGCTGCGCAGCGATGCCGGCAGGTTGGCATAGAAGATATCGCGTGTGGCAACGATCTGGTTCATGATCTCGGCGGTCAGGACGCCGAAGCGGTAGCGTGGCTCGATATAGTAAAGGCTGAGCTTGACCACCGCGCGCCGGTCGTCCTCGCTGGGCTTGAAGTCCCGGCGGCTGCGCTTGCGCTTCAAAAGCTGCTCGTAGAACGCGATATCGTCGGTGGTGATATGCTCGAGCTGCTGGAACAGCGGATGTTCCGGCGGCAGGCCCTGGAAGATTTCCGACAGGTTTTCTGCGATCGAAAGTCCCATGTCGTAGAACAGGTCGAACAGATTGGCCGTCTTCAACACTTCGAAGACATACTCTCCCTCGGCCAGTTCCATATCCAGTTCCGCCGACTGGCGCGTCGCCGCAAACAGCAGGTTTTCGCGCACCGTCGCTTCGGTGTTGTAGGCGCTGAAATCGAAATAGGAGACGAGATTGCCAAGCCCCTGACTGGCGAGTTCCTCGCGCAGGGCAAACCGCATCTCGACGACACGACCGGTCAGTTCCTCGTGTTCGGCCGGGTCGAGATAGGAATGCAAGGCCAGTTCCATCACGTCGGCTGTCAGCTGCACCGCATCAAGGGCCCTCAAGACCGACTGCTTGACATCGTCGTCGCCGCCTTCCGATACGGAGGTGGATCGACGATCGATCCAGTCGACGGACGGATCGTGCGTCGTGTTTCCGGCGCGTTCGGCTTCGCTCATCTTCCAGCGCCGCCGAAGCTTCTTGTGTTTGGGCTCGTCTGCGGACTTCTCCTGCACGGCGGGCGCGTGCTTGAGCCCGTAGAGAAGATTGTCCTTGAGCGTCCCGTGGAAAAAGTAGCTGTCGGCCGACGCATAGGAGACCTGACGCCCGGTCACCGCTTCCGGCAGTTCCAGAAGGTCGACCTCGCCCAGCATCACGCGGCCCGAGGCCGGCCAGGTAATGCGGCCGAACGCTTCCGCCGTCGCTTCGGCGCCGATGCCGGCATTGTCGATCATCGCCACCAGCTCGCCGGGCTCGATCTTGAGCGTCACGTTTTCGGCGATATGAGCGCCGCTGCCATCGACGATGGTGAGGTTCAGAGCGGCAAGCGGAGACGGCGTATGGTCCGGCACATCGTGGGCGAGCGCATGCAGCGTCGGCGCGATCAGCACGCCCGGCTCGAACTGTTCGCGCACCTGTTC
This sequence comes from Neorhizobium sp. IRS_2294, assembly GCF_050500145.1. NCBI lineage: Bacteria > Pseudomonadati > Pseudomonadota > Alphaproteobacteria > Hyphomicrobiales > Rhizobiaceae > Neorhizobium > Neorhizobium sp. IRS_2294. Next base: position 910,990 of record NZ_CP191439.1, read on the forward strand.
GTATTTCACCTGAACGTCTTGGCGTGCTTGGTCCCAGTCGATCAGTTCTTTGAGAGGGCCCGGCAGGTCCTTGTAGGCGTTGATGACGGCCACCAGCTGGCCGACGTCGAGCGTGCCCCGCAAGGCAAAATAGCCGCCGATCGAATAGAAGAGAAACGGCGTCAGCTGCGACAGGAAATTGTTGACGAACTTGACGATGAATTTCCACCGATAGAGGTCGTAGCGGATCTGGAAGATCTGCCCCAGCCGGTCGGAAATATCGGCACGCTCGTAATTGCTGGTGTCGTAGCTGTGGATCGTATCCATGCCCTCGACAATCTCGCCCACCTTGCCCGCCAGATGCCGGGCGGTGATCTGCCGCTGACGGCCAAGATCGATCAGGCGACGGCGCATCTTTGGAATGATGCCGACCTGGATCGCCACCATGAAGGCTGCGATCAGCCCCAGCCACAGGTTCTGCAAGAGAATGAAGGTGAGGGCGGCGATCGCCTGTCCACCCAGCATGGCCGGCTGCACAAAAGCGTCACCGGTAAAGCCGCCGAAAGGCTCCACCTCGTCCTTGACCATGCTGGAGACTTCCGCACCGCGGATCTGCCGCATCGTGCTTGGCGGGAAGCGCAGAAGACGGTCCACCAGCTCGTAGCGGATACGGCGTAGCAGCCGTTCGCCCAGCCGTCCCTTGTAGGTGTTGATGTAGAACTTGAACAACCCGTTGACGATGACGAGCAGCAGGAACACGCCCGAAAGCGCCATCAGCGTCGCCAGCCGGTTGAGCTCGAAGCCTTCGAAACCGAAGGACCACTGCGTCAAAGGAATGGTGAACTGGAATGCGAGGAAGGGCCGGGTTGCGGCCGCCATCTCGAACCCTTCACCCTGGATCGGCCCGTTGATGATCTGCTTGGGAAGGTCGAACGCAAGGAAGTACGGAATCATCGAAATCAGAACGATCGCGAGAACCCATAACTGCTGCGGTCGCGTATGATTCCAGATATAACGAAGTAGATGTTTTTCCATCGGCAACGGATCTCAGTTCCCGAGGCTGGATTGCACAGCGCGCCTCCCGGAAGGGTGAAGGGAGGCATGATATAGGTGGATCCGCCGCTTGTGCAAACGTCTCGTGCACGATGCTGCTTGATTAGGCGATTGGTTCGCCGCCAAGTGTGGCAAACCTGCCGGGATGGCTAAGGGCCGGGTTCTGCACCCCGGCCCATCAGTGTTTGAAAATTCCTGTTTTAAATCAACGGTCTTTGTCGCCCGATGTCAGGATTTGGGCAGCTTCCGCGCCGCTCACCCTGCGGATCTCCACGTCGTCGCGGCGGGCGGCAAACGCGTCGGTTGCCATCAGCAGCTCGGCAAGATCGGCCGGCAGGGAGAGAATCACGCGGTCGCCCTGCACTGGCTCGCCACGGCGAATGCCGCCGAGTTCGCCGCGCTTGGCCGTGATCATGCCGCCGGCAACCGTATTCAGCGTATCCGGGTCGATCAGGATGAAGGCGCCGGTCGAGCGGTTCTGCTCATAGGTGTCGAACACCGCCTGCTCTTCGAAAGACAGGCGCACCTTGCCGATCGCGTTCATGTCTAGGCCGGACGCATGCGGAGCCCAACTGCCCGACTGCAGGTCGAGCTGCGAGATCGGCTCCACCGCCACGCGCTGGCGGCGCGAACCGCTTTTCAGCCAGTAGCGCTTGCCGGGCTCGATGCCGCCAGGCTGCAACGCCACCATCTGCCCCTCGAAGCTGACCCCGCTCATCGGCTGGCCATCGAGCGAGGCGATCACGTCGCCGCGGGCGACGTCCACCTGTCGATCGAGCACCAGCGTGATCGCGTCGCCGGCAACGGCTGCGTTGCGCACGAGGTCGAAGGTGACGATCTGCTTGACGTTGGCAATCGTGCCCGACGGCAGGATGACGACGCTGTCGCCCGGCTTGATCGAGCCGCCCGCAACCGTGCCCTGATAGCCGCGAAAGCTTTCGCCGGGACGCGAGACGCGCTGGACGGGAAGGCGGAAGCCACCGGTTTGCGTGGAGCGGGTCGTCGCCAGTTCCAAAGCCTCGACCAGCGTCGGGCCTTCATACCACGGCATCGTGGACGTTGCGGGATAGACGACGTTTTCGCCCTTCAGCGCCGACATCGGGATCGCGGTGATCTGGCGAACGCCGAGCGACAGCGCGAATTCGCGGAATTCATGGCTGATGCGGTCGAAGATCTCGCGGTCGTAATTCACGAGGTCGAACTTGTTGACCGCCAGAACGAACTGCCGGATGCCCATCAAGGATGCGATCGTCGCATGCCGGCGGGTCTGTTCCAGAAGCCCGACGCGGGCATCGGCAAGCAGGATGGCGAGATCGGCCGTCGAGGCGCCGGTCGCCATGTTGCGGGTATACTGCTCGTGGCCGGGCGTGTCGGCCACGATGAACGAACGCTTCTCGGTCGAGAAATAGCGATAGGCGACGTCGATCGTGATGCCCTGTTCGCGCTCCGCCTGGAGACCATCGAGAAGCAGCGCGAAATCCGGCAGGCCGAGATCGTTCTGGCCGCCGCTATCGCGGGCAAGCGTCACCGCTTGGTCTTCCTTGACGGCCTTGGTATCCCAGAGAAGCCGGCCGATCAGGGTGGACTTGCCGTCATCGACGGAGCCGCAGGTGATCAGCCGCAGCGGCCGCACGTCACGGGTGATCTTGGCAGCGGATTCCGCGAAGGGCAGAATAGTGGCCGAAGCGGCGGTGGATGTTGCTGTCACGCTCATCTCAGAAATATCCTTCACGCTTCTTCTTTTCCATCGAACCCGACTGGTCGCGGTCGATGGCGCGGCCCTGGCGTTCGGAAACGGTGGCGATTTCCAGTTCGGCGATGACTTCTTCGAGGTTCGACGCCGTCGAGCGGATCGCGCCGGTCAGCGGGAAGCAGCCGAGCGTGCGAAACCGGATCGAGCCATGCTTGATCTCTTCGCCGGGAAGCAGTTCCAGCCGCTCGTCTTCGGCAAGAATCATCATTCCGTCGCGCTCCACATAGGGGCGCTCGGCGGCGTAGTAGAGCGGCACCAGCGGAATGTTTTCCGCCTGGATGTAGCGCCAGATATCCACTTCGGTCCAGTTCGACAGCGGGAAGGCGCGCACGCTTTCGCCCTTGCGGATCATGCCGTTATAGACGTTCCACAGTTCCGGCCGCTGGTTGCGCGGATCCCACTTATGGTCAGGCGTGCGGAACGAATAGATCCGCTCCTTGGCCCGGCTTGCTTCCTCGTCGCGTCGCGCACCGCCAAAGGCCGCGTCGTAACCGCCGGCATCCAGCGCCTGCCTCAGCGCTTCGGTCTTCATCACGTCGGTATAGAAGGACGAACCATGGGTGAACGGCGTGATGTTTTCTTCCCTGCCACGGGCATTGCTGTGCACCACGAGGTCGAGATCGTAGTCCTCTGCGACCTTGTCGCGGAACGCGATCATTTCCTTGAACTTCCACGTCGTGTCCACATGCAGAAGCGGGAAGGGCACGCGACCCGGGAAGAAGGCCTTGCGGGCGAGATGCAGCAGAACGGAGGAATCCTTGCCGATCGAATAGAGCATGACCGGGTTTTCGAATTCGGCCGCCACCTCCCGGAAGATGTGGATCGCTTCGTTTTCGAGTGCCTTGAGATGAGGATCGAGCGGCGGGCGGGAAACGGGCGGGTTCTTGATTTCCGTTTCCTGTACTGACAGGGGCATTTCAGTCTCCGGTATTCTTAAAAATACAACATAGATGGCAAGGGCGGCAGGCGCTGCGATCCGGACGGATCATCCGATGGCGCTTGCCCCTTGAATGGTGGAGGAGCGGGCCGCGGGGTCTTCGGAGGCCTGCGCGTCCGACGCGTGACTTTCAGAGACATGCAGACCGCATTCGCGCTTCTCGTCGTTTTCCCACCACCAGCGGCCGGCCCGTTCGGGCTCGCCCGGCTTGATGGCGCGGGTACAGGGCTCGCAGCCGATCGACGGATAGCCGCGGGCGTGCAGCGGATTGATCGGGATATGCTCGGCCGCGACATGCGCGTTGATGCGGTCGATGTCCCAGTCCGCCAGCGGGTTGATCTTGATCAGGTTGCGCTCGGCGTCGAATTCGGCAAACGGCGTCGTCGCCCGGTTGCCGGACTGTCCGCGACGAAGCCCGGTGATCCAGATCTCGGCGCCGGACAGCGCTTGCGCGAGCGGCACCAGTTTCCTTACCCGACAGCAGGCGTGACGGGCCTCGACGCTGTCGTAGAAACCATTGATGCCGTAGGTGGCGACGAAGGCATCGACGTCGTCCTTGGCCGGGTAGAACCTGACGATCTCGAGATCGTAGAGCGCTTCGGTCTCGGCGATCAGATCGACGGTTTCGCGAAACAGTCTGCCGGTCTCCAGCGTCGATACCTCGATCGGCAGACGGTGCGTGCCGATCGCAGCGGTAATCACCTGATCCTCGATCCCGAGCGACGTGGTGAAAACGGCGCGGCCAAGTTCGGATGCAAGCGACAAACGACCGGCAAGGTCGAGGCCTGCAAGGCGAGTATCGAGATTTGCTGCAAGCGCCTGGTGGTCCAGCCTTGCCATGTCCTGAAAGGTCATCGGTCTTCTTCCGTAAGCAATGCCAAGAGTATTGTGGGGCAGGGCGCGGAAGGACAGGAAAAGCCGTTTCAACCTTTAGACTACGGGAGCAAATATCTCTCCAAAGCTCCGTCTACACAGAAAACCCGACGCCTTAACCAAATGTGAGCCTTTTTTGCCCGCCGATGCGGCCATTGGTTTGTAATTTCTCGCCATTTGCGCTATCCCGGGACCAGGTTTTGCATCGCGGTACTGTCGCGTGCCAGCCTGCTCCTCCTGAATGCCAGTTGCGGCTTCATCGTGGATGCCCAGAGGAAAAATAAGCGGCGACGTGAGACCGATTTCGGGCTTGCGGCGGTGCTGCTGTTAGTGGTCGCGGTATGATATCCCAGAAGGCGAAATATGCGTTAAGAGCCCTGACGGCCCTGGCGCAGGCGGATCGTGAAGAACCGATGCTGATTTCCGAGATCGCGGTTCAGCAAAGCATCCCGAAGAAGTTTCTGGAGCAGATCCTGCTTGATCTGAAACGGTCTGGGATCGTCGTCTCGCGCCGCGGCAAGCAGGGCGGCTATCTTCTCCTGCGGCCAGCCGACGCCATCACCTTCGGCGAAGTGCTGCGTCTGGTCGACGGGCCGATCGCGCCTCTGCCTTGCCTCTCCCAGACCGCCTACCGCAAATGCGATGATTGCGACGGCGAACACCTCTGCGAAATCCGCCACGTCTTCGCCCGCGTTGCCGATGCCACCCGCGACGTGCTGTTCAGCACCACCATCGCCGATGCGGTGGAAGGAGCAGGGGTCGAAGTGGCCGCAGCGGACACTGACGCTGCCAACGCCGGACAGGTGCGCGAACTGCTGTCGGCCTGAGCCTAGTTTTCGCCCTGCTGCTCGCCTGGGGTCTTCACGTCGACAAGGGGATCGAAATCCACGCCTTGCGTCTTTCCGTCCGGCGATTTGAGAACCAGTTCCCCATCGCCGCAAGAAGCCCGACCCAGCCGGCGTTCGTCACGTCTGTCATCGAGCCTTGCGCGGACGTCATCCGGAAGCTCACCGCGCAGGTCTCGCCAGTCAACGCTCATCGGATTCCTCCCTGCAGCCACGCGTCAAACCGGGCATCGGCCTTTGCGAACATCTGACAAGCCATCATCTCCTGCTCTCAGGACGTAATCAAACGAATATTGCCTTACCTCTCACGCGCCAAATCCGACAAACCTCCCGGATTGCCTTACCCCTTCATCCGCTTTTCCCAACGCTGCCGTTTCGCCTCTCGGCCTCGCGGGAACGCGCCCTTCTCGCCGCAGCCCACCAAAGGGAAACAGTTTTGCCTTGGTTTCGCCGTCGATTGACTAAGACGACCGGCTCGGTAGAGTTTGGGGCAGATCACAGGGGAGGCATTCATGCTGAATTTTACCGATGGGATATCGAAGCGGCTTCTGGCACTGGCGCTCGGCGTGACGCTGGCCGCCGGCAGCGTGGCACCGGCTTTTTCAGCCACCCAGCTCCTCAACGTGTCCTATGACCCGACGCGCGAGCTCTACAAGGATTTCAACGCCGCCTTTGCCAAGCACTGGAAGGCAGAAGGTGGCGATGATGTCGCCATTCGCCAGTCGCATGGTGGTTCCGGCGCGCAGGCCCGCTCCGTCATCGATGGTCTTGGGGCCGATGTCGTGACGCTGGCGCTGGAAAGCGATATCAACGCCATCCAGAAGGCCGGCAAGATCAAGGAAAACTGGCGTTCGCGCCTGCCGAACAATTCCTCGCCCTACACGTCGACGATCGTCTTTTTGGTGCGCAAGGGCAATCCGAAGGGCATCAAGAACTGGGGCGATCTGGTCAAGGGCGACGTTTCGATCGTCACTCCGAACCCGAAGACGTCAGGCGGCGCCCGCTGGAACTATCTGGCGGCCTGGGCTTGGGCCAATGAAGAATTCAAGGGCGACCAGGACAAGATCAAGGCCTATATCGCCGATCTCTACAAACGGGCTCCCGTCCTCGATACCGGCGCCCGCGGCTCCACGGTGACCTTTGCGCAGCGCCAGATCGGCGACGTGCTGCTTGCCTGGGAAAACGAGGCCTATCTCGCCGGCGAGGAATTCGGCAAGGACGCATTCGACATCGTCGTACCACCGATCTCGATCCTCGCAGAGCCGCCGGTTGCGGTAGTGGATGCGACGGTCGATGAAAAGGGCACCCGCAAGGTCGCCGAAGCCTATCTTCAGTATCTCTATTCCGATGAAGGCCAGAACATCGCGGCCAAGCACTTCTATCGTCCGTCCAGGCGCGATGTGGTAAAGCCTGAATTGCTGAAACAGCTGCCGGATATCAAGCTCGTCACCATCGACGACCCGATCTTCGGCGGTTGGAAAAAGGCGCAGCCGGAACACTTCGGCGATGGCGGCATCTTCGACCAGATCTACAAGCCGGGCAAATAAGTCGGAACCAGAATGACCTCATCCACCGCTGCCACGTCGGCACGGTGGCGGGTAAAACAGCCGAGCATCATCCCGGGTTTCGGGTTGACGCTCGGCTTTTCGCTCGCCTACCTGTCGCTTATCATCCTCATTCCGATCGCAGGCCTGCTCTGGCGCACCGCCGAGCTCGGCTGGTCAGGCTTCTTCGCCGTCCTCTCGGATCAAAGAACGATCCGGGCTCTCACCGTGTCCTTCGGCACGGCCTTTGCGGCCGCGCTCATCAATGTCGTGTTCGGCACGCTGCTTGCGTGGGTGCTGACCCGCTACCGGTTTCCCGGTCGCCGGTTGATCGATGCGATGGTGGACCTGCCGTTCGCACTTCCGACGGCGGTCGCCGGCATCGCATTCGCCTCGCTCTATGCGCCGAATGGCTGGATCGGTTCGCTGTTCATGCCGTTCCGCATCGCCTTCACGCCTTACGGCATCGTCATCGCGCTGATCTTCATCGGTCTTCCCTTCGTCGTGCGCACCGTGCAGCCGATCATGGAAGAGATCGATCGCGAAGTGGAGGAGGCGGCAGCAACGCTCGGCGCCAACCGGTTCCAGACCATATTCCAGGTTCTGCTGCCGGGCTTGGCACCCGCCATCCTCACCGGCTTCGCACTCGCCTTCGCCCGCGGCGTGGGCGAATACGGCTCGGTCATCTTTATCGCCGGCAACATTCCATACGTCTCGGAAATCGCGCCGCTCCTGATCGTCATCCGGCTGGAAGAGTTCAACTACGCCGGCGCCACCGCAATCGCCACGATCATGCTGCTGATCTCGTTTGCCATGCTGCTGGTCATCAACCTCATCCAGGCCTGGAGCCGCAGGAGGTATGGTTATGTGTGATGTTTTCAGAGCTGCCTTGAAGAAGAACCCCTTCCAACCCTCCCCACAAGGGGGAGGGCTGAACCCAGCCTCACCCTCAGATGCAGGAACGCAGCGCTTGCCACGTCGGTTCTCCCTCCCCGTGGGCGGTCCGAAGGACGGGGCGAGACCCGTGGCTCGACCCCGGTCGCCCGGCAGGGCAGAGAGGGTCTTGTCTCATGTCTAAGTCCACCCGCATCACACGTTTCCGCAGCCCCGCCGATGAAAGCCTCACCACCAAGCTGGTCCTCGTCGGGGTGTCGCTCGTCTTCCTCGGCTTCTTCCTGTTCCTGCCGCTCGTCTCGGTCTTCGTCGAAGCGTTTCGCGATGGCTGGGGTGCTTATGAGGAAGCGCTGGTCGAACCCGATGCCTGGGCCGCGATCGGGTTGACGCTCACGGTCGCCGCCATCGCCGTGCCGCTCAACCTCGTCTTCGGGCTTGCGGCGGCATGGGCCATCGCCAAGTTCGAATTCAAGGGCAAGGCCTTCCTGATCACCCTGATCGACCTGCCGTTCTCGATCTCGCCGGTCATATCCGGTCTCGTCTATGTGCTGCTGTTCGGCAGTGCAAGCGTACTTGGACCCTGGCTGAAAAGCTATGGCATCGAGATCCTGTTTGCCGTGCCCGGCATCGTGCTTGCCACCGTGTTCGTCACCTTTCCCTTCATCGCCCGCGAACTGATCCCGCTGATGCAGGACCAGGGCACCGGCGACGAGGAGGCGGCCCTGTCGCTCGGCGCAACCGGCTGGCAGACCTTCTGGTATGTGACGCTGCCCAATATAAAGTGGGGCCTGCTTTACGGCGTGCTTCTCTGCAATGCCCGCGCCATGGGCGAATTCGGTGCCGTCTCGGTCGTATCCGGCCGCATCCGCGGGCTCACCAACACGATGCCGCTGCATGTGGAGATACTCTATAATGAGTACAACATGGTTGCAGCCTTCGCGGTGGCCTCGCTGCTGGCACTTCTGGCGCTCGTCACGCTCGCTCTCAAAACCCTTCTCGAACTTCGGTTCGGTGCCGGCTCAGCCGGCGGCAGACATTAAAAGGCTCCCGCTCTATGGAAGTTAGCATCAACAATATCCGCAAGGAATTCGACCGCTTCGCTGCGCTGAACGACGTGTCGCTGAAAATCGCGTCCGGCGAACTGATCGCGCTGCTTGGTCCGTCCGGTTCCGGCAAGACGACGCTGCTGCGGCTGATTGCCGGGCTGGATTTTCCAACCGACGGCCAGATCTTCTTCGGCGCCGAAGATGCCTCGCATCATTCCGTGCAGGATCGCAATGTCGGTTTCGTATTCCAGCATTACGCGCTGTTCCGGCATATGACGGTGGCGGAAAACATCGGCTTCGGCCTGAAGGTCCGCCCCTCCGCCAGCCGCCCGTCGAAGGCCGAGATCCGCAAGCGCGTCTCCGACCTGCTCGATATGGTCCAGCTGTCGGGCCTTGAAAAGCGCTACCCGAACCAGCTTTCCGGCGGCCAGCGCCAGCGTGTGGCACTGGCCCGCGCCATGGCGATCGAGCCGCGCATCCTGCTGCTCGACGAACCTTTCGGCGCGCTCGATGCCAAGGTCCGCAAGGAGCTGCGCCGCTGGTTGCGCGAGTTTCACGATCGCACCGGCCACACCACCGTCTTCGTTACCCACGACCAGGAAGAGGCGCTGGAGCTGGCCGACCGCGTCGTCGTCATGAGCCAGGGCAAGATCGAACAGGTCGGCTCGGCCGACGACGTCTATGACCGGCCGGGGTCGCCCTTCGTGTTCTCCTTCATCGGCGAATCCTCGCATCTGCCGGTCGAAGTGAAGGACGGCACGGTGCTGTTTCAGGGCGAGCCGATCGGGGTTTCCGGAGAGGTAAACAGTTCCGGCGACCTCTACTTCCGTCCCGAAGATGTGGAGCTGACGCAGGAGCGGGACGCGCTGTTCGGCAAGGTCACCGCTTCGCGCCGCCTTGCCGGCACCCGCATTGCCGAGATCGATATCTCCAACCCCGGGGGAAGTAACGGCCACGAGCCCTTCCATGTGGAGATCGAGGTGCCGCTGCACGCACCGATCGAGCTCGGCTCCGAAGCACGGTTCCGTCCGACCCGCTGGAAGATATTCGGCCGATGACAGGGGCTGGCACCGCTTAGGTGCCAGCTTTTCCAACTTTAAATTGATCCCCATCAATTTCGGCGGCATCGGATGCTGATATGCAGCCTGCGCGCGTAAGCTTCGGTAAATCAAAACGCGCTATGAAGCTCGCAGTTCGACAGTCCGACAGGTCCCCTATGGCAGATATTGCGCATGAAACGATGGCCCCCGCCGTTGCGGAGGGTGGAGCGGTCTCCGCTGCGGGTCAGATCGGCAGATTTCTTGCCGAGCGCTTGGCGGACATTCTCGGCAATCGCGGCCTTGCCTTCTATTTCGCGCTGATCGCCTTCACCGTGGCGCTGTCGCTCTACGTGTTTCTGGAGGAGAACCTTCTCCTCGTGGCCTGGCATCTCATTGTCGGCGATGTCACGACCCGCGTCTCGGCCGGTTTCGTTACCGTTGCTTTTGTCGGCACGCTCGCCGCCAGCCGGCACCTGCGCATTCCGCGGCCCGTCTCCCGTGTTCCATCCGGCGAAGACCTGCAGAGAGCGCTCGATCTCCTGGCGCTCCAGCCCAATGCCAGCGCCGGCCTCGTGCGGCTCGGCGACAAGAAGGTGCTGTTTTCCGATTGCGGCAATGCCTTCGTCATGTATGCCCGCTCGGGCCGGTCCTGGGCGGCGTTGTTTGATCCGGTCGGCTGCCGCAAGGCCTGGCCGGGCCTGATCGTCAAGTTCATGAACGCCGCGCGCCGCGATGGCTGCCGCGCCGTCTTCTACCAGGTCTCGCCCGAGTTTCTGCCCTGCGCAGTCGAGGCGGGTCTGAAACCCTACAAGCTCGGCGAACAGGCGGTGGTCCATCTCACCGATTTCGACCTGAAAGGCGGCGCCTGGCTGAAACTGCGCCGGTCGATCAACCGTGCCGAACGCGACGGGTTGGAATTCTCGTTGCTGCCGGCCGAAGCGGTGCCCGGCGTGATGGACGAGCTTATTGGCGTTTCCCGCGCCTGGCTTGCCGCCCATAACGCCGCCGAAAAGGGCTTTTCGCTCGGCACCTTCCAGCCGGCCTATGTGGCCGCCGGACCCGTCGCCGTTATCCGTCTCGAAGGCCGCATCGTCGCTTTTGCCAATATCCATGCGACGAGTTCGAACGGCGATGCCTTTATCGATCTCATGCGGCATGTGCCCAACACCCATCGCGGCATGATGGATCTGCTCTTCGTGCGCATCATGGAGCATTTCAAGGCGGAAGGGTATCGCACGCTTAACCTCGGCATGGCGCCGCTGTCAGGCCTTGCCACCCACCGCCGCGCGCCGCTCTGGAACCATATCGGCAACCGCATTTTCGAAAACGGCGAGCGCTTTTATAATTTCCGCGGCGTTCATGCTTTCAAGTCGAAATTCGATCCGGAATGGCAACCGCGCTATCTCGCCGTTTCCGGCCGCGGCATGCCGCTCGTTGCCCTGTTCGACGTGACCAAGCTGATTGCCGGCGGCCTGAGAGGCATCCTTCGCCGATGAAGCTTCTGCCAGCAATCGTTGCCGGCATCACCGTGGTCGCCGCCGCGGTGAATGCATTCGAGTGGTGGGCCGGTCCCGGCATTCGAAGCCTGCCGACCGACCGCATCGCCTATCCCGACACAAAGGCATCCGGCATCGTTCTCCTCCTGTCCGGCACCGAAGGCTGGTCGGACCGCGAACAGACGGTCTCCGATGCACTGACTGCCGGCGGCGCCGTGGTCGTCGGCATCGATCTTCCCGATTACTACGAGGCGCTTGGTCGCGAAGAGGACCGGACCTGCCTCTATCTCGTCTCCGATATCGAGGAACTGAGCCGCCAGATCCACCGCGAGCAGGAGATCGCCGCCTACCTGCCGCCGGTCATCGCCGGCATCGGCGGCGGGGGAGCCCTGGCGCTCGCGATCGCCGCCCAGACGCCCGCCTCGACCATCGCGGAAACCATCGCCATCGATCCGCAGGCCTCCATTCCCGTCGAAAAGATCCTCTGCACCCCGGCCCCAAAGACGGTGGTCGAGGGCGGCGTCGCATACGGCCTCACGCCGGGCCCGCTTCCCGAGCCGGTGCGCATCCTTTTGACGCCGCAGGCAGATCCGGCAGGTGAAGCCCACGCGGATGCACTGAAGCAGACTCATCCGGCAATCGAGATCACCGCCTGGGACGAAACTGCGGAAACCCTGCAGCTGCAAACCGTTTCCACAACGCTTGCCCGCCTTCGCCAGTCATCGTCGCCGCTCGGCCTGCCGATCGTTCCGACCTCGGCCGTGCCGCTCCACGATACGCTGGCGATCATCTATTCCGGCGACGGCGGCTGGCGCGATATCGACCAGAAGCTCGCCGCCTATCTCGTTGAAGACGGCATCCCGGTCGTCGGCGTCGATGCGCTGCGCTATTTCTGGACCGAGAAATCACCGCAGGAGACGGCCACCGATCTCTCCCGCATCATCACCACCTACCGCCAGCGCTGGAACGTCAAAAACATCGTCCTGATCGGCTATTCCTTCGGCGCCAACATCCTGCCGGCCACCTATCGACTGCTGCCCGAAGCAGACAGACAGGTCGTATCGTTGCTCTCGCTTCTGGCCCTCTCGCATCAGGCGGATTTCGAGATCGCCGTCACCGGCTGGCTCGGCTGGGCAGGGGCCGCCAAGCAGGGCGATCCGGTCGATGACATCGCCGAGATCGAGCCGCACAAGATCCAGTGCATCTATGGCACGGAGGAGGAAGACACGGCCTGTCCTGCTGTCGAGGACATCCCCGGCACACTCATCCATTCACGCCCCGGCGGCCACCATTTCGATGGCGACTACCGCGCTCTGAACCGGCTGATCGTGGACCGCATCAAGGCTTTGTCGTCGCCCGCGATGTGATCCGGATCCACTTGCCAGAATAAGCTTCCAGGCGCATCATGCATCGCACTTGCAACGCATGAGGTGATGCTAATGAAAACCGCAACCATCCCGTCGCTGCGCGTCGACCCGGAACTCCGCGCGGCTGCCGAAAGCGTGCTGAAAGAGGGTGAAACGCTATCCGCCTTCGTCGAGGACTCGCTAAAGAAACAGATCGACTACCGAAAGACCCAGGCGGAGTTTATCGCCAGGGGGCTGGCAGCGCGTGAAGAAGGCAAAAGAACCGGCTTCTACTATACGTCTGACGATGTGCTTGGTCTGATGAAAAGACAGCTTGAAGGGGCGCGCTCCGCGAAAGCAAAATGAGCCATACGCTCCGTTACTCCAGGCAGTTTTTTGAAGACCTGGAAAGGCATCACGGCTATCTGGCAAAGATCGATTTGCGATTGGCAGAGCGTGCCTACGAGGCTATGGCCAAGGCAATCCGAGTACTTGAGGATTTCCCTTTTGTTGGACGAAGGGTAATCGAGGGTGATGCCCTCGCGCGCGAACTTCTGGTGCCTTTCGGGTCCTCAGGCTACGTCATTTTGTATGACATCGAGGACGATCAAACCGTCACCGTCCTCGCCATCCGCCACCAGCGCGAAGACGACTACCACTGACACTGCACGACCTTAACGGTCGCTCATCGCCGCTCTCGGATTGACCCAGGGCTCTTGATTGCTGCGGGGCAGGGGCTGCTTGCCCAGAATATGATCCGCGGCCTTCTCGCCGGTCATGATCGATGGGCCGTTGAGGTTGCCATAGGTCACATGCGGGAAGATCGAACTGTCGGCTACCCGCAGCCCCTCGACGCCGATCACCCGGCATTCCGGATCGACCACCGCCATCAGATCATCGGCGCGACCCATCCGGCAGGTGCCGCAGGGGTGATAGGCGCTTTCCAGATGCTCGCGCAGGAAGGCATCGATCTGATCGTCGCTCTCAACCTGTTCGCCCGGCTGGATCTCCGGTCCGCGATAGTCGTCGAACGCCTTCTGGCTGAAGATCTCACGCGTCAGCCGCACGCAGTGGCGGAACTTGATCCAGTCTTCCTCATGGCTCATGTAATTGAAGCGAATGACAGGATCGTCTTTCGGATCCGCCGAGCGCAGCGTTACCGCCCCGCGCGACTTCGACAGGTTGTAGCCCACATGCACCTGGAACCCGTGGCTTTTTGCGGCCGCCTTGCCGTCGTATGAGATCGCCACAGGCAGAAAGTGATACTGGATGTCCGGCTGCTTCAGGCCAGGCTCCGAGCGGAGGAAGGCGCAGGCCTCGAACTGATTGGAGGCCCCCAAGCCACCCTTGGTCATCAGCCACTGGGCACCCGCCACCCCCTGCCAGAACCAGGGCAGCCAGGAATAGAGCGAGACAGGCTTGGTCGAGATCTGCTGGAAGTAGAATTCCATGTGATCCTGCAGGTTGGCGCCGACGCCCGGCCGGTCGGCCACGACCTCGATCCCCATGTCCCTCAGATGTGCCGCCGGCCCGATGCCCGACAGCATCAAAAGCTTGGGCGAATTGAACGAGGAGGCGGCAATGATCACCTCGCGGTTCGCCTTGACCACTTCCGGCACGCCCCGCCGCAGAACTTCGACGCCGATCGCACGGCCGTTTTCGATCACGACCTTCTGCGCCAGGCCATAGACGACTTCGACATTCTTCCGCTTCATCGCCGGCCGCAGATAGGCGTTGGCGGCGGACCAGCGGCGACCGTCATGGATCGTCTGCTCCATCAGCCCGAAGCCTTCCTGCTTCGAGCCGTTGTAATCGTCGGTCGTCTCGAAACCGGCCTCGGCACCCGCCCGGATGAAGGCATGGAACAGCGGATTGGTCATCGGCCCGCGCTGTACATGCATCGGCCCATCCGTGCCGCGCCATCCCTCTTCGCCGCCGTGGGCCGTTTCCATCCGCTTGAAATAGGGCAGCACATCCGCATAGGACCAGCCGCTCGCACCAAGATCCTCCCAGCGGTTGTAGTCTTCGGCGTGCCCGCGCACATAGACGAGACCATTGATCGACGAAGACCCACCCAGCACCTTGCCCCGCGGCGCTGTAATCCGGCGGTTGCCAAGGTTCGGTTCCGGCTCCGAATAATATCCCCAGTTGTAGCGCTTCATGCTCATCGGCCAGGCAAGTGCTGCCGGCATCTGGATAAACGGACCATAGTCGGTACCGCCCGCCTCGATGACGATGACCGAATGCTTCCCGTCCTCGGACAGCCGATAGGCCATGGCCGAACCCGCCGAACCCGAGCCGATGATGACGAAATCTGCCTGAAGCATTCTTCTCAATCCGTGGTTGAATGAAATTCGATTCTAAACGATATTGCCGGGATGAAGCCGGTTCAGTATTCTCGTGTCGCACAAAAGAGCCTGAGCCGGATGCAGCCTAAAAGACAGGCTGCAATCAAGTCGAAGGTCGATGCTTTCGCCCGTGGCGAAAGGGTCGACCTCAAGAAGCTGGTGGGTAGCCCTCTCATCCGCATCAGGGTCGGTGCTGACAGGATCATCGTCGATGAACAGACGAACCTCGTTTTGGTCATCGACGCCGGCCCTAGGGGCGGTGCCTACAAGGATTGAATGATGGGTGTTTTCAACAGAACGGTTATCAATGGTAAGCCCTTCGTTCTTGTCCCCGAAGAAGAATTCGAGGACATGATGGATACCATCGTGGCTGGCGAAGTCATGGCTCGTATCGAGGCCGGCGAAGAAACCTGGCCGGCCGAGCTTGTGTACGAACTGTTTGAAACAGACAGCCGCATCCGCACCTTCCGCACCTACCGGAAGATGACTGTCTCCGAACTCGCCGACGCGGCCGGCATTTCGCAGCCCTGCATCGCCCAGATCGAGACCGGCGAGAAACCCGGCAGCGTCGACGAGCTGAAACGCATCGCCGCTGTCCTGAAGGTCGATCTCGATGATCTGGTGGTGGGCTGACGAGGCGTTCAATACGGCGCCTCGACTGGTGCCATTCCCACATAGACCGTCTTCAGTTCCGAATAATGCTCCAGTGCCGCAAGCGAGTTTTCGCGGCCGAAGCCGGATTGTTTCGAGCCGCCGAAGGGGATTTCCACCGGGCAGAGATTGTAGGTGTTGATCCACAGCGTGCCTGCTTCCAGCAGATCCACGACGCGATGGCCGCGTGTCAGATCGGCGGTGAAGACCCCGGCGGAGAGGCCGAATTCGGTGGCGTTGGCGCGCGCGATCACCTCTTCCTCGTTATCGAACTCGAGCACGCACATGACGGGTCCGAAGATCTCTTCACGGGCGATGGTCATGTCGTCGGTGACGTCGGCAAACACTGTCGGCTGGATATAATAGCCTTCGCCCGAGACATTGTTGGGAATGCCGCCGCCTGTGATGAGCGTTGCCCCTTCTGACTTGCCCTTTTCGATATAGGACATCACCTTCTGGCGCTGATCGAAGGAGACCATCGGCCCCACCTGGGTTGCCTCGTCCATCGGGTCGCCGATCACCATCTTTTCGGTGCGTGCCTTCAGCCGCGACAGGAATTCGTCCCGGATCGCCTTCTGCACGAACACGCGGGTGCCGTTGGAGCAGACCTGTCCGGTCGAATAGAAATTGCCAAGCATCGCCCCGCCGATGGCGGAATCGATATCCGCATCATCAAACACGATCAGCGGCGACTTGCCGCCCAGTTCCATCGTCACATGCTTGAGATTGCCGGCAGCGCTCGCCGCCACCTTGCGGCCTGTCGGAACCGAACCGGTCAGCGACACCTTGGCGACATCAGGATGTTCGACCAGAAGCGGCCCGGTGGTGCGGTCGCCCTGGATGACGTTGAAGAGCCCTTTCGGCAGGCCGGCCTCGATCAGGATTTCGGCGATCTTGAGCGCGCCGAGCGGCGTGTTTTCCGAAGGCTTGAACACCATCGCATTGCCGGCCGCGAGCGCCGGTGCGCCCTTCCAGCAGGCGATCTGCTGCGGATAGTTCCAGGCACCGATGCCGACGCAGACGCCGAGCGGCACCCGCTTCGTATAGGCAAAATCGCCGCCGAGCGGGATGTACTGACCATTCATGCCGGCCGCGATCACGCCGCCGAAGAATTCGAAACTGTCGGCGCCCGATGTCGGGTCGGCGACGATCGTCTCCTGGATCGGCTTGCCGGTATCGAGCGTCTCCAGCTCGGAAAGCTCGCGGTTGCGCGTCCGCATGATCTCGGCTGCGCGCTTCAGGATCCGGCCGCGCGCGGTCGGGCTCATTGCCGCCCATTCCGGCTGGGCGCGCTTGGCCGCAGCAATCGCCTTTTCGACGATCGCAGGCGTTGCCGCATGCAGCCTTGCGATCACTTCGCCCGTCGCCGGGTAAAGGCTTTCGATGACGCTGCCGTCGGTATCCTCGACATATTCGCCGTCGATGAAGTGGCTGGCGACTGGTTGTGCTTTCATGGGTCTTCTCCGTTCCTTGGCGACTATTCCCCGCGGGGATAGCGCTTGGACTCTTCCAGATTGTCGAGGTTCATGTGGTTGCGCATGTAGCGCTCGGAGGCTTTCTGCAAGGGTTGGTGGTCCCAGGGGTAATAGGCACCGTTGCGCAGCGCTTCATAGACCACCCAGCGCCGCGCCTGGCTTTCACGCACGGCCGCGTCGAATTTCGCCATGTCCCACTTTTCCGCCCGCTTGGCGCGAAACCCGTCCATGACCGATGAATGGGCCGGGTCTTGCGCAAGGTTGGTCAGCTCGTTCGGATCGGCGTCGAGATCGTAAAGCTGTTCGGGATCGAGCTCGCAATGCACGTATTTCCACTTGCCCTCGCGGATGCCGACCAGCGGCGCATGCGAGGCTTCGGCGGCATATTCCATCAGCACCGGCGAGGTTCGCGTGCCACCATCGATCACGGGCTTCAGGCTTTCGCCGTCGGTCCAGGGCATGATCTCGTCCATCGAGATGCCGGCAAGATCGCAAAGCGTCGGCGTGATGTCGAGATTGGAAACCGGCGCGGCATGCAGCGACGGCGTGATCTGAGGACCGGCGATCATCAGCGGCACCCTGGATGACCCCTCGAAGAAGTTCATCTTGAACCACAAACCACGCTCGCCCAGCATGTCGCCATGATCGGAGCAGAACAGGATGAACGTGTTGTCGAGCATCCGTGTCCGGGTCAGCGTGTCGATCAGCTCGCCGACTTTCTCGTCGACATAGGAAATGTTGGCGAAATAGCCCTGGCGCGCCCGCCGTACATGGGCGTCGGTGATCTCGAAGGCGGGGTAGTCGCAGGATTTGAGGATGCGGGCCGAATGCGGATCCTGCTCGGCAAGCATGCCGACCTCAGGCATCAGGTGCTCGCAGTCGTTATAGAGATCCCAGAACTTCCGGCGCGCCACATAGGGGTCGTGCGGATGCGTGAAGGATACCGTCAAAGCCCAGGGCCGGCGGTCCGCATCGTCGTTGTCGCGGCTCAGGTGGTAGAGCTTCTGGTTGGCGAGGAAAGCCACCTCGTCGTCATATTCCATCTGGTTGGAAATCTCGGCAACGCCAGCACCGGTGACCGAACCCATGTTGTGATACCACCAGTCGATCCGTTCGCCCGGCTTGCGGTAATCCGGCGTCCAGCCGAAATCGGCCGGGTAGATGTCGGTGGTCAGTCGCTCCTCGAACCCGTGCATCTGGTCCGGCCCGACAAAATGCATCTTGCCCGACAGCGCCGTGTAATAGCCGGCGCGGCGCAGGTGATGCGCATAGGTCGGGATCGACGAAACATATTCGGCGGCATTGTCATAGACTTGCGTTCGGCTCGGCAGCTGCCCCGCCATGAACGAGGCGCGGGCCGGCGCGCAAAGCGGCGACGAGGTATAGTTGTTCTGAAAGCGCGCCGAGCGTGCAGCGAGGCTTTTCAGATGCGGCGCATGCAGCCAGTCCGCCGGCCCATCCGGAAACAGCGTGCCGTTCAATTGATCGACCATGATGATGAGGATGTTTGGACGAGACATGACCGGGCTGCTTTTCTTTAAGAGGAGGAAGACCGCCAGAGTGAGTTATTTTCGATTGGCCGCGCGATCAAGCAGGGATTGCGAACAGGGCTGTCTCAAAAGCGATAGGGCGGAAACGTGAGGAGGAATTCCGCTCCAGGCATCATCCGGCCCGTGGCGCACGCGCCCGATCGCACCTGCCTAAGCCATGCGGCGTAAAATTTCCAACCAATTGTATTAGAAAGATAAATGAACGTCGTGAAAGTTTCATCGAACTGTCATCTGCCGGAAAGGGATTTTTGACCAAAGCAGGCAAAGGTGGCGCCCGTGAATAAGGCGCCGGGCCGGTCGGGCCCACGCAGTAAATGAGGTGAATTGCATGTCGTCTGCGACCGTTCTGGAACCGGGCGTTTTCCGTCGCTATGCCAGCGATCAGCTTTTGCCTCTGGCAAAGCTTGTCATTGAGAACGCCTTCCAGCCGATCGTGGAGGTCGCCACCGGGTCCGTGTTCGGCTATGAATCGCTGCTGCGCGGGCATGACCGTCTCGGCTTTGCCTCGCCGCTCGAACTGATCGACCAGGCCCATGACGGCGGCCAGCTTCTGGCGCTCGAACAGATGGTCGCCCACCGGGCCCTTGCCAAATTCGCTGGCCTTCCGGATTTCTCCAGCCAGACGCTGTTTCTCAATCTCGATGTCCGGATGATCCGCGACGGCCAGCTTTTCCTCGAAAAGATCGTCCAGCATCTGCGCCAGGCAGGCGTCGCGCCGTCCTCGGTCTGCTTCGAGCTGTCCGAGCGGTTCGACAACACCTCGGTGCCGGAATTTGCCGAGTTGATGAGCGAGATGCGCAAGGCAGGCTTCAAGCTGGCGATTGACGATTTCGGCGTCGGCCATGGCGAGATGAAGCTGCTCTGCGACTACCCGGTCGACTACCTGAAGATCGACCGGCACTTCATTTCGGATATCGATGTCAATCCGCGCAAACGGCATCTCGTCAAGAACATCGTCAACATTGCCCATGTGCTCGGCATCCGCGTGATTGCCGAAGGCATCGAGACCGAGGCCGAATTTCTGGCCTGCCGTGAATACGGCGTCGATCTGGTACAGGGCTATTTCATAGCAAGACCCACCAGCTTCGTCACGGAGTTGCAGCCGGCCTATCCGCATCTGGCCGCAATCGGTCTGTCGCGCCGATCCAGCCAGTCGCTCGACGAAATCCTCATCCGCAAGCAGATCGAAAAGCTGCCGACGGTGTTCGAGAACGAAAGCATCGACAGTGTCTTTGAACTGTTTCGCCGCAATCCGCGCCAGGCATTCTTTCCGGTGCTGAACGCCAATGGCGAACCGCGCGGCGTCATCAACGAATATCACCTCAAGGAATTTATCTATCAGCCCTTCGGCCGCGATCTCCTAAAGAACAAGGTCTATGAGCGCACCATCGCCCATTTCGTCGAGCGCGCGCCGATCATCGGTCTGGATGCCGAGGCGGAAGAGCTGATGAGCCTGTTTGCCAACATGGAAAACAGCGCCTGCGTCATCCTTACCGAAAACATGCGTTATGCCGGCGTCGTCTCGGCGGCATCGCTGATCAAGGTGGTCAACGAAAAGCAGCTCAAGATCGCCCAGGACCAGAACCCGCTGACGGGTCTTCCCGGCAACCGGGCCATCCGCGACTTCATGTACCAGGCCGGCCGCGATGACGACGAGCAGCGCTTCTTCTGCTATTGCGACTTCGACCATTTCAAGCCGTTCAACGATCATTACGGCTTCCAGATGGGCGACCACGCAATCTCGCTGTTTGCGGCGCTGATGAAGCGCTACTTCTTCTCCGACGAGCATTTCCTCGGCCATGTCGGCGGCGACGATTTCTTTATCGGCATCCGCGACTGGAGCCGCGACGAATTGGAGGAAATCCTCGAGCGACTTCTATCGGATTTCCACGATGACGCCGTCGCGCTCTATTCGGAAGAGGAGCGGGCGGCAGGCCGGATCCGTGGCCATGACCGCACCGGCGTGGAGCGCGATTTCCCTTTGCTGCGCTGCTCGATCGGCGTTGTCCATCTGCCGCAGGGCCTGATCCTCGACGATATCGCCCGCATCGGAACGGAGATCGCAACGGTCAAGGTTGCCGCCAAGGAGAGCGACCGTGGCCTTGTTTTCGCAAGCTACGGTGATGCGGCAGAGTAGCGCCACACCGGCTCAACCGGATGCATGCATCCAACCTCCGCCTTTCCAAGCAGGGGGCACTGTCCTAAGTCAATCGTCAGATACTGACAGGAGTAGACCCATGTCCATGCCGTCCCAGATGCGTTTCGTCGACCTGCCGTCCTTCGGCGCCCCCGATGTAATGACCCATGCCACCGGCCCGTGCCCGTCGGCCCGATCAGGCGAATTCCTGATCAAGGTAGAAGCCGCCGGCGTCAACCGGCCCGACGTCGCCCAGCGCCAGGGGAACTACCCGGCGCCGAAGGATGCAAGCCCGATCCTTGGCCTCGAAGTCGCCGGTGAAGTGGTGGCGCTCGGCGAGGGCGTCACCGAATTTGCAATCGGCGACAAGGTCTGCGGCCTGTCGAATGGCGGCGGCTATGCGGAATACTGCGTCGTGCCGGCAGGCCAGGCGCTGCCATGGCCGAAAGGCTATGATGCGGTGAAAGCCGCAGCTGTGCCGGAAACTTTCTTCACTGTTTGGGCCAACCTGTTCCAGATGGCAGGCCTGACCGAAGGCGAGAGCGTGCTGATCCATGGCGGCTCGAGCGGCATCGGCACGACCGCGATCCAGCTCGCCAAGGCATTCGGCGCGACGGCCTATGCGACCGCCGGCTCGAAGGACAAATGCGACGCCTGCGAAAAGCTCGGTGCGACCAAGGCGATCAATTACAAGACCGAGGACTTTGCCGAGGTGATCAAGGCCGAGACCGACGGCAAGGGCGTCGATGTGGTGCTCGACATGATCGGCGCTTCCTATTTCGAAAAGAACCTGTCGGTCCTTGCCAAGGACGGCTGCCTGTCGATCATCGCCTTCCTCGGCGGCAACATGGCGGAAAAGGTCAATCTCTCACCGATCATGGTCAAGCGCCTGACGGTGACAGGATCGACCATGCGGCCCCGCACCGCCGACGAAAAGCGGGCGATCCGCGACGAACTGTTGAGCGAGGTCTGGCCGCTTCTCGAAGCCGGCAAGGTCTCACCCGTCATCCATTCCGTGGTGCCGTTTGACGACGTGGTCGAGGCGCACCGGCTGATGGAAACCAGCAGCCATATCGGCAAGATCGTGATGAAGCTGGGGTGATGAAACCTGGGGGCAGAGGTGGCCTTGGGCATCGCCCGGAAGGCACCTCGCCGCCGGCTGCGCGAATAGTGGTCGAACCGCCGCCGATCCGCAACTCAATAATATCTTCGATTGTTTACATAACTTGCCTTGCAAGCGCCGCAGATCGCACCTACCTTCTGATCATCATCAACGTAATGAAAGGAAGGTGGTCCAATGTCTAATGAGATTTCGGTCTGTGTAGCGGGCAATGGAAAGTTGTTGGTCTTGACGGGGCAGCCCTCGGCCTGAATGACATCTTCCTTCGGACTGCATGATTGCAGCCCGGGTTCGTTCAACCGGACCAAACTCATGGAAGGGCCGCTCAAGCGGCCCTTTTCCATGTCTGCCGGTCGCAAATTTCGATGGTCTTCCATCCTGCCTGGCAATGATGACCAATTCCCTGACATCGACCCTGGAAAGACATGCATGGCACGCATGGGTGGCCTGACGCTTCAGTGCTTCTGCTTCATCCTTGGGCAGCGTATAAAGATGTCATCGAAGCAAGAGAAAGCGCCAGCATCTGGCAGCTGAAGCTTCGAAAGCCTCAGGAAAGGGGATCATCATGAACGTAGCACGCACCATCAACAACTGGCGCAAGTATCGTCAGACGGTCACCGAACTGGACCGTATGACCTCGCGCGAACTCCACGACCTCGGTATCGACCGTAGCGATATCCGTCGCGTCGCACGCACTGCCGTCGGCTTCTGATCGGTTTCTGATCGTATAATCCGAATGTTTGCAAACGCTCGCAAGTCTGCGGGCGTTTTGCGTTTCATGCATGGCTCCCATGCATCGCGGCACTGCTCTCTCGGCTAGATGCCGATCCGTCCGAGCGCCGGCACCTTGATGCCCGGCCGGGCGAGATCGAGGCCCGCGACGAGACCGAGGAAATGGACCTCGATGCCGCTCCGCACCCCCACCGAAAAGCCTAACAGTCCACGCAGCGTCACATGCAGGTCGCGGCTGTCCTCGTCCAGATGCACGAATTCCCCATCCGGCAGATAGTCGCGGCCCACCGCATGCGGCGGAAGCACCGCGCCGATCTCAGGCACGGTGCGCAGCACATAGGCCACGAACGTATTGGAATTCGGCCCCGGCCAGATCGTGTAGCCGCCGGGCTCGGCGTAAGGGTAGGCGGCAATCGCGCCTTCGATCTTGGGGATCAGCAGCTCCGCCTTCGATCCGGTGATCGATGTCACCAGCTGCGGCGGGTTCGAATACCAGAAGGCGTCCGGATCGCGGTGGTTGCGGCGGATCGGGTTGCCCCAGCCCACCTTGTCATAGCGGGTATAGGTGGCCGCACCCTTTGCCTTGGTCACGATCCAGGCATGGCTTGCCACCGAACCTTTCAATCCGCCCGTCATCGCCGAGAAAATATAGATCGCCGCATCGTTGCTTTCGTTCGCCTTGGGAAGGATGCCGGCCGACGACCAGCGCGCGGCACTCCAGCCGGACGGGTGTTCGCGCATCGCCCAAAGGCTGGCGGAAGCGAAGGTGGGAAGAAGGTAGACGACGAAGATAAGGAGCAGCAGTCGCTTTACCGATTTCATAAACATTCCCGTGCAACAAATCGCCGAAACGGCTATCAACGCCGCCGAAATGGCGTTTAAGCCGAATGAGCAATAGAAGCCGGCAAATTCAGGACTGACCGATGCAAAATCCCGTGACCGTTGAAGTGACCCGCGGCTCTCTCGTCGAAAGCCGCCATCGCGGCCTCGGCGTCGTCGTGGATGGCGAAGGCAAGACGCTGTTTTCCTTCGGTGATGCGGAAGCCGGCGTGTTTCCGCGGTCCTCCTGCAAGGCCATGCAGGCGCTGCCGCTGATCGAAAGCGGTGCAGCCGATGCCTATGGGTTCGGCAACAAGGAACTGGCATTTTCCTGCGCCTCCCATTCCGGCGAGGACGCGCATGTGGCCATGGCCGCCTCGATGCTCGCCAAGGCCGGCAAGAGTGTCGACGACATGGAATGCGGCGCCCACTGGGCATCCGAACAGGCCTCGCTCATCCACCAGGCCCGCACCATCGAATATCCGACGGCGCTGCATAACAACTGCTCCGGAAAACATTCCGGCTTCGTCTGCACCTGCGTCCATTCCGGCACGCAGCTGAAGGGCTATGTCGATTACGATCATCCGCTGCAGAAGGAAATCCGCGACGTGATGGGCAGCCTCACGGGCGCTGTTCTGGCCGAAGACAATTGCGGCATCGACGGCTGCTCGATCCCGACCTACGCCGTTCCGCTCAAGGGCCTTGCCCACGGCTTTGCGAAAATGCTGACCGGCACCGGCCTGTCCAACGAACGGGCGAAAGCATCGCGCCGGCTGATGGATGCCTGCATGGCCGAACCCTTCTACGTCGCCGGCACTGGCCGCGCCTGCACCAAGCTGATGGAACTGGCGCCGGGCAAGATCTTTGCCAAGACCGGTGCCGAAGGCGTTTTCGTCGCGGCACTTCCCGATCAGGGCATTGCCATGGCGGTCAAATGCGAGGACGGTACGACCCGCGCCGCCGAAGCGATGATCTTCGCACTCATCGCCCGCTATTTCGAAAAGGGCGGCGAGACGCAGGAAAAGCTGATGGCAATGGCCAACCGCACGATGAAGAACTGGAACGGCCTCACCGTCGGCGAAGTGCGGGTCACCGACGCGCTGTTTGCCTGATACCGACGAAGGGATACGGATCGATGCTGACGCTCTACATCACGCCCGGCACCTGCTCACGCGCCAGCCATATCGCGCTGGCCGAGTCGGGCCTCGATTATCAGGTCTCGCTCATCCGCTTTGCCGAGGGCGAGCAGCGATCGCCAGCCTATCTGAAGGTCAACCCGAAGGGCCGGGTGCCGGCATTGGTGACGGACAAGGGCGTGCTGACCGAAACCGTCGCACTGCTTCCCTACATTGCCCAGCTCGTGCCGGAAAAGAACCTCGCACCGCTCGACGATCCCTTCCTGTTTGCAAAAATGCAGGCCTTCAACGCCTATCTCTCCTCCACCGTCCACATCAACCACGCCCATGGCCGCCGCGGCGCGCGCTGGGCGGATAATTCCGCCTCGCATGCGGACATGATCGCCAAGGTGCCGCAAACCATGCGCGACAGCTTCGCTCTGATCGAGGATGGTCTTGTCGAAGACCAATTCGTGCTCGGCGAAACGTTTTCGGTGGCCGACGCCTATCTCTTCGTCATGACCGGCTGGCTGGAAAGCGACCATGTGGACATGGCCGAATTCCCGAAGGTCGCCGCACACTACCGGCGCATCGAAATGCGTCCGGCGGTGCAACAGGTGCTGGCGGAAGAAGCGGCAGCAAAGCCCGCCGCCTGATCGTCAGGCCGCAGACTGCTGGCAAACTCTGAAGAAGCTCATTTGGCGAGAGCGATACCCAGTCTCCCTCATCCTCGCCCTTGTGGCGAGGATCCAGCGACCCGACGTCTGCCGGGTCAGAGACTCCTTCAGCTCAAGGACTTGAGCTGACTGGATCCTCGCCACGAGGGCGAGGATTTAGGGGAGTTTGAGGCAACCGGCTCAATGTCTTGAGTGACCTCAAAGATTTGTTCGGCAATACCTCTGTTGGCAATCTGAAGCAGCAGCGAAACCCGCCAATTGATCGTCAGGCCGGCTCGGCGTTGCGCTTTGCCCACATCGCCTGATAGGCGGGCCGGGCGACGCAGCCGTCATACCAGGCTTTCAGCGCCGGGCGGCCGTCGAACAGGGCGGCATGGCTGCGCGCGTAACGCACGATTTCCGTCACGTTGATATCGGCCACCGTAAACCGCTTGCCCACCATGAAACCGTCTTCGGAAAGATGCTTTTCAAGCACGTCGAACGGCCGCGAAAGCGTGCGTGCAGCTGCCTCGATCGCCGCCTTGCCTTCGTCGGTGGACGCACTGGACGACTGGATCGTCAGGGCAGGGGTCTCGACGCTGGTTGCCGCAAACAGCGACCACTGCACCATCTGCGCTTCTTCCTCGATCGTCTTCGGAGCAATCTCGCCGCCATGCTTGCGGGCAAGGTAGAGCGTGATGGCGAGCGACTCGTGCAGCACGAACCCGTCATCGTCCATCGACGGGATCGAGCCCATCGGATTGACGCTCAAAAACTCCGGCGACCGCGTATTGACAGGCGCGCCATCAACCGAAGCGTCATCCAGCCGATAGGCCTGGATGACAGGAATATGCTCGAACGGCAATCCCAGTTCCTCGATCAACCAGAGCGGCCGCGTCGCGCGTGAACGATAGACGCCATAGATTTTCAGCATGCGTATCTCCCATTGTGTGTCGCGGGCGACGCTAGAGTGCTTCGGCCCCGAACGGAAGATGCAGCCCCCTCAAATCGACCGGTTGGACGTCCGCTTCAGTTTTCGGTATAGTCATCAGCATTCTGATCTTTCCAAGGGCCAACCCCATGCGCGCCACCCGTTCGCTCAGCATCACCCTGCCGGTCGAGATCGCCGACATGGTCGAAGCCAAGGTCGCCTCCGGCGAATACGCCTCGGAAAGCGACGTGATCGCCGAGGGCCTGCGCCCGATGGCAGCACACGATGCGGCGATCGAGAAGTGGCTGAGGGACGAGGTGGTGCCGACGCTTCAGGCCATCGACGCGGGAACCATTAAAACCCGTCCGCTGGAGGAGACACGCAAGCGTTTGCACGCCAGGATCGACCGGATGGTTGGCGACGGAAAATGAACTACACGGTTCGCTTTTCTGACGCGGCCGAAGACGATGTGATCGAACTTTTGACCTATCTCTTGCCACGTGCCGGAGAACGGGTTGCCCGGCGCTATGTCGACCAAATCGTCGACCACTGCCACTCGTTCGAGCTCTTTCCGGAACGGGGATCTCGCCTGGAAAGCAAACTCGGCGTGCGCCTTGTCGGCTACCGCAAGAAGGCGACGATCGCTTTCATGATCAAGGGCGACACCGTCATCATCCTGCGCATCTTCCACCACGGCCGCAACATAGACTTCGACCCCGAAGCTCCCGACCCCGAAACCTAACCCACCCGGTTCCCCATAACCGTCAAATGCGGAAACGCCGCCGCCGCATCGCCCGACCCGCCCAACTCTTCCGTCGCCGCCTGCGTCCAGCGATAGCCGATCACGCCGCCATCGTTCACGTCCTGGAAGACGTTGCCGGTGATCACAGTCGAACCGGCGCCCTCGGCTACACTGACGGCGCAACCCACGTTGGCGCCGCGCACGATATTGTTGGCGGCGACGACGTTGCGCAGGTAGGGGCCGAAGCCGAGGGCCAGGCCCCAGAGGGCGGCGTTTTCCACCACGTTGCCTGTGATCGCCGTGTCGGCCTCGGCGCTGATGCCGACGCCGAAGATTGCGCCGTCGAGTTTGTAGGGGCCGGTTGCCGAAAGGTTGCGGACGATATTACCTGAAATGGTCGAAAGCCTGCCGCCTTCGTTGAAATTGACAACGGAAATTCCGTTTGCCGCGCCATCCACCGTATTCCCGGAGATGACCGCACCCTCGAACGAGAATTCCGCATAGATCGCCGTCTCGCCGGAGCGGAAACACTGGTTGCCGGAAATCTGCGCGTTGGAGGAGCTGTTGGCGCGGATCGCCGAAAAGGCGGCGTCGGTGATGTGGTTGCCGCTCACCATCACGTTGGCGGCGCGAAACAGGTTGATCGCGTTGCCATATTGCCCGGTGCCACCATTTCTGGCACCGATCCGGAAGATGCGGTTAGCCGTGACGATGCTGCCATCGACGCCCTTTTCCCAGCGATGGATGAGAATGCCGCCATTGCCGCAATCGAACACGCTGTTGCCGGTCACCGAAAGACCGGTGCTTTCGACCGCATAGACCGCGTAATCCGCAGCACCGGATATCTTGGAGCGCTCGATGCGCCCGCCGCATCGCTCCAGCTGGATCGCGGATTTGCGCGCGCCGAGGATTTCGCAATTGTCGATGGAGATATCGGGAATGCCGGAGAAATGGATAAGGGCAGGGGTCTGATCATCCAGCCAGCGATTGCCGCCATCGATCACCAGATTGGAAAGCTCTATCCGCCGTGCCGTGGTTGCACTGATAAACGATCCGTCGCCGGAATAGACGAGCCTGGAAGCGCCTGAAACGCCGACCAGCCTTGTGTTGTCGGGAAGGTCGAGGCCCGAGACCCGGTAGTCGCCGGGCGGCAGATAGACCGGCTTGTTCTGCCGCGCCGCCTGTTCGATCAGCGCCAGCAGCTTGCGGGTCGAAACATCACCGCCATCAGGCGACACGCCATGGTCGCGCGCATCGATCGAGCCGCGCAGGTCAACGGTCGAAACGCTGGTAGGTGCTGCAAGCGCTGGCAGCGGCAATGCGGCAACCGCAGCGCCCGTCATGCCCCAGCCAAGCATTTTGCGTCTCGAAATCATTCAGCCCGTCTCCATCATCCCCTTGCAACACGCATTTATCGTGCCAGCGGAAGTGTGTGGTTTCGGGACGGATGCCGAAACGGTCAGGTCGGAGAGGGACGGCCTGCGCCGCCGGGATAGACCGCTTCGAAGCCGGAAATGAACTTCTCGAACAGATGCGAAAACGCCGAAAGCTCCTCCTCCGGCCAGTCGCCCAGCACGTTCACCAGCAGCGAGCGCTTCACCGCCTGTAGCTCGGCCAGCAACGCATCGCCGAGTTCGGTCCTGACCAGCAGCGAGCGCCGCCCGTCTTCCTGCGAAGCATCACGCCTGAGAACACCGCGCGACACGAGATCGGTCACCAGACGGCTGCCGCGCGAGGGGTCGATCCGCATCGTCTCGGCAATCGCGCCCACGGTGATTTCGCCCTCGATCCGGCCCATGACGTCAAGCACGTCGAGATGCGCCGTTTCCAGCCCCGGAACCGTGTTGGCAATCGCGGTGCGCGCGATCATCCGTCGCCCCATCAGATGCCGCATCCGGGTCAGGTTGTCGCTGACACGCCAAAGCCCCTCCGCAAAAGCGGCGGTTTCGGTCGAAGGCTGTGGGTCTGATTCAGAAATCGTGGTCGTCATCGCTGCAACTTATCAGCAGGTGCCGGGTTGTTTCAACGAAATTGTTGCTGGGTGCATCTGCCTGCTGTTGACAATTATATGCTGAAGTCACATAAATTCGCCGACCCCTTCAGGAAGTATGCCATGGATATGTCACGCCCGGCCCAGACCCCGCTTGTTGCCGACAAACGACAGCGTCTGTTCGTTTTCTGGTTCCTGATGGCGGCGCTGTTCATGGCGGCGCTCGACAATCACATCGTCTCCACGGCACTTCCCACCATCGTCGGCGAGTTCGGCCAGATGGAGAGTTTCGGCTGGGTGTCCTCGGCCTTTCTTCTGGCCATGAGCGCGGTCATGCCGATCTACGGCAAGCTGGGGGATCTGTTCGGCCGCAAATATGTGATGCTGTTCGCCATCGTGCTCTTCACCCTCGGCTCGGTTCTCTGCGGCTTTGCCTGGTCGATGAATTCGCTGATTGCGGCCCGCGTCTTTCAGGGTCTCGGCGGCGGCGGCATCATGGTGTCGATCTTCTCGATCAATGCCGATCTGTTCGAACCGCGCGAGCGGGCAAAATACCAGAGCTATTCCAGCCTGATGATCATGGCGGCCGGAAGCATCGGCCCAGTGCTCGGCGGCACCCTCAGCGATCTCTTCGGCTGGCGCTCGATCTTCCTGATCAACCTGCCGCTCGGCGTCATCGTCGTGACAGGCCTCGCCCTGCTGCTTCCCTATCGCCGCCCGCAACGCAAGCCGAAGATCGATTATGCCGGCGCCGTCGTGCTGGCGCTGACGATTGCGAGCCTCGTCACCTTTGCCGATAGCCATCAGCTGTTCGGCTCGCTGTTCGCGGTTCAGTCGCTGGTCCTACTCGGCTTCGGCATGGCCTGCGCCGGCCTCTGGGTGTTCGTCGAAAGCCGGGTGCCGGAACCGATCGTGCCGCTCAAACTGTTCAGGGACAGCACGTTCTCGCTGTTTCTCATCATCACGCTCTGCTCCGGCGCCGTCGGCATCGGCATGGTCAACTATTACGCGCTGTTCCTGCAGACGACGACGGGCCTGTCGCCGTCGCAGGCCGGCCTGTTCTTCATTGGCCTCACCGGCGGCATCGTCGTCGGCTCCATGTCGGCGGGAAGGCTGATTTCCATCACGGGCCGCTACAAGCCGTTCGCCGTGTTGGGCCTGGTCATGAGCATCGGCGCTCTTCTGCTTCTGTCGCAGGTGACGTCTGCTACGCCGCTCTGGCTCGTCGCCATTCTTTTGATGCTCCAGGGACTTGCCGTCGGCTTCGGCCAGCAGGCCCCGATCATCGGCGTCCAGAATTCCGCACCGCGGGAAGACATGGGTGCCGCCACCGGTGCCGTGACGCTGATGCGGATGGGCGGCGCCTCGATCGCCATCTCGCTCTACGGCGCCATCATCGGCTCGTCGGTCAAGGGCAGCGGCGTGGTTATTCCAGGCGTTGCCGATATCGGCGCACTCACCCCGAAAGTGCTCGACCAGCTGCCGCAAGCCTCGCGCGAGGCGGTGGCATCCGTCTACTTCTCTGCCTTCACGCCGCTCTTCTTCGCCGCCGCCGTGATCGCTGCCATCGGCCTGATCGCCGCTCTTTTCCTCAAGCCGAAACGCCTGCCGACAGCGCAAGTCCAAGCCGCCGCACAACAAAACAAGCTGCCCACCCCGTAAGGCTCTTCCAAGCGGGCTTTCCCCGCCTATCTCTCGTCCTATGAAACCCGAGGCACTGCTTCATCCCACACCGGCCGGCCTGTTCTGCCCCGTCGGCGGCTTCCATGTCGATCCGGTGCGACCCGTCGAGCGGGCGTTGATCACCCACGGCCATTCAGACCATGCCCGCGCCGGCCACACCCATGTGCTGGCCACCCGCCAGACGCTTGATATCATGAAGATCCGCTACGGCGACGACTTCTGCACCTCCGAACAGGAGGCTGCGTGGGGCGAGGTCATCGATGTCGGCGGCGTCAATGTCAGCTTCCATCCAGCCGGCCATGTGCTCGGCTCCGCCCAGATCGCGCTTGAGCACAAGGATCTGCGCATCGTCGTGTCAGGCGATTACAAGCGCGGTGTGGATCCGACTTGCGCACCCTTCGTGCCCGTCTCCTGCGATGTCTTCATCACCGAGGCAACCTTCGGCCTGCCGGTCTTCCACCATCCCCACCCGCGCGAGGAAATCGGCAAGCTCTTGACGTCGCTCAAGCAGTTTCCCGACCGCAGCCACATGGTCGGCGCCTACGCCCTGGGGAAGGCGCAGCGGGTGATCCGCCTGATCCGCGACAGCGGCTATGACGAACCGATCTATATCCACGGCGCGCTCGCCAAACTCTGCGACTATTACGAAAGCCAGGGCATCGCGCTCGGCGAAATCCGCCCCGCGACGATCGACAAGAGCAGCCCCGACCTGTTCAAGGGCGCCGTCGTCGTCGGCCCGCCCTCGGCCTTTCAGGATCGCTGGGCCCGCCGCTTCAACGAACCCCTGATCGCCTTTGCGTCGGGCTGGATGATGGTGCGCCAACGCGCCAAACAAAGCGGCGTCGAGCTTCCGCTGGTCATTTCCGACCACTGCGACTGGCCCGAACTCTTGGAAACCATCAACGAGGTCGCTCCCTCCGAAGTCTGGGTCACCCACGGCCGCGAAGAAGCGCTGGTACGCTGGTGCGAACTGAAGGGCATTCCAGCGCGGCCGCTGCACCTGGTCGGCTATGAGGACGAGGGGGATTGATGATGCGTGGATTGCTGCAAAAAGACCCCTCCCAACCCTCCCCACAAGGGGGAGGGCTAGAGCCCGTCGCGCCCCTGTCGCACACCAGGGGCTGTGCCGTGCCCCAGATCTTCTCCCCCCTTGCGGGGGAGATGGCCGGCAGGCCAGAGGGGAATGAATGATGCGTGGATTGTTGAAGAAAGACCCCTCCCAACCCTCCCCACAAGGGGGAGGGCTAGAGCCCGTCGCGCCGCTGTCGCACAACAGGGCCAGTTCCGTGCCGCTGGTTTTCTCCCCCCTTGCGGGGGAGATGGCCGGCAGGCCAGAGGGGGATCGATGATGACTGTGTTGTCGAGAAAAGGCCCCTCCCAACCCTCCTCACAAGGGGGAGGGCTAGAGCCCGTCGCACCGCTGTCGCACAATCTGGGTGGTGCCGTGCCGCTGGTTTTCTCCCCCTTGTGGGGGAGATGGCCGGCAGGCCAGAGGGGGTTTTTCGAAGAGTGCTGCGCCCATGAAACCCTTCGCCACACTCCTCGACCGCCTTGTCCTCACCCCGTCGCGCAATGGCAAGATCACCCTGCTGGTCGATTACTTCCGCACCACGCCTGATCCCGACCGCGGCTATGGCCTGGCGGCGCTCGCAAGCGCGCTCGATCTCAAAAGCGTCAAGCCCGCCATGCTGCGCGAGCTGGTGCTGGAGCGCATGGATGCGGTTCTGTTTCAGTATTCCTACGACTATGTCGGCGATCTCGCCGAAACCATTGCGCTCGTCTGGGATGGCCTCGAAAAGGACGACACGACCGACGCCGAACAGCCGCGTCTGTCCGAAGTCGTCGCCCGCATGAATTCGCTCGGCCGCACCGAGGTCCGCTCAGCCGTCCGCGATCTGCTCGATCATCTCGATCCCTCCGGCCGTTTCGCCTTCCTCAAACTCGTCACCGGTTCACTGCGCATCGGCGTTTCGGCGCGGCTTGCAAAGCAGGCCCTGTCGGAAATGTCGGGCAAGGATGTGACCGAGATCGAGACGCTCTGGCACGGGCTGGAGCCGCCCTATGTGTCGCTGTTTGCCTGGCTGGAAGGCCATGCCGACAAGCCGGTTCTGGCGACGCCGGCGATCTTCCATTCGGTTATGCTCGCCAATCCGGTCGAAAACGGCGATCTCGAAAAGCTCGATCCCGCCGATTATGCCGCCGAATGGAAATGGGATGGCATCCGCGTCCAGATGTCGGCCCATGGCGGCACCAAAAAGCTCTATTCCCGCTCGGGCGATGATATTACCGGCGCCTTTCCCGATATCGTCGAGCGGATCAATTTCGATGGCGTCATCGATGGTGAGCTTCTCGTCGGCGGCACTATGCGCTCCAACAATCCCACCCGCACCTTTTCCGACCTGCAGCAGCGCCTCAACCGCAAGACGGTGAACGCCAAGATGCTGGAGGATTACCCCGCCTTCGTGCGCGCCTACGATATCCTGTTCGACGGCGAGGCGGACGTGCGCGCAAAAGGCTTCCTCGAGCGCCGCGAACGCCTGTCCGAGGTGATCGGCCACGCCCCGCATGACCGGTTCGACCTGTCCGATCTCGTGCCCTTCACCACCTGGGATGAGCTCGAAGCCCTGCGCCGTGATCCGCCGGATCCCGTCATCGAAGGCGTCATGATCAAGCGTCGAGACAGCGTCTATCAGGCCGGCCGGCTGAAAGGCCCGTGGTTCAAGTGGAAACGCGACCCCTATAATGTCGATGCGGTCATGCTCTATGCCCAGCGCGGCCACGGCAAGCGCTCCAGCTATTATTCCGATTTCACCTTCGGCGTGTGGACGGATGGCCCCGATGGCGATCATCTTGTGCCCGTCGGCAAGGCCTATTTCGGCTTTACCGATGCGGAACTGGAAGTGCTCGACAAGTTCGTGCGCGACAACACGGTCGAGCGCTTCGGCCCGGTGAGGGCGGTGCGCGCCGACAAGGATTTCGGCTTCGTGCTGGAAGTCGCGTTTGAGGGCATCAACCGCTCGACGCGCCACAAGTCCGGCGTCGCCATGCGCTTTCCCCGCATTGCACGGCTGCGGATGGACAAGCTGCCGCGCGATGCCGACCGGTTGGAAACGCTGACCGCGATGATCGATGCCAAAACGGCGGACGCGAAGATGTGACCGCCGGCCCGCTTGCGTTTAGAACCGTCGGGGTTACGCTTAATCCCGATATCTGAGACTACTCATATCCTTATAGACGGTCGTTCCATGTCAATCACCCGCCGCATGCTGATGACCGGTCTGGCACTCGGTGCACTTGGTTCCCTTGCTGCACCCCAGGCCCTGGCCGCGCCCTTTCCCGTCCCCGAAACCCTGCCGCTGGAAAAGGAAGATTATGCCGAAGCCAGGCGTCGCTTCCGCACGCATCTTCTGAAGCACGGTCCGGCGCCCGAAGCCTCGCCACCGCTCGGGACCCCGCCGGGTGCGCAAAAGGTCCTCTATCGCGGCGGTCCGGATGGCTCGCTCGAACTGATCGCCTGGCTTTCCCATTACGAAGCCTCGGGCAAGTCGAGGCCGGCGGTGCTTTTCCTGCACGGCGGCAATGCCACCGGCGACGGCCACTGGGAACTGATGAAAGCTTACTGGGAAGCGGGCTTCGTGGTCCTGCATCCATCCTTTCGCGGCGAAAACGGCCAGGCCGGCAATTTCTCCGGTTTCTACGACGAAACCTCCGATGCGCTGGCAGCCGCCACCTATCTGGAAAACCTGCCCGGCATCGATCGCAGCCGGCTTTTTATCGCCGGCCACAGCAATGGCGGCACGCTGTCGCTTCTTTCAGGCATGACGCGCCGGTTCAGAGCCGCAGTGCCGATTTCCGCCGGCGTCAATTCCTGGCGCTTCTTTACCCGATACTCGAACGAAGTCCCCTTCGATGCGGCCGATCCGAAAGAGTTCGTGATGCGGTCATCCGCCTGTTTCGGGCCGAGCCTCAAATGCCCGACACTGCTTTTGCGCGGCTCGGAAGAACGCCCTTTCGATCCCGACCACCAGCTGCTGATCGATCGTGCCCGCTCTGCCGGCGTTGCGATCGACAAGAAGCTTCTGCCGGGCAATCACAGCGGCGTGGTGCCGGGAGCCGTGGTCGAAAGCATCCGCTTCTTCAATCAGTTCACGTGATCCGCCCTAGCCAAGTGCCACCGCTCCAGCCTCGCGAAAGCGCTGCCTGACAGATTGCCGCCGACGTCATCAATGCCGAAGCGGGACTGCCATGCAAAACAAAGCCTTATCGCTCAGCCGGACCTCCGGTCTTGCGGCCGTTCTTGTGGCGACAACGGCGCTCAGCGGTTGCCAGGTGCCGTTCGTCACCGATACGACCCGCATGGACCCGGCCGTGTTTGCCCGCGAAACCACGCCGGTCTTCTATCAGCCGGCCTATAACGAGCCGGTCCAGCCGCAGCCTCTTCCCCAGAAGGAGGCTATTCCGCAAAAGCGTCAGCTTTATCAGACGCAGTTCCACCAGACCTACGGCATGCCGGTCTCCAACCCCGTGCACCGGGTGATGTACGAGGTGATCCGCGACGACGGCCACACGCTGCCGGCCATTCCCTATTCGCGCATCGACAACCGTTTTCTACGCCAGGATGTGTCCTACCAGACCAACGAAGCACCCGGCACGCTGGTGGTCGATACCCGTGCCAACTTCCTCTATCTCGTGCAGCCCGGCGGCAAGGCGATCCGCTATGGCGTCGGTCTCGGCAAGGCGGGCTTTGCCTGGTCCGGCCGCGGCGTCATCCAGCGCAAGGCGAAATGGCCGCGCTGGACGCCTTCGGGCGAAATGGTCTCACGCCAGCCGGAACTGCGCCAGTTCGCAGCAGCATCCGGCGGCGCCGATCCCGGCCTGAACAACCCGCTCGGCGCCCGCGCGCTCTATATCTACAAGGACGGCAAGGACACGCTCTATCGCGTTCACGGCACGCCGGACTGGCAGTCCGTCGGCAGGGCAACCTCGTCCGGCTGCGTCCGCATGCTCAACCAAGATGTCATCGACCTGTTCGACCGCGTCCCGAACGGCACTCCGATCGTCGTACTCTGACCGTTGACGCGTGGTGAAACTGCCCACGGCAAGCTTGCATCTCGCGCGTCAATCCCCCGGGCCTTGTATCTGCCGTCACACACAGTGAAGTGATCACGCTGTTGCGCAGGGGACACAGGCTGTGTCGCATCCCTGTGATGGTGTGTGTCAACCTCGTGAATGGTCGATGAAGCTGGCCGCGTTATGTGATAGTGGAGCAAAACATCAGGCATGGAACCAATCGGTTCGATTGCCGTTAAAATTTGCTTTTGCAGTGACGCGTTCCTCTAGGGTGACTTTCCGAACATGATTTCCAACTCTTCTTTCTCCCGACGGGGCTTCCTGTCCATGCTGGGTGTCGGCGCTGCCTCGACGCTCGCGAGCTGCGCTTCCACTGCGCCGGGCCCTTCCGGCAACATCGTCACCTACCGTGACGGCGTCGCCCTCCGCAACGACGGCCTTCCGCCGGTTGGCGGCGATCCCGAAGCCGCAATGATGTACGGCGCCGTCGAAGATGGTGGCTATCTCATCCCGGCCATCCCCTATGAGCGGATCAATCCGCGCTACTATCGCCAGCGCGTTGTCGATCCGACAGGCGAACGCCCGGGCACGATCGTCGTCGACACCCCGTCGCGCTTCCTCTATCTGGTCGAGCCCGGCGGTTCGGCCATGCGCTACGGCGTCGGCATCGGTCGCGATGGCTTTGCCTGGAGCGGCGAAGGTGTCATCCAGTGGCGTCAGAAATGGCCGAAATGGACCCCGCCGGACGAAATGGTCGCGCGCCAGCCGCAACTGGTCAAGTATTCGATCGCAAACGGCGGCATGCCTCCGGGCCTCACAAACCCGCTCGGCGCCCGCGCGCTTTACATCTTCCAGAACGGCCAGGACACGCTCTACCGCCTGCACGGTTCGCCGGAATGGAACTCGATCGGCAAAGCCGTCTCCTCGGGCTGCGTCCGCCTGATGAACCAGGACATCATCGACCTCTATGAGCGCGTCCCCAACAAGGCCCGCGTCGTCGTCTGGCAGTAAGCATCTTCTTGATCTACGACGAAAAGGCTGCGGGAGACCGCAGCCTTTTTTGCATCCGGTGACCATCCCAATACCGCCAGTGCAACGCCTTTTACTGCAGCCGCAGTCTCAACCGGGCGTAAACAAGCAGAGCGAAATAGCCTGCGGCAGCCAGAATGAACGGCCCACGCAGCGCCATCTCCCGTCCGGCCTCGTTCTCGATCAGTGACACCAGAACCCCTGCCGCGATGGCTCCGAGTGGCATCGATCCCCAGCCGAAGAACCGGTAGATGCTGTTGACGCGGCCGAGCAGTTCGGCCGGGATGCGGCGTTGGCGCCAGGACACGGTGATGACGTTCCAGACCATCGATGTCGCCATGAACATCGCCATGGCCGCACCAACGACCAAGGCCGAGGAACTGACGGCGATGGCTGCGTAGGATGTCCCCCAGATTAAAAACGAGAGGGAGAGCGCCGCCTGGGCGCCGATCCGTTTGGTGATGAATGGTGCTCCGAGACTGCCCGCCACAGCCCCGATTGCAGCGACGGACAGCAGAAATCCGTGCTCGGCCGCAGACAGCCCCAAGATCTCCTGCGAAAACAGAATGATGACGGTCGTCGCCATCGAGAACAGGAAGTTCACCATCCCCAGTGTGACGGCCAGCCGGAACAGAAGACGATCGTTTCGCATCCAGCTGATACCCTCCACCAATGATGGCCAGAAGCGCGCGGGCGTCTTCAGTTGAGGCGGCAGCGTGATCAGCCAGACCATGCCCGCCGCAAGCACCAGTGCCGCCGCATCGACACCGAATGGCACCGTGATCCCCAATCCGATCAATACGCCTGCAAGCGGCGGCCCGATGAACTGACCCATCAATTGTTCGGCGCTCCACATCTGGCCATTGGCAACCTCCAGATCATCAGGGGCGACGATCGCCGGCAGAATTGTCTGCGCTGCATTGTCTCGCAGGACCTCGGCACAGCCCAGCAGAAATGCGAGACCGGTCAGCAGCCAGACCGCCCCGGATCCCGGCTCGCTCAGAGCAAGCATCATGATTGCAGTGACCGTTCCCGCACGGATCAGGTCTGCGCGGGCAATCAACTTGCGGCGGTCCGTCCGGTCGACGACGACGCCGGAGGGCAGGGCGAAAAACAGCCAGGGCATGCTTCCCGCCGCCGCAACCGCCGCAATCGCTAGAGGATCGCGCGACATCAAAGTGGCAAGCCAGGGCAGCGCCAGGACAATCATCCCGTCGCCAAGGTTGGTCAGCGTTCCCGCCGTCAGAAGCAAGCGATAGTTTCGATTTCGAACCAATAGCGGTGCAGTCATGGCGCCCTGATCCCCTCAGTCACGGTTTTTCCAGCAGCGTAGAGACTCGTTGCCAACCGTCAACGACAACCGTTGTTTGCCCGCGGCTTTCCCTCGGCAATGACGCCGTCGGCGCGCTTCACTGCCCCGTTCCACGCTCATTATCTCCCACCCCCGGCCCTGACTTCGTGGCCTGATGCCCTATCTTATGCCTAGCGACCATGTCGCTGGACTGATGCCGGTTCAAGTTCCGTGCCATCGAATGTGCGCGCGATGATCCGGCAATACCTAACACCAAGGGAGTTACTCCATGCCCATTCTTTACACGACCAAGGGTTCCGCAACCGGTGGCCGCTCCGGCCACGGTGCTTCCGACAACGGCGTGCTCGACGTCACGCTGACGGTTCCGAAGGAACTCGGCGGCGATGGCGCCACCGGCACCAATCCGGAACAGCTGTTTGCGGTCGGCTATTCCGCCTGCTTCCTCGGCGCGCTGAAAGCCGTCGCTGCCAAGGAAAAGGTGAAGATCCCCGACGAGGCCAAGGTCACCGCAACGGTCGGCATCGGCCCGCGCGAAGATGGTGGCGGCTTCGGCATCGAAGTCTCGCTGTCGGTCAACGCCCCCGGCATCGAACGCGCCCAGCTCGAAGACCTGGTCGCCAAGGCGCATATCGTCTGCCCTTACAGCCACGCGATGCGCACCTCGACCGAAGTTCAGGTGACCGTCGAGTAAAGCTTTAAAACAATGGTCCGGCGGGCAGTTCGGTTCTCGGACTGCCCGTGCGCGACGGCGAAAAGCGGCTTGGGCCGCTTTTTGTTTGCGCGAGATTCCAGCCGATTTGGATCAGCTCACAGCCTTCAACGAGTCCCGCAGCTGGGCCGCATTGCCGCCGGGCAGCGTGACATCGAGCTCTGCATGCCTCGCTTCCCAGATCGGCAGGGCTTTCGCCAGAACCGCGCGGCCATCCTCCGTCAGTGTCAGGAGCCGTCCGCGCTTGTCCTTCGGGTCAATGGCGCTGCCGATCCAGCCGCGCGCCTGCAAAACCTTCAGGGCCGCAGTCAGCGTCGTGCGGTCCATGGCAAGCAGGTCGCAGACGGATTTCATCGTCGCCGGCTGTGGGCGGTTGAGCGACATCATCAGCGAGAACTGGCCATTGTTCAATCCAACCGGCTTCAGCGCCGTATCGAAGGTTCGCGCTAAGGCCCGCGCTGCCCGTTGCACATGCAGGCAAAGACAGGTGTCGCGGACATGAAGCGTGGCGGAAAACGGAACCGAATCGGGATTTGACAGCATGGAAATATTATGTTGATATCAACCTATTCTGTCAAGAAAGGGGAGGTTCTTATGGATGTCAGCGCATTCCCGACAAATGCCGTCCTGTCGAAAGACGAGTGGCTGAAGGCGCGGCTCGAGCTTCTGGCGCTCGAGAAGGAGGAGACGCGGTTGCGTGACAAGGTCCGCGCCGCCCGCCGCGCCTTGCCCTGGGTGCGGGTGGACAAGGACTACGTCTTCGACACGCCGCAGGGCGGCAAGACCTTGTCCGATCTCTTTGCCGGACGCAGCCAGCTGCTAATCTATCACTTTATGTTCGGACCCGACTGGAGCGAAGGCTGTGTCGGTTGCTCCTTCATGGCCGACCATTTCGACGGCACGCTTGCCCATCTCAACCATCACGACGTCACGCTCGTCGCCGTCTCGCGCGGCACGTTGGGGCAAATCGAGGCCTACAAGGCCCGCATGAACTGGCAGTTTCCCTGGGTCTCGTCCTACGCCACGGATTTCAACCACGACTATCGCGTTTCCTTCACGCAAGAAGAGATGCAGGGCGAGACGATCAACTACAATTTCCGCGCCATGCCCGCGAGCGAAGGTTTCGAGGAGCTTCCGGGCCTGTCAGCCTTCTACAGGAATGAGGCCGGCGAGATCTTCCATACCTATTCCACCTATGCCCGCGGCCCGGAAGAGGTGATCGGCACGCTGATGCTGCTCGACCGCGCGCCGCTCGGCCGCAACGAGGATAAGACGATGAGTTTCCTCAAGCGCCACGACGAATATGCGGTAAAGCCCGAGCAACAGGCGTCATCCTGCTGCCATTGAGGGCACGTCGCCGGGTCCGTTGAACACACACAAGAGGGAGATGGGCATGCTGCAGATCGTTTCGAAATCCCGTTCGGACACGCATGGAAAGTTCATCTGGTGCGAACTGATCACGTCAGACACGTCAGCGGCGGGCAAGTTCTACGCCTCTGTCATCGGCTGGACTGTCCGCGAACTCGCCATGGCCGATATGCCGTCCTATTTCCTGTTCGAAATGGGCGAGGGCGACAATTGCCCCGGCATTGGCGGCATGATGCACTTTCCGCCGGAGCTTGAAGGCAAGATGCCGCCGAACTGGACCGGCTATGTTGCCGTCGACGATGTCGATGAAACCGCAAGTGACTTCGTTTCCCTTGGCGGACGCATCCAGCGCGACCCGGAGGATATCCCGGGCGTCGGCCGGTTTGCTGTTGTGGCCGATCCGCATGGGGCGGTTCTCTGCATCATGACGCCGATCCCGCCGGCAAACCCGCCCCGCCAGCTCGGCCCCGCCGATCCCGGCAATCTAGGCTGGTGCGAGCTGATGGCGGGCAACGGCGAGGAGGCTTTCGAATTCTATGGAAGCGTGTTCGGTTGGGCGAAGGACCATGACATGGACATGGGCGAGAGGGGCGTCTACCGCATCTTTGCCTATGACGGCCATCCCGGCCAGGCGATCGGTGGCATGATGACGAAACCGGACACGGTGCCTGCGCCGTGCTGGTCCTATTACTTCAACGTCGAGGCGATTGACGCGGCCATCGAGCGCATCACGGCCGGCGGCGGTAGTGTCGTGTTCGGGCCGATGCAAGTGCCCGGCGGAAGCTGGATCGTCCAGGCCACCGATCCTCAGGGCGCCTTCTTCTGCCTAGTCGCTCCGAAGCGCTCTTGATCCCCGAAACCTTGAACCTGTCCTCGTCAGGCCTAATTGCACCTTCACGCATAAGGCCGGAGGACCCACTCATGCATCCATTGCCCCGTCCGCTGAGCCTTGTTTTCTTTAGTATCAGCACGTTCCTGGCCCTGTCCGGCATCGTCATGATCCTGACGGCTTTCAGGGGCGGCTGGCCGGTGCTGGCCCTGTTCGGGGCAGGCGCCTTCGTTTTTGCGCATATGCTCTGGCCGCAAACCTTCCACCGAAGGCGGCAGGATGCCGCAACGCTGATTGCCCGCTTTCCCGGTCCGGTCACCCTCTATTCCAGCCGCGTCCGCTATTTCTCGCTGGCCGTCGGCTGCGCAGCCTTCGCCGTCCTGCTTCTGTTTCTGCTGCTGGATGCCGACCCCGCCGATCCGCCGATGCCGGCGTTGCGACAGGCAATACTCTGGCTGGGCGTCGGCTTTCTGTCGCTCTGCGCCTCCGTCATGATGGCGGGCGTCCTCGTCGGTCAGCGGCTGGAACTGGATGGCGACGGCTTCACCATGGTCACGCTCGGGCGTCGCAAATTCTGGCGCTGGCAGGATGTCGAGGGCTTCAAGGCAGGCGGGATGACGCCGATCTCCGTGCGCTTTCTGCCCAAGCTGGAGATGAAGATGGTCGTGTTCGACGACCTGTCGCTCCCGGAAACCGCCCTGATCCGCATGAGCCGCGATGCGACCGGCCGCAATTCCGGCCTGCACGATGCCTATGGGCTCGATTTCGCCCAGCTCGCCTGGCTCCTGGAAACCTGGCGCGAAACGGCGCTCGCAGGCACGCAAGCAGCCCCTGCTGCACCCGTCCGCGACGACGAATTCGTGGCCGTCTCAGCTGCTTACCCGAACGGCTGACGACCATTCCCGGCCGTCACTCTTCTTGCGCGGTTGTCTTCAGGTAAGCAATCACGTCGTCGATCTCGGCCTGGGTCCACAGTCCGAAGAAGCGCATGCTGGTTCCCGGCACTTTCTTCTTGGGGCTCGAGAGAAAGGCGGACAGTGCCGCGTCGTCCCAGACGAGACCGGCAGCGGCCGCATCCTTCATCGCCTGCGAATACTTGTAATCGGGAACTTGCGCTGCCGGTCGCCCGACGACGCCTTTGAGATGCGGGCCGAACCGGTTGGTCTCCCGGTCGGCCACATGACAGGCGACGCATTTCTGGTACACCCGCTTGCCGTTGCCGGCATCCGCCGCCTGCGCCGAAGAGCCGAGCGCGACAAGGGCGAGGGCGCAGAGCCCTGTCCTTGCCGCTTCGCGCATCCGCCCGGTCACCGCTTCAGACTGCCGAGAATGCCGCGCACGATCGCCCGGCCCACCTGGGTGGCGACGGTGCGGGTCACGCTTTTCATGGCAGCCTCGATGATCGTCTCGCGCTGGTAGCCCGAGCGGCCAACGGTTCTGCGGCCCTTCGGCTCGTCGTCGTCCTTGTTGCCGAAGCCGGGCAGGGTCCAGCCGGTGGTTTCGCCGGAGCCGGCAGGCGGCGCGGGCTCGAGTTCATCCTGCGCCTTTCGGGCGGCCGCCGCATCGGCGGCCTGCTTTGCCCGGGCGCCAAGCATTTCGAAGGCGCTTTCGCGGTCGAGATCCTCGTCATAGATCCCGAGAACCGGGCTGCGGTCCATCACCGACTGCCGCTCCGCATCGGTCAGAGGACCGATCCGTCCCGAGGGTGGGCGGACCAGCGTCCGTTCCACCATCGATGGTGCACCCTTGCCCTCGAGCGTCGAGACCAGCGCCTCGCCGGTACCGAGCTGGGTGATCGCGGTGGCGCAATCGAAGGCCGGGTTCGGCCGGAACGTGTCGGCCGCGGTCTTCACTGCCTTCTGCTCGCGCGGCGTATAGGCGCGCAGCGCATGCTGCACCCGGTTGCCGAGCTGGGCCAGCACGCTTTCCGGCACGTCGAGCGGGTTCTGGGTGACAAAATAGACGCCGACGCCCTTGGAGCGGATCAGCCGCACCACCTGCTCCACGCGGTCGAGCAGAACCTTCGGCGCTTCGTCGAACAGCAGATGCGCCTCGTCGAAGAAGAACACCAGCTTCGGCTTGTCCGGATCGCCCACCTCGGGCAGTTCCTCGAACAGTTCCGACAGAAGCCACAAAAGGAACGTCGCGTAGAGCCGCGGGTTCATCATCAGCTTGTCGGCGGCAAGGATCGAGATCTGGCCGTAACCGGAATTCGGGTTCACCCGCATGATGTCGGTGATTTTCAGCGCCGGCTCGCCGAAGAAATGCTCCGCACCCTGCTGTTCCAGAACGAGCAGCGCCCGCTGGATCGAGCCGACCGAAGCCTTGGAAATGAGGCCGAATTCCTTGGATAGTTCCGACGCGTTCTCGGCCATGTAATTCAGAAGCGAGGTCAGGTCCTTGAGGTCGAGCAGCGGCAGCCCGGCCTTGTCGGCCAGCTTGAAGGCGATGTTCAGCACGCCTTCCTGCGGTTCGGATGCATCCATCAGACGGGCCAGCAAAAGCGGCCCCATCTCGGCGATCGTGGTGCGGACCCTATGTCCCTTGGTGCCGTAGAGATCCCAGAAGATCACCGGGAACTGCTCGAACTCGTAATCGGCAAAGCCGATCTGCTCGGCGCGTTTGGCGAGAAAATCCTTGGGCTCGCCCTTGGCCGCGACGCCGGAGAGATCGCCCTTGATGTCGGATGCAAACACGGGAACGCCGGCCCGCGAAAAGCCCTCGGCCAGAACCTGCAGCGTCACGGTCTTGCCGGTGCCGGTCGCACCCGTCACCAGCCCGTGGCGGTTACCGAACTTCATGTCGAGGAATTCGGCCTTGTTCAACGTGTCGTCAGGGTTGCGACTGCCGCCGATAAAGAGTTTCGCCTGATCGTCCGCATCAATATTCGCCATGCAACTATGCGCTCCCTAAACGCGTTCAATCTGTGGCTTTTATAGGATGCGCTGAAGAGCCGGGCAACGGCTGAAAATCGGCCAAGTGAAAACTGGCGCGAGAGGCGGCAGAAGAGGGGTGAATACGTGACGATGACGGACACAGCCGGACCGGCGGGAACTCGGACACTCGATGCGCAAGGCGTGCGCGATGCACAGAGGGGTCGCCATGCAGATGGCCCGATGGGCATTCCGGCCCGCGGCCTCAAAGACGTGTTCTGGCGCGTCTATGCGGGCGTAACCGAAGATCGCATCACGCTGATCGCCGCCGGCGTCACCTATTAC
This sequence comes from Neorhizobium sp. IRS_2294, assembly GCF_050500145.1. NCBI lineage: Bacteria > Pseudomonadati > Pseudomonadota > Alphaproteobacteria > Hyphomicrobiales > Rhizobiaceae > Neorhizobium > Neorhizobium sp. IRS_2294. The sequence continues at coordinate 955,280 of NZ_CP191439.1, forward strand.
CTGCTGCTGGCGCTGTTTCCAGCCGCAAGCGCGCTCGTGTCGATCTACGGGTTCGTCGCCGATCCCGTGACGATTGCCGATCGGATCGCGTTTCTGAGCACGATCATGCCCGCCGAAGGGCTGAACATCTTCCTCGATCAGGTCCGGGCCCTCTCAAGCGAACGCGGCGCAACGCTGTCGATCGGCCTGATCGCGGGTCTGGCGCTGGCGCTCTGGAGCGCCAACAACGGCATGAAGGCGCTGTTCGAGGCCATGAATGTCGCTTACGGCGAGCAGGAAAAGCGCGGCATCGTCAAGCTCAACCTGATGTCGCTGCTCTTCACGCTCGGCGCGATGCTGATTGCCATCGTCATCCTGTTTGCCATGGGCGTGGTCCCGGCATTGCTCAAATATTTCTGGCTCGACCAGTGGTCGGAAATGATCATCCGCATTGCCCGCTGGCCGTTGATGATGGTGTTCGTCACGCTCGGCATCATGGCGCTCTACAGGTTCGGCCCCAGCCGCGAGCCAGCCAAGATCCAGTGGCTGACCTGGGGTGCGGCCTTTTCCACCATTTTCTGGCTTCTCGCCTCGCTCGGCGTGTCCTACTATCTGGCCAACGTCGCCGATTACAATGCCACCTATGGCACGCTCGGCGCACTGATCGGCTTCATGGTCTGGACATGGGTATCCGTCATCATCGTCGTCGTCGGAGCCGAGATCAACGCCGAGCTCGAGCATCAGACCTCGGTCGATTCCACCACCGGCCATCCGAAGCCGATGGGGGCGCGCGGCGCTGAAATGGCCGATACGGTCGGTGTCGCCGCCGAGGATTGACAAGCGGCCGGTTGCGCCAACCCGGGCTGCGTGGCACCATTTGGAACACGCCTGTTGGCATCCGGCACGAGTCTATGTATGACCTTGACGTGAACGTCAAAACTGAGGAGATATTGATGAACGAGATGGTTACCCGCGTTGCCGACCGCGTCGGTCTTGCACCTGATGCGGCCGAAAAGGCGATCGGCATGATGCTGGGCTTCCTGCAGCGCGAGGCGGATGACGCTGCCGTGGCGCGGATGATCGAAGCCATTCCCGGCGCGCCGGAACTGGTCGGCAAATTCAACGGCGAAGGTGCCGGTGGCGGCGGTCTGCTGGGCGGCCTGATGTCGAGCTTCGGCGGCGGCGGCATCATGACGCTCGGCCAGCAGCTGATGTCGCAGGGCCTCGGCATGGGCGAAATCACTGCACTTGCCAAGGAAACCATGGCTGTCGCACGCGAACACGCCGGTGACGAAACCGTCGATACGGTCATCGCATCGGTGCCCGGCCTCAGCCAGTTCGTGTGATCTGAATTCGTGAATCGAAAGCCGCTGGCTCCATCGCCGGCGGCTTTTCTAAATCATCAGCTATGCTATAGGTCGGCGATGAGCGACAACATCATCAAGTTCCAGCGTCCGAAACCGGTCAAGCCACCGCGCAAGTCGCCGTTCAAAAACATGGCGCCCGGCGTGAAGCGCATGCTGATCTGGGTTGCCGTCATCGCGGGCCTGGTCCTGGCATTCCTCTACTTCCAGTTCGCCGGCAGCGCCCCTCCGGGCGTCTGAGCAAACCCGCAGAACGTCAGCCCTTGGCTGCCAGCCAGATCACGTGCTTTGCGCCGCGCTTGCCATTGGCGCGCGTGTTCACCACCTCCGCCTGAAATCCCACCTCCTTCAGCCGCCGGGTAAAGCCCGCGTCGGGACCTGACGACCAGACGGCGAGAACGCCGCCGGGCCGTAGCGCCGAGCGTGCGGAATAAAGACCGCCCATATTGTAGAGCCGGTCGTTCGAGGCTCGCGTCAACCCGTCCGGCCCATTGTCGACATCGAGCAGGATCGCATCGAAGGCGCCGCTCGACGTGCGGATCAACTCGCTGACATCGCCCTCAAAGATCGTCACGCGCGGATCGTCGAGGCAGCCCTTGAAGACCGGCGCCATCGGCCCGCGCGCCCAGTCGACCACGGCCGGTACCAGCTCGGCCACGGTCACCTGCGCATCTTCGGGCAGAACGGCAAGTGCTGCCCTCAGCGTGAACCCCATGCCGAGCCCGCCGATCAGCATCGAAGGCTTGGCCCTCTTGCCGATCTTCTCCTGCGCGAGTGTCGCCAGCGCTTCTTCCGAACCGCTGAGACGGCTGTTCATCAGCTCGTTGGTGCCGAGCATGATCGAGAATTCCTGGCCGCGCTGCTTCAGACGCAGCTCGCCTTCCTCGCCGGGCAGGGCGCCGGGAATGGTTGCGCGGTCGAGCTGGATCCAGGGCAGCATGGGACAAACCTCTTGGTCGGAGCGGCTTTGCTACAGAAGCGCAAACGACGGGTCAATGCTGCGCTGCGGGGAGTTGACTTTCCGTGATTTCCGCGCCATTTCACGCGCAAAAGCGCTACCCGTTCGGGTGCCGCTCTTTCAAAGGACAAACCGAGATGAACCCCGACAGTCGAAGTTCGACGTCAACAGATAGACCTGCCGCTTCGGGGCTCTGAACCGTTCATATCGGTGATGCGCTCCGGGGACCTCAATGGTCCGGAATAGGAGCCGTCATGCTGCGTATCCATGCCTATGATCACGACCGCCTTGTCGCGGCCGACGCCGTAATCGCCAGTGCAGCCGCCGATGCGACGTCTGTTGCTCCGCAGCCGCCTGTGATCTGGTACGACCTGATCAACCCGACGGCCAAGGAAGAGCGCGATGTCGGCTCCCGCCTCGGGGTTACCATTCCCACCCAGGACGAGATGGAGGATATTGAACTCTCCTCCCGGCTCTACCAGGAAGACGGCGCCGAGTTCATGACCATGACCGTGCTGACACGCCCGGATGCCGGCACGCCGCACAAGGTTCCCGTCACCTTTATCGTCAAGGGCCAGGTTCTCGTCACCGTGCGCTATTCCGAGCCGCGTCCCTTCGATGCCTTCATGGCGCGTGCCCGCAAGGGCAACGGGCTCGGCCTTCATTCGGCAACCGGCGAACTGATCATGACCGGTCTGGTCGAGGCGATCATCGACCGCATGGCGGATACGCTGGAGCGGCTCGGCAACGATATCGACCAGATCTCGCGCGATATCTTTGCGGCCAAGGCCTCCAAGGTCAACAAGAAGACGCGCGACCTGCAGGAACTGATCCGGGCGATCGGCCAGAAGGGCGAGTTCATCACCGTCGTGCGCGAAAGCCTCGTCAGCGTCTCGCGCGTCGTCGCCTATTATGCCGCCCTCGATGGTGTCGATCGCAAGCTGCCCAAGGAAATGCGCCAGCGCCTGAAACTGCTGCAGCGCGATGCCACCTCGCTTGGCGATCACTCGGCCTTCATGTCCGGCAAGATCAACTTCCTGCTCGATGCGACGCTGGGCCTGATCAATCTGGAGCAGAACCAGATCATCAAGATCTTCTCGGTTGCGTCAGTCGTGTTTCTGCCGCCGACGCTGGTCGCATCGGTCTACGGCATGAACTTCGCCAACCAGCCGGAACTGCAGTGGCATTACGGCTATCAGCTGGCACTCTGCCTGATGATCGTCTCGATGGCGCTGCCGTATCTCTACTTCCGCCGCAAGGGCTGGCTGTAATCACAAACCAAGACGGGCGGAGCACGGCTGCTCCGCCCGTCCTTGTCTGATCTAGGCGGCAAGACGCGCTCTAGCGTTCCTGGATCTGTGGCATGAAATCCGGCAGAAGCTTGCAGGGCTCCTTGTAGATCTCGGCTTTCTTTTCACACAGGGCTGCCACCGTCTGCGGCGTCGGTTTCTCGCCCTTGTCGATCCAGCTCAGCATGGCGGAAAACAGCGCTGCATATTGCGGCGTCGAGAGCTTGGAATGCTCCGCCTCGTCCGAAAAGTTCTGCACCAGCAGCTCGCCATTGCCGGCCTTGTCCACCGTTTGGCGATAGATCGCCTCGTGATCGACAAACACGGTCGGATCGTTCTTGGCGTGCAGGGTGATGGTCGGCGCGACGATCTGGCCGGTGAGATCGGCATCATAGGCCATCAGCCGAGCCGCTTGCGGATCCGCCTTGAACCGCTCGACACCCTTGTTCAGCGCCGCGTCATCGTCTGATCCCTTGTACTGCACGTCAGCATTGTCGAACGGGTTCTTGCCATCCATCCGTCGCCAGACGATGTCGGAAAACAACCCGGTCGCCCAGCTCAAATGCGCCACCAGCGTCTTTTCCGGCACCTTGGTGACGGCGAGGATATTGGCGAGGTTCTTTGCTTGCTCTGGCGAGCGCTTGTCCTTCGCCAGAGAGATGCCGGTGCATTCGTCGACCCGCTGCTGCAGCTCGTCGCGCGACATCTTCGAGCCCTTGGGCAGGCCCTGCCAGACCGGATACTGCACCTCGTCCGCGCGCGGATGGTTCTTGCAGTAATACTGGTAGACGGCCCGCAGATCGGCGCGGAAGTCATAGCCATGGCCGCCGCCGGCCAGCAATCCGCTGGTCAGCACCAAGCCGTCGTAATTCTTCTGGCCGCGCCAGTCGAGTGCGTAGAGTTCAGCCGTCTTCGCCGCCACATTGCCGCCCCAGGACTGGCCGTGCAGCAGAACATGCTTCGGCTTGCCGAGCAGCCGGATGGCGATCCGGCGCACATTGTCCGTATCGGCCGCCGCCATCCGCACGCCATAACCCTCGCGGCGATAGTTGGAACCGGCCCAGGCATAGCCCTCCTGAACGGTGACCGCGAAACGCTCGAGATCCTCGACCGGATCGTCCGGCGTAGGCTTTGCGGTGCGCGGCCCGCCATGGGCATGGACAACGAGCGTGCCGTTCCAGTCCTTCGGTTTGGCGATCCAGTAATAGGCGCCGTGCAGATCCTGACCCGCAAAGCACTCGGTCCCTACAGGCATCGAACTCGGGCAGTCCTTCGGCGCCGGGTCCGCAGGCTTTTGCTGCGCGCTGGCGGGCAGGGCGGTAACAACCACCGCCGCCGCGGACATCAATATCGTTCTGAAATGCATGAAAACTCCTCCTCTTCCAGCCCGTGACAAGACCTATGGTTCTGGCTGGGAGAGGCAAGAGAAGACGTGGCCTCGGCTGCCGCGTGGGGGAGGCTCGCCGGGCAATTGGGCGGGATCCCACACAAACCACGGCGGGAGTGTGTGGGAAGCGACCCAAACGGACCATTGTCCGAGACCGAAGCCTCGGACCGGATCAGTCCCACTCTGGCGCGAGATGCACCGGCGATACGATGCGTCCGTCTGTTCGCGACAGCGCAAACACCGCTTCCATTTCCTGCGGCGACAGCGAGAAGTCGAAGATGTCGTAATTCTCCGGCAGCCGGCTTTCGGTCGCGGTCTTCGACAGCGCGATCACGTCCTCCTGCTGCACGGCCCAGCGCAGCACGACCTGAGCGGCGGTCTTTTTGTACTTCGCGCCGATCTCCTTCAACACCTCGTCCTTCGGCACCGCGCCATCGGCCATCAGGTAATAGGCGGTCACCGACATGCCGGTCTTGCGCGCTTCCATCAGCACCTTGGTCTGGTCGAGATAGGGGTGATATTCCACCTGGTTGTTGACGATAGGCGCATCGGACAGCTTGATCGCTTCAGCCATCAGCGCGGTCGAAAAGTTGGAAACGCCGATATTCTTGACCTTGCCTGCGGTTCTCAGCTCGTTCAGCGCGCCGATCCGGTCGGCCAGCGGCATTTCGCTTTGCGGCCAGTGCAGCAGCAGAAGGTCGACATGGTCGGTCTGCAGCTTGGAAAGGCTTTCGTCCACCGAAGCGATAAAGGCATCGTGACCGACGCGGTCGACCCAGACTTTCGTGGTCAGAAAGATATCGTCGCGCGGAATGCCCGACTGGCGAATAACCTCGCCGACGGCCTGCTCGTTCTTGTAGATCTGCGCAGTGTCCACATGGCGGAAGCCGAGTTTGAGGGCTTGCGGCAGAATGCGATGAACATCCGCATCGGGCATGCGGAACGTGCCGAAACCGAGAGCTGGGATATGGGCGCCGTTGGCGTTGACGGTTTGCATCATGTGCTCCTTGGAAAAGGGGGCCCGCCGGGGAGCCGGGCAAAGAAGAGGCACACTCTAGATGGGCCGTGAAATCCGGCGATCAAGCAGAGACCGGCCCAGGATCACCCGACCGGATGCGACAAATCGGCTCGAAAGAAGGCCCTGGAGGCCGCGCAATCCGCCTCGTCAGGTCTCTTTGCGCGCCCGTTTCGCCCGTCTCGCGACTCGACCGAACCGCTGTTTCAGAAAGTTTGATGTCCGGTAGCGCACGCCGCTTGGTCGCTCGGGATCGGCAATGTCCGATTCAGCCAGCAATTCCTCGTCGGCACTCAGCTCCCGCATCTTGACCGGCAGAAGACCTCGGCCGCTCTGTCGGTTCAACGCCTCGATGGCCGCGATGATTGACCCGTCATGCGCTGCGACCGCGTCACGCACTTCCTGCGGTTCGCGCCCAAGATGTTCGGCGATGAGATCGTCGCGGGTGCTGACGATTTTGGCGCTCAGCGTGTCCTCACCCGGCTGCGCCTCGAGGATGAGGTCGCATTCCGTATCGTAGCCCATCGAGCGGTTGTTGAGATTGGCCGAGCCGATCTTCACGATCCGGTCGTCGGCAAACATCATCTTGGCATGCACATAGATCGACGTGCGGGCTTCGTTGACAGGGTAGTAGATCCGGAAGCGATCATGAACATCGGCGTCCTTGACCATCTTCATCAGCCGGATGCGGGCGCTGTCCATCGCCTTGGCTTCCAGCCAGCCTTCGCAGCCCTCCGGATTGATCAGCACGATTTCCGGTCCGTCGGGCTCCTTCAGCCGTTCCGCCATGGCCTCTGCAATACGGCGCGAGGCGAAATACTGGCTCTCGACATAAAGCGTCTTTTTCACCGAACCGATGATCGCAAGCTTGGCCGTCTCGATCTCGACGATCTGGCTGCGCCCCTCGTATTCAGGCGCGGTGCGGGCGATGCCGATCGAGATGTCGCGAAACCCGACCTCCAGCTCGTCCGGCCAGGGGTCGTTCTGCGTGGCGGTATTCTCGTCAGGCGGATCGAGCGTCTCGTCGGTTGCCAGTTTCCAGCGTCGCCGTGCGACCTCGCCGAGCGCCCGTGCGGCCTCGCCGGAAAGGCAGGTGGTGGCATCGTGCCAGGGCCCTTGCGCAAATCCCATCGGCGACTTGCGCAACGGCTCGTCTTCCGAATGATCGCGACTGTCCCAGCGCCCAACGGTCATGTCGATCCCGCCGCAGAACGCCACTTCGTCGTCGATGACAAGAAGCTTCATGTGATGCGCCGACAGCGCTGGATGCGCGCCGTCGAGCTTCAGATGGATGCGCTTGTCGAACATCCATTTGAGAATATAAAACGGCGTTTCACCGCGAGTGATCGAATTGATCAGCCCGATATCCCATTTGAGAATGCGAATATCGAGCCCGTTGTTTCGCTCGGCGAGCGCGTTCAGAAACTTGCCAAGCTCGTCGGGCCATTCCTCCTTCGCGCTCTTGTCAGCCTTGCCATCCTTCTTGCCCGGCTCCAGCTGGATGCGCGTGTCGAAATCCCAGCCGATCAGGTAGATCGACTTTTTCGCCTTCGTCATCGTGCGCTTGGCGAAGCGAAAGAAGTCGGCGGCATCGATGATGATGGAAAGCCGGTCCGCCTTGGCAATCCGCCAGCACGTGTCGCCTTCGTTGAGGATGCTTTGCATCGATCCTGTCGCCCCAGTCTTCGTCTTTTCGGTTATCGAGGATATAGGGCAGCGCCGCGCTGCTTCTACGGGAAATATACAAGGATCGGTGGAGTGATGCGCAGCAGCGTCATCCTGCATTTCTGCGATCGCGATGACTGCTGACCGCGATCGCAATCAGGATCAGCGGCCACAGGCACGACAGCAAAAGTCCCATGATCCTGTCGAAGCTCCAGGGAAGCCGTCGTGTCACACCCTCGGCCAACGTCATCCCGAAGAACGCGGTCGCTACGGTCAGGTACACTATGGTGGCTACAGTCGTCATGGGTCTCGCTGGCACGGTGCCGGTCATCACGATGGGGGTCGCACGCGCCCCATGAGCGTTCAAACACGGATCGAGCCCGCCGTCCTCAACTTTTATGAGAGAGTGCCAGATTTCGCACTGCCGGCCCCGACGGGCGGCATCACGCTTTTAAGCGTGAATCGCTTCGATTTCGCGTGCTACCATCTCCTGCAGCCGCCAGAGATTGCGGTCGCGGATGCCGAATTCGGCCAGATGCACGACGGTATTATAGAGATACTCGGCACAGGAACCGCGATGGCCGCAGGCGCGTGCCAGAACTGGCGCCACATCCTGAAGCGGCGGCAGCGGCCTGATGATCCGCGGGCTCTTTCCGCCGGCCCAGAAGGTCAGCGCCCGGATCGTCTCGCCGCCTTGCGTCCGCACGGGGAGAAAACGGAAGGTCGAAAGGCTGTCCTTGTGGCTCACCTCGCGGCGCAGCGCCTTGTCGATCTGCTCGCGCTTTTCCGAATCGGACACCCGGTAGATCACGCCGTCGCAACGACCGCCGCGCGACAGCATCATCATCAGCCCCGGCTGGTCCGGCGAACCGCGGCCGCGTTCGATATGGAGCGAAAACGATCGATGCCAGCCATAGGCCGTCGCCCGCTGGCAGGCGATCGAATCAAAGCCCGGCTTCCAGATCAGCGAGCCATAGGCAAAGATCCACAGCGGTTCTTCGCCGATATCCTCCACCAGCCGCTCGGTAATCTCGGCGTAGTCGGCATCCGTCAGCGGCTCCCAGGTCGGCGGTGCGCCGGGATCCATCTCGTCGCGAAAACACAGGTCGACCAGGTCCTGCGTCAGCGACATGGACGATGACTTGAGAGCCGTTGAGGTGAGGGCGCCTGAGCTGGACATGGCCTCTGCGTTGTAAAAAAATGAGTGCGTAAACGGGAGGTGAGGCGCAAGACTGCAAGCCCGGACGGCTGCTGTCAACGTTTTTGGGCCGCGTCTGTGAAGGATTTGCTGCGTTGCCGCAGAGTGGCCCCACTGTTCTGGTCGAAGGGATCACGCAACGTTTCAGACGGAAATGTTCGCGTTATTCTGCGTGAGAGGGAGTTTTCGATACATGCGCTGGTTGTTTCTCATTGTCCTTGGCCTGCTGGTGGCCGTCATTTTGTCAATCACCCTGATGCAGAACGACAGTCGTCAGCTGGGTAGCGATAACCTGTTGCAGGGAGCGCCGGGCAGTCCGCGCCAGCCATCGGACTCGCCGCTTCTTCCGGCACCCGCACCGCAGCGAGCGCCCTGACCATGAGACGGCGGCAATTCGGGGTGCCATCAATATTTGTGATGAATCATCTCGGATTGTCGCTTGACCTTGAGGGCTCCGGGGATTTCATTCACGCCAAATTTTAGCGACCCCCGCCAAGCTTTGAAGACCCGAAGGAGAATATCATGGCCGTCGACACATCCCCTCGCTCCACCACCTGGACTTACGTGGATGGTGAGTGGGTGGAAGGAAATCCGAAGCTGATCGGACCCACCTCGCACGCCATGTGGCTGGGCACGACTGTGTTCGACGGCGCCCGCTGGTTCGACGGCATCTCTCCGGATCTCAACATGCACTGCCAGCGCGTCAACCGCTCGGCCATCAATATGGGCATGAAGCCGGTCATGGCCGCAGAAGAGATCGAGCGGCTGGCGCTGGAAGGCGTCAAGAAGTTCGACGGCAAGACGGCGATCTACATCAAGCCGATGTACTGGGCCGAACACGGTCTTCCCACCAGCGTCGTCGCCGCCGATCCGGAATCGACCCGCTTTGCGCTCTGCCTGTTCGAAGCTCCGATGCACACGGCAAAGGCTTCGTCGCTGACCGTATCGCCGTTCCGCCGCCCGAGCGCCGAAGTCGCCATGACGGCCGCCAAGACCGGTAGCCTTTATCCCAACAGCGGCCGCATGATCGTCGAGGCGCAGAGCCGCGGCTTCGACAATGCGCTCGCGCTCGACATGAACGGCAATGTCGCCGAAACCGCATCCTCGAACATCTTCATGGTTAAGGACGGCGTGGTCATGACGCCGATCGCCAACGGCACGTTCCTGGCCGGCATCACCCGCTCGCGCGTGCTGACCCTGTTGCGCGGCGCCGGCTTCGACGTGCGCGAAGTCACGCTGACTGCTGCCGATTTCGCCAATGCCGACGAAATCTTCACGTCCGGCAACTATTCCAAAATCGCCCCGGTGAACCGGTTCGAGGACCGCTCCCTGCAGGAAGGTCCTGTCGCCCGCAAGGCGCTCGAACTCTATATGGACTGGGCACGCTCGACCAAGGGCGAAGACGTCTGATTGACGAGGGACGGCACCCGGTCCGGGCGCCGTCCCTCAACCTTGTTCTGCCGCGTTAAAGCGCTTCGTATCCAAACACTTTCGCCAGAAATTCCACGGCGCGGCCAGCACCGGCGCCGGAAATCGTGTGACCGAGCCCGGGCTCGATCGATGTCTCCACGTCGAAACCATGCTTTGCCAACGTGTCGGCCGCCTGTTCGCTTTCCCATGACGGGATGACGTCGTCGGCAGTGCCATGCACCAGAAACACCGGCATCTTCGTGGAGGGCGACAGCGGCTCGGGCGAAGACAGCCGGCCGGAAAAACCGACCACCGCACCCACGCCAAACCGTCCGTTTGCGATCGCGTCGAGCGCCATGATCGTCCCTTGCGAGAAACCCACCAGCGCCACGCGATCAAGCCTCTCGGCAAAGCCGTTGTCCGCGATGATACCGTTGATCAAGGCATCGAACCCCGGCCGTGCCGCCGCAATCCGCGCGCCGCGATTTTCCGGCGTGACGCCCGCAACACTGAACCACTGGTACCCGGCACCAAAGCTTGAAGGCTCCGGCGCATCGGGCGAAACGAAGACGGCATCGCCAAACGTCCCCGCCCATTCCTCCCCAAGCGGCGCCAGATTGTCGCCACTGGAGCCGACGCCGTGCAAGAGGATGACGAGAAGGTTCGGGCTGTTCGTTTCGGCCATGGAAGACATACCTTTGCAGATGAGGATCAGACGTCGGAGAACACTCCGCTACGGCCCCCGGAGGAAACCGCGATACCCGTTATCTAGCGCGCCAATCGCCAAAGGGACAGGTGCAGGGCAGCGGATGTGGGATGTTGCGATGGGCTGGAAGGTTAGAGAGCATCGCCCTCAGATGATCCGCACCGCAGCTGTCCCGATGATGATCAGGGAGACGGCGACCATCAGCGGTTTGGTCGGCAGTCGCTTGACGATCAGCGCTCCGAACGGGGCCGCCAGCACGCCGCCGAGGATGAGGCCGAGCGCCGACGACAGTTCTGACCAGCCGAGCGTGGCGATGAAGGTCGCCGAGATCACCGTCGTTACCGCAAATTCGGTGAGGTTCGTGGAGCCGATCACCTTCTTTGGTTCATGGCCGCGGCCGAGAAGCGAACTGGTGACGATCGGCCCCCATCCGCCGCCGCCCATGGCATCGAGCACGCCGCCCGCGCCGCCCACATAGGGCACGATCCGGTCATGCATGTTGCGCCTGAAGGCCGGGCGGAAGGCCTTGTAGAGAATGTAACATCCGACCAGCATCAGATAGACCGAGACGAACGGCTCGATCGCCTTGCCATCGATACTGGACAGAAGATAGGCGCCGATCGCGCCGCCAGCCATGCCGGCCGGCGCCAGCCGTTTGACCAGCCGCCAGTCGACGTTGCGATGGTAGAGATGCGAGGCGCCGGATGCAGCCGTCGTGAAACACTCGGTCACATGCGTCATGGCGCTGGCGACTGCCGGCGGCACGCCGAAAGCAAGCAGACTAGTGGTGGTGAGAACGCCGAAAGCCATGCCGAGCGCGCCATCGATGATCTGCGCGAAAAAGCCGATTGCCACGAAGATCACGAAATCGGACGTCAGAAAGTCGAAGGTCAAGAAATCAAACACGGCAGCCCTCCCGGCAGTGTTTCATGCCCGGAAAAGTCTGCCGTGGTGGAAAAGTTCCCAAACGCTGCCGCCCGCGCGGTCGCGGATGTTACTTGCCAGGTTTTGCCCTCAGCATGTCGGCGGAGATCTCGCCACCCACTTCGGCCTTTTTGGTCTTCTTGTCGTAGGCGCAGATCGTGCTGATCCTGACCTTGGCGCCTTTGGCTTTGCCGGTGACGACCGCAAGCCCATAGGACTGGCTTCCGAACGGATCGACCACGGCCCTTCCGTTCTCGATCAGGTCTTTCGAAGCCGCCACGCAGGCCTTGCCGACGTCAGCCTGAAACGTCGTCCACGCATCGTCGGAAGCGGCCTGGGCCGTCACGGCGCCGGTTGCGCAAACGAGGAGGATCGGTGCCACAAAGTTTTTCATCGTCAATTTTCTCCGGTTTCTGCATTCGGTGCGAAAGCGATTGATTCCTCTCGCTAATGCTTGGAAAATTCAGCAATTTCTTGTCGATTGAGCGGTTGTTTTTGGAAGGTTCACCGTTGCCTCTTCCCCATCGCGCTCCTATGTTCCAGCAAGACCTTCACCCACGGTGTTTGCCAAAAGGAGTATACCAATGGCTTTCGAACTTCCCGAACTTCCATACGATTACGAAGCCCTTGCACCCTTCATGTCGAAGGAAACACTGGAATACCACCACGACAAGCACCACAAGGCCTATGTTGACAACGGCAACAAGCTTGCTGCCGAAGCCGGCATGGCCGAGCTGTCGGTCGAGGACGTCGTCAAGAAGTCCTTCGGCACCAACCAGGGCCTCTTCAACAATGCTGCCCAGCATTACAACCACGTCCATTTCTGGAAGTGGATGAAGAAGGACGGCGGCGGAAACAAGCTGCCGGGCAAGCTCGAAACCGCGATCGCATCTGATCTTGGCGGCTACGACAAGTTCAAGGCTGATTTCATTGCAGCCGGCACCACGCAGTTCGGCTCCGGCTGGGCCTGGCTTTCGGTCAAGGATGGCAAGCTCGTCATCTCCAAGACCCCGAACGGCGAAAACCCGCTGGTCCACGGCGCAGAGCCGATCCTCGGCGTCGACGTCTGGGAACATTCCTATTACATCGACTACCGCAACGCCCGCCCGAAGTATCTCGAGGCTTTCGTCGATAGCCTGATCAACTGGGATTACGTGCTGGAACGCTACGAAGCCGCTTCCAAGTAAGCTCAATCAATTGCTGATTTGCCAGACACCCGGTGCCGCAAGGCGCCGGGTGTTTGCATTTCCGATCAACCGATGTCTGATCAAGCCTGGCTATCGTCAGGCGCCGCTGTCCGCCCACGCGCGGTCGAACTGAAGCGCTTGAAAAACATGACTTTGCATTGGGTTTGACGGCTTCTAGAATCGAGCGCTAAATTACGAAATCGTGACTTCTTTCGGTCATGTAAGCTTGCCATCATCATCACGCGAATGCGTTGATGATGTGAGACGCAGACATCACATCGTTTTAGGGATCGGAGCCGGAAATGAAATTCAGAACTATCGCCATGACGACCGCGGCACTCTGTCTCGGCTTCACCGCTGTCCTTGCGCAGGATGCGGTGGTCGAGAAGCGCGAACAGATGATGAAGCAGGTGGCCGCCTCCACGGCAGCCATGCGCAACATCGCCAAAGGCGACAAACCCTACGACGCCGATGCCATCAAGACAGCGCTGACCACGATCAGCACCAATATGAAGGCCTTCCCGGACCAGTTCCCTGTCGGATCCGAAGCCAATTCGGAAGCATCGCCGGCGATCTGGAAGAACGAAGCCGATTTCCGCGCCAAAGCGAACAAGCTCGCCTCCGATGCCGACATGATCCTCGCTTCGATGCCGACGGATGCCGCAGGCGTCCAGAAGGCTGTTGGGACGCTCGGCGCCAATTGCGGCTCCTGCCACGAGACCTACCGCCTGAAGAAGTAGCGCACGCCTGCATGCTTGAACGGCTGTCGCAAAGGCAGCCGTTCCGTTGCGCATCAATGTCGGAGGAAAGTTGGCGATGGCCGCAAGATGGGCAAAAGTGTTGGGCATCGGCGTGGTCATTATCGCCGCCGGTGCCGTTGCCGGCTGGGCACTGACAAAGCCGCAGCCGCATGAGGCAGGCTACTGGTCGAGCGTCGGTCAGCCCGATCTTGCCAAGGGCGAACAATTGTTCTGGGCGGGCGGCTGTGCCGGTTGTCATGCAGCTGAAGGTGCCGAAGGCGACGCCGCAAAGATCCTGTCCGGCGGACTGGCGCTGAAAAGCCCGTTCGGCACCTTCCACGTCCCCAATATCTCGCCCGATCCCAAAGCCGGCATTGGTTCCTGGACGCTTGCCCAATTCGGCGATGCGATGACGAGAGGCGTCGGCCCGAACGGCGAGCATCTCTACCCGTCCTTTCCCTACGGCTCCTACGCGCGCCTGTCGGCAGCCGACGTCAACGACCTCTACGGCTACATGAAGACGCTTCCGCCGAGCAGCAATGTCGCGCCGTCGCACGAACTGGGCTTTCCGTTCAACCAGCGCATCGCGGTCGGCGGCTGGAAACTCCTCTATTTCGACGACGGCCCCCGCGTCGAACTCGCTTCCGCCGATGATCAGGTCAAACGCGGCCAGTTCCTGGTCGAAGGTCCCGGCCATTGCGGCGAGTGCCATACGCCCCGCAACGCGCTCGGTGGCTTCGAAAAAGGACAGTGGCTGGCCGGCGGCCCCAACCCGGAAGGGCAGGGCAGCATTCCCAACATCACCCCCGGCTCCAAGGACATCGGCGCCTGGAGCGAAGACGAGATCACCGAATACCTCTCGACCGGCTTCACCCCCGATTTCGACAGCGTCGGCGGATCCATGGTCGAGGTGCAAAAGAACATCGCGCACCTGCCGAAAAGCGACCTGCAGGCCATCGCCGCCTATCTGAAGGCGGTGCCGGCAAGGTAAGGCTGGCGTGCTTGCCGCACGACGTTGTTGTGCTATATTTATAGCACATACGAGGTGAGACATGACCATCATTACCAAGATCAGGCGGCAGGGCGGGGCAGCCGTCGTGACAATTCCGCCTGCCATTCTCAAGACGATGGAACTGCAGGTCGGCGATCAGCTGTCGCTGGAAATGCACGACGGTGAACTCGTCGTAAAGCCGATCAGAAAGACCCAGCGGCGCTATAAGCTTAGCGAGTTGCTCGAAGGCGGCGAGGTCGTCTCCAGCCTGAATGCGGACATGGCCTGGGTGATGGAGGGAGACCCCGTCGGGCACGAAATTTCATGATGGTCCGCAGCAACGTCCCCAATCGCGGCGATGTTTTCTGGATCGATCCCAACCCTGTCGCGGGCCGGGAGATGAAGAACAGGCATCGGTTCGTCGTGATCACCCCGCGGGCGATCAACGCATTGGGAGTCAGCATGACGGTGCCGATCACCACCGGTGGCGCCTTGACCCGGGACGTCGGTCTGGCCGTCGTTGTCACCGGCCACGATACGACGGGGATCGCCGTCTGTAATCAGGTTCGCAGCTTCGATATACCGGCCAGAATACTGGCCAAGACCGCGAAATACATCGAGACATTGGACGAGGCGACGATGGATGACATCGTCGCTCGAGTGGTCAGCGCGATCGATCCCGCGTCGGAATAACGTGGTTGCGCTGCACTGACAGTATGGTCTGTCCCGCTCATTCGGACGGTATTGCCGTGTCCCAGCCTCACACCAACGTCTGCATATACCGCATGCCCGTCACCGGGCGTGGCTTGAAATCCATCTGTTCGTAGAACTTGTGGGCGGCAAAGTTGCCGGTGGCGGCGCTGACCGAGAGATAGCCGCAGCCTGCATTGCGGGCCATGTCGCGGGCGCGCGAGACGAGATGCTGGCCGATGCCGTGGCCACGGTGACCGTCGCGCACGAACAGGTGGTGCAGGTCCATGCCGCGGCTTCCCTCCTGCGCGCGGTAGAGCGGCACGAGAATGGCGTAGCCGATCAGGGCGTCGCCCGCATCCGCAACCAGTGCGGTGATCCAGGGCAGGTCGCCGAACAGGTCGCGTTCCAGCATTTCGGGGGTAATGTCGGCCAGATCGTTGTGATGCGCGGCAAGGGCTGCGATCATCTCTTTCAACTGCGGCAGATCGTGGCGTTTGGCGGCGCGGATCGTCACCACGGCCGGGCGCGGCAGTGAGATCTCGCTGTCTTCGATCGAAATCGGGGGCATTCCGGCATTCCTTTTCGGTCTCGTCGTGCCGTCAGGTGCCCTTAGAAACAACCAAGCCGCCTGACGGCGGCTTGTTGACATGATGAACTGTCGAGCCGCCCTTTACAGGTAGGCCCAAAAATACGTTGCGGCGGTGGTGGTGCACGTAATCATCATGACAACTTTCTGCGCCGGAATAAAATGCTTGTCAAGCGGGTGTTGATGACTGTCTCGGTGGCGTGAGGAGTGCTACAGTCAGTGCTGTCTTGAAAGCGAGGGCCGTGATGAAGAACATCGCGTTGAGCAAGGACGCAGAGCGTTTCATCAGAAAACAGATCGAGTCCGGCCGCTTCGAGAATGCCGATGAGGTCATTGATGCCGGTCTCCAGATGCTTGAAAGCAACGAGCAGCCCTTGGAGAAATGGCTCCGGAATGAAATTCCGGGCCGGTATGACGAGCTGATCGAGGGCAGGGCAGAGGGCGTTTCGATTGACGATGCTTTCTCGCGTCTGGAAGACAGGCACCGCGCCCGCCTTGCCGCCGAAGCGAAATCTGCCGACGAAGGCCGATAAGGTCCATGGGGAACCGGTATGCGATCATCTTGCATCCGGAAGCCGAGCGTGAAGTTGCAGAGTTCTACGATTACGTCGCTGACCGTGCCGGCCCGACCGTCGCCTGGACCTATGTGACGAAACTGCGTGCTTTTCTCAATGGTCTCGCTGATTTTCCGGAGCGAGGAACAGTGCGCGAGAGCGAGGTCCCGGGCATCCGTATCATCGGCTATCGGCGCAGTGTCAGCATAGCCTTTGTCGTCCGCTCTTCCGAGGTGATCATCCTCGGTCTCTTCTTCAGTGGCCGTCTGGTGAGCGATGACATACTACGCAACCGCCTCTAACCCCTCAATGCTCCCCCTCGCAGAGCCCGTGATCCGAGAGTGAGCGGATCACATAGCAGTCCTTGATCGCGTGGTTGCCGTCGCAGTGGGACACGATGCGCTCGAGTTCCTCCTCGAGCTTCTTCAGCTTGGCGATCTTTTCGCGCACGCCGGAAAGATGCTCGGCTGCGATCCGGTCGATATCGCCGCAGGGCTGTTGCGGATGCGAACCGAGCGCGATCAGCTCACGGATCGCGGAAATGTCGAGGCCGAGATCGCGGGCGTGGCGGATGAAGGCCAGCCGGTCCAGATCGCTGCGCTCGTAGCGCCGCTGGTTCCCTTCAGATCGCGTGGCGGCGGCAAGCAGGCCCATCTGCTCGTAATAGCGGATGGTCGGCACCTTGACGCCGGTTCGTTTGGAAAGATCGCCGATCGATAGCATGGCAGGCTCAAACCTCTAATGTCTGGAGGTTGACATAGGACGCATTCACCACAGGGACAAGGATCAGCGTGTTGGCTTGAAGGGCGGCTTCAGGGAATGTTAACCCTGAACGGGGATTGTCACCGCGGTGACGGGCCATGATCGATCAGACGTTGATCAGGAGAATTCCTGGTAGATGTCCTGAACCCAGGCCTGCTGCACGGGAGCGGTCGCGCCGCTTGTGGCAAAGGTCGAAGCGCTGTCGTCGCCGGCATCGAGGGCCCACAGGGCGCTCACCAGCGAGCTTGCAAACAGTGTGCTGCTGCCGGTCAGCGAACCGCTGGAACGGGTAGACGCAGGTGTGTCGCGCTGCTGGGTTTCGTCCTGCTTGCGATCGATGTCGACCGCCCGCTGGGGGTAGTTGTAGCCGCTGAGGCCACTATCGATCTTCATGGCACCGCCTCGATCTCGCTTGGGTTAAGCAAGAGTTAACGCCTGAAGCTTGTGCGAAGCTTGCGCCGGGAGATTTCCGGCCGGTTTTGGGGCTTGACAGCGCGCATGGGACTTATTCGCGCCGCCGCGATTTCTGTCGAAAAATCAGCGATCTGACGGGAAAACCGAACGCCGCCAGGGCATATGCGCGTTTCCGCATATCCAAAACGATTTTTCCCACAAAAAAAGCCGCAGCACCCGATAGAGGCACTGCGGCGATTGTCATTCGAGGTGACCGATTCTGCGGCGATCCGCCCGGTCAGGCTTTCCCGGCCACCTTGATCGCGAATGCATATTCGAAGGCGATCTCTTCCAGACGCTGGAAACGCCCCGACTTTCCGCCATGGCCGGCAGCCATGTTGGTCTTGAGCAGGATCGGTGCCGAGCCGGTCGAGAATTCGCGAAGCTTCGCCACCCACTTGGTCGGTTCCCAGTAGGTCACGCGTGGATCGGTGAGGCCGGAAATCGCAAGGATCGGCGGATAGGGTTTTGCACCCACGTTGTCATAAGGCGAGTAGGCGGCGATCCACTGGTACTCTTCCAGGCTCTCGATCGGGTTGCCCCATTCCGGCCATTCCGGCGGCGTCAGCGGCAGCGTATCGTCGAGCATGGTGTTGAGCACATCGACGAACGGAACGGCCGCGATGATGCCCGCGAACTTTTCCGGCGCCATGTTGGCGATAGCCCCCATCAGCATGCCGCCGGCCGAACCTCCCTCGGCAATGATGTTCTCATAGGACGTGAAGCCCTCGGCCACGAGGTGGTCGGCAGCGGCGATGAAATCCTTGAACGTGTTTTCCTTGGCTTCCATCTTGCCGTCTTCGTACCAGGCAAACCCCTTGTCCTTGCCGCCACGGATATGGGCGATGGCATAGATGAAGCCGCGATCTGCCAGAGACAGGTTGTTGGTGGAGAACGATGCGGGAATGGTCATCCCATAGGCACCGTAGCCGTAGAGAAGGCAAGGCGCGGTGCCGTCGAGCGGCGTGTCCTTGCGGTAGAGCAGCGACACGGGCACCAGCTCGCCGTCATGGGACGGGGCCATCACGCGGCGGGTCACGTAATCTGCGGCATTGTGGCCGGAGGGGATCTCCTGCGTCTTCAAAAGCGTGCGCGTCCGTGTGACCATGTCATAGTCGTAGAGCTGCGTCGGCGTCGTCATCGACGAATAGGAAAAGCGGATGACGGTGCTGTCATATTCCGCAGCGCCCGAAAGCCCCAGCGAATAGGCTTCCTCGGCAAAGGCGATCGAATGTTCCTCGCCGGTCCGGCGGTCGCGGATGATGATCTCCGGCAGACCCTGGTTGCGCTGCAGCCAGATCAGGTGCTGCTCATAGGCCATGTGCGAAATGATCAGCCGGCCGGGCTCGTGCGGTACGATCTCTTTCCAGTTCTCCTTGCCCGGTGCCGCAAACGGCGCCTCGACGATCTTGAAGTCCTTGGCATCGCCGTCATTGGTGAGGATATAAAAGACATCGCCGCCTTCGGTCATCGAATACTCGATGCCCTCTTCGCGCGCCGCCACCAGCTTTGGTTCCGCGGTGAGGTCGGAGGTCGGGATGAGGCGGTATTCCGAGGTTTCGTGGTCGTGGATATCGAGATAGATCACGTCGTCCAGCAGCGATCCGCCGACCCCCATGAAGAAGCCCGGATCCTTTTCCTCAAACACCAGCCGGTCGTCCGTCTGCGGCGTGCCGAGAATGTGGTGGAAGACCTTGGAGGGACGGTGGTTCTCGTCCTGCAGCGTATAGAAGAAGCTCTTGCCATCAGGCGCCCAGACGCCGCCGCCGGCAGTGTTTTCCAGCACGTCCGACATGTCCTCGCCGGTCGAAAGATCGCGCACCCGCAAGGTGAAATATTCCGAACCCTTGTCGTCGTAACCCCAGATGCCCTTGGAATGGTCCGTCGCATGGTCGATGCCGGCCAGACGGAAATAGTCCTTGCCCACCGCTTCCTTGTCGCCGTCGAGCAGGATCGTCTGATCGCCGCCGTCGCGCGGGGTGCGGAAATACTTTGGCTGCTCGCCGCCGGTCACGAACAGCGATCCGTAGGCAAACGGTCCGTCCTTCATCGGCACGGAGGAATCGTCTTCCTTGATGCGACCGCGCATTTCGGCAAACAGCGTCTTCTGCAACGCGGCCGTGTCGCCCATCGCCGCTTCCATATAGGCGTTCTCACCCTCCAGATGGGTGCGGATCTCTGGATCGAGGATCGACGGATCCTTGAACATCTGCTGCCAGTTGTCGGCCCGGAACCAGGCATAGTCGTCGGTGCGGGTAATGCCGTGACGGGTATCCGTCACCGGCTTCTTCGCCGCGACCGGAGGCGTCGGCAGATTTTCGAACGGCATTTTCGGGGAGGGGGCCAAGGAAGCACTCCGAAGTCATGAAAGGAGTGCCAGAGATAGGGGCGGCCGGACCGTGAGGCAAGCGGGCGAGCCGCGTGAGCCTACTTCTTCTCGCGCTCGCGGGACTTGGCGAGAGGTGTGAGGTCACGGTGCTGCTGCCAGAATATGAAGGCGACGACCAATGATAGCCCAATGCCACTCATCAGGAATACCATCGCCAGTTCGGCTGTCATCTGTTCAGTCCGCTTTGCATGACGCCGATTCCGGTCCCGACCACCTAAAGAATACGCGCCAGGATAATTCCCGCTCTGGTAGGTGGTCAACGACGAATCCGTCTTTTAGTTTCCGCCCCGTCCGAGTCACTTTGGATAGGATTCCATGACGATACTGCTGCCCGCCCGGGCATCCATGACAGGCGCTCTCTTGATTTGCGCCGCCTCCACCCTGCCTGCCCACGCGCTCGACGGCCGCATTGTTCGCCAGCTGAACGCCCTTGCACCGGAAGAAAGAGTCGAACAGCGCTGCGATCTCGAGGCGATGGATCGCCTGCGCAAGGAAGGCGATTTCCGCCCCGACAAGGTGATTGCCTACACGTTTTCAGACCCGGTCGGGAACGACAACGGCCTCAAGGCAACCGGCGCAGCGTTCCGCAGCGGCGGTGACTGGTTCAAGCTGAAATTCAAGTGCGAGACCAACGCTGAAGGGCTCAGCGTCACCGCCTTCGACTACAAGGTCGGATCGAAGATACCGCGTGAGGAATGGGACAAGTACTACCTTTACGACTGACGGGTCGCTGACATCGCCGGGCTTTAGCCCGGCAGATGCGGAACGGTCTTCTTTTCTGGAAACAGTTCCGACAGTACGGTCATCATGATCAGCGACAGGGGCAGCGCCAGCATGGCGCCAACGGCGCCCCACATCCATGTCCAGAACAGGATGGCGACGAACACGACAAAGGGATTGATCTCCCACTGCCGGCCCATGATCGCGGGGAAGATCAGGTTTTCCATCAGCAAGTGCACCGAGAAGAACACGATCGCGGGCAGCAGTCCAAGGAGAAGGGTGTCATGCGTGATGATGCCACCTGCTGCAACAGCGAGGGTCATGATCGTGATCCCGAGAAACGGGATGAAGCTCGACAGGAATGCGAACAGACCCCAGAGAAGCGGCATGCTGAGGCCGCCGAAATAGGCGATTGCGATCATCACGATGCCGAGACCGAGATAGAGCACGCTCGCAGTCGCAAAATAATAGCCGAGAACCTGATCGATTGCGTTCAGCACACGGATCGCAATCAGTCTCTGGTGACGCCGCGGGAAGGCGAGGATGAGGGTACGGCGAAGTCGGAGCCTGCCGTAGAGAAACAGAAGCAGCGCCGCAAAGAAGATCATGCCCTGCACGACGGCCGGCGTCAGATTGGCGGTAACGACGCTGAGGATGTTGCCGGAATTCTCCAACAGCGCCTGCATCGACATCGGCCCGGTTTCGAACGTGGCCGGCGAGATGTTCAGCCATTCCTGGCGCTGCAGAAATGGCATCATCCGGTCGATCATGCGTTGCAGAAAGCTCGGACCTTCCTGGATCATCATCGCAAACGGTTCGGCCAGCGCGTTGACGACCAGAAAGACCGCGGCGAACACAGCGCTGGAGAGGATGATCGCAATGCCGAATTTGGGTACGCCCAGGCGGCCAAGCTTATCCGCGACCAGACCGAGAATCAGTCCGACGACGACGGCAAGCGTGACAGGGATAAGCACCAGCGACATCATGTGGACGATGGCGAAGAAAACGATCGCAAAGATGCCGATCACGGCCCAGGCCTTGGCGACTTCCAGCGCCTCGCGCCCCAGCACGAGGCTCTCATCGGCGTCTTCGCTCTCCAGGCCGGAAATGACGGCATCCTTGCGATGCGCAGACCGGTTGGCGGCAAAGTCGATCAGCCGTTTTTTAGGATTGGCTGCGCGCGTGCTCGTCATGGCCATGAATTGTCTGATGTCCTCGTTGTCGCGATCAACGCAAAAACAGTGTTCCGGTTCCGGAATACTGCTCAGGTTTACGATCGCAACGATCAGGAATTCAGCGCGCGTTACGCAGCAAGCGTCAGGCCGATGCCCCACGGGTCTCTGAGAGCCCAGCCCTCGGCGGTTTTGGTTGTCGCGATTTCGTGCTTTTCCAGTGCGGAAAGCGCGTTCGCCAAGGCCGACTGATCGTTGAACTTCACGGTGTAATCGGAAAGCCCGGTCATGTTTTCAAGCCGGGTCGTGGCGCCGCGGCTGTTCCAAACGTTGGCAGCGATATGGTGATGATAGTCGCCAGTCGCGAAAAAGCTCGCACCGGGATACCGCGCCATGATCTTCAGGCCCAGCACGTCGCGGTAAAAGGCGTCCGCCTGCGGAATGTCGCCGACCTGAAGATGGATA
This sequence comes from Neorhizobium sp. IRS_2294, assembly GCF_050500145.1. Taxonomy (NCBI): domain Bacteria; kingdom Pseudomonadati; phylum Pseudomonadota; class Alphaproteobacteria; order Hyphomicrobiales; family Rhizobiaceae; genus Neorhizobium; species Neorhizobium sp. IRS_2294. The sequence goes on from NZ_CP191439.1 coordinate 977,887, forward strand.
TGGCCAAGCGCCGTACCCTCAGCCATGCCTGTAAACGCTGCCTGAGGCGCGCTGTTATATAGCTCCTGAAGGTTCAGCCGGTCGGTCGCCATCGCCACGGTGCCGTCCTGATGGTAGGTCCATTCCGTGGGCGTGCGATCGCGGTAGATCTCGATGCCGTTGCCTTCGGGATCGGAAAGATAGAGCGCCTCGCTCACCAGATGATCCGATGCGCCTTCGAGCTGGATATTGTTATGCGCTGCATGGGCCAGCCATTGGGCAAGCTCAAGGCGGCCCGGCACCAGAAAGGCCGTGTGGAAGAGGCCGGCCGCATTGCGCGGCGCGCGGGCCACGTTGCCGCCCGTCGTCAGCGTCAGGAGCGGCACGCCGGCGACGCCCAGAACCTCGCCGCTCGGCGTCTTTTCAAGCACCGAAAGCCCGATGATTGTCTGGTAGAAACCGGAGACGCGAGCAAGATCGTTGACCACCAGATGCGCCCGCCCGACATGCAGCGGGCGGCTGAGTGCAAACGGCTGCTGCTGTTCTGTCATGATCTGTCCTCCAGCTTTCAACGGGATCGAAATGACGACGCGCCATGCGCAATCTTTCCACAGTTATGCGCGCCCTCGATCGTTCACGATAGTGAGCAGTTCGGCGATAGATTGTTCTCGATTTATTGACGCTCGGGCGGCCGCCTCTAGCCGTGCAGGCTTGATTGCCGCCGTTCCCACACCATCCGGAACCGGCTCGTGCGGCCACAGTTTTCGGCTCATGACCAAGAGTTGAAACCATCGGAAATTTATTGTGAATCGCGCAGTCTTGCCAAGCTTTCCGCTCGGCCCCATTCTTGGGACCGGTATGGAAGGTGGGTAATGAGCGATCTCTTCAAATTTGGCAGAAACTACGATTTTCACGAGATCGTCGCGGATGGGATTGTCCATGGCATCGGACTGGTCTTCGCCCTGATCGGCGCCACGGCCCTGATATTTTACGCCACCATGTGGTCGAGCCATGGCGAGATCGTTGCCGCCTGGATTTACGGGATCGGGCTGATCCTTTGCCTGTCGATCTCGTTTACCTACAACATATGGCCGCACTCGCCGACCAAGTGGCTGCTGCGGCGGTTCGACCATTCGGCGATCTTCATCCTGATCGCCGCCACCTATACGCCATTCCTCCAGCGCGGCGCCTCCGACCCTTGGATCTTCGGGATGCTGATCGCGATCTGGGCGACAGCGATTTTCGGCATTCTGATCAAATGCTTTTTCCCCGGCCGGTTCGACCGGCTCACCATCCTTCTCTATCTGGCCATGGGCTGGAGCGGGTTGATGGTTGCGGAACCTGTCTCGGCCTATCTGCCGCCGATTTCCGCATTGCTGATCGTTATCGGCGGCCTGATCTATTCGCTCGGCGTCATCTTCCACGTGTGGGAAAGACTGCGCTTCCAGAATGCCATCTGGCATTCCTTTGTCGTCGCGGCAGCTGCCGTCCACTATAGTGCAGTCATGACCTGCTTTAGCCTGTCGGCCAGTGCCTGACCGATCGAGTCCGCAAGACGCCCGCCCGCTTTACACGTTGCGGCCGTCTGATAAAGTGGACGGGCAATCACTATAATGGACGATAGCCAGTGCCCCCTTTGATCCGCGATGCCACCGAAGCCGACCTGCCTGCGATCCTCGAGATCTATAACGACGCCGTCGCCAATACGACGGCGATCTGGAACGAGACGCTGGTCGATCTCGCCAACCGTCGCGACTGGTTTGCGGCACGCCAGGCGAGAGGATTTCCGGTTCTGGTCGCCGACGAGGACGGGGTCGTCAAAGGCTACGCATCCTACGGCGACTGGCGCGCCTTCGAGGGCTTTCGTCATACGGTGGAACATTCCGTCTATGTGCACCGCGAGGCCCGCGGCGAGGGCATCGGCCGTCTTCTGATGCGCGAGCTGATCACCCGCGCCGCGTCGAATGGCATTCATGTGATGATCGCCTGCGTCGAAGCGGGCAACGCCGCCTCCATCCGTCTGCATGAAAGGCTCGGTTTCCGCCTGACCGGCACGTTTTCCGAAGTCGGCATCAAGTTCGGCCGCTGGCTCGATCTTGCCTGCATGGAGCTCAGGGTCGCGGGCTGACGTCCTTCGCTTTCTCATGGCACTTCCGTCCGAACGGCCTATATGCTGGCTGACATCGCATTCGCATCAATCGCATGACGACGAAGGATCTTTTCCATGGATATCAAGCGTGTTGGCTCGCAGGCCTCCAAGAAGCAGCCGGCAGAGTATTTCACCGGCACAGTCCGCCTCGATCCGCTGAATTCCGCACCGGCACCGGCCCGTGTCGTTGCAGCATCGGTCACGTTCGAACCCGGCGCCCGCACCAACTGGCACACCCATCCGCTCGGCCAGACGCTGGTTGTTACCTCGGGTTCCGGCCTCACCCAGACTTGGGGCGGCCCGGTCCAGGTAATCCGCGCCGGTGACGTCGTCTGGTTTCCGCCGGGCGAAAAGCACTGGCACGGCGCATCGTCGCAGACGGCCATGACCCATATTGCCATCGGGGAAGCGCTCGACGGCAAGACCGCCGACTGGATGGAGGCGGTCAGCGACGATCAATATGCGATTCCCCCGGAAACCGTCTGATCGTCATCTAACCGACGCGCAGGGTAGGCAATCCTGCGCCTCAAGCCTAAAATTTGCCAGGAGAGCCGCATGTCCGCTGCATCAGATGATACCGTGACCCGCATCGCCAACGATCGTATCTCCGTTGAAATCTCACCCCTCGGTGCGGAAATGCAGTCGCTGAAGACGGCGGATGGCCGCAACTTTCTCTGGAACGGCGATCCCGCCTTCTGGGCCGGCCGCTCGCCGATCCTCTTCCCGATCGTCGGCAAGGCGCCCTCCGATACCGTGGTGATCGAAGGCAAACCCTATCCGATGGCGCAGCACGGTTTTGCCCGCCGCTCGACCTTCACGCTCGCCGCCTCCGACGAGACCAGCTGCCGCTTCGAGCTTGCATCATCCGATACCACCCGCAGCGTCTACCCGTTCGATTTCCGCCTTGCCGTCACCCACTCGGTCGACGGTTCGAAACTCACGATTTCGGCGGAGGTGGAAAACCGCAGCGACCGGCCCATGCCCTTCGGCCTCGGTTTCCACACCGCCTTCCTCTGGCCGCTGCCGGGTGGAGAAGGCCACGCCCATACGATCACGCTCGACAACGGCGGCGAACCGGCGATGACGCGCCTGTCCGGCGGGCTGATCGACCCCACGCCACTTGCCTCGCCGTTCACGTCCGGCAAGCTGACGCTGTCGCACGACATGTTCGATGAAGACGCGATGATCTTTGCAGAGAGCGCCGGAACGGGCCTGACCTATGCGGCGGAAGGCGGCCCGGAGCTGAAATTTTCGTTCGACAACCTGCCAAACCTCGCGCTCTGGCAAAAGCTCAACGGCCCTTTCCTCTGCATCGAGCCCTGGCACGGAACGGCCGCCCAGAACGGGACCAGTGCCGATCTCGAATCGCGTCCCTACACCGTCATGCTGCCCGCCGGGCAACCCGCGCGATTTGCGTTCACGGTCGAGTTGCCGGAGTGAGCCAAACGAAAACAGCGGCCCGGATGGGGCCGCTGTCAATTTCAAGTCGGTACTTTGGTGACATCCGTCCCGCTGATTAATCTGCCGGGCGGAAATTCATCGAGTGGCCGTTGATGCAGTAGCGCAGGCCGGTCGGCGGTGGGCCGTCTGGAAAGACGTGCCCGAGATGGCCGTTGCAGGTGGCGCAGCGGACTTCGGTGCGCACCATGCCGTGCGTGGTATCACGCAGTTCGGTCACCGCATCGGGGCTGACAGCCTCAAAGTAGCTCGGCCAGCCGCAGCCGCTGTCGAACTTGGTATCCGACACGAACAGATCCGTGCCGCAACCGGCGCAGCTGTAGATGCCTTTATCCCTGGCGTTCCAGTACGGCCCGGTAAAGGGACGCTCCGTGCCCGCCTGGCGCAAGATCTGATACTGCTCGGGCGTCAGCTCTTCGCGCCATTCTGCATCTGTCTTCTGGACTTTCTTGGTGATGACGTCGGACATCTGAACCATCCTTTCGTTGTAAGCCATAGATAGGTGCGTTCAGCCTGTCGATAAAGGTCACGGTGCCGTGTTTCTTGCCCGTCAATGCTTGAGGGACAGACGGGTTTCCCTTAGAAACCGTGGGGCGCTGCCGCTCGGCAGGGATTTGCGAGGATACTCAACGGGAGGGGACCATGGCCGCCACCACGCCGGCATTGACCTTCGCGGCACTCATGCTGCCGTTTCTTGCAGCACTTCTTGCCCCCATGCTCTCGCGCCTGATGGGCCATCGCGCAGCGCTTGTTCTCGCACTCGCACCCGCCTTGGCATGCCTGCATTTCCTGAGCTTCCTTCCGGAAATTGCCGCCGGAGAATCTGCCACGGGCGGCTATGTCTGGGTGCCGAGTTTCAACCTGTCCTTCTCCTGGTTTCTCGACGGCCTGTCGCTCACCTTCGCGCTGCTGATCACCGGCATCGGCACGCTGATCGTGCTGTATTCCGGCGCCTACATGAAGGGCCACCCACAGCAGGGCCGCTTCCTCGCCTTCATCCTGTTCTTTATGGGTGCCATGCTGGGATTGGTCGTCTCCGACAGTTTTCTCATGCTGTTCGTCTATTGGGAACTGACCTCGATCGCCTCCTTCCTGCTGATCGGCTTCGATCACGACCGGGCAGAGGCACGAAGGGCTGCGCTGCAGGCGCTGGTCGTCACCGGCGGCGGCGGGTTGGCGCTTCTTGCTGGCCTTGTTCTCCTCTGGAACGTCACCGGCATCACCCAGCTGTCGCTTCTTCTGCATTCGGGTCTACCGCTCAGCGCCAGCCCCCAGTATTTCGCCATTCTTCTTCTGGTTCTCGCCGGCTGCTTTACCAAATCGGCTCAGTTTCCGTTCCATTTCTGGCTGCCCAACGCCATGCAGGCGCCGACGCCCGTCTCGGCCTATCTGCATTCGGCAACCATGGTAAAGGCCGGCGTTTATCTCCTGATGCGGCTGCAGCCGGTTCTCGGCGATACGCCCGCCTGGGAAATCCTGCTTCCCTTCTTCGGCGGCATCACGCTGATCTCCGGCGCGCTTCTCGGGTTGAGGCAGACCGACCTCAAGATGATGCTCGCCTACACGACGATGGCCTCGCTCGGCCTCATGGTGATGCTGACCGGGTTCGGCTCCGACCATGCGATCGAGGCCGCGGTGCTTTATCTCATCGCCCATTCGCTGTTCAAAGGCGCGCTGTTCATGGTGGCCGGCGCCATCGACCACGAGACGGGCACGCGCGAGATCTCGAAACTCGGCGGCCTGCGCAAGGCGATGCCCGTCACCTTTGCAGCGGCAGCGCTTGCGGCCCTCTCCATGGCCGGCCTGCCGCTGTTCTTCGGATTTCTCGCCAAGGAAGAAATCTATCTGGCGCTCGTCGACGGCAATCCGCGAGCGATCTTCTTTCTCTGCCTCGCCGTCATCGGCAACGCGCTGATGGGAGCGCTGGCGCTGGCGATCGGTTTCAAACCTTTTCTCGGTCCAAACCGCCCGGATCTTGGGCCCGTCCATGAAGGGCCATGGGGCCTGTGGCTCGGCCCCGTCGTTCTCGCGCTGCTCGGACTTTTAGCGGGCGTTTTCTCGGGCATCGCGCACCAGTATTTTTCAACACCCATGGCAAGCGCCGTGCTGCATGAAAACACGGTCATCGACATCTCCACCGTGCCGCATCTCGGTCTGCCGCTTCTCCTCTCGGTCCTCACCCTGGTTCTTGCGGGTCTGGTCCTGTGGCAGTTGGAGACGGCACGCGGGTTGATGCGAAGACTGTTCGATGCGCTCGGTCCCGGGCCCGATCGCGGTTTCGACCATGCGGTTCAAGGCCTGATACGCCTGTCAGTCGTCTTGACCCGCATTCTCCAGCCCGGCCGGCTGGAAATCTATGTCACCGCCACCTTCATCCTTTTGGCGCTTACCCTGCTGGTACCACCCTTCCTGTTCAATGAATTCCCGGCCATGCCGGCGTTCCCGCAGACCGTTGCCCTGCACGAATGGGTGTTTCTCGGCATTGCCGTGATCGGTGTTGCGGCGGTCCTGCGCGCGGCCGACCGGCTGACGGCAATCGTCGCGCTCGGCATCCAGGGCTTTGCCATCGCCGTTCTCTTCCTCCTGTTTGGCGCGCCGGATCTGTCGTTCACCCAGTTCATGGTCGAAACGCTCTCGGTCGTCATCCTGGCGCTGGTCATGACGCGCCTCCGTCTGACGCCGTCCGATCACCGGCCGCTCCTCCAGCGCCTGTTCGACGGCACGATAGCGCTCGCCTGCGGCACCGGCTTTACGCTGCTGCTGCTCAAATCCGTGGAGACGCCGTTCGACAACGCGCTGACGGATTTCTTCAACGCCTATTCCAAGGTCATCGCCCACGGCGCCAACGTCGTGAACGTCATCATCGTCGACTTCCGCGGCGTTGACACGCTGGGCGAAATCGCCGTCGTCATGATCACCGGGCTCGCGGTTCTGGCGCTCGTCCGGGTCCGGGCCGGGACGAAGACGGAACTTGGGGCAGGGGGCGCGAAACGGACGGCGACAGCTATCCCCATTGGAAAGACAGCGGCCAAAGCCCCAACCACCAAAGCCCCGCAGGCCAAACCATCGACCGGGAGACCAGACCGATGATCAAAGCCCGGACGCTTCCCCCAACGTCCCTCATTCCTGTGCTTGTCACAGGAACCCAGCCGCGGCGCGTCCGCGCCGTGAATGACGCGTCTCGCGCGACCACCTCTCCCGCACCCAAGGACTTGGGTGCGCTGAATTCCTGTGACAGGCACAGGAATGAGGGGAGTGTGGAGCAACGTCGCGCTGGCAGGGTGGAGCGCATTCGTGCTGGACGGCTGGGCCACGGGAATACGGCAAGGCTGAACCACAGGAACGAGCGGCGGGTGACAAAAAGCTTCGAACAGGTGGCCCTGCCATGAACACCATCATTCTTCGCACCGTCGCCCCGGTCGTCACTGCACTGACGCTGCTCTTTTCGGTCTTTGTTCTGTTGCGCGGCCATAACGAGCCGGGCGGCGGATTTATCGGCGGTCTGATCGCTGTGTCGGGTCTGGCGATCTACGGGATTGCGTTCGGCACCGGTGCGGTGCGCCGGGCCTTGCGCTTCCATCCGATGGCAATCGCCGGGGCAGGCCTTCTGATCGCCATGCTGTCGGGCCTCGTGTCGATCTTTGCCGGCGTGCCCTTCATGACCGGGCTGTGGATCACGCCGAGCCTGTTCGGCACGGACATTCCGCTGTCGACGGTCATATCCTTCGATCTCGGCGTTTACCTCGTCGTGCTCGGCGCCATCACCTCGATCGTGCTGGCGCTGGAACAGGAACCCGGTCCTGAGTTTCCCGCTCCGGCATTGCGCGGCACGACGTCGCGGCGCGCCGAAACGGCTGCGTCCGCAAGAGAGGGCGCGCCAGATCCGGTAACGAAGAAGAAGCGCCGCAAATCGGGAGGAAAACGCTGATGGAAACGCCGCTCGCGATCCTGATCGGCCTGTTCTTTTCGGCCGCGATCTATCTCATGCTGTCGAAATTCACCGTCCGTATTCTCCTTGGCGTCGTGCTGCTCGGCAATGGCGTCAACCTGCTGCTGTTTACCGCCGGCGGCCTGACGCGTTCGGTCCCGGCGATCATTCCGGCGGGCGCAGACACGCTGTCCCATACCGCCGCCAACCCGCTGCCGCAGGCGCTGATCCTGACGGCTATCGTGATTTCGTTTTCGTTCTTCGCTTTTCTCCTCGTGCTCACCTACCGCGCTTTTCAGGATCTCGGCAGCGACAATTCCGACGAGATGCGACTGGCGGAACCCCGCGACGAACCATCGCCGCCGATGGGATATTGAGGACGATTGATGGCATCCCCCGCAACATCCCCCGTTGATCTCGCAGCCGCCCTGGTCCTCACCCCGCCGCCGCTCGGTGACTGGCTGGTGATCCTGCCCGTCGTGCTGATGATCGGCGCCGGCGCAATTCTCCTGATGGTGCGCAAGTCCGTTCGCCTCCACGGCGCGATCGCCATTGCAGCGCTGCTTCTGCTCGTCCTCGTCAATGGAAGCCTGCTTTTGCGGGTGATCGAAAACGGCCCGGTGACGATGGTCATGGGCCGCTGGCTGCCACCGTTCGGCATCGCCTTCACGGCCGATCTGTTCGGTGCCACGATGGCACTGACGGCCTCGCTCGTGGCACTCGCCGCCGGCATCTTCGCGCTCAGGGATATCGATGGCTCCGGACGACGCTACGGTTTTTATCCCTTCCTGATGCTGCTGATGGCGGGCGTCTCGGGTGCCTTCCTCACCGGCGACATCTTCAACCTCTATGTCTGGTTCGAGGTCCTGCTGATTTCCTCGTTCGGCCTTCTGATCCTGGGATCACGACCCGAACAGATCGATGGCGCGCTCAAATACGCGGTCCTGAACCTGATCGCCACGACGCTGTTCCTGATCTCGGTCGGGTATCTCTATTCGCTGTTTGGCACGCTCAACATGGCCGATATTGCGCTGAAGGCCGGCGACCTCTCGGGCACGGCACCGCTCGTCACGCTGACGGCGCTGTTTACCTTTGCCTTTGCCATGAAGGCGGCAGCCTTTCCGCTCAACTTCTGGCTGCCCGCCTCCTATCACACGCCGCGCATCGTCGTGTCGGCGCTGTTCGGCGCGCTCCTCACCAAGGTTGGCATCTACGCGCTGATCCGCGTCACGGTCATGCTTCTGCCGGTGGAGCGAGAGGTGCTGAGCCCCGCCATCGCCACACTCGCCATTCTGACACTGATAACGGGTGCCCTGGGTGCGCTGGCGCAGAGCGATATCCGCAAACTTGCCGGCTACCTTGTCATCGCCGGCATCGGCAACATGCTGGCGGGCGTGGCGATCGGGTCTCCGGCCGCCATTTCCGGCGCCATCTTCTACGCGCTGCATTCGATGGTGGCGATGACGGCGCTCTATCTCGTGGTCGGCGAGGCGGCGCGCCGCGCAAGCCTGCTTTCCGGGGACGAAAACCAAGCAAACCGCTGGTCGCTGCATACGCTCGGCGGGCTCTACCGGTCGTCGCCGGGTTTCACGGCGGTGTCGCTTCTCGTGTTCCTCGCCGTCGCCGGCCTGCCGCCGCTGTCGGGTCTGTGGCCGAAGATCATGCTTCTGAAAGCCGCGATGGACATCAACGCATGGTGGCTTGCCGCCGCCATTCTCGTCTCTTCCTTTCTCGTCACCCTCACGCTTGGCCGGATCGTGCTTCTTGCCTACTGGCGGCAGGGGCCTGAATCCGCGGCCGGCCTTGAGCGACAGACCGCAGTTCGCGGCGACTGGCGTCTTTCGCTACCGCTTGGCGCGCTTGTTCTGCTGCTCGCCGGTTTCGGTCTGTTTCCGGAACGTCTCCTGTCGCTGACACAATCGGCCGCCGAGGGACTTGCCGGCCCGTCCGCCTATATCCGTTCGGTCTTTCCGGACGCCCTGCCGTCGGGAGGCATAAGATGACGTCATTCATCCGCGCTTGCGTCTTTGCCGTCATCTGGGTGGCGATCACGGGCAGCGCCACCATCCTCAACCTTGTGTTCGGCTTTGCCGTCGCAGCGCTCGCGCTCTGGGTCGTGCGTGGCGAGATCGACCGCGCCAGCCGTAAGATGCGGATAGGCCGGATGCTCTCGCTCCTCGTCCTGTTTATCAGGGAACTGGCGATGTCGGCCTGGAAGGTCGCGGTCCTTGTCACGAGGCCGAGGCTCGACGTCAAACCCGGAATTTTCGCCTTCCCGTTGACGGTCAGCCGCGATTTCGAGATCACGCTGCTTGCCAACCTCATCACGCTCACGCCGGGCACGCTGTCGGTGGATGTCTCGGCCGACCGCAAGTTCCTCTTCGTGCACGCGCTTGACGCCTCCGATATCGACGCGACCAAGCGGGAAATCGCGGATGGCTTCGAGCGCAAGATCCTGGAGGCATTCGAATGACCGTGTCCGATCCGTCGCTGGCCGCGACGATCCTGTCTGTCTCCACCTGGATTGCCATGGCGGTCCTGTCGGTCGCGTTCCTGTTGACCATCCGGCGGGTGGTGGCGGGACCGACGCTGCCGGACCGTGTGCTTGCGCTCGACATGCTGGTCGGCATCGTCATCGGCTTTATCGCGCTGATTGCCATCCGAACCGGCTTCAACCTCTATATCGATATTGCCATCGCGCTCGGCCTCGTCGGCTTCCTGTCGACCGTCGCCTTTGCCCGCTTCATCATGCCGCGCGTCACCGATGCCGCGAAAGATCCAGCGACATCCGGCAAGACACGCGTGCAAAGGAGGAAACGCTGATGGATCTCGTCGTCGCGCTTGTCGTCTCCGTCCTCGTCCTCGCCGGCGCCTGCTTTTCGCTGATTGCCGCAATCGGCATCAACCGGCTGCCGGATCTCTACACCCGCATGCACGCAGCCTCGAAGGCCGGCACGGTCGGTTCGGGTCTGCTGCTGCTCGCTGTCGGGGTCTATGCCGGGGATCTGCCGGTCCTTGCCCGCGCAATTGCAGGCTTTCTGTTCTTCGTCCTGACGGCCCCGGTTTCGGCGCATCTTCTGGCCGTCGCTGCCCGCCGCGCCGGCTATCCGATGAGCGAACATTCGCTCCACGATGAGATGAAAGCGCACGAAGAATCAATATAGAGGCCGCAATTCGAGCTATAAGCCCGTCATAAAGGCGTCTTTTTTCGATACACTATCAGTTATCAGGTCTTCCCCCGGCTTTACCATCAGAATTCGATCGGCATTACTAGATTTCGCAGTTGGATTTTGGGGGTCCGGATGCTAATTCAGGTGCAGTAGAACCCTGAAATTGTTCTCTTGCGGATTATTTCTCGTGTAAAACGCACAATACGTCTCAGAATTGTGTGCCTATGCGGGAATTGTCCGAAGTAAACAATGTCCGGTGGTATTTATGATCGGCTTCGCGCGCGAGACTTAGGGGTAGGTTTCAGTCTTCGGACAGTGTGCGGGCAGTGGGATGCCATCGTGGTTCTGCAGGATGCGGGTGTTGGTCGGCTCTCGCAACCGTCCGCGAATTACGAACAGGAGACGAAAATGACAGAAATCGCATTGGGCAAAGGCCCGGACCTGCTGGTGGAACTGACAGCAGATATCGTGGCTGCCTATGTGAGCAACCACGTCGTTCCGGTCGGCGACCTTTCAGGACTGATTGCCGACGTTCATACGGCACTGAGTGGCACGGCATCGCCGACGCCCGTCGTGGCCGTGGTTGAAAAGCCGAAGCCGCCGGTCCCGATCAAGAAGTCCATCGAGGACGATTACCTGATCTGCCTGGAAGACGGCATGAAGTTCAAGTCGCTGAAGCGACACCTCATGACCCATTACAACATGACGCCGGAAGAATACCGCGAAAAGTGGGGCCTGCCGTCCGACTATCCGATGGTCGCTCCCGCCTATGCGGAAGCCCGCTCGCGTCTTGCAAAGGAAATGGGCCTCGGCCAGCGCCGCAAGCGCGCCAAGGCTTGATCAGCCTTTAACAGACGGCAGCAGTAACACTGCCAATCAAGAGAACCGGGCGCATGCCCGGTTTTTGTTGTCTAGAGATAGGAAAAAAATCATAATTAGATTCCTGATGCTTAGCTCGGATGGCGACCGCTAGGGTGCATTTCGTATTTCCATCCGTCTCTTCCTCCGCTACCGTATGTGAATTAATTCCTAGAAGTAGAGGAGCTGTCATGCCTGCCGAACCGTCCGCCGGGGCAATACCCGTTTCGCCCAGCCTCAGCGTTTCCGGCCGTTCCACCGCACGGATGGCCGCCGGCGCATCCGCGCCTTCCGGGGTAACGCTTCGAATCGGTCGAAAGCCGAAACCCACATGCCTGATCGTGTTTCAGCTCGTCTCGGAAATGGTGTTCCTCTTCGGAGACCGGGTCATGGTCCGGCGCGACCGCCGAAGGCTTGCCGCCCATTCCCGCCAGATCGCCATGTATGTCTGCCACGTGGCGCTGTCGATCTCGGTAGATGACATCGCCGCAAGCTTCGGCCGGGAGCGATCAACCGTCGCCCATGCCTGCCATCTGGTCGAGGACCGCCGCGACAACCCGGCCTTTGACGATTTCGTTTCCGCCGTCGAACGGATGGTCACCTCCGTCTTCGGTGAAGCGGATGTGGGCTGCGGCTGAAAGAGGAGACGGGTCGATGAAGGATGAAAAGAGCAAAGAGCGTCTGCGTCTTGTGCGCTTGCTGCGCCAGCTTTTGAAAAACGACGGCGCGATCTCGGATGTCGAGACGGCGCATGGTCGCGACCTCGTGCACCAGGCCGTGTCGCTCGGCCTTGCTGTCCAGCAGGATGGCCGGCTTTCGGCGTCGGCTGAGGCCATGTCCTATCTGCGCCGGGCGATGGTGGAGCGGGAGGAGGAGGGGTTTGCCGCTCAGCATGGCGAGATCGAACGGGTCGGGCTGGTGGTGGAGGGCACACGCCAGACGGTCCGCCGCAATCTCGCCGAATCGCCGCTCGGCACTGTCGCAAGGCTGAAGGACAGGGACGGGTCGGCCTTCCTGCCATCAGCCGCCGTCGAGGCGGGCGAGCGGCTGCTTGCCGATTTCACCCGCGGCCAGTTGCAGCCGAAGATCACCGCCTCGTGGGAGCCGCGCCTGTCCAGCCGTGCCGATGGCGGCCGCGGCGGGCAGGCGGATGTGGCCGGCAGCGCCATCGACGCACGACGCCGGTTTGGTGCGGCCGTGGAGGCGATGGGACCGGAACTGTCGGGCGTCGCCGTCGACGTCTGCTGCTTTTCGAAAGGGCTGGAACTGGTCGAACGGGAGCGGCAATGGCCGGCACGCTCCGCCAAGCTGATGCTGCGCACCGCACTTCTTGCTCTCGGCCGGCACTACGATCCGCCGCGGCCGGATCCCCGCCGCCGCAGCCACAGTTGGGGAGCAGACGATTACCGGCCGATCCTCTGACGACGTCAGACCACAGCTATGGCTTGGCGCCTGCGAAACAGGTTGAGGCCGTTGATGTATTTCCGGGCCGGCTGCTCCACCCCGTAGAAGCTCACAAGCGTTGCCACAAACATCGCGGCGACAAGGATAGGCGTCGCCCACCAGGGAGCGATCTCGGCCACCTTGTAGAAGGGCTGCTTCCACAGATAGAGCGAATAGGACCAGATGCCGATCATGGCGAGCGGCTGGAACGACAGGGCGCCGAGCGCTGCCTTTGGCGCCAAATCGATCGTATTGATGGCAAAGGCGAGAAGCAGCGTCCCGACCGTATAGCGGGCCATATCCGGCGCCGGCAGGATCCACAGCGACAGGCCCAGGATGGCGGCGACAATGGGAGCCGCAGCCGGGACGCGAACCTTGTCGATGAGCACGAACAGCGCCACCGAGGCAAAGATCGAGGCCATCCGCACATCGCTCAGCCAGTACACGCTCATGGCGCCCGGTTCGGCGAGACTGGTTCGGATCGCACCGTTTGCCATTGCGGCGATGGCAATTGCCAGGCTGACGAAAGCCGCAGCCCTCGCATTGCGGATGACGATGACGACGAGAAGGGCGAGCAGAACATAACTGTGTTCCTCGACCGACAGCGACCAGACATGCCCCAGCACCGACGACGTGTGGGTCCAGGCCTCGTAATAGTTCGTGGTGAAGGTGAGCGCCGCGAGATAGGCGGAGGGCTCCAGCAGGAGATGCGGCGGCGCGCCAGCAAGCCCGCCGACGACGGAGACGGCGAGCATCGCCGTGGCAAACACCAGGAGCGCCGGATAGATGCGGGAGAACCGACGCTGGAAGAAGGTCGGAATGTCGGTCTTGCGGACGAGCAGAATATCGGCCATCAGCCGTCCGCTCAAGACGAAGAAGAGTTCGACGCCGAGTGAACCGAAGGGCAGAAGCCCGCCTGAGAAATGGTCGGCGATCACGAACAGGATCGCGATGCCGCGCCATCCGTCCAGGTATGCGATACGGTTTGCCTGGTCCTGCATCCTGCTGCCCTGTGGTTGCTTCTAAACAAGCGAGTAGAGCATCAGTATAACAACGAGGATCGGCAGTCCTTCACGTCCGGGTGAGCGGGACTACTATCGTGCGACAGGGTTAATACCGGAAATCCGTGTCTTGATCAGGCGGCCTGCATGATCACCGCTTCCTGACGGATGCGCTTGACCATCGAGCGCAGGCCATTCGCGCGCTGTGCCGAAAGATGCTCCACAAGGCCAATCTTGTCGAACACCTCGATGGCATCCGTGGAGGCGATTTCAGACGCATGTTTGCCGGAATAGACCGACAGCACGATTGCGACGAGCCCGCGCACGATATGCGCATCGCTGTCGCCCTCGAACGTCATCACGGGGTCGGCGCTGTCATCGCTGCCGTGGCTGACGACCCAGACCTGGCTGGCGCAGCCCTGTACCTTGTTTTCCGCAGTCTTCTTGTCGTCGGAAAGGTCGGGCATGGCCTTGCCGAGTTCGATCACATAGCGATAGCGGTCCTCCCACTCTTCGAGATAGGCAAAATCGTCGATGATCTGTTCGATGCTGGCCATGGCGTGCGGTCCCGTTTGCGCCTTCATATAGGCGGTCACAGCCTCGATTAAAGCAAAAAAATCGCCGTGAGGATGTTGGTCCTCACGGCGTCAGCAACAGGCTGATGGGAGTTAAGGCAGTCCGGCACCGGGAACCGTGGCACGAGACCCGGTGCAAGCTTTGAATTTCGTTGGAGAAGCGCTCAGAGCGTCGGGCGCTTGAGCGGCACCGGAATGTTGCGGGGGATCGTGCCGGTCGCAACCTGCTCGCCGCGGGGGGTCTCGATGCTGATGTCGGAAAGCGAACCTGATGGCATCGGGGTGGCTTCTGGGTCGGCCTTCATGGCAAGCTTCGGCTGGCCGTCGCCGAACTGCTTGTCGAGAAGCTCGTAGGCGACACGGGCACCTTCCTTGGCGCGGACACCAAGCACGGCAAGCGTGTCGGCGCCCTTTTCGCAGACTTCGGGACGTTCGCTGCAGATCGCACTGATATACTGATAGGCGCCGCTTGCGGCAGACACCGCATCGGCCACCTGGAGCGGCGAAATGTTGGCGTCATCGGAGGCCGGTTCGGCACTGAAATAGGACAGCACCACCAGCACGGCTGCGAAGAACACACTTCCCTTGATCAGAAACCACATCGTCTTGGTCCACCTGTTTTGCCCGTTTTCGGGCGTGCCGGCTAAGCTCCAGTCGTCTGGCTTGCCTGTTCCGGTCTTGGCGTCAATCTAGCCGCGGGGAGCGAACATCGCTTTGACGGGTTCGCTCGGGTTTTCGGCAAATTCGATTAAAATGCGACCTTTCCTTGCTCGGGCGGCGGGGTGGACGGATGCTTCCGGACAATTTTAACAAACCGGATTAAGCATAAATGGGGCGGCCCGCCCACGCGCCAAGGGTTGTCGGTCTGCGGATCTGCCCCAATGGTTAATGTATCAGGAAAAATCAAACCAATTCCGACGCTTACGCCCTGTTAACCACAATCAGAAAACAAGCCGTGGATGTGTGCCAAAGCCGGAAAACGGGGCCCTGGACGGGGCTGCGGAAGCCTGTCTTTATAGTTTCCTTAAGCGCACGAGCCCTATTGTGAAGCCTCGAATATGAGACTGAGTAGGTTTTGCGTGCGCGTATTGAGTGACATTGCCGAGAGGGCGGTTCTGCTGGTTGACGGGGCTGCATCCCGTTGGCTGCGACGCATCGGCGAGGGCGAAACCGTCTCTGCCGCGGCCGTCGCGTCGCTGCGCCGGCTTGCCTTTTGCGGTGGCGTCGCCTTCGTTGCCGTGCCGGCTCTTCTCTCCGTCTTTATGAAGCCGGCACTGGCTCTGCCGCTTGGCGCAACCGTCGTTTCGGCGCTCTTCCTGATTCTCGCAGCGCTTGCCTTTGCATGGCCCCGCAATGTCGTCCGGCCGGTCGCCAACGCGCCAGCCGTCGATGATATCGCCTTTCATGCCTGCCCCGGCCTCGCCCTCGTCGTCGATCCGCAGGGACGGGTGGTCAAGCTCGGCGGTCGCGACCACGCCGCATTCCCGGACAAGCTGAAAGCCGGCCTTGGCGAAATGCTGGCCGAAATCGTCCATGTGTCCGATCGCCTGGCGCTTCTTCAGGCCGTCGATACGCTGCGCCAGGGTGGCCGCAACGCAATCGTCGACATCCGTGTCGAACGTCCCTTCAGCGCCGTCGGCGGCCGGCAGTTCCTGCATATGTCGTTCGACATGTCGGCCATCCGCGACGGCGAAGGCGAACTTGTCCAGATCTTCGTCCAGGCGCTCGATCGCAGTGCCGAAGAGCGCCTGCGGGTCGAAGCCGAAAATCGCACGATCGAGGCGCAGTCGGCCCATGAGGCGAAGTCGCGCTTCCTCGCCGCCGTCAGCCACGAGCTGCGCACCCCGCTCAATGCGATCCTCGGCTTTTCCGATGTTCTGGCCGGCGAATATTTCGGCAAGCTCGCCAATGACCGCCAGCGTGAATATGTCGGCCTCATCCGCCAGTCGGGCGGCCACCTCCTGTCGGTCGTCACCACCATGCTCGACATGTCGAAGATCGAGGCCGGCCGTTACGAGCTGCTCGCCGAACCCTTCCATATCAGCGAAGCGGTCGAAGCCTGCCGTGCGATGCTCGATCACTCGGCTCGCGAAAAGGGCGTCACGCTGACAGCGCGCACCAACCGCAACCTTGCCGAAGTGGTGGCCGACCGTCGCGCGCTGCAGCAGGTCCTGATCAACCTTGCCGGCAACGCCATCAAGTTCACGCCGGCTGGCGGCGTCGTCTCGATCGATGCCACCGTTGTGGCCGGCAAGCTGGTGATCACGGTCAGCGATACCGGTATCGGCATTGCCGCAGACAAGCTAGCGACGATTGGCCAGCCGTTTACGCAAATCGAAAACGATTTGAGCCGCCAGTATGAAGGCACGGGCCTCGGCCTGTCGCTGGTCAAGGGCCTGATCGCCCTGCACGGCGGCCGCTTCACGATCGAAAGCCGTCTCGGCGAGGGGACCGTCGTCACGATCGCCCTGCCAGCCGATGGGTCCGGCATCGAAGGCGCAGCCGTGGATGACGGTGAGGAGAGGGTGGAATTTCCGCCGCGCCTCATGATATCCAACAAGCCAGGCACGAATAAGCAGCAAGCCCACATCGCCCCCGAAATACTTACGACCATGATGGACGAAGAGGATTTTACCGATGGCCCCGCGAAAGCGAAAATCGCCTGAGAGGCGCAAACCGGCAAAACGGCCGGCGCTTGCCCTTCGCGCGGTAACCGCGACGGGGGGACTTGTCGGTGGCGTCGTAGGCGGTGTCCTGACGCGCCATCCGCGTCCTGTGCTGGGCGCGGCGGGCTTCGTTGTGCTGTTCAGCTTCGTCGCGGCCAATGCGCTGTGGTATCAGCCGGGCGGCCATCCGTCGCCTTTCCTCGCCACCCGTGACCCAAAAGATCCGAACGCCATCGCCGGCTACCGGCCCTATAAGCGCATGCCGGCAGAAGACGTCACCACGTTCCGCATCGAACGCTCAGGCGATAACAAGCCGGTCATCGAACCGGTCGAAAAGCCTGCCGAGCAGACCGCTGTCCAGCCGGGACCGATGCCCTCACCAATGCCGGCACCAATGCCCGCTCCTGCCGCCGATCCGATCTCGACAATCATCACCCAGGCGCCGCCGGTCCCCGGGTCCGATGGTGAGCGTGAAAGGGTGGCCGAAATCCAGCGCGAGCTGATCAAGCGCGGCCTCTATGAGGGCGCAGACGATGGCGTCACCGGTCCACGCACCCAACAGGCCATCGTGCTTTACCAGCAGCGGATGGGACTGCCGCAATCCGGCGAGGCCGGCAGCGATCTGCTCGCCGCGCTGAAGAACGAACGCAAGCCAGCGACCGGCTCGCCATCCAGCTCTGCCGTCCATGTGCCGGTGCCCCAGACACCAGCGGCGGCAAAGCCCGCGGCCACCGAAACGGCCCGTGTCCAGCCAAAGCCGATTGCGCAGCCGAAGACCGCGCCTGCCAACCGGCCGGCCGAAAATATCAGTCTGAACAGTGAAGACCCGGTGGCGGCGGCGATCCGCTCCTCCGAAAACGGTAGTCAGCGATCCGGGCAGATCCGCATTCCGCCTGCGGATATCCCGACCGGTGGGTTGCGGCCGTCGAACGCGGTCGCAAAGCCGAACGGCGTCATGACGGCGGATATCCCGGCGCCGAAGCTCGTGCTGCAGATCCAGCGCGGGCTGCAGAACATTGCCTATTCGGATGTCGAAGTGGATGGGGTTGCCGGTGCACAGACGAAGGCGGCGATACGCCGTTTCGAAAAGCATTACCGCTTGCCGGAGACCGGTGAACCAAGCGAAGCGGTTTTGAAGAAACTGAAGGCGATCGGCGCGCTCTAAGCCTGAAGCCGCAAGCGCGCCGGGTCGGTTGTTAGAATACGGCCAGATACTTCAGCAGCGCGATGATGCCGATGATCAGAACGATAACCTGGATGATCTGCTTGATCCGTGCTTCGAGCGGCAGGCGCGCGACAAGATAAAGTACGAGGACGATCACGAGGAAGGTGATCAGAATGCTGATAAGAACGCTCAAGGCCCACTCCTTTTTGGCAAAAATGCGGTAGTGGGGTGGGAAATATGACAGCGGTGCCAAAAGGAAAGGGTTGCCAAGCCTTTACCCTCACTTTCTTTTGATTATTTTCGCTTAACGATGCCGTCCGCAGCCGCTATGACGCTGTAATGCGCCTTAAAACCCACATATTTGTCTCCGCCCTGACCCGCCGCGTCTTTGCCATGGGCGACTACGCAGCGGTTGAGAAAAAGGGTGCCGAGGAGGCTGGTGCCATCTTCATCCGCCAACGCTTTCGCGATGGCACCGAAACGCTTTATGCGCCGGCACCGCAAAACTTCTTTGACGACGAGGACGATGGCGGGCGCAAGTTCGAACGGCGTCTGGTGCGGGCAGAGCCCGATACGGTGCGCGAGACGATCGATCGCGAAAAGCGCTTCGACCCGGATCTCTGGGTGGTCGAGATCGAGGTGGACGAGATCGGCGACCTGATCGAGGTCGTCAGCGCCGATGCTCGATAGGCCTTACCGGCCGCGGCCGGCGCGTCTCATGCTGGCCGATGTACGGAATGGCCGCTCGGCCTCTTCGGTCGCGTGGGGGGCAGGGGCCTCGACGGGTTGCGCAACCGGTCGCTCCGCATAGGTATAGCCGTCGGCCCGGCGCCAGGCTTCCAGCCTTCGTCCGCATTCGTCGATATCGAGAACCAGCCACATGGCCGTCGCCCGGCTTGCACCGTCAAGCTGTTCGTGTGCGAGGTGACCGTAGAACCTTTCCAGCACGAAGACGGCTTCCGCTTCGTCCATGAACAGACCCTTGAGCGTCGTCGCCAGCTGCTGGCCGGAGATATCAAGCATGATCCGTTGTGCGAGCCAGCGGCTGGCCGACAGCGCGTCTGCCAGAACGCCGGCAAACAACGTCGCCTCGCGGGCACGGGCAAATCGGACGAGAAGGGCGGCATGCGTTTCGCTGAGCTGCCGCAGACCCTGCCGGTCGTCGCTCTGGCGTTCCATATGGCCGGCAAGAAGCTTGATGCGGCGGCGCAGCTCCTCCTCGCGGGCAGCCCGGGCTTCCTCGGGCAGCAGAAAGTCGTCGTCGCTCTTTGCAGTTTCGATCGGTGTGTCCGACGGCTTCTCGACCACGGCCGACATCGCGTCGATTGCCGCAGCGGCAAGCTCGCGCCGTTCGGTGATCGGCCTTGCGATCGTATCATAGCGCATGCCGACCAGCGCATCGATGACGATCGGCGACAGGCTTTCGCGCTTGGCGATCGCGCGGGCGTGGTTGACGCCCTGGCTGCGGGCGATGGTGATCAGCGCATCGTTGGAAAGGCAGGGCGAGGCAATCAGGAATGGTGCGGCGACCGCGATCGGCTGGCTTCCGATGAAAAAGGCGACGGCCGGCGGAATGGCGGGTGATTGCGAAAGGGCTGCCACCGCATCGCGGCGGGCTTCTTCCGAAGAGGCGGCAAACAGCGGTGCGAACAGCTCGGCGAACTGTCTCAGTTCGGAGCGGGAAGGACGCGACAGGCTTTCGAAGCTCGTGACGGTGGCCATCAACACCACATCCTTTTTTCGCATGGCTTGTGGCCTCTCAAGGTCTCGAAACTCGTTGGTCACGGGCAACTCTCATCTACGCAATACATGTCCGAAACGCGTGATGCCGCCGGGGTAAACACGCGCCCCGGTGCATCTCATCTACCTGTGCCTGGGGAACTCCCCGGAGCATATTCCGCCGGATGCAGCTGTCTCTCGCGCCGCGCCCGTCGGTTTCGCCTTGGTTTACCAGATGCTAACGCTTTGAGGGTTAACGGTCAGTGAAAGCGGCTCGTTTTGGCGCACCGATGACCGTTCGAAAACGACAAAATCGTGCCGTTCGAAGACTGTGAAGTTTGTATGACACGGTGAACAAAGATGCCGTTTTGGCGTTCATCAGCCTGATACCAGCATACGTCGATATCAACTGCCATATTAGAATTAACTCACTGTTAATCCACGTCTGGCTGTATTGGTCTGTAACCGCTGCGTAGCATCTGGTTTGATAAGCGTCGGGGCACCCTGAAAGCCCGTAAAACGGGGTAGATGGCCCGAAGGCTCGCATAACGACCGTGAGGTCGCTTTTCTAAGGTAATGTCGCTGCGCCGCGATTGGGCGCTCTGACGAGAAGGACGCGGATGTTCCTGCCGTATCAGGCAGGTCGCGTCAGCCCCGAAAGGGCAGGGTGAGATATCTTCGTCTTCATCCGTCTCGAATTCGTAAAGTCACGGAGACGAGCATGGCAGAGATCGTGATACTGAACAAATGGCGTGACCAGCATGGCCGCAAGCCGCAGATCCGCATCGGCGAGGCCGATCCCGGCGAAGTGGTGCTGTTTACCGGCGTGCGCTACGAGCGTTTCGACGACCGGATGGACCGCAAGGCCGAAAACCACGCCGTTCGCGCCGAGTAGGCCGGTACGAAACGGACCTAGAAGCGGCTTCTGCCGCGCCACTGGAACGCGCCACAATCCGCGTCCTTCAGAAACTGTGTGGCTGCCTCAGAAAAACTCGCCTGCGGCGTCAGCGCCCGCAGCACTGCATAGCCTTCGCCCGACTGGCTCTCGACAAGGATCGACTGGCTGATCCCGGTGGGCAGGCTTTTGCGCAGCATCGTCATCTGCGTCGGCGTCGCGATCACTACATCCAGCATGCCGCCCGGCGACGTTCGGTCGTTGATGCTGAACACCTCGTTGGACGCCCCGTCATAGATCCCGAGCGACCAGAACGGCAGGCCGGTGTTTTCAGCCGTCAGCCTGACCGGGCCTTCCGATACGTCAAAACCGCAGACCGCGGTCTCCACGAAGGGATCGTCCTTGGAAAGACCGGCCCGGTCCGCCGTTTCGGTCAGTCGGTAGAACCGTTGCGTTTCGCCTTCCTTCAGCACCCGCGTATAGGCATCGTTTTCCGAAAAATGCGGCAGTGCGAGCACGATGATCAAATGCAGCAGTGCTGCCCCGACCAGTCCCGCCGCGACAGCAAATGCCAGACCTGTGAAAAACCGCCGGATCATGGGCCGCATCCGATCTTTTCAATGAGCGGCATGGCAAGGTCGATCAGTCCGGAACTGCCCGCGGTCGGCGTGTCGAACAGGGTGAGGACGAGCCTGAAGTCCCCGCTTTGTGTGAGAGCCAGCCAGTTGCCGGACTTGGCCGTCGGCGATGCGGTGATTTCGAACTCGCCATTCGGCTGGCGCAGCGTGATGCGCGAATTGAGCGCCTGCGGCAAATCCGACGACAGCGAGGGTGCAGCAGCCCCGGGCGCCTGCGCAAACAGCGTCCAGAACCGTGCCTGCGGCGTGTGACCCCGGATCCTGTAGGAGCAGCTTGCCACAAGCCGCTCGCCGCTCATGTCGGTCGTCGCGGTAAAGGTCAGGCCCTCGGCGCTGGCATAGAGAAGCTTGCCGGCATTGGCCCGGTGCGATTTGGCATAAGGGTCTGCATCGGCCGTCTGCGCCTGCGGAAACGCCTCCCAAGGCCCGATCCGGAGCGCCCCGAACCCGGTTGTCGCATCAAGCGCCAGCCGGGTCGACCAGATCCCGCCGCCGAATGCGATGGCAAGTGCAACGGCGATGAGGAAGGGGATACGGAACACGGGATTGGCTTTGTGTCTTTTTGGAGCGTTCGCGAAGGGTTAGCATTGTTTGGCGGGAAGGGGGAAGGGCCTCGCGTGGCATATTGAAATCTATGCCGATCGATCCGGCCCGGCCTGCAGTGTCGAGATGGAAGTAACGATCCCCATCGAACGGAAATAGTGAATAGATTTCGTCTGAACTGATGGAGGCCCGAGCATGTCGAAATCGTCAATTACCAAGGCTGATGCTGAATGGCTGCCGAACCCGCATCCCGGCGAGATTCTTCTGGAGGATTTCTTGAAGCCGATGCAGCTTAGCCAGAACGGGCTTGCCTGTGCCGTCGGCGTTCCACCCCGGCGCATCAACGAGATCGTGCTTGGCAAGCGCTCGATCACAGCCGATACGGATCTCCGTCTGGCACGCTATTTCGGCATGTCGGAAGGCGTCTTTCTCGGCCTGCAGGCTGATTACGAGCTTCTTCGCCGCCGCCGCGAACTCGGAGATGAGCTCGAGCGGATCACCCCGCACGCTGCCTGAGGCCAACCGAGCTAGCGCCGCACTTCCAGATTGATCGGCGTCACCTTCGCCGTCGATTGTTTCGGCTGATGCCGGGTCGATATCGAGCCCGTCACGGGACCGGCTTCCGGCACCGACGCCTTGTCGCTTTGGGTAGCGGCGCCCTGGACCTTGTCACCCTGAACAGACGTTGCCTGTCCGTCGACAGCTGGCTTGCCGGCATCGGCGACCTTGGGGCCGCCCGCTGCAAGCGGTGGAGCCTCGGACAGCGCCTTGCCGATCTGCTTGAGCGTTCTGGTGGCTTCGGCCGAAAGCGAGCGCGGTCTCTGCAGCGGCGGCAGGGCATTCTCGCCTTCCTTCGCTTTCGCAATTTCCTGGCTCTTCTTGTCGCTCTTGTGGTCGCCGTTCGGCAGCGGGTTTTCGATGCCGGGAATGGGTTTCAGCTCGATCCCCTGATGGGCGTAGTCCATCAGCACCTTGAAGGTCATCGCCGGAAGCGAGCCGCCGGTCATGTTGTTCATCGAGGTGAAGTCGTCGTTTCCGAACCACACCGCCGTCGTGTAATTGCCGGTAAAGCCGATAAACCAGGCGTCGCGATAGCTCTGCGAAGTGCCGGTCTTGCCGCCGGTGACGATGCCACCATCGAGTGCCGCGCGTCGCGCCGTGCCCTGATAGGGGATCGTCGTCAGGATGCGGTTCATCGATGAGGTCGCCTGTTCGGACAGAACCCGCTTCGCCGGCGCCTCGTCGCGGCCGAAATCGTAGAGAATGTTGCCGCCGTAGCCCAGAACCTGCTCGATTCCGTGGCGATGCGATTGCACGCCGCCGGCCGGCATCACCGCATAGGCGGTGGCCTGGTCGAGTACCGTTACCTCGGACGTGCCGAGCGGGATCGTCTTGTCGCTTCTGAGCGGCGTCTCGACACCAAAAGCCTTTGCGGTGTTGACGATGACGTCGGTGCCGAGCACATCCTTGGCAAGCCGGACAGGCACCGTGTTGAGCGATTGCTGCATGGCGCTCATCAGGGTGACCTTGCCCTTGTAGGAGCGACCGTAATTCTGCGGCGACCAGCCCCGCCAGGTGATCGGAGCGTCGGAGATCACCGACTCCGGCTTGTATCCGTGCTCCATCGCGGCGGAGTAGGTATAGAGCTTGAATGACGAGCCTGGTTGTCTCAGCGCCTTGGTGGCACGGTTGAACTGGCTCTCGCCATAGTCGCGGCCGCCGACCATGGCGCGCACGCCGCCGCCGTTTTCGATCATCACCATGGCGCCCTGCTTCACCTTGAAGCTGTCGCCGTATTCGCGAAGGCTGGTTTCCATCGCGGCATCGGCTGCCTGCTGCAGGCCCATGTCGATCGTGGTCCTGACCACCATCGAATGCTCGCGGATCTTGCCGGCCTTGGCCAGCCGCTGCACCTCGTCGAAAGCCCAGTCGAGGAAATAGTCTGGCGACTTGACCTCGGCGCGGTCGATCGCGGTTGCCGGCGTGCGGCGTGCCGCGATCACCTGGCCCTCCGACATCAGGCCTGACTGTACAAGGTTGGACAGAACGTCGTTGGCGCGGGCGCGCGCAGCCGGCAGATTCACATGCGGCGCATATTTCGCCGGTGCCTTGAACAGGCCGGCCAGCATCGCGCTTTCCGCGAGGCTGACTTCGGTGATGTTCTTGCCGAAATAGAACTGGCTTGCCGCGGCTGCCCCGAACGTGCCGCCGCCCATATAGGCGCGGTCAAGATAGAGCGACAGGATCTCTTTCTTCGAAAGGTTCGCCTCCAGCCACATGGCCAGAAACGCTTCCTTGATCTTGCGTTCGATCGACCGTTCGTTGGTGAGGAACAGGTTCTTCGCCAGCTGCTGGGTGAGCGTCGATCCGCCCTGGACGACACCGCCGGCCTTGGCGTTTTCGGAAAGCGCGCGGCCGAGGCCGATGAAGTCGATCCCGTAGTGATCGAAGAAGCGACGGTCCTCGGTCGCCAGAACAGCCTTGATCAGGTGGTCGGGCAGTTGCTCGATCGGAACCGAGCCTTCATGGATGATGCCGCGATGGCCGATGACGTTGCCGTAGCGGTCGAGAAAGGTGACGGCGAAATCGCCCCGGTTGCGCCAGTCTTCCTTGGTTTCTTCAAAGGCTGGCTGGGCAAGCGCCAGAAGCGCAACGCAACCGACCGTGCCGAGCGTCATAGCCTCGCCGGCAAGCTCGAAACCAAGCTTTTTCAAGCCTGTAACGCGGAACCGCCGGAAGAAGATGGTGATCTCTTCCCAGACTTCGCCGGCCCGGAAACCGAGGTTCCAGACAGTGGAATCGATCCAGCTGTCGATCCGCAGCAGGATGTGGCGCTTCTTGCGCGAGGAGCCGGAGCGCTCTTGCTTAACCGGTGATTTCGGATGGTCCTGCACTGGAAGTTCCTGCCCCATTTCCCCCATCGCCCGATGAGAAACGCTTGACGCCGACCCCCCGGAGGGATCAAAGGCATGAGCGTCTCACCGTTATTCAGCATTAGCTGACAAAAGGTTTATGCGCGATAGAGAATCCGCAACAGGGTAAAGGCGGCAGGGGAAAGTTGGTCCCCATCCGCGACAGATATGATGATGGAAGACGCATTCTGGAAAACCAAGACGCTTGAGGATCTGTCCCAGCAGGAGTGGGAAAGCCTGTGCGATGGCTGCGGGCTCTGCTGTCTCAACAAGCTCGAGGATTACGACACGGGCGAGGTGGCTTTCACCTCGGTTGCCTGCCGGCTTCTCGACGGCACGAGCTGCCAGTGCAAGGACTATCCCAACCGCCAGGCGACCGTTCCGGAATGCATCCAGCTGACGCCGGCCCAGGTGGACGAAATCCCTTGGCTGCCGCCGACCTGCGGCTACCGCCTGGTGCGCGACGGCCACGATCTCTACTGGTGGCACCCGCTGCTCTCAGGCGATCCGGAAACGGTCCACCAGGCCGGCATCTCGGCCCGCGGCCGCACGATCAGCGAAGAAGAGGTCGATGTCGAGGATTTCGAGGACTATCTGATCGACTGGCCACTGCATGTCGGCGAGGCACAGCGGGGCTAGGTAGGAGAGCCTCGGGATCTCCCCAAGCGCAACTGGTTCTTTTGTGGTCGGGACAGAATGCACCGGGCGGCAGATGCGTTGATCAGGTCTTTCGCCAGGGAAAATCCTCGCCCGGAAAACCTGGCGGAATTTCGGGTTCCGTCGTTGCCTTTCGGATCGTGTAGGGGCGATCCCCACCCACTTCCACCGGAGTCCCGGCCGCATCGACCGCCAGCAGCCCGACGAGATCGGCCGGTGCGCTGCGGACATAGATCTCGGCTCTATCAATGGCCTGTTGCAGGAGTTCGCGGATAACGTCAGCGCCAAGAGCGTCGGAGATTCCCTTGACGGACTGGTAGTCGGTCGAAGCAACCGACAATCCCTTGTGGCGGATCTCGTCCGTGATGCGAACCGGCGAATAGTGTGGCGGTTTTCCCGCTGCTGCCATGACGAGCGGACCGAGCGCGCAGAAGCGTTCAGCGATCAGAATGAGATCCACGTAGTCGCGGGCCTTGCGTCGGGTGGAGGCCGCTAGAACCTTGTTAACGGCAAGATCGGCCTGATGCAGTCGCATCCCCCATTCGGGGTCGTCCACAAGGGGGAAAAAGCGCTGTCGCGTCTCGCTCATCCACTGGATCAGGGTTGCCTCGCCGGCACAGCTGACGGTTGCCTCGACGCAGCCATAGATGAACACGTCGATTGCCACATGGAAGCCATGGCACCGCAGCGCCTCGATGTCGCGCGTGGCGATTTCGCCGATTTCCTCGTCCGTATCGTGGAAGATGTCGATGTCGTCCGACTGACGCGGCCAGTTGCGGTTAAGCAGCAGGCCACCGGCCAGATAGCTGGTTTCGGATCGATTGCCGGCAATGACCGCGAGGATGGCTTTCTGCAGGTCGGTGGGAGCCACGTCACTCGTCCAGTTCAGCAATTAGCTTTCGCCCGAGGGCAAAGGCGCGGGCGTCGCCGCGTTCCATCAAGGCGTTGGCAATGACACGGGCTCGGTCCGTGAGGGTGTGCAGCCGGTCGAGGTCGATGTTGTCGAGGATGCGCAACCGGTAAAGCGTGACGGCCTGATCGCAGAGCGCCTGTATCCTGCCTCTTTTATCTCGGTGCGCATCACGCATCGCTGCAGCGCTTGCGAGTATATCCTGCCGTTGCGACGCTGGGACCAGCACTTCGACCCGGACAAGATGCGCTGCACCTCCGCTTTCGCGATATCGCTTCATTCTGTCGCGCACCGGCATAGCGAACTCCCTTCATCGTAGAATAGGCGTATCCCGGATACGGTACAAGCATCCGCCAGAGCTAAATACCCGGCTGGCCCTTGACCTTCCCATGATGGGAAGCCCTACATGGTGATGCGAAGAGGATCGCGACCCATGAACCAGATTATTCGCCCCATCCATCGCTCCGAACCGATCACCGTGCCCGTCGAGGGCATGACCTGCGCCTCCTGCGTGCGCCGGGTGGAAACCGCAGCGGCCAAAGTGGCGGGCGTCGAGAAAAGCGCTGTCAACTTTGCAACGAAGAAGCTCACGGTCGAAACGGGCGCGGGGTTTGATCCGGAGACGCTGGAGGCGGCTGTCCGCAAGATGGGCTACGAGATCCCCGACGGCGCGATGGATCTTGCGCTGCGGGAAGCGGGTTTTGACGCGGGCTCTGATCATCACCCGGCGTTGAAGCCTGCGGAGACGAGCGCGCAGGCTGATCATACCCATGCTGATCATACCGGGGCCGCCCATTCCCAAGCCGAGCATCCGCATCCAACGCATGAAAACGCCGCTCACGACCATGCCCATATGCATGGCGGTGAAGCGGGTGTCCTGAAGCGTGATCTCGCCATTGCGGCAGTGCTGACATTGCCGCTGTTCGTGCTGGAGATGACGGGCCACGTCTATGCGCCGTTCCATCACTGGCTGATGGGAGTCATCGACACGCAGAACCTCCACTACCTCTACTTCGTGCTGGCAACGGTGGTGATTTTCGGACCGGGTCTTCGGTTCCTGAAGCTTGGTCTGCCGGCCCTGTTGCGGGGTCATCCGGAGATGAATTCGCTGGTTGCAGTGGGCGTTCTTGCCGCCTACGGTTATTCGGTGTTTGCGACCTTCGCACCCGGCCTGCTGCCGGAAAGCGCGCGCTTTGTCTATTATGAAGCCGCCGCCGTCATCGTGACGCTGATCCTGTTCGGCCGCCTGCTGGAGGCGCGTGCCACAGGCCGCACCGGCGAGGCAATCGAGAAACTGGCCGGTCTGCAGGCGAAAACCGCGCGGGTCGAAAGGAGCGGGGCGGTCGTCGATCTTCCCTCGTCCGAGGTCGTGGTCGGCGATATCGTCGTGATCCGTCCCGGCGAACGTCTGCCGGTCGATGGCACCGTGATCGACGGGCAATCGAATGTTGATGAATCGATGATCACAGGTGAGCCGCTGCCGGTCGAGAAGATGTCGGGCGCGTCCGTCACCGCCGGAACGGTCAACCGCACCGGCTCCTTCCGTTTCCGCGCCGAAAAGGTCGGCCGCGATACGGCGCTTGCCGGCATCATCCGGCTGGTGGAGCAGGCGCAGGGCGCCAAACTGCCGATCCAGACGCTGGTGGACAAGGTGACTGCGTGGTTCGTGCCGGCCGTGATGCTTCTGGCGGTCGTTACATTCGTCGTCTGGTTCCTGGTGGGACCGGAGCCGCGGCTGTCGCATGCGCTGGTGGCGGCGGTGGCGGTGCTGATCATTGCCTGCCCCTGCGCCATGGGTCTCGCCGTCCCGGTCTCGATCGTCGTCGGCGCGGGCAGGGCCGCAGGGCTCGGCGTGCTCTTCCGCAAGGGCGATGCGCTGCAGGCGCTGTCGGATGTGGATCTCGTCGTGTTCGACAAGACGGGCACTATGACGATGGGACGGCCGCAACTGACGGATCTGGATGTTGTGGACGGGTTTTCGGAAGACGAGGTTCTGCGCCT
Source organism: Neorhizobium sp. IRS_2294 (assembly GCF_050500145.1). Lineage (NCBI taxonomy): Bacteria > Pseudomonadati > Pseudomonadota > Alphaproteobacteria > Hyphomicrobiales > Rhizobiaceae > Neorhizobium > Neorhizobium sp. IRS_2294. Next base: position 1,006,554 of record NZ_CP191439.1, read on the forward strand.
CACCGCAGCCGTCGAGCGTCGCTCCGAACACCCGATTGCGGATGCGATCGTCAAGGCGGCGGAGGCGAAGGGTCTGGTCTTGGCCGAGACCGAGGATTTCCGCTCCGTCACCGGCTACGGCATCAGTGCCCGCGTCGATGGCCGGGACGTTTCGGTCGGCGCCGACAGGTTCATGGACAAGCTCGGCGTTTCGGTCGCACCCCTGGAACAGACGGCCGCCCGGTTGGCCGGCGAGGGCAAGTCGCCGCTCTATACGGCGATCGACGGTCGTCTGGCGGCGGTGATTGCCGTTGCCGATCCGCTGAAGCCGTCGAGCGTTCAGGCCATCAAGGCGCTGCGGGCGATGGGCATCGAGGTTGCCATGGTGACCGGCGACAACCGTCGCACCGCACAAGCGATTGCCGCAAAGGTGGGGATCGATACGGTCGTTGCCGAGGTTCTGCCCGAGGGCAAGGTGAAGGCGCTGGATGACCTGCGGAAGGGGAGCGGTTCCGCCGCTCTGTCCTCGCGACAGGCGGCTTCTCCACGAGCGCGCCGGATCGCCTTTGTCGGCGACGGTATCAACGATGCGCCGGCGCTGGCGCATGCGGATGTCGGCATTGCCATCGGCACCGGTACGGATGTGGCGATCGAGAGCGCCGATGTGGTGCTTGTCGGCGGCGATCTGACCGGCGTGGTGTCGGCGATTGCCATCAGCCGGGAAACGATGCGCAATATCAGGCAGAACCTGTTCTGGGCGTTCGGCTATAACGTGGCGCTGATACCGCTCGCCGCCGGTCTGTTCTATCCCTTGCTCGGATTGACGCTTTCGCCGATGCTGGGCGCTGCCGCCATGGCGCTGTCGAGCACGTTCGTGCTTGGCAATGCGCTGCGATTGAAAACCGTCGCACTGGGAGAGAAAGCGTGAATATCGGCGAGGCCGCACAGGCATCCGGCGTTTCGGCCAAGATGATCCGCTATTACGAGGAGATCGGCCTGATTACGCCGGCCGCCCGCACCGGCAACAATTACCGGACCTATGGCGGCGATCAGGTGCATGTGCTGCGCTTCATCAAGCGCGCCCGCTCGCTGGGTTTTTCGCTGGAGGAAACGCAGGCGCTCTTGAAACTGTGGCAGGACCGCAGCCGCGAGAGCGCCGCCGTCAAGGACATCGCCACCACCCATATCGACGATCTGGAGCGGCGCATCGCGGAGATGCAGGGCATGGTCAAGACATTGAAGCACCTTGCCCATTGCTGCGGCGGAAACGACCGTCCCGACTGCCCGATCCTCGACGACCTTGCCGGTTCCGCGTCACCGGCGCATACAGATTGAAGAAGGAGACCTGAGATGACCGTGATCTTCACCGTGCCGGACATGACCTGCGGCCACTGCGAAAAGACCCTGCGAAACGCTCTCGCCGAAGCGCTGCCGGATGCACCCGTGTCGATCGATCTTGTCACGCATACGGTCATGGTGGGTGGCGACGAGGCAAAGGCCGCGCAAGCGATCCGTGACGCGGGTTATTCGCCGGAACGGGCCAAGGCCTAGTACGTTATCGGCATCGCAGACCATACTCCATCGCAGAGCATACCATGACAGTTGTCGCTTCCTATGTGTACCGCAACGGAAAACGTGCCGAGGCGGTGCCTGTCGATGGGCCGGCGCCGAGACTGTCCGGTCAGGATTTCGTCTGGATCGGCCTGCATGAGCCGTCACCGGACGAGCTGCATGCGCTGGCCGAAACCTATGAGCTGCACCCTCTCGCGGTCGAAGACGCCATCAACGCCCATCAGGTGCCCAAGGTGGAAGCCTACGGCGAACAGCTGTTCGTGGTGGCAAAGACCGCCCATCTGGAAGGCGAGAAATTCAAGTATGGCGAGACGGCGATTTTCGTCGGAAGGCGCCACATCATCACCGTCCGGCACGGCTCGGCCCGCAACCATGCCGCTATCCGGGCACAGCTCGAAGCCTCGCCGCAGCTTCTCTCCAAGGGGCCTGACTACGTCCTGCACGGGATCATCGATTTCATCGCCGACGGGTATCTGCCGCTGGTGCAAACGATCGAGGACAAGGTGCTGGAAATGGAGCAGAAGATGCTCGCGAACTTTCTCGAACGCGAGCAGATCCGCCGTCTCTTCCGCCTGCGCCGTCAGCTGATCCTGTTCGGGCGTATCCTGGGCCCGATGTCGGAAGTGGCGGGCAAGCTCGTCAATCTCGACCTTCCCTGCCTCGACCGGGACGCCAAGCCGTTCTTCCGTGACGTGCTCGATCATATCCGAAGGGTCGAAGGCATGGTGGGCGGACTTCGCGAAGTCATCACCTCGGTCTTTGAAGCCTCGAACCTTCTGGAACAGCAGCGCCAGGGCGTCATCACCAGGCAGCTGGCTGCCTGGGCCGCCATTCTTGCGGTGCCGACGGCCATCGCCGGCATCTACGGCATGAATTTCGAGAACATGCCGGAATTGAAGACCGAATACGGCTATCCCGCCGTGCTGGTTGCGATCGTCCTTCTCTGCAGCATCCTTTTCTACCGGTTCCGGAAGTCCGGCTGGTTGTAGTTGCAACCAAGCAAGGGAACTCTCGAGCCGGCGTCGAGTTGGTTCGGTCAGAAAGATAAAACCCTTGCTACGGAGAACCCCGCCATGGTCGACCAGACCCCGATGATCCTGCTGGCCGTTGTCTTGCTTGCCGGTATTGGCACGCTCGGATTTTTGATCCTGCGCCGCTGGAAGACCAAGCGCATTCCCAAAGCGCACGATCTGCCCGAGGTCGCCAACCGGCGCTGGCTGCGACGCGAAGCGCGCAATGCGCAGTCGCTCATCGACAAACGGGTTCCATAAAAGCGCGGTTCCTCACGGGAATTTGAGATGAAACCAATTTGTGCCCGGCCGGTTAACACCCTGTAGGGATACGAAAAGGAATTCAAAAATGATCAAGACATTGACAGTTGTTGCCGCACTTTCGTTTGGCCTATCCTCTGCAGCATTTGCGCAGACGAGCTATGATATGAACGGTTCGGCCAACCGCGCGGACGTCCAGCAGAACATGAGCGGTGCCGGCGGCAACATCCCGCCGAAGCCAGCCGCATCGGGTACTGTAGACCCCTATTCGACAGGCAGCGTTACCCCGGGCTCGGCAGTCGGTTCGACCGGCGCCTACGGTAGCCGCGCAGGCTGCGCACCGGGCGGTGAGCCAGGCGATGCTGCAAACTCCGGCAACCTGCCGAACCTGACGGGCGAAACTGCCCAGGGTACCGGTTGCTGATTAAACAATGACGGTAGCGGTTGGACGGGTCTTACCCCCGTCTGATCGAGCCTGATCAGAGGTCCTCGGTGAAAGCCGCAGGACCTTTTTTCATGACAAAAGGTTCGCAGTCACAACCAAGGTCGTAGATTGAATGCTGGGAAAACTGGGAAATCAAAAGGACGGCCAGCGTGATCTCGCGGCAGCGACGTGACGTCAATCGGCCACCCGACCCCGTTCTAAAGATAACGGCAGTCGCGTCCTTTCGCGCTTTTGGCAGACCGCAGCCGTCAAGTCCATTGCAAATTTGGCAACACGGGCCCGACATTCCTGCATGAACATCGGTCATTGCAGGGGATCGTGCGAAAAGCTATTCGTCTGGCCTGAACGCATTGGCCGGGAGACACGACAATCATCAAGATCATGGTATTGCTTCACAGCGCCAACGGCCTCGAATGGCAGTCTCCGCCCAAGGGCACCAGCTTGAAGACGCTGAGCGAAGCTGAAGAACAGGGCTTCATCACCATCCGCGGCGAGTTCCAGAAACGCCAGTTCCGGCTGACCGAGATGGGTTTCGAATATATCCAGCGTGACAAGCGGCGTCTGGAAGCGCGCCGGTCGTAAGCCAGGCTAACGCCACAACGCTCGCAGCCTCCACCCAGAAAGCTGGAGGAAGCCGTCTGAAAGCAGTTCTGGCGATGCTTGTATTATCCCCTCCAGGGGGATAGGATTTGCTCATGACAGAACACGAGCACGTCCACGAAAGTCATCCCGAAATCGTCAAGCGGCTGAAACGGGCTGAGGGACATCTCAAAAGTGTGATCGCCATGATCGAGGGCGGCAGGCCGTGTCTCGACATCGCCCAGCAGCTGCATGCGGTGGAAAAGGCGATCACCAATGCCAAGCGCACCCTGATCCAGGACCATCTGGACCACTGTCTCGAAGACACGATCGGCGCGCTCGATCGGGAGAAGCGCCACTCCATCGACGAGTTCAAGTCGATCACCAAATACCTTTGAGACCTAAATACCCGTGAGATATTTCCATGCCTGATTTTGCCGACCTCCTGCAGCAGGGATCTGCCCATGCCTGGCTGTTTGTTCCAAGCGCCATCCTGCTTGGGGCCTTGCACGGCTTGGAGCCGGGCCATTCGAAGACGATGATGGCAGCTTTTATCGTTGCGGTGAGGGGGACGGTCACGCAGGCGGTGCTGCTCGGTCTTGCCGCGACGATCTCGCACACGATCGTCGTCTGGGGCATCGCCTTTGCGGGCATGTATCTCTGGCAGGGCATGGATGCCGAGGCTTCCGAACCCTATTTCCAGCTTGTTTCCGCGGCGGTCATCATTGCGATCGCACTCTGGATGCTGTGGCGAACATGGCAGGATCAGCAGATGGGAAAGGCCGCTGCCGCCCACGGGCATGATGGCTCGCATGGGCATGACGGTCATCACGGCCACCACGGTGGCCATGGCCACGACGGCCATCACGGCGCCCATGACCACGGTTCAGCGCAGGGGCATGCCGCAGGCCACGGTGACATCAGGCGGGTCGATACCGGGCACGGCATCGTCACGCTCGAAATCTTCGAAGACGGCGTTGCGCCTGTCTGGCGTTTTCGCTCCGAGCGCGGCCACGGCTGGACGGCGTCCGATGTCGTCGTCACGACACAGCGCCCGGATGGATCGCGGCAGGCCTTCGTCTTTGCCGATCAGGGCGGATATCTGCAGTCGACCACGGACATTCCCGAGCCGCATGCGTTCGTCGCAAGCCTGAGCCTTGGCCACGGCAACCATACCCATGACTACGACCTGTCCTTCACGGAAGGCCACGACCATGACCACGACGAGATGCAGGGGCTAGACGTGGCGACGGACGGGTATCAGGATGCCCATGAAATGGCGCATGCCAACGACATTCGTCGCCGCTTCACCGACCGCAAGGTGACCACATGGCAGATCGTTCTGTTCGGTCTGACCGGAGGTCTCATCCCGTGCCCGGCCGCCATCACGGTTCTGCTTCTCTGCCTACAGCTCAAGGAATTCACGCTCGGCTTCGTGCTGGTCATGTGCTTTTCCATCGGCCTTGCAATCACGCTGGTGACCGTCGGGGCCGTTGCTGCGCTGAGCGTGCGTCACGCCACGTCGCGCTGGAGCTGGTTTTCGACGGTTGCCCGTCGCGCTCCTTATGTCTCCAGCCTCCTCATCATCGCCGTCGGCCTCTATGTCGGCATCCACGGCTGGCAGGGACTGCCGGCGTAAGGGGCGTCGCGGATTGGGCGGGGCTTAGCTCCCCGCCGTCTCCACCCGGTTTCGGCCTGCAGCCTTGGCGTTGTAGAGGGCTTCGTCGGCGCGCTTGAAGAGGGCTTGCGAGGTTGTCACGAGGTCCTGGCCGGGGGTGAGCGTGGCGAGGCCGACGCTGATCGTGGCGCGGTTGGAGGGTGGGTTTCTGCCGTGTTCCAGGCCGATCTCTTCGACGCCCACGCGGATGCTTTCGGCGATGGCATGCGCGGCCTTCGCGTCGGTTGCGGCGAGCAGCACCGCCACTTCCTCGCCGCCATAGCGGGCGCAGACATCGCCGGGGCGGATGACGGTTGACCGTACCACCTGTGCGATCGCGCGCAGGCATTCGTCGCCGGCCGCGTGGCCATAGGTGTCGTTGAAAAGCTTGAAACGGTCGGCGTCGATCATCAGCAGCGACAGCGGCGTCATCGAACGGTTCGCCGCAGTGACCATCGCCTCGAACCGGGCGTTGAAGAAACGCCGGTTGGCAAGCCGTGTCAGGTCGTCGGTATTGGCAAGAAGATCGAGCTCGTCCTGTGCGCGCTTGTGGCGGCTGACATCGCGGGTAATCGCAACCACCCGCGGCGCCTGGGCCGGATGCGAAGCCGGCAGACGGCTCATCGCCGTTTCCAGCCATACTTCCTCGCCGTCGGGCTTGACGTGGCGGATCAGGAATTTCTCATGACCAGGCCCGCTGCCGAGACGCTCCGTTGCCTGGCGCACCAGGAATTCGGTATCTTCGGCCATGCCGGCAAAGATGCTGCGGCCGATCAGGTCCTCTGGCTCGAGCCCGAGGATGCCGATCGAGGAGGGCGAGACATATTCGCGGATGCCGTGTTCATCGAACCGGGTGATGAGGTCGCTGGAGGATTCTGCGAGCAGGCGGAACTCCGCCTCGCGCGCGGCGACCAGCGCTTCCCGCTCCTGGCGCAACTGCATCTGGCGGCGCCAGTAGACCGTGGCGAACCCGGCCGCGATGAGAAGGATCGCCGCATAGATCCAGCGCGTCCTCGCGGTCGACGCCCAGGAGATCAGCACCTGCCATTCCGATGCGGCCGCGAGCGCCACCAGGCCGGTCAGCTGGCTCTGGTGAAAGCCACCCGCCCGCGCCGTCTGGTCGATCGGTGACTGGTAATGAAAGGCGCCGACGCGGGTCTGGCGGACATGGGCAAACAGATCGCTCTTGGACATGTCCTGACCGAGAATGCTGTCGGCCATCGGCGCGCGGGCGAGAACCACGCCATCTCCGCGAACGAGCAGGAAAGAGGCATCGGACCCGATATCGTAGCGGCTGAAGAAATTAACGAAATGGTTGACCTTGATGGTGGAGACCACAACCCCGCCGAAGGTGCCGTCCGGTAAAATCACCTTCTGCGAGATCGGCAGGACCCAGGTCTGGGTCAGCCGGCTGAGGATGGGCTTTCCGAGGACAGGGAGCGGGAAGGGGCTGGCCTTGTGGAATTTGAAATAGTCGCGGTCCTGGTAGGAGACCCCGGCGGGGCGTGTTGCTGACGAGGTCGCAACCATCTGGCCATCGGCATTGAGATAGGAGAGCGTATCGAGAGTGGGCGACGCACTGAGCTGGCGCTTCATCAGCGCGTCGATCGCCTGGGCGAGATCGGCCTCGCCGTCTTTCTCCTCGATCTTGGAGATCAGGCTTGCGAGCGGCAGCCGCGACATTTCCACCACGTCGTCGGCATGCTGGGTAATTGCTTCGGCCGTCTGTTCCAGTGCCGCTTCGACCCGTGCGACCTGTGTCTTCCAGTTGGAATATTCCGCCCAGCCGAAAAGCGCCAGAAACGCACCGAAGCCCAATACCGCCGCAGGCGTCGCCAGAGCGGGGCCAAGGCCGTGTCTGGTGCGGCGGCCTAGCCCTTTGCGGTTCTCGGGGTCTGCCCCGCGAGACGATGGGGAAAACGGCATGCGCAGAAACTTCCGAAAATAGTCAAAACACGAAACTGCAACCCGGCTGATTCACGTCGCGCACGACGTCATCGGCAGGACCACGGGCAAAGAGCCGACAAGTCCCGTCTAATACAGGAAAGTTAAGCGAACCTCTCGCAACGGGAGCCTGATCCTGCCGTGATGATGATGGCCGGGACAGTGGTCGAAATCCCTGAAGAGCAAGTTCCAAAGAAAAAGGCCACCGCGCGAGCGGCAGCCTTCTCCTCATACAATCAGATGCTTGACGCGATCAGAACTTCACGCCGAGGCCAACCTGCACGACGTGCTGGTTGAAGTCGACATCAGCGCCGGCGAGGTTGCCGTTGCCGTAGTCGTTGTAGCGATACTCGACGCGGCCGAACAGGTTGTCGGTGAAGGCGTGATCGACGCCAGCGCCGATGGTCCAGCCGTGCAGCGTGTCGTCGTCGTCGCCAACCGGCGTGTCGACTTCAACGTTGGTGGCTGTCCAGCCGCCTGCTGCGTAGATCAGGGTGCGGTCCATGGCGTAACCGAGACGCGCACGGGCCGAACCGGAGAAGCCGCTTTCGGCATCGACGCCAGCGGCGACATCGTCGTTGTTCCAGTCGTAGTTGACGTCGCCTTCAACACCGGCAACGAAACCGTTGGAGAACTGCCAGTTGTAGCCGACGAAGCCACCCATGCGGGCGCCGTCGAAGTTCTGGGAACCAGCGCCTTCGATATCAGCATCGCCCCAGCCGTATCCGCCGTGGATACCGAGGTAAGGACCGGACCAGGAAAATGCCGGAGCGGTTTCGTAGGCGACTGGCGCGCTCGGAATGGTCTCAACCGCATCGGCGGCGAGAGCTGCGGACGAGAGGCCGGCTGCAAGAGCTGCGGCGAGAACGAGTGTGTTCCTCATGATGATTTCTCCGTGTTTTCAACGACTGCTTGTTATGAGGATCAATGTAGTGCGTTCGGCTTGGAAAGCTGTAGCTAAAATGTCACGCGCGCCAAAATCGATCCTTGACCGTTGACCGGGGGACTTTGCGCCGCCACTGCTGCGGTCGGGAAAGCCTTGCGGATAAACCGGGGAGCATGCCGTGCTGACAAGAACAGACACCGGATGGAAAACGCTTTTGTCCGGCCGGAACGGCCTGATGCTGGGGCTGATTTCCGCCGGGATCGGGTTGCATGCCTTCAACCAGTTCGCGATTGTTGCCGCCATGCCGCTGGCCGCCGCCGAACTTGGCGGGCGCGACTGGTTCAGCTGGGTCTACAGCCTCTATTTCATAGGTTCGATCGCCGGCGGCACCAGTGCTGCCTATCTCCGCGATCGGTTGGGTGTGAAATCCAGCTTGTTCTGGTCCATGGCGCTGTTTTCGCTGGGCGGTCTGATGGCGGTTCTGGCGCCGAGCTTTTTCTTTATCGTTGCGGGCAGACTGTTGCAGGGGATTGCCGACGGTCTGATCGTGGCAATCTGCTACAGCCTCATCCCGGCCAATTTCTCGTCCGCGGTGACGGCGAAGGTATTTGCGGTGGAGGCAACCGTCTGGGCGGTCGCGGCTCTGCTCGGGCCGCTGATCGGGGGGCTGCTCGCAGAGGCGTTTTCGTGGCATGCCGCGTTTCTGGCGGTGACGCCGTTTCTCATCCTGCTTGGTCTTTTCACGCTGTTGACGACGCCCGAGACCGGCAGCGCGGCAAAGGCCGCGTTTGCGCCTCTGGCCGTGGCGCTCTGCGTGACTGCGTCCTTCATTTTCGCACTGTCGTCCGCAACGGGGGTGATCGGCTGGCAGGTCGCCTGTCTGGTGCTGGGATCACTGGCGCTGGCGCTGACCGTGACGACGGATGGAAAGCTCGGGCCGCGGTTGTTTCCGGCTGGCGCTTTCAGGCTGGGATCGGTGCTTGGCCACGGGTTCTGGATGCTGTTCCTGATGTCGGCGGGCCATGCCTCTGGTGCCACCTATCTGGCTCTGATCATCCGCGACGTGTGGGGCATCGGATCGGCGGCGGTCGGCTATATCGTGGTGGCGATGGCGCTGACCTGGAGCGCGGTCGCGATGGCCTCCAGCCGGATCAAGTCTCTAAAAGGACGACACTTTGCGATGCGGGCCGGGCCGCTGTTCCAGCTCGCGGGCTTCCTGATGATCGCGATATCGATCGACGTCCGGGAGATCCTGCTCGTGGTCCTGAGCCAGATGGCGATCGGCACCGGTTTCGGTCTGTCGTGGGCGGCGATCAACCAGGCCTCGATGGAGGCCGCCGGCGACGAGGAGCGTGACCGGGCTAGCGCGCTTTTGCCGACCATGTCGACGGCCGGCTACGCCGTCGGATCGGCGCTTGCCGGCATGATCGCGGCAGCGACCGGGCTGACACGGCAGTTGTCGCAAGGCGATCCCGGGCAGGTCGCCTACTGGCTTTACGGGACGTCCGCAGCCGCGGCGCTGGTGACGTTTCTGCTCGGGTTCGGGGTGCGGTTGAAGGCGGGCAATAAGGGCTGATCTTGCTTGTTCCGCAGGCGCGAGACCCCATATTGGGGATACGCCACAGACCAGACTCAAGCACATACCCGAGACCAAGCCCCTGAAAGGGCCGAAGGAGAGATCCCGTGTTCCAGTTCGACAATTCCTATGCCCGCCTGCCGGATCGGTTCTTCGCTTCCGTCTACCCGGAGCCGGTGGAGGGGCCGAAGCTTCTGAGGTTCAACCAGAAGCTGGCAGCGGAACTGGGCGTCGAGGCGGATCTTTCGGATCCTGATCGTCTGGCATCCGTGCTTTCCGGCAATGTCGTGCCGCAGGGGGCATCGCCTCTCGCCATGGCCTATGCTGGGCACCAGTTCGGCAATTTTGTACCGCAGCTCGGCGATGGGCGGGCGATCCTGATCGGCGAGGTCATGGACCGTGCCGGACAGCGCCGCGACATCCAGTGGAAGGGCGCGGGGCCGACGCCGTTTTCGCGCCGTGGTGACGGGCGGGCAGCGCTTGGGCCGGTCATCCGCGAATATGTCGTGTCCGAGGCCATGCATGCGCTGGGCATACCGGCGACGCGGGCCCTGGCGGCGGTTTCGACCGGTGAGCTCGTTCAGCGCGAGCAGGAGCAGCAGGGCGCAGTGTTCGTGCGGGTCGCGGCAAGCCATGTGCGAGTGGGCACGTTCCAGTTCTTTGCCGCCCGCGGCGATACCGAGGGCGTGCGGACGCTGGCGAACTACGTGATCGAGCGGCATTACCCTGACCTGATGGGGGCGCAGAACCCGTATCTGGCGCTGTTGCAGGCCGTGGCGGACCGGCAGGCGGAGCTGATTGCCCGCTGGCTCGGCGTCGGTTTCATCCATGGTGTGATGAACACCGACAACATGACGATTTCAGGCGAGACGATCGATTTCGGTCCTTGCGCCTTTCTCGACGAATACAACCCGATGAAGGTGTTTTCCTCGATTGATCGGCAGGGACGCTACGCCTATCGCAACCAGCCGGGCATCGGCCAGTGGAACATCGCACGGCTTGCCGAGGCGCTGGTGCCGCTGATCGATGCCGACGAAGAAAAGGCGGTGGAAGCTGCCAATTCTGTCCTGAAGGCATTCGGCGACACGTTCCAGGCGCACTGGATCGAGGTGTTCCGCGCAAAGCTCGGTCTGGTCACCGCGCGCGACGGTGATGGCGATCTCGTGCAGGGACTGCTTTCTGCGATGGAGGAAAACGAAGCGGATTTCACGCGGACGTTCCGAGCGCTCTGCAACGCCGCGGAAGGACACGACGACGACCTGCTCGCCTGTTTCGCGGATCCATCCAAGCTGCGGGAATGGTTGCCGAAATGGAACGAGCGCCTGGCCGAGGAAGGCCGCAGCCCGGCGGACGTGGCAACAGAGATGCGCGGCGTCAATCCGTGGCTGATCGCCCGCAACCACCGGATCGAGGAAGCAATCGCGGCTGCCAATTACGGTGATTTCAGCTTCTTTGAAAAGCTGGTGGAGGCGCTCGAAAAACCGTTCGAAGAGCGGCCGGAATTTGCCGACTACGCGATTGCGCCGACGGCGGAACAGAAGGTTGCGCGCACCTTCTGCGGGACGTGAGGGAGAAGCGGCTCCGGTAAAATTTTCGAGATAGGAATTTAATCCTTGACGGCGTGACGGTTGTCGGGTAGTGTTTAGGCATAGTCGAAGAGTTGCGTCGATAGAGGCTTCACGCCCCGACCGCCGCAGGGCTTCCAGTCAGGGCTCGGATTGACCTCCGGGCCCTCTTTTTTTCCAGGACATCGATATCGAAACCGAACGTGCGACGGCAAGCCGGCGCGGCGGGTTTTCGGCTGTGGAGATCTGCCATGAACCGTTCCGATACTCTCGCCGGTTTTGATCCAGACCTGTTCGGCCTGTGGACGGACGAACCGCTTTACGACGCGGATGACGACGTGACGCAGGATGCCGAACTGGAAGAGACGGTTCGAAACGTTCTGCTGGAGATCAAGTCTTCGGAAACCGAGCTGAAGCCCGCTGATGAACTGCGGCAGCTTTTGAACGAGATGACGGCGGAGATGCGCCAGCAGTTCGCCACGTTCCGGACGATGCGGGAAGCGGCGTCCGGGCTGTTGTCCAGCGAGGCCGACGACGCGATGTCAGCTGACGGCAACGAGGCGGCGCAAAAACTGGCGCGGGCCGATGTGAAGGCGGCGACCGATGCGATGAGCCTGATCGTGCGCACGCTGGAAAAGGTCGATGCGCTGCAGCGTCAGCTGTCCCGCGACCGGCAGGTGGAGGCCGACAGGCTGGCCGATGCCGGCGGATACGAAGAGGCGAAGGCCCGCTTCGTCCGGATGATCGAGGATCGCGCCAATGAAACAGCCTTTGGGTATTTCGAAGCCTGGAAACGCGATGGCCCACCGGGATGGGTGGCGCAAAGGCTTCCAGCGAGAGGAACCCAGCCAGCGCAAGATGCGGCGGGCCGCAGAGAAGATCACGGGTGAGGCGGTAAAGGCATCCGCGTCATTCAGGGCGGGCATGTCTGGCATCGCTGATGTCAGGGAGAAGAGTGCACGGGATCTGGAGGCCGGAATGGTTTTGGCCGGTGCGATGGGCGTGACCCGCGCTCCGGACTCGGTGCCGGCGGAGAGATTTGACGCGCCTGGTCCGGGAGAGAACGCGTTTGACGGGTTTGTGGCCGGTCTCGACCGGGATTGGGCGTTTACGGCGCTTCCCGGACAGAGGCCGCCAGAGGGCGACTGGCGGACGTGGCTGATCATGGGCGGGCGCGGATCCGGCAAGACGCGGGCGGGCGCCGAATGGGTGCATGCGCTGGCGTGTGCGGCTGGAGAGCGGTCCGATCTTCGCATCGCGCTCGTGGCGGAAACGCTGGGCGATGCCCGCGAGGTGATGGTGGACGGTGTGTCCGGCATCTGCCGGATTGCGGCACGGCACTGGCCCGAATTCGAGATTTCACGCAAACGGCTGGTCTGGCCGAACGGCACGGTGGCGCAGATCTTTTCCTCCGAGGATCCGGAAGCCCTGCGAGGGCCGCAGTTTCATTACGCCTGGTGCGACGAGATCGGCAAATGGAAGCATGCGCAGGAAACGTTCGACATGCTGCAGTTCGGCCTGCGGCTGGGACTCGATCCGCGCCAACTGGTGACGACCACGCCGCGACCGGTGCCGGTGCTGAAGCAACTGATTGCCGACCCCGGCACGCGGCTGATCAAGATCTCCACAGCCGGTAACGCCGGCAATCTGGCACCGGGCTTTATCGCGGCGCTGGAGCGACGCTATGGCGGGACGAGACTTGGTCGTCAGGAACTTGGCGGCGAGCTGATCGAGGATCGCGACGACGCGCTGTGGAAGCGCACCGACCTCGAGGCCTGCGTGACGCGCTTTACCGGGGTTCTGCGGCGCATCGTGGTGGCGGTGGATCCGCCCTCGGGATCCGGCGAGAACTCCTGCTGCGGCATCGTCGTGGCGGGTGTCGAGGCAAGCGAAGGTTCGCCTGGTAGGGCGGTGGTGCTGGCCGACTGTTCGGTGACCGGCCATACGCCGGGCGGCTGGGCGAAGGCCGTGGTGAAGGCCTATGCGCGGTTTTCGGCCGACCGCGTCGTGGCCGAGGGCAACCAGGGCGGCGACATGGTGCCGGCGATGCTGAAAAGCATCGACGCCAACCTGCCGGTAACGGTGGTGCATGCATCCCGCGGAAAGTTTACCCGCGCAGAACCGGTCGCAGCCCTCTACGAGCAGGGACGGGTGGTGCATGCGGGACGGTTTGCGGAGCTGGAGGACCAGATGTGCGATTTCGGTCCCAACGGACTGTCATCGGGACGCTCGCCGGACCGGCTGGATGCGCTGGTCTGGGCGCTGACGGCGCTTGTTTTGGACGGCCAGGGCGAGCCGCGCGTCAGGGGGATTTGAGCCTAGGCCCGGTGTGGCGCTTCTGGTGGATCGCGCAACGAAAAGCGGCCCGGACAGGGCCGCTCAAGCGTTCTATATCTGACAGTTGGCTACTGCCAACAGTTGCAATTCAGCTTTTGGCCGGCACAGCCGGAGCGCTGTCGCGCATCTGCTTCCATTCGGATTCCATGCGCTCGAGGACGTGCTGCGGCACCGATTTCGTGGCGGCTGTCTGGGCGGTCTGCTGCATCATCATGATCTCCGGATTGTGCGCTGCACCATCATGGTGGTGCGCCCCTATGAACGTCGCATGGTTGGATTGGTTCCACATCCTTACTCCGAAGTAAATCGTCACTAACAGACTAAAACGATTTAGTTTTTTCTAAACCGATTGAAACCTTCGAACGCGGTAAAGGGGTAGGATTAACATGGGATACGAGCGCAGTTTTTTCTTCGATCACGTGCGCAGGAACCCGTTCAGCGGGCGGTTGGCAAGTGGTCAGGTGGCCGGGTTGGCTGCTGTTTTGGAGGCATGGGAGGCGCGCAACCCCATCGAAGGCCCCGCGGCGCTTGCCTATGCGCTGGCGACCGCATTTCACGAGACGGCAGCGACGATGCAGCCGGTGCGCGAAACGCTGGCCAAGACCGATCAGCTTGCGGTGGTGCGGCTGGAAAGCGCTTACAGCGCCGGCCGGCTGCGCACGGTGAAGACGCCGTACTGGCGTTACGATGCCGATGGCCGCACCTGGCTGGGGCGCGGGCTCGTGCAGCTGACCCACAGGCGCAACTACCAGAAAATGTCGGCGCTGACCGGCATCGATCTCATCGCGGCACCTCATCGCGCCATGGAGATGGATGTGGCGGTGAAAATCCTGATCGAGGGCATGCGGTCCGGCAGTTTCACCGGCCGCAAGCTCGGCGATTATTTCGGCCCTGGGAAATCGGACTGGGTCGGGGCGCGAAAAATCATCAATGGCAATGACCGGGCGGCGCGGGTGGCGGGGTACGCGAAAGCGTTCGCGGCAGCGCTGCGGGACGATGCGGCGATGGCGGCCTGAACGTCTTCAAAGCGAATTGATCCCGGATCGAGTGAAGGATGAGACGATGAGATTTCCATTCCGGCTTCGTGGGCTTTCCCGCAGCGCGCCGCCTCAGGAAACCAAGGCAGCGTCGGGGCTATCGTCGGGCTTTGCGATTGTTTCGGGCGATGGCGCGGCGCACTGGTCCGGGCGGTCCTATGCGGCGCTGGCAAAGGCCGGGTTCATGAAGAACCCGATCGCCTATCGGGCCATGCGGATGGTGGCGGAGGCTGCCGCCGCCGTGCCGTGGCTTGCCTATCGGGGGACGAGCGAGGCAGCCGATCATCCGGCCCTGGCGCTTCTGGCACGTCCGAACGGGCGCCAGAGCGGGCCGGACTTCTTCGAGGCGCTCTACGGGCATCTGCTGTTGTCCGGCAATGCCTATGTGGAGCCGCTGGCGCTTGGCGGAGACCTGCGGGAACTGTATTTGCTGCGGCCGGACCGGGTGAGCGTCGTCGAGGGACGCGACGGCTGGATTGCGGCCTATGATTATCGCGCCGGGCAGGTGACGCGGCGGCTTGCCGTCGATCGCGACGGGCCGGGGCTGCTGCATCTGAAGCTGTTTCACCCGCTCGACGACCATAGCGGCCTGTCGCCGCTGGTGGCAGCAGGGGCGGCGCTCGATCTTTCCAATGCGGCGGCGGGCTGGAACAAGGCGCTGCTCGACAATTCCGCCCGGCCTTCGGGCGCGCTGGTCTACCAGCCGAAGGACGGCGGCAATCTTTCCGCGGATCAGTATCAGCGGCTGAAGGACGAACTGGAGGCGGGCTATTCGGGCGCCGTCAATGCCGGCCGGCCGCTGCTTCTGGAAGGCGGGCTGGACTGGAAGGCGATGGGGCTTTCGCCGAAGGACATGGATTTCATCGAGGCAAAGAACGGTGCTGCCCGCGATATCGCGCTGGCGCTCGGCGTGCCGCCGATGCTGATCGGCATTCCCGGCGATAATACCTATGCCAACTACCAGGAGGCCAACCGCGCCTTCTACCGCCTGACCGTGCTGCCGCTGATTGCCCGCACCGCCGCAAGCTTTTCCGCCTGGCTTTCGGACGCTTTCGGGGAGGGGTTGCGGCTGGAACCGGATCTCGACCGGGTGGCAGGTCTCTCGGCCGAGCGTGAGGCGCTGTGGGCGCGGATCGGCGCTGCAGGCTTCCTGACGGAGGACGAAAAGCGCGAGGCGGTCGGCTATTCGGCGTGATTGCGCGATCGCGGCGCAAGGTGTAATTTGTAATACGGTGTATTACAGATGGAGATCGTCATGGCAGACGCCAAATCCGAAAAGCCCGCTCTCTCGGACCCGATCACGTTGCGCGTGCCGCAGGATATTCTCGACGACATCGAGAAGATCGCCGAGACATCGGATCGCAGCAGAAGCTGGGTCATCGTCCGGGCGCTGAAATATTATCTGATGGCGGAGGGGAATGACATCCTGCAGATCCGCAAGGGCGAGGAACAAATTGCGCGCGGCGAATTCGTCGATGCGGAGGAGTTCTTCGCGGAGGTGCTCGACGAGAAGAAGAGCGACGCCGCCTGATGCGGATCAGGCTCTCCAAGGATGCGGCGCTCTTTCTGAGAAGCGAGCAGCGGTATCTGGAGCGTTTCAATCCGCGCGCCGCCGAAGCGGTGCTGCGGCAGTTGCGGGGATCGATGCGGCTCTTGCTGGACTATCCGCAAGCCGGGAGCCCGATTGAGGCGCTGGAAGGCCGGCGCCGTTTCGTGTCCGGCGAGTATGTCATCGACTACAGGATGGAGAAGGGGATCGTCTCCGTTTCCCACATTCGACACGGCCGTCAGCTGCCGCCCGATCTTTTAGCGGACGCACCGGCAGACGACGGAAACTGAGAGACTCAACTTCTCACCCCCCTGACTCAACTCGTCAACGCTGTCTCTCAAGCGATTCAGGGGGTTGATAAAAAGCGGCCGGCTTCATGTGGCGCGTGAAGATGCGCGAGGCCTTGGCGGTTGCGGATGGAGATCCGCTTTCCGGCTGACACTCTCAACATAACCCAGAAAGTTTAACGATGGCTGACCTAGGGCATGATCCGGGAACGCTTGGCGTGTGGGCTGCGCGGACCGCAGGTGCGGTGGCTGGTGCGGGCGTTTCGCTGGTCTATCTCCTGCCGAAAAGCGGGCACGAGGCCGCGAGCCGGTTTTTGACCGGGGTGGCCTGCGGGCTGATCTTCGGCGGGCCGGCCGGGCTTTGGCTGATGGCACGGCTGGGGATCAGCGGTGAACTTCCCGAGCCGGAGACCTTGCTGGCGGGATCGGCTGCCGCCAGCCTTTCGGCCTGGTGGGTGCTGGGCGCGCTGTCGCGCTTAGCCGAGCGATACGGGCGCCGCAGGGAGTAAGGCGCTCCCGACGACGAACCCCTGCCGCCCGCGGGCGGATGGGTTCGACAGGTTCAATGACATTGCAGGAGATCCCGATGCACGCTGACCGCGGGCAATGCCCGCCCATGCGCCCGAATGTGCGCAAATTCGCCAATCTGGAACTGGCCGGCATTGCCGGCGACGGCACGTTTTCCGGTTATGCCAGCGTGTTCGGTGAGGTCGATCTCGGTCGCGACCGGATCGAACGGGGGGCATTTCTCTCCTCGCTTGTCGAACGCGGCGCGCCAGGGGTGCGCATGCTGTACCAGCACGACCCGAATGAGCCGATCGGCGCCTGGAAGACGATCCGCGAGGATGGTCGCGGGCTGTTCGTCGAGGGCGTGCTTTCGCCGGGCGTGGCGCGATCGCGGGAGGTGCTGGCGCTGATGAAATCAGGTGCGCTCGACGGGCTCTCGATCGGGTTTCGAACGGTGCGGGCCCGCACCGACGCCAAGACGGGGGTGCGGCGCATTCTCGAGGCGGATCTTTGGGAAATCTCCGTCGTGACCTTTCCGATGCTGCCATCGGCAAGGGTGTCCGACGTCAAGCATCAGCGCTTCTTTCGCGACCGCGAGACGGAGCTCGTTCGCCAGATGCGGCGGGCGGCGAAGATGATGTGGAGATCGTCGTTCAGGCAGAACAAGGCTTAATGGAGAAGGACAGGACATGATGACGGGACAGGGACATGTAACTGGAAATGCCGCCGTGGCGCCGGAAGTGAAAGCCGTACCTGAGACGGTGACGGCGGCGCTCGACGAATTCATGGAGGCGTTCGAGGCCTTCAAGGACGTCAATGACCGAAGGCTCGGCGAGATCGAGCAGAAGCTGACCGCCGATGTGGTGACCCGCGACAAGGTGGACCGCATCAACCGGGCGATGGACGACCAGAAACGGGTGCTGGACCAGCTGGCGCTGAAGAAGGCGCGACCGCCGCTCGGTGGTCGCGGTGGCTACGGCCAGGGTGCCGAGCTTTCGCCCGAAGCGATGGAGCACAAGGCGGGGTTCGACGCCTATATCCGTCGCGGCGAGGATTCGGGGCTGCGCGAGCTGGAGGCGAAGGCGTTTTCCGTCGGGGTCGGCGCCGATGGCGGCTATCTCGTGCCGCCGGAGACCGACACGGAAATCGGCCGCCGCGTGTCTGTCGTGTCGCCGATGCGAGCGCTCTCGACCGTGCGCACCGTCTCGACCTCGGTCCTGAAGAAGCCGTTCTCGACGACGGGTCTCACCACCGGCTGGGTGGCGGAAACGGCGGCGCGGCCGCAGACCAATACGCCGCTTCTGGCCGAACTCGCCTTCCCGACGATGGAACTCTACGCCATGCCGGCCGCGACCCAGGCGCTGCTCGACGATGCGGCTGTGGACATGGAGGCGTGGATCGCCGGCGAGGTGGATATCGTCTTTGCCGAGCAGGAGGGCGATGCCTTCGTGCGCGGTGACGGGACAAACAAGCCGAAGGGTTTTCTCGCCTATACGGCTGTCGCCGATGCGAGCTGGGCCTGGGGCAGTCTCGGCTATATCGCAACCGGTGTTGCCGGCGGCTGGAAGGCGACCAATCCCTCCGACACGCTGATCGAGGTGATCTACGCGCTCAAGGCCGGACACCGTCAGAACGGTACGTTCATGATGAACCGCAAGGTGCAGGCCGATATCCGCAAGTTCAAGGATGTCGACGGCAACTACCTGTGGCGGCCGCCGGCAAGTGCGGGCCAGGCCGCCTCGCTGATGGGCTTTCCGATCGCAGAAGCCGAGGAGATGCCCGACATCGCCGCAAGCTCGACCTCGCTGGCTTTCGGAGACTTCCGCTCGGGCTATCTTGTGGTCGATCGGGCAGGTGTGCGCATCCTGCGTGATCCGTATTCTGCCAAACCCTATGTGCTGTTCTACACCACCAAGCGGGTCGGCGGCGGGGTGCAGAATTTCGAGGCGATCAAGCTGGTGCGGTTCGCCGTGAGCTGATCGGCCAGGCGGACTGACGCTTGCCGGAACTGCCCGTCATCCGGCCATCCCCACCGTCTTCCCGCAGCGGCGGGGAGAGGGTGGGGCAGGGCCGGATATCATCTTCGACGAGGATCCCCATGACCTATGCCCAGACCAATCCGCCCTTGGCGGAACCGCTGACGCTTGCCGAGGCGAAGGCGCATCTGCGCCTTGACGGCGCCGATGAGGACGCGCTGATCGGATCGCTGATTTCCACCGCACGCGAGCATCTGGAGCGCGAGACGGGCCTCTGCCTGATGGCGCAGACCTGGCGTCTCTATCTCGACCGCCGGCCGGGCGACGGCGTGATCCGCATCCTCAAGTCTCCGGTGCAAGCGATTCAGACTGTTACGGTTTACGACGCTGCAGGCACTGCGGTTCATGTGTCGCTTGAAGACCATCTGCTCGACGGCAAGGGGCGACCAGCGCGACTGTGGCTGCGCTCGACGATCGATCCCGGCCAGGTGATGAACGGCATCGAGATCGACTTTTCGGCCGGCTATGGCGAGGCCGGGACCGATGTGCCGGATACGCTGAAGCGGGCGATGTTGATCCATATCGGCCATATGTTCGCCTTCCGCGGCGTGCTGTCGCCCGACCAGCAGCCGGCGGGAATTCCCGATGGCTATGAGCGCCTGATCGCGGCCTTTCGCATGCGGAGGCTGTGATGGTGGTGTTCCTCGATCCGGGCCAGATGACCGCCCGGCTAGAGCTGGAAGCGCCGGTTGCCGTGTCCGACGGTCAGGGCGGGGCGACCGTGACCTGGCAATCTGTGGCGGCCGTTTGGGCGAAGATCGAGCCGGTTTCGTTTGTGGTGACGGAGGCGGCAAGCGCCGAGGTGGGCACGGTCAGTCACCGGATCTGGATAAGGTTTCGAAGCGATGTCGCGGTCGGGCAGAGGCTGACCAAAGGCGCACGCATCTTCCTGCTGAAACTGGTGCGCGACCCTGACGAGACCGGTCGCTATCTGGTCTGCCAATGCGAGGAGCAGGCCCCATGACATCCGCTAACAATGCGCTGATGAAGGCGGTCCATGCGCGGCTGACCGGCGACGCGGCACTGACGGCGCTGGTCGGTCAAGGCGGTGTGCACGACCGGCTGATGCCGAAGCCGAAGCTGCCGGCGATCGCCTTCGGAGAGTGGGAGACGCGTGACTATTCGACCGGCACGGAACCGGGCGAGGCGCATAGCCTGACCATCACGGTGTGGTCGCAGGCCGAGGGGCGTCGGCAGGCGCAGGAGATCGCAAGCCGGGTGGACACGCTGCTACACGATGCGGCATTGACGCTGGAAGGGTTTGTGCTGGTGAGCCTGTTGCGGACGGGATCGCGCACCAGACGGGAGCCGAACACGCGATATCTTCAGGTCGAGCTGCGTTATCGCGCGGTGACCGAGTGAGAGGCCGCCATGCGGTTACTCTGCCGGACGAGATGCATGAGGAAGAGGATGCCGGTGAGGGCCGAGCCGGCCAGAAGGACGGTGACGACGAG
The DNA here is from genome assembly GCF_050500145.1 of Neorhizobium sp. IRS_2294. Lineage (NCBI taxonomy): Bacteria > Pseudomonadati > Pseudomonadota > Alphaproteobacteria > Hyphomicrobiales > Rhizobiaceae > Neorhizobium > Neorhizobium sp. IRS_2294. The sequence continues at coordinate 1,027,235 of NZ_CP191439.1, forward strand.
AACCGTCAGCGCGCCCGAACGGTCGAGAAGTGCTGTGAACACGACGGGGGCGAGCGCATTGGCAAGGTTCTGCGGCATGGACAGCCGTGCGGCCTGGCGGCCGTAGTCGCGCGGCGAAAACAGGGCAAGCGGCAGCAGCGCCTTTGCGACCTGCAGGACGGCCGAGCCGATGCCGTAAAGCCCGATGAAGATCCACAGCGTTGCGGTCGACGACGGCAGGACGATGAGGCTGAGAAAGCCGAGGATCATGAAGCTATTGCCGGTCACTGCCGTAATGAACGGATTGCCGCGCTTGCCGAGCAGCATATCGAAGGCACGCGCCGAAATGCCGATGACGCCACGCGCTGCGGCAAGCTGCAGGGCAAATTCAGGCGTCGCACCGGATTGCCGCAACAGTTCCAGCAGCGACGGCGACACGCCGTAGGATGCGAAGGAGGCAATGGTGGTGGCGGTGGCGACCAGAAGGAAGGCGAGCTTGCCTTGCCGGGCGGTAAAGGCGACCGGCGGCGCATCGACGCCGGCATCTGCCGTGTCCCAGGCGATCGGCTTCGGCAGGGCAAACAGATAGAGCGGCACGCAGACGAACAGATGCAGGAAAGCGCAGACCATCATGGTGGTGCGCCAGCCGATGAGATCGTTGCCGAGACTGAGAAGCGGCCAGAAGATGGTGGCGGAGAGGCCAGTGAACAGCATCAGGATCGTGATGCTGCGACGTCCCTTCGTGCCTTCACGCTCGACCACGGCCGCATAGGCCGGTGCCGACAGGCAAAAGGCGCCGCCGGCACCGAGCAGGATCCAGGCGACCGCATAAAGCGGCAGGCCGTTCGCAAGCGACAGCACGAGCAACCCGACGCAGAAGAATACGGAACCGGCAGCCAGAACCTTTGCTGCCCCATGGCGCCCGAGCAGCCGTCCCACGAGCGGACCACAAAACGCGCTGGCGAGCATCATCACCGACAGTCCGGCAAACACCATTTCGTTGGCAAGGCCGAGATCGGGCGCGATCGAGCGACCGAGAACGCCGAGGCTTTCGAACGTGGTGCCCCAGCCGATGAGTTGCGTGATGGCGAGAACGCCAATGGTCCGGGCGGACCGGAGGGGGGACTTGGTCAATGCGATATCGCGATGGGAAGCGGGCAAGGAAATCTATCCCGCGGCTGTAGCAGGTCGGCGGCGACGCCGAAAGCATCAATACTTGAAAGCGGTTGGAAAAGGATCGGGACATGGCGGCACAGAAGGGCAAGGACCTTCTCCTGAAGGTGGACAATAGCGGGACGTTTCTGACCGTGGCGGGACTGCGCTCCAGGCGGATCGCCTTCAACGCCGAAACGGTCGACATTACCGATGCCGAAAGCACTGGGCGTTGGCGCGAACTGCTGGGCGGAGCGGGGGTGCAGCGGGCATCGCTGAGCGGTTCGGGCATCTTCAAGGACGGCACAAGCGACGCGCTGGTGCGCAGCATATTCTTTGGCGGCACGATCCTCTCCTGGCAGATCATCATCCCCAGTTTCGCGACGCTCACGGGGGCGTTCCAGGTGACGGCGCTCGAATATTCCGGCGAGCACAATGGCGAGGTGCGGTTCGAGATTGCACTCGAATCCGCCGGCGTCGTGAGTTTCACAGCATTGTAGGAGCATGAAAGGGGGATTTCATGGGCATGCATGGACGGGCCAACCGCCGGCGCGGCGAGGTGGAGGCCGAAATGGACGGTGAGCGGCGGATCCTGTGTCTGACGCTGGGCGCGCTGGCGGAACTGGAAACGGCATTTGCGGCGAGCGATCTGACGGAGCTCGCCGGGCGGTTTTCCTCCGGGCGGATGAAGGCAGCCGACATGATCCGCATCATCGGGGCGGGCCTGCGCGGCGGCGGCAACCTGATTACCGACGACGAGGCGGCGGCGATGAGCGTCGATGGCGGGATCCTCTCCTGCGCGCGGATCGTCGGCGAGTTGCTGAGTGCTGCCTTCGGCACGGATGAGGGACCGTCACCGGCAAACCCCTGATGGCCGCAGCGGGCGGGAAGGCGCAGGAGTTTGAGCCTTTTCCATGGGACGCGGCGATGCATGCCGGTCTCTGCCTGCTGCGGCTTTCCGCACCGCAATTCTGGGCGCTGACGCCAAGAGAGCTGTTTGCTGCAACCGGTGGTCTGATCAAACGCACAACGTCGATCGAGCGAGCCGGGCTGGAGACGCTGATGCGGGCTTTTCCGGATGGCTAGTTCGCCCCGCGCCTCATGACATGTGACCAACCGAGGCGACCGGGTGCAGTCCTTGATCGTTGACTGGATCAATACTTTGATCGACGTAGTTCACGACCGTCCCGGCAGGTAGCCTGATCTTCAGGGTTCTTTCGGTCAGATCCTCGCCGGAGAAGATCGCTACCTTGAAGGTGATGTAGTTTCCGCGCTTTCTCGCCAGGGCGCGCGGAGCCGACTTGAGATCGAAGGCGCATCGGAACTCGACCGCGCCGGGCGTTGTCTGACGATCTATCCAGCCAGGGATGGCAACGAAATACTGCAGTTTGCCCGCTTCGACGCTGGGTGTGAGCTCCCTGATGGAGCCATCCCCGTTCTTGCGAACGAATTTCACGCTGCCCATCGGCATGTTGCGAAACCCGACCGTCGCCTGCACCTCGACGATGTTGAAGTTTCGTCTGTTCCAGTTGATGACTCTGATCCAGTCATACTGTTGGTCGTCACGCATGACGACGCGCTCGATCGTCGGAGGCGCATCGCCCAGCATGAAGGCAGTCTGCCGGCGCTGTTGCGAAAGCTGGCCATGTGCCAGAAAGGTTCCGATGATGGCAGCCACCAGAGCTGCCCAACCGCTGGTCGCGCTTGCCCAGTCCTGAGCGGTGCATCTGGTCTGCTCGCACAGGGCGAAAGTGAGTACCGGGAGGTGGATGCTGCCGTAAACCATGACCCAGGCTGCAGCCGGTAAGACAGCTAGAAACAGAATGATCCATCCGAGATTTTTGCGGAACCATGTTCGATCAATCAGCATTCGGCCTCCTCCATCTTAAGGTGCAAATAGTATTAATTGCAATCTAGCATTGTTCCTGCCCGCCGCAAGGTGGCTGGTCGGCGAAATTTGAACGGGAGCTGAGGCTGTGGATCCAGATGACGAGACGTTTGGTGCGGCCGTGACGGGGGCTGAAGCCTTGTCCGGCGTGATGGCGGATCTTGAGGCGCGTTCGGACCGGTTCGGCCGGGCTTTGACCAGTGCACTGAGCACGGCGACGACCGGGGGCAAGGGGTTGGACGACGTGCTGAAGGGGCTCGGCAACCGGCTGGCGGATATTTCGCTATCGGCAGGGCTGAAGCCGCTCGAAAGCCTGCTCGGCAATGCAGTGAGCGGGCTGATCGGTTCGGTGACGCCGTTTGCCGATGGCGGTGTCGTGCGGGCGCCGACTTTCTTTTCGATGGGCGGCGGCACCGGGCTGATGGGCGAGGCGGGTGCCGAGGCGATCCTGCCGCTTCGGCGCGGCGCGGACGGGGCGCTCGGTGTGGCGTCAGCTGGCGGCGGCGGGGGAGCGCAGGTGGTGTTCAACGTGACGGCGACCGATGCGGCAAGCTTCCGCAAAAGCGAGGGCCAGATTTCGGCCATGCTGGCACGCAGCGTTTCGCGCGGAAACAGAGGATTGTGAGGAGCAGCGATGAGCGGATTTCATGAAGTGCGCTTTCCCCTGCGGGTGGCGCTTGGCGCCTCCGGCGGGCCTATGCGGCGGACCGATATCGTCAATCTGTCCAATGGACGGGAGGCCCGCAACCAGCGCTGGCGCGATTCGCGGCGAAGCTATGAGGCTGGATCCGGGGTGAAATCGGTTGCCGATCTCTATGCGGTTCTGGAGTTCTTCGAGGCACGCGGCGGCCAGCTCTACGGTTTTCGGTTTCGCGATCCGGTCGACTGGAAATCCTGCGGTCCGGGCCAGGCGATCTCGGCGAGCGACCAGCAGATCGGGGTCGGCGATGGGGCGACCTCCGCGTTCTCGCTGACGAAAACCTATGCGGATGCGGCCGGCGGCTGGGAGCGACGGATCACCAAGCCGGTGGCGGGAACGGTGGTCGTGTCGGTCGGCGGCGTGGCGAAGGCAGCGACGTCCTTCATCGTCGATACGACGGCCGGCATCGTGACCTTTGCGGCAGGGCAGGTGCCTACGGCCGGCCAGATCGTGCGGGCCGGGTTCGAATTCGACGTGGCCGTGCGCTTCGATACGGACCGGATCGAGATCAATCTGGCGCATTTCGACGCCGGGCGGATCCCGGCCATTCCATTGACGGAGGTGCTGGCATGAGGGCGATCCCGGCGGGTCTGGCGGGCCATCTTGCGGGCGAGGCGACCACGATCTGCTACGGCTGGCGGGTGACGCGACGCGACGCGGTGGTTCTGGGGTTTACCGAGCATGACCGCGACCTGGTCTTCGACGGCACGACATTTCTGGCGGCAAGCGGGTTTGCGGCAAGCGAGGCGGAACAGGCGCTCGGCATGGCGGCCAGCGCGGAAGAGGTGGAAGGCGGCCTCTCCAGCGCTGCGATCGACGAGGCGGATCTGGCAAGCGGGCGCTATGACGGCGCGCGGGTCGAGCTGTTCGTGGTGAACTGGGCGGATCCGGCTCAGCATATGCTGCTGAACATTCGCGAGATCGGCGAAGTTTCCAGATCGGGCGGCGCCTTCAAGGCAGAGCTGCGCAGCCTTGCGCATCGGCTGGGCCAGCCGCAGGGCCGTGTCTATGGCAGGCGCTGCGAGGCGAGCCTTGGTGATAACAGCTGCCGGGTCGACCTCTCGGCCTGGCGCGGGAATGGCGTGGTGGATGCGGTGATCGATAAAAGCCGCATCGTCGTGTCGGGTCTGTCCGGTTTTGCGGAAGGATTTTTCGGCCGTGGCGTCGCACAATTTGCGGGCGGGGCGCAGGTGGATATCGAGGTTCACGAGCGACGCGCCGACGGCAAGGCGGGGCTGACATTCTGGTTGCCGCTGGAGCAGGCGGTCGTTCCCGGGCAGGCGGTGACGCTGACGGCCGGTTGCGACAAGACGGTTTCGACGTGCCGGGGGCGGTTTGCGAACATTCTCAATTTCCGCGGCTTTCCGCATGTTCCGGGCTCGGATTTCGCCTATTCCTATGTGGATGGCGAGCGGCTGCATGACGGCGGAGCGCTGTTCGAATGAGCGCCGCCGGAGAGCGGATCGTTGCGATGGCGCAGAGCTGGATCGGCACGCCCTATCGGCATCAGGGCGCAACGCGCGGCATCGGCTGCGATTGCATCGGCCTGATCCGCGGCATCTGGCGGGAGCTTTATGGCGAAGAGCCGGAACCGGTGGCGCCCTATGCGCCCGATTGGGCGGAACGGGGCGGCGAGGACCGGATGGCGGAGGCTGGCATCCGGCTGTTTGGCCCGGCACATCACCTCGGGCAGATGCAACCCGGCGATCTGCTGCTGTTTCGCTGGCGACCGGACACGATGGTGAAGCATGCGGGCATCTTCGTCGGGCCGTCTCATTTCATTCATGCCTACGAGCAGGTGGCGGTGACACGCTCGGTTCTGGTGCCCTGCTGGCGGCGCAAAATCGCCGCCGTGCACCGGTTTCCGACGGCAAGGGATAGTTGAAAGTTGGCGAGGATCCGCGTATGGTCATGGAGTGATGGATGGGGCTGTCACCCCACCCATCGGTTTGCTTATTTTGTGAAATTGATCCGGACGGTCATTGACCAGCCCGTCCGGGTCACCCTCACGATAAGCGTCATGCCAATTGGCCAAAGCCTCATGACATCACCTCCATGGTTGGAAACAAGGCTCCCCGCCTGAGCTGGCGGAGCCCATCTCCGCCAATGCGCCGGCTGGCGCGGCGCGTGCTGCATTCTGCTTCCAAACGCCGATACGTTATCACAATTTTAGCGGGTATCTAGGTGATGGATGAGCGGGGATCTGCCACTCATCCGGCTGGCGTCGGCGAATGTGCATCTGCCCCTCATCCGCCTGCCGGCACCTTCTCCCCGCTTGCGGGGAGAAGGACGAAAGCTGCTTGCTCCAGCCTAATCGAGGCACGTTCCCTCTCCCCGCGAGCGGGGAGAGGGTTAGGGTAAGGGGCAGCCACCTCCATCCCGCAATCCGATAGATCCACAGCATGAGCGCGCATCCAGGTCACGACTGGATCGGCGTGAGGGGGTTCCATGGCGACGATCCTGTTTCAGGCGGCGGGTGCGGCACTTGGTGGGGTGTTCGGTCCTGTCGGGGCGATCCTTGGGCGGGCGGCGGGGGCGTTGGCGGGGAGCGTTGTCGATCGGGCACTGCTTGGCGGCTCCTCGACCGTCTCGGGCGCGAGGCTTGCGACGGCGCGCATTCCGGGGGCGGACGAAGGGGCGGCGGTCAGCCGGGTTTATGGAACCGCAAGGATCGGGGGCACGCTGATCTGGGCGACTCGGTTCGAGGAGGAGGCGACGCGGGAGCGAAACGGCGCCAAGGCGACGGGCGGGTCTCAGACGGAAACGTTTCAGTATTTCGCCAACTTCGCCGTCGGGCTCTGCGAGGGTCCGATCGCCTGCGTGCGGCGGGTGTGGGCCGATGGTCAGGAAATGGACCTGACGGCGATCGAGATGCGGGTGCATGTGGGCAACGAGACGCAGTTGCCGGATCCGCTGATCGAGGCAAAGCAGGGCGAAGGTCATGCGCCGGCCTATCGTGGGCTTGCGTATGTCGTGTTCGACCGGTTGCCGCTCGAAGCGTTTGGCAACCGCATTCCGCTGCTGCAGTTCGAGGTGGTGCGGCCGGTCGGGACGCTGGAGCGGCAGATCCGGGCTGTGACGATCATTCCCGGCGCGACCGAGCATGGCTATCACACGGTTCAGGTGACCGAGAAGACGGCGGAAGGCAGCGCCCGCATTCTCAACCGCAACACGATGGTGGCAACGACCGACTGGCAGGCATCGCTCGACGAACTGCAGGCGCTCTGCCCCAATCTCGAGAGCGCGGCGCTGGTCGTTGCCTGGTTCGGGACGGATCTGCGCGCGGGGCAATGCCGCATTCTGCCGGGCGTCGAGGTCGAGACGCGGCGCGACGAAAGCACGCCATGGTCGGTTGCAGGCGTGGTCAGGAGCGCGGCGCATCGCGTCAGCTCGTCGGGAGGCGGCCCGGCCTATGGCGGCACGCCTGGGGATGCGAGCGTGCTGGCGGCGATTGCCGATCTCAAGGCGCGCGGGCTGAAGGTGTTTCTCTATCCGTTCGTGATGATGGACATCGCGCCGGGCAATGGTCTGGCCGATCCCTATGGTCAGGCGGAACAGGCAAGCTACCCGTGGCGCGGGCGGATTACCTGTCATCCGGCAGCGGGATTGGCTGGAAGTGCCGACAGGACGGCGGTTGCGCGCACGCAGGTCGAGGCCTTTGCCGGCGGGGCGGACGGCTATCGGCGGATGGTGCTGCATTATGCGGGTCTCGCCAATACGGCCGGTGGCGTCGAGGGGCTGGTGATCGGATCGGAACTGCGGGGGCTGACGCAGATCCGCGATGAGACCGGCAAGTTTCCGTTCGCCGAGGCGCTGGTGACCCTGGCATCGGATGTGCGGGCGCTTGTCGGACCGGCGACGGCGCTGACCTATGGCGCCGACTGGAGCGAGTATTTCGGCTACCACCCGCAGGATGGCACAGGCGACGTGCTGTTCCATCTCGATCCGCTCTGGGCGTCGCCTCATATCGATGCGGTCGGGATCGACAATTACATGCCGCTCTCCGACTGGCGCGACGAGGATCTGGCAGCGGCAAATCCGGATGGGTTCCGGTCCTGCGACGACCGGGCGGCGATGGCGGCGCAGATTGCGGCGGGCGAAGGGTTCGACTGGTATTACGCAAGCGAGGCCGACCGGGCGAACCGACTGCGCTCACCGATCAGCGACGGGCTGGCGGGTAAGCCCTGGGTGTTTCGCGCCAAGGATCTCCAGGGGTGGTGGGACAACCGTCACTATAACCGGGTGGGCGGCGTGGAGAGTGCGGCGTCGACAGCCTGGTTGCCGGGGATGAAGCCGATCTGGTTTACCGAACTGGGTTGCCCGGCTGTCGACAAGGGCGCCAACCAGCCGAATGTGTTTGTCGATCCGAAATCGGTGGAAAGCAGCCTGCCGTATTTCTCGTCCGGCGGGCGATCCGACAGCCAGCAGCGACGGTTTCTCGAAGCGCATCATGGCTGGTGGCAGGGCGAGGCGGCACCCGCCGGCATGGTCGATCCGGATCATGTGTTCGTCTGGACATGGGATGCGCGGCCGTCTCCGGCCTTTCCCGACGACCTGACGATCTGGAGCGACGGCGAGAACTGGCGCACGGGGCATTGGCTGAACGGCAGGCTGGGCGGAACGACGCTTGCCGACGCGATCGCGGCAATCCTGACCGATCACGGTTTTGACGATTTCGACGTGTCCGGCGTGACCGGCGATCTGACCGGCTATGTGCAGGCTGATGTTACCTCGGCGCGCTCGCTGCTGGAGCCTCTGTTGAGTGTGTTCCAGATCGACGTCAGCGACGATGCCGGGCTGTTGCGATTCCGCTCGAGGCAGGGTGCGAGCCTTGCCGCGCGCGAGATCGGGATCGTGGCGGAGGTCGAAGGCGAACCCCTCTGGTCGGAAAGCCGGGGCCACGACAGCGACTTCCCGGCGCAAGCGGTGTTGGGCTTCTACAATCCGGTTCTGGACTACGAGCAGGCGAGCGCACGGTCGCGCCGCGCTACGGCCGAAAGCGAGCGTGTGGCAAGCTACGACCTGCCGGCGACGCTTGGCGAGGAGGCGGCGCTCGGGGCGGTGGAATCGGTGCTGCGAGCGCAGCGCGTGGCACGGCGCTCGATCTCCTTCACGCTGCCGCCGCAGGATCTGGCGCTCGAGCCCGGCGATGCGGTGCACCTGGCAGATGGTCCCGACGGTATCTTCGTCGTCCAGCGGGTCGAGGACGGGACGGTGCGGCGGATCGAGGCACAGAACCATGCGCCGCTTGCGCCTGGTCGCTATGACGCAGTGACGACGCGGCGTGAGAGCGGTCGTTCGGCGAGCGACGCCTTTGCGCCGGTCCTCCATTTTCTCGACCTGCCGCGGCTGACCTCGTCCGATGATGAAGGGTTTGCGGCGGTGGCAGCCTATTGCAGGCCCTGGCGGCGGATCGCGGTTTCGTCTTCGGCAACGACCGATGGATATCGCCGGCGGGTGACGGTCGATCGCCCAGCAAGGCTCGGCTTGCTGGTTTCGGCGCTCGATCCCGGTGTAACGGGACGGTTCGACCGCTCAAAAGTGCTCGATCTCGACCTTTATTTCGGCGGACTGTCCTCGGCGCAGACACTGGCGGTGTTGAGCGGCGACAACCGGCTAGCCATCCGCGCGTCAAACGGCATCTGGGAGATCGTCGGGTTTGCCGAGGCGCAGGAGATCGCGGCGGGGCGATGGCGGCTGTCCGGATTGCTGCGGGGACTGGCGGGAACCGAGGATGCGACGGCGGCCGGGAGCGCTGTCGGTGCGGCCTGCGTGGTGCTGGACGATGCCGTGAAGCCGCTCGGGCTGACCGGTGACGAGCAGGGACGGAGGTTGAATTTCCTGGCCGAAAGCCTGGGCGCCGTCGGAGGCCGATCCGGACCGCATGTGTTTGCCGGTGGAGAAAGGGCGCAGACGCCGCTTTCGCCGGTGCATATCCGCGGCGTCCGGTTGGCCGATGGCGCTGCCCAGTTCCGCTGGATCCGGCGCGGGCGCGTCGATGCCGACGGCTGGGACGGCCGCGATATCCCGCGTGACGAGCCGGAGGAAGGCTACCGCGTCGAGATCCTCGGGTCCGGTGGCGCGGTTTTGCGGCAAGCGGAGGTCGAGGCTGCGGCGTTCCTTTATCCGGCGAGCGACGAGCTTGCCGATTTTGGCTCACCGCAGCCGAGCCTCACCCTGCGCATCTGCCAGATCGGGCAAGCCGTGCCGCTGGGCATTGCGGTGCTTGCGACGATCGAGTTCTGACCGCCGAGTTTGAGTGCCGATTTTTGCATGCCGATTTCTGACAATATCGTGATGGGAGACAGCTATGGACGGGACAAAAGCCTGGTATCAATCGAAGACGATCTGGGGTGCGCTGATAGCCGTTGCAGCCCCGCTTGCGCATGCGGCGGGAGTGGAGCTTAACGCTGAAACGCAAGGAGAGCTTGCCGACATCGCGGTCACCTTTGCCGGTGCTGTCGGGGGGGTGCTGGCGCTCTATGGGCGGATCGTCGCAAGCGCGCCGATCCGTCCGACCGGCAAGGGATGACGGCGGCACGAGGGTCAGCATTACAGACCATTCATTTGCCATTCAGTTGGTATTGGATACATACTCCATCGAATGCTTTGGACATGATTTCGGGGACGTGATTCAACGACGTGATCCTGGGGCGTGACACCTGTCGTCTTATGAGTGGAAACCGAAAGCCATGGCGCGACTGCCGATCATTGCGATCATCGCCGCGACAATAGCGGGATTGGCGGCCTTCGTTCCGGCCAATGCGCCGGCGCGCGACTACCTCATCCTCGTTGCGGGCGACTGCGGCACGGCGGCAAACAAGGTGCTGCGCGACACGGGCGGGCAGCTTTTGTCCGCTCAGCCGTCCTCGGACGGGCAGACCTGCGTCGTCACCGTGCTGGTGCAGGGCAATGGTGAACGTCCGCGCAAGGTGACGGTCCGGGTTCCCATGTAGGCCGGTTGCCTGTAAACCGGCTTGTAAGCTTCATACCGCGGCGGGGCCCGCAGTGATTTTCAGGACAGTTTCATGCGTATTCTCGTGGTCGAAGACGACGTCAACCTCAACCGCCAGCTTTCCGACGCGTTGAAGGAATCCGGCTATGTGGTCGATCAGGCCTTCGACGGCGAAGAAGGACACTATCTCGGCGAGACCGAGCCCTACGACGCCGTGATCCTCGACATCGGACTGCCGCAGATGGACGGCATCACCGTTGTCGAGAAGTGGCGTGAGGCGGGCAAGGGCATGCCGGTGCTGATGCTGACGGCGCGTGACCGGTGGAGCGACAAGGTGTCGGGTATCGATGCCGGCGCCGACGATTATGTGGCAAAACCCTTCCATGTGGAAGAAGTGCTTGCGCGCGTGCGTGCGCTTATCCGGCGTGCTGCGGGGCATTCGTCGTCCGAGATCATCTGCGGTCCGGTCCGTCTCGATACCAAGGCATCGAAGGCGAGCGTCGATGGTATCCAGCTGAAGCTGACCTCGCACGAGTTCCGGCTTCTCTCCTACCTGATGCATCACATGGGCCAGGTCGTGTCGCGCACCGAGCTTGTGGAGCACATGTACGACCAGGATTTCGACCGCGATTCCAACACGATCGAAGTGTTTGTCGGGCGCCTGCGCAAGAAGATCGGCGTCGACCTGATCGAAACCGTGCGGGGCCTCGGCTACCGCATGCAAGCGCCCAACGATGCGCATTAAGCGGATAGGGCCCCGCTCGCTCACCGCTCGCGTTCTGCTTCTGGCAACCACCTGGTCGGCGGTGGCGCTGGTGGTGATCTCGATCGTCATTTCGCAGCTCTACCGCCAGTCCGCCGAACGCTCGTTTACCGACCTTTTGCGGGCGCAGCTCTATAACGTCATCAATTCCGTGACGATCGGCGAGGACAACAAGCTGATCGGCAACCCCCAACTGGGCGACCTGCGTTTCTCGCAGCCGGAGACCGGATGGTACTGGATCATCGAACCGCTCGGCACGTTTGCCGCGACGGCGATCTCGTCCTCGTCGCTCGGGACCTCCAACATCACAGTGCCGTCGATCCTGCAGGCGCCGTTCAACAATCGCTACGAACGCTTCTATCCGACCCGCGACGCTTTCGGGAACCACGTCCTGGTCGCGGAAACCGAAGTGGTTCTGGACGGCGAGGGACGCGCGGCGCGGTTTCGCGTCTCGGGCAATCTCGATGCCGTGGAAGACGATATCCGCAGCTTTTCGCGCAGCCTCTATATCGCGCTCGGCGTGTTCGGGATCGGCAGCCTGATCGTCAACGGCCTCGCCATCCTCTACGGATTGCAGCCGCTTGATGCGGCGCGCCGTTCGCTGGAGCGGGTGAGGCGCAGTGAGGCGGAGCATCTGGAGGGAGAATTTCCGCGTGAAATCATGCCTTTGGCAAACGACATCAATGCTTTGATCGAAAGCAACCGCCGCATCGTCGAGCGGGCCCGCATGCAGGTCGGCAATCTCGCGCATTCGCTGAAGACGCCGATCGCGGTTCTGCTCAACGAATTGCGCATGCTCGACAAGGTCCAGTCCGATCTCGTCCGCTCGCAGGCCGAGACGATGCAGGCGCAGGTGCAATCCTATCTGAATCGCGCCCGGATCGCGGCACAGCGCAACTCGCTTCTGGCGCGCACGGATATCGAGCCGGTGCTGGAGCGGCTGGTGCGCGTGATGCGCCGCCTCAACCCCGACAAGGAATTCCACCTTTCCGTCTATCCGCCGGGCGCAGCGCTTGCGCTGGAGCAGCAGGATGTCGAGGAGACGATCGGAAACCTGTTGGAAAACTCCGCACGGTTCTGTCGCACCGGCGTCTGGGTGACGGCAGCGCTTGCAACAGCGCCACCGGAAAAGGCAGAAGGAGAGGCGACCAAGCGTCCCTGGATCGAGATGGCCGTCGAAGACGACGGGCCGGGTCTCAATCCCGACCAGATCACCGAAGCGGTCAAGCGCGGCAGGCGGCTGGACGAGAGCAAGCCGGGGGCCGGGCTGGGACTGTCGATTGTAAGCGAGATCGTCAGCGAATATCAGGGCGAGCTGGAGATGACGCGCGGGGTGCGCGGTGGCCTTCGGACCCAGTTGCTGCTGCCGGGCATGATCAAGGAAGTCGCCGGCTGAGCACAAGGCCGGTTGAGGGAAGAAAACTGTGGCCGATGGGCAACGACGCCGCACTTGCTTCCGACGGTTCTGGACGGACGGATCGCCTGCTATATCTTGTCTACAGCCAATGCAACATCATGCCGTGACGACACGGCGACAACAAGAACTGCGCACAAATAGGAGAGGCGACAATCGCAGCATTTCAGTTCCGACCCAATAGCGTCATAATGGCGCCAAGCCGGAAACCGAATGATGCCGGTTCCGATCCTGAAAACGAAACGAGCGCGGTTCCCGACACGATGCGGTTGTCACATCTCCTCACTGCAGCAACATTCATGACGATTGCCGGCCTGCTGGCAGGGTGCAACACCAGTTCCACCGCGGCGGGTGCCCCGAAAGGCTTGCTGTCGCAACGGCCGTCAAGTTCGGCTGCCTATATCACGGCGCTGCAGGGCGGGATCGTCGGGCGCACCGGCGCCGAGCTCTCTAGCAGCGATCGGACGCGGGCGCTTGAGGCGGAATACCGCGCGCTTGAAGGCAGTGCCGTCGGCCAGACGATCAAGTGGAAGGGTGACGATGCGAGCGGCGAAGTGATCGCCAACGCGCCGTTCCAGGTGGGCTCGCAGAACTGCCGCCAGTATCGCCACACCGTCACGGCCGCCGGCAAGGAACTGATGTCGCGGGGGGCAGCCTGCCGCAACGCCAGCGGCACATGGACGCCGTTGACCTGACAATCCCGATCAGACGCGGAAAATAAAAAACCGTTGCCGATGCTGTCGGGAGCGGTCTCCATCTTTGCTGCTAGGGGAACGCTTGCCGGCTGCGGCAATACCCGTCAAATTCGCGTCAACGCGCGCTAGACCACTGGCCGGCCATTGGAAAGCGTCACCGATTGCGGTAATGGGCGATGATGTATTTGTGGATCGTTCTCGCGCTGCTGACGGCTGCCGTCGCAGCCGCCCTTCTCCTGCCGTTTGCGCGCAGCGCTTCGGCGGCTGTCTCCGGCGTATCGAATGCTCGTCGGAGCAATTCCACGAGGGCCGGCGAGGTCGAAGTCTATCGCGACCAGCTGCGGGAAATCGACCGCGATCGCGAGGGCGGGTTGATCAGCACTGAGGAGGCGGAGAACGCCCGTGCCGAGGTTGGACGCCGGCTGATTGCCGCTGCGGCCGAAAACGATCAGGACAAGAACGGCGGGGCCGGTGCGGGCAAGCACCGGATCGCCACGGCACTTGTCACCGTCGTGCCGCCGGCATTGGGGCTCTGTCTTTACTTGAGCCTCGGAAATCCCGGCATCCCGGACCAGCCGCTACAGGCCCGTCTTGAAAACCCCGGCAACAATATCGCGCTGCTCGTCACCAAGGTGGAGCGGCATCTGGCGGAGGATCCGACCGATGGTTCGGGATGGGATATTCTGGCGCCGATCTATCTGCGGCTGAACCGTGCGGGCGATGCCGAACTGGCCTATCGCAATGCGATCCGTTTCATCGGTCCGAGCAATGCCCGCTATTCGGGCCTCGGCGAAACGCTTGTTGTCGCCAATGACGGGATCGTCACGGAAGCGGCGCGCCAGGCGTTCGAGCAGGCGGTGAAACTCGATCCGGCCGATCCGCGCTCGCGCTTTTATGCAGCACTTGGTTTGGAGCAGGGCGGGAGGAAGGACGAGGCACGCGCGGCCTTCGAGGAGCTTTCAAGCGCAACGCCTGCCGATGCGCCGTGGAAGGGTCTGCTCGACGAACATATCGTCAAGAACGGGGGGACGCCTTTGGCGGCAAAGCCTGCGGCCCCTTTGCTCGGAGGGCCGACACAGGAAGATGTTGCGGCAGCGCAGGACTTGTCGCAGGGTGATCGCAAGGCGATGATTGCCGGCATGGTCGACAGTCTCGCCGCAAAGCTCAAGGACGAGCCCGACAATATCGAGGGCTGGCTGCGGCTGGTGCGCTCCTATGCGGTGCTGGGCGACGAGGCAAAGGCCCGCGATGCACTTTCGACCGGACTGGCGCAGTTTCCGCCTGACGGCAATGATGGCAAGCGTCTGCTGGCGCTTGGCAAGGATATCGGGCTCGATGCGGATGCATCGCCGGCGCCGGGAGGAGCAAGACCATGACACGCAAGCAGAAACGCATGGCGGTGATTCTGGGCGGCATGAGCTTCGTCACGATCGCAGTGCTGCTGGTCATGTTCGCCTTCTCGCAGTCGGTCGCGTATTTCTTCATGCCGGGCGATCTGGCCAAGACCGATATCCAGCCGGGAACGCGCATTAGGCTCGGCGGGCTGGTGGAAGAGGGATCGGTCAGGCGCGGCCAGGGATCGACGGTGAGCTTTACCGTGACTGATGGTAATGGCAAGGTCGATGTCAGCTATACCGGCATTCTGCCCGACCTGTTTCGCGAGGGGCAGGGTGTGGTGACCGAAGGCGTGTTCGACGGCGGCACCCGGTTTACCGCCGACAGCGTGCTGGCCAAGCATGACGAGAACTACATGCCAAAGGAAGTGGCCGATCGGCTGAAGAAGGACGGTGTCTGGGAAGACGGCACCGGCAAGGGCATGGCGCCGAAAAAGGATGCGGCGCAGCCGGAAAACAAGACCGACGGCAAGCCGCAGGTGATGCTGCAGATGCCGGGGACGTCCGCCGAGGGAGTGACCAGACAATGATCGTCGAGATCGGCCATTACGCGCTGGTTCTGGCGCTTGCCACCGCGCTGATCGTGTCCACCCTGCCGATGATCGGCGCCAGGCGTCGCGACCCCGCGATGATGGCGCTGGCAACGACGGGGTCGCTGACGTTGTTCGGTCTGGTGGTCATCTCGTTTGCGGCACTCACCTGGGCGTATATGGTGTCGGATTTTTCGGTCAAAAACGTCTGGGAAAACTCCCATTCGATGATGCCGATGCTGTACAAATTCTCCGGCGTCTGGGGCAATCACGAAGGCTCGATGCTGCTGTGGCTGCTGATCCTCGCTTTGTTTTCGGCGCTGGTGGCGGTGTTCGGCGGCAATCTGCCGGATACGCTGAAGGCCAATGTTCTGGCCGTGCAGGCCTGGATCTCCTCGGCTTTCCTGCTGTTCATCCTGCTCTCGTCCAACCCGTTCTTGCGGCTCGACCCGGCGCCGGCGGAAGGGCAGGACCTGAACCCGGTTCTGCAGGATCTCGGCCTCGCCATCCATCCGCCGCTGCTCTACCTCGGCTATGTCGGCTTTTCCATCTGCTTCTCGTTTGCCGTCGCGGCGCTGATCGAAGAACGTATCGATGCCGCCTGGGCGCGCTGGGTGCGGCCGTGGACGCTTGCGGCCTGGACATTCCTCACCGCCGGCATCGCGATGGGCTCCTACTGGGCCTATTACGAACTCGGCTGGGGCGGCTGGTGGTTCTGGGATCCGGTCGAGAACGCTTCCTTCATGCCGTGGCTTGCGGGCACCGCGATGCTCCATTCGGCACTGGTGATGGAAAAGCGTGAGGCGCTGAAGATCTGGACGGTGCTTCTGGCGATCATGACCTTCTCGCTGTCGCTGCTTGGAACCTTCCTGGTGCGGTCGGGCGTGCTGACCTCGGTGCATTCGTTTGCATCCGACCCGACCCGCGGCATCTTTATTCTCTGCATCCTTGCGGTCTTTATCGGTGGTGCGTTTTCGCTGTTTGCCTGGCGGGCGCCGAGCCTGAAGGCGGGCGGACTGTTTGCGCCGATCTCGCGAGAGGGCGCGCTGGTGCTGAACAATCTGATCCTGACGGTGGCGACGGCGACGGTTCTGACCGGCACGCTCTATCCGCTGGTGCTGGAAACGCTGACCGGCGAAAAGATTTCCGTCGGCGCACCGTTCTTCAACATGACCTTCGGGTTGCTGATGCTGCCGCTTCTGATCGCGGTACCGTTCGGCCCTGTTCTCGCGTGGAAGCGCGGCGATCTGCTGGGGGCGCTGCAGCGTCTCTACGTGTTTGCCGGACTGTCGCTCGCGGCCGGTCTCGCCTTCGCGTATTTTCAGGGTGGTGGACCGGTCCTGTCGATTTTCGGGCTGGCGCTCGGTTTCTGGGGCATGTTCGGGGCGATCGCTGATCTCTGGTATCGCGGCAATTTCGGCAAGGTCGGCTTCGCGACAGGCATTCGGCGCGTCCGGGGCCTGCCGCGTTCGGCGTTCGGAACGGCACTCGCGCATTTCGGTCTCGGCGTAACCGTGCTCGGAATCTTTGCGGCAACGACGTTCGGCACCGAGACGGTTGTCGAGATGAAGCAGGGGCAGACGGTGGAGGCCGGTGGCTATTCGCTCACCTTCGACGGGTTCCGCGATGCTGTCGGCCCGAACTTCACCGAAAGCCGCGGGCATTTCACGGCCCGCAAGGGCGGCGCTGCTGTCGCCGAAGTCTGGTCCTCGAAACGGCTCTACACGGCGCGGCGCATGCCGACGACTGAGGCCGGTATTCTCACCTTCGGTCTCAGCCAGCTCTATGTGTCGCTCGGCGACCCAATGGATAGCGGCGGGATTGTCGTGCGGATCTGGTGGAAGCCGTTCATCCTGTGCATCTGGGGCGGATGTCTGATCATGATGATGGGCGGGTTCGTGTCGCTGTCCGATCGCAGGCTGAGGGTCGGCGCGCCGGCCAAGCGGCCGAAGGTGGTGACGCCGAAGGGTGGGCTGGAGCCGGCGGAATGAAACATTCGCGGCTTCCCTCATTCCTGTGCTTGTCACCGCAATCCAGCGCGCCCGGGTCTCTGGGCGCAAAAGACGCAATTGAAACAGCGGGTTCTTTCACAGCGCGGACGCGCCGTGCCTGGATTCCTGTGACGAGCACAGGAATGAGGGGAGGATGGGGTTTGCGCAGATCATGCCAGGCTCTGCTTGCGCTCTTCCTGCTACTCGCACCGCTTCCCGCCTTCGCCGTCAATCCGGATGAGATCCTCAAGGATCCGGCGCTGGAACAGCGGGCGCGGCAGATTTCGACGCAGTTGCGCTGCATGGTCTGCCAGAACCAGTCGATTGACGACAGCAATGCGGAGTTGGCGCGTGATCTTCGCGTGCTGGTGCGCGAGCGGTTGACGGATGGGGATACGGACGGGCAGGTGATTGATTATGTCGTCTCCCGTTACGGCGAGTTCGTGCTGCTCAATCCGCGTGTGAGCGCAAGGACGATCATTCTCTGGGCGCTGCCGATCGGAGCGCTGGTGATCGGCATCGTCGCGCTGTTCGTCTTTATCCGCACCCGGCCAAACACACGCTCCATCGCGGCTCTGACAGATGCCGAAAAGAAGCGGATCGACGAGCTGTTGAAGCGGTAAGGCCTGCCGTTTCTCAAGGCTGCAAGAATCTCGAACATTACCAACAATTCATGCCGCCGACACGTGCAGTTAAGGTGCAGGCTCCTATATCTCTTCTCAACCACCGCCGCCGGACCTCCGGCAACACCAAGACTGACGAGAAGAAGAAGGTAGCTCAGATGCGCACCATTAAACGTCCCTCCCTGAAGACGGTTCTCAAGACTTCCACCGTAGCCGGCCTTGCGGCCGTCATGCTGTCGACCGGCATTCCGGCCCAGGTGACCGCATCCTTCGCGGCCCCCGTCAGCGTGACCGCGCCCCAAGCTCCGAGCTTTGCCGACGTGGTCTCCGCCGTATCGCCCGCCGTCGTGTCCGTTCGCGTTCAGTCGGACGAGCCGCAGGAGACTGCCGATGAAGGCGGTAACAACTTTTCCTTCAACTTCGGCGGCCGCGGCTTTGACCAGCTGCCCGACGACCATCCGCTGAAGCGCTTCTTCAAGGAATTCGGCGGTCAGGGCGGCCCCGATGCTCCCGGCGGCCCGAACGGCGGCCCCGGTGCCGGTCCGCGTGACCGCGCCGAGCGTGGTGGCCCGGGCGCGAACCGTCCGCATCACCTGCGCCCGACCGCACAGGGCTCCGGCTTCTTCATCTCCGAAGACGGCTATGTCGTCACCAACAACCACGTCGTTTCGGACGGTCAGGCCTACACGGTCGTCCTCAACGACGGCACCGAGCTCGAAGCCAAGCTGGTCGGCCGCGACAGCCGCACCGATCTCGCGCTGCTGAAGGTCGATGCCACCAGCCGCAAGTTCACCTACGTGTCCTTTGCCGACGACACCAAGACCCGCGTCGGCGACTGGGTCGTGGCTGTCGGCAACCCGTTCGGCCTTGGCGGCACCGTGACTGCCGGCATCGTTTCGGCCCGTGGCCGCGACATCGGCTCCGGTCCTTACGACGACTACATCCAGGTGGATGCGGCCGTGAACCGCGGCAATTCCGGCGGCCCGACCTTTGACCTTTCCGGCCAGGTTGTCGGCATCAACACCGCGATCTTCTCGCCGTCGGGCGGCAATGTCGGCATCGCCTTCGCGATCCCGGCCTCCACCGCCAAGGACGTGATCAACGACCTGATGAAGGACGGCAAGGTTGCGCGCGGCTGGCTCGGCGTGCAGATCCAGCCGGTGACGCAGGATATCGCGGACTCGCTTGGCCTCAAGGAAGCGGCCGGTGCGCTTGTCGTTGCTCCGCAGGAAGGCTCGCCAGGCCAGAAGGCAGGCATCAAGGAAGGTGACATCATCACCGCCGTCAACGGTCAGGCAATCAAGGATGCCCGCGAACTGTCGCGCCGCATCGCAGGCTTTGGCCCTGACGCCAAGGTGAAGATCGATCTGTGGCGCGAAGGCAAGATGCAAGACGTCACCGTGACGCTCGGCAACATGGCAAGCGACGAGGCGGCTTCGGCCGAACCGAAGCAGCCGGATGCGCCGGTTCCCTCGACCAGCAAGGCGCTCGCCTCGCTCGGCATCACCGTTGCGCCGGCAGAAGACGGTTCCGGCCTTGCCGTGACCGAAGTGGACCCGGACAGCGAAGCCGCGGCCCGCGGCCTGAAGAACGGCGAAAAGATCCTGTCTGTGAACAACCGCAAGGTCGCTACCGCCGATGACATCGGCAAGGTGATCGAGCAGGCCCGTAAGGACGGCCGCACCCGTGCGCTGTTCCAGGTGGAAGCCGGTGGCACCAGCCGCTTCGTGGCCCTGCCGATCGACGAAAGCTGATGTCAGCGACTGGTTCCCAATAGGTTGGTCCTCCCAGACGACCTCATGAAGGGCGCCACCGGCAACGGTCGGCGCCCTTCACCGTTCATGGAGTTTCAAGATGCAGACGATCATCCCACAATCCGGCAGTTCCGATGATTCCGCTGGTGCAAAAATCGCAAGCGACGCTATTGTCCCGCACATGAAGATTCTGGTGATTGAAGACGATCTCGAGGCTGCGGCCTACATGACGAAGGCCTTTCGCGAGGCAGGGATTGTTGCCGACCATGCAAGCGATGGCGAAAGCGGCCTGTTCATGGGCACCGAGAATTCCTACGACGTGATGGTGATCGACCGCATGCTGCCGCGGCGCGACGGTCTGTCGGTGATTTCGGAACTGCGCAAGCGCGGCGTCAATGCGCCGGTGCTGATCCTCTCGGCGCTTGGCCAGGTGGACGACCGGGTGACCGGGTTGCGCGCCGGCGGCGACGACTATCTGCCAAAACCCTATGCATTCTCCGAGCTTCTGGCGCGTGTCGAAGTTCTCGGCCGGCGCAAGGGCACGCCGGAACAGGACATGGCCTACCGGGTCGGCGATCTGGAACTCGACCGGCTGTCGCACGAGGTGAAGCGCGCCGGCAAGGAGATCCTGTTGCAGCCGCGCGAATTCCGTCTTCTCGAATACCTGATGAAGAATGCCGGACAGGTGGTGACCCGCACGATGCTTCTCGAAAACGTCTGGGACTACCATTTCGACCCGCAGACCAATGTGATTGACGTGCATGTGTCGCGGCTTCGCTCGAAGATCGAGAAGGATTTCGACAAGCCGCTGCTGAAGACCATTCGCGGTGCCGGCTACATGATCAAGGACGAGGGGTAAGCCTTCGTGTTTGCCCGTATCGTCAACCGCGCAAGGCTGATGTTCCGCTCCACGGCGGTGAGGCTTTCGGCACTCTACATCCTGCTGTTTGCGCTCTGCGCCGCATTCCTGGTGTTCTATGTCACCGCGCTTTCCGAAAAGACGCTGGTGCAGCAGACGCGCCAGACGATTCAGGAGGAAATCCAGGACATTCAGCGCGCCTATGATCGCGGCGGGATCAACCTTCTGCTGCGCATCATGGAGCGGCGCGCCCGCCAGCCGGGTGCCAATCTCTATGTGATTGCGGGCCCGAGCGGCGATATTCTGGCCGGCAATGTCGCGTCGGTGCAGCCGGGCGTTCTCGACAAGGAAGGCTGGACGGACATGCCGTTCGGCTACACGCCATACTCCGAGAACCAGGGCGCGCGGCGGCATCTTGCCATCGCCAACGTTCTGCGCTTCGACAACGGTCTGCGGATCATGATCGGCCGCGATCTCGGCGATCCCAGCCGTTTCCGCTATATCGTGCGCCAGGCGCTGATGGTGGCGCTGGCGATCATGGGGCTCGGCGCTCTCGTGATCTGGTTCGGCATCGGCCGCAATGCGCTCAAACGCATCGACCGGATGTCGGCCGCAAGCCAGAAGATCATGGCGGGCGACCTGTCGCAGCGGCTCCCCGTCGGCCGCTCCGGCGACGAGTTCGACCGGCTGTCGGAATCGCTCAACGCTATGCTTGGCCGGATCGAGAAGCTCAACGAGGGACTGCGGCAGGTCTCAGACAACATCGCCCACGACTTGAAGACACCGCTGACACGGCTGCGCAACAAGGCGGCCGATGCGCTTTCCGAAGACCGCGAGGACGTGCGTCGTCATGCGCTGGAGGGGATCATCGGCGAAAGCGACCAACTGATCCGCACCTTCAACGCGCTTTTGATGATCTCACGTGTCGAGGCGGGCTCGATGGCGGCGGAAATGTCTGAGGTCGATCTTTCTGCCGCCTCTGCCGACTGTGCCGAGCTTTACGAACCGGTGGCCGACGAGGTGGGACTGGCGCTGGTCACGGAGATCGAGCCCGGCCTTTCCGTGAACGGCAACCGCGAACTGATCGGCCAGGCGATCTTCAATCTGCTGGACAATGCGATCAAATACGCTGCTGAAGCCGGCGGTGTTCCCGAGATCAAGGTGAAACTGTCCTCAGTGGGCGGGCTGATCCGGCTGTCCGTGTGCGACAACGGTCCGGGCGTGCCAGCGGACAAGCGCGAAGAGGTGACGAAGCGGTTCTTCCGGCTGGATGCCAGTCGTTCCAAGCCCGGAACGGGTCTCGGCCTGTCTCTGGTCGAGGCAGTGATGGGGCTGCATGGCGGAAGGCTGGAGCTCTCCGCGACCGACGAGGCGAGCACTGAGGCTCCCGGCTTGACGGTGACCATGGTGTTTCCGGTGGTGAAGGGCTAGGCTGGCGGAGCGCGGGAGGAAAAGAATGGAGACCGGAAACCGGCTCGACGACGTAGCGGCTGGTGTGATCCGGCCGCTGAACCAGGCGGAGGCCAAGCTTGCGCTTTCCCTGTTGAAGGAGATCGGCAAGACCGAGCCTTCCGTGGCGGAACTCGTCAAGGCCGATGGGCCGCTCAAGGCCTTTTTTGTCGCAGCGTTCTCGCTGTCACCGTTTCTCCGCGATGTGGCTTCGATCAGGCCTAAGCTTCTGGCCGGTGCGATCGACGGGCAGGTCGAGGATGCGCTGGCCGCGCTGGTTGACGCAGCGCGAGACGCCTGGCGACCGGTGGATGCAAGGATCCCGTCCGAGAACGAGGTGATGACGGCGCTGCGCAGTGCCAAACGCGCGTTCGGCTTTCTGCTGGCGCTCGCAGATCTTGCCCGCATCTTCTCGGCACGGGATACGACGCGCTGGCTGAGCGAGTTTGCGCAGGCTTCTACGGCGGCGGCGATCGATCATCTGCTTCTGGCAGCGCATGAGAGCGGCAAGCTCCGGCTCGTCGACCCGACGGAGCCGAGCCGCGGGTCGGGCCTGATCGTGCTCGGCATGGGCAAGCTGGGTGGCCGCGAGCTGAACTACTCTTCCGATATCGACATCGTCGTGTTCTACGATCCGGAAGCCGGCATTCTCTCCGACCCGCTCGACGCATCGGAGACATACGGGCGGATGATGAGGCGGCTGATCCGCATTCTGCAGGAGCGCACGGCAGACGGCTATGTGTTCCGCACTGATCTGCGGCTGAGGCCCGATCCGGGCTCGACGCCGCTTGCCGTGTCGATGGATGCGGCGCTGATCTATTACGAGGGCAGGGGGCAGAACTGGGAACGGGCAGCCTTCATCAAGGCGCGGCCGGTGGCGGGGGATATCGCGGCGGGCGAGGGCTTTCTGAAGCTGCTGACGCCGTTCGTGTTTCGCAAATATCTCGACTATGCGGCGATTGCCGATATCCACTCGATCAAGCGGCAGATCCATGTGCACAAGGGCCACGGTGCGATTGCCGTCAAAGGTCATGACATCAAGCTCGGCCGCGGCGGCATCCGCGAGATCGAGTTCTTTGCGCAGACCCAGCAACTGATCGCCGGCGGCCGTATGCCGGCCTTGCGCACGAGGGAGACCGAAGCGGCGCTGAAGGCGCTGGCCGAGGCGAAATGGATCAGGCTTGAAATCGCAGCCGCGTTGACCGAGGCCTACTGGTTCCTGCGCGATGTGGAGCACCGCATCCAGATGGTGCATGACGAGCAGACGCACCGGCTGCCGACCACCGAAGCGGAACTGAAGCGCATTGCCTTCATGCTCGGTTTCGACAGCGTTGCGGCATTTTCGACGCGGCTCGAAGCCATTCTGAGGACCGTTGAGAAGCGCTATTCGCGGTTGTTCGAACAGGAGGAAAAGCTTTCTTCGCAGGGCGGAAATTACGAAGGCAATCTCGTCTTCACCGGCCAGAAGGATGATCCCGATACGTTGGAGACGCTCGGCCGGCTCGGTTTCGAGCGTCCGGCCGACATGAGCCGGGTGATCCGGACCTGGCATTCAGGACGCTACCGGGCGACCCAGTCATCGGAAGCCCGCGAGCGGCTGACGGAGATGATGCCGGCGCTCTTGAAGGCGATCGGCGAAAGCCGCCGCGCCGACGAGGCCCTGCTGCGGTTCGACAGTTTCCTCAAAGGTCTGCCGGCCGGCATCCAGCTGTTCTCGCTGATCGGCAACAACCCGCTTCTTCTCTCGCTGATCGTGACGATCATGGCCTCCGCGCCGCGGCTGGCCGATATCGTCGCCTCCAAACCGCATGTGTTCGACGGCATGCTGGATCCCGGGCTGATGGCGGAGATCCCCACCCGCGACTTTCTCGCCTCGCGGCTGACGGCGTTTCTGGCAAGCTCGCGGCACTACGAGGATCGGCTGGACCGGCTGCGGATCTTTGCCGCCGAGCACCGTTTCCTGATCGGGATCCGGCTGCTGACCGGGTCGATTTCCGGAGAGGAGGCGGGTCGCGCCTTCACCCATCTCGCCGATCTTCTGATCGAGGCAGCGCTGATTGCGGTGACAGCCGAAATCGAGGCGTCGCATGGTGCCTATCCGGGCGGTCGGCTGGCCGTCCTCGGCATGGGCAAGCTCGGTTCGTTCGAGCTGACCGCCGGCTCCGATGTCGATCTCATCCTTCTCTACGATTATGACAGCGCGGTCGCGGAAAGCGACGGCCCACGGCCGCTCGATGCGCAACGCTATTTCACGCGCCTGACGCAGCGGCTGGTGGCAGCACTTTCGGCGCCGATGGCGGAAGGCGTGATCTTCGAGGTGGATCTGCGGCTGCGGCCCTCCGGCAACAAGGGCCCGGTCGCCACCCGCATCGGCGGCTTCGGCAAATATCAGCGCGAGGAGGCCTGGACCTGGGAGCACATGGCGCTGACGCGCGCCCGCCTCGTCTGTGGTGACACGAGCCTTCAGGGCGAGGTGATGGACGTGATCGACGACGTTCTGTCGGCAGGGCGTGATGTCGGCCAGATCGCCAAGGACGTTTCCGAGATGCGTGTCCTGATCGGCAAGGAAAAGCCGCCGCGCGATAGCTGGGATCTGAAGCTGATCCCGGGTGGATTGATCGATATCGAGTTTCTGGCCCAGTACCTGCGGCTTGTCGCACCCGTGAAGGACATCACCGTCCCCACCTACGGCTCGACGACCGGCGAGTTGCTGGAACTGTTAGGCCACGACCTGATGACGCCCGGCGATCTCGATACCTGCCTTGAGGCAATCAGGTTGTTCAGCGAACTGTCGCAGATCATCAGGCTCTGTGTCGACGGCCCGTTCGAGCCGAAGGATGCGCCATCCGGTCTCGTTGAGCGCATCTGTCGGGCTGGAGACTGCCCGGATCTGTCAACGCTCGAGGGCGAGGTAAAGCGGCTATCCAAGGCGGTGCGGAAGGTTTTCGAGAAGGTGGTGAGAGCCTGAGCCCCGTCTGCCGGTTCTGACCGAGATGATCATCTGATCAGAGTGAATATCCCGGCTGTCCCAGCGATTGCTGCAAGCACCAGCCCGAAGATCACACAGATAATATTGATGATCCAACCCTGATCCGGCTTCGAATCCAGTTTGACGTTGATCATCGCAAGCGCTGCTCGCGTGTCGTCAGCAATTTCGCAGAGCTTGGGAATACGGGCGTCTGCAGCGCTGCTTACAGGTGATCTCCTTCAACACGCGAAGTGGGTCGCAGGTGTGTGAGGGCGAGTCAATTGCGATCTGGGATTGATCGTGAGGTATTCTTCAAGCCACCTTCTTTGCCGCAAACTGGACCATGTCGCTCTGGGGAATGTGGATCGAAACCACGGTTCCCTTGCCCATGACGGACCGGATCCGCATCGTGCCGCCGTGCAGGGTGATCAGCGAGCGGGAGATGGCGAGGCCGAGGCCGGAGCCGCCTTTGCTCTTGGCATACTGGCTCTGCACCTGTTCGAACGGCTGGCCGATCTTCGACAGCGATGCCTTGGGGATGCCGATGCCGGTGTCGGCGATGGTGAGCACGATGCCGCCGCTGATCGGCTTTGCGCGCAGTTCGATGCGGCCGCCTTCGTCGGTGAATTTCACGGCGTTGGAGAGGAGGTTCAGCATCACCTGTTTCAGCGCCCGGCGATCGCCGATCATGTCGAGGGAAGGCGACAGGCACTGGCGGATGGCGATCTGCTTTTCCTGTGCCACCACGGCCGTCAGCCTCAGGCTTTCCTCGATCAGCGGCGTCAGGTTGACGGGCTCCGACTGGATCAGCATGTGACCGGCCTCGATCTTCGACATGTCGAGGATATCGTTGATGACGTTGAGGAGATGCTTGCCGCTGTCGTGGATATCGCGGGAGTATTCGCTGTATTTGGCGGATCCGAGCGGGCCGAACATGCCGTTCACGAGGATCTCGGAAAAGCCGAGGATGGCGTTGAGCGGCGTTCTGAGTTCGTGGGACATGTTGGCGAGGAATTCCGACTTCGCCTTGTTGGCGGCCTCGGCGCGTTCCTTTTCCGCCTGGTAATTGGCGTTGGCGGTCGAAAGCTCTTCCTTCTGGCGCTCGAGCTTCTTCTGCGAGGCGGAGAGATCGCCGATCGTTGCCATCAGGCGGCGTTCCGAATCGCGCAGGCGTTCCTGGTGACGCTTGAGCAGGGTGATGTCGGTGCCGACGGATACCGTGCCGCCATCGCGGGTGCGGCGTTCGTTGATCTGCAACCAGCGTTCGTCGGCAAGCTGCACTTCGGTGGTGCGCGACAGGCCGCTGCGGTCGGGATCGGCGACGCGGCGTTCGATCACCGGACGGGCAGAGGCGCCAAGCACGGTGCTGCGTTCGGTGCCGGGGACGAGGACTGAGTCCGGAAGACCGTGGGCCTGCTGGAAGTGAGTGTTGCACATCACCAGGCGGTCGTTCTTGTCCCAGAGAACGAAGGCTTCCGACGTGCACTCGATGGCGTCTGCAAGGCGCTGGTCGGCTTCTGCATAGCGTTCGGCAAGCCGGTGCTGCTCGGTCACATCCATGGCGATGCCGATCACATGGGTGCGACCGTTTGCCATCCGCACGACCTGGGCGCGGGCGCGCATCCACACATAGTGGCCGGCGGCGTGGCGCATGCGGAAGACTTGGTCCACCTGCTTGGCATTGCCGCGGCTGATGGCGCGGGCGAGAGCGTAAAGATTGCCATCGGTCGGGTGCATCATCCGCGCCGCATCGGTAAAGGACACGACGTTGCCAACCGGGGGAAGCCGAGCATCTCGTACATCGAGCCCGACCAGAACAGGCGCCGGTTAGTAACGTCGAAATCCCACAGGCCGCAGCGACCGCGCGACAGCGCCGTCTCGATGCGCAGGTTCGATTGCACGAACGTCTCGTCGGCGTCGCGGGCGCGCTTCACCTGAGCGTAATAGGCATAGAGGATGACGAGCAGGATGGCCGAAATGCCGGCAAAGATCGTGACGCTGAGCGAGACTTCGCCACGTACGAATTCGTTCGTCGTCTCCAGCGAATGGGCCGCTACGATCAGCGCACCGTCGTTGCCGATTGGCTTGATCGACGCATAGTAGGGGACATCACCGAAAAAGGTCTCGATGACCGTGCCCGACCCGCCGACGCGGCGCATGGCTGCGGTTTCGGGAAGAACCGAGGAAAGACGCTTGCCGAGATAGCTGCCGGCATCGCCGATGCCGCCGAAGATCCGGCCGGTGGTATCGGTAAAGAGCACGACAGCGCCGCGCTCCAGCTTGTCCTGGCCGAGGAATGTTGAGAGACGCGCTTGGGCAGTCTGGCGGTCGGCTGCAGCAAACAGCGATTCCTGACCGGAGAAAGCGGCGGATGCGGTCGCGGACATCAGCGACGCGGACTGGCGCGCGGCATCTTCCATCCGGCCATGCTCGCCCACGATCCCCATAATGCGCGATGCGGCAACGACGGCAAGAAAGATAAGGATCAGAATTGGAATGGAACGCTTCAGCACCAGCTCGACGCGCGGCGTCTGCTGTGCGATCGGCCGGACGGAAAGCTGAGCTTCCTCCGGAGCCGTCCGTCCAAGGCTGCTGAAGCCTGGAAACTTGAAGCGCAACCATCCCCCGGCCTCGGTTTCCCGCTGCACGCCCGATATCATCGTCATCCGATCCCTCGTCGTGATTCGCTGCGCCGCCGCTCGAATCTGACCTAATGAATCACAGAGTGATTCTCTGTGTCCAGAGGGTTGGTAACATTTCGTTAACCATATGATAGTCGACGCATTTACGCCTGAGAGGATCCGCAAATCAGGTGTCTGGGTAACGCTTTTCAGGATGCGAGTTATCAAGCCCCGTCAAGCAAGATGTACCAAAATGTGCCAAATCGGCGCAAAAAATATCCGCGCCGGCAGGCAGCCGACGCGGATGTCATTTTGCACGAAGATTGTCTCAGCCCTTCAGCATACGCTCAACGATGTCGCGCACGTCAGTCGAAAGGGACGGGCTACGTTCAATCGTCATCAAAGCGTCGCGGGCCTGGTCGCCGCGGGTCGGCTCCAGCGAGCGCCATGAGCGCATCGAGGTGAGGATGCGGGCGGCAAGTTGCGGGTTCTTCGGATCGATCTCGAGGATCTGTCCGGCGAGGAACCGGTAGCCTTCGCCGTCGCGGCGGTTGAAGCCGGTCGGGTTCGAGAAGGCATACATGCCGACCAGTGCGCGAACACGGTTCGGATTGCCGGCATTGTAGCGCGGATGGTCGATCAGCGCTTTCACCCGTGCCAGCGCATCTTCGCCGGGCATGGTCGCCTGCAGCGAGAACCACTTGTCGATGACCAGCGGGTTTGCGTCGAACCGCGTCAGGAAGCTTGCGAGCGCACCCGTCGTTTCCGAGGCTTCCGGGAAGCGATGGGCAAGCAGTGTGAGCGCCTGCGAGAGTTCCGTCATGTTGTCGGCGGCACTGAAGGCTTCGGCCGCGCGCTGCGGGCTGTTCTCGGCATAGGCGAGGTAGGTCAGTGCCGCAGCCTTGAGAGCCCGCTTGCCGGCGCTTTCGGCATCCGGGGAATAGGCACTATCTGCCTTCATGTCACGGAACAGACGCTTGAACAGGTCTTCACCAGCATCTGCGATGAGCTTCAAGACCGCATTGCGGCCCGTGTGAATGGCTTCCGGATCGTTGTTGCCACCAAGCTCGCGACCGATGTCGGCTTCGCTCGGAAGTGCCAGAACCTGCGCGCGGAAGGCCGGCTCCAGCGTGTCGTCACCGGCCGCTTCCAGAAGTGCCGCAATCAGCGCCGGGTCGCAGGTGACCTCATGACCTTCCCGCGCGTCGCGGGCCGCCTTGGTGAGGTTGGGGATGGCGAGATCCGTCAGGGCCTGCCAGCGCGAAAACAGATCCGTGTCGTGACGCGCGATATGCGCAAGATCGGCCGGCGTCTGGGTAAAGGCGATGTTGACCGGCGCCGAGAACGAGCGGTTGAGCGACAGAACCGGCCGCGACGTGATGCCGGTGAAGGTGAAGGTCTGGCGGCGATCGGTCAGATGCAGGACGTCACCGGTCACTTCACCGCCCTTGACGGATGTCGCGTCGGCAATGGTGCCATTGTCGAGGATCAACGCGAAGGACAGCGGGATGTGCATCGGCTGCTTGTCCGGCTGGCCCGGCGTTGCCGGCACCATCTGTTCGAGCGACAGCTTGAACGTGGCGGATGCCTGGTCGTATTCGGTCGAGACGTTGACGAGCGGCGTGCCGGCCTGCGAATACCAGAGCGAGAACTGGGCGAGATCGCGGCCGCTCACGTCCTCGAAGCATTTCACATAGTCCTCGACGGTGACGGCCTGGCCGTCATGCCGTTCGAAATAGAGATCCATGCCGGCCTTGAAATCGTCCTTGCCAAGGAGCGTGGCGATCATGCCGGTGACTTCGGAGCCCTTCTGGTAGACCGTCGTCGTGTAGAAATTGTTGATCTCGCGATAGGTCGTCGGGCGCACCGGGTGGGCGAGCGGGCCGCCATCCTCCGGGAACTGGTCCGAGCGCAGATGGCGCACTTCGGCGATGCGCTTGACCGGACGCGAGCGCTGGTCGGCCGAGAATTCGTGGTCGCGATAGACCGTGAGGCCTTCCTTCAGGCACAGCTGGAACCAGTCGCGGCAGGTGATGCGGTTGCCGGTCCAGTTGTGGAAGTATTCGTGGGCGATGATCGCCTCGATATTGGCGTAGTCCTGATCCGTTGCAGTCTCTGGATCGGCCAGCACGTACTTGTCGTTGAAGACGTTGAGCCCCTTGTTCTCCATGGCGCCCATGTTGAAGTCGGAAACGGCGACGATCATGAAGATGTCGAGATCGTATTCGCGGCCGAACCGCTCCTCGTCCCACTTCATCGACCGCTTCAGCGCATCCATGGCATAGGCGGTGCGCGACTCGTTGCCGTGCTCGACATAGATCTTCAGCGTCACTTCACGCTCGGACATCGTCACGAACGTGTCTTCGACGACCGCAAGATCGCCGGCGACGAGAGCAAACAGGTAGGATGGCTTCGGATGCGGATCGAACCAGGCGGCAAAGGCGCGGCCTTCGTCATATCCGGCACCGCCCAGAAAATTGCCGTTCGACAGCATGACCGGGTTGGCGGCCTTGTCACCGATGATGGTGATCGTGTAGGGCGCCAGAACGTCGGGACGGTCAGGGAAGTATGTGATCCGGCGGAAGCCTTCGGCCTCGCACTGCGTGCAATAGATGCCATTGGTGCGGTAAAGCCCCATCAACTGCGTATTGGCTTCCGGATTGATATGGGTCGTGATGGTGATCTCGAACGGCGCCTCGGCCGGCAGATCACGGATGATGAGGCTTTCCGGCGTGGCATCGTACTGACTGGCCGGCACGTCTTTTTGGTCAAACAGCAGGCCGGAGAGAGCAAGCTCGTCGCCATCGAGCACCAGCGGCGCGGACAAATCCACGCCTTCGCGGCGATGGAAGATCAGCCGGGCATCCACTTTCGTGTCCGTCGGGTCGAGCTCGAAGGTGAGGTCGACACGTTCCAGAACGAAATCAGTGGGGCGGTAATCTGCCAGATGTACGATCTGGCCCGTATCTGTTCGCATGACTTTTCCTGAACCGGCTCTTCAAATTGAACGCGTCGAGGATCTGCGCGGTTGCGCGCATTGAGCTTTCGACAATCCCCATCGCCGCCGCGGATCATTGCACGCAATACTAAACGATTGTTGAAGCCACCTTTAAGATAACGCGATTTTGTACCAGTCTTGAGCAGCCTCGCGGAAGCTGACTTGCCATCATGCTTCGTGATTGTGCTTTGTCAATTTCCTGTCGCGGCCCCGGGAAATGTGGTTATTGTGATTTGTATTCGAATCCTTTTCTTTGACGGTGCTGCGATTACGGTCCCGTCACCGTGATTTTTGCAGAGTGCATGATGGTGGCCGACGCGCAGAACCCCTTGCGGGGCATTCTTTTCAAGGTCATCTCCGTCGTCATCTTCGTGGCCATGCAGGTCTGCATCAAGTCCGCAGGCGCCGGCATCCCGGCAGGACAGATAACCTTTTACCGCTCCGCCTTCGGGATCGTGCCGATCGTGCTCTACCTGTCGGTTCTCGGACAGCTATGGCCGGCATTCCACACGTCGAGCATTTTTGGACATTTCAAGCGCGGTGTGCTGGGCATCATGTCGATGGCCTTCGGCTTTTACGGCCTGATCCACCTGCCGCTGCCGGAAGCGATCGCCATCGGCTACGCGGGACCGCTGATGGCCGTCGTGTTTGCAGCGCTCATCCTCAAAGAAACAGTGCGCGTCTATCGCTGGACGGCGGTGTTGATCGGAATCGTTGGCGTTCTCGTCGTCTCATGGCCAAAGCTGACACTGCTCCGCGACGGCGGGTTTGCCTCCGAACAGGCGCTCGGGGCGATCGCGGTTCTCTGTGCCGCCGTGCTGGCCGGTCTTGCCATGGTGCAGGTGCGCCAGCTGGTGCAGACCGAAAAAACGGCGACGATCGTGCTGTATTTTTCGCTGACCGGCGCGCTTCTGTCGCTGGCCAGCCTGCCGTTCGGCTGGGTGTCGCTGCCCTGGAGCAGTTTTCTGCTTCTGATCGCGGCCGGGCTATGCGGTGGCGTAGCGCAGATCTTCCTGACCGAAAGCTATCGATTTGCCGATGTCTCGACAGTCGCACCCTTCGACTATACGTCGATCATTCTGGGCATTGCCGTGTCATATCTGCTGTTTGCGGACGTGCCGACGGCAACGACGCTGATCGGTACCGCGATTACGGTTTCGGCCGGTATCTTCATCATCTACCGCGAGCATCGGCTGGGTCTCGAGCGCAAGGCGGCACGCCGGGCGTCAAGCACCGCCAACTGAATCCGTGCTGCAGGAACATGGCCCCAAACGCAAAAGGGCCGCGTGACGCAGCCCTCGACAGTTCAATCCAACATGGATGACGCTTTACAGCGGAATTGCAGTTTCCGCGTCGGAGCGCTTTACCGCTGAACGGGAAAACTCGACGGATGCAGATACCGCGCAGCTGATCTGGAGAATGCTGTCGCGGATCGTACGGATCGGGTGCAGAACGGTTTTCATTGTCGTCATACCCTCAGCGTTCACGGAAGTCTGCGAAGACGGCGGACGGACGGGTGATCCCGACCGGACGGCTCATCGAGCGCGACGTGATCTGCTCGTGCGTGGCAGATCCGAAGTGGTGGTACCCGTTCGAGGAGCGCGGCGCGAGGCCGGCAACGCGGAGGGTTTCAAAGCCCGAATGGATCGGACGAAAGCGTGTGGTCATTGCCTTGGTTCCTTAAACCGTGTCCTCCCAAGACAGGATGATATATTGCAGCGCAGCATTGATACAACAATGGCGGCAAACGCGGCGCTGACATGCAGCGCACGCATAACGATATTCACAAATTGGTAATATTAACGCGAATCGTCGGTCCGCTGCCTAGATTGTGGGCATTCAAGTGCCGGAAATGCGGCTTTTGAACAGCAACATATCCTGCCAGGCGAGAGCCTTGTTGGCCGGTGCCGCAAGCAAATCCTGCGGGTGAAGCGTCGCGAGCGCGGAAACCGCAAGTCCCGCTGCCGTGACCTCGCGCCATTCACCGCGCATGGAATGGATCGTGCCGGTATCGCCGAGGAACAGACGCGCGGGAAAGTTGCCGAGCAGCAGCAGATGGCGTGGCTCGGCAAGCGCTATCTGCCGGTCGAGGAACGGTCTGCAGATTTCAAGTTCGGCGTCGGACGGCATCCGGCTTCCCGGCGGACGCCAGGGGATGATGTTGGTGAGCAGCACCGTCTCGCGCGACAGGCCGATCGCCGACAGCATCCGATCGAGCAATTGGCCCTGCCGCCCGGAAAACGGTGTGCCGTCGCGATCATCTTCGGCATTCGGCATCGGGCCGATCACCATGATGCGCGATTGCGGATCGCCGGTCATGAACACCGTTGAGCGGGCGCCGTGTTTCAGGTTGCAGCCGCCGAAGGTTTCCAGCGCCGTCTTCAGTTCGGAAAGCGAACGGGCGCTGTCTGCGGCAAGCCGCGCGGCATTGACGGCACCGCCGTCGGGAATGGCGACCTGCTGCATGGAGGAGGGGGTAAGACGCGGCGCTGGTGGCGCGGGACGCTGCTGCTGTGGGGCATCGCCGCCGCCAGCATAGGCCTCACGCTCGCCCTGCGGCGGTGACGACGCGTTCGGTGCCGCTCGCCCTTGCGCCTTCGCGGCCTTCTGCTCGGCAAACTGCGCGAAGCGATCGACCGGTTCGTCCTCGACCAGCCAGTCGACACCCGAATCCGCGTAGAAATGCAGCAGCGCTGCAAGTTCGGCAGGATCGAGTTCGGAGGCGGTGGGGCTCATATGCGCACCCTATAGCATGTCGGGCTCGGGTTGGAATGGGATTCCGTCCGCGGCTGTGGAGAACCTCGTGGAGTGCTTACGCCGCCCACTGCTCCACATCGCCGCTTTCGCCGATCAGGGCCAGACCGTGGGCGATCGA
Organism: Neorhizobium sp. IRS_2294; assembly: GCF_050500145.1. Taxonomy (NCBI): domain Bacteria; kingdom Pseudomonadati; phylum Pseudomonadota; class Alphaproteobacteria; order Hyphomicrobiales; family Rhizobiaceae; genus Neorhizobium; species Neorhizobium sp. IRS_2294. The sequence goes on from NZ_CP191439.1 coordinate 1,060,843, forward strand.
CAACAGTTCGCCGCCGCTCTCGATCTTGCCGGCATCGAAGCGCCGGTTAAAGATCTGCCGCACCGCCGGCACGAAGGACGTGCCGCCGGTCAAGAACACCTTGTCGACCTCATCAGGTGCCGTGTTGGTCTTGGTCAGCACGTCGTCCAGCGCACCTTCGATCCGGGCGAGGTCGTCGGCGATCCAGGTTTCGAAATCGGTCCGCTTCACCATCTTCTTGCCACCCCGGCCGAGCGGCGAGAAATTGAACTCCGCCTCGTCGGACGCAGACAGCGCCATCTTGGTGGCCGAGATCGACTGATAGAGCGGATAGCCTTCGTCGTGATCGACGAGATCGATGAACAGTTCCAGCTTGTCGGGATCGGTTGCCGAGCGCACCAGCGATTTCAGATCCGTGAACTCGCGGGTGGTCTTGAAGATCGACAACTGGTTCCAGCGCGAGAAATTCGCATAATAGCTGGAGGGCACTTCGAGAAGCTTGTCGAAGCTTTTGAAATGCGTGCCCTTGCCGATCTCTGGCGCCACCAGATGCTCCACCATCCGCGCATCGAAGTGATCGCCGGCGATGCCGACGCCCGAATGGCCGATAGGCGTGGCGACGAGCTTGCCGGCGACACGCTCGAAGCGGATGAGCGAGTAGTCCGTCGTGCCGCCGCCAAAGTCGGCCACCAGAACGGTGGCATCGCTCTTCAGGCTCTGCGCGAAGTAATAGGCGGCTGCGACAGGCTCGTAGACATAGTGGATTTCCGGAAAGCCCAGCCGCGTCAGCGCTTCGTTGTAGCGATCGGTGGCGAGTTTCTCATCCGGGCTGGCGCCGGCAAAATGCACCGGACGTCCTGCGACGAGACGCGAGACTTCGCCCGGCCAGTTGCCTTCCGCGTAGGCCTGCAGCCGCTTCAGAAAGATTTCCATCAGGTCTTCGAACATGTGCCGGCGGGCAAACACCAGCGTACCCTGAAACAGGGGGCTTGCAGCAAAGGTCTTGATCGACTGCAGGAAGCGAACATCACCGGGATTGTCGATGAACTGGCGGATGGCGGCCTGACCGGCCTCGATCTTCAGCGCCTGCGCGCCAAGCTTCGCATCCTTCATGAAGGACAGCGCCGTGCGCATCGAATCCGTGGTGCCGGCGCTGCTGGAAAACTCCAGCGAATGCGTGGTGGCGCCGCTGTCCGCCAATGCCAGAACCGTATTGGTCGTGCCGAAATCAAGCCCGAGCGCCCGTGCCATGGCCGTGCTCCTTAAAAATCTACGTCGAAAATGATGAACCGGAAGCGCCGCTTCCGAGGGCAACAGAACGCGAAAACGCGCCCCGTTTTTCAAGAGGGCGCGTGATGACACAAGGTGCGGGCGAAGGCAAGAGCGGAAAGGGACTGCATCCCTTGCCGATGGTATTCATGCCGCGCTGTAGATCTTTTCCGTTTCGAGCGTGTCGGCCTCGTCTCGGGAGCCGAACAGGGTGCCAATCGTCTGGCTCTGCTTGGAGACGATATTGTCCAGCAACTGGCTGACCATTAGGCTCTGGACGACTTCCGAAGCCCGTTCACGAGCCTGTTGTTCCTCGCTGGTACCTGTCGTTCCGAAACGCGTCTGGATCCTAGCGACCTGGTCGAGGAAGTCAGCGACGCGATCGGCAGAAGCCGTCTTGGAGACGGAGGTCGACGCGGTGGTCGGAGCGTTGGACGACGAAGCGGTCGTTCCCGTGCTCGAGCCCGTCGCCGGTGCCGTGGATGCCGTGCCAGCCTGTACCGGACCCGACGAGGATGGGCCAGACGCGCTGCCGGAACTCACGCTGTTCGATGGCGCACTGTTTGATGGAGCGCTGTTTGCTGGAGGAACGGCACCCGCCTCAGGTTCAGCGGATGGCTCCGCTTCCGTCGTGCTTTCTGCCGGCACGCTTCCGGTCGATGTGCTTCCCGATGGCGCACTGGACGTTGGCGCTGCGGTGTCGTCGTCTTCAACCATCGAAGCGTCGCGGTCTGTTTCGGCGCCGCTGGTCTCGGTGCTTTCAGGCTTTGCATCGCCGGTCGCAGCAGTTTCCGGCGCGGTGGAAACCGGCGTCTCGGATTTGTCTGTGTCGCCTACGCTCTCGCTGGCTTCATCATTATCGGCCGCTACTGGCTCGGCTTCTGCAGTCTCGTCACCCGACGCCGGAGGCGTGGCGGAGTAGATGCCGTCATCGCTATTGTCGACCTGCGTTTCGGGTTCTGCACTCGCGACCGGTTTGACCTGCTCGGTGCTGGTCGGGGTGGTTGCGGCTGAAGTGCCGGATGTTGTGCTTGCCGGCTGTGTGCTTGAGGTGGACGTCTGGCTCGTAGAGGATGGTTGGCTGGAACTGGACGTCTGGCTCGGCGAGGATGAACTCGATCCGCCTTTGAAAAGGCTGTCAATTAACACGGTATGCCCCTTGGATTCTAATCAAGCTCGGCCTGTAACAGCGTCGCCTTGACGAGGGGTCAAAACCGGCATGACAAGTTAACTCAATGTTTACACATTCATGGAGGATCTTCCCGGCGTCGCACAAGGAGGACTGCTAGAGTGTTGAAGAAAATGAAGTTTCTGTCGTTGATCACGGTTGCGTGCTTGTTGTCCGGCGTGGCCTCCCATGCTGCCGAGCCCATCGCCTGCACGGTCGTAATCGAGGAAAAGACAGGTGAACAAGTGCACCGGGAAGGCGCCTGCGATCAGGCTTTCTATCCGCAATCCACCTTCAAGCTGCCACTCGCGATGATGGGCTACGACGCCGGCATCCTCACCGACGAGACGACGCCGCTCTGGAAATACCAGGCGAAATTCAACCGCTCTGAGCGTGAGCAAAAGGATGTCGACCCGACTATCTGGGAACGCGATTCGATCGTCTGGTATTCGCAGGAGATCACGCGCAAGCTCGGCAAAGAGCGTTTCGCGGCCTATGTGAAAAACTTCGGTTATGGCAACCGCGATGTCTCCGGCGGACCCGCTGGCACCGATGGCTTGACGGAAGCATGGCTGATGTCGTCGCTGAAGATTTCGCCGGACCAGCAGGTGGCGTTCATCCGTCGCTTCCTCACCGGCAAGCTGCCGATCTCGGAAAAGGCTTCCGACATGACGCAGGCCATCCTGCCGCATTTTGCAGCTGCTGACGGCTGGGACGTGCAGGGCAAGACCGGCGCCGGCTGGATGCGCGGCAAGGACGGCAAGCCGGACTATTCCCACCCGATCGGCTGGTTCGTCGGCTGGGCCGAGCAGAACGACCGCCGCGTGATCTTTGCAAGGTTGCTGGTCGACGTGAAGCGCTATCCCGACACGCCGATCAGCTATGTTGTGCGTGACAGCCTGATCGCCGACCTGCCGAAGCTTGCCGCCGATCTCTGATGCCGCTTACCCGTTCGGCTGGAACGCCACGCTGCCGCTCTGCAGGAAGCAGGTCCGGCTGAACTTGGACAGGTCGAGCGGGTTGGGAAGCCTGACATCCGCGATGTCGGGGAGGGGCTTCGCGGCCGCGTCGTAAGCGCGGTCGATCTGCGTCACGAAGACGATGATCAGACCGCGCTTACGGGCGAAAGACTCGAGTGTGGAAACCTGGTCGGCCAGCGGCGGGTTTTCGCGGCCCTGGTCGAGCAGTTGAAGATAGTCCACCACGACCAGCGTACCGGCTGCAGCGGTTTCCAGCGCCTCGATCATGTAACCGGCATTGATCGCATCGGAGCAGTCGAAGGAAAACTGGTCTCCGAAGCGCTGAGGCTCGACCTCAAGCGCGCGAAAGCGCCCGAGAATGTCGGCAGGCGTATAATCGAGGCTGAAGAAAAAGGCGCTATTGCCGGCTTTCATGGCCTCGATGGCAAGGCTGAGCGCCATCAGCGTCTTGCCCTGTCGCGGCCTTGCACCGACCAGCAGCATGTCGCCCTGTTTCAGGCTTCGGTACAAGATTTCGGCGGGCGATGTTTCGGCATGTTTGGCCGATAGCAGGCTCCAGCTCCGGTACCCTTGCTCGATGGCGATGCGGTCGAGCGCGGCGTGAAGGGGAGTGGATGTCTGCCGGGCGAGAAGCTTCGCCTTGCGTTTAAGCTGATAGATCGGAACTGTCGTTTTCATGGTCAAACCTCCTATTGCGAGCGTGTTTCGCAATCCCTCCTTGTGCGGATGCTCGAACAGTCGGTTCGATGATCAGAGGTCCGGTATGAGGTTTACTTTCCCGGTCGGAGGGGGGAGGCGTGGACCGCGCCAGAATCAAAGTCTAGCGCGATCCGTGTCGTCTTCAAAGTGGTCTTGTCAGGTTAGAACGAGCGGGCGGCGCCGCCATCGACGCGCAGCATCGATCCGGTGATGTAGCTTGCGGCCTCCGAGCAGAGGAAGGCACCGGCAGCGCCGAATTCCTCGACCGTGCCGAGCCGGCCGGCGGGGATCGTCTTGACCGAAGCGGCACGGACTTCGTCCATCGTCTTGCCCTGCTTCTTCGCATTGGCCGTATCAAGCTCCTCGATCCGGTCGGTGAGGATTCGGCCAGGCAGCAGCATGTTTGCGGTGATACCGGAACCCGCCACTTCGGTCGCAAGTGTCTTGTTCCAGCCGACCAGCGCGCCACGCAGCGTATTCGACAGCGCGAGGTTCGCGATCGGCTCAACCACGCCGGAGGAGGCGACCGTCAGAACGCGGCCCCAGCCTTGCGCCTTCATCTGCGGCAGCAACGTGTTGGTGAGCGTGATGACGCGCAGCACCATCGACTGGAAGAACGTGTCGAGCTTGTCGGCGCTCATGTCCTCAGTCGTGCCGGGCGTCGGGCCGCCGGTATTGTTGACGAGAATGTCGATGCCGCCGAGCTTTTCCTCAACGGCCGTCACCATCGAAGCGACGAAATTCTCTTCGCCGAGATCGCCGCGGACCCAGTCAGCCTTGCCTTTGCCGAGCGCATTGATCGCCTTGCAGTTTTCGGCGAGCTGATCGCCCGAGCGACCGACCAGAAGGACGTTTGCACCTTCCGCCGCCAGAGCCTTGGCGATCCCCAGCCCGAGGCCGCGGGAGGAGGCGAGTACGAGCGCGCGTTTGCCGGCAATACCGAGATCCATGAAGCTTTCCTTCTCTGCACGAGGTTCATGACGGGCCTTCGGGCGCGACGACAGGTTGCGACGCTGGACCGGTCATTTGGATGCCGGGGCTTTATAGCTTTGGTATAACAGTGGCGAAAGCCAGAACTTGCCTTTGGCGCCAGAACCGGTATTTACGTGTACGTCAACGTAAGTTGAGAAAATGGAAGCGTGCTTTGCGCGAATGACAAGCCGGAAGACGTTTTCGCGCCTCGACAAGCGGGATCGCTTTTGACAAGACAGAAACAGACCTACTGCGCCGGCGAGGGGCCGGCATCGGAGTTTGCAATGGACGCCCAAGACCTTTCCGCCAACCCGCTTCCCGAACGTGAAAGCATGGAGTTCGACGTCGTGATCGTTGGCGCTGGCCCGGCAGGCCTGTCGGCTGCGATCCGCTTGAAGCAGGTCAATCCGGATCTGACGGTGGTCGTTCTGGAAAAAGGCGCCGAAGTCGGTGCGCATATTCTTTCAGGCGCCGTGGTCGATCCGTCGGGCATTGATGCGCTCCTGCCCGGCTGGCGGGAGGAAGAGGGCCATCCCTTCAAGACCGAAGTAACCGACGACCAGTTCCTGCTGCTCGGTCCCGCCGGCTCGATCCGCCTGCCGAACTTCGCCATGCCGCCGCTCATGAACAATCACGGCAATTACATCGTCTCGCTCGGCAACGTCTGTCGCTGGCTTGCCGAAAAGGCCGAAGCGCTGGGCGTCGAGATCTATCCCGGCTTTGCTGCCGCCGAAGTGCTCTACAATGACCAGGGTGCCGTAATCGGTGTCGCAACCGGCGACATGGGGATCGAGAAGAACGGCGAGCCGGGTCCTGCCTATACCCGCGGCATGGAACTGCTCGGCAAGTACACGCTGATCGGCGAAGGCGTGCGTGGCTCGCTAGCCAAGCAGCTGATCGCGAAATTCGATCTCGCCAAGGATCGCGAACCGCAGAAATACGGCATCGGCATCAAGGAACTTTGGCAGGTCAAGCCGGAGAACCACAGACAAGGCCTCGTCCAGCACTCGTTCGGCTGGCCGCTCGGCATGAAGACCGGCGGCGGTTCCTTCCTCTACCACCTGGAGGATAACACGGTCGCGGTCGGCTTCGTCGTGCACCTCAACTACAAGAACCCGTATCTCTACCCGTTCGAGGAATTCCAGCGGTTCAAGACCCATCCGGCCATCCGGGGCACGTTCGAGGGCGGCAAGCGCCTGTCCTACGGCGCGCGCGCGATCACCGAAGGCGGCTACCAGTCGGTGCCGAAACTGTCCTTCCCGGGCGGCGCGCTGATCGGCTGTTCCGCCGGCTTCGTCAACGTGCCCCGCATCAAGGGGTCGCACAACGCGGTCATTTCCGGCATGCTCGCCGCTGACAAGCTGGCCGCAGCCATCGCTGCTGGCCGCGCCAATGACGAGCCGGTCGAGATCGAGAACGAATGGCGCCAGACGGCGATCGGCACTGACCTCAGGCGCGTGCGCAACGTAAAGCCGCTCTGGTCGAAGCTCGGAACCGTTCTCGGCGTCGCGCTCGGCGGTCTCGACATGTGGACCAACCAGCTGTTCGGCTTCTCGTTCTTCGGCACGCTGAAGCATGGCAAGACCGACGCACAAAGCCTGGAGCCGGCGGCACAGCACAAGAAGATCGACTATCCGAAGCCCGATGGCGTGCTGACCTTCGACCGTCTCTCCTCGGTGTTTCTGTCGAACACCAACCACGAGGAAGACCAGCCGGTCCATCTCAAGGTCAAGGATATGGACCTGCAGAAGCGCTCGGAGCTGGAAGTCTATGCCGGCCCCTCGACCCGCTACTGTCCCGCCGGCGTCTATGAATGGGTGGAAAAGGACGGCGAAGAGGTCTTTGTCATCAACGCCCAGAACTGCGTCCACTGCAAGACATGCGACATCAAGGACCCCAACCAGAACATCGTCTGGGTGCCGCCACAGGGCGGCGAGGGGCCGGTGTATCAGAATATGTGATCCTTGAGGTGCCGAGGGAGACCAGAGCAACCGCTGTGCGTTCGATTGGACGCACAGCGATCTAGAGAGGCGCCTCCGCACAGTCCCGGATGCAAATCGCTGCACTGGTTTGCTGGGAGCGCTTCAGACTGAGGTCCAGCCACGGCCGAACCGGTGGGCGACAGCGTTCAGCCGCTTGTCCCGTGTCCAAAGCAACAGATCCGGCGTCAACAACAGAGACGCCACGAGATGCGAGTCACAATAGCCGATGCCTGAGCCGGACAGTTTCTGTGTCCGTATCATTGCCAGAACCTCCGCGTCTGACGCTGTTACGGATTTCGGCAGCCGATGCAGATAGCCGATGATCACATCGTATTAGCGCATGTTCCCCAGCGCCAGTTCCCCGATCTCATGCGGATGAGTGCAGACCTGTCCATTCTCCAGCAGAGCAATCAGCCTCGGGTCTGGTTTGCCGAGATGGTCGGCCCAGATGACTGTATCGACCAGAATCACTGCTCGTCCGGCCGCCAGCGGGGCGCTGATCTGAAGTCTGGTTCCGTTCCGCCCAGAAGAGCAAGGCGCCGTGCAGCTTCATTTTGAACGAGAAGCGTAAGCGCCTTCTTGACGATCGCCGATGTCTCCTGAAGACCGGTCATTTCCTTTGCATCGATAAGCAGTTCATCATCGATGGTGATCGTCGTTCGCATGGTCAGTCTCCCTTCGCATGAAAAATAACATCCAGATGATGCGCTTAACAACGTCGCGTGCGCCTGTGGGCGTGCACGGTGTTGTCGGTGCAAATACGCCATGGAACTCGCTCGATCCGCACCCGCCTTATCAGTTCATTAACCATAATATCCGTAATTCTTGGTCATCTTCTCGACTCGCCAAGGACACATTCATGTCGATTTCCCGTCGCGGCCTGCTGGTCGGTTTGCCGCTTCTGCTGGCCGGCTGCGCATCCACGTATCCAGAACAGCGCAATTATGCAGCGCTCCCAGGCGAGGCTTTCCCCTTGTCACCGGTGCCAATCGATCGGATCAGGCCCGAACTGCGCCGGACCGAAGTCGACTATGTCAGCTCCTACGAGGCAGGTACCGTCGTCGTTGATACGCCTGCGCGCCGGGCCTATTACATTCTCGGCAATGGCCGGGCGATCCGTTACGGCGTCGGTGTCGGCCGCGCCGGTCTTGCACTCTCCGGAAACGCCTATGTGGGCCGCAAGGCCGAATGGCCGACCTGGACGCCGACGGCCAACATGCAGCGCCGCGAACCGCGCTACCGGGCGCTCGCAGGCGGCATGCCTGGTGGACCCAACAACCCGCTCGGCGCCCGTGCGATGTATCTTTACCGCGGCGGCAACGATACGCATTTCCGCATCCACGGCACCAACCAGCCGGATTCGATCGGTCACGCGATGTCGAGCGGTTGCATCCGCATGATGAACCACGACGTCATCGATCTTTTCCAGCGCGTCCAGGTCGGCGCAAAGGTCGTCGTCATCCAGGCGAGTGCCTGATCCAAGCCGCAGCCATCCGTAAGAAGCCTGCCGTCATTGTCGTGGCGGCGGGCCTTTTCGCATTTGGATGTTATGGGTGGACCTGAACACCCGTCAGCGTGATTTCCAGGCGACGACCATCAGGCCGCCGATCACGGTGATATGTTCCATCACCACGTAGAACTCGAGCGTCTTGAACGGCTCTTCCATCGTCCAGAAATGGTGGACGATCGGAATCGTCAGCGCGGTGAAGACGCCGAGCGCGCCGGCACCGAGCCAGGTCCAGCGGTTGAGGATGATAAGCGCCGAACCGCCCAGCTGGGTGATGATGACAGCCACGTTAAAGGCGACGGCGGGTTCGAGCCCGAACTGCGCCATCTCCGCGACACCGGCCGGAAAGTCGATGAGCTTGGAAAGCCCGCTTCCCCAGAACATGAACGTCAGGACGGCTCGGGCCAGATACCCGAACCATGTGGACCCGGTCACGATATCCAGCGGATTTCCGAATGTATTGGACTGCGATGTCGCCATAAGAACCCCCTTTGCGCGTACCCGCCTGGACCATAGCTCCAAACGGCAAACGTGATAAGGTGTAAGTTTTTATCGATACACCTTATGGGGTGTGTGTTGCTGCGTGGTCAGAAGCCGGACAGAACCAGCTTGCCTCGCGTCGTGCCGCTTTCGATCCTGGCGTGGGCCTTCTTGAGGTTTGCAGCATTGATCGGGCCGATCACGTCGGACAGCGTCGTGCGGATCTTGCCGGCATCAACCAGTTCGGACACATGATTGAGCAGCTTGTACTGTTCGATCATGTCGGCGGTCTGGAACACCGGCCGAACGAACATCGTCTCCCAATGGATCGACAAAGCCTTGCGCTTGAACTGGCGGATATCGATCGGCTCCTTCGGGTCGTCGATCAGCCCCAGTCGTCCCTGCGGCGCGATCATTTCCAGGATGTCGTTGATGTGATCGGAGGTTTCCGTCGTCGAGAACACGAAGGCGGGGTTGCCGATCGCCATCCCGGCGATCTGTTTTGCCAGCGGCTTGGAATGGTCGAGAACATGGTGAGCGCCGAGCGTGCGGATCCAGTCCTGTGTTTCCGGCCGCGAGCCGGTGCCGATCACCGTCGCGTCGGTCAGTTCTCGCAGCAACTGGATGGCGATCGAGCCGACACCACCGGCGCCGCCGATGACCAGAACCGCATTCCAGGCGCTCGCCACCTTGTCCTGCACCTTCATCCGGTGAAACAGCGTCTCGTAGGCGGTGATGGCGGTCAACGGAAGGGCGGCGGCCTCCTCAAAGGAGAGGCTGGAAGGCTTCTTGCCGACGATCCGCTCGTCGACCAGATGCAGTTCCGCATTGGTGCCGGGACGGTTGACCGCGCCCGCGTAAAACACCTCGTCACCCGGCTTGAAGAGTTTCACATCCGGCCCGACCGCTTGCACCACGCCGGCTGCATCAAAGCCGAGGATGCGGTACTGGCCGGCTTCGACAGGCTGCAACCGGCGCTGCTTGGTATCGACAGGATTGACCGACACGGCCTTGATCTCGACCAGCAGGTCGCGCCCCTTGGCCTCGGGCTCCGGCAGCTCGATGTCGAGAAGGGCGTTTTCGGATGTGATCGGCAGGTTTTCGCTAAAACCGACAGCGCGCATGGAATCTCCTCGTCAAGCTCAGGGCATCGAGGACGATACATCGCGCGTAACGACGGCAACGGCAAGGCGGCGCAGACGAGCGCCGGTACGCTTTACCGAGCCGGCACTTTCTGGCTCAGGCTGAGGGCTTTGCCTCACGTTCCAGAGCGACCGACACGCCGAAGACGCAGAGCCCGATCAGCGAAAGTACCGCACCGACATAACCGGTTGCCTGAAAACCCCAGCCCCAGGCGATGACGAGCCCGCCGAGCCAGGCACCGAGTGCGTTGGCGATGTTGAAGGCCGAATGGTTGGAAGCGGCCGCCAGCGTCTGGGCGTCGGCCGCCACATCCATCAGCCGCGTCTGCAGCGCCGGGCCGCAGGCGAAGCCGCAGCCGACCAGGAAGACGGTGATATAGAGCATGACCGGGATATGGGCGAAGGTCGCAAAGGCCAGCATCACGGCCACGTAGAACACCATCGTTCCGCCGATCGTACCCTTCAGCGAAATGTCGGCAAGCCTCGAGCCGACAATATTGCCGACATTCATGCCGATGCCGAACAGGGCGATGACGATCGACACCATGGTGACCGGAAGCCCGGCCGTTTGCGTCGTGGTGGAGGCGATGTAGCTGAACACCGAAAACATGCCGCCGAAACCGACCGAGGCAATGCCGAGCGTCAGCCAGACCTGGGTCTTGCCGAATGCGCTGAGTTCGCGGCGAATGCTGGCGCCTTCTTGCACCTTGTCCCTCGGCTGAAAAAACCAGACGAGTGCCACAGTCAGGAGACCGATGAAGCCGACAAGGTAGAAGGCCGAGCGCCAGGACAGCATCTGGCCCATGAAGGTGGCAAGCGGCGTGCCGAGCAGCGTCGCGATCGTCAGCCCGAGCATGACGCGGCCGACGGCGCGGGCGCGCTTGTTGGGCGGCACCATGGAGGCGGCCACCAGCGAGGCGACCCCGAAATAGGCCCCGTGTGGCAGGCCGGTGACGAAGCGCAGCGCGGTAAAGCTCCAGAAACTCGGCGCCATCGCTGACAGGATGTTGCCGACCGCAAAGACACCCATCAGAGCCAGAAGCAGCGTGCGGCGCGGCAGCCGGGCCGATAGAATTGCGATGATCGGCGCGCCGATCACCACACCCAGCGCATAGGCGCTGATCACATAGCCCGCCGTTGGGATGCTGACCTGATACGTCTCCGCCACATTCGGCAGCAGGCCCATGATGACGAACTCGCCGGTACCGATCCCGAAGCCACCGACGGCAAGCGCGAATTCGATCAGAAGGACGGCGAGGGGGGGAAGGCTGGTTTTCGGGATGCTGTCGTCAGGTCTGGTGTTGGCCTTGGCATCGGGCACGTGTCGGACTGCGGTGTCTGTCATGGTATCGCATCTGTTGAAAAAGCGGACGGGTACGGCTCGAAGCGAGCGCGTCCGGGAGCAAATGATGGGGCTTTGAGGCAGTTGAATTGACGGCAGATTAGCACGTGATTGTGCAGCGCGGTAGGCTTTTGACAAAAACCAACTGTACCACAATCGTGCAATCGCCATTCGGTGCCGTTGATATCTGCCGCGGCCTCACCATTTTCCACCCTGTCGTTATCCGCCGCCCTCGAGCACCTGGTCCCTTGTCGATGAAACTACATGCCGTTTTCAACCGCGATGGCGGGACTTTCCGAACCACGGATATGGACGCTTACTGCGACCACGCCCTGAAGACCTTCCGGGCTGCCGGCCACGAGATCGAGTGCAAGGTTGTTGCCGGCGACAAGGTCGTCGAGACGATGGAAAAGGCAGCCTCGATGCCCGGCGTCGAAGGACTGATCGCCGGCGGTGGCGACGGCACGATTTCCGCGGCGGCGGGCATTGCCTGGAAAAGCGGTATCGTTCTCGGCGTGGTGCCGGCCGGCACGATGAACCTGTTTGCCCGTTCGCTGAAACTGCCGCTCGACATCTGGGAAGTCCTCGACACGTTGGCAGAGGGTACGCCCGAAGCGATCGATATCGCCAGCGCCAACGGAAAAAGCTTCGTGCACCAGTTTTCCGCTGGCCTGCATGCCCGGATGGTGCGCTACCGCAACTCGATGAATTTTGCCTCGAGGCTCGGCAAGATGCGGGCAAGCGCAAGGGCTGCGATCGGCGTCATGTTCAACCCGCCGGAATTCGAGATGGAATATGTCGTCGATGGCAAGCGCACTTCGCGCAAGGTGTCGGCCATCTCGGTCTCAAACAACGAGTTCGGCACCGATCCTCTGATGTTTGCCGATGACCTGACCAGCGGCCATCTGGGGTTCTACCTCGCAGAACCGATGAAGCCGTCCGGGGTCGCAAAACTCACCTTCGACATCCTGCGCGGCAAGCTCAAGGAAAACGCCGCGGTCACGGCGATGACGGCAACAGAACTCGAACTGCACTTTCCTCGCCACCGCCGCGACGTCAGCTGTGTCATCGATGGCGAACTCCTGCCGATGAAGCGGGACGTGACACTGAAGATCCATGCCGGCGAACTGAAGGTTCTGGTTCCCGGACAGAATACGGCTGCAGGACGCGAAAATGCCGCTGCGAATATGTCGCCGGAACCGTCTACGATCTGATCGGCGCTGAACGCGGCAATGTCGAACGCTCAGACAGCGATCGACGTCAGCGGTGGCGGCGTGCCGGCGGCGGCGGCTTCGATATCGACGGAATTGGCTCCGTTCGAGCGCACCGTCACCGCATTGGATGCGAGCTGCACGCCGGCGGCCTTGCAGGCGGCCAGCAGCCGCGTCATCGCTTCGCGCTTCAGGATGCCCGGATTGCCGGGCAGGCAGGTAAACTTGAAGCGCACGATCATCGCCGTTTCGGTGATGTCCTGGATACCCTGCATCTTCAGCGGAATGAGGAACTGCGGCCCGAATTCCGGATCCTCCAGCATGCCCAGCCCCACCTTCTTGGCGGCACGGCGGATGATCTCGGCATCGCTGTCGCGCTCGAAGCGGAGCTGGAACTTGATCGTTCCCCAGTCGCGGCTGAAATTGGTGACGGAGCTGATCTGCCCGAAGGGAATGGTGTGGATGGGTCCGTTGTGATGGCGCAGCCGCACGGAGCGCACGGTGATCTGCTCCACGGTCCCCTGCAGCTTGCCCGTATCGATGTACTCGCCAATCCGGAAGGCATCGTCGACAATAAAGAAGATGCCGGAAACGACGTCCTTCACCAACGCCTGAGACCCGAACGAAAGCGCAAGCCCGAGCACTCCGAACCCGGCCAGCAGCGGCGCCACGTTGATGCCAAGCGAACTGAGGACGATCAGCGAGCCGACCGCGAGAACCGCACCGAGAACGAGGTTGCGGATCACCGGCAGCGCCGTCGTCAGGCGGCTTGTCTGCTTCTTGTCCGCTTGCTCGTCTTCCTGGCCGGGCAGCATCACGGTCTGCGGTGGGGCGATCGTCTCGGCGTATTTCCACACCAGCGTGTAGACGGCCCAGCTTGCAACCACGGCAAAGCTCAGCCGCTCCAGCCAGAGGATCCAGCCGGTCGCAATATCGCCGCCGCTGGTCATCAGCGGCCACCAGAGCGCGGTGATCAGGTGCAGGCCGCCGATCCACACAGCGCCCGAGCACACCACGCGAAGGCTGGCGAGCACGGATGACCAAAGGCCCGCCCCGTGGGTGGTTTCCCAATGGCGCGCGAACTCGTCCACAACGTGGTGGGCACCGAGTGCGAACACCGGCAGGAGCAGCAGGATGACCTGAGTCGAGCCGGCCGCGAAACTCCAGCGGGCACTGTCCGGCGAGCCGATGATGACCGACCCGAAGAACCAGATGAAGATGGCCGAAACGACATAGAAATCCGGAAGCAGGTTGCCGATGACGCGCCGGACGGGGCCCGGGCTTGAGCCTTTGAACGCAGCGCGGATGCCGGCGCGGCCGCCCCAGAACCAGGTTAGCTTGAGCAGCGTCAGCAGGGTGCCGCCGATCAGGAACCACCCGTCGAGCGAGGCCCGGTCCAGGCCCAGCCAGTTCCACAGCCGCATGGTCTCACCAAACAGGGCGGTGATCACCCCATAGGCGGTGAGCATATGGAAATGCCATTGCGGATTGCTGATCGCGAACAGTGTTTCGCCGCTCTCATCGGGCCGAAACAGAAACCGTCCCACCGCCATGTAGACAAGCAGGATCAGGGCGAAGGCAATGGCGGCCTGGCAGACCTGGAAGGCAGCCGTGGTATCCGCGAGCATCGTCAGCAGGACCCACCGGGCGACACCGAGAAAAATCGCGATCGACAGCAGATCGCCGACCAGGCGCTTGAAGAAGCGGCGGAACTTGCCGGCGATGTGACGGGCCCGCAAATGGCTGTGTCGCAGCAACTGCGCAAACAGGAGCCGCACGCTGAGCGCCGCGGCGCCGCCCGCCAAAAGCGAAAGCAGCGCCACCATCGCGATCCGGCCGTTCGCAATGCCCTCGGCATCCAGATGCGTGGTCGTCATGCCCACCATGGTGGACAGGGCCTGCAGCCCCGCAATCGCCGTCGTGAAACCGTGGGACGAGGCATCCGAGAACCGTTCCCAGCTGGCCATGCCCATGTTGGCCGCTTCCATTTCCGGCGTCATCTGCATCGTGTCGGCGCTGGTTGCGGTGGCAGTGCCAGAGGTCGTGTCCGATGCGGAGGTCGCGGGGTGTGCAGCGGCGCCGGTGGTTGTGGTCGCGGTCTCCACCTGCACCGTCAGCGGTCGGCCCGTGCGGGCCGCAAGATCCAGCACCTGCTGCACGTCGGCAGAGGTCTGACCGGGCTTCAGGACGACGGTCAGCGGCGCGTCTTGCGACCACATCGGAGATGCGGTCAGGAGAAGGCCGAGAAAGGCTGCTGCGGCAGCTCGGCAGAACGGCATCAGCGTCTCCATCGGCCAAGCGGCCCTTGCCCGTCCGCGCCGCGCGTGGCGCCTGACGTCCTTTTGCAACCCCTGCAGGCTCGCAGGCAGGTTCCCATCATATGGCGAAGATCGTCGTTCCGCCAGCCGCCCGCCGATGAATGCTGGATCCTAGATTCGAGGCAGATAGGTCTGGTAGTCGAAGTCGCTGACGGTCCGCAGGAAGGTGATCGCCTCCTTGCGCTTCGTGTCGCCGAAGAGCGTCTGGTATCGCTTTCCGAACACGTCCTGGATGAAAGGCGAGGCAGCAAAATCCTCGACCGCGGTCAGGAAATCATGGGTGAGGCGTTTGGCGTCAGCTGGGGGTTTCTGGCCGGGCTCCGTTGCCGGACCGGGATCGAGATCCGCTTCGAGCCCTAGGAGCATGCCGCCGAGAATGGCGGTCAGCAGCAGGTATGGATTGGCGTCGGCACCGGCGACGCGGTGCTCGATGCGGGCGGCAGGACCGTTCGCGTCCGGAATGCGGACTGCCGTTCCGCGATGGCCGAAGCCCCAGTCGATATCGACGGGCGCAAACGAATCGGGCTGAAAACGCCTGTAGGAATTTGCATAGGGCGCGAAAACCAGCTGCGCATCACGCATTGTGTTGAGCATGCCGGCGGTGACGGATCGAAGTTTTGCAGGATCGCCGCCCTTAGCGTCGAGAATGTTGTTGCCGTCGGAATCGATGATGCTGGCATGCACATGCAGGCCGGAACCGGCATGATCCGAATAGGGCTTTGCCATGCAGGTGGATTTCAATCCGTGCTTTCTAGCTGCCTGTTCGACGATGCGTTTCAGGCAGATGCAGTCGTCGGCCGCCGCCAATGCATCCGCCCGGTGCAGAAGATTGATCTCGAACTGGCCGGGCCCGAATTCGGCCGTTGTCGCATCCGCCGGCAGGTCCTGAGCATGCGCCCATGTGCGCACTGTCTGCAGGAAACCGTCGAGCGCATCGACTGCGCCCATGTCGTAGAGCTGGAAACCGTTCGGCTCGCCGCGATAGGCAAGTTTTGCCGGCGGCCGCGGACGTCCGGTGTCGCGCCAGTCATCCTCTAGCACGTAGAATTCGAGCTCGGTCGCCACGACCGGTGTCAGGCCGAGCTTGGCAAAGCGCTGCAGCAGGTTGGCCAGAATCGCACGCGGATCCATGAAGCTCGGCTGCCCGTCCATCTCGTGCATGGTCGCAAGCACCTGCTTCGAGCCCGGCGGCCCCCAGGGCATCGGCGCAAGGGTGCGGCGGTCGGGAATGCAGAGCCCATCGGGATCGCCGATCGAGATCGAAAGCCCGGTCAGCTCGTCATTGTCGCAGCCCCAGATATCGAGCGACTGGGTGGAGGAGGGCAGCCGTACCGTTCCGTCCCAGATCTTCTTTTCGGCCGTCATCGGAATGCGTTTGCCGCGCAGGTCGCCGTTCATGCCGACCAGCATGATTTCGATATGGGGCTCGGCTGCGGTCTCGGTCATGAAGCATCATCTCGATGGTTGCGCTGCCTCGTTGGTAGCCGATAAGAATTGGTCGCACAATCTGAGCCGCGTCTAAGCCCTGAGGGAAACCGCATGAACGAGAAGCCGACGATCTCCAATCTCGCCGCGATCGATGCCGCCCACCACATTCATCCGTTTTCGGACATGAAAGAGCTGAACGCCAAGGGCACCCGCATCATCGAACGGGCCGAGGGGCGCCATATCTGGGATTCGACCGGCAAGAAGTATCTGGACGGCTTTGCGGGCCTCTGGTGCGTCAATGTCGGCTATGGCCGAAAGTCCATCGCGGACGCTGCCTACCGTCAGATGCAGGAATTGCCCTATTACAACAGCTTCTTCGGCACCACGACGCCGCCCGCCATTCTGCTTGCCCAGAAGATCGCGTCGCATGCGGGGCCGCACATGAACCGCGTGTTCTTCACCAATTCCGGATCAGAGGCCACCGACACCTGGTTCCGCATGGCTCGCGTCTACTGGAAAGCGCTCGGCATGCCGGAAAAGACGCTCGTGATCGCGCGGCGAAACGGCTACCACGGCTCGACGGTCGCCGGCGCCTCGCTGGGTGGCATGAAGCTGATGCATGAACAGGGCAACCTGCCGATCGACGGCATCCACCATATCGGCCAGCCCTACTGGTATGCCGAGGGTGGCGATCTTTCGCCGGAGGAATTCGGCCTGCAAGCAGCGCGCGAGCTTGAAGCCAAGATTGATGAACTGGGCGAAGACAAGGTTGCCGCCTTCGTCGCTGAGCCGATCCAGGGCGCCGGCGGCGTGATCATTCCGCCGGATACCTACTGGCCGGAGATCTCGCGCATCTGCAAGGCGCGCAACATTCTGCTCGTGTCCGATGAAGTCATCTGCGGCTTCGGCCGGCTCGGCTCCTGGTTCGGCTACCAGCATTACGGCTTTGAGCCCGATCTCGCGCCGATCGCGAAAGGCCTGTCCTCCGGCTATCTGCCGATCGGCGGCGTGCTGGTCTCCGACCGGGTCGCGGATGTGATGGTCAACGAGGTCGGCGACTTCTTCCACGGCTACACCTATTCGGGCCACCCGGTGGCCGCAGCAGCCGCGCTCGAAAACCTGCGGATCATCGAAGACGAAGGTCTGGTCGAACGGATCCGCGACGATATCGGACCCTATTTTGCGAAAGGCTGGAAAAGCCTTGAGGCGCATCCGGTCGTCGGACAGGCCGATAGCGTCGGGTTGATCGGCGGCCTTCAGCTTGCAGCCGACAAGGCGACCCGGCGGCGCTATGCCAAACCCGACGATATCGGGTCGCTTGTGCGCAACCACTGCCTCGAAAACGGGCTGATCATGCGCGCTACGGCAGACCGCATGCTGGCATCGCCGGCCTTCACCATCACCCGCGGGGAAGTCGACGAAATGGTCGGAACGCTGTCAAAGGCTCTGGATCACCTCGCAGAAACCGTGACGGAATAGGGTCAGTCCGGCAGATCGACAACTGCCATGGCGAATGGGTACTGGTCGCCTTCGTGTCCCCAGGAGTAGGGAAAGCGCAGGATGACCGGGTTAGCCGAAAGCCCTTCGAGCCCCTGCGTCTTCAAATAGCGGCCAAAGACGGTTTGAAACCCGTCCGGCATTGTGCCATCCGAGCGGCGCCAGACAAAGACTGCCTTGCGGTAGGCGGAGACTGCCGTGGTCACCATGCCGGCCGGCTGGTGCGAGACGACAACGGTCGTATCTGGCAGGTTGAAACGCATATTTCCGGCCAGATGCCCATCGGCGGCAATGATCAGCACCGGGCGCGGCTCGGAACCGTCGCTTGCGAGTTCCGGCTCGATCTGCTTCGCCAACTTGTCGAAGGGAATGTTGACGTAACCGTAGTTGCGCGTGAAGGGGTCGATCGCCACTCTTCCAAACAGGATCAGGGGAACAATCACCATGATCGCCACAGCAGTCACCCAGAGGCGCTTGAGCGGCATCGATATGTCGATCCCGGCTGCGTCGATCTTCAGCGTCAGGTAAAGCGGCAGAATCAATAGCAACGGCGTGAGCCAGCGGTCGCGCACGTCATCCACGCCGCCGAACAGGACCATGCCCAAAAGGACGGCCATCACGAATGCCAGGATGCGACCGGCAAGCCGGCTCCAGTCGTCGTCGGCCCTCATGACCGTCGAAAGCTTTTCACGCAGCGAGATGGCGAACACCGCTGCGGTGAGGGCCATGAACCCGGTCGATGACAGGAGCAGAGATCGCAGTCCGCGGGAGATCGCTGCGAGCGTACCGGCGTCAGCGCTGATGAGTTTGTCCACCGACCGGCTGCTGGCCGCCTCGACATTGTCGAGCAGCCAGACGGCGTGCGGGGCAACGACAAGCAGCGCCACCAGGCCGCTCAAAAGGATGCGCCAGTCCAGCACCCGGTCTCGAAACCGGCTTTCCATCAGCACTGCAAGCATCGCGCAGAGCGGAAGAAGGACAAAGTTGTACTTGGTCATTCCCCCGATTCCCGTGGCGAGCCCGAACAGAAGGAACGAGGCAAGCGTCGGAACGGATAAGAGCCTGAACAGCGCAAACAGGAAGAGCGAACTGCCGAAGATCGCCGCCACGGTGTGGCTGAGGTCCCGTTGCGCCTCGAACGAGACCTGCGGGATGGTCAAAAGACCGAGCACCGCCACCACCGCGAGGCGCTTGTCCTTCAAGACCTGTCGGGCAGCGAGGAAATAGAAGCCGTAGGCACCGAACAGAAGCAGGTTCTTCAGTCCCGACAAAGTCGGCATCGACATGCCAAAGAGATGAACCGCGAGGTATTGCAGCCAGTTGTAGATCGGCGGCTGGGTGCCGTATCCGGCCAGCAGCCATTGCGACAGATAGGCCTGTTCGCCTTCGTCAAGCTCCAGCGCATGCGGAAGAACCACACGCACCCCCATATTGACCAGAAAATAGACCGCCAGGACCGTGAAAAACGTGCGGCCGCGGGAAAGCCGGTCCGCGGAGACCCTGACAGTGGAGAAATGTGAACCCTCAAGGCTATGCAAAAGGTTTTCTCCAGGTCCGCCGGTGACGAAGACTGAACAATTCAGGCGCGAATGTCTGTCTGGCGTATCATGCCGTGCCCGCAGATCAAGCGGCAAGCCAGCGTGCCGGCGGCCCTTTTGACGTGTTTTTTCAGAATATCGCTGAGTGTGTCACGGCTGCGGCGTAGCGTCACTCGAGGCGACACCCTCGTGGACTGCCCTGACGATATAGGAGAGCGACGCGCCGTCACGGTAGTAGATGCGGGCGATCATTTCGGCGAGGATGCCGGTGGTGATCATCTGCACCGAGGACAGGAACAGCATCACGCCGATCATGAAGAGCGGACGTGTACCGATATCGTTGCCCAGAATGAACTTGTCGATGAACAGGTAAAACAGGATCAGCGCCGAAAGCGCACCGAGGCCAAGGCCGAGCGATCCAAAGAAATGCCCCGGCCGCGCCTTGAAGCGCATGAAGAACATCACCGACAGAAGATCGAGAATGACGCGGAAGGTGCGCGAGATCCCGTATTTCGAAACGCCGTGCTGGCGGGCGTGATGGGTGACAGGCATTTCGCCGATCCGCGAGCTCGGCACGACGCCCGCAACCCAGGCCGGGATAAAGCGGTGCATCTCGCCCATCAACTGGACCTGCTTGATGACCGCCGAGCGATAGATCTTCAGCGAGCAGCCGTAGTCATGCAGGCGGACGCCGGTGATGCGCCCGATCAGCCGGTTGGCGATAAAGGAAGGCACCTTGCGCAGGAACAGCCCATCCTGGCGGTTCTTGCGCCAGCCGACCAGGAGGTCGAGTTCGCGTCGCTCGAGTTCGGCGACCATCGAAGGAATGTCTTTGGGGTCGTTCTGCAGGTCGCCGTCGAGCGTCGCAATCAGCCGGCCGCGCGCTTCGGTAATACCGGCCTGCATCGCTGCCGTCTGTCCGAAATTGCGCTGCAGCTCGATGATCCGCAGGATGAGGCCCGAACGCGACAGCGAAAGCTTCGCATTGGCGATCGTCGCGTCGGTGCTTCCGTCGTCGACCAGGATCAGTTCCCATGCCGAGGGATAGGTGGCCATGGCGGCGCAGATCCGCTCGATCAGCGGGCCTACGCTTTCCTCTTCGTTGAAGAGCGGCACGACGAGGGAGAGTTCGACCGGTGAAACGGTGCCGATCGTACCTTCAAGCGTGCCATCGATCGTGCCGGCCGCCGAACTTGCTGTTGTACGCACCTTGTGTTTCTCCTAGAAACTCGGGAAACCTCGGGCGTGACGATCCGCCGTCATGGCGGCCGCAGTCTCTGCACCTTGGTCTTAATGCTTGACCCGAAACCTCGTATTGGGCCCCCTGATATATGAAGAATTCTCCGGTTTCCAGCCGCAGACCGTGGATAATTCGCCACGCCATGACGCTTGGCACAGTTGCGATCGTGGCCCTCTACGCCGCCTTCATCCACTATGTCTGGGGCTGGGGCAGGGTCGTTTCATTATGGAGCGCCGCCGGGTGGGGAACGGCTGCTTTAGCGCTCGCGCTATTGCTTGCGACCTATGTGCTGCGCACCTGGCGGATCTACGATTATTTCCCGCGCGAAACCGGTGGTCGTTTCGGCACGTTGCTGCGGCTCGTGCAGGTTCATAACCTTCTCAACATCATGCTGCCCTTCCGCTCGGGCGAAGCAAGCTTCCCGCTTCTGATGCGGCGCGAGTTCGGCGTTTCTCTCACCCGCGCAACGGCAGCGCTTCTCGTCATGCGGCTGTTCGATCTGCACGCCCTGCTGGCCGCCGCCGGCGTCGGGCTCGTGCTGCAGACGGGTGGCGCAACCGGTGCAATCTGGGCGTGGACGCTATGGGCCGCGTTTCTCATCCTGCCGGCGCTAGCCTTTTCCTTACACGGCCATGCCTTCAAGTTCGCGGAAAAGCTGCTGCCGGCGAAGGGCAAGAAGCTGCTCGACGAGATCAAGGCCGGTCTGCCGCTCGATGCAAACGCCTTTGCTCGGGCCTGGGGCGCGACGCTGGTCAACTGGTTCACCAAGATCGCGGTTCTTGCCTGGGTCCTCGGCCTGCTCGGCGGGCTCTCGGTCGGCCCGGGTTTCGGCGGCGCGCTCGGTGGTGAATTGTCCTCGGTACTGCCCGTCCACGCACCCGCCGGCGTCGGCACCTATCCCGCCGGCATTACCGCCGGCGCGCTAGCCTTCGGAGCGGATGCGGGTGGGATGGCATTGGAGGAACTCGGCAAGGCTGCGGTCAACACCCATATCCTCGTCATCGTCTCGTCACTGGTCGGCACCGCATTGTCGCTTTTGGCGGCACGGCCGAAGAGGGGGGATTGATCAGGCGAAAGACGAAAGAGGAACAGCCAGCTTCCTTACCGCCCGATCGGTACTCTGACCCAGCTTGCGCACAAGGCTTTCATCGGCCGTCACGAATTGCAGCCCTTCACGTTGGGCAAGGGCCAGATACAGGCAATCGTAGGCGGGATGGTCTATCCGCACGGCAAGCTCTATGGCCGCCAGCCAGATCGGCAGCATCTCCCGAAGCTGGAGATCCGATCCCTCGATCATCAGAGCGGCAAACCTTGCCTCCTGCAGTGACAACTCCCGGCGCCGCACCTTTTTCCAGAAAATGTTGGCGCACTCCGCCAGGATGAGATCGGGCGCCGCCAACTCGTGTCGGTTCAAAAGGGTCATCACCTGCGGTCTGCCGGGCTCTTCGACGACCTATTTGACGACAACGCTCGCATCGACCACGTAAAGGGTCATCGCTCGTTGCGCCCCTCGCGCTGCAGCACTTCCGATAGTGTGTGGTCACGGTCTGCCGTCAGCCTGCGGAATTCTTCCGCCAGCGTCTCGAATGTCGGACGGCTGTGGCGGGGCCCGTCCCATCCCGTGCCCTCCAGCGCGTTCAGGGCACGCTGCCTCCGCTCACCTTCCACGAAGTGGCGAAGCACGTCCTCGACTGTTGCCGTTTCCGGCAGCCCGCTGATCTCCTTCGCCTCAATCAGTAGGTCATCGTTGACTGTCGATGTCGCGCGCATTGCAGCCTCCATGCACGCAAAAGTGTATACGCGATTTGACCCGCTGTCACTGGAAAGCCGTCTCGTAAAAGCTTCGCAGCTTGCGCGAATGCAGCGTCTCAGTGGGCATCGCCGCCAGTTTCTGCACGGCACGGATGCCGATCTGCAGATGCTGGCTGACCTGGGTCCGGTAGAACGCCGTCGCCATGCCGGGCAGCTTCAGTTCGCCATGCAGCGGCCGGTCGGAGACGCAGAGCAGCGTTCCATAGGGCACACGGAACCGGAAGCCGTTTGCGGCAATCGTTGCCGATTCCATGTCGAGCGCGATCGCTCTCGACTGCGAAAGCCGCTTTACCGGCCCGCGCTGGTCGCGCAGTTCCCAGTTGCGGTTGTCGATCGTCGCCACTGTGCCGGTGCGCATGATCCGCTTCAGCTCGAAACCCTCGTAACCGGTCACTTCCTCGACGGCGCTTTCCAGCGCCTGCTGCACTTCGGCAAGCGCCGGGATCGGGATCCACACGGGCAGGTCGTCATCGAGCACGTGGTCTTCGCGGACATAGGCGTGGGCCAGCACGTAATCACCCAGCCGCTGGCTGTTGCGAAGGCCGGCGCAGTGTCCCACCATCAGCCACGCATGCGGACGCAGCACGGCGACGTGGTCGGTGATCGTCTTGGCGTTGGAAGGCCCGACGCCGATATTCACGAGAGTAATGCCGGAATGATCGCCTTTCTTGAGGTGATAAGCCGGCATCTGCGGCATCCGGATCGTGCCCGGGTTCTCCGGCCGGTCGTTTCCGGCGGTGGTGAGGATGTTGCCCGGCTCCACGAACTCCGTATACCCGTCGCCGCCTTCCGCCATCAGCTTACGCGCCCAGGCGGCGAATTCGTCGATGTAGAACTGGTAGTTCGTGAACAGCACGTAATTCTGGAAATGCTCTGCCCCGGTCGCGGTATAATGGCTGAGCCTTGCCAGCGAATAATCGATGCGCTGCGCGGTAAACGGCGCAAGC
Organism: Neorhizobium sp. IRS_2294; assembly: GCF_050500145.1. Taxonomy (NCBI): domain Bacteria; kingdom Pseudomonadati; phylum Pseudomonadota; class Alphaproteobacteria; order Hyphomicrobiales; family Rhizobiaceae; genus Neorhizobium; species Neorhizobium sp. IRS_2294. The sequence continues at coordinate 1,084,354 of NZ_CP191439.1, forward strand.
GGCGCAGGCTCGCCGAACGGGGCCTCGTATTCGCCATTGGCGATAAGATCGTCCGTATTGTTGAGATCCGGCGTGTCGAACAGGTCGCGCATCGGGATGTCGGCCATCGCGTTGCTGACGGACGACTCGATATGCGCGCCTTCGCCGAATGCGAAATGCAGCGGGATCGGTGTCGTCGATTCCGACACGATCACGGGAACGCCGTGGTTGCGAATGAGCAGATCGAGCTGCTCGATCAGGTAATGGCGAAACAGTTTCGGCCGGGTCACCGTTGTCGTGTAGACGCCGGGGGACGTCACGTGGCCATAGGAGAGACGCGAATCCGCATGGCCGAACGACGTGGTCTCGATCATCACCTGCGGATAGCAGGCGCGGTATCGACCGGTCACGGCCGCACCCTTCGCAAGTGCGCCGAAGGCATCGATCAGGAAGGACGTGTTGCGCTCGTAAAGCGCTGTCAGCGCATCGACGGCTGCTTCCGCATTGTCGAAAGCCTGCGCCGCGACAGGGCTCGGGCTGATGAAAGCAAGGGCGGGGAGTGAAGAGATTCGTGTGTTCATGCGCTATTATAATGGGAAGTTTTCGACAATCAAACGACAGCTGACGGGGATAATAGCCTGATCTCATCCCCAATCGCCGGCGAGACCTGCACTGCTATCCCGGCCCACCCGTTACAGAGGTGACTGCCGGGATCGCAAACGCTGCCGCCTGCTATCGCGACGATAGCGTCAGAGGCGCGTCCAGGTCTGCGACTTGCAGAGGATCTTCATCACGCAGCCCTTCATCTTGAGCGAATTGCCGCTGACCGAGCCGGAGCCGCTATAGGTCTTGTCCGCCTCGGGATCGGTGATCTCGCCGGTATAGTCGCTGCCCTTGGGCGAAAGCTTGCCGATCTGCCGTCCCGCATGCTTGCCGGTTTTCAGCGTCACGCAGAAGGCGCCGCCGCATTTGCCGATCTCTGCCGTCTCGCCGCTCGCGGTCTTCCAGTTGCCCTCGATCGCTTCTGCCGCATGGCCGGTGCCGGCTATGCCGAAGGCGAAGAATGAGAAAGCAGCTGCGAGTATCGAAATGCGCTTCATGATGGTTTTCCCTCCCGGAGCCGGCGCTTCCGCACCGGTCATATGTCTGAGCGTTCGCACCTCCTCGCGCGAACAGCGGAAAATCTAGCTTACGCACACGTAAAGGTAAATATCCTGAGCCTGCGCATGGGGCGGAATATCAGCCGAATCTCCCGCCGTTTTCGCCGAGCGACGCGCGTTTATTTCGACGCGATGAAAACGCGACCCGAATTCGTGGTGAAGAAAGGGTTGAAATCCAGATCTGAATTTTTCGTAAAAATGTCCGCAAAACCCTTAATAGCCAAGGGCCGCGATGTTTAACAAAAAACCAAGTTTACCAAGCGTTTGCACTTTGTTTTCAGCAAATTAATCATGCTTTTTAGGCGCTTTTTGCAAGCTTTGGCCGATACTCAAATCATCAAAGAGCGGCACAAACCGCCACCCCGGAAGGGCCGACAACAAGCTGCACAAGACAGCGACGGTCCCGACGGAAAACAGGGCAGACGACAAGAACAACGTTCTCGAAACAGGGATACGAACCGATGGCACGCTTTGAAATGAATGCTTCCGAAATGGCCACCATGGGTGGCGAGGCTCGCGCAGACGTTCTCTGCGACATGGGTCTGATGTATGCGACCGGCCGGGGTTGCCCGGTCGATCTGGTCTCTGCCCACAAGTGGCTGAACATTGCCGCGATCAAGGGCTGCGACCGCGCCGCCGAACTGCGCGCCGATCTCGCCGCGACGATGACCAAGATGCAGCTTGCAGAAGCGCTGCGCGCAGCCCGCGAATGGATGACCATCCACTAACGCGCAAGCGCATATTCAATCATGCGACCGGCCCAGAAGAAGGCCGGCGAACAAGAACACGGGCCTACCAGAGAGAAAACGGGATGGAGACGCGGCGCGAACCGGAGCTGTTCCCGGCAACAAACCGCAGCCGCTGAAGATCAAAAGACCGCGACCGGCAGAAACAAGGCCGGCGCGGTCTTTTTCTGTTCTAGAGACCCTTCAGAACTTTCGGCAACGCCTCTTCCAGCAATGCCATATCCTGCTCCGGTCCTGCGCTGATGCGGATGCAGCGGTTGAGAGGTGCCACGCCCGGCATGCGAATGAAGACGCCGTGCTCCATCAGACCGTCGACGATCGCCCGCGCATGGGTACCATCGCGGCCGCAGTCGATCGCCACGAAATTGGTCGCCGATGGCAGCGGCTCGAGCCCGTTGGCCCGGGCGATCGCCGAGATCCGGTCGCGAGACGCTTTGATCTTGTCGATCACCTCAGCCAGATAATCCTGGTCTTTCAGTGCCGCCAGTGCTGCTGCCACGCCGACCCGGTTCATGCCGAAATGGTTGCGGATCTTGTCGAACGCGGTGGCGTTGTCGGGCGTCGAGATGGTGTAGCCGACCCGCGCGCCCGCCAGACCGTAGGCCTTGGAGAAGGTCCGGGTGCGGATGATGTTCGGCAGGTCGATCAGCGCTGCGAGTTCCGGTGTCGCTCCATCGGGCGCCGTTTCGCAATAAGCCTCGTCCAGCACCATCAGGCAGCTTTCCGGCAGGCCCCGCGCGAAGGACACGATCTTTTCGGCATCGTTCCAACTGCCCATCGGATTGTCGGGATTGGCGAAATAGACGAGCGGCGCATTTTCGCGGATGACCGTATCCATCAGGGCGTCGAGATCTTCGCGATCATCGCGATAGGGCGCCGTTACCAGCGTGCCGCCATGGCCGGCGACGTGGAAGTTGAAGGTCGGATAGGCGCCGTAGGAGGAGACGACAGGCATTCCGGGCTCGATCACCATCCGCACGATCTGGCCGAGCAGACCGTCCACGCCTTCGCCGATCGCAATGTTTTCGGCGTTGCAGCCAAGATGCGCGGCAAGCGCCTGCTTCAGCTGGTAATTCTCCGGGTCCGAATATTTCCAGCTGTCTGCGGCGGCGGACTTCATGGCTTCGATGACTGACGGGGCAGGGCCGAACCCGTTCTCGTTGGCGCCAATTCGGGCTTGCACGGCACGCCCTCTGGCGCGCTCAATGGCCTCGGGGCCGACAAAGGGAACGGTCGCGGGAAGAGCGCCAATGAGCGGCGTGAAGCGCGAGAATGAAGACATGATATCAGGATCCGGTTCAAAAAGTCCGCACACAATAGGGGGCTTTGAACGGCGTGCAAGGGCGGACAAGGCCGCTGATGGCGCGCATGAAGCAAAACTATGCCCCTGACGACGACCCGGCTTAGTGGCTCGTTTCGAACGAAAGCCGGATGACGTGATGCAGGAATTCCGCATCGATCAGCATGTTGAAGGCGACCGTGACCTTCTCCTCTTCGCGGCGCATCACGGTGCAGCCGATTTCGTCGTGAATGCCGAGGATTTCCAGGAAGAAGTTGGCCGGTACCGGCAGGCTGGGACTGACGTCCAGTTCGGCGCCATAAAGAGAGATTGTCCGGATCAGGCAGCGGAAGGCGGTATTGGTCGAGAGATGGTGTCCGACAAAGATGATCCGGCCAGGCCGGTCTATCGTAAACCTTTCAAATGCCCGATCGCCCGTATGAGCATGGTCGTGTGCGGTATCCTTCATCATCGTACCCGGCAGATCGCCTCCCTCGTTCTCGTCCTCGACTATGACTTTATTCCTCTTTTTATGAATCATTCTGAAACAGATGGGTAAAATGCCGCTGATCTGCGCGTTTTCGTCGCGTCATGATCACGCGTTGCGCAAGTTGCACCGTTAGTGTGCCGAAATCGGGCTGTTGACGGGTCGCCGGGGCGGCGCTACCCCTTCAGCCGCGAGTTTTTCGCGATGGGAGCAGGGCGTGGCAGCAGGTAGATTGGTGATCGTCGGGGCAGGGCAGGCCGGGTTCGCGCTCGCTGCCAAGCTGAGAGCGCTGAAGGATGAGCGGCCTATCACGATGATTGGCTCCGAAGATGTCATTCCCTATCAGCGGCCGCCACTGTCCAAGAAGTACCTGATGGGCGAGATGAGTTTCGACCGCCTGACGTTTCGCCCGGAAACCTGGTTTGCGGAACACGATGTCGAGCTCCGGCTCTCGACCTTTGTCGAAGAAATTGACCGGGATGCAAAGACGATCCGAATGCAGGACGGGTCTGTCCTCGAATATGAACATCTGGCGCTGACCACCGGCTCGACGCCGCGCACCCTTCCAGCCAGCATCGGCGGTGATCTCACGGGTGTCTTTACCGTCCGTGACAAGCGCAACGCCGATCTCCTCGCCGACGAGATGAAGGCAGGTCGCCGGCTTCTGATCATCGGCGGTGGCTATATCGGCCTCGAAGCCGCAGCTGTCGCCCGCCATCTCGGGCTTGAAGTGACGCTCATCGAGATGGCTGACCGCATTCTCCAGCGAGTCGCGTCTAAGGAAACCGCCGACGTGATGCGGGCCATTCACGCCGAGCACGGTGTCGTCATCCGGGAAAAGACAGGCCTTACCCGCCTGATCGGCGAGGACGGCCGGGTTCGCGGGGCCGAGTTGTCCGATGGCACGGTCATCGATATCGATTTCGTCATCGTCGGTATCGGCGTCACGCCGAACGACCGGCTGGCGCAGCAATGCGGCCTCGACGTTGGCAATGGCATCCTCGTCGACGACTATGCTCGCACGTCCGATCCGGCAATCTTTGCCATGGGCGATTGCGCCATGCTGCCCTGGAAGGGCAACAATATCCGTCTCGAGTCGGTGCAGAACGCAGTCGACCAGGCCGAATTGGTTGCCGCGACCCTGACCGGGTCAGCCGAGCCCTACGAGGCAAAGCCGTGGTTCTGGTCCGACCAGTATGACGTGAAGCTGCAGATCGCCGGGTTCAACCTTGGCTACGACGAGACAGTGATGCGGCCGGGCAGCCGGGAAGGCAGCGTCTCGATCTGGTATTTCCGCGAGGGCCGCCTGATCGCGGTGGATGCGATCAACGACGCCAAGGCCTATGTGACCGGCAAGAAGCTGCTGGATAACGGCATGACGGCAGACAAGGCGCTGATCGCCGATCCGGCGACCGACCTCAAGCAGTTGCTCGCGTAATAAAGACAGCATGTTTTAAAAGGAGATACCATGCCGGCACCGAAAAACGCCTTCAAGGCTCGTTTGCAAGCCGGCCTGCCGCAGATCGGCCTCTGGCTCAACATGGCCGAGCCGCTGCCGGCGGAAATTGCCGGCCATGCGGGCTTCGACTGGCTGGTCATCGATGGCGAACATGGTCCGAACGATCTGCGCAGCATCATGGCGCAGTTGCAGGCCTTGTCTTCCTCCTCATCGGAAGCCGTCGTTCGCCCGCCGATGGGCGAAACCTGGATGATCAAGCAACTGCTCGACATCGGCGCCCGCACGCTTCTGGTGCCGATGGTCGATTCGGCCGAACAGGCGAAAGCACTGGTTGATGCCGTCCGCTATCCGCCGGAGGGAAAACGCGGCGTGGGTGCAGCCGTTGCCCGCGCGTCCGCCTTCAACGCGATCGCAGACTATACAGACACGGCTGCAGACGAGATCTGCCTTCTGGTGCAGGCCGAAACCATGGCTGCGATCGATGACATCGAGCGAATCGCTGAGGTCGAGGGCGTTGACGGCATCTTCATCGGTCCGGCCGATCTCTCCGCCGACATGGGGTTTCGCGGCCAGATCGGTGCACCGCAAGTGCAGGACGTGATCGAGAACGCGATTCGCCGAATCGTCGCCGCCGGCAAACCGGCCGGCATCTTGACCTTCGACGAAGATCTCAACCGCCGCTATCTCGATCTCGGCGCTACGTTCGTGGCCGTCGGCGCCGATGTGGCTCTCTATTCCTCTGCCCTGAAGACGCTCGCCGGTCGCTATGGACGCGGTTCGGGCGGAGCAGGGCCTGCCAGCTACTGATTCCACGCCTATTCCGGTCTCGAATCGGGATCGGCCTGCGAAAGACCTTGCAATCGGCAACGTTCCGAAATAATCAGGCCGGACCGGAGAGGTGGCCGAGTGGTCGAAGGCGCTCCCCTGCTAAGGGAGTATACGGCAAAACCGTATCGTGGGTTCGAATCCCATCCTCTCCGCCATTCCCAAACTTCAAAATCCCAATCGATTTGCGATCCTGGACTCGCTGTTGCGCGCGTAGTTCGCTGAACCTTGCGCGAAGCCTAAGTGGCTGCTTTCCAATGTGTTTCTTAACGATGTGTAAACTTTTAACGGTCGCCTGAGGTGCTTTTGTGCTCTTTCGGCAACACGGGTTTGTGAAGCAGGTGGGTAGAACGTGCGGATGGCCAGTTCGCGATTGCATGCGCGGCCTGCATTTGTAATTTGAACCACGGAAGCGCGGCGGTGGTTCGTCCGTTTTCAAAGTCCCGGGGACGGGCAGGGAACGCTGGCCTTTAGCAAAAGACCCATCCCCATATGAAACTTTGACTGGAGGTCAAATATGAACATCAAGAGCCTTCTTCTCGGCTCCGCTGCAGCTCTCGCAGCAGTTTCCGGCGCCCAGGCTGCTGACGCGATCGTCGCTGCTGAGCCGGAGCCAATGGAATACGTTCGCGTTTGCGACGCTTTCGGCACAGGTTACTTCTACATCCCGGGCACGGAAACCTGCCTCAAGGTTGGTGGTTACGTTCGTTTCGACGCTAAGTACAACGACGCATACCGCCTCGACCGCGAAGGTTCGTACACCAACACTCGCGCTCACATCTCGCTCGACACCGCTTCGGACACCGAATGGGGCGCTCTGAAGACCAAGATCGTAGCTCGTTTCGACTACAACCCGCATCATCCGCAGTTCGGCTACGAAGAAAACACTCGTACACGTCTGAACCAGGCTTACATCACCTGGGGCGGCTTCCTGGTCGGTCTCGCTGACTCGCAGTACTCGCAGTTCTCGGGCTACGCTGGCGACGTCATCAACGATGACGTGATCTCCTACGGTCCTTTCGAACTCAACCAGGTTTCCTACACCTTCGACGCTGGCAACGGCTTCAAGGTTGTTGCTTCGCTTGAAGACGACGGCACCAACGACAACGACATCCCAGGCGGCGCAAGCGACTGGCCGGATGCAGTTCTCGGCGCTAAGTACGACAACGGCACGTTCGCTGCTTCGCTCGTCGGCGGTTACGACGAATCGCAGGAAGAAGGCGCTGTAAAGGGCCGTATCTCCGGCAAGTTCGGCGCATTCTCGGCCTTCCTCATGGGCGGCTGGAACTCGGACGGCGACGACATCAACAAGTACGCACCAGGCACGAACTACGGCGACGCAGTCGTTGGTTGGGGTGACTGGGCTGTTTGGGGTGGCGCTGGCTACAAGTTCACCGACAAGGTTGCTGCTAACGTACAGGTTGGCTACACCGACTCCGAAGTTCTTGCTGCTACGGCAAACGTCAAGTGGACCCCAGTTTCGGGCCTCCTGATCCAGCCAGAAGTTTCGTACACGAGCGTCGACAACGCGCAGATGGACGACGATCAGTGGACCGGTATGGTTCGCCTTCAGCGCACGTTCTAATCCTTACCCAAGGATTGTTTCACGGAAGGCCCGGCTCACGCCGGGCCTTTTGTCGTTTGGGCAATGAAACTGCCGGCTGTTTCTGTCGCGATCAATCGCGGCCGTCTGGTGATTCTCTCCCGTGACTGAGGTGGTCACCGGTTCCTCGACGCGTCGCGGACCGCCGATTCCCGGCCCGTTTATTAAGTGTTGGTTAACGCTCGAAACCAATGCGATGAAACGTTGCAACACTTTTGCAAATAAACACCAAAAACGCGCATCGAAGCTTGTGATTTACTTGTCACAATTGGGAAGGTCTCGTAGCTTCGGGACATGAAGCGCGTCGGTTCGTCGCCGTTTCTTGAGTCGCGGGGAGGGGCAGATGTGCTGGCTCCAGCAAGCTACTCACCCCTTTTGAAACTTTGACTGGAGGTCAAATATGAACATCAAGAGCCTTCTTCTCGGCTCCGCTGCAGCTCTCGCAGCAGTTTCCGGTGCCCAGGCCGCTGACGCTATCGTCGCTGCTGAGCCGGAGCCAATGGAATACGTTCGCGTTTGCGACGCTTTCGGCACGGGTTACTTCTACATCCCAGGCACGGAAACCTGCCTCAAGATCGGTGGCTACGTTCGTTTCGACGCAGGCTATGCTGATGCCTACACGCCAAACAGCGATGGCCTGTACACCAACAGCCGCGCGCACATCTCGCTCGACACAGCTTCCGACACCGAATGGGGTGCACTGAAGACCCGTATCGTCGCTCGTTTCGACTACAACCCGCACAACTCGGCCGCTGGTTTTGAAGAAAACACGCGCACGCGTCTGATCGAAGCCAACATCACTTGGGGTGGCTTCCTGGTTGGTCTTGCTGACTCGCAGTATTCGTCGTTCTCCGGCTACGCTGGCGACGTCATCAACGATGACGTGATCTCCTACGGCCCGTTCGAACTGAACCAGGTTACCTACACCTTTGACGGTGGCAACGGCTTCAAGGCTGTAGTCTCGCTCGAAGACGACGGCACCAACGACAACGACATCCCAGGCGGCGCAAGCGATTGGCCGGATGCAGTTGCTGGTATCAAGTACGACAGCGGCACGTTCGCTGCTTCGCTCGTCGGTGGTTACGACGAGTCGCAGGAAGAAGGCGCAATCAAGGCGCGCATCTCCGGCACCTTCGGCGCATTCTCGGCCTTCCTTCTCGGTGGCTGGAACACAGACGGCGACACCACCAACAAGTACGCGCCTGGCGACAGCGTCGGCACGAGCTGGGGTGACTGGGCTGTTTGGGGTGGCGCAGGCTACAAGTTCACCGACAAGGTTGCTGCAAACGTACAGCTTTCCTACACGGACAACGAAACCTTCGCAGCAACTGGTAACGTTCAGTGGACCCCGGTTTCCGGCCTCCTGATCCAGCCAGAAATCTCCTACACGAGCTGGGATGCAATCGACGAAGACCAGTTCGCTGGTATGGTTCGCCTTCAGCGCACGTTCTGATCCTTTAAAAGGATTTGGTTTTACGAAAGGCCCGGCTTCTGCCGGGCCTTTTGCGTTTCGGCGTTTGATTCGGACGGTCGCTTGATGATTCGCTGCAACGCAGCATCGTCCGCTCTTCAGCGATTTAGAACACACGAACAAACTGATGAATGCTTGCAACACCGACCGGTTCGATTGAGGCGCTAATGGACACAACAGTGCCGATTTCGTTGCCGCAAAGTTGATCGACGACTAGCGTCTCGGCAGCCGACCACGCGACTCGGGGTGATTCCTGCTTCCATGGACGACCTTGTTTTACGACATGCATTGTTTCATCTGCGTTTGTTTGGAGATTACAAAATGAACATTAAGAGCCTTCTTCTTGGCTCCGCTGCTGCCCTCGCAGCAGTCTCCGGCGCTCAGGCCGCCGACGCCATCGTCGCCGCCGAACCGGAACCCATGGAATACGTCCGCGTCTGCGACGCGTTCGGCACCGGCTACTTCTACATTCCAGGCACCGAAACCTGCCTCAAGGTCGGCGGTCGCGTCCGTTTTGATGCCGCTTATGGCAGCGCTTACAGCCCGGATGCCGATGGTCTCTACACCAACAGCCGCGCAGAGCTCTATCTCAGCACCGCTTCGGACACCGAAATGGGCACGCTGAAGACCAACCTCACGGCGCGCTTCGACTACGATCCGCATAACCCGTCTTACGGCTACGAAGAAAATACCCGTACGCGCCTGATGGTTGCGACGATCGAACTCGGCGGCTTTGCGGTCGGCCTGCAGGATTCGCTCTATGAATCCTTCATCGATTACGCCGGTAACGTCGACAGCGACGACGTCATCAATTACGGCCCGAGCGAAGTCAACATGGTTGCCTACACCTACAAGGGTGGCAACGGCTTCTCGGCATTCGCCGCTCTCGAAGACGACGGCCAGAACGACAACGACACCGCCGGTGGCGCCAGCGACTGGCCGAATGTTGCCGCTGGTCTGAAATACGACACAGGCAATTTCATGGTTGGCGTAACCGGTGGTTACGACGAATCGGTTGAAGAAGGTGCCGTCAAGGCACGTGTCGGCGGCAAGTTCGGCGCGTTCACCGCCTTCCTCATGGGTGGCTGGAACAGCGACGGCGACAGCTTCAACTCCTATGCACCTGAAATCATTGATGGCTTCGGCTGGGGTGATTGGGCCGTCTGGGGTGGTGCCGGTTACGAGTTCAACGAAGACCTTGCTGCCAACATGCAGGTTTCCTACTCTGATAGCGACGTCCTTTCGGCTGTCGCCAACCTGCAGTGGACGCCGATCCAGGGCTTCCTGATCCAGCCGGAAATTGCCTACACCAAGTGGAACAACGCCACGCTCGACGACGAAGCATGGTCGGGTCTCTTGCGCTTCCAGCGCACATTCTAATTTCTGCGATCAAACCCGAAAGGCCCGGCATTGCCGGGCCTTTTTGCATTCTGAGGTGTGATCAGATGAACCAGGCGCTGCAAGATAAGATTATCGGCGCCCCAACCGCAGGTCTGTCACGATATCCGACGTCTGTCCGAGCCTGACCTTGTAGACCTGGTAGTTCTCCATTACCCGCTGCACATAGTTGCGCGTTTCGGGGAAGGGGATGCGCTCGATCCAGTCGACGACTTCATCGATCGGCTTGCCGCGAGGATCGCCATAGCGGGCAATCCACTCGTTCACCCGTTTCGGCCCCGCATTGTAGGCGATGAAGGTCATGATGTAGGAGCCGCCGAACGTCTCGATCTGCTCTCCCAGATAATGGGCACCGAGCGTCGCGTTATAGCCGGCATCGCTGGTCAATCGGTCGGCCTTGAACGCCAGCCCGTGGCGCCTCGCCACGCCCTGGGCGGTCGTCGGCAGGATTTGCAGCAGCCCGCGGGCGTTGGCCGGTGACACGGCTGTCGGATTGAACGCGCTTTCCTGACGGGCGATCGCGTAGGCAAGCGCCTTGCCGGACCCCTCGATATTGGCAGCCGTCGGAATGACGCCGAGCGGATAGGCAAGCGCTGCAACGTCGATGCCGCGCGAAAAGGCACTCTTGCCGATCGAGAGCGACAGCGCATGGTCACCCTGCGCTTCGGCGCGTGACGAAAGCAGCGCGAGTTCACCGGGGCTTGTCAGCTCTTCGCCAAGTGCCTTGTAAAGCGCTGCCGACCGGCGATCGTGGCCGGCGGCGTCCAGTCTTGCGATAGCCCGAACGGCCTCGCGGTTTTCGAACATCTGCCGGTCGGCTGCCGATGGCGTCGGATAACTGACATCGAGCGTCCGCGTGCCCAGCCTTGCGGCGGCGAGCTGGCCATAGAATGTGCCGGGGAACCGGGCAGCGCGGCTGTAGAATTCCGATGAGGAACCCGGTCCGCCAGCTTCCGCGGCGCGTCCGAGCCAGTAGAGCGCGCGCGATGCCGAGAGCGGACGGCTCGAGGCGGCAAGAATCCTCGAGAAATGCTTTTCGGCTGTGGCCGGATCGTTGAGCGCCCGCAGCGCGTACCAGCCCGCATGGAATTCCGCATCCACCTTGTCGGTGGAGAGAGCCGCCATTGGGTCGGACACCGTCCGGTAGGCCAGCCTGACATCGCCGAGATCGGCGAGCCCGCGGGCAACGATTCGCTGCTCGTTCCACCATTCGCTGGTGTTGATCAGACGGCCCGCTTCGCGCGGAGCCTTTGCAAGAAGCGCTGCGGCCTCCTGGTACTTGTCCTGGCGGCGCAGATATTCGATCCGCACGAACAGGGTAGCCGGATCGCTTGCCAGCGAACGGTCAATTGCCTCGATCGCCGGTCCTGCCGTCTTTGCGTTGACGATGACGGCGTTCCACGCCTTGTAGAGCGATTGCGAACCGCCGAGCTCGGCAAAGCGCTTCGCCTGCGCGCCGCGGCTGCGGTACATCAGGTAATCCATCCGCGCCCGGTGATCCGCAGGCGAAAGAAGCGCAGAAAACTCGGCAAGGATCCGGTCTTCCATCGGCTTGTCCAGCGGCTCGGATGCCCAGATGTTTTTCAGGATGCGCCCGGCATCGGCATGTTTGCCGCTTGCCACCAACGCCCTCGATAGAATGACGGCACCTTCCGGCGTTTCCGGTTTCGTCGTGCCGAAAGCGGCAAGCACCTGGGCCGGCGTCGGGTTTTCGCGGTAGAGCGCGCGTTCGGACTGCGCCCGCAGGGTGGAAAGCCCAGGCCATCCGACGAGCCTGCGCTGCGCAGCGGCAATTTCGCTCGAAGGAATACCGCGGGCGCCCGAGGTGGCAATCGCCCAGGTCAGGATCTTTTCGTCGAGCGAGCCTTCCGGCAGGCTGTCGCGCATGGCGATCGCCTGTGAGGCATCGTTGTCGGAGAGTGCATCGAGACCGGCCTTGAGAGCAGGGGCGGGAGCGGGCGTCGCAAGCGGCCGGTTCATCCTGGGGATTGCGCCGGTAATGTCAGGCACGGGAACCAGCGCCGGAGTGGCCGGTGGTGTTGTCGGTGGCGCAGGAACGGGCGTCGGAACGGTGGTGAAGCCCTGGATTGCAGCGGGAGCGTCCGGCCTCACGAATGGGAGCGGTGCGACGCCTGCATTGGAACCTGGAGGTGCAGCGTAAGCCGGCAGGACCGCGACGCTGATTGACAGCGCTGCCCAGAGCGTCTTGAGGATTACAACGGGTTTGCTCATCCGGCAACTCGCGACAACGATGTTTCAGACCCCTTATTAGCTGCTGACAAGCTTAACAAAACCTTACCACAGCGGTCACGATCGCGCGAATTCTTAAGTGGGATTTACGCTGAAAACCCATGTACTTCCGCTTGTCGCCGCCCGGTCGCCGATTTATGGTGCCCAGCCTTAGTCGCGGATTACGGCCGAAGCATGGATTGTACCATGCCCTTCGGCCTTTGGGAGTTTTGCATGTTCAAGGGATCGATCCCCGCTCTCGTCACCCCCTTCTCCACCGACGGCGCGGTGGACGAGGATGCTTTCGCCGCGCATGTGGAGTGGACGATCTCGGAAGGCAGTTCCGGTCTGGTCCCGGTCGGCACGACCGGCGAATCTCCGACGCTCTCGCACGACGAACACAAGCGGGTCGTTGAACTGTGCGTCGAGGCCGCCCGCGGCCGCGTCCCTGTCATCGCAGGCGCCGGGTCCAACAACACCCGCGAAGCGATCGAGCTTGCCCAGCATGCGCAGACCGCGGGTGCCGATGCGCTTCTGGTGGTGACACCCTATTACAACAAGCCGACCCAGAAGGGCCTGATCGCGCATTTTTCCGCGGTCGCCGAAGCAACCGATCTGCCGATCATCATCTACAACATTCCCGGCCGGTCGGTCATCGACATGACCCCGGAAACGATGGGTTTCCTTACCAAGGCCTACAAGAACATCGTCGGCGTCAAGGATGCGACCGGCAAGATCGAGCGCGTCTCCGAACAGCGCATCACCTGCGGGTCGGAATTTTTGCAGCTGTCCGGCGAGGATGCGACGGCACTTGGCTTCAACGCCCATGGTGGCGTTGGCTGCATCTCGGTGACGGCCAATGTCGCGCCGCGGCTTTGTGCCGAGTTCCAGGCCGCCACGCTTGCCGGCGATTATGCCAAGGCACTCGAGTATCAGGATCGCCTGATGCCGCTGCACAAGGCGATCTTCATGGAGCCCGGCGTCTGCGGTTCGAAATACGGGCTTTACAAGGTCCGCGGTCTGAACCGCGCCGTCCGCTCTCCACTGATGTCGACGCTGGAACCGGCGACGGAAGCTGCCATTGATGCAGCACTGCGTCATGCGGGTATCCTGAACTGAAGCCGCAGCGCTTCACTTTTGCTGCCTGGCGCATTACATAGAAATCGAACCCCGCTCATCGCCCATGGGCGGGGATTGTGTTTCAGATGAAGGGCGACGGAAGATTTCAATGGCCCCCAAAGGCAGCCAGCGCACGGTGAACAAGATTGTCGCGGAAAACCGCAAGGCCCGCTTCAATTACGAGATCCTCGATACCTACGAAGCCGGCATCATGCTGACCGGCACCGAGGTCAAGTCGCTGCGTGACGGCAAGGCAAATATCGCCGAGTCCTACGCCTCCGACGAAGGCAATGAAATCTGGCTGATCAACAGCCATCTTCCGGAATATCTGCAGGCCAACCGCTTCAACCACGAGCCGCGCCGTCGCCGGAAGCTGCTTTTGTCGAAGCGCGAGATCTCCCGCCTGCGTGTCGGTATCAACCGTGAAGGCATGACGCTGGTGCCGTTGAAGATCTACTTCAATGAAAAGGGTCGCGCGAAACTCGAACTGGCGCTCGCCAAGGGCAAGAAGCTGCACGACAAGCGCGAGACCGAGAAGGAACGCGACTGGAACCGCGAGAAGTCGCGGCTTTTCAAGGCCGGTTGAGGCTGACCCGTCGGGCGTGCGTTAAGCGCGTGCTCGAGCGAGCTTGAAAACCCTCACTGCGGAACAAAACCATACATCGCCCGTTTCAGCTCGTTATTTTGGGGCAAGTGGGCGATGACGAAAAAGCAGATCTTTACCTACATCACGATTGTCATCGGCTTCGGCGCCGCCGGCTACCTTCTGTACCACACGTTCCGCGAATACTCGCTCAGCGACATAGTCCAGTCCGTCCGGGATATCCCGACCTACAATCTCGTCATGGCGGGCCTGTTTGCCGCCGGGTCCTATGTCTGCCTGTCCGGCTTTGATTGGGCTGGCGTGCGCTACGTGAAGAACGACCTCTCCTATCCCAAGATCGGCCTTGCCTCCTTCATCGCGCTGTCGATCGGCCAGAGTGTCGGCCTGTCGGGTCTCAGCAGCGGCGCGCTGCGCTATCGCTACTATCATCACTGGGGCATGAGCACCGAGGACGTTGCCAAGATCGTTCTGTTTTCCGGTGTCACTGTCGGCATCGGCATGGCCGTTCTGTCGGGTATCGTGATGATCATCAATCCGAAGGATGCCGCAACAGTCCTGCGGCTGTCGGAGGCGATGGTCATGGGGATCGGTTTTGCCTGCCTCGCCGTGACGGGTGTATATCTCATCCTCGCGGCAACGGTGCGCGCGCCTTTGAAGATCCGCTCCTGGAGCTTTGAAATGCCGACGCTCAGGATCGCCATCGCACAGGTGGTAATCGGCACGATCAATTTCGCGCTCGTATCCGCCTGTCTGCGCGAAGTCATGGCAGCGAGCGCCGATGTCAGCTACCTGAAGGCCGCGACCGCGTTCGTGCTCGCCAATCTTGCAATCCTCATTACCCATGCGCCCGGTGGCCTCGGAGTCCTCGAGGCAACGGTTCGTCATGTAATGGGCGACCAGGCGTCGATTGGTTCGCTTGTCGCGTTCCGAGTGATCTACTTCTTCATTCCGTTCTTTATCGGGCTTCCCCTGGCCCTGATCGTCGAGGGCGTGTTTCGTGCACGAAAGCGCAGCGCCGGGCAGGGGGCGTCATCTTCGGTGACGCCGGAGCCGCATTCGGCCTAGTCGTTTTCCCCAACAAAAAAAGGCGCCGTCGAACGGCCCCTTTTTTCTTTCCGGGGATGATCTCAGCCTTCGGCCGGTTCGGGAGCAGGCTCCGTCGGCCGTGGTGCGCGTTCCGATGGATCGCGGCCCACTTCGGCTTTCAGTGTCATCAGATCGATGAAATGATCGGCCTGCCGGCGCAGGTCGTCGGCGATCATCGGCGGCTGCGTCTGCATCGTCGAAACGACCGAGACCTTGCGACCGCGGCGCTGCAGCGCTTCGACAAGATTGGTGAAGTCGCCATCGCCCGAAAACAGCACGAGATGATCAACGGTCTCGGCCTGTTCCATCGCATCGATCGCGAGCTCGATATCCATGTTGCCCTTGATTTTGCGGCGGCCAAGCGAATCCGTGAACTCCTTGGCGGGCTTTGTCACAACCTTGTAGCCGTTGTAATCCAGCCAGTCGATCAGCGGCCTGATCGACGAATATTCCTGATCCTCGATCAGCGCCGTATAGTAATAGGCACGCAACAGATAGCCGCGCTTCTGAAAAGCCTTCAGAAGCTTACGGTAATCAATATCGAAACCAAGGCTTTTCGAGGCCGCGTAAAGATTAGCACCGTCGATAAAGAGAGCTATCTTCTCTCTTGGGTCAAACATATGTCTCCATCCCCTTCAAGCTGCTTGACCAAGGACCCGTCAAATGAAAAGTTGAGCCGATCGCTTAGGTATTTATCGGTTAAATTACCAGCTAATCATATAAATGTCATTTATGGTAGGATTCGCTTTTATCCAAGCAACCTTTCGTTGAATCTGGCCAGAGTCATCGCCACCTCGGTCGGCGGCATGCGGCAGTCGGCATGAATAAACTTGAATTTCGCCGGCAATGGCTGTATCGGGCGTAGCAATTCCGAAAATAACGACCGCAAAGGACAGGCAATGGCCCGTGTCACAGTAGAAGATTGCATTGACAAAGTCGATAATCGTTTTGAGCTGGTGCTTCTCGCCAGCCACCGTGCCCGCCAGATCTCGCAGGGCGCAGCGATCACCATCGATCGCGACAATGACAAGAACCCGGTCGTCGCACTGCGCGAAATCGCCGACGAAACGCTCTCTCCCGACGACCTGAAGGAAGACCTGATCCATTCGCTGCAGAAGCATGTCGAAATCGACGAGCCCGAGCCCGATCCGGCAACCCTGATTGCTGCCGGCAGCACGTCGACAGCCTCTGGCAACGACGAGGAAGACGGCGCCGCGGAAACCGTCAATTTCGACCAGATGTCGGAAGAAGACCTTCTCGCCGGTATCGAAGGCCTTGTGCCGCCGGAAAAGAGCGACGATTACTGATTGATGCATTGTTTGGGCAAGGGACCGTTCATTCTCTCGCCCTAATCTGTCTTGATATCTATGATGGCCGCGCTGATCTGATGGTTGGCGCGCCATTTTTATTTTGTTGGACCCGGTATCGAGGGCATTTCACGGGATGATGAGGCAGTACGAGCTTGTTGAGCGGGTGCAGAAGTACAAGCCCGAGGCCAACGAAGCTCTTCTCAACAAGGCCTATGTCTACGCCATGCAAAAGCATGGCCAGCAAAAACGCGCCTCTGGCGATCCCTATATCTCGCATCCGCTCGAAGTGGCTGCCATCCTCACCGACATGCATCTCGACGAGTCGACGATCGCCGTCGCGTTGCTGCACGATACGATTGAGGATACGACAGCGACCCGCGCCGAGATCGACGAGCTGTTCGGCGAGGATATCGGTCGTCTCGTCGAAGGTCTGACCAAGCTCAAGCGTCTCGATCTCGTATCGAAAAAGGCCAAACAGGCCGAAAACCTGCGCAAGCTGCTGCTGGCGATCTCAGACGACGTGCGCGTGCTGCTGGTCAAGCTTGCCGACCGGCTGCACAACATGCGCACGCTCGACCATATGAAGGCCGAGCAGAAGGCACGCATTTCCGAAGAGACGATGGATATCTATGCGCCGCTGGCCGGCCGCATGGGCATGCAGGACATGCGCGACGAGCTCGAGGACCTGTCCTTCCGCTACATCAACCCGGAAGCCTATGCGACTGTCACCCAGCGGCTGGCCGATCTTTCGGCCCGCAACGAAGGGCTGATCAAGAAGATCGAGGACGAGTTGCGCGATCTTCTCGTCGCCAACGGCCTGCCGGACGCCGCCGTCAAGGGGCGCCAGAAGAAGCCCTATTCCATCTTCCGCAAGATGCAGTCGAAGTCGCTGTCCTTCGAGCAGCTTTCCGACCTCTACGGTTTCCGCATCGTCGTCGACGACGTCGCCTGCTGCTACAAGGCGCTCGGCATCGTTCATACCCGCTGGCGCGTCGTGCCGGGCCGCTTCAAGGACTACATCTCCAACCCGAAGCAGAACGACTATCGCTCGATCCACTCGACGATCGTCGGCCCGTCCAGGCAGCGTATCGAATTGCAGATCCGTACCGAGATGATGCAGGAGATTGCCGAATACGGGATCGCCGCGCACGCGCTCTATAAGGATGGCCAGTCGGGTGGTGCCAAGGGCGACGATCTTCTGCCCAAGGAATCGAGCGCCTATTCCTGGCTGCGCCATACGATCGAGTCGCTTGCCGAAGGCGACAATCCGGAAGAATTCCTGGAGCATACCAAGCTCGAACTGTTCCAGGATCAGGTCTTCTGCTTCACGCCCAAGGGCAAGCTGATCGCGCTGCCGCGCGGTGCCACGCCGATCGACTTTGCCTATGCGGTTCATACCAATATCGGCGACACCACGGTTGGCGCCAAGATCAACGGCCGTATCATGCCGCTTGTCACCCGGCTGAACAACGGTGACGAAGTCGAGATCATCCGCTCCGGTGTTCAAGTTCCGCCGGCCGCGTGGGAAGAAATCGTCGTCACCGGCAAAGCCCGCTCGGCCATCCGCCGCGCTACCCGCATGGCGATCCGCAAACAGTATGCCGGCCTCGGCTATCGCATTCTGGAGCGCACCTTCGATCGCGCCGCAAAGACCTTTACCCGCGAGGCGCTGAAGCCTGCTCTGCATCGGCTTGCCCACAAGGATGTCGAGGATGCGATCGCTGCCGTCGGGCGAGGGGAGCTGTCGTCGCTCGACGTGCTGCGCGCCGTCTTCCCTGATTTCAAGGATGAACGCGTTACCGTGAAGCCATCGGCCGATGACGGCTGGTTCAACATGCGAAGTGCGTCCGGCATGATGTTCAAGCTGCCGAACCAGCCAAAGGCACCGCTGGAGGATGCCCAGACGGCCGTCAATGCCGGCGATGTCGTTGCGTTGAGCCCTGAACCGGTTCCGATCCGCGGTCTTGCCGGCAATATGCAGGTGCGTTTCGCACCGAGCGGCGCCGTGCCCGGAGACCGTATCGTCGGGATCATGGACAAGGGCGAGGCGATCACCATCTATCCGATCCAGGCGCCGATCCTGCAGCACTTCGATGAGGAACCGGAGCGCTGGATCGATGTGCGCTGGGATCTCGACGAGGCCAACAAGTCTCGTTTTCTGGCCCGTATCGACGTCAACACGATCAACGAGCCAGGCACCCTTGCGACGGTCGCGAAGACAATCGGCGGTGTCGACATCAACATCCGATCCTTGTCGATGGCCAGCAATCGCGCCGCCGATTTCTCCGAGATCGCCATGGAAGTCGAAGTCTGGGACGTGCGCCAGCTCAATCAGCTCCTGACGCAGCTGAAGGAACTGGACTGCGTTTCCAACCTGAAGCGTGTCTACGACTAGACCCCAGCCGATCGTCGACGCGGACTGCCTGTTTTGAGTGCGCTCCCTTTGAGAGGGTATGCATTTAATGCAGGGCTGGGAGGTAACCCTTGCGTTGGTAAAGCCCGCTGGTTCAGCCTATATCTGCTGCACCGCAACATTTACCGAAAGAGACGTCAGATGTTTACCTCCGTCCGCAAGTTCGCCCGCGTCCTGCGCGGCCCTTCCGTCCAGGAACGCGAAATGGCATACCTCAACGAAGCCTGCGATCGCTTCGATCTCGAGCACCGCGTTCGACAGATCGACCGTGGCATGTTCCGCAAGTCCATCTGAATTCAATGACATGACAGCGGCTCGGTCGTCTGTCGTGAAGTAGATTTATCCGGGGGCCGTGCGCGAAGCGGCCCGATGCCAGCGGCCAATTTTCGCCATCATCTTGGGCTTCCGCTACGAAGACCGTTTCCGAACTGAGATGATGGTTCTCGGATCCTTCACCGGACCGAACCAGAAAGAAGCTGCTTCATGCCCTTTCGGCGCCGCAAAGCCCCGACCTTCCGAGAAAAGCTGTATCGCGCAATATTTCCCCCGAAGGGGTTCCGCCGTGTGCTCGGATATTACCGGCTCAAGATCTTGCGCATCGGCGGTTCGCCGCATGCGGTTGCTGCCGGTCTTGCCATCGGCATGGTCAGCGCCTGGACACCCTTTCTCGGCTTCCACATCCTTTTTGCGATTCCTTTTGCCTGGGTGCTGGGCGGCAGCATGGTCGCTGCGGCGCTTGGCACGGCCTTCGCCAATCCCGTTACTTGTCCCATCATCTGGCCCCTTACGTGGGAAATCGGCCAGTTCATCCTTGGCCGCGCTGGCGGCGGCGAAGCGCGGCCGGTCGATCTAGCGGCGCTGTTTTCCCAGCTCAAGCTATCGGAACTCTGGGACCCGATCCTGGAGCCGATGCTGATCGGCTCGCTGCCTCCCGGACTGTTCTGCGGACTGCTTGTCTATGTCGCGACCTATTTCGGGATCCGCAGTTTTCGCATTAGCCAGACGGAGCGTCGGCTTGCCCGCCGCAGCGAATATCAGCAGGCCTATGAGCGGGAATATCAGCCGGGGAACTTGACGGCGCAGCCGGCAGACCGCAAGTCAGTCGATGCTTGAGAAAGAGGGACTTTGATGATTATCGGCATGGGCAGTGACCTCATCGACATCCGTCGAGTTGAAAAATCCATCGAACGTTTCGGGGAACGGTTCACCCATCGTTGTTTCACCGATATCGAGCGCGCAAAGTCCGATCGTCGGAAGAACCGCGCCGAATCCTATGCCAAGCGGTTCGCCGCCAAGGAAGCCTGCTCCAAAGCTCTCGGCACCGGCCTTGCAAACGGCGTGTTCTGGAAAGACATGGGCGTTGTCAACCTGCCGGGCGGCAAGCCGACCATGGTGTTGACGGGTGGCGCGGGCGAGCGGCTGGCGGAACTGATGCCCGCCGGTCAGGAGCCTTTCATCCACGTCACGATCACCGACGAGTATCCCTATGCGCAGGCCTTCGTGATCATTGAGGCGCGACCGGTGGCCGCTCCGTGAGCGTACCAGAATTTGGCGAAGCGGTGGCCCATTGCCGCCGCTCTGTGAAGACGCTAAAGCATGTCCCGCAAAAGCGCGCAGCGGTTTTGTAGCTACAAGGTGCCACGCAGGAATGACCTGAACGGCGGGCGTGATCTCTCGAAGATTGCGGCACGTTTCACACAGGTAGCCATCCGCCGTGAAGAGAGAGATTGAAATACGTGTCCGATAACGCCGAGACGAAGCCGCAGAATGCCCTTTGGGAAAACATCAAGGTCATCATCCAGGCCTTGCTGCTGGCTATGGTGATCCGCACCGTCCTGTTCCAGCCCTTCACGATTCCGTCCGGCTCGATGATGCCGACGCTTCTGGTCGGCGACTATATCTTCGTCAACAAGTTCGCCTACGGGTTCTCGAAGTATTCGATGCCGTTTTCGCCGGACCTGTTTGAAGGCCGTGTCCTTCAGTTCAGCGAGCCGAAGCGCGGCGACGTGATCGTGTTCCGCCTGCCGCAGCAGCCCGAGATCGATTACATCAAGCGCCTGATCGGCCTTCCCGGTGACCGCATCCAGGTTCGCGACGGCGTGCTCTTCGTCAACGGAACCGCTGTACCCAAGCAGGGCGACGGCGCTTTCACATCCGACTACCGCTCCGATCCAGGCACCAACGTTCCAGTCTTCCGCGAGACGCTCGACAACGGCGTGACCTTTGACACGCTCGACCAGTCCCCAAGCTCGCGCGGCGACAACACCCGCGAGTTCGTCGTGCCGGCGGAACACTATTTCTTCATGGGCGACAACCGCGACAACTCGCTCGACAGCCGCTTTGACGAAGGTCCGGGCATGGTTCCGGCCGAAAACCTCGTCGGTCGCGCCAGCGTCATCTTCTTCTCGCTCGGCAACGACACGTCCTTCCGCGAGATCTGGAAATGGCCGTCCAACATGCGTTGGGACCGTCTCTTCAAGGGCGTTCATTGATGAAACCGCTCTCACTCTCGGATGAAGAACGCGGCCGTCTCGAGACGATAATCGGCCACGTCTTTTCCGAGAAGCAGTGGCTTGACCGGGCGCTGACCCACGCCAGCGTCGGTCTTGCCAAGGATGCCAATTACGAGCGTCTGGAGTTTCTGGGCGACCGTGTGCTCGGGCTCTGCGTTGCCGAACTTCTGTTCACTACCTTCCGGTCCGCACCGGAAGGAGAGCTGTCTGTGCGCCTTAATCAGTTGGTCAGCGCCGAAAGCTGTGCCATTGTTGCAGACGAGATGGAACTGCACCGTTTCATCCGAACCGGCGCCGACGTCAAGAAGATCACCGGCAAGCGGATGATGAACGTCCGCGCCGATGTGGTGGAGAGCTTGATTGCCGCCCTTTATCTGGATGGCGGACTGGAAGCTGCCCGCGGTTTCATTCTGCGTCATTGGAAGGCGCGTGCGACCCGCGCCGATGGCGCCCGCCGCGACGCCAAGACGGAATTGCAGGAATGGGCACATGCCAAATTCGGTGTGACCCCGTCCTACCGCATTGACGACCGCTCCGGCCCGGATCACGACCCGCGCTTTACCGTGACGGTCGAGATTCCCGGTGTTTCGCCCGAAACGGGCGCCGACCGGTCGAAACGTGCAGCCGAACAGGTGGCTGCCACCAGGATACTCGAACGCGAAGGCGTCTGGCAGAAGACCTCTGCTGAAGACTGATTGGACATCATGACCGAAGACAACACCACCGAAGGCAAAGACGAAGACGTAAACGCCGTTCAGCCGGAAACCGCGGTCGACGAGGCGGCGGCGGAACTGGTTGAAGCCGGCCCGACCCATTCCGGTTTCGTGGCGCTGATCGGAGCGACCAATGCCGGCAAGTCGACGCTGGTCAACCGTCTCGTCGGCGCCAAGGTGTCGATCGTCAGCCACAAGGTGCAGACGACCCGCGCCATCGTTCGGGGCATCGCGATCCACAACAACGCCCAGATCGTCTTCATGGATACGCCCGGCATCTTTAAGCCGCGCCGCAGGCTGGACCGCGCCATGGTGACCACCGCCTGGGGCGGCGCCAAGGATGCCGACATGATCGCGCTCCTGATCGACAGCGAACGCGGCCTGCGCGGCGATGCCGACGCGATCCTAGAGGGTCTGAAGGATGTGCATCAGCCGAAACTGCTGCTTCTGAACAAGATCGATCAGGTCAAGCGCGAGGATCTTCTGGCACTTGCTGCTGCGGCCAACGAAAAGATCGATTTCGTGCGCACCTTCATGATCTCGGCCACGACAGGCTCGGGTTGCGACGATCTGATGGACTATTTCTCCACGACCCTGCCGGAAGGCCCCTGGTACTACCCGGAGGATCAGATTTCCGATCTGCCGATGCGCCAGCTTGCTGCCGAAATCACCCGCGAGAAGCTCTTTCTCAGGCTCCACCAAGAGCTTCCCTACGCCTCGCATGTCGAGACTGAGAAGTGGGAAGAGCGCAAGGATGGCTCCGTCAGGATCGAACAGGTCATCTATGTCGAGCGCGAAAGCCAGAAGAAGATCGCTCTCGGCAAGAACGGCGACGCCATCAAGGCAATTTCGACAGCGTCGCGCAAGGAACTGACCGAGATCCTTGAACAGCCCGTTCACCTGTTCCTTTTTGTGAAGGTCAGGGAAAATTGGGGAGACGATCCACAACGTTTCCGCGAAATGGGCCTGGAATTCCCGAAAAACTGAATGTTTGACCGTTTTTGGCTTGCCGACTCCTTCCGATGCGTTAGCTTGATATCGGGAGAAGGAACTGCTGTGTAATTTCGAATGTTAGTAAATTCGGAAATGCTTAATTGTTATTCCCTAAAATACGCCGACGGGTTACGCTGGTTGTATTGAAGGACTGAGGCGATCTCGGCAAATCGTGGAGGTGGTGCCAGGCATGAGCGATATAAGACGTTTTGATGCCTTCAGTGGTATGGATCTCAGCGATGCGGTTGGGTTCTTCAGCTGGAACGTTCAGGAGAACAAGGTCTACGGCGATCAGGTCTTCGCATTCATCTACGGGGTCCCCTACAGGGACCTCGAGAGCGGCGCGCCGATCGAACAGGTCATCGTCAACGTCGACGATGGCGACAAGCAGCGCGTCGCAAAAGCCCTGCACGAGTCCATCATTTCTGGCAAAAAGTGCCATCAGAGTTATGGAATCACCCATGTGGACGGTCGCCGCGTCACGGTGACAGGGCAGGGACGATGCCTTCGCGACAAGCTCGGCCTGCCGTCGATCTACACAGGTTCCGTTACCGCTGTCGAAGTGGGCAGTGGTGCTCATTCTGGCGATCCACTCAAGACCCATTGTCTCGAGGCTTTGAAAATCGCCAACAGCCGCCGCCACGCGCTTGCGGCCCGCTACCTGTCCTCCGCACTCAACGTGCTGGATGGCGGCAAAAAAGCGTAAAGCATCCATGGTTCGTGCAAATTGCGGCTGCATCCTCCGGTCGTGCACGATGGCTGCAGAATCGCTCCCTTGGACATTCCTGTCAGCCAAAGGGCGCTCGTGATTCGTTACGTAGAACCCCGTAGCAACTTGTCATCTATCAATGTACGCGATTGCTAACGCGATGGTGATGGTACAACTACGCGTCGTATTGGCATAGGGAGCGTACATGGCACGCGGAACGATCGCTTCTGACGAAGCGGATCAGGATTTCATCAACGCGGTGGGATTCTACAGCTGGAATGTTGCAGAAAACCGCGTCTATGGTGACGACGTCATCGCCCATGTGTTTGGTCTCTCGATCGAGGACCTGTCGATCGGAATGCCGATCGACGTCCTGGTGCGCTACATCGACGAAGGCGACAAGCAGCGTGTGGCCAAGGCTATCCACATGGCGATCGTCGATGGTGCAGCCTACAATGCCGAATACAGCCTGACCCATCCGGATGGCCATAAGGTTAGCGTTCGCGCGAACGGGCGCTGTCTGCGCGATGTCGATGGGCTGCCTTCGATCTACAGCGGCACTGTCATCGTGCAGCCAGCGCTCGCCGAACCGATCCAGATCAGTGATCCGCTCGAGAGCCACTGCCGGGCAGCGCTGGATCTCGCTTCAGCGCGCGGCCATGCTCTGGCCGCGCGATATCTGTCTTCAGCACTCAACATGCTGACGCCGGATCTCGGCTGAGACGGAGATCTTACTTCTTGCGCTCCATCAGCGCCTTGACCTCTTCGAAGCGACAACGATTTTCGGGTTCCTGCTCACCCGGGCCGTAGCATGTCTTCGAGATGCAGAAGCGCAGCAGCGTGAATGGAGGTCCACCCTTGCCGAACTCGCAATCGATCTCGTTGGTGAAATCGGTCGGCTTGGCGTCCTGGCGGGTCGAATAGGTCAGACGTGCGCCCGGCGGATCGAGTTCCGGGAAGGACTGCACAATGCCGGTCTTGACGTCTGGAATGAGCAGGAAGTTCTTGGCAACCGCGACGCAGGCCTGTTCAAGCTGCGGCGACTGCGCGGCCGCAGGCGTTGGCAAGGCGAGGCCAAAGGGCATCGCGGCAATGATAGCGGTAGCGAGCAGGGCGTTTTTCATGTGATCTCCGGCAGCGTATTGCTCTTGGCTGTTCGGCGGAGAAATCCGCGGCGAAGGCAATTTGTTCCAGCCCGATCGAGAGATAAATCGAGGGAGGCGCGACAGCCACACCTAGACACCGACAGAGCCCGCAAACCGTGCCGGAAAGACGCAGAAACCGATTCAGTCCCAAGAGGTTATACGGTAGAACTGATCAACGCAGACAGGAAGTTCACCTATCGATGCAGTGGCAGGACGAGGCAATCATCATCGGCGTGAAACGCCACGGCGAGACGAGTGTCATCGCCGAACTGATGACGCGCGAACGTGGCCGCCATCTCGGCATCGTCCGTTCCGGCCGCTCGCGCGCGATGCAACCGGTGCTGCAGCCGGGAAACCGCGTGGAGGTGGTCTGGCGCGCGCGTCTCGACGAGCATCTCGGCGAATTCAAGCTCGAACCGCTGCAACTGCGTGCAGCAAAGCTGATGGAAACCGCAACGGCGGTCTACGGTGTCCAGGCGATGGGGGCTCTGCTTCGGCTGCTTCCCGAGCGTGATCCGCATCCGCACCTGTTCGAAGCTCTCGATATCATTCTCGATGCGATGGATGATCCGTCCGATGCGGGCGAACTCTTCGTCCGGTTCGAACTCGCGGTGCTGAACGATCTTGGTTTCGGACTGGATCTTTCGGAATGTGCGGCGACCGGCACACGCAGCGATCTTGTCTATGTGTCGCCGAAATCCGGTCGCGCCGTGAGCCGCGATGCCGGCGCTCCCTATGCGGACCGCATGCTGGCCCTGCCGGATTTTCTGGGAGAGGGAGCATCCAGGACTGCCGACCGCGACGGCATGGCCGCGGCCTTCCGTCTGACCGGCCATTTCCTATCCCGGCATGTCTATGAACCGCGCGGAATGACCCAGAGTACCGCCCGCGACGGGTTCGTTCAGGCGGCGCTGAAGGCGCTGTCGAAAGCCCCTGACGATCAGACGCCGCAAGGATCAGGTATCATTCCGCCGGCTGCATGACCGGTTGTCGGTTCACCGTCTTTTCGCGAATGGGCCAGTGGACGGCCGCGGCAAACAGGCCGAACACGACGCCGAACCACCAGACCATGTCATAGGAACCGAGCCTGTCGTAAAGCGCGCCGCCCATCCAGACGCCGAGGAACGACCCTACTTGGTGCGACAGGAACACGAAACCGCCAAGCAGGCCCAGATGCCGCGTGCCGAACATGATCGCCACCAGTCCGTTGGTCGGCGGCACCGTGGACAGCCACAAGAGACCCATCACGGCGGCAAAGATGATGACCGAGGTCGGAGACTGCGGCAGAAGCAGGAAGGCCGTGACGGCGATCGAGCGGCCGATATAGATATAGGCGAGCAGATAGGGTTTCGAGTAGCGCTGCCCGATCACGCCGGCGCCAAGCGAGCCGATGATGTTGAAGAAACCGATCAGGGCCATGGCGATCACCGCATACCGAGCCTCGATGCCGATATCGCGAAGATAGGCCGGAAAATGCGCGGTGATGAAAGCTACCTGAAAACCGCAGACGAAAAAGCCCGAGGTCAGCAACAGGTACGACTTGTGCCCGAAGGCTTCCCGCAGTGCCTGCGCCGCGGTCTGCTTGAACTCCGTCTGGTTCTGCGTGCCGGAGCTCGCGTTGCCACGGAGCGGGATGGCAAGCAGCGGAACAGCAAGCATCATCGCCGACATGATCATCAGACTGTCCGACCAGCCGTAGGCCGTGATCAGCGCCTGGCTGAGCGGCGCAAACAGAAACATCCCGGCAGAGCCGGCAGCAGTGCCGATCCCGAACGCGAAGGAGCGCTGTTCGGGCGTCACGTTGCGGGCAAAGGCTGACAGGATCGTGCCGAACGAACCGGCGCCGACGGCAAGCCCCACCATCAGGCCGCCCGACAGGTGCAGCATCGGAATTGATTGCGCGGACGACATCAGAAACAGTCCGCCCGCATAGAGGAGACCGGACAGGGCGAGCACGCGGCCGGTACCGTATTTGTCCGCTATCGCTCCGAAGATCGGCTGGCCAAGGCCCCAGGCGAGGTTCTGGATCGCCATCGCGAGCCCGAACGTGGTGCGATCCCAGCCACGATCGGACAACATCGGCAACTGGAAGAAGCCCATTGCCGAACGCGGGCCGAAGGTCAGCATCGCAACCAAGGCACCGGCCGTGATGATCAGCCAGGGCATCGATGAGCGCGCGGGGTTGGACATGCTTGCCTCCTGAAATCAGGCATTATCCATAGCCGCGCAGGTGTGAAATGGGAAACGACTTTTCCTGACGCGATGCATCACAACAGCTGATGCGACAAAGCCTTCTCTACAGCGCGCCGGGCGGCTCGATCGGGGGCGGTGGGACTTTGCCAAGCCGCGATTCGCGCCAGAGCGTGAAGGCGCCGGCGCTAATGACGATCGCACACCCGGCCACCATGTTGATGGTCATCATCTCGCCAAACAGCATCACACCGATCAGGCAGACGAGCACCGACTGTACGTAGAACATCGGCTGTACCGCGACGGCATCGACGAGCGAGTAGGCGCGGATCAGCAGATAGTGCCCGGTCATGCCGGTAACGCAAAGCGTCAACATCCAGAACCAGTCGGAAAGCGTGATGTGCGACCAGTAGAACGGACCGACCAGCGTGATCGCCGCAGCACCGGCAATACCCGTGTAGAAAAACGCGGTATCGGCCGTGTCGGTGCGGCTCGCGAGCCGGGTCAGCACCGAGTAGAGCGCAAACATCGTGGTGCCGATCAGCGGGATGACGATCCGGAAATCGAATGTCGCATGCAGCGGATTGATGATCATCAGGATGCCGGCAAAGCCGACGCCGATCGCGGTCCAGCGCCGCCACCCGACCTTCTCGCCAAGCAAGGGCACCGAAAGGCAGGCAACGAGCAGTGGCGTCGCAGCAAAGATCGTATGGGTGGCCGCAAGACCGACCTCGGCAAATGAGAAGATCGACAGCGCGATCTGGAAAACCAGAATGACCCCGCGGGCAATCTGCAGCCACAACCTGTTCGCGGACGCTGCACCTTTGACACCGCCGGACGAGCGACCGGCCACGATGAGCACGAAACCTGCGAAGGCCCAGTAGCGGATCATCGCCACGAAAATGGGAGGATAGGCGCCGCCCAGGTGTTTCGAGATGCCGTCCTGAACCGCGAAGATAATGACAGCAGTCAACGCGAAGAGAAGTCCCGTAGACCGAGATGTCATGATGGTGATCGATTCCAGTGCGGAGCGCGCAAGCGCCGCCGTGACGCCCTACGTTTGTGAGATCGGTGTTCTTGACCGGTTTTGACCTTTGTCAACAAACGCCGATTGGACATGTCTGCCATGCGGTGCCGTCAGAGGGAACCTTCAGACCCAGAAAAGGTATATGAAAAACTGCAAATAGTTCTGGAGACCTGCACTTGAGGTCTTCCCCGTACTGGCGACTGGAACATATGTTCTCAAGGTTGAGTTAGACTTGGGCAAGCAAATCAGGAGAAACGATGCTCACTGGGATGACGGAAGACCAGCGAAACGAATTTCTGGAGCGCATCACCGCGACCACGATTGCAAACCAGGCAATCCTGAAGTGTAGCATCAGCGGTTTTCCTTTGACGGCGGATAATGTTGTCGCCTTCGTTGGCGATTTTCTCGATCCGGAAAACCCGAACCTGCAGGAACTGATCGAAAAGATTGGTCACGCCATCGACGAGGTGCTGGATTGCCAGGGCCAGGCGATGCGCCTGTCGCGGTAGCACAGGACAGTTCTCAAGTCCGGAAAGGGGACGCGGTCAGGCAACGTACAGCCGCTTTTCCTTACCGATGCTTGATGGCCCAGGCGCCGCGCGTCGAGACCACTTTCACGTCGTCACCAATTGCGATCATGCCGCCGCCGCGCGGCACTGCGTTCCATCCGAACAGCGGGCCGGGAACGCGCCGGTCGGCCGACATGCGCAGGCGACCGAGTGCCGGCATCGGGTTGGCGACATCCCGCGAACCGGTCACCTGATCCTGGGTGATCATGATGCAGCGGGCGCAGGGTTTGACGAGATCGAGACGAAGGCCGCCGATCTCGATCGCCTCCCAATGGTCGTCGCCAAAGGCGTTCCCGTCGTCGATGACGATGTTGGCGCGGAATCGGTCCATCCCGACAGCGCCTTCTCCATGCTTCTCCATGGCGGCATTGATCGCCTCGAGCGAGCCAGTGGTCGTGACCAGGACCTGGTATCCGTCGGCAAATGTGACCGGCGTATCGGGTCCTGCCCAGTCGTCGCTTGCGGTCCGCTTCGAACGTTCATCGAAGAAAACAAGCCGCACGTCGCAGCCCAGCCAGTCGCAAAGGGTCGAGTTGATATCCTTGTCGGCCAGCGCGGCGCTGACGATCGAATTCCAAACGACCACATCGGTACGCCGGTAGCCCGGCGGCCGGGTGACGGTGATCTCGCCCTTGCTCTCCATCGAAAACCGGAACCCGTCCGTGTCGGGCAGGACCTGCAACTGCGCCATTTCTGGAAGATCGCGCTGGTTAACGAAATGCCCCCTGGTATCGACCAGCATCAAGCTGCGATCGCCGGGTATGCCCGTGGACGTCATCTGCGTCTCAGTGAGCGAAATGCCGCGGCCGCTCTTCAAGGGGTAGTAGTTAATCTCGCTGACATGCATGGGTTTTCCTCAAATTTCATCGAGAAAGAGGTCGAGAACACTTTTCAGACGCTGGTGTCGTTCGTTTGCCGCCTGCCGGCCGGCCTGCGTCTTGAAGCCGTCGGCGAGCTTGAACAGCTTCGTCTCGAAATGATCAATTGCAAACGTCCTGTCGTCCAGCGGTCGATGCTTGGCGAGCGGATCGGCCGGATCGTAAAGCGCGGAACCCATCCGCCCGGCAATGTAGAAACAGCGTGCCGCACCGATCATGCCGATTGCATCGAGCCGGTCCGCATCCTGCAGGATCTTCGCCTCGATCGTCTGCGGCTCGAGATTTGCCGAAAAACTGTGGGTGAGTATCGCATGGGAGACCGCATCGATCTCTGTATCGCTCCAGCCCATCTCGCCCAGAATGCCCGCCGCCTTCTCCGCGGCAAGACGAGACGCCTGGTTGCGCAGCGGGGAGTTCTTTTCCACCGCAACGCAGTCATGCAGCAGCACCGCGGCTGCCAGCACCCGCCCGTCGCCGCCTTCGTGTTGATGAATGCGCATCGCATTCTTGAAGACGCGGGCGATGTGAGCCAGATCGTGGCTTCCATCGTCGCCAGCACTGGCATGCGGAATGAGGCTTCTGGCCAGATCCTGGTGGGGCGAAAAGGCTTCTGCGAGTGACGCGGTCATGCTGGTTTCTACGAAGGTTCGTGAGAATCGTCTGTATTAGATGTGTCGTTCTTGTTGACTAGAATCCGTTGATAGAAAAGCCCGATTCCGATCAGAACTGCCCCCAGCCCGATGAAGGACAGGGCCCGCATAATGCCTTCGAGATTGGCCATGTCGATCAGGAAGACCTTCGCCACGGACACCAGCACCAGCACTGCAGAAGCAAGCCGCAGGCTCTTGGCGTTCCATTTCGAGCCCGCTACCAGAAGGCCGATGCCGATCAGGAGCCAGACCACAGAATAGGCATAGGTTTCGGAAGCGAGAAATCCCTTCCACTGGGCAATATTCTGGCCCTGGAAAAAGCGTCGAACCGAAAGCGTCGCCCAGAGAAAGCCGAGCAGGGCGCCCGAGACGGCGAGCATTGCCACATAGGGCGCTGGCCGCCGGCCGCGAGCCAAGTACGAGGTCAGTCCATAGGCGAGCGCCGGGAGAAGATAACCGAGCAGCAGAAGGTTGAGGACGGGCCAGGAGCCCGTGCTTTCGCCTGAAAAGAACGGATTGAGCGCAAACACATGCGCCGAGAGCACGTTCACCGTCGCGATCGCGCCGGCGATCATCGAGCCGTAGCGGAAGACCGGGCTCGGGCTTTTCAGGTCGAGCGTCATCAGAATGCCGGAGAAGCCGATCGTCAAGAGCGTGTAGATCGACTGCTCGCCAAGCGTCGGCGTGCGGGCATCGAGCACGCCGCCATTCATCGCGTGGCGTATCAGCACGGCAAGTGTCAGCAGGGCTGCAAGCGATGCCAGTCCCTGCAAAACGTTGCGGACACGGACATCGGGTGAATTGCGCAGCATCCAGGCTGCTACAATCGCGAGCAGGGTCGGAATACCGTAGCCCGGCAGCAGCGCATTGAAGAACGGCGTCGTGCCGAGACTGTCCGCGCCAACCAGCGTCGGCTGCCAGGCGATGCGGCCGAACACGATCGCGATTGCCGCCGCCATCATCCAGGGCAGGGCAGCCCATGTCCGCACTCGCATCGCCATCAGATAGGCAATGCCGAGACCGGAGAGAAGGATCGTCGTGACGATGCCGTTGGTGAGCGCGTGCAGTGCCAGCGTGAAGCCCGCGAAGGAGCCGAGCACAGCGATATTTGCCGGCCAATCGATGCCGTCGCCATCGCTTTCATCACGTCCGCGAAACAGCCACTCCGCCACCGCGAGCATCGCAAGTCCGATGCCGATGCCGTAGAGGCCGTGCGTCCAGTCGCGGAAAAAATTGCCGAAGTTCAGAAACGAGATGAACCCGATCGTGACCGGCATTGCCCCCATCATAAAGGACCAGAGTACCGAAAACGTCGGTTCCTCATGACGGAAGCGCCTGAGGAACCCGGCCCCGAGCAGCGTGAAGATGCCGCCGAGGAGCAGGAAGCCTGCAATCTCGTGGCCGAAAGCGGCAACGACAGGCGCGGTTGTGCCGGTCACCGGTTCGGGCATCACATAGGCGAGCAATGTCGACGCAACGGTCGCGATACCGGCAAGCGCGGCGAGCGCTGCAACCACGACCGTCCACACCCCGTAGCTGCGACTGCTGCCGACGGCGGCCAGCGCGCCGATCAGGGCGACGAAGACGAACAGCGGATGAAGAGAGCCCCCAGGCGTGGCGACCAGCATGGCGAGCGCCGAAATCGCGACCGTCACTGATAACGACAGGGTGATCCGCAGCGGTGGCCTCTTCAGCAGCGCCCGCCAGCCGCCGCTCCCTGTCGAGCCGCGCGTATAAACGCGGCCGGGCCAGATGAGGATCGTTCCGGCAATCATCATCAGCAGCACCAGCGAAGGCGGCATCATGTCGATCGGCAGCGATTGTGACGTGTAGGCGAGAACCCAGAGGCCGATCCCGAAATTGGCGATCATTGGCACCACGGTCCAGCGGCGGATGCGCGAGGCGGCGTTCAACGCCAGCCAGCTCACGCCGAGAAACAGGAACAACGCGTTGACGTCTGGGTCGTCGGTCGTCACCAGAAGCGGCGTGATCAGCGAGCCAAGCAGGCCAAGCCCGGCCAGCGTCTGCCCGTGCAGCAGCGACAGCGCGATTGTTGCAAACGAAATCAGGGCCATCAGCATGAAGGCGGTGCCGGAGCCGATGAAGTCGTAAAAGGCGTAGGCCGCGAAGGACGCGCCCAGCAGCGTGATGCTACCGGCGGCCGTCAGCGCACCGGGGATCATCGCATTGGCGTAGAGCTCCGACATCTTGGGCATTGCCCGACGACGCACCAGCTCGCCGGCAGCAATCAGCACCAGCCCGAAAATCGCCGCCAGCGACAGACGCGCACCGGGGCCGAGCAGCCCGGCCTCGATCGAATAGCGGACAAGGAAGATGCCGCCAAAGGCGAGTGCCACGCCACCCACCCAGACCGGCCAGCGAGCACCGAGATAGCTTTCCAGATTTTCACGGCGGAAGCGCGGAGCGGGCGCGGGGAGCGGTGGTGTTTCGGCTGCCTGATCGGACGTCCTCTCCTCGGGCGCCGTGATCTCTGCCAGGACTTCGGTCTTCGATGGTTCTGCTGCAGCCTTTGCAAAGCCCGTGTCTTCGACCATGTCAGCCGCGGCTTCGGTGCGGATCTCGGCAAGCGCCGTCTCGGGCGACACGACCACCTCGGAAGTGATGGGAACGCCGGTCAGCAGGCGCGCCCGGACATCCGAAAGTTCTTTCTCCAGCGAAGCGACCCGGCCCGTCAGCTTTCGCTGCGAGACGACGAGGGAAAGAATGAGAACGATCAGCAGAAGCTGGAGGATCATATGCTAGCGGGCTCGGTTGAGAAGGTCAGCGGACGTTATACCATTGGTCCGCAAAGAAAAGCCGATCTCCCCGTCGATACCGTTATGGGGTGTATGAAGCCGGACCGTCGTCCTGCGCATCGGCCGGCACCTCTTCCTCGACCACCTTATCGAAGGCAAGCTTGACGGCCTTGGTCATGTCGCGGCTGACCGCCCACCACTGGGCGCTCTTGATCCAGTAGCGCAGTGTCAGCTTGGCGCTGCCGGCATCGAATTCCGCAAGATAGGTGGTCGGTGCCGGGTTGCTCTCCACCCGCGTTTCCGCCTTGGCGATCGACTTGAGCTTGGCTTCGGCCTCGTCGAGGCTCTGGTCGGCCGACAGCGTCACCGAGATCTCGTGCCGGCGCGTGTGCAGGCGCGAATAGTTGGTGATCGGCACGTTCCAAAGCGTCGAATTCGGCGCCAGGCGATAAACGCCTTCGGCGGTGCGAAGCTCGGTTGCAAACAGGCCGACATCGACGATCGTGCCGCTGACATTGCCCGTCTCGATCGATTCGCCGACGCGGAACGGGCGCAGAACCAGAAGCATGATGCCGGCTGCGATATTCTGCAGCGTGCCCTGCAGGGCAAGACCGACGGCAAGGCCGATCGCGCCCAGTGCCGCAAGGACCGATGCCGTCTGGACGCCGAACTGGCCGAGCACCATCACCACGACGATGATCAGCACCGCGTAGCGGATGATGTTGGAGAAGAACTGCGCCAGCGTTGCGTCGATGCCGTTCACCCGCGACAGACCGTTATGCGCCCAGCGGCTGAGCAGGCGGGCGGCGGCCCATCCGACGATCAGAAGAAGAATGGCGCCGATGACCGAGAATGAATACTGGATGCCGAGGGCTGTGAGCTGTGAGAGTGCCGTACGAGTTGCGACGACGAAAGCCGATGCCTGTTCCATTCGGGGCCTGATCCTTTGCTGCAAAGAGGAGGCTAATTGGCGCGGGTGACTGTCAGGTCAAGGCAATCGGAGCGACGTTTCTCACCCGCCGCAAGGGATCAGGACGCGCGGTTTTCGATTTCGACCTGTGCCGTAACAGGCAGCACGAACGAGGCCCGACCATCGGTTTCAGCACCGCGCCCGATCCGCTTGATCGCCTGAACGAGCCGTCCGTCACGCTGCAAATGACGGTCGCCGATCTCAATCAGCCTTGTATTCGGCGTCGCATGCGGCGCGACCTTGCGCAGCCTTGTCGCGAGCTCGACCTCGTCCTGTTCAGGATAAAGTGCCAGCGACGCGATGACGGCAGCTGCCGGAGAGCGGGACACGCCCATCCAGCAATGCACGACGAGCGGTGCGGACTGATCCCAGTCTTTGACGAAGGCGATCAGCTGCTCCACATGTGCCTCGCTCGGCGCAATCAGAGTGCCGGTGCCGGCAAAGCCAATATCGTTCATCTTGAGCTTCAGGTGGCGCGCGGCGGCAATCACGGCAGGCCGGTGGAAATCCTGCTTTTCGGCAATCAGGCTCACCATCTCACGGGCGCCGTGGCGGACCGAGAGTTCAGCGATCTTGTCGAGCGGACAGACGATGATCCGGCTCATGCCGTCACACCGCGATCGGCTTCAAGCGCATGAAAGCGCTCGAGAAAGCGCGCCTGAGCATCGAGCGCCGGCATCGGCTTCAGTTCCAGCATGTCGCGGGTTATTCCACGCGGCACGCCGAAGAATTTCTGGGCTTCGGTGACGGAAAACCCGGCAAGCTCGGTCGCTTCGAAAAACGCGGCAACGGTGTCGGCCTTCTTGATCATCACCTTCAGCTCCTTGGTCGGATGCGGCGGCAGACCGAAGCGGATATGGATCGCAGCCTCGAGCCGCAATTCGACCGCCTTGTAACCGCCGCCGACTACCGACTTGAAGGGCGAGATCATGTCGCCGATGACGTATTCGGGTGCGTCATGCAACAGCGCCATCGCCATCGCCTCGCTGGAGGCATCGGGATTGGTGCGAGAGAAGATCTGCTCAACGATCAGGCTGTGCTGCGCCACCGAAAACGCGTGGTCGCCTTTGGTCTGGCCGTTCCAGCGCGCAACGCGGGCAAGCCCGTGGGCGATATCGGCAATCTCGACATCGAGCGGCGAGGGATCCAGCAGGTCGAGCCGGCGGCCGGAAAGCATCCGCTGCCAGGCGCGCATGGATTTCGATCCGCTCACGGCTCGGCCTCTTGCGTCGCTGTCGGGAACGACAGGTCGGTCCATTCCGGCAGCGAGAGAACGACGGTCACATCGCCCGCCGTCAGGGGAATACCATTGGCGATCGCATCGCCGACCCGGTCGATCCGCACGATTGCAAGCCCCTTGTTACCCAAGACAGATCCGAGCGTGCCGACCGGCTTGCCACCGGCCATGATGTCCGTGCCTGAGACGGGCAGGGCAGTCTCGCCTGCGACGAGCGCGACACGCCGCCGTGCCGTGCCACGGTGCTGCATGCGGGAGACGACTTCCTGCCCGACATAGCAACCCTTGCGGAACGACAGCCCGTCGGTCTTGTCGAGGAGAACGTCGTGCGGAAAGGTATCCTGCAGGGCATAGTCGAAGCCGGAGGCCGGAATGCCGGACGCGACCCGCAGCGTCTCGTACTCGGCTTCCGACGCGTCGATCGCGATGCCCTTGGGCTTTCCCGGATATCGCGACAAAGTCACGCCGGCTTTGGCAAACGCCGCATCCGCAGCACCGGTAACCGAACCATCGCCCCAGGTTACCGTCACGCCATCGGCATCGTCGGCTGCAATCGTCACGGCCGCCCGCAGCTTGTACATGGTGAGACGGCGCATCAGCGCGTCACGCTGGGCGGCATCGGTCTCGATCAGGAAATCGTCGCCGTCTCGGGAGATCATGAAGTCGAACAGGATCTTGCCCTGCGGCGTCAAAAGCGCGCCGGGACGGGCCGTCCGTTCAGGCAGGGATTCGATATCTGTCGTGATCAGGCTGTGGAGAAAATCGCGTGCATCGACACCGGAAACCCGGATCAGCTGGCGCGAGGAAAGATGGACGGCGGGCATGGCGGAAGGTCCGATTGTTGAGCCGGAAGGTCGAACCCGACAGGTAAGCCCTCCCGACCGCGCGAACAAGTGCAGTCGCGGTGCCGCAAGCTTCAGTCGCCGCCGGTGAAGAACTTCCACTGGCCGTCGGGCGACAGGCCGATGCGGTAGAAATTATAGGCGTCGTTTTCTTCCATGCCGATCATATCGCCGGCCGTAACGATCCGCAGCAACTCGACGCGCTCGGGTGGGGTGAGGGCAGAGATCGACTTGCCGGCGAAATACGGCCAGACGTAAACCTCTTCCGGCTGCCCCGCCTCGAGCCTCACGGCGCTGGCGGAGAGAAGGTCCATGACAATCGCCAGAATTTCCTGGCCGTCTGGATCGCCGGAAAAGTTCTTCAGCGCGCCGACCGGATCGTCGCCCTGATAATCCATAACCTGGGTCTGGTTCGGGCCGGGATTGGTCAGCGGCTTCAGC
The DNA here is from genome assembly GCF_050500145.1 of Neorhizobium sp. IRS_2294. Taxonomy (NCBI): domain Bacteria; kingdom Pseudomonadati; phylum Pseudomonadota; class Alphaproteobacteria; order Hyphomicrobiales; family Rhizobiaceae; genus Neorhizobium; species Neorhizobium sp. IRS_2294. The sequence goes on from NZ_CP191439.1 coordinate 1,121,155, forward strand.
CGTTCGATATCGCCGGAGGCTGCGGCCTCGATCAAGGCGGCGCGCATTTTCTTGACAGGCTCAGGCAGCGTGGTCATGTCGCGGATGATGTCGGCTTGGATCGTGTCGGTCGCCGCAGCCGTTGGCTGGCCGGCGGCGGGTGCAGCGGGCGCTGCTACGGGCGCCTGGGCTGACCCGGTCGCCGGCACTTGCGGGCCCTCGAAAGCCTGCATGACGCCGGACGATGGCTTGCTGCCGCCTGTTTCACTCTGCGCTGTGGTGCTCAGCGCCAGCGCGGAAGCCGGTGCCATAACCTGCAAGCCGCAAAAACATGTTGCGGCAAGCCCCAGACGCAGACCGTTGAAATTTGTCATGATATGCATTCCGGCCGCCTTCCGAAGGGGAATTCTCGGCTTTTCTTGATGCCTGATAAGGATGTGCGAGATTACTGAACGATCCGTTCCGGCGAAAACTCTCCGGCCAGCATGCGGTTCTTCAGCGAATCCAGCAGCGCTTCGGCGCCGGTTTCGCCCAGCAGGCGGATCGTCTCGCGAATGGCACAGGCCATCGCGACATCAGCAATGATTTCAGCCTCGATGCCATCGGCACGGCCATCGGCCCAGGCTTCATTCTGATATTCCAACGCAGCCTGCATCTTCTCGTGGACGATCATGTCATCGATTTCGTTGCGGCCTGTCTGCATACTCTTGATCCTCGGTACCCGTATTAATTACTGACCCATTAAGAACTTTATCAGCCTTTTATCAAAACGACACGGCTTGAGGTCAAAAGAGGTAAATAAACCGCTAATTTCCGTAGCGACTGGCTATTTCGGCGGCAAGTGTTGCGCCTTCGGCACGGTAGAGTTCCTCAGCCATGCGTGCGGGTTCATTGCAGGACGTGTGAACCGCGGCAAACGAGCGGTAGCCGCGGTTGTAGGCGGCGGTCAAGCGTTCCCGCCGTTTAGGCTCGCTGGCGGTGTCAGAATCCAGCAATTTCTGCATGGATCCGCGCCAATCGTCACTGGTTGCACCGCAAAGCGACCGCAAATAAGTGACCGATCCCAGCACTTCCGCAAGCCGCATCATCTGCGAATCATACGGAGCCGGTTTTGATTCGGTTTCCGTCTGTGGCGCGGCCGTTGTCGCAGACGGCGCCTGCTTCGACGGTGCTTTCTGCGACTGGGCGCCAGCCGGCGCGGCGGCACAACTCAGCGCGATCGCAGCAACGATCGCGAATCGGTGGGAAGACGTGAGGAAAGACATCAGGCGGTGCATACGAACTCCTAACCGCGTTTCAGTTCCGCCGCCAGCCTTTCGGCGCACTCCAGCACGCTCGCAGGCACGGGAAGATTGCGGATCTCCTCAACCGAATACCATCCCGGATCGGCCGCATCGTCGGCGGCAATCGCTTCTCCTTCGGGGTCCGCTTCGACACGGAACACCGAGAGCGAGAAATGGCGGTTGTCGTCCTTGTCCTTCTTAAGGTCGTAGGTGGCAAACAGGGTCGGATTGCGCACAGCGATGCCGGTCTCTTCGAAGAATTCCCGCACCGCCGTCTCCGATGGCGTCTCGCCGGGCTCGGCCCGACCCCCTGGAAAGGCAAACAGATTGGCCGAGGGCGGGTTCAATCGCCGGATCAGCAGAAATTTGCCGTCACGTTCGAGAATGGCCGACGACGCGGCTTGCGGGGAGGGCGTGGCTGTTGTCATGGACTGCTGAAGCTTTGAAGAGCGATAAGGTCAGGATAGTGTAGGCGGGAATAGCCGCCCATCAAGGACATATCATGTCGCGCGCAAAAACCCTCTCTCACGGCATGACACGGCCCGAACCATGCCGGTGAACCTCAACGGCTGGACAGCATGAAAACTTATCTCCTCTACTCGCTCGCCGCCCTGTTCGAGATCGCCGGCTGCTTTGCCTTCTGGGCCTGGTGGCGGCTGGAAAAGCCGGCTCTGTGGCTGGTGCCGGGTATGGTGTCGCTCGCGCTGTTTGCCTGGGTGCTGACCTTCGTGCCAAGCGACGCGGCCGGGCGGACCTACGCCGCCTATGGATCGATCTACATTCTGGCCTCCATCCTCTGGCTCGCTGGCGTCGAGAACCGGATGCCCGACCGCTGGGACTTGATCGGCACCACCGTGTGCCTCCTCGGCGGCGCGATCATCCTCTTCGGTCCCCGCAGCGCCTGATCCGCTTGACGTCTGCCTACCCCAGTGCCATCTAATCTCGCATGTGCGGACGCTACGCCCTGACGGCGACTTCTGAGGAAATTCTGGAGGTCATGCAGGCGCTGGGGGAGGAAGGTTTCCCGGCCCGCTACAATATTGCCCCGACGCAGCCGATCCTGATCGTCATGCAGAACGAGCATGTGAAGCCCGGCAGCAATCTTCCGCCGCGTCGCGCCGTACTTGCCCGGTGGGGCCTGATTCCGGGCTGGGTCAAGGATATCAAGGACTTTCCCCTGATGATCAACGCGCGCTCCGAGACGGCGGCCGAAAAGGCGTCGTTCCGGGCCGCCATGCGTCACCGCCGCGTTCTCATTCCGGCCTCCGGTTTCTACGAATGGCGCCGGCCCCCGAAGGAGACGGGACTGCCCTCACAGCCCTTCTGGATCCGCCCGAAGAATGGGGGCGTCATCGCCTTTGCCGGGTTGATGGAAACCTACGCATCTGCCGATGGCTCGGAAGTCGATACCGCGGCGATCCTGACGACTGCTGCCAACCACGCCCTGCGGCCGATCCACGACCGCATGCCCGTCGTCATCGCGCCGGAGGATTTCGATCGCTGGCTGGATTGCAAGAACGGTGAGCCACGCCACGTGGCGGATCTGATGCGGCCGGTACAGGACGATTTCTTCGAGGCGTTTCCGGTATCAGATCTGGTCAACAAGGTGTCCAACATGGGCAAGGATCTGCAGAAACCGGTCGCGGTGGCACAGCCGCAGGAGAAGCCGCCAAAGGCATCCGGCAGCAGCGGCCAGATGTCGCTGTTTTGATCCGTTCCGACCGCGTCACACCATCCAGCCATCGAATCACGTCCTGAACGGATTTCCCCATGAACCTGATATCCGCCGGTTTTTCCGGCTTTGCGCTGGGCGGCTCGCTGATCGTGGCGATCGGCGCTCAGAATGCGTTTATCCTGCGCCAGGGGCTGATCCGCAGCCATGTCTTCGTGCTGTGCCTGATCTGTGCGGCATCCGACGCCTTGCTGATTGCCGCGGGCGTCGGCGGGCTGGGAACGATCGTGTCGCAGTCGCCTCTGCTGATCTCGGTGGTGACGCTCGGCGGCGCGCTGTTCCTTGCCACCTATTCGGCCATGGCATTCCGGCGGGCGGTAAAGCCCGGTGCGATGGTCGCCGGCGCGCCTGAGGGCATGGCACTCAAGGCGGCGGTGATGACCTGTCTCGCCTTCACCTTTCTAAACCCGCATGTCTATCTCGATACGGTCGTGCTGCTCGGCAGCCTGTCTGCGGCCTATCAAGGCCCGGAAAGGGTAGCCTATGGCGCGGGCGCGGTGATCGCATCTTTCGCCTGGTTCTTCGGTCTCGGCTACGGCGCCCGCTATTTGGCGCCGCTATTTGCCAGACCCGCCGCGTGGCGGGTGCTGGATGGCCTGATCGGCGTTGTCATGGGGTTGCTCGCGCTCGGGCTTCTCATAAGCTTCCTGCGCGGCGCCTGAGACGGATCAGCGAGCCGGGCTGAGCGTTGGCTTGCGCTTCAGCATCATCGCCGCAGCAGCAACGGCTTTGAGGCCGAGCGGACGGTAATGGCTGGAAAGGTCCGGCTTGGCTTCGATAATTGTCTTGTTGGTTTCGCTGCTCACGTCTGTCTCCTCACGAATCTCTGTTCCGCTCAAGGGCGGGCCGGCGCATTTCGCCGCCAATCCGGGCGGAATCATGGCTGCGGCTTTACGATGCGATAGAGAAAGAATGGACGCGCCAACTTGCCGCAAGCTGGGGCTGCGACGCAACAATTCGTGTGCGCCGCAGCATCAGTCGCAAGGGAAGGACGATCAGACGTGCGTGCGCTCGTCCTCGATGGTGATCGTGCCATAACGCTTTTTCCACGCACGGGCAGAAAACGGCAGAACACAGAGATAGGCAATCGCGGTGATTGCCAGGATTTCCCAGGTGTAGCTCATCAAGAGGCCGACATAGAGAACGGCCACAAGCATGATCGGCAGCATCAAGTCACGGCGGATGCGGCCCGACTTGCCCGACCAGACCGGCAGACGCGAGACCAACAAGAAGCCGATCAACAGCGTGTAGAGAACGCTGGCATACACGAAAAACTTCGTCTGTTCGACGCCGAGAAAACCGAGATAGACCGGCAGAAGCACGAGAAGCGCACCCATGGGTGCCGGGACGCCTACAAAGAACTCCGACTGCCAGGGCGCCTTGATGCCGCGGTCTTCCATCACGTTGAACCGGGCAAGCCGCAGGCCAGCCGCGATCGCATAGAGAAGTGCCGCTATCCAGCCGAAGGATTTCGCTCCGTCGAGCAGGAAGGCATAGGAAACGAGAACGGGCGCGACGCCAAAATTGATGATGTCGGCAAGCGAATCCATCTGCACGCCGAATTTCGACGTTGCCTTCAGAAGCCGTGCGATCCGACCATCGATCCCGTCGAGGAAGGCTGCCAGCAGCACCATCGCGACAGCGAGTTCGAACCGTCCCTCGAAGGCAAGTCTGATCCCGGTGAGGCCGGCGCAGATCGCCAGCACCGTGATCAGGTTGGGGATCATCAGGCGGACCGGGATCTCGCGGAGGCGCGGACCACGGGCCTCGTCGGTCGTATGGTTCTGTTCCGGCGGCGAGACGGGCGTCTCCATCAGATGATCTCCTTGCGTTTAGTTAGGCACGACGGCCGATGGTCGGACCCTTGGCGGAGCCGAATTCGGCCAATACGGTTTCGCCGCCGACCGCTCTCTGGCCAACCACGACGCGCGCCTGGCCACCGGCCGGAACGAAGACGTCAAGGCGCGAACCGAAGCGGATCAGGCCGAAGCGCTCACCGGCGCTGACCGGCTCGTTGGGCTTGACCCAGCAGACGATGCGGCGTGCCACGAGACCGGCGATCTGTACAACGCCGACGCGGCCGTGTGGGGTGTCGATGACAAGCCCGTTGCGCTCGTTGTCGCTCGACGCCTTGTCAAGTTCCGCGTTGACGAACTGCCCTTCGCGATACTCGATGCGTGTCACCTGGCCTCGAACAGGCGCGCGGTTGATGTGGCAGTCGAACACGTTCATGAAGACCGAGATGCGCAGCATCGGCTCGATGCCGAGATCCAGTTCGGCCGGCGGCACGACCAGAGCAACATGGCTGACGCGGCCGTCGGCAGGGCTGATGACGAGATCGTCATCCTGCGGTACGACCCGTTCCGGATCGCGGAAGAAGTAGGCGCACCAGAGCGTCAGCACCAGGCCGATCCAGAACAGCGGCTCGGCGAAGTAGCCGAGGATCAGCGAGACGACGAAAAAGATGACGACGAAAACGTAGCCTTCCTTGTGGATCGGCACGAGCGTGTTGCGGATGGTGTCGAAAAGATTGATCAACCCTTGGTTCTCCTCAATGGTCTGTGCTGCCTGCCTATAGAAAAACCCTATTTGCGGCAATCCGGTTCCGTCGATGCGCCCATGACGTCATACAACTTCCCGGTATAATTGACGGAATACACCGTTTGAAGCGCCCAGCGACCTCTGCTTGAACGCGGTTTATCCCTGACGCGTCAGTTTCCCAAAGGCCGAGCCTCGTCTCCTGACACTCGCCGACGCGGTGCATTGCCACAGAAATCTTCCCCTCAGCGAACCGCCTCAGGGTCTACCCAGCCCATCCAGGTCGAGAAGGCGAGCAGAGGCGAGCCGTAGAAGACCAGCACCAGCATATAGATGATGGCGATACCGCCGAGTACCAGCATCCGCCTGTTCGTATATCGTCTCATGCTGTTCTCCTGTTATTCTGCTGCCGTTACTCTGCAGCAGGTGCGCCGCGACGGACGATGCCGAGATCGTCGTTTTCGCGCACCTTCTTCAACTGCTCTTCCGCTTCCGTCGCCTCGCGCTGACGGTTCCACATCGAGGCGTAGAGGCCTTCCTGCTGCAGCAGCCCCGAATGGGTGCCGCGCTCGGCAATCTGGCCGTCGCGCAGAACGATGATCTCGTCGGCATTGATAACCGTCGAGAGGCGGTGGGCGATGACAAGCGTCGTCCGGTTCTTCGAAACGAGATCGAGTGCGGACTGGATCTCGTGCTCGGTCGTCGTATCGAGCGCCGAGGTCGCCTCGTCGAGAATGAGGATCGGCGGGCTCTTCAAAACCGTGCGGGCAATCGCCACGCGCTGCTTTTCGCCGCCCGAGAGTTTCAGCCCGCGTTCGCCGACCTTTGTCTCGTAGCCATCCGGCAGAGCCTTGATGAACCGGTCGATCTGAGCGATCTCGGCAGCCGCCTGGACTTCGGTATCCGAGGCACCCGGCCGGCCGTAGCGAATGTTGTAGACGACCGTGTCGTTGAACAGCACCGTATCCTGCGGCACCATGCCGATGGCCGAGCGAAGCGACTTCTGCGTCACGTTGCGCACATCCTGGCCGTCGATGGTGATCGATCCGCTCTGGATATCGTAGAAGCGATAGAGCAGGCGCGAAATGGTGGATTTGCCAGCACCCGAAGGGCCGACGATCGCCACCGTCTTCCCGGCCGGCACGTCGAAGGAGATGCCTTTAAGGATCGGTCGTGCCGGATCATAGGAGAACTGCACGTCGCGAAAGGCGATGGCGCCTTTTTCAGGTCCCTGTCCGATGACAAGATCCTTCGCGTCCGGCCGGTCCACGACTTCTGCTTCGACTTCAAGAAGGTCGAACATCTGCTCGATATCGGTCAGCCCCTGGCGGATTTCGCGGTAGACGAAGCCGATGAAATTAAGCGGAACCGCGAGCTGCATCAGCAGCGCGTTGACGAACACGAAATCGCCAATCGTCTGGTCGCCGCGCTGCACGGCAAGCGCCGACATGATCATAATCACTGCCTGTCCCAGCCCGAAGATCACGCCCTGGCCGAAGTTCAGCCATCCGAGCGAGGTCCAGACGTCGGTCGCGGCCTTTTCATAGCGCTCCATGGAGGAATCGAAGCGCTTGGCTTCCATGTCCTCGTTGCCGAAATATTTCACCGTCTCGAAGTTGAGAAGCGAATCGATGGCTTTTGTGTTCGCCTCGGTATCGTTGTCGTTCATCGTCCGGCGGATGGAGATGCGCCAGTCGCTGGCCTTGATCGTGAACCAGATATAGGCGGCAACCGTAACAGCCGTGACGGCGAGGTAGGCGAACCCGTAGGCGGCCCAGAATATGATCGCCGTCAGCAGGAATTCGATCACCGTCGGCACCGAATTGAGGATGGTGAAACGAACGATCGTTTCGATGCCCTTCGTGCCGCGTTCGATGATGCGCGACAGGCCGCCGGTCTTGCGTTCCAGGTGAAAGCGCAGCGAAAGCTGATGCATGTGCACGAAGGTCTTGTAGGCAAGCTGGCGCACCGCGTGCTGGCCGACCGAGGCAAACAGCGCGTCACGCAGCTGGTTCAGACCCACCTGCAGGATGCGGGTAAAGTTGTAGGCGACGACCAGCACGACGGCGCCCAGCAGAAAGACCGGCAGGATGCCCGCCATGTCGAGCTTGCCGTTTAGCGCATCCGTCGCCCACTTGAAGAAATAGGGGACAGAGATCAGCACCAGCTTTGCCAGGAGCAGAAACACCGTCGCCCAGATGACGCGCGCTTTCAGATCCGCGCGTCCGACCGGCCACATATAGGGCCACAGGTTGACGAGTGTGCTGAAGGGATTGCCGCTATCCGCAGATACGGTCTTCTTTTTTGCTGCCATGGATTTTACCTGAATCTGAGGGCGAAGAAACGCCTTCCCGGCAAATAGGCTGCGCAGGGCCATGTTGCAAATGAAACTCGCATGAAACCTCATCTGGCCTCATCGGTCGAAAGTAGGTATGACTACGGAGTGTATAAGTCCGAATTGCGAGGCGGAGGAGGTCTGGCTATTCGAGGGAAGCTCGCATTGGGAGGAATATCATGCGCTTCAAGACGATTGCCGTTGCGACTGCCCTGAGCACTCTTCTGTGGGGAGCCTCGGCCGGCGCGGCTTTCACTGCCTATACGGTGGTCAAGCATGTACCGCATCTAAATATACTGGAAACGGTCACAGCACTTGTCGAGCGCAACAGTCTTTCACTGCACGTTGCCGCCCATTCACTGGCAGTCACGCCGTCGCAACTGATGATCGGTGATCGGTCGTAAGTCTGTTTTCCTGCAGAGTGTTGCACCGATAGCCGCCGCCGCGACGTGAGGCTCAACCTCCCGCATTCCCGTGAAGAGCACAGGAATGTGGAGATTGGGGAGCCCGAAGCATTGGCCCTGCGGCTTTAAGTCGTTTTTCAGATGCCTTGGAGCCGCGTCATCATTTGCGATGCTGGATCCGTTCGCGGTGCAGCTCTTCCGAATCCGGCCGGAACTCCTCCGGCACGCCGAAGATCTGGCCGGGCTGGATGATGTCGGGGTTGCGGATCTGATCCTCGTTGGCGAGGTAGATCGTCGTGTAGCGCACGCCCTGGCCATACATCCGGCGCGAAATCTGCCACAGCGTATCGCCACGTCGGATGATCACCGAATTGCGTTCGCTTTGCGTCAGTGGTGCCTGCTGGAACGTCTTTGTGCCGTCGACGCCTGTGGCGGGAGCAGCCGGCGTGCCGGCCATTTCCTGTTCGTTGCCACCATCCATCTGCCGTGCCATGGCGGGCCCGACGGCGCGGGCGATCATGGCACCGAGGTCCTTGAGGGCTGCGCCAACCGCGGCAACGTCGTTTGGAACCTTGTCGAGTGCGGCAAGTGCTGACGCTGCATCCTTGGCGGCATTGTCGGCAACGGAGCGGGCGGAAACGGAAGCGTCGGCCGGCAGGCGGTATTCGGTCAAAGACTTGAGCGTAATCGATGTGGACGAACGTGCCGCCGCCATCTGTTCGCCGCTCGGCACCTTGCCGTCGGCGTAGAGGTTCTGCAGCAGGTTGAAGGCGCGTACCACTTCGTTGCGAAGCTTCTCGAAGGCGCCGCCATCGATCGTCGACATCGGGCTTGAAACTGCGGGGGCTGCGACTGCCGCCACCTGTTCGCCGGCCGGACGGTTGAACGGAACCTCGACCATGACGGTGCGCTGGCCGGCACCGTTCAGTGCCTCGACGCTGATCCGGTGATCACCGACCGAAAGCTGCGTGTTGCCCTCGATGACGAAATGGCCGTTGCCGCCTGCGCGCGACTGGCCGACGGGCTCGCCGTCGACAAGACCGCGCACCGTGACACCCGAGCGGGCGATGCCGGCGATAAAGATTTTCGAGCCTTCAAGCTCGACGGCGGTGATCTGCAAATCCGGTGTTCCAGCCGGAGCAGGCGTCGCGTCGGGAGCCGCGGTCGAGGACGGAGCAGAGACGTTTGGCGCGCTGGATGCGATCTGCGACGATGCCTGCGGCAAGGCCGGAGTGACGGCTGGCGTCTGAGACTGACCCGCAGCCGTCTGGCCTGCAGTGGACGGCGCAGCGCCAGGGGCAGGGGCAGGGGGTGTCGGTGATGTCGCGGCATTTGGTACGGCAGGCGCAGACGCGTTCGGCGTCGCGATGACCCGGCTCGCTTTGCCCGGCGTCGTCACCATGGCAAGCAGCTTGCCGGTCTTCGGATCGCTGGGTACGGAGACCGTCGCGGTCTCGTCCGAGACGACCGTCTTGCCGTCCTTGCCGGTGGCTTTGAGAACCAGCTGGTGATCGCCCGGCGGCAAAGGTTTGTCGAGAACGGCTGCAAAATCGCCGCTCGGGCCGACGTCGATCTTGGCGACGACCGAGTTGCCACTGGAGATTTCGAGTGTCGAATTGGGCAGCGCGCGGCCGGCAATCACGGCCGAACCGTCGGGCTCGACGCGCAGCACGTCAAAGGCGGGCTTGGCTGGCGTTTGGGCAGCGTTCGGCTGGGCGGTGACCGGGCTTGTCGCGCTCGGTGCAGCTGTTACTGCGGGTGCGGCCGGAGCGGAGGGCGCTGCCGGAGCGGAAGGGGTTGCCAGGGGAGATACGGGAGCGGCCGGCGTCGTCGCGGGCACGGATGCCTGCTCCTGCGGCTTCGGCGCGTCCGGAGAATTCGGTGCGTCTGTCGGCTTCACCGCCTGCTTCGTGCTCTCGACCGCGTCCTTGACCGCATCGCCGGCAGCGTTGATCGCATCGCCGAGCGGTTTGGCATTATGGTTGATCCGCGGCAGCACGAAAAAGACCATCAGCAGCGATGCGATGGCGAGTACGACCAGAGCGAGCCAACCGGCGCGGTTTTTCATGAGCAAAGCCTTTTCCCGATGGACCCTCCATCGTCTTTCCGGATTATCCGTTTCCTCCAGTCATAACAAGCTTTTCCAGTGTTTCAGCCTTGCTCTGCGCAGTATTTCCAGCCAAATCTCGTGGTTGGTGCTTTGCGTGCCAACCCTTTGAAGTGCCTGATGGAGAAAACTGTGCCAATACGATCCATATGCGTTTACTGCGGCTCGCAGCCGGGGCGCGATCCCGCCTATATCCAGGCCGGCCGCGCGCTCGGAAAATCCATTGCAGCCCATGATCTCAGGCTGGTCTATGGCGGCGGCACCAAGGGCATCATGGGTGCGGTTGCTGCAGGCGTTCTGGCGCATGGCGGCAAGGTCACGGGCATCATTCCGGACTTTCTTGTCGATATGGAGGCAACCCGCCATTCGCTCGGCCAGCTCGACGAACTGATCGTGACCAAGGACATGCATGAGCGCAAGCACAAGATGTTCGAACGCTCCGATGCCTTCGTCACACTTCCGGGCGGCATCGGCACTCTGGAAGAGATCGTCGAGATCATGACCTGGGGCCAGCTCGGCCGTCATGAGAAGCCGATGGTGTTTGCCAATATCGGCGGTTTCTGGGATCCGATGCTGTCGCTCGTCACCCATATGCGCGAGGAAGGCTTCATCCACCGGAGGCATCTGGTACAGCCGATGGTGATCCCTGACGTGGATGACATCGTGCCGGCCATTCTCGACCGCGACGAACAGCAGGCCGCGTCAAAGGGCGAAGCCGCCGTCATCTCGAAACTCTAAGGGTTTAAGGCTTCCGCCTAGGGCAGGGGACAGGAGCACCGCATGCCAGACTGGAATATCCTGTTCGCCTTCCTTGTGACGACGTCCATCTTCGCCTTCATTCCGGGACCCGCGATGCTTTACGTAGCGGCCCGCACGATGGTTGCCGGACGCAAGGCGGGCATGATGGCGGTGCTCGGCGTCCATCTCGGATCCTACGCGCATATCGTTGCGGCAGCTGCAGGGCTCTCGGTTCTCTTTCACGCCGTCCCAGTAGTTTATGCGCTAGTGAAGCTTGCAGGCGCGATCTACCTGGTCTGGCTCGGCATTTCCCTGTTTCGCGCGAAGGCTGCGGGTTCAGGCGATCTGCAGGCGGAGACGCCGAGATCCGCCCGAAAGGCATTTGCCGAAAGCATCGTCGTCGAGGTTCTCAACCCGAAGACGGCGATCTTCTTCCTGGCCTTCCTGCCGCAGTTCATCGACAGCGCAGCCAGCTTTCCGGTCTGGGTTCAATTCGTGGTTCTGGGACTGGCCGTCAGCGTGATCTTCACGATTGCCGATATCTTCGCCGTCGCCCTTGCCGGCCTGGTGATGGCACGGCTCAATCGATCGACGACCGCGCAAAAGCTTGCCCAGCGAGCAGGCGGCACCATCCTGGTTGGTCTCGGCGCGCATCTTGCGCTGCAGAGAAGCTAGAGACGCGTCAGTCGACGATGAAGAGCTTGGCGCCCAGTGTCGTCGAGGACCGGTGCGGTTCGGCGCTGTCGGCCACCTGATAGCTCATGCCGGGTTTCAGCACAAATACGCGTCCATCGGCAAGTTCGGTCGTCATCTCACCTTCGAGGCACAGCAGGATATGGCCTTTCTCGCACCAGTGGTCGGCGAGGTAGCCCGGCGAATGCTCCACCATCCGCACCCGGATTGGTCCGAAATGGCGGGTGCGCCAGGTCGAGTGTCCGGTGTCACCCTTGTGGACGGTCGGCTCGATCTGCGACCAGTCCGTCGTGCCGAAGGGGATATCTGACATCTGCATGAACGAAATCTCCTGAGGGGCGGTCAGCGGCTGCGAAGGTCCCGCAGCATCGCCAGCGTATAGACCGCAAGTGCCGACCAGATAAACACGAAGGCTGTGAGCTTGATGCCGCTCAACGGCTCCTTGAAGATAAACACGGCGGTCAGAAAGATCATTGTTGGTGCGATATACTGCATGATGCCGATGGTCGAAAGCTTCAGCAGCTTGGTGGCATTGGCATAGATCATCAGCGGCACGGCTGTCGCTATACCGGCAAAGGCAAGAAGGGCCGCATCATAGCCGACACCGTTCAGGAAGTGGCCCTGGCCCGTCGCTTCCAGCCAGATGAGGTAGGGCAGCATCGGAATGCTGATCAGAAGCACTTCGAGGAAAAACCCCTGGTTCGGACCGATCGGCAGCGTCTTGCGGAAGAGGGCATAGAAGCCCCAGGTAAATGTCAGCGCCAGCGACACCCACGGTAGACCGCCCGAACCCCAGGTGAGGATTGCGACGCCGACCACGGCAAGCCCGATCGCTGCCTTCTGCATCGGCAAAAGCTTTTCCTTCAGCACCAGCGCTGCCATCAGGATACTGAACAGCGGATTGATGAAATAGCCGAGCGCGGCATCGATCGCATGACCGTTCGAGACCGCCCAGACATAGATACCCCAGTTGGCGGTGATGAAGGCGGCGGTGACGCAGGCCATGCCGAGCATGCGCGGCGTCCGGATCGCGGTCTTTACATCCCCGGTGCGTCCGAGAATGATCAGCACGAGGCCGGCGATCGGCACCGACCAGATGGCGCGGTGCGCCAGCACTTCCAGCGCCGGAAGATGCGCGACCGCTTTCAGGTAGAAGGGAAGGACGCCCCACAGGAGATAGGCGGTGATGCCGAAGGCAAAGCCGCGCGGCGTGTCCTCGTTCTTCGCTCCCGCGGGTTGTGCGGCGAGGGGAACGGTATCGGTGGCCATCAGGGCGTTTCCGGCAATTTGTTATCGTTGGCTGGCGGGATACACCAAGGCAGAGCCCCCGGCCAATTCATTTCTGTGAAGCATGGATCAGTGGTGCGACCGCTCCAACCTTCACTTCGGCCTCAGCGTGATCACGGTCAGTTCGGAGGGCACGCCGAGCCTCAGCGCAAAACCGATCCACAGGGCTGTACCGTTATTGACATAGAGCGACATCTGATCGACGTCGTAGAGACCGGACACGAAGCCGTTGTTGAAGCGGGCGATAAGGCGATCGAACCCCCAGATCATGCCGCCATGGGTATGGCCGGACAGCTGCAGATCGGCCCCGGCCTCTGCCGAAAGCTTCGCATCGCGTGGCTGGTGATTGAGGAGGATGACCGGAACATCAGCCGGCGCACCTGATAGCGCCTTGCCGACGTCAGGGCCTTCCAGGCCGAACCGGGTGGCGTTGAGATCGTTGACGCCGGCCAGCACCATCTGCGCACCGCCGCGCGACAGAACGACATGGCCGTTGGAAATGGTGCGAAGGCCAAGCGTCTCGTATTGCCGCATCCAGTCGTCATGGCCGAAGTAATATTCGTGATTGCCCGGAATGGTGAAGACGCCGTCCGGAGCGCGCAGTTTGGCAAGCGGGGCAACATCCAGATTGCGGGCCTGCAGATCGCCATCGATCAGGTCGCCAGTGATGACGATGAGGTCGGCATTCTGGGCATTGGCCTTGGCTACCGTCTCTTCGACCCATGGCGCCTGAAACAACCGGCTGATGTGAAGATCCGTCAGCTGGATCAACCGGTAGCCATCAAACTGCGCCGGCAGGTCGGCGATCCGGATCTCGACTTCCTTGACCGGCGGCACCCGGATCGCCTGATTGACGGCAAAAGCTGCAAGCGACATGGCGAGCGCACCGATCCCGTAGCGTAGCCCGACCGGTATCCGGATCCGGCGCCGGCGAAGTGCTGCCGTGACAAGCGCGACCAGATCGAGCACCAGCTGAAATATGCCAAGCAACAGGATCATGCCCGCCATCCAGTTGACGATGATCATCGTCATCCGCGGCACTTCAGGCGAAAACATCGTGCCAAACACAATCCGGCTGATCAGGCTGTGCTGGAACACCACCATCAGCACGACGGCGATCGTTCCATTCGCCCAGCGGGGCCAAGGCAGCGGCAGAAGGAAGCGGAGGACGACGTAGAGGCACAGAAGGGCTTTGGCGAGATGAAACACGTCGATGGGGCTCGGCTTCAGGAGGATGCGATAAGGCAGGGAGCCCTAACTGTGCCGGCCGGCGGTTAATCTCAACCGGCATAACGGGATGTTGATCGGGAGGGGTGAGGCATTGGCGGGAGCCGAATGCGGGGCGAGACGCCCCGCAAGCTTCGCATTTATGCCTTCCCCGCAAACCGATCCGTCGCCCGGATCAGTTGATCCGTAATCCCCGGTTCCGATACGGCATGTCCAGCGCCTTCGATGATGTGGAAATCTGCGTCGGTCCAGACCTTCGACAACTGGTAGGCGTATTTGAGCGGGCAGGGCATGTCGTAACGGCCGTGCACGATGATGCCCGGAATGCCCTTGAGTTTTGTCGCATCACGCAGCAGCTGGCCTTCGTCAAGCCAGCCGGCATTCATGAAGAAGTGGTTTTCGATGCGCGCGAAGGCGATGGCGTAATGGTCTTCGCCGAAGCCTTCGGTCAGCGCCGCATCGGGAAGCAGGGTGATCGTCGATCCCTCCCAGATGCTCCAGGCCTTGGCCGCCTCGAGCTGCGCTGCCGTGTCTGATCCTGTCAGGCGGCGGTGATAGGCGGCCATCATCTCGTGGCGCTCGTCCTCGGGGATCGGCGCGAGAAACGCCTCGTATTTTTCGGGAAACATTTCCGAGACGCCGAACTGGTAGTACCAGTCGAGCTCGGCTCTGGTGAGCGTATAGATGCCGCGCAGCAGCAGCTCGCTTACCCGCTCGGGATGTGTCTCTGCATAGGCGAGGCCGAGCGTCGAACCCCAGGATCCACCAAACACCTGCCACTTGTCGACGCCGACCATCTCGCGCAGCCGCTCGATATCGGCGACCAGATGCCACGTCGTGTTGGCCTCAAGGCTTGCATGCGGCGTCGACTTGCCGCAGCCGCGCTGGTCGAACAGAAGGATGTCGTAGAGTTCAGGATCAAACAGCCGTGACTGGATCGGCGTGATGCCGCCGCCGGGGCCGCCATGCAGGAAGACGACGGGTTTTGCCCCCTTCGTGCCATGCCGTTCGAAATAGATCGAGTGACCGTCGCCAACATCGAGCGTGCCGGTCTCAAAGGCAGTCGTTGCCGGGTAGAGCGTGCGCAGCACTTCCGTCATAGATGCAGACCTTTCGCGGGCCAGTTTTCCGTATCGTGATCGGGGTGCTGGAAGGAGATGATCTGCTCCTGCTTCGAATAATAGTCCGTATCGCCGGTATGCACCGGAGCGTCGAAGATCGTATCCACCCAGGGCAGCCGGAAAGTGTGGTTGACCTGCACCTGCGGCATCAGGTCGTCGCGCTCGTCAAAGGCGCCGATGGCGATATCAAGGCTGGTCGGTGTGCGATAGGTCAGCGGCGTGCCGCATTCCGCGCAAAAGCCGCGGTCGATATTGATCGATGACTGGAAGTATTTTGGCTCCCCGCGGGTCCACTCGACCCCGGTTTCCGCACCGTCCTGTGGTGCTGAGACAAGCGGCCCGAAGAACCCGCCGAACGCCTTCTGGCACATCCGGCAATGGCAGATGGAGGCACGACCAAGCTGTCCTTTGATCCTGAAACGCACGGCACCGCACTGGCACCCGCCGGTTCTCGGCTGGCCGGCTTTTTCCGTCTCACTCATGCATCGTCCTCCTTCGTCATTCCGCGATCGGCGGGAACTGGTTGCCACGTCTGTGTATCGTGATCCGGATGCTGGTTGGAAACGATATCATTGAGGAAAGGCGCCTCGTCGATATCATCCATCGTATCGTGCCCGGGCAGGGTGTGCAGATGATCCACGAACGCCACCTTGCCTTCGGTGCCATACTGGACCGACGGTGGCAGCACCGACGGATCGTCGAAAGCACCGGCCGAGACCGCAATGCCATCCGCCGCCTCATAGGTCAGCGGAGTGCCGCAATTGTCGCAGAAGCCGCGCCGCACATGGTTCGAAGAGTGGAAATATCTCGGCTGTCCGCGCGTCCATGAAAAGCCGGTGCCGCGGGTGGAGACGAGGGGCGCATAATAGGCACCGAACGCCTTCTGACACATGCGGCAATGGCAGATCGAAACATGGTCGGGCTTGCCGTCGAGGCGAAAACGCAGGGCGCCGCACTGACAGCCGCCGGTGTAAATGTCATGGCTCGTCATGCATTGCCCCGTAGCGAGGTCTGACGGCCGCGACTGCCCACAGGGTTTGGTTGGCGCTCTGCACTCATGTCATCCTCCCCTCATCCTTTGGGTGGTCCCGTGCGAAAAGCATAGGACCACCCCGCCCACGCGGCAAGCGTTAGCGCTTTACCTCCCAGGTGGTCACCCGTTCGCCGGTCTCGGCGTTCTTGCCATCCTTCAGCTGGATACCCTTGGTTGACAATTCGTCACGGATGCGGTCGGCTTCGGCGAAGTTCTTCGCTTTGAGCATTTCGAGCCGCAGCGCGACGAGCGCATCCACCGCTTCGGCAAGCGCCCCGTCCACTTCCGTCTTTTCCGGCGCGACGCCGAGAAGGACGGCACTGGCGGCAAACATCGGCAGCAGCGTGCTGTCGGCATTGGCTTCCTGCGCCAGTGCGTGGATGCGCTGGATCGCGGCAACCGTGTTGAGGTCGTCGGCGAGCGCGTCGAGGACGATCGGGCAGGGCTGCGTGCCCGAAGGAATTTCGGCAAGGTCGACGGCCGGCCATTTGGCAATAAGCCGCTCGGCCTCCTCGATGCGCTTGATCGAAAAGTCGATCGGTTCGCGGTAATGCGTCATCAGCATGGCGAGGCGCAGCACCTGGCCCGGCCACTTGCGGCCGCCGAATGTGTCGGTATCCAGCAACTGGTTGATGGTAATGAAATTGCCGTCGGACTTCGACATCTTGCGGCCTTCGACCTGCACGAAGCCGTTATGCATCCAGACATTTGCCATCACGTCGGTGCCGTGGGCGCAGCGCGACTGGGCAATCTCATTCTCATGGTGCGGAAAGATCAGGTCCAGCCCGCCGCCATGGATGTCGAAGACTTCGCCGAGATAGCGGCCGCTCATTGCCGAGCATTCGATATGCCAGCCGGGGCGACCGCGTCCCCAGGGGCTGTCCCAGCCGGGTTCGGTGTGGGAGGAAAGCTTCCACAGCACGAAATCACCCGGGTTCTTCTTGTGCGCATCAACAGCGACGCGCGCACCCGCCTGCTGCTCGTCCAGCGGACGCTTGGAAAGCTGGCCGTAATCGGCCATCGACTTGGTGTCGAACAGCACTTCGCCTTCGGCGACATAGGCGTTGCCGTTGCCGACCAGCTTTTCGATGATGGCGATCATCTGCGCGATATTGTCCGTGGCGCGCGGCTCGATGCTGGGCTCAAGGCAGCCAAGGGCCGCGACGTCGTCGTGAAACTGCTTCGCCGTCTTTTCGGTCACCGCATGGATTGCATCGTTGAGCGCAAGATGCGGAAAATCGCGCAGCGCCCGGGCGTTGATCTTGTCATCCACGTCGGTAATGTTGCGCGCGTAGGTCACGTGGGCGTCGCCATACACGTGCCGCAGCAGCCGGAATAGCACATCGAACACGATCACCGGCCGGGCGTTACCGATATGGGCGAAATCATAGACCGTCGGGCCGCAGACATACATGCGCACGTTGTCGGCATCGATGGGCTCGAACGCCGTCTTCGCGCGGATCAAGGTATTGTATAGCTTGAGCGTGACGCTCATCGAAAAATCTCCCAACATCCTGACGTCGCATGCATCTATGGCGAGCGGACCAGAGCGTTTGTCTTCAAAGCTTTTCGAGAGACGAAAACGGCCAGGCCAGCGCTTTACGCTGAGCGAATAATGATCCCGCAGATGGAAATCGCCGTGTTCATCCGTCGTTTATGGCGCGAGGCCACTGTTTGGTCAAGAGATTTGCTGATGCGTTCCCGGTCCGAAATCCCATCGAAAAAGCTGTTGAAAAGAGGTTTTCACCGCCCGCGTTTAGTTAGCGGTTAATCTTAACCAAAACCTGTGTTTTGCGTTCTGTCCATTCTGCCTAATATTAGAAATCACTGATGAAGAGTGCGAGGCAGGTCATGGACGTAAGAACGACCTTCGTGGGAAAGCCGCTTGATCCGGGTGAGCTGGAACGGCTGGCGCGAATATACAACGTCGCGCGCTGGATGACCGGTCGCTCCAGGCACGATCCGTCCGCAGCCAGGCTGGCGGCCATGGCAATCCGCTTCTACCAGCTCGGCGTGCGCGACGACGATGTTCTTCTCGAAAAGGTGCTCAGCACCCATTCGGCTCTCACGAGCAACTGAGATGTCCGAACGGCGTGCGACCTAATTTCGGGTTCCCGCCCACACGCGTGACAACGTCTTGCGCGCCAGGAATGCGGTGACGGCAACCGCAACAAGGATTACGCCGATGGCTGCGAGCATGTGAACATGCAGTCTCAAATGTCCAAACAGCGCCTCAACCGCGTTGCCGAACAGGTACCCGATCGCCGTTATCCCGACGCCCCAGACGAATGCGGCGACGAGATTGAGAAAGAAGAAGCGAAGAGGCGAGATGCCGGAAAGTCCGATCATCAAGGGACTGACGGTGCGGATGCCGTAGATGAAACGGAACGAGAGGATGAAGCCCGTCGGATGCGCCGCAAGCAGGGTGCGGACGCGTTCTGCAGCCTTTACCCGCATCATCCGCTGGACGATTGCCACGCGGTTGGCGTGGCGGCCCGCAAAAAACAGAGCCTGGTCAGCGATCAGCGATCCCAAGAACGCACCTGCCGCGGCCTGCCAGTAGGGCATGAGGCCGCGGTGGGAAATCACGCCGCCGAGAAACGCTGCCGTCTCGCCCTCGACAGCCGCTCCCAGAAACACGGCCACCGGTCCATACTCACCGATCAACTGTTCCAGGCTCATGACTAGATTCCCCCCAAACGTCCGGGCTGTCGGTCTATCCGGTTATTCCGGCATTCTGAAATCGACGAACCGGTTTTCGCGCACCACGAACATGCGGCCGCTGTCGGTAAGCTCTGGCGAGGCGAGGAAGAGGATCTTCTGCGCCACCTCTGAAGGGTGCGGCAGCGTTTGCGGATCTTCGCCAGGCACGGCCTGCGCCCGCATCGCGGTCCTCGTGGCGCCCGGGTTGACCATGTTGACCTTGAGCGTCGTGTGGGTGTTTTCCGCAGCCCAGATGCGGCCCATGGTTTCGACAGCGGATTTCGAGATCGCGTAGGCACCCCAGAAGGCCGGTGCCTTGGCAGCAGCGCCCGACGAGAAGAGCAGGGCACGACCGGCATCGGAGCGCACAAGCAGCGGCTCCACCGATCGGATCAGCCGCCACATCGAGGTGACATTGGTCAGCATCACCTTTTCGAACACTTTCGCCTCGATATGCCCGAGCGGCGAAATTGTACCAAGGATGCCGGCATTGGCGACCAGGATGTCGAGCTTGCCCCAGCGTTCGAAGATCGAGGCACCCAGCCGGTCGATCGCCTCCATGTCGGTCAGATCAAACGGCACGAGCGTCGCCGAACCACCGACGGCCTTGATCGCGTCATCCAGCTCTTCCAGCCCGCCGACGGTGCGTGCGGTGGCGATCACATGCGCGCCGGCCTTTGCCAGCTCCAGTGCCGTGAAGTAACCGATGCCGCGCGAGGCGCCGGTCACCAGCGCAATCCTACCCTTCAAGTCGATCGTCATTGTTCCATCCCTGCCAGTCGCGACCAAAAAAGAAGGCCGCGTTCCCGCAGCCTTCTAAAACGTTCATGATCGATTGAAAACCATTCAGCCGTTACTGGCCAGAAGCGAGACCTTGCGGCCGACCGCTTCACCGTCCTTGTCGAGTAGACGCGTCGGGTAGTCGCCGGTGAAATAATGGTCGGTGAACTGCGGCCGTGCATCGTTGCGGTCTTCGCCGCCGACAGCGCGGTAAAGCCCGTTGATCGACAGGAATTCGAGCGAGTCCGCGCCGATATATTTGCACATCGCTTCGAGGCTGTCGTACTGGTTGGCCAGCAGCTTTTCACGGTCCGGCGTGTCGATGCCGTAGAAATCGGGATAGTAGATCATCGGGCTTGCGACGCGCAGGTGAACTTCCTTGGCGCCGGCATCGCGGATCATCTGGACGATCTTCAGCGACGTGGTGCCGCGCACGACCGAATCGTCGACCAGCACGACGCGCTTGCCCTCGATCATCGCTCGGTTGGCGGAGTGCTTCAGCTTCACACCGAAAGCGCGGATCTGCTGGGTCGGCTCGATGAAGGTGCGACCGACATAATGGTTGCGGATGATGCCGTATTCGAACGGAATGCCGCTCTCCTGGGCGTACCCAAGAGCTGCTGGCGTGCCGCCATCGGGAACCGGCACGACGACATCAGCTTCGACAGGCGCTTCCTTGGCGAGGTTGATGCCCATGTTCTTGCGCGCCACATAGACCGAGCGGCCGCCGACAACGGAATCGGGACGAGCGAAATAGACGTATTCGAACAGGCAGAGCCGTTCCGGCTGGCCATTGCCGGCCTTGCGGGCATCGATCGAGATCGAGCCGTCTGACTGGATCTCGCAGATGATTACTTCGCCGTTTTCGACGTCGCGGATGAACTTGGCACCGATAATGTCGAGTGCGCAGGTTTCGGAGGCAAACACAGGCTTGCCGTCGAGTTCGCCCATCACGAGGGGACGGATACCGGTCGGATCACGCGCCGCGATCAGCTTAGTGCGGGTGATGGCAAGCATCGAATAACCGCCTTCCATCTGCCTGATGGCATCGATGAAGCGGTCTGCGGTGGAGGAGTAGCGCGAGCGCGCGATGAGGTGAAGGACGACTTCCGTGTCGGATGTCGACTGACAGATGGCGCCGCCGGCGATCAATTGCCGGCGCAGCGTGAGACCGTTGGTGAAATTGCCGTTGTGGGCAATCGCGATACCGCCGACTTCCAGTTCCGCAAACAGCGGCTGGACGTTGCGAAGAGCGACTTCGCCGGTTGTTGAATAGCGGTTGTGGCCGATCGAGATATTGCCGGGAAGCTTCGCGAGCGTGACCGGGTCCGTATAGTGATCGCCGACCAGGCCCATCCGGCGCTCCGAATGGAAGCGCAAACCGTCGAATGAGACGATACCGGCGGCTTCCTGACCGCGATGCTGCAGGGCATGCAGGCCGAGCGCCGTCAGCGTTGCCGCATCCGGGTGACCGAGGACGCCAAACACGCCGCATTCTTCATGAAGGGTGTCTTCGTCCCATACGTTGGAGCGGTTGACATCGAATGTTTGCGATCCCGGCTGCTGCATCTGGCCGTACCCTTTCAGGAAAAATGGAAAGGCTGGCCGAGGGAGATTTCCCCCGGAGACCAGCCCGTCTATCATCAGATTTCGAATGTTACCACAAATGGTGATGGTGTGCGCTGCATCAAGCGCAACACAGCGTCAATTATTTGTAACCGGTGCGTCTTCGGCCGGCGTCTGGTCGGTACCAACAGCGCCATCCACAGGCGCTTCTTCCTTGCCGAGGATACGGGCGCGGATCTGCGGCTCGATATCGGCTGGCAGCACGGCTTCGAGGCGTCCGACCAGCGTATCGAGGAACGGCTTCGACTTGGCGTTGGTGACCCAGGTCGGCTGGGCACTTTCAGCGACCAGCCAGTTCCAGAAGGCAACGGCCACGACGAGAAGCAGGATGCCGCGGGCAGCGCCGAACAGGAAGCCGAGCGTGCGGTCGAGCGCACCGATGCGGCTGTCGATGATGAAGTCGGCAATGCGCGATGTGATGAAGGAGATGATGATCAGCGCCACGAGGAAGATGACGCCCGCCGAACCGGCAATGGCGATGCGGTGATCGGATGTGTACTTTTCCGCGTATGGCACGAGCAGCGGATAGAGATAGTAGGCAGCGGCAATGGCGCCGGCCCAGCTTGCGATCGACAGAACTTCGCGGGAGAAACCGCGAACCATGGCAAGCACGGCCGAAAACAGGGTGACGCCGATGACAATACCGTCAAAGATGGTGATGGGCATGTAAACTCTACTCCAGAACCTGCCGTTGCATGCCTGCCGTCTTGGTGAAGCCAATGTGGGCCAGCCGTTTTCGTGCTTGGATCAGGGCGGAGTTGCCAACCTGATCCAGAGCGTCGAGCGCGTGTCTTACATCAGCCGTGGCGTTAACGGAAGATCAATCATCTTCCTCCTGCTTCCCCAGTTTTTTGACCGAACCGGCGATGCGCGACACCAGATCCGGCAGGTCCTCGATCATCGTCCAGCGGGCGCTGGAACCCTTCGGCAGCTCGGCGGATGTGGCCGGCAGCATGGCGCCGGAAAAGCCGAGCTTTTCGGCTTCTTTCAATCGCTGCGCGGTCTGTGAGACGGGCCGCACTGCGCCGGAGAGACTGATCTCACCGAAGAACACATGATCGGCCGGAAGAGCGATGCCGGCAAGCGAAGAAACAAGCGCTGAGGCAATCGCCATGTCCGCGGCCGGCTCCGAGATGCGGTAACCGCCGGCGACGTTCAGATAGACGTCGTGCTGTCCGAGACGCACGCCGCAATGGGCTTCGAGAACCGCAAGGATCATCGCGAGACGCGACGAGTCCCAGCCGACCACCGCGCGGCGCGGCGTGCCGAGCGAGGTGGCCGCCACCAGCGCCTGCACCTCGACAAGAACCGGCCTTGTGCCTTCCATCCCGGCAAAGACGGCAGCCCCTGGCGACTTGGCGTTGCGTTCGCCGAGAAACAGTTCCGATGGGTTGGTGACTTCGCGCAGACCCTTGTCGGACATTTCGAACACGCCGATCTCGTCGGTCGGCCCGAACCGGTTTTTCACCGTACGCAGGATGCGGTAATGATGGCCGCGGTCACCCTCGAAATAAAGCACGGCATCGACCATGTGCTCGACCACGCGCGGACCGGCGATCTGGCCTTCCTTGGTGACATGGCCGACCAGAACCATGGCGGCACCCGTCTGCTTGGCAAAGCGGATCATCGCCTGCACGCCGGTGCGCACCTGGGTGACGGTGCCCGGCGCCGAATCGGCCGTATCGCTCCACAGCGTCTGGATCGAATCGATGATCACGAGATCCGGCCGCTTGCCTTCCGACACCGTGGCGAGAATGTCCTCGACATTGGTTTCGGCCGCCAGAAGCACTTCCGTATCGGCAGCACCCAGCCGCTGGGCCCGAAGGCGAACCTGGGCGACGGCTTCTTCGCCCGAGACATAGATGATGCGATGACCACGACGCGAAAGGGCGGCTGCCGCCTGCATCAGAAGCGTCGACTTGCCGATGCCCGGATCGCCACCGATCAGCACCGCCGACCCGCGCACGAACCCGCCGCCGGTGGCACGGTCGAGTTCGGAAATGCCGGTATGGATGCGCGGTGCTTCCTCGGTTTCACCGGAAAGAGCCGTCAGCGTCACGGCGCGGCCCTTTTTCGGCACCTTGCCAGGCCCGGAACCGATGCCGCCCATCGGATCTTCCTCGACGATCGTATTCCATTCGCCGCAGCCTTCGCACTTGCCAGCCCAGCGGCTGTGCACCGTGCCGCAGTTCTGGCACACGAATTGAGTTTTAGGTTTTGCCATGAGATCAGGTTTCGTCAGTCTTGAAGAGGTCGGGATGAAGGTTTTGGTGGCCGTGCAGGACCCGGACGATGCGGACAGCCGTTTCCGTTCGGCGGAAGTAGATCCAGCGTTTGCGGTATGGGAGTGCTTTGAGACCGGGTGAGAGATTATCGCGCGGCGAACCTGGAAAACCGGTGAAGGCAATCCACGCAGCCTTTTGTGTGAGATCTCGGACGAAGTGGCCGGCCGCGACCGGATCGTCGACGGCGATGTACAGGAATATGTCGAGGAGATCCTGATCGGCCAGCGGGGAATAAATCAGCTCTTTCGGTTCAATATGCGCATCCCCCGTTCGATGATCGAATCCGCGTGTGTGTCGGCATTGTCGAAACGCACGAACTCGCCTCTCTCCAGCTGCGCATCCGCCTCGGCGATCATCGTCCTCAAGAGCTCGTCTTCGCTTCCAAGACGGCTTAGTCCCGCCGCGACGACATCCTCAGCGCTTTCATAAGCGCCCGTCTTCACCTGCTCTTCGATAAACGCCAGAGCCTCGTCATTGAGATGGATCTCGGTCATTTCGATCTCCTTTTGTTCTCATTTAGCACGAAGATATCGCCCGCGAAAGAGGGGGATCTCCGCATGCGCTTCCGCTCTCACTCGTCGGCGTAAAGATACCGTCGCTCGTATCGCAGGCCAAGGCTGGTGAGGAGTTCGTAGCCGATCGTGCCGGCCGCGCGCGCGACGTCGTCGAGCGGCATGTTGGGACCGAACAGCTCGATATAATCGCCGGTGCGAACATCGCGTTCCGGCACATCGGTAATGTCGAAGATCGTCAGGTCCATGGTGACGCGGCCGACAACCGGCACCCGGTGGCCGGCGATGAAACCGAAACCGCCTTCGTGAATGCTGTCGCGGATCGGAACGCCGGAGCCGGACAGCGACCGCTTGTAGCCATCCGCATAGCCCGCCGCGACGATCGCCAGCCGGCTGTCGCGGGTCAGGCGGTGTGTGCCGCCATAGCTGACGGTTTCGCCGGTCTTGGCGCTGCGGATCTGGATGATGCGCGCCTCGGCCTTGGCGACCGGCCGCATCGGATTGCTGACGCCACCGACAGCCTCGCCGCCATAGACGGCAATTCCTGGGCGCGTGAGGTCGAAATGGTATTCGGAGCCGAGAAGGATGCCGGAAGAAGCGGCAAGACTTGCCGGAATGCCTTCATAAGCCGCCGCAACCTTCTGGAATGATTCAAGCTGCTGGCGGTTGAAGGAAGAGGAGGGCGTATCGCCGCTGTGCAGATGCGACAGCACGAGGACAGGCGAGAAACTCGCCGGCCGCGACACGTCGTCGGCAAAGGCGAGCGCGTCCTCGAGCGGAATGCCGAGCCGGTTGAACCCGGTATCGATATGCAGCGCGCAAGGATGATCGCCGTGTTCTGCGGTCACCGCCATCCAGAAGCTAAGCTGCTCTTCGGAGACGAGGACCGGAACCAGCCCGTGTTCGTAGAACGTCGCTTCCTGACCGGGCCAGACGCCTGACAGGACATAGATGCGGGCATCGGGCGCATAGGTTCGAAGCGTCACACCTTCCTGAACCACGGCCACGAAAAAATCGCGCGCGCCGGCCTCGTAAAGCGCCGTACCGCAATCCTCGAGACCCAGCCCATAGGCATCCGCCTTGACAACGGCCGCAGTCGAGGCATTGCCGGAGAGATCAGCCATCTCCCGCCAGTTGTCGGCAAGCGCTACGAGATCGATGGTCAGCCGGGCAGGGGCGATATCGAATTCGTCGAAAGGCAGGGCGTCGTCGTCGAAATCTGTCATGAGCGCTCAGCAGAATGGATCGGATCGACGCCAATCCTTACCCGTTTCCACGGCCGGAAAAAGACATATGGGCGAGATTTTGCGCGCTGCACGCTTTTTTCCAATATCCCAAGCAATCCAGTAAAAATAGACACATTGACGATGTATTAATGCAGTGTTCAGTTTGTATTGTGTATCAGGTTTACTGTTCATTTAATTGAATTTCCCCGCGCCATTGGGTCGGGGAACGGTGGGATTTATATCTGGGGAGACTAATTTGAAAAATGTACTGTCACTCATATTGGCGGTAAGCTTTTTTGCTTCCGGCGCGTCTGCAGCCTTGGCGCAGACAAAGGGCGACTGGGTTCTAGGCAACTATAAGGGTGCCGGTTACTGGTTCCCGGGTGTCATCGAAAAGATCGGCGGCGGCAGCGTTACCATCCGCTACGATGACGGTGACCGGGAAACGGTGGCTTCAAGCGCGGTGCGGCCGTACGACTGGATGATCGGCATGAAGGTCGAATGCAACTACAAGGGCGCCGGCGACTGGTACCCGGGCAAGATCACCGCGCTGGCAGGCGAGAAAATCGGGATCGCCTATGATGACGGCGACAAGGAAAGCACCCGGACCGGACGCTGCCGGACCCAGTAGTCGATCAGCGACCCTAAACTGGTCGATGCCGGCCGCTTTGCGGCGGCGGGCATTGACCATCTTATCACAGAGACTTGTGCCGCAATGAGCTCATCAATGCTCTTCGTATTGCGTGAAGCTTGGTTCGGCCAGATCTGCAAACCGCGTGAATTCCGCCTGGAAGGCGAGCTTGACGGTGCCGGTTGGTCCGTGGCGCTGCTTGGCGATGATGACGTCGGCCGTCCCCTTCACCTTGTCCATCAGCTGTTCCCATTCCGGGTATTTCGGATCGGCCATATCGCGCGGCTCCGAGTTCTTCACGTAATACTCTTCGCGGAACACGAACAGCACCACGTCGGCGTCCTGCTCGATCGAGCCTGATTCGCGAAGGTCGGAAAGCTGCGGGCGCTTGTCCTCGCGGCTTTCCACCTGGCGCGAAAGCTGCGACAGCGCGATGATGGGAACGTTGAGCTCCTTGCCGAGCGCCTTCAGGCCCGTGGTGATCTGGGTGATTTCCTGAACGCGGTTCTCGCCGGATTTACCTGAACCCGTCATCAGCTGGATATAGTCGACCACGAGGCAGTCGAGGCCACGTTGGCGCTTGAGGCGGCGGGCGCGGGCAGACAGCTGCGCAATCGAGATACCACCGGTCTGGTCGATGAACAGCGGCACTTTCTGCATCATCTGTGAGCAGGCGACGAGCTTTTCGAAATCGGCCTCGGTGATATCGCCGCGGCGAATTTTTGACGAGGACACTTCGGTCTGTTCGGAGATGATACGGGTCGCCAGCTGCTCGGACGACATTTCGAGCGAATAGAAACCGACGACGCCGCCATTCTTGGCTTTCATCGATCCGTCCGGCTGGACCTCCGGCTCGTACGATGCGGCGATATTGTAGGCGATGTTGGTGGCAAGAGAGGTCTTGCCCATGCCGGGACGACCGGCAAGCACGATCAAGTCGGACCGCTGCAACCCGCCCATCTTGCCGTCCAGCGACATGATGCCGGTGGAAATGCCGGACAGATGGCCGTCGCGCTCGAAGGCCTGGCCGGCCATGTCGATCGCCAGCGCCACCGCGTCGTTGAACGACTGGAAGCCACCGTCGTAGCGGCCGTTTTCGGCAAGCTCGAACAGGCGACGCTCGGTATCTTCGATCTGGCTCTGCGGCGGCATGTCGAGCGGCGCGTCATAGGCGATGTTGACGACGTCCTCGCCGATGGTGATTAGCGCCCGGCGCAGCGCCAGATCGTAGATCGCCCGGCCGTAGTCCTCGGCATTGATGATTGACACGGCTTCGGCAGCGAGACGGGCGAGATACTGCGCCACCGTCATGTCGCCGACCTTCTCGTCCGCGGGCACGAAATTCTTGATGGTGACCGGGTTGGCGGTCTTGCCCATGCGGATGATGTCGCCCGCCACTTCGAAGATCTTGCGGTGCAGCGGCTCGTAGAGATGGGTCGGCTTTAGGAAGTCGGAGACGCGGTAATAGGCGTCGTTGTTGACGAGGATCGCACCCAGCAGCGCCTGCTCGGCTTCGATGTTGTTGGGAGCCTCACGGTAGTGCGGCGCTGCATCCTTGTTGCTCAGCGATGCGATGTTGCGCGCGACTTCGTTCATGATCTCTGTCCGTCCTGTCCGTCGAAGCTGCCGGTTCTACTGGTAAATGCGCCGTGCTGAAACCGGCCTTTTGCCCCAGCGGCTTTTCCACAGCTATCCACAGCGCCATTTTGCCGGTGCCAGAAAGAACGCAGTGAAACGATGAATCCGGTTGACTGTGTTTCGCTGCGACTCAGTCATTGGTCGCATCAGTATAGCCCAAGAAGACAAAAAAACGCCCGGGCTGATGACCCGGGCGTTTCTCGAACTGGTTAGACGATGACGGCTTATTCGTCGTCTTCAGCGTTGCCGTCTGCGTCCGGATCGAAGAAGTCTTCCGGACGAAGCGCGTCTTCGTCGACGCCGTAGATGGCGTCAGCCGAGGTGAGGCTTTCGCCCTTGGCCTGGCGCTCGGCTTCTTCAGCGGAACGGGCAACGTTGACGGCGATTTCGGTTTCGACTTCCGAATGCAGGTGCAGAACGACCTTGTGGAGGCCGATCGCCTTGATCGGGGTGTTGAGATCGACCTGGTTGCGGCCGACGTTGAAGCCTTCGGCAGCCAGTGCCTCGAGGATGTCGCGGGCAGCAACCGAACCGTAGAGCTGGCCGGTTTCGCCAGCGGAGCGAACGATCACGAAGGTCTTGCCGTCAAGCGCGTCGGCAACGGTCTGGGCTTCGCCCTTGCGCTCCAGGTTGCGGGCTTCGAGCGTTGCACGCTCGGATTCGAAGCGCTTCTTGTTGGCTTCGTTGGCGCGCAGCGCCTTGCCCTGCGGCAGAAGGAAGTTACGGGCAAAGCCGTCCTTGACCTTTACCGTTTCGCCCATCTGGCCAAGCTTGGCCACGCGTTCAAGCAGAATGACTTGCATGTTGTGGTTCCTTTCAAGTTTCAATTCGTAGGTGGTTCGTCTCTGCCGTCTGCGGATTTTGCAGGCGTCAGGGCAATGGTGCGGCGTGTGTCGGAAAGACCCAGCACGACAATGGCGATCGCCGGCAGGATAAGCATCGACGACAGGTAGCAGAGGACGAGAACCGGCAGGCGCCAGTCCTTGTCGCGTGTCCGAAAGTGAAGCGAGGCATAGCCCGCCATGAGAAAGCCGGCGCCGAATGTGCCGCAGACGACCGCGCCGATCATCGCCGGAGCGCCGCCGAAGAAAGTCATCACGGTGCCGGCGAGAAAGATGAAGATGGCATTGCGGTTCATGCGCAGCGCCGACGGCATGTCCTCGCGCGGGCGAACCGCACGGCCGGATCGCGACACGACGCGTACTGCGATATAGAAGGCCGCAAACAGCAGCGTCACCCAGATGCCGCCCTGGAACATCGGCAGCATCAGCACCAGCAGCGACTTGGTCTGGGAAAGGCTCGCGACATCGGGGGCGAGGGTGGGCTCCTGCGCCTGCAGCGCTGTCGTCATCGCATCGACCATCTGGTCGATCAGTTCCGGGCCATAGCCGATCGCAAAGCCGAGCGCGATGACGGCAATCGTGACAAGGCCGCAGAGGTGCAGCAGAATGTCGGAGATCGGGTACCAGGCCATCAGATTGTCCGGGCCGCCGAGTTCGGAGGCGGGACGGGCGAGATTGGCAAGATGCGACAACCAGCCGGCGGGGATCAGCGTGAACACTGCCATGGCCAGCGCAAACATCGGCGACACGAGAAGTGCGCCGAGCACTCCGGCGGTAACAACACCGACGATGGCGGCACGATTGCCCCAGCCGAGGCCGGCAATCAGGATGGGAAGAGCGGACGCTGCATAGAGAATGGAGGCAAACGACGACTGTGCGCTCGCACCCATGACAAGCACGGTGGCGATAACACCGGCAAGGATACCGGTCGGCAGCACTGTCTGGAACTTGTTCGTCACTTTGTCTCGCTGTCCTGCCACATCAAGCAGTTAGGGGATAGGCCGGGACGGATGTCGCAATGGCCTTGATCCCCAACATGGGGTTTTGGTTTTGCCGATCCGCGCCCAACGCGGAAGGGAAGATGGACCTGCCGGCTTTGACAGCCGGCAGGTCCAATATCAGATTAAGACAGAACGTACGGCAGCAGGCCGAGGAAGCGGGCGCGCTTGATGGCCTGGGCCAGTTCGCGCTGCTTCTTCTGGGAAACGGCCGTGATACGCGAAGGTACGATCTTGCCGCGCTCGGAAATGTAGCGCTGCAGAAGACGAACGTCCTTGTAGTCGATCCGCGGTGCATTCGCGCCCGAGAACGGGCAGGTCTTGCGACGGCGGTGGAACGGACGGCGTGCCGCGGAGGAGGATGAGTCAGCCATTGGTGTTTTCTCCTTCGAACCGATTAAGCGTCACGTGGCGGGCGCGGTGCGCGCTCGAAACCACCTTCACGCGGGGGACGATCGCCGAAATCGCGGCGCGGGCCACGATCGCCGAAGTCGCGGCGAGGACCACGGTCGTCACCATCACGGCGCGGACGGTCGTCACGATCGCGCTTCTGCATCATTGCAGACGCACCTTCTTCGTGCTTCTCGACGGCAAGCGTCATGTAACGAAGAACGTCTTCGTTGATGCGCATCTGGCGTTCCATCTCGTGCACGGCAGCTGCCGGTGCGTCGATGTCCATAAGGGCGTAATGCGCCTTGCGGTTCTTCTTGATGCGGTATGTGAGGGACTTGAGGCCCCAGTTTTCTACGCGCCCGACTTTGCCGCCATTTGCTTCGAGGACACCCTTGTACTGTTCTACGAGGGCATCAACCTGCTGTGCGGACATATCCTGTCGAGCAAGGAATACGTGTTCATAAAGAGCCATGTAAGCTTTGCCTTTCTTGCGGTTGTTTTGTCACCCGGGTTCGGCGGCTAAGCCTCAACGACTGCTCTTGGAATGGGACAAGCCCAGGCAAGAAAAGCTGTTGTATCGAGACGGTCGAGAGCGGAGACACGGGAGGCCGGAACGCTTTTCGTTCCTACGGCCGCTCACGCGACCTACCCTCCGTTCAGCCACCAGCCAGAAGACCGGGTGTTTCGAACAAGGCGGCTTATACCGATTTTTGGCGATAAGGCAAGAGGGAGGGGTTCGACGCTCGCAAAAATAGTTAAATGGACTTAGTGGTACCATGGGTTGTAATTTGGGTTCGGGTCAATTCGACCCTTTGCCAAGAGGAGCAGGAGGCATGGCTAAGCTCGATACTATTTTGAATACCACCATCACCTGGAAAAATTGGACGTCGGATGCGGATCTTCTTTCGCTTTTGTCGGACCTGCAGGCCAATATCCTGAAGGGGCACGGCAGAGATCATACCAAGAATGTCTTTCTCAGTTTCGCTGGCATGAAGTCTGATGCGGTCGCCGGCCTGCTGCGGGATCTTTCGTTCGTGACGACATCCGCGCTGACGCAACTGCGCGAGGCAGAAGCATTCAAGGCAACGAAACTCGGCGGCGGAACGGTCGTCAGCGTCTTCCTCAGCGCAAAAGGGTATGCAGCCCTTAGTTTGCCGGATGCCAACATTCCCGCCGATGCCTCATTCAGGGCCGGGATGCGGAACCGCGGACGGCTCAATCCGATGCCGCTTCCGTTTGCCGGTCCTCCAATCAATGATCCGGAAAAGGAGCACTGGGAAAAGGGTGAGGCTTGGGACAGCGCCAAGGACGACCCCGACGCCATGGTTCTGATTGCAGACGAACAGGCCTCACTTGTGGGCAATTCCTACAGCGCGTTGCAGAAGGTTTTCGCAAAGCACGGCGCAACGGTTCTGGGTTCGGACATCGGCCTGGCGCAGAGGCGCAAGCAGGCGGGCGGCGATGTTCGAGGCGAAGGCATCGAGCATTTCGGCTATGTCGATGGCATCAGCCAGCCATTGTTTCTGACCGAAGACTTCCTCGACAACAATGGAATGCCCAAACCTCGTGGCAAATGGGACGAGGAGTTCAAGGCCTCCCAGTTTGTCGTATCGGATCCGGGCAATCCCACGACATTTTCATGCGGCAGCTATTTCGTCTACCGCAAGCTCGAGCAGAACGTGAAGCTGTCCAAGCAGAGGGAACGTCTGCTTGCGCAGTCGGTGGATCCACAGAACCCCGATGAGGACCGCGCGGGTGCGATGGTTGTCGGTCGCTTCGAGGACGGAACACCGGCACTGCAGAGCGGTCCAGTGGCGGGCGCGCCAACCAATGACTTCGACTACACACTCGACCCGGTCGGGCTGAAATGTCCGGTTCGAGCGCATGTCAGGAAGACCAATCCGCGCACGCCGGGCGACGAATTCGAGCGCTCGCATATCATGGCGCGCCGAGGCATAACCTATGGCGATCGGGCACCCGATTTTTCAGATGAGCCAGACAAGGGAGTCGGTCTTATTTTCATGGCTTACATGGCCAACGTCAATCAGCAGTTCGAGTTCACCCAGAGTGCCTGGGCGAACAATACGTCGTTTCCGTTCCAGCCGGCGGTTCCGCCGAAGAAAGGCGTCGATTTCATCATCAGCCAGGTCGCAAACAGTGGCGATCCGTCCGAAAAGGAATGGATCGATGGCCATAGTCAGCCACAAAAGATCGGCGTGATGGATTTCGTGCAGACGGTGACCTTGATGGGCGGCGAGTACTTCTTCGCTCCATCGATCAGCTTCCTTCAGTCGGCACCATCCTTGATCGCAAACCCGCCGGCTGAGTTGTCGTAAAATAGCCGAGCGATTGAGCGGCGACAGAGATATATCCGGCGGCCGGGACTTATCGTTCCGGCCGCCTTTATGCTGACCTACCGCGCCGTCCGGCTTTTCCGGTATCTGACCACGGCAATCACGGCGAGGAGGGCGGCGAGCGGAAATCCAGCCTCCGCCACGAAGGTCCGGTCCGCCCTGACCTGGTCGCGCATGGCGATCCAGGCGATCGAGCTGACGATGCAGTTCTCGTTCGTGTCGGATATCTCGGTAATCGGCAGCTGACCGCATTGCGCGGCTGCGACCAGATAGGCCTCGTGGAACGGGCTTCCGGGCCTTGGAATGTCGATCATGGCTTGTCCTCCGCCGGAAGAAATAGCGCAAGTTTGCGGATGACGACAGCGTGTTTCAGCCGGTCATCCGCAATCTGTCGCGACCTCAGATCGGCATCGGATAGTCGCGATAGACCGCGGCGATCTCTCTCAGAACCTCATCCGACAGCGTCACGTCGGCAGCCGCGATATTGGTCTTCAATTGGTCCATCGTCGTTGCACCGATGATGACGGAGGCCATGAAGGGGCGCGTCAGGCAGAAGGCGAGCGCCATCTGCGACGGGTCGAGGCCGTGCTTCTTGGCGATGTCGAGATAGGCCTTGACCGCCGGCTCCTGTCGCGGCTGAAGGCGACCGCCGAGATCCTGGTTGATCGAGCCGCGCGAGCCTTCAGGTCGTGCACCGCCCTGATACTTGCCGGAAAGCAGCCCGGCTGCGAGCGGCGAATAGGCGAGCAGGCCGACATCCTCGTGATGGGACATTTCTGCAAGATCCAGATCGAACTGGCGGTAGAGAAGATTGTATTCGTTCTGCAGCGTCGCGACGCGGGGCAGGCCCTTCTCCTCCGCCACATCGAGATAGCGCATCGTGCCCCAGGTGCTTTCGTTGGAAAGCCCGATCGCGCGGATCTTGCCCTCCTTCACCAGTTCGCCGAGCGTTTCGAGTTTTTCCAGAAAACTCGTGCGTGCCTGTTCGCGATCCTGTGTCGACGCATCGAACTTCCAGGAATTGCGGAAGTGGAACGTGCCGCGGTTCGGCCAGTGGATCTGGTAGAGGTCGAGGTAATCCGTCTTGAGGCGCAAGAGGCTTGCGTCGAGTGCTTCACGGATCGTCTCGCGTGTAATCGGGCGGCCGTCGCGGATGTAGGAGCGACCGCTGCCGGCGATCTTGGAGGCGAGGATCAGGTCCTGTCTCTTGCCGCTCTTTTGCAGCCAGGTGCCGATGATCGTTTCCGTGTCACCGTAGGTTTCGGCACCCGGAGGCGTCGTCGGGTAGAGTTCGGCCGTATCAAAGAAGTTGATGCCGTTGTCGAAGGCATAGTCCATCTGTTCATGGGCTTCGGCCTCGGAATTCTGCGTTCCCCAGGTCATCGTGCCCAGGCAGATCTCCGAAACGGAGAGGTCGGTGCGGCCCAGTTTATTGTATTTCATAAAGATCGATCCCGTCTGAAAAAGTGGCCGGACTTTAGATCGGATTTGACGCAGTGCAAGAGCAGATCGGTGCCGGTTTCGTGCGTCGGTAGCGTAAAATTTATCAAGAGTTTGCTGGACGGGAGAGAATTTTTTCCAACTTGTTCCCGATACGGCAATTTTGCGGCCGGATTTGCGTCTGGCGCAGAACAAATTTTTGGAGGGCATTTTGAATGGTCGATAACGCGACGCAGCATAAGACGACACAATACGACGACAAGGGGTTTCCTGACGCCGGCGAACCGCCGAAGACGGGTCGATGGAAACTGATCGGTCCCGGTATCGTGGTTGCCGTTACCGGCGTCGGCGCAGGCGATCTGATCGCCACGCTGATTGCCGGCTCGCGTTTCGGCTATGCGCTACTCTGGGCAGCGGTCATTGGCTGTATCGTCAAGATTGCGCTTGCCGAGGGATCGGCCCGCTATCACCTCGCTACCGGTTCGACCATGCTCGACGGCTGGCGGTCGCTCGG
Organism: Neorhizobium sp. IRS_2294; assembly: GCF_050500145.1. Classification (NCBI taxonomy): domain Bacteria; kingdom Pseudomonadati; phylum Pseudomonadota; class Alphaproteobacteria; order Hyphomicrobiales; family Rhizobiaceae; genus Neorhizobium; species Neorhizobium sp. IRS_2294. The sequence goes on from NZ_CP191439.1 coordinate 1,155,574, forward strand.
CAAATGGACGAGCTGGTACTTTGGCATCTACATCATGATCTGGGGCTTCGTGTACGGCGCTACCGCCATGAGCGCGACGGCACTGCCGCTGGCGGCTCTCTTCCCGTTCCTGCCGCTCTGGGCCTGGGCCATGATCTCAGGCCTCGTCTGCGCGGCCTTCGTTGCCTTCAACAACTACGAAGTCTTCGAGACCGTGATGAAGGTCTTCATCGCCATCATGTTCACCATCGTCGTCGGTATCGCCATCCTCGTCGTGCCTGATGTCGGCAATGCGCTGACCGGTCTGATCCCGACCATTCCCGAGGGCTCGGCCATCTACACGCTCGGCCTGATCGGTGGCGTCGGCGGTACCATCACCATGGCGTCCTACGGCTACTGGGTGAATGCCAAGGGATGGCGCACCCCGTCCTGGATGGGCGTCATGCGCCTCGACAACCGTGTTGCCTACATCATGACCGGCATTTTCGTGATCGCCATGCTGATCGTCGGCGCCGAGCTTCTCTACACCGCGCAGATCGCGCTCTCGACCGGCGACCGCGGCCTGCTCGATCTCGATGCGGTCCTTCAGGAGCGGTTCGGTCCGTTTGTCGCAAAGGCCTTCCTGGTCGGTTTCTTTGCCACCACGATCTCCTCCATCCTCGGCGTCTGGCATGGCGTGTCGCTGTTGTTTGCGGATTTCGTCCGCACCGTGCGTGGCGAAACCAGTGGCTCGCGGCAGGGGCTGGAAAAGACGCCGGCCTTCAAGTTCTACCTGTTCTGGCTGACGATTCCGCCGATGACGCTGTTGTGGTTCGGTCGCCCGTTCACGCTCGTCATCATCTATGGCGCGCTCGGAGCCTTCTTCATGCCGTTCCTGGCGGTCACGTTGATCTGGCTGCTGAACTCAGCCCGCGTCCCGAAGGAATGGCGCAATGGCTGGCTGTCGAACGGCCTGCTCGGCGCCGCAGCGCTGCTGTTCGTCGTTCTTTGCGTCAACGAAGTGATCAGCCTGATTTCGGGCTGATAACAGGGGGTAAGCACCGGCCAAAATCGGGGTAAATGCCCGAAACCCTTGACTTGCAAGGCGGGAATGTGAATGGAAAGGGCAAAAATAGGGAAAGGAAACGACCTTATGAGTAGTCCGGCGAGCAGTATCGCATTCACATTCCCGGGTCAGGGAAGCCAGGCCGTCGGCATGGGCAAGGAACTGGCCGACGCCTTTCCCGAAGCCCGTGCCGTGTTCGATGAAGTCGACGAGGCGCTCGGCCAGAAACTGTCCGAAACAATGTGGAACGGGCCGGAAGAAACGTTGACGCTGACCGCCAACGCGCAGCCGGCCCTCATGGCCGTTTCCATCGCGACGATGCGCGTTCTCGAAGCTCGCGGACTCGTTCTCGCCGACAAGGTCGGTTTCGTCGCCGGCCATTCGCTCGGCGAATATTCGGCTCTTTGTGCGGCCGGCACGTTCTCTCTCGCAGACACAGCACGGCTGTTGCGCATTCGCGGTGACGCGATGCAGTCCGCCGTTCCGGTCGGCCAGGGCGCGATGGCTGCGATCATCGGTCTCGATCATGCCGATGTCGAAGCGATCTGTGTGGAGGCGAAGTCGGAAGGCGTGTGTCAGATCGCCAACGACAATGGCGGCGGCCAGCTGGTGATTTCCGGCTCGAAGGCTGCTGTCGAGAAAGCAGCGGCTCTGGCGACCGAAAAAGGCGCCAAGCGCGCGATCATGCTACCGGTCTCTGCGCCCTTCCACAGCGACCTGATGGCGCCGGCGGCCGACGCCATGCGCCATGCGCTGGACACCGTCCAGAAAAACGATCCGGTCGTGCCTGTCATCGCCAATGTGCGCGCAACGCCGGTCAGCGACGCGAACGAGATCGCGACGTTGCTGGTGGCGCAGGTGACCGGACAGGTGCGCTGGCGCGAAACCGTCGAGTGGTTCGGCGCCAATGGCGTGACGACGCTCTACGAAATTGGTTCCGGCAAGGTGCTGACGGGTCTTGCCCGCCGCATCGACAAGAATATCTCTGGCATAGCCCTCAACACCCCGGCCGATATCGACGCGGCGCTGGCTGCCATCCTCGGCTGAAGAGAAGGAATTCAACATGTTTGACCTGACCGGCCGCAAGGCCCTCGTCACCGGTGCCACCGGCGGCCTCGGCGAAGAAATCGCCCGCATGCTGCATGCGCAGGGCGCAACCGTCGGCCTGCACGGCACCCGCGTCGAGAAACTCGAAGCACTCGCTGCCGAACTCGGCGATCGCGTCCACATCTTTCCGGCCAATCTCTCCGACCGCGCCGCGGTCAAGGCGCTCGGTGAAAAGGCGGAAGCCGAACTCGGCGGCGTTGACATTCTCGTCAACAATGCGGGCATCACCAAGGACGGCTTGTTCGTGCGCATGAGCGACGAGGACTGGGACGCAGTCCTTGAAGTCAACCTGACCTCCGTGTTCCGCCTGACCCGCGAGCTGACCCATCCGATGATGCGCCGTCGCTTCGGCCGCATCATCAACATCACCTCGATCGTCGGCGTCACCGGCAATCCGGGCCAGGCCAACTATTGCGCCTCCAAGGCCGGCATGATCGGCTTCTCGAAGTCGCTGGCGCAGGAAATCGCCACGCGCAACGTGACGGTCAACTGCGTCGCGCCAGGCTTTATCGAGAGCGCCATGACCGGCAAGCTCAACGACAAGCAGAAAGACGCCATCATGGGTGCCATTCCGATGAAGCGGATGGGCGCCGGATCCGACATTGCCGCCGCTGTTCTTTACCTCGCTTCGAATGAAGCGGGATATGTGACTGGACAGACCTTGCATATCAATGGCGGTATGGCGATGATCTAATCCGGGGCACGGGCGCAGCAAATCCGAGTAAAATCGGCTGTTGGCGGCTGTGCGGCGGAACAGATTCTGGCTTTGCGTAGCACGGAAACCGTGTTAAGCGGGCCTTGACTACACGAAGTCACCCCGAAATTCAGGGCGTCATAATGCGTGAGCATGTGACTGGAACCTGAAGAGGGGCGAAGGGGTTTGCCCGCATCGGCACCATGAAGTGCCGGCGGCAGGTATTAACAGGATACGGATGCCATTCAGGCATTCGAGAAGACAAAAGGTCGAGGAAACCGACATGAGCGATATCGCAGAACGCGTTAAGAAAATTGTTGTTGATCATCTCGGCGTCGACGCCGAAAAGGTTGTCGAAGGCGCTAGCTTCATCGACGACCTCGGCGCGGACTCGCTCGATACGGTCGAACTGGTCATGGCGTTCGAAGAAGAATTCGGCGTGGAAATTCCGGACGATGCAGCTGACTCGATCCTGACGGTCGGCGACGCTGTAAAGTTCATCGAAAAGGCTCAGGCCTGATCGAACCATATTCGGGACGCGCGCCTCGTTGCGAGGCCGCGATCTCTCATGACGGCCCGCTTGTTCGGGCCGTTTCAGCAACTAACTGACAATACTACTACAGGGTGGGGCACTGGCGATGAGGCGTGTCGTTATCACCGGTACCGGCATGGTATCTCCTCTGGGATGCGGAACGGAAGTCAGCTGGCAACGTCTGCTGGCCGGCGACAACGCCGCCCGGGTCGTGACCGAATTTGAAGTCGAAGATCTTCCGGCCAAAATCGCCTGCCGCATTCCGGTCGGCGACGGTTCCAACGGCACATTCAATGCCGACAACTGGATGGAGCCGAAAGAACAGCGCAAGATCGATCCATTTATTCTTTATGGTGTTGCCGCCGCCGACATGGCGCTGGCCGACGCCGGCTGGCACCCGCAGACCGACCAGGACCAGATCGAGACCGGCGTCCTGATCGGCTCCGGCATCGGTGGTCTCGAGGGTATCGTCGAGGCTGGCTACACTTTGCGAGACAAAGGCCCGCGCCGCATCTCGCCGTTCTTCATTCCCGGCCGCCTGATAAACCTTGTCTCCGGACAGGTCTCGATCAAGCACAAGCTGCGCGGCCCGAACCATTCGGTCGTCACCGCCTGTTCCACCGGCGCACACGCGATTGGCGATGCCGCCCGGCTGATCATGCTGGGCGACGCGGAGGTCATGGTGGCCGGTGGTGCCGAATCACCCATCTGCCGGATCGCGCTGGCGGGCTTTGCTGCCTGCAAGGCGCTGTCGACCCTTCGCAACGACGACCCGCAAAGCGCCTCGCGCCCCTACGACCGCGACCGTGACGGTTTCGTGATGGGCGAGGGCGCCGGAATCGTCGTGCTGGAAGAGCTCGAACACGCCAAGGCGCGCGGTGCCAAGATTTACGCGGAAGTCGTCGGCTACGGCATGTCCGGCGATGCCTTCCACATCACGGCTCCTTCCGAAGACGGCGATGGTGCTTTCCGTTGCATGACGTCGGCCCTGAAGCGCGCTGGTCTTGGCGCATCCGACATCGACTACATCAACGCGCATGGCACATCGACCATGGCCGACACGATCGAACTCGGTGCTGTCGAACGCCTGGTTGGCGATGCGGCCTCCAAGGTCTCCATGTCGTCGACGAAATCCGCGATCGGTCACCTTCTCGGTGCAGCCGGCGCTGTCGAAGCCATTTTCTCCGCACTGGCGATCCGTGACAATATCGCGCCGCCGACGCTCAACCTCGACAACCCTGATGTCGACACTGTGATCGATCTTGTTCCGCATACCGCGCGCAAGCGCGAAATCAACGTGGCGCTGTCGAACTCCTTCGGTTTCGGCGGTACCAACGCGTCTCTGGTGCTCAAGCGCTACGAAGCCTGACGCGCATTCGGCCTTCGCTTCTCGGCTGGACTTCGACAGTCCGGCCGATATCATTTTCCGAACCTGCTTTTTGCCGTATTGCTTGGCCAAACAGCCGGTTGAAAGTCCAGAGTCGAGGGGAAACGGTTGAGCGACATGAATTCATCGAATGATCAGCCGGGTTATGGCAGTGGAAACGGCCATGGCGGCAATGGCAACGGTACGACCCGTGGTCCGATCATTCCGAAATCGCCGAACGAGGCCCTGAAGCCCGAACGGGTGCCGGAACCGCCGCGTCGCTCCAAGAAGGCGCGCAGCCAGCTGGTGATCTTCCTGAACTTCGTCATGACCATGGTCGTGCTCGTCTGCATCGTGGTGATCGGCGGCCTGTATTACATGATCCGGACGTTTCAGGATCCGGGCCCGCTGGAAACGAACGCCCACTTCATGGTCCGTCCCGGCAACGGCCTGGCGGAGATTGCCAACAATCTCGAGCGCAACGGCGTCGTGTCCGACGCGCGCGTGTTCCGCTACGTGACCGCGACCTATCTGCGCGGCGGCGAGACGCTGAAGGCCGGCGAATACGACATCAAGGCGAAGGCCTCGATGAAGGACGTGATGGAGACGCTGATCTCCGGCAAGTCCATCCTCTATTCCGTCGTCTTTCCGGAAGGCCTGACCGTGCGCCAGATGATGCTGCGTCTCAACGAGGATGCGGTTCTGGAAGGCGACATGCCGGCGGAGCTTCCCGCCGAAGGCAGCCTGCGTCCCGATACCTACAAGTTCTCGCGCGGCACCAAGAGGTCGGAAATCCTCTCGCAGATGCATGCCGCTCAGCAGAAGACGATCGACCAGATCTGGGAAAAGCGCGACCCCGACCTGCCGGTCAAGACCAAGGCAGAGTTCGTGGTGCTCGCCTCGATCGTCGAGAAGGAAACCGGCAAGGACGACGAGCGCGCCCATGTCGCCTCGGTCTTCATCAACCGGCTGAACAAGGGCATGCGACTGCAGTCTGACCCGACCATTGTCTACGGCATCTTCGGCGGTGAGGGCAAACCGTCCGATCGGCCGATCTACAAGTCCGATCTGACCAAGCAGACGCCCTACAATACCTATCAGATCAAGGGCCTGCCGCCGACGCCGATCTCCAACCCCGGCCGCGCCGCACTCGAGGCTGTTGCCAATCCGTGGCGCACCAACGATCTCTATTTCGTGGCAGACGGCACAGGCGGGCACGTGTTTGCAGCCACGCTGGAAGAGCACAATGCCAACGTACGTCGCTGGCGTCGGATCGAGGCCGAACGGTCAACCGGCAATGCGGCAGCCCGCGGTGAAGAAGTGGTCGATGGCCAGCCGGATGGCGACGACGCCGAAACGCCACCGAAAAGCAACTGACGCCTTGCCTCTGGGGAAGGCAGTCCGGAGAAGCGTATGAGCCTGCCGTCTAACCCGAAATCCCTGCAGTCGATGACCGGCTTTGCTCGCAGCGAAGGAACAAGCGGCCGCAACCGCTTTGCCTGGGAACTGCGCTCGGTTAACGGCAAGGGGCTCGACATGCGATTGCGGCTGCCCTCCGGCGTTGATCGTCTTGAGCAGGATGTCCGCAAGCGGATTTCCGAACGGTTTTCGCGCGGCAATCTGCAGGTGGCGCTGTCGCTCTCGACCGAGGACGCGAAGGTGGAAGCGGTGCTGAACCGCGATGCGCTGGCCGCCGTGATGGCGCTCCGTGCTGAACTGGGCGATCTGGTCGATCCGGCACCGCTGCGTCTCGACACGCTGCTTGGCATCCGTGGTCTCGTCGAGATCCGCGAGGCCGAGGATGACGAACAGGCGGTGACGGCGCGCGACGCCGCCATCCTCAACTGTCTCGGCGACGCGCTATTCAAACTTGAAGAGATGCGCGAGCACGAAGGGTCGGCGCTGCGGGACATTCTCACCCTCCATGTGGACCGCATCGCCGAACTGACGACGCTGGTGGAGAAGGACCCGTCCCGCTCGCCGGAAGAGATTGCCAAGAAGCTTTCCACGCAGCTCGCCGCCTTGATGGCGGAGGCGCCGACCCTCGACCGCGACAGGCTTTATGGCGAGGCAGCACTGCTTGCGACCCGCGCCGATCTGCGCGAAGAGATCGATCGGCTGAAGGCCCATGTCGTCGCAGCCCGCGAGCTTCTGCAGACGGGCGGGCCTGCCGGGCGCCGTCTCGACTTCCTTGCACAGGAATTTAACCGGGAATCGAATACGATCTGTTCCAAATCCAACGCCGCTGCTGTAACGGCAGCAGGACTGGAACTGAAAGTCGTGATCGACCAGTTCCGCGAACAGGTTCAGAATCTGGAGTGACACGACCATGAGCCCGGCCCCCTCGACACCGAAAACCTCGTCGCCCTCGAAGATGAAGACGACGATCGCGCGCCGGGGATTGATGCTGGTCCTGTCGTCGCCGTCAGGCGCTGGCAAATCCACCATCGCCGGCAATCTCTTGCGCGGCGACCATAGCCTCGAGATCTCGGTCAGTGTCACCACCCGCGCCAAGCGTCCGAGCGAGATCGCCGACACCCACTACCATTTCATCACCGTGCCGCAGTTCGAGCGCATGCGCGATGCCGACGATCTGCTGGAATGGGCCGAGGTACATGGCAATTTCTACGGCACGCCGCGCGAGCCGGTCGAAAAGGCGATGGCCGAGGGACGCGACATGCTGTTCGACATCGACTGGCAAGGCGCACTTCAGCTGCAGGAAAAGATGAAGGCGGACGTCGTCTCGATCTTCGTGCTGCCGCCAACCATGACCGAGCTGCAGTCACGCTTGCACCGCCGCGCCGAAGACAGCGAAGAGGTGATCCGCACCCGGCTTGCCAATTCCCGCTCGGAAATCGAGCGCTGGCGCGAATACGACTACGTCATCGTCAACGACGATCTCGACGAAGCCTTCCACAACGTCAGCTGCATCGTCAATGCCGAACGCGTCCGCCGCGACCGCAGGCACGGCCTGTTCGAGTTCGTGAGCAACCTCCTGACGGAAGAGCCGACACTCTAGGTTCTGGTGTAAAACGGGGCTCTAGCGCTCGCCGCGACCCCTTAAAGCAAGTTCGCCAGTCTTACGAACTCTCCCACCGACAGCGTTTCGGCGCGGCGTTGCGGGTCGATGCCGGCTTTGGCGAGCAGAGCTTCGCCACCGACCGGTTTCAGGCTCTGTCGCAGCATCTTGCGGCGTTGACCGAAGGCGGCGTGGGTGATGCGTTCCAGCTTGGAGACATCGCAGGGCAGGGGATTGGCGCGCGGGATCAGATGCACGACAGTCGATGTCACCTTGGGCGGTGGTGAAAAGGCCTGAGGCGGCACGTCGAACATCATGTGGGGATCGGTGCGCCAGCCCGCGAGGACGCCGAGGCGGCCGTAGTGGTCGTCTTCCTGGTCGGCAACGATGCGCAGACCCACTTCCCTCTGGAACATCAGCGTCAGGCTCTGCCAGAATGGCGGCCAGGTCTTGTCCTCAGGCAGAAGCCAGTTCAGCAGCAGTTGCGTGCCGATATTGTAGGGCAGGTTGGCGATGATCTTGACCGGTCCACCGGAAGCCTTCTCGGCCGCGAGCGCGGCGAAATCGATCTGCAGCGCATCGCCCTCGATGACTTCAAGCCGTCCCGGATAGTGGTCGGCGATTTCTGCAAGCACAGGAAGCGCGCGGGCGTCGCGCTCGATGGCGATCACTTTCTTGGCGCCGAGCGACAGGATGGCGCGGGTAAGGCCGCCGGGACCCGGCCCAACCTCGAATACGGTCACGTCCTCCAGCGGTCCGGCCGCGCGGGCGATCTTCTGGGTGAGGTTGAGATCGAACAGAAAATTCTGGCCAAGCGATTTCTTGGCGTCCAGTCCATGACGCTGGACGACGTCACGCAGCGGCGGCAGCCCATCGAGCGTCGCCATCAGATGCGCCCCGCAAGGCTCGGTGTCATTGTTCCGGCCATGGCGCCTGCAAGCCGGATTGCCTCGACCAGGCTCGTCTCGCGGGCGACACCCTTGCCGGCGATGCCGAAGGCGGTGCCGTGGTCGGGAGACGTCCGGATGAAGGGCAAGCCGAGCGTGACGTTGACGGATGTGTCAAAACCCAGCGCCTTGGCCGGGATCAGCGCCTGATCGTGATACATGCAGATTGCCACGTCGTAACGGCTGCGGGCTTCGTCATGAAACATCGTATCAGCCGGCAGCGGCCCGAAGGCGTTGATGCCCTCTGCGCGCAGCTTGACGATGGCCGGATGGATGATGTCGCGTTCTTCGGTGCCCATCGTGCCGTCTTCGCCCGCATGCGGATTGAGACCGGCAATCGCGATGCGCGGCTGGTCGATGCCGAACCGGACTTTCAGGTCGTGATGGGTCACGCGGCAGGTTTCAAGGATCAGCGTTTCGGTGAGCGCCGCTGGAATGTCCTTGAGCGGAATGTGGATCGTGACGGGGATGGCCCGCAGCTTCGGTCCGGCCAGCAGCATGACGGGGCGCACGGGGGTGCCTGTATGCTTGTGCGCAAGGTCCGCCAGGAACTCCGTATGGCCGGGAAAGCCGAAGCCTGCCTGGTATAGAACGGACTTGGCGATCGGATTGGTGACGACGCCGAGCGTCTTTCCCGCAAACGACAGCGACACGGCGGTCTCGATCGCCTCGATCGTCCCACGGGCGGTGGCGACATGCGGCTCGCCGGCGGCGACTTCGGCTCCGGCCGGGATCGGCAGAACGGGAAGCGCGTCTTCGAAGATCGAAACGGCACCGTCCGCGTCGGTTTCACGGATCGCAACGTCGAGGCCAAGCAGGGCCGCCCGCGATGCAAGCACCGCCGGGTCGCCGAGAAAGAGAAACGGCGCAATGCCGTGTGTCCGTCTCGCCGTCCATGCGGCCAGCGTGATGTCTGGACCAATGCCGGCAGGATCGCCCTGGGTCAGCGCGAGCGGACGATCAAAAGGCATGCGGTCTCCGTTCAGGCCCTTTGGGCTTTACGACTTCTGGATGTAATCGATCTGGGCCTTGGCGCGCAGATCGTCCATGTACTTCTTGCTGTTCGGGTCTTCACCGGACTTTTCAGCCTTGCCGAGATCCTCGGCGCGGAACACGGCTTCGGCCGCCACGTCATCGGAAACCTGACGCTGCTCGCAGATCGCCAGGAATTCGACGCCACGCTCGGTAACGCGCGTGCCGGTCGTGTTGCCGGAGGACTTCTCGATCAGCGGCTTCCAGTCTTCCGGCAAATCCGGCGCAAGCACGCGGCCCAGATCACGGATGGAAACGTCCAGCATCGTCGCTGCAAAGGTTTTAGCTTCGGCGCAGCCGGGGAACCGCGACCGCGACGCGTCGGCTTCTGCCTTGCGCTTGTTGAGGATGGCGTTCCGCTTTGCCGCGGGAACAACGAAGATCACCTGTTTCAGGAAATATTCGGTGGTGACGGGCTTCTGCTTGTTCTCCATCATGCGGGTAACAAGCTGGTCGGTCGACATGCGCTGACGACCGCCGCCGTAACGGGCGTTGACCAGGCGCGGCCAGCTCATCTGCACGGCGATATAGGCCTTGAAATGGTCCGGTGTGACGCCGGCCTGATTGAGCACGCTGCTCAACTGCTCGGTTGTCATCTTGTTGCCCTGCGCGAAGCGGGCAAACGAACGATCAACGTCCTCGGTGCTGACGGACATCTTGACACGCGAGATTTCCTGGCGCTTCAGCGTTTCGTCGATCAGCTGATCGAGAGCGACCTTGTTGCTCGGCTTCTGGCGCTGAAGGCGCATGAAGGCCGAACGGCGGGCAACGTCGGCGGTGGTGATCGCCGACCGGTTGACGACGGCTGCGACGCCGCTCGTCGACTGTGCCATTGCCACGATTGGTGTCATCACCGGCGTGGCGACCGTGGTCGCGGCGAGCACGGAGACTGCCAGCACGATCTTGCGTGTCGCGGTCATTGCAAACATGAAACCAATCCCTTTTTTCCGCCCGGGCACTTGTCGCGCGACTTTGCGCGCTTTCGGCCGCCATACTAGCCGATTGGCGTCCGATTGCACAATCGTTGCGGCAAAACCATGACGATTCTTCCGTTACCGATCTCAGTAACGGAAGGTTTGATCGTAATCCTTGGTCGTGCCGATATTGACGTCGCCAAGCGTGCGGAAACTCAGGCGCGCACTGATCGTCCAGTCGTTCGCATCGGCTTCCGAAGGCTTGTCGGTATAGGCAAGCGTGAAGATCGTGCACTCGTCGGCGTAGCTGATACCGACGCCGCGCCGGATGAGCGAACTGTCTGTCAGGTCCCACGTGGCGGAACCGGCCAGCGACCAGTTTTCGTTGACCCGTAGCGACATGCTGTTCTTCAGCACGTCCGTCGCGTCGCTGTCGCCGTACTCGTCCTGCGCATCGACCTTAGTGTAGATCAGCTTGCCGCTGACCCGCGGTGTGGAATAGCTGAACGCTGTATCGGTGCGACGGATATCGAGCGACTTTTCATCGAGCCGCACGTTGTTGGAAAGCGAGAAGCCCTGCGGCAGGTCGATCGCCGCCATGGCGACGTAATCGGATCGCGATGTTTCGAGGCCCGAATTGGCCCCGGCCTGAACAAGATCGTCGCTGGCAAAGGAATTCTCGCCGGCAATCTGGTAGGACTGGCCGAAGATGCCGCGCACGCCGATGCCGTTGTTGAACGAGCCGGTATAGCGGAAGCCAACATTGGCACGGGTGCCGCCTTCGACACGGTCGTAGCCGGAGAACTTGTCCCGTTCGAACAGCGAAGTGGCATCGAACACGAAGCTCTGCGCATCCTCGTTGGGAAGGCCGCCGGACATCTGTTCGTCCGGACGCGCATAGATCTGCGCGATCGGCTCGATGATGTGGCTGCTGTTTTCGCTGGTGATCAGGAACGGATAGCGGGCCTCGAGGCCAGCCGTCAGCATGTATCGGCCGTTCGTACCGTTCGGCTCCAGATTGCCGTCATAGGCAAAGTTCGGATTGGACACATCGTGGCGGATGCCATCGGCGCGTGCTGCAAACAGCGGCGTCAGCAGCAGGCCGCCCGATGTCGTGTAGGTGCGCTTCCATTCGGCTTCGGTCGTCACGCGGGCGTAATCGCCTTCGAGACCAGGGAAGCGGTATGTGGTGCCCTCGAAGTAGGAATCCTCTTCGCGACGCGACAGGTTGGTCAGGTTGGCGTTGAACGAAAGCTCACCGCCGTACACCAATTCGGGCGCGATATACTGGTAGTCCAACGACGGATAGGCGATCGCCTGCTGGCGCTCGAGCGTGTTCGACGTGCCATTGTCCTGGACGTCGAAATAGTAGGCGTGCAGGTCGAAATAGTTACGCTTGCCAAGGCCGGTCAGGTAGACGTCGTTGGTGAACGTATCCTGGCTGACATCGGTCAGGCTGTAGGTCCGCGAGAAGTTCGCGTCCGTCTGGGCCATGACGTTCCAGCCGAAGGCCCAGCGCGGGTTGATCTGGAACTCGCCCTTGGAGGCGGCCATGAAGCGGCTGTTCTGCTCGCGGTCGCTTGTGCCAGCGTCGAACGAGCCGGGATCGCGCTGATCGATGCCGGCAAAACGGAACGTGTGGTCGCCGTTGTCGAACCGGTTGCGCACTTCGCCTTCGACCAGAAGTCCCTGGCTCGAATAGTAGGTCGGGCTGATCGTCGCATCCATGCTTGGCGAGAAGACATGGTAATAGGGGACGGTGACGCCGAACCCGAGGTTGTCGCTGACGATGAACTTCGGAAACAGCACGCCGGACTTGCGCTCGACAGTCTCGTCGGGAACCTCGATAGGGAAGGGCAGTTTTCCAAGCGAAAAGCCGAACAACTCGAACTGTGCATTCTCGAGGCGAATCGTATGCTTCTGTCCGTTGCGAATGACGCGCTGCGCCTTGACTTGCCAAAGAGGCGCCTTGCCGGGTGTGGCGGCGCATGGAAGGCAGGCGGTGTACACGGTGTTGTTGAGCACCATGATATCGCCGGTCTGGCGCTCGGCGCTTTCAGCCGCAAGGCGGGTATTGTCAGTGGTTTCCACGCGCAGGGCATTGATGAAGCCCTGGCCGAAATCGTCGGTCACGTCGAGCTCTTCCGCGTAGACGCGGCTGCCCGACGGTTCAATGAACTCGATATTGCCGGTCGCCATGACGCGGCCGGTGTTCTGATCATATTCAACGCGCTGCGCGACCATGCGGTAACGGTTGTAATAGATCTGGACGCCACCGGTCGCGGTGACGCGCTTGTTGTCCTGATTGTAGGTCAGTTCGTTGGCGCGCAGAAGCATCTTCGCACCGTCTTCAGCAGCCGGCACGAGGCCCTGCGCATACGCGCCGCCCGTCAATGCAGCGACGCCAGAGACACATACAGACACACCGGTCAGCAGGGCGGCGGCGAGCCGACTGATATTTCCGCGGTTACTTACCGCCACTAGCCATCCTCCTGATGAAGCAAGATCGTAGCGCCCAGGGCAGTCGCGACGACGACTGGAATCCAGACCGCCACGAAAGGAGGAATCGCCCCGCTGCTCCCGAATGCCTTCACAAGCACCGAGACGACATAAAGCACGAAGCCCGAAACTATTCCACCCAGAATCATCGACCTGGACTGTGCGAAGCGACTGAATTTTAACGACACTGTTGCCGCAATCATCGTCATGGCGACGAGCAGCAGCGGCAGTGAAAGCAGGGAGTGAAACTGGGTTTCCAGCGCCTTTGTCGAGATTCCAAAGGATTTGCCGATCTCGATCTTTCGGGAAAGACCAAGAAACGCAACGGTTTCCGGCTGAGCAAGGCTCTCCTGAAGATACTCGCGTCTCAAATTGGTTTTGACCTGTGCCGTCTCGAGACGGGTCGGAATTTCGCCCGGCCGATTCTCCAGAACGTCGTTAAGAAGCCAGTAACCATCTTCCAACTTAGCGGTCTTGGCGTCCTGCCGCATGGTGATGACGTCGTCCTTGTCGAAGTGGAAAACCACCACGTCGAGGAGCTCGGTACCGCTCTCGCGATAGGTCTTGGCGCCGATGATCACGTCTTCGTCGCCGGACAGCTGGCGGATCCACGGCACGAACTTGGACGACTTGGACTTGTTGCTGGCCTGCCGCCACGTGGTCTCGAGCGAGATTGATTCGCGCTGGCCCCAGGCGCCGATCGGGTTGACGACGAACAGCGTGAAGAGACCGAGCAGAAACGATCCGACAATGAAAGGTGCGACGAACTGCCAGACGGAAATTCCGGCTGCACGGGTGACGACCAGTTCGTAGCGACGGTTGAGCGCGATCAGCACCGTCATGCCGATAAACAGGCTCAGCGTCGGGATGGCCTGCTGCAGGATCTGCGGCACGCGCAATGCCGTCATCGCCAGCGCGCCGTAGAGGCTGTAGCCGTTGAGGCCCGAGAGGCGACGGCTCGTCTCGCTGAAATCGGCGAGAAAGATAATGGCGCTGACACCGAGCAGGAACCAGAATGCGGTGCTGATATAGCGCTTGAAGAAATAGCGGCCGAGTGTGGAGAAGATCATTTCACTTCTCCCGTGGTTCCGCGTCCCGTCGGCGAAAGGCGCTTCTGCACGACGGTTGTCGCTTTCGTGATGCTGCGGCTGAACAGGCGAGGCATCTGGATCTGCCGGTTGGTGGCCAGCATGAAGCCCGTCACCAGGCAGGTCACCAGCGGAATCGCGTAGACCAGCGGCACGTAGGCCGCGTTGCGTTCCGTCAGATTGGTGGCCGAGAAGCCCAGCCAGCGCAGCAGGAAGGCGAAAAGCAGCACATAGATCATCGGATGCAGCCGTGCCGACCGGTGCGACCGCGTGTTGCCGGCGACAAGCAGAGACACCAGCGCGAAGGTGATCGGGAACAGCCAGTCGGACAGGCGACGATGCAGTTCGCTGCGGAAGCTCTCGGGCTTTTTCTGATAGGCGGGATCGGTCTTGTCGGGGTTGAGCAGGAAGCTCAGCGGCCGGTCACCGGAGTAAAGCGGCAGGCCGCCCTCATCCGATTGGGTCATCGCTGACAGATCGAACGCATAGGACGCGAACTTGACGATCGAGATCCGGCCGTCCGGGCCTTTGCGATGCACTTCGCCGTCGCGCATGGTAAGCGATGTGCCGCCAGGATCGACCGATCCTTCGCGGGCATAATAGATCAGGCCGAAATTCGGATCGCGGTAATCGACGATGAACAGGCCTTTCAGCACCCGGCCCGAATGGCGCTCGGAGATCTGGACGTAAAGCCCGTCCTCGATGCTGCGAAAGGTCTTTTCCTCAATCACGGAAGATAGAAGGTCAGCATAGGCAGCTGCGACCATTTCGCGCGCGCCGAGCCGTGATTTGGGTTCGATGAAATTGGTGATGGTGAAGGAGACGAGGCTGAGCGCGACCGCGAGCAAGATCACCGGCTTGTAGATGATGCTGCGGGCCGCACCGGCCGCGTCGATCACAGGCAGTTCCGAATCATTGTTCATCGCCGTCAGCGTCTGGGTGATGCCGATGACAAAGGCGAAGGGCAGGACAACCGGAATGATGGTCGGCAGGATATAGCTTGCGAGCTGCATGAACGAGCCCATCGACTGGCCGGTGTCGGTGACCAGGTTGATGCGGCCGAGCACCTGAATCGTCCAGATGATCGTGAGCACCGGAACGAGTGCCACCAGGAACATCTGCAGGATTCGGCGCAATATGTAGAGTTCGAGAAGCTTCATTCCCGCATTATGCCTCAGGTCCTAAGGGGCTTTCGTCCCGCATTCGATCGATGGTAGCCGCGCCTATCTAAGCGATTGGGAACGGCATTGCGACAGGGCCCCTGTCACAAAATGTTGGCAACCCCGGTTTTCTTCGGCGTTGTGACATTTGGAAACAGTGGATTGGACATCAATACGGGCTTTAGGAAGGCGAGAAGTTCGATCCTGCGCGCTTGCGTTCGCGACCGAAAGGGTGAAGATCGGGCCTTTCTTCCGCACCACAATGCCTGGAGCTGTAATGTCCATGAAATTCGATATCGCCTTTTCCGCCTCCGCCGTCATCGATGGAGGACTTGCGATTCAGCTCAAGCTTTCGGGAGATGCCGTAGCCGCCGGTGTCGCCGAAGTCGATCCGCAGGCTGTTGCGGTAAGGGCGGCGGGCATCGCCAAGTTCAAAGGCAAGGCGTTGTCGACGCTGGATATTCTGGCCCCGGCCGGATCGAAGGCCGATCGGCTTATCGTGCTGGGTCTCGGCAAGGCCGACAAGCTGACAGCCTACGACTGGCTGAAGGCGGGTGGCGTCGCGGCCGCTGCGGTCAAGACGATGGAGAAGGTGACGGTGTTCCTCGATGCACCCGGTGCCGACGTCGGCGCGGCCGAAGCTGCGGATTTCGCGACCGGCATGCTGCTGCGCGCCTACAAGTTCGATACCTACAAGACGAAGAAGAAGGACGACGACGAGGACAAGTCGCCGAAGACGGTGACCGTCACCATCGTCACGGCAAAAGCCGATGCGGCGACTGAGCAATTCGTCTCGGCGAAGGCCATTGCCGAGGGTGTGATTCTTGCCCGCGACCTGGTCAATCTGCCGCCCAACGTGCTTGGCCCGATCGAGTTTGCGCAGAAGGCGAAGGATCTGGAATCGCTTGGCGTTGACGTGGAGATCCTGACCGAGACCGAGATGACGGAACTCGGCATGGGCGCTCTGCTCGGCGTCGCCCAGGGCTCTTCCCGGCCACCGCGGCTGGCGATCATGACCTGGAACGGCGGCACGCCGGGAGATCAGCCGGTCGCCTTTGTCGGCAAGGGTGTCGTTTTCGATACCGGCGGCATCTCGATCAAGCCGAGCCTCGGCATGGAAGACATGAAGGGCGACATGGGCGGAGCTGCCGCCGTGACCGGCCTGATGCACACGCTCGCCGCTCGCAAGGCCAAGGCGAACGTGATCGGCATTATCGGCCTGGTCGAAAACATGCCTGACGGCAACGCCCAGAGACCCGGCGATATCGTCACCTCGATGTCCGGCCAGACGATCGAGATCGTCAATACCGATGCGGAAGGCCGTCTCGTGCTGGGCGATGCGCTCTGGTACTGCAAGGAACGCTTCAAGCCTCGCTTCATGATCGATCTCGCGACGCTGACCGGCGCCATCGTCGTCGCACTCGGCAACCTCCATGCCGGACTGTTTTCCAACGATGACGCGCTGGCGGACGAACTGACGCAGGCGGGCGAGACAAGCGGCGAGAAGCTTTGGCGCATGCCGCTTTCCAAGGACTACGACAAGATGATCGACAGCCGCTTTGCCGACATGAAGAACAGCGGCGGCAGGCAGGCCGGCTCGATCACCGCGGCGCAGTTCCTCAAGCGTTTCGTCGGCGATACGCCCTGGGCGCATCTCGATATCGCGGCAACGGCGCTCAATTCGCCGCAGAACGAGATCAACCAGTCCTGGGCATCCGGTTACGGCGTACGCCTGCTGGACGAACTTGTCCGCAGGAACTACGAGAACTGATGACCGAAGTACTGTTCTATCACCTGACCGAATCGAAGCTCGAAGATGCGCTGCCGGCGCTTCTCGAAAAGAGCGTCGAGCGCGGCTGGAAGGTGGTCGTTCAGACAGCCGAAGATGTGCGTCGGGATTTTCTCGACGCACATTTGTGGACGTTTCGCGATGACAGTTTTCTGCCGCATGGCACCGATGCAGCGCCGATGCCGCAGGAGCAACCGGTCCTGCTGACGGCGACTCCCGAGAACCAGAATGCCGCAACCGTGCGTTTCGTCGTCGACGGCGCCGAGCCGCCGCCGCTCGACCCCTATGAGCGCGTCGTCTTCATGTTCGATGGCTACGATCAGCTTCAGCTGGAAGGCGCGCGCGCCCAGTGGAAGAAGCTGAAGGGCGATGGACATGCCCTGACCTACTGGCAGCAATCGCCCGAGGGACGCTGGGTGAAGAAGGCCTGATCAGGCAAGGTCGGTCTGCGCAAAATCTCCGCCCACATAAAGAAGCGGCAGGCCGGACTGGCGGGCACCGGCGTAGGAGAAGCAATCGCCGAAATTGAGCTTTGCCGGATGGCGGCCCTTGCCGTAGCGGGCGAAGGCGTCGATGGCGATTGATGCGGTGTCTCTCGTCGCAGACAGGACCTCGGCATTCAATTCTGCAAGAAGATCGTGCACGAGCGCAGCTGCATCCGGAACCGGGATGCTCCTCTTGCCGGCAAGCACGGTAGCGGCTTCAAAAAGCACAGTAGGAGAGGTGCAGAAGGGCGTTTCCCTCCGATCCAAGACTCTTGCAACGCGCTCGTAATCGGGGCCGCCGATGAAATATTCAACCAGAGCTGATGTTTCCAGAAACATCAGCTCTCCCACATGTCATCGAGGAATTTCTTTTCGTCGAAATCAGGATTGGGCTTACCCATTGCCAGATAGCGTTTGCGAATGGCCTCAAGTCTTTCCCGACGCGTATTCTCGTCCGGCACGGCAGTTGTCTCTCCTGAAGGCGTTCCCACCACGCGAACCAGCGCCTGCCGGACCGCATCCTCCTTGCTCGGAGCATTCAGAATTCTCTGCGCCTGTTCGGCAAGCGCATCGAGAACCGGGTCGGTGATATGAAGCGTCATGGTCATGCCTCACGGGGTTGCGAACGAACGATAGTGTATCCGCGGATTTGGCACAACCGATGGCTACCGCTCACGCTTTCATGATCGTTTCGCGCAGGAAACTGTAGCCCATCGCCAATCGCGCGGCCTGTTCAAGCGTATCGCCGGCGCCGCCGTGACCGCCGGAGCCGTATTCGTGAAACAGAGGCCTATGCCCGGCGTCGATCAGTCGCTTGGCGAAACGGCGGGCATGCGATGGATGCACGCGGTCGTCGTTGGTCGAGCTTTCGATGTAGATCGGCGGATAGGTCACCTCAGCCGCGGGGTCGATATTGTGGAGCGGCGAATAGGTCAGCATCGCGGCAAGCTCTTCCGCGACGTCAGGGTTGCCGTATTCGTCCATCCAGGCCTTGCCGGCTGGGAAGACGTGGAAGCGCGACATGTCGATGACGGGGACCGAGGTCCAGATCGCGCCGAAATCCTCCGGGTAACGCGTTGCCATGACAGCGGTCAGAAGACCGCCATTGCTGCCGCCATGGCAGGCGATGCGCGACGGTTTTGTGATGCCACGTGCGACAAGATCGCGGGAGACTGCGACGAAATCCTCGAACGCCTTGTGACGGCCCTTGCCCTTGGCGACCGTGTGCCAGTCGGGGCCGAATTCCGCGCCGCCGCGGATATAGGCCTGTACATAGGCGCCGCCATGCTCGAGCCAGACGCCGGTATTGCCCGAGTAGTAGGGAGCAAGCGGCCAGCCGAAACCACCATAGCCATACATCAGGACCGGCAGTTCGCCCTTCTCCCACGTCTTCGGATAGACGATGTGATAGGGGATTTTCGTCCCGTCTTCCGATGTCGCCTGCAGAAGCTCGGACTGCATCCCTTGCGCATCGAAATAGGCGGGAGAGACGCCGGTTGGAACCAGTTCGGGCGTGTGGGCGCGATCCGTCAGGTCGAGACGCCATGTCCCGTAAGGCTGCAGGAACCCCTGGCCGATGACGGTCAGGATTTCCTCGCCGCGCGTGAGGTCGGCATCGAGCGTGCGGAATCCGACGGTCTGTAGAGTGGACGGCAGCTGCAGTTCCTGCGGCTGCGCATCCGGTTTCGTGAGGTCAATCAGGAATAACCGCGGCACCATCACGTCGCTGACGACGAATGCGCCCCAGGTCTTGAACAGCGAGAACTGGGTGACGGTCTGGCCATGTTCTGGAGCGAAGACGACACGGGCCGCGCCCAGAGGTTCATCCGAAAAAGAAATGAATTCCTGCAGGACGAGGCTGCCGGTTGGATAGCGCTCGTCGCTCTTGGCGCGCCAGAGCAGTTGGCGATGGTTGGCCGTGACGTCGATCCTGTCCGGCAGATCGAGACGCCGAAGCGAACCCTGTCCATCGCGGACATGGACGCTCATCCGGTCGATCTCGTGGATGACGGTAAAGAACTCGATCGGCTTCTCGTCCGGTCCGCCGTTCCAGAACAGTGGATCGATGATCCCGCCGGTCGCCTGAACGTCGTCCGGGCCCGACTCGAACAGGATCGGTGCATCTTTCGGATCCATGCCGCGCTTCAGCCGGCGTCCGACGCGGGGCCAGCCCGAGCGGGTGGCGGAGTTCTCGTCGATCGACCCGAAATAGGCAATCTCGTCTGGGCCGATCCAGCTTGCATGGGCTCGCGCCACCGGCGTGTCGAAGCCGCCATCGACGATCGCCTTCGCCTCCGTGTCGAACTCCAGCAGCCGCATCTGGTCAGATCCGCCGTCGGACAGGATGACGAGAACGCGGGTCGGCTCGTAAGGGGAGGTTACGGCGCCGTTATAGATCCAGCGCTTGCCTTCGGTGACGCAGAAGGCGTCGAAATCAAAGATGGTTTCCCAGGCTGCGTCGTGGCGCGGCTCGTCGGTCGCGGGCAGTCGGCGCCAGAGACCGAGCGGATTGTCCTTGGTGCGATGAAAGTCGAACTGCCAGCGTCCGCGCCGCGCCGGCACGATCAGCCGGTCCTCGCGCTCGAACATCGCCTTCAGCGTGTCGCGGTCCGCCTCGAACTGCTGTGTTTCGAGCGCCTTAGCCGCGATCGCGTTCTGCTCGGCGATAAAGGCGAGCGTGCGGGCGTCGTCGTCGGTTTCGAGATAAAGATCCATCGAAGGCCTCCTCTGGCTGGAGCACCTTAGCTAGGCATGCAGAGGGGCAGGGGCAACCGGATTTCGAAACTCAGCCGGCCATCGCCTCTTCGTATTCGGAAGACAGCATCAGCCATTGCTCTTCGGCGGCCGAGAGCTTGGCCGCGGCTTCGCCCCGTTCCTTGGCCTTGGTCGCGGCCTTTGCCGGCGTCTTTTCATAGAGTGCCGGGTCCGCAAGCTCTTTATCAAGCGCCTGAATCAGCTTCTCAAGCTTGGCCGTCAAGGCCTCGGCATCGTTGATCTTTTTGCGCAACGGGGCGAGCGAGGCACGCCTTTCCGCGCTCGCCTTGCGCTGTTCGACCTTCGATGCCGCGTCATCAATCAGCTGCGGTTTTTCTTCTTTTTTTTTACCGGAACTGACAATCAGGTCGCGGTATTCTTCGAGATCTCCCTCGAAGGTTTGCACCGTGCCGTTGTTGACGAGCCAGAGACGATCGACCGTCGCCTCGATCAGATGCCGGTCATGGGAGATCAGGATGACGGCACCCTGATAGTCGTTGAGCGCCTCGATCAGAGCCCTTCGGCTGTCGATGTCCAGATGGTTGGTCGGCTCGTCGAGGATGAGGAGGTTGGGCGCGTGGAAGGCGGCAAGCCCCATCAGCAGGCGCGCCTTTTCGCCGCCCGACAGATCCTTTGCAGGCGTCGACATCTTTTCCGTCGCAAGCCCCATCTGGGCGACGCGGGCGCGTACCTTGCCTTCCGGGACTGATGGCATCAGGCGGCGCACGTGCTCCACGGGAGAATCACCCGGGACGAGGTCGTCGAGCTGGTGCTGTGCGAAGAAGCCGATCTTCAGGCTTGGCGCGAGCTTCAGTTCGCCGCTTTCGGCGGCAAGCCGGCCGGCGATGAACTTGGCGAAGGTCGACTTGCCGTTGCCGTTCGAGCCGAGGAGGGCGATGCGGTCGTCATGGTCGATCCGGAGCGTGATGTTCTTGAGGATCGGCTTGCCCGGCTCGTACCCGACGGCACCGTTCTGCACCGAGATGATCGGCGAGGCGGGTTGCTTTTCGGGCTCGGGGAAGGTGATCGGCTGGACATGATCCTCGATAACAGAGGCGACCGTTCCCATCCGCTCCAGCGCCTTGACGCGGCTCTGCGCCTGCTTGGCCTTGGAGGCCTTGGCCTTGAAGCGGTCGATGAAGGTCTGCAAATGCTTGCGGGCCGCATCGTTCTTCACCTTGGCCTTGGTCTGCAGCTCGTCGTTTTCCGCCTTCTGGCGTTCGAACTGGTCATAGCCGCCGCGATAGAAGGTGAGCTTCTTCTGGTCGAGATGGACAATCGACGTGACCGCATTGTTGAGCATGTCGCGGTCATGGCTGATGACGATCACCGTGTGCGGATAGCGGCGCACGTAATCTTCCAGCCAGAGCGTGCCTTCAAGATCGAGATAGTTGGTCGGCTCGTCGAGCAAAAGCAGGTCCGGCTCGGCAAACAGAACCGAAGCAAGCGCCACACGCATGCGCCAGCCGCCGGAAAATGACGAGGCAGGCCGAAGCTGGGCTTCCTGCGAAAAGCCGAGGCCCGCGAGAATGCTGGCGGCGCGCGCTTCCGCCGAATGGGCGTCGATGTCGATGAGGCGCATCTGGATGTCGGCAATTCTGTCCGGATCGGTGGCCGTTTCCGACTCGGCCATCAGCGCTGCCCGTTCCTTGTCGGCGGCGAGCACGATTTCCAGCAGCGAATCCTCGGTGCCGGGCGCTTCCTGAGCCACCTGTCCGAGCTTGGCGCTCTTCGGATAGGAGACCGAGCCGGTCTCCGAGCTGAGCTCGCCGGTAATCAGCTTGAACAGCGTCGATTTGCCCGCACCGTTGCGGCCCACAAGCCCGGCTTTGGTGCCGGCGGGCAGCGTCACGCTGGCATGGTCGAGGAGAAGGCGCCCGGCAATACGGGCGGAAAGGTCGGTAATGGTAATCATGGTCGCGGTTTTGGCCGAAACCGGGCGTGAAGGCAAGACGGCGGCCGTCGCGATTTGCGGGCATTGTGCGCTGCGAAGGGACAATCTTTCAAGGATCTCCCCCTGTTCCTCCGGGAACAGCCCTCCAGACCTCGCCCATCTAGGTTCGTCCCTGGCCACTCGGCCGAAGCATCCCTGACGGATGTTCGAACAAGGAGGGTTGAGAGATGAAGTTTTGGAAAGCGTCATGCCTGACACTTTTGGTGTCGGTTTCCCTGGCACCGACAGGCGCATTCGCCGATGACCGGTTCACCTGCTGGGCGCCGACCGCGGCGCAGGCGGCCTTTACCGCAGACTACTGGACGGACGAGCGCCGTCGCAATGCAATCCCCGCTCCCGGCCTACTGCCGGAGAGCGGCATGCCAGGTGGCGACGTACATTCCCTCGAAGGGACCGAGGTCAAGCTGGCACCGATCAAAGAGGCTCCGTTCAAGTTCGGTGGCAAGCTGTTCTTTAGCCTGGGCGGAATCGATCAAGCGGCCAGCGCCCAGTTCGTCTCCGACGACAAGATCATTATCGGGGCGGCACACGCCATGTGGCTGAATGGAGACCAGGCCAGCAACGTGGTGTTCTATCCGGGTTATGACGGAGCGCCGGGCGAGGCTTATCCTATCGAAATGGCGTCCGTCCTGACGGCGTGGACGAAGATACCGCAAGTCCCGGGCCTTGCCGCGGCCGCAGTCGATTACGCGGTCATGCGCAGTACCAAGGCATCGACGTCTGGAAAATTCCAGCTGCGTCTCGCTAAGGTGCCTGAGAAAACCGAACTCACCCTGATGGGATATCCCGGACGGCTGGATGGTGGCGAGTACATGTTCATGGAGGACCCGTCGATCAGCGTCAGCGATGCGACGGCTTACGAGGCAAAGCCGCATCCGATGTACGGCGGCGGTGCCAGTGGCGGAGCGTGGTTCCTGCCGGCTGAGAATAAGGCGTTCGAAATCTTCAGCGTCGTGTCGAATGGCAGCCCTAGTAACGTCAAGGGGCCACATTTCACGCATGAGACCGAGGAAATGATCGAGTACGTCAAGGGTGGCTGCAAGTAGCGATCGCAAAAGGGAAGGCGACCTGCGCGACGGAACTCAAAATCCGTCGCGCTCGGCGTCGCGGCTTGGACCACCCTGTCAATCGTCGGTCGCCCCCTCGCGCGACATGATCTTCAGCGATCGGTAGTCGAGGATGATCAGGCGGCCGCGCCGCATGCCGAGCACGCCGTCGCCCTTCCAAGCCTGAAGCTGCGCGTTCACTCGTGGGCGGCTGGCATTGATCAGTTGCCCCATTTTCTCCTGCGATATCGCTCTGTCGATCAGCAGCCCCTCCGCTGTGCTGCGGCCGTGCAGGCGGGCGAGATCGACGAGAAGACGCGCAAGCCTGGTCTGCAGCGTATGAAGTGCCATGCCTTCGGCAAAGGCCATCGTCTTTCTGAGTTTGCGTGCGAATGTCTTCATCAGAAAAGCCGACATCTGGGGCATGCGGGTGATTTCGCTGAAAGCGCTGCGCCGGACCACCATCACGCGGGTCTCGCCGGCGGCGACCGCGTTCGCGAAGTGGGTGCAGCCGAGGGTGAGTTCGACATCTCCCAGAACGTCGCCGGCGCCGAGCTCGGCGAAGATCACCTCATGCCCATCCTCCGAGATGAAATAGAGGTGCACGCAACCGGACACGATGATCGACAGCGCGTCGCAGGCCTGACCGCTGAAAAACAGCGTCTGGCCGTCCCTATAGAGCCGGCTCGCCGACCCCGACACGGGACGCGAGTACGTGTCGTCGTCGAGATCGTCGAACCACGCGGAATGTCGGATATCGTTGTTGATCTTGGAGATAAGGTTCGATGTCATAAACCCACTCGGACGCTGAGGTGTCGCTTGCCGTCTGAGCCGTGATACGAATAAATGCAATCAAAAGTTGTTACATGCGTGACATTCTCCAGCGATAAATAATTCTAGGTTGTACTCACGGCAGGAATTGCCGTTGGTAGCCGAACGGGCCGCTCGGTCCGGTCCGCATGTCGCGGCGGCAAGAATGTGAAAGAGGAGAGGTCAGCATGCGTGTTATGATGGGAAGGGAAGCGATCGAGATCTTCGAGAAACAGGATCTGGGGACGCCCTACACGCTTACGGTCATGAACGAGAACCCGAAGTTCCAAAGTTATGCGTTGTTCCAGACGATACCGGACGTGGTCGGCGCGTCTCAGAGCCCTTTGTCCCTGGCATGGATGATCGGCAACGCGGCCTCGGGCAGCCCGGAAAACCCGAGCATGTCGACATTCAGCTGGACGATCGACTACTCGATCAGCGCCGGTTACATCCAGGAACTGGGTTCGACACTCAACCCGCGGGCATTTGCTACCGCCAGCAAATGTGACGTGGTTCTCGATGGCCTGAACAACGTCGCCGTAACCTATCAGGGCGCGTTCCCGAACGGTGCTCCGGCGTTTCCTACAAATCCGACCAGCGGCCCCGCAGGTGTCTTTCTCGTGCGGGCGAACAACCTGATCCCGTCGGTTCTGCAGCAGGCCAGTGTCCGGATGTCGCTGAACGTGGGTCTTGCGATGGGCGGCAAACCGGCCGTCGCCGTGCAGCTCGAGCCAAACCTTGACTACACGTTCACACCGAAGCCGAGCTATTTCATCATCGCCGGCTCGTTCATCGAGGGACAGGTGATCGATACGGCCATCTCGTCTGCAGCGTTTCCGGTCCAGTTCGCGCAGGGCGTGACCAGAAAGACAATCCGCTTCACGCAGGAAAACCAGTTCGTTCCCGCCTGACGCCGACGCGATCGACTTTTTGCTGAAATGCAGGACGCGGCGCCCGGATGGGCCGCCGCGTCAATGTCGTATGGAGGATCGGAGAGCGTGCTCAGGAGACACGACGGCTTGGATCGCCGAAGATCGCCACGGTTTCGGTTCCGGCGCCTGAACCATGGACACGAAGGCTTTCGAGTGCCGTTGCCGCATGCAGCTTGATCTGTTGCGGCGAGAATGCCTCGGTCGAGAGCGCCACGCCGATCGACAGCCGCATGTGAGGGTAATGCCCTTCACCGGAACCTGCAAACACGAGGCTGTCGGCGATCGAAGTTACGAGTCGATCGGCGATCGCTTTTGCACCGCTCCGATCGACATCCTCGAACAGAAACGCAAAGCTGTCGGTCGCGGTCCGGGCCAGAAAGTCGTTCTTCTTGATTGCCTTGCGGAAAATCGCGGCGGCGCGCTTGACGATCCGGCCGGCAGTCACCTGGCCATAGGTCTGCGCCATCTCGCCGAGATCGACGAGGCGGACGACAAACAGCGCGGCCGGGCGGTGCTCGGCGGAAGGCGCGTAGAGGAGATCCAGCTTTTCCGCCAGCGCCACATGGTTGGGAAGCCCGGTCAGCCGGTCGGACAGAGAATTGGTTCGGGCCGCTTCCGCCAGATTGCTCGACATCAGCAGCCGGTCGGCGGCAAGCTCCAAAGATTTGGTGAGACCGATCTCGGTGGAGAGCGTTTCGCTGAGGTTCGCCTGAAGATGATCGAGCTCGGCCTGGATGTCGGCGAGACCGCTGGCACTTCCGCTCCGAAGGCTTTCGGCCGCCGTCTCCAGCGCACGTACGAAATTCTGCTTCTTCAGCGTGGCCTGGGCAATCGTGCCGACGAGATCGAGAACGCGTCTCGTTTCCTCGTCCCGGTTGGCGATCGATAGAACCACGAAGCCGGGAAGCTGGTAGCGCAGGCCAATCTCGTCGATCTGGGCCTGGGTAGCGCCGGCCGGAAGCGTGGCGACGTCGCGGGTAAGCGCCGGATCGGACCCCGACAGCGCTTCGTGGAACAGCGTGTAATTGCGTGGAAGACCGGCAACGTCCTGCTTTGCCATCTGCTGCGCCACCACAGCCAGGCTCCTGTCACGCGATTGCCGTGCATTGTCCGCCGACATGATCCACCTATTCCTCAGGGTCTCGTTACTGTCTCGTTTCAGGAAAACAGTACGCGAGACGGAGGGTTAAGAACGCCTGAAACGTTGGCTTTTGTCAGGCGTTTGAAGACGTCTCGTTGCGAATACGGTTAAGGCTGAGTTCACAACCCCTGTTTGTCCTAAAGCCGTATTACATTAAACCTGCATCCACTGTTTTCCATGCCCGCGCAGGAAGGCGATCATATCGAGCACTACGGAGGGCTTGCCGAGCGAGGTGAGGATGGCGTGCACCTGTCCCCGGTGGTGGGTCTGGTGGTTGAAGAGATGGGCGAGAACAGGCGCCACTGGTTCGGTGACCTCCGTCGGAACGGTCACTGGCGTATAGGTGATGGTGGCACTGAGTGCGCCGTCGCTCAGCGACGTGAGATAGTCGGTGATACGCACATCTTCAGCGTCACGCGCCGTGCGCAGGTCAGAGAAATCCTCGAACAGAACGGCCCCCAGATCCGTCGGCGCCGTGCCGTCTCCGGTCAGGCGGCGCATCCAGATGCGGTCGGCAACGAGGATGTGGTTGAGCGTGCGGTGGACTGATCCGAAGAAGGCGCCACGATCTTCGCGGTATTCGGCGTCCGTCAGCGCGGCACAGGCATCGTAGACCTGTGAATTTGCCCAGGAATTGTAAGCGGCAAGCATCTGGAAATGGCGCAGCATTCAAAACGTCTCCGGTTGTTCACGTGTAATCATACCGGATTTGTCGGCCAACCCGAGGGGCAGGGGTTGATACCACCCATGAAATTTCCTGACTGGATTTGTGGGGCTTGCCATCCCATCATGTGCGGTGAGTGACAGATCAGGAGCCCATGATGACACGCATTCTCTATTCCCTCTGCGGCGCTGACGCGCACCGGCCATTTTCGCCGCATGCGTGGAAAGTGGTGATGGCGCTCAAGCACAAGGGGCTCGAATACACGGAGCAGCCGACACCGTTTACGCAGATCCCCAACCTGGAGAACGGGTTTTCCAAGACCGTGCCGATCCTGCGGGACGGAAACGAATTGATCCGTGACAGTTTCGACATCGCGGTCTATCTGGACGAGCGCTATCCCGACCGTCCGACCCTGTTCGGCGGGGAAGGCGGCAAGGCGCTTTCCCGGTTTGTCGAGGGTTTTTCGCAGACGGTGGTACACGGCGCAATCGCGAGGATCGCAATCAAGAGCGTACACGATACGCTGGGGCCGGCCGACCAGGCCTATTTCCGCAGCAGCCGCGAGGCCATATTCGGCCGGTCGCTGGAAGAGGTCGCCGCCGACCGGCAGAGGGAAATCGACACCTTCGCCGAGAAACTGAAGCCGGTTACGCACACGCTGAAATTCCAGCCTTTCCTTGGCGGCGAGGCGCCGCTGTTTGCCGACTACATTCTGTTCGGCGCGCTGCAGTGGCTGCGGGTGACGGATGGTGCCGACGTGCTGGGCAAGGACGGCTTGCTGGCTTCGTGGTTCGAGCGTCTGCTCGACCTTCATGACAGCGCAGGACGCGTTGTGACGGCTGCGTGAAATTAGGCCCATCCCCCTTGTTTCCGGCGAAAGGGGCGGTTAAACACCGCCCACTTTCCGTGGAAACAAAGGATGAGACCAATGGCGATTGAACGCACGTTTTCGATGATCAAGCCGGACGCAACGAAGCGCAACCTGACCGGTGCCATCACCAAGGTATTTGAAGACAACGGCCTGCGCATCATCGCATCCAAGCGCGTCTGGATGAGCAAGCGCGAAGCTGAAGGCTTCTACGCCGTTCACAAGGAACGTCCTTTCTTCGGCGAACTCGTCGACGGCATGACGTCCGGCCCGACCATCGTTCAGGTTCTCGAAGGCGAAGGCGCCATCCTGAAGAACCGCGAAATCATGGGCGCGACCAACCCGGCCAACGCCGACGAAGGCACGATCCGCAAGCAGTTCGCCCTGTCGATCGGTGAAAATTCGGTTCACGGCTCGGATGCTCCGGAAACCGCTGCCCAGGAAATCGCCTACTGGTTCGCCGAAACCGAAATCGTCGGCTGATTGCTGCACGGATCGGTTCGATCTACAAAAGGCCGGGGCATTCGCTCCGGCCTTTTTTGCTGTCTGCGGCAAGGTCATGGAGTCGCCGGGCAGCCGGTTCGCCCGGAGAAGTCGGTCGAGCCATCGGCCTTGAACATGTCGGGGTTGGGTGTGTAGGCCGGGCCGACGACCAGCGGTGCCGCCGGTATCACAGACTGATCGACATCCGACGTCACGGTGGTTTCGATCACCTGCAGCACCTCGCCGGACGCGCCTGTCAGCGTGATGGCCACGCGGTAGGGCCTGTCCTTCCGGACGCACTGGACGAACGGGCTGGCAAGCGTGAGGACATCGTCGACATCGAGCACTCTCTCTTCAGTGAAAAGCGCCGGTCCGCCCTGCGGATCTTCGAATTCCGCTCTGGCGCGGCTTTCCTTTGGGGTGCCGGCGACCTTTCGAAGCGTGACGAGGTAGTTAGCGGTAGCCACCCGGTAGTTGAAGACGAAAATCCGGCCGGACAGTTCGAAATACACGCCTTCCGACGGTCGCTGGCAGCCAGTCACAATCAGGCCCATCACGCAGAGCCCGGCTGAAATCGCTGCCCTCCACGTCATGACGGGTCTCCAGCCGAAGGTCCGCCATCGCGGCTGCGGCGATAGTGGCGGTTCGCCTTCACGCGGTTGCCGCAGACGGTCATGTCGCACCAGCTTCTGCTGCGGTTGCGGCTTCGGTCGATAAACAGCCAGCCGCAATTGCGGCAGGTCTTCATGCGGGAAATCTGATCGTCGCCAAGAAGACGCAGGGCCGAGCGGGCTGTGGCAGCCTCGAGCGAGCCGATGCCGGATCCGCGCAACGCCACAGCCGCAGCGCCAAGCAGATCCGCCAGTTTGTGCGGGTCATCCTCGCCATCCGCTCGAGCACGGAAATACCGGTCGATCGCCTCCCGAAGCACGAGGAAATCGGCGCGTCTTTCCGCGGCGACTGGCGTCACTTCTCTAAACAACGCCCGGTCCGCCGAGAATTCTCCGGCCGCCTCGGGAAAGGCATCCATCTGCTGCGGTAAGGCGAAGCGATCAACGCGGCGTGACGGATCGATGCGCAGGATGACGCTGTTGGCGACATCGAGCGCCAAGGCGCCACCGACGAAACGGTGCGGGGTCCAGGTGAAATCCATCCCAGAGTTATAACTGGTGTAACGCGGTTTACCAGTTATATTCGTGTCATCCTTTTGGGGTTTGCCGATGGCTTATCTGCTCCAGCAATTGGCGAATGCTGTGCCGCTGTCGGTACTCTACGCAACGCTCGCCTTCGGCTACGTCATCGGCTTTGCGCTGACGAAGCGCCCAGACATCGCCTATGGCGCCATCTTTGCTTTTTCCGGCCATCTCTACGTGTTGTTCGCGCAGCTCGGCTGGGACGAGTTCTGGCTTGTCCTGCCGGCGGCACTGGCGATGGGGGCGGTCGCCGCGATCGTCGGCGGCGTCGCGACCGGGATCGCGGTCGGCGGGCTGACCCTGCGGTTGATTGAAAGGCATGCGCGCAACGCGCCGATCGTCGCCGCGCTGGGCGTGCTGCTGGTGCTGATGGAGGGCGCTCGGCTTGCCTCCGGTTCCCGGGAGATCTGGCTGTCGCCGTTTCTGAACCGTGCCGTTCCGCTCTGGGCGGGTCACGGTTTCGCGGTAACCCTGACGCTGATCCAGTTGCTCAATTCAGGCCTGATGCTGGCAATGATCGCGGCCGGCTGGCTGGTAATCGATCATACAAGCCTCGGGCGCATCTGGCGGGCGGTGGCCGACGACAAGATTGCGGCCCAACTCTGCGGCATCAGTTCCCGCCTGGTATTCGTCCTCGCCTACGCGGCAGCATCTCTTTACGCCTCCGTCGCAGGCGTGTTGGCGACCTCGTATTACGGAACGATGGACTTCGGCGCCGGGTTGTTGGTCAGCATCAAGATCGTCCTGATTACTGCAGCCGGGGGCCATTCGCATCCGCTGCGGTCGGCAGCCGGTGCCGCCGCTATCGGCTTCGCTGAAACGCTGTGGAGCGGTTATGGTCCGATCCTGTGGCGGGATTTCGCCATCGGCCTGGTGCTGGTTGCGGTTCTTGTCATCAGCCGGCGGGAAAGGGTGGTCCTGTAAACCTCAGCGCCAACGGTCGCGTGCGGTATCGTCGGCGTCTTTCGCATCGACCCAGGACCGGGGCGAACCATCAGCCGCGTGTTCCTTTTTCCAGAACGGCGCGGATGTCTTCAGAAAATCCATTACGAAATTGGCGCCATCGAAGGCTGCCTGGCGATGCGAGGCGACGGCGATGACGAGGACGATGTTGGCCCCGGGGGCAATCTTGCCGTAGCGGTGGATGGCGGTCAGTCCGAGAAGCGAAAAGCGGTCGATGGCAAGAAGGGCGATGCGGTTCATCTCGGCTTCTGCCATGCCCGGATAATGCTCGAGCTCCAGCGCCGAGAGCGCTCCCTGCTCGTCGCGGCAAAGACCGCTAAAGCTGACCACCGCGCCGATATCCATGCGGCCGGCAGTGAGGAGATCGATCTCCGATTGCAGATCGAAATCGTCGGTCTGGACGCGGATCGTGGGCATCGTCATCAGATTGTCTTCCGTTTACCCGCCTGTCATTGGGGGGAAAATGCCGATCTCGCGTGCTCCGGCGATCTTTTCAAAATGCTCCACATGCTCTTGGTCGATCGCGACGCGAATGACCTCGGGATATTGCAGCGCGTTCTCGTATTCCTCGCCGAGCGTCTTCAGATGATTGAGGAGATCACGCGCGGTAAGGACCTCAGGCGGCAGGTCGAGATCTTCCTCGGTTTTGCCGATTCTCTCGCGCACCCAGGCGAAATAGACGAGTTTTGTCATCCTTCGTCATCCACGAGATGCTTGAGACCGGCGCGGAAATAGTCGTAGCCGCTGTAGAAGGTGAGGGCCGCTGCGACCCAGAGAAGGCCGATGCCGATCTGCGTCGTGAACGGCAGGAACTTGTCGCCGGCAGGTCCGGCCAGCAGGAAGGCGATCGACACCATCTGGATCGTCGTCTTCCACTTGGCGATGCGGGTCACCGGCACCGATACCTTGAGCGCCGCCAGATATTCACGCAGGCCCGAGACGAGAATTTCGCGGCAGAGGATCGTGATTGCAGCCCACAGCGACCAGCCGGCAATCGTCTGGTCGGCAGCAAGCAGCAGAAGCACGGCGGCAACCAGAAGCTTGTCGGCGATCGGATCCAGCATGCGGCCGATATTCGAGGTCTGGTTCCAGATACGGGCCAGATAGCCATCCAGATAGTCGGTCAGCGACGCCACGACGAAGATCCAGAATCCGGCCCAGCGGGCAAAATCCGAACTTTCCAGCTTTCCTTCGATGAAGAAGCACAGAACGATCACCGGTACGGCAAGGATGCGCGCATAGGTCAGAAGATTGGGAATGTTGTACGCGCGGGAAGCCATGATGGACCTGTGCTTGAGGGTTGCCTCTAGTTGAGGTTTCGAGACGCCAGCGTCAACAGTTTTCGCGGCTTTTTTACAGTTGGTTGAGATGCATACGCTGTTTTGATGACCCATGCATGTCGTTCATCGTCATCCACTTCGGCTCTCGTGGAAGTGATTATAGACCTGTTTTGCCACCGCTTCGGAAATTCCTTCGACCGCCATCAGATCGTTGAGACCTGCGCGGGACACGGCCTTTGCGGTGCCGAAATGCTGCAGCAGCTTGCGCTTTCGGCCCGGCCCGATGCCCGCGATTTCGTCGAGCGGGTTCTTGATCATTTCCTTTTTGCGCCGGGCCCGGTGCGAGCCAATCGCGAACCGGTGCGCTTCGTCGCGCATGCGCTGGACGAAGTAGAGGACGGGATCGCGTGGCGGCAGAGAAAAATCGCTGCGGCCATCGGCAAAGAAGCGTTCGCGGCCGGCATCGCGGTCGACACCTTTGGCCACCCCGATCGCCGTCACCACGTCTCGGATGCCGAGTTCGTCGAGGATGGTGCGCACAGCCGTCATCTGGCCCTGGCCGCCATCAATCAGGATGACATCGGGCCAGGCCGGAAACGCGGCATCGTTGATATCGTCGCTGGTCGCCTCGACGGGTTTCGGCGCCGAGATGCTGCGATCAGGAATGCCTTCTTCCTTGATCAGTCGCGAGAAGCGCCGGGTCATGACCTCGCGCATCATGCCGAAGTCGTCTCCGGGGGTGATGTCGGTCGATTTGATGTTGAACTTGCGGTACTGGCCCTTCACGAACCCTTCC
Source organism: Neorhizobium sp. IRS_2294 (assembly GCF_050500145.1). Lineage (NCBI taxonomy): Bacteria > Pseudomonadati > Pseudomonadota > Alphaproteobacteria > Hyphomicrobiales > Rhizobiaceae > Neorhizobium > Neorhizobium sp. IRS_2294. Next base: position 1,188,114 of record NZ_CP191439.1, read on the forward strand.
GGACCCGCGACGACCATGCCGCCGACGGCATTGGTGCCCATCATATGCGAGTTGTCGTAGATCTCGATGCGCCGGGGCTGGTAGGGCAGGCTGAAGGTTTCGGCGAGACCCTTGAGAAGGCGCGCCTGCGACGATGTTTCGGCCAGCTTGCGGCCATGTGCTTCGCGCGCATTGGCAGCGACGTGATCGACGAGATCGCGCTTTTCGCCACGCTGCGGCACCAGGATCGAGACCCTGTGTCCCGCCTTTTCGGAAAACGCGAGCGCCAGCAGTTCCTGCTCCTCGACTGTTTCCGACAGCAGGATCTGCTTGGGAACCGGCTTGTCGTCATAGAACTGCGCGAGAAACGCGTTGAGGACCTCCGCCCCTGCCATCTGCGGATCGGCCTTCGGGAAATAGGCGCGGTTGCCCCAGTTCTGGCCGGTGCGGAAGAAGAACACCTGGATGCAGGTAAGCCCGCCTTCGTGGTGGATGGCGAAGATATCGGCTTCCTCGACGCCGGCCGGATTGATGCCCTGGTGGCTCTGGACGTGGCTGAGCGCCGCCAGCCGGTCGCGATAGATCGCGGCGCGCTCGAAATCCATGTCTTCGGAGGCTTCCGACATCTGCCTGGCGATGACGGTCTTCACGTTCTGGCTCTGGCCCGAAAGAAAGTCCGAGGCTTCCTTGACGAGCTCGGCATAGCCCTCGTCGCTGACTTCATGGGTGCAGGGGCCGGAACAGCGTTTGATCTGATAAAGAAGACAGGGACGCGTGCGGCTCTCGAACACGCTGTCTGTGCAGGTGCGCAGCAGGAACGCACGCTGTAGCGAGTTGATCGTTCGGCCGACGGCAGACGCCGATGCGAACGGTCCGAAATACTGGCCTTTGCGGGCGCGGGCGCCTCTGTGTTTCATCAGGGCAGGGGCACGGTGATCGCCGCTGATGAGAATGTATGGGAACGACTTGTCGTCGCGCAGCAGAACGTTGAACCGCGGACGTAACCGCTTGATGAGGTTCGCTTCAAGCAGCAGCGCCTCGGTCTCCGTCCGCGTCGTGACGAATTCCATATGCGTGGTTTCGCGCACCATGCGGGTGAGGCGGTTGGAATGCAGTCGGCCCTGCGCATAGTTGCTGACGCGTTTCTTGAGGCTCTTCGCCTTGCCGACATACATCACGTCGCCGGCCTCGTTGAACATCCGGTAGACACCCGGCGCGTTCGGAAGGTGCTTGACGAACTCGGCGATCAGGTCGGCGCCCTTGAGGCCCGTGTCGTGGCGGACCGCCTCGTTCCAGTCGATGGACGTGGTGATAGCCGCAGCGACCGCTTCCGGTGCCAGGGCATCGTCGTCGTCGTCTTCGTTTCCGTCATAAAGAACGCCGCCATCGGGCACATTCTTCGCGTTCATCGCATGTCTCCGCCGGCAGAATCAGTCCAGACGACTATTTCTGCGGGCTCATCTCGTCTTTGTGATCATCCAACCCGAAGAAATCGGCAACTCGGGGCTGAAGCTGTTAGCCAACAGATAGTGTTTTGCCGGCGGCTTTGGAAGCGTGCTACCACGCCTGCATTTCTCGCTCAGCAAACGTGCTCGCGGGGTCCTGGAAGCGAATACGGCAGGAATTCGGCCTCGTTTCGACCAGAAATGACGATTTGCAAGTAGGAGTTCTGCAGGATGCTGTGATGACGTTGACGCGTTGCTCGGCTAAATTTGAGTTAAACTCTAATAAAGGAGGATAAATCTCGCGCCTCTCGGAGTCGTGATATGTATCGAGGCTGTTTGACAGCGTTTGTTCGCAATGTTAAGAAACGGTCAAGAAATGTAAAATGCTCTATAGTGCGATTAACGTCTCGTTATCCTTAACGATATACCTGTGGCGATGAAGCAACATCGAAATTTAGCCGTCTAGCTGCCACAAACAATTCACATTTCGGCTCTTTCAATTCCTCAATTGCCCCCCAAATTCGTCCTCAGCCAGCAGGGAACAAAGCTGTCGTCAACTCTGTTGATGTGACACTTGCCCGGCAGCCTACAGCGCCGATACCCGAAAGGGTGCGCAGGGACGTTGTAGCAATTAGGAATACTCGTGTCGGACCTTCCGAAACCCGAAGTGGTTTTTGAGCCGATGCGCCAAACGGAGAAAAAGGTATGCGTATTCTCGTCGCGACTCTGATGGCCTCGGCTGCCAGCTTTATTGCAATTTCCTCGGCCAGCGCTGCTGACGCCGTCGACCAGATCCCTGCAGCTCCTATGGCTGTTGAAGAAGTCGCACCGGCCGCTACGTGGCAGGGCTTCTACCTCGGCGCCACCGGTTCCTACGACTGGGGCCGTTTCGGCGGTGGCGACTACAATGCCAAGGGTGCAGGCGGCGGTGCTTACACCGGTTACAACTGGCAGAGCGGCCAGGTTGTGTACGGTATCGAAGCTGACGTCGGCTACAACGGCCAGGACGGCAGAACGTCCGGCGGTTACCGTGGCGAAGCTGGCTGGGACGGTTCGGTCCGCGGCCGCGTCGGTTACGACCTCAACCCCTTCCTGATCTACGGTACGGCTGGTGTCGCGCTGCAGAACAACGAACTCAAGGATGCAACGTCGTCTGACGACAAGACATCCGTTGGTTACACGGTCGGCGTCGGTGCTGAAGCATTCGTCACCAGCAACATCACGACCCGTATCGAATATCGCTATACGGACTTCGCAGCCAAGGACTACAGCCTCGACAGCGGCAACGTCTCCAAGGGCTTCGACGATCACAGCGTTAAGGTCGGTATCGGCGTAAAGTTCTAATAAGAACAACAAAAAGCCGGGAGCGTTTCCCGGCTTCTCATCTAAAAGCCCGTTGTCGCCAACGGGCTTTTTTCATGCGTGGTTTTCGGTCGGTGTGACGGTCAGTCCATCTGGATATTGGCGTTCTTGACGACCGGGGTCCATTTTGCGAGTTCGGCTGTCACGTGTTTGCCGAGTTCCTCCGGGGTGGACCCGACGATCTTGGCGCTGAAATCCTTCATCCTCGCGACAACTGCCGGGTCCTGTAGCGCCTTGTTGGCGGCATCGTTCAGTTTTGCGACCACTTCAGGCGGCGTGCCGGCTGGTGCGAACAGGGCGTTCCAGGTGTAGGTCTCGTAACCCGGTACCGTCTCGGCGATCGTCGGCACGTCCGGGAACGAAGCTGCCCGCTCGGCAGTGGTGACGCCCAGTGCTTTCAGAGTTCCCGCCTTGATATGCGGAGACGAGGAGGGCAGGTTGTCGAACATGATCGAGATCTGGTTGCCGATCAGGTCGTTGAGGGCAGGACCCGCGCCCTTGTATGGAACATGCTCCATCTTGACGCCGGTCATCGCCTTGAACAATTCGCCCGAGAGATGCAGCGGCGTGCCGTTGCCCGACGACGCGTAAGAATATTTCTCCGGCTCCTTCTTGAGGAGCTCCACCAGTTCCGCCACCGTGTTGACCGGCAGTTTCGGATTGATGACCAGAACGTTCGGCACGATGACCAGTAGCGAGACAGGCGCAAAGTCCTTCTCGGGGTCGTAGGGCTTCTGCTTCAGGATCAGCGGGTTGAGCGCGTGGGTCGCAACCGTGCCCATCAGGATCGTGTAACCGTCCGGCTCCGCACGCGCGACGCGGTCAGCCCCGAGATTGCCGCCGGCACCGGCGACGTTTTCAACCACGATCTGCTGGCCGAGGATATCGCCCATCTTCTGCGCCACGACTCGACCGACAACATCCGTCGATCCGCCGGCTGCAAACGGCACGACGAGGGTGATCGTCTGGTCGGGAAACGACTGGGCCGCAGCCCCGGTGGCTGAAAGTCCCAGTGACATCAGGGACAGGGCCGAGCCTGCAAGGGCTACGGAAAGGCGCAGGGCGGTTCGCCGCGTCAACGCTGATCGCTTCATGAAATTCCTCCGAATTGCTTCAAACGGCCTCCCGCCGTTCTCATCATAGTAGCGGAGGAAAACCGGAGGGCAAGCGTTTCAATTGCTTGTGCAAATGGGAGAAGGTCTCGAACGACCGGCAGGTTGTGCCAGGATCCGCGGCAACCCAAGAGTTCTAGGGCGGCCGCGGATCTCATTCGGTTCAGGCGTAGGGCTTCATTTCCATATAGGCCGGAAAGCGCTTGGAGAACGTGTCAGGCCAGGAGGCGAGTTCCGGACGACCTTCGGCCCACTGGCCGTTAAAGCGCAGGTCGAGATAACCGATCATAGCGGCAAGCGCGAAATGGCCACCATGCAGCTTCTTGCCGGTCTTCGGCAGGTTCTTTTCCAGATAGTCCAGCCCGCGCACCACCTTGTCCCACTGCTTGTCGATCCAGGGCTGGTGGACCTTTTCCTCCTCGCGCGAGCGACGCTCGTAGACGATCGCGAGAAGGCTATCGGTAATGCCGTCGCAGAGCGCTTCGAGCACTTCCGCCTCGGTCCGCTTCACGTCCTTCTTCGGGTAAAGCTTGCCGCCGGAGTGACGATCGAGGAAGTGCATGATCGCGACGCTGTCATAGACCGGCGGCTCGTTCTTGCGGATCAGAACCGGGATCTTCCCGAGCGGATTGTTGTCGATGAGTTCGGGAGGCGCCGCATTCGTGTCGGTCTTTTCTTCGGTCACGTCGAGACCGAGATGGCGGGCGGCCATGCGAACCTTGACGGAGTAGGGCGAGGCCGGGGAGTGGAGGATCTTCATCGGTATGTCCTTGTTCTGATATCGAGGGCCGCTGGTGTCATCTTGAGCAAGCGGATGTCAGCGGGCCGGAGGAAGCGTAATCTGGCCAATCCGGCAGCCGCGGCGGTCGACCTCCGCGCAATCGCGAAACTGTAGATCCTTGCTAAGGCAGATACGAATTTCATCGAGCTTTTCACCTTCGCAGCTCGCAGCGATACCGCGGCGGGAAAGACCCGGGTTGGCGGACATGAAGGCCTGCTCGATGGCATCAGGGGAAAGCTTGAGCGGGCTTTGCCCGCCAGCAAGGTCCGCCGGAAGTTTGACGTGCTCAAAAGCCTTGCGGACAGTGTCGAAATAGGTTGGCTGGTCGAGGCCGGTGCAGCTTCCATGCTTGCGCCACTGGTGACCGATCAGACCCATCGACGGCATGATGTCGAACAGCTTTTCACCAAGCTGGCGCGGCACGCGATCGGGTTCCGACGAGCGGCAGAAATCCGGGAAGCCGGTTTCGTATTGCGGCCAGAGCCCGTGTACGACGAAGCGGAAACGCTTGTCGGTGCCGCATTGCTGCCGGTTGCGGCCTCCGTCATCGGATGCGCAGAAGGTTGGCGACCAGGACAGGGAGAGGACGTAGAAATCGAAAGCGCCCGCACGGTCCTCGGAGCCTTGCTGGCTCCGGTTGCGCTGCCGATCCTGCGCCGTCGACGCAGTAGTGAAGGCGAGAAGGATGACGAGGCCTGCAAGGGCGGCGAACAAGCGTTTCATGGTGGGCGGCCTCCAGTCGCGCCGCACCATGAAAGGGATGCGCCGACGGGTCAAGCCTCGGCGTCGGTGTGTTCACCTCTTATCCAGAAGCATCGCTGCGAGGCGTAACGATCCTGTGCCAGCGCCGTCTTAATCGCGGGCAGGATCGTATGCAGCTCATCCTTGAGCGTGAAAGGCGGGTTGACGATGACGAGGCCCGAGCCGTTCAGGCCGACAAGATCGCGGTCGCTTTTCACGGTCAGCTCGACGCAGAGCATTTTGGGGATATCCAGCGCGTTCAGCTGCTCGTGGAAGTCCTTGATCGGCGCGCCCTTCTTCATCGGGTACCAGAGGCAATAGGTGCCGCCTGAAAACTTGCGATAGGCGTTGGCAAGACCCCTGACCATCCGGTCGTATTCGCCTTCTTCCTCGAAAGGCGGATCGATCAGCACGATGCCGCGCTTTTCCTTCGGCGGCAGATGCGCCCCGAGCGCCAGCCAGCCGTCGAGTTCGGTCACACGTGCCTGGTAGTCGCCTTCGAACAGGCGCGACAGGCGGGCAAAATCTTCCGGATGCAGCTCCATTGCCGAGAGACGGTCCTGCGGGCGAAACAGCATGCGCGCGAGTTTCGGCGAGCCGGGATAGAACTTGACGCCACCCTTCGGGTTTAGTTCCTTCACGGCACCGAGATAGGGCGCAAGGATTTCGGCCACTTCGGGAGAAAACTCGGCATCGACCAGCTTGCCGATGCCGTCGAGCCATTCGCCGGTCTTCTGCGCTTCTTCGGAGGATAAGTCGTAAAGCCCGATGCCCGCATGCGTATCGAGGAAGCGGAACGCCTTGTCCTTGTTCTGTGCATAGAGAACGAGCCGCGACAGGACGGCGTGCTTGAGGACGTCGGCGAAATTGCCTGCGTGGTAGATGTGCCGATAGTTCATCTCAGCTTGTGTCTCGCTTGAATAAAATTGATGCGCTGCAAATGGCCCTTTTTGCAGCCGTCGCCATGCCATATAGAAAAGCCATGAACGTTGCGACCCCCATTCCCGAAAGCCCCGTCGTCGGTCACACTTCCGTCGGCCATACCGTCTGTCCTCATGACTGTCCGAGCGCCTGTGCGCTGGATGTCGAGCTGACTGCGGATGGCAGGATCGGTCGTGTCCGCGGCTCGTCCGACAATACCTACACGGCTGGCGTCATCTGCGCCAAGGTCGCGCGCTATACAGAGCGCATCTATCATCCCGGCCGCTTGATGGTGCCACAGCGCCGCATGGGTGCCAAGGGCGAAGGGCTCTGGCAGGAGATCTCCTGGGACGCGGCGCTTGACGAGATCGCCGACGCTTTCGTCAAGGCCGAAGCGAAGCACGGATCCGAAGCGGTGTGGCCCTATTTCTATGCGGGAACCATGGGTCAGGTGCAGCGCGATTCGATCGAGCGCCTGCGCCACGCCAAAAAATATTCCGGCTTCATGGGCACGATCTGCACCAACATGGCCTGGACCGGCTATGTGATGGGCACAGGCGCCCTGCGCGGCCCCGATCCGCGCGAGATCGCGAAATCCGATTGCGTCGTGATCTGGGGCACCAACGCGGTCTCCACCCAGGTCAATGTGATGACCCATGCGATAAAGGCCCGCAAACAGCGCGGCGCCAAGATCGTCGTCATCGACATCTACGACAATCCGACGATGAAACAGGCCGACGTCAAGCTGGTGCTGCGCCCCGGCACCGATGCGGCATTAGCCTGCGCCGTGATGCATGTCGCCTTCCGTGACGGCTATGCCGACCGTGCCTATATGGCGAAATATGCCGATGATCCGGCAGGCCTCGAAGCGCATCTGAAGAGCCGCACGCCCGAATGGGCGTCGGCGATCACAGGCCTCACCGTCGAGGAAATCGAGGGGTTCGCCAGGCTCGTCGGCACCACGCCGAAGAGTTTCTTCCGGTTGGGCTACGGCTTTTCCCGTCAGCGCAACGGCACGGCGGCGATGCACGCGGCGCTGTCGATCGCGACCGTGCTCGGCTCCTGGCGACACGAAGGCGGCGGCGCCTTCCACAACAACGGCGAGATTTATCGGTTCAACAAGGCCGAGCTGATGGGCACGGCCTACAAGGATCCGGACATCCGCATGCTCGACCAGTCGCAGATCGGCCGTGTGCTGACCGGCGACGCGGAAGCGCTGCGTCATCGCGGACCGGTGACGGCGCTGTTGATCCAGAACACCAATCCGATGAATATTGCGCCGGAACAGCGCCTCGTGCGCGAAGGTTTTCTGCGCGACGATCTTTTCACCGCCGTCCACGAGCAGTTCATGACCGATACGGCAAAGGTTGCCGATATCGTTCTGCCCGCGACCATGTTCCTTGAGCATGACGACCTTTATCGCGGCGGCGGGCATCAGCATATCCTGCTCGGCCCGAAACTGGTCGAACCGCCGGCCACGGTGCGCACCAACCTCTTCGTCATCGAGGAACTGGCAAAGCGTCTGGGCGTCGACGGGTTTGCCGGCTTCGGCATGGACGAACGCACCCATATTGACCGTATCCTGAGTGCCAGCGGTTGGGGTTCCTATGACGCGCTGAAGGCCGACAAGTGGATCGATGCGCAACCGGATTTCGACACCGCGCACTACATCAACGGTTTCGGCTATCCGGACGGCAAATTCCGCTTCAGTCCCGACTGGATCAACGGCCCATCGCCGGACCGGACGCCCAATAGCGTCGGTCCGCTCGGGCCGCATGGGCAGTTGCCACGTTTTCCCGACCAGGTCGACGTGATTGAGACGGCGGACGCCGAGCATCCGTTCCGGCTCGCGACCTCGCCATCGCGCAGCTTCCTCAATTCATCCTTTGCCGAGACCAAAAGCTCGGTGGAGAAGGAAGGGCGGCCGGACGTGATGATCGATCCGACCGACGCCGCAGGTCTCGGCATCGTCGACGGCGATATAGTCACGCTCGGCAACCGTCGAGGCGAAATCCGTCTGCATGCGAAACTCGTGACTGGTGCAAAACCCGGCGTGCTGATCGCCGAGGGATTGTGGCCCAACGACGCGCATCTCGACGGCGAAGGGATCAACGTCCTCACCGGCGCCGATCCGGTGGCGCCTTTCGGAGGTGCTGCCGTGCACGACAACAAGGTCTGGCTACGCAGGGAAATCGCATGAGCGACGTGAATGACCGGGTGAAGATCGTCAGCGATACGACGCTGTCGCAGGGCTGGACGCGGCTTTCCGATTATCAACTCGACTATACCGATCGCAACGGCGAGACGCAGCGCATCAAGCGCGAGGTTTTCCATCGCACGCCGGCCGCCTGCATCCTGCTGCACGACCGCGAACGCGATATCGTCGTCCTCGTCAAACAGTTCCGGCTGCCCGCGCATCTCATCGGCGAGCCGTCCTTCATGATCGAGGTCCCGGCCGGCCTTCTTGATGGCGAAGACGCCGAAGACGCGATCCGCCGCGAGGCGATGGAGGAGACCGGCTACCGGATCCGCGACGTGCGTTTCGTCTTCAAGGCACTGACGTCGCCGGGCTCCGTGACCGAGGTCATCCACTTCTTCCACGCCTCGATTGATCTTTCCGACCGGATCAACGAGGGTGGCGGGCTCGCCGACGAGCACGAGGATATAGAAGTGCTGGAGTTTCCGCTCGACAAGGCCGTCACGATGATCGCTGACGGCGAGATCATCGATGCCAAGACTATCATGCTGCTGCAGTGGGCCGTGCTTAACCGGGCGGCGCTTTAGGCCCGCACGAGGCTGCACCCGGCCGACGGGGCTGCCGCGATCAACTGCTTGTCGAGCGTTGCGAGTTCGAGGTTTTGCTCGAGCGACAGCGCAAGATAGGCTGCGTCGTAGGCGGATAGCTGGTAACGGGCTATCAGCTCGAGGATACGCCCGTCCTCTTGCCCTGTGACGGTCGTGATTTCCAGCTCTCGCAAGCGTGTCATCGATGTAGCAACATCTTCCAAGACGATCCGCTTCCTTCAGGCGGCGATAGTCAGCAGGCTGCGCATTTCGTGCCAGAAAAGGTCAGGCACAACCGCGCCCAACGCCACTGAGACTTTCAAGACATGGTTCGAATATGGATTGGCCTCATCAGCTATGAACCAGCCGGCTGCAACCGAGGCATCAACCACGAAAGTCTGCACTAACGCCGACCTTCTTTTTTCCATTCGTCGATTTCTTCGGCAGTGGCGGACATTCGAGCGTCGCGCTCAGATATGATCGTCTCAATAAGGGCCCGCCGCCGCGCGAGTTGTTCTTCGGTGAACTCAGCACTCATACCGGGCGTGGCCGCGATCGGGCTGAGCCGCGCGACCGGTGTTTCGCCACGCGCAATCACCACCTCTTGGCCGGCTTCGACGAGGGGCAGGAGCTCGGAAAGTTCGGTTTTCGCATCACCCAGCTTGACCGTGATCGTCATCTCACACCTCCGGTTCAATCCAAGGTAGTCCGCGCCAAGCCGGTCGTCAAATGGCTGGTCGTTGGGAGGGATGCATCGCTTCCATGTCGGGGAACAATTGCCACAGACCTCCCGTTAGACTGGTTCCATTGCCAGAAGAAGGGATGCAAAGATGACCATGATCACCACCCGCGACGGAACGCAGCTTTATGTCAAGGACTGGGGTCCGAAGACCGGCCGTCCCGTTATCATGATGCACGGTTGGCCGCTGACGTCGGACACCTGGGACGACTTCGCGGTGGTGGCAGCAGACGCCGGGTTCCGCGCTATTTCCTATGACCGACGCGGGTTCGGCCGCTCCGAGCAGCCGTGGGACGGTTATGAGTACGATACGCTGGCCGACGATCTTGCCGATGTCATCGAGGCGACCGGCGCGCAGGATGCAGCACTGTTCGGCTTTTCCATGGGCGGTGGCGAGGTTGCCCGCTATATGTCGCGCCACGGCGGCAAGGGCGTTTCCAAGGCCGCGCTGATTGCGTCGGTCGTTCCCTATATGGCGCAGACGCCCGACAACCCTGATGGTGTGCCGCAGTCGGTGTTCGACGAGATGACGGCCGGCATGAAGGAAGACCGGGCGCATTTCTTCCACGGCTTTTTGAAAAGCTTCTACGGCGTCGGCGTGTTCACCGGGTCGGTGAGCGAAGCCGTGCTCGACTGGTCGTTCCAGCAGACGATGATGGCGGGTCTTTGGCCAACGCTTGCTTGCGCAAAGGCCTTCTCCTCGACCGATTTCCGTCCGGACCTGCCGAGCTTCAAGGTGCCGACGCTGATCATCCACGGAACAGGCGACCAGACCGTGCCGATCGAGACGTCCGGCCGTGCCGCCGCCGCCGCGATCCCCGGCGCGACGCTGATCGAATACGAGGGCGCGCCCCACGGACTGTTTGCATCGAACAAGCAGCAGCTGACGGATGACCTGATGGCGTTCCTGCGCAGCTAACACAAATGGCCGCACACCGGATGGTTATGTCCGGCGTGCGGCCAAGATGTACACGAACGCTGTGATTAAAACTCTGCCCGGCCGGCGCGTAAGCTGACGCCGCCGGTCGCCAGAAGCGCGAGTGCTTCCGGATAGATCTGGTGCTCGACGGTCAGTACCCGCGCAGCGAGCGTATCAGGCGTATCGCCGTTCTCAATGGGAACGCAGGCCTGGGCCACGATCGGGCCTTCATCCATGCCCTCGGTCACGAAATGCACCGTGCAACCGGCAACTTTCATGCCGGCATCGAGCGCCCGCTGATGGGTATGCAGTCCCGGAAAAAGCGGCAGGATGGAGGGATGTATATTGAGTATCCGGCCCTCGTAGCGGGAAATGAAGTCCCCGGAAATCAGCCGCATGTAACCCGCAAGACATATGATGTCAGGCGCTATTTCCTCGAGTGCCTCAAGGATTGCCGCCTCGTGTTCGGCCTTGCCGGCATAGGACTTGCGCTCGAAGGCGAGTGTCTGGATGCCGCGCGCGTTCGCCTTTGCAAGCCCGCCGGCTTGCGGTTTGTCGGAGATGACGGCAACGATCTCGGCTGGGAAGTCGGGGCTTTCGCAAGCGTCCGCCAGCGACAGCATGTTGGAGCCGCCGCCGGAAATGAACACGACGACGCGCTTCTTCTGCACGCTGGCGAGTGCTCCGCTCATAGACCGAGCGTGCCCTTGTAGACGACACCTGCTTCGCCTTCCGCACGGTCGATCATGCGGCCGAGCGGGACGACGATTTCGCCTTCGCGGGTGAGCACATCCGTCACCGTCTGCGCATTCTCAGCCGAAACGACGACGATCATCCCGATGCCGCAGTTGAACGTGCGCAGCATTTCCTTCGGCTCGACACCGCCGGTCTTTGCCAGCCACGAGAACACGGGCGGAACAGGGATCGAGTCGAGATCGACTTCGGCCGCCAGGTTCTTCGGCAGCACGCGCGGAATGTTTTCCGGAAAGCCGCCGCCGGTAATGTGGGCAAGTGCCTTCAGGGCCCCGGTTTCGCGGATCGCCTTCAACAGCGGCTTTACATAGATGCGGGTTGGCGTCAAAAGCGCTTCGCCGAGCGACTTGCCGTCGAAGAACGGCGCAGGCGCATCCCAGCCAAGGCCCGAGATCGACACGATCTTGCGCACCAGCGAAAAACCGTTGGAATGCACGCCCGAGGAGGTGAGGCCGAGAATGACGTCGCCAGCTGCGAGATCGCCCACCGGTAGAAGCTGGCCACGTTCGGCAGCGCCCACTGCAAAGCCGGCAAGGTCGTAGTCGCCATCGGAATACATGCCCGGCATTTCCGCCGTCTCGCCGCCGATCAGCGCGCAGCCTGCATCGACGCAGCCCGCAGCGATCCCCTTGACGATGGCAGCGCCCTGGTCCGGATCAAGCTTGCCGGTGGCAAAGTAGTCAAGAAACAGCAGCGGCTCTGCGCCCTGCACGACGAGGTCGTTGACGCACATGGCGACGAGATCGATGCCGACCGTGTCGTGGAAATTGGCATCGATCGCGATCTTCAGCTTGGTGCCGACGCCGTCATTGGCAGCCACCAGGATCGGATCGGTAAATCCTGCAGCTTTCAGGTCGAACAGGCCGCCGAAGCCACCGATTTCGCCGTCTGCGCCGGGACGGCGGGTTGAGCGTACCGCCGGCTTGATCTTCTCGACCATCAGGTTGCCCGCGTCGATATCGACGCCGGCATCGCTATAGGTGAGACCGTTCTTGCCCGTCTCGCTCATCGTAATTCTCCGTTGGGACATGCCGCGCGAACCGAAGATCGAGACCTTTCGGCGTGGTGCGGCTGCGCAAAAATCTCCGGCCCGCCATTGCATGACAAGGCGGAGGATGCAAGCAGAAGCGTGGGCTTTCAAGGCTTTTCACAGGCCCGGCCTCTGGCGACGCGGCGAAGTCGATGCCGATCTTGACCTTACCCGGTCCGGGCTCATATGCGTGATACCGGGAATGCAGTGCAAAAAAGGACGTAAAGATGCCCTATCATATCAGCGGAGCGAGCCTTCGCCGCCATGTCTTCTTCTGGGCAGCCGTTCTTTTCATCTTCGCGCTGTTTCTGTGGTTTTTCAGCTCCATCCTTCTTCCCTTCGTCGCAGGCATGGCGCTCGCCTATTTCCTCGATCCTGTCGCAGACTGGCTGCAGCGCCGCGGACTAAGCCGGATGATGGCTTCCGTGCTAATCCTGGTCTCGTTCGTCACGGTGTTCGCGCTGTCGCTGATGCTGGTCATCCCGATCATCGTCACCCAGTTCACCCAGTTCGCCGCCGCTTTGCCCGGTTACATCACCCAGTTGCAGCAGATCATTTCCAACCCGGAGAACTCGTTCCTGCCGAGCTGGGTCTCCAGCCAGATCGAGACCGTCAAACAGAATTTCTCCGAAGTGCTGAGCCAGGGCGCCGGTTTCATCGGTACCCTGTTTGCGCAGATCTGGAACTCCGGCAAGGCGATCGTGGACGTCGTGTCGCTTCTGATCGTTACCCCGGTCGTCGCCTTCTATCTGCTGCTAGACTGGGACCGGATGGTATCGAAGGTCGATAGCTGGATCCCGCGCGATCAGGTCCAGACGGTGCGCGATATCGCCCGCGACATGGATGGATCCGTCGCCGGCTTTATTCGCGGGCAGGGATCGCTCTGCCTCATCCTCGGCATCTACTATGCCGTCGGTCTGTCGCTGGTGGGCCTGAATTTCGGCCTGCTGATCGGCTTCGTCGCCGGCATGATCTCGTTTATTCCCTATATCGGCTCGATGATCGGTCTGATCATGGCGATCGGTGTGGCGCTCGTACAGTTCTGGCCGGACTATCTGTGGATCATGGCGGTCGCTGCCGTGTTCTTTTCCGGCCAGTTCCTGGAAGGCAATATCCTGCAGCCGAAGCTGGTCGGCGAAAGCGTTGGTCTGCATCCGGTCTGGCTGATGTTTGCGCTGTTTGCCTTCGGTGCCATGTTCGGCTTTGTCGGTCTTCTTCTGGCCGTGCCCGCAGCGGCAGTCGTCGGCGTGCTTGTCCGCTTCGCGATCTCACGGTATCTTGACAGCGATCTCTATTACGGCCGATCGGTAGATCTGCCGTGGGAAGGGGCGCCACAGGCCGTGGTCAATGAAAATACCGGCATGCAGCGTCTCGATGCTCCCAAGAGCGACCAGAAAGACATCTGAAAAGCGAATGACCGGATCGAGCGAACGCGACCAGCGCAGAAGCGAACAGCTTCCGCTGCAATTCACCCATGATTCCGCGCAGAGCCGGGATGATCTCCTGGTCTCCGAACGGCTGGCCGCCGCCGTCTCTATCGTCGACGAGTGGCCGGCCTGGCCATCGCCGGTCGTGATCCTTGCGGGTCCCGTCGGTTCCGGCAAGTCGCATCTCGCCCAGATCTGGCGGGAGCGGGCAGGGGCTGCCGAGATCCATCCGATCTCGGGTTCGAATGCAGCAACTGTCGCAGCGGATGGGCCGGTGCTGTTTGAGGACGCCGATCGGCGCGACTTCGACGAGACCACGCTTTTCCACGTCATCAATGCCGTGCGCCAGCATGGCCGCACTTTGTTGATGACATCGCGGCTGTGGCCCATGTCCTGGTCCGTGACGCTGCCGGACCTCAAATCACGGCTGAAGGCTGCGACCGTGGTGGAAATCGGCGAGCCCGATGAGGAATTGCTGGCGCAGGTCATGGTAAAACTGTTTGCCGATCGTCAGCTTTATATTGATGACAAACTTCTCAGTTACATCGTCACCAGGATGGAGCGATCCCTGGGCGCTGCGCAGACCATCGTCGACCGGCTTGACCGGTTGGCATTGGCGCGCGGGACCCGGATCACCCGTCCTCTGGCAACCGAAGTCCTCAAGGATTTCGGCAGTGCCGTACCGAATGATTAGCAACGTCTGCGCCGGCAATTGACTATGACGGTCGCGTCGTCAAACGTATCGCACGGCCCCACGCATACCGGTTATGGGGCTGGCTCTGGGATGGATGAAGATGGAATCGATGACGACCGAGATTGAGCAGCCCAAAAAGGGCGAGGCAGCCAGCAGGGACGAAGCGGTGGATATGGGTGAGGCGCTGCTTTCCAGCCCCGAGCGGTTCATCAACCGCGAGTTTTCCTGGCTGCAGTTCAACCGCCGCGTTCTCGAGGAAACGCTGAACGCGTCGCATCCGCTTCTGGAGCGCATCCGCTTCCTGTCGATCTCGGCTGCAAACCTCGACGAATTCTTCATGGTGCGCGTTGCCGGTCTTGAGGGGCAGGTCCGCCAGGGCATCGTCATCAAGAGCCCCGATGGCAAGACGCCGGCAGAACAGCTGGATGCGATCCTGCAGGAAATCGACAATCTGCAGATGGAGCAGCAGGCCTCGCTCGCCGTGTTACAGCAGTATCTGGCGCAGGAAGAGATTCTGATCGTCCGTCCGGCAGCACTTTCGGACGAAGACCGTAACTGGCTGTCCGGGACGTTCGACGACGAGCTGTTCCCGATCCTGACACCGCTTTCGATCGATCCGGCGCATCCGTTCCCGTTCATCCCCAATCTTGGCTTCTCGATGGGGCTGCAATTGCACAGCCTGAACGGCAAGGAGCCGATGACGGGTCTTCTGCGCCTGCCGACGACGCTTGACCGCTTCATCCGTCTGCCCGACGACGCAAACACGATCCGCTACATCACGCTCGAAGATGCGGTCGCCATGTTTACCGACCGGCTTTTCCCCGGTTACGAGGTCAAGGGCGGCGGTACGTTCCGCATCATCCGCGACAGCGATCTCGAAGTCGAGGAAGAAGCCGAGGATTTGGTCCGCTTCTTCGAGACGGCGCTCAAGCGCCGCCGTCGCGGCAAGGTCATCCGCATCGAGACCGATTCGGAAATGCCGGCGGAACTGCGCCAGTTCGTGGTGCAGGAACTCGGGGTTCCGGACAACCGCGTCGCGGTCTTGCCGGGTCTTCTGGCACTTAACACGCTGTCGGAAATCACCAAGGCGCCGCGCGACGATCTGCGGTTCGAAAGCTACAACGCCCGATTTCCCGAACGCGTCCGCGAACACGCCGGAGACTGCCTCGCCGCCATCCGCGAAAAGGACATGGTGGTCCACCACCCGTACGAGAGTTTCGACGTTGTGGTGCAGTTTCTTCTTCAGGCAGCCCGTGACCCCGACGTCCTCGCCATCAAGCAGACCCTCTACAGAACCTCCAACGACAGCCCCATCGTCCGAGCCCTGATCGATGCGGCAGAGGCCGGCAAGTCGGTGACGGCGCTGGTCGAGTTGAAGGCACGCTTCGACGAAGAGGCCAACATCCGCTGGGCGCGAGACCTGGAGCGCGCTGGCGTGCAGGTCGTGTTCGGCTTTATCGAGCTCAAGACACATTCGAAAATGTCGATGGTGGTGCGCCGTGAGGACGGCAAGCTGAGAACCTACTGCCACCTTGGTACCGGCAACTACCATCCCATCACCGCAAAGATCTACACGGACCTTTCCTTCTTCACCTGCAACCCGAAGATTGCCCACGACATGGCGAATATCTTCAACTTTATCACCGGTTACGGCGAGCCGAAGGAAAGCACCAAGATCGCCATGTCGCCCTACACGCTGCGACCGCGCATTCTCAAACACATCGAGGAAGAGATCGCGCACGCGAAGGCGGGAGCTCCGGCCGCGATCTGGATGAAGATGAATTCACTGGTCGATCCCGAGATTATCGACGCGCTCTATCGCGCCAGCCGCGCCGGTGTCGAAATCGATCTGGTCATCCGCGGCATCTGCTGCCTGCGCCCGCAGGTACCCGGTCTTTCCGACAATATCCGCGTCAAATCGATCGTCGGGCGCTTCCTCGAACACAGCCGCATCTTCTGCTTCGGCAACGGTTACGGCCTGCCTTCGGACAAGGCTTTGCTCTACATCGGGTCCGCCGACATGATGCCCCGCAACCTCGATCGCCGCGTCGAAACGCTGGTGCCGCTGCTCAATCCGACCGTGCACGAGCAGGTTCTTTCACAGATCATGCTGGGCAATCTCATTGACAATCAACAGAGCTACGAGATATTGGCGGACGGTACGTCAAGGCGCATGGAAGTGCGCAAGGGTGAAGAACCGTTCAACGCGCAGCATTATTTCATGACCAATCCTAGCCTCTCGGGGCGTGGTGAAGCCCTGAAATCCAGCGCTCCGAAACTGATTGCCGGCGTCATGTCCGGACGCAAAAAGTAGCCGGCAAGAACAGTCAAGAAATAGGCAGCATGGTACGATCTGAAGCTCAAGGGCGCCTGCCTGGCATCGCCCCTGTTTCCGTCATCGACATTGGCTCGAACTCGGTTCGCGTGGTGATTTACGAAGGCCTGACCAGGGCACCGACCGTTCTCTTCAACGAGAAGGTTCTGTGCGGTCTTGGCAAGGGTCTCGGCTCGAACGGCCGGATGGACGACGAGGGCGTGTTGCGCGCGCTCGCCGCTCTCAGACGGTTCAAGGCGCTGTCCGACCAGGCGCAGGCGACGGAAATCTACGTCCTTGCAACAGCCGCCGCCCGCGAAGCCTCCAACGGCCCTGATTTCATCGCCAAGGCGGAGGAAATCCTCGGCCAGGAAATCCAGCTCCTGTCCGGCGAGGAAGAAGCCAAATATTCGGCGCTCGGCGTCATCAGCGGCTTTCACGAGGTCGACGGCGTCGCCGGTGATCTTGGTGGCGGATCGCTTGAACTGATCGACATCAAGGGACACGAGTTCGGCAAGGGGATCACCCTGCCTCTCGGCGGCCTGCGGCTGTCGGAATCGTCAGGTGGTTCCATTTCCAAGGCGCGGACTTTTGCCCGCAAGCAGGTCAATACCGCCCGCTTTCTGGAAAAGGGCGAGGGCCGCACCTTCTATGCGGTCGGCGGCACGTGGCGCAACATCGCCAAGCTGCACATGGAAATCACCAAATATCCGCTGCACATGATGCAGGGCTACGAGCTGACCTTCGAGGAAATCCAGAAATTCCTCGAGGACGTGATCGATGCCAAGGATTCCAAGGATCCTGCCTGGCAGGCCGTCTCGAAAAGCCGTCGTTCGCTTCTGCCCTTCGGCGCCGTGGCCCTGCAGGAAGTGCTCTCCGTCATGAAGCCGTCGGTCGTCAGCTTTTCGGCGCAGGGCGTGCGGGAAGGCTATCTCTATCATCTGATGCCGGATGAGGAAAAGCAGGCCGATCCGCTGGTCGTGGCTGCCGATCAACTCGCCATCTTGCGCGCGCGTTCGCCCGAACATGCGCGCGAGCTTGCCGATTGGACCGGCCGCATGGTACCGTTCTTCGGCATTACCGAGACCGAGGAAGAAAGCCGCTATCGCAGGGCTGCCTGCCTGCTGGCCGATATCAGCTGGCGTGCGCATCCCGATTACCGCGGCGCCCAGGCACTTAACGTCATCGCCCACTCGTCCTTCGTCGGCATTACCCATGCGGGCCGCGCCTACCTGGCGCTCGCCAACTACTACCGGTTCGAGGGTTTGAGCGACGACGGTGCCACCGGCCCTCTCTCGACGATTGCGACACCGCGGCTGCTGGAGCTCGCCAAACTGCTCGGCGGGCTTTTGCGGGTCGTCTATCTGTTCTCGGCCTCGATGCCCGGCATCGTCAATAACCTGACTTTCCGCCAGTCGAGTTCGCCCGATCTCGACATGGAATTCGTCGTGCCGCACGCTTACCGCAACTTCGCTGGCGAGCGGCTGGAAGGTCG
Organism: Neorhizobium sp. IRS_2294; assembly: GCF_050500145.1. Taxonomy (NCBI): domain Bacteria; kingdom Pseudomonadati; phylum Pseudomonadota; class Alphaproteobacteria; order Hyphomicrobiales; family Rhizobiaceae; genus Neorhizobium; species Neorhizobium sp. IRS_2294. The sequence continues at coordinate 1,206,610 of NZ_CP191439.1, forward strand.
GCTGCAGCAGCTTGCCAAGCTGACCGGCAAGAAGCTCGCCTTCGTGTTCGAATAGCAGCTGTCGCAAGAACAGACGCATCAGATATAGACGGTTGCAACCGAGCGGGCTTCGGCTTATCTTCGGTTGAACAGGCATGCCTTATGTTGGTGTTGGCTTCGAGGGGGGCTCGAACATGGCAGTGGCAGATTAAGGCGCGAACAATCATGCGGACCGTGGGGCCAATAACGCGCTGGCGCCCGAGAACAATTTTCCGGAAAAATACTTTGTTGCCGGCGTGGCCGTCGGGCTCTTTCTCGTGCTGCTGGGTACTGCGATCCTTCTCTTGGGACGCAGCCAGACCGCCTCCTCGCTGACCATCTGCGTCGGTTTCGGGCTGGTGCTTGCGGCGTTCGGTGCAAAGGTTGCAGGGAACTGGGCCGGCTGGTCGGTGACCGGGGCCGGCGCCATGGCAGTCGTTCTGTTTCTGATGCTCCAGCAATTTACGCCGCCTGGCACGCCGGCGCTGTTTAAAGGCGAGATCAGCGGCGACTTCTCGCATGTCGCCGATATCCGCATAATCGATGACGAGCCGCTCTACATCTACAAGGATGCCATGGTCCGACGGATCAAGTTTCTTGGCCTCGGTACATCGCTGCAAAGCACGCAGATGCGGATGCAGGTCGATACAATCGAAAAGGAAGCTGGCAAAGAGTATTTCGAGCTTATCGGCGATGCCCAGAAAATCCGGGCAATTTTCGCCGAAGGCCGGCCGGTCCAGTGGCGTTTCGACTATAATGCGCGGCAGGTCAAGAACGGCTCGCTGGTTCTCCTGTCCGAACTGGATACGCTTTCACCTGGGCCGACAGCGGAGGTTAGCGGCAGCACGACAGGTGCATGGTGGGATCTGAGCGCGTTCGCTCAGGCGGCGGTTCGGCCGGAAGCATCGGTCGACCAAATTCAGAAGGCGCTTGCCGGCCTACGGAACGAGGATACGTTCCTGAGGCGCAATTCCCGCGACTTTCTGGTCTCTGCCGGAGTTGTCGCAGTGCCCATGATGCTGTCTGCGCTGCACGCATCGCCGGACGATTACCGCGTCAAGCTCGGCGTGGTCTATGCCCTGGCAGAAATGATCCGCTCCGACCCCAATCTGGCGTCGTCTCTGTCGCAAAAGCTGGCCGCTGAGGATTTTCCGTTGCTGATTCAGGCGGCCGCAGATCCGGACAAGACCATTCGCTACCAGGCAGCAGATTTTCTGTACCGCCTGCAGGATCCGCGGGCCGTGGAGCTGAGCGTAAACGCTGCCAAGGATACGACAGATCAGGGTGTGGCCAATAACCAGATCCTGATCCTGCGGCAGTCGGGGAGCAATCTTTCCTCGTCGCAAAAGAGCGACATCGTCCGTCAGCTCAATGATCCTTCGACGAACTTGAACAGAAGCTTGAAAGCGCCATCATCGCTTAACGACGTCCTGAAATGGTAATCCTGGCGATACCTGAGCTTTAATACGTCCAGGTTCGAGGTGTCATGGAGTCGAAAAGGGTACCTGCTGATGCAGATACCCTTTTCTGTTTCGTCGTGGTGATGTCCGGGCTCTAGAGGCCTGCCGATCACCGCCTCACTGCTTTACTTCGCGTTGAGGAACTCGGCGGCTTCGATCAGGCTGAACTCGTTGTCATCAGCCTTGTTGACGGCGCGACCGGCCGAGAAGGGCAGGTTGTTGTCATTGCCGATGATCAGGTGTGTCGCGTCGATCTGGTCGACATTCTCGATCGTCACGAACGGCATGTCGTAGATGCCGTCCTTCGAGCCAGCCATCTTCTTGCTGTCGGGGTCCTTGATGTTCAGAAGGTCGATATAGCCGATCTTGCGGACGGCCGCGCCGACATTGGCGTCGGTCATCTCGATCTTGTAGACGCGCTTCAGTTCGGCCGGCGCATCAAAGCAATCCGGTTTCGGCTGCTTCGGATCGGCGCAGGCCTTGTCCTTGGTGCCGGCGCCGTTGTCGCGTTCGATGACGAGCGCGGTGGTGGCATCCAGCATGTTGAAATCGCCGATCGCGACACCCTTTTCAGACAGCGGATAGAGCCAGGAACGACCGGTCCAGCTTTTCGAAGCGATGTCGAATTCGATGACGCGCAGCGCGGTGCGCCCATCGGCCTGTTCGACCTTGCCGTCGTCGAGGAAGATCGGGCCTTCCAGCAGGCCGTAAAGCTTCTGCCCATCCTTCGATAGTGCCATGCCTTCATAGCCACCCGAACGCTTCAGGTTGAAGACCGGCATCTTGGCGGCGGGGTTGGCCGGCATCGAAAGGGTCGGGTTGTCAGGCGAGGTGACCTTCTTGCCGTCGACGGTGTTGGCAACGACGTCAGTCAGCTGGCCGAGCATGTCGACTTTGATGAGGTAAGGCCCGAATTCCTCGCCGAGCCAAAAACCGTCTGCGACGGGCTGGATCGATTCGATATCGAAATCGGCGCCGGTCAGGTAGCGCTTGTCGCTGCCTTCCATGGCGATCGGGAAGGGGGCGATCTTGTTCGGGTCCGACAGGAAGATGTTCTTGACGACATCGACCTTGTTGGTCGCCCAGTCGAACTTCACCTGATGCAGGAACAGCATCGCGTCGGAGGAATTGGCCTTGGAGCCGAAACCGTTGTCGGAGAGCGTCCAGAACGTGCCGTCTGCCATCGCCTTGATCCCGGAAAAGCCCTGGATCGGTTGACCGTTGAATGGCAGCTTGACGTCGGTGACGCGAACACCGTCCTTGCCGTCGATCGAGCCAAGCTTTTCCGTGCGCTTGCGGTCCGGCGTGGTGAACTTGCCCGATGTCTTGAGAAATTCAGGCGCATCGGTCGGAGCAGCAGTCACCGTATTGGCCGGCAGGATTGCCTGGCCCGCGAGCTTTGCGGGAAACTCCTTGTCGTCGGCCAATGCCGTGCCGGCGAGGAGGGCACTTACGAAGACGGAGGCTAAAAAGGTCTTGGTCATCAAATCACCTGTTCGATTGAGAAGAACACGCGACGTCGATAGGCGGCACGCATGACGGTGAGGTGATGATCGGTTGACGCTTGGATGAAGGTTTTACGTCTGTTTCTTGACACGCTAAAGCACCCATCAGCAGCATCGCTGAGCAGGGCAGAAACGCCAGAAATGTCTGGGATTTAAGCGAAAAGGGATCGCGCCACGGTGGCCGATCCCTTGGATGTTTGGAGACGGTGGGGGCGAGCCTTACAGCTCGACCGCCTCGACCTTCTTATTGACGAAGCGCAGCGCCACGCCGCCTTGGATCAGCTTGAGCGCCGTGTCGCCGAACAGTTCGCGACGCCAGCCGGAAAGGGCGGCCACTTCGGCCAACTCGCCTTCGGCAGCAATCTTTTCCAGATCGTCGGTATTGGCAAGCACCTTGGCGGCAACGCCCTGCTTGTCGGAAATGAGCTTCAGCAGAACCTTCAAGAGTTCGACGGCAGCGCCCGTGCCTTCCGGCAGGTGAACATGCTTCGGCGCATGCGGCATCTCGGTCTTCGGCAGCGCCAGCGCCGTATTGACAGCCTCGACGATTGCGGCGCCCGAGGACGAGCGCTCCCAGCCTTTCGGCACGGTGCGCAGACGTCCGAGCGCTTCGGTATCCTTCGGCTGCTGCTGGGCAATCTCGTAAATCGCGTCGTCCTTGAGCACGCGCGAGCGCGGTACGTTGCGGCTGCGCGCCTCACGTTCGCGCCATGCGGCGACGAATTTCAGGATTGCCAACTCGCTCGGCTTCCGCAGACGCGACTTCAGACGAAGCCAGGCATCGTCGGGATGCAGGTCATAGGTCGACGCGCTCTCGAGAACCGCCATTTCCTCCGTCAGCCAGAGGGCACGGCCTTCACGTTCCAGCTGTTCTTTCAGAGACAGATAAACGTCGCGCAGATGGGTGACGTCGGCCAGCGCATAGTCGAGCTGCTTTTCCGACAGCGGCCGGCGGCTCCAGTCGGTAAAGCGCGACGACTTGTCGATCTGCACGCCCTTGATGCGGTTGACCAGCTGGTCGTAGGAGACGCTGTCGCCGAAGCCGCAGACCATGGCGGCGACCTGCGTATCGAAGATCGGATGCGGCACGAGATTGCCGAGATGATGGATGATCTCGATATCCTGGCGGGCGGCATGAAACACCTTAGTGACCGCCGTATTCGCCATCAGCTCGAAGAAGGGCTTGAGGTCGAGCCCTTTTGCCAGCGGATCGACGAGCACTTCGACTGTCGGGCTCGCCATCTGGATCAGGCAGAGTTCCGGCCAGAAGGTCGTCTCTCTCAAGAACTCCGTATCGATGGTGATGAAGTCTGACTTAGCCAGCTTTTCGCAGGCTTCCTGAAGGGCAATTGTTGTTTCGATCATCGTCTCATTCACGTGCAGGTGGTCAACCTTCCTTTCCCTTCCCGCCGCAGATGTCAAGACAAACGGCCAGCCTTTCCCGGTAGCGGGCGGCTATTTCCTCTTGTTGCCGTTGCCGTCCCTGTCCTTGTCGCCACCCCGGTCTGCCGGGTCTGCAAGCCGGTTGAAATAGGCGGAGGTGCGTAAGAGCGACCGGAAGCGCGAGTTGCGCTGCTGCGGCGGCACCGGTGCCCGCACCTGCATCCGGCGCAGCGTGTAGATCGCAAAACCGGCAAAGATGAAGGACGTGTATAGGAAGAATGCGCGCGGGCCATAGAATTCCAGCAGTGCTGCGGCAAGCAGCGGTCCGAACGTGGCGCCGACCGACCAGAAGAACAGCAATCCTGCCGCGATCACTGCGTGTTCGCCGGGCTTGGCGTGGTCGTTGCCATGCGCCGAGCAGAGCGAATAGAGCGGCATCGAAAAGGCGCCGAACAGGAAGACGCTGATGATATTGGCCGTCTCGTTGCTGCCCGCGCCGAACGACAGATAGGCGCCGGTGATGACGGACCCGATCGTCGTCCACAGGATGACGCGCCGCCGGTCGAGCTTGTCCGAATAGACGCCGAGCGGATATTGCAGCACCACGCCGCCGATGATGCCGGCACTCATGAAGGTCGCGATCGACGTGATGCTCATGCCGATCTCCTTGGCGTAGATCGGCCCGATATTGCGAAAGGCCGCCATCGACAGGCCGACCGCCACGACGCCCACCACAGCGAGCGGCGAAATGCGCCATACGGTTCTCAGATCAAAGGAAATCGAGGCCGGTGGCGTCGGCCCCGACTTGTCGGCGATGGATATCGGCACAAGCGACAGGGTGAGCGCGATGGCGATGATGTTGAAGATGACAGGTCCGTCGATCCCGAAGGTCGGGATCAGGTACTGCGCGATCGTGACCGAGCCGAGATCGACGAAACGGTAGATCGACAGCGTCCGCGCGCGGTTCTCGTTGGTCACCTGCGAGTTGATCCAGCTCTCGACGGTGGCAAACAGGCTGGCGATGGTGATGCCGATCAGGAAGCGCATGGCGAACCAGAAGACGGGATCGATCACCATCGATAGGGCGATCGAGGCAGACGCAGCGATTGCCGCCATGGCCGCAAAGGTGCGGATATGGCCGATCGAGCGCAGCAGCCTTGCCACATAGATGCAGCCGATCGCAAAGCCGACACTGTAGCCGGCACCGATCAGGCCGATGACCGACGGCGAAAAACCCTCGGCCGAACCGCGCAGCGCGATATAAGTGCCCTGGAGCCCGTTGCCGCCGATCAGGATCCCTGCGGTGATCAGAAGCGGTATCAGCGGGCGGATCTGGTTCATCGGATGCTTTCGGGCATGGTCGGCAGGCGCAGAGACTCAGCCAGCGCGCTGGCCGTATCGACCCATTCTGGTTATGACATCCTCCTATGCAACTCTAGCCGTAAAAGCGGGGGAAAGGGCTCGAGCGCCGCGGGAGACTGTGACAAGTCTTGACAAAGCAGGCCCACCATGCGCTTTTCCGGCCGATTTTCATGGGTTCGTACGGCTGTGCTTCGCGCGCCGATGAAGCCGCTTTCAGCATCAGTCCAGGATAAAAGACAATGCATCGTTACCGCAGCCACACCTGTGCAGCCCTCCGCAAGTCGGATGTCGGCTCCAATGTCCGTATCTCCGGCTGGGTTCATCGCGTCCGTGACCATGGCGGCGTTCTGTTCATCGACCTTCGCGACCATTATGGCATGACCCAGGTCGTTGCCGACCCGGACAGCCCGGCCTTCAAGTCGGCCGAAGTCGTGCGTGGCGAGTGGGTCATCCGCATCGACGGCACCGTCAAGGCGCGTTCCGACGAGACCGTCAACAAGACGATGGCGACCGGCGAGATCGAACTCTACGCACAGGAGATCGAAGTCCTGTCCGCTGCCAAGGAACTGCCGCTGCCGGTGTTCGGCGAGCCGGAATATCCGGAAGACGTGCGCCTCAAGTACCGCTTTCTCGATCTTCGCCGCGAAACGCTGCACAAGAACATCGTCAAGCGCACGCAGATCATCGCTGCCATGCGCCGCGAAATGGCTACCTGTGGCTTTACCGAATATTCGACACCGATCCTAACCGCATCGTCGCCCGAAGGCGCGCGCGACTTCCTGGTTCCAAGCCGTATCCATCCCGGCAAGTTCTTCGCGCTGCCGCAGGCGCCGCAGCAGTACAAGCAGCTGATGATGGTGGCGGGCTTTGACCGCTACTTCCAGATCGCACCGTGTTTCCGCGACGAAGACCCGCGTGCCGACCGCCTGCCAGGCGAATTCTACCAGCTCGACCTGGAAATGAGCTTCGTTACCCAGGAAGAAGTCTGGGAGACGATGGAGCCGGTCATGCGCGGCATCTTCGAAGAGTTTGCCGAAGGCAAGCCGGTTACCAAGGAGTTTCCGCGGATTCCTTACGACGTCGCGCTGCGCAAATACGGCTCCGACAAGCCGGACCTGCGCAACCCGATCGAGATGGAAGCCGTCACCGAGCATTTCGCCGGCTCCGGCTTCAAGGTGTTCGCAAACATGATCGCGTCCAACCCGAAGGTCGAAGTCTGGGCGATCCCGGCCAAGACCGGCGGTTCGAGAGCGTTCTGCGACCGTATGAACGCCTGGGCGCAGGGCCAGGGCCAGCCGGGTCTCGGCTACATCTTCTGGAAGGAAGAAGACGGCAAGATCGCGGGCTCCGGTCCGCTCGCCAAGAACATCGGCGAGGAGCGCACCGAAGCCGTTCGCACCCAGCTTGGCCTCGAAGCGGGCGATGCCTGCTTCTTCGTCGCTGGCGATCCGGACAAGTTCTACAAGTTTGCCGGCGAAGCCCGTAACCGCGCTGCCGACGAGCTGAACCTTTCCGACAAGAAGCAGTTCGCCCTGTGCTGGATCGTCGACTTCCCGTTCTTCGAATACAACGAGGAAGACAAGAAGATCGACTTCGCCCACAACCCGTTCTCGATGCCGCAGGGCGGTCTCGACGCGCTGGAAAACCAGGATCCGCTGACGATCAAGGCCTACCAGTACGACATGGTTTGCAACGGCTTCGAAATCGCCTCTGGCTCGATCCGTAACCAGCTGCCGGAAGTCATGGTCAAGGCGTTCGAAATGGTCGGCCTTTCGCAGCAGGACGTGGAAGATCGCTTCGGCGGCCTCTACCGCGCATTCCAGTACGGCGCACCGCCGCATGGCGGCATGGCAGCCGGCGTCGACCGCGTCGTCATGCTTCTGACCGGTGCCAAGAACCTGCGCGAGATCACGCTGTTCCCGATGAACCAGCAGGCCCAGGATCTCCTGATGGGAGCGCCTTCGGAAGCGAGCCCGGCGCAGCTGCGCGAACTGGCGATCCGCCCGATTCCGCCGGTCAAGAAGGACTGATCTTCGGTTCTATTTCTGTGACGAGATTGGAAAGCCCGGCGCTCGAAAGACGCCGGGCTTTCCCGTTTCAGCAGGGCAGGGCTTGGTTGCAGTGCAGCGATCAGACCTTGGTCGGACGGAACCATCGCCGCGTACTTCGAGTTGTAGAGGCAGAATAAACAAATGGAGTAAGACTATGCGCAAGATCGTACTGACCGCTTCGGCGGCATTCATGGCGCTTTCGAGTGCAGCCTTCGCCCAGACGACGATCATCACGCAGGAACCAGCAATGGCACCCGCAACGGTTGTCATGCCAGGCGAAGTCCGCACCTACGTGATGGAACAGCCGGTTGAATCCGTGCCGTACGAAGGCGACGTTCTAGTCGGCCGCGTGCTGCCGGAAGCCGTTCAGGTCCGTCCTGTGCAGGGATATGACTCCTACGGTTACACGGTCGTGAACGATCGCCGCGTCATCGTCGACCCGCAGACGCGCACGGTTATTCAGGTCCTGGAATAGTACTGTCTGATTTCGGTTAGTATTTGAGAGACCGGGGCTGCCACCGCAGCTCCGGTCTTTTTGCGTCGGAGCTTTTAGTCCGTATCGCTTCGGGGCCGCTACCGTCACCGTCTCGCAGATATTCCCGTACCACGCTTGGCATCTGCAATTCTCTCCGCTATAGGTCGCCCATCACAAGGACTCAGGTGAAACTCCCGAGTGGCTCTTCCGGCCGCCGATCCGCCGGACAACGCAAAGCATCAGCCGTCTTTCTCACCCTGGAGGATACCTCCCGGCGGATGCGCTTTATTTGCGAAGTTTCCAATACATGACACAGTCAATTTCCGCCTATCGGCGCGAATGGTTCTCGAACATTCGCGGCGATCTCCTTGCCGGCATCGTCGTTGCGCTCGCGCTCATCCCCGAAGCTGTCGGTTTTTCCATCATTGCCGGCGTTGATCCAAAGGTCGGCCTGTTCGCCTCGGTCGCCATTGCCTGCACCACCGCGATCACCGGTGGCCGCCCGGCCATGATTTCGGCCGCCACAGCTGCCACTGCGGTGCTGATGGGGCCCCTTGTACGCGATCACGGCATCCAGTACCTGTTTGCCGCAACCATCTTGATGGGCATCCTGCAGATCTTCGCCGGCATGCTGAAACTCGGTCGCCTGATGCGGTTCGTGTCGAAATCGGTCATGACCGGCTTCGTCAACTCACTGGCGATCCTGATTTTTTTGGCTCAGCTTCCGCAGCTCATCAACGTTCCCGAAGTAACCTACCTGCTCATCGCATTGGCGCTCGGCATCATCTATCTGTTTCCCTATGTAACAAAAGCCATTCCGTCACCCCTTGTGGCGATCGCTGCCGTTACCATTCTGGCGCTCTCCTTCGGCATAGAGGTTCCGACCGTTGCCGATCTCGGCGCGATGCCGACGGCGCTTCCGGACTTCCTGTTGCCCGATGTGCCACTGACCCTCGAGACGCTGCGGATCATCTTTCCGTATTCGCTGGCACTCGCAGCCGTCGGTCTTCTGGAATCGCTGCTGACCGCACAGATCGTCGACGAAATGACAGACACGACCAGCAGCAAGACAAAAGAATGTTTCGGTCAGGGCAGCGGCAACATCGTTGCAGCCCTGTTCGGCGGCATGGGCGGCTGCGCCATGATCGGCCAATCGGTGATCAACGTCACGTCAGGCGGGCGAGGCCGGCTTTCGACCTTTGCCTCCGGCATATACCTGCTGATCCTGCTTCTGGTGCTGGATGATATCCTGCGCATTGTGCCGGTTGCAGCACTCGTGGCCGTCATGATCATGGTGGCGATCGGCACGTTCTCTTGGAAGTCGGTCATCGATCTCAAGCGGCATCCCGGTACATCCTCGATCGTCATGCTCTCGACCGTCGCGGTTGTTCTGGCAACGCACGATCTGTCGAAGGGCGTCATCGTCGGCGTGCTTCTGTCGGGTGTGTTCTTTGCGGGCAAGGTGGCCAGGATGGTGCGCGTGTCCTCCAGCCTTTCCGAAGAAGGCAAGGCAAGAACCTATGCGGTTGAAGGACAGGTCTTCTTCGCCTCGGCAGACGCTCTCGTTGATGCCTTCGATTTCGCCGAAAGCCTGGAGCGCGTCACGATCGACGTTCGCCGTGCGCACCTCTGGGATATCTCGGCCGTCGGGGCACTCGACCGTGCGGTGATGAAATTCCGTAGCCGCGGCATCGCCGTCGAGGTGATCGGTGCCAACGAGGCAAGCGCCTCGATGATCGACCGGTTCGCGCTGCACGACAAGGAACACGCAGCCCTTTCGGCAACCCCCGGACACTGAAGCGGCGCACCTATCCTGAACAAAACAAAGCCCCGGCAATCGCTTGCCGGGGCTTTTTCATTCATTCCGTAGAGGGAAGCGATCAGTCGTTCGCGGAGACCTTGACGCCCAGCACGTTGGGCAGCGTGTTCGGTGCGCCCATCGCTGCGCCCATGATCATCGGGAACGGAACAGGGTTTGCCGGCTCTGCTGTGATCGTCAGGTTCTCGGGCTTGTCGAGATAGGTGTTGACGGCCTGGCTCAGCATGTTCTGCAGTTCCGGAATGTTGTACTGCGACAGCACGATCGGCGTCATCGCCTTGATCATCTGTGCCATCTGCGGGCCGTTCGAACCCTGCTTCTTGCCGGCATAATCCAGCGCCTTCGCCGTCACGCCGTCATCCTCGAAGCGGATCTGGGCGGCGTTGAACGTGAGCCGCTGCATCAGGCCGAGCATGGCAAGGTTTGCCGCCTGCTGCGCTTCCTGCTTGTTCGGGTTGGCTTCCAGCGCCTTTGCGGTTTCCTGCGCGGACTTCAGGAAGTCGATCGTATAGCCGGAAAAGCTGAAGGACAAATCGAGACGGCCGACCTTGTCGAAGTCGATGGCATATTCCTCGACGGCGACAGTACCGTCGTTCTGCGTCCATGTGCCGTTGAGGTTGATGCTGCCATCCAGAGTGTTGACGCCAAGCGCCTGGATTGCCTCGCGCGACTGCGGGTCGTCGATGATGCTGAGATCCGCCTTGATTTCGTTCAGCGCCATATCGAAGTCGATACCGGAATTGTCGTCCGCAACCTCCGTCGTGACGCTGCTCGGGCCGACTGTGAGAACGGTCTTGCCGCCGACTGCGACGGTCGTGGCGCCGGTCTTGGCTTCCTCGTAGAGCAGGAGCGACTCGATTGTGTTCTTCGTGGCGTCCGCCGGTACCGTGACGCCGCTCATCGTGATGTCGGACGCGCTGATCGTGGTGGCTTCATGCGAAACGTTGATGTTAGGGAAGGTCACCTTGTCGATCGTGTAGCCACCCTCGGCTTCTTCGACGCCATCCATCGTCACAGTGCCGATCGGCATCTTCTGCGGAGCCCCTGAGGGATTGTAGGTCGCGCCTGTAAGCGTCACCTTCGACCCGTCGACGGCAACCGACTGGGCTTCGAGCGCGCCGCCCTGGATGACGAGCGCGGCGTTGATCTTCTTCAGAAGATCGTTGCCGTCGAGAGCCAAGGCCGGCCCGGCAAACACCGACAGCGCTGTGGCGGCGGCAAGCAGGCGCGCCGTGGTGGAAAAGTGGGTCATAGGTCCTCCTGGCGGGCGGCACGGCCCGGGATCAATTACAGTCTGGCTGAGGCAAGAGTTAAGGCGGACGGTGCAAAACGTCCATGCCGTAGTGTCCATTCGCTTCGGCATAATTGCGGCAGCGTAAATGTTTGTCGCCAAACAGTGAAAACTTGTGTCATCGGCCCGATCATCCACAGGGCGTTTGGATAGGTTTCTTGCCGGGAATCAGGGATTTCTATAGTCAAGTGCCATGGGAAAAATTGTAACTCCACCTGGCGACGGCTCGGGAGACGGCGGCGGCGACCACATTCAGGCGGTTGACCTGAAGGCAGCGCTCGAAGAGCGCTATCTTGCCTACGCTCTTTCCACGATCATGCACCGTGCTCTGCCTGATGTGCGCGACGGTCTGAAACCCGTCCATCGCCGTATCGTCTACGCGATGAACGAGATGGGCCTTCGCCCCAACTCGGCCTTCCGCAAATGCGCGAAGATCGTCGGTGAAGTGATGGGTAACTACCATCCGCACGGCGACCAATCGATCTACGATGCGCTTGCCCGTCTCGCGCAGGATTTCTCGCAGCGCTATCCGCTGGTCAACGGCCAGGGCAATTTCGGCAATATCGACGGCGATAGCCCCGCCGCGATGCGTTACACCGAATCGAAGATGACTGCCGTTGCCGAACTGCTGCTGCAGGGAATCGGCGAGGATGCGGTCGACTTTCGCGATACCTATGACGAGAGCAACTCCGAACCGACGGTTCTGCCCGGTGCCTTCCCGAACCTGCTGGCCAACGGCGCCTCCGGGATCGCGGTCGGCATGGCGACGTCGATCCCGTCGCACAATGCCCATGAAGTCTGCGACGCGGCGCTGCATCTCATCGCCCATCCGGATGCCAGCGTCGAAAAGCTGCTCGAGTTCATGCCGGGTCCGGATCTTCCGACCGGCGGCATCATCATCGATAACCGCGAGTCGATCCTCGAGAGCTACAAGACAGGTCGCGGCGGCTTCCGCGTCCGCGCCAAGTGGGAGATCGAGGATCTCGGCCGCGGCGGCTATCAGATCGTCGTCACCGAAATTCCCTACCAGGTGCAGAAGTCGCGCCTGATCGAAAAGATCGCCGAACTGCTGATTGCCCGCAGGCTGCCGCTGCTCGACGACATCCGCGACGAATCCGCCGAAGACGTCCGCATCATCATCGTGCCGAAGAACCGCACGGTCGATGCGACGCTGCTGATGGAATCGATGTTCAAGCTGACCGAGCTTGAAAACCGCATTCCGCTCAACATGAACTTGCTCTCGATGGGGCGCGTGCCGCGGGTGATGGCGCTGAACGAGGTGCTGCTCGAATGGCTGGCGCATCGCAAGGACGTGCTGGTTCGCCGCTCCCGCTACCGTCTGGCAGCAATCGACCGGCGGCTGGAAATCCTCGGCGGCCTGCTGATCGCCTACCTCAACATCGACGAGGTGATCCGCATCATCCGCGAGGAGGACGAGCCGAAGCCTGTCATGGTGGCGCGCTGGTCTCTGACCGACCTGCAGGTGGAATCGATCCTCAACATGCGGCTGCGCAATTTGCGCAAGCTCGAAGAGTTCGAGATCCGCACCGAGCACGATAATCTGACCAAGGAAAAGGGCGAGATCGAAGCGCTTCTCGCCTCCGACGAACAGCAGTGGAAGACCGTTGCCTGGGAGATCCAGGAGGTCAAGAAACAGTATGCCAAGGCGACCGAACTTGGCCGCCGCCGCACCCAATTCGCCAATGCGCCGGAAGCCAATCTGGAAGCAATCCAGCAGGCGATGATCGAAAAGGAACCGATCACCGTCGTGATCTCGCAGAAGGGCTGGATCCGCGCCTTGAAGGGGCACGTGACCGATACGTCGGGTCTCGTCTTCAAGGAAGGAGACGGACCGAAGATCGCGTTCACGGCGCAGACGACCGACAAGCTGCTGCTGGTAACGACCGGCGGCAAGGCCTACACGCTCGGCGCCGACAAGCTGCCGGGCGGCCGCGGCCATGGCGAGCCGATCCGCATCATCGTCGACATGGAGAACGACCAGGACATCCTGACCGCCTTCGTCCACGACGCCAGCCGCAAGATGGTGATCGCCTCGACAGCCGGCTATGGCTTTGTCATTGCCGAAAGCGAGATGGTGGCCAACACCCGCAAGGGCAAGCAAGTCATGAACGTCTCGATGCCGGACGAGGCAAAGCTGGTCGTTCAGGTCAAGGGCGATCACGTCGCGATTGTCGGCGAGAACCGCAAGATGCTGGTCTTTCCGCTCGACCAGTTGCCGGAAATGACACGCGGCAAGGGCGTGCGCCTGCAGCGCTACAAGGACGGCGGCATCTCCGACATCAGGTGTTTCGCAATCGATACCGGGCTTGCCTGGGAAGACAGTGCCGGACGCGCCTTCAACCGCAGCAAGGATGAGCTTCTCGAATGGATGGGTGACCGCGCCTCCGCCGGCCGCACCGTTCCGAAGGGCTTTCCGCGCAGCGGCAAATTCGCCGGCTGATCAGGCCTTTGGATTGAGACGGTTCGCCCTGATGGGCGGACCGGTTCAGGGGTAGGGGACCGTGTGATCGCGAAGGAACCGCGCTGCACCATCCTCGTCGATCTCGCCGGCTGCGACGGAGAGGATGAATTGGTAGAGCGTGGCGTCATCGGTATCGATGGCATACCCGTTGTCCATCAGGAAGACACCGGCTGAGACGATCGCGATCCGCTTGTTTCCGTCGATAAAAGCATTGTTCATTGCAAGAACGTAAAGATACGCTACCGCCAGCTCGATGACGTCTGTCGATCCATATGCAACCTTGTTGACGGCAAGCATCAGCGCAGATTCCAGCGCGCCCTCATCGCGCAAACCATAAGCCCCACCGAATCTTTCGATCTGGCGCAGGTGGAGGCGTTCAACCAGCGCTCGTGAAAGAAATTGGATGGCCATCACTCGGCCAGCTTCTTGAGGGCAACCTTGTATCTGTCCATGAAGCGCTCCGCATGCTCTAGCTGACGGTTGAAATCGTCATCGAGCGGCTTCAAGACCAGCTTCCCTGCTTCTTCGCTAAGATCGATATTATCTCCCGCGCGCAACCCCATCCGCTCCAGAATCTCCTTCGGGATGATGATGCCTTCGGAATTGCCGATCTTGCGGATGGTGGTCTTCATGCGCGTATCCTCGTGTTGCAACGCGAGTTACAACATGAGGATGGCCGATTTGCAATGCCGTCGGGAGAGGGGGCGTCAGACGTCGTGCGCCGGATCGGCAAGTTCCCATCCGCGGGCTGTCAGGTGTTCCTGAGGCTGGTAGCGGGTCTTGTAGCCCATCTTGGGCGACCCCTTCACCCAGTAACCGAGATAGACATGCGGCAGGCCGAGCGTCTTCGTGCGGTTGATATGGTCGAGGATCATGAAGGTGCCGAGAGAGCGCTTTTCGAGATCGGGATTGAAGAAGGAATAGACCATCGACAGCCCGTCGCTCATCATGTCGGTCAGCGCCACGGCGAGCAATTCGCCCCTCGGCGTGCCGGCGATACCGTCTCCCGGCTCGCGGCGGCGGTATTCGATGACGCGGGTGTTGACGTGCGAATCCTCGACCATGATCGCGTAGTCGAGGGCGGACATGTCCGACATCCCGCCGCGCTGGTGACGGCTGTCGAGATACCGTCGGAACAGGGAGAACTGTTCGGTCGACGGCTGCGCTGGACCAAGGGTCGCAATGATGTCGCTGTTGGTCGCGAGAACGCGCCTCATGGACTTCGCCGGCTGGAAGTCGCCTGCAAGGATTCGAACAGAAACGCAGGCACGGCACGCTTCGCAGGCTGGCCGGTAGGCGATGTTCTGGGACCGTCGAAACCCGCCTTGGGTCAATAGGTCGTTCATCTCCGCCGCGCGAGGACCGACGAGATGCGTGAACACCTTGCGTTCCATTTCACCCGATAGATACGGACAAATCGCCGGTGCCGTCAGGTAGAACTGAGGTGATGGCGTTGTCTGTGTGTTCATGGAGGTGCAGCCCGGTCCGTCGTCTTGCTCGTGGCGCTACTGATCCTAGCATGGCGCATAACGCGGAAACGTCAACTGGCGCATTTGCCGGTTGACGCATCCCTGGATCACTGTTGCGGTCTTACGACCTGCGGACGACGACGGTGCCGAGGAGGAGATCGTGAACCAGCCGCGAGCGCTCGATAAACAGGCCGGCCAGGAGCACCAGCGGCGTCAGTACCGAATTGATCACCCAGAACAGTACCGTGTGAACCATGGCAGTCAGGAAATCCATCCGGCGCCCGTCGACCCGTGTCATGGCAAGCCCCATGGCGCGCATGCCCGGAGATCCCTGGCTGGCGCCACCGAGCGTCAGGCCGAAATAGAGGAGGGCGACGATGAAGAACAACGCGGGATAGAGCATGAAGCCAAGCCCGAGCGTCAGAATTCCCAAGAAGAACACGATCACCGCTGCAGGGATGCACAGCAGAAGAACGAACAGGTAATCGATGACAAAGGCGAAGATCCGGCGTGACAGAACGCCGCTATAGGCGCGCCAATTGTCCGGTGCGGCATAGGTCGGGTTCGGTTCGAAGCTCATTCGCGTGGTTCTCCAGTTGTACCAAACCCGATATAAGAGGTGGCAAGCCCAACAGCAAGGTTTGCCACCATAGGCTTTAAACCCGGCCGAGTTTCTTCGCGGCCTCGATCGCAAAGTAGGTCAGGATGCCGTCGCAGCCGGCGCGCTTGAAGCAGAGCAGCGTCTCCATCATGATCCGGTCGCCGTCGATCCAGCCGTTCATCGCCGCCGCCTTGATCTGCGAATATTCGCCGGAGACCTGATAGGCGTAGGTCGGCAGGCCGAAAGCTTCCTTCACGCGCCAACAGATATCGAGATAGGCGATACCCGGCTTGACCATCAGCATGTCGGCGCCTTCTTCCACGTCGAGTGCCGCGTCGCGCATCGCTTCGGTGCCGTTGGCGGGCGAGATGTAATAGGCGTTCTTGTCGCCCTTCAGGAGCCCGCTCGTATTGATCGCCTCACGGTACGGACCGTAAAATCCCGAGGAGAACTTTGTCGCATAGGACATGATGCCGACATCCTGGTGACCGGCAGCGTCGAGCCCGCGGCGGATGGCGCCGATGCGACCGTCCATCATCTCGGACGGCGCGATGATGTCGGCACCTGCATCCGCCTGCAGGACCGCCGCCTTGATCACCTGATCAACCGTCTCGTCGTTGACGATGATGCCCTCACGCAGGATGCCGTCATGGCCATGGCTGGTGAATGGATCGAGCGCCACGTCGGTGATGACGCCGATATTGGGCACCGCTTTCTTCGCGGCGATGGTGAACTGGTTGATGAGGTTGTTCGGATCGAGGATCGCTGATCCCGTCTCATCGCGCAGGTTCATCTCGATGTCGGGGAAGGGCGCAACAGCTGGAATGCCGAGATCGGCCGCTTCCCGTATGGCTTCCACCGCCTTGTCGACGCTCATCCGGTTGACCCCGGGCATCGACTTGATCGGATCGACGATGCCGGTGCCGGGCACGATGAAGATCGGCCAGATCAGGTCGTCCACGGTCAGCCGGTTCTCCTGCACCATGCGTCGCGTCCAGTCTGCCTTGCGGTTGCGCCGCATGCGGCGATGACCGGTGACGTGGTCGACGAGGTGGGTCTTGTCCATGACGGATACTCCGTTCTTATTGCTCGCTGCTGACGAGAGCGTTTCCTGGCTGGATTGAAACATTCTGCCGGAGCAGGCTTGTGTCAGGTCAAACGCTCTAACACGCGAGAAACTGTTTATGAATGGGGCTTACTGCGCATTGCTGCCATGCGGCCTGCTGGCGGCTCGCGACGTCTCCCGATATGATCGAAGGCATGGAATCTGATTCACCCACGGTACCCAAGCGCACGCTGACGGAAATCCTTTTCGTCGTCTTCCTCAGGATTATCGCGGTTGCCTGCCTATGGTTCGGCATCCAGTACTGGGCGATGCTGGTCGGCTATTCGCTGCACGGCATGGCGCGCTTCGATCTTCTGGCGCCGCCATGGAAAGTGGCGGCGGCCTCGCTTGCCGTTCTGTTCCCGGTTGCCTCGCTCGGTTTGTGGCTCACCGTGTCCTGGGGCGCGGTGCTCTGGACCATCGCAGCGTTCTCGCAGGTGCTGATGTATCTCGTCTGGCCAGAAATCTTCGGACGGAACACTCTTGTGCCCATCCTGCACGGCCTCGTGGCCGCCATTTACGGCGTGTTTCGGCTCTCTTTATGGCTGGAAGAGCGGCGCAAGGCGGAGCGGGTAAGGATTGATTCACCTTGACCCTAAAGCTTTGGCGCCTTTATTTGGCCTGAAATTTCGACCTAACCCATTGATTTCAATAGGGCGGAAATAAGGGTGAGGGGGAGGCAGCTAGACTGCCGACGATTGGAAAAACTTCTGCAAGATTTTGTTAACCCTTTGTTTTAAGTCGAATTTTATGCGCTTTCGTTAGTGTCTGTCTCAAGGCGGGAATAAACAAACACACCGCCAAGCAAAACAGTGAGGCAGTCATGATGAACACGAAAATGAAGCCGCAGGCACCGGTCGCAGCAGACATCAACGAAGACCCGATCCGTTCGCTTTATATGGAATCGCTCCACCTGGTCGAGCGTCTTCACCGCCGCCTGCTCGACGTCATCAAGGACGAGTTCGACCGCCAGGGTCGCGACGACGTCAACGCCATCCAGGCACTTCTCCTCTTCAACATCGGCAACTCGGAACTCACTGCCGGTGAACTGCGCTCGCGCGGTTACTATCTCGGCTCCAACGTTTCCTACAACGTCAAGAAGCTGGTCGACCTCGGTTTCATCAACCACCAGCGTTCGCGCATCGACCGCCGCTCGGTCCGCATCAGCCTGACCAAGGAAGGCCAGGAAGTCGCAGAAACCGTCGCCAAGCTCTATGATCGCCACGTCGGCTCGATCGAAAAGGTCGGCGGCATCGGCGAAGGCGAGTTCTCGCAGATGAACAAGCTGCTGCAGCGCCTCGACCGCTTCTGGAACGACAGCATCGCTTACCGCATGTAATATCTGCCATCGCCGCGCCGCGCTCCTGAACCACCGGAGGCGCGACGGCGGCACGGCAAAGACAACTGTCGGCGCCTGCATTTCCTCCAGTCATGCAGTGGCACGACACACATATCGGGCGGAGCGTAGCAATACGCTCCGCCGATCCCGTTTCAGAGCTCCAGATGTCCTCTATCATGGTCGCCTGATGCAGGCTCTTTCAGAACACCGGAACGCAGCGTTCTCTCGCTCCACAGCGCACTCCCAACCTCCCGAAATGGCTTCGAGTTCGCGCCTGCCACATTTCCCGTTGAGTATCTCGAAGGAGGCCGAAAAGTCACGCTTTCACACGGCTTTGTGACGCTGCAGCAACTGACACGAATTGGCCATATTGCTATGGGACCGCCATGCTTGAACAGGTTCGGGAAACTCGTGCTACTCCAGATGGCCCCCCGAGCATTTCCAGCAGCCCAGCCGCGGAATTTTGCGCGTTTATTAACCATATCCCTGTAGCGCTTTTGTTTTGAAGCCTCTGGGACCAGATGGACAGGATGATGTCGAAAAAGATCGGATCGGAATTGCTTTCCCGCCGCGCCATGTTGCGTTCGGCCGTCTCCGTGGGTGCCGCCGTTCTGGCCGCGCCGGCTTTGGCGCAGTCGACGCTCGATGGCATCATGACCGCGCCTCGTCGTGGCAACTGGGATGACCAGTTCGATGCGCGTGGTTCGCGCTCGGCCGTCGGTGTCGTCTCCAACAATCCGATCCTTGGTTCCGAAGGCCCGGCAAACATCCAGCAGGCAATTGCCTTCTATCAGCAGATCGTTTCTGCAGGTGGCTGGCCAGATGTCAATTCGTCCGTGCGCCTGCAGCTCGGCGTCGTTGATCCGTCGGTGCAGAACCTGCGCCGTCGCCTGATGATCGCCGGCGATCTCGATCAGTCCGCAGGCATGTCCAGCTCGTTCGACAGCAATGTCGACGGTGCCGTCAAGCGCTTCCAGGCCCGTCACGGCCTGCCGGCAGATGGCGTGCTTGGCGAGTTCAGCGTCAAGGCGATGAACGTTCCGGCCCAGACACGTCTGATGCAGCTCGAAACCAACCGGGTTCGCCTGCAGTCGATGTCCGGTGATCTCGGTTCGCGTTACGTCATGGTCAACATCCCGGCGGCCTATGTTGAAGCGGTCGAGAACGATCGCGTGGCGCTGCGCACCAATGCGGTCGTCGGCCGTATCGACCGCCCGACCCATGCGATCAATTCGAAGATCTACGAAGTCATCCTCAATCCTTACTGGACCGCACCGCGCTCGATCGTCGAAAAAGACATTGTGCCGTTGATGCGCAAGGACCCGACCTACCTGACGCGCAACAACATCCGTCTGATCGACGGTCGTGGCCAGGAAGTGTCGCCGGAAACCGTGGATTGGAATGCCCCCAAGGCGCCGAACTTCATGTTCCGCCAGGATCCGGGCAAGATCAACGCGATGTCCTCGACGAAGATCAACTTCCACAACCCGAACAACGAATACATGCACGACACGCCCCAGCAGGGCCTGTTCAACAAGCTGATGCGCTTTGAGTCCTCGGGCTGCATGCGTATCCAGAACGTGCGCGATCTCGTGACCTGGCTGCTGCGCGATACGCCCGGCTGGTCGCGCCAGGAAATCGAACGGGTTATCGCTGCTCGCCAGAACAACCCGATCAAGCTCAGCCAGGAAGTTCCGGTCTATATCGTCTATGTCACGGCATGGTCGGCAAAGGACCAGGTCGTCCAGTTCCGCGACGACATCTACCAGCGCGACGGCAACCAGGAACTGGCTCTGCAGACCACGACCGGCGTGGAGCGTGCCTCCGGTGCGATCACCGAACAGGATCTTCTGCCGCAATAAGCAGGACGTCGCTGACGAACGACGAAGTCGATTGAAAGGCCGCATCGCCCGAAAGGGTGGTGCGGCCTTTTGCCGTTGTCTCGAAACGGAGTTGGACGCGCAAATGTCGCTCCGTGTATTGCCCTGATCGGAAGGGAAGGCTAAGACGCGTCACATCGCCTGCCACCCTTCGAGGAGCCTCGCACATGTCCAATACCGAAGCATTCTTCTCCCGCCCGCTGGCCGAATCCGATCCGGATATTTTTGGCGCGATCGAGAAGGAACTTGGCCGTCAACGCCATGAGATCGAACTGATCGCCTCGGAAAACATCGTGTCGCGTGCCGTGCTCGAAGCCCAGGGCTCGATCATGACCAACAAGTATGCCGAGGGCTATCCGGGCAAGCGCTACTACGGCGGCTGCCAGTTCGTCGACATCGCCGAAGAACTTGCCATCGAACGCGCTAAGAAGCTGTTCGGTGTGAACTTCGCCAACGTCCAGCCCAATTCCGGTTCGCAGATGAACCAGGCCGTGTTCCTGGCGCTGCTGCAGCCGGGCGACACGTTCATGGGCCTCGATCTCAACTCGGGCGGTCACCTGACCCATGGTTCGCCGGTCAACATGTCCGGCAAGTGGTTCAACGTTGTGTCCTACGGCGTTCGTGAAGGCGACAACCTTCTCGATATGGATGCCGTGGCCGAGAAGGCCCGCACGACCAAGCCGAAGCTGATCATCGCCGGCGGCACGGCCTATTCCCGCACCTGGGACTGGAAACGTTTCCGCGAGATCGCCGACGAAGTCGGTGCCTGGCTCATGGTCGACATGGCGCATATCGCCGGTCTTGTTGCCGGCAACCAGCATCCGTCGCCGTTCCCGCACTGCCATGTAGCGACCACCACGACCCACAAGTCGCTGCGCGGGCCGCGCGGCGGCATGATCCTCACCAATGACGAGGATCTGGCGAAGAAATTCAACTCGGCTGTCTTCCCCGGCCTGCAGGGCGGCCCGCTGATGCATGTCATCGCCGCCAAGGCGGTGGCCTTCGGCGAAGCGCTGCAGCCTGAATTCCAGGATTATGCAGCTCAGATCGTCAAGAACGCCAAGGCCCTGTCGGAAACACTGGTGGCAGGCGGTCTCGACATCGTCTCCGGCGGTACCGACAACCACCTGATGCTGGTCGATCTGCGCAAGAAGAACGCGACCGGAAAGCGGGCCGAAGCAGCGCTTGGCCGCGGCTATATCACCTGCAACAAGAACGGCATTCCGTTCGACCCTGAAAAGCCCTTCGTCACGTCCGGTATCCGTCTCGGCACGCCGGCCGGAACGACGCGCGGCTTCAAGGAAGCCGAGTTCACCGAAATCGGTAATCTGATCGTCGAACTGCTTGACGGCCTGAAGACGGCCAATTCGGACGAGGGCAATGCGGTGGTGGAAGCGGGTGTCCGCGAAAAGGTGATGACGCTCACCAATCGCTTCCCGATGTACCCGTACCTCTAAGGAAACACGATGCGCTGCCCCTATTGCGGTTCGGAAGATACCCAGGTCAAGGACTCGCGTCCGGCCGAGGATTTCACCTCCATAAGGCGGCGGCGCATTTGCCCTGACTGCGGCGGTCGCTTCACGACATTCGAGCGCGTGCAGTTGCGCGAGCTGCTGGTGTCGAAGAAGACCGGCCGCAAGGTACCTTTCGACCGCAACAAGCTGGTGCGGTCGTTCCAGATCGCGCTGCGCAAGCGGCCCGTCGATCCCGACCGCATCGAGCGCGCCGTCTCCGGCATCGTCCGGCGCCTCGAAAGCTCGGGCGAGAGCGAAATCTCCTCCGAAGAGATCGGCCTGCAGGTGCTCGAATCGCTGAAAAGCCTCGATGACGTCGCCTTCGTGCGCTACGCATCCGTTTATCGCGACTTCTCCCATGCGGAGGACTTCGAGAAAGTGATTTCCGAGATCAACGCCAAGATTGCCCGCGATCCCGGGCTGGAGTCCTGACGCCATGTCGGAGGCCGACGACCAGCGGTTCATGGCCGCAGCGCTGAGGCTGTCGCGCTGGCATGAAGGCCAGACCATGACCAATCCATCGGTCGGCTGCGTGCTCGTCAGGGATGGTGCCATTGTTGGTGCAGCGGTTACGGCCCGCGATGGCCGACCACATGCGGAAGCCCGCGCGCTCGCCGTTGCCGGCGAGAAGGCGAGGGGGGCGACCGCCTATGTGACGCTCGAACCTTGCGCCCATCACGGCAAGACCCCGCCCTGCGCCAATGCGCTCGTGGCGGCCGGTGTTTCCCGCGTTGTCGTCAGCGTCGCCGATCCCGATCCGCGCGTCTCCGGTCAGGGATTGAAGATCCTGCACGATGCGGGCATCGCGACCGAGCTTGGCCTCATGGAAGATGACGGCAAGCGCGCGCTCGCCGGTTATCTCTCCCGCCAGATCCGCCACCGCCCTTACGTCACGCTCAAGCTTGCCGTCTCGGCCGATGGAATGCTGGGACGCCGTGGCGAGGAAGTGCTGATCACCGGGCCGCTCGCCCGTGCCCAGGTGCATGTCATGCGCGCCGAAAGCGATGCGATCCTGGTTGGTATGGGAACCGTCCGTTCCGACGATCCGCAACTAACGGTCCGGCTTCCCGAGATGAGCGACAGATCGCCCGTCCGCATTATTCTAGACCGCCGTCTCGAACTGCCGCTCGACAGCCTTCTGGTGAAGTCTGCCCGCGACGTGCCTGTGATCGTCGCCTGCGTGCCGGTCTCGCAAGAGTCCGAAAAGCGCGAGAAACTTCTGGCCGCAGGTGTCGATGTGATCGAGGCAGGCGATCTCGCAGCACTTCTCGACCAGTTGGCGACACGCGGAGTTTCCCTTCTATTCGTCGAAGGCGGCGCAACGGTTGGCAAGGCCTTTCTGGATGCCGGCCTCGTCGATCGGATCGTGCTGTCGCAGGGGCCGACGATGGTGGGTGAGGGCGGTCTTGAATCGCCTCTGTCGCCATCCGATATGCCGGAGGGTTTCCAGCTGGTTCGTGAGGATACGTTCGGTCCCGACCGTTCCTACGATTTCCAGAAAATCGAGCAGTCATAGAGGTCGTCGATGTTTACCGGAATTGTCACCGATGTCGGAACCGTAGCGGCGACGACCCCGATGGACGAGGGCGTCAAGCTCCGTATCGCCACGAGCTACGATCCGAAGACGATCACGATGGGTGCGTCGATCGCTCATGGCGGTGTCTGCCTCACCGTGACCAACTTACCGGACGATGGCAGCAACGAGCGCTGGTTCGAGGTGGAAGCCTGGGAAGAAGCGCTGCGGCTGACAACGATCGCTGGCTGGACATCCGGTACCCGCGTCAATCTGGAGCGGGCGCTGAAGATCGGCGACGAACTGGGCGGCCACATCGTCTCCGGCCATGTCGACGGTAAGGCGGAGATCCTGTCCGTGACCTCGGAAGGCGAAGCAGTCCGCATTCGCCTTCGGGCGCCGGAAAGTCTCGCCCGCTTCGTCGCGCCGAAGGGTTCGGTTGCGCTCGATGGCACATCGCTCACCGTCAACGCTGTCGATAACACCGATTTCGACGTGCTGCTGATCAGGCACACGCTGGGCGTCACCACATGGGGCGATCGCCAGGCCGGCGATTTCGTCAATTTCGAAGTCGATACGATGGCTCGTTACGCAGCAAGGCTTGCCCAGTTCCCGACAGGCTGAGGCTGACCCGACGACATGCGGAAACAGGCGGCAGCGGGCAAGCTGCGCTCCTCCTGTTCCGCCCCGATGACGTTGCACAATAGGTATTCGCGCCCTGCAACGCAGCGTTCAGCGAAAACCACTTGCCATTCCCGGCCGGGCATGTTTTGACCGCCGACTATTCGGCCTGTCGCCCAACGCGCCGATGTAACCAAGGTGAAATCATGCCGCAAGAACACGCACCTCACATCCTGATCGTGGAAGCACGGTTTTATGACGACATGGCTGACGCGCTGCTCGATGGCGCAACGACCGCTCTCAAGGATGCGGGTGCGACCTACGACGTGGTGACGGTTCCGGGAGCCCTCGAAATTCCGCCGGCAATCGCCATGGCGCTCGATGCCGGCGATCAGGACGGCACGTCCTATGACGGCTTTGTCGCACTCGGCATGGTCATCCGTGGCGAAACCTACCATTTCGACATCGTCTCGAACGAATCCTCGCGCGCGCTGATGGATCTTGCGGTCTCCGAATCGCTGGCGATCGGCAATGGCATCATGACCGTCGAGAACGACGAGCAGGCCTGGGTGCGCATCAAGCGGTCCGAAAAGGACAAGGGCGGCTTTGCGGCCCGTGCCTGCCTCACCATGATCGCGCTGCGCGAAAAGCTGAATGGTGGTTGATAGAATGTCCAAAGAAGGCGAGCATCCGGTCAAGCCGGCAAATCAGCGTGGCGCGGCGCGTCTGGCAGCCGTCCAGGCCCTGTATCAGATGGATGTCGGCGGCACAGGCGTTCTCGAGGTCGTGGCCGAATATGAGGCGCATCGTCTCGGCCAGGAACTCGATGGCGATACCTATCTCAAGGCGGACGCCTCCTGGTTCCGCTCTATCGTTGCCGGCGTCGTGCGCGATCAGGACAAGATCGACCCGCTGATCCGCTCGGCGCTCCAGGAGGACTGGCTGCTGTCGCGGATCGATTCGACCCTGCGCGCCATCCTGCGTGCCGGAACGTTCGAGATCGTCGAGCGCAAGGATGTCCCGGTGGCCGTCATCGTCACCGAGTATGTCGAAATTGCCCGCGCGTTCTTCGAGGAAGACGAGCCGAAGGTCGTCAATGCGGTTCTCGACCGCATTGCCAAGCAGATCCGCGGCGACGCGAAGAAGTAACATCCCGGAAAGAGCATCAGATGGACGAAGCGGTCGAGCGTCAAAGAATTGACTTGAGCACCGCCCGCCGCAGCGTCTTTCTGCTCGCAGGCACCCAGGCCATCCTGGGGTCTGCCACACCTCTCACAGTGTCGATCGGCGCTCTTGCCGGCTACCAGCTTCTCGGCGACGACAAGTCGCTTGCGACAGCGCCGATCACCGCGTTCAACCTCGGCACGGCCGTCGGTGCGGTGCTGATTGCCATCGCGTCCAAGTTCCTGGGCCGCAAGGCGGCCTTCATGTCGGGCGGCATGCTCGGCGCGATCGGCGGCGGGCTTGCGGCAATTGCGCTGTTTCGCGGTGATTTCTGGCTGTTTGCCTTCGCGCTGCTGCTGGTCGGGTCCTGCGCCGGTTTCACCCAGAAGATCCGCTTCGCCGCTGCCGATATTTCTCCCAAAGCCTATAAGCCGCGAGCCATCTCCTGGATCCTCGGGGCCGGTATCGTCTCGGCGATCGTCGGGCCTCAGCTCTCCATCGCCGCAAAGGATTGGCTGGCGCCGGTGACCTTCGCCGGTGCGTTCCTGATGCTGATCCCGCTCTGCCTTGCCGGTATCTGCATCATGGCCTTCCTGCGTCTTCCGACCAAGGCGGATGCGTCGCTCTCAACCCAGCAGCCGCCGGCACGGTCGCTGCGGGAAATCGTCGTGACGCAGCGGTTCATGACCGGCATGGTCTGCGGTATCTGCACCTACGCGCTGATGACCTTCGTGATGACTGGTGCGCCGCTCGCCATGGTGATCGGCTGCGGCTTTCCGACGGAACTGGCGGCGCTCGGCATTCAGTGGCATGTGCTCGCCATGTTCGGCCCAAGCTTTTTCACCGGCATGCTGATCACCCGCTTCGGCGCGGAAAAAGTGGTCGCCGCCGGCCTCGTCACGCTGATGGGCTGCGCGATCGTTGCCCATATGGGCGTGGAATTGTGGAATTTCTGGCTGGCGCTGGTCCTGCTCGGGATAGGTTGGAATTTCGGTTTCATCGGCTCGACCACGATCGTCGCCTCCAGCTATCGCCCGCAGGAGGCCGACAAGGTGCAGGGGTTTCATGACATCGTCCTCTTCGGCACGGTGGCACTGTCCTCCTTCTCCTCGGGCAAGGTGTTCGTCACCTGGGGCTGGTCATTCATCAACCTGGTGATCTGGCCGGTCGCGATCTTCTGCCTTCTTCTCATTCTGGCGCTGATGCTGCGCAGGCCCGTCGCAAAAGCCAACTGACCCGGTTCTATTACCGTCGTAGCGCTTGACGGCGGTTGTTCCTCACCGCAATCTCACCCGCGCATGGCAACAGCTGCGTTCCTTGGGAGGGGAAAGCCGTTGCTGGAGGGTGCAGAATGCCGGGGCGGCATCGGCCGTAGCCGGTCAGGGAGAGGAAAATTCGCATGACTGTAATTCTAGGTGTGATCGTCTGCGGTCTGCTGTCGATCATTTATGCTGCATGGGCCACGCGTTCCGTACTTGCCGCCGATCAAGGCAATCAGCGGATGCAGGAGATCGCCGGTTATATCCGGGAAGGCGCGCAGGCCTATCTGTCACGTCAGTACATGACGATTGCCATCGTCGGCGTGCTGGTTGCGGGTCTCACATGGTTTCTTCTGTCTGGCACGGCAGCCATCGGCTTCATCATCGGCGCCGTTCTCTCGGGCGCTGCCGGCTTCATCGGCATGCACGTGTCGGTGCGGGCCAATGTGCGCACGGCGCAGGCGGCATCCCATAGTCTGGCGGCAGGTCTCGACATTGCCTTCAAGTCTGGCGCCATCACCGGCATGCTTGTCGCGGGCCTCGCACTGCTCGGCGTGTCCATCTACTTTTTCATCCTGACAACTGTGCTTGGCCATGCGGTCGGTTCACGCGAAGTGATCGATGCCCTTGTGGCACTCGGCTTCGGTGCCTCGCTGATCTCGATCTTCGCGCGCCTCGGCGGCGGCATCTTCACCAAAGGCGCCGATGTCGGCGGCGATCTCGTCGGCAAGGTGGAAGCCGGTATTCCGGAAGACGATCCACGCAACCCGGCAACGATCGCCGACAATGTGGGCGACAATGTCGGTGACTGCGCCGGCATGGCGGCCGACCTGTTCGAGACCTACGCAGTCTCGGTCGTTGCGACCATGGTGCTCGCGGCAATCTTCTTTGCCGGCAGCGCCGTCATCGACCAGGCGATGCTCTATCCGCTGGCGATCTGCGGCACCTGCATCATCACCTCGATCGTCGGCACGTTCTTCGTCAAGCTCGGCACAAACGGCTCGATCATGGGCGCCCTCTACAAGGGACTGATCGTGACGGGGCTGCTGTCCATTGTCGGGCTTGCGATCGCGACCTCGATCACCATTGGCTGGGGAATGATCGGCACGGTTGCCGGCATGGACATCACCGGCGCCAGACTGTTTGCCTGTGGCCTTGTCGGGCTCGTGGTGACGGCACTGATCGTTGTGATCACCGAATACTATACCGGCACCAACAAGCGGCCGGTCAATTCCATCGCCCAGGCTTCCGTCACGGGCCACGGCACCAACGTCATCCAGGGGCTGGCCGTCTCGCTGGAATCGACCGCACTGCCGGCACTCGTCATCGTTGGCGGCATCATCTCCACCTATCAGCTCGCCGGACTGTTCGGCACAGGCATTGCCGTCACCGCCATGCTCGGCCTTGCCGGAATGATCGTGGCACTCGATGCCTTCGGCCCTGTCACCGACAATGCCGGCGGCATTGCCGAAATGGCGCATCTGCCGCCGGATGTTCGCAAAGCCACGGATGCTCTGGATGCCGTCGGTAATACGACCAAGGCCGTCACCAAGGGCTACGCGATCGGCTCGGCCGGTCTGGGCGCACTGGTGCTGTTTGCGGCCTATGCCAACGATCTCCAGTACTTCGTGGCAAACGCCGATAAATATCCGTACTTCCAGGGGGTAGGCCAGATCTCGTTCAGCCTGTCCAATCCGTATGTGGTCGCCGGTCTGCTGTTCGGCGGCCTCATCCCGTATCTGTTCGGCGGCATCGCCATGACGGCGGTCGGCAAGGCGGCAAGCTCGATTGTCGAGGAAGTTCGCCGGCAGTTCCGCGAAAAGCCCGGCATCATGCAAGGAACGGAAAAGCCCGACTACGGCCGCGCGGTCGATATCCTGACCAAGGCTGCGATTCGCGAAATGATCGTGCCCTCGCTGCTCCCGGTTCTCGCGCCGATCTTCGTCTATTTCGGCGTGCTTCTCGTCTCGGGCGGCGACAAGGCGTCCGCCTTTGCAGCGCTCGGTGCCTCGCTTCTCGGCGTCATCATCAACGGCCTGTTCGTCGCGATCTCGATGACCTCGGGCGGCGGCGCCTGGGACAATGCCAAGAAGAGCTTCGAGGACGGTTTCGTCGATAAGGACGGCACCCGCCACATGAAGGGATCCGAAGCCCACAAGGCTTCGGTGACAGGCGATACGGTGGGTGACCCCTACAAGGATACGGCAGGCCCTGCCGTCAACCCGGCGATCAAGATCACCAACATCGTCGCCCTTCTGCTGCTCGCGGTTCTCGCCCACTAGAAGCAGGTCTCATCCAGACAAAAGAAAGCCCGCGGTACCATTGGTATCGCGGGCTTTTTGATATTCGGAAATGCGCTTGTCAGTTGCCCATGCTCTGCAGCATGTTGCGGATCTGGCCTGCACCGCCGCTTGCTGCTCCGGAACCACCCGACAGAAGCTGCTGCAGGAAGGTAAGGTCGCGGCCGCCGGTTGGCGTCGTGCGCGAGATCGTGTCGAACACCTTGCCGTCCTGAAGTGCGTAGTTGGCGCGCTGGGCGACCACGCCGTTCTTGTCGAAATAGATGGCAAGCACGCTCTGCTCGACGATCTGCGGCTTCATGAAGGCTGCCCGACGGTGGCGCTTCTGGGAAATGTAATAGAACACTTCCGTATCGAAGGTCGCGGTCGTCGACGGTGTACCCATGGTCAGGATCACCTGCTCGCGGCTTGAACCGACAGGGATCAGGTTCAGCGACTGCTGGTCAACGACATAGCCGTTGTACATCGTGTCGCCGATTTCCATGGACGTGCAGCCGGAAACTGCAATCGATGCAACGACAAGGGCCGCCGCCGTTTTGCTCAACGCTTTCATTTCGTATCCGAAAACCCGCTTCTTCAACGGTATCCCCCACATGTCGATGTGCCGGCGGAAGCCGGTTACTCTGCTGCTCATACCATTGTGGCTATTCCGGGGACAGCTGACTGCCGCTTCCGGA
Organism: Neorhizobium sp. IRS_2294; assembly: GCF_050500145.1. Taxonomy (NCBI): domain Bacteria; kingdom Pseudomonadati; phylum Pseudomonadota; class Alphaproteobacteria; order Hyphomicrobiales; family Rhizobiaceae; genus Neorhizobium; species Neorhizobium sp. IRS_2294. The sequence continues at coordinate 1,235,898 of NZ_CP191439.1, forward strand.
TAGCCGAACCGAAGCCCGCCGATGGCGAATGCATTGCAATTCGTGCCTGCTTCGGTAAACCAGCTTTCGTTTGCATGCAACATCGCCAGCTTCGACCATGACGCAAACATGAAGGCAAATGCAGGAAACACGATGATATTCGGCCTGTTCAAAAAGAAAAACAGCAATCAGACCATCGTCAACCGGCAATACTACGCCCTGACGTCGGCAGCGCGCATCCCCGTCTTCTACGAGGATTTCGGCGTACCCGATACCGTGATGGGCCGGTTTGAAATGCTGTCCATCGTGATGATCCTGTTTTTTCGCCGGACGGCGAAGTCGGGGCCGAGCGGGCAGGAACTGGCGCAGGAGATCGTCGATGCCTTCTTTCAGGATATCGACCATTCGATTCGCGAGCTCGGAATCGGCGACCAGGGGGTTCCGAAGCGGATGAAGAAGCTCGCGGGCATGTTCTACGGTCGGCTAGAAACCTACGCCGCAGCTCTCGACAGCGGCGACGAAACCGCGCTTGCCGCAGCGCTGCACCGTAATATCCATCCTAAAGCCACCGATATACAAGACATGAGCGCACTTGCGCACTGGATGACAACCACCGAAACCGCTATGTCAGCGGTCTCGGAAGATACGATTTCCCGTGGGCTGCTGGTCGTGCCGCAGCCGGTCCGGGAAGGCGAGGAACAATGAAACGCGATCAAGAACCCAGCAAGGCCAAAGGCGGCAAGCCTCCGTTCTCCTATCCTGTGAAGGTCGGAAACATTTCGGCCAATCCCGTCACTGTCACTGTTGAAGCCGATGAAAACGAGCTGAAGGGCTTGGCCGTTCTCTGGGACGTCGTATCGGTCAGTTCGTTGAAGGCGGAAATCTACATTGCCCGCTGGAAGAAGGACGGCGTGCGCCTCAAGGGCCACGTCAAGGCCGCCGTCACCCAGGCCTGCGTGGTGACGCTCGATCCGGTGTCGTCGACCATTTCAGAAGATTTCGATCAGGTCTTCGTGCCTGAGGGATCCAAGCTTGCGCGCGTCGTCACTGCCGAAAGCGCCGAGATGGTGGTCGATCCTGATGGTCCGGACCTGCCGGAAATGTTCGTTGGTGATACGATCGATGCGGGCGAGGTCGTTGCCGAGTTCGTGGCACTGGCGATAGACCCTTATCCGCGCAGGCCGGGCATCGATTTCAAGGACCATATCGAGAGCGACCCAAACGATCCGGCGACCAAACCCAATCCGTTTGCTGCGCTCAAGGATTGGAAAAAAGACTGAGACCGGTTGTAAGCAGAAACAAAACCTATATTTTGGCCACGATTTCGCCGGCAGGGCGGCGCATGAGCGTGCCCACTGAAGAAGCAAAAGTCGGCGCAGGCATTCGTTGCAGGCGCGTGCGGCCGGTTAAAACAAGGATCAGGGACGCGTGATCAGAATTTCGATTGACGCCATGGGTGGCGACTTTGGCCCCGAGGTTGTCATGGCGGGCGCCGCGAAGGCGCTCGAACGCCATCCCGACGTCAGTTTTCTCCTCTACGGACTGAAAGCCGAATGCGAGCCGTGGCTTGCACGCTATCCGAAACTGCGTGAACGGTCAGTGTTCCACGCGTGCGAACTGGCCGTTGCCATGGACGAGAAGCCGAGTGCGGCGCTACGCCGTGGTCGCTATGTCTCGACCATGTGGCGTTCCATCGAAGCCGTGAAGCTTGGCGAAGCTGATGTCGTTGTGTCCGCCGGCAATACCGGTGCGCTGATGGCAATGTCGAAATTCTGTCTTCGCACGTTGGCGAGTATCGAACGCCCCGCAATTGCAGGCATCTGGCCGACGCTGAAGGGCGAAAGCATCGTTCTCGATATCGGCGCGACGATCGGCGCTGACAGCCAGCAGCTGCTCGATTTCGCGCTGATGGGTGGTGCCATGGCGCGGGCCCTGTTCGAAGTGGATTGCCCCACCGTCGGGCTTCTCAATGTGGGTGTCGAAGAGGTCAAGGGGCAGGAAGAGGTGAAGGAAGCCGGTCGGCTTATCCGCGAAGCCAACCTGCCGCATCTCTCCTATCACGGCTTCGTCGAGGGCGACGACATCGGCAGGGGCACTGTCGACGTTGTGGTGACCGAAGGCTTTACCGGCAATATCGCTCTGAAGACCGCTGAGGGAACTGCGCGCCAGATCGCCACGCTTTTGCGCGAATCCATGTCGCGCACGCTGCTTGCCCGGATCGGCTACCTTCTCGCCAAGCCAGCATTCGATCGCTTGCGCGAGAAGATGGACCCGAACAAGGTCAATGGCGGCGTCTTTCTCGGCCTCAACGGTATTGTGATCAAGAGCCACGGTAGCGCCAACGCCGAAGGCATCGCGGCCGCGATCGCAGTCGGCTATGACATGGCGCGAAATGACCTCAACGCCAAAATTTCGCAGGATTTGAAGATTTATCATGCCAGACGCCTGCCGCCGGCCGGCCCTGAAGCCGCATGACGTTAGGATGTGATTTGACTATGATTCGATCAGTTGTTCGCGGTTACGGGGCAGCGCTCCCGAAACGGGTCGTCACCAATCGCGAGCTGGAGACGATGGTCGACACGTCGGACGAGTGGATCGTCCAGCGCACCGGCATCACCCAGCGGTACATCGCCGGCGACGACGAAACGACGGCATCGCTCGGTGAGAAGGCGGCGCGGGCAGCGCTCGATAATGCTGGCCTGACACCTGACGACATCGATCTGGTCCTTCTGGCGACTTCGACGCCGAACAACACCTTTCCCGCGACCGCCGTCGAGATCCAGAACCGGCTCGGCATGAAGCATGGCTACGCTTTCGACATGCAGGCGGTCTGCAGCGGCTTCGTTTACGCGATGACGACGGCAGACCTCCACCTGCGTGGCGGGCTTGCGAAGCGCGCGCTGGTGATCGGCGCCGAAACCTTTTCCCGCATTCTGGACTGGAACGACCGCACAACCTGCGTGCTGTTCGGCGATGGCGCCGGCGCCGTTGTGCTGGAGGCTCAGGAAGGCGAGGGCACGATTGCCGACCGCGGTATCCTGACGGCGCATCTGCGCTCGGACGGATCCCACAAGGACAAGCTCTACGTCGATGGCGGCCCATCGACGACCGGCACGGTCGGGCACCTGAAGATGGAAGGCCGTGAGGTCTTCAAGCATGCGGTGGCTATGATCACCGACGTGATCGAGGACGCATTCGAGGCGACCGGCACGACTGCCGAGGATATCGACTGGCTGGTACCGCACCAGGCCAACCGTCGTATCATTGATGGATCTGCCAAGAAGCTCAACATTCCCACCGAGAAAGTCGTCGTCACCGTCGACATTCACGGCAACACGTCGGCGGCATCGATCCCGCTTGCGCTTTCAGTCGCCTGTGCCGACGGTCGCATCAAGAAGGGCGATCTTGTGATGCTGGAAGCCATGGGTGGCGGCTTCACCTGGGGGGCCGTCCTGATCCGCTGGTGATGCCGGCTGAAAACCTGAGCCATATTATGAAATAATCAATGCCGAACAGATGCTTGGCCCGGGGGCGCTTGACCGTGGGGCACAACCAAAATACTGTTTGCGGGCTTTGATAATATCACATTAAATCAGGCGGGGGACCATGGCCGGCAAGACAGTCACACGCGCGGATCTGGCGGAATCGGTTTTTCGCAAGGTTGGCCTCTCTCGCACGGAATCGGCGGAACTCGTCGAAACGGTAATCGACGAAATCTGCAACGCCATCGTTCGCGGCGAAATGGTCAAGCTTTCGTCGTTTGCGACATTTCAGGTGCGTGCCAAGAACGAGCGCATCGGTCGCAATCCGAAGACAGGCGAGGAAGTACCGATCTCACCCCGCCGGGTGATGACCTTCAAGGCATCCAATGTTTTGAAGCAACGCATCCTCAAGGCGCACACATTGCGCAAGGTCAAGCAGAGGCCGGCAAGCCCTGCGAGCTGACCCGCCCGTTTTGCACGCTGGCACCCCTGCCAAAACACCAATCTTGTGAACACACTTGAATCTTTCGGTGCAAGCCGTTGAGAAATGTGCGATTCGACGCATAATCCTCGTCCAGCCTTTCGTGCTGACCCCTTTCGCGCCGCACGGCCGTTCGATCCCTGGAGATTGACACTTGGACAAGAGCCCGGACGCATTCCGCACCATCAGCGAAGTCGCTGACGATCTCGACCTGCCGCAACACGTGCTGCGCTTCTGGGAAACGCGGTTTCCGCAAATCAAGCCGATGAAGCGGGGAGGCGGCCGTCGCTACTACCGCCCGGAGGACGTGGATCTGTTGAAGGGGATACGTCACCTTCTCTACGACCACGGATACACGATCAAGGGCGTTCAGAAGCTCCTGAAGACGAATGGCAACAAGTTCGTCTCAGCAATCGCATCGGGTGATATCGCCACAATGGAAGCCATCATGGCGGCCAACAGCGAGAAGAATGCCGAGCCGAAGATTTCCACCCAGGAAGAAGATCAGGTCGTCGGGCGCCCGAAGGTAAAGCCGAGCGGCCGGTTCTTCGGTTTCGGCGGGGCCGGGGAGGACCAGTTGGAAGTCTCGGTTGGAAAATCGAGTGTCGGGAAGGAAGACCGTGCCCTGCTACAGGAGGCACTGTTTGACCTTCTGGAATGCAAGCGCCTGCTGGACCAGGTTCGTTGATCCGATACCTGCTTACATGAACTCACTGTAAATTTACCGTTCACCTCTGGTTCAAACGCGAAGGTACAACATTTACCTACGAGGAAACACTAGAGGAGATGCAAACGTGAAAAAACTCGCAATCATTGTCGTCTCGGCCATGACGGCACTGACGAGCATGGTACCGGCACACGCCTTCCCTGTCGTCAACGCACCGAAGACCATCGAAGCGCCGCAGAGCGTTTATCAGGTCCAGCAGGTTCAGTGGCGGCATCGTGATCGTTGGGAAGGTCGTCGCTACTATCGTCACCATCGCGACTACCGCCGCGGCGACTATTATCGCGGTCGCCACTACCGTGGCCACAATTCGGGTGCGATCATCGGCGGTCTTGCTGCCGGCGCTCTGATTGGCGGTGCCATTGCATCCCAGCCGCGCTACGCCGAACCGCGTTACGTGCAGCCACGTCGTTACGTGAACGCCAATAGCGCGCACGTCAACTGGTGCGCCAACCGCTACCGGTCCTACAGGGCTTATGACAATACATTCCAGCCCTATAACGGCCCGCGCCAGCTGTGCTACTCGCCCTACTGATAGGGCAGTCGCCAAGGCGTCCTGACAGGCCGGCCCCAGACAATGGGGCCGGCTTTCTTATTGAAGCAAGACCTTCGATCCAGGATCCACTGAAAGCCGATTTTTTCCTTGCGTGGTGAAGATCATGTCAGTATGGAATGCATGCTTCACGCGACGCCGGTCCGCCGGCTCGAAGCGATGTGGCGGAATGTAGCGCAGCCCGGTAGCGCACTTGACTGGGGGTCAAGGGGTCGTCGGTTCGAATCCGGCCATTCCGACCATTCTTCCTTCGGCGGCAGGCTCCCCCAGAGCCGCTTTGACCTGAGCTCGCCATTGGTGAACTCGTCTTTCGTCACGCCATCCTGTTGCCACGTCACTCACCAGAACCTGTGAACGAATGATGGATCATCCCGAACCGCGTTCGACTTATCTGACTACAATTTGCATTTGGCTGGAACGTCAGTGTTCCCGACGCGTTGTCAGATAGGAAAACAAAGGAGAATGTGATGTTGAAGGGTGTTGTACTTTGGGCGATGGGCGTTCCGATCCTTGTAATCGTGCTGCTCTACGCATTCGTATTCTAAGTTCTGGATTTCTGGCGGTAACGGCCAGTGCATTTCGATCTAAAAGGGTCAGCTCCGAAACACGAGCTGACCCTTTTTCATTTTTGCCGCTGTTGTCGAGATATAGCTCGAGCAAAAAAAGGCCCCGCACTTGCGGGGCCTTTTCAGTCAGTCTTAGATTTCCGGGCAACCAGGGCGATTGGCGAAGGTGATCCGGTCGGGACCCCGACGGGTCATGCCCTGGACGGTGATGCTGCGGCGAGTGGCGCGGACGATCTCCGTCTGACGGAAGCCTTCGTCGCGAGCGGCGGCGCGTGCTTCGCCAGGGCTGCAGCCCATGCGGCGATCGCGTCTGTCGTAATCGCGATCCCTGTCGCGGATCACCGGGCGCACGCCGTCAGGTCCGATGCGCAGCTGTACGTCTTGGGCCGATGCCGGGGCAGTGGCCGCACCAAGGGTGCAGACGGACAGGGCCAAGGCCAGGCCTGCTTTTGCGAAAACATTGATCATTGTATCCTCCGTGTATGGAGCCGTGGCAGGGCCTGCGGCGCAAGATATTCACGGGGATGTAACTGATTTGTGAGTGGTAAAGTTCCGCCTGCGATCAATCAGCAAGTATAGGCGTAGCAGACGTGATAGTAGTTCGCGTTAGCGAAAACGCGCTGTCCGGCTCGCATTCATCAGAAGCTCCTGCTCGGAAGCAAACGACCCCAGGAGCTGCAGAAGACGGTTTTCCTCGTCCTTGTCGAGACGGTAACGGCGCGCAAAGTCAGTTACGCTCCACACCTTCTTCATTCCGGACTGCTGAAGATCGACGGGTGTAATATGCGACATTGTGCCCCCTCACAGATATTGGAGGATGGTATCCTCCAATATCTAGTGCATATAAAAACGACGTTAAATAGAGAAACTTCTTAAGCTCGGTTTTCCCGGAAAAACTACTTTTCCTCGACCTTGACGCCATCCTGGCCGATGCTGAATTCTACGCCCTTAGGCTTGGTTTCTTCGCGGTAGACATAGAACCCCAGACCGACGACCAGAACAACGAGAGCGCCGATGATGAAGTACAGATTATTGGAACGCGTCATGAATTTCCCCGACTATGCAATTCTGGCCGGGAAACGCCTATGAGCTCAATATGTTCCAGCGAGTTTCAGGTTTTTTTCAATCGTCGTTTGCGGCGTTGAGATCTTCGGGACGCATGCCCTCTTCCTGACCGTCTTGCCTCAGTCTCACACCCGGTCCCATTCCGGATCCGCCGTCGCCGGCTGCCAGGAATATAACGCCCCTTGTCTCGAAGAATGCCCTCAGTCTCTCACTGATGGTTGGGTCGGGCAGGGCGTCATGGGCCTCCGCGTTGTCGAATTCGACGGAGGACAGGCCCGAAGCGGCGCAAAGCGCGTCTTTCGAGATGCCGGTGAGTGCGCGCGCAGCGCGAATTTGTGATGCGGTCAACATACGAGAAATCTGGCGCAACGCGATCCAATGTCAAGGACTTGCGCTAGAGGCAACAACTCAGGCCTGTAACGGCGGCATCGCGGCAGTGGTGTTTCGCTGATAGCGGTTTTCCAGGGCGACGCACGCCCAGAGAATGCCGAGCGAGAGATAGAAATGCCGCCAGTGGTCCGTGTCGATGACGTTTCCGATCATCGCATGTCCCAGGATCAGGACCCATGCGATCATCAGAAAAGGCTGCCACGGCCGTTCGCGCAGCATATAGCGGAAACCCATCCACAGGCTGGACCAGATCATGATCTGATACGTCACCGCACCCACCCAGCCATAGGTCGTGAGCGTCTTCAGCCAAATATTGTGCTCGTCTTCGCCGAAGATTTTTCCAAGCGCCATCGGTCCCATGCCGAGCGGTCGCTCCATTGCCATCAGAAAGCCGATCTTATGCCGCTCGAAGCGACCAAGCCGCGCGCCGTCGTAATCCTGCACCAGTTTCGCACGGTTGGAAAACAGGTCGGCGATCTGCGGGATCTGCAAAGCGATCGCAAGGGCGAGCACGAGAGCCACGCCGGCACAAATCGAGATGACCAGGATCTTCAGGCGGAATGCCGTCGTGCGCTCCTTGAGGAGCATGAGGACGATCAGCGCGATGGCACCGAACAGCAGGAGGCCCCAGGCCGCGCGTGAAAACGACAGGAAGATGCCGATCGCCAGCACCAGCATGCCGAGGATGAGAAGGGGGGTACGGATGACCGGGCCGGTCAGCATGCGGTAAAGCAGATAAAGGAGCGGGCCGACCAGATAGGGGCCGAACACGTTGGGGTCCTGAAAGGCGCCCATGGCGCGGTTATAGCGGGTAAAGACATGGGCCCCGGGAAACGCGTCGAAATAGCCGAGGATGCCGAGAGCGGCCGTGATGATGGCGGCCGCCACCCAGGCATGAAAGATGATCTTCAGCCGCCGATGGTCGTTCTCTATGACCGCTGCAAAGAACACGGCGGTGAGCGCGAGAAAGATCGAGACCGCATAATACATACCGGCGCCGGACGAATCCTTCATTACGAAGATGGAAAACAGGCCGCTGATGTTGAAGATCAGCAGCATCGCCATGAGCATCGCGACCGTCCGGGAGATCCTGAGCCCGAACAGGAACCAGAGGCCGATCTGGGCCACCATCATCAGTTCGTAAGGGGCAGGCTCCGACATGACGAAGCCGGACAGAAAGACGCCAAAGGCCAGCACGCCGTTTGCCACGAGAGCGAACACGGCCAGATGGACGTTGAACGGCCGGGTCTCATGTGCGGCCAGCGTCGTCAATATGCATTGTCCGTGTTGAGAAGCCGGATCGGCGTCAGGAACAGGATCTTGAGATCGAACAGGATCGACCAGTTCTCGATATAGTCGAGATCGTGGGCGGTGCGGGCACGGATCTTTTCGTCGCTGTCCAACTCGCCGCGCAGTCCGTTGATCTGCGCCCAGCCAGTCACGCCGGGTTTCACGCGGTGGCGGGCGAAGTAGCCTTCGACGACGTCCACATATCTGCGTTCGCCAGTCTGGGCACTGACCGCATGCGGACGGGGACCAACGAGAGACAGCTCTCCTTTCAGCACGTTGAACAGCTGCGGTAGCTCATCGATCGAGGACTTGCGCAGAAACCGGCCGACGGGCGTGACCCGCGGATCGCCCTTGGTCACGGCCTTGATCGCGGTCTGGTCGCTCATGCTCGTGTACATCGAGCGGAATTTGAGAACGTTGATGATCTCATTGTTGAAGCCGTGGCGCTTTTGGCGAAACAGCATCGGCCCTTTCGAGCTGAGCTTCACGGCAATGCCGGCAGCCAGCATGACGGGCCAGAGGCAGGCGATCGCGAACACGGCAAAGACGATATCGAAGATGCGCTTTGCGACCGAATCCCAGTCGCGGATCGGCTTGTCGAAAATATCGAACATCGGAACGGTGCCGACGTGACTATAGGCCCGTGGGCGGAAGCGCAGGCGGTTCGCATGCGCCGCGAGCCGGATATCGACCGGCAGAACCCAGAGTTTGCGCAGAAGCTGCAGGATACGCTGCTCGGCGCTGGCAGGAAGCGCGATGATGAGCATGTCGATACGGGCAAGGCGCGAGAATTCCACAAGCTCGGCAAAGGTACCGAGCTTCGGGTAGCCGGCAACAACGGTCGGCGAGCGGTCGCTGTTGCGGTCGTCGAAGATGCCGCAGATGCGGATGTCGTTATCCGACTGGCGTTCCAAAGCGCGCACCAGTTGCTTGGCAGGTTCGCCGCCGCCGACGATTACGGCGCGGCGTTCCATCACGCCGTTGCGCGCCCAGTGGCGGATGCCAAGCGCGATCGCCTGCCGCTCGGCGGCAAGGACGACGCAGCTGACGGAGAACCAGACGATGAGACCGGTCACGGGCACCCAACCGCCCGCGGCAAAGCTGAGCGCGAGATTGGTCAGGACAAAACCGAAGGCCCATGTGATGAGGACCCGCTTCAAGGTCCTGTTGGCGGACCTCAGGGAGGGGATCTGATAGGTGTCGGCAATCTGCAGAAGCAGAAGCGTGATGGCAGAACCGAAGGTGATGATGACCAGGCGGGAAAGCGACATCTCGGTCGCGCCGTAGATCAGGTCGACGATGAGGCCGACAATCAGGATCGCGGCAAATTCGGTAAGCCGGATCAGTCCGACCAGCAGGGATGGCGAATAGCTGGTTTCGCGGAACTGCTGGGCGATCTGGCGTGCGAAGGGATTGAGGACCGCGCCCGCTTCCTTCTCCTCGCTCGCACGCATCTCGGAGACCTTGCGGCGAAGGCTTTCGACGTCGAATTCATCGGGCTTGTTCAGCGGGCTCATGCCAGGATCCTCGACTCAGCTGCCGCGAAGGCGCAGAAGTAGTCTCAGTCCAGTAGCAAAAAGAAGCTAAAGAAGCCTTTAGCTGTACCTGCGGTCCGGGATTTGGCCGAGTAAATCCTGGTACAAGTGAAGCATGTCGTCCGCCATAACGGGGGCGGAAAACACCGCCTTGAAATCGGACGGCTTCGGCATGACGCGGTCATGCCACTCCGGTGTCTGCAGTGCCTGCGTCATCACTTCGGAAAGACTTGTGGCGTCGCCGGGGACGGCAAGGGCCGCACTTTTCACACCCAGCACTTCGGGAATGCCGCCGACACGCGATGCGATGACAGGCTTCCCGGCGGCGAGCGCTTCCAGCACGATATAGGGCATCGCTTCCGCCCGCGACGGAACGACGACGAAATTTGTGAGGGCAAACGCCTTGCGGGCGGGCATGGCCGGCATCATCGTCAGCCGGCGGCCAAGGCCACGTTCGGAAATCATGGCTTCGTAGCGCTCACGGTCCGGACCGTCGCCGACCATCAGCGCCGAGAGCGGCCGACCGACCGCGCGTTCCGTTCGGGCAAAGGCGTCGATGAAGACATCCGGTCCCTTCAGGTCGCGCAGCATGCCGATATAGAGAAAGTCGACCGCGGAAATGACCGCCGGTACCGGCTCGAACTCGGCCTCGCCAATTCCGTTATAGATCACACGCGCGGTCTTGAGCGGTTTTCCGACCTTTTCCTCGTAGGTGCGGCGCTCATAATCGCAGACAAAGACCAGGGCATCGCCGAAGCGTTCCTGGAACCGTTCGAGCTGCAGCACGACCTTGCCCGAAAGACTGGACCGGTCGAAATGCAGACTGCCGCCGTGCGGCGAATAGAGGCGGGCCACGCAATACCTGTTAACCCGCAAGGCTGAGCCGATCAATCGCGCCAGAACGCCGCCCTTGGCGCCGTGTCCGTGCAATATGTCCGGCCGCAAGCTCTTGATATGCTTGTAGCTTCTGTAGAGTGCCGCAAGATCGGAAGGAGCGATCGAACGGCGCATCGGAATTCGTGTCAGGCCAAGCGAAAGCTGCGGCCGGATCGTGTCGAACAACCTGTCCTCATGCTCGCCACCGGTCGAGCTGTCGCAGAGGATGCCGACCTCGTGGCCGGCAGCCCGATGTTCTTCCACCAGGTCGCGCACATGGCGGAAGATCCCGCCGACGGGCGACCTGAAACAATGGAGGATGCGCAAGGGAGGGGCCTCAGCCAACATGATGATGTCAGAACAGCCGCTCGCGGACGTAGACCGTGTCGCCAGCGAGGACCTGTGAGGAAATCGTCGTACGGCCCGTGATGACCTCGCCGTTGATCTTGCGTGTGACGTCGACATCGCGCTGGTTTCCGCGGGAGGTAAAGCCTCCGGCGATTGCGATGGCGTTCTGTGCCGTCATGCCGGGCACATAGGAATACTGTCCGGGTCGTCCGACTTCGCCCATGACAAAAACCGGGCGGTAGCGATCCATTTCGATCGTCACGTCGGGATCGCGCAGATAGCCCTGCTTGAGCTTGGCGGCGATTGCACCCTCGAGCGTCGGCATGGTCTGGCCCCGGGCCGTGATCTGACCGATCAGCGGGAAGGCGATATAGCCGGCCTGATCGACGGTATAGGTGTTGGAAAGGCTCGGCTGTTCGAAGACGCTGACACGCAGCCGATCGCCGCTGTCCAGCCGGTAAGGCTGGATCGTCGCTTCCTGAAAGCTTTTGGGAGCCGGCTTGTAGGAGGCGCAGCCCGACAGCGTCATCGCAACGGCTGCCGCCGCAAGAGCCAGAACGGTTTTGGCGCGCTGGTTGCGCGTCGGATTTTTCTTGTCTTGGGCGAATAGCATGTTCGCGTCCCAGGCTCGGGGTGGTGGTTCGACGATTTCGAGCCTGTTATCGATCCATTAGGGTTAATGCCCGGTAAAGAGAGGCGAGACGACCCTCGGAAATAATGCCTGCAAGATCAGAGTCCGGTTTTTCTTCGAAGCCGCGGCTCATTAACTGTAGCGTTACCATGATAATTTACTGTCCGCCCAAATAGACCAGTTTGGAGCGGGCAATGTCTGGCGTAAACGGCGGCCATCAGGATGTGGATATCGACCTCAGGCAGGTCATCGCGGCCGTCTGGGAACGCAAGGCGAAGATCCTCGCCGTCACGATCGCGGCGGGCGCGCTGGCGCTGGTCGGCGCCTCGCTGATCAAACCCAGCTACAAGGCCGAAACCAGGCTGCTGATCGAATCGCGATCGCCGAACCTCTCCGGCGGGGAAGGGGCAGGCAGTTCCAACGATCCGGTTCTGGACACGCTTAACATCACCAGCCAGGCCCAGCTGCTGCAATCGACCGACCTCATCAAGCGGGTTGCGCGCGATCTGAAGCTTTCCGATCGCCCGGAATTCGACCCGGCTGGACAGTCGGCACTGCCGGACCTTCTGGTGATGGTCGGCCTGAAGCAGGATCCGATGGCGATCGATCCGGAAGACCGGGTCATCCAGAAGTTCCGCGAAAAGCTGTCGGTCTATCCGGTCGAGGGCTCGCGCGTCATCGCCGTCGAATTTGCATCGCATGATCCGAAGCTCGCGGCTGATGTGCCGAACCGGATGGCCGAAGCCTATCTTCAGATCCAGAGTGGCTCGAAGGTGGACACCCATGCCGAAACCGCCCGCTGGTTGGAGCCGGAAATCGCCAACCTGACGACCCGCGTCAACGATGCCGAAAAGAAGGTGGCGGACTACCGCTCCTCGAACGGCCTTTTCCAGACCAGCGAAGCCAACAGTTTTTCCAGCAAGCAGTTGAACGATATATCGACCGAACTTGCCCGCGTTCGCGCCGATCTCGCCAATGCCGAGGCCCGTTCGGAAAACGTCCGCGCTGGTTTGAGAGCCGGCCGCGCTTCGGACACGCTGGCGGACGTCGCGGGATCGGCGGTCATCCAGCGTCTGAAGGAAACCCAGACCAATTTGCAGGCGCAGATCAATGATCTTTCGACATCCCTGCTCGACAACCATCCGCGTCTTCGGGGACTTCGCGCGCAGCTCAGCGGTATCAATCAGCAGATCGAGCGTGAAACCCAGAAGATCCTGGCAAGCCTCGACAACGAGAGAGAGATTGCACGGCTCCGCGAGCGTCAGCTGACGCAGCAGATGAACGGCTTGAAGGCTGATTCGGCCAAGGCCGGTGAAGAGGAAGTCGGGCTGCGGGCCCTGGAACGCGAAGCGTCTGCCCAGCGCCAGCTGCTCGAAACCTATCTCGTGCGCTACCGCGAGGCGACGTCGCGCCGCGACGCCAATTCAAGCCCTGCGGATGCCCGCATCGTATCGAGCGCGGTCGAACCGTCGGAACCCTTCTTTCCGAAGGTCATCCCGATCGTCATCGTGGCGACGCTTGCGACACTGATCGTCAGCTGCCTGGTCGTCATCATCGCCGAACTGTTCAGCGGCCGAGCGCTCCGCCCTCTCAATCGCCGTCGCGAGGACGATTTCCTGCTGACACCACACGAGGTCGCAACGCCTCCAGTCGAACCGGCCCCGGCCGAGCCCGAACCGACCCCTGCCGGCGCTTTGGTTGCAACAACACCCGCCGCAGCTCCGGTTGCGGCAGAAACTGTTGCAGATCGGCCAAAGCGCGAACACAGACTGTTCGCGGCGGCAAAGGAAATGCTGGCTGCCTCCCGCAAGGATGCCGCTGCCGCGAAGGGCGCGGAAGTTGATCAGAAGCAGGAGGCTTCGATCGCTGCCGAGCCACCGGTCGAAGAAATTGCCGTGGCGCCGCCGGCGAACGACGGGGAGGAGGAATCCTTCACGATCGCGTCCGTTGCCCGCTACCTCCAGCGCCGTGCGGTGCCGATCGGCCTGGTCGTGTCGCCCGGTGGCGATGCAGGCTCGACGGCGACCGTGATGTTGGCCCGTGAAATTTCGGAGCGCGGTCGCACCGTCGCCCTGATCGACATGACCGGCTCGGCTTGCCCGACACGGCTGATGGCGCAGGACGTCAAGCTTGCCGGCATCACCGATCTGCTGTGCGGCGAGGTTGCGTTCGGGGAAGCCATCCATCCGGACCGTCTCTCGGATGCGCATATCATCCCGTTCGGTTCTGCCGATCCGGTTCGCGCCATGAGGGGCGCCGATCGGCTGCCGATGGTCGTCGATGCACTCGCAGACGCCTATGATCTAGTGCTGATCGAATGCGGCCCGGCGGAAGCGCCGATGCTGTCGCGACTGACCCGCAACGAAAAGGCGGAGGTCATTCTCTCCGTGCCTGAGTTCAAGGAAGAGGATGTCGCAAAGATCGTCCAGGACTTCCAAGGCGAGGGAATTCGCAACCTGCTGGTAATGTCTGACGCCAATGACCGCAGTTCGCCGCGCAAGGCTGGACGACAGGTGGCGTGAGCCACACCGCATGAACCACGATCTACAAGGCGGCTTTCAGGCCGCCTTGTTCGTTTTGGCGGCCCGCAGTTTCTGCAAAAGAGTGTAAAGGCGCGGGTTGTGCTTCACCGCAGCCTTCGCCCTCGTTGCCAGAACCATCAGCGGTTTGAGGACAGACCCCTTCGGTGTGATGGCGATGAGAATATCGTGCAGCACGGTTTCCTGGCTGCACCAGCTGCGCTTGTAGGGCTGGTCGCCCACGCCGAAATCGAACAGCGCCGCGCCTTCGCGGCAGCTTTTCTCGATCATCAGCCAGAACAGCAACTCGCCGGGGCTTGCCTCCGGGCAGATGCTGTCGTCGATGGAGCTGAACTGGCAGATCACATGGTCGCCCTTGCGCGACACGCCGGCAATCGCCACGACATGGCCCTCGTGCTCACCCCGCATACGGATCGCGTGAAGGGTGAGCGACGTGTCTGTCCCATCACTCGGCGCGTCCATCAGGCGATGGAAAAACTCTCGGATCTCGGACGCGTGGAAGACATCGGGCAGGCCGAACATTTTCAGCCGCGCCGCCTTCTGGCGAAAGAACGTATCGAGCAGCGCGTGCTTTTCGTCCGCGTCTAGCGCGATCACATGGTCATAGCCGCCGGCCGCTTCGATCTTGCGGCTCTGTGAGCGGAATTTCTTGCGCCGCGTCTTGGCGTTGAGCTGCGCCAGCGTCGTCTCGAAATTCGGAAAAAGCGGCAGCTGAAACGAATGGTTCTGGTTCTCGGTCGTCGCAAGCGCACTCAGCGGATGCCGACTGCCGCGCCAGGAGAGCGGCACGCAATCGAGCACCACGAGATCGGCGTAAGGAGAAAGCGTCGTGCGCAGCATGTGCAGGAACGGTTTCAGCTCGGCAGCGGAAGCCACCTCGAGTGCCGGATCGAACAGGCCGGTATTGAGATTGTTGTAATGGTTGCCGGGGAGGCGGGCGACGCGGATGCCTTTTTCAAGCACGATATCGAGCGGCAGGATAAACACGGCGCGACCGTCGATACGACCGACGACGACCGCAAGCGCGCGACCGTGGGAGTTCGCCCAGGCTTCGCACCAGTCGAAACCCTGATGCAGCGAATTGAGCTTGATCGCCTGCAGACGGTGCCAGTCGGACTTCAGATCCGCCATGTCCGTCGTGACTGCCATTTCGATCTGCGCGAAACGCAACGCGACAGTCGCACGGGAAGGCGATCCCGATGTCCCTGCCGGCGCAAGCTCTTCAATCAGTCTCGAGGTTTGCATGACGCGCTCCGCTGTCTTTCGAGCGGGGAGAATAGGCAGCGTGCACCAACAATCTGTTTATTGCTGTGTCGCCCACCGCCAATACTATCACGGCTGGTTAATGCGGGGTGAACCCAGGCGAAACCTAGGCTTTCGGCCTTGCGCCCGCCATCCACTTGATGATCAGCATGGCGGGCAGGATCCACAAAAGCCCCGACAGCAGGAAGTAGAGGAAATGCACCCACCACGGCGATGTCGCGAGCAACAGCGTCGCGACCGTGGTTGCGGCCAGCGCGTAGACGATGACGAGCACGATGATCATGATCGTGCCGATGAAACTTCTCAGGCGTGGGACCAACACGTTTCTCCTCCCGCGACGCGATGCCGCAAAGCATCGGGGCTTGTTTTGCACGTGTCCTTGGGGCAAATCAACGCCAGGAGCGGAAAGATTACCGCCCGCATGGTGCTCTCAAGCGCTTGCAAGGCTAATCTTTCTTCGAGCGACAGGAGTTTCCGCATGTCGGCGACTGATAGCGTCATCATCGATGTCATCCATCCCGCAGCAAGACGCCGCGTGCGCGACCGCAAATCGGTCCGCATCTGGCTCGGCTTCGTCGTCTTCGTGCTGTTCTGCCTCGTCCTTGTGGGCGGCGCGACCCGGCTGACCGATTCGGGTCTGTCGATCACTGAATGGAAACCGATCCACGGCGTCATTCCGCCTCTCAATGCGGCAGAATGGCAGGAAGAGTTCGAGCTCTATCAGCGCATCCCGCAATACCAGCTGGTCAATGCCGGCATGACGGTGGACGAGTTCAAGACGATCTTCTGGTGGGAATGGGCGCACCGTTTCCTGGCGCGCTCGATCGGTCTCGTCTTCGCCGTGCCGCTGATCTTCTTTTGGGTGACCGGTCGCATCGAGAAACGCCTGCGCTGGCCGCTGGTCGGCACGCTCGCACTTGGCGGATTTCAGGGTTTTGTCGGCTGGTGGATGGTGTCGTCGGGCCTCACCAAGCTCGTCAGCGTGTCGCAATACCGGCTCGCCACACATCTGGTCATCGCCTGTCTTATCTTTTCCGCCTGCGTCTGGATCATGCGCGGCCTCACGCCCCAGAAGCAGGGGGCGGCCCCGACGCGTCACTCCTATATCGCGGCTGGAGGCCTCGCGTTTTTGGCGCTGTTCCAGATCTATCTCGGCGCACTCGTCGCGGGCTTGGACGCCGGCCTCAGCTACAATACCTGGCCGATGATGGATGGCGCCTTCGTTCCGGCCGACCTCTTCCTGCGCGATCCCTGGTGGATCAATCTGTTCGAGAACCCGAAGACGGTGCAGTTCGTCCACCGCTGCGGCGCCTATGTGCTTCTGGCCGCAACACTGATCCACATGATCGTGTCACTGTCCAAAGCACCGGGTTCGGTCCATACGGGCCGCGCCGTCATCCTGTTCCTGCTGGTCTGTCTGCAGGCCGTGATCGGCATCCTGACGCTGGTCTATCAGGTGCCGCTCGATCTGGCGCTTGCGCATCAGGGCGGCGCCCTTGTTGTCCTCGGCTATGCCATCACCCACTGGCGCGGCTACATCGGCGAGTACCCGCTTGAAGACAGAAAAGCCGCGGTGAACTGAGTTCACCGCGGCTCTGATTTCAAATTCTGAATGCTTTAGGCCGACAGCATCAGGTCCATGTTCTGGACGGCGGCACCGGAGGCACCCTTGCCGAGATTGTCGAGCAGCGCCACGAGATTGACATGCGGGCTGCCAGCCGCGCCGAACACGAACAGCTTCATCCTGTCGGTGTTGACCAGTTCCTCGGCATCGACGCGGGCGAGCTTGGCGCTTTCCTCTAGCGGCACGACGGTGACGATATCCTGACCCGCATAGTGGGCGACGAGGGCGCTATGAATGCTCTCGATTGTGGCACCATCCTTGAGGTCTTCGAGGAACAACGGCACCTGTACGATCATGCCCTGCGCGAAGCGTCCGACGGATGGCGAAAACAGCGGCGCGCGATCGAGCAGGCCGTGTTCCTTCATCTCGGGCACGTGCTTGTGCTTCAGCGTCAGGCCGTAGAGAAAGTTGTTGGCGGAGATCGCGTCCTCGCGTGACGCATCTTCCATCTGGCCGATCAGCTGCTTGCCGCCGCCGGTATAGCCGGACACTGCATTGACCGAGACCGGGTAGCCGTCGGGCAGAAGACCGGCAGCGCGCAGCGGACGCAGCAGCGCGATAGCACCGGTCGGATAGCAGCCGGGATTGGCGACGTTGCGGGCAGCCTTGATCTTGTCGGCCTGCGCCTTGTCCAGCTCGGCAAAACCATAGGCCCAGTTCGGATCGACGCGGTAGGCAGTGGAGGTGTCGATCACCCGCACGTTGTTGTTGCCGGCAAGCATCGTCACGGCTTCTTTCGAAGCCTCGTCCGGCAGGCACAGGATCGCGATATCGGCGCTGTTGAGCAGGTCCTCGCGCATCGCCGCGTTGCGCCGTTCGGCTTCCGGGATCGACAGGAGCTCGACGTCGCGGCGGTCGGCCATACGGGTGCGGATCTGCAGCCCTGTCGTGCCGTGTTCGCCGTCGATGAAGATCTTTGCCGTCATGGTCATTATCCCTGAAATGTCAGTGCCTTGGGGTGAGAGCCGGAATCAGTTTGCCAGCTGCTTGATTCAATGTGTCAGCGGGCGGAAAGTCGCTCCGCGCGCAGGCCAAGCATATACATCGCAACCGTTGCTCCGGCAATGGCGGTGATATCGGCGTGGTCATAGGCCGGCGCCACTTCCACCACGTCGGCGCCGCAGATCTCGAGGGCGCCGAGTTTGCGCAGCACCGACAGGATTTTTGCACTCGACGGACCACCGGCAACGGGCGTTCCTGTACCGGGCGCAAAGGCGGGGTCCAGGCAGTCGATGTCGAAGGTGAGGTAACACGGGCGGTCGCCGACATGAGCAAGGATCGCGTCGGCGATGGCCTGGGCGCTCAGGTCCTCCACCTCATGGCCCGGCATGATCCTGATGCCGAAATCCTCAGGTGCATGGGTGCGGATGCCGATCTGGATCGAATGCTCAGGCTCTATCACGCCCTGTCGCACGGCGCGCGCCACGAACGAGCCGTGGTCGATCCGTTCGATCTCGCCGGCCTCGTCCGCATCGTCGCTCCAGGTGTCCTGATGGGCATCGAAATGCACGAGGGCGAGGGGACCGTGGCGGGCCGCATGCGCATTCAAGAGCGGCCAGGTGACGAAATGATCGCCGCCGAGCGACAGCAGAAACGCGCCCGAACTCGATGATCTTCGTCGCCTCCGCCTCGATCAGCCGCGGCGTCTTCCAGTGATGACCGTAGTCGAGCATGACGTCACCATAGTCGATGACCGACATGGCTTCGAAGAGATCACGCGAGAACGGATATTGCGGGTCGTTGTCGAAGATCGCCGAAGCCCGGCGAATGGCCTGGGGTCCGAACCGCGCGCCCGGCCGATTGGAGACCGCCGCATCGAAGGGAATGCCGAGGACGACCGCATCGGCGCCAATGAGATCCTTGGTATAGCGCCGCCGCATGAAGGACAGCGCTCCCGCATAGGTCGGGTCGGTGGCAGCATCGCGCAGGGACTTGGCGGTAAAGGCATTGTCGATGGATTTTGAAGCCATTGCATTCTCCCGGATCGCAGAGAAAGTGCAGTGGGAGTGCCGGGATGACAAGAGCTGGACAGAAGAAAGCCGGAAACGAAAAAGGCGGAGCCGAAGCCCCGCCTTTCGAAATGCAAAGTCTTGAAGCGATTAGCGCTTCGAGAACTGGAAGGACCGGCGGGCCTTCGCCTTACCGTACTTCTTACGCTCGACGACGCGGCTGTCGCGGGTCAGGAAGCCACCCTTCTTCAGAACCGGGCGCAGGCCTGGTTCGAAGTAGGTGAGGGCCTTGGAGACGCCGTGACGAACGGCACCGGCCTGACCGGAAAGACCACCACCGGTGACGGTGGCAATGATGTCGAACTGACCTGTGCGGGCAGCGGCAACCAGCGGCTGCTGAAGGATCATCTGCAGAACCGGACGGGCGAAGTACGCCGAGAAGTCGCGACCGTTGATGATGATCTTGCCGGAGCCCGGCTTGACCCAAACGCGGGCAATCGCGTTCTTGCGCTTGCCGGTTGCATAGGAACGGCCCTGTGCATCGACCTTGCGGACGTGAACCGGTGCCTGGCTTTCAGCCGGAGCGAGGTCCTTCAAAGAGGAAAGATCGGCCATGATCAGGCGCTCCTTACGTTCTTGCTGTTCAGCGATGCCACGTCGAGAGCGACCGGCTGCTGTGCTTCATGGGGATGGTTGGAGCCGGCGTATACACGCAGGTTCTTCAACTGGCGACGGCCGAGCGGGCCGCGCGGGATCATACGCTCAATCGCCTTTTCGACGACGCGCTCAGGAAAGCGGCCTTCGATGATGGCGCGTGCAGTACGCTCCTTGATGCCACCCGGGTAACCGGTGTGCCAGTAGTACTTCTTGTCTGTGTATTTCTTGCCGGTCAGGACAACCTTTTCAGCGTTGATGATGATGACATTGTCACCGTCGTCGACGTGAGGTGTGTAGGTGACCTTGTGCTTGCCGCGAAGGCGATTGGCAACGAGGGTGGCGAGGCGACCGACAACGAGGCCTTCGGCATCGATGATGATCCACTTCTTCTCCACCTCTGCAGGCTTCTGAACGAAGGTTGACATTGTTTTTCTCTCTCATCTGAACCCAAGACCACCGGAAGACCGGCCGTAAGGGCGTTTTTTGTTGCTTGATTTGCTCGGCTATGCCGACAAAAAAGAAAGCGGGCCTTGGAGAGGTCCGCGATCTGGGCGGCTTATACGACGGAGCCTAAAAAGCGTCAAGCAGCCGGCCCGGAGCGGTCAGAAAAATAGCTCAACGTTTAGAACGACTTACTGATGAGGTACAACAATACCTCACAAATAATCGCCGGGTGTTTCGTCTCTTACACGACTTCTTGAGAAGGGATACCTTCGTTTGAGCCGCAGCAGGCGGAACGCCTGGCTGGTGGAAAGCGTGATTCCGGAACCGAGTTGGAAGATTTCCATTGCTTTCCTATGTCCAGGTGACTGCATGAGGAGATTAGAACCATGGCTCACGATCGGTATGACGACGACGTCATCGCTGGCGTCTTGAAAAGCACGAAGACGATTGCGCTGGTCGGCGCATCCTCCAATCCCGACCGGCCCAGCAACCGCGTCATGGGATTTCTGCTGCAGCGAGGCTACCGGGTGTTTCCGGTCAATCCGGGCCAGGCCGGCAAGCAGATCCTTGGTCGGGAGGTCTATGCGAGCCTCGCGGATGTGCCCGAACCCGTCGATATGGTCGATGTGTTCCGCGCTTCGGAATATCTGGATAGTGTGGTGGACGAAGCGCTGGCGCTGGATCAGCTGCCCAAGGTCATATGGGCGCAGCTTGGCGTCCGCGACGATCAGGCCGCAGTCAAGGCGGAGGCTGCCGGTATCCAGGTAATCATGGATCGCTGCCCGGCGATCGAATATCCGAGGCTTGCCCGTCTTCTCGGATAGGGTAAGGGAGCGGGGCAGGTAATTCGCGGATTGATTTCGCGGACTCTTTTCGCAATCGGTGCGAATGCTGCAACGATATTTCTTGATCGCCGTCGGCCCGCAGGCTCTGCTGTGATGAAACGACCCTAGAGGAGACCGGCATGGCCAACCCGAATTCACGCAGTTCCGGCAATCCCGGATTTTCAACGCTCGCTGTTCATGCCGGCGCCGAGCCCGATCCGACGACCGGCGCCCGGGCGGTGCCGATCTATCAGACGACGTCCTTCGTCTTCAAGGATACCGAACATGCAGCCGCATTGTTCGGGCTGAAGGAATTCGGCAACATCTATACCCGCATCATGAACCCGACGCAGGCCGCGCTGGAGGAAAAGGTGGCGGCGCTCGAAGGCGGCACGGCAGCCCTTGCCGTCGCGTCCGGCCATGCAGCGCAGTTGTTGGTCTTCCACACGGTCATGCAGCCCGGTGACAACTTTGTCGCGGCGCGCAAACTTTATGGCGGTTCGATCAATCAGTTCGGCAACGCGTTTCAGAATTTCGGCTGGCAGGTGCGCTGGGCCGATAGCGCCGTTCCGGAAAGTTTTGAAAACGAGATCGACGATCGCACCAAGGCGATTTTCGTCGAAAGCCTGGCAAACCCCGGCGGCACCTTCGTCGATATCGCGGCGATTTCGGAGGTGGCCCAGCGTTTCGGAATCCCGCTGATCGTCGACAACACGATGGCGAGCCCCTATCTCGTCCGGCCTCTCGAACACGGCGCCGATATCGTCGTGCACTCGCTCACCAAATTTCTCGGCGGCCACGGCAACTCCATGGGCGGCATCATCGTCGACGGCGGCACGTTCGACTGGTCGCGCTCCGGCAGCTACCCGGTACTATCAGAGCCGCGGCCAGAATATTCAGGCATGGTGCTGCACGAAACCTTCGGCAACATCGCCTTTGCGATCGCCGCCCGCGTGCTTGGCCTTCGCGATCTCGGGCCGGCCATCTCGCCCTTCAACGCGTTCCAGATCCAGACGGGGATCGAGACACTTTCACTGAGGATGCAGCGGCACTGCGACAACGCGCTTGCCGTTGCTGAATGGCTGAGCCGCCATCCGAAGGTTGGATGGGTGAACTATGCCGGCCTGCCTGACGACCCGAACAATGCTCTGCAGCAGCGCTATTCGCCGAATGGCGCAGGCGCTGTCTTCACCTTTGGCCTGAAGAACGGCTATGAGGCCGGCAAGATCTTCGTGGAGAGCCTTAAGCTCTTCTCGCATCTCGCCAATATCGGCGATACCCGCTCGCTGGTCATCCACCCGGCATCGACCACCCACCGGCAACTTACCGAAGAGCAGCAGATCGCCGCCGGTGCCGGACCTGACGTGGTTCGCCTGTCTGTTGGCATCGAGGATGTGGCAGACCTGCTCTCCGACCTCGACCAAGCATTAGCAAGGACTTGAGACACTCATGAAGAACTGGCTGACATTCGATCTGACCGCAATTGAACCGGAGGAGGGCGCTCCGGCTCCCGACCGCGTCATCTTCGGCGATCCGAAATTCCTGACCTGGAATTTCGAGGAGGCCGAAGGCGGGATCTATGCCGGCGTCTGGGAAGCGACACCGGGCAAGTGGAAGATCGTCTATGACGAGTGGGAATATTTCCACATCCAGTTCGGCTACTCGATCATCACCGAAGAAGGCGGCGAACCGCTGCATCTGAAGGCCGGCGACAGCATGGTTCTGCGGCCAGGTCTGGTTGCCACCTGGGAAGTGGTGGAGACGACCCGCAAGGATTACGTCATCAGGCTCTGAACCTGACGGCAGATCCTCCGGTTGCTCCTATCACCAGACCAGATCGAGCCGCTCTAGCCCGTGAAAATGGTAGACGTCCTTGACCGTCGGTACCCCGGCCAGTTTCAGGCCGGGCAGGCGGCGAAACAGGATGGGCAGAACGGTATTCAGTTCCAGCCGCGCCAGCGGTGCGCCGATGCAGAAGTGAATACCGGCGCCGAAGGACAGGTTTTGGCCTTCCTGACGATCCGGCTTGAACACCAGCGGCTCTGAAAATTTCTTCGGGTCGAGATTGGCGGCGGCGAGGATCAGGCTCACCTTGTCGCCGCGCTTCAGCGACACACCGTCGATCTCCGCGTCCTCAAGGGCCCAGCGCTGGAAGATATGGACGGGCGCGCACAGCCTCAGCGTCTCTTCCACCGTCCGCTCCGTCGCGGCCTCGTCGCGGAAGAGCTCGGCCGGCGAAAGCCCGCTTTCCAGAATCACCCGAACCGAATTGCCGATCTGGTGCACGGTCGCCTCGTGGCCAGCGTTCAAGAGCACGATCGTGGTCGAGACGAGTTCGTCGTCGGTCAGATACTGGCCCTTGTGCTCCGTATGGATCATGTGGGTGAGCAGGTCTTCGCGCGGTTCACGCCGGCGCTCGGAGATCAGCGTCTTCACATAGGCCGCGAATTCCGCAGCGGCGCGGTCCGCCGCATGTTCGTCTTCCCGCGAGCGCTTGAACATGTACATGCCGACATAGGCATGGCTCCATTTGAGCAATTGCGGCCCCATGTCGTCCGGAATGCCGATCATCCGGGCGATCATCGTCACGGGAATGATGTCGGCAAAGGCCGAGAGCAGCTCCACCCGGCCTTGGCCGTCGAACGCGTCGATCAGCCGCTCCGCAAGCTTGGTAATCTCCGGCCTCAGCTTCTCGATATGGCGGGACACGAAGGCGCGGTTTACCATTGTCCGCAGCCGCGTATGTTCCGGCGGTTCGATCTCCAGCAGCGAGTATCGTTCGGCAAGGTCGAAATTCGCAAGATGCGCTTCCGGCTCCGGGAGACCGAGTTCCTCGCGGCTTGCGACATGCAGGATCTGCCGGCCGAATCGGCGATCGCGGAGAAGGAGGTTCACATGGTCATAACCTGTGAAGAACCACTGCCGCTGCTCCTCCCAGAAGAACGTCGGACAGTTTTGATGCAAAAGCCCGTAGACGCGGTTCGGGTCACTGTAGAAGGCCGGGTTGCGGCCATCCAGCGAGACGCGGCGGGTATCGGTATCGATGCGGAGGAAATCGGGGATCGCGGTCATGCGGAATGGGTAACTCAATCCGCGGTCCCACGAAAGCCCGTCATTCGCCGGTCGCGATACCCTCGCGCCGCGGATCGGCACTTCCCGCAAGTCCCCGGTCGGTGATCTCGATCGCCTGCAGGCCAGACGTCATTTCGCCGGCCTTCACCTCGTAGCCGAGTGACTTCAGCGGCTCCATCAGCGTCTCGGCCCGCGTTCCGGCTTCGATATCGTATGTCCCGAAACGGTTGATCAGATGCGGCTGGGCGACGATTTGCTCCACCGGCATGCCCCAGTCTATATAGGCGACCAGCGCCTGCGCCACATATCCGATGATCTGGCTGCCGCCGGGCGACCCGATGGCCATCAGCGGCTTGCCGTCCTTCATCACGATCGTCGGCGCCATCGAGGAGCGGGGGCGTTTGCCCGGCTCGACGCGGTTGGCGACCGGCAGGCTGCCATCATGCGTCTTGAAGGAAAAGTCGGTGAGTTCGTTGTTGAGCAGGAACCCGTTGACCATCAGCCGCGATCCGAAACCGTTCTCGATCGTCGTCGTCATGCTGGCGACGTTGCCGTCCTTGTCGACGATTGAGATATGGCTGGTGGAGGGAAGTTCGATCGCCTCGCCGCGGCCGAACAGGAGCGCGTGATCCCAGGTCGGCTCGCCCGCCGTCACGGCTTCCTTGGCAAGCGCCTTGTCCGTGTCGAGCAGTCGTGCCCGTTCGCCGAGGTACTCCTTTTTGAGGAGTCCCTTGATCGGTGCCGGCACGAAATCGGGATCGGCAAGGTATTTTTCGCGGTCCGCAAAGGCCAGACGCTGCGCATCGCCGATCAGCCTCCAGCTTTCAACGTTGTCCGGCCCGAGCCCCTTCAGATCAAAATTCTCCAACATGCCCAGCATCTGGCCGATGGCGACGCCGCCGGAGGAGGGGGGGCCCATGCCGCATATATCGAGAGCGCGATAGGCAAGGCAGATGGGTTCCCGCTCCTTGACCCTGTAATTGGCGAAATCGGACAGCGAGAGAACACCGGGATTGCCCTTTGCCTCGCGCACGGCCTTGACGATCGCCTGCGCAATCGGGCCGGAATAAAAGGCATCTGCGCCGCCGGCAGCGATCGTCCGCAGCGTTTCGGCATAGGCCGGGTTCTTGAGGAGGGTGCCGGTCTTCAGCGGTGCGCCGCCATCGTCGAAGAAATAGCGGATCGTAGCGTCATCGGTCTTCAGCTTGTCACTTTCGGCCGCAAGCAGAGTGCCGAGCCGGGGTGATACCTCAAAGCCGTCAGTGGCGAGGCGCTCGGCGGCAGTAAACAATCCCGCCCAGTTCGCCTTACCGTATTTGCGGTGGACGGTTTCGAGAAGCCGCACCGTGCCCGGCGTGCCGACCGACCGGCCGCCGACCACGGCTGCCATGAACTTCAACGGCTGACCCTGATCGTCGAGAAAGAGCTTCGGCGTGGCTTCCATCGGCGCCGTCTCGCGGCCGTCGAACGTTGTCAGTTTCTGCGAGGCTGCGTCGTAATAGACGAGGAAAGCGCCACCGCCGAGGCCCGAACTTTGCGGCTCCACGAGCCCGAGCACGGTCTGCACGGCAACCAGTGCATCGGCGGCACTGCCGCCTTTCTCGATGACGGCGCGACCCGCTTCCGCGGCGAGCGGATTGGCGGCGGCGACCATGTAGCGCTTCGTCTCCACCCGCTTGGCCGACGTGACTGCCGATGCCTTTTCCGGCGCGGTCGTGTCCGATGCCTGCTGCGCCGAGGCAACTGAGATCGTCAGGAAACCGGCGAGAACAGTTCCGGAAATTTGCTTCAGCATGGCATGTCTCTCCGCATTTTTGAATTTGCTCGGAGAGAGTGTGGAGCATTGTCGCGCCATTGCAAGACTTTAGGCGGTCGTGGGCAACGGCACTATTGGCTGAGGACGACGATGCGTTTCAGCGACGCCACCTGTTGGGACACGCTGATGTCTTCGAAAGGTTCTGCGGCAAATGGGGTTGGGGACGCAAAATCCGTTGACGGTACGATCATGATTTCCTGATCCGTATGAACGGCGGTGCGGTCGCGGCCGCTGGTCTTCGACACGTAAAGAGCCTTGTCGGCAGCCGTTAGCAACACGTCAATATCGGCGTCCTTCGTGGAGCACAGAGAGATGCCGGCGCTGACCGTCACGGCTATCCTGTGTTCGCCGACACTGATTGGATGCCGTCTGAGCGTCGAGCGGATGGCCTCTGCGATACTGGCTGCTTCGACCATATCGGAAACGCGGATGATAGACGCGAATTCCTCGCCGCCCATGCGTCCGAACGAGCCGCGGCCGCGCTGAGCCGCCGCACCAATCCGTGCAAAGGCGGAGAGCACGTCATCGCCGGCCTGATGACCGTAGACGTCGTTGATCTGCTTGAACCCGTCGAGATCGAACTGGATGAAAGCAATCATGCTGCCATCCACCGCATCAACGCCCTTCGACCGGTGAAACTCTTCCAGCAGACCGCGGCGGTTGAGCACGCCGGTCAGCGGGTCGGTCCGCGCCAGCTCTTTCAGGGTCAGCTCGGACCGCTCGGTCAGGAGTCGCGCCCCGCAGACGATGCTGCCGACAAAGACGAAAGCCGTCGGGAGATAGAGCCACGGCGAATGCGACGCATCGACAAGCGCATCCGGTCTACCGATGAACACCATCAGGACAATCAGCGCGCAGGAGAAGAACTGTATCCCGATGACGCTGGCAAACACGCGACGGGTGATGCTGGGCGGACCGCGATGGTAAAGCAGAATGCCGATGATCATGGCGTGACCGACCATGGCCGCGACATGGTGAAGGATGGCGCGACTGGCGAAGTCGCCGCGGACGGGGTCGAGAAACATCCCGGCAATCCAGATCAGGGCCGGAATGCCAACATAGGGTTCAACGGGCCGGCGGTCGAGCTGCATCAGGCCCGCAGCCCACAGGCCGATACCCGCAAGAACCATGGTATTGGCGATCTCGATCGAAACGAAGTCCGGGATGTCGCCGCGCATTGCGACCAGAGCTGCGCCAATCCCGTGCACAGCGAAGCCGCTGCCCCAGCTGAGATAAAGTGGTTCGCGCTCATAGTACCAGCGTGAAAAGAGCAGGACGGCGAGCGTCACCGCTTCAGCGGCCCAGATCAACAGACCCGTCAAGATATCCACGTCCAGCTCCGTCATTCATTCCCGGCCGCTTCAGTATGCAGCCAAGTCTTTAAGGCTGCGTTGCTGTTTTGCGTCGGTTATTTTGATTAGAATGCTGTCATTTATTCATATCTGCTTTACCCTGCTCGATCAAAAATGCTTGGATGGCCGTCGATACTTCTCTTTTGCCTCTGGTATATGAGAGTTGTTGCATTATCGGTCAGCCTCGCGCATCCCAAGCCGATTAAGGATATCGGGCTCTCCGTCTTGAAGTACCCGGCGGTGACACTCTATGTAGGAGATAACCCATTCCAATGATTCCGGAGCGCATCGCCGCCTTCGGCGATGCATTTGACAAAGGACGGACATGAGAAATCCAGTTGATACCGCAATGGCCTTGGTGCCGATGGTCGTTGAGCAGACCAATCGCGGTGAACGCTCCTACGATATCTACTCGCGCCTCCTGAAGGAGCGCATCATCTTCGTCACCGGTCCGGTGGAAGATTACATGGCGTCGCTCGTGTGCGCCCAGCTGCTTTTCCTCGAGGCTGAAAATCCGAAGAAGGAAATCGCGCTCTACATCAATTCGCCAGGTGGTGTCGTCACCGCCGGCATGTCGATCTACGACACGATGCAGTTCATCAAGCCGGCCGTGTCGACGCTCTGCATCGGTCAGGCCGCGTCAATGGGCTCGCTGCTGCTGTGCGCCGGCGAGAAGGGCATGCGTTTTGCAATGCCGAACTCGCGTATCATGGTTCACCAGCCCTCCGGCGGCTTTACCGGTCAGGCCTCGGACATCGAGCGTCATGCCCGCGACATTCTGAAGATGAAGCGCCGCCTGAACGACGTTTACGTGAAGCATACCGGCCGTACGCTTGAGGAAGTTGAAAAAACCCTCGATCGTGACCACTTCATGACCGCCGACGAAGCTCAGGACTGGGGCGTCGTCGACAAGATCCTGACCACGCGTCAGGAAATGGAAGGCGTTTCGGCGTCTTGAGGCAATAGTGGCATCCGTGCTGCTCACCCGGATTTGAGTGATTTCGGGGGTTTCAAGTGGCACGGAACGCGCTATTAGTACCTATTAAGGCTGTGTTGAGTGTTTATGACATAGCATTGGCGTCTTAGGGGTTTCGTTGCAGCCGGTCATTCTGGACCTGCGAAAGCGAGTTTAAGGCCGGTAGAGTACCCCTTGAGCGAAGACAGGCGCGGCATGGCGTCCGCGCGTGTCGACAGCGACAAAGTTGACCGCGACCGTCTGGACAGGCGGATAGGCGGAGTGCTGGAAGGAAAGTGATATGAGCAAAGTCAGCGGCGGCAACGGCGGCGACTCCAAGAATACCCTGTATTGCTCCTTCTGCGGAAAGAGCCAGCACGAGGTCCGCAAGCTGATTGCCGGCCCGACCGTATTCATCTGCGATGAATGCGTCGAATTGTGCATGGACATCATTCGCGAAGAGAACAAGTCTTCGATGGTGAAGTCCCGTGAAGGCGTTCCCACGCCGCAGGACATCATCAAGGTCCTCGACGAGTACGTCATCGGCCAGAAGCAGGCCAAGCGTATTCTGTCGGTCGCAGTCCACAATCATTACAAGCGTCTCGCGCATGCCTCAAAGGGCGGCGATGTCGAGCTTGCGAAGTCGAACATCATGCTCGTCGGTCCGACGGGTTGCGGCAAGACCTATCTTGCCCAGACGCTCGCGCGCATCATCGACGTGCCCTTCACGATGGCTGACGCGACGACACTCACGGAAGCCGGCTATGTCGGTGAAGACGTGGAAAACATCATTCTGAAGCTGCTTCAGTCGGCGGATTACAATGTCGAGCGCGCCCAGCGCGGCATCGTCTACATCGACGAAGTCGACAAGATCTCCCGCAAGTCGGACAACCCTTCGATCACCCGCGACGTGTCGGGCGAGGGCGTCCAGCAGGCGCTTCTGAAGATCATGGAAGGCACGGTTGCATCGGTTCCGCCGCAGGGTGGTCGCAAACATCCGCAGCAGGAATTCCTGCAGGTCGACACGACGAACATCCTGTTCATCTGCGGCGGCGCCTTTGCCGGTCTCGACAAGATCATCTCTGCCCGTGGCGAGAAGACCTCGATCGGTTTCGGTGCTTCCGTCCAGTCTCCGGACGATCGCCGCGTCGGCGAAGTGCTGCGCGAACTGGAGCCGGAAGATCTGGTCAAGTTCGGTCTCATTCCGGAATTCATCGGTCGTCTGCCGGTTCTGGCAACGCTCGAGGATCTCGATGAGGATGCGCTGATCCAGATCCTGTCGGAGCCGAAGAACGCGCTGATCAAGCAGTACCAGCGCCTGTTCGAGATGGAAGACGTCGAACTGACGTTCCACGAGGACGCGCTGCGCGAGATCGCCAAGCGCGCCATCATCCGCAAGACGGGTGCTCGTGGTCTTCGCTCGATCATGGAAAAGATCCTGCTCGACACGATGTTCGAGCTGCCAGCGCTGGAAGGCGTTCGCGAAGTGGTCATTTCCGACGATGTGGTGCGGGGCAACGCACGTCCGCTCTACATCTATGCCGACAGGCAGGAAGAAAAGGCCAACGTTTCGGCCTGATCCTCAGCGGTCATAGCAACATTGAGAAGGGGCCCCATTGGGGCCTCTTTTTCGTTTTAGCCTCGGCTATTGTTTTAGGCCGTATTACACGATTTTTGCACTGCAAAGAGTTGCAAGATAATCCGCTTGATTTAGACAGGGTCAGGGATGAACCTTTCCGTTCCGGCTGCTTCGCATCTTTTGTGCGTGTGCCGTTGATTTCGGACCTCGTCTCGAAGAGCTTTGTCGGCAAGGACGGTGGCGCGTCCGTGCTGAAGAGCTGACATTTTGCGTAAGGCGTTATGCGTGGGCGCTTTGTCTGACGGCTGGTTGCACAAGGTGCAGTGCAGCGACCTTGCAAGGCTTGAAAACGATCTGTGAAAACTCCACTTTTAGCGGGAGTGAAGTGCTTGGGTAATTTCTCAAGCCATCCCGGCAACGGGACGATGGAAAGGAAATGACATGACGAATTCAACGTCTGCGGCATCCGGCGCTGAGACCTATCCGGTCCTGCCTCTGCGCGACATTGTGGTCTTCCCGCACATGATCGTGCCGCTGTTCGTCGGACGGGAAAAGTCCATTCGGGCGCTTGAAGAGGTCATGGGTTCCGACAAGCAGATCATGCTCGTCACCCAGATCAATGCCAGCGACGACGATCCTGAGCCCGAGCAGATCTACAAGGTCGGCACGGTGGCCAATGTGCTGCAGCTCCTGAAACTCCCGGACGGAACCGTCAAGGTTCTGGTCGAAGGCAAGGCGCGCGCCCAGATCTGCGAATACAGTGACCGCGAAGAGTTCTACGAAGCCAAGGCCGAGATTCTGGCCGAGCCCGATGAGGACGCCGTCGAGGTGGAAGCGCTGTCGCGCTCCGTGGTTTCCGAATTCGAAAACTACGTGAAGCTCAACAAGAAGATCTCGCCGGAAGTCGTTGGTGCCGCGAGCCAGATCGAGGACTACTCGAAGCTGGCCGACACGGTCGCCTCGCACCTGTCGATCAAGATCACCGAAAAGCAGGAAATGCTCGAAACGGTCTCGATCAAGCTGCGGCTTGAAAAGGCCCTCGGCTTCATGGAAGGCGAAATCTCCGTCCTCCAGGTTGAGAAGCGCATCCGCTCGCGCGTCAAGCGTCAGATGGAAAAGACCCAGCGCGAGTATTACCTCAACGAGCAGATGAAGGCGATCCAGAAGGAACTCGGCGACGGCGACGAAGGCCGTGACGAGATGGCCGAACTGGAAGAGCGCATCGGCAAGACCAAGCTTTCCAAGGAAGCCAAGGAAAAGGCCGACGCCGAGCTGAAGAAGCTGAAGCAGATGAGCCCGATGTCGGCGGAAGCCACCGTCGTGCGCAACTATCTCGACTGGCTGCTCGGTATTCCGTGGTCCAAGAAGTCGAAGATCAAGACCGATCTTAACGCGGCTGAAAAGGTCCTCGAACTGGATCACTTCGGTCTCGACAAGGTCAAGGAACGCATCGTCGAGTATCTCGCCGTGCAGGCCCGCGCCACCAAGCTCAAGGGCCCGATCCTCTGCCTCGTCGGTCCTCCGGGCGTCGGCAAGACGTCTCTTGCCCAGTCGATCGCCAAGGCGACCGGCCGCGAGTACGTGCGCATGGCACTCGGTGGCGTTCGTGACGAAGCCGAAATCCGTGGTCACCGCCGCACCTACATCGGCTCGATGCCCGGCAAGGTCATCCAGTCTATGAAGAAGGCGAAGAAGTCCAACCCGCTCTTCCTGCTCGACGAAATCGACAAGATGGGCTCGGACTTCCGCGGAGATCCGTCGTCGGCCCTGCTCGAAGTGCTCGATCCAGCGCAGAACTCGACCTTCATGGACCACTACCTTGAGGTCGAATACGATCTGTCCGACGTGATGTTCATCACCACGGCGAACACGCTGAACATCCCAGGTCCCCTGATGGACCGCATGGAAGTGATCCGCATCGCCGGGTACACCGAGGATGAGAAGCGGGAGATCGCCAAGCGTCACCTTCTGCCGAAGGCGATCCGGGACCATGCGCTGCAGCCGAAGGAATTCTCGGTGTCGGACGATGCCCTGATGGCGATCAGCCAGCAGTACACGCGCGAAGCCGGCGTTCGCTCCTTCGAGCGCGAGCTGATGAAGCTCGCCCGCAAGGCCGTGACCGAGATCATCAAGGGCAAGACGAAGTCGGTTGCGGTTACCGCTGCCAACATTTCGGATTACCTTGGCGTTCCGCGTTTCCGTCACGGCGAAGCCGAGGGTGAGGATCAGGTCGGCGTCGTCACGGGTCTTGCCTGGACAGAAGTCGGCGGTGAGCTTCTCACCATCGAAGGCGTCATGATGCCGGGCAAGGGTCGCATGACCGTCACCGGCAACCTCAAGGACGTGATGAAGGAATCGATTTCGGCTGCGGCATCCTATGTCCGCTCCCGTGCCGTCGATTTCGGCATCGAGCCGCCGCGCTTCGACAAGTCGGATATCCACGTGCACGTGCCGGAGGGTGCGACGCCGAAGGACGGTCCGTCGGCCGGTGTGGGCATGGCAACCGCGATCGTTTCGATCATGACCGGCATTCCTGTTCGCAAGGATGTCGCCATGACCGGCGAAATCACGTTGCGCGGCCGGGTGCTGCCGATCGGTGGTCTCAAGGAAAAACTCCTTGCGGCTCTGCGCGGCAACATCAAGGTTGTGCTGATCCCGGAAGAGAACGCGAAGGACCTCGCGGACATTCCGGACAACGTGAA
The DNA here is from genome assembly GCF_050500145.1 of Neorhizobium sp. IRS_2294. Classification (NCBI taxonomy): domain Bacteria; kingdom Pseudomonadati; phylum Pseudomonadota; class Alphaproteobacteria; order Hyphomicrobiales; family Rhizobiaceae; genus Neorhizobium; species Neorhizobium sp. IRS_2294. The sequence continues at coordinate 1,268,595 of NZ_CP191439.1, forward strand.
AAACGGCATGGAGATCATCCCGGTGTCGCGTATGGGCGAGGTGATCAAGCACGCTTTGGTTCGTCTTCCCGAACCGATCGAGTGGGATGGCACGGTGGAGACACCGGTCATTGCGACGGTTGACGGTGCCGACAACTCGTCGACAACGATCGCTCACTAAGCGGTGCCTTGAAGCCGCCACGAACTGATAAAAAAGCCGGCGAAAGCCGGCTTTTTTTGTGAAAAGTGCCCAAGACCCCTTGTTTTTCAGGCTTTTTCGGAGCCTTTGGGTTGCCAAGTGCCGACGCAAAACTATTGTCGGCGCCGACCAAATGAGTCGTTCCAAAACCGTTGAAAGGGTGGAAATATGAACAAGACCGAACTGGTGTCCGCAGTGGCCGAAAAAGCCGGCCTCTCCAAGGCTGATGCCGCCTCTGCAGTCGATGCCGTTTTCGAGACTGTCCAGGCCGAACTGAAGAATGGTGGCGACATCCGCCTCGCTGGCTTCGGCAGCTTCTCCGTTTCGCGTCGCGAAGCATCCAAGGGCCGCAACCCGTCCACGGGCGCTGAAGTCGATATCCCGGCTCGCAACGTTCCGAAGTTCTCGGCCGGCAAGGGTCTCAAGGAAGCTGTTAACAGCTGATCGAAAGCATCTGGCGGCTTGCCGCCGTGATGCAAAGCGTTGAGAAGGCCCGGTGAAAACCGGGCCTTTTTCGTTGAACAGAAAGCGTGTTCGAGCCTTATCCGCAGGTCCGTTCTTTCTGCGTCCAAAACTGTCATCCGCCTGTCATGACAGTGCAGCACAAGCCGAGTGTAGTTTCACGGAGGCTTCCCATGACATTCTCGACACGCGCCGCTTTGACCGCGCTCCTCCTCGGCTCCGTTGCAGCTCCTGCCGGCGCCGAGCAAGTCTTCAACCGCATTGCATCCTTCCCGGTTGCCCAGAACCTGCCCAAGGACGAGGACAAGGCGACCTCTTCTGAGATCATCACGGCGACCGCCGACGGCAACACGCTCATCTATTCCGATGCGCCGGGCGGCACGATTGGCTTTATCGACATCACCGACGCGAAGGCCCCTAAGGCAGGCGGATCGGTCAAGATCGATGGCGAGCCGAACTCGGTCGCCGCAGTTGGTGCGAAGGTTCTCGTCACCATCGACCGGACCAAGGACCTCACCAAGCCCGCAGGCCAGCTCGGGGTGGTCGATATCGCCTCTCGCAAGATCGAGGCCACCTGCGATCTCGGCGGCCAGCCGGACTCGGTCGTCATCTCGCCGGATGGCACGTTTGCGGCCATTGCCATCGAGAACCAGCGCGACGAAAAGCTCAACGACGGCGCTCTGCCGCAGCTGCCGGCCGGCGAATTGCAGATCGTTTCTCTCAATAACGGCGTACCGGTCTGCGACAGCATCCGTCACGTCGATCTGACGGGACTGTCCACCGTTGCGCCTGAAGATCCCGAGCCGGAATTCGTCAATATCAACGCCAACGGCGAAATCGTCGTGACGCTGCAGGAAAACAACCACATCGTCATCGTCGACAGCAAGACCGCAAAGGTCACGGGCCATTTCACGGCCGGCACGGTTGATCTCGATGGCGTCGATACCAAGACCGACGGCGCGCTGACCTTCTCCGGCAAGCTCACGGCCATCCCGCGCGAGCCGGATGCAGTCAAATGGCTCGGCACCGATCGTCTGGTTGTCGCCAACGAAGGCGATTACAAGGGCGGTTCGCGCGGTTTCACCATTTTCGATCGTACCGGCAAGGTTCTCTATGACGCCGGCACGTCGCTCGAATATGCTGTCGCCCGCGTCGGACACTTCCCGGAAAAGCGTGCCAAGAACAAGGGCATCGAGCCGGAAGGCCTGGAAGCTGCGACTTTCAACGGTCAGAAATATTTCTTCGTCCTCTCGGAACGCGGTTCGATGATCGCGGTCTACAAGGATACCGGTGCGGAGCCGGAACTGGTGCAGCTTCTGCCCTCAGGCATCTCGCCTGAAGGTGCTGTCGCCATTCCCGGCCGCAACCTGCTCGCCTCCGCCAACGAAGCCGATCTCGGCGAAGACGGCGGTGCCCGCTCGCATGTCATGATCTACGAGCTTGGCGAAGGCGAAAAGGCCTATCCCATGCTCGTCTCCAAGGATGTAGACGGCAAGCCGCTCGGCTGGGGCGCAATGTCCGGCCTCGTCGGGGATGCGGAAAAGGACGGCATTCTCTATGGCGTGAGCGATAGCGTCTATGCCATGCAGCCATCGATCTTCACCATCGACGCCACCAAGAAGCCGGCCGAAATCACCAGCGTGGTACGTGTGACCCGCAACGGTCAGCCGGCCCAGAAGCTCGATATCGAAGGTATCGCACTCGACGGAAAGGGCGGCTTCTGGCTCGCTTCCGAAGGCGACAGTGCCAAGTTCGTCGGCCACGGCATCTACAACGTCAGCGCCAAGGGCGAGATCAAATCCGAGATCGCGCTGCCTGCAGAACTTCTGGCAGGCGAAACCCGCTTCGGCCTCGAAGGCATCACCACAACCGGTTCCGGCGACGACCTGACACTCTGGATGGCAATCCAGCGCGAATGGAAGGACGATCCGAAGGGCCAGGTGAAGCTTCTGTCCTACAAGCCGAAGTCCAAGGAATGGGCCGCCGTTCGCTACCCGCTCGAAAAGACCGAAAAAGGCTGGGTCGGCCTGTCGGAAATTACGGCCCGCGGTGACTACCTCTACATCATCGAGCGCGACAACCTGATCGGCGACAAGGCAAAGCTCAAGAAGCTCTACCGTGTGGCAATCGCCGATCTGAAGCCGGCAAAGCTTGGAGGAGAGCTGCCGCTCGTCACCAAGCAGGAGGTTCACGACTTCCTGCCCGACCTGAAGAACGCCACCAACGGATACGTGGTCGACAAGCTCGAAGGTTTCGCCTTCGACAAGTCCGGCAAGGCCTTCGCCATCACCGACAATGACGGCGTCGATGACAGTTCCGGCGAGACGCTGTTCTTCCCGGTTGAGATCAAGGCGACCAACTAAACCGTTCATCAACAGGAAAAGGCCGGGTGTTTCCGCACCCGGCCTTTTTTATTGCCGATGCGTGACTTAAGTTTGTCGTTCCCGATGTGTTCCAGCAGCCGAGTCGATGACCTCATTCCGCTTCATCCATGCCGCCGATCTGCATCTAGGCAGTCCCTTCCAGGGCCTGGCGCTGAAGGATGCCGAACTCGCCGATATCTTCATCGAGGCCAGCCGCAAGGCATTTTCAGGCCTGGTGGACGAGGCGGTGGAGCGCAAAGTCGACTTCTTCATCGTTGCAGGCGATGTCTATGACGGCGACTGGAAGGACAACAAGATCGGCCTGTTCTTCAACCGCGAAATCGCCCGGCTGGAACGCGCCGGCATTCCGGTCTTCCTCTTGAAGGGCAACCATGATGCCGAAAGCGTCATCACCAAGACAATTACGCTACCAAAGAATGTCAGCGAATTCCCGACCGCAAAGCCCGGAACGTTCAAGCTGGACCATCTGAAGGTCGCGCTGCACGGCCAGGGTTTTGCCGAGCGCTCGGCAAACGAAAACCTGGCGCTTGCCTATCCGAAGCCGGAGGCCGGTTGGTTCAACATCGGCGTGCTGCATACGTCGCTCACCGGCCGCGAGCCGCACGCAGCCTACGCGCCCTGTTCCGTCGAAGATCTGCGCTCGCGTGGCTACGATTACTGGGCGCTCGGCCATGTCCACGATTTCGAAATCGTCGCCGAAGACCCGATGGTCGTGTTCCCCGGCAACCTTCAGGGACGCTCGATCCGGGAGCAGGGCGCAAAGGGCGCCGTGCTCGTGACCGTCGAGGATGGCCGCATCGCCTATGAGCGTATCGTGACCGACAGCGCACGGTTTGCTGAGCTGGCCGTTCTCGTCGAGCCGGACGAGCCACCGGCGGCAATCCTGCGGCGGCTGGAAGATCTGCTTGGTTCTGTGATCGATTCGATGGAAAGCCGGCCGCTGGCGCTGCGCATCCGCATCGCCGGCCGCAGTCGCTTCCGCAACGAGATCCTCGCAAGAGCGGCCGATTTTCGAGACGAAGTCCAGGCCGCCTGCCATCGCGGCCACGAGGATATCTGGCTGGAAAAGCTGGAAGTGAAACTCGAAGCCGAGATTGCATCGACGGGCAAATCCACCGATCTGCTCGGGCTCGAAGGCCTCCTGCCGACGGCGGAGTTTTCACCTCTTCTGGTCAGCGAGGCCGAGGCCCGCATTGCCGAGATCGCCGCGCGTCTTCCGGGCGGTATCGGCGCCGGCGACCTGGCGCTTGGCGATGATGCGGCAGCGCTTCTTGCGGAAGCACGTGAGCTGCTTCTGTCGCGCGCGGCAAGGGTAGGGTAGTCACATGCGTTTCACCCGTCTCGACATCCTGCGCTACGGCGCGCTCACCGACCGCGCGCTCGCGTTCCGGCCAGATGCGCAGCTGCATGTCATCTATGGTCCGAACGAAGCCGGAAAGTCTTCGGCGCTGTCGGCAATCTCGGATCTGCTGTTCGGCTTTCCGACGGCTGCCGAATACAGTTTTCTGCACGACGCGACCGCACTTAGGGTTGGCGCCGAGATAGAGACGCGCGATGGCACCAAGCTGGGCTTTCGCCGTCGTCGCGGCCGCAAGAACACGCTGCTCGCGGCAAGCGAGGCGGAAGAGGCGCTGCCCGAAGATGCGCTGGCGCCCTTTCTCGGCACGCTGAACCGCGACGTTTTTCAGCGCGCATTCGGGCTTGATTCGGCGTCGCTCCGGGCTGGCGGCCAGAGCATGCTGAAAAGCGGCGGCGAGATCGGCAGCCTGCTGTTTTCCGCAGCGTCGGGCCTTACCGGCCTCTCCGACCTGCGCAAGAGCTTCGATGCCGAGGCCGACACCATCTACGCGTCGCGCCGCTCCAAGGACCGGTTGTTCTACCAGGTCCTCGATAGCCATGACGAGGCGCGCAAGGCCGAGCGCGACAACGAGCTGAAGTCGGGCGACTGGAAGAAGCTGCTCGCCGAACAGGCCGAGCTGGAAGCGGAACTCGCGACGGTCCAGACCGAGCGCGAAACCACGAAACAGACGCTCGAACGGCTGCGCAAGCTGATGCGGCTGGAGCCGGTGCTTCGCGAGATCGATCGCGAGCAGGACCAGCTGGCGCAGTATCAGGCGCTGGGCTCGCTGCCGCCTGGCTTCGAGGACGCACTTGCCAGGGCGCTGGACGAGGCACGCCGCAACGAAGACGCGCATCGGGCGGCGGAAACTGAAGTCTCGCGGCTGGGCGACGAGATTGCCGCTCTCCATGTCGACGACGCGCTGATCGCCGCGGCCGGCAGCATTCTCGCCCGCCACGCTGACAAGGGCGTCTATCTGAAAGCCCGCGAGGATATCGCAAGGGTTCGCGGCGAGGTGGAGGATTTCGACACCCGGCTGGTGCAGCTGGGGCGCAGGTTGGGTCTTGTCAGGACCGACGACCTGGAACGCCACCAGCCTGCCGATGCCGATCTGGTGCGGCTGAAGAGCCTGCTCGACCAAGGCAGCGAACTCGACCGTAGCCTCAAACAGCTGCATATCCGTCTGGAAGAAGAGCGCGAGGCGCTGCGGCGTCTGGATGACGCCAATCCGGACAGCCGCCTGATCGATCCGAAACCATGGGCCGAGCAGCTCACGGCGCTGCGCCCCGAACTCAGCGATCTCGCAGGCGTCGAAAACCTGCAGGTCCGCGCAACGCGGGCAGAGAGCGATCTCGCCGCCGCCGTCGCAAGGCTCGATCCGCCGGTCAAGGACATCGACGCCCTGCTTGCGAGCCCGCTGCCGGATCTCGCAGCGCTCAGCAGCCACCGCAAGCTGATCGACGATGCACGCGCGGTGCATGCGAGGATCACCCAGACGCTGACGACGGTGAAGGCAGAAGCCAAGACTGTGGCCGATCAGATGGCGGCGCTGGAAGGGCAGGGCCGCATCGTTTCGCGTGCCGATATTCTGGAAGCCCGCCATCTCCGCGATGCGGGTCTTGCCGCATTCGGAGCAAAGCCATCAGCGGATAAGCTCGCCGATGTGAACAATGCGGTGCAGAATGCAGACGAACTGGCCGACGCCGCCCTGACCGACGCCGAGCGAGTGTCCCGCCACGCGCAGCTCAGCCTGCGTCAGCACGAGATCGAGCAGCAGCTGACGAACGCCCGCGCCGAGGCGCGCGAAAGCGATATTGCGCTGTCGGACGCGATCACCGAATTCGAGGACCTGTTCCGCTCGGTGCCCATCTCGCCGCTATCGCCCGAGCGAATGCTCGAATGGCGCCGCGGCGTCGAAGCCCTGTCGCATCAGGTCGATGCGCTGAAGGATGCACGTGACGCGCTGCAGACCGCGCGGCTGAAGGAAGAGCGGTTGAAGCCGGTGCTGGTCGGTCTTGCGGACGCGATTGGTCTTGCCGCAACCGCCTTGCCGCCTGCGGCCCTGGCGCGCGCTCTCGATCGCAGACTGGCGGAGATCGCGGAACGCTGGACGGAAAGCCGCTCGCTGGAGGGCAAGCGCCATTCCGCCGTCGATGCGCTGCAACGTCTCGAAGAGCGCGAGACCGTTCTGCGCCGTGAAGTCGACACGTGGCGAGCCGCATTCTCCAACGCTGCGACCATGGCCGGTCTGCCGGATGAGGCGACGGTCGAAATGGCAGCGGCAGCGCTCGATGTCTGGCGCAGCGTGCCGGATCTTCTGGCCGAGCGGGAAAACCGCAGACGCCGGGTGCGCGGCATGCAGCGCGACATGGAAACCTTCGACGAGGAGATCCGCAGCCTCTGCACCAAGGTGGCGCCCGACCTGGTCTCGGTGCCGGCAGATGTCGCGGCCGGTCTCCTCAACGACCGGGCAATGGATGCCAATGCCGCCGCCAAGCACAAGGCAGCGATGTCGGCTGACCTCGAACGCGCGACGCTCGCCCTGGAGCGCTATGCCACGCGGGAAAAAACCCTGCAGGACGAGCTCGCTTCGCTTGCCACATCCGCCTCGCGAGACGTCGCCGACCTCGAACAGGTGCTGGAAGAATTGCGCCAGCGAAGCCGGCTGAACGGACAGCTTCTGCAGTGCCGCTCCCGTTTCAACGAGCACGCTGATGGTGACGATGAAGCGGCAGTGCGCTCAGCGCTGGTCGATTTCGACAAGGTGACGGCAGGTCTTGAGATCGAACAGCTGGAAAGCGCCGATAGCACGCAGATCGACCGTATCTCGACTTTGAGGACCGCCGAGGCCGACAATGCCCGCCGTCGCCGCGAACTGGAAAGCGGCATCGGTGCCGAGCGCGCGGTGTTCCAGAAGCACGCGGCCGAAACCGAGGCGAGGGACCTTGCGCGGCGGTGGGTGGTGCTGAAGCTCGCGGCCAGCCTTCTATCGTCCTCGATGGAAACCTATCGCGAGCAGCAGGCCGATCCGGTCATGCAGCGGGCCGGCAAGGTATTTGCGGATCTCACCGGTGGACGGTTTGCGAAGCTGGTGCAGCTCTATGACGAAAAGGACGAGCTGCAGCTGGCTGTCGAGCGAAACACCGGTGAGCAGGTTCCGCTATCGGGCCTCAGCGAAGGCACCGGCGATCAGCTCTATCTCGCACTGCGTCTGGCGTTCCTCGAGGATTACTGTAGCCGCAACGAACCGGCACCGCTGATCCTCGACGACATCTTCCAGACATTCGACGACGAACGGACCGCAGCCGGCATCCGCACACTGGCTGCTGCCGGCGACAAGTTCCAGACGGTGCTGTTCACCCACCAGCTCAGCCTGGTGGAAACGGCGCAGCGCGAACTCGGAGAGCGGCTGGATTTGATCAGGCTTTAACGCAATCTGACGGTTGCGTAGCGTGGCTAGCCTTGCGGCGAAAAAACTTGCCCCACTGGGAGCGTCAGGCAGCCGATCCGCGTGCTGACGATCGCTCGCTGTGACGCCCTGCCAGGTTCCGGCGTCGGTACCGGGCATGCCGTGGTAACGGGATGGGCAACGAGGAGCAGGTTGAACCGTCTCTGGTCCATCATTTCGGGGACAAAGGTGGCGCGGTAGTTTTCGAGATCGGATTTAAACGCCGTGCGGGCGGAAAGCCTTGCCTCGAGATATGACCGGCTCTGCGGTGTCAGCGACAGGCCGTAACCGTCGAGCGTGGTCAGTGCAGTCTGCAACAGCGCACCGTCGTGGCGCTCATCCGTGAAACTGAGCTTGATCCGGAAGGTACGCAGGTCATCCTCTCCAACCCCTTTCGCTTGGATGAACAGAGACGCGGGATCTTCACCCGGGCCCAGCGGCAGGAAGAACGTGCACTCCCATACATTGGCGCCCGCCAAGAAGTTCGGCGGTTCAACGCCTATGCCCGCCAGTGCTTGGCAGCGTTCCTCGGTTGATGTCGTAACGGGTGGGATGAGACGCGACGTGTCGTGCGCCAGCGGCCGGACCAGTCTGGGCAGCTGCCTGCTACTCGCCGCAAGCCGTCGCTGGCGCCCGATGCGAACAGCCGGTGCGGGAGGAGGAGGAAGCAGATAGGTTTGCAGGCCGAACTGGCGCACCAGACGCTTATAGTTGCGCCCTTCGTTGACGAAAAGGACGGTCGCCGCAAGCCCGCTGAAGACAACGAGAAGGAACACCGCAAGAACGAACAACCGGCCGCCGCGTCGGCGACGTTGTTCGGCAGGGGTCGAAATTGCGGGCCTCTCCTCTTGCGGCATAGTCTTGTTCCGATCGAGGAATGCCTGCGATGATGCCTGCGCTTACCACATTACTAACAGGCTTCAAATCTAGAGCTTCGCCATATTTTCGATTCGACCGGCGGTCATCAGCGTCTGGCGGACGAGTTTACGCTGGTCGGAGCTGTAAGCTGTCTCGCCTTCTCAACTCCATTTGCAGGCGTGGTGCCGCTTTCTGTTCACTGTATGGTTGATTGTTGCTGTAAGGTATCTGGCGATCCAACCCATGCTAGTATAAACAGGAGGCAGGTTATGTAATGGCTTGTTTATGCAATAACTTTGTGCTTTTTGCGAACCCCTGAACCCGCCTTGGGCCATATGTGTATTAGCTTTTCTCGTGACATCCGCTAATAAGTATGTTGTTAAAGTTGTCCGATGCGGGCATTCCGCATCCGCCATTTTAGCTGTGAAAACAGAGTGACAATGACGATCGAAATTATTGGTAGAGCCTGTGTGGCGCCGGGTGCAAGCTCCGTCAAGGAACTCAAGACGATCCTGAGCGGCGGCCGTTGCACCGTTTCGGAGATCCCTGGAGATCGATGGGACTTGGCACGTTTCTGGCATCCGGCACAGGGTATCGCTGGAAAGACCTATACGTTTGCCGCAGGCGTTATCGACAGGCTGTATGACTTCGATCCTGCCGTTTTCGGCATTTCGCAGCGCGAGGCCATGCAGATGGACCCGCAGCAGCGCGTGCTTCTGACACTGGTCTGGCAGGCGCTGGAAGACGCCAATCTTCCGGCAAGCACGCTCGCCAAGGAAAAGGTCGGCGTTTATATCGGCGCGTCCAGTCTCGAAAACAGTACGCTGTCGTCGGAGGATCCGGCATCCGGTAGCCCGTATTTCATGACGGGCAACACGCTCTCGATCGTCTCGAACCGCATTTCGCACGTCTTCGGCCTCAATGGGCCGAGCATGACCATCGACACCGCCTGCTCGTCGTCGTTGGTGGCGCTGGATCAGGCGGTGCGCTCGCTCGAGCGCGGTGATATCGACACCGCGATCGTCGGCGGCGTCAATATCCTCGTCAACCCGCTCTCCTTCGTCGGCTTCGCGCAGGCGCGCATGCTGTCGCCCGAAGGGCTTTGCCGTGCTTATGACACCAACGGCCATGGCTATGTCCGCGCCGAAGGCGGGGTGGCGATCGTCCTTCGTCGCAGCGATCGCGCGAAGCGGGAAAATGACCGCAGCTACGCCAAGATCCACGCAACAGGCGTGAATTCTTCGGGCCGCACCAACGGCATCAGTCTGCCATCGCGGGAAGCGCAGGCCGATCTTCTGCGCTCGATCTATCAGGGCAACGGCATCGACGTGAACCGCGTCGCCTTTATCGAAGGCCACGGCACGGGAACGCGTGTGGGCGACCCGGCGGAAGTCTGGGCCATTGGCACTGTCATCGGGCAGAACCGTCCGGCCCCGCTGCCGATCGGTTCGATCAAGTCGAATATCGGTCATACCGAGCCGGTGTCGGGTCTTTTCGGTCTCATCAAGGCGATGATCGCGTTGGAAAACGATTTCCTGCCCGCGACGCTGCATATCGAAAAAGCCAACGAGGATATCGACTTCGCCTCGCTCAACGTGCGGGTCAACATGTCCGCGATGAAGCTGATGCCTGCCAAGGGCGCTCGGCTCGCCGGCATCAACTCGTTCGGCTTCGGCGGCACCAACGCCCACGTCGTGATCGGCGATCCCGATCCGGTCGACGCGCCGGCGCTGCCCACCAAGGCCGACAGCCAGTTCTTCTTTGCCAGCGCCCATAGCGCCACCGCCCTGAAGTCGCTTCTGGAAAACTACCAGTCGGCCCTCGAACGCTCCGATGCTGTCAAGGCACGTCGGTTGATCGCCGCCTCCAGCGCCAATCGCGACCCGATGCGCTATCGCTTCGCCGTCGAAGCCAAGGACGAGGGCAGGGTTCTCAGGGCGATCGAAACGCATTTGGCCGGAACGGCTTCGCAGGGGGAGCGCGGAGAAGCGCCGTCCCATGCCGGCAAGACAGCTTTTGTGTTTTCCGGCAATGGTGCGCAGTGGGCCGGAATGGGCGTTGAAGCCTATCGTGAAAGCCGCCATTTCCGCCAGTGCTTCCAATCCTTCAGCGCGCTGTTCGAGTATCACCTGGGCGAAAAGCTCTCGGATCTGCTGTTTGCCGACGATATCGGCAGTAGGCTTGCCGATACCAAGATCGCTCAGCCTATGCTGTTTGCGATCCAGGCGTCCATCTCGGATTGCCTCGCTAATCTCGGGGTTCGCCCGGATGTCGTCTTCGGCCACTCCGTGGGCGAAATTGCAGCTGCCTATGCCGCCAAGGCCCTGACGGCTGCGGAAGCCGTGGCGATCGTCGCCAAGCGCTCCAAGTCGCAGGATCTGTTTGCCGGCAAGGGCAAGATGGCTGCCGCTGTGATGAACGAGGAGACGGCGCTTGCCTTCGCAAAGACCCATGGTCTGAACGAGATCGGCGTCGCCGCCATCAACGCACCGAACTCGGTCACGATTTCCGGTCCGACTGACGAGATCCAGGCGTTTCGCGATGCGGCACGCAAGGCGCAGACCGTCGTCCATGTTCTCGACATCAACTACCCGTTCCATCACCCGATCATCGACAGCGCGCGCGATCTTTTTCTCGCGGACCTGCCGACGATCGAGCCGAAGAGTGGCGCTTGCACCTATGTTTCGACGGTCACCGGCGGCATCTACGACTGCCGCGGCCTGGATGCCGATTACTGGTGGCGGAATGTCCGCGATCCGGTTCTCTTCAAGTCCGCGGCCGAAACAGCACTGGAGCTCGGCTGCAACCTCTTCATCGAGATTTCGCCACGTTCGATTCTGTCGAACTATGTCAGTGAAATCGCCAAGCATGCGTCGCATTCGGCTGTCGTGATCGGCACCCTGCAGCGAGAGACCCCGATCGAGGGACGTGACCCGGTCGCGCAGTCGTTTGCCCGCGCCATCGCCCACGGCGTCTCGCCGAGCGTGTCGCGCCGTAGCAGCAAGCGCGATGCGTTTGCAGGCCTCCCGGTCCTGCCGCTCGAGCCGTCCGTCTTGAAGATGGCGAACACGACCGATGAGGTTGATATCTTCGGCCGCGAACACCGCGGCAGCTACTCGCTGCTCGGATGGCGCACCGATCCCAACAGCGCCCACTGGAAGAACCATGTCGACGCGCAGCTTTTCCCGGATCTGGCTGAGCACGTCGTCGATTCGCGTGCGATCCTTCCGGGTAGCGGATTTGTCGAGATCGCCGTCACAGCCGCCCAGGTGCATTTCGGGTCCGACGACGTCGAACTGACGAATATGGAGATCGTGCGTCCGCTCGAACTTCGCACCGACCGGCTGCTCGAGCTATCGACGATCCTGTCGCCCGAGACAGGCGATATCGAGATCCGCTCGCGCGAACGACTGAGCAGCGACGACTGGACCGTGCATGCGGTGGCCCGCTGCCGCAAGCCAGTAGAGCATGCATCTGACCGTCAGATCTGGCGTGCCAACGAAGGCGAAAGCGCGAAGCTCTCCTCGCTGGACGTCTATAGCACTGCCGAACGGTTCGGCCTCCAATACGGCCCGCACTTTCAGCTGCTGCGCGAAGCGCGCGTCTTTGGTCGTAACACGGTCGAGGTCGATCTGAAAGCGGCCGAGGCTCCGGCCCACCCCTATCTGACCTACAACCTCAACCCGTTCTCGGTTGATGCTGTCTTCCATGGCCTCGTTGCCATGTTCGACCAGTTATCGGGCAGCGATGGTGGCTCTCCCTATATCCCCGTACGATTTGGTTCGGTTCGGGTGGGGGCGCGGGCCAAGCCTATCACCCGTGCAGTAATTGAGATCGAACGGTTCAGCGGCTTCTCGATCAAGGTCAACTTCCGCATGTTCGGGGAAGATGGCGAAATCGTCGCGTCGTTCGACGACTGCCGGTTCCGCCGCACCTCGTTGCGTCGTCATCACACCCTGGCTTCGGTTGCGTTCCATTACGAAGCCGTGCCGTCGACGATGTCAGGCAATTTCGCTCGGATCGGGTTTGCCGGCGGTCTACTGGCCGCGACGACGGATGCAGAAGCCAAGGACACTGCGTCGTTGATGCTGGATGCAATGATTTACCGTGCCTGCCACGAGATTGCGCTGTCGCTCGCATCACAGGACGGGTTCGTGTCCGTTACCGAGTTCCCGGGAGAACCCAATTTCCGGGCTTTCCTGGCGAGCTGTCTGTTTATTCTGGAAGATGCCGGGATCGCGTCGTCCGAGGAATCCGGCTGGCGCGTGCCGTCCGAATTCACCATGCCGGCCGTCTCTGAACTTCTGCAAGAAATCTACCGTGAGGATTCCGGACGTATCGCCGAGGCCGTGCTGCTGCACAATGCCTATCGCGATGCTCTGGAACACCTGTCGCTTGGCGGCCTCCATAGCGGCGAAGACGTCTCCGAAGCGCGCCACACCAGCGAAGCAACGCTCGAACACGTGCTTGTTCACTCGCCACTTGGGCGCAAGCGCTCCGATCTAGCGCTGCATCTTGTCGAGCAAGCCTGTCGGGCCAATGGCGGCCGGACCCGGGTCATTGTCGAGCTCGGCTCCACATCCGTATCCGTCAGCAGCAAGCTTGCGTCGCTTGCCGTCGATCACTCGGCGACGCTCGCCATCGTCGAGCCGCGCGAAAGCGTTCGCCGTACACTCGAACTTGCCTTCGAACAGCATGCACATGTCTCGGTGATCGAGCCGAAGGCGCTGGCCGATCTCCGCGGCATCGATGTGATCATTGCCGCCGGACTTGAAAGCCAGGCGGTTCTGGTCACCGACGATAGCCTTCGTTCCGCTGTACGAGGCGCCGCCGCGAGAGGCGCTGCATTCCTGTTCGTCGACCGTGCACCGTCAGCGTTCAACGACTTTGCCTTCGGCCTATCGGATGACTGGTTTGCCGCAAGTCAGTCGCCGGAATTTCCGGTCGGGCGTCTCGCGACAACCGAACAGGTAACCGACCTTCTGACAGGTCTCGGCTTTGCCGCCCCGCTTGTCGAAGAGAAAGATGTGGCCGAAGGGCTGCTGATCGTTGCAGGCGCCTCCTCGGCCGCGGCCGACCAGCTGCAGGCACTGCCGTCGATCCCGTCGGCGCTCGTCTTCGCTGAAGATGTTGCCCGTGCTGCAGCGTTTGGTGACGGCGACACCGTCGTCCTGCTCAGCGCGGATGCGGACGAGACTGCGATTTCGCAGTCGCTTGCCGGATTCGATGGCAAACCCGTGCAAGCCATCTTCTTAGCCGAACGTCTGAGCGATCGCGAAGCCTCCGATGTCGCTCTGGCACGTCTCGAAAACCTGAAGCGTATCGTTGAAGCGTTCACCCGCCATAGCGCCAGCCTCGCGTCGGGCGACCAGTCCCGTCTCGTGATCGTCGCACCCGGCGGCTCGCCGCTTGCCGGTGAGGCGACTGATGACGTCAACGCCGGTCTCTGGACCTTCGCCCGCGTTCTTCAGAACGAATACGATGCGGTCGCCACGCACCTTCTCGATCTCGAGACGGACAGTGCGGAACTCGGCCTGTATGTCGGCGAGATCCTTGCATCCGCCAGTGCCAACCGTGAGTGGATCCTGCGCGATGGTTCGCTGTCGGAAATCCGCGCATCGAGCGGTCCGTTCGGGCCGAAGGATACAGAAAGCGCCGACTTCACCGCGGCCACGATCCGGCAAACCGTGAATGGACGCGTCGACAGCATCATCTGGGAGAGCGCCTCCGAGCCGGTGCCGGATGCCGACGAGATCGTTCTCGCCGTGGAAGCGGCCGGCCTCAACTTCCGTGACGTCATGTGGGCGATGGGACTGCTTCCGGAAGAAGCACTCGAAGACGGCTTTGCCGGCGCAACCATCGGCATGGAAATGTCCGGCCGCGTCATCTCGGTCGGTGCGTCGGTGACGGATCTCGTTGCCGGAGACCGTGTCATGGGCATCGGCCCGGCCGCGTTCTCCACGCACGTCAAGGTTCGCCGTGACGGCGTGACGAAGTTCCCCGCACGCCTCGACTTTGAGGCTGCAGCAACCGTTCCGGTGGCATTCCTAACCGCCTATTACGCCATGGTCCAGCTCGGCCATATCGAACCCGGTGAAACCATCCTCATCCATGGCGCAGCTGGCGGTGTCGGCCTTGCCGCATTGCAGATCGCCAAGCTGAAGGGTGCAGTTGTCATCGCGACGGCCGGTACGGTGGAAAAACGCCGCTTCCTGGAAGCGCTTGGTGCAGACCATGTGTTCGACAGCCGCTCGCTGGATTTCGTGGCCCGCGTGCGCGGCGTCACCGGCGGCGAAGGCGTCGACCTTGTCCTCAACTCGCTGTTCTCGGAAGCGATGGAACGCAGCCTGGAACTGGTGAAGCCATTCGGTCGCTTCCTCGAACTCGGCAAGCGCGACTACTATTCCGACCGCAAGATCGGCCTTCGTCCGTTCCGTCGCAACATCAGCTACTTCGGCATCGACGCCGACCAGTTGCTGGTGAAGCTGCCGGCGATCACGAAGAAGATCTTTACCGAGATCGGTGTCCTGTTCGAACGGGGCGACCTGTCTCCGCTACCCTATCGCGCCTTCGGCTATGACGAGATCGGCAGTGCCTTCCGTCTGATGCAGAACGCCGGCCAGATCGGCAAGATCGTCATCCGTCCTCCGGTTGCCGGCAAGGACAAGGTGGTGATTTCAAACGAAAAGCCGGTCGCCTTCGATCCGGATGGCATCTATTTGGTTGCCGGCGGCATTGGCGGCTTCGGCCTCGTTGCGGCAGACTGGCTTGCCGCACGCGGTGCCAAGCAGATTGCACTTTGCTCGCGCAAGGGTGTCGTCGACACTGAAACCGAGGCGGCGATCGCCAAATGGAAGGCGAAGGGCGTCAAGGCATCTGTCCATGCCTGCGATATCACCAGCGAGCCGGCTCTTTCCGGACTCCTCGACAGCCTGCGCAAGCAGGCTCCGATCAAGGGCATCGTTCACGCGGCCATGGTGCTCGACGACGCGCTTCTGTCCAACCTGACGCCCGAGCGCAACCGACCGGTTGTCGAGGTCAAGGTTCGCGGTGCGGCTCTCCTCGACAAGCTGACGGCGGGCGACGATCTCGATCTCTTCCTCGTCTTCTCCTCGGCCACGACCATGCTCGGCAACCCGGGCCAGGCAAACTACGTCATTGCCAACGGCTATCTCGAAGGTCTTGCCCGTGCACGCCGCGCGGCCGGCAAGCCGGGTCTCGCCGTCGGCTTTGGCGCCATTGCCGATACCGGTTTCCTTGCACGCAATGCCGAGGTCAACGAAATCCTGTCCAAGCGAATCGGCAAGACGGCGATGAAGGCGCGCGATGCGCTGGAGCAGGTCGAACGCTACATGGCGTCAGACACCGGCACCATTGATGCGGCAGCCGTGATGATTGCCGAAGTCGACTGGCAGGCAGTGCGGATGCTGCCGATTTCCAACGCCTCGATCTTCGAGACGGCGATCCGTTCGGCTGGCAATCAGCAATCGGCCTCCGATGGCGACCGGATCGATCTTGAGGATCTGATCCGTGGCAAGTCGGCGGATGAAGCGCAGCAGCTTCTTCACAACCTCGTCGCGTCTGAAATCGCCACGATCCTGCGTGTCACGGAAGACAGTATCACGCCGGAAAAGGTCTTGAAGGATATCGGTCTCGACAGTCTGATGGCGATGGAGCTCGGTATGAGCTTCCAGCAGAAGACGGGCTTTGATATTCCGCTGAGCGGAGTAGGGGAAGACACGTCCGTCAGCGACGTGGTAAGCCGTCTGAGAGAGCGTGTCGCCAAGCGCAACGGCGAGGACGACACCGTCCAGAACGAAGTGATCGACCGGCTGGTCAAAAGCCATTCGACGCAGCAGAAAGCCGCAACGCAGTGACAGACAGCAGTTCGGATGAAACCCGGCCCTCCAAGCTGAGCCTTGGGGGGAAGGGCAATTTTATCGACCAGATGCGCAAGGCCAACGAAAACGTCGGGCGCAATCGCACGACGCGGCTCAATGCACAGCCGCAGCAACCGGCCCGCCCTCCGGTCGGTTTTGACGCCTTGCCCGAATATCAACGGGTCATGGTGCAGCGCAAGGCGAGCGAAATCATCGGCGTCGACAACCCGTTCTATCGCTCGCACGACGAAGCCGCCGGCGCGACGACGACCATGGACGGGGAAGTCTATGCGAATTTTGCTTCCTACGACTATCTCGGTACCAACACGGACCCGAGGGTGACCGAAGCCGCCAAGGCTGCGATCGATCGTTTCGGCATTTCCGCCTCCGCCAGCCGTCTGGTCGCAGGCGAGCGCCCGGTGCATGCGGAACTCGAAGAAAAGCTTGCCAGCGTTTACGGCGTTGATGCTGCAGTCTGTTTCGTCAGCGGCTACCTTACCAACGTTGCGGCAATCAGCTGTGTCGTCGGCCCCAAGGACCTCGTCATCCACGACGAATTCATTCACAACAGCGCGCTGGCCGGCATCAAGCTTTCCGGCGCCACGCGGCGCCTGTTCAAGCACAATGACGTCGATAACCTCGAGACGGTGCTCAACACGCTTGCCGGAGATTTCCGGCGCGTTCTCGTGATCGTCGAAGGCGTCTATTCGATGGATGGCGACATCGCCGACCTGCCACGCCTGATCGAGCTGCGCAATCGGTACGGCTTCTGGCTGATGGTCGACGAGGCCCATTCGCTCGGCGTTCTCGGTAAGACCGGTCGCGGCTCGTTTGAACATTTTGATATCGACCCGAAGAGCGTCGATATCTGGATGGGCACCCTGTCGAAGACAACGTCGAGCTGCGGCGGATATATTGCCGGTAGCCGGGCGCTGGCTGACATCCTAAAGGCCGAAGCGGGCGGTTTCGTCTACAGCGTCGGGCTTGCTCCGGTTCTGGCAACGGCTGCAGCCACGGCCCTCGATATTCTGCGCGAGGAACCGGATCGGGCCGAGCAGTTGCACCGGAACGGTTCGCTGTTTCTGAAGCTCGCCCGGGAAGCCGGTCTCGACACCGGATTGAGCCTCGGCTTTTCCGTCGTGCCGATCCTCGTCGGTGATTCGCTTCGCTCCATCCAGCTGTCGAACGAATTGCTGGAAGATGGCGTCAACGCTTTGCCGATCATTCATCCCGCCGTCCCGGAAGGCATGGCCCGGTTGCGATTCTTTATCACCAGCGACCATACGGAAGAGCAGATTCGCCATGCGGTGGAATCGACAGCAAGACGCCTGAAGGACCTGCAGGACAGGAATTTCGGTCTTGCCTCTCTCAGCCCGGAAAAACTGATGCAGCTTGCGCCGCTTCTCCAGTCGCCCGACAACACCTGAGGCTGTGGCGACGACGATGCACGTGATCGTAACGGGTGGATCAAGCGGCATCGGACTGGAAGTGGCGCGGATCTACGCATGCCGGGGTGCGCGCGTATCGATCATCGCGCGCACGGCGGCAATGCTTGAAAGCGCTGTTGTCGACCTCCGCAGTACCGGCAAGGCTGACATCAGATGTGAACGCGCGGATGTCGCGAACGATAGCGAGATCTCGCGTGCTGTTGATGCCTGCGAGGCCGCATTCGGACCGTGCGACGTTCTTGTTGCCTCGGCCGGGATGGTAGAACCCGCTTTTTTCGACCAGCAATCGCAGAGCGACTTTTCCCGCCAGATAGACGTCAACCTGCTCGGTACGGCGAATGCCGTACGCTCGGTCTACGCGGGCATGAAGAGCCGCGGGCAGGGCGCAATCATGATCGTGTCCTCGGGTGCGGCACTGATCGGCATACCCGGCTACACAGCTTATTGTGCCTCCAAGTCGGCGCTCACGGGCTTCGCCGAGGCCCTCCAGGCTGAGTCGGTTGGAGATGGCGTCACCATAGCGCTGTGCTTCCCGCCGGATACCGAAACGCCGCAGTTCGAGAGGGAACTCGCCAAACGCCCGGCGCAGGCACGGGCTCTGATGGGTGCCGCGCCGCCGTGGAAGGCGAATGCCGTTGCCGAAAAGATCGTTCGCGGCATCGATCGGCGGTCGAAGAAAGTCTATTTCGGCTTTTCCATCACTGGCCTTGGCCTGTTCGGTCCACTGGTAAAGCCGTTCGTTGCGGCCTGGTTTTCCAGACGTCGCTAGATAAACCGCGTCTCTTCGCCCGCAATCCTCAAGATTGTCAGCTTGCCCGAATAAAATGCCCCGGTATCGATGCCGATTCTGTTCGGTCCGAGCGAAGGCTCAGCCTGCGGCGTGTGGCCGTGGATCACGAAGGTGGATGGAAGGTTTGGTCCTTTGGCGAGGAATGGATCGCGGATCCACATCAGGTCAGCCTCCTCCTGGTCTTTCAACGCGACACCCGGCCGGATGCCGGCGTGGACGAACAGAAGCTGTCCGACCTTCATGCTGATCGGCAAATCGGTGAGGAACTGGCGGTGCGCATCGGGCACGACTTCAGCCAGCAGCTGCTTCAGCGTGCCATTGCGGCTGCGCTGGCGAAAGTTCTGGTCATGCACGTCGAGCCCGTAGGACGCCAGCGTCTGCTCTCCGCCGAGGCTCAGCCATTCGCCATGCGTGTCCGGATCATCGAGGAAGAGGCGGAACACATCGTCATGGTTTCCGCATAGCGGCAGTCGGCGCAGACCGTATTCGCTCGGCTTGATCAGATAGTCGAGAACACCCGAGGATGCCGGGCCGCGGTCCACATAGTCGCCGAGAAGAACCACCACGCCCGCACGGCGCGTTTCTTCGATGTCCCGGGCGATCTTCGCCTCGGCTTCCTTGAGGAGCTCCAGGCAGCCATGCACGTCGCCGATCGCGTAGATCGGATAGGTCGGCGCGTCTACTCCAAGGTCGATACGCCGACGGGGACGTGGGACGCTCCCCTGGCTGGAACGTTTCTGGGTGAGCCACCCGATGACCTTGCGCATGATACAGTTCGTTTCGAGAATGAGAGAGAACGTGAGGACACAATGGGAAATGTGCCCCTAATGGACGTTTAACAAGCCCTTTCGGATCTCGTTGCAAACCGTTCAACGATCCCGATGCTGCTGCACCTCCGCTGCAGTATGAGAAAGTATAAACCGGCGCTCCGCAAAATATAATGCTGCACTGCACCAAGTCCTCGTGCTGCTATGGACAGTTGTTTTATTTTGAAACACTATCGAGGGGAGGAGCTGGGGGAGGGAAATAAATGCGGATACAGATCGTTGCCATCTCGATTATGGCAAGCCTTTTCCTGTGGATTTTCGCATACTATTGTCTGCAGACCACCTACAGGACGGGCCAGGCTTACGGCGTGATGCCGAACCTGAACATCAGCAAACGACTCAGCATCTTTGATTGAACGGGTAAGCGCTTCGAGTGCACGAGAGCTTCTGCGCTGTCGCTAAGGCTGCCTCTGCGCGTAGGTCGCCGCGAGTTGCTTGACCGCTTGGCGATATTTGAACAGCTCTATGCCGCCGACGAAGACGGCGCAGCAGGAGAGCAGAATAAAGGCGACAGCGGCAGCTTTCATGGCGGGACAGTGGCATGCCGCTCGCCTCTGCGCCAGTCCCGGTTGAAGTGCTGCCGGACAGGCGTACAAAACAGGAGACCGGAGAGTGTTCGCCGGCCGTCCAAATGCTACAACGCGTATAGTCGTGCAGGCCGACAGTCTTTTGCAACGTAGCCCCTCAGCGATGCAAACCACAATTGTGTAGCTCGCCAACGTCATTTGCCCGTGATCGAATGATTGAGACTGGATAACGAATCGGTTGGAACCTGGCGTTGATGTCGCGCAGTATTCTGTCGGAGCGGATGGGCCGCTTAGAGCCGCCGCCTACTTCCGGTCAACGCAATCGTCCAAAAGGCAGTGATGGGCAAACATGTGCCATTATCAGCGAGAGAGCATTCTACGGAAATTATCTGGTAGGGAAGGCCGAAGAATGGTGGGCGATGACGGACTCGAACCGCCGACATCCTCGGTGTAAACGAGGCGCTCTACCAACTGAGCTAATCGCCCCTAAACTGCAGACCGTTTCGTCTGCCGCTTCGGTGGCCGTGATCTATGCGGATCGCGCGAAAACCGCAAGAGCTTTGACGACATTTTTTTGAATTTTCGACAAAATCCGTGGCAGATAAGGGTTCTTAACGACAAACCACGGGCCTCGATGTGGGAAAGTGAGTGGCGTCATTATTTTGTCTTCAAACTTGCTTGACACCTCCCGTCGAACCTCTTAGGAAGCGGCCAACCGAGCAGTCGAGGCTGCCTGGTGAGAGACGAAAGTTTCTGAAGAAATGTGCGGGTGTAGCTCAGTTGGTTAGAGTGCCGGCCTGTCACGCCGGAGGTCGCGGGTTCGAGCCCCGTCACTCGCGCCATTCTTCTTCCTCGAACGTCGTGTCCAAATGATGCGGCGCCGTAAAGTCGGCAATATGCGCGGGTGTAGCTCAGTTGGTTAGAGTGCCGGCCTGTCACGCCGGAGGTCGCGGGTTCGAGCCCCGTCACTCGCGCCATTTACTTTCTTTCCTCCAAACTGATCAAGCGTCTCTATCCTCACCGGGATGGGGAATGATCGGGTCGTCGAACCCACCTGTCGCGCTGAGAGTTGCAACGTCCGTCCGCCGCGCCTCTCGAATCGCTATTCCTGAATGAAACTCCATCGTTAGAAGACCGTCGGCAGACCCTTGGCCGGGAACATGTCGGGTACTGATTTGTTGGCGAACGAACTGGTGTTTTCCAGTGGAGTATTATTGGTAGGTGAGGGGGACTCAAAGGGCTTGCGCCTTTCCTCACGCTGCGCTAGTCACGCCTTGTTGCAATGCACGTACGCTTGTCGAATTCATGTTCGAGCGTCGCCCGGCGCTAAAGGCAAGCAGGGATCGAATATCATGAGTGAACTCCTCACTTCCTACGTCCCGATCGCGATCTTCATCGGTATATCCTTGGTGATCGGTCTGGCGCTTCTCATCGCGCCTTTCGCCGTTGCCTACAAGGCGCCTGATTCGGAAAAGCTTTCCGCCTACGAATGCGGCTTCAATGCCTTCGACGATGCCCGCATGAAGTTCGACATCCGCTTCTATCTCGTGTCGATTCTGTTCATCATTTTCGACCTCGAAGTTGCCTTCCTGTTCCCTTGGGCTGTGTCCTTCGGTGAAATCGGCTGGTTCGGCTTCTGGTCCATGATGGTGTTCCTGGGTGTCCTCACGATCGGCTTTATCTACGAATGGAAAAAAGGAGCGCTGGAATGGGAGTAGTCGATAGCGGCACAACTCTCGTCGCGCCGAAGTCCAAGGGTATTATCGACCCGAATACCGGCAAGCCGATTGGCAGCGACGACGCGTTCTTTGGCGAGATCAACAATGAGCTCGCCGACAAGGGCTTTCTTGTCACGTCGACCGACGAACTGATCAACTGGGCCCGTACCGGCTCGCTGATGTGGATGACGTTCGGTCTGGCCTGCTGCGCCGTCGAAATGATGCAGCTTTCCATGCCGCGTTATGACGTCGAGCGTTTCGGCTTTGCGCCACGCGCTTCGCCGCGCCAGTCGGACGTGATGATCGTGGCGGGAACGCTGACCAACAAGATGGCGCCTGCGCTTCGCAAGGTCTATGACCAGATGCCGGAGCCACGTTACGTCATCTCGATGGGATCATGTGCAAACGGCGGTGGGTATTATCACTATTCCTACTCCGTCGTTCGCGGTTGCGACCGCATCGTGCCGATCGACATCTACGTGCCGGGCTGTCCCCCCACGGCAGAGGCGCTGCTTTACGGCGTGCTCCTGCTGCAGAAGAAGATCCGGCGCACCGGAACGATCGAGCGTTGAGGGCTTGAGGAGGATATGATGACCGAGACCCTGAGCGAGCTTTCGACCTACATTCGTGAATCGCGCTCGACCCTGGTCGAAGACGCGGTGATGTCCTATGGCGAGCTGAACCTGATTGCCACCAGCGACAACATCATCGAGCTTCTGACCTTCCTGCGTGATGATCCGAAATGCGGTTTCATCAGCTTCATCGATATCTGCGGCGTCGATTATCCGGCCCGTGCGAAGCGTTTCGATGTGGTCTACCACCTGCTGTCGCCGCACCGGAACCTGCGTATCCGGATCAAGGTTGCAACGGGCGAGGACGAACCGGTTCCTTCGGCATTCTCGGTCTACCCGGGCGCCGACTGGTTCGAACGTGAGGCCTGGGATCTCTACGGCATCCTGTTTACCGGTCACCCGGATCTTCGCCGGATTCTCACCGATTACGGTTTCGAGGGGCATCCGCTCCGCAAGGACTTCCCGACGACCGGCTTCGTCGAGGTTCGTTACGACGACAGCGTCAAGCGCGTCGTCTACGAACCGGTCGAACTTCGGCAGGAATTCCGCAACTTCGATTTCCTTTCACCTTGGGAGGGGACGGATTACGTTCTTCCCGGTGACGAGAAGGCGAAGACCTGACGCGGTTGATTTGGTAATTGCCGGGTTGGGTGGACTTGGTTGAGGGAGCGGGCAGGCGGGTCGACTAGACGTGGTAATGTGATATCGGTCTAAAATATCAGGAGAGGACAGCAACGTGGTTGCACTCCCTGAAAGATCGGTTCCTACTGGGTTGGCATTCGTCTGAATTGATTGACATGACGATGAAGCAGAATTTCGGGCGGTTGCCCATTTTCCAAAGCGCGGAGCGCTGAAATGACGGAACACAACGTCCGGAACTTCAATATCAACTTCGGTCCGCAGCATCCGGCTGCCCACGGCGTTCTGCGTCTGGTGCTGGAACTGGATGGCGAGATCGTCGAGCGTGTCGATCCGCATATCGGCCTCCTGCATCGCGGCACCGAAAAGCTGATCGAGACCAAGACCTATCTGCAGGCCTTGCCCTATTTCGACCGGCTCGATTACGTCGCGCCGATGAACCAGGAGCATGCCTATTCGCTCGCGGTCGAAAAGCTGCTCGGCCTCGAGATCCCGATCCGCGGTCAGCTGATCCGCGTTCTCTATTCGGAAATCGGCCGTATCCTCTCGCATCTTCTCAACGTCACGACGCAGGCCATGGACGTCGGCGCTCTGACCCCGCCGCTTTGGGGCTTCGAAGAACGCGAAAAGCTGATGGTGTTCTATGAGCGCGCCTGCGGCGCCCGCATGCATGCGGCATACTTCCGTCCGGGCGGCGTCCATCAGGACCTGCCGGTGGACCTGGTTGAAGACATCGGCCAGTGGTGCGATGAATTCCCGGCAAAGCTCGACGACATCGACGACCTTTTGACCGGCAACCGTATTTTCAAGCAGCGTAACGTCGATATCGGCGTTGTGAGCCTCGACGATGCATGGGCCTGGGGCTTCTCCGGCGTCATGGTCCGCGGTTCGGGCGCGGCTTGGGATCTGCGTAAGTCGCAGCCTTACGAATGCTACGCCGACCTCGACTTCGATATTCCGATCGGCAAGAACGGCGATTGCTACGACCGCTACCTGATCCGCATGATCGAGATGCGCGAATCGTGCAAGATCATGAAGCAGTGCGTCAATCGTCTGCTCAGCGACGCAAAGACCGGCCCGGTGTCTTCGACCGACGGCAAGGTCGTGCCGCCGAAGCGTGGCGAGATGAAGCGTTCGATGGAAGCGCTGATCCACCACTTCAAGCTCTACACCGAAGGCTACCACGTTCCGGCCGGCGAAGTTTACGCGGCCGTCGAAGCGCCCAAGGGCGAGTTCGGCGTGTTCCTGGTCGCCGACGGCACCAACAAGCCCTACCGCTGCAAGATCCGCGCTCCGGGTTATGCACATCTCCAGGCGATGGACTTCATCTGTCGCGGACACCAGCTGGCGGACGTGTCCGCGGTGCTCGGTTCTCTGGACATCGTGTTCGGTGAGGTTGACCGCTGATGATGCTTCGCGCCGTCGCAGCCGCTGCTCTCGTGCTCTCTGCTCCTGCGGTCTCGCAGGCGCAGGAGGCGCTGTCGAGTGTCAGCGGCGGTTCGGCGTCGATGGCTACGCTCCTGTCCGATGGCTACGAGATCAAGACATCCGTACTCAACGGCACGAAGCTGATCGTGTTCATGCAGAAAGACAAGACGGCCTATGCCTGCGAATTCGTGACCCTCACGAGATCGCGGTGCGGGGTCATAAACTGATAAGGCGTTGAAAGCATGTCCGTTCGTCGACTAGCCGAAGAACAGTTCCAGCCGGCAAACTTCTCCTTCAACGAGGAGAATGCGGTCTGGGCAGAGGCAACGATCAGGAAATACCCGGAAGGCCGGCAGCAGTCGGCCGTCATTCCGTTGTTGATGCGTGCGCAGGAGCAGGATGGCTGGGTCACCCGTTCCGCCATCGAGCATATCGCCGCCAAGCTCGACATGGCCTATATCCGCGTTCTCGAAGTCGCGACCTTCTATACCCAGTTCCAGCTGAAGCCGATCGGCACCCGTGCGCATATCCAGGTCTGCGGCACGACGCCTTGTATGCTTCGCGGTTCGGAAGACCTGATCAAGGTCTGTCAGAAGAAGATCCACCACGATCCGCTGCATCTCAATGCAACCGGCACGTTGTCCTGGGAAGAGGTCGAGTGTCAGGGCGCCTGCGTCAACGCGCCGATGGTGATCATCTTCAAGGATGCCTACGAGGACCTGACCCCCGAGCGTCTTGAAGAAATCATCGACACGTTCGAGGCAGGCAAGGGCGCCGAGGTCAAGACCGGTCCGCAGATCGACCGTCATGAGTCGGCACCGATCGGTGCTCCGATCACGCTGGTCGACGATATCAAGCCTGTTCGCACCAATCTCGAGCCGCAGCCACAGGCTGTGACCGAGGGCGCATCTGTGCCACCGGCAAATGCCGGTCGTCCGAAGGATACGGCGCCTGAGACAGACAAGTCGCTGAAGACGCCGGTCACGGCGCCGAAGGCTGCTGCCGAGAACGTCAAGGTTGCCGAGAAGGGCGAAGGTTCGCCGACGACAACCGAGACGGCGCCAGCAGCGACCGGCAGCAAGGCCGAAGGCGCTCCGGCAGAGCTCGGCGTTCCCTCGGGCGAGACGAAGCCGAAGCGCAGCCGCAAGCCGAAGCCTGAAGGGGAAAGCTCCTGATGATGGGCGCGGCAAAGTTTCGGTCCGTCACTACGGGCATGCTGATGATGACATCCGATGTGATAAAGTCGGTCGAGTAGGTAGATAGATCATGTTGCAAGACCAGGATCGCATTTTCACCAATATCTACGGTCTCAAGGACAAGTCCTTGAAGGGCGCGATGAGCCGTGGCCACTGGGATGGTACGAAGATCATCATCGAGAAGGGCCGCGACTGGATCATCAACGAGATGAAGGCTTCCGGTCTTCGTGGTCGTGGTGGCGCAGGCTTCCCGACCGGGCTCAAGTGGTCCTTCATGCCGAAGGAGTCCGATGGTCGCCCGCACTACCTTGTCGTCAATGCCGACGAATCGGAGCCCGGCACCTGCAAGGACCGTGAAATCATGCGCAACGATCCGCATACGCTGATCGAAGGCTGCGTGATCGCCGGTTTCGCCATGAACGCGCATACCGCCTACATCTATGTCCGCGGCGAATACATGCGCGAGCGTGAAGACCTCCAGGCGGCGATCGATGAATGCTATGCTGCCGGTCTTCTCGGCGTGAACAACAAGAACGGCTGGGATTTCGACATCTACGTCCATCACGGCGCCGGTGCCTATATCTGCGGCGAAGAGACGGCGCTCCTCGAAAGCCTCGAAGGCAAGAAGGGCCAGCCGCGCCTGAAGCCTCCGTTTCCGGCCAATATGGGTCTCTACGGCTGCCCGACGACCGTCAACAACGTCGAATCGATCGCTGTTGCGCCGACCATTCTGCGCCGCGGAGCCTCGTGGTTCTCGTCGATCGGTCGTCCGAACAATGTCGGCACCAAGCTGTTCATGGTGTCTGGTCACGTCAACAAGCCCTGCACCTTTGAAGAGGCGATGGGTCTGTCGTTCCGCGAGATCATAGAGCATCACTGCGGCGGTATCCGCGGCGGTTGGGATAACCTTCTCGGCGTCATTCCCGGCGGCGCGTCCTGCCCGATCGTTCGCGGCGAAGACATGGCCGATGCCATCATGGACTTTGACGGCATGCGCGACGTGAAATCGTCGTTCGGCACGGGCGGCATGATCGTCATGGACAAGTCGACCGACGTCATCAAGGCGATCTGGCGCATCGCAGCCTTCTTCAAGCACGAGAGCTGCGGCCAGTGCACGCCGTGCCGCGAAGGCACGGGCTGGATGATGCGCGTTCTCGAGCGCATGGTGCGCGGCAACGCGCAGAAGCGCGAAATCGACATGCTCTTCCAGGTATCAAAGCAGATCGAAGGCCACACGATCTGTGCGCTCGGCGACGCGGCCGCTTGGCCGGTCCAGGGCCTGATCCGTAATTTCCGCCCCGAAATCGAGGCGCGTATCGACCAGTACACGAAGGACTCGACCTCACACGGCGCAGTTCTGGAAGCAGCGGAGTAACCGGACGGCATCTGCTTGAAGGTTGAAAAGAATTCGAAGGACAAAGGTGTTGGCGGGCTTGCCGCGATCGCCGCTTGGTCCGAAACAGATATTGCCCGGTTCGAAGACGACTTGGGTTTCGATGGGCGCATTTCGCGGGACGACTGGGTCGGCCAGGCGAGGGCGCTGTTGAAGTAAGGAATGTGTCCCTCGGCGAAACAGCTGATGGATGAACTGAGGACGTAGTTAAGACGATGACGAAGCTGAAGGTAGACGGCAAGGAAATCGAAGTCCCGGATCATTTCACGCTGCTTCAGGCGTGTGAGGAAGCCGGCGCCGAAATCCCGCGCTTTTGTTTCCACGAGCGTCTGTCCGTGGCAGGCAACTGTCGCATGTGCCTTATCGAGGTAAAGGGTGGCCCGCCAAAGCCGGCGGCATCCTGCGCGATGGGCGTGCGCGATATTCGCGGCGGCCCGAATGGCGAACTGCCGGAAGTCTTCACCAACACGCCGATGGTCAAGAAGGCCCGCGAAGGCGTGATGGAATTCCTGCTGATCAACCATCCGCTGGATTGCCCGATCTGCGACCAGGGTGGCGAATGCGACCTGCAGGACCAGGCGATGGCCTTCGGCATCGATAGCTCGCGCTACACCGAAAACAAGCGCGCCGTCGAAGACAAGTATATCGGACCGCTCGTCAAGACCGTGATGAACCGCTGCATTCACTGCACGCGCTGCGTCCGCTTCACGACCGAAGTCGGCGGCATTTCCGAGCTTGGCCTGATCGGCCGCGGCGAAGACGCCGAAATCACGACCTATCTCGAGCATGCGATGACCTCGGAGCTTCAGGGCAACGTCGTCGATCTCTGCCCCGTCGGTGCGCTCACCTCCAAGCCGTTTGCCTTCACGGCGCGTCCTTGGGAACTGAACAAGACCGAATCGATCGACGTCATGGACGCCGTCGGTTCCGCGATCCGCGTCGATACGCGCGGCCGCGAAGTGATGCGCATCATGCCGCGCGTCAACGAGCAGGTGAACGAAGAGTGGATCTCGGACAAGACCCGTTTCATCTGGGACGGCCTGAAGACCCAGCGCCTAGATCGCCCTTATGTCCGCAAGGATGGCCGTCTGCAGGCTGCAAGCTGGGCTGAAGCCTTTGCAGCGATCAAAACAGCTGTTTCTTCGACATCCGGCGACAAGATCGGCGCAATTGCGGGCGATCTGGCTTCGGTCGAGGAAATGTACGCGCTGAAGTCGCTGATGACATCGCTCGGTTCGGAAAACATCGATTGTCGCCAGGACGGGACGGCGCTCGATCCGTCGCTCGGTCGCGGCAGCTACATCTTCAACCCGACCATCGAAGGCATCGAACAGGCCGGTGGCCTGCTTCTGATCGGGGCCAACCCGCGTTATGAAGCTTCGGTTCTAAACGCCCGCATTCGCAAGCGTTTCCGCCGCGGCAATTTCCCGATCGGCGTGATCGGTGAAGTGAGCGAACTCCGCTACGCCTACGACTATCTCGGCGCAGGCCCGGACTCGCTTGCCGAGCTTTCCGCCGGCAGCAACAGCTTTGCTGAAAAGCTCCGCGGCGTGAAGAACCCGATGATCATCGTAGGGCAGGGGGCTCTGTCGCGTCCGGATGGTCTCGCCATTCTCCAGGCAGCTGCAAAGCTTGCCGGTTCCGTCGGTGCGCTGACGGAGGAGTGGAACGGTTTCGGCGTGCTGCACACCGCAGCATCACGCGTCGGCGGTCTTGATCTCGGCTTCGTGCCGGGTGCCAAGGGTGCCAATGCCGCCACCATGCTGAAGTCGATGGACGTTCTCTTCCTGCTTGGCGCCGACGAGATGGAATTCTCGACGAAATACGCCAAGTTCACCGTCTATATCGGCAGCCACGGCGATAACGGCGCGCATACCGCCGACGTCATCCTGCCGGCCGCGACCTACACGGAAAAGTCCGGAACCTGGGTCAACACCGAAGGCCGCGTCCAGATGGGCAACCGTGCCGGCTTCGCGCCGGGCGAAGCCCGCGAGGATTGGGCAATCATCCGCGCCCTGTCAGACGTGCTCGGCAAGAAGCTGCCGTTCGACTCGCTTTATGCTCTGCGTGCGAAGCTCTATGCGGATCACCCGCATTTTGCGGATCTCGACGAGATCGCGACCGGCTCGGTCAACGACATCGCCACCCTCGGCCTGAAATCCGGTGAGCTTTCCAAGGGCGGCTTCACGACGCCGATCAAGGATTTCTATCTGACCAACCCGATCGCCCGCGCATCTGCCGTCATGGCGGAGTGCTCGGCACTGGCCCGCAACAATTTCCAGGTTGCGGCGGAGTAATATGAACATGGATTCGTTCTTCTGGACCTACGTTTGGCCGGCACTGATCATGGTTGGGCAGTCTCTTCTGCTCCTGGTCTGCCTTCTGGTCTTCATTGCCTATATCCTTCTCGCCGACCGCAAGATCTGGGCGGCCGTTCAGCTGCGCCGTGGTCCAAACGTCGTTGGTCCGTTCGGTCTGTTCCAGTCCTTCGCCGACCTTCTGAAGTTCATCCTGAAGGAGCCGATCATTCCGGCTGGCGCCAACAAGGGCGTCTTCCTTCTGGCGCCGCTGATTTCGGTGACGCTGGCACTCGCCACCTGGGCGGTCATTCCGTTCAGCCAGAACTGGGTTATCGCCAACATCAATGTCGGTATCCTCTACGTCTTTGCGATCTCGTCGCTCGAAGTCTACGGCATCATCATGGCCGGCTGGGCATCGAACTCGAAATACCCGTTCCTCGGTGCACTTCGCTCCGCGGCGCAGATGGTGTCATATGAAGTCTCGATCGGCTTCGTCATCGTCTCGGTCCTGCTCTGCGTCGGCTCGCTCAACCTGACCGACATCGTCAATGCACAGCATGACGGCCTCGGCACGATGATGGGTCTGCCGGCCTCGTTCCTCGACTGGCACTGGCTGGCACTGTTCCCGATGTTCGTGATCTTCTTCATCTCGGCCTTGGCAGAAACCAACCGTCCCCCGTTCGATTTGCCGGAAGCGGAATCCGAACTTGTCGCCGGTTACATGGTCGAGTATTCGTCAGCGCCATACATGATGCTGATGCTCGGCGAATACGCCGCCATCCTGATGATGTGCTCGCTGACCACTATTCTTTTCCTCGGAGGCTGGCTGCCGCCGGTAGACGTCTGGTTCCTCAACTGGGTTCCCGGCATCATCTGGTTCATGCTGAAAGGCTCCATGGTCTTCTTCATGTTCGCTATGGTGAAGGCCTTCGTACCGCGCTATCGCTACGACCAACTCATGCGGCTCGGCTGGAAGGTGTTTCTGCCTCTGTCGCTCGCCATGGTCGTGATCGTTGCATTCGTGCTGAAACTGATGGGATGGGCATGATCATGGCCCGTTCATCACTCGGCATCATTGGAGAATAAGATGGCTATTGCTCAGGCTATCAACTCGCTGTTCCTGAAGGAATTCGTCGGCGCCTTCTTCCTGTCGATGAGGTATTTCTTCAAGCAGAAGGCAACGATCAACTACCCGTTCGAAAAGGGCCCGGTGTCGCCGCGCTTCCGTGGCGAACATGCGCTGCGCCGTTATCCGAACGGCGAAGAGCGTTGCATCGCCTGCAAGCTGTGCGAGGCGATCTGTCCCGCCCAGGCGATCACCATCGAAGCCGGCCCGCGCCGCAACGACGGCACCCGCCGCACGGTGCGTTACGATATCGACATGGTGAAGTGCATCTACTGCGGCTTCTGCCAGGAAGCCTGCCCGGTCGATGCGATCGTCGAAGGTCCGAATTTCGAATTCTCGACGGAAACCCGCGAAGAACTGTATTTCGACAAGGCACGTCTTCTCGAAAACGGCGATCGTTGGGAGCGTGAAATTGCGCGCAACATCGGGATCGACTCGCCCTACCGGTAACGGGGCGAGCATGCCGTCGCTCTGATCGGGCGCCGGGCAAGCATTGGTCATTTAATCTCGGTGCGTTCGAAGCGCCGGGTTCTGACGGGCAGGGGGCTTTTTGGAAGCGCCGCCCGATGAGGAACGAAAAGGCACCACGATGGGTCTGCAGGCTATCTTTTTCTACATCTTCGCGTTCATCGCGGTGGCGTCGGCGTTCATGGTCATCTCGGCCAAGAACCCGGTCCATTCGGTGCTCTTCCTCATCCTCACCTTCTTCAATTCGGCGGGCCTGTTCCTGCTGACCGGGGCCGAGTTCCTGGCGATGATCCTGCTCGTCGTCTATATCGGCGCGGTCGCGGTTCTCTTCTTGTTCGTCGTGATGATGCTCGACATCGACTTTGCCGAACTGCGCTCCGGTATTCTGCAATACGCGCCGATCGGCATCGTCATCGGGCTGATCCTTGCGGCTGAACTGATCGTCGTCATCGGCGGCTCGGTGCTGGCACCGGAGGCGGCGAAATCCATAACGATGCCGATCCCGAACCCCGCCGTGCGCACCAACACGGCCGCTCTCGGCGATGTGCTCTATACAAATTACGTCTATTTCTTCCAGCTCGCCGGCATGGTGCTTCTGGTCGCAATGATCGGCGCCATCGTGCTGACGCTGCGCCATCGCACCAACGTCAAGCGTCAGGATATTTCGAGGCAGGTTGCACGCACGCCCGAAACCGCCGTCGAGGTGGTCAAGGTCAAGTCCGGCCAGGGTCTCTGAAGGTAGCGGGAACAAGGAACAACAAACATGGAAATCGGTCTTTCCCACTATCTCACGGTCAGCGCCATCCTGTTCACGCTCGGCGTGTTCGGTATCTTCCTGAACCGCAAGAACGTCATCATCATCCTGATGTCGGTCGAGCTTATCCTGCTCGCGGTCAACCTCAACATGGTGGCCTTCTCATCCTTCCTGAACGACATCGTCGGCCAGGTCTTCGCACTGTTCATTCTGACCGTCGCTGCTGCGGAAGCCGCCATCGGTCTTGCAATTCTCGTCGTCTTCTACCGCAACCGCGGCTCGATCGCGGTCGAAGACGTCAATATGATGAAGGGCTGATCGGGTCATGATCTACAAGGCAATCGTCTTTCTTCCCCTGATCGGCTTCCTGATCGCCGGCCTGTTCGGCCGCCAGATCGGCGCCAAGGCTTCCGAATACGTCACCAGCGGTCTGATGATCATCGCGGCGATCCTCTCCTGGATTGTCTTCTTCAACGTGGCCCTTCACCACGGCGAGGCCGGCGAAGTCATCAAGGTTCCGGTGATGCAGTGGATCCAGTCCGGCGGCATCGACGTCGAATGGGCGTTCCGCATCGATACGCTGAGCGCGATCATGTTCGTCGTGGTCAACTCCGTGTCGACGCTCGTGCACATCTACTCGATCGGCTACATGCACCACGATCCGCATCGCCCGCGGTTCTTCGCCTACCTGTCGCTGTTCACCTTTGCGATGTTGATGCTGATCACGTCGGACAACCTGGCCCAGATGTTCTTCGGCTGGGAAGGCGTGGGTCTCGCGTCCTATCTGCTGATCGGCTTCTGGTACAAGAAGCCGTCCGCTTCGGCTGCAGCCATGAAGGCGTTCATCGTCAACCGCGTCGGCGACTTTGGCTTCATCCTTGGCATTGCCGGCCTGTTCGTGCTGTTCGGCTCGATCAGCTTCGAAACCATCTTCGCCGCTGCTGCCAACTACCTGCCGGCTGAAGGTGCACCGGAAGCGACGCAGGTCGTCGCCAATATATTCGGCATGGAACTGACACGGGCGACAGCACTCACCGTCGTCTGCCTGCTTCTGTTCATGGGCGCCATGGGCAAGTCGGCGCAGTTCCTGCTGCACACCTGGTTGCCGGACGCGATGGAAGGCCCGACCCCCGTGTCGGCCCTTATTCACGCTGCGACCATGGTCACCGCCGGTGTGTTCCTCGTCGCCCGCATGTCGCCGGTGTTTGAACTGTCGCCGGATGCGCTGACCATCGTCACCATCATCGGCGCGATCACAGCCTTCTTCGCGGCAACCGTCGGCCTCGTACAGAACGACATCAAGCGCGTCATCGCCTATTCGACCTGTTCGCAGCTCGGGTACATGTTCGTGGCGCTCGGCGTCGGCGCTTATGGTGCCGCTGTATTCCACCTGTTCACGCATGCCTTCTTCAAGGCGCTTCTGTTCCTATGCGCCGGCTCGGTCATCCACGCCGTCGACGGCGAGCAGGACATGCGCCACATGGGCGGCCTCCGCTCCCACATCAAGCTCACCTTCGCCATGATGCTCATTGGCACGCTTGCCATCACCGGTGTCGGCATTCCGTTCACGCCAATCGGTTTTGCAGGCTTCTTCTCGAAGGACTTCATCATCGAGGCGACCTACGCATCCCACTCGCCGGTTGCAGGCTTTGCCTTCACGCTGCTGGTCATTGCCGCGATGTTCACGAGCTTCTATTCGTGGCGCCTGATCTTCCTCACCTTCTTCGGCAAGCCGCGTGCGAGCCATGAAGTGATGCATCACGTCCATGAGAGCCCCAACGTCATGCTGGTGCCGCTCTACATCCTGGCAGCCGGCGCAGTGCTCGCTGGTGTCGTGTTCAAGGAATTCTTCTACGGCCACGACTACGACGCCTTCTGGAAGGGCGCGATGTTCACGTCCGAGCAGAACGAACTGCTGCACGAGTTCCACCACGTGCCGGCACTGGTGGCTGTGTCGCCATTCATCGCCATGCTGATCGGACTTGTCACCGCCTGGTACTTCTACATCAAGTCGCCGGAAACCCCGAAGCGTCTCGCCGCTTCGCAGCAGGGCCTCTACCAGTTCCTGCTGAACAAGTGGTATTTCGACGAACTCTACGACTTCCTCTTCGTCCGCTCGGCCAAGGCTCTCGGCCGCTTCCTGTGGAAGAAGGGTGACGTCGCCGTCATCGATAACTACGGCCCCAACGGCGTCGCCGCCCGCGTGGTCGATATCACCGACCGGGTGGTCAAGCTGCAGTCCGGTTACCTTTATCACTACGCGTTCGCGATGCTGATCGGCGTCGCCGCCCTCGTCACATGGATGATGCTCGGGAGCTCAATGTAATGACCGACTGGCCAATTCTCTCGACGGTCACCTTCCTGCCGCTGGTCGGCGTTCTCCTCCTCTTGCTGACAAACGGCGAGGGAGCGAACGGTCGCCGCAACGTGCTCAACATCGCGCTCCTGACGACGGTCGTCACCTTCATCGTCTCTCTGTTCATCTGGATCGGTTTCGACAATTCGAACCCGGGCTTCCAGATGGTCGAAAAGCATGAGTGGCTGAGCACCGGGATTTCCTATCATCTCGGCGTCGACGGCATCTCCATGCTGTTCGTCATCCTGACGACATTCCTGATGCCGTTCTGCGTGCTTGCCAGCTGGGAAGCGATCGAGAAGCGCATCAAGGAATACATGATTGCCTTCCTGCTTCTGCAGGTGGCCATGACCGGCGTCTTCGTCGGCCTCGATATCGTTCTGTTCTACATCTTCTTCGAAGCGACGCTGATCCCGATGTTCATCATCATCGGTGTCTGGGGCGGCAAGGATCGCGTCTACGCCTCCTACAAGCTGTTCCTCTACACGCTTCTCGGTTCGGTTCTGATGATGCTGGCTGTCATGGCTATGTACTGGCAGGCCGGCACGACCGATATGACCGAGCTTCTGAAGTTCGGCTTCCCGGCCGGCGTCCAGACCTGGCTGTGGCTTGCATGCTTTGCAGCCTTCGCGGTCAAGATGCCGATGTGGCCGGTCCACACCTGGCTTCCAGATGCGCACGTTCAGGCTCCGACCGCAGGTTCGGTCATCCTGGCCGGCGTCATGCTGAAGCTCGGCGGTTACGGCATGATCCGTATCCTCTTGCAGATGTTCCCGCTGGCATCCGAGTACTTCGCGCCGATGGTGTTTGCGCTGTCCGTCATTGCCATCATCTACACCTCGCTGGTGGCGATGATGCAGGACGACATCAAGAAGCTGATCGCTTACTCGTCGGTTGCCCACATGGGCTACGTCACGATGGGCATCTTTGCGGCAAACCAGCAGGGCGTGCAGGGTGCGATCTTCCAGATGCTGTCGCACGGCATCGTCTCTGGCGCGCTCTTCCTCTGCGTCGGCGTTGTCTATGACCGCCTCCATACCCGCGAGATCTCGGCTTACGGTGGTCTCGTCAACAACATGCCGAAATATGCCGTCGCCTTCATGATCCTCACCATGGCGAATGTCGGTCTTCCGGGAACGTCCGGCTTCGTCGGCGAATTCCTCACGATCATGGGCGTTTTCCGGGTCAACACCTGGGTGGCATTGTTTGCCGCAACCGGCGTCATCCTTTCCGCGTCCTATGCGCTCTGGCTCTATCGCCGGGTCATTTTCGGGGCACTGGAAAAGGAAAAGCTGAAGGCACTTCTCGACCTTTCGACGCGAGAGAAGTTCCTGCTCTACCCACTGGTCGCGCTCACGATTTTCTACGGTTTCTATCCAATGCCGGTCCTCAATGCGACCGCAGCCTCGGTGGATCTCGTGGTGAACAATTACTCCGCAGCCTTGGCCGCAGCAAAGAACCTTGCACTCAACGTGCACTGAGACGGGACGAAACTGGACATGACCGCTGAACTCTTGAGCCAAAGCCTGCGTCTGGCCCTGCCGGAAGTCATCCTGGCCGTAGGCGCGCTCGCCCTTCTGATGATTGGCGTCTTCTCCGGCGAGAAATCCGCCCCGCTGGTCACCGGTCTTGCGATCGCCCTTCTGGCGGTCGTAGGTGCCATGCTGATCTTCATGACCGGCGACGGTCAGGCCTTCGGCGGCGCCTTCGTATCGGATACGTTCGCCCGCTTCATGAAGATCCTGGCACTGATCGGTTCGATCACCGCCATGGTCATGTCGATGGGGCAGGCCAAGGCGCTGGAACTCGACAAGTTCGAATTCCCGGTTCTGCTGGTTCTCGCGACGCTCGGCATGATGGTGCTGATCTCGGCCAACGATCTGCTCGCCTTCTATCTCGGCCTCGAGCTGATGTCGCTGGCGCTCTACGTTGTCGCTGCCTTCAGCCGCGACAACCTGCGCTCCACGGAAGCGGGCCTCAAGTACTTCGTTCTCGGCGCCCTGTCGTCGGGCATGATGCTCTACGGCATGTCGCTGGTCTACGGCTTCACCGGCAATACCGGCTTCGACGAGATCGCCACCGTTCTGTCGTCTGAAGAGCGCGGCCTCGGCCTCATCTTCGGCATGGTCTTCATCCTTGCCGGCGCCTGCTTCAAGATCTCCGCCGTGCCGTTCCACATGTGGACGCCGGACGTTTACGAAGGTGCACCGACACCGGTGACGGCCTTCTTCGCGTCGGCGCCGAAGGTTGCGGCCATGGCAATCCTGGTTCGTGTCGTCTCGGAAGCCTTCCTGCCGATCCTTTCCGACTGGCGCCAGATCATCGTCTTCGTGGCGATCGCATCGATGCTGCTCGGTTCCTTCGCGGCCATCGGCCAGAAAAACATCAAGCGCCTGATGGCCTATTCCTCGATCGGCCACATGGGCTACGCACTGGTCGGCCTTTCTGCCGGCACGGAAACCGGCGTCTCCGGCGTCGTGCTCTACATGACCATCTACATGGTGATGACGCTCGGCACCTTTGCCTGCATCATGGCGATGCGCCGCGAAGACGGTACCTATGTCGAAACCGTGGAAGATCTCGCAGGTCTTTCCTCGACCAAGCCCTTCATGGCTCTGGTGCTGACTGCGCTGATGTTCTCGATGGCCGGCATTCCGCCGCTCGCGGGCTTCTTCGCCAAGTACTTCGTGTTCGTCGCGGCGATTGAGGCAAAGCTCTATGCGCTGGCAATCATCGGCGTGCTCTCCTCGGTCGTCGGCGCCTACTACTACCTGCGCATCGTCAAGCTGATGTGGTTCGATGAGCCGAAGGGTCAGTTTGCCCGCGTCTCCGGCGAACTGCGTCTGATCTTCGGTCTGTCCGGTCTGTTCGTGGTCGCCTATGTGCTGATCGGTGGACCGATCGGCTCGGCCGCCAGCGCTGCAGCGAAGTCGTTCTTCTGAGGATGACGTTGAGGGGCCGAAGCCTGTCGCTCGATGCGTTTCGTCACGAAGCCCTGAACGAGGTTGGCTCCACCAACACAGAATGCCTCGCCCGCGCCCGTGCGGGCGAAGCCGGTTTGTTGTGGTTGACCGCCAGCCGCCAGACAGACGGCCGTGGTCGCCGCGGCCGCGCCTGGACGTCAGAGCCCGGCAATCTCTATGCCTCGCTGCTGCTGATCGATCCGGCGCCACCAGAGCGCCTCTCGTCGCTCCCGCTTGCTGTCGCTGTCGCTGTTCACGCCGCCCTGCGGGCCGTTCTTCCCACCGGTGGAGAGCCGCTCGAGGTCAAATGGCCGAACGATATCCTGATCGGCCGCAAGAAAACCTGCGGTATCCTCATTGAAAGCGAAGCGCTTCCGGGCGGCCACCGTGCGCTCGTGATTGGCATCGGCATCAATATTCGCCACATGCCCGATAGCGCACCCTACGGTGTCACACGTCTCCACGACCAAGGGTCTTCTGCGTCGCCAGAGGATGTCTTCGCACATCTTTTCAGGGAGATGGCGACAGTTCTGGAGGAATGGGACGAGGGTCGGGGTATTACCACAGTCGTCGACAGATGGCGCCGCGTCGCATGCGGAATTGGTGAGAAAATTACGGTAAATCTACCTGAGCGCTCGCTAAACGGCACATTCGCAGGTATCGATGACACTGGATTTCTGCTGCTTGATACCGGCCATGGCTCTTTGATGCCGATCGCAGCAGGCGATGTATTTTTTGCAAGAACGGAATAACAATAAAAATGGCTAAACAGGACGAACTGGTGTTCCTGCCGCTTGGCGGCGTGGGTGAGATCGGCATGAACCTCGCTCTCTACGGCTACGGAACGCCGGACAAGCGGCAGTGGATCATGGTCGATTGCGGCGTCACTTTTCCAGGTCCGGACCTGCCGGGCGTGGATCTTGTCCTACCCGATATCCGGTTTCTGACGGCCCAGAAGAAAAACATCAAGGCGATGATCATCACGCACGCGCATGAGGATCATTACGGCGCCATGAATGATCTGTGGCCCGGCCTCAACGTGCCGGTCTACGCCTCGCCGTTTACCGCGGGCATGCTGGAAGCAAAGCGGAATTACGAAGGCACGCGCGCCGAAATCCCGATCACCATCTTCAAGGCTGGCGACCGCATCAATGTCGGCCCGTTCGAGATCGAAGCCGTCGGCGTCAACCACTCGATCCCAGAGCCGATGTCGCTGGTCATCCGCACGCCGCTCGGAAATGTCGTCCATACCGGCGACTGGAAGATCGACCATGCGCCGTCGCTCGGGCCACTGACCGACGAGAACCGTTTCCGCGCGATCGGCGACGAGGGCGTTCTCGCACTGATGTGCGACAGCACCAATGCGCTGCGCGAAGGCGTTTCCCCCTCCGAAGAAGAAGTGTCGGAAGGCCTGCGCCAGGTCATTCAAAATGCTGCGGGCAGGGTGGCGATCACCACCTTCTCGTCGAATGTCGGCCGCATCCGCTCGATCGCCGAAGCGGCGGACGCCGCCGGCCGCGAAGTGCTGCTGCTCGGCTCGTCGCTGAAGCGCGTCGTTGCCGTTGCCCGTGATCTCGGTATCATGGAAGGCATCAAGCCCTTCATCTCCGAAGACGAGTTCGGCTACATCCCGCGCGACAAGGTCGTCGTGATCCTGACGGGCAGCCAGGGCGAGTCGCGCGCAGCGCTTGCCAAGATCTCCCGCGACGAGATGCGCAACGTCGCCTTCGCAGCTGGCGATACGGTCGTATTCTCCTCGCGCACCATTCCGGGCAACGAAAAGCCGATCATCGAGATCAAGAACGCGCTGATCGAACAGGGCATCAAGATCATCACCGACTCGGATGCGCTTGTGCATGTTTCCGGCCACCCGCGCCGCAATGAACTTCTGAAGATGTACGAGTGGACGAGACCGGAGATCCTCGTGCCTGTTCACGGCGAGGCAGCCCACCTTACCGCCCAGGCAGCGCTCGGCGCCACTGCCGGCATCAAGACCATCCCGCGCGTGCGCAACGGCAATATTTTGCGTCTCGCACCGGGCCCGGCCCAGGTCATCGACGATGCGCCACATGGCCGCGTCTTCAAGGACGGCAAGCTGATCGGCGACTTTGAGGAAATGGGTATTGGCGACCGCCGCAAGCTCTCCTTTGCCGGTCACGTCTCGGTCAACGTGCTGCTCGACAGCCGCTTCGACTTCCTGAGCGATCCCGACGTCGTTGCCTTCGGCATGCCGGAGGTCGACTATGAGGGCGAGGACATGGAGGACACGCTCTATGACGCGGTTCTTAATGCGATCGAAAGCATTCCGCGCGCCCGCCGCAAGGATCTCGACATGCTGCGCGAAGCCGTGCGTCGCTCCGTCCGTTCCGCGGCCAACCTGGCCTGGGGCAAGAAGCCGGTCGTGACGGTGTTCGTCTCCAAGGTCTAAGGCGCCGTCGCCAAACCAAGTCTGCCCGCGGCCTCCGACACCTTCTCCTCGCTGTAAGCGTCAAGAGGGTCCGGGGCCGGGCAGATGTGTCAGCATTTCAGCATGTTGGCTGCGTCTGCGGAATCAATCTCGCAGAGCTTGGCCGGACGGGAAATATCGAACCTCGTCCTTTGCGCCCGGCATCCTCTGTTCTATAGGTAGTGCGGAGGAGACACATCATGCCATTGCTGACCGTCGCTGCGATCTATTTCATTCTCTGGTGGACGGTTCTGTTCGCCGTCCTGCCGCTTGGCTATCGCAGTCAGCAGGATGATGGGGAAGTGATGATCGGGACGGTTGAAAGTGCGCCCGTTCGATTCCGCGGAGGCAGGGTCATCTTGTTGACGACCGTGATCTCGGCGGCGCTCTACCTCACCTACCATCTCGCCTCCACCTATTTCGGCTTCGGGATCGACAGCATTCCCAACTTCATGCCGACATTTGAGTAGGGCGCTGCTGGCGGACGTGTCATCCGGCTGTCATTTTCTTCAGGCATAGCAGCGACGAATTGCAGCTTTCGTTCTGGATTTCTGCAGAAGCGGCCCGGCCTGTGAGCAGGCCAAAAAAAAACAAGGCGGTTAAGCCTTGTTTTTCAGTTTCGCGTGATACTCATTCCGTTGCCGGGGCTGCGACGAGCGCGCCAGAGATCTGATCCTCCCAAGACTTGACCGCGAACTGGCAAGAATTTGAACTCCTTGCCTCTTTTGTGAGCTGAACCTAGCCCAACGAATGTGCTTTGTCACTCGATTTTTTTGCATTTTTGACACAGTTTGGCAAAAATTTCCCGTGGACGAATTTGTCGCAGGGCTTGTCATCAAACCGTTGAGCTCCAGTCGTTGCAAGCGCAATCTGCTGTTCCGCAGCGTGCGCTATGGGTTCCATTTGCGCCCTCGAACGGCTATGTACGCCGTCAAAGTTTAAACCAAGAAACGGCCGATTCCCTTGTTATCTGGGGAACGCCTCGGAAACCGGAAACGTCCATGCGTCTGTCCCGCTATTTTATGCCCATCCTGAAGGAAAACCCCAAGGAAGCGGAAATTGTCTCGCACCGGCTGATGCTGCGTGCGGGCATGATCCGTCAGCAGAGCCAGGGCATCTATTCCTGGCTGCCGCTTGGCAAGCGCGTGCTGGACAAGGTCAACAAGATCGTCCGCGAGGAACAGAACCGGGCTGGCGCCGTCGAACTGATGATGCCGACGCTGCAGTCGGCCGAGCTGTGGCAGGAAAGCGGTCGCTACGACGCGTACGGCAAGGAAATGCTGCGCATCAAGGACCGCCAGGAGCGGCCGATGCTCTACGGACCGACCAACGAGGAAATGATCACGGATATCTTCCGGTCCTACGTCAAGTCCTACAAGAGCTTGCCGCTCAACCTCTACCATATCCAGCTGAAGTTCCGCGACGAGATCCGCCCGCGTTTCGGCACCATGCGCTCGCGCGAATTCCTGATGAAGGATGCCTATTCCTTCGATTTGAACAAGGAAGACGCCGTCCATTCGTATAACAAGATGTTCGCGGCCTATCTGCGCACCTTCGATCGGCTGGGACTGCGCGCCATTCCGATGCGTGCCGATACCGGCCCGATCGGCGGCAACCACAGCCACGAGTTCATCATCCTTGCCGAAACCGGTGAGTCGGAAGTGTTCTCGCACCGGGACTTCGTCAATTTCGACATTCCCGGCGAAGACACCGATTTCGACGATGTCGCCGGCATGCAGGCGATCTTTGACAAGTGGACATCGGTCTACGCCGCGACGTCCGAAATGCACGACGAATCGGCCTTCGATCAGATCCCGGATGCCGATCGCCTCTCTGCCCGCGGCATCGAAGTCGGCCATATCTTCTATTTCGGCACGAAATATTCCGAGCCGATGGGCGCAAAGGTGCAGGGCCCTGATGGCAAGGAACATCTTGTCCACATGGGATCCTACGGCATCGGGCCGACACGCCTTGTTCCCGCCATCATCGAAGCATCGCATGACGATAACGGAATCATCTGGCCGGCATCCGTTGCGCCGTTCGATGTCGTGGTGATCAACATGAAGCCCGGTGACGAGGCATGCGATCGTCTGTCGGAAGATCTCTACGCAAAGCTCAACAAGGCCGGTAAGGACGTGCTGCTTGACGATACCGACGAACGCGCCGGCACCAAGTTCGCGACAGCGGATCTGATCGGTGTTCCGGTACAGATAATCGTCGGTCCGCGCTCCGCCGCCAACGGCGAGGTCGAGGTCAAGGACCGCAAGTCCGCAGCCCGTGACGTCATGACGCTCGAAGCGGCGCTCAACCGCGTCGCCGGATGATCGGACACCGACGTCTTGCCGGGCCAGTCTGACGACAGGCTAGGCAGGCATATCTGATACAGCAGCGCGGGAAGCCTCCCGCGCGCTCCATGTGTAAGGAAGCGTGAATGGCGAGCATCGCGACGAGTGGTGAACCAGAGAAGGTCGACAAGTCTCCGCGGGCTGGCGCTTTCTCGTCGTTCGAGCGAATGGTCGCCTGGCGCTACCTGCGCTCGCGCCGCAAGGAAGCCTTCATCTCGGTCATCGCGGGCTTCTCTTTCGTCGGCATCATGCTTGGCGTCGCGACACTGATCATCGTGATGGCGGTCATGAACGGCTTTCGCACCGAGCTCATTTCCCGCATTCTCGGCATCAACGGCCACATGGTGATCCAGCCGATCGACCAGCCGTTCACCGATTACGCCGAACTGACCAAGAAATTCGCTGCCGTTCCCGGCGTCAAGATGGCCCTGCCGCTTGTCGAGGGGCAGACGCTGGCATCCGGCAAGGGTGGCGCCGGTTCCGGCGCTCTTGTGCGCGGCGTACGGCCGGAAGACCTTGAGAAGGTCACGGAAGTTGCTGGTAATATCAAGCAGGGCGATATCGTCGGCTTCGCGTCGGGGCAGGGCGTTCTTGTCGGCTCAAGGCTTGCCTCGCAGCTCGGCATTTCGGCCGGCGACCAGATCACGCTGATTTCGCCCGAAGGCGACGTGACACCGATGGGTGTCAATCCGCGCGTTAAATCCTATCCCGTGTCCGGCGTTTTCGAGATCGGCATGTCGGAATACGACGCGACGATCATCTACATGCCGCTTGAGGAATCGCAGCTCTATTTCAATGCCGAAGGGCTGGTGCAGTCGATCGAACTGTTCATCGATCACCCCGACAATGTCGAGGACATGCGTCCGCTGGTGGAGCAGGCTGCCGGTCGCCAGATTTTCATTACCGACTGGCGCCAACGCAACCAGACGTTCTTCTCGGCGCTTCAGGTTGAACGCAACGTGATGTTCATGATCCTGACCCTGATCGTGCTGGTCGCGGCACTCAACATCATCTCGGGCCTGATCATGCTGGTGAAGGACAAGGGCTCCGATATCGCAATCCTGCGCACGATGGGCGCGAGTTCCGGCGCCATCATGCGGATCTTCTTCATGACGGGTGCTGCTATCGGCATCGTTGGCACGTTTGCCGGCGTCGCGCTCGGCGTTATCGTCTGCCTCAACATCGAATCGATCCGACAGTTCTTCTCCTGGGTCTCGGGCACCATCCTGTTTGATCCGGAGCTCTATTTCCTCAGCCAGCTTCCGGCCGAAATGAGTTTTGGCGAGACCTTCTCGGTCGTCATCATGGCGCTGGTCCTGTCCTTCTTCGCCACCATTTTCCCGGCATGGAGAGCCTCGAAGCTCGATCCTGTCCAGGCCCTCCGATACGAATAGGTCTCCATGGCTGTCCCGCGTAAAACCGTCCTCAATCTCTCAGGCGTCGAACGTCACTACGGCCAGGGGGAGACGAGCCTGTCGATCCTCAACGGGGCAGACTTCTCGCTCGTGAGCGGCGAGATCGTGGCGCTCGTCGCCCCGTCCGGTACCGGCAAATCGACGCTCTTGCATCTGGCAGGCCTGCTTGAACATCCGGACGCTGGCGATGTGACGATCGGCGGTCGGGCCTGCAACGGTTTGTCGGATGAAGAGCGCACCTCGA
The DNA here is from genome assembly GCF_050500145.1 of Neorhizobium sp. IRS_2294. Lineage (NCBI taxonomy): Bacteria > Pseudomonadati > Pseudomonadota > Alphaproteobacteria > Hyphomicrobiales > Rhizobiaceae > Neorhizobium > Neorhizobium sp. IRS_2294. The sequence continues at coordinate 1,312,099 of NZ_CP191439.1, forward strand.
TCCGTCGCTCCGACATCGGCTTCGTCTACCAGTTTCACCATCTCCTGCCGGAATTCACGGCGATCGAAAACATCATGATGCCGCAGCTGATTGGCGGCCTTTCGAAGGGGGAAGCGCGCGAACGCGCGGGCCAGCTTCTCGATTACATGCGAATCGGTCATCGCGGCGAACACCGCCCGTCGGAACTGTCTGGTGGTGAACAGCAGCGCGTGGCGATTGCCCGTGCGGTGGCCAACGCGCCCCGCCTTTTGCTGGCCGACGAACCCACCGGCAATCTCGACCCGAAGACGGCATCCTACGTGTTCGAAGCGCTGGAGGCGCTGGTGCGCCAGTCAGGGCTTGCTGCCCTGATTGCCACCCACAATCATGATCTCGCTGCCCGCATGGATCGTCGCGTCACGATCGAGGGCGGCAAAGTCGTCGAGTTCTAGCGAACGCACTGATCCCCAAAGCGTGCCCCTAATCCGATAGTGTCCATCGTCACATCCTCGAAGGGGCGTGCGATGGACACTGCTGCCATGGAATGACGTCACGTCAGCGATCCGCAGCGATGGCTGGCGTTTGGCTGCCGACCGCTTGCGTTGGCCGGCAACGGCATTGGCCTATGGAGCGCTGGTTACCTCCAGCCAGCAAGCAGAATTAACCATCGGTCAGAAACTTCTATTCCCGTTTTGTTCTACTATTGACGTTGGCACGAAAAGAGAACAAAGTGCCAACATAAACGAACACGGGAGACGACGATGACTGACCTTCTTCGTGATATTGCCGCATTCGCCTCCATTGCAACTTTCGTTGCCAGCTTGTCGATGATCATGCTGGTGATGTGAGCCGGTCCGTGCTCGCCCAGCTGGCGGGCGCAAGCGGAAAGAGGTTGAGAAGACCATTCTTGACTCGACTCTGAAGCCCCCGCGCCGGACAATGACCCGATTCAAGGAATGGGTATCAGATGGCGGACGCAGCGACTTTACAATCGGAATCGGAGGATTTGGGAGCGACGCCACAGTTCGTGCATCTGCGCGTCCATTCCGCCTATTCGCTTCTGGAAGGTGCGCTGCCGCTTAAGAAAATCCTCTCCAAGGCCATCGCGGACAATCAGCCCGCGATCGCCGTCACCGATACCAACAATCTCTTCGTCGCGCTGGAATTCGCCCAAAAATCCATCGGTGATGGCATTCAGCCGATCATCGGTTGCCAGCTGTCGATTGACATGGAGGATCAGCCAGACGAGCGCCGCAACGGCCATTTGGCGAAGCTGCCGGCAATCGTTGTGCTTGCCGCCAATGCCAAGGGATACGAGCGGCTGGTGGATCTCGTCAGCCGTGCCTATCTCGATGGAGAAGGGCAGGCGGCAACGCATATCTGCCGCGCCTGGCTGGAAGATGGCGGCACCGAAGGACTGATCGCGCTGACAGGTGCTGCCGGTGGCCCTGTCGACATGGCAATGAAGGACGGCAACACCGTACTCGCAAAGGCGCGCCTCCTGTCATTGAAGCAGGCCTTTGGCGATCGTCTGTATATTGAACTGCAGCGTCACGGCACTTACGACCGCCGTCATGAGCAGCGGATGATCGATCTTGCCTACGACCAGGATGTGCCGCTGGTCGCGACCAATGAGGCCTTCTTCCCGGGCAAGTCCGATTACGACGCTCATGATGCCCTGATGGCCGTCGCGCACAATGCGATCGTATCCGACGATACCCGTTTCCGTTTGACGCCCGACCATTACCTGAAGAGCCGTGCCGAAATGGCAAAGCTGTTCGCCGATCTGCCGGAAGCGCTCGAAAACACGGTCGAGATCGCCAAACGCTGCTCGTTCATCCTGAAGACCCGCAGCCCGATCCTGCCGCGCTTCACCGGCGCCACCGATGATCCGGCAGAAGCGGAGCGCGCCGAAACGGCGGAGCTGCGCCGTCAGTCGGTCGAAGGCCTCGAGAACCGGATGGCCGAACTCGGTATCACGGCCGGCTTCACCGAGCAGGATTATCGCGAACGGCTCGATTTCGAGCTCGGCGTCATCGAGAAGATGAAGTTCCCGGGCTACTTCCTGATCGTTGCCGACTTCATTAAATGGGCAAAGCTGCAAAACATCCCGGTTGGTCCGGGCCGTGGTTCCGGTGCAGGCTCGCTGGTCGCCTATGCGCTCACGATCACCGACGTCGATCCGCTGCGCTTCTCGCTGCTGTTCGAACGCTTCCTCAATCCCGACCGCGTCTCGATGCCCGACTTCGACATCGACTTCTGCCAGGATCGCCGCGAAGAAGTGATCCGCTACGTTCAGCGCAAATATGGCCGCGAGCAGGTGGCGCAGATCATCACCTTCGGTTCGCTACAGGCCCGCGCAGCACTGCGCGACGTCGGCCGCGTTCTCGAAATGCCCTATGGCCAGGTCGATCGCATCTGCAAACTGGTGCCCAACAACCCGGCCAATCCGACCACCTTGGCAAAGGCGATCGAGGAAGAGCCAAAGTTTCAGGAAGAGGTCGACAAGGAACCGGTCGTCGGCCGTCTTCTCGATATCGCCCAGAAAATTGAAGGTCTCTACCGCCACGCCTCGACCCACGCTGCCGGTATCGTCATCGGCGACCGGCCGCTTTCGAAGCTGGTGCCGATGTACCGCGATCCGCGCTCCGACATGCCGGTCACCCAGTTCAACATGAAATGGGTCGAGCAGGCCGGTCTGGTCAAGTTCGACTTTCTCGGACTGAAGACGCTGACCGTGCTCAAGACGGCGGTCGAGTTCTGCAAGAAGCGCGATATCGTTGTGGATCTCGCCAAGATCCCGCTCGATGACGAACTGACCTACCAGATGCTGTCGCGCGGCGAGACTGTCGGCGTGTTCCAGGTGGAAAGTGCCGGCATGCGCAAGGCGCTGATCGGCATGAAACCGGACTGTATCGAGGACATTATTGCGCTGGTGGCGCTTTATCGCCCGGGTCCGATGGAAAACATCCCGACCTACAATGCCCGCAAGCACGGCGAGGAAGAAATCGAATCGGTCCATCCGTCGATCGATTATCTGCTCAAGGAAACCCAGGGCGTTATCGTCTACCAGGAACAGGTGATGCAGATCGCCCAGGTCCTGTCGGGCTATTCGCTCGGCGAAGCCGACCTTCTGCGCCGCGCCATGGGCAAGAAGATCAAGGCCGAGATGGACCAGCAGAGCGAACGCTTTGTCAGTGGCGCCATCAAAAACGGCGTGTCGAAGCCGCAGGCGAAGAACATCTTCGAACTGCTGGCGAAGTTCGCCAACTACGGCTTCAACAAATCCCACGCCGCCGCCTACGCCATCGTCTCCTACCAGACGGCCTATATGAAGGCGCATTACCCGGTCGAGTTCCTCGCCGCGTCGATGACCTACGATATGGCGAACACCGAAAAGCTGAACGATTTCCGCGAAGACGCGGGACGGCTCGGCATCAAGGTCATTCCGCCATCGGTACAGACCTCGTTCCGCCGCTTCGAGACGGGCGACAACCGCATCTATTACGCGCTCGCTGCCATCAAGGGCGTCGGCGAAAACGCCGTCGATCACATCGTCGAGGTTCGCGGTGACACACCCTTTGCGTCGATCGAGGATTTCTGCCTGCGCATCGACCCGAAGCAGATCAACCGCCGCGTCTTTGAAAGCCTGAATGCTGCGGGTGCCTTCGATTGCTTCGGCTTCGACCGCGCCCAACTCAGCGCCGGCATGGACCGCGTCATCGGCTATGCCCAGCGCGCCCAGGAGGAGAAGGTCTCCGGCCAGTCCGATTTCTTCGGCTCGGGCGCGGCCAGCGGTCCGGAAAAACTCGTGCTTCCAACCTTCAATCCGTGGATGCCGTCGGAAATGCTGATGCGCGAGTATCAGGTGCTCGGCTTCTACCTGTCGGCCCATCCGCTCGATACCTACGGTGCGGTGCTCGACAAGATGCGCGTCCAGACCTTCGCCGACTTCTCGACGGCTGTGAGGGCAGGCGCCACGGCCGGACGTCTTGCCGGGACCGTCACCGGTCGCCAGGAACGCAAGACGCGCACCGGCAACAAGATGGGCATCGTCATGTTTTCCGATTCCACCGGTCAGTTTGAGGCGGTGCTGTTTTCCGAAGCGCTTGCTCAGTACCGCGATCTGCTGGAACCCGGCAAATCGCTTGTCATCACAGTTCAGGCCGACGAGCGCCCGGAAGGCATTGGCCTGCGGATCCAGACAGTGCAGTCTCTCGAGGAACAGTCGGTCCGCATGCAGAAGGCGCTGCGGGTCTTCGTGCGCGACTCAGGGCCGCTGAAGACGGTCGCCCGGCATCTTAATGCCCGCGGCGATGGCCTCGTCTCGTTTATCGTCATCAAGGATGATGGCAAGCGCGAGATCGAGGTGGAACTGACGGAACGGTATCGTATCTCGCCGGAAATCGCCGCCGCTCTGAAGGCGGCGCCCGGTGTGCTGGATGTGGAACTGGTCTAACCGACCGCGGTGGCGTTGGCCTCAGTAGAGGCCGACGCCGCCTTGGTAACGGATGACACTGCGCTTGGCGCGCGGCTCGGCGGCAGGCGTTGAGCCAATATCCTGAACTGCCACCATCTCGCTTTTCGACGACTTGGTCAGCGTGACGAAATCGGTGCCCTTGCCGGTCTCCGGTCCAAGCGATTCGTCGTTGATCGTGACCGACGTCCCATCCGCCATTAGCGTCTCGATCCGGTCGCGAACGTCCTGCGAAATCTCGATCCGGTCGAGTGCGGCTTTTGCGGCACCCGGCAGTTTCGCATCGGCCGCCACGGTGATCCCCAGCCGCTTCATCGTCGCATCGGACAGCACGTTCGGCAACGTCACCGCGTGCCAATCGGCTGATTCGATCGAGCGATCGATCTTGTCGACAGTGAAGAGATGCGTGCCGAGGGCCACTTCCGGCGCCTTGATGCCGACAGGGGCCTCAAACAGCGGTTCGAAATTCTGCCGCACCATGATCTGGCCGGCGGGTGGCTTCGGCTGGCCGGCAGAGGCGTAGAGCGCGTCGATGAACTCGCCGCTTATCATCGGGCCCGTCTGCTTCAGGCCTTTCCAGCGCTTGAAGCCGGCAACGGCGCTGCGAGTCAGCGGTCCGACATAGCCGTCGGAGCCGCCGGTCTCAAAGCCCATTTCTTCCAGCAACTTCTGGGCGTCCATCAGCGTCTCGCGGTCGGTACGCCGCGTGATCAGGATGCGCAGCGCGTGCGTCTGCGCTTCCTCGAGATCATCAGGCTGCGTCGGAAGAGCATCCGTGGCGCGGTTCGGATTGGCCGGCGCGACATTCATCGCCACTTCCACCGGCTTCTTCGGCGAGGCCTTGATCGATGCGGTGCGAAGATCGACATCGGTCATCAGCGCGCCGGCAGGCAAAGGCTTGCGCGGCGAAAACAGCACGACGTCCTCGATGCGCTGCGGCACCACGTCCGCATCGGTCACGATCACATGCGCACCACGCTCGGTCAGGCCGTAAAGCTTGGTCGCAAAACCGCTCGGCAGGCGCACGCAGCCGTGCGACGCCGGATAGTTCGGAACGTTGCCCTCGTGCAGCGCGATACCTGACCAGGTGATTCGCTGCATGAACGGCATCGGTGCATTCGAATAGATGTTCGACTCGTGGTATTTCCGCTTCTCAAGGATGGAGAAGATGCCGGTCGGCGTATCGTGCCCGGCCTTGCCGCTCGATATCCGCGACCTGGCGACCACGGTCTCGCCCTCGTAGACGGTCAGCGATTGCCTGTCCTTGGAAACGATGATCTGCAGGGGAACACTGTCCGCTGCAAACGCTGGAGGCGACAGCATCGTCGCGGACATCAGACAGAACCCCAAAACCAGGCGACGCATCATGCTAAACCTCATACGCAAAACTTGAGCCGCATTTTAACGAGCGAGGTTTAACGAAGGTTTGCATCCGCGCTGATCTCGTCACGTTTAGCAGGAAAAATTTAATCACGTTTGATTGAAACTATCGGTCGCGGCGCTTGTCGCCAAACGTATAGCCGGTCTCGACGGCCGCAGCTCCGAACTTCTCACGCAGCTTGTCCATGGCCGCTTCCGCAGCCGCCCGGCGTCCGGCCTGAACATCCACGAGATCCGGCGGATCTGCACGGGCAGGGTCGGTCAGATCGGTGACGCCGATCCCGAGCAGGCGAAATTTTGTACCGTCCGTCTCCCGCTCCAGCATTGAGATACCGGTGCGGAAGATCCGGTCGGCAAGCTGGGTCGGGTCTTCCAGCCGCTTGTTGCGGGTACGGCTTTTGAAATCCGCGGTCTTCAATTTCAACACCACCGTCTGGCCTGCAACGTCCTCGCTCTTCAGTCGTTTAGACACCTTCTCCGAAAGCCGGCGCATGATCGGGACCAGGTCGTCGTGGCGGGAGATGTCGTCGAAGAACGTGGTCTCGGCCGACACGCTTTTCGCCGGGTCGTTGAGATGCACCTCGCGGTCGTCGATACCGCGAGACAAACGATAGAGGCGCTGGCCCATCGTGCCGTAGCGGCGCATCAGGTCGGCCTCGTTCATGGCTTGCAACTGCCCGATGGTGCGGATGCCGTCCGCCTCCAGCGTCGCATCAAAAGCCCGGCCGACGCCCCAGATCGTCGTGACCGGCCGGGTTGCCAGAAATTCCACGGCTTCCGCGCGACCGATCACCGAAAAACCCCGCGGCTTTTCGAGGTCGGAAGCGACCTTGGCGAGGAACTTGCAGTAGGAGAGCCCGACGGAAATACTGATGCCAATCTCGGATTCGACGCGTTTTGCGAGCTTTGCGAGAATGCGGCTGGGCTGATCGTGGTGCAGACGCTGGGTGCCTGCCAGTTCCAGAAACGCCTCGTCGATCGAGATCGGCTGCACCAGCGGCGTCAGTTCCATCATCATCTGCCGCACCTGTCGGCCGGCAGTGACGTATTTCTCCATGTTCGGCTTGATGACGACCGCATCCGGGCAGAGTTCGAGCGCCTTGAACATCGGCATTGCCGACCGGACGCCGCTGATGCGGGCGATGTAGCAGGCGGTCGACACCACGCCGCGCTTGCCGCCGCCAATGATCACCGGCTTGTCCACAAGGCTCGGGTCGTCGCGTTTCTCGATGGTGGCGTAAAAGGCATCGCAGTCGATATGCGCAAGCGTCAGGTCATGAAGTTCGCGGTGGTACACCAGCCGTGGACTGCCGCAGGCGCGACACCGTCGCACCTCTGCCTTCTGCTCGGCAAAGCAGTCTCGACAGAAACCCGGTCTGTGATCTGATGCGTCGGTCATCGGCGGAACAAAGGTTGAACATTCCGACAATAGGCCGTAAGCTGCAACCTCTCAAGAGTAGAACGCACATCCTTCAACCACTATTTTGCGGTTCGATGATGCGGGATGTGGGACAGGATGTAGGCGTCGATCATCTCTGCGGCATGCGGCCAGTCTGTGGCCCGGATGATCGGTTGATCAGGCTTCGGAGCAAGCTGGTGCAGAGGACTGTCCGGCATCATGTGAATCAGCAGGCAGTTCTCGACGTGGTCGCGGACCGAATGCAGGTTGTGGGCCATGTCATCGATAAAGACCGAGGGAAGGGGGCGCGCGGCATGGATCATCTGCATGACAGGGCCTTTCTTCTCCTCCGTCGCGACGAGAGGGAAGGTGAGGTCGAGCCGGTCGAGAAGCCGGCGACGCTGTTCCTGATAGCGTGGCGGCATGGCAGTGAGGAAGATGACGTCTGCAGCCTTACCGATCGCCTTAAGGGTCTCGATCGAAAGCGCAGAGGGCGTCTGCCAGTCTTCCTGGCGGTCGAAGAACGCGCCGATCAGGCGTTTGACGTCCGCTTCCTCGATAGGGACCTGCGTTTCGACCGAAACGATATTGCCGGTGAGGCGGAAGGAGCGCGGCAGCAGCTCCAGCCCCTCTGCCTTGATGAACTCGGTGAAAGGTGCCGCGAAGTCCAGAACGACGTCATCGACGTCGCATACGACCAGCGGGCGGTCGCCCAGTTGGACATGGGAGAAATCGAGGGCAACGCCGGAAGAGTTCTCCATCTCAGTAGTCGCCCGAATCGAGTGCAGGCTTGGAATAATAGTGTGAGGCTGCGGCGACCGTTTCTGGTCTCGTCTCAGTCGCTTCGCAAAAAGCCATCAGGGTCGGTTCGTGGCTCATCAGGAAATCGATCATTCCGCCGAGAAAGCCCGGATCGTCGATCACAGAACGCAGCTGACCGGGCTGGAGACCGGACAGCGCCAGAAACCTTGAAAACATGTCGGGCTCGTCCGCAAGCCAGCTGAGGATTGCGCCGGCCGTCTCTTCGGGGGCTGCGGCGGGTGCCTTGTTATTCAACGGATCGAACCTCATCGCCTGCTCAAGTTACCTATTTCTCAACCAAATGCCCTTAACGTGTGCGGCCAGCGGCTGAAAGAATCTCGTATTCGGAAAGCTTATAGACTGAAAGCACGCTTGCAAGGCGCGATTTAAGGAACGGATCGACATGCCCAAACGGGTCATGATTGTCGAAGACAACGAGCTGAACATGAAGCTCTTCCGCGATTTGATCGAAGCGTCCGGCTACGAGACGATCCAGACGCGCAATGGCATGGAGGCGTTGGATCTTGCCCGCCGTCACCGTCCGGATCTGATCCTGATGGATATCCAGCTGCCCGAAGTATCGGGTCTGGAAGTGACCAAGTGGCTAAAGGAAGACGACGAACTGCACGTCATACCGGTCATCGCCGTCACCGCATTCGCGATGAAGGGCGACGAGGAACGAATCCGACAGGGCGGGTGCGAAGCCTATGTTTCGAAGCCCATCTCGGTGCCGAAGTTCATCGAGACCATCAAGACGTATCTTGGCGACGCGTAAGGTCGGAGAATGACATGACGGCACGGATCCTGGTAGTCGACGACATTCCCGCAAACGTAAAGCTGCTCGAGGCACGCCTGCTTGCGGAATATTTCGATGTGTTGACTGCCGACGACGGCTACAAGGCGCTGGCGATCTGTGAACAGGCCCATGTCGATGTCATCCTGCTCGACATCATGATGCCGGGCATTGACGGGTTCGAAGTCTGCGAGCGGCTGAAAGCCAATCCGCGGACATCCCATATCCCTGTTGTCATGGTCACCGCGCTGGACCAGCCCTCCGACCGCGTGCGCGGCCTGAAAGCCGGTGCCGACGATTTTCTGACCAAGCCGGTCAACGACCTGCAGCTGATTTCCCGTGTCAAAAGCCTCGTGCGGCTGAAGACGCTGAGTGACGAGCTGCGCATCCGGTCCGACACCGCGCAGGATCTCACGCTGCAGGACATGATGAAGAGTGCAGCGGGGCAGGACGCTCAGGACGACGTCGCGCAGGTCCTGCTGGTCGATGGCCGCGGAAGCTCGCAGGAACGCATCGTCAGGGCGCTGAAACCCGTCGCGGATATCACTGCCATCTCCGATCCGCAGGCAGCCCTTTTCGAAGCGGCTGAAAACCCGTTCGATCTGGTGATCGTCAATACGAATTTCGATGACTACGATCCGCTGAGGCTCTGTTCACAACTGCGATCGCTGGAGCGGACCCGATTCCTGCCGCTGCTGCTGGTGACGGAACACGGCGACGACCAGGTCATCGTCCGGGCGCTCGATCTCGGCGTCAACGACTACATCATCCGGCCGATCGATCCGAATGAACTCGTGGCCCGGACCCTGACGCAGATCAAGCGTAAGCGTTACAACGACCGCCTGCGGTTGAGCGTGCGCCATACGATCGAACTGGCTGTGACAGATGCCCTGACCGGTCTGCACAATCGCCGTTATCTCGACAATCACATGAAGGTGCTGTTTGCCCGCGCAACAGCCCGTGGGCGGCCGCTGTCCGTCTGCATCACCGACATCGATCGCTTCAAATCCGTCAACGACACGCACGGCCACGACGCCGGTGACGAGGTGCTGAAGGAAGTTGCGGCCCGTATCCGGTCCACGGTACGCGGTGCTGATCTCGCCTGCCGGTTCGGTGGCGAGGAATTCGTGGTGGTTATGCCCGATACGGATAGCGCCGCCGCGGCTTTGATTGCCGAACGATTGCGCAACATCATCGAGCAGACGCCGTTCGTGCTGAAAAGCACTGGCGCCAGCCTGAACATCACAGCTTCGCTTGGGATTGCCTGTAGCCGCAGTGGAGCGGAAACGCCGGAGCAGTTATTGAAACAAGCCGACCGTGCGCTTTACGACGCCAAGAACAGCGGTCGCAACCGAGTCGTTGCAGCCGCCGCTTAAGATTTGCACGAGAATCGACGTATATTAAAATAATCTAATATAATATCTTCCGTCCCGCAGCGAGGCTTTTTGATAAAGAAGCTCTCGTCCCCCCAGTTTCCTCAATTAAATTTGACGATTCATATGCGGCTTCGATCCAAATAAAACGCATACGGGAATGGAAGACCAGTGCTTTGTTTGAGAATTACCGACTGATGTGGTAGCATCTACACAGAAGCGAGAAAGTCCTGCTTCTTCTTGATGATTTATAATCGCCTTTTACTTCCGTCTCGAAGTCAGGCTAATCTTTAAGCTCGCATCGAACACCGTAGGGTGGATAAAGCTAAAAACGCTTTGGCTCAGAATAAACCTAACAATTGAAGAGCTGGAATAGCGTCTTTCTACAAAGACGCGTGTGGATTTTAACCATCATATCCAAACAGTTTCGTACTGATCGAAGTATGTGTTGATTTTCCATTGATTTTGCGCAATTTTGGTTTCAACGGGGCGAAGGGTTCCTTCAGCTTACGTCGAGATACCCCATGATGCTCAGGTCCGCCGCATCTCCTGGGTCGTGGGGTCGGTCGACTGGCAAGCAATTTCAACGGCTCCTCGTGCCGCGATTGTAAGCCGGTCGACCCCCAATCAAAGCGCCGCTGTCAGAAATGACGGTGGCGCTTTTTGCGTTTGGATACTCACGCGTGAAAACAGCAGGCAAAGAAAAAGGCGCCCGGCTGATCAGCCTGCGCCTTCTTTCATGCCTTTAAGGGACCAGATCTTACTTGATCTTGGTTTCCTTGAATTCGACGTGCTTCCGGGCAACCGGATCGTACTTCGTCTTGGTCATCTTGTCTGTCATCGTACGGCTGTTCTTCGTGGTTACGTAGAAGAAACCGGTATCAGCCGTCGACAGCAGCTTGATCTTGATGGTCGTAGCTTTTGCCATGGTCTTAGCGCCTTTAAGAAAAGTGGAGCCGCGGACGCAGACGGTCGACGGCGAAATCTGGGGCGAAATTACAAATCGCGGTCAGAATGTCAACCTTGTTTCGTTGGTAAAAACCATCGAGCCCCCGAAACAACTACGTAAAAGCCAAAGAAACCGGCCAGCGCCCAGGCAAAGCCGTCATTGCCCGCGACATCCATGGCAGCGCCGATGCCCTGTGGTCCTGCAACCGTGCCGACCGCATAGCAGAAGATGAAGGCGGCATTGGCAGCGACCAGATCGGCACCTCGAAGGCGAGCTCCCAAATGCGCGAGGCCAACGGTGTAGAGGCCGGAGATACAGCCGCCCCACATGAACAGAAGAACCGCGGTCATCATCCAGTTGCCGATCAGGAAGGGGATCGTCAGCGAGCCGAGAACGCCCAGCACGGCGAGGCCGGTCAGAAGCGGCCTGCGGTCACGCATGCGGTCCGAAATCATCCCCAGCGGGATCTGGAAGGCCATGTTGCCCAGTCCCATCACCGTCAAGAGGATGGCCGCATGCGATTCGGTCATCTGTTCGCGCAACGCATAGATCGGAAACAGCGACAGTCCGCCAACCGAGACTGCACCAAAGGCGAAGACGGCTGCCGTCGCACTGGGAACGAGGAATATATAGTGGAAGAAGTGCCGCTCTGGCTTGCTGTCTAGCTTCGGGCTTTCGTGACGGGCGAGAAAGATCGGTATGATGGCCGTCATGATGATGAGTGCGCCGACGATGAACGGAAGCACGCCATCGCTGCCGAGAAGCGAAAACAGCATTGGCCCGATCGCAAAGCCGACCGCCAGCACCGTTGCGTATATGCCGAGGACCAATCCGCGTCGTCTGGGTGGCGCGGCTTCATTGATCCAGAATTCGGACAGGATGAACAGGGCCGTGGTCGCGCCATGGAAGGTAAAGCGTAGCGGAAACCACATCCAGAATTGGTCAGCGTAGTAGAAACAGATGGCGCTGAAGGCGGCGATCACCACGGCGATCATCATGCTGCGCGCCACACCAAAGTCATGTGCACATTTCGTCGTGATCGGGGCGGCAACCATGGCTGCAACGCCTGCCATGGCAGCGTTTAGCCCGATCAGCGTCGATGAGATGCCGCGTTTTTCAAGGATGATGCTCAGCAGCGGCAGGCCGAGCCCCATGGCTATTCCCACGGCGCTGACGGCGGCGGTGGCTGCGATCAGGGATGGCCAGTGGATCTCCGCGACATGGCCGTTTTCGTCGGTCGTCGGCTGAGGCATTCAGACTTCCTTACAAGTCGGCTTCGGACTGGACGTCCGTACGCATGAAATAGGACGGGAAGGTGGTAACGAACGGTGGTCCATGATCAGTTCGGTCTGTTGCTCGGACCGCTGGTCGAATCGGTCCCGTCCTCGCCGCCGCCGAACCCATGCATGCGGTTTGCCCATTGCAGGCCGATGACACCGCCCTTGATGGGCTGGATCGTCGCGATGGCGGCAAGCACCGCAAGCGGTGCCCAGATGGTGAGGTGGACCCAAGGAGAGACACGCAGGATCATATCGGTCAGCATGTAGCCGGTCATCAGCACGTGACCAACCACGACGATGACGAGATAGGCCGGAAGGTCGTCTGCACGATGGTGGGAGATATCTTCACCGCAGACGGAACAATGATCGACTGGCTTCAGGAAGGCACGGAAAAGCCGGCCCTCTCCACAGGCAGGACAGCGACAGGCGAGGCCCCGTTTGATGGATCGGCCAAGAGGTCGATCGACCGGGTCCGACCCGCCGAAGCGGACCGTCTGTTCGCCATCTGACTGCATTGCTATCTCCTGCCGCCACGGAAGGGGCGCGTACCTGGCTTTTTGGGCCGTCCGCCAGATTTGTCTCGTCGCGCAGACTTGTGGAACGAGCGGGCGCCGCCCGGCAGCTTCTTGCCTTCGCTCAGCATTTCAAACTGAAGCGCACCGGCAAGCGGAACTGCCGCCTTCAGCTTCACATCGACGGTATCGCCGATCTGGTAGCCGAGCCCGGAACGTTCGCCTGTTAGCGCCTGATGCGCCTCGTCATAGATATAGTAATCGTCGCCGATCGTTGACACCGGCACGAAACCATCGGCGCCATAGGTCGGCAGGGCCACGAACAGGCCTGCCTTGGTCACGCCGGACACGCGGCCCTGGAACTCCTCGCCGATCTTCGTCGAGAGGTGGTGCGCGACAAGACGGTTTACCGTGTCGCGTTCGGCGGCCATGGCGCGGCGCTCGAAGGTGGAGATCTCTGCCGCGATATCTTCGAGCTGGGCTTCCTCGCCCGGCGTGATTCCACCTTCGCCGAGGCCGAGCGACCCGACCAGCGCGCGATGCACGATCAAATCCGCATAGCGCCGGATCGGCGAGGTGAAATGCGCGTATTTCATCAGGTTGAGGCCAAAATGGCCGATATTGTCGGGGCTGTAGACCGCCTGGCTCTGGGAGCGCAGCACCATCTCGTTGACCATGATCTCGTGCGGCGTGCCCTGTGCCTGCGACAGGATGCCGTTGAACGAGTTGGAGCGCATCTGGCCGCCGCGAGCCATCGAAATGCCGAGCGTGTTCAGGAACTCCCGCAGCGTCTCCTGCTTGGCAAGCGAGGGGCCGTCATGGATCCGGTAGATCAGCGACTGCTTCTTCTTCTCGAGCGTCTCGGCGGCGCAGACGTTTGCCTGGATCATCATCTCTTCGATGAGCCGATGCGCGTCGAGCCTCTCTGGCACAATCACACGATCCACCGTGCCATCCGGCTTCAGCATGATCTTGCGCTCGGGCATATCGAGTTCGAGCGGCTGTCGACGGTCGCGGCCGATCGTCATGATCCGGTAGGCGTCCCACAGCGGCTTCAGGACAGGTTCTAGCAACGGACCGGTCTTGTCGTCGGTCTCGCCGTTGATGGCGGCCTGAGCCTGCTGGTAGGAGAGCTTGGCCGCACTCTTCATCATAATGCGGTGGAACGTATGGCCGGCCTTGCGGCCTTCCTTTGAAAAGATCATGCGCACGGCAAGTGCGGGCCGGTCTTCGCCCTCGCGCAGCGAGCAGAGATCGTTGGAAATGCGTTCCGGCAGCATCGGTACGACGCGGTCGGGGAAGTAGACGGAATTGCCGCGCTTCTGCGCTTCGCGGTCGAGCGGCTTGCCGGTGCGGACATACCAGGAGACATCGGCGATCGCGACGGTGACGATGACGCCGCCCGGATTGTCGGGCGAGGTGTCTGGCTCGGCATAAACAGCGTCGTCGTGATCCTTGGCGTCGGCGGGATCGATTGTCAGGAGCGGCACGTCGCGCCAGTCTTCGCGCTTCGACATGCTGGCCGGCTTTGCAGCTTGCGCTTCTTCCATCACCTCGTTCGGGAAGATGTGTGGAATGCCGTGCGAATAGATGGCGATCATCGAGATCGCCTTTTCGGAACCGACAGAGCCGACAATGTTGAGGACGCGGGCGCGCGGCAGGCCGAACCGGCCGTTGCGCACGACTTCCGACTCGACCAGGTCGCCGTCCTTGGCGTCCCCGATGTCCTCGGGTTCGATCACCATTTCCTCGCCGCGCCTCTCGGTCGGCAGAAGACGCATTTCGCCGTCAGCCAGTCTCTGGACGACGCCGAGGGCCGCGCCGCGGCGCTTGTCGATGACCTTGATGACGCGGGCTGTATAGGCCGGACCTGAGCGGTCCTTGTTCGGGAAGATCTTTGCCAGAATGCGATCGTTGAGACCCGCGGCCGGCGCCTTGCCCTTTCCGCGGCTGTCATGCGACTGACGGATGAGCACGGCAGGGGCAGCACCCAGATCCTCCGGCCATTCCGTCGGCCGGCCGATCAGTTCGCCATCCTTGTCGCGGGTGGTGATGTCGAGCACGGTGACCGGGGGCAGGGCGCCCGGACGCGAGAGCGACTTGCGGTTCTTGGTGAGAAGACCGTCTTCCTCGAGCGAATGCAGCAGATCCTTGAGCTCGATCCGCGTATCGCCTTTCAGGCCGAAAGCCTTGGAAATCTCCCGTTTCGAGCCCTTGTCGGGATTGTCAGCGATGAACTGGAGCAGCACATCGCGCGGAGGAACCGCACCCTGGACAATTACCGGTCTGCTCGCCGACTGGCTGTCGCCACGGTCAGCCTTCGCGGCGCGTTTCTGCTGGCGATTGGATCGCTCGTTCGGTTCTCTCACGTGTCCGTCTTCTTCGCCTTCGATGCGGTTGTCTTTTTGGCAGGTGCCTTCTTGGCAGGCACCTTCTTGGCTGCGGTCTTAGCCTTGGCAGGCGACTTCTTTGTGGCGGTCTCGGTCGTTGCGTCCGCCTCTGTCTTGGCAGCAGCCTTTTTTGCTGTGGCCTTCTTGGCAGGCGCTTTCGCCTTGGCCTTGCCCGACGATGCCTTGCCGCCCTTTTCGATGATCAGCGCCATCGCCTGTTCCATCGTTACCGACTGCGGGTCCATGCCCTTCGGCAGCGTGGCATTGACCTTGGCCCAGTTGACGTAAGGCCCGTATTTGCCGTCGCGCACGGTGATCGCGCCGCCGTCCGGATGCGCGCCAAGGTCCTTGAGCGCTGCCGGTGTGCCACGACCGCGTCCGCCGGGGCCTTTTTCCTTTTTCTCGGCAATCACGGTGACGGCGCGGTTGAGACCGATCGAGAACACGTCCTCGATCGTTTCCAGGTTCGCATAGCCACCGTCATGCAGCAGGAACGGCCCGTAGCGGCCAAGACCTGCCGAAATCATCTTGCCCGATTCCGGATGCTTGCCCACGTCGCGCGGCAGGTTGATCAGTGCCAGCGCCTTTTCGTGGTCGATATCGTCAGGCAGCCAGCCCTTGGGCAGCGAGGAACGCTTGGCTTCCTTGCCGTCGCCGCGCTGGATATAAGGTCCGAAACGACCCGACCGCAGCGTCAGCTGCTCGCCGGTCATCGGATCGGTCCCAAGTTCCTTCGGTTCGTTGAGGCCGGAAGCTTCCGCATCCGCGCCGCCTTCGGACGACAACTGACGGGTGAAGTTGCACTCCGGATAGTTCGAGCAGCCGACGAATGCGCCGTACTTGCCGAGCTTCAGCGACAGGTTGCCGGTGCCGCAGACCTGGCAGATACGCGGATCCGAACCGTCTTCCCGCTTCGGGAAGACCAGCGGTGCCAGCGCTTCGTTCAAAGCATCCAGCACGTTGGTGACGCGCAGTTCCTTGGTGTCTTCGATCTGGCCGAAGAAGTCCTGCCAGAACTCCCGCAGAACCTGCTTCCAGTCCAGTTCGCCAGCCGAGATCCTGTCGAGCTTCTCTTCGAGATCGGCCGTGAAATCGTATTCGACGTATTTCGTAAAGAAGTTCTCGAGGAACGCCGTGACCAGCCGTCCCTTGGAATGCGGGATCAGCTTGCGCTTGTCCATGATCACGTATTCGCGATCGGACAGCGTCTTCAGCGTCGCGGCATAGGTGGAAGGACGGCCGATGCCGAGCTCTTCCATCTTCTTGATCAGCGATGCTTCCGAATAGCGCGGCGGCGGCTCGGTGAAATGCTGGCTCGAGTTGACCTTGTTCTTGTCGAGCTTTTCGCGAGCGTTGATCTCGGGCAGACGACCGTCTTCGTCGTCGTCCTCGCTTTTGTCATCCTCTTCGCGGCGGTCCACATAGGCGCCGAGGAAGCCGTCGAAACGCACGACCGAACCGACGGCCCTAAGGCCAGCCTTCTCGGCACCGTTTGTCGCCGAGATCTCGACGGTGGTGCGTTCCATTTCAGCAGATGCCATCTGGCTGGCAATGCCGCGCTTCCAGATCAGCTCGTAAAGACGCGCCTGATCGGCATCGAGATACTGGCGAACCTTGTCCGGCGTGCGGTTGAAGTCGGTCGGACGGATCGCTTCGTGGGCTTCCTGCGCGTTCTTCGCCTTGGTGGAGTAGAAGCGCGGCTTTTCGGGCATGTAACGTTCGCCGAACTGGTCGACGATGGCACGGCGCGCCTGGTCGATCGCTTCGGGTGCCATCTGCACGCCATCGGTACGCATATAGGTAATGAGACCGACAGTCTCGCCACCGATATCGATACCTTCATACAGCTTCTGCGCGACCTGCATCGTGCGCGAGGCGCCGAAGCCGATGTTGGACGACGCGGCCTGCTGGAGGCTTGAGGTGGTGAACGGCGGGCCGGGATTGCGCTTGACCGGCTTTGCTTCGACCGTCTCGACGCTATAGGCAGCGCCATCGAGCAGCGTCTTCAGGCGGCCGGCTTCCTCGCCGTTCGTGATCGATTTGCCCTGCAGACGCTTGCCGTCGGCCTGCACCAGCTTGGCCAGGAACTCATCGCCTCGCGGTGTCTTCAGAAGCGCAGAGATATTCCAGTATTCTTCCGAAACGAAGCGCTCGATCTCGGTTTCGCGGTCGCAGACGAGGCGAAGCGCGACCGACTGCACACGGCCGGCAGAACGGGCACCCGGAAGCTTGCGCCACAGGACCGGAGACAGGTTGAAGCCGACGAGATAGTCGAGCGCGCGGCGGGCGAGATACGCGTCTACCAGCGGCACGTCGATATCGCGCGGGTTGGCCATCGCATCGAGAACCGCCTTCTTGGTGATGGCGTTGAATACGACGCGCTTCACCAGCTTATCGCCGATCACCTTCTTCTTCTTCAAGAGGTCGAGGACATGCCAGGAAATCGCTTCACCCTCGCGATCCGGGTCGGTCGCGAGATAAACGGCGTCCGAACCCTTCACGGCGTCGGCAATATCCTTCATCCGCTTCTGGGATGCGCTGTCGACTTCCCAGAGCATCTCGAAGTCCTGGTCAGGCAAAACCGACCCGTCCTTGGCAGGAAGGTCGCGTACGTGGCCGAAAGAGGCGAGAACCTTGTAACCCGAGCCAAGATACTTGTTGATGGTCTTGGCTTTGGCTGGAGATTCTACAATGACTACATTCATCTTGTTTCTCTGCAATAGAGCTTTGCCCGGTCTCGTAACGATCCAGGCGGAAATCTGGTCTCCCGACATGGCGGGCGTTTGTCCCGGGGTCAAGAGGTCATCGTTAATTAGTAGGATACAACGAACTACAACCTGAGAGTGATGTGCAATTAGTTGCAATCTTAAATAAACATCTCTAAGCTGCGCTGATAAGGTGACGAATAGTTATATTAGGCGGTGTCGCGCCCTATTTGACAGGATGTGAAATGGTCTCTCACGGTGACAAGGACGGACGGGGCGACGAGAATTCGCGCAACATCGCCTACATCCGGCAGATGCTGGCAGAGTTGCGGCAGGTCGCGCTCAGCGAGGGGGCTGATATGCTGTGCTACCTCATCGAGATGGCCTATGTCGAGGCTGGCGACGTGCAGGCCGGGCGACGACCGCGATCAGTCTTCCATAGCAAGTGAGACCATGCCGCCCGGGTGCCGGTGCAGCCGACCGGCAAGATCGAGTTCCAGCAGAATAAGATAGACACTGGCCGCGGCAACACCCGTATGCCGGATGATATCGTCGATATCGACCGGTGTCGGACTGAGCGCCGAAATGATGCGCGTCCTGTCGTCGTCATCGGGCGGCAGGAGTGTGCTGCCTCTGCCGGGCTCTTCGATGACGGTATTTTGAAATCTATCGAGATCGGACAGCGGCGCCAACGCGTCCAGCACATCCGAAGCGCCGGTCGTGACGATGGCGCCCTGCTTGAGAAGTCCGTTCGTACCGTGGCAGCGCGGATCGAGTGGCGAGCCGGGGACGGCAAACACCAGCCGGCCGAAATCGGCAGCAAGCCTTGCGGTGATCAGCGAACCTGAACGCTCAGCCGCTTCGACAACAACAAGGCCCAGCGAAATTCCAGCGATAAGCCGGTTGCGACGGGGGAAATCACGCGCCCGGGGCTCCCACCCGAATGGCATCTCTGAAACGGCAAGGCCCCTGCCGGCGGTGATCTCATCGAGCAGGGCGACGTTTTCCGGCGGATAGGGACGGTCGAGGCCGCCGGCCAGAACCGCGATCGTGCCGGTATCGAGACTGGCGCGGTGCGACGCCGCATCGATGCCGCGAGCAAGTCCTGAAGTGATCGCATAACCGGCGCGGCCGCAATCTCTGGCAATCGCCGCCGCAAACTTCGCCCCGGCGATTGAGGCGTTGCGCGAGCCGACAATGCCGACCGAGGGGCGGGTGGCGGTGGAGAGATCGCCCTTTGCCGCAACGAGCGGCGGCGCTGCCTCGATCTGTCGCAACGCGGGAGGGTAGTCGGGTTCACCGATGCCGATGAACTGTGCGCCCTGGCGGCGTGCGATCTCCAGCTCGCGTTCGGCCTCACTGGCACTGGCGATGCGGATTGCCCGTGTCGATCCGCCGCGCGCTGACAGCTCCGGCAACATGGCCAGCGCATTTTCCGCCGAGCCGCAATGATTGATGAGATCCCGGAATGTCGCCGGGCCGACATTGTCGGAGCGGATCAACCGCAGCCAGGCGATCTTCTGCCGTTCGGTGAGCGCAATTCCTATCCGTCTTGCGCTGCTATCCGGCATGATCAGTCCTTTAAGGGACTAGCCCTTTTGGCCGATCTTGCTTTCGGTGCCGGCAATCAACCGCTCGATATTCGTCTTGTGCTTGATAAAGGAGATGATCGTCATGAGAGCCATGACGGCAGCAATCTTTGGTTCCTGTATGAACCACAGCACAACCGGAATGACAAGGGTTGCAACCAGGGCGGACAGCGATGAGTACTTGCTGAGCTTGGCAACCGAAAGCCAGACCGCGGCAAACACCAGAACCATGAGCGGAGCAACCCCCAGCAGCGTGCCGATATAGGTCGCGACACCCTTGCCACCCTTGAAGCCGAGCCAGACCGGATAGAGGTGACCCATGAAGGCGGCAAATCCCGCGATAAGGCCAGCTTCCGGCCCGAAGGCGTACCAGCCGATCAGGGCTGCGACCGTCGCCTTCAAGGCATCGAGCAGAAGCGTGCCGGCGGCGAGCTTCTTATTTCCGGTGCGAAGCACGTTGGTCGCCCCGATATTGCCGGAACCGATCGAGCGGATATCGCCGAGACCGGCGGCGCGGGTGAGAAGCAGGCCGAACGGGATCGAGCCCAGGAGATAGCCGAGCACAAGCGCGCCGGCTGCGATCGGCAGCGTGATCTGCCAGGTAAGAAGGTCGGTTATCATGTGTTTGCCCCAAAGCCCCTAGTCGGGTTGCCCCCGTTCCAACCCATTCGCGCAAGCGCGCGAAGGGTTGGCCCGCCCCATCTCTATCCCAGTTTATAGACGCATTTCCCGCCGACATAGGTTGCGACGGCGCGGCCGGAAAAGCGCGCGTCCTCGAACGGCGTGTTTTTCGAGCGCGACAGAAGCATATCCTTGGCGACGATCCAAGGTTCGTCGAGATCGATCAGCGTGATATCGGCTTTTGCGCCCGGTCTCAGCGTACCGGCATCGAGACCGAAGATCTCGGCCGGGCGGGTCGACATCGCGGAAATCAGCCGCATCAGCGGCACGCGCCCGTCATGATGCAGGCGAAGGGCTGCAGACAGCATGGTTTCAAGCCCGATCGCGCCATCGGCGGCATCGGCGAAGGGAAGACGCTTGGTATCGACATCCTGCGGATCATGCGAGGACACGATAATATCGATGCTGCCGTCGGCGAGCGCCTCGACCATGGCGATCCGGTCGTCTTCGGACCGCAGCGGCGGCGACAGCTTGAAGAAGCTGCGATATTCGCCGATGTCGTTTTCATTGAGCGACAGATGGTTGATCGACACGCCGCAGGTGACGTTGGCACCGCGTGCGCGGGCAGTCCGCATGGCTTCGGCCGATTCCGCCACGGAGATTTTTGCCGCGTGGTATTTGGCGCGGGTCAGGCCGGCAATCCGCAGATCGCGCTCCAGCGGAATGATTTCCGCTTCCTTCGGCACGCCCGACAGGCCGAGCCAGGAGGCGAACAGGCCCTCGTTCATGACGCCGTTGCCGAGATATTTCTCGCGCAGTTCGAGCGAGATGACCGCATCGAACTCGCGCGCATAGGTCATCGCACGGCGCAGCAGCAGCGAATCGGACAGGCCGTGACGACCATTGGTGAACGCGACGGCGCCGGCCTGCTGCAGCAGGCCGAACTCGGTCATCTCCTTGCCGGCAAGCCCTTTGGTGAGCGCTGCGGCAGTGTGGACATTGACGATCGCCTTGTCACGCGCCGTCTTCTGAACGAATTCGACCAGCGCGATATCGTCGAGAACAGGATCGGTATCCGGCATCATGATGAACGAGGTGACGCCACCGGCAGCAGCGGCGCGGCTGGCCGACGAGATCGTCTCACGATGTTCCGCACCCGGCTCGCCAACATAGACGCGCGCATCAACAAGCCCGGGCGTTGCGACAAGGCCCTGGCAGTCGCGGACCGTGGTGCCGTCGGGCGTACCCTGGTTCTGGGCATCCTTTCCGGCCGCAAGGATGCGACCGTCGGCTCCGATGATGATCGTACCGGTTTCGTCGAGATTGCGCGAGGGATCGATGATGCGCAGGTTCCTGAGAACGGTGCCATTGGACATGGTCGTGCTCATGCGCGCTCTCCCTGATTGGAGGTCAGGAGCGTTTCCATGACCGCCATGCGGACGGCGACGCCCATTTCGACCTGCTGCTCGATGACGCTCTGCGGACCGTCGGCCACATCGGAAGCGATCTCGACGCCGCGGTTCATCGGACCCGGATGCATGACCAGCGCATCACCCTTGGCGCCTTTCAGCTTTTCCGCATCGAGACCGTAGAAGTGGAAGTATTCGCGCACCGACGGCACGAAGGAGCCGGCCATGCGCTCGCGCTGCAGCCGCAGCATCATTACCACATCCGCATCCCGCAAACCTTCTTCCATCGAGTGGAAGACCTCGACGCTCATGTCGCGGATGCCTGACGGAAGAAGCGTCGATGGCGCGACGACCCGGACGCGGGCGCCCATGGCATTCAAAAGAATTATATTGGAACGGGCGACCCGCGAATGCAAAACGTCGCCGCAGATGGCGACGATGATGCCCGACAGCTTGCCCTTGGCGCGGCGGATGGTCAAAGCGTCGAGCAGCGCCTGCGTCGGATGTTCGTGCTGGCCATCGCCGGCATTGACCACCGAGCAGGTCACCTTCTGAGCAAGCAGGGCGGCGGCACCGGCCGAGGAATGCCTGAGAACCAGCACGTCCGGGTGCATGGCGTTCAGCGTCATCGCCGTATCGATCAGCGTTTCGCCCTTCTTCACCGACGAATTGCTGACGGACATGTTCATCACGTCGGCGCCGAGCCGTTTGCCGGCAAGCTCGAACGACGACTGTGTGCGCGTCGAGGCTTCGAAAAAGAGATTGATCTGGGTGAGGCCCCGAAGCGTGGACGTCTTCTTTTCCCGCTGACGGGAAATTTGCACGGCCTCGTCGGCCTTGTCGAGAAGCGTCGTAATGTCCTGCCGGGTGAGACCCTTGATGCCAAGGAGATGGCGGTGGGGAAAGAAGACCATAGGGGGCGTCTCCGCTTGCGTTCGGCGGTCTATAAGGTCTGGGGGGAAAGGCCGCAAGCGGGATGGGAGGTTATCTACGGCTTGTTCGTCATGATCGCCCGGTAATCCCGGCCGCGATAGAAGACATTGACGATGTCGACGGCTGTTTCTACCTCGCGGTAGAGGATGACGGCATGATGCTCGAAGGGGACAATGCGAATGCCGGGACCGAGGTCTGGCCTTGGCGCGCCGCCCGACGGTGCGTTGCCTATCCTGTCGCAACGCGCCAGAAGCCGGTCGGTGAATTGCCGAGCCGTTTGAAAACTCTGGCTTGTCTCGAGAATGAAGAGAAAGATTGCGTCGATGTCGTCGAGAGCGTCCGGCCTGTATTGCACCGGCAGACGCTTCATTGGCGTCATCCCTTATGCGAGGTGTAAAGCTTGTCGAGATGGGCACGAGCCTCAGCACCGCTGATACTGGGTCGCGGATCGTCCAGCGATTTTTTGACGCGGTTGCGGATCGCCGCGAGACGCTCATCCTGTTCGTCGTCTTCCCGCAGAAGTGCGTCGACTGCGGCCTGCATTGCCTCATCGGTTGAGGCGTATTGGCCGGTTTCGACACGGCTCACGATTGCATCTGCCAGATATTGCGGTAGCGTGACGCTGAATTTTCGCAAACTCATGATTGCAACTTTCGTCTTCGCTCTGTGCCAGTATGGACTATGCGCCAGCCGTCAGCTTTTGTGAAGAACCGTCGAATTCCTTCTGCGCTACCGTTCCCACGCCCTTTAACTTCCGCTAGAACCGGCCCATGAACGACATGTCGCGCGATGAAGAAAAATTTGGCGAACTGAACCAGCCGAAGCCCTGGTCGGGAATCAATGCCTACCGCTCCGATCCCCTTGTGGTCGACCTGACCGGCGATCTGAACCGCGCGATCCGCGACGAATACGACCAGCTCGGCAATTACGTGACCTCTCCGGAAGCCCAGGAACTGGCGCGGATGGCGAACGAAAATCCGCCCAAACTGCGCACCCACGGTCCGCGCGGCGAGCGGCAGGACACGGTCGAGTTCCATCCTGCCTGGCATGCCCTGATGCGCCGCTCGATGCAAAGCGGCCTGCATTCGTCGATCTGGGAGACCATTCCGGAGCAGCGTGCCCACGAACACAAGGTTCGCGCCACGCGCTTTTATCTGTCCGCCCAGCTGGAATGCGGCCATCTGTGCCCGCTGACGATGACGAGCGCTTCGATTGCGGCGATGATGGCCTCGCCACGCGTTCACAAGGAATGGGCGCCGAAAGTCCTGTCGCGCAAATACGATTCGACCAATCGTCCGGCCATGCAGAAGTCCGCCATCACGGTCGGCATGGGCATGACCGAAAAGCAGGGCGGCACCGACGTGCGCGCCAACCGGTCTACCGCCGAGCGTGTGGGCGAGGGGATCTACCGCCTTTCCGGCCACAAGTGGTTCATGTCGGCGCCGATGAGCGACGGCTTTATCATGCTGGCAAAGACAAATGAGGGAATCGGCTGTTTCCTCGTGCCGCGGCTTCTTGAGGACGGTTCGGCCAATGGCTTGAATTTCCAGCGGCTGAAGGACAAGCTCGGCAACCGCTCCAATGCATCGTCCGAAGTCGAGTTCACCGACGCCTTCGGCTATCTGCTCGGAGAGTCTGGCGGCGGCATCCGCACCATTCTCGATATGGTGACTCTGACCCGTCTCGATTGTGCTGTCGCGTCTGCCGGCATGATGCGCGCGTCGCTGGCCGAAGCGGTCCATCATACCCGCGGTCGTGCCGTGTTCGGCAAGAACCTGATCGATCAGCCGCTGATGACGCGCGTGCTCGCCGATATGGCGCTGGATGTCGCGGCTGCAACGGCGCTGTCGTTCCGGCTGGCCGACGCGTTCGATCGCGCCCGCGGCAACCCCGGCGATGCGGCCTATGCCCGCGTCATGACGCCAGTCATCAAATACTGGAACTGCAAGATCGCGCCATCGCTGATCGCCGAGGCAATGGAGTGCCTGGGCGGCAATGGCTATGTCGAGGAGCGTCCGATTGCCCGGCATTACCGCGAGGCGCCGGTCAACGCGATCTGGGAAGGCTCGGGCAGCGTCATGGCGCTCGACGTTCTGCGCGTGCTGTCGCGAGGACGCGATCTGTTCGACACGGTTCTGGCCGGCTTTGAGCGGGACCTCGGCGCTTCCGGCAAGAAGACCGTGGAAGTCTTGCGTGCCGCGATGGCGCTGTGCGAGCGCGACGAGGGTGCTGCGAGGCTTCTGATCGAACAGCTGGCGCTGGCGGCCGGTGCAGCAGAGCTTGCGCGCCTCGGTGCCGGCAAGATCGCCGATGCCTTCCTCGAAACCCGTCTCGCCGGCGGCTGGCGCTCGACCTATGGCATGCTCGATGCCCGCTTCGACGCCCGCTACATCGTCGATCTTCTCTACCCGCCGGCGGCGTAAGAGGAAGTCACCGCCAGGCGAGACGAAGACTGCCTGTGGGGCCAGGGCGTGCACAGCCGCGTCCCCACTTATCTCTTGTGTAACGCAGCATGCGCCAGTTTCGGTCTTCTATCCTGTGCACGGCGTCCGTGTGGCGCTTGCGATGATGGGAAACGACGGGGTATCGCAACAGTTAACAAAGAGTTGCGAGACAGGCGGGCGATGCTTCAGATAGCCGAGACGAATACCGAGACCGGTGCTGCATCAGCTCAGGCCATACGTCCGCGCAACCGGGCCGGGACGGAGCGGGCGATCTTCATTGCTGCCCGCACGCTGCTGGCCGAGGAAGGGTTTCAAGGCTTCGGCGTCAATGCGGTCGCACGGCGCGCCGGCTGCGACAAGCAGCTGATCTATCGCTATTACGGCGGGCTGAACGGCCTCATCGACGCGATCGGAGCCGATCTCGGCAACTGGGTCAAGGATCGCATTCCCGAAGATACCGGCGGCATGTTTCTTCTGACCTACGGCGACCTGATGGAAAAGCTCGCCATCTATTTCATGGATGCGCTGCGCGAGGATCCGCTCGTCTGCAAGATCGTCGCCTGGGAAGTCTCGCAGGATACGCCACAGGTGCGGCGTCTGACCGAATCACGCACCAAGGCTCTCTCAAAGTGGCTGGACAAGATGCGCGGCTCGCTCACACCCCCGAAGGGTGTTGATGTCGCGACCACGAACGCCATCCTGTTTGCCGCCATCCAGCATCTGGTCGTCTCGTCTGCCGTCAGCGGCCAGTTCGCCGGCATACCGTTAAAGTCCGAGAAAGATTGGGAAAAGGTAGCGTCTTCCGTCCGCCGCCTGGTTCGCGCCATCTACGGCTGAGCAGCAGACTTTCTCCACAGCGACGCTCTGGAAATTAACCATGTTTGGCGTTTTGAATTGCAGCTTTCGCCATGCGGCCTAAATCTCTGATTAATGATTTCTTAACCAAATCGCGGCCGTCCATGGGCAAGAATGCAACTTCCACAACGAGCATCGCATTGCTGATCGTCATGACGACGATCTTTGCAGTGCTGGCGCTCGACATTGCCATTCCTGCTCTGGTTCTCAGCCTGATGGCGCTGTCGAGATGGGTCGTAACGCTGGACCTGTCTCCAGCGGAACCAGAAGGCGAAACCGCATGAAGTTGCTCTTGATCTTGTGGGCAGGGCCCGTGCTTTTGCTGGGCAGCTGGTACGGGCTTTCCTATTACGACATGAGCTTCGGCTTCTTCATGCTGACCCGTCAGACCCATGATCTGGTCTTTCAGGTCTACGGCGACGTCCTCGGAATTCCGCCCGAGACCATCCCGCCGCTGGTTGCCCGCGCAATCGCATTCGACAGTCTTGTCGTTTTCGCCATCATCGCCTTCCGCAAGCGCAAGCAGATTGCAGCCTGGTGGCGTAGCCGTCAGGTGGGGACGTCGTTGCCGGTTTCTCTGGCAAGGGACGAAAGCCTGTCCAAGGCTCCCTGAAGAATGAAGCTCGCGGCCGCCGAATCGATACGTTCGGCGCGCTTGGCCCGCGAAACATCCATCTCCAGAAGTGCCCGTTCAGCCGCGACCGTCGATAGTCTTTCGTCCCAGAAGACGAAAGGAATGGCAGTCTTGTCCGACATCGCTCGCACAAAGGCGCGGGTCGCCTGAGCCCGCGGCCCGGCGGAACCATCCATGTTCATCGGCATCCCGAGAATGAAGGCTGAGACCTTCTCCTTCTCCGCGAACGCCAGCAGAACCTCCGCATCCTTGGTGAACTTGACGCGCTTGATGACGGTGCGGGGCGTGGCGAACCGCCGGCCGAGATCGGACATCGCAAGCCCGATGGTTTTGGTACCGAGATCGAGCCCTGCAACTGCCTTGCCGGGCGCAAGTGTCGTGGCGAGCTCTTCTATGGTCAGGATTGCCATATGCTGACCTTAGGTTTTCTTGCGCACGAATTCGGTGCGCAGCACGAGGCCCTTGATCGCATCGTGCCGGCAATCGATCTCTTCCGGATTGTCGGTGAGACGGATTGAGCGGATGACGGTGCCCTGTTTCAGCGTCTGACCGGCACCCTTCACCTTGAGATCCTTGATGAGAGTGACTGCATCGCCATCGGCAAGAATATTGCCGGCTGAGTCACGCACCTCGGATGCAGCGGAAGCCTTCGCAGCCGCATCGGCTGCAGACAGCCATTCGCCGGTAGCCTCGTCATAAATATAATCGTCGTCGGCCATGTCGGTTTCCTTAGGGGTTCGGATGTGACGCAATCGCAGCGAGCATGCGACGATCATATCGGGATGCGACCGCTTAACCCAGTGGCAAGTCCGTGGCAACGTGGCGCCGCCTGTGTGTCAATTCCGATACCGCCGCTGCTCGCGCAATCATCGTCCTAGACCTTTGAAATGTGAAAGCGCCGCGTTATTTGATGAGGTGTGAGGTGAGACAACTGAGTTCAGAGTCTCATCCGCTTTCGGTGCTTCGAAACCTCCCTTTCGAAGTTCCATCTATGAATTTTGATTTGGTGTCATCACCTCTCTTTTTGCCATCCTCAAGGACACTTCCCCATGAAAATTACCTGGCTCGGCCATGCCGCCTTCCGCATCGAAACGGCAAAGGCAAAGATCCTGATCGACCCGTTCCTGACCCATAGCCCGACCTTTGCCGGCCAGGATCTGAAAGACGTGACCGAAGGTGTCACGCATATCCTTCTCACCCACGGTCATGGCGACCATGTCGGTGATACGGTCGCGATCGCCAAGGAAAAGGGCGCCATCGTTCTTGCCAACGCCGATCTCGCATCCTGGCTGGGTGGAAAAGGCGTCGAGAAGCTCGAGATGGGCAATACCGGTGGCACAGTCGGCTTCGAGGCCTTCACCGCGACCTTCACCCAGGCGCTCCATTCGTCCGGCCAGATCGACGAGCTCGGCGTGTCCCACTCGCTCGGTTCCGCGAACGGACTGATGCTGCATTTCGACGACGAGATGTCGGTTCTGCACATGGGTGATACGGATATCTTTACCGACATGGGCCTGATCAACGAGTTGCACCAGCCGGATATCGGCATCGTGCCGATCGGCGACCGCTTCACCATGGGCGGTGCTGTCGCAGCCGTTGCCTGCCAGCGCTTCTTCGATTTCAAGCACGCCATTCCCTGCCACTACGGCACGTTCCCGATGATCGAGCAGACACCCGACAAGTTCGTCAAGGGCATGGAAGGCAGCCGCACCGCCGTCGAGGTGCCGGGCGTCGGCGTGACGCTGACCTGCTGAACGGGCATTTCAGTTAAGGCGCGCCAGGAAACCGGCGCCCTGCCTGTTGCGAAGGACGGGCATGGCCATTATAGCGAAGGTGAATTTTACCACCGGAGCCCTGCCATGTCCGTCGATCTCGCCACCGTCAAGCGCGTCGCGCGCCTCGCCCGTATTGCGGTTACGGAGGATGAGGCCAATCGCATGGTTGGCGAATTGAACGGGATCATCGATTTCGTCGAACAACTCTCGGAAGTCGACGTTACAGGCGTCGAGCCTATGACCTCGGTGATGCCGATGGAAATGCGGTTGCGCGCCGACGTCGTCACCGACGGCAACAAGGCAGACGATATCGTCGCCAATGCGCCCGCAACCGACCGCAATTTCTTCCAGGTGCCGAAGGTCGTCGAATAAGCCGCTTTAGCCCAAGCGCCGCCGACCCGTTTTAGCCTTTCGAGAGCACGAAAAATCATGACCGACCTGACCAGCCTGACCATTGCCGAAGCCCGCGACAAACTGGCATCGAAGGAATTCACTTCCGTCGATCTGACGAACGCCTATCTCGGCGCCATCGACGCTGCAAATTCCGTCCTTAACGCCTACATCACCGTTACGCCCGAGATGGCGCTGGAGATGGCGAAGGCCTCCGATGCCCGTCGCGCTTCGGGTCAAGTTGGGGCGCTCGAAGGTATTCCGCTCGGCATCAAGGATCTGTTTGCCACCAAGGGCGTCCACACCCAGGCCTGCAGCCATATACTCGACGGGTTCAAGCCCGAATACGAATCGACCGTCACTCAGAACCTGTGGGATGACGGCGCCGTCATGCTCGGCAAGCTCAACATGGACGAGTTCGCCATGGGCTCCTCCAACGAGACCTCGCATTACGGACCGGTGGTCAATCCCTGGAAAGCCGAAGGTTCGAACACTCAGCTGGTTCCGGGCGGCTCCTCGGGCGGTTCAGCCGCTGCCGTTGCCGCGCATCTCTGCGCCGGTGCGACTGCGACCGATACCGGCGGCTCGATCCGCCAGCCGGCCGCCTTTACCGGCACCGTCGGCATCAAGCCCACCTATGGCCGCTGCTCGCGCTGGGGCACTGTCGCGTTTGCATCTTCGCTCGATCAGGCCGGCCCCATTGCACGCAACGTGCGTGATGCCGCGATCATGCTGAAGTCGATGGCAAGCGTCGACCTCAAGGACACGACCTCGGTCGATCTGCCTATTCCGGATTACGAGAAAGCGCTCGGCCAGTCGGTCAAGGGCATGAAGATCGGCATTCCGAAGGAATACCGCGTCGACGGCATGCCTGAAGACATCGAGGCCCTGTGGCAGAAGGGCATTGCCTTCCTGAAGGATGCCGGTGCCGAGATCGTCGATATCTCGCTGCCGCACACGAAATACGCGTTGCCCGCCTATTACATCGTGGCGCCCGCCGAAGCTTCGTCCAATCTTGCCCGCTATGATGGCGTTCGCTACGGCCTGCGCGTCGACGGCAAGGACATTTCCGACATGTACGAAAAGACCCGCGCGGCCGGTTTTGGCACCGAGGTCAAGCGCCGCATCATGATCGGCACCTACGTCTTGTCGGCCGGTTACTACGACGCCTATTACCTGCAGGCGCAAAAGGTCCGCACGCTGATCAAGCGCGATTTCGAACTCTGCTTCCATGCCGGCGTCGATGCGATCCTGACACCAGCGACACCGTCGTCTGCCTTCGGCATCGCCGATGAGGCCCTCGCTGCCGATCCGGTCGCGATGTACCTGAACGACATCTTCACCGTGACGGTCAACATGGCAGGCCTCCCCGGCATTGCAGTACCGGCGGGTCTCGACAAGAAGGGCCTGCCGCTTGGCCTGCAGCTGATCGGCAAGCCGTTCGACGAGGAAACCCTGTTCCGCACGGCGCATGTGATCGAACAGGCAGCAGGCAAGTTCACACCTGCGAAATGGTGGTAGCGGCAGGTCGGCTATCCGGCCTCTGCCCCGCCAAATGCGGTTCTAGCCCGAATCGCACGCCGATGATCTACTGTTCCTGAGACAGGGGACGCCATGGCCGTCATTCGCAACGCACGCCAGGACGACGAAGCCGCGCTAGTTCAGATCGGCTTGCTCAGCTGGGAAAAAGCGATGGGCGCCGTTGGCGATCCAAGCAGCATGCGCGAAAGTGCGCTTTCCGCATTTCGCGACTTCGTTTCCTCGTCCTGGCTGACAATCTTGGTGATCGAGGCCCACGGCACGGTCGCCGGTTGGGCTGCCTGCGAGAATCGCGACGACCTGATCACCGACTTCTGGATCGACCCGCAGTTTGAGGGGCAGGGGCTCGGAAAGGCGCTGCTCGCCGATATCGAGGCCGATATCGTTCGTCGCGGGTTCGATAAGGCGCGGGTCGAGACCCATGCGCAGAACGACGGGGCAGTCGGTTTCTTCGAAAAGCAGGGATACAGCGTCCATTGGCTTTCGAGCGCCTATCAGCCGAAGATCGACCGCGACATCCAGTCCATGGGACTGTCCAAGCAACTCGTATCCGACGATCCGGGCACCTACGGGCCGAATTTTTAAACGCCGACGAGCAGCGTCCAGATCGATGCGAGCATTCCGGACACCGCAAGGATCAGCACGATGCTCACGCAGATATGTAGCGTGACGATGGCGGCAAGGATGGTCCTGAACGGCTCCTTGTGCGTCTTGTGACGCAACATGCGCTGGGCCGCCACAGCACCGAGACTTCCGCCGGCAAATGCGAGCAGGAGGAGGGTGGTTTCGCTGACCCGCCAGCGTCCATTCCTGGCGGCCCGCTTGTCGATCCAGTAGATGGAAAAGACGACTGCGTTGAAGAGGATGCAGAGAACGAGAAGTGTCAGCGCAATGTTGAGGGTCATGAACCCCAGCTAACCGCGCTCCGGTTAAGATTCATCCTCGGCGGTATCAGATGTTTCACCCGGCAAGCCTTGGCCTGCGCTTGCACCTCGCCAACATTTGCTCTACCCACAAAGCACTTCGAAACTAAGCCCGAACGAGCATAAGATGACCCTAGTTGACGTCCGCACGCCCGATCCGAAACGCTTCATTCCCGGCGCCACTGGCGATTGGGAAGTGATCATCGGCATGGAGGTGCACGCCCAGGTTCTCTCCAATTCAAAACTGTTCTCCGGCGCTTCGACCGAGTTCGGTAAGCCTGCCAATGCCAACGTCTCGCTGGTCGATGCGGCAATGCCCGGCATGCTTCCCGTGATTAACGAGGAATGCGTCCGCCAGGCTGTCCGCACAGGCCTTGGCCTGAAGGCGCAGATCAACAACCGTTCGATCTTCGACCGCAAGAACTATTTCTATCCTGACCTTCCGCAGGGCTACCAGATCTCGCAGTTCAAGGATCCGATCGTCGGCGAAGGCCAGATCGTGATCTCGCTCGGCCCCGACCGCCAGGGCCAGTTCGAGGATATCGAGATCGGCATCGAACGCCTGCATCTGGAACAGGATGCCGGCAAGTCGATGCACGACCAGCATCCGACCATGTCCTATGTGGATCTCAACCGGTCCGGCGTGGCGCTGATGGAGATCGTGTCGAAGCCCGACATGCGTTCGTCCGACGAGGCAAAGGCCTACATGACGAAGCTGCGCTCGATCGTGCGCTATCTCGGCACCTGCGACGGCAACATGGACGAGGGCTCCATGCGCGCCGACGTCAACGTCTCCGTGCGTCGTCCGGGCGAAGGTTTCGGCACGCGCTGCGAAATCAAGAACGTCAACTCGATCCGCTTCATCGGCCAGTCGATCGAATACGAAGCCCGTCGCCAGATCGCCATCCTCGAGGACGGCGGCTCGATCGATCAAGAGACCCGTCTCTTCGATCCGGGCAAGGGCGAAACCCGTTCGATGCGCTCCAAGGAAGACGCGCACGACTATCGCTATTTCCCGGATCCGGACCTGCTGCCGCTCGTCTTCGACGACGCGTTCGTCGCAGAGCTTGCCAAGGACCTGCCCGAACTGCCCGACGACAAGAAGGCCCGCTTCGTGGCCGAGCTCGGACTTTCGATCTATGACGCCTCGGTTCTGGTGTCCGAGAAGGCGATCGCCGATTACTACGAAGCCGTGGCTGAAGGCCGCGACGGCAAGATGGCGGCCAACTGGGTCATCAACGACTTGCTGGGCGCCTTGAACAAAGCGGGCAAAGGCATTGAAGAGACTCCGGTTTCCCCAGCCCAGCTCGGTGGCATCATCGATCTGATCAAGTCGGAAGTCATCTCCGGCAAGATCGCCAAGGACCTGTTCGAGATCGTCTTCTCCGAGGGTGGCGATCCGGCTGACATCGTCGAGAGCCGCGGTATGAAGCAGGTCACCGATACCGGCGCCATCGAAAAAGCGGTGGACGACATCATTGCCGCCAACCCCGATCAGGTCGCCAAGGTGCTGGCCAAGCCGACGCTTGCCGGCTGGTTCGTGGGACAGGTGATGAAGTCGACCGGCGGCAAGGCAAATCCGCAGGCCGTACAGGCTCTGGTCAAGGCCAAGCTGGGCATCGAGGACTAACCTGTTGGTCTATTTCATTCGCACGGCGGGCGACGAGGACGTGGAAAAGATCCGCGTCCTTCTCGCCGAGACGTTTCATCAGTCCTACGATCCGTTCTATGGCGCAGACGCCGTCGAGAAGATGGTGCGCAACTGGCATTCGCCGGTCGCCATCCGCACGCGGCTGATCAAGAAGGATGGCGAGTTTCTCGTCGCCGACGATGGAAGCAAGATCGGCGGCATCGCTTACGCTGCCGTCTACCCGAAAATGGCAAAGACGGTGATGCTGCATCAGCTCTACGTCGCGCCGGCCTGCCAGAATGACGGCATCGGTCGAGATCTGTTTGCCGAAATCGAGACCTGCTTCCCGGATGCGGAAATCATGCGGGTCGAGGTGTCGCTGCCGAATGTGCGTGCCGCCTCGTTCTACCAGCGTCTCGGCTTTGCCGAGGTCGATCGTATGGAGGAATGGGGTGCGCCGAATTCCGGCCTGCCGGCGATCATCATGGAAAAGCGGCTCCAGTCGCTTTAGACGGGTCGGATCAGGGAGGGTAGCATGGACGGCATCATCATTCGCAGGGCTCGCGAATCGGACCTCTCCCAACTGATCGCAATGTTCGCTGCTGACGACGTCGGTGGTCACGGCGATACGACCGATGCAGACGCCTACGACGATTACCTGCGGGCCTTCAACATGATCGATGCCTCCCAGAACGAGCAGCTTTTCGTTGCCGAGCGGGACGGGGACGTGGTCGGCACATTCCAGATCCTCTTCAACCGAACGCTGACCGGCCGCGGCTCGCTGTCGATGATCATCGAAGCCGTGCAGACGAGACCCGACATGCGCGGGAAGGGGATCGGCGCGCAGATGATCGGTTACGCGATCGAAGAGGCAAAGCGGCGCGACTGCCGCCTCGTGCAACTGACCTCCAATGCGGCGCGCACGGATGCCCATCGCTTCTACGAGCGGTTGGGTTTTGCCAAGAGCCATGCGGGCTTCAAGATGAAGTTCAAATAGAGGTCTACATCTCGGAAATGCTGGACATCACCTCTGTCTGGCGGCATAAGCGGTGGAGCCAGTTCGACTGGTCACCTGTTTGCCAATCCTATGGACAAGCCCATGAAAAATCTCCTGCTGCAGATCTTCACCTGGTGGAACGGCCAAACCATGGGCACGCGTTTCTTCACCTGGCGCCATGGCAAGAAGGTGGGCGACGATGAGTTGGGCAACGTCTATTTCGAAGGCCCGATGACCTCCTGGGGTAAGCCGAAGCGCTGGGTGATCTACAAGGATTACGCCGAAGCCTCCGCGATCCCGCCAGGCTGGCACGGCTGGATGCATTACCGCACCGATACGCCTCCGTCGCAGGAGGATTACAAGGCGCGCGAATGGCAGAAGTCGCACAAGCCGAACCTCACCGGATCGCCGCTTGCATACCGGCCTCAGGGTTCTCTGTCGGCCAATGGTGAACGTCCTCGCGTCACCGGCGACTATGACGCCTGGACGCCCGGCAACTGAGCCTGACTGGCACCTGTTTTAGCCATATTCCACAACTAGTCCTCGATCGGGCATTCCCAGGACGCCTTTTCGAGACGGGACCAATAATGACACGTACCAAGCTTTCCCCACGTACACGATCGATTGGCGCCGTTCTTGCCGTCGTCTCGGTTCTGGCAGGGGGAAGTGCCTCGGCTGCACGGATCGAAAATCCCGTCGCCGTCTTCAACGGCATCGACAAGATCACCGGCCGCATCACCACATTCGACGTCTATCTCAACGAGACGGTGCAGTATGGCGCGCTTCAGGTGACGCCGAAGGTCTGCTATTCCCGAGACGAAACGGAAGCCCAAAAGATCGACGGGTTTATCGAAGTCGACGAGATCACACTCGACCGCAAGATCCGCCGCATCTTCACCGGCTGGATGTTTGCGGACAGCCCCGGCCTCAACGCCGTCGAGCACCCAATCTATGACGTCTGGCTGACAGGCTGCAAGCAGACTTCCGACGTGCCGGCACCCGCCCGCGCGACCAATTGAAATCAACGATTTCCGGACAGATCAAAATTCGAGATGCGGCGAGTTGACTGCCGCATGCAGCAGCTTGAGATAGTCATCCTTCGGAACGTCGATCGCCCCGAAGGTCTTCAGGTGTTCTGTCGTGAACTGCGTATCAAGCAGCACGAACCCCTTGGCCTTCATCCGTTCCACCAGATGCACGAGGCAGATCTTGGACGCGTCGGTTCGGCGCGAAAACATGCTCTCGCCGAAGAAAGCAGCGCCAAGCGAAACGCCGTAAAGCCCGCCGACGAGTTCATCGCCATCGTAAGCCTCGACACTATGGGCATGGCCCATGTGGTGGAGTTCGCGGTAGAGTTTGCGGATCGTCTCGTTGATCCAGGTACTCGGCCGGTCATCGGCCGGTTGCGCGCAGAGCGCGATGACGCCCTCGAAGTCTGTGTCGAAACGGATGTCGAAAGGCTTTTTGCGGACCGTTTTCTGCAGGCTCTTGGAGACGTGGAAAGCGTCGAGCGGCAGGATGCCCCGCATCTCGGGATCGACCCAGAATATCTCAGGATCATCGGCGGCTTCCGCCATCGGGAAAAGCCCGATGGAATAGGCTCGCAACAGAATTTCCGGGGTTATTGCCGGGTAATATTTGCCACGACGCCCTGCCATCGGTCTCCTTGATCCGGCCATCGCATTCCGCGCCTCATCTGGCGCGGAATGGTCGACAGCATCTTATGAACCGCTAACGGATCGTGTTGATCCGGTAGGTAGCGTCTAGTGAGACTTGTCGCCGGCCAGATGGTTTTCCAGCCAGTGAATATCGTAATTGCCGCTCAAGATATCCGGATTGTCCACCAGTTCCTGGAAGAGGGGAAGCGTGGTCTTGATACCATCCACGACGAACTCATCCAGCACGCGGCGAAGGCGCATCATGCATTCGGCGCGGGTGCGTCCATGAACGATAAGCTTGCCGATGAGGCTGTCATAGTAAGGCGGGATCTTGTAGCCGGCATAGGCACCCGAATCGACGCGAACGCCAAGACCGCCGGGAGCGTGGAAATGCGTGATCGTACCGGGCGACGGAACGAAGGTCCGTGGATCCTCGGCATTGATGCGGCACTCGATCGCATGGCCCTGGAACTGGATCTCTTCCTGCGTCACGGACAGGCCGTTTCCGGAGGCAACGCGGATCTGCTCGTGCACCAGGTCGATATTGGTGATCGCTTCGGTGATCGGATGCTCGACCTGAAGACGGGTGTTCATTTCTATGAAATAGAACTCGCCGTTTTCGTAGAGGAATTCGACCGTACCGGCGCCGCGATACTTCATCTTCTTCATGGCGTCGGCGCAGATCTGGCCGATCTTCATGCGCTGTTCGACATCGAGTGCCGGCGAGTTGGCTTCTTCCCAGACCTTCTGGTGGCGGCGCTGCAGCGAGCAGTCGCGTTCACCCAGATGAATGGCATTGCCTTCGCCATCACCGACGACCTGGATCTCGATATGCCGCGGCTTGCCGAGATACTTTTCCATGTAGACGGCATCGTTGCCGAAAGCTGCGAGCGCTTCGGAACGGGCCGTGGACACGGCCTCCTCGAGCTCGGCCTCGGTCTTTGCCACCTTCATGCCGCGGCCACCGCCGCCGGCGGTCGCCTTGATCAGCACCGGGAAACCGATTTCGCGGGCAATTTCGAGCGCGTTCTCAGGCAGAACTTCGCCGGGCGAACCCGGAACGACCGGAATGCCAAGCTCCACTGCCGTCTTCTTGGCAGTGATCTTGTCGCCCATCAGCCGGATATGCTCGGCGGTCGGTCCGATAAAGGTGATGCCGTGCGCTTCCAAGATATCCGCGAACTTGGCGTTCTCGGACAGGAAGCCGTAACCGGGATGAACGGCGTCGGCACCGGTGATCTCGCAGGCGGCAACAATCTGGTGGATGTTGAGATAGCTGTCACGCGAAGGCGGCGGGCCGATGCAGACGCTCTCGTCGGCGAGGCGCACATGCATCGCATCCGAATCGGCCGTCGAGTGAACGGCGACGGTCGCGATGCCGAGTTCCTTGCAGGCGCGAAGGACGCGAAGTGCAATCTCGCCGCGGTTGGCTATGAGGATTTTCGAGATCATGAGATCGCCTTACTCGATGATGACGAGCGGCTGGCCATATTCGACAGGCTGCCCGTCTGTGACCAGGATTTCCGTAACCTTGCCGGACTTCGGCGA
The DNA here is from genome assembly GCF_050500145.1 of Neorhizobium sp. IRS_2294. Taxonomy (NCBI): domain Bacteria; kingdom Pseudomonadati; phylum Pseudomonadota; class Alphaproteobacteria; order Hyphomicrobiales; family Rhizobiaceae; genus Neorhizobium; species Neorhizobium sp. IRS_2294. The sequence goes on from NZ_CP191439.1 coordinate 1,349,082, forward strand.
GGGGATCTGGTTCATCGTCTTCATGGCTTCGATGATGACGAGGGTCTGGCCTTCCTTCACCGTCGCGCCGACTTCAACGAAGTTGCGCGAACCGGGAGCAGGTGCAAGGTAGACAGTGCCGACCATCGGAGCGGTGAGCGCGTTCTTGAGGTCCGGGCCGGCGGCGGCAACGGGTGCTGCTGCGGCAGGAGCGGCGGCAAGCGCCGGAGCGGCTGCAATCGGAGCCTGAACGTACTGGGGGGTGCCTGCGCGCGAAACACGGATGCGCAGGTCATCCTGCTCAACTTCGATCTCGGTGAGATCGGTGTCGTTGAGGATGTTCGCGAGATCGCGGATCAGTCCCTTGTCGATACCGGCTTTCTTCTCAGACATGGCAAACCCTACTGTTTTGTTATGTTGTCAGGCGATGGTGGTCTTCAAGGCGTGCAGCGCGAGCACGTAGCTCTGCGTGCCGAACCCGCAGATGATGCCCTTGCAGGCCGGTGCAATCATGGAATGGTGGCGGAATTCCTCCCGCGCATGCACATTCGAGATATGAAGTTCCACCACCGGTACGGAAATGGCCTTGATCGCATCGTGAAGGGCGATCGAGGTATGGGTAAAGGCGCCGGCATTGATGGCGACAGCGGAAGCCCGCTCGCCGGCCTCATGCATCCAATCAATGAGCACGCCCTCGTGATTGCTCTGGCGAAACTCGACAGTCAGTCCGAGTTCGGCAGCAACGGCCGCACATTCCTGCTCGACATCGGCCAAGGTCTTGCCACCGTAGATGCCAGGTTCGCGTTTTCCCAACATGTTGAGGTTGGGACCGTTGAGGACGAAAATCGGTTTGCTCATCGAGATAACTATTTGTTCCACCCAGAATTCAGCGGCCACGTATAAACCGCTGGGACGGCAAGGGAAAGCCCCTGACGCGCCTAAACGCCATGCATCCACCGGCGAACGGGCAAGAATGCAGCATCCTGCTCGAAATCTCGACCGTCAGCAGCTGGCCTTTCCGCAAGCGCGCACATTGGCGACCTTTTCCTCGATCGTATCGAGGCCAACAGCACCGAACACGGCCTCGTCTCCGACAACATAAGTCGGCGTGCCGGTGATGCCGATCGCGGTGGCCAACTGATAGGCCTGGCGTACGAGATCGTCGTTGGGATTGTCCTTCATCGACTTCCGCAGTGCTGCTCCGTCGATCCCAAGCGCGGTGGCGACAGAGAGCGCGGTCTCTTCGGACGCGTGCTCGCGGCTGCCGAGCAGCGTGCGGTGGAACTCGGCATACTTTGTCGGGGCGACCAGACGCACCGCATTGGCCACCTTGTGCGCAGCAATCGAGTCCGGGCCGAGGATCGGGAATTCCTTCAGCACGAAGCGGACGTTCTTGTCCTTCTTGAGAATGGTGTCCATGTCGGCCAGCGCATGCTTGCAGTAGCCGCAATTGTAATCGAAGAATTCAACGACCGTGACGTCGCCCTTCGGATTGCCAAGCGTGATGTCGGTGGGGGAGGCAAAGATCGCCTCCTTGTTGGCCGCGACCGCCTTGGTGGACTGGTCGACGCGCTGGTTCTGCTGCTTGGCCTCCAGCGCGTTCTGGACCTCGATCATCACTTCCGGGTTCTGGATAAGATATTCCCGGATGAATTCGCCCATCTCCTTCTTCTGCTGGTCATCCAGGGCAAAGGCCGGAACGGCAAACGCCGTTGCGGCCAGCATCGAACCGGCAGCAAGCGTCTTCAGTATCGGGTTGAGAAGGCGGGTCATTTGTTTCCTCGTCGGTCTGTTGGGCGTGGCTTCGCGCGAAACGCCGCACCATCATGTCTGTTTGCGCCAAAACTAAGCCAGCGTGGCGCGAGGCGATAGAGTAAAAACGGCAGGGGTGCCCGGGACTGCGCAACAGTGGCCGACTCCGCAGGGCAGGCGGTACAAAAAGCACTTGCAATCAGAGCCTTAGATCCGTTTCCGGAATCAATCAGCAAGCGACTTGAATCATTTTCTGAGGACATGCCGCAGACAAAAAAACGGCCGCGTCAGACGCGGCCGTTTCGATTTCTAGGATGGGTTACGGCTCAAAAGAAGCCGCGCTTCTGCCACCAGCCGCCCTTTTTGGGCTTGGCCGGATCGCCGTCGCTCTCGGTCGCTGCCTTGGCAGGATCGGAGCTCTTCACCACCGCTTCGCTGGACGAAGAGATGTTGGAGGCGCGGTTCGCGCGGGCAGGCTTCGATTCGTCCGCATCATCGGCAGCGACAGCCTGTGGAGCAGGCTCTGCGACCGGCGCGGCTTCTTCGGCCTGCGGGGCTTCTGCGACAGGTGAGGCTTCAGCGGCCGGCGTAGCTTCAGGGGCCTCGGCAGGTGTCTGTTCGCCAAGGGCTGCATCGACCTGTTCGACGATCGCTGCGACCGGAGCTTCCACCGGAAGTTCGACCGGGGCAGGAGCCGGAGCTTCGGCAGCAGTCTCGACGACGGCATCAGGTTCGGCAACAGCCTCAACTTCGGACGAAACCTCTTCCGTCTTAGAAGACGCCTTGCCACGGCGCGAACGGCGTGGCTTGGGCGCAGGCTCGACCGGCGCTGCAGCAACGTCAACTGGCGCAGCTTCGGTTTCAGAACCGACATCAGCACCCGCGTCAGCAGCGACCGTCTCGGCCGGACCGGCTTCGGAACCGTCACCAGCGTCTGCGGTTTCGGTCTCGTCGTCGGACGCGTTCAGCTCCTGACCGTCTTCGGTCCGGTTGCGACGTCCCCCACGCTTCCCGCGACGACGGCGCTTGCGGCGCGAGTTCTCATCCGAGTCGTCGCCGTCTGCGACAGGCGCAGTTCCGTCGGCAGCAACTGCTTCGTTCTCGTCGCCGTCTTCATCGTCTTCGTCATCGGCACCCGATTCGGCATCGCTTGCGGTGTCGAGCGTCTGGCCTTCGCCATTCTTCTCGCCGTTGCGGTTGCGACGACGCCGGCGACGCTTGCGCTTGCGGCCGTTCTGATCATCGCCTTCGGTCCGCTCGCGGTCCTGCTTGGCGGCAGGCGCAGCAGCGACGATCTCCTCGTCTTCTTCCTCTTCATCAACCTCGATGATGATGTCGTCGTCCTCGTCTTCAACGGGGATCGCCGCAAACTGCATCAGGCTTTCGATCTTGACCGGGTTCTCGACGGCTTCGCCGCGATCGATCGCAAAATGGTTGGAACCGATGGTGGCGTCGGATTCGATGAAGATCGACACACCGAAGCGGTTCTCGTAATCCACCACGCTGCCGCGCTTGTGGTTCAGCAGGAACAGCGCGATGTCAGGCGTGGTCCGCACGGTGATGTCGTGCGTGGTGTTTTTCAGCAGGTATTCCTCGACGCCACGCAGAACATGAAGCGCAACCGACGACTGCGAGCGCACATGACCTGTGCCGCCGCAATGCGAGCAGATCTGTGTGGTCGATTCGAGAACCGATGCGCGGATACGCTGGCGCGACATTTCGAGCAGGCCGAAATGCGAGATACGGCCGACCTGGATGCGGGCGCGGTCGTTCTTGAGGCAATCCTTCAGCTTCTTCTCGACAGCGCGGTTGTTGCGCTTTTCTTCCATGTCGATGAAGTCGATGACGATCAGGCCGGCAAGGTCGCGCAGGCGAAGCTGGCGGGCAACTTCTTCGGCAGCTTCAAGGTTCGTCTGGAGTGCTGTGTCTTCGATCGAATGTTCGCGGGTCGAACGACCGGAGTTCACGTCGACTGCAACCAGAGCTTCGGTCTGGTTGATGATGAGATAGCCACCGGACTTCAGCGTCACCTGCGGCTGCAGCATGCGGTCGAGCTGTGCTTCGATGCCCGAGCGGGAGAAGATGGGGTGAAGGTCGCGGTACGGCTGAACCACCTTGGCGTGGCTCGGCATCAGCATCTTCATGAAGTCTTTCGCTTCGCGATAGCCTTCTTCGCCGGAGACGATGACCTCGTTGATGTCTTTATTATAGAGGTCGCGGATCGAGCGCTTGATCAGCGAACCTTCCTCGTAAACGAGGCAAGGTGCGGTCGAGGCGAGCGTCAGCGTACGGACGTTCTCCCAGAGGCGCATCAGATATTCAAAGTCGCGCTTGATTTCGACGCGGGTGCGGTTGGCACCGGCGGTGCGCAGGATGACGCCCATGCCCTGCGGCACGTCCAACTCGCGAGCGACTTCCTTCAGACGCTTACGGTCGGTCGGCTGGGTGATCTTGCGGGAAATGCCGCCGCCACGTGCCGTGTTCGGCATCAGAACCGAGTAGCGGCCTGCGAGCGACAGATAGGTCGTGAGAGCTGCGCCCTTGTTGCCGCGCTCTTCCTTGGCGACCTGCACGAGCAGGATCTGGCGACGCTTGATGACTTCCTGGATGCGATACTGCTTGCGCGGCTTGCGCTGGATGCGATCCGGAACCTCTTCCATGGCGTCTTCGGCGCCAACGGATTCGATCTCTTCCTTCTCGTGGTGATCGTCGTCGTCACCATCATCATCGTCGTCGTTCCCGCCACGCCCACCGGCATCCTCGGAAATCGAATCGGTGTCGACCATTGCGGCCATCTCGCCGGGCTTTGAACCCTCGTCGTCGGAAGACGGGTTTTCGTCGGAGGAGGGCGCTTCTTCTTCGGAGACAGTTTCAGTAGCTGGCGCATCTTCCGCAGTCGGCTCGACAACCTTCTTGCGCGAGCGGGTGCGCTTCGGCTTGGCCTTCTTCTCGACCACGTCTGCAACCGGTGCGTCCTCGGGAGCCGGGGCGTCTTCAACTGCAGCTTCAACCGGTTCTTCTACGGCGTTGACAGGGACGATGCCGACATCCGGCTGGTCCTGCTGGGAGAGATCGACCACCGGATCGCCAGGATCCGCCGAATCGGCTTCCGCAATGCGGCGCTGGTCTTCAGCTTCCTGCTGCATCAGCGCCTGCCGGTCGGCCAGCGGGATCTGGTAGTAGTCGGGGTGGATTTCCGCAAAAGCCAGGAAGCCGTGGCGGTTGCCACCGTAATCGACGAACGCAGCCTGCAGCGACGGCTCAACGCGCGTCACTTTGGCCAGATAGATATTGCCCCGGATCTGTTTCTTGTGTTCCGATTCAAAATCGAATTCTTCGATACGGTTGCCGCGTACAACGACTACCCGCGTCTCCTCTTCGTGAGACGCGTCGATAAGCATTTTGTCTGCCATGTAAATTCTGCTCCTCGGCGCCGAGCAAATGCACAAAAGCCTGCCGCGAGGATTTCCCCGACAACAGGCTTGTCATGCGAAATGGTCGTTCCGCCGGATAAAAAGGATCCCGTCGGGTGGGATTGTGCGGGCAACCGGAAAGAAGACGGAGCCAAAGGCGTCCCTGATCTCTCCCGGTTCTGAAAATTGTGCCGCGCCATCAAAAACCAAACGAGAATGACTTTACCATAGGCCCCAAACGGGGCCCGATGAATTTGCTCCAATGAGATTTGCTCGATGGAGCGGTGGGTGGCATGCCACCCGATATGTTTCCGGCCACCGCCGGGCGGATCGTGTATCAGGATGAAGCGTAGCGACGGCGGATGTCTGTCGGTCCATGGCGCCAGATCATTATCAGCTGGCAGCCTATCGGCAGACTATCCCGTCAACACTTCAACCTTCGCTCGCGTTGTATGGTTTATCTGTCACAATAGCAAGGGAAAAGCCGCCTTTGCCATATTGTCGATCGAATTGCCATTCTATGCAAAAACAACGGGCGGACGAGATGATTCGCATCCGATCTGCATGAAATTGCTGTGTTAAAAACATGCGGCTGCAGCGGCTGCCGTTGCTGCATTCCGAATGTGCGAAGTCAGGTTAGGGGACTTATGTGAGGGTGGGCAAACCGACGGGTGCGTTGCGTGTATCACATGAGACGTCCAGATACGATTTCGCGACCGGTGCAACCGGTGTCGTAAGGCGAATCGCTTTTGGTTTGGTCATGTTGTTGGCTGGGGCAGCGTTGGCGCCTGCGATGGCGGCAACCACGAAGCCGATCCTCGCATTCGGAGCCCGCATTGCCGGCGACGCGGCACGCAGCCGCATTGTCATCGACTTCGAATCGAAGCCTGAGTTTTCAGTGCACTATGTCGGCGGCCCCGAACGCGTGATTGTCGACCTCTCGGCGACCGCCTTCGGTTTTCCACCCGAAGATCTATCGCCGCGCGGTCTGTTCAAGGATATCCGCTTCGGCACCATGGATGAACAGAGCGCCCGGATCGTGCTGACCACCAACCGGCCAGTGAAGCTCTCGACGGCGGATGTTCGGCCGGGGGAGAACGGCGTCTGGCGCCTCGTCCTCGATGCCGAGGTCGTCTCGAAGGAAGAATTTGCCGTTCTCCTGAAAGGCCAGGACTGGCGCGCCACGACGCAAACTGACTCGGAGCCGACGCCACTGATGGCCGACGACGGCGTTTTCACCGTTGCGGTTGATGCAGGTCATGGCGGGATTGATGCCGGTGCGACTGCGCTGACGACGAAGACGCAGGAAAAGGTCATCACCCTCGATTTCGCAAAGACGCTTGCCGAGCGCCTGAACCGGCTATCCGGCGTGAAGGCATTTCTGACGCGTGACGACGACACGTTTCTTTCGCTGTCCGAGCGGGTGGCGACCGCCCGTGAACATCGCGCCGACCTGTTCATATCCCTTCACGCCGATACGCTGACGCAAAAGGATATCCGCGGTGCCACCGTCTATACCCTCTCCGACAAGGCATCGGACCGGATGGCGGAGAACCTTGCGGCGCGAGAAAACTTTTCTGACCAGCTCGCCGGCTACAGCATTCAGAACGGACCGTCGGACGTGGCGGATATCCTTCTCGACCTGACGCGGCGCGAGACCCAGGCCTTCTCGATCGCCATGGCGGACAATGTCGTCAAGTCGTTCGAGGGGCAGATCGGGCTCATCAACAACCCGCATCGGCAGGCAAGCTTCCAGGTGCTGCGGGCGCCGGATATTCCCTCCGTCCTGCTCGAGCTGGGTTTTCTGTCCAATCAGGAAGACGAAAAACTTCTGCTTGATCAGAACTGGCGCAACCGGATCGCAGACCTGATTGCCGCAGCCGTCGATCGGTATCGCGGTCACTCTGTCGCCAACGGCGGGTGAGGGGAGTGCTGCGTCGCATGCGGCGTGGCTGACGTGCAACAACGGCCCGGGAATATCCCCGTATACAAGCTAAGTTGCGGAAATACCTTGGTTGAAGCCCTATTTTACGCACATTCAGACGGTTACACCCTGCTGCACGAGGCAGGGCGGATAACGCGCCTTTTATCCTCGACGCCTTGCGCTGGCGTAATCACCGTGCAAAACGCCGAGAACCATGCGATGTTGCGCCTTGCGCAGCAACCCGAAAGCCGAACGGTAGCTTCGACATGATCAGATTGATTGGATACTTCTTTGGAATGGCCTGCGTCCTTTTTCTGGGCGTTGCTGCAGCGGTTGCCATCTATTTGAATGGTGTATCCAAGGATTTGCCCGATTATGCGGTCCTTGCTGCCTATGAGCCTCCGGTTGCCACACGTGTCCACGCCGGCAACGGTGCACTGGTCACGGAATATGCGCGCGAGCGTCGCTTGTTCCTCCCCATCCAGGCTATTCCCGACCGGGTCAAGGCGGCCTTCCTGTCTGCTGAAGACAAGAATTTCTACAACCACCCCGGCGTCGATATCTTCGGCCTTGGCCGCGCGGTTGTGAACAATCTCCAGAACTTCGGCTCAGGCCGTCGTCCGGAAGGTGCGTCCACGATCACCCAGCAGGTGGCAAAGAACTTCCTTCTGTCGGCAGACCAGACGATGGACCGCAAGGTCAAGGAAGCGATCCTGTCGTTCCGCATCGAACAGGCCTACTCGAAGGACAAGATCCTCGAGCTCTACCTCAACGAGATCTTCTTCGGCCTTAACTCCTATGGCATCGCCGGTGCGGCGCTGACCTATTTCGACAAGTCGGTGACGGAACTGACGACGGCGGAAGCAGCCTATCTCGCGGCGCTGCCGAAGGGCCCCAACAACTATCATCCGTTCCGCCATCAGCAGGCAGCGCTTGATCGCCGCAACTGGGTTGTCGATCGCATGGCCGAAAACGGCTACATTACCCAGATGGACGCCGACGATGCCAAGACCCAGCCGCTTGGTGTCAAGCAGCGCCGGAGTGGTACACACCTGTTCGCGTCCGACTATTTCTCCGAAGAGGTCCGTCGCCAAATCATTGGCCGGTATGGCGACAAGTCGCTCTATGAAGGCGGCCTGTCCGTCCGCACCTCGATCAATCCCGAGCTTCAGCTTGCTGCGCGCGCCGCGCTGCAGAACGGGCTTCTTGATTACGACGAACGCCGCGGTTTTCAGGGCCCGGTGACCACGGTCGACATTTCACCGGATTGGGGTGTCTCGCTTGCCAAGGCGATCACCGACGGCAAGGCGCCTGACCTGCGCGATGTCCCGGAATGGCAGCTTGCCGTCGTGATCAGCGCGTCCGCCAAGTCCGCCGAGATCGGTTTGCGTCCCGCTGCCGATGGTGGCGGCAAGGTGACCGAAGAGCGCGTGACGGGAACGATCCCCGCGGACGCCATGAAATGGGCCTATCGCGACGCCAAGGGTTCTCGCCGGACGGCGAAAGGTCCCGATGGCGTGCTGAGCCCGGGCGACGTCGTCTATGTCGAGCCGATCAATGAAGAAGCCAAGACCTTCCGGCTGCGTCAGCCTCCGAAGGTACAGGGCGGCTTTGTCGCGATGGACCCGAATACCGGCCGCGTTCTCGCCATGGTCGGCGGCTTCTCCTACGCACAGTCGGAGTTCAACCGCGCCACCCAGGCGATGCGTCAGCCGGGTTCGTCATTCAAGCCCTTCGTCTATTCTGCAGCGCTCGACAACGGCTACACCCCGGCATCGGTTGTGCTTGACGCGCCGATCGAGATCGTCACCGGAGGCCAGGTCTGGCGCCCGTCGAACTACGGCGACAAGGACGGCAACGGCCCGGCAACGCTGCGCACCGGTATCGAAAAGTCGCGCAACCAGATGACTGTCCGCCTGGCGCAAGACATGGGCATGGAACTGGTGGCGGAATATGCCGAACGCTTCGGCATCTACGACAAGATGCTGCCTGTTCTGGCCATGTCGCTCGGTTCCGGCGAAACGACCGTGATGCGGATGGTGTCGGCCTATGCGGTCATCGCCAACGGCGGCAAGCAGATCAAGCCGACCGTGATCGACCGCATCCAGGATCGTTACGGCAAGACCATCTTCCGTCATGAAGAGCGCACCTGCGAAGGCTGCAACGCCAACAGCTGGGCGAACCAGGAAGAGCCGGTTCTGGCCGACAACCGCGAGCAGGTTCTCGATCCGATGACCGCCTACCAGATCACGTCGATGATGGAAGGCGTCGTGCAGCGCGGCAGCGCGGCCGGCAAGATCCATCTGACCGACCGTCCGGTCGCCGGCAAGACCGGAACGACCAATGACGAGAAGGACGCCTGGTTCGTCGGCTTTACGCCGAACATCGTGGCCGGTCTTTACATCGGCTTCGACACACCGGCGCCGCTCGGACGCGGCAGCACGGGTGGCGGACTTGCAGCGCCGATCTTCGGTCAGTTTATCGAAGCGGCGGCAAAGCATATGCCGGCCGAGAAATTCCTGGTGCCGGAAGGCATGCAGTTCGTCGCTGTCAACCGCAAGACGGGCATGATGGCCATGGAAGGCGAGCCGGATACGATCACCGAAGCCTTCAAGCCCGGAACCGGTCCGGCCGATGTCTTCCAGGTCATCGGTGGCGGCGAATACATGACGCAGGACCAGATCCTGGACTCCTCGCCACAGGCACAGCAGGCCATCACGTCCGGTGCCTCCGGCCTGTTTTGATCCTCATACTGACGTCCTCTGGGACATCGTCGCGCCGGCCCGGGGTTTACTTCCGGGGCCGGCGCAACTATGTCCACCGCAACTTCGGTCAACAACGAAAAGACGAGAGAAGCATTACGCCATGCGCGCGGAAATCATCAACGTAACCGACGAAATCAAGCAGGCCATAAGCCTGCTGAGGAGGCATCTTTGACTGGGATCAGGCGGTAAGACGACTGGACTGGTTGAACAACAAGGCAGAGGATCCAAACCTCTGGAACGACGCCTCCGAAGCGCAGAAGCTGATGCGCGAGCGTCAGCAGCTGGATGACAGCATCAACGGCGTGCGAGCGCTCGATCAGCAGCTCAACGACAATGTCGAACTCATCGCGATGGGGGAAGACGAGGGCGACGACTCGATCGTTAAAGAGGCCGAGGAAGCGCTGAAGACGTTGCGCACTGAAGCCAACCGCCGTCAGGTGGAAGCGATGCTTTCGGGCGAAGCAGACAGCAACGATACCTATGTCGAAGTGCACTCCGGTGCCGGTGGCACGGAAAGCCAGGACTGGGCGAACATTCTGCTGCGCATGTACACCCGCTGGGCCGAGCGCCAGGGCTACAAGGTCGAGCTCTTGGAAGTGCACGATGGCGAAGAGGCAGGCATCAAGTCCGCGACCATACTCGTCAAGGGACACAATGCGTTCGGCTGGTTGAAGACCGAGTCGGGCGTCCATCGCCTGGTGCGCATTTCGCCCTACGACAGCGCGGCACGCCGCCACACGTCGTTCTCGTCGATCTGGGTCTATCCTGTGGTCGACGACTCGATCAACATCGAGATCAACGAGAGCGATTGCCGCATCGACACCTATCGTTCGTCGGGTGCCGGCGGGCAGCACGTCAACACCACCGACTCGGCCGTGCGTATCACGCACATTCCGTCCGGTATCGTCGTCGCCTGCCAGCAGGAACGCTCGCAGCACAAGAACCGCGCCAAGGCGTGGGACATGCTACGCGCCCGTATGTACGAAGCGGAACTGATGAAGCGCGAAGCGGCCGCCAATGCGGAAGCCGCTTCGAAGAGCGACATCGGCTGGGGCCACCAGATCCGCTCCTACGTTCTGCAGCCATACCAGCTGGTGAAGGACCTGCGCACCGGTGTCGAAAGCACGGCACCCAGCGACGTTCTCGACGGCGAACTCAACGAGTTCATGGAAGCTGCCCTTGCACACCGCATCAGCGGCAAGCCCGATCTTGGCGCCGACGCCGAGTAAGGTTTGGACGCATCACGAATCACAAACGGCCGGATCTCGCGATCCGGCCGTTTGCGTTTCATGGGGTGGTCGTCAGTCGTTGAACTGCTCGGCCAAGATCCGGTCAGACCAGGAATGGTCGGGATCCGATAGAAGCCGTGCCGTCAGTTCAGTCGATTGCGCGATGCGGATATGGATGACGGATTTCACCTCGGTATTGTCGGCGACCGCGTTGACCGGTCGCTTTTCCGGCTCGAAAATCTCGATGTCGACGCAGACACGGTTTGGCAAAAGCGCTCCGCGCCAGCGACGCGGACGAAACGCACTGACGGGCGTCATCGCCAGAAGCGGCGCCTCCAGCGGCAGGATCGGCCCGTGCGCCGACAGATTGTAGGCGGTGGAGCCGGCAGGCGTCGCGACCATCAGGCCGTCGCAGATCAGTTCCTCCAGCCTTGTGTGCCCATCGACCACCACCTTCAGCTTCGCGGCCTGATAGGATTGGCGGAACAGGTAGACCTCGTTGATCGCGAGCGAGTGGGATATCGCACCCCAGGCATCGGTCGCCGTCATCTTTAGCGGGTGAAACTCGTTTTCGACGGCACGCGCGATTCGGTCGGGAAGATCGACCGTTTCGAAATCGTTCATCAGAAAGCCGACCGAGCCGCGGTTCATGCCGTAGACCCTTTTGCCGATATGCATGGTCTCGTGCAGCGTTTGCAGCATGAGCCCGTCACCACCCAAGGCCACGACCACGTCGGCCTCCACCAGGGGAACGTTTCCGTAAAGCCGGGTCAGCTCGTCAAACGCTGCCTCGGCATCGGGTGCCGTTGAGGCGATGAATGCGAGCTTTTCGGTCGCGATCGACATGGGAAGGCCTTTGGTGTGACGCGGACATGCGCCCAGGGAATACAAGTCTGAAACACCGCATCGTCAACATACGGCTTCCAGCAGGTAGCTATAGGAGAAACGACAGGACGAACAAGCCGCTTCCGTGCATCGTCGGTACTTCGTCAGCCATTCCGGCTGCGGGTAGACCACGAGTATCTCGTTTCTCGAAAGTGTTTATCGCGATCAACGGAATTTTCGCTTTACACGAAATCAGAATCTGGTAATTCCACCCCCAGAAGTGCCCTTGTAGCTCAGTTGGTAGAGCACCTGATTTGTAATCAGGGGGTCACGAGTTCGAACCTTGTCGGGGGCACCACTTCTATCCCATTCATTTTGATCGGTTGATCATGCTTTTCTCGGGCTGAGGAGAGCAGGGTGTGACGCATGTCGCTCCGTTGTCTTTCCGGCATCTCTTCTCGTGCCGGCCAATCCTTGCAACATGGAATGCGCTCTGTCAGGATCTCTTAAATTTAAGGGGAGACTGATGGGAAAAGTCTTGATGTGGATTGGCTGGATCGGGATCGTTCTGGTGGTCTGCGCCCTCGTGGCGCTGATGGCCAGCGCCGGGCAGGGGTCCTATGCCCTGCTCGCGCTCTTGGCAGCACTGCCTTGGGCGGCACCCGCCTTCATCGGCTCTGTGCTCGTCGCAGCGTTTGGCAGCATGCTTTTGCAGCTCAATGCGATCCGAGCAGCAACCGAAAGACAGGCCGAACTCTTCGCTCAGTTACTGGACGGCAAGAAGAAGCGTGACGCAGCGGTTGAGGCCTGACGGAAACGTCAATGCATCCTTCGTGCGTCGCTATCTCGCGTTTTCAAAACCATCCGTTTGACGGTTCGCTGCTCAGTAAGCTTCCAACGAACCTCCGGGGCGTCGGGTCTGAAGGCGAAGCAACAGAAAAAGCCGCCTCGACGAATCGGGCGGCTGTCTCTTTAGAGTATGGCAGTTGTGGAAGGGTAGTTCTTACTTATCCATGTCCTGTGCCATCTTGTAGTGATGCTCGAGGGCCGGAAGTGTCTTCGCGGCAAAGGCCTTTAGATCGGCATTTTCACCTTCTTCAGCGTAGCGCTTGAAGAGGTCTACCGCGTCTTCATGTGCTTCGACCTGATCGTCGAAATATTCCTCGATGAAATCGGCACCTTCAAGCTTTGCCAGCTCGTCGACATCTTCCTTGTCATCTTCGGTCAATGCCGTGACAGGATTGCCCTGGACCTTGCCGCTGTCGATCAGCGCCTTGAGTTCGGCAGAAGCCTTTTCATGGTCTGTAATCATCTGCTGCGCAAATTTCTTGGTGGCGTCGTCGCCCTTGGTCAGCGCGAGCTTGCTCGACTCGATCTCGTACATACCGCTCGCAGACGCCTGCATGATAAAGTCTGCGGTGGTCGGAGCGCGACCCAGAACCGAGTTTGCGCCGGTGCTTTCTGCAGCCGACTGCGCGAAAGCTGCCGTTGCGGTCATGAGAAATGCTGCGGTGAGAATTGTTTTTTTCATGGTCGGTATCTCCTGTGAGCCCTACCAACCCATGGAAATCAAAGAGGTTCCGCAAAGATTTTTCAACGTGGTACTTGATCTGATTGAGATAAAGCGTCGAAGCGAGGGGATGACGAAGGCGGCCATTGCGCGTTAACGAACCTGAATGGCAGACAACGGGATATTACGGATTCCGTCAGGATTCGTAGTCTAGCATAAGCACAGCAATCCGCGGCGATTCTCATGCCAGGAGCGGACCGGAGGAAACGGATGCCCACATTCTACGGCAACGATTACGACAACACCGTCTACCAGGATGATTACGATTCTGATCTCACCGTCTACACCTATGGCGGCGACGACCGGATCTTCCTCAACCTCGTCGGCAAATACGGTGGTTTCAACACGGTTTATGCAGGCGCTGACGACGATTTGGTGCAAAATTCCTTCGAAGGCGGCAACAAGATCGATCTCGGCTCCGGCAACGACAGCTACGTCGCAACAGGATTTTCGACGTCGAGCAAGCTCTATGATGTCGTCTATGCCGGCAGCGGCAACGACTCTTTCGAAGTCTCCACCTATCACAGCGACTATTACGGCGAGACGGGCAATGACGCCTTCTTCTCGGTCGGCTATCGCAACTATTTCAACGGTGGCTCGGGGACCGATACGATCAGCTATGAGACGCAGGACGAGGATGATGATCTGGCCGGTCTCGGCGTCGCCATCGATCTCGGCAAGGGCTCGGCGCAGACGCTTGGAACCAGTTACAAAGAGACGCTCGTCAGCATCGAGAATGCCATCGGGACCGGTGCGAGCGACAAGATCTACGGCTCATCCGGCGCAAACAAGCTTTGGGGCGATGATGGAAACGACTTGATCGACGGCAAGGGCGGTAATGACACGCTCTACGGCGGCGCCGGTAACGACGACCTCTACGGTGGAAGCGGCAACGACAAGCTTTACGGCGGATCCGGCAACGACCATCTCTATGGTGGATCGGGCGCCGATACGTTCGTGTTCACCTCGATCGCAGACTCCAAGGCAAACAGCAGCCGCGACATCATCCAGGACTTCAGCCGCGCCGAAGACGATTATATCGATCTCCGGTCGATCGATGCGGATACGACCTTCGGCGGCAATCAGTCCTTCGATTTCATCGGTTCGAAAGGCTTTTCGGGCGAGGCGGGCGAGTTGCGCTTTAGCGGCGGCATCGTCTCAGGCGATGTGAACGGCGACGGTTATGCCGACTTCCAGATCAAGATCGCGGGCCAAACCAAAATGTACGACAGCGATTTCTTCCTCTGAGATATCGAGCTGTCTTAGGAAGGCGCTTCTGAAAGGAGGCGCCTTTTTTCGTGGTCGAGAGAATTTGGAAAACTACAGGACTTCAACCGATGCACCGGTCGCGATGAAGTCGCCATTGGCGAAATCAGTCTCATCCGATCGACCGACCTTGCCGTACCGGAGCGGCTGTCCGTCGATAGCGCAGGTCTTGCCACCGGCGGCGCGCAAGACCGCATCTCCGGCTGCCGTGTCCCACTCCATCGTCCGGCCGAACCGCGGATAAATGTCGGCGGCACCTTCCGCCAGCAGACCGAATTTCAGCGATGAACCGACGGAAAGGGTTTCGAGGTCGCCGTATTGCGCCAGGAAATCATCCGTTTCGACAGTTCGGTGGGACCGGCTGGCACAGGCGATGGGTCGCCGTGGCATGACGCGGGCGCGGATCGCCTGACGGTTTTCGATGGTGAAATCGGGGGCGATCAAGAGCTTGGACGCTTTGTTCTGTGCGCCGCCATAGCCGACGTTGAGCGCCGGAGCATACACGATACCAACGGTCGGAAGGGCATTTTCGATCAGCGCAATATTGACGGTGAAGTCATCGCGGCCGTTGATGAATTCACGTGTGCCGTCAAGCGGGTCGATCAGGAAGAAACGACCACCGGAAATATCGGGGATCTGCCCGGCGGCGACGGCTTCTTCTGCAACCGCGGGGATCGCCGGCCAATGCTGCGCAAGCGCTTCGAGAATGATCGCTTCCGCGGCTTCGTCAGCCTCCGTCACCGGCGAGTGGTCAGGCTTGTAGTGGGTATGAGCGCCACGGCCACGGATCTCAAGAATCGTGCGGCCTGCATCGAGCGCGATCGTCTCGAATATGGAAAGCATACTCATCATGAAGACGATCTACTGCCTTGCCTTCAGCAGCGCAAGCTCGTCTCGCCTCTACATCACCGTGCCTATGCCATTGGTTGCTGACGACCGACGGCCCAGGAATTGCCAAGGTGCGCATCCGCCGCGGCCGGAAGATCCGATGCTCCGTGGCGAAGCTGGGGCCGCAGCACGCCCGCGGTGCGTCGGGCGCCGAGCCGTGCAATCATGCCGATCGTCCGCGAGAGCTCTGCCAATAATTCGCGCATGCAGGGTGTGTGTGGGCTGGCCGGCCCAGCCCCCGATGCCTCGGAATGCGGCTCGCTCCAGCTAATCACCGGGTGGTGGTATGACGGGAGTGAATCGGATCCGCCAGCATCGGGCTCGGTATAAGCAGGGGTAAGCCCGCGTAAGCGGGGCGACTTACTGAGGCGACGCCGGAACGGTGCGAGGGGGGCGAGGCGGTCCGGCGAGATCGGCAGGGTCGCAAGTGAGGCCGGGACGTCTTTGATTGGTTCGGCATCGATATCGGCAAGAAATGTTTGCGGTTGAACATGAAATCCGGCCTCGAATGCGGCCTCAATGAAATCGGCGCGGGCAAGGGCCGCGACGCTTCGGCCCGTCAGCACGTCGCGGCACGCCATCACCGCCGCCATATGCGCTTCTGTGCGTGCGGCCGGCCATCCGCTGAGCAGCATAAGAGCGGCATCCAGCGTGCCTTGCACGATGATCGGCCTCGGTTGGCCGAAGATTTCCAGGATGACAGGTTGCTTCCAAGTCCCGCGATCCATCCAAGCTCTCCCATTTAAGATAATTAGGAAATACTCATATAAAGCTTGCGCCAGGATGGAGCGCAGCGGCCCGACGGTTTTCGTCAGGCCGCTGATGTGATTTCAGGAGATCTTCAGGAGATGCTGCCTTGTCGCGTAAAGTGCAATCGCTGCGGCATTCGAGACGTTGAGCGACTTGATCTCGCCGGGCATGTCGAGCCGGGCCAACGCATTCACCGTTTCGCGGGTCTTCTGGCGCAAGCCCTTGCCCTCGGATCCGAGGACCAGGGCAATCCGCTCACCGGAGAACGTGCCTTCCAGCGGGGCAGGACCTTCCGAATCAAGCCCGATCGTCTGGAAGCCAAGCTTGTGGATCGATTCCAGCGCGTCGGCGAGGTTGGTGATCTGGATATAGGGAATGAGTTCCAGTGCACCGGACGCGGATTTTGCCAGCACGCCTGACTCGGTCGGGCTATGTCTCTGGGTGGTGATGAGAGCGCCTGCGCCGAATGCTACGGCCGATCGCATGACGGCACCGACGTTATGGGGATCCGTTACCTGGTCGAGTACCAGGAGAAGCGGGCTCTCTTTAAGGGCTTCAAGCCGGCGTACGGGCAGGGGCCGCGTTTCCAGCATCACGCCCTGGTGGATCGCCTCGGGACCTAGCACCTTGTCGATATCCTGCGGCGAGACGAACTCGACAGGAAAAGACAGCTCGCTCGATTCGCCGATCTCCAGTCGCATAAAGGCGTTCTGTGTCACCGAAAGCTTGATCAGCTTGCGCTCCGGGTTCTGGATCGCAGCCCGAACCGTATGGAGACCATAGAGCAGCACCTGTTCCGGCTGCAGCTGCGGTGGCGTCCAATCCTTGGCGCCCTTGTTGGATTTGACGCGGCCCTGCTGCGGCGTCGGGATCTCGCCGCGTTCGCGCTTGGTATCGCGAACATTCCGGCGAAGCGTCGCGTAATGGGTGTCGCGGGCGGTTTTGTCTTTAGGATCTTTTGTGCTCATGCTGCCTTATATCGAGGAGCGCGGTTTCGGCAAAGCCCTCCGCTCGAGCCTTCGTCGGATGGCATGACGATATCCAATTTTTTCCTCCTTTTTTCAAAGAGGTCGTGTTGACAGACGGACATGAGGCCGTCATATACGCGGCGCAGACCGAGGGGCGGCAAGCCTGACGGTCAGCAGACTTGGTCTAACGATCCAGACGAATGGAGAGATGCCCGAGTGGTTAAAGGGGACGGACTGTAAATCCGTTGGCTACGCCTACGTTGGTTCAAATCCAACTCTCTCCACCATTCGTCTTCGAGATCGGACCACCCCCGCGGGTATAGCTCAATGGTAGAGCAGCAGCCTTCCAAGCTGAATACGCGGGTTCGATTCCCGCTACCCGCTCCAATATCCCGGACACATAATTTCTATTTTCGACCGTTTGATCGATTTAAACATCGCGTCGATTTGTGCTCGTGTTGATCACGTGCGGCACGCGCAAAAACCGGATCGGACGTCAGGATTACGTATCAGGCCATCACCATCTCTGACGCGACCATCTCGGCGGCGGACGGGGAAGGCGACACGCCGAGGCCTTGAAATACAGGCAGATAGGGCGCCATCTTTCGGCCTGCCCCTTGTACGGGGCGGCGGCGTAATTATGTCTTGCGCAATCCTTGGGAAAGCCTTAAACGGCGACACCAAACCCGGTCGCCGGGTCAACCTCTTATGTTCACAGGAAGCATTCAATGGCAAAGAGCAAGTTTGAGCGCAATAAGCCTCACGTCAACATTGGCACGATCGGTCACGTCGACCACGGCAAGACGTCGCTGACTGCGGCGATCACGAAGTACTTCGGCGAATTCAAGGCCTACGACCAGATCGACGCTGCTCCTGAAGAGAAGGCCCGCGGCATCACCATTTCGACGGCACACGTCGAGTACGAGACGCCAAACCGCCACTACGCACACGTCGACTGCCCCGGCCACGCCGACTACGTCAAGAACATGATCACCGGTGCAGCGCAGATGGACGGCGCGATCCTGGTTTGCTCGGCTGCCGACGGCCCGATGCCACAGACCCGCGAGCACATCCTGCTTGCTCGTCAGGTTGGCGTTCCGGCAATCGTCGTGTTCCTCAACAAGGTTGACCAAGTCGACGACGAAGAGCTTCTCGAGCTCGTCGAACTCGAAGTCCGCGAACTTCTGTCGTCCTACGACTTCCCGGGCGACGACATTCCGATCGTCAAGGGTTCGGCTCTGGCCGCTCTTGAAGATTCGAACAAGAAGATCGGCGAAGACGCCGTTCGCGAACTGATGGCAGCTGTTGACGCCTACATCCCGACGCCTGAGCGTCCGATCGACCAGCCGTTCCTGCTGCCGATCGAAGACGTGTTCTCGATCTCGGGCCGTGGTACGGTCGTGACCGGTCGCGTCGAGCGTGGCATCGTCAAGGTTGGTGAAGAAGTCGAAATCGTCGGCATCCGCGCCACGACCAAGACGACTGTTACCGGCGTCGAAATGTTCCGCAAGCTGCTCGACCAGGGCCAGGCCGGCGACAACATCGGCGCTCTGATCCGTGGCGTACAGCGTGACGGCGTCGAGCGTGGCCAGATCCTGTGCAAGCCGGGTTCGGTCAAGCCGCACAAGAAGTTCATGGCAGAAGCCTACATCCTGACCAAGGAAGAAGGCGGCCGTCATACGCCGTTCTTCACGAACTACCGTCCTCAGTTCTACTTCCGTACAACCGACGTGACCGGTATCGTTTCGCTTCCTGAAGGCACGGAAATGGTTATGCCAGGCGACAACGTCACCGTTGAAGTCGAGCTGATCGTTCCGATCGCGATGGAAGAAAAGCTGCGCTTCGCGATCCGCGAAGGCGGTCGTACTGTCGGCGCCGGCATCGTTGCCTCGATCATCGAGTAATCGATAGATCAACCACTTGAAAAAGGCCTCGCGGGAAACCGCGGGGCCTTTTTCGTTACAGCGTGTTGAAATCGGTCAGGAGACGTCCGCAGGAAGCGCGTACGCCGTTCAGCCAAAGAGTTCATTCATATAGCGGAACTGCGTGCTGCCGCCTGGCTTGGCCCAGCTCTTCGGCAGGCGTGGCGCAGGCTCCATCAGCCGTGCTGCAACATTCTCGGCGCCTGCTTCAATCGCGTCTCTCCCGATGAAACCACCGCGGACCTGCGTCGTCGCGGCAAGCGCCCGCTGGAAGGCGTCGAACAGTTCCATGTCCGGCCGTCCCGGATTCGTCCAGAACTCTGCGAGTGGCCCTTGGAACGTCAGCCCGGGGATGTCGTATACCGCAGCGCCCAGCGCAACTACCGGCTTTGCCATCGATAGCGCGGTCAGTCCGACGGTCGAGTTGACTGTGACGACGCCGGCCGCGCGGGTGATAAGGTCGTCGGTGTCGCCCCCATCCGCATAGAAGACACGGTCCGATATTCCGTGGCGGTTCGAGGCGGCCCGGATGCGCTCGGGCCAGCGCGACAGTCCATTGTCGATCGGATGGACCTTGAACAGCAGGCGGTCGTTACTGCCTGCGTGCTTTGCGAAAGAAGCAATCACCGAATCGACGATGGCGAAGAGGTCGCCGCCGGGGGCGTGACGGATGATCTGGTAATCCCCAGGAAGCTGCAATGGAAACAGGAAAACCCGAGGCAAGCGCACGCCATCCGCGGTCTGGATCGGGGTGAGGGCGGCTGTGGTCGCGAGATCGGCGTTCCGTCGCCGGGATTTCATCCTCAGCGCCTTCCAGATCCAGCCGGCATATTCGCGAACCGGATGCACGGGCCCATGGGTCCGGTAGTGCGGATGAACGAGCCATCCCAATAGAACATTGGGAACGTGATAGACAAGATCGTAGAGCGCGTAGGTCAAGAAGCTGGAGCGGTAACGTCCGACCCTGTCAATGGCCGGTGCGCTTTCCGCGATCATGCGGATACGCTCCGCATCCTGCGGGAAGCGAGAATGTGCCGACATGCCATCCGGCTCTATCGTCAGCCAGTCGGGCCGCAGATACCCGTGTTCGAGAATATGGACGTCAACGCCTCTGGCTGACGCAACGGCAGCCGCGCTGTGATGCGGCGCACGACCATCACCAAGCATGACGATATCGGTTACATTGTGATCGCTTATGTAGCGATCGAGATACACTGCCCAATGTTCAGGCTTTTCGCGAAACAGTTCGCTTTTGCGCGGCCACCAAAACGCCACATCACCTATGGATAGGTTGATCTTCGATACCTGCGCGCCTTTGTTTTCAAGGGCTTCCGCGAGCTTCTTGAGAAACGGCGAGGCGGGTCCTTGAAGCAGCAGGAATCGGCGTTGATGCATGGCGACGTAACCTTGGAATATGCTTCGTGCGTAAAAGGCGCCATTGACGACGGTGGTGCCTTCGTGAAAGTACCGGAACTGTTTAACGGTAATTGTGTGAATTGGCATCCGTCTCACGTACGGGGAGCTGTGTATTACGTCGGGAGAACCCCGATCAGGCTAAACGACCCTCAATTTCATGATCCCGAATCAAGCGGTATTGGCTTCGAATGACAAAAGTCCTGTTTCTCCAAGGTCCACCGTCCGTGTTCTGGCGCGAGCTGGCAAACGCGTTCGAAGCGCAGGGGATCGGTACGAAGCGTGTGAACTTCTCGTTCGGAGACCTGGCCTACTGGCGCAAGTCCGGAGCGATCAACTATCGCGGAACGCTGAGGGCCTGGCCACGCTATCTGGCTGAACTCATCCGTCGCGAAGGCATCACCGACATTCTCTATTATGCCGACAGGCTGCCCTACCATCGCTTTGCCGGACGCGTTGCACGTCGGTTGGGCATTCAGTGTCATGCCGTCGAGTTCGGCTATCTTCGGCCGGACTGGATCACGCTCGAACGCAATGGCATGGGCCGCTTCTCGCACTTCCCCAACGATCCGAACGTGATTCGCAAGGTTGCCGAGCAGGTTCCCGAACCGGATCTCAAGGCGCGCTACGGCCACACGTTCGGACAGGAGGCGACAAACGAGGTCATCTATAACCTCCTGGCATATTTCGGCCGCCCGATGTTCCCGTTCTACCGCTCGGACAAGTACTACGATCCGCTGTTCGACTATCTGTCGTGGCTGCCGCGCATGTTCCGTTCGCGCCACGATCTGCCAGAGGGATTTTTCGACGGCGAAACCGGCAAGAATTACCTCCTGGCGCTGCAATTGCAGAGCGACTACCAGATCCGAGCAAACTCTCCTTATCGGCATCTCTCTCAGATGATCGATCAGGTCATCCACTCGTTCTCGAGACATGCTCCCGAAAGCGCGCGGTTGATCGTAAAGCAGCATCCGCTCGACAACGATCTCGAGGGCTGGCGCAAGATCGTGTCGAAGATTGCCGCCCGCTACCGCGTCTCGAACCGGGTCGTGTTTATCGAAAGAGGTGATCTCGGAGCGATCCTTCGCCATTCGCACGGGACGATCGTTGCCAACTCCACGACGGCGATGCACAGCCTGAGAGCCGGTCTTCCGACGATTGCGCTCGGTGCGGCAGTTTACGACATGCCCGGGTTGACCCATCAGGGCGGGATCGACTCGTTCTGGTCTAACCCCGAGCCGCTTGACGCGAACCTGCTGCGCGCCTTCATCAAGGCATTGGCCGGCACGGTACAGATCAAGGGCAATTTCTATCACGAAGAAGGCCGCGCGCTCGCGATCGAATCGATCATTACCCGCGTCCGCGACCGCACCGTCAACGAACCTGGTGCCTTCGTCGAAAAACCGCCGCGTCTGGCATGGCAACGGCTTCCGCTGCCAACAGAGAGGCGCGTGCCGGCGACCGGGACGGCGACGGGCGCCGTCGAGCTTTCAACGCGCGATCTTCTCCTAGGGAAGCCGGATCAAGTCTTGTCCCCGGTCTCGGCAATAGATCTCGGCGACAACGTCGGCGGCAAATTCACATAGCCTGGCAAAGTTCGAAAAACACTCTTGCCAAGTCCGGCGCAGCGTCTTAAAGGGAGCGCCTAGCCGGTGACGGAGAGGATCTTGATGGTCCGTCAGTCTTCGGTTTGAAGGGGTATAGCTCAGTTGGTAGAGCGGCGGTCTCCAAAACCGCAGGTCGTCGGTTCAAGCCCGGCTGCCCCTGCCAGCCTTCGCACAACACATAGCTTGCGACTGTAATTGATAGGCGCTGAGCGGTTGTTGTCCAAAGTTGGGAATTTCATGTAGGCACCTTTTTCCTCTTGTTTAACGGGAAATGGGTGTTTATGTAGGGAACAACAGACACGCGGTGCGTGGGGCTGAACGATATCGGCTTTACGTGCCGTAATTGCGTGGGCAATCGATGGCATCCAAAACCAATCCGGCAACGTTCTTCAAGCAGGTTCGTTCCGAAGCGTCTAAAATCACTTGGCCATCCCGCCGTGAAACCACGATCTCGACGATCATGGTTCTGGTCATGGTCGTGGTTGCGGCGCTGTTTTTCTTCGCTGCGGACCAGCTTATTGGCTGGTTGCTCGGCTTCGTGCTGAACGTCAGCGTTTGATCCTGGAGTATTAAGATGGCGGCCCGCTGGTACATCGTCCACGCATATTCGAACTTTGAGAAAAAGGTCGCTGAAGACATCGAGAACAAGGCTCGCCAGAAGGGGCTTGAGCATTTGTTCGAACAGATCCTCGTTCCGACGGAAAAGGTTGTGGAAGTGCGTCGCGGCCGAAAGGTCGATAGCGAACGCAAGTTCTTCCCGGGCTACGTCATGGTTCGTGCGAACCTGACGGACGAAGCCTACCATCTGATCAAGAACACGCCGAAGGTTACCGGCTTCCTTGGTTCTGACAACAAGCCTGTTCCGATCCCTGACTCCGAAGCCGATCGTATCCTCGGTCAGGTTCAGGAAGGTGTCGAGCGGCCGAAGTCCTCGATCTCGTTCGAGGTTGGTGAACAGGTTCGTGTTTCCGATGGTCCGTTCGCGTCGTTCAACGGCGTTGTTCAGGATGTCGATGAAGAGCGTTCGCGCCTCAAGGTCGAAGTGTCGATCTTTGGCCGCGCCACTCCGGTGGAGCTCGAATACGCTCAGGTCGAGAAGGTCTGATTGTTTTTAAATATGGGCTGCCATTGAGTTGGCGGCCCTGTGCGGCGTTTGCCGTAACCCGCGTGGAAGGTGAGGGTCTAGCCGGACCTCGGTAAGCCGCACCACGCAACCGCAGCCGCCGGTCAATCCGGCATTTCGGACCAAGATATCGGTCCATAACGAAAGGCAGAGAAATGGCTAAGAAAGTAGCAGGCCAGCTCAAGCTTCAGGTCAAGGCAGGATCGGCTAACCCGTCCCCGCCAATCGGCCCGGCGCTTGGTCAGCGTGGCATCAACATCATGGAATTCTGCAAGGCGTTCAACGCCGCCACGCAGGAAATGGAAAAGGGTATGCCGATCCCGGTCGTCATCACCTACTACCAGGACAAGTCCTTCACCTTCGCGATGAAGCAGCCGCCGGTTACTTACTGGCTGAAGAAGGAAGCGAAGATCACATCCGGTTCCAAGACACCTGGCAAGGGTGGCAAGGCCGGTACCATCACCAAGGCTCAGGTCCGTGCGATCGCCGAAGGTAAGATGAAGGATCTCAACGCAGCCGACGTCGAAGGCGCAATGCTGATGGTTGAGGGCTCTGCCCGCTCCATGGGCCTGGAAGTGGTGGCTTAACATGGTAAAGCTCGCAAAGCGCATGAAGAAGATCCGCGAAGGCGTGGATCCGACAACGCTCATCGCTCTCACCGAAGCCATCTCGATGGTCAAGGAACGTGCGACGGCTAAGTTCGACGAAACCGTCGAAATCTCGATGAACCTCGGCGTTGACCCGCGTCACGCAGACCAGATGGTCCGCGGCGTTGTCAACCTGCCGAACGGCACCGGCCGTGACGTTCGCGTTGCTGTTTTCGCACGTGGCGCAAAGGCTGATGAAGCCAAGGCTGCTGGTGCAGACATTGTTGGCGCAGAAGACCTGCTGGAAATCGTTCAGGGCGGCAAGATCGACTTCGATCGTTGCATCGCAACTCCTGACATGATGCCGCTCGTCGGTCGTCTCGGTAAGGTTCTCGGCCCGCGTGGCATGATGCCGAACCCGAAGGTCGGTACTGTGACCATGGACGTTGCCGGAGCCGTCAAGGCTTCCAAGGGCGGCGCTGTCGAGTTCCGCGTCGAGAAGGCCGGTATCGTTCACGCCGGCATCGGCAAGGCTTCCTTCGATGCCAAGGCACTCGAAGAAAATATCCGTGCCTTTGCTGACGCCGTCATCAAGGCAAAGCCGGCTGGCGCAAAGGGCAACTACCTGAAGCGCGTCGCGATTTCGTCGACGATGGGCCCAGGCGTCAAGATCGAACCTTCGTCGGTCACAGCCGCTTAATGAATTGCCGGAGCCTTAGGGCTCCGGCTGCATGAATTCCCTCTCCCTTCGGGGAGCGGGAATTTCCGGAGAAATCCGGAATTCCTGTCCGAGATTGCAGGTGGTTTTCCCTTAATCACTTGGCCTGCATGAGACGGGTAAGAACGCAGATTTTCGGCGCTCCGGCGTTGTCAATTCGGTTCGAGCCTTGTGTGCCTTAAGCCTGAAGCCTTCTTGGCGACAGAGCGGGGGGACAGGATCCTCAACCGCCACGGACGGTCCGTCAAACGATCGTTCGAGGCAAAGGCAAACCCGGTAGGGCCTGCAGGATTGCGGTCCTATCAACTGGAGACAGACAGTGGAAAGAGCGGAAAAACGCGAATTCGTCACGGAGCTGAATGAAGTCTTCAAGGCTTCTGGTTCAGTTGTCGTGGCCCACTATGCTGGTGTCACAGTTGCGCAGATGAACGACTTCCGTTCAAAAATGCGTGCTGCTGGCGGCACCGTCAAAGTCGCGAAGAACCGCCTGGCCAAGATCGCTCTTCAGGGTACGGAAGCAGAAGGGATCTCCGATCTCTTCACCGGTCAGACACTCATTGCCTACAGCAATGACCCGATCACTGCTCCCAAAGTCGTCGTGGATTTCGCCAAGACCAACGACAAGATCGTTGTCCTCGGTGGAGCCATGGGAACAACCACGCTCAACGCAGAAGCAGTCAAGTCGCTTGCGACCCTGCCTTCGCTGGACGAGCTTCGTGGCAAGCTGCTGGGCCTCTTGAACGCCCCGGCTACCCGCATTGCAACGGTTGTATCCGCACCAGCAGCTCAGCTTGCTCGCGTGTTTGCGGCTTACTCAAAGAAGGACGAAGCCGCGTAAGGCGGTTTTTCGCTGTTCAAAACCAAGTTCGAACCGAATATAAGGAACTGATAAAATGGCTGATCTCGCAAAGATCGTTGAAGACCTGTCCGCCCTGACCGTTCTGGAAGCTGCTGAGCTTTCCAAGATGCTCGAAGAAAAGTGGGGCGTTTCGGCTGCTGCTCCTGTCGCAGCAGCTGCTGCTGGCGGCGGTGCTGCTGCTGTCGTTGAAGAAGAAAAGACCGAATTCGACGTTATCCTCGTTGAAGCCGGCGCTAACAAGATCAACGTCATCAAGGAAGTCCGCGCAATCACAGGTCTCGGCCTGAAGGAAGCTAAGGACCTCGTCGAAGGCGCTCCTAAGGCTGTCAAGGAAGCCGTTTCCAAGGCTGAAGCTGCAGACCTCAAGAAGAAGCTTGAAGACGCAGGCGCCAAGGTCGACGTCAAGTAATATCGGAATACGGTGGGGGAGATCAGTCTCCCCCGCATTCTTCCTCCGAAACTATTACCCAGGGATCGTGAAAACGGCCCCTGGGTAATGGGTTCTCAAGAGGATGGTCCTGAACCGAACCGAGAAGGCAATCCGGCCTTTCGCTTTCGGGAAGTAGGACGAGTTTGAGAATACCATGTTCGACGGGATCGACTGGCCAGCGAACCCCGTCCGTTGCAGGCCCGGATGCAATTTTGAAGGAGCGACGATGGCTCAGACCCTTTCATTTAACGGTCGCAGGCGCGTACGCAAGTTTTTCGGGAAAATCCCCGAAGTCACAGAAATGCCGAACCTTATCGAGGTTCAGAAGGCGTCTTACGATCAGTTTCTGATGGTTGAAGAGCCGAAGGGTGGTCGTCCGGACGAAGGTTTGAACTCCGTGTTCAGGTCTGTCTTCCCGATCAGCGATTTCTCCGGCGCTTCCATGCTCGAATTCGTGTCCTACGAATTCGAACCGCCGAAGTTCGACGTCGAAGAATGCCGTCAGCGCGATCTGACCTACGCAGCGCCTCTCAAGGTGACGCTGCGTCTCATCGTGTTTGATATCGACGAGGATACGGGCGCGAAGTCCATCAAGGACATCAAGGAACAGTCCGTCTACATGGGCGACATGCCGCTCATGACCGACAACGGCACGTTCATCGTGAACGGTACCGAGCGCGTCATCGTGTCTCAGATGCACCGTTCGCCAGGCGTGTTCTTCGACCACGACAAGGGCAAGAGCCACTCTTCCGGCAAGCTGCTTTTCGCTGCTCGCGTCATTCCGTATCGCGGTTCCTGGCTCGACATCGAATTCGACGCCAAGGACATCGTCTACGCGCGTATCGACCGTCGCCGCAAGATCCCCGTCTCGTCGCTGCTGATGGCACTCGGCATGGACGGCGAAGAAATCCTGTCGACGTTCTATACGAAGTCCAACTATGTTCGCGACGGCGAAGGCTGGCGCATTCCGTTCAACGCCGAAACCCTCAAGGGTGCCAAGGCGCTGTCGGAAATGGTTGACGCCGACACAGGCGAAGTCGTTGTGGAATCCGGCAAGAAGCTGACCCCGCGTCTGCTTCGTTCGCTGACCGAGAAGGGCCTCAAGGCCATCAAGGCAACGAATGACGACCTCTACGGCAACTATCTGGCCGAAGACATCGTCAACTACTCGACGGGTGAGATCTATCTCGAAGCCGGCGACGAAATCGACGAGAAGACCCTCAAGGTCATCCTCGACCACGGTTTCGACGAGATCCCGGTTCTCGGCATCGACCACATCAATGTTGGCGCCTACATCCGCAACACGCTGGCCGCAGACAAGAACGAGCATCGTCAGGATGCACTGTTCGACATCTACCGCGTCATGCGTCCGGGCGAGCCGCCGACGATGGACTCGGCCGAAGCCATGTTCAATTCGCTGTTCTTCGATTCGGAGCGTTACGATCTCTCCGCCGTCGGCCGCGTGAAGATGAACATGCGTCTCGACGTCGACGCTCCAGACACGATGCGCGTTCTGCGCAAGGACGATATCCTGGCCGTGGTCCGCATGCTCGTCGAACTGCGTGACGGCAAGGGCGAAATCGACGACATCGACAACCTCGGCAACCGCCGCGTTCGTTCTGTCGGCGAACTGATGGAAAATCAGTACCGTCTCGGTCTGCTCCGCATGGAGCGCGCCATCAAGGAACGCATGTCGTCGATCGAGATCGACACCGTGATGCCGCAGGACCTGATCAACGCGAAGCCGGCTGCTGCCGCGGTTCGCGAATTCTTCGGTTCCTCGCAGCTGTCGCAGTTCATGGACCAGGTGAACCCGCTTTCGGAAATCACCCACAAGCGTCGTCTTTCGGCACTTGGCCCGGGTGGTCTGACCCGCGAGCGCGCAGGCTTCGAAGTCCGCGACGTTCATCCGACCCACTACGGCCGTATTTGCCCGATCGAAACGCCGGAAGGCCCGAACATCGGTCTGATCAACTCGCTTGCAACCTTTGCCCGCGTCAACAAGTACGGCTTCATCGAAAGCCCGTACCGCAAGATCATCGATGGCAAGGTCACGAAGGACGTCGTCTATCTCTCCGCTATGGAAGAGGCGAAGTACTACGTTGCGCAGGCGAACTCGGAACTCACCTCCGAAGGCACCTTCGTTGAAGAGTTCGTGGTCTGCCGCCATTCCGGCGAAGTCATGCTGTCCCCGCGCGACACCGTCAACCTGATGGACGTTTCGCCAAAGCAGCTCGTCTCCGTCGCAGCGGCTCTGATCCCGTTCCTCGAAAACGACGACGCCAACCGCGCCCTCATGGGGTCCAACATGCAGCGTCAGGCGGTTCCGTTGGTTCGCGCCGAAGCGCCGTTCGTCGGCACCGGCATGGAGCCCGTGGTTGCGCGTGACTCCGGCGCGGCTATTGCTGCCCGGCGTAGCGGTGTTGTGGACCAGGTGGATGCGACCCGTATCGTTATCCGTGCGACGGAAGATCTCGAATCCGGCAAGTCCGGCGTCGATATCTACCGCCTGCAGAAGTTCCAGCGCTCCAACCAGAACACCTGCGTCAACCAGCGTCCGCTGGTCGCCGTCGGCGACATTCTGAACAAGGGCGACATCATCGCTGACGGTCCTTCGACCGACCTCGGTGACCTGGCTCTTGGCCGCAACGCGCTCGTCGCGTTCATGCCTTGGAACGGCTACAACTACGAAGACTCGATCCTCATGTCCGAGCGCATCGTGTCTGACGACGTGTTCACCTCCATCCACATCGAGGAATTCGAAGTGATGGCGCGCGACACGAAGCTTGGTCCTGAAGAAATCACGCGCGACATTCCGAACGTTTCGGAAGAAGCGCTGAAGAATCTCGACGAAGCCGGCATCGTCTATATCGGCGCCGAAGTTCAGCCGGGCGACATCCTCGTCGGCAAGATCACACCGAAGGGCGAAAGCCCAATGACGCCTGAAGAAAAGCTTCTGCGCGCCATCTTCGGTGAAAAGGCTTCCGACGTTCGCGACACGTCCATGCGTATGCCTCCGGGCACGTTCGGCACCGTCGTCGAAGTTCGCGTCTTCAACCGTCACGGCGTCGAAAAGGACGAACGTGCGATGGCGATCGAACGCGAGGAAATCGAACGCCTCGCCAAGGACCGCGACGACGAACAGGCGATCCTCGACCGTAACGTCTACGGCCGTCTGATCGAGATGCTCCGTGGTCAGGCGTCTGTCGCCGGTCCGAAGGGCTTCAAGAAGGGCGTCGAGCTCTCCAACGCCGTCGTCTCCGAATATCCCCGCTCCCAGTGGTGGATGTTTGCGGTCGAAGACGAAAAGGTCCAGGGCGAGATCGAAGCACTGCGTGGTCAATACGACGAGTCGAAGTCGCTGCTCGAGCATCGCTTCATGGACAAGGTCGAAAAGGTCCAGCGCGGTGACGAAATGCCTCCGGGCGTCATGAAGATGGTCAAGGTCTTTGTCGCTGTGAAGCGCAAGATCCAGCCGGGCGACAAGATGGCCGGCCGTCACGGTAACAAGGGCGTTGTTTCGCGTATCGTGCCTGTCGAAGACATGCCGTTCCTCGAAGACGGTACCCACGTCGACATCTGCTTGAACCCGCTGGGCGTGCCTTCGCGCATGAACGTCGGTCAGATCCTCGAAACCCACCTTGCCTGGGCTTGCGCCGGCATGGGTAAGAAGATCGGCGAGCTCCTCGACGAATACCGCAAGACCATGGACATCGGCGAGCTGAAGACAGTTCTGACCGACGTGTATGCCAGTGAGGCCAAGAACGAAGTCGTCGACTTCGACGATGACTCGCTGGTCAGACTTGCCGAACAGTCCCGCAAGGGCGTCTCCATCGCAACGCCGGTTTTCGACGGTGCGCATGAACCGGACGTTGCTTCGATGCTGAAGAAGGCCGGTCTGCACGAAAGCGGTCAGTCGACCCTGTACGACGGTCGTACCGGTGAAGCCTTCGACCGTCAGGTGACTGTCGGCTACATGTACATGATCAAGCTGAACCACCTTGTGGACGACAAGATCCACGCGCGTTCGATTGGTCCGTACTCGCTCGTCACCCAGCAGCCGCTTGGTGGTAAGGCTCAGTTCGGTGGTCAGCGCTTCGGGGAAATGGAAGTCTGGGCTCTGGAAGCTTACGGCGCCGCCTACACCCTGCAGGAAATGCTGACGGTGAAGTCGGACGACGTGGCAGGTCGTACCAAGGTCTACGAGGCGATCGTCCGAGGCGACGACACGTTCGAGGCAGGCATTCCGGAGAGCTTCAACGTTCTCGTCAAGGAAATGCGCTCGCTGGGTCTGTCGGTCGAACTGGAAAATTCCAAGCTCGATACGGCTGACGCACTGCCCGACGCGGCTGAATAAAATTTGACAAGGGGCGTGCGGGGGCAACCGCGCACGCCATTCCCTCCGCCGGTGGAGTTTGCATCGGGTGAGGGGAGTTTTGCCGCATTCTGCGGTTATTGTCATTTATGGATCGAGGATCGGCATCCCGGGAATTTGCCGGTACCGCGACCCGACTGAGGGCGTTACGCCCCATCAAGGAGACAGGCATGAACCAAGAGGTCATGAACCTTTTCAACCCGACAGTGCCCGCACAGCACTTCGATTCGATCCGGATCTCGATTGCGAGCCCGGAAAAGATCCTGTCGTGGTCCTACGGCGAGATCAAAAAGCCGGAAACGATCAACTATCGTACGTTCAAGCCTGAACGCGATGGTCTTTTCTGCGCGCGCATTTTCGGACCTATCAAGGACTACGAATGCCTGTGCGGCAAGTACAAGCGCATGAAGTACAAGGGCATCATCTGCGAAAAGTGCGGCGTTGAAGTCACGCTGTCGCGCGTTCGCCGCGAGCGCATGGGCCATATCGAGCTCGCTGCTCCGGTTGCCCACATCTGGTTCCTGAAGTCGCTGCCTTCGCGTATCTCGACACTGCTCGACATGACGCTGAAGGATGTTCGAACGCGTTCTGTATTTCGAGAACTACATCGTCACTGAGCCTGGCCTGACGTCGCTGAAGGAAAATCAGCTTCTGTCGGAAGAGGAATACATGATCGCCATCGACGAGTTCGGTGAAGATCAGTTCACGGCGATGATCGGTGCTGAAGCCATCTACGAGATGCTGGCATCGATGAATCTCGAAAAGATCGCTGGTGACCTTCGCACGGACCTTGCTGAGACCACATCGGATCTCAAGCAGAAGAAGCTGATGAAGCGCCTGAAGATCGTTCGAGAACTTCATGGAATCCGGCAACCGCCCGGAATGGATGATCATGAAGGTCGTTCCGGTCATTCCACCGGATCTGCGCCCGCTGGTTCCGCTCGATGGCGGCCGTTTTGCGACGTCCGACCTCAACGACCTCTACCGTCGTGTGATCAACCGTAACAACCGTCTGAAGCGCCTGATCGAACTGCGCGCTCCTGGCATCATCATCCGCAACGAAAAGCGCATGCTGCAGGAATCTGTGGACGCGCTGTTCGACAACGGCCGTCGTGGCCGCGTCATCACCGGTGCCAACAAGCGTCCTCTGAAGTCGCTGTCCGACATGCTCAAGGGCAAGCAGGGCCGCTTCCGCCAGAACCTTCTCGGCAAGCGCGTCGACTATTCCGGTCGTTCGGTCATCGTGACCGGTCCGGAACTGAAGCTGCACCAGTGCGGCCTGCCGAAGAAGATGGCGCTCGAGCTGTTCAAGCCGTTCATCTACGCCCGTCTCGACGCCAAGGGTTATTCCTCGACCGTCAAGCAGGCGAAGAAGCTGGTTGAAAAGGAAAAGCCGGAAGTTTGGGATATCCTCGACGAGGTCATCCGCGAGCATCCGGTTCTTCTCAACCGCGCACCGACGCTCCACCGCCTGGGTATCCAGGCCTTCGAACCGATCCTGGTTGAAGGCAAGGCGATCCAGCTGCATCCGCTCGTCTGCACGGCCTTCAACGCCGACTTCGACGGTGACCAGATGGCTGTTCACGTGCCGCTCTCGCTGGAAGCCCAGCTTGAAGCCCGCGTGCTCATGATGTCGACCAACAACATTCTGCACCCGGCAAACGGCGCGCCGATCATCGTTCCTTCGCAGGACATGGTTCTCGGCCTGTACTACCTGTCGATCCTCAATCAGAACGAGCCGGGCGAAGGCATGGTCTTCTCGGACATGGGCGAACTGCACCATGCTCTGGAAAACAAGGTCGTCACCCTGCACGCCAAGATTCGCGGTCGTTTCAAGACGGTCGACGAGGACGGCAAGCCGGTTTCCAAGATCTATGAAACGACACCTGGTCGTATGATCATCGGCGAACTTCTGCCGAAGAACTTCAAGGTGCCGTACGAGACCTGCAACCAGGAAATGACCAAGAAGAACATCTCCAAGATGATCGACACGGTCTACCGTCACTGCGGTCAGAAGGACACGGTCATTTTCTGCGACCGTATCATGCAGCTCGGCTTCACCCACGCGTGCAAGGCTGGCATTTCGTTCGGTAAGGACGACATGATCATCCCGGACTCGAAGGTGAAGATCGTCGGTGATACCGAAGCCCTCGTGAAGGAATACGAACAGCAGTACAACGACGGCCTGATCACTCAGGGCGAGAAGTACAACAAGGTCGTAGACGCCTGGGGCAAGGCCACCGAGAAAGTCGCCGAAGACATGATGGCCCGCATTAAGGCTGTCGAATTCGACGCAGAGACCGGTCGCCAGAAGCCGATGAACGCGATCTACATGATGTCCCACTCCGGCGCCCGTGGTTCACCGAACCAGATGCGTCAGCTGGGCGGCATGCGCGGCCTGATGGCGAAGCCGTCGGGTGAAATTATCGAGACCCCGATCATCTCGAACTTCAAAGAAGGCCTGACCGTTAACGAGTACTTCAACTCGACCCACGGTGCCCGTAAGGGTCTCGCAGACACCGCCTTGAAGACGGCGAACTCCGGTTACCTGACCCGTCGTCTCGTCGACGTGGCCCAGGACTGCATCGTCAACATGGTCGATTGCGGCACCGAGAGCGGTCTCACCATGACCGCCATCGTTGACGCCGGTCAGGTCGTTGCGTCCATCGGTACCCGCGTTCTCGGTCGTACGGCCCTCGACGACATCGATCATCCGGTCACGGGTGAGCGCATCGTCGATGCTGGTCGCATGATCCTCGAGCCCGATGTCATCGAGATCGAAAAGGCTGGCATTCAGTCGATCCGTATCCGCTCTGCACTGACCTGCGAAGTTCAGACGGGCGTATGCTCGATCTGCTACGGCCGTGACCTTGCGCGCGGTACACCGGTCAACATGGGTGAGGCTGTCGGCGTTATCGCTGCTCAGTCGATCGGTGAGCCGGGTACCCAGCTGACCATGCGTACGTTCCACTTGGGCGGTACGGCAAACGTGGTCGACTCGTCGTTCCTGGAAGCGTCCTATGAGGGCACGATCCAGATCAAGAACCGCAACATGCTGCGGAACTCGGAAAACGTTCTCGTCGCGATGGGCCGCAACATGTCGGTCACCATTCTCGACGAGCGTGGTGTCGAGCGTTCCTCGCAGCGCGTCGCCTACGGTTCGAAGCTGCATGTCGATGACGGCGACAAGGTTCGTCGTGGTCAGCGTCTTGCAGAGTGGGACCCCTACACACGCCCGATGATGACGGAAGTCGCCGGTACGGTGTTCTTCGAGGACATGGTCGACTCGATTTCGGTATCGGAATCGACAGACGAATCCACGGGTATCACCAAGCGTCAGGTTATCGACTGGCGTTCGACCCCGCGCGGTATCGATCTGAAGCCTGCAATCGTCATCAAGGACGCTTCGGGTGCGATCATGAAGCTGTCGCGTGGTGGTGACGCCCGCTTCAACCTCAACGTCGATGCCATCTTGTCCGTAGAACCGGGCAGCAAGGTATCGCAGGGCGATGTTCTGGCGCGTATCCCGATGGAAAGCGCCAAGACCAAGGACATCACCGGTGGTCTGCCACGCGTTGCCGAACTGTTCGAAGCTCGTCGTCCGAAGGACCACGCCATCATCGCTGAGATCGATGGTACGATCCGCCTCGGCCGCGACTACAAGAATAAGCGTCGCGTCCAGATCGAGCCTGCCGAAGACGGTGTCGAAGCAGTCGAATACCTGATCCCGAAGGGCAAGCCCTTCCACCTTCAGGAAGGCGACTACATCGAAAAGGGCGACTACATCCTCGACGGCAATCCTGCGCCGCACGACATCCTGGCGATCAAGGGCGTGGAAGCACTTGCTTCCTACCTGGTCAACGAAATCCAGGAAGTCTACCGTCTGCAGGGCGTTGTCATCAACGACAAGCACATCGAAGTGATTGTTCGTCAGATGCTTCAGAAGGTCGAGATCACCGATAGCGGCGACAGCCAGTATATCGTCGGTGACAATGTCGACCGGATCGAGCTTGACGATGCCAATGACCGTCTCATCGAGGAAGGCAAGAAGCCTGCCTTCGGCGACCCGGTACTGCTCGGCATCACCAAGGCATCGCTGCAGACGCCGTCCTTCATCTCGGCTGCATCCTTCCAGGAAACCACCAAGGTTCTCACGGAAGCTGCAATCGCCGGCAAGACGGATACGCTGCAGGGTCTGAAGGAAAACGTCATCGTCGGCCGTCTCATCCCGGCTGGTACTGGCGGCACCATGACGCAGATCCGCCGCATCGCCACTTCGCGCGACGACCTCATCCTCGAGGAACGCAAGAAGGGTTCGGGCGCTGGCTCGGCTACACCGATGCTGCAGAACATGAACCCGGAAAAGACTCCGGCCGAATAAGGCTGCGAGGGTAGGGCGCCCGGAAGCGGGCGCTCTCTTTTCAGGAACTCACGACAAAAAAAACGCCCGGAGCGATCCGGGCGTTTTCTTTTATCGAAATTCAGAAACAGGTTAGTCGAAGCGGATGATCGCGACTTCGCCTTCGAGCGCACCCTGATAGGCGGATGCATGCGGCTCTTCCGGCGGCTCGTCGGTCAGGACGCCGATCTGATCGAGGTCGGCCTCCAGGAAGCCTTCTTCGGTCAGCGCGTTCAGCGCCTCGCGTACGGCGGAATCATCGTCGGGTGCCCGCAGGATGACATGCATCTCGATGCCTTCGCCGCCCTTGGTCTCGTAAGCCTTGCCGATGATGATGAAAATCATCGGGTCATCGAGCGTGTTGTCGTTATCGGCGGGGTTTGCCATGTGCAATCTCCAGGTAAAGGGGCTGACGCTTCATTGTCATCAAGAGGCAAGAGCGAGGAATGTTCCAAAACCTCCTTTATTGCCATATTCAGTGATTCCCAAACGGAAATACCAAGGGCAAACTTTAATGTTTTGTGCAGGCTTTTCAGGAGACCGAAAACCCCGGTAAACAAGGCTTTCCGCCATTATTTTCGGGCCAGCTCTTGACGCAGAAGGGTTAAGTCAGTAAACGCCGCGGCATCGGACACCATGTGAGACATGTGCGTCTGGAGAGTCTTTCTCCGGAGTTCGCCTCAAACAGGTTTCCAAAAAACGCACGTTGACTACAAGAATGCTGCACGCACGACGCGTTTTCAATGCGTCCTCTGCCTTATGTGGTCCATCCGGATACGGATCGGGCCACGTTTCGTGCATGAGGAGATGTGTGTGTCGCCGCCGGAAACGGCATCCGAATGGTCCCGAAAGGGGCTTGAAAGAAGATTTTGCAAGGGATGGGTATATGCCTACCGTAAACCAGCTGATCCGTAAGCCACGCCAGGCACAGGTAAAGCGCAACAAGGTTCCTGCTCTGCAGGAAAACCCGCAGAAGCGCGGCGTTTGCACCCGCGTTTATACGACGACCCCGAAGAAGCCTAACTCGGCTCTGCGTAAGGTTGCCAAGATTCGCCTCACCAATGGCTTCGAAGTCATCGGCTACATTCCGGGTGAAGGTCACAACCTGCAGGAACACTCTGTCGTCATGATCCGTGGCGGCCGCGTAAAGGACTTGCCAGGCGTTCGTTACCACGTCATCCGCGGCGTTCTCGACACCCAGGGCGTCAAGAATCGTAAGCAGCGCCGTTCGAAGTATGGTGCGAAGCGTCCGAAGTAATCCTTCGGATTTCCAATTTTCCGGCGCTGCGCGAGGTTCTCCGCGTGATAAAGCGTCTAAACCGTTTGAGAGACGAGTAATATGTCCCGACGCCATAGTGCAGAAAAGCGTGAGATCAATCCGGACCCGAAGTTCGGCGATTTGATCGTCACCAAGTTCATGAATGCCATCATGCTTCACGGCAAGAAGTCTGTCGCCGAAAGCATTGTCTACGGTGCGTTTGACTCCGTGCAGGGCAAGGCCAAGTCCGATCCGCTCGGCATCTTCCACACAGCCCTCGACAACGTCGCTCCGCACGTCGAAGTCCGTTCGCGTCGCGTTGGTGGTGCAACCTACCAGGTCCCGGTCGACGTTCGCCCGGAGCGCCGTCAGGCTCTCGCCATCCGTTGGCTGATCGCTGCTGCCCGCAAGCGTAACGAAACCACCATGATCGATCGCCTCTCGGGCGAACTCATGGATGCTTCGAACAACCGTGGCAGCGCCGTCAAGAAGCGTGAAGACACCCACAAGATGGCGGACGCAAACCGCGCATTCTCGCATTACCGTTGGTAATCTTCACCCGATCGAGTTTCGAAAGGCAGTCCTATGGCTCGCGAATATAAAATCGAAGACTACCGCAACTTTGGTATCATGGCGCATATCGACGCCGGCAAGACCACGACCACAGAGCGGATTCTTTACTACACGGGCAAGTCGCACAAGATCGGCGAAGTTCATGATGGCGCCGCCACCATGGACTGGATGGAGCAGGAGCAGGAGCGTGGGATCACCATCACCTCCGCTGCGACCACGACCTTCTGGAAGGGCCGTGACGGCAAGATGCGCCGCTTCAACATCATCGACACTCCCGGCCACGTCGACTTCACCATTGAAGTCGAACGTTCGCTGCGCGTGCTCGACGGTGCGATCGCTCTCCTCGACGCAAACGCCGGCGTAGAGCCGCAGACGGAAACCGTCTGGCGTCAAGCCGAGAAGTACCATGTCCCGCGGATGATCTTCTGCAACAAGATGGACAAGACCGGTGCTGACTTCTACCGCTCGGTAGAAATGATCAAGACCCGTCTCGGTGCCATCGCTGTTGTCATGCAGCTCCCGATCGGTGCAGAAACCGAGTTCAAGGGCGTCATCGACCTGATCGAGATGAACGCTCTGATCTGGCGTGACGAATCGCTCGGCGCTGCCTGGGACGTCGTCGAGATTCCTGATGACATGAAGGAAAAGGCTGCCGAATACCGCGAGAAGATGATCGAACAGGTCGTCGATATCGATGAAGAAGCCATGGAAAACTACTTGAACGGCATCATGCCGGACAATGACAAGATCCGTGCGCTGGTTCGTCGTGGTACCATCGACGTCAAGTTCCATCCGATGTTCTGCGGCACTGCGTTCAAGAACAAGGGCGTTCAGCCTTTGCTCGACGCCGTTGTCGAATATCTGCCTTCGCCGCTCGACATCCCGTCCATCAACGGTATCGACGTCAAGACCGAAGCCGAAATCGCCCGTCATCCGTCGGATGATGAGCCGCTTTCGATGCTTGCGTTCAAGATCATGAACGACCCCTTCGTTGGTTCGCTCACCTTCGCCCGTATCTATTCCGGCAAGCTCACCAAGGGCACGGCCGTCATGAACACGGTCAAGGAAAAGCGCGAGCGCGTCGGCCGCATGCTGCAGATGCATTCCAACTCCCGTGAAGACATCGAAGAAGCCTTTGCAGGCGACATCGTTGCTCTCGCAGGTCTCAAGGAAACCACGACCGGCGACACCCTGTGTGATCCGCTGCACCCGGTTATCCTCGAGCGCATGGAATTCCCTGAGCCGGTCATCCAGATCGCCATCGAGCCGAAGACCAAGGGCGACCAGGAAAAGATGGGCCTCGCGCTCAACCGCCTGGCTGCTGAAGATCCTTCGTTCCGCGTCAAGACGGATGAAGAATCCGGCCAGACGATCATCGCCGGCATGGGCGAACTGCATCTCGACATCCTCGTCGACCGCATGCGTCGTGAATTCAAGGTAGAAGCTACTGTCGGCGCGCCGCAGGTTGCCTACCGCGAAACCATAACACGCACGCACGAAGAAGATTACACGCACAAGAAGCAGTCCGGTGGTACCGGTCAGTTCGCGCGCGTCAAGATCGTCTTCGAACCGAACCCGGATGGCGACGAATTCAAGTTCGAATCCAAGATCGTTGGTGGTTCCATTCCAAAGGAATACATCCCCGGCGTTCAGAAGGGTATCGAGAGCGTTCTGTCTTCGGGTCCGCTCGCGGGCTTCCCGATGCTCGGCGTCAAGGCAACCCTGATGGACGGCGCCTTCCACGACGTCGACTCCTCGGTCCTCGCGTTCGAAATCGCATCGCGTGCTTGCTTCCGTGAAGCGGCAAAGAAGGCTGGCGCACAGCTTCTCGAGCCGATGATGAAGGTCGAAGTTGTGACCCCGGAAGATTACGTCGGTGACGTTATCGGCGACTTGAACTCCCGTCGTGGCCAGATCCAGGGCCAGGAACAGCGCGGCATCGCGATCGTTATCAACGCTCACGTGCCACTCGCGAACATGTTCAAGTACGTCGACAACCTGCGCTCCATGTCGCAGGGCCGTGCACAGTATTCGATGACCTTCGATCACTACGCACCGGTTCCGTCGAACGTCGCGACCGAAATCCAGGCTAAGTATTCCGGTCAGAAGTAATCGGAATACCGATCCAAAATACGCCTCGGCCTAGTGCCGGGGCGACAACAAGAATTGGAGCCCTTGAGGGCTCACGCAAAATGGAGAGCCGGAAATGGCAAAGAGCAAGTTTGAGCGCAATAAGCCTCACGTCAACATTGGCACGATCGGTCACGTCGACCACGGCAAGACGTCGCTGACTGCGGCGATCACGAAGTACTTCGGCGAATTCAAGGCCTACGACCAGATCGACGCTGCTCCTGAAGAGAAGGCCCGCGGCATCACCATTTCGACGGCACACGTCGAATACGAGACGCCAAACCGCCACTACGCACACGTCGACTGCCCCGGCCACGCCGACTACGTCAAGAACATGATCACCGGTGCAGCGCAGATGGACGGCGCGATCCTGGTTTGCTCGGCTGCCGACGGCCCGATGCCACAGACCCGCGAGCACATCCTGCTTGCTCGTCAGGTTGGCGTTCCGGCAATCGTCGTGTTCCTCAACAAGGTTGACCAGGTTGACGACGAAGAGCTTCTCGAGCTCGTCGAACTTGAAGTCCGCGAACTTCTGTCGTCCTACGACTTCCCGGGCGACGACATTCCGATCGTCAAGGGTTCGGCTCTGGCCGCTCTTGAAGATTCGAACAAGAAGATCGGCGAAGACGCCGTTCGCGAACTGATGGCAGCTGTTGACGCCTACATCCCGACGCCTGAGCGTCCGATCGACCAGCCGTTCCTGCTGCCGATCGAAGACGTGTTCTCGATCTCGGGCCGTGGTACGGTCGTGACCGGTCGCGTCGAGCGTGGCATCGTCAAGGTTGGTGAAGAAGTCGAAATCGTCGGCATCCGCGCCACGACCAAGACGACTGTTACCGGCGTTGAAATGTTCCGCAAGCTGCTCGACCAGGGCCAGGCCGGCGACAACATCGGCGCTCTGATCCGTGGCGTACAGCGTGACGGCGTCGAGCGTGGCCAGATCCTGTGCAAGCCAGGTTCGGTCAAGCCGCACAAGAAGTTCATGGCAGAAGCCTACATCCTGACCAAGGAAGAAGGCGGCCGTCATACGCCGTTCTTCACGAACTACCGTCCTCAGTTCTACTTCCGTACAACGGACGTGACCGGTATCGTTTCGCTTCCTGAAGGCACGGAAATGGTTATGCCAGGCGACAACGTCACCGTTGAAGTCGAGCTGATCGTTCCGATCGCGATGGAAGAAAAGCTGCGCTTCGCGATCCGCGAAGGCGGTCGTACCGTCGGCGCCGGCATCGTTGCCTCGATCATCGAGTAACAAATCAGAGGGCAGGGCGGGTTCTTCGGGGCCCGCCCGGTTCACTTTTTTTAAGCAAGTTGGCCCTGCTGACTTGCTTATGACATGAAAATGTAGCAAATGGCGCGCGAGCGCTATTTGCGCCTTGCTTCGTTTTATCGAGGCAGGCAATTGCCAAAGACATTAAGGTGGGCCTTCGGCCTGGAGACGAGAACGGACTGCCGCTGTTAGCGCACCCGTTCGATCTTTGACACTGGTGGTCCCGCCTTAGGATAACGAACAACTCGTGCTGTAACGTTGGCACGTGGAAACAAGAAACAAGGATAACGTCGAATGAACGGCCAAAATATCCGCATTCGCCTGAAGGCGTTCGATCACCGCATTCTCGACGCTTCGACGCGTGAGATCGTGTCGACGGCGAAGCGCACCGGCGCAAGCGTCCGGGGCCCCGTTCCGCTTCCGACTCGCATCGAGAAGTTTACGGTTAACCGGTCCCCCCACATCGACAAGAAAAGCCGCGAGCAGTTCGAGATGCGCACACACAAGCGCCTTCTCGATATCGTAGACCCGACACCACAGACCGTGGACGCGCTGATGAAGCTCGACCTCGCCGCAGGTGTCGATGTTGAGATCAAGCTCTGAGGCTTATGTCTCGAGCTGAGTGAGAAGGATTGAACCGATGCGTTCGGGTGTAATTGCACAGAAAGTGGGAATGACCCGCGTCTATAACGACGCTGGTGAGCACATCCCGGTTACCGTTTTGCGGCTGGAGAGCTGCCAGGTCGTCGCACAGCGCACTGTTGAGAAGAATGGCTATGTTGCCGTTCAGCTCGGTGCTGGCGTCGCCAAGGTAAAGAACACCTCCAAGGCTATGCGTGGCAACTTCGCCATCGCTAACGTCGAGCCGAAGTCGAAGCTCGTTGAGTTTCGCGTTTCCGAAGAAAATCTGATCGACGTTGGCACTGAGCTGAAGGCCGATCATTTTGCTGCTGGTCAGCTGGTGGATGTCACCGGCACTTCGATCGGTAAGGGTTTTGCCGGTGCTATGAAGCGCCATAACTTCGGTGGTCTGCGGGCGACCCACGGTGTTTCCGTGTCGCACCGTTCGCACGGTTCGACTGGTAACAACCAGGATCCGGGCAAGGTCTGGAAGGGCAAGCGCATGGCTGGTCACATGGGCCAGACGCGTATCACCACGCAGAACCTCGAAATCGTCTCGACGGATGAAGACCGCGGACTGATCCTCGTCAAGGGTGCCGTTCCCGGCTCCAAGGGCGCCTGGATTGAAGTTCGCGACGCCGTCAAGTCGGCCGCGAAGTAAGGGAGCCAGCTATTATGGAATTCAACGTCAAGACCCTCGAGGGAAAAGACGCCGGCCAGGTTTCCCTGTCGGACGCGATTTTCGGCCTCGACCCACGCGAGGATATCCTCGCACGCATGGTGCGTTACCAGCTCGCTAAGAAGCAGCAGGGCACGCACAAGACCAAGAGCCGTTCCGAGATTGCTCGCACCGGTGCGAAGATGTTCAAGCAGAAGGGTACGGGCCGCGCTCGTCACCATTCGGCTCGCGCTCCGCAGTTCCGTGGTGGTGGTCGTGCACACGGCCCGGTCGTCCGCAGCCACGAGCATGACCTTCCTAAGAAGGTTCGCGCTCTTGCTCTGCGTCACGCCCTGTCTGCAAAGCTGAAGTCTGAAGATCTGATCGTCATCGACAACCTGGTTGCTTCTGAAGCAAAGACCAAGGCTCTCGTCGGTACGTTCGCATCGCTCGGCCTCACCAACGTGCTGTTCATCGGCGGTGCTGAGCTCGACAGCAACTTCAAGCTCGCAGCCCAGAACATCCCGAATGTGGACGTTCTGCCGGTCCAGGGCATCAATGTTTACGACATCCTGCGTCGCGGTAAGCTCGTGCTTTCCAAGGCTGCGGTTGAAGCCCTCGAGGAGCGTTTCAAGTGACCGACATTCGCCACTATGATGTGATCGTATCTCCTTCGATCACCGAAAAGTCGACACTGGTTTCCGAGTATAACCAGATCGTCTTCAACGTTGCCAAGACTGCTTCGAAGCCGGAAATCAAGGCTGCCGTAGAAGCTCTCTTCGGTGTGAAGGTCACTGCCGTCAATACGCTGGTCCGCAAGGGCAAGGTGAAGCGCTTCAAGGGCTTCATCGGCAAGCAGAAGGACGTCAAGAAGGCTGTCGTAACCCTGGCCGAAGGTCAGACGATCGACATCTCCACCGGTCTCTGAGGTAAAGAAAAATGGCACTGAAAAGCTATAATCCGACGACCCCGAGCCAGCGTCAGCTGGTTATCGTCGACCGTTCGGGCCTCTGGAAGGGCAAGCCCCTCAAGTCGCTGACTGAAGGTCTGTCCAAGAGCGGTGGTCGCAACAACAACGGTCGTATCACTGCCCGCTTCATCGGCGGTGGTCACAAGCGTACCTACCGTCTGGTCGACTTCAAGCGTCGCAAGTTCGACATTGAAGGCACGGTCGAGCGTCTGGAATACGACCCTAACCGTACGGCGTTCATCGCGCTCATCACCTACGCGGATGGCGAACAGGCCTACATCATCGCTCCGCAGCGTCTTGCTGCAGGCGACAAGGTCATCGCTTCCTCGAAGGCTGTCGACGTGAAGCCCGGCAACACGATGCCGCTGCAGTTCATCCCGGTTGGTTCGATCGTTCACAACGTCGAAATGAAGCCAGGCAAGGGCGGTCAGATTGCTCGCTCCGCCGGCACCTACGTACAGCTCGTCGGCCGCGATTCCGGCATGGCGATCCTGCGTCTCAACTCTGGTGAACAGCGTCTCGTTCCGGGCTCCTGCCTGGCTTCGATCGGTGCTGTCTCCAACCCCGATCACGGCAACATCAACGACGGCAAGGCCGGTCGTACCGTATGGCGTGGCAAGCGTCCGCATAACCGCGGCGTTGTCATGAACCCGGTCGACCACCCGCACGGCGGTGGTGAAGGCCGTACCTCTGGTGGACGCCATCCGGTGTCCCCGTGGGGCAAGCCCACCAAGGGCAAGCGCACGCGTTCGAACAAGTCCACGGACAAGTTCATCATGCGCTCGCGCCACGTCAAGAAGTAAGAGAGGAAGTCGTTAAATGGCTCGTTCAGTTTGGAAAGGTCCGTTTGTTGACGGCTATCTTCTCAAGAAGGCTGAGAAGGTGCGCGAAGGCGGACGCAGTGAAGTGATCAAGATGTGGACCCGTCGGTCCACGATCTTGCCGCAGTTTGTCGGTTTGACGTTCGGCGTCTACAACGGCAACAAGCACGTGCCGGTCAGCGTCAACGAAGACATGGTCGGACACAAGTTTGGTGAATTCGCTCCCACCCGGACCTATTACGGTCACGGCGCGGACAAGAAGGCGAAGAGGAAGTAATCATGGCGAAGGCAAAGACCGAACGCCGGCTGAAGGACAACGAAGCACAGGCAGTCGCCCGTACGCTTCGCGTCAGCCCGCAGAAGCTAAACCTGGTTGCCGCCATGATCCGCGGCAAGAAGGTTGAACGCGCTCTGGCAGAACTCGAGTTCTCCCGCAAGCGCATCGCAGGCACGGTGAAGAAGACTCTCGAGTCCGCTATCGCCAACGCCGAAAACAACCATGACCTCGACGTCGACACCCTGATCGTAGCGGAAGCTTACGTCGGCAAGTCGATCACGATGAAGCGTTTCCACGCTCGCGGCCGTGGCCGTGCATCGCGGATCGAAAAGCCGTTCGCGCATCTGACGATCGTCGTTCGCGAAGTCGAGGAAAAAGGGGAGGCCGCATAATGGGTCAGAAAATCAATCCTATCGGTTTTCGCCTCGGCATCAACCGTACATGGGACAGCCGTTGGTTCGCCGACAACGCCGAATACGGCCAGCTGCTTCATGAAGACCTGAAGATCCGCGCATACCTGATGTCCGAGCTGAAGCAGGCCGGCATCGCCAAGGTGGTTATCGAGCGTCCGCACAAGAAGTGCCGCGTCACGATCCACTCGGCTCGTCCAGGTCTGATCATCGGCAAGAAGGGCGCGGACATCGAGAAGCTTCGCAAGAAGATCTCGACGATGACCAACTCCGAAACGCACCTCAACATCGTTGAAGTGCGCAAGCCGGAAGTCGACGCAACGCTCGTTGCCCAGTCGATCGCCCAGCAGCTCGAACGCCGCGTGGCTTTCCGCCGTGCGATGAAGCGTGCTGTTCAGTCCGCCATGCGTCTTGGCGCCGAAGGCATCAAGATCACTTGCGCCGGCCGTCTCGGTGGCGCGGAAATCGCTCGTACCGAATGGTACCGCGAAGGCCGCGTGCCGTTGCACACACTGCGCGCCGACATCGACTACGGTACGGCTGAAGCCGAAACCGCATTCGGTATCTGCGGCATCAAGGTCTGGATCTTCAAGGGCGAAATCCTTGAGCACGATCCGATGGCGTCGGAACGTCGCGCGCTGGAAGGCGATGCGCAGGGTCCGGCAAGCCGTGAGCGTGGCGATCGTGGCGACCGTCGCCGCGAACGTGAAAACGCTTGATTAGCGCTGGCGAAAGATAAGCTCGGAGAAGTAATAAAATGTTGCAGCCAAAGCGTACCAAGTTCCGCAAGCAGTTCAAGGGCCGCATCAAGGGCGTTGCCAAGGGTGGCTTCGACCTCGCATTCGGCGA
The DNA here is from genome assembly GCF_050500145.1 of Neorhizobium sp. IRS_2294. Lineage (NCBI taxonomy): Bacteria > Pseudomonadati > Pseudomonadota > Alphaproteobacteria > Hyphomicrobiales > Rhizobiaceae > Neorhizobium > Neorhizobium sp. IRS_2294. Next base: position 1,393,681 of record NZ_CP191439.1, read on the forward strand.
ATTCGGTCTGAAGGCTCAGGAACCGAACCGCGTCAACGCACGTGAGATCGAAGCGGCTCGCCGCGCGATCACACGTTACATGAAGCGTGCGGGTCGTGTATGGATCCGCGTATTCCCAGACGTACCGGTCACGGCAAAGCCGACCGAAGTGCGCATGGGTAAGGGTAAGGGTTCTGTCGAATACTGGGCTTGCAAGGTCAAGCCTGGTCGTATCATGTTCGAGATCGACGGCGTTTCGGAAGAGATCGCGCGCGAGGCACTTCGCCTCGGGTCTGCCAAGCTCTCGGTCACGACGCGCTTCGTACAGCGCATCGCAGATTAAGGAGAAGGCACGATGAAAGCCGAAGACGTACGCGGTCTGACCGCCGACCAGCTCAAGGACAAGCTTGCTGACCTGAAGAAGGAGCAGTTCAACCTGCGCTTCCAGAAGGCCACCGGCCAGCTCGAGAAATCCTCGCGCATCACCGAGGTCCGCAAGGATATCGCTCGCGTGAAAACCATTGCCCGCCAGAAGGCGGCAGAAGCCAAGGCCTAAAGGAAGAATAATATGCCGAAACGCATTCTGCAGGGCGTAGTCGTTTCCGACAAGAACGAGAAGACCGTTGTTGTCCGCGTCGAGCGCCGCTTCGCTCACCCTTTGCTTCAGAAGACCGTTCGCCGGTCCAAGAAGTACAAGGCCCATGACGAAAACAACCAGTTCAAGGTTGGTGACGTAGTTTCCATTCAGGAATGCGCCCCGATCTCCAAAGACAAGACCTGGACGGTTATCAACGCCCAGGCTTAAAGACTTCAGGATTTTGCGTCAGGCCCTTGCGTCGGACACAGAATCCTGTAAGAAGCACGCCACTGGCGTAGAACGCTCGGAAACGAGCGTTCTTTTGCTTTCAGCGCACGGAAGGTCCCACTTAGGGAAACCACCTTGGCAAGACCGATCCCGCGCATACTGAAAATGTGTTCATAGCCAGCTCCGTTCGTATTCATGCGCGCGGATAGTTGGTCATTAGAAAAAGGCGACCTGACATGATTCAGATGCAAACAAACCTCGACGTGGCGGATAATTCCGGCGCACGTCGTGTCATGTGCATCAAGGTGCTGGGCGGCTCCAAGCGCAAGTACGCTTCGATCGGCGACGTTATCGTCGTTTCGATCAAGGAAGCTATTCCGCGCGGCCGCGTGAAGAAGGGTGACGTGATGAAGGCGGTGGTTGTGCGTACCGCCAAGGACATCCGTCGCGCCGACGGCAGCGTCATCCGCTTCGACAACAACGCAGCGGTCCTCATCGACAACAAGAAAGAGCCGATCGGCACCCGTATCTTCGGACCGGTTCCGCGCGAACTTCGTGCTAAGAACCACATGAAGATCATCTCGCTGGCTCCTGAAGTTCTGTAAGGAGCGAGAGATATGCAGAAGATCAAGAAGGGCGACAACGTCGTCGTACTGACCGGCAAGGACAAGGGCCGCACCGGTGAAGTAATCCAGGTTATGCCGAAGGAAGACCGTGCGGTCGTTCGCGGCATCAACATGGTGAAGCGCCACCAGCGTCAGTCGCAGACGCAGGAAGCTGGCATCATCAACAAGGAAGCGTCCATCCATCTGTCGAACATCGCGGTTGCCGCGAAAGACGGTAAGCCAACTCGCGTTGGTTTCTCGGTCGTCGACGGTAAGAAGGTGCGTGTCGCCAAGCGTACGGGAGATGTGATCGATGGCTGAGTCCAAGTATGAGCCGCGGCTCAAGGCGGAATACGTTTCCCGCATCCGCGCCGCGCTGAAGGAGCAGTTTTCCTACTCCAACGACATGATGATCCCCAAGCTGGACAAGATCGTCATCAACATGGGTGTGGGCGAAGCAACTGCCGACAGCAAGAAGCCAACGGTTGCAGCAGCCGACCTCGCAGCGATCGCCGGCCAGAAGCCGGTCATCACAAAGGCACGGAATTCCATCGCGGGCTTCAAGGTTCGCGAATTCATGCCGATCGGTGCCAAGGTTACGCTTCGCGGCGCCCGCATGTACGAATTCATGGATCGACTGGTCAACATCGCGCTTCCGCGCGTTCGCGACTTTCGCGGCCTGAACCCGAAGTCCTTTGACGGCCGTGGCAACTTCGCCATGGGCATCAAGGAACACATTGTGTTCCCGGAGATCAACTACGACAAGGTTGATCAGATGTGGGGCATGGACATCATCGTTTGCACGACGGCTACCAACGACGACGAAGCACGGGCTCTCCTGAAAGAGTTCAACTTCCCGTTCCGCCAGTAACCGTAACGACGAGCGTTTAAAAGGAACTCCGATATGGCGAAAACCAGCGCAGTTGAAAAGAACAAGCGCCGCCGCAAGACCGTCGCGGACCATGCAGCCAAGCGTGCTGTATTGAAGGCGACCATCATGAACCAGGAACTTCCGATCGAAGAGCGGTTCAAGGCAACTATCAAGCTCGCTTCTCTGCCGCGCGATGGCTCGAAGACGCGTATCCGCAACCGTTGCGAAGTCACCGGTCGCCCACGCGCTTTCTATCGCAAGCTTAAGATGTCGCGTATTGCACTTCGCGAACTCGGCAGCCTCGGCAAAGTGCCGGGCATCGTCAAGTCGAGCTGGTAAGGAGATCGTTAGATGACCATGACTGATCCCTTGGGCGATATGCTCACACGTATCCGCAACGGCGCTTCCCGCCGCAAGTCGACCGTTTCGACGCCAGCCTCCAGGCTGCGCGTTCGCGTTCTCGACGTGCTGCAGGCTGAAGGCTACATCCGCGGTTACACTGAAACCGATTTCGGCAACGGCAAGGCCGAGATCGAAATCGAACTGAAGTACTACGAAGGCGCGTCGGTGATCCGTGAGATCGGCCGCGTGTCCAAGCCGGGCCGCCGAGTTTATGTCTCGGTCAAGTCCATCCCTCAGGTCGCGAACGGCCTCGGCATCACCATCCTTTCGACTCCGAAGGGCGTGATGGCCGATCACCAGGCTCGCGAACAGAACGTAGGCGGCGAGGTTCTTTGCTCGGTCTTCTAAGACTGCGCAAGGATCTCCCTAGCGAACAGACAGGATTGAATAATGTCTCGTATCGGTAAAAAGCCCGTTCAGGTTCCTGCAGGGATCACGGCCTCGGTTGATGGCCAGAAAGTCACTGCCAAGGGCCCGAAGGGCGAGCTTTTCTTCGTCGCTAACGACGAAATCAAGCTTGAAATCAAAGACAATGCCATTTCGGTGACTCCGGTCAACGATTCCAAGGATGCTCGTTCGAAGTGGGGCATGTCCCGCACGATGATCGAAAACATCCTGAAGGGTGTGAAGGACGGTTTCGAGCGCAAGCTTGAAATCAACGGCGTTGGTTACCGCGCGTCGCTGCAGGGCAAGAACCTGCAGCTGGCTCTCGGTTTCAGCCACGACGTGGTCTATCAGACCCCGGAAGGCATCACCATTGCCGTGCCGAAGCCGACGGAAATCATCGTCTCCGGCATTAATAAACAGCAGGTCGGTCAGGTAGCAGCGGAAATCCGCGAATACCGCGGTCCAGAGCCCTACAAGGGCAAAGGCGTCAAGTACGCTGAGGAACGGATCGTCCGCAAGGAAGGCAAGAAGAAGTAAGGACGCGGGATCATGGCTACCAGAAAAGAAGCACTCACAAAGCGTGCGAGCCGTGTTCGCCGTCAGATCAAGAAGGTCGCAAATGGCCGTCCGCGTCTGTCGGTTCACCGCTCCTCGAAAAACATCTACGTTCAGGTCATCGACGACGTGGCCGGCCGCACGCTTGCAGCCGCTTCCACGCTCGACGTCGATCTGCGCAAGTCGCTGAAGACCGGTGCGGACGTTGCAGCAGCTGCTGCCGTTGGCAAGTTGGTTGCAGAGCGCGCTGCCAAGGCTGGCGTGACGGAAGTCGTGTTCGACCGCGGCGCCTTCATCTACCACGGCCGCATCAAGGCTCTTGCTGAAGCTGCCCGCGAAGGCGGCCTGAGCTTCTAAGAAATTTCGCCCGGTCTGCCTGAAGAAGGGGAGGCCGGGCGATTTGCGGTTTTACCGCATCACGTCCGGTACGCCGGACAATCTCAACCTGCCGTTCCACCCGCAAAAGAAAAAGGAAAAGGACAATGGCACAGGAAAGAAGAGGTTCGGGCAACGATCGCCAGAACCGCGAAGAACGCGATAGCGAATTCGTCGACAAGCTGGTCGCGATCAACCGCGTCGCCAAGGTCGTCAAGGGCGGCCGTCGTTTCGGTTTTGCTGCTCTTGTCGTCGTCGGCGACCAGAAGGGTCGCGTTGGCTTCGGTCATGGCAAGGCACGCGAAGTGCCGGAAGCCATCCGCAAGGCAACCGAATCTGCAAAGCGCGATCTGATCTTCGTACCGCTGCGTGACGGCCGTACGCTGCATCACGACGTCAATGGTCGTCACGGCGCCGGCAAGGTTCTGCTGCGCTCGGCCAAGGCTGGTACCGGTATCATCGCCGGCGGCCCGATGCGCGCTGTATTCGAAACGCTCGGCGTCCATGACGTTGTTGCGAAGTCGACTGGTTCGTCGAACCCATACAACATGGTTCGCGCAACGTTCGACGCTCTGAAGCACCAGGTGCATCCGAAGGACGTAGCAGCTCAGCGTGGCCTCAAGTATGCCACCCTGCAGTCGCGCCGCGCCGCTTCCGGCAATGCGTCGGAAGAATAAGAGGAGTCTGAACCATGGCTAAGGCTACGCAGAAGACTGAAGCAAAGACGGTTACCGTTCAGCAGATCGGCAGCCCAATCCGCCGCCCGGCCGAACAGCGCGCAACGCTGATCGGTCTTGGCCTCAACAAGATGCATCGGACCAGCACTCTGGAAGATACTCCTTCCGTTCGTGGCATGATCCGTGCTGTCCAGCATCTCGTTCGCGTCGTCGAAGAGAAGTGAGACGGAGGAATTGACCATGAAACTGAATGAGATCAAGGACAACGAAGGCTCTTCGAAGGACCGTATCCGCGTTGGTCGCGGTATCGGTTCCGGCAAGGGCAAGACCGGTGGACGCGGCGTCAAGGGTCAGAAGGCCCGTTCAGGCGTCTCGATCAACGGCTTCGAAGGCGGTCAGATGCCAATCTACCGTCGTCTTCCGAAGCGCGGCTTCAACAACATCTTCGCATCTGAATACGCAACCGTATCGCTCGGCCGTATCCAGACTGCGATTGATGCTGGCAAGCTCGACGCAAACGCGACTGTCGACGCAGCAGCTCTCAAGGCTGCCGGCGTCATCCGTCGCCTCAAGGACGGCGTTCGCGTCCTGTCCGGCGGCGAACTGACAACCAAGGTTTCGATCGAAGTCGCCGGTGCCTCCAAGGCTGCCGTCGAAAAGATCGAAAAGTCGGGCGGCTCGATCAAGCTGCTCGTGGTTGCTGAAACAGCCGCTGAATAAATCGTTTGAAAATCACCCGGTGTGAGCTTCACACCGGGTGATTTTATGTCCATATGTGAGCCTCACGATCCCCAAGGCAGTCCGGCCGGTCAGCTACCGGGATCAGACGGAAAAATGGGTGAGGCAGGCGATTGCGACAGCATCTCGCGCCCCCAGCTTTCTGAAAACAGAATCAAGACTGCGTTCCGGAAGGCACATGCCGCCGGGGGATGGGTCGGGCGGAGAATTGCATGGCTTCTGCAGCTGAACAACTGGCCTCAAATCTGAATTTCAAAACTTTCGCCAAGGCGGAAGATCTCAAGAAACGCCTGTGGTTCACGCTGGCAGCGCTTCTTGTCTATCGCTTGGGCACGCATATTCCGCTGCCAGGCCTCAACCCTGAAGCCTATGCGCAGGCCTTTAGCGGTCAGTCGGGTGGCATTCTCGGCCTCTTCAACATGTTCTCCGGCGGTGCTGTCGAGCGCATGGCGATCTTCGCCCTCGGTATCATGCCTTACATTTCCGCTTCGATTATCGTGCAGCTGATGACTTCGGTCGTCCCGTCGCTCGAGAACCTGAAGAAGGAAGGCGAGGCGGGTCGCAAAATCATCAATCAGTACACTCGCTACGGCACCGTGATTCTCGGCGCGCTTCAGGCCTACGGCATCGCTGCCGGCCTTTCGAGCGGTCAGGGCATCGTGTCCAACCCGGGCTGGTTCTTCACGCTCTCAACGGTCGTCACGCTGCTTGGCGGCACGATGTTCCTGATGTGGCTTGGTGAGCAGATCACCTCGCGCGGTATCGGCAACGGTATTTCGCTGATCATCTTTGCCGGTATTGCCGCAGGCCTTCCTGGCGCGCTCGCCAACACAATGGAACTCGGTCGTACCGGCGCTCTGCCGACGGCTCTGATTCTCACCGTTATCATCGTCGCGATCGCCGTCATTGCGCTGATCGTGTTTGTTGAACGCGCCCAGCGCCGGCTCCTGATCCAGTATCCGAAGCGTCAGGTCGGCAACCGCATGTTCCAGGGCGATACCTCGCACCTTCCGCTGAAGCTCAATACAGCGGGCGTTATTCCGGCAATCTTTGCATCCTCGCTTCTGCTTCTGCCGGCAACGGCTGCAGGCTTTGCCGGCAATTCACAGCTGCCAGACTGGGCGACGGGGATCATTGCAGCTCTTGGCCACGGCCAGCCGCTGTTTATGCTGTTCTACGCCATGCTGATCGCGTTCTTCGCCTTCTTCTACACGGCCATCGTCTTCAACCCGAAGGATACGGCTGATAACCTGAAGAAGCACGGCGGCTTCATTCCCGGCATCCGTCCCGGTGAGCGTACCGCGGAATATATCGATTACGTCCTGACCCGAATCACGGTCGTCGGCGCTATCTATCTCGTCGTGGTCTGCATTCTTCCCGAATTCCTGGTGGCCAGAACGGGCGTTCCGTTAGCCCTTGGTGGTACTTCGCTTTTGATCGTGGTCAGTGTAACCCTTGATACGGTTGCGCAGATCCAGGGACACCTCATCGCGCAGCAGTATGAGGGATTGATCAAGAAGTCGAAACTACGCGGTGGAAAGAGGGGACGATGAGACTGATTCTTTTAGGACCGCCGGGCGCGGGCAAGGGGACCCAAGCCCAGCGGATCGTGGAGAAGCATGGCATTCCGCAGCTCTCCACTGGTGATATGCTGCGGGCAGCCGTGGCAGCTGAGACCGAAGTCGGCAAGCGCGCCAAGGCAGTCATGGATGCGGGCAATCTCGTCTCTGACGAGATCGTCAACGCGATCGTCTCGGAGCGCATAGACGCGGCCGACTGCGCGAACGGTTTCATCCTTGACGGTTTTCCCCGCACGCTCGTGCAGGCGGACGCCACGGAGGCGATGCTGTCTGCCAAGGGGCTCGATCTTTCCGTCGTGATTGAACTTCGCGTCGACGATAAGGAGCTTGTCCGTCGCGTCTCCGGTCGCTATTCCTGCGCCCAGTGCGGGACGGTCTACCACGACTCGGATAAGAAGCCTTCGTCGGAGGGCACGTGCGACAAGTGTGGCTCGACCCACTTCAAGCGTCGGCCGGACGACAACGCCGAGACCATGACCAAGCGTCTCGAGGTTTACTACAAGGAAACCTCGCCGCTCATTGGTTACTACTATGCCAAAGGCAAGCTCAAGGTTGTCGATGGCATGGCCGAGATGGATACTGTCACGGCCGATATCGAAAAGATCCTTGCCAGTCTCTGAGACTGTCTTGGATGGGTTAAAGAATCTTGGGGTGGAGCAGTTGCATTCAAGCACTGATTCCGCTACACACCGCGCCAACTCGCGACAGTTTTACAGCGATCGGCGCGGATTCCCGCAAGGACATCCGGGGCGATCATTTTGCCTGTCTCGTATGAAGTTTGAACTGGCGACCGTATCCAAAGGTCGCTTTCATGGAAGAAGTACCGCTTGCCGGATGGCAACCGGAACGCAAGGAGAATAGACGTGGCACGTATCGCTGGCGTCAACATCCCGACTGCGAAGCGCGTTGTCATCGCGCTGACCTACATTCACGGGATCGGCCCGAAATTCGCACAGGAAATTATGGAGAAGGTTGGTCTTGCCGCTGAAAAGCGCGTCCATCAGCTGACCAACTCTGAAGTCCTGCAGATCCGCGAAACCATCGACCGCGATTATCGCGTCGAAGGTGATCTTCGTCGCGAAACCGCGATGAACATCAAGCGCCTCATGGACCTCGGCTGCTATCGCGGCCTGCGTCACCGTCGTGGCCTTCCGGTCCGCGGTCAGCGCACGCACACCAATGCCCGCACCCGCAAGGGTCCGGCAAAGGCGATTGCTGGTAAGAAGAAGTAATTTTGGATCGATAGTCGCAAAGCGGGCAGGGCTCCTGTCCGCTTTTTCGTGACTGTTCGATCTGAGGTGGAGCCGCTGGCATTACGGCGGTGCAGAGATCAACGAAAGGAATACCATGGCCAAGGAAGCCACACGCGTACGCCGCCGCGAACGCAAAAATATTACGTCGGGCGTTGCCCACGTCAATTCGACGTTCAACAACACGATGATCACCATCACCGACGCACAGGGCAATGCAATTGCCTGGTCGTCTGCTGGTGCCAAGGGCTTTAAGGGTTCGCGCAAGTCGACCCCGTTCGCAGCGCAGATCGCTGCCGAAGACTGCGCCAAGAAGGCTCAGGAGCACGGCATGAAGTCGCTCGAAGTCGAAGTCTGCGGTCCGGGTTCCGGTCGCGAGTCGGCTCTGCGTGCTCTGCAGGCTGCCGGCTTCATGATCACCTCGATCCGCGACGTGACCCCGATCCCGCACAACGGTTGCCGCCCGCGCAAGAAGCGCCGCGTCTAATGGACGTTTTTGGAGCTCGCTTCGCAGCGATCTTCATCTGAACCCGGTAATAGCCGCTCCGTCTCCTGAAAGAGTCGAGGCGGCTTTCACCGTATAGCCGGAAGGGTATTTCCGGTGTTCCTCGTGCTCGGTTACCACGATTGGATGGTGGTAACGAACGGAAGGTAGTAGGTCATGATCCAGAAGAACTGGCAGGAACTGATTAAGCCGAACAAGGTGGAGTTTTCCTCTTCCGGCCGTACAAAGGCAACGCTTGTTGCTGAGCCTCTCGAGCGCGGCTTCGGCCTGACGCTCGGCAACGCGCTTCGCCGCGTACTTTTGTCGTCGCTGCGCGGTGCTGCTGTTACCGCAGTGCAGATCGACGGCGTTCTGCACGAATTCTCCTCCATCCCCGGCGTTCGGGAAGATGTGACGGACATCGTGCTGAACATCAAGGAAATCGCCATCAAGATGGATGGTGACGATTCCAAGCGCATGGTCGTGCGCAAGCAGGGTCCGGGTTCGGTTACCGCTGGTGACATCCAGACGGTTGGCGATATCGAGATCCTCAACCCCGACCACGTGATCTGCACGCTCGACGAGGGTGCTGAGATCCGTATGGAATTCACGGTCAACAACGGCAAGGGCTACGTTCCTGCTGATCGTAACCGTGCGGAAGACGCTCCGATCGGTCTCATCCCGGTCGACAGCCTGTATTCCCCGGTCAAGAAAGTGTCCTACAAGGTGGAAAACACCCGTGAAGGCCAGGTTCTCGACTATGACAAGCTGACCATGACCATCGAAACCGATGGTTCGGTCTCGGGTGAAGACGCCGTAGCCTTCGCCGCTCGTATCCTTCAGGACCAGCTGTCGGTCTTCGTCAACTTCGACGAGCCGCAGAAGGAAGCAGAAGAGGAAGCCGTCACTGAACTCGCGTTCAACCCGGCACTCCTCAAGAAGGTCGACGAACTGGAACTTTCCGTCCGTTCGGCCAACTGCCTGAAGAACGACAACATCGTCTATATCGGCGACCTCATCCAGAAGACCGAAGCCGAGATGCTCCGCACTCCGAATTTCGGTCGCAAGTCGCTGAACGAGATCAAGGAAGTTCTGGCATCCATGGGCCTCCATCTTGGTATGGAAGTTCCTGCATGGCCGCCGGAAAACATCGAAGATCTCGCCAAGCGTTACGAAGACCAATACTAACAGGATCAGACTGCAGGCGAATGCCTGCAAGTGAAGGAGACACACCATGCGTCACGGAAATTCGGGCCGTAAGCTCAACCGCACCGCAAGCCACCGCAAAGCCATGTTTGCCAACATGGCGGCTTCGCTCATCACCCATGAGCAGATCGTAACAACCCTGCCGAAGGCGAAGGAAATTCGCCCGATCGTCGAAAAGCTCGTCACCCTCGGCAAGCGCGGCGACCTGCACGCTCGTCGTCAGGCGATCTCGCAGATCCAGGATCAGGACGCTGTTCGCAAGCTGTTCGATGCCATCGCTTCGCGTTACGCAACCCGCAACGGCGGCTACCTGCGCATCATGAAGGCCGGCTATCGTCAGGGCGACAACGCTCCGATGGCGGTCATCGAATTCGTCGAACGCGACGTCGATGCCAAGGGCGCAGCCGACAAGGCTCGCGTTGCTGCTGAAGCAGAAACTGCCGAAGCCGCATAATTCGATCCCAGGATCGCACTTTTCGAAAAGGCCGGGTGGAAACGCCCGGCCTTTTCTTTTGGGAAATGAGGGGGCGGGCTCGAGCATGACTGCACCACGATCCATAGGCGTTCAGCGCTGCCTCGCCACGCTGCTTGTGATCTCCGCGGGGCTTCTGCTGCGCCGCTTCGGTTACGATCTCGGTCTTTCCTTCTTTGTCGTGAAATACGATGGGTCGGTTCTCTGGGGCGCGATGGTGTTTCTTGCATCGGCCACCCTGACTGGACCGGTGAATATCGGCAGGCTTGCCTTTGCGGCATTCCTCATCGCCCTGATCGTCGAATTCTCAAGGCTCTATCACACGCCCGAGTTGGATGCGTTTCGACTGACGACGGCCGGCAAACTGTTGCTCGGACGCGTGTTTTCCCTGTGGAATATCGCAGCTTACGCTTTCGGTATCGGGACTGCCGCATTTGTCGAGGCGTGGGGCCTCAAACGGGGACGTAGATCTTCTGTTTGATATGCTTGAGATTCGCAACGATCGTGAATGTCATCACCACCAGCAGGGACCACGAACTCCATTTCCCAAGATGCACCACCGACCAAGCCCCGATCTGGTTCGGATATTGCCAGATCCCGAAAAAGGTCGAGATGTTCTCCGCCAGCCAGATGAAGAAGCCGATCAGCACGAAGGCGACCAGAAGCGGCATCCGTCTGTCGCGATCGTAGGGCCGGTAGGTGACGGTGGTGCGGGCGTAAAGGCCGAGCGCGCAGGCAGCGATATACCAGCGATAGTCGCCGATGAAATGGTGGGTGAAGAAATTCGCGTAGATCGCAATCGCGATCAGGCCAGCCATCCAGTAGCTGGGATGGTGGTGGATCCGCAGATCGAAAAGCCGCCAGGCCTGGATGATGTAGCTCCCCACGGCGGCATACATGAAGCCGGAAAACAGCGGTACGCCCAGCACTTTCGCATAGGCGAAGTCAGGGTATGACCATGACTGGATGCTGCCGGAGGTCTTGAACACTTCGAGCGCAAAGCCAACCACGTGGAAAAGGCCGATCGCTTTTGCCTCATCCCAGGTTTCCAGCTTGCTCCAGATCATCAGGGACTGGATGGCGAGCGCGATGATCAGCAGAACGTCGTAGCGCGGGATGCCGAACACGCCCGTTCGCGGAACGATGAAGATCGACACAAAAAACAGGCCGGCGAACAGGCAGGCCCGCGCTTCCTTGATGCCGAAGTAGAGAAACTGGATGACGAAACGCGTGATACCGTGGATCTCTCCAAACGGCCGATGGTTGCAAAGATAGACATCCAGCAAGGATAGTCGTCCGCCGTCCGCAGTCGATTCTGGTGTCATCAAAACATCTCCGCTGCACGGACTGAAGCCTGCGGTGACTGTGACTGTCAAGTCCGGGGGATGGCAGGCTGACCGGCCTGCCGAATGACTGAAGCTCCCTATATCGCTGTTGCCACATCCCGTTTTTTTAGCGACAATCGAGCCGTGACGCATTTGGTGGGAGGAGCCCGATGCATGACCCTGTTTCCCATGCCGACCAAGTCTACGCGTCGGCCAATTCCCCTGTCGCGAGTTCAGCTGTAGTCGCGTCCTGGCGCCGCTGCATGACCATGCATCACTTGGCGCCAGAGGACCGGCGGATGCCGGAGCGGGTGACAGAGCAGGAACTTGACGTCGCCCGAAAACAGTTGGAGCGTCTTATCGGGCAGGCGAGGGACGAGCTCGATCGGCTGTTCATGGTCGTCGGTCGCGCCGGCTGCTGCATCCTGATGACCGACAGCAAAGGTATCGCGCTTGACCGTCGCGGCGCAGCGGGCGACGACAAGGATTTTCGTGCGCTGGGCCTCTGGACCGGCTCGGTCTGGACCGAGGAGAGTATCGGGACCAACGGGATCGGCACCGCAATCGCCGACGACCGGCCGATATCGATCATCCGCGACCAGCACTTCTTTGCATCCAATATCGATCTGAGCTGCACGACTGCGCCCATTCGTGATCACCGTGGAGTTCTGGCCGGCGCGCTCGATGTCTCGACGTGCCGAAGTGACGCAAACGAAGGCACGATCGCCATCCTGTCGCAGACGGTGCGTGAGGCGGCATCCCGGATCGAGCTGAACCTGTTCCGAAACGCGTTTCAAGGTGCCCGCTTCGTGATGGTGCCGAGTGAGACGGGATCTCCAATGGCGCTCCTGGCTGTAGATCGCGACGACCTTGTGATCGGTGCCACGCGGGCTGCGCGATCGGCGCTGCGTCTGGACGACGATCGGATTGCGGAAGGGATCCCGGCCTCCGATCTGCTTCACGAGTCGAGCCGGGATGCGCGAGAACTCCTGGGCGATGCCGAGCGCTCGGCGCTTCTTCGGGCGTTGTCTCGTGTCCACGGCAACGTCTCGCTGGCAGCGCAGGTGCTCGGCGTCAGCCGTTCCACCCTGCATCGCAAGATGAAGCGATTTGGCATTCAATGACGGGGAGTTTTGTCGCAGACTTGCGACAGAGTGCATCGCGGTATCGCGGGTGAGGCCTGTTTTCACCACGCCAGAAGCGCAGATTCTGTTCCATCGGGTTCACTTTGAACCTGTTCATCATGGGAGGATGACATGCTGCACCAGAAAATCGTTGAGTCACCGTTCAAGCTCAAATACGGCAACTATATCGGCGGTGAGTGGAAAGAACCGATCAGCGGCAAGTATTTCGACAACGTCACGCCGATCACCGGCGGCAAGATCTGCGAGATCCCGCGGTCTGACGAAAAGGATGTCAATGCGGCGCTCGACGCTGCCCACGCCGCCAAGGAAAAATGGGGCCGCATGGCGCCGGCTGACCGCTCGAACATCCTGATGAAGATCGCCCAGCGGATGGAAGACAAGCTGGAAGTTCTGGCGCAGGCCGAAACCTGGGACAACGGCAAGCCGATCCGCGAGACAATGGCCGCCGACATCCCGCTCGCCATCGATCACTTCCGCTATTTCGCATCCTGCATCCGTGCCCAGGAAGGTTCGATCAGTGAAATCGACCACGATACGGTCGCCTATCACTTCCACGAACCGCTTGGCGTTGTCGGCCAGATCATTCCGTGGAATTTCCCGATTCTGATGGCCGCGTGGAAGCTTGCACCGGCGCTTGCCGCCGGCAACTGCGTCGTCATCAAACCGGCTGAGCAGACACCGGCCTCGCTTCTGGTCTGGGCGGAACTCGTCGGTGACCTCCTGCCACCCGGCGTGCTGAATATCGTCAATGGTTTCGGTCTCGAAGCCGGGAAACCGCTTGCGACCAGCAACCGGATCGCCAAGATCGCCTTTACCGGAGAGACCACGACGGGGCGGCTGATCATGCAATATGCCAGCCAAAACCTTATCCCTGTCACGCTCGAACTTGGCGGCAAGTCGCCGAACATCTTCTTCGCCGATGTGATGAATGAAGACGACGATTTCCTCGACAAGGCGCTGGAAGGCTTTGCGATGTTCGCGCTGAACCAGGGCGAAGTCTGCACCTGCCCCAGCCGCGCACTGATCCAGGAATCGGTTTACGATCGTTTCATGGAGCGGGCGGTCAAACGCGTCGAAGCCATCACGCAGGGCAACCCGCTCGATAGCTCGACCATGATTGGCGCGCAGGCATCCTCGGAGCAGATGGAAAAGATTCTGTCCTATCTCGACATAGGCAAGCAGGAGGGCGCGGAAGTCCTGACCGGCGGCGTCAAGAACGATCTCGGCGGCGAGTTGGCGAACGGCTACTACATCAAGCCGACGATCTTCAAGGGCCACAACAAGATGCGGATCTTCCAGGAGGAGATCTTCGGACCGGTAGTGTCGGTGACGACCTTCAAGGATGAAAAAGAGGCGCTCGAGATCGCCAACGATACGCTGTACGGGCTCGGCGCCGGCGTGTGGACGCGCGACGGCAACCGCGCCTACCGCTTCGGCCGGGAGATCCAGGCCGGCCGCGTCTGGACAAATTGCTATCACGCCTATCCCGCGCATGCGGCATTCGGCGGGTACAAACAGTCCGGGATTGGTCGCGAAAACCACAAGATGATGCTCGACCACTACCAGCAGACCAAGAACATGCTGGTGAGCTACAGCCCGAAGAAGCTCGGGTTCTTCTGATCGATCTCAACCCAAGCATGGGCTCCCGGCTGCAGGGTCGGGAGCCTTTTCAATGTCTCGATGCGAACAGGAATGACATGATGGATGCGACAATCAACGGCGAACCGCGCGTCACGGCCACGGATTCCGCGCTGAACTTCATTGCCGAGATCCAGGCGGACCACCCGGACATCCTGTTCCACCAATCAGGCGGCTGCTGCGACGGGTCGTCACCCATGTGCTATCCGAAGGGCGATTTCATGCTTGCCGACCACGACGTGAAGCTGGGCGAAATCGGCGGCGTGCCGGTCTATATCAGCGGGAGCCAGTTCGAGGCCTGGAAGCACACACAGCTGATTATCGATGTCGTGCCCGGTAGGGGCGGCATGTTCTCGCTCGACAATGGGCGTGAAAAGCGCTTCCTCACCCGGTCACGACTATTCGGCGGCGGTGAGGCCTGCGCGATACCTGCCATACGTTGACGCCGCCCACTATGTCGTGGTGGCGGGACGTGCCGGACGGGTCTTGCCGCGCTTCCAGTTGAGGAACGGCTTCCTCAGCGGCCGGTAGGCGAGCAGCAGCCCGATCGCTGCGATATGGATAAACGGAACGAGCGTCACCGACTTCACCGCGAGCACATAGTGGAGCGCGCCGCCCAGTGCCACGAGATAGATCAGCTTGTGCATTTTCACCCAGGTCTGTCCGAGCTTGCGGATCGACCAGTTGTTGGATGTCACCGCAAGCGGGATCAGCAGCAGCAGGCAGGCAAAGCCGATTGTGATATAGGGGCGCCGCACGATATCGCTGCCAACAGCGCCGAAGTTCAGCTGCAGATCGAGCAGAAGATAGACGCTGAAATGGAACACGACGTAATAGAAGGCGAGCAGCCCTAGCGCACGGCGATAGCGGATCCAGTTGATCCCGAGAATATCGCGAAGGGGCGTGACGGCGAGCGTCAGGATGATGAAACGCAACGCCCAGATGCCGATCAGGTGCTCGAACGTCTTGACCGGATTGAAACCCAGCCCGCCCGTCGCGGCCTGATAGAAGTACCACGCCGCGGGACAAAGCCCCACGACGTAAAGTGCCCAGATGCTGGCGGCATGGTATCGGCGGGGCAGGGCTGGGATCGAGAGCATGGTCAGTAGTTCGCTTTCAGGTCCATGCCGGTATAGAGGCTCGCCACTTCGTTCGCATAGCCGTTGAAGGGCAGGGTATCGACGCGCTTGGTTCCGAAGAAGCCGCCTTCGCCGATCCGCTGTTCGGTCGCCTGACTCCAGCGCGGATGGTCGACGGCCGGATTGACGTTGGAATAGAAACCGTATTCCCGGGCGTTTGAATTCTTCCAAGTGGTCTGTGGCTGCTCTTCGACCAGCTTGATCTTGACGATCGACTTGATGCCTTTGAAACCGTATTTCCACGGCACCACGAGCCGGATCGGCGCGCCGTTCTGGTTGGGCAGCGTTTCGCCGTAGAGACCGACGGCAAGAATGGTCAGCGGATGGCGCGCTTCATCGAGGCGCAGGCCCTCGACATAAGGCCAGGGTAGAGCCTGGAAGAGACCGCCTTGGCCGGGCATTTCCTCGGGACGCACGACCGTCTCGAACGCCACGTATTTCGCGCTGCCAAGCGGCTCGACCTGGTCGAGGATCGCCGCCAGGGGGAAACCGATCCACGGGATCACCATCGACCAGCCCTCGACGCAGCGCATGCGGTATGTCCGCTCCTCGAGCTTCATCTTGAGGATCTCGTCGAGACCGAATTCCTTCGGCTTGCCCACCATGCCCTCGACCTTGACGGTCCAGGGTGTCGGTTTGAACGCGCTGGAATTCTGCGAGGGATCTTCCTTGCCGACGCCGAACTCGTAGAAATTGTTGTAGGTGGTGACGGCTTCTTTAGGCGTCAGCTTTTCGTCAAGCTTGTAGGGGCCGGGCGATGCGCTGAGAGCCGCAGCGAATGCGCTTGAGCCTCCAAGGACTGAAAGGCTGGCGCCCGCGGCGACGGTGCCCACGAAATTCCGGCGCGACAGATAGATGTCGCGCGGCGTGATCTCAGTCGGCGAAATGTGGGGTGGGCGAAATGCGGGCATGGCGGATCTCCTTCAGGCAAAAGCCTATCCTGTGCTTATACGTACCGCCGACAGGTTTGGTTTCACAGAGGCGGAGGAAAGGCATTAAACCACGTTTGCGTGAAAGAATTAGCGTTGAAACATACGCTAAGCCTTGAACCGGGAAATCGCATGCTCATTTCAGCTTTGACATTAATCAAGGATAGTGAGTATGGCGACGAAAACCTGGGATGCTGCCAGCGAACGCTTCACGGAAACCGATGCGGGCCGGATCGATCGACTGCGGCGTTTGCGGCGTATCCACGGCGTCGCCCGTATGATGGATACGGCGATCGGTATTCCCGGCACCCGGTTTCGGTTTGGTGCCGATTCCATCATGGGCCTTGTTCCGCTCGTGGGCGATGCCGGGGGCGCATTGATTGGCCTATATATCGTCAACGAGGCCCGCCGCATGGGTGTGCCGAACGACAAGCTTGCAAAGATGATCGGCAACCTTGCGGTCGATTCTGTCGTCGGCAGCGTGCCGCTGGCCGGTGATCTGTTCGACGTCTTCTTCAAGTCGCACCGCCGCAACCTCAACATCGTTCTCGACCATTTCGGTGTGACGGCGGACGAGCTCCGCGCGAAGCGATAGCGGACACGAGGAGAGGGTGAGGGACGGTGACGTTGCCTCGCTCCCCAAGCGCCACGCCGGAGCAGAACCGCTATGAAACTCCGACCGCGCCTACATCGCCTGGCCGATTTCTAGTGCGCTGGTGAGAACCGTACCGTACCGTACTGTTTTTCGCCCCATTGGTAGTGACACTGGCTTTAGCCTGCAGTAGGACGGAGAAAACAAGGTCCTTTGCGCCGCGTCATCCAACGCGGTAAATAGCAATGGCTGAACGCGATCGAGGAAACACCATGCCTGTCTATCGTTCAAGAACCACGACCCACGGCCGCAACATGGCTGGCGCGCGCGGCCTCTGGCGCGCCACCGGCATGAAGGACGGCGATTTCGGCAAGCCGATCATCGCGGTGGTCAATTCCTTCACGCAGTTCGTGCCGGGCCACGTCCACCTCAAGGATCTCGGCCAGCTGGTCGCCCGCGAAATCGAGGCAGCCGGCGGCGTCGCCAAAGAGTTCAACACGATCGCGGTCGATGACGGCATCGCCATGGGCCACGACGGCATGCTGTACTCGCTGCCATCGCGCGAGATCATCGCCGACTCGGTCGAGTACATGGTCAACGCCCACTGTGCCGACGCCATGGTCTGCATCTCCAACTGCGACAAGATCACGCCCGGCATGCTGAATGCTGCCATGCGCCTGAACATCCCGGCCGTCTTCGTCTCCGGTGGCCCGATGGAGGCCGGCAAGGTCGTCCTGCACGGCAAGACCGTTGCGCTCGACCTCGTCGATGCCATGGTTGCCGCCGCCGACGACAAGATGTCGGACGAAGACGTCACCGCCATCGAAAAGGCCGCCTGTCCAACCTGCGGCTCGTGCTCCGGCATGTTCACCGCCAACTCGATGAACTGCCTGACCGAGGCGCTCGGCCTGTCGCTGCCCGGCAATGGCTCGACGCTCGCCACCCATTCGGATCGCCGTCGCCTGTTCGTCGAAGCCGGTCACCTGATCGTCGATATCGCGCGCCGTTACTACGAGCAGGATGACGAACGGGTCCTGCCGCGCAATATCGCCACCAAGGAGGCGTTCGAAAACGCCATGTCGCTCGATATCGCGATGGGCGGCTCGACCAATACGGTTCTCCACATCCTGGCGGCTGCCTATGAGGGCGGCGTCGATTTCGGCATGGAGGATATCGATAAGCTGTCGCGCAAGGTGCCGTGCCTGTCCAAGGTCGCGCCTGCCAAGAGCGATGTCCACATGGAAGACGTTCACCGCGCCGGCGGCATCATGCGTATCCTGGGCGAGTTGGAGCGCGGCGGCCTGATCAACCGAGACTGCTACACGGTTCACGAAGCAACGCTCGGCGATGCGATCGACCGCTGGGACATCACTCGCACCAATTCCGAGAGCGTCCGCGATTTCTTCAAGGCAGCACCCGGAGGCGTTCCCACTCAGGTCGCGTTCAGCCAGTCTTCGCGTTGGGACGAGCTCGATACGGATAGCGACACGGGCATCATCCGCTCGGTTGAAAATCCCTTCTCCAAGGACGGTGGCCTGGCGGTTCTCTACGGCAACATCGCGGCCGACGGCTGCATCGTGAAGACCGCAGGCGTCGATGAGTCGATCCTGAAGTTCAGCGGTCCCGCTGTCGTCTTCGAAAGCCAGGATGCGTCCGTCAAGGCGATCCTCAGCAACGAGGTCAAGGCCGGCGATGTCGTCGTTATCCGCTACGAAGGTCCAAAGGGCGGCCCGGGTATGCAGGAAATGCTCTACCCGACCAGCTATCTGAAGTCGAAGGGCCTCGGCAAGGCCTGCGCGCTGATCACCGACGGTCGCTTCTCCGGCGGCACATCCGGCCTGTCGATCGGTCACGCTTCCCCGGAAGCAGCCCAGGGTGGCGCGATCGGACTTGTCCGCCAGGGTGACATGATCGAGATCGATATTCCGAACCGGACAATCCATCTGGCGGTGTCGGATGCTGAACTCTCGGCGCGTCGCCACGAGCAGGATGCACTCGGCTGGAAGCCGTCAGCGCCCCGCAAGCGCAACGTCACGACGGCCCTCAAAGCTTATGCGGCATTTGCGTCGAGTGCGGACAAGGGCGCGGTCCGGATCCTGCCTGAGTAAGTCTCGGGTCGAACCAACTCCGCAGACAGAGATCTCAAAGCTTCGAAGGCCTCGGTGCACAACACCGAGGCCTTTGTCTTTGATCGTTTCCAGTGAACGTCGATTAAGGACTAAAGCGGCTCTTTGCTCAGTCCGCTAAACGCTTCCTGCAACTGCTTCATCCGCTCCGCATAGGCCGTCGTCAGGCATTGGACGTCTGCCTCGCAAGCCCGACGCTTCTTCAACCA
This sequence comes from Neorhizobium sp. IRS_2294, assembly GCF_050500145.1. Classification (NCBI taxonomy): domain Bacteria; kingdom Pseudomonadati; phylum Pseudomonadota; class Alphaproteobacteria; order Hyphomicrobiales; family Rhizobiaceae; genus Neorhizobium; species Neorhizobium sp. IRS_2294. The sequence continues at coordinate 1,413,170 of NZ_CP191439.1, forward strand.
GTCGCTTTGTTCCTGGCGCAGCTGGTCGCGATTGCCCATGGCGAGCAGGCTGGTCAGGATATCGAATGTGGTGACCATCTTCACGTCGGCATCGTTCAGCGTGCGTGTGTCGCAGATCACCTTCTCGTCGGCGACCAGATCGGTCTTCTCGCAATCGAAGCTCGCCGCCGCTGCCGGGCGAGGTGCAAGGGAAAGGCCGGCGCTCAGGACAAGTGCAGCCACGCCGGTGGCCGCGAATATGGTTTTCATGCTGGAACGCTCCTCTGTGCAGTCTCTGGAGCCGATCCCAAACGGCATCGTAAACTCCCAAGGACAAACATGATGCACATGCGCGAGATAGCAAGGATGATGGAGGATAGGATCGTGCTGAAAAGCCGATGCTTTTTGCGGATCAGCTGGAAGCAGCAACACCCGCCCGCGGGCTTTGTCGGGTACCGTCTTTCCCTGCCTGTGCCAGATACCCATATAGGCGGTCGCAAGGACGCTGCATCGGGTTCCGGGCACCTTTCTTTTGCCGCTTGCGGCGCTACAACGTCATCCAGCAATTTGTAAGAGGAATCACATGTCCAGTACGCTCAAGCGACCGTTCGAACGGCATCTCAGGCAGCTCTCGCTCAGCGTCGTCCTGCTCGCGGTATTGGCGCCCGCCGGCGCCTATGCGCAGGACCAGAAGACGGTGCCGCAAAGCCGGCAGGAAATGCAGCTTTCGTTCTCGCCGCTGGTCAAGCAAACCTCCGGTGCCGTCGTCAACGTCTATGCCGAGCGCGTCGTGCAGCGCCCGAACCTGTTTTCCGGCGACCCCTTCTTCGAGCAGTTCTTCGGCCAGCGCATGCCGAACCGTTCGGAAAAGCAGTCTTCGCTCGGTTCCGGCGTCATCCTCTCGCACGAGGGTCTTGTGGTGACCAACAATCACGTCATCGAAGGCGCTGACGATATCAAGATCGCACTGGCAGACGGACGGGAGTTTCCCTGTGAACTCGTCCTGAAAGACGAGAGCGTCGATCTGGCCGTGTTGCGTATCAAGGCGAAGGAAAATTTCCCGGTCCTGCCGCTTGCCGATTCCGACCGTACGGAAGTGGGTGATCTGGTGCTCGCGATCGGCAACCCGTTCGGTGTCGGCCAGACGGTCACGAGCGGCATCGTGTCGGCGCTTGCCCGAAACCAGGTGTCGTCGGGAGATTTCGGCTTCTTCATCCAGACCGACGCGTCGATCAATCCCGGCAATTCCGGCGGCGCGCTGATGAACATGAACGGCGAACTGATCGGCATCAACACCGCGATCTTTTCGCGCGGCGGCGGATCGAACGGTATCGGCTTTGCCATTCCGGCAAATCTCGTGAAAGTTTTTCTCTCCGCTGCATCCGAAGGCAAATCGGTCTTCGACCGCCCCTATGTCGGCGCCACATTCGATGCCGTTACCTCTGACGTCGCCGAAGCGCTCGGCTTGAAGGCCGCCCGCGGTGCTCTGGTCTCGCGTGTCGTCGAAGGCGGTCCGGCCGACAAGGCAGGCTTGAGGCCCGGCGAAGTCGTGACTGCGGTGAACGGCATTACCGTCGAGCATCCCGATGCGCTCGGCTACCGTCTGACGACGGCCGGCCTCGGCAAGGGAGCCAAGCTGACCGTCCAGACCCCCGACGGCGAGCGCGACTTGCAGCTCGCGCTCAATTCCGCGCCGGAAAGCACGCCGCGCGACGAGCGGGTGCTGGAAGGCCGCAATCCCTTCGCCGGTCTGAAGATTGCCAACCTGTCGCCGAAACTCGCCACGGAACTGCGCATGCCCACGGACAAGAGCGGGGTCGTCGTCACCGACGTTTCGCGCGGCTCGCCTGCCGGTCGTCTCGGCTTCCAGCCACAGGACATCGTCGTCTCGCTGAACGGCGAGGCGGTCGCTTCGACGACTGTCATGGAAAAGATGCTCCGCACCGATCCGGGGTTCTGGCGGGTCGAGATCGAACGCAAGGGCCAGCGTATCCGGCAGTTCTTCCGATGAACGGTAAGGGCTGATGAGCGACGACCTGTTTGCACCGAAAGTCCCAGAAGAGGTCGCCAGCCGGCGGCCGCTTGCCGACCGGTTGCGGCCGAAGACGCTTTCGGAGGTGACGGGTCAGGCTCATCTGACGGGTGACGATGGTGTGCTTCGTCGCATGATCGATTCTGGCTCACTTGGATCGATGATCTTCTGGGGTCCGCCCGGTACCGGCAAGACGACCGTCGCCCGGTTGCTGTCAGGCGAGGCGGGGCTCGCTTTTGAGCAGATTTCGGCGATCTTTTCCGGCGTCGCGGATCTGAAGAAGGTGTTCGAATCGGCACGCCTGAGACGCATGCAGGGCCGCCAGACGCTTCTCTTCGTCGACGAGATCCATCGCTTCAACCGTGCCCAGCAGGACAGTTTCCTGCCCGTCATGGAAGACGGCACTGTGATCCTCGTGGGCGCTACCACTGAGAACCCGAGTTTCGAACTCAACGCCGCTCTTTTGTCGCGTGCTCGGGTTCTGACCTTCCGCAGTCATGACGAAGACAGCCTCAGCGAACTCTTGGAACGCGCTGAGCAAGTGGAGGCAAAGCCGCTGCCGCTCGATGACGGCGCGCGTGCAAGCCTGATCCGGATGGCGGACGGAGACGGCCGTGCGGTTCTGACGCTGGCCGAGGAAATCTGGCGTGCAGCGCGCGCGGGCGAGGTCTTCGACACGGTTGGTCTCACCGAGATCGTCCAGCGCCGTGCTCCCGTCTACGACAAGGCACAGGACGGCCACTACAATCTCATCTCCGCCCTCCACAAGTCGGTGCGTGGCTCGGATCCCGATGCAGCACTGTATTACCTCGCGCGGATGTTCGATGCCGGCGAGGACCCGCTCTATCTCGGCCGACGTCTGGTCCGGATGGCGGTGGAGGACATAGGCCTTGCCGACCCGCAGGCGCTTGTCGTGTGCAATGCCGCCAAGGATGCCTATGACTATCTAGGATCGCCGGAAGGGGAGCTGGCGCTTGCCCAGGCCTGCGTCTACCTGGCGACGGCTCCGAAATCGAATGCGGTCTATATGGCCTTCAAGGCGGCCACCCGCGCTGCCAAGGAAAACGGCTCGCTTCTGCCACCCAAGCATATCCTCAATGCCCCGACCAAGCTGATGAAAGCCGAGGGCTATAATGACGGGTATCGCTACGATCACGACGAGCCCGACGCGTTTTCAGGCCAGAATTACTTCCCCGAAAAAATGGGCCGCCAGACCTATTACGATCCGCCGGAGCGCGGCTTCGAGCGTGACATCAGAAAGCGTCTCGACTGGTGGTCGAAGCTGCGCAAGGAGCGCGGCGGCAGCTAAGCCTCAGGAAGCCCTGGCGATGCCTGGTTTCTGCGCCTGACCCGGTGCCGCGACGAGCCTCACCGAGGACTCGGCCAGAGCGTGATGCCCTTCCATATCCACCACCAGATGCCAGTGGCCGTTGTCCGGAACGGCGATCCGCAGCGGCGATTTCTTCGCAACGCCGCCGACGAACTTGAAATCGAGTTGTTCCGTAAACCGCTGGTAGTTCGCAGCAGTCATCAGGCGGACGTTGTTCACGCCATTGAGCGTGACTTCGATGATCGTGCCGGCGCGCTGCGGTTTGAGATCATAATGCGTGTAGCGAAAATTCGGACCTGCCATGCTTGCCTCATTCATGCCAGTATATGGGTACAACAATCCTACAGACACCCGGTTAAAGATCTATGGAACCTACTGCGTTCCTGGGTGTTATTTAGGCATGATGCCGACGCGCTGAGCCACCAGCCCGCTGGCAAGACAGATAAAGCAAGGCGATGTTTCCCCCCGCGTCGCCCAAAAACGACAAAATATTTGACCTCCAATCTACCTGGTCCCGCTGCTCCCCGCAGCGGGACTTTTCTTTTTCTGGTTTCGTAAAAAGCTTTCTCTACAAAGACTTGAAGCGATTTCCGGACTCAGGTCGAGAGCGATTTGATTCAGTTTGTGAGGTGCTGGCGGTCCAGTTGAGCGGTCAGCGCAAAGATGGTTTCGCACACGGGCGTCGGCACGCCGGCCAGTTTTCCGAGCGACACGACCATGCCCGTCAACGGCACGATCTCCAGCGCCTTGCCCGCAAGTAGATCCTGAAGCATCGAGGTTTTTACTGGCCCGAAACCTTGCGCTCTCGCAAACATTTCATCGGCCGTCTGGGTGAACCTCGCACCAAAGGCGGTGCCGACGGCCTGAACCTCGTTGATGATTTTCCGAACGATTTCGGCGATATCCGGGTTTGACATCATGTCGATCATCAAGGCGCGGGTGAGGGCGCTGATGGGATTGAAGGCGGCGTTGCCACGAAGCTTCGCCCAGATCTCGTCTCTGATCCGCGGCGTTGCCTTGGCATCGAGATCGCAGCGCTGGAAAAGCTCGACGATCGCCGACAGGTCGTCGGACATCTCGCCGCTTGGTTCGCCGAGAAAGAAATGGCCTTTGCCGTTCAGGCGTGTCTTGCCGGGCTCGATGATTTCCGCACCTTGATACGCGACGCAACCGATCACGCGTTCCGGACCGATGGCGTTCCAGATGCAGCTGTCTGCGTCGAGCTCGGGGATATGCCGGCCTCCAAACCCGCTTTCCATGTCCCCATGGAAATACCACCAGGGAATTCCGTTCAGGATCATCACGACGCGCGTGCTTTCGCCAATCAGTGCCGCCAGACCATCTGTTGCGGCTGCGAGCTGATGGCCCTTCAAACCGGTAATGATAATATCCTGTGGAGGCAGACTGAACGGATCATCCGTCGCGGCAACCCGTACGCGGACCGGATCGATGCCTATGTCTTCATAAACGACGTTTAACCCGTTCTCTCGGATTGCCTTAAGCTGTGCGCCTCGCGCCACAACCGACAGCTCCGTGTCGGCTCCTGATCCAGCCGCAATCTTTGCGGCAAATGCACTTCCGAGCGCGCCCGCGCCATATACGCAAATTCTTCTGAACGACATCTGTCCTCGCTGCATTCCGACGTAAGTCGGAAGCAGTGTAGGGGAGCGGTAGAAGCGAGGCGACCGATAATTTCGGCCGGTCCTAGTGCGAGGGGTTGTTCGGCAGCAGTTCGTTCATTCGCAGTTCGTCGATTGCTGTGACAGCCTCTTCCGCGGTCCAGCCGGCCTTCAGGGCCGCTGCAATCATCCTTACTTCCGCCTCTTCCTCGAGCGCAAGAAACAGCGGCTCGAGCGCTTCCTGGACGGTCAGGACATTCTCCTCCGGCGACGGGACGGACTGCCGTGCGGTATTCGTCAGCATGTGCGGTTCTCCTCTGTGATGGTCGAATTTATCCAATTTAACGACCCCCGAAAAGGTTCCCAAAAAACGTCGATTTTGCGGGCTTTCTGGCATCCCGATATCGTGATCTGAAGATATCGCACAAAGGTCGTTCCGGACGGTCGCAGTTAACGATGCGTTTATGAATTCGTGAAAATAAATCGCAATACGGTGCGGGATTGTCCTCGCTATCTGGGCTGGGTTGCCTGGATCGTCCCGCGGCTTTCAGCCGGTTGTATCGCCTGCGCATCCGCCACTTGCAGGCTTTGTATGGAGTAAACGCAATGACCCAGAAGACACTTGCCCTGGCGCTCGTCGCCGCCTTTGCCGCCAGCCCCGTTATGGCTGCGGATCTCACCAGCGCCTATGAGGCGCCCGCCTACAGCGAACCTGCGAGCGAACCGGCCGGTTGGTCAGGTGCTTATGTCGGTGGACACGGCGGTGTAACGTCGCCGAGGATCAACCCGTTTGCCAGCGGCAAGGGCCTCAACCTCGGCGTTCACGGCGGCTACAACCACGACCTGGGCGGCGCTATCGTTGGTGGCGAACTCGATTACTCCTATCTCGGCGATGCCGACGTGAAGGCCCGCGGCGGCAAGCTGTCCGAGCGTCATCGCATGGCCGCAAAGGTCAAGGCTGGTGTTCCGCTCGACCAGACGCTGCTTTACGGCACGACCGGTCTTGCCATGACGAAGTATCGCGATGGCGACAATGTTACCGGCCCGGACGGCTGGAAGCCTGGCCTCCTGCTGGGTGCCGGCATCGAGCAGAAGCTGACCGGCAACATCTCGGCCCGCGTCGAGTACAACTATGTCATGACCGACAACGTCAAGAGCTCCTACCAGGGCGTCGAAACCCGTAAGGACGTTCATGACCACTCGGTTACCGCTGGCGTGAACTACAGGTTCTGATTAATCCGGTCACACCCGGAACGGAAAAGGCTCGCTCACGCGGGCCTTTTTTCGTTGGGGACTTGGGCTGAGCCGCCTCAACGGTTTGCCTATCGATGTCTGTCGGGAAACGCTGCGAGCCACAACTTCTGCCCCATCGCTCATCCCATAAACTCAAAAGGCCCACAATCGCGGGCCTTTTTCATGATCGCTATGAAAACGATGGGTCTGAACCGGTGGCCGATCAGCCGTCCGACCAGAACCGGCTGTGATCGAACTCTTCGGCAATACCGAGCGGCAGAGGCTCTGCGTTGCTGGGTTTTGCAGTCAGATCCGTCAGCGTGCGGCCGACGACGAGCGGCGCGGTCATTCCGGTCGATGCGCCGGGGGGCGAGATCGCCCAGGAGATCAAAACGTCTTCGCCATCGAACTCGTCTTCCGGATCGATTCGCGGCCCGGTGATCGGCAGCGATGCCAGCGAGTGTCTTGGTTCTGGAAGTCCTTTCGCCGGCGCAGCAAGGGCGAGGGCGGGTACGAAGCCCGGTGCAGGGCGAGGCAGCATCGGCATGCTGTTTCCGAGCGCGGACGCCGATGCGGCCGTCGGTGCCGGACCAAGCGAGGCGGTTTCGATGACGGCGGCAGGAGCCGATGACGCGGTTTCAGCCGCCGGACGCAGGCCCGGGGCCGGGATTGCGAGAGATGCCAGATCGGCAAAGGCGGGTACCGGCGCCACGGCAACCGTCGCACGCGCCGATGGCCGTGGCGTCGTCTGCTCGTCGAGTGCTGCAAGCGCGCGGCTGCGTGGTGTTGGCAGCATCGCGGTGATCAGGCCGCTGCCGACCCGTTTTCCGGCACCTGCATAATCGTCGGCCTCGATATCTATGGTCGCACGCGCAATAGCGATCGACTTGCCGCTGCCACGGCGTTTGAGATCGGCCATCGCGACGCTATAGCCCTGGAGCGGTCTTCCGTCGGCGGGAACATGAATGGTTCTGCCGTTCGGGAAGATACGCGCCAGCTCCTGCCGCGACAGTCGTGGCCAGGCCCGGACATTGCCGACATCCACATGCAGGAAGGGCGAGCCGGATGTCGGGTAATAACCGACGCCGCCGCCCTGGATCTGAACTGCGATGGCCCGCAGCGTCGAAAGCTTGACGCCGGGAATGTAGAGATCGATCGCCTTGCCAAGCATATGCTGGCTCTTGCGCGCAACCCCGGTGGAGCGTGAGCGACCGCGCAGCATGTTGTTGGTGGCAGGCGAACGATAGGCCGATACGACGTGGATGTAATTGTTGGTGCCGGAACGCTCGTAGATCTCCCAGACGAGATCGAGCAGGTTCGGATCCATTCGCGCCGTCTCGTTGCGGCGCCAGTCGCGCAGGAACCGGTTCATCTGGGCAAGACCCTTCTGATCCAGCCTGCCGTCCCGCTTGTAGGTAATCGTCGCCTTTTCGCCCGTATGGGTAAAATAGAGCTTGAGAGACCGATCCTCGGCAAAGGCAAACGACGCCGATCCCAACAAAGCCGCCACCGCAAGCCCGGCTGCGCCCGCAGACCGTGCAGCCTTGCCGGCCGCTTGCGAGGCGAGGTTCACAAGTGCGCGTGCAGCACCGGGTACAGACTTAATCGACAGAGACTGGGACACGACAAACCCGCTTTACGCAAACTGTGACAGCGGGATGCGAAAACCGCAGCCCGGCGAATACGGGACCATTATGGTCAACGAAAAGCTAACGGGAGGTTGATGCCCGCAAGGCGAAGTGCGGCGACACGGCTTTGTGAAGTGGGGTGGGCCGCGCTAGCGTCAAACCGGGTTGCAGGTCATGCCGTTGCTGGCCGTGGGTCGCCAGCGCTCTAAGCTCGGTTCCTCGCTTTTTGCTTCCACGGGAAAGACTGTTTCGAGGGAACAGCTACGAACAGCGTTTATTCAGTGTTTGAGGAAAAGGCCGCAAGAAAAATCCCCGCACTGAACATCATCAGTGCGGGGATCAGGTTAGACTAATTTGGCTCAGGTGAGGGCTAGCCGCTCACCAATCCCGTCTCAAATCAGCTGCAGCCGCTCGTTGCGCCGCAGGTGTCGCACTTTTCGCATGTTCCGTTGCGGACCATGGTGAAGTTCTGGCACTCGGTGCACATGTTGCCGGTGTAGCCCTGCATGATCGACTTCATGCGGCGATCGGCTTCCTTCTTCTTGGCTTCCGCCTTGGCAGCGGCAGCGTCTGCCTCAGCCTTGTCCGAGAAGAGGGCGGTTGCGACCTGCTGGCCTTCGTCGGCAAGCTGCTCGTCGGCGATGTCATCTGCCACTTCGCGAGGCCGCTCTTCGTAGTCGCGTTTGAAGGACACGACTTCCGATGTGGAGATCGCAAGCGTGGTCTCGAGCTTGCGGGCAGCCGAGCCGGCAAACGATGTGACGTTGCCGCCGCCGCTGCCGACCGAGGCCTTTGCCGCGGAGCCCCCTGCCGAACCCTTCGGCTCGTTGCCAGCCAACCGGTCGGAACCACCCGAGACGAGGGTCGGCTTGTAGCCGCGCGTCCAGCCGGTGGAGAGAAGGTTGGTCTTGCCTTCCTCGATACCCTTGCCAAGTGCCGTCTGCGAGAAGTCCGACGTATCCACATGCGCCAGATCGTGACGGCCGAGATAGGACACGGCCAGTTCGCGGAACACGTAGTCGAGGATCGACGTGGCGTTCTTGATCGCGTCATTGCCTGTCACGATGCCGGCCGGCTCGAACTTGGTGAAGGTGAAGGCCTCCACATATTCCTCGAGCGGCACGCCGTACTGGAGACCGAGCGAGATGGCGATAGCGAAGTTGTTCATCATCGCGCGGAAGGCGGCGCCTTCCTTGTGCATGTCGATGAAGATTTCGCCGATGCGGCCGTCACCGAATTCACCTGTGCGCAGATACACCTTGTGTCCGCCGACATTGGCCTTCTGGGTGTAACCCTGGCGGCGGTTCGGCAGCTTTTCCCGTTCGCGGGTGACGCGTTCGACAATCCGCTCGACTATCTTTTCGGTGATCGTCACGGCCTGTGCGGCAGTTGGTGCTGCAATCAGGTCCTCGATCGCGTCCTCTGCATCGTCTTCGTCGATCAGCGAGGCGTTGAGCGGCTGCGACAGCTTCGAACCATCGCGGTAGAGGGCGTTGGCCTTCAGAGCCAGCTTCCAGGACAGCATGTAGGCCGCGCCGCAATCTTCGACGGTTGCCTCGTTCGGCATGTTGATCGTCTTGGAGATTGCGCCGGAGATGAACGGCTGGGCGGCCGCCATCATGCGGATGTGGCTTTCAACCGACAGGTAGCGCTTGCCGATCTTGCCGCACGGGTTGGCGCAATCGAACACCGGCAGATGCTCGTCCTTGAGGAACGGTGCGCCTTCCAGCGTCATCGCACCGCAGACGTGGATGTTGGCAGCTTCGATGTCCTTCTTCGAGAAACCGATATGCTCAAGCAGGTTGAAGCTCATGTCGGCGAGCTGCTCGTCGGAAACCTTGAGGGTCTCCTTGAGGAAGTCGGTGCCGAGCGTCCACTGGTTGAACACGAACTTGATGTCGAAGGCAGCCTTGGTTGCGCCGTTGATGGCAGCGATCTTCTCGTCGGAGAAGCCCTTTGCCTTCAGCGAACCGGGGTTGACGCCGGGAGCCTGGTTGATGTTGCCGTGACCGACCGCATAGGCCTCGATCTCGGCAAGCTGGCTTTCGGTATAGCCGAGGCTGCGCAGGGCTTCCGGAACCGCACCGTTGATGATCTTGAAGTAGCCGCCGCCGGCGAGCTTCTTGAACTTGACCAGCGCAAAGTCGGGCTCGATGCCAGTCGTGTCGCAGTCCATCACGAGACCGATCGTGCCTGTCGGCGCAATCACTGTTGTCTGCGCGTTGCGATAGCCGTGCTTTTCACCCAGCTGCAGCGCCTTGTCCCAGGCAGCCTTTGCATGGACGACGAGATCCTGGTCCGGGTTTTCCGAGTGGATCAGCGCAACCGGATCGACCGACAGCTGCTCGTAGCCGGAGGTTTCGCCGTAAGCTGCGCGGCGGTGGTTGCGGATGACCCGCAGCATGCTTTCGCGGTTCGGCGCGAAATTCGCGAACGGTCCGAGTTCGCCGGCCATTTCGGCAGACGTCGCATAGGCAACGCCGGTCATGATCGCGGTCAGCGAGCCGGCAATGGCGCGGCCTTCCTTCGAGTCATACGGAATGCCCGACGACATCAGGAAGCCACCAATGTTGGCATAGCCGAGGCCGAGCGTGCGGTACTGGTAGGAGAGTTCGGCAATTTCCTTCGATGGGAACTGCGCCATCATGACCGAGACTTCGAGAACGACGGTCCACAGGCGGACCGAATGCTCGTAATCGGCAATGTTGATGTTCTTCGTCGCCGGGTTCTTGAACTGAAGAAGGTTCAGCGAGGCAAGGTTGCAGGCCGTGTCGTCGAGGAACATGTATTCCGAGCACGGGTTCGAGCCGCGGATCGGTCCACCGGCCGGCGACGTGTGCCAGTCGTTCATCGTCGTGTTGAAGTGGATGCCCGGATCGGCAGACGCCCATGCGGCATAGGAAATCTGTTCCCACAGATCCTTGGCCTTCAGCGTCTTCATGACCTTGCCGTCCTTGCGGGCGGTCAGGTTCCAGTCGCCATCATTCTCGACCGCCTTGAGGAAGTCGTCCTTCAGCGAAACGGAATTGTTGGAGTTCTGGCCGGAGACAGTGAGGTATGCTTCCGAATCCCAGTCGGTGTCGTAGGTCTTGAACTCGAGATCCTTGTAGCCCTGGCGGGCGAACTGGATGACGCGCTTGACGTAGTTTTCCGGAACCTGGTCCTTCTTGGCAGCCTTGATCTCGCGCTTCAGGGCAGGGTTCTTCAGCGGGTCGTAGCACTCGTCGCCATCGGCCTCGCAGTTGACGCAAGCCTTCATGATCGCCTTCAGATGACGGCTGACGATCTTGGAACCGGTGACGAGGGCGGCAACCTTCTGCTCTTCCTTGACCTTCCAGTTGATGTATTCCTCGATATCCGGATGGTCGATATCGACCACGACCATCTTCGCCGCGCGGCGCGTCGTGCCGCCCGACTTGATGGCGCCGGCTGCACGGTCACCGATCTTGAGGAAGCTCATCAGGCCGCTGGAGCGACCGCCGCCCGAAAGCTTTTCGCCTTCGCCGCGCAGATGGCTGAAGTTGGAGCCGGTGCCGGAGCCGTACTTGAACAGGCGGGCTTCGCGAACCCACAGGTCCATGATGCCGCCTTCGTTGACGAGGTCATCGCCGACCGACTGGATGAAGCAGGCATGCGGCTGCGGATGCTCGTAGGACGACTTCGACTTGGTCAGCTTGCCGGTGAACGGGTCGATATAGAAATGGCCCTGGCCGGGACCGTCGATGCCATAGGCCCAATGCAGGCCGGTGTTGAACCACTGCGGGCTGTTCGGCGCAACGCGCTGGGTGGCAAGCATATAGGCAAGCTCGTCCATGAACGCGGACGCGTCGTCTTCCGACGTGAAATAGCCGCCCTTCCAGCCCCAGTAGGTCCAGGTACCGGCAAGACGCGAAAATACCTGGCGCGCATCGATTTCCGAACCGTAGCGCTCGCCTTCGGGAAGATCGCGCAGCGCCTTTTCATCGGCAACCGAACGCCAGAGGAACGACGGAACGTCGTTTTCTTCAACTTTCTTCAGGCGCGCAGGCACGCCGGCCTTGCGGAAATACTTCTGCGCCAGAACGTCCGTCGCAACCTGCGAGAACTGCGTGGGCACGTCGATATCCGCAAGCCGGAAGACGATCGAGCCATCCGGATTACGGATCTCGCTGGTTGCCTTGCGGAATTCAATCTCTCCGTAGGCGCCCGTTTCCGGCTTGGTGAAATGACGTTCGATGCGCATTGCCTAATCCTCGTCAGTGAGGCGCCACTCGATGGGGCGCACGTGTTCATGCCGGCTGCTCGCCATCATGGGCAGCCAGTCAAAATTTTATCATCCAGTGAAACATCATGGATGGCATGTCTGTATCTTGTGATAGATGGTGGCTGCAAACACTAAATATAGTATTAACAGTTTCTTTCCGCCAGCGCCAGCACCGTTTCAGCAGACCATCGAGCGGCCATGGAAATCCGTCACCAGACGATCCTCAAGAACCGCCACGACCTGCAGGAAACCCATTTTGACTCGAAAAAGAACCGGCCTCGTTACTCCCGGTCTAGTCGCCGCCGCAACCTGATGGCAATGTCGACCTCCAGGGGAGATTCGTCAAGCCGTAGTTGTTAGTGGTTTCGTAACCACAAGATATTGTAGGTTTGGCTGTGGATAACGGGGAAGAAAAAACGTTGAGGAATCTCAGTGATTTACGACGTCAAGTACCGGACTGCGCGAAGTTCACGCAATTGGACGGCGTTCGCGATCAGGACTGCTTCGACAGTGCGACGCCTGTAAAGCAGGGACTTTGCCTATGCTCTGAAGCATCTGTGTGACACTGGCGACAATTTCGGATTATTTTCGAGGTTGGGAAAATGCGGTTCGCTCTGTTGACAGCCGGAAATGTTTCCAAACGGCACGTCTTGCAGGGGTAAGTCCATCGCTCCGATTTCTCATCCCTCGTATTCCGCAAATGTACCGTAAACGGTTTTCGTATATCTAACCGGGATGGAAGTAGGTTTCGCAAAAAGCGAGTTCAAAAGAGGGAGCCCGTGATGTTCGGCGACGTCGTTGCGCGGCATAGTCGTCAGGCAATCTTTCGCACACTCGGGCTCGCGCTGATCTGTACCTCCGGCTCGCTCCCCGCGTTTGCCGATGCGACGCAACGACCTTCGTATCGTTGCGAATTTGCGCATACCATGGATACTGCAGTTTCGAGATCCGCCTGTAATGCTGTCCGCTCCACAGTCGAGCAGATGACGGGTCGAGGACCTGGTTATGGACAGTTCGTCTTCGAGGTGACGCGCGCTCGCACAAACAGCGTGTCTGCGAGATTGCGCTGGAAGGCAGACGGAGCTGCTGGCTGGCGTTCCGGACCGGTCGTGACGACCGTCGTCTCGGACGCGGCTTTGAATGACGATATTCTGAAGGCATTTGCCCGGCAGCTTGTCGAGGCATCAGGATTTTGAATGGCCACAGGAAGGCCGGGGGAGACTTGAATGGCGACTTACACGGAAGAGACTGACGCAGCGGCTAGCCGTTCCACGGCCTACAAGATCGCTGCCGGCGACACGTTCACCGGCGCGCTGGCGACCGGAGATGCCGATTGGATCAAGGTCTCGCTTACGGCAGGCAAAGCCTATCAGTTCGACATGTCGGGGACGGTCGGCTGGGCCGGTCTCCAGGTCATGGACGCGGACGGCATCGCGATTGATATCGACGAGAACAGTCTCGACACGGACTTCGAGAAGTCGACGCTCAGCGTCTTTGCCGAAAAGAGTGGCACCTACTATATCCGCGTCGGCAGTCACGACGACGAATGGTCAGGCGACTATGCGCTGAAGACGACGGTTGTTACCGCCCCGAAATTCGCAAGCTACGATACGGTCGCCAAGCAGTTGACCACGGATTTCTGGACCAGCGACGGCGGCACACCCTTCAAGTTCAATATCGCGGCCGGCGGCACGTTGACCGTCAACGTCGGTGCGCTGACCGCCCAGGGCCAGCAGCTGGCCAAGTGGGCTCTCACTGCCTGGACGGAAGCCTCCGGCATCAAGTTCAAGTTCGTGACCGGTTCGGCACAGATCTCCTTCGACGACAAGGAGGGCGGCGCTTACGGCGGATCGACGTCGATCATCGGCGGTTTCACCACGGCGTCTTTCGTCAATGTGGCGGCAAGCTGGATCACCGACTACGGCGCGGGCGCAGACAGCTACACGATGTCCACCTATGTGCACGAGATCGGTCATGCGCTGGGGCTCGGCCATGCGGGCAACTATGACGGCAACGCCACCTGGGGCATCGACAATCGGTTCGAAAACGATTCCTCACAACTGACGGTGATGTCCTATTTCGACGATCAGGTCAGTGTCTGGGCCGGTGGCTCCGGCACCACCTCCATCACGCCGATGATGGTGGACGTCCTTGCCATCCGCAACCTCTACGGGACCACGGCGATCAGTTCGGGCAACACGACCTACGACCTCAAGTCCGACTTCCTCGGCAAGGATGTCGCGATGAACCTGGTCGATACCGGCGGCAGCGATACGCTGAATTTCAGCTGGGCGTCGGGAAACCAGCGGATCGACCTCAATGCCGAAAAATTCTCGAGCGTCTCGGGCGGGATCAACAATCTCTCGCTGTCGCGGGGCACGGTGATCGAGAACGCGATCGGCGGCAAGGGCGTGGATGTCATCGTCGGCAACGCGGTCGCCAACATCCTCGAAGGTCGGGCTGGACAAGACAAGCTGATCGGCAACGGCGGCAACGACAAGCTGATCGGTGGTACCGGAAACGATACCCTGACCGGTGGCAGCGGCAAGGACACGTTCGTCTTCAGTTCGGCGCTGAACAGCTCAACGAATGTCGATACGATCACCGACTTCTCGGTCGTGGACGATCTGATCGATCTGGAGAACGCGATCTTTACCGCCTTCACCAAGAACGGAGCGATTTCCAGCGGCAATTTCCTGAAAAGCACGTCGCCAACGGCGAAGGACAGCAACGATTTTCTGGTCTACGAAACCGATACCGGAAATCTGTTCTACGATGCCAACGGCAGCAAGTCCGGCGGCTCGGTGATGATCGCGCATCTCGATAAGAGCCTGGCGCTGAGTTATCAGGATTTCCTGATCGTCTGAAACCGGTTGCGCGAAGACAGACCGGCACGGGTGGGCCGGTCAGGATGTCGTATGGCAGTTCAGCCCTTGTGGCCCTTGGCGATCGGCTCCTGGTAGGTGAAGCCCATATCCCAGGGGAAATAGATCCACGTATCCTGGCTGACCTCGGTCACGAACGTATCGATCATCGGCACGCCTGACGGCTTTGCATAGACGCAGCCGAAATGCGCCTTTGGCAGCATGGCACGCACCTCGGAGGCTGTCTTGCCGGTGTCGGTCAGGTCGTCGATCACGAGGATGCCAAGACCACCGTCTTCGCAGAGTTCGGGCGAAATCCCTTTCAGAAGGTTCATCTCACCCTGGTTGACGTAGTCGTGGTAGGACGCGATGCAGACGGTCTCGATCAGACGGATGTTCAGCTCGCGCGAAATAATCGCCGCCGGCACAAGGCCGCCGCGCGTGATGCAGACGATGGCTCTGAACTCCTGACCCAAACCGGCGAGACGCCACGCCAGCGCGCGCGCATCACGGTGGAACTGGTCCCAGGAGACGGGGAAAGCTTTTTCGGGAAGAGACATTGGAGAGCCTTGGCTTAGATCTGCTTTGGCTCTCGCTAATAGCGGGAAACGGATGTTTCTGGCAAGGTGGGTAGGACGACTTCGGTCCGACCCTTCATCGCGACAGAAGCGTCAGCGCGGTCATTGAATCCAGAACGCTGCGTGTCGTCCCTCCGAACAGCATTTCCCACCAGCGGGAATGGCCGTAGCCACCCATGACCAGCAGATCGATACTGTCGTCCAAAAGCCGGTTTTCGATGGCTTTGGCTGGCGTCTCGCGGCTACCGATCCGCGTGGTGACAGTGACGTTGACGCCATGTCGCGCAAGACTTGTGGCAATCTCGGTTCCCGCAAACTCGGCCGTCTGGTCGCCGCGCTCCGGCGGGTCGACGACGAGCACTTCCACACTTGCGGCGGTCTTGAGGAAGGGCAGGGCGTCGAAGGTCGCGCGGGCCGCTTCCTTGGAACCGTTCCAACCGATCAGAACACGCTCGATCGGCTTGAAGGCGGTCATCCGGTGGGGAACGAGCAACATCGGGCGACCGCTCTCGAACAGGAATGTTTCGAGATCGGCCCGGTGATCCGAATGCGAAGGGTCGCTCTGGCTTGCAATGATGAGGTCCGCGGTCCGGGCAGTCTCCATCACCGAACTCGCGCCATATCCGGCAGAGGAGACGAAACTGCGCCATTCGCGCGACAGTCCCTCACGCGTGGACACCGTGTTGAAGATGTCGGCGACCATGGCCGTTTCCTTCTGGGCAACCTCCTGCAGGACCTGGACCGCTGCTGGATCGGGGATCTCCATCGGCGCGATCAACGGCACGGCAGCAAGCGTCTCGGCATGCACGCCAATCAGGTGGGCGGAGAACGTTTCAGCCAGGGCCGCGCCAAAAGCCGCCATTTGCCGGGCGTTCTGAGGAATGTTGAGGACAGCAAGAATGGTTTTGTAAGCCATGGCGTCATCTCCCTTGTTGACCGGCGCCGGGGAGCCGAAAGCCGGTCTCTAATTGTTACGTGATGCCCAGATCGGGCTTGGTCGATCGACTTGGGGAAGGCCAGCTCGCGCAGGTCTCTCTCAGGCGTCCGCCGTCGGGTTGTCGGCAATCCGGGTGCCGTCGATATTGGCAATCATGTCCGCGACAGCCTGCGCGGCCGCGTCCAGAACCTGCGGATCGCGGGCGCGGACCACCAGCTCGGTTGAGAAGCGCTTGCCATCGTATTTTGGATAAGAGCCGATGCTGGTCTCCGGATGCGCCTTCTGCACAGCCGCAAGCGGGGTCCCGATATCGCCCTCGCCATAAGGGCAGGCAATTGCCCGCGACAGCACTTTCGAGCCCGATTTGAGCGTCGGCAGAACATTGTCCATCATCGCCTGGAACACTTGCGGTACACCGGCCATCACGTGGACATTGCCGATGACGAAGCCGGGTGCCGTCGAAACCGGATTGGCAATATGCGTGGCACCCTCCGGCATCCGCGCCATGCGTTGGCGGGCCTCGGTGAATTCCATTTCGCGGCGCTTGTACATCTCGGCGAGCAACCGCATCGCTTCCGGGTCGTGAATGCAGGGCACTTCGAATGCTTTTGAGACTGCATCCGCTGTGATGTCGTCATGGGTCGGGCCGATGCCGCCGGATGTGAAGACGTAATCGTAGCGGGCACGCAAAGCGTTCAGAGCCTCAACGATCGCGTCTTCTTCGTCCGCAACGATGCGCACTTCCTTCAGGTCGATGCCTGAAAGCGTCAGCAGGTCGGCGAGGTGGCCGATATTCTTGTCCTTCGTCCGGCCGGAAAGAAGCTCGTCGCCGATGGCGAGCATCGCCGCGCTGACGAGGGTAGGTGAGGATGACAGGGTATCGGACATGGAGGCGCTCGCTTTCTCATTGCACGGGAACGTTAGCGCGCGCCGGGAAACGATTGCAATCGTTCAATCCAAAAACTGACGTGCGAATGAAACGACAAACATTCGATCGCGTTCAGCAATTGTGGACAGTCCGTGCAGAGATCGCCCTCTGGCCGGTGCTGTGACACTGCGCTAGCTAAGCCTCAAGGCCTGTTATCGGAAAGCGTCCTGCTTGCCATGATCGTGACGTGGTCCGTTGCCGCCTTGCGATCATCATTCCAGCACCTGCAAAGGAATTGAAAACAATGACAAAAGTACTGGTTCTCTACTATTCCTCGTACGGCCATATCGAGACGATGGCGTATGCTGTCGCCGAAGGCGCTCGCTCGGCCGGTGCCGAAGTGACCGTCAAGCGCGTTCCGGAACTGGTTCCTGAAGAGGTAGCCAAGGCATCGCACTTCAAGCTTGATCAGAAGGCTCCGATCGCCACACCGGACGAGCTCGCTGAATACGATGCGATCATCGTCGGTGCCGGGACCCGCTACGGTTCGGTTGCCTCGCAGATGCGCAATTTCTGGGATCAGACCGGTGGCCTGTGGTTCGCCGGCAAGCTGATCGGCAAGGTCGGCTCCGTGTTCACCTCGTCGGCCACCCAGCATGGCGGCCAGGAATCGACGATTCTCGGCTTCATCCCGACCTTCCTTCACCAGGGCATGGCCGTGGTTGGTCTGCCTTACTCCTTCCAGGGCCAGATGGGCACGGAAGAAGTCATGGGTGGCTCGCCTTACGGCGCCACGACCATCACCAACGGCGACGGCTCGCGCCAGCCTTCCGAGATTGAACTCGAAGGTGCACGCTTCCAGGGCGCCCACGTTGCAAAGACTGCAGCCAAGCTCTGCGCCTGATCTGCCCACTTCAAGTGAAAAGCGCGGGGCCTCGGCTCCGCGCTTTTTTGTTGCGCGCCTGCCGCCGCCTGCAATTTCCGTCCTTGACGTCGAAGGCGAACTTCACGAAACAGGAACCCAGGCGGACGTGGCGAAATTGGTAGACGCAGCAGACTTAAAATCTGCCGACCTCAGGTCTTACGGGTTCGACCCCCGTCGTCCGCACCATCATTCTTAACCTTTCCAAATTGAATTGATCTCCTTGCCCTCTACTTCCATCAGGAGCGGTAGGAGAAAAACGTATGCTCAGGGCAATTTTGATCGTTGTGGCCGGTCTATTCGTCAGCGCGAATGCATTCGCGGCTGGCGTCGTAAAGGAAGGGCAGGTGATGGCGAGCCGGATCCTTGGCAAGAATGTCGAGTTTACGCTCTATCTTCCTCCAGGCTACGGATCCGACGAACGGCGATACCCGGTCATCTATCTGATGCACGGTGGTGGCGATGGAAAGAATCAGGACTGGTACCGGTATGGGAACGCCAACCTGATCTTCGACAAACTGATCGAAAGCGGCGAAGTACCGCCCTTCATCGCCGTGACGCCTGAGGGTCGGCGGGACGAGGAGAACAAGTTCAACACCTATTATATGAACGATGCCGACGGAAAATATCTGTGGCAGGATATGTTCGTGAAGGAATTCATTCCGCACGTTGAGGGCTCGTTCCCGGTGATCGCAGGCAAGAAGTCACGCGGCATTCTGGGCCTTTCCATGGGTGGTTATGCAGCCATGGCCTACGCGCTGAAATATCCGGATCTGTTTGCCGGTGCTGCAGCGCTGAGTGCTGCGTTCAGAACCGATCAGCAGATTGTAGCGATGGATCAGGCAGGCTATGACCGTCGGTACGGCAAGGCTTGGGGTGAGGGGTTGAGTGGCACGGATCGGCTGAACCAGCCTTACTACGCCAACAGCGTTCTCGATCTCGTCGACAAGACGCCTCCAGACGCAATCCGCAAAACGGAACTCTTCATCGATTGCGGATCGTCCGACAGCTTCTTCGTGGGCAATGCGGAACTGACGGTCAAGCTGCAGAAGCTCGGCGTGCCGCACCGTTTCATGGCGCGTGAAGGTGGCCACGACTGGACCTATTGGCGCTCGGGTCTGCCGGAAGCGACCCGGTTCATCGGCAAACTCCTGCATCAATAGTGCCGCGCAGAGCGCGTCGCCATTACCCGAAGATTCTGGGGCATCGATGTTTTTGTTCCCAAAAACGCGCACAGAACGGAAAGTCTGCAAAACGGCCTTGGTCTTGTTACGGCACGTGTGGCATAGCGGGTGAAATCGTGAAGAATTGGGATGTTTAGCGTGACGAAGCTCGGTGTCGACGAAGCAAAAGCCGCAATGCGGACGATCTTTCCGGAGACGCCGCTTCAGCTCAACGAACATCTGAGCCGTAAATACGGCGCAGAGATCTGGCTGAAGCGCGAGGACCTGTCTCCGGTCCGCTCCTACAAAATCCGCGGCGCCTTCAACTTTCTTCGCAAGGCGATCGCCGACGGGGCAAAGGATCGCACCTTCGTCTGTGCATCGGCAGGCAATCACGCTCAGGGCTTTGCCTTCGTGTGCCGGCATTTCGAAGTGCCGGGCGTCGTCTTCATGCCGGTAACGACGCCGCAGCAGAAGATCGACAAGACGCGGATCTTCGGCGGCCAGTACATCACCATCAAGCTCGTCGGCGACATCTTTGACCAGTGCTATGCCGCGGCACGCGCCCATGTGGAGGAGACCGGTGGCATGATGGTGCCACCGTTCGATGCGGCTCATATCATCGAGGGGCAGGCGACAGTCGCTGCCGAAATCCTCGAGCAACTGCCGGAAGGCGCAACGCCTGATCTCGTCATCATGCCGGTCGGCGGTGGTGGACTTGCGTCAGGGCTGAGCGGCTATCTTTCCGACGTGGTGGCGAAGGAAAACTTTATTTTCACCGAGCCGACAGGTGCCCCGAGCTTGAAGACCAGCCTCCAGACCGGGTCGCTCGTCACACTCCCGAAGGTCGACAACTTCGTGGATGGCGCTGCGGTTGCGCGGATCGGCGAACTGAATTTCGATATGCTGAAGGGATTTTCTCCCGATCAGGTCCTGCTCGTTCCGGAAAACGCGATCTGCGTGACGCTCACGGAGATGCTCAACCTTGAAGGCTTTGTGCTGGAGCCCGCCGGTGCTCTGTCGATCACCGCGCTCGAGATGCTCGGCCGCGAGAAGCTGGCCGGAAAGCGGGTAGTCTGCATCGTTTCCGGCGGCAACTTCGATTTCGAACGCCTTCCGGACGTCAAGGAACGGGCGATGCGCTATGCGGGGTTGAAGAAATACTTCATCCTGCGCCTTCCGCAGCGTCCGGGCGCCCTGCGAGACTTTCTTAACCTGCTCGGTCCGGAAGACGATATCGCGCGTTTCGAATACCTGAAGAAGTCGGCCCGCAACTTTGGCTCGATCCTCATCGGTATTGAAACGACCGCGTCCGGAAACTTTGCCGGTCTGCACGAGCGCTTCGAGGCGGCGGGGCTTGGTTACGAGGACATCACCGAAAACGAGATCCTTGCCAACCTGATCATCTGATTTTGTCGAAATCGCACCGGAATGGTCTTCGGATTCCGCCGGTGCCGAGCAAAGGGTAGCACTCATCCATGGCTTCGTTTCTTTCCTCTCTTCTTTCGATGTTTTCCGGCCCGAAATCCGAAACCGCGCCCGCACGGGAAGCCGAGCCGCAGATGCATGCCGAATGCCGCATCTATCCTGCACCGATCAAGGAAGGCAGCCAGTTCCGGCTTGCCGGCCGCATCGAAAAAGATGTCGCTGGCGAAACACTCGTCCGCACTTTCGTGCGGGCAGACATGTTCACCTCTGCGGAGGACGCATCCGAATATGCCGTTCGCAAGGCACAGCAGATCATTGATCAGAACGGCGCCTCGCTGTTCTCGGATGGCGCCGTTTCGCGCTCTGCCTGATTGTTCGTGGGTCCCGCGAGATCCTCTATTGCGCCGCAGCAATTTACCGGCATAACTGGTGTTGCGATTATCTAACAAAGTCATGGCTTTGGGATGTGAACGCGAGGTCCGCCAGGCTTAAAAGGCGTGATGATGCAGGTTTTGAACCTCTTTCTGTTTGTTGCAGAAGCGATCGTCTATTTCACGATCATGGCCGCCTTCCTGCATTTCAGGCGCCAGCTTGGCCTTGGCGTGTTCTTGGCTGCGCTCGGTGTGATGCACTTCATGGAGACCTACCTCGCGGCGGTCTTCTATGTCGAACTGCCGTTCGGGCTGGTATCGCCCGGATCGTCCGTCTTCTTCGCGGGCAAGCTGATGATGATCCTCCTCTTGTACTTGAAAGAGGATGCCTCGACGGTGCGCCAGCCCATCTACGGACTGTTTCTCGGCAATCTCCTGACGGTTCTCATCGCGCAGATCCTGCAGGCGCATCCGGTCGTCACCCTTCCTGCGGGACGGCCTGCCGACATGGTCTTTCTCAACGAGATGGGCTCACTCATGGTATGGGGTACGGCGCTACTCTATATCGACGCCATCGCCATCATTCTTCTCTATGAGCGTTTCGGCCGGATCTTCAGGCGCCATATCATCCTGCGCTTTGCCGTCAGCGGTGCGATCGTTCTAAGCTTTGACCAGCTTGCCTTCTATTCCGGACTGCGATTGCTGTTCGACGCGCCGCTGTCGGTCCTGTTCGGCGGTTGGTACGCCAAAATGCTCGCGGTGATCATCTATTCCGTGCTGCTGCTCGCCTATCTCAAGGTCGAACAGATCCCGAGGCTTGCCTTGTCGCGGCGCGAAATTGCCGACATTTTTCACGATCTGACGTTTCGCGAGCGGTATCAGGCGCTGCTTGCCACAAGCGGCGTCGATCGGTTGACTGGCGTTTTCGATCGCAACCGGCTGGAAGCCGATGCGCCGGCGATGATCAAGCAAAGTATCGACATGCGGCAGCAGCTCAGTCTCGTGATCATCGACGCAGACCGGTTCAAGGACGTGAACGATCTCTTCGGTCACATGAAAGGGGACGAGGTGCTCAAGGACGTGGCAGCGCAGCTCAAGGCCCGAACGCGGCCGCGCGATCATCTCTCGCGGTTCGGCGGCGAGGAGTTTGTGCTGATCCTGCCGAACACGAACCACGAAGGAGCCTTGGCGCTCTCCGAACGGCTTCGCCAGGATATCTGCGCGTCTGTCATCAGGCCGGACGGCAAGTGCATCACCGTATCGATCGGAGTGGCGACCACGTCTGACGATGGCGACACATTCGCCACGCTGTTCGGCGTTGCGGACCAACGCCTCTATCACGCAAAGAAAGACGGCCGGGACAATGTCCACGGCCGTCAGGGGCGTCTCGTCTCACCAACCGGTGTGGACGTCTAGGATCAGGCCGCCAGTGCAAGCTGCTGCGTGCGATCCTGTGCGGCGGCAATCGCCTTCTCATACGCTTCCGGACCGAATGCGGTACCTTCAATGTAGATCACTTCGACATCCGTCATGCCCATGAAGCCAAGAACCGTCTTGAGATAAGGAACGGCGTGGTTCATCGCCATGGCCGGGCCTTCCGAATAGATGCCGGCAGCCGACAGAACGACATAGACCTTCTTGCCGGTCGCAAGTCCCTGCGGACCTTCGGCTGTGTAGCGGAACGTCATGCCGGCGCGGGCAACGTTGTCGATCCAGCTTTTCAGCGTCGAATAGATATTGAAATTGATCAGGCCCGTGGCAAGCACGACCGTATCGGCGGCGAGCAACTCGGCGACGAGTTCGTCGGACAGTTTCGCTGCTGCCGCTTCCTCGGAATTGCGAGCATCTGCGGGCTTGCGGATTGCAGATGTGGTCACGGTGTCGAGATGGGCGATCGGGTTCTGACCCAAATCACGGGTCACAACGGTCGCGCCCGGATGCTGGACCTTCAGCTTGTCGACAAATTCCGTCGCAATCTTTGTCGACAGTGATTCGTTGCCGCGAGGGCTGGATGTCACGAGAAGGATGGATGGCATTGCTTTGTTTCCTATGAATTTCTCGACGGTGGGAGACTGGAGGTCGCCTGTCTGGGAAGACAAATAGGAGTAGACCGCAATCGATGGAATGGAGATAATGTCGAAGCTTTCCATCTAAAATCTGGATAGGTCACATGGACGCGAATCCCACCCTCGATCAGCTGCAGGTCTTTATCGCAGTTGCCGAAAGCGGCAGTTTTTCGGCCGCCTCACGCCTGCTGAACCGGGCTCAGTCGGTTGTCAGCTACACGATTGCCAACCTCGAGACGCAGCTCGAGATTCAGTTGTTCGACCGGGCCGGGGCGCGTCAGCCAAAACTGACCGAGGCCGGACGGGCGATGCTGATGGATGCGCGGCGAATTGTTGCCGACCTGCAGATCATGCGGTCTCGGGCAAAGAGCATCACTCAGGGATTGGAAGCCGAGATCACGCTGGCCGTCAGCGTGATGGTGCCGGCCGACGCGGTGGTCAGCCAGCTACGCGAATTCCGAGAGAAATTTCCAAGTGTCGCCCTCAACCTCAGCGTCGGGGAACTCGGCATGGTGATGGGCCAGGTCATCAGTGGACGGGCCGGCATCGGCATCGGTGGCGCTCTCCTTAAGCAGGACGATTCGCTGATTGCCGAAAGGATCGGTCATTCATACCTCTTGCCGGTCGCAGCGCCGGATCATCCATTGGTGAAGCTCAACCGCACACTCACCCTTGCCGATGTGCGCGACGAGACGCAACTGGTCGTGACCGACGCGTCAGGGCTTACCGCAGGGCGTAACTTCAATGTCTTGTCCTACAAGATCTGGCGCATCAGCGACATCGCCACCAAGTATCAGCTGATCAAGGGTGGGCTTGGTTGGGGTGGGCTTCCAGCCTCCCTGGTGCTCGATGACATCCGCAACGGCGATCTGGTCGCGTTGGATATCGACGCGTACGAGCAGGGGCAATATCCGATCTACGCCTTGCGAAAGGCATCCAATCCGCCCGGACCCGCGGGACAGTGGTTGATCGAATCGTTTGCAGCCAAGCTGTCCTCATGTCCAAACCATGATGACCTTCCCGAACTCCTGAAGCAGGAGCCGGAGAGGACGTATTGGCAGGCTGCCGAATAACACGCCTCCTCGGCCGGACGACTGGATGGGGCGCCTCAGAGAACCAGTCTGAACTTCGCGAAACCGTTCTCGCCGTCGCCGGCATCCTCGATCTTCGTCCCCTTCAGGCTGCCGGCAAACTGGCGCGCCTTGGGTCCGGTCTCGAACAGGGCCGTGGATCCGGGCTGCGCCTTGAACGACCAGTTGTCGTCGGCCGAAGGATTGATCGTCCCTTGATCGATGATGTAGCGAACAACGACGTCGCGGTTGGTGTCGGGGGCGACGAAAATGACCTTGTCGCTGGCGATCTCCGGAAACTTGCCCCCACCGCCGGCACGGTAGTTATTGGTGACGACGACAAACTTCTGCGCCGGATCGATCGGCTTGCCGTCAAACTTCAGGTCGACGACACGGTGAGCATTCTCGTCCAGTACCTTTCCGTCCTTGTCGAAGCGCGACGGCTGGGACAGGTCGATCTGGTAGGTCACGCCATCGATCACGTCGAAATTGTAGGACGGGAAACCGGCGTTGAGCAGCGGAACATCCTTTGATCCCGGCTTGACCTGGTTGAACATGCCAGCCGACATTTCCAGCCAGTTCTTGACCTGCGCGCCCGATATCAGCACGGCCTGAACCGTGTTGGGATAGAGATAGAGATCCGCGACATTCTTGATGGCGATGTCGCCGGTCGGGACGTCGGTGAAGTAATCCGCACCGCCGCGACCGCCGGCCTTGAAGGGAGCAGCGGCGGATAGCACCGGGAGGTCCTTGTACTCGCCTTCCTTCAGCATGTCCTTGATGTACCAGGTCTGCGCATTCGAAACGATCTGCACCGACGGATCATCCGCGACCAGCGCGAAGTAGGAATAGAGCGGCGCGGATGTCTTGCCGACCGGACGGCGAATATAGGCAAGCGTCGCCTCGTGTTCCGGCTTGATGGCCGCGGTGACCTCAGGCTTGTCCTTGACGTCGGCAACGACCTTGCGATTTTCGTCGCGGTGATAGATCGGTCTGACTTCCGAGGTGGAATCGACGATCTTCCAGCCGCTGCCATCCTTTTCGATCAACAGGTCGATCAGACCCATATGGGAGCCCCAGAACCCGGCCATGACGGCGGGCTTGCCCATCAGCGTGCCTTTCTTGGCATCAGCGCCGGCAATGCCCTCGAAATCCTTTGGACCCGGGAAGACCAGATGCTGGTGACCGGTGAAGATCGCATCGATACCCTCGATCCCTGCGAGATAAAGAGACGCGTTTTCCATCCGATCGCTCTGGCCGGAACCATCGATGCCGGAATGGGAGAGGGCGATGACGATATCGGCGCCTTCCTCCTTCATGACGGGCACCCAGGCCTTGGCAGCATCAACGATATCGCGCGTCTGCGCCTTGCCCTCAAGATTCTTGCTATCCCAGGTCATGATCTGTGGCGGCACGAAGCCGATGAAGCCGACCTTGATCGGGGTCGACTGGCCGGAACCGTCGCGGATCTGCTTTTCGATGATCACGTAGGGTTTGAAGAAGAGATCGTCGTCCTTGGCACTGGAGGCAAGCTGGCCCTTGGTCAGGTTGGCGCAGACATGCGGGAAGCCGGATCCTGCAAGAACCTTGAACAGGAAATCGAGGCCGTAGTTGAATTCGTGGTTTCCAAGCGTGCCGACGTCATATCCCAGCACGTTCATCGCAGTGATCACGGGATGCTTGTCGCCCTCCTTCATGCCACGCTCATAGGCGATGTAGTCCCCGAGCGGATTACCCTGCAGGAAGTCGCCGTTGTCGATCAGCATCGAATTTCCGGCTTGGGCTCGAATCGAATCGATGATCGAGGCGGTACGGGCCAGTCCAAGTGTGTCGTTCGGCTTGTCGGCATAATAATCATAAGGGAAGACATGCACGTGGATGTCTGTCGTCTCCATCAGCCGCAGATGCGCCTGGTTGGCGGCCGCGCGTGCCGCAAACGGGTGGAGCATGACGAGCGCCGATGTGGCCGCAATGCCACCGAGAAGGGATCGGCGCGAGACCGCATGATTTTCGAAAAGGTCTTTGGTGAAAAGCGACATCTAATATCTCCCTCCGGATCACTGATGGAGGCGAGCTTAGGCACAATCGCCCACGGACGCATCCCTAAAATGACGGTCGGCGAAAGTTCGGTGACTGCCGGGTAATGACGCGACGGTCAATCCGGATCGGCCGCACCGCGCGCCGCAGATAGCTCGAAAAAAATCCGCCACAAAAATCAAACGGATATGACTTAGATATATCTGGCAGCTTGCAGCGTTGCGGAAATGTGCTACCTTTAGATATATCGAAAGATGCTCTAAAGGAGAGTAAGATGTTTCAACGATTTGAAACCCACAGAAGCTGCAACGCCGATCGCTCGGGCTTCGAGGGACTATTTACCATGCGGGGCGGTCCGTTCAGCAAAGGCTTTGCGGGTAGGGGCTTTGGCGGAAAAGGCGGGCCGGGCGGTGGTCGTGGCTTCGGCGATGATGGCGAGGGTCGTATCGGTCGCTTTCTGATGCAGGGCGATCTCAGACTGGTCGTCCTGGCCTTGATCGAGAAAGAAGCCCGCCACGGCTACGAGATCATAAAACATATCGAAGATATGACGTATGGTTTCTACGCACCCAGCCCCGGCGTCATCTATCCGACGCTGACCTATCTTGAAGAAGCCGGTTACGTGACGGCTGAAGCGGATGGCAACAAGAAGCGTTACACCATCACTGACGAGGGCCGTGCGCATCTCGATGAGAACCGCAGTTTCGCAACGACCATCCTCGAGCGCTTGTCCGAGCTGGCTGAAAAGATCAAGCAGAAGCAGGAACGGCACGAACACCACCGCGATCACGACAGGGGGCCACATCATGACCGCGGCCCGGCTCTGCCGCGCAGTGTGGAAGCGGCGCTTCTCAACCTGAGAGAAGTGTCGGCTCGCAGGATCGAACAAAACGACAAGGCTGCGGGCGATCTCGTGCGGCAGCTCCTCGATTTTGCCGAAAAGCTGGAGCGGGACGGCGGAGACCCGCAGGCATAAGGGGCCCCTGCTAAGCCGCGTCAATCCGGCACTGGAAACAGTTGTTGCGGGCCGAGCGAACGTGGACATAGGCGATATCGGCGCGTTGAAGCAGGTCTTCGGCGCGCCGCATGATTTCGGACGTCGGGGTCACCGCACCCGTGCCATAGACGATCCTGTCATTCTCTCCATAACCCCGGACGATGTAATCGGGACTGACCAGGATTGGCGGTAGAACCTCCTCCGCGATAAACCGCGGGCAGGGCGTCTTATGCAGGAAGATGGGACCGGTTTCGGCATAGGGCTGCGTTGTCGGAAACGGTCGATAGGCAAGAACGAACAGGCTTTCGCCCTCTCCAATATTCCTGAGGCAATGGCGGCAGGGATATCCGGGACCATCCGAGATCATGGTCTCCGGTTGGTGCCCGTAGGAATCGCTGCCTCCGTTCCATAGATGCTCAGCGTGGTCACCCGGGATCGCGTTGAAGATTGGCATGGTCGTCTCCTCTTCTAGTCATAGGAGATGACCCGTCGGGCATTGAAGCGCCACCCGATCCTTGCGCGAGCTAGCTGTCCAGCACCTTCACCAGTTCCGCGCTGGTCATAGGCACGATCTCGGCCTCGTATGTCGAGACGGGTGAAAAACCCATCATCTGGTAGAGCTGCAGCGCTCGGGGATGGTCGAGCGAATTGGTGGTGACGGTGACCTTCTCCGGGTTGTTCTGCCACGCAGAATAAAGAGCCTGCGTCAGGAACCACTTGCCGATGCCGAGCCCGAGGGCCCGCTCGAACAGGCCGAAATAGGACAGCTCTACGACGTTGTCGTCAGTAGAGTTCAGCTCGTAGAAGCCGGCCGGCGATCCGTCGACCAGAAGGATCGTGATCGAACAGCGCGGGTTGTGGATCGCGGCCGCAAGCTCGGCGTCGGACAGCCGCAACCTATCGTACCAGTGCCAGCGCTTGCCGATTTGCCGGTATAGGTACCGGTAGAAATGCAACGGCACTTCGGTGGTGCGTATGATGGCGGTTTGAATGTTGGCCGGAATCGGCATGCTTGTCTTGGGCGCGGCCGTCATTTCCAGAACGGTGACGCGCGCCTTCAGCGGTACGGGCTTTTTCGCCATCGTTACGCCTGCGACGAGATTGCAGGGGTAGGCTTAGCCGGTCCTGTCTCGATCGGCGTGTCCGAGCGTCCGCCCCATTCCGTCCAAGACCCGTCATAAAGCGCGTTGTCCTCATGCCCGAGCGATTCCAGCGCAAGCGTGATGATCGCAGCGGTAATGCCCGAACCGCAGCTCGTCACGACCGGGCGCCCCAAATCGATTCCCGCGGCTTCGATAGCCTGGCGCAGTTCGGGTATCGTCTTCAGCTTGCCGTTTGTCGAAAAGCTGCTGGAGGGAGCGTTGACGGCACCCGGCATATGACCGGAGCGCATGCCAGCGCGGGGTTCCGGCTCTGTGCCGGTAAAGCGTCCGGCCGGCCGTGCATCCGCAATCTGGCTTGTACGATCGCTGACGATCGACATCATCTGATGGTAGTCGATGACCTTGTCGAGGCGAAGCTCCGAATCGAAATTGGACGCAACCGGCGAGGGGATTTCGGTTTCGAGCGCGCGCCCTTCCGCCTTCCAGCCATCGAGGCCACCGTCCAGGATAAACACCTGTTTCGCACCCATGATGCGGAACAGCCACCAGCCACGCGGCGAAGAAAAGATGCCCGGACCGTCATAGATAACGATGCGGTCATTCTCGCTGATGCCGAGCTTGCCGACAGCATCGGCAAACACATCGGGCGAGGGCACCATATGCGGGAGACCGGTGGAATGATCCGCGACTTTGTCGTGATCGAAACGCACGGCACCGGGAATATGCCCTGCCGCATATTCGGCATCTGCATCGCGGTTGTGGGCAGGCAAGTAGAAGGAGGCGTCGACGATTCTCAAATCCGGGCTTCCGAGCTCGTTTTCGAGCCACTCGGACGAAACGACGAAACGGCTGGTGTCGCTCATGTCAAAACTCCTACCTTGATAAAACGCGGTATTCGGTGAGAAACCGGTTCGGACAAACGAGTGTCTTCAGGCATCCGCGGCGATATCGCCGAACCGGATCCGGAAGCGACGGTTTTCCTTGCCCTTTTTCTCGATTTTGGAAATGTGGATAGCGCCCACTTCCCCGGTGTTTGCAACATGTGTGCCGCCGCACGGCTGGCTGTCAACGCTCGAATCCTCGCCGATGCAGACAAGGCTGACGCGCCCGAGCCCGACCGGCGGCCGGACGTTCTTCGATTTGACGATGCCAGGGTTGGCCGCCAGTTCCGCGTCGGTGATCCATTGCAGGTAGACCGGATGGTTCTGCGTGACGAGATCCATCAAGCCGGCGGTCACCTCATCCTTGTCGATGACGGCGGTCATGTCGAAATCGACACGCGATTCGTCTTCGCCCACGGCGGCACCGGTGATCGGGTAGGAGCAGACGACCGACAGCAGGTGGCAGGCCGTATGCATCCGCATCAGCTTGTGCCGTCTGTCCCAGTCGACATGCATGACAACAGTTTCGCCGACCGTCGGCCGCGGTTCGCCTTCCAGCGGAACGTGGACGACGATGTCCTTCGTCTCGCCGTGCCGTGTCTGGCCAAGCTTGATCCTGGTTCCGTCGGCGCGTTCCAGACTGCCGGTATCACCAGGTTGCCCCCCAGATGTCGCATAGAAGCAGGTGCGGTCGAATTCGATGCCGCCATCCTCATGGATCGCGGTAACAACCGCCTCCAGTGTCGAGAGATAGAAGTCGTCGCGATAGAGGAGTTCGGTTGCCATCGGTTCTGTTCTCTGCGGTCGGTTTCAGACGGTTTCGAACGGAATATCGATCTTGGTCTTCTTCGTGAGCCAGCCCGGAACCGGCAGGCCCTTGGACTGCAGGAAATCCGGGTTGAAGAGTTTGGACTGATAGCGGTTGCCGTAGTCGCAAAGGATCGTCACGATCGTATGGCCGGGACCGAGATCCTTCGCGAGGCGCATCGCGCCAGCGATGTTGATGCCGGAAGAGCCGCCAAGGCAAAGCCCCTCGTTCTCGATCAGATCGAACACGATCGGCAGCGCTTCAGCATCCGAGATGCGATAGGAAAAGTCAGGCGCAAACCCTTCGAGATTGGCGGTGATACGTCCCTGACCGATGCCCTCGGTGATCGAACTGCCCTCGGACTTCATCTCGCCGTGCGCATAAAATTCGTAGAGTGCCGCGCCTTCCGGATCCGCGATGCCGATCTTGACGCCGGGCTTAAGCGCCCGCAACGCCATGGCTGTACCGACCAGCGTACCGCCGGAGCCGACTGCGCACACGAAGCCGTCCACCTTGCCGCCCGTCTGTTCGAAGATCTCCGGGCCCGTCATCTCGATATGGGCCTGCCGGTTGGCAACATTGTCGAACTGATTCGCCCAGATCGCACCCGCAGGTTCCGTCTTGGCAAGCTGCTCGGCAAGGCGACCGGAAACCTTCACATAGTTGTTCGGGTTCTTGTATGGAACGGCTGGTACTTCCACGAGCTCGGCGCCCATCAGTCTCAGCGCGTCCTTCTTCTCCTGGCTCTGGGTCTCCGGAATGACGATGACGGTTCGATACCCCAGTGCCTTTGCGACCAGGGTCAGACCGATACCGGTGTTGCCGGCAGTCCCTTCGACGATCACTCCGCCCGGCTTCAGAAGCCCCTTCTTCTCGGCATCTCTAATGATATAGAGCGCCGCGCGATCCTTGACCGACTGACCGGGATTGAGAAATTCGGCCTTGCCGAGGATTTCGCATCCGGTTGCATCGGATGCAGCCGCCAGCCTGATGAGCGGCGTATTGCCGATGAGGTCGAGAACAGAAGATTGTATTGCCATGGGAAATGCCTTCTTTTTCAAGGATCATGTAATCAGGCTGCATTCGGCGGGCAAGGCATCCGCGCCAAGAAAATCCTTTCCACGTATCGCGCGCGATGGGATCGCCCCCGCATACCGAGGACTGTCATCTACCGGACAATACCGCCAGGTTTATCGACATGGCTCGGATGCAACTGTATAATACATCCTTCGCCTTGCACTACGCAGAGTGGAGCGCTCGGTTTGGTTTCAGACGATTCGACCTGATGGCATTGATTTTGAGAACTGAATTTCGTTCACGCCAACGATTGCGGCTTAGTTTATGCATCTGAATATTGAGAGAGTCGATTTTCTGATCTCGCAATACGTAGCCGGCTCTCTGCCAAAGGCAGCCCACGTCTTGTTAGGTTCCCATCTGCAGATGCAGAAACCCAATGCCCAGCTTGTCGATGCCCTTCAGCGACTGGCCGGCGATGGGTTGGAAGACATGACCTGCGGTGAGACGTTGTCCCGTGAATTTCGAGACAGGGCCATCAGCGATATTGTCAGATCGGACCCGCCGGCATGGAGCGTGTTGCCACCGGAGCAAGGTTCCCAGTTGCCGGCCCTGTTGCGGGATTATACGGGGAAAGACCTGACCTCTATTCCGTGGCGGCGCAAGCTGCCGGGACTGCGCGAGCATGTTATCGAACGGTCGCCCGACGTGGAAGCAAGTCTCCTCTGGGCCCGTCCTGGGAGGGCACTTCCAAACCATGGCCACAACGGTCTCGAACTCACGCTGGTGATCGAAGGCGAATTCCACGATCACCGCGGAAACTTCACGCAGGGCGACATATCGGTCGCTGACGAGACGCTCGATCACCGGCCGATCGTTGGTGATTCGGGGCCGTGCGTCTGCTTTTCCGTCCTGTTTGCACCGATCGCTCTCAGCGGATCGCCGATCCAGCTCATGGGCGATATGATCGGACTTTAAGGCCGAACACCGTCATCGAATGGTTGGTGCGCGGTCAACCATTCGTCAATCGGCCACAACTGAAAACGCAGCAGTCAGACCAGTCAGTTTACGTGCATTTGCGCCTCGCTCACGGCCTGCTCGAAAAACTGTCGTGCGTCCTCCGGCGAACGACGGCCGTCGAGGGCAGCCCGGCAGGCACTGCGCGCCCGCACGAAATGCGGACCCCGAAGATCCGGCCAATGGTCCAGTAGCAGGATGAGGGCCTCGGATGGCCCATTGATTACCTCGGTCCCAAGATTCCCAAACGCGACTTTGACCGGTTTTTGCCAGTTCGGCTGCGGCATAGTTGTCTCCTCCCTAAGTCAACTGTCCTCTACCTCCAGCCTAGCGCAATGTTCCATTAGGACAAGCGGATTTTCCGGGTTCGGATGTGTGTTGGGGGCATTTAAGGGCCGGCATCGCCGGGCACTGTGCCCAGGGACGGGTCGTCGTGACACCGCCCCAAGGAACGCGATCGAATTAGCCTGTCTGCTCATTTCAAGGCACGAGAACAACTGTCGCCACTCGCGACGTCCGCGGCATCTGCCGGCAACAGTCGCGCCGGTTCAGGCGTCTCCGCTGGACGCGGAACTTCGGCCAGATACGCATGTTCTGGTTTCAGGAGGAAAAATAATGGCTAATTACATGTGGTTTATCGTCGTCGCAGGCGGAGCAGCAATGCTTGGGCTCGCACTTGCGTACGGTTCCTACAAGGAGAGCCGACATCGCTCTCTGATTCCGTTGGCCGGCTTGGCCGTTGCGATCGCCGTCGGCGTCGCGGTTAGCATCGGCGTCACGCAGGCTCCGACCGCCAACAGTGTGCCGCCCGATCCGCAGGGCACGCATTACGATACGCCGGCTGCCCCATCCCGCGAAAATGCGCTTCCCGGCACGCCCGCACCCTCGGATCAGAAGTGAAGACGACTTTGAGATGAGCGCGAGCAAACAGAAGACTCACGTTGCAACTTGGCGGATCGCGAGCTGCTTGCTTCTTTGGCAGTGGAACTGCACGCAACAGCGTTACACATCCCCGAACGCGAAACCGCTCGCGATATCAAGTTGCTTTCTCGCTCTGTCAAAATAGGGGAAGTGGAAAAGCGCCTGTCTTCGGATACGGATCAACAAAAACAGGCGCTTATCGCAGAATTTGGCTCCCCGGGCCGGTGCCATGTAGGTAAAAATAGTGAATGAAAACAGTGGATTAGAGGGCGCGATTGTAGCGCTAAAATGTAGCGCCTCTGCCTTTTCTCGCTCTTGATGCTGGTAAGTCTAAACCGCCGCAAATAATTTTGGTCTACGCGTCCGAACATAACTGACATGTTCCAAGCGAATAAATGCCAGAAATTAAAATATAGCGGAATGGGCACGATTGTTGGTTAGACAAGCTATACGCAACAATCGCCGGACAAAGCTTGCGCGTTATGGGCATGATCCCGACACTGCCTTCACGCACCGCTTCATAAAATGTCCGACTGCCCGAGCCACCGCATCCGGGACAGACTTTCCAAATTCGAGCGGGATGGGGCAGGTCGCCGGGCACGACATCGGAAAAAGCAATTTCCGCGTCGGCTATCACTCGCGAAAAGTACTGAACATTTCCCTAACTCAAGCAAAATCACGGCGGCGAGGTAATCGGAATACTTACGGCGAATTGGGTTTGGAGCAATCTCTTTGTCAACGAGCTACCCTTTCGAATTGACGTGTCGCTTCAAGTCATCGTAAAATGGAACCTGAGGAATTCACTTAGAATTATACACTAATCGCCGCGTTGGGGCCTTCGGCATCGCGTATAGATGTTGGATAAAAGGCTGCTGAATGGCGAATTTTGTTTACAGTGCCGGAACGCAACTAATGTACCTGTTATTTACCGTTCTTTTCGTCTTCGTGGCAACGCAGGCGGCTGCGTGTATCCCGACCTCAGAGCTCAAACAGCATGGCCCGAATACTGTCTCATACATTCACGAGACGAGGCGCGACCCAAATATCGCGATATCTGTTTATCGGAAGGGAGAGAGCTTCGTCAATTTCATCGAGGTATTTCGTGAGAAGGGATGTATTACCAATATTGAAGAGATCGATTACGAACAATTCGTGTCACGTTATCTCGAAGCTCCAGAGCAGTGGATCGCTGAGCAAGAGGGAAGAGATCGCGAAGGAATGGACGACGAAGAGGCATCTGCGCCACTTACCACAGAAGATCTGTACCCGTTTCTGTTCCCAACAAGATTTCCCGTCACACAAACATATCGAGGCCCAATAGCGCTACCTGACTTCAAAAAGCGGGAAAGAGATTTCTATAGCTATCGGACACGTATCACGGAGGGAATGAACAAAGGTGTCAATTTCTCTGGCGAGTTCGCAGTCGTTCAGATTGGATGCGGATCAAGCTGCTCTTTCGCGGTAGTCGGCAATGTTCGTA
Source organism: Neorhizobium sp. IRS_2294 (assembly GCF_050500145.1). NCBI lineage: Bacteria > Pseudomonadati > Pseudomonadota > Alphaproteobacteria > Hyphomicrobiales > Rhizobiaceae > Neorhizobium > Neorhizobium sp. IRS_2294. The sequence goes on from NZ_CP191439.1 coordinate 1,447,759, forward strand.
CCGGTCAACTTTCTAAATTTCCTCGTGGTGGTGAGGAAAACGGACCTCTTTCATTGAAATTCAGCCCCAACAGTAGCTTAGTGATTGCCACATGGCGCGACGGGCAAGACTGTGTTTTGGAGTCGTCTCAGTTTGACGGAAAGCAATGGGTGTCGCTAGCCAAACCCGTAATAGGGACCGTTGACCAATGCTACGAAGATATAAGAAACAACATTTCCATGTATATCAAAGGTAATCCCGTCCTTCAGACGGCGGAAACATCAATAAAATCCAATTTGACTGAGCGCGAAATCCAAGCAATAACTTCTGATGGAACTAAAGGTCAGCCTCCGGAGCAGATTAAAAATGACGGTTACGAGGACATCGATTCGTCAGCTTTGCTCGACTTGTACGAATCGTTTAACTTCGTGTCTGCTTGCTACCAAGCGGGCCGGAAAAATACTTTCCCATACCTTAGCCAAGGTGAGATGAGCCGTGCTGAGAAAGCGCTGGAACCCGCCGAACTTGAGATTTTTCGTAGAAACCCGAAGCTGAATAAAGAGTTATTGAAACAGCGCGCTTGGGAAGCATCGAAGATGCCAGCAGGGCTTGTGATAGCATCCGGCATCGAGCCGTCATACAAGATGGCAAAAGCCTGCCGAGATGTCTACGGAGCGTTCCCACCCAATCTCGAAAAAACCACCCGCAGGAAAGCGAGTATCGAGAACAAGCCAAACACCGGTGGAGGTTTGATAAAACCTCAGAGCGATCCTCGGTTCATTCAGCAATAAGCTCAAGCGGCAAACGACCGGAAAGCAGCCCGACAATTTTCGAGACTCATTGAACTGCTTCGTTGAGCTAACTACATCGACGACACCATGTGATTCAGATCTGCTGTCGAAATTAACTGCTAAAGACGGGGCATTGAGTGAGTTGCCGACCTAAGATTCCTTGAAGCCTAATTTAAGCCTAGTAGGCTGAAGCTTGCCAGTCAATCTTCCAACGGACTGACTCCGCTAGCCCGCCTAGCGCTCGCGAGAGGTCGTCTACAACTTCATCATCGTCACCTCGACGAACGCTGTATCGGGTCCAGGTCATTACAGCCGATGAAGGGTCTTGAGTGCTAATTTCAGGAACCGTCGTAAGACGTTGCGCGACAGTGCCGGCTTTAGAGGCGGCCACCCGAACCACGATTGACTGTTTCCATCGTCCAAACCCATTACTGTTCAATAACTTCTCCTTGAATTTAGGACGGTAGCGGTGCGCGCTCTGCGATATCACGCAACGTCAATCGTGTATGAGCCCGCATCACTAATCGATATGTGTACGGGTCGCAGACGCGAGTGAGACGCTGAAACGGGACAAAGTGCTTCCATACGGATCATGGTTCGCCAAACTGCCTCCAGGCCGCCACAATGGTTAATTCGAGCTTTACTTTGAATAGCTACTATTCGCATCGAATCCAGATCTGGTGCGTTTGGTGGCCATGACAGACCATGATCACCTCCCGAGATGGATCGCAGCGGCGTCGAGCGCCAAAACTCACCGCGAGATCTTCAGCATAGCTCTGGAAATCCATGAGGCTGACAACGTTTCTCGGGAAGTCCGAAAGGCTGCTCGGAAAGTCGTGAAATGCCTTCGTGATGTTATCAACCTCCCTATAGCGGAAGCGAGCGTCTTGGCGAAGGCCGATCGGAAATTTGCGGAATTGGTCGAGGTGCTGAGATCAACTGCTGACCTACAGAGGTATGTCGCATAGGCCAGTTTCATCTCAAAACAATCGGCCTGGTTTCCCTATACTCGTCAATGGAACTGTAAGGGGTAGGGCCGGGGTGCGCTGCCCGGTGGGACGGACGACTTTGGCCTTGCGATCGATTTCGCCGGTAGCGCAGCCGTCCGCTCCGGAGAACGCTGACGACAGCGGCTGGTTCCAGTGGACGCGGTCGGCACATTCACGCAACCGAAAGGCGAAGGCGGCATAATCACCTAAATGGCTTGGAGTGTGAGATGCGTTTTATGAAAGTAACAGCGTGGATTTGGCTTGGCCTTCTCGGTGCTGGTGTTGGTCTTGCGGCTTTCGGGCTTGAGAAGCTGCCGATCATGGCTGGATTGATTATCGGCTGCGGTGTGGGCCAGTTGTTCGTTGCCAAGGCGATTACTGCCGATCCCGGCTATGCGGCGAAGGCAAACGTTATTGCGTTACTGCCAGCCGGGATCATCGTAGTTGGAACCGTGCTATTGTACGTTTGAAGCGACCGCTGTGTCTCAAGCGCGTGCGATCACTCGCTTCACCGCTGTCGCCGTCCACTGTCCGCCCCGTGGCGTTGGCTTACCGCTGGCATTGAGGGCGTCTGCGATTGCTTGAAGGGTCTCATTGTTCTCTCGCATCGACAAGATGATTGGCGCGACTGACTGAGCGAACCTATCAGCATTAGCCTTGACCGCCACATTCCGCTTCATGGTGGTATCTCTTAGACCGCCTAGCTTTACGCCTCGTGCCTTTGCTGCTTGAAGTGCTGCCTTGGTTCGGGCGCTGATGAAGTCGCGTTCCTGCTCAGCGAGAGCGGCGTAGATGTGGAGTTGAAACTTGTCCGCGTGCGGCATAGAAGCGACACGAAGATTCACGCGCTTGTCGTCCATGATCCTGGCAATAAAGCTAACTTTGCGGCTGAGCCTGTCGAGCTTGGCTACCAGCAGTTCGGCACCGCTCTTTCGAGCCAATGCCAAAGCCTTGGTTAGTTCAGGGCGATCATCGTCGGCACCGGATAGTACGTCTTGGAATTCGGCAATCACCTCGTAGGGTACGTCTGAGAACTGGGTAAGGAAGATAGTGATATCGCGTTGCTGAGCTTCAAGCCCTAAGCCGGATCTGCCTTGGTCTTCGGTGCTTACACGGGTATAGACGATATAGCTTTTCAACAATTAGCCTCTGTAGTTGATGCTTTATATCATCCATAAGCGCGATATGTCAAATGTCGTCGTTCGTTGTGCTTGATATGGATGGTCAGTTGCGAACGAGTGTCAACTGTTGTTCAGGAATTGTTCTGAGTTGCGAATAGTTCGCGATCCGTTGAGATGTTACGGTATTACACGGTTTGGCGGCAAGTTTCGGTGGCATAGCGCGGCGGGCTGGCATTACGTACTCGTTGTTGGAACCTGCCGATTGGCACCACTGTTACGCGTTTGTTCCAGTCATTGCCTTTATAGTAGCATATGCTAATATTGATGGGTCGCCCGCACGACACCCCCTCGTGGTTGGTGACATGCCTCTGGGATGCCGTTCCAGATGGTGGAGCGGGCGTGTTGGAGTTGGTAGTTACCGGCTACCGACACGCCCGCTAAAACGACGACTGGTTGGTTAAGACCGGTGATGAGCCCACAACAATTCCTTAAACAAAAGCCTGATAACCAGTCAGCGTCTTGGCAACGCCTTGCCGAGATGCGTGACGACCGGGACGGACGTTTCAAGCATGAACGTTTCGGTCGTTGTCGGCTTCCAAGAAGGCAAAGGTATCAGATCACAGCCTTTGCCTTCCTGGTTCGGTCCGTGATTATCAGCATCACGTTGGGATGGCGGCTACGAAGGTTCCCACTGGGAATTATCTGTCTCTTGCTCGGGTTGACCGTCACTGATAGGTTGTGAGCCGTTGTCATATCTATCGTGACAGCTTGAAGCTTCGTTCCCTACAAGTTGCGATCTTCTCAAACGGGAAGGGCAGGTCAGTACTATCCGGCTTGCCCTTCACCTATATCCCGCGAGATAGCGGGGCTCCCAATCCACAATGCTTCCTTAACCAGAATCACTCATATTCGCGTTGCCTCTGGTGCCGCAATACCAGTAGCTCAGCGAGCATGTCGGCAGTGATTGGTACCTGCTCCCGACATGCTCCGCTACAATCCTCACCTTGGGGGTTCTGTTGCCACCAAGCGTATCTGACCATTGTTCCTAGCACTGATCATTGTTACGCTTATGTTGTTGCCGAGAGTTGATTCCTCCGGCTATGGCGACGAGCGACGATGGTTCAGCGGTAGGACGTCAGAATCATTGTCTCTACTTGGAACGGTTGCCCTCAACATGCTCCCCGCATGAAGCGTCCGTTTCAACGGGAAGGCTGATGAAAGTTGGCCTTCCCAAGTCCCCAGCCGTTGTAACAGCCTGTTGGTGAGCTTGCGTCATAACGGTGACGTTGATAGTCCTTCGACCGGTCCGAAGCCAAACCCGGACCAGCCGACTTGGAAGGTTCTGTCTTCGCGACAGCCTTCCCTTTTTCGACCTGTTGAAAGTGCTACATGCCCTGTCAGTCAGGCGGCTTCCGGATTTCCTTAATCTGAGAGCAATTTTATTTGCGGTAAGACGGACTATCCCCGCATCTGGTGATAAACCGGTTTTATAGCCTCTCGGAAGCCCTGTAAAACAAGGGTTTTTCAAACTTCGTCTTGACGAAATTTCGGTTGGTCGGGTGACGCCGGGCACCACTTCAAACCCTGGAATTACGGTTCGGTACGGGATCACATCTGTTCGATGTGGTTTCGTCCCGTCGCGCCATCCAGATCCGTACAGCGGATCGCAGAGAGCGGCAGTCTTATCCATTGGTGTGAATTGGATCTGGCAGGGTTCAACAGGTCGCTACAGGGTCCAACAGTTACCTTCAGGATAGCCATTGGATGAGGTGGCATTTTATTGATTATGAAACTTGATATCACCACAAGCTATGGACTGCGTAGCAGGACATATTCGCGAGCCTCTTGGCGAGTGGATTGGTAGGAATTGGTTGAACCCTTCTTGTCGGTTAGTTCCTATGGATTTTTATTGGTGTTGATTTTATGATCATTGGATTCCCATGGAGAAATTGAACAACACCAGATTCATTTGAATCTCATGTAACCATGTCGTCTATCGAATCTCATGTGATTGAATGAGTAACTTCGCTACGCTCGTTACCTGCTGTCTTCTCGCTCGCAAGCTCACTCGTAGCCATCAGAAGCCAGTGGTTTTGATATGAGATTTCATTACCAATCCATGAACCATATGAAAAGTGTCCCGTCTAATTCCCTATAGGTATAAGGGAAACTATTGGGACATATTGGATGGCGCGACGGGACAACGTTATATCAGACGCTTGCGTTATGTCGCTGTATATGCTACTTTATGTGTCTCCCCCAAAATTCAAAATCCCTACATATCTTCTAGGAATCGAAACCGGTCGCATGGCTTCATTCCAGAGGTCATCTATCGGTTTGGTTCCGCTTTCTCCTTTCTGACAAAAACGAAACGTCAAAGGTCTTCAGCGCAATTGCGACCGGTCGCTGAAGACCATTTTCGTTTTTAGAACTCAAAAGCAGAAAGGAATAATGACGAAGCCAACCTTCTATTACGTGGACGCCCCAATCGGCTCAGGCAAGTCGCACGCGCTTGTTCAGTACCTCAAGACCACGCAGAACCCGACGACAATCGGGACACAGACCAACGCTCTCTCTGTCCAATATGAAGCAGATTTGAATGAGCATTGGCTATCAGCAAAAGCAATCTTCCGCCCCGACACTGAGAATGAAGACGCTGAAATCGAAAGTTCTTCCAAGCGTTACAGAGAGGGTTGCGCGGCAAAGTTCCCGATCCTCATCGTCAATCAAGAAGTCGCCGCGAAATGTAAGGATCACACCGAATCCCGCGATCTTTTCAATGACGAAATCACCTCAGTTTACGAGCGGGTACAGATCGACGGTCTTCCTATTTTTCAGAAGATGGTAGCTGAATTTCTTGAGCCAATCGATGATGGTGATAGCGAATTCGTCCGTCTTCTAAGGACTGAGAAGGTGATAGATGCGGCGGAAAATGGATGGCAGGACCGATTGCTCCGCGGTACTGACGAAAACATCAAAAAGGCTTTCAGTCGGCTATCAGATCCGGATTTCGCAGTATTCGTTAATCGCAACGATCTCCAGAATTTCAAATGGGAATTGCGTGGTTGGCTCGCGCTCCATGTGATCACAATGCCTACGCGATTTGCTCACTATCGGTCTGTGACTTTTATCGGCGCTAGTGTCAAAGACAGCCTTTTGTACCTGCTTTGGCAGAACATTGTCGATTTTGCCCCTCATCCCGAGATTGTCGCGAATTATCACGACATTCGAACCAAGGCTGACCTCGTTCGCCTGTATGCCTTTCATGAGCGGGATCTTTCATCGACACTTCTCGCTGAAACTGGCCGACAGACATATTTCGATGCCTGTTCAAATGCCGCCGCACCGCTAATTGCTGGCCAAGGTTCAATCGTCTGTGTGAATAACGAGAAACGCGGTGAGCGACATCGCTTGCCGATCCCAAATGCCGTCCGCCTTTCCCCAGATCCGAGAGGCACCAACGCCTTCAAGGACATCAACGTTGCCGTTCATATGGCAGCACTAAATGAACATCCCGACACGTTCGGCTTTTTCGAGAGGTTCTTTGGCGTGCGCCCGGATCAGGTTAAGACCGCGACAAGTTGGGAGCGGATCTACCAGTTCATTGGGCGAGTCAGCATTCGATCGAAAGAGGCGAACGAACCAATCCTGATATTCGTTAGCGACCTTGGTTCCGCACGGTTCCTTCAGGAAAAAATCGGATGCGCCCCGCCAACCGTGCTGAACATCGGACTTGAGACTGTTGAAGGTGCGCCCAAGAAACGTGGTCCCAAAGCCACGGCTCTGTCGATTGAAGAGCGTCGGGAGAAGGAGCGGCTGCGCAAAGCGGCGCAACGCAGGAAGAAACGTACTTCCGAAATCAACGCATCAATTTTGAAGAGAACAGATCCAATGATCATAGTCATCGAACCAGGCTGACCGAGACGATTTAGCTGTGTGGAAATCGTTTGCGAACTTGTCCTCCGGCGATCTTGAGCGGAGGCTACTACGCTGAAGCTCTTAATAGAGGGTTGCGACGTGCCACGGATGATGAGCCGGTAAAACTCGTCTGCCACGATCGCCGCGCATCAGAAATCGCGCCAGCATTCTGGCCATCACAAAGCCATCCACGGCTATTTGCCCCCAATCACCATCCTCAACCCGAAGCCGCCACTAAAGGCGACAAACCATGGAAAGCTGGATGGCTATTTGGCTAGGTGGCTGGATATGGAGCTATCTGCCGAAAGGATTTGGCGAAAGTCGAGGATACGTGATCTTGTGCCTGATCCCGCCGTCTTCTAGCACCCGTCGAGCGGCTTCCTGCTTAGTCACGACTGGCTTGAGTTGAATTTCCGGAAAGTTAGGGCGCTTACCTTTAGCCCAGTCTATTATCATCTCTCCAAAACGGGGACAGTAAGCCCAAGCGAGCTGTAAGCCATCAAACTGAGGGAAGACGCCAAGCATTCCGAAAGGCTGAGTCTTATACGTATCGCCGGCTTTAACGAAGATGATCCTCGGATTCATTGCCTCAAAGCCTTCCTCGTCCAGCGCTCTTAATCCGGCCTCGTCACGCTCCGCTATCCACAGGCGGGTTGTCTGCGCAGCACTTCTTAGATCCGCGTAAGCTTTCGCGTATTCATCGCGAAATATGGTCGGGATCGATATCTTTTCGACTTTCTCCAAGTCGTAGAACACCCGATTTTCTATGTCGGCTTTCATCAGGTCATCGAGGATTTCACGGGCGAATTCTCTCTCCATGCCTCGATCGATCGATCCAATGGTTGGTCGGCTTGGTCGATTGACAATGTCTTGGACAACCTTCAACTGCTCGACCATACGGCAGACTGTGCGGGCGTGCTCCGTCATCATCTGGATGCTGCGGTTGCGATCGGCAGCGACGAGCTGATCACGAGCGACACCATACTGATAGACGCCAACGACGACGGCTGCGGTCGTAGCAATCGAGGACAGGATCGTCGCGATAACCATCATCGCATCTAGGCGATCGCGATACTTGGCCTTGCGAGGCTCTTTGATCGCCTCGTAGGCCATCCGCTCACGCCAATCCTTCAACGACTGATTGCTCATCGAAACTCCCCAGCTCCGATCGCCTCATAACATGGGACGGCAAAGGACGATAGGATCACCGAGTATCTCGCGCCAGGGTAGGGACGTCAGACAGTAGGGGAGGGGTCACGAAGCCGCTCTCGTGACAGGGTCACGCAATCGTACGCAGATCAAGCGGACCTACAGGAAGTGTGCCGCGTGTCCGATTTCGCGCTTGCTTACAATCTGACCAGCGCGGAACAACATCGGCTTCTAGCTCTGCTTGGCTCATTCGCAACCCGGGAAGAACTTCTGATGAACGTCCGACGCGTAAGCCGTGTCAGATGAGTATCAGCGGCTAGTGGGTGAAGTGCTGTAATATTTCGATCTCGCCCTCGTTCCCTGTAAACCGCTCCAATAGGCGTTGGGCCAGTTCACGACCAGCCGAACTGTGTGGATGGACAGAGGTCCTTTCGCAGATCACCCGATAGACGGATACAAGCTGGGCCATCTGTTCTTGTTGGGTAGCTGTTTCGCCACTCATACCATATCCTTTTCGCCACCTATGATAGCGGGTATGGGGCGGCCTCAACTGTACCACGGAAAGCAAAACACCCGCAAACACAGTGTTGGGGCTGTGAATGCGGGCGCTCTGTTCACTCAGCCGTCGCTTTGCTCACCAGCTCAGGCGGTGTGGTAACTTTCAAGCGCGCCACGAGTTCCGACCGGCTGTCACATAACAGCAGAGGTACGATAACGTACGGTATCGGCGTGGAGACAGCGGACGCCTACGCCTTTATGGCGTCTTGCGGGTATCTCGATCTCTGGGGTTTATTAGCGGTTCGAAGCCTGCCCAACCGGCTTCGAAATCCGCTGTCCGGGGACATCAGCGGATATGCCCCTCTGGTCCTGACGCCCGGAGGGGCATTCTTTCAATCGAGCAACGCCAGTTCAGTGGCAATGCGCTGCTTGTTACGGGCGTGTTTCATCGCAACCGCACTGAAGCCATGCTTCTTCAGACCACGAATAAGGTTGTCGTAGTCGCGCATGAATGCCGCACGGATCTTGGGGTCGTTTACGAGGTTGTCGAAGGTGTATTTGGTGGTCAATTTCCATGTTCCTGTTCGGAAACATGGCTCATTCATAATGTAGGGTGACGCTAAACGTCTTCACTTCAAGCCGATGTTCGTTTTCGGGGTTAGAGTTTATGGGCATGTTCAGGAAGCACCTGTCTCAGCACTTCAAGCTTTACGGATAGTGGGTACTGTTCGCCGTAGTGTGCGGCCATCTTGCCATCTGAACCCCAACCCATGATGGCTTCGCGCAAGGTGTCTTCGACCTTGTGGGCTTTCATCAATTGCGCCAGACGGTGGCGATAGCTGTACGTGACCTTCTTAGGGGCAACGGTCTGTATGAGCTTGTTGGCGGCGGCGGAGAGGGCTTCAGAGCCGTTGTCGCGCCTGTACCGTGGGAAACCCTTCGGGAACTGTCGCATCGCATCCAGTGCCACGCCTACAAGCGGGACGTCTCTTATTCGATTGTCAGTCTTCAAGAACGACCGGTGTTCGTTGATGTCGATGGATATGTACGGGATTGGCGCGTCAAGATGGATGTCGTTTTCGGTGAGGAATACGAGTTCCTTGGCGTGTGCGCCGGTATTTTCCATTACCGAGATGATGGCGCGCAACTGATCATTAGCTTCGACGTCTGCGAAGTGCCTTCGGACCGCTTTGACCTCATCTTCGGTGATCACCGGACGCTTCTCTTCATCACCCTTGCCCTTGATCGGGCGTAGGTTCTCAAAGGGCGAGTCCTTCATGTCTCGGATGTCGTATGCGTGGCGGACGATGACTCGCTGCCACATCAATTTTTTCCGGACCGAGTCGACCTTCAGAGAACCATTCTCGACACGCACAAGCAGCTTCCCGCGATAGTCGTAGATGTCCTTCTTCGTGAGCTTCAAGACATCGACGTCCTTACCCATCTCGCGCTCCCAGTCCGACACAGCCTCTTTGTACTTGTTCTTCTTTTTCTGCTGGTCGCGGTGAGAGAGGTTGAACCACAGGTCAGGCGAATCCTTGTCGAATTCTTCCCAAGCCTGCCGAATGGTGAGGGTAGGCGGTTCGTGCGTCCCACCCACTGCCGCATAGTCAAGCGCGGTCGGATTATTCATCCTGCCAAGCGACTCGATTCCCGGTCCAACGATCTGAACGCTTTCTTCGATTGGGGTCGTCACGATCTGATCGACGTGCTGGTAGCTCGTGCCATGAACAGTCGCAGTGCTGCGAAGAGCAGTGGGTGAAATTTCTTCCTGTCTCTCCCCATTAAAGTCGCGGGTGTAGAAATCGACCCACGGACCCATAAGAATGACGGCTTCGGTCAAAGACTTAGTACCGAGACTCTTTTGAATTTCGTTTCGTCCGTAGGAAGTACGGACATGTTTCGGGACAGGTATCCTCACATAGAAGGTACCTTTCCGTTCAAACAGATATTTTGAAGCAGCCTTTCGCATTTCTGATCAGACAAAGATTGCCCAGGCGACATTAAGTCGTGCGCACTGACGTGCGTTGATGAAAGTAAGCTTGGGATGATTGGAAGTTACATCAGCATATCACGTAAAGTGGCGCACGGATGCGGCGGTTGACTGCTAATATGGCAGCAAAGATGCGGAATGTCAACGCTTGTAGATTACGGATGTCAAGTGCGTTATTCGAAACTATTAAGAATTACAGACATTTTAGAATTTATATTGATTTCGGAAAAGATATACTTGAGCTGAATATGATGCGTACCGGAAAATGTAGCACCAGAATGTAGCAAAGCCGCCTTGGAGGGCGGCTTGAAAATGCTAAGGTGTTGATTTTGTTGCGGTATTTTAGCCAAATCGCATAGAATTTGGCTCCCCGGGCCGGATTCGAACCGGCGACCTGTCGATTAACAGTCGAATGCTCTACCGCTGAGCTACCAGGGAACAACCGCGCTTGCGGTGTGAGCGGGGTAATACAAATGCTTCACGCATTTGCCAAGCGGTTTTTTCAAAAAAATTAGGTCCGGCTTGTTTTATCCCCATGCATCCCCATCTCGCCCCTACAAAAAAGCGTTTAGTTGGAGCCGTATACGTGGTGGAAAAACCTCAAGGCAGGCGGTTTGGAATGGATCCGGGGCAGGGTCGTCTCTTCATCGCAGGACGGTCCATTCCGATGCCGCGCTCGCGCGTGGCGCGGCTCTGCATCGGAACCGTTCTTATCGTCGGCGGCATTCTGGGCTTCCTGCCGATTCTGGGCTTCTGGATGGTGCCGCTGGGTATCTTGATCCTGTCGCAGGATCTCGCTTTCGTCAGACGTCGTCGTCGTCGTCTGGAAGTCTGGTGGGGTCGCAGGCGCCGCGAGAAACAAGCAGCTTCGCTTCGGAAATGACATGATGTCAACCAGACCGGGAGAAGCTGTCGCCTGGTGCGAGAGCTTCTTCCGGAATGAGGCTTATCCGGCGAGTGACGCCAGGCCCTGGCCGGCGGCGAACGCGCCATAAGCAAGCGCCCCGAAATAAACGATCGTTGCAAGGTTGAAGAAATAACCGCCGAGAACGACGAGACCATCCCGCTGAACCATGCCTGTCGACAGAAGCAGAATAGCAATGCCGGGCAGCGTGTTGGACAGGGGGATGAGGCCGAGCGGAAACATCAGGAGCACACCGGCGAACGTGATTGCGAGGCCATTGACCCTGTTGGCAATGGGCCCGGTCGTGATGCCGGCCATGCGGTGCTTCAGATATTTGTCGAGCCTGGAGACGATTTTCACGCCTTTCTCAAGGGTCGGCACCAGCTTTGCGCTGTCGAGTTCCCGATCGAGAATCGCACGAGGAAGCCACGGCATCCGGTTGAGCACCACAGCAATGCTGATCATTATGATGGCCGCGCCGAACACGGTGCTGACACCCGGGATCGAAACGGGCAGCAGAAAGGGGAGGGAAGTGACCGCGCAGATCAGCAGCAGACCCTGTTCACCGACGCCATCCATCAACTGACGCAGCGTCACGGTGCCGCCGTCAATCCGACCGATCAATTTCCTCAGCGTTTCGCTGAGACCTGCCGATGTATCTTCGAATTCCGCGTTATCCTGCAAAGCTGCACCTCTGTCATGAGAAATGCAGTCTGAATAACAGCAGAAACAAGCAACTCAAAGGCAACAAAACGAACTCGCGCGACGCGCGGCGCGTCAGTCGACCATCAAGCCGCCTCCAGATGTACCGGTTTTCGAACACGAGCAACGCCTCGCGGTTTCCCGGCTGCGCATGCAATCCACTATTTCGGTTGCGCCCAGCGATCATAGAGGCCGCAGGCCACCACGACACCAAGAGTGCACAAGACGAATGGATTCAATGCGGCTACAAAATCGAGATACTGCATAACGGTCTCCTCTTCCCGTTAGCCAAGCCGCCAGATGTCTCCCACACCTGACTTCAGACACTCTAACACGATTTTGATCCGTGAGCGAGAATGTTGATCAGGGCGAGCGTGCGGCTTGTGGGGGACGAGGAGAGGCCGTCAGTCAGCGTGTCTCGGTGAGACCGTCAAAACAGGGCAACGAAAAGATGCCCCACATAAATGATGCTGACGAGGGATATAATAGTCGTGAACGCCATGACGGCGTCGGAAGATGAGAGCTTCATATCGAACCATCGCCGTCATGGCGATCCTCTGACAAGGGTATGGCGGCAACATCGCCGTCTGCCTATTTCTAGGACAAATAGTTTAACGCAGCCCTATGGAGGAACGTTAATATCTGGTTACGAACCGATCGTGAAATGTTGCGGCTCGTGTCGCTGATATGGGCAGGGCACCCCCGCAGACCCCATATCGCTGCGCGACCACGTGATCACGGCAAGCTTGTCCGATACGAGCCGTTCAAATCTAATTGACGCTGTTTGGGAGAGGGGTTTTGGGCTCGTCCGGCTTCTCGCGGCCGGCCGGCAGAAGCTGACCGGACAGTTCCACCAGCGGCGTCTGCGACAATGCCTTGGCTGCCTCCGCAAGCAGTGCGAGTTGCCGCGCAATATCTGCGAGTTGTGTGGCGGGATCATCCTTCAAATCGGCCTCGCTGCGATCATTCCGTGAGGGGCCGGAAATAGTCGCGCCTGCAGAAATGTAAAGGAAATTTGCTAATAGAAGCAATAAATCAACGGCGTGAAGGACTGCTCTACAGTTTTTCGGGTTTGCCGGTTTCTTTGGAAACAGGGGCAGAGCAGAATCTGTCCGCCGTTAAAGACATGGACTACCGGCTTCTCCAGTAGTAGACCGTTTTCATCCAGAATCGGCGCGCACGGCACCGGTCAGCACGCCGCTAAGCGGTCCACGCCGTCAATCCACACTCGTCGACATGAATTTTGAGAATCGAAATGCTCCCACACCACGCCTACGCTGTTACTTCCCGTCCTTGGTATCTTTTGACACTGGCATTGGTCGGGGCTGCCGTTCTGTTCGCTATAGACCTTGCGAGTAACGGTTTTACGACAGCACTGACGAAGGAAACCGGCGCGCTCGAGATTTCGACGGCCCTTCTTTACGCCTATACCGCAATGGTGTGGCTGTGGACGCGCACCGGCGACATATGGCGGCGGGACTGGCAGGTTGCGGCCATCATGCTGTTGATGATGGGGCGAGAACTCGACCTCGACAAGCGGCTGACCAGTGTCGGCATGCTCAAGAGCAACCTCTACCTGACGAACATGGCGCAACCTGTCGAGCGCGTCTTTGGCGTCCTGGTGATCCTGTTCGTGGCGACCGTCGCGTTCCGGCTGATCGTTTGCAACGGCCCCGAGCTTCTCTCCGGCGTCAGGTATCGCGCGTCCTGGGCTTGGAACATCATCGCGGCGATCGGTCTTGCCATTGTCTCCAAGTCGATCGATGGGCTGGACCGCAAGCTTGCGCCTTTTGGCGTCATTGTCAGCGATCACACCAATCTTCTGTTGGGTATCGTCGAAGAAGTGCTGGAATTCGGCATTCCGGTCATGTTCCTGGTGGCGACTATAAGCTCCATCGATCTTTCCGCGGCAGCCAGGGGACGCAAGCCGGCCGCGGCGTCTGCTCTCTGACATCATCACGCTTCGCGCCCAATCCTTGAATTCTTGACACAAACCAGCGACCGGTGCCGATAAACGTCCGGTCTCTGGCATCCCGCTTATTGCCTCGAACGCAAAGCGCGGTAGTTGTTCCGGTTCACAGGAGCCGAACATGCAGCCGGAAAATCGCGTCCAACGCTATAAAGACACTATCCAAATCCTTCGTGCGGACATTGAGTGGCTAACCACGAGCGGGTTCAGGACGCAGACGACGTCGAACGAGACCCTCATCGCGGAGTTGGAACTGGCCGCAGAGGCATATCGTGGCTTGGTCGAAGAACTGGTGCGGCCGGTGGGCTGATCCGGACAGGCGACAGGTCCAATCGCGAATTGGAGGTAGGCTGGCGGGCGTGAAAGACGATCCGCTGGCGTTCTCGTGCACCAGTCGCAATACCTAAATAATATCGAGGAATGTGCGCGACCGGTTGTGATCGGACATATCATGTCGATCGGCTGACGCCGATGCTAACCCATTGCGATATATCAAAGGGGATGGAGGCCTCGCCCGGAATTGAACCGGGGTACGAGGATTTGCAGTCCTCTGCGTCACCACTCCGCCACGAGGCCATCCGGTGCTAAAAAAGCGAGTGGTGGCGCCGAATTAGAACGAATCTCCGATGGGTGCAATACCCTTCTGTTCAATCCTCGACGTTTTTATCCACTTCGTCAGCGGCGCCTGTCTGTACCGGTGACGAAGGGCGCCTGCAAAACGCGGCGTCCTCGGAAGATACCCTTGCGGGGGAGGCTGTATGCAGCGTGTTTGCGTCATCTGGCTGTGTTGATCCTATGGTAAATATTTCACGAATATTCCTCGCGGTCAGGGGAACGGAACCGAGCTCTTCCGACTTTAGTGAGCGAAGCCCAGGGAGGGAAAAATGCTGAACCGATTGATCACCGCACTCTACAGACCCGTCACCGAAGATGATGCGACTGGCACGTTTGCAGATGGAGCCTTTCATCTGAGTGCTGCCGAGCAGTTGGCATTCGATCGCAGCCACAGCCTGCGCAAATCCTACGGACACGATGTCGTCCTCGCCAAGAAGCGAGAGCTTCCGACCCTTATCCTGCACTAAGCAAGAGTTGCACGAGCGCCTGCATCACCGTGTTTTTTCCAATCGATGCGCGCGCTATCTTGAAAGCGCAGCGAGAGGCAAGTAACACGGCTGAAGGATTGGCCGGTACGCCGGCGCTGTGAGGCAGGTGACATGATTGATTTCGAAGCAGCCCGTGTGAAGATGGTCGAGAACCAGATCCGCACGACAGACGTGACGGCACATTCCGTGCTTCAGGCGTTTCTCACGGTACAGCGCGAAAACTTTGTTCCGGCCAAGTCGAAGTCACTGGCCTATATCGACAACGATGTTGAAATCTGTCCCGGTCGCTTCCTGATGGAAGCCTCGCCTCTGGCCAAGCTTTTACAGCTGGCTGCGATCACCAAGTCGGATACGGTGCTCGAGGTCGGCACAGGCAGCGGATACATTTCTGCGCTTCTGTCGCTTCTTGCTAAATCGGTCGTGTCGATCGAATCCGATGAAGCGCTCGCCGAGCAGGCAATCGCCAACCTCGCGGGCGCCCACAACGTGACTGTCGTCACGGGCGACATGGAAAAAGGCGTTGCGAACCAGGGCCCTTACGATGTCATCTTCATTGCCGGCTCGATCGAAGACGTGCCGGCTGAACTCAGTGCGCAGCTCAAGGATGGCGGGCGTCTGGTCGCCGTTCTCGGATACGGCAATGCCGCGCAGGCGACGCTCTTCGTCAAAGAGCAGGGTGCACTGTCGAAAAGCGCCCACTTCAACGCTTCGATCAAACCGTTGCCGGGATTCCGCCGCGCGAAGGATTTCGTATTCTAAAATCGGCTTGCTGACGGTTTGCGAAGTTTAGAAAGGGGGCCTTGGCCTCCTTTTTGTTTTTCCAGCGCGATACAAATCGGCAGCTGGGATTCACGTCGGCAACAAATCTGTGTATCGCTAGAGTCGTTGATGCGCCCGTCGTTGTATCGCGAGACGAGGTTCGTAAAGTGAAAACGAATCAGACCTTTGAAAAGAGGTCGTCTGCCGACCTGGCACCCAGTCGGCGAGAACGGGGATGAAAATGGCTCAGCCAAGTGTAGCGCGTGAACCGTCAATGGAAGAGATCCTGGCTTCGATCCGCCGGATCATCGAAAGCAACGAGCCGGTCGGCGAGGGTTCACCAGATCAGGCATCGCGTTCGCCCTATGCGGATGACGATCTGATCGACGATATCGACGATACGGACTTTGCGTCCGATCTTGCCGCTGGCATCGCTGCAAACGACCCGGGCCTTCCTCTTCGTGCCCATTCACCGGCCCCGATGCCGTTCCAGTCGGAACCCTACGCCCCCGCATCCGCAAACGACGCACCCAAGCCTGTTTCCGCATCGACAGTCGACCCTGAGATTTCATCATCGGGTGAGCGCTCGCTCTCGCTTGCCGACGTTGCGGCCCGCGTCCGCGCCGCTTCGGCCCGCCAGCAGGAAAATGCGATGAGCCGCCCGGCACCGGCGCCGCGCCTGTCGATGCCCGCAGCCGAGAAGGCATCCGCTGCAATCTCGGCCTTTGCCGACGTCGCGCTGCGTGACACCATCGCCCCTCTCGAAACAAGGCCTGCGGCAATGGTATCCAAGCCGATCGAGACCCCTATGGCGAAAGACGTCGAGCCTGCAGGACCATCGCCCATTCCAGCGCTGAAGCCGCAACCGGCAGTCGCGCAGCAGCCGGAGATGTCCGAGCCGGTCGAACAGCCGGCACCGAAGGCGCAACCGGCTCAACAGGAAAATCTTCCTGCGATGATCGAGGAGGCCGCTGCAACGCTCCTTTCGGTCGAAGCGGGCGCGCAGGTGACAAAATCGTTCAACGAACTTGCAGCCGTCTTCGATGGTCTCGAGCGTCGCTCTGTCGAGGATATGGCGCAGGAAATGCTGCGTCCGATGCTGCAGGAATGGCTGGACGACAACCTGCCGACACTGGTGGAGCGTCTCGTGCGCGAGGAAATCGAGCGCGTTGCCCGCGGCCCGCGTCGCTAAATCGCCTCCAATGCCTGTCATCAAGGGCCGCTCCACACGGGGCGGCTTTTTTATTGACTTCACGGCCTCCACGTCTTTAACACCGCACCATCTCATTCAAAAAGAAAAACGGGTCAGGAAATGCTCGAAAAGACCTACGATTCCGCCGCCGTCGAACCGAAGATCGCCAAAGCCTGGGACGATGCGGACGCCTTCCGTGCCGGTGCCAACGCAAAGGCTGGTGCGGAAAGCTTCACCATCGTCATCCCGCCGCCGAATGTGACCGGGTCGCTGCACATGGGGCACGCGCTCAACAACACGCTGCAGGATATCATGGTCCGCTTCGAGCGCATGCGCGGCAAGGACGTGCTGTGGCAGCCGGGCATGGACCATGCGGGCATTGCCACGCAGATGGTCGTCGAGCGCCAGCTGGCCGAGCGAAAGCTTCCCGGCCGTCGCGAGATGGGCCGCGAGGCCTTTGTCGAGCGCGTCTGGGAATGGAAGGAAGAGTCGGGCGGCCTGATCTTCAACCAGTTGAAGCGCCTCGGCGCATCCTGCGACTGGTCGCGCGAACGCTTCACCATGGACGAGGGTCTGTCCAAGGCCGTTCTCGAAGTCTTCGTCACGCTCTATAAGGAAGGCCTGATCTACCGCGGCAAGCGGCTGGTCAACTGGGATCCGAAGTTCGAAACGGCGATATCCGATCTTGAAGTCGAGTCCAGGGAAGTCGAAGGCCACATGTGGCACTTCAAATACCCGCTGGCCGGCGGCGAGACCTATACCTATGTCGAGAAGGATGCGGACGGGAATATCGTGCTTTCCGAAGAGCGCAATTATATCTCGATCGCCACGACGCGTCCCGAAACCATGCTGGGTGATGGTGCGGTTGCCGTCCATCCGTCGGACGAGCGCTATGCGCCGATCATCGGCAAGCTGTGCGAAATCCCTGTCGGCCCGAAGGAGCATCGCCGCCTGATCCCGATCATCGCTGACAAATATCCGGAACCGGATTTCGGCTCGGGCGCGGTCAAGATCACCGGCGCGCATGACTTCAACGACTACCAGGTCGCAAAGCGCAACAAGATCCCGCTCTATCGCCTGATGGATACCACCGCCTCGATGCGCGACGATGGCGACGCTTATTCTGTCTATGCGGCCAAGGCGCTGGAGATAGCCAAGTCCGGCGAACTGCCGGGCGAAGCCGATATCGACGAGATCAATCTGGTTCCGGAAGAGTATCGCGGCCTCGACCGCATGGTCGCCCGCAAGAAGATCATCGAGACGATCAATGCCGAAGGCCTTGCCGTTACCGTCAAGGACAGCGAGGGCAACGACATTCCGTATGTCGAGGCAAAGAAGATCATGCAACCGTTCGGCGACCGCTCCGGCGTCGTCATCGAGCCGATGCTGACGGATCAGTGGTTCGCCGACGCCAAGACGCTGGCAGAACCGGCGATTGCTTCGGTTCGCGAAGGCCGCACCAACTTCGTCCCGAAGAACTGGGAAAAGACCTATTTCGACTGGATGGAAAATATCGAGCCCTGGTGCATTTCGCGCCAGCTCTGGTGGGGACATCAGATTCCGGCCTGGTACGGTCCTGATGGTCAGTGCTTCGTCGAAAAGTCCGAGGAAGAAGCACTCGACGCGGCCATCCAGCATTATCTGGCACACGAAGGCCCATGGAAGGCCTGGGTTCAGGAGAAGCTCGAGAACTTCAAGCCTGGCGAGATCCTGATCCGCGACGAGGACGTGCTCGACACCTGGTTCTCGTCGGCACTCTGGCCCTTCTCGACGCTGGGCTGGCCGGACAAGACGCCGGAACTGGAGCGCTATTACCCGACCAGCGTTCTCGTCACCGGCTTCGACATCATCTTCTTCTGGGTTGCCCGGATGATGATGATGGGCATGCATTTCATGAAGGATGCGGAAGGCGAGCCTGTCGAGCCGTTCCACACGATCTACGTTCATGCGCTGGTTCGCGACAAGAACGGCCAGAAGATGTCGAAGTCGAAGGGCAACGTCATCGATCCGCTCGACCTGATCGACGAATACGGCGCCGATGCGCTGCGGTTCACGCTGGCCATCATGGCGGCACAGGGTCGCGATGTGAAACTCGATCCGGCCCGTATCGCCGGCTACCGCAACTTCGGCACGAAGGTCTGGAACGCAACGCGCTTCGGGGAGATGAACGGCGTCAAGCGTGATGCGGGCTTTGATCCTGAGAATGCGAAGCTGACCGTCAATCGCTGGATCCTCACGGAACTGTCGAAGACCGTTTCTGACGTTACCACCGCGATCGAGACGCAGCGCTTCAACGAGGCTGCCGCTTCGCTCTACCGCTTCGTCTGGAACCAGGTTTGCGATTGGTATGTCGAGCTGTTGAAGCCGATCTTCATGGGCGAGGATGAAGCCGCCAAGGCCGAGGCGCAGGCCTGCATGGCCTATGTCCTGGAGCAGAGCTACGCGCTTCTCCACCCGTTCATGCCGTTCATGACCGAGGAGCTCTGGGCTCACACGGCAGCCCGTGACGGATTGCTCGCCCATGGCGAGTGGCCGGTCTCCGGTTTTGCGGACGCTGACGCTGCCGACGAGATCAACTGGCTGGTCGATCTGGTATCCGGTCTCCGCTCTGCACGGTCCGAAATGAACGTCCCGCCATCGGCGACAGCACCGCTCATCATGGTTGGTGCCAATGCGGTCACCTCGTCGCGGCTCGCGCGTCACGAGGCGGCAATCTGCCGGCTCGCGCGTGTCGAGAGCATCTCGACAGCTGACGTCGCCCCGAAGGGTGCGGCACAGATCATCGTCGGCGAGGCGACGGCCTGCCTGCCGCTCGGCAACCTGATCGATCTCGGCACGGAGAAGGCCCGAATCGAGAAGGCGATCGTCAAGAACGAGCAGGAAAAGGACCGTCTCGGCAAGAAGCTCTCCAACGAGAAGTTCATTGCCAATGCCGATCCGGACGTGGTTGCCGCTGACCGGGAGCGCCATGCCGAGCTGGAAGGTCAGCTCGAAAGCCTCAAGATCGCTCTGCAGCGGGTCATCGAAGCCGGCTGATGACCAAGGTCTCCGCCGTGCTCTAGGCCGGCGCCAACGAACGAATCTCTGAAAGCCGCGGTCCTGTGACCGCGGCTTTTCGCTGCGCTTCGACCCAGAAGTTCCGTTTGCGTGCACATGCACAACGGGAGAAAGCCGCAATGTTGCCGCATTGTCACATCGCCGCGCCCATGCGGGATGGTGTTCTAATTCCAGCTACGGTACGGCCCCAGATTAGGTAATTTTGTTCCCAACCACCGATTCGGTGGCGATTGTTCCTCCGCTTACGTAAATTAGCGACCGTTTTGCAGCGCAAGATCGGGGACAGCCGAAAGTTGTTATTTTGGGCAGAGTATTTAGAATTGTCTCAATGACTTGCCGGGGAGTGGGAGACGAGATGCAAAGCAATTTCATCGCCAAGGGCGCCTTTGTTCTGATGGCTGGATGGAGCGTTTATTCGCCAGCGTTAGCGGGCGGACTGGAACGTGGGGGATACAATATCGACCTTCTGTTTGACAGGTCGCCCTATGCCGCCGAAGCGACGGCAACCTACGTCATGCCGCAGCGGAAGCTGAAGAACGCGCAAGACACCATCACCGGACCGGACGGCAACCTCAGCACAACACCAGGCTATTCCTATTCGAGCACTGCTGACGACAGCGAGAGCTACTGGTCGCCGCGGATCGGCATCAAGGCGGGTATTGGCGATTCCGTCGACTGCATGTTCAACTATTCTCAGCCCTATGGTGCGCATACCAATCCTGGCGCCAACTGGGCGGGTGCCAATGACAACATCGAGACGAAGGTCGACAGCGACAACTACGCAGCCACCTGTTCCTACCGCTTCGATGCCGGCCCAGGCCAGCTTCGCCTGATCGGCGGCGCGAACTATCTGCGCATGGATGGCTTCAAGGAACGGCTGTTGATCGCCCCTGAAGCGCTTGGCTTCGCGTTCAGCGGTGTTGGTCGTCTGGACCTGGAAGGCGACGGTTGGGGCTGGCGTGCCGGTGCGGCCTACGAAATCCCGGAATACGCATTCCGCGCGAGCCTGATGTATTATAGCCAGGTGAAGCTCGACGAGGTCACCGGTACGGTCGATCTGACGCAGGTCCCGGTCGGCAGCGTCTACGCCGGTACCGTCGTGCCGGTTGAGGGCTCGACTGCTATGCCAGATGCCCTCGAGCTGAAGCTTCAGTCGGGTATCGCACCGGACTGGCTTGCTTTCGGTTCGGTCAAGTGGACCGACTGGAGCCAGCTGCAGCGCATTCCGTTCTACAACAACGGTGTGGAGATCACATCGCTCGATCTCGGCTATCGCGACGGCTGGACGATCACCGGCGGCATCGGCCACAAGTTCAACGAACAGTGGAGTGGGGCCCTGAGCCTCACCTGGGATCGCGGCACATCGCAGGAATTCGGAACGCAGACAGATACCTGGCTGTTCAGCGCCGGCGTTTCCTATGCCCCGACCCAGCACGTCGAGATTCGCCTTGGCGGCGTGCTCGGCATCCTGACGGGTGGCGAGTCCAGCGCATCGTCCATTGACGGCATCCCCGTCGGCGACGAAGCGAGCTACGAATACGATAGCGACCTGGTTGCAGCACTTTCTACGTCGTTGAAGGTAAAGTTCTGAAAACAGTTACTAATTAGCAAAAGCCCGGTTCGAGCCGGGCTTTTTCGTTTGTGGCGCGTTTTCGCCGACCCCTCCGAATTTGTGACGATTTGGCAACAGTCTTGTGCCACGATGAGCGGGTCGGCGAACAACGGAGATTTTGTCCATTTCCCGCCACAAACAGGGAGCAGCGGTAAAGGAATAACGGACACGGACCGCGGGGGCGGCGCGTGTGAATTGGAGTACCATGGGCGGGTTTTTCAATAGAATACGGGGCTTTGGCCGCGTTGTCGCAGGCGGATCGGATCGCCGCGCACAACTTCGGCGCGTTTTGCCGGCAGGTCCTACTCTTGCCGAAAACGGGACGTACAGTTTCCATTCTAGAACGGCAGCGATAGCTGGCGTCTCGCTGATCGCCGGTTGGCTGATCGGGCCGTGCAATCGGTCGGAGATGGCAAGCTCTATGACTTCCGGGTGTATGGGAAGAAACTGAAACATGTTGAAGTTTGGCATTGTGTCCATGAAAGTATTGCTTCTTGGCGTGTCGCTCACCTCGGCTGTGGTGGGCTCGGCAGCTGCGTTCGACATCCAATCCGGCGTGACCAAGGAATCGGGTCCCTTCGACCTCTTCAAGTTCGGCTTCAAGGCCTACAAGAACGGCCAGAAGGAAGACGCGGTCGAAGCGTATCGCTATGCCGCCGAGAAGGGACATACCGGTTCCCGCTGGGCATTGGCGAACATGTACGCCTTCGGCGATGGCGTCACGAAGAACGATCTCGAGGCGTTCAAGATCTATAACGAGATCGCCACGCAGGGCGTCGAACCCGGCTCGGAAGATACCGGTTTTTTTGTCAACGCGCTTCTGTCGCTTGCGACCTACTATCGCCGCGGCATCCCCGATACACCGGTGAAGCCCGATCTTGCCCAGGCGCGGCAGATCTATTTTCAGGTCGCTTCGACCTTCGGTGTCGCGGAGGCGCAGTTCCAGCTTGCCAAGATGATTCTTGCAGGCGAGGGCGGATCGCCAAACCTTCAGCAGGCGAAGAAGTGGCTGAACCAAGCCCGCAAGAGCGGCCATCCGGGCGCCATGGCCGTTTTCGGCAACATCCTGTTCGACGAGGGACAGACGGTCCGCGGTCTCGCCTTCCTGACGGCTGCACTCGACAAGTGCAGCACGAAGGACTGTATCTGGATGGAGCCCTTGCAGGAGCAGGCTTTTTCTATGGCAAGCGAGGAAGACCGTCGCGGTGCGATCGCGCTTTCGCATGAGTTTGCCAAGGGTATGGACTGAGGAAGCGGCGTTGGCTGCTTCCTGTTAGTTCCGGACGATCAGGGACAAGAATCGCTCAGACTGGCGCGAAATCGAAAATTCCTGCGACCGGGACATGGTCGGACGGCTTTTCCCATCCGCGCACATGCTTCTCGATGACCGTCGCCTTCAACCGGTCGGCAGCTTCCGGCGACAGCAACAGATGATCGATGCGGATGCCGTTGTTCTTCTGCCAGGCGCCCGCCTGATAATCCCAGAACGTATAGAGCTTGGCGGCATCCGTGGTTGCGCGAACGGCGTCCGTCAGGCCGAGATTTTCGAGCGCACGGAATGCCGCCCTCGTTTTCGGCAGGAAGAGCGCATCTGTCGCCCATGCGGCCGGATCGAAACAATCATGCGGCTCGGGAATGACGTTGTAGTCGCCGGCGAGTATCAGTGGCTCTTCGAGTGCCAAGCATTGCTGGGCATGCAGCCGCAGCCGTTCCATCCAGGCAAGCTTGTACGGGTACTTGACCGGGTCATCGGACGGGTTGCCGTTGGGCAGGTAGATCGACGCAACGCGGATCACGCCGCCCTGAACGGAAAAGACGCATTCGATGTAGCGCGATTGCTCGTCAATTTGTCCGTCGGGACCGACGGCACCGGGTAGACCGCGCATCACTTCGTCGGGTTTTATCTTCGACAGGATCGCCACCCCGTTGAAGCCCTTCTGGCCGTGTGTCTCGACATGATAGCCAAGCGATTCGATCTCGAGCCGCGGAAAGCCTTCGTCGACGGATTTGATCTCCTGGAGGCAGGCGATGTCAGGCGACGAGTCGGCAAGCCACTGACGCAGATTATCGATCCGCGCCTTGACGCCGTTGATGTTCCAGGTGGCAATCTTCATTGCAGTCGTCCTTCCGTCTTCAGCCTATCCTTTTATCGAAAGACAAGCTGATGGGAAGGGTCGAGTGGCAATCTGATTAGGACGACCGGAAGATCTTAGATGGAGAAGCTGGTACCGCAGCCGCAGCT
This sequence comes from Neorhizobium sp. IRS_2294, assembly GCF_050500145.1. Taxonomy (NCBI): domain Bacteria; kingdom Pseudomonadati; phylum Pseudomonadota; class Alphaproteobacteria; order Hyphomicrobiales; family Rhizobiaceae; genus Neorhizobium; species Neorhizobium sp. IRS_2294. Next base: position 1,471,737 of record NZ_CP191439.1, read on the forward strand.
TGCGACCGCGTTCGGATTCTTGATCTGGAATGACTGGCCAAGCAGATTATCGACGAAGTCGATCTCTGAACCTTCCATGTAGACGATGGACAGGCTGTCAATCAGCACCTTGGCATCGCCGTTGGCGATCACCACGTCATCTGCTTCCGGCGCGCCCGCGAGGTCGAACTTGTAGGAGAAACCGGAGCAGCCGCCGCCTTCAACAGAAACACGCAGAGACTGCTTTTCGGATTCTGCCGCAACGATTTGGGCGATCCGCTTGGCTGCAGCATCGGAGAGAGTTACGTTCATCGTCATTTCAATGGTCTCCTGCCGGGGTAAAGGCCCGGTGAGTCTTGGGTAAAGGCACCCTGATAACTCGAAGATGGATGTCACTGCCGTTGCACACGGCAACACTATAGGTATGAAGACCTGAACGGCGCGTCAATGGGGCGTACCCATACACGACAACACGCAGGCACGCTTGAGGCATTAAGGACGGTTATGGCGATCGATACGGGGGTACTTGGTTTCGGTGGGGGTGAGCGAGCGTTATATGCATCCAATCCCTGGGCCTCGCGGGGCCGCCTGTTTCCCGAAGCGAGCAGCCTGACGCGCTCGGAGTTTCAGCGCGATCGTGACCGTATCGTCCATACGACGGCGTTTCGCAGGCTCAAGCACAAAACGCAGGTGTTTATCAGTCCTGACGGCGACCATTACCGAACGCGGCTGACCCATACGATTGAAGTGGCGCAGGTGGCCCGCGCGCTGGCCCGTGCCCTGAAGCTGGATGAAGATCTGGCGGAGGGCGTCGCGCTCGTTCACGATTTTGGCCACACCCCCTTCGGACATACGGGTGAGGATGCGCTCGATGAGCTGATGAAGCCCTATGGCGGGTTCGACCACAATGCACAGTCGCTGCGGATCGTCACCAAGCTTGAGCGGCGATACGCGGAGTTCGACGGTCTCAACCTGACATGGGAAACGCTTGAGGGTCTCGTCAAGCACAATGGCCCTTTGATGATGGCCGACGGCAGCGAGGGTTCCCACGGTCCTTTGCCGCAGCCGATCCGCGACTACTGCCTCCTGCACGATCTCGAGCTTTCGAGCTATGCCAGCCTGGAGGCGCAGGTCGCGGCGATCTCCGACGACATTGCCTACAACACCCACGATATCGACGACGGGCTTCGCTCTGGCCTGCTCACTTTCGATATGCTGGAGGAGGTGCCGTTCCTCGCCGGACTGATGCAGGAAGTGAGGACGAAATACCCCAATCTGGACCCGACCCGCTTTGCCTACGAAGTGACGCGCCGCCAGATCACCCACATGGTCGAGGACGTTATCGCGGTCTCCCAGAAGAACCTTAGAGAGCTTGCACCCGAGAGCGCACAAGATGTGCGCATGGCGGGAAGGGTGATCTCGACCTTCTCCGACGAGATGGCGCAGACCGACAAGCAGATCAAACGAGTGCTGTTCTCCCGGATCTACCGGCACCCCGAAATCATGCGCATCCGGGCCGGCGCCTCGCAGATCGTCGTCGACCTGTTCCATCGCTACATGGACGACCCGGCGCTGATGAAAGGCCACTACTGGGTCAAGCAGATGAACGGCGTCCCGGAGGCGGCCCGTGCGCGCCACGTTGCAGATTATCTTGCCGGTATGACCGACACCTACGCAACCCGCGTCCATGCCGAGTTGTTTGACCAGACTCCTGATTTGCGCTAGGGCCTGCCCGACACCAATGGCTTCGAGGGGCCCGCCCAAAACACTTTGAGCGGATGTAAACATATGAATCTTTTTGCCGAATTCGACAATAGAATTAAGAACGCGCTAGAAACTCTCGAAATCATTCGAGAAAATCGAAGTGCGGTTGATTTCGGACGCCTCACGGTCGAGCCTCCGCGCGATCAGAGCCATGGCGACGTCGCGACCAATGCAGCGATGGTGCTTGCCAAGCCTCTCGGCACCAACCCGCGCGCGCTCGCCGAGATCATCGCCGAAGCGTTGCGTGGCGACGCGGATATTTCGGAAGTCTCCGTTGCCGGTCCCGGCTTCATCAATATCAGGCTTTCCACCGGATACTGGCAGCAGATGCTCGCCAAGATGATTGCTCAAGGGACGGACTACGGCCGCTCGGATGTCGGTGCCGGTCGCAAGGCAAACGTCGAGTATGTCTCGGCCAATCCGACGGGGCCGATGCATGTCGGTCATTGCCGCGGCGCTGTCGTGGGCGATGCGCTCGCCAATCTGATGGCCTTTGCCGGCTATGACGTCACCAAGGAATACTACATCAACGACGCTGGCAGCCAGATCGACGTTTTGGCCCGCTCGGTCTTCATCCGGTACCGCGAGGCGTTGGGCGAAGCAGTCGGCGAGATTCCGGCTGGCCTCTATCCGGGCGACTACCTCGTCCCGGTCGGGCAGGCTCTGGCCGCTGAATACGGTCCCCGGCTGCATGCCATGCCCGAAGACGAGTGGATGCCGATCGTCAAGGAGAAGGCCATCGACGCGATGATGGCCATGATCCGCGAAGATCTCGAAGCCCTCAACGTGCATCACGACGTGTTCTATTCCGAGCGCACGCTGCATGCGGACGGCGCGCAGCGCATCCGTGCGGCGATCAACGATCTGACGTTTAAGGGCCATGTCTACAAGGGCAAGCTGCCGCCGCCGAAGGGTCAGCTTCCCGAAGACTGGGAAGACCGCGACCAGACGCTGTTCCGCTCGACCGAAGTCGGCGACGATATCGATCGTCCGCTGATCAAGTCGGACGGCAGCTACACCTATTTCGCCGCCGACGTTGCCTATTTCAAGGACAAGTTCGACCGCGGCTACGACGAGATGATCTACGTGCTCGGTGCCGACCACGGTGGCTACGTCAAGCGGCTCGAGGCCGTGGCGCGCGCCGTCTCCGAAGGCAAGGCAAAGCTCACTGTTCTTCTCTGCCAGCTCGTCAAGCTTTACCGCAACGGCGAGCCGGTCAAGATGTCGAAGCGCTCCGGCGACTTCGTGACGCTGCGTGACGTCGTGGACGAGGTCGGTCGCGACTCAGTTCGCTTCATGATGCTCTACCGGAAGAGCTCGGAGCCGCTCGATTTCGATTTTGCCAAGGTGACCGAGCAGTCGAAAGACAACCCTGTCTTTTATGTCCAGTATGCCCACGCCCGCTGCATGTCGATCTTCCGCCAGGCAAGGGAGGCGTTTCCGGGTCTGGATACCGAGACGCTGGATTTCGCTGAAAACATTGGCGAAATCACCGACAAGAGCGAGCTTCAGCTGGTCGCGAAGCTTGCGGAATATCCGCGAATCGTCGAAGCTGCAGCTCTGGCCCAGGAGCCGCACAGGCTCGCATTTTACCTCTATGATCTGGCCAGTTTCTTCCATGCTCACTGGAATAAGGGCAAGGACCAACCGGAATTACGGTTTGTTAACGATAAAAACCGACAATTGAGCATTGCCAGGCTTGGACTGGTGCACGCAGTCGCCTGTGTCCTGAAGTCGGGACTTGCAATCACAGGTACAGCGGCACCTGAGGAAATGCGGTAAAAACGCCCTCATTTCCCCACATTGCACTGGCAGATGAGTTGTAATGGTGGTGAGTGGACGAGCGAATGGCGGACAACAACCTAGCGCGTAGCCGGAATGACGCCCCGGAATTTTTTGCTGACGGCGATCCTCTGGCAGAGCTCGCTCGCATCGTAGGCTACGAGGAACGGACAGTCGCGAATCCGGCTGCCCCTTCCGTGGGTTCTGCGCCAATGGCGGCATCTGCCCGCCGCGAGCCGGCCTTCAATCTCGAAGACGAGTTGCTGCGGGAATTCGAGCAATACGATACTCCGCGGATCGATCCGGTCAACGATATCCCGCTCGACGCCAAGCCTTCCCGCGTGGAGGCGCCTTTGCCGGTCGATCACGGCTATCAGGCTGCGCCTTCTATTGCCTATGAGCCTCCCATCGAACGCGAGCCGGTTTTCGAACAGCCGGTCCAGTCCGTGGTGTCGCAGAAGCAGGAAGATCTCAACCCTTTCGATGCTCCGGAATTTTCCGTCGATCCGTTCGGTGCGGCACCTGCAGAGGCGGAAGGTGTTTCCCCTGCCGTCGATGCTCACCGTGCACCGGCCGAGCCGAATTTCGACCCGTCAAATTTCCATGGCCTTCCGACACTGCGTGCGGAGGTAGAGGGCGCCGATGACTATCAGCCTGCGACTCAGTCCAGGCAGGAACCGTCGGTTGACGCTTTCGATCTGGCCGCTGAGCTGGAGAGCTCGTTCGCCGTTGCAGCCGAGCCAGTCGTCGCAGCTTCCATGGTTTCGGCGCCGGAGCCTGTTCGGGCTGAACCCCGCAAGAGCACCGGTTACACGCCGGGCTTCCGCATGCCGCTTGCGAATTTCGGTCTGAATGCCGGTGTCACGCCGCTGGAACGCCCCGTCGAAAAGCCGCCGGTTGTCCAGCCCAAGGCCGTTGCGTCCCCGGTTGAACAGCCTCGCGCTGCTGAACCGGTCGCTGTGAAAGAGGTCGTCCAGCCCACTTTGGAGGCGCAGAAATTTTCGCCGCTTGACGAGCTGGTTTATGACGTTGCCCGTTTCCCGGTCAGCCAGGAAGCTCCTGCGACTATTCGCGAGGAAACGAAACTCGAACTGCCGCAGGCTCCGGTCTCCAAGCCGCAGCCAATCGCCGTCGCTCCGATCGTTGCCGCTGTGGCGGCGCCCGTGATCCCGACGCCGGTTCCAACGCCGACTGTTCAGCAGGCGGCACCCGTCGCCGACCTGGCAGATGACTTCGATCCTTTCGCCGACGAAGACTTCGAACTGGCGCTTGACGATCTCGAACTCGATCTAGCCGACATCGTGGTGGCGGAAAACTCCGTTCAGCCGGTGGCACCTGCCGCGGCAATCCCTGCCGCCGTCTTGACGCCCGCGGCTGCGGCAGCACCCATCGTTGCAGCAGCGCCTGAGCCGGAAGAAGAAGTCGCCGTCGTCGAAGCGGAAATGCCGTTCGATGCGGCGATGATTTCCGAATCGGAAGAGCATGTCGAGGCTATCGCCGATCTCAACGTGCCGGACCTGCCAGTCGAGCAGCCGGAAGAAGAGCCTGCCTACGCGTCCGAGTACGATATCGATATCGATATCGATGCAGAACTCGCGGCGCTCTTGGTAAACCCGACGTCGCAGACTGCTCCGGCACCGCGGCATCAGGAGGCGGCTGCCCCGGCTTCCGTCGCTGCCGGCAATTTCCCAGAGCAGCCTCGGCAGACATCGGGCAGCGCTTACCCCGACCTCGACGATTTCGAGCGGGCCCTGGAAGAAGACTTCCGTCGCAGCCTTGTCGCGCCGCTTCCGGCCAACGACCATGACAGCGATCTCAACGGATACGAAAACGACCTCGACCAGCGTTCGCCCCGGTCGGCGTCCCGGACGTGGCTTCTTCCCATCGCCGTTGTGGGCGTCCTGGTCGTTGCTGGCGCAGGTGCCTACACGATGCTGGGTAGCGGACCTTCGCGGATGATGGGCGCCGAGCCGGTCGTCATCGCAGCCGATACCGATCCGGTAAAGGTTGTCCCGGAAAATCCGGGTGGCAAGACCGTTCCGAATCAGGACAAGGCTGTTTACGACCGCGTTGCCGGCGCTGCATCCGAAACGCCGAAGCAGGAAGCGCTGATCTCCAGCGAAGAGCAGCCGGTCGATGTCGTCCAAAAGACGCTGATGCCGGAAAGCCTTCCGCTCGAAGGCGAAAACGATATCGATCCGACCGATACCGGCGAGACCCAGGATGCACGTCTGCTACCCGATCAGGGCCAGCAGGTTGCTTCGACGGGCGGACAGGATCCTCTCACCGTTACGCCGCGTCGGGTAAAGACGATGATCGTGCGTCCGGATGGGAAGCTCGTCGAACAGGAAGTGCCGGCTCCGGCGCTCGCTGCGGCGCATACAGGCAAGATGCCGGCGGCTTCGGTGAAGTCTCCGGAACTGGCCCAGCCAGTCACTCCGGCCGCTGCGATCGCCGCATCTGCACCTGCTGCCAGCACGGTTGCCGAAATCATCCCGGCGTCTGCGCCGATGACGGCAGCCACTATGGCGCCACTGGACACTTCGGCACCTGCTGCTGTCGCGAAGGCGCCGGTCCCGAAGGTTCGTCCTTCGCAGCAGCCGGTCAATGTCGTCGCATCCGTCAGCGATCAGGGCAACGTTCGCGCTCCCGCAGCACAGGTTCAGCCGGTTTCGGCAACTCCTGCCGCTGCCAATGCACAGGTCGCGTCGGTCGGCGAGGGTGGCTACGTCATCCAGATCGCATCGCTGCCATCCCAGGCTGACGCTCAGAGGTCTTACCAGAACCTGTCGTCGAAGTTCGGCAACGTGATCGGCGGGCGTGGGGTCGATATCAAGGCTGCTGAAATCGCCGGCAAGGGTACCTTCTATCGCGTTCGGATCCCGGCCGGCAGCAAGACGGAAGCCGTAGCACTCTGCGAAAAGTATCGCGGTGTCGGCGGCACCTGCCTCGTCGCTCGCTGAGATCTTTGACGAGAAACCATCGAACGGGGCGCACAGCGCCCCGTTTTCTATTCTGCTCCCAGCATTCTAGGATCGAACATGACCGAATTGAAAGCGATGATCCTGGGCTCCAGCGGCCCGCAGCTTACCCAGGACGAAATCCTGCTCTACCGGGATGAGCGTCCCTGGGGTTTCATTCTCTTTGCCCGCAACTGTGTCGAGCCGGCCCAGATCACTGATCTGGTTGCAGCCATGCGCGACACCGTCGGCCGCCCGGAGGCGCCTGTCCTGATCGACCAGGAGGGTGGCCGCGTTCAGCGTATCCGTCCGCCGATGATCGAACGTTATCCCTCGGCAGCCGCCTTGGGGGCGCTCTACAAGAATGACCGTGAAATGGGCTTGCGCGCCGCATGGCTGATGTCGCGGCTGCACGCCTTCGACCTCATGAAGCTCGGCATCAACGTCGACTGCCTGCCGGTCCTGGACGTACCGGTGGAAGGCGCCAGCAACGTCATCGGCGACCGGGCCTACGGCTTCGATCCGAAGACGGTGTCCGAGATGGGGCAGGCTGCGGCCGATGGCCTCAAGGCCGGCGGCATGCTTCCTGTGATGAAGCACATCCCGGGCCACGGCCGCGGCTTGGCCGATTCGCATCATGAACTGCCGGTCGTATCGGCATCGCGGGCGGAACTCGAAGCGCATGACTTCCTGCCCTTCGTGGCGCTCAAGAACGAGCTGATGGCGATGAGCGCGCATATCGTCTTCACCGCGATCGACACGGAAGAGCCGGCGACGATCTCTCGGAAAGTCATCGAGGATGTCATTCGCGGTCATATCGGCTTCGATGGCCTGCTGATGTCCGACGATACCTCTATGAACGCCCTAAAGGGCACGATCGGCGAGCGCGCGGCGAGAATCGTTGGGGGCGGTTGTGATATCGTCTTGCATTGCAACGGCCTGATGGACGAAATGAAGGCGGTTGTGAACGAGGCGATCCCGCTTGGCGGCGAGGCGCTTCGACGTGCCAAAGCGGTGGAGCAAGGTTTCCCGGTTGCTGATGATGCACAGGAAGACACGCTTCGCGACGAATTCCACGGACTGATCGGGGTCGCCTGACCGCCGACAGTGAAGACGGATCGGAATGGCGATGACAAAAGCTGAAAATGCCATTCCGATGGACAAGATGTGGCAGGACGTGACCGAGCGGGCGATCGATGATCCTTCACTGGTGATCGACGTCGCGGGCTTCGAGGGACCGCTCGATCTTCTGCTGCATCTTGCTCGCAGCCAGAAAGTGGATCTGTCGCGGATCTCTGTCCTGGCACTCGCCGAGCAGTATCTCACATTCGTCGACAGCGCGCGGCGCGTTCGGATCGAACTGGCAGCCGACTATCTCGTGATGGCAGCTTGGCTCGCCTATCTCAAGTCGCGGTTGCTGATCCCCAAGCAGATCAAGATCGACGACGGCCCGACCGGCGAGGAACTGGCGGCAACGCTTGCCTTCCGGTTGAAACGGCTGGAAGCAATCCGCGATGCAGCAGCTCAGCTCGTCAACCGTAACCGACTCGGTCGCGATATTTTTGCACGTGGGGCACCGGAGCATATCCCGCAGCACAGGCCGTCGGCCTATGACGCATCGCTCTACGACCTGTTGTCGGCCTACGCCAATCTCCGGCAGCGCAACGCCATCACCCATGTCACGATTGAACGCCGCAAGGTCTGGTCGCTGGTTGAGGCGAGGGACCTTCTCAACCGCATGCTGGGCGAGATCGGCGATTGGACGGCCCTGCAGCAGTACCTTCTGCCGTATCTGCCGCCGCAGGATCGCGTCACTGCGACTGCCAGCGCCTTTGCCGCCTCGTTGGAACTGGTGCGCGAAGGACAGCTCGAGATCCGCCAGGATGGCGCTTTCCAGACAATCTATCTCAGAAAGGGACCCGGGCGGCCGAAGGCCGAGACGTTGCCTCTAAAGGCAGGGACAGCCGAATGAGCCAGATCGAGGACGCGATGGACGACGACGCGGCAGTGGATGACATTGTGCCGGTGCCCTACTCGTCGGAGGAGATCGAGCGGATCGCCGAAGCCCTCGTGTTTGCATCGGCCGAGCCTGTCTCTGAAGCGTTTCTGGCTGAGCGTCTCCCACGGGGAGAAGATATCCAGGCCGTGATGCAGAGACTGGCGGGCATCTATGCCTCACGCGGAGTGAACCTGGTCAAGGTGGCCGATCGCTGGGCTTTCCGCACGGCAGCAGACCTTTCCTTCGTCATTCGCAAAGACGACAGCGACGTGAAGAAGCTGTCGAGGGCCGCCCTCGAAGTGCTTGCTATCATCGCCTACCACCAGCCTGTGACCCGCGCCGAGATCGAGGATATTCGCGGCGTCCAGACCTCAAGAGGTACGCTTGACGTACTGATGGAAGCCGGCTGGGTTCGTTTCCGCGGTCGGCGTCGGTCGCCGGGCAGACCGGTGACACTCGGAACGACAGGAGATTTTCTCGATCATTTCGGGTTGGAAGAGCTACGCGATCTTCCTGGTCTCGAAGAATTGAAGGGCGCGGGACTTCTATCTGGCCGCATTCCATCCGGCTTTTCGGTGCCGGTTCCGGGCTCTGAGGACGAGCTTTCGGACGAGGAAGACCCCATCACCCAGCTTGATCTGGAGGAGCTTGGCTTGCTGCCGCCAACCGGCGACGGTGATGGCTAGCAGGGCTTTCAGCCAGCTTTCCCCTTATTATTCCCGTGTTCCCGAATATGGACCATGCGTGATCGTCCGTTGCCGACAGCAGCGTCGCTAGATCGCGAAAGTCATCCGTTCATAGCTTTTCGTGCAACGTATTTGGTGTTTGAAAAACAAACTTAAAAAGCTTACATCGGGGTCACGTTCCAATGGAGTTAGACTATGGGTTCTTTTAGTGTGTGGCACTGGCTGATCGTTCTAGTCATCGTGCTTGTCCTGTTCGGACGCGGCAAGATTCCTGAGCTGATGGGCGACTTTGCCAAAGGCATCAAGAGCTTCAAAAAAGGCATGGCGGACGAGGATGCCCCTGAGGCAAAGCCTACCGATACTGTGAACGGCGGCAGGACGGTCGATCACAAGCCCGACGAGATCAAGGAAACCACTCGGTCTTAATTGGTCGGGAGGGTTTCAGGAGCCTCGCTGAATGTTGGATATCGGTTGGACCGAGCTACTTGTCATTGCCATTGTGCTTATCGTGGTCGTAGGTCCCAAGGACTTGCCGCCCATGCTGCGCGCTTTCGGGAAGATGACATCAAACCTGCGCAAGATGGCGGGTGACTTTCGGACGCAGTTCGACGAGGCGCTTCGCGAGGCAGACATGGATGACGTCCGGAAGACGATTTCGGACGCCAAGAGCCTCAATCCCGCCAACAGCCTGCGCGACGCGATAAATCCGCTTCGCCAGATGGGGCAGGACATCCGAAACGATCTGCAGAAGGCGACGCATATGCCGTCGACGCCGACGCCGATCATCACGGATGTCGAAGCACAGCATGCTGTCGAAGGTGCTCCGGTCGCCGATACGGCACCTGTTGTTGCGGCTGTGCCGGTTACGCCCGTCACGGCATCTCCTGTTGCTGCGCCGACGTCCTCTGCGGCGACGCCGGCACCAGCGGAGGCGACAACGCCTGCCGAACCCGGTCGCGTTAGAAAGCCTCGCGCACCGAAATTGGCGGTCACGGGTGAGCCGGTAGCTGTGGATAAGCCTGCAACGACACGCAGATCCACGAGGGCGGAGAAGCCTGCCCCAGTGGCGACGTCTGCCGAACAGCCGAAACGTGTTCGCGTGGCCAAGGTCCCGGTGTCCGCACCTGAAACGACTGAGACGGCCGTCAAGCTTGCAGCCGCCCGCAAGCGTACCCCGAAGAAGCCTGTCGATACCCCGAAGGACGATGCCTGATGAGCGGTGATTACGAAGATAAGCCGCAGCCGCTTATCGAGCATCTGATGGAGTTGCGGACAAGGCTCATCTGGTCGATCGGCGCTTTCTTCCTCGCCTTCGTCGTGTGCTTCTTCTTCGCAAAGCAGCTCTTCAACCTTCTCGTCATTCCCTACAAATGGGCGGTCATCTGGGCAAAGCTCGATATCGCGAAATCCGAACTGATCTACACCGCGCCGCAGGAATTCTTCTTCACCCAGGTGAAGGTTGCGATGTTTGGCGCGCTGGTCATTGCCTTTCCGGTGATTGCCTCGCAGATCTACAAGTTCGTGGCTCCCGGCCTCTACAAGAACGAGCGGGCAGCCTTCCTGCCGTTCCTGATTGCCTCGCCTGTGCTGTTCCTGCTTGGAGGGGCACTGGTCTACTTCTTCTTCACGCCGATGGTGATGTGGTTCTTCCTGGCCATGCAGCAGGCGCCGACCGAAGGTGAAGTGGGGATCTCGCTTCTTCCGCGTGTTTCGGAATATCTCAGCCTGATCATGACGCTGGTTCTGTCCTTTGGACTGGTTTTCCAGCTTCCCGTTGTCACGACGCTGCTTGCTCGCGTGGGCATCCTGTCCAGCAAGTGGCTGCGCGAGAAGCGCAAGTTCGCGATCGTCATCGCCTTCGTCGTTGCCGCCGTCCTGACGCCGCCGGATCCGATGTCCCAGATCGGTCTTGCTATACCGACCATCCTTCTCTACGAGATTTCCATCTACGCCGCGCGACTCGTCGAGCGCAGACGCGATGAGGACGCTTCGAGTGATGAGGCCTCGTCTGACGTCGCAGAGACGGAGAAGGCCTGAGGTTTTTCTCTCGATCGATATCGCAGCGGCCTCATGCTTTGAAGGCCAAGAATCATGCTCGATATCAAGTGGATCCGCGATAATCCGGAAGCTTTCGACGCAGCGCTGAACAAGCGCGGCGCCGAGCCAATGGCTGCCACCCTGCTTGCGATGGACGATACCCGCCGCAGCGTCATCCAGACGCTTCAGGATATGCAGTCGCGCCGTAACGCCGCCTCCAAGGAGATCGGCAATGCGATGGCGCAGAAGAATACCGAACTCGCCGAGAAGCTGAAGGCAGAAGTCGCCACCATCAAGGATACGATGCCGGCCGCCGAGCAGGAAGAACGGGCAGCTGTCGCAGCGCTCGATGACGCGCTGTCGCGCCTTCCAAACATTCCTCTTGACGATGTCCCCGTCGGCCAGGACGAATCAGGCAACCTCGTCACGCGCACGATCGGAACGAAGCCCGGCTGGAATCATCCCGCCAAGGAGCATTTCGAGATCGGCGAAGCGCTCGGCTATATGGATTTCGAGCGCGCTGCAAAACTCTCGGGCTCGCGCTTTACGGTGCTGACCGGACCGCTCGCCCGTCTTGAGCGGGCAATCGGTCAGTTTATGATCGACATGCACACCAGCGAGCACGGGTACACGGAAGTGTCGTCGCCGCTGATGGTAAAGTCCGAGGCAATGTACGGCACAGGCCAGTTGCCGAAGTTCGAGGAAGATCTCTTCAAGACGACGGATGGCCGCTACCTCATCCCGACGGCTGAGGTGACGCTGACCAACCTCGTGTCGGGCGAGGTTCTGGACGCCGAAAAGCTGCCGCTGCGCTTTACGGCGCTTACCCCGTCCTTCCGTTCGGAAGCCGGTTCTGCGGGTCGCGATACGCGCGGCATGTTGCGCCAGCACCAGTTCTGGAAATGCGAGCTCGTCTCGATCACGGATCAGGAATCATCGATCGCCGAGCACGAGCGGATGACCGAATGCGCCGAAAACGTCCTCAAGCGTCTCGGCCTGCATTTTCGGACGATGACGCTCTGCACCGGCGACATGGGCTTCAGCGCCCGCAAGACCTATGACATCGAAGTCTGGTTGCCGGGACAGGATGCGTTCCGCGAAATCTCGTCCTGCTCGGTCTGTGGCGATTTCCAGGGCCGCCGGATGAACGCGCGCTATCGCGGCAAGGACGACAAGGCTTTGAAATTTGTTCACACGCTGAACGGCTCGGGCACTGCCGTCGGCCGCTGCCTGATCGCAGTCCTCGAAAATTATCTCAATGAAGACGGCTCCGTTACGATCCCGGACGCGCTTCTGCCCTATATGGGCGGCCTGACCAAAATAGAAAAAGCATAAGGCAGCCCTGAATGCGCATCCTGCTCACCAACGACGACGGTATCCACGCGGAAGGCCTGGCGGTTCTCGAACGGATTGCCCGCCAGCTTTCCGATGACGTCTGGATTGTTGCGCCAGAAACCGACCAGAGCGGTTATGCGCATTCCTTGACCCTGTCGGAGCCGCTGCGCCTGCGCGAGATCAGCGACCGGCACTATGCCGTGCGCGGCACGCCGACGGACTGCGTCATCATGGCGATGCGCCACGTCATGGGGGGCAAGCCGGATCTCGTTCTGTCGGGTGTCAACGTCGGTGCCAACCTTGCCGACGACGTGACCTATTCTGGCACGGTCGCAGGCGCCATCGAGGGCACTCTGCAAGGCGTCCGGTCGATCGCGCTCAGCCAGGCCTACCGCAAGGAGAACGGCCGCGTCCTGCCTTGGGATACGGCCGAATCGCATGGCCCGGGCCTGATCCGCAAATTGCTGGATACGGACCTTCCGGCCGGCACGTTTCTCAACGTCAATTTCCCGGCCTGCGCGCCTGACGATGTCCAGGGGACGGAAGTCACGTCTCAGGGCAAGACCGATTTCGACGTGGCGATCGACGAACGCCAGGATGGTCGAGGCTTCCCATACTATTGGCTGTACTTTGCCTCGCGTGTCGGCCGCCAGGCGGAGGGCACCGACATCAACGCCATCAAGGCCAATCGCATTTCAGTAACACCGCTGAAACTGGACCTGACCGACTATTCGGTGCAGGATCGCTTGATGAAGGCGCTGGGTTGAACCCAGATAACGTGGCAGGCGGAGTGACAGCTTGAAATCGGGCATGGTCGAGAAGGAAGGGTTTGCTGCACTTGTCTTGCGGCTCCGGTCCGCAGGCATTTCTAATATCGACCTTCTGACTGCCGTTGAGCAGACGCCTCGTTCGCAGTTCGTGCCGCCCACGCTTTCTCAGGAAGCCTATTCCAGCCGCACGGTCCCGATTGATTGCGGTGCCTTTATGGAAGGGGCAGATCTTGCGGTTCGCCTTCTGGCCGCTCTGCAGGTGAAACCCGGTCATCGTGTTCTCGAAATCGGTACCGGCAGCGGTTTTACAGCCGCCGTCATCGGCCGCATCGCAGAACGGGTGCTGACCGTAGATCGCTATAAGACGCTCACCGTTGCGGCGCAGGCCCGCGTTGACGCCCTTGGAATGCGCAACGTCATCGTACGACAGGCGGATGGCAGCAACGGGATGCCGGGTGAGGGCACGTTCGATCGGATATTCGTGACCACGGCATTTACGATTCTGCCGCGATTCTATGCGGAGCAGCTGACCCATGGCGGTTCGATGGTTGCGCCGCTGATCGGCGACGACGAGACCTGCATGATGGTGAGGCTCACCAAGACCGGGAGCCGGTTTGAACGGGAAGACCTGTTCACCGTGCCATTCCTGCCGATCATTCCGCAGATGGCGGCAGCGCTTTAAGCTGGTTCGGCATTGGTTCCGCTCCTGCCAAGCGCTTCCAACTCATGGTTAGCGAATTATCAAAAAAATCGCATCTCTTCCGACACTTTAACCCCACAGTAAGACTAACGCGCTTTAATGACTCCCACGATGGTTGCGTGAGTGTAGGTCGAGTCCATGCGTGTCAACAGTGCACAAAAAGTCGGAAAATCAGTAGCTAAGCTCGCAGTTGCGGCTTTGCTGGCGAGTGCGGCCACTGGCTGCAGCTCGGATTCGAGCCGTTTCTCCGGGCTGTTCTCCAAAGATGAGCTGACAACGGCTTCAATACCCCAGCGTCCGGTCGGCGGGGCCTATGGCCAGGCGCCAATGCCGCGCGACGATCTGCGGTCGGGCCAGGCGGTGGCACCGGTCCAGCAGGATTACGGTTCGCGAAATACCGCGATGAACCAGCCTTATCCGGCCCAGTCCGGTGGCTATTCATCACCGGCCCGCGCCGCTTCGGCGCCGATGGCCGTCCAGCGCAACGAGTTGGCAGCTCCCGGCATGCCTTCTGCTCAGGCGTCCGCTCCCATGGCGTCCCGTGCACCGATGGCGGCTGACCGCGGTCAGGGCACTCGCCAGGAATCGATGGCCCAGTCATACCCGGGTCGTAGCGGTGGTTCGCAGTCTCTGACGGCTCCCACACCGTCGACCGCTCGAGGCGACAACCTGACAACGGCTTCGACGAAGCCGATGTCCGGCTGGTCTTCGGTCAACGCTCCGCGGGTAACGCTCAGGGCAGGCGAGACCGCATCGACCCTGTCTTCCCGCTACGGCGTTCCTGAAAAGGAAATCCTGAAGGCCAATGGCGGCGCTGTGAAGCCGGGCCAGACGATTGTCATCCCGACCTTCGGTCCATCGCGCAATTCGGCCAAGACGGCTGCATCCGATATCGACCTGCAGAACAAGGCCCCAGCGCCCACCCAGCAGACCGAGCAGAAGGTTGCCGTTCTGCCAACGCCGACCCGCGACAAGGCGATGGCGGAGCCTGGCAAGATCACACCTCCGGGCGGCAAGCCTCTCGGTGGCACCTACACGGTCAAGCCTGGCGACAGCCTTGCAAAGATCGCTCGCGAAACCGGCACACCGATTGATCAGCTGAAGGCCGCAAACGGCTTGTCGGCTGACGGTGTACGAATTGGCCAGACCCTGAAGGTCGGTGGTAGCTCGGTTGCGACCGATCCGGTCAGAACCGCATCCATCCCGGAAAAGCCGGCTGCCCAGCCGAAGCCTGCTGCACCTTCGCCTGTCGCCGAAGCAGCACCCGCAAAGCCTGCGCCACAGGAAACAGCATCGCTGTCGGACGTCGAGAAGAAGTCCGACGTGTCTGCCGCTGCACCGCAGTCGACCGGCATTTCGAAATATCGCTGGCCAGTCAGCGGCGCGGTCATCGCGGGTTACGGCGCCAACGTCAACGGCAGCCGCAATGACGGTATCGACATCTCGGTTCCCGAGGGCACGCCGATCAAGGCTGCTGAAAACGGCGTCGTCATCTATGCCGGCAACGGTCTGAAGCAGCTCGGAAACACCGTTCTGGTTCGCCACGACGATGGCAAGGTCACCGTTTACGGCCACGCCGGCAACATCAACGTCACGCGCGGCCAGAAGGTCACCCGCGGCCAGACCGTCGCGGCGTCCGGCATGAGCGGCGACGCTCAGCGTCCGCAGGTCCACTTCGAGGTGCGCAAGGATGCGACACCGGTCAACCCCATCACTTTCCTTGAATAATTGTAGTGCGTTTCAAGGGGACGGGAGAAAAGCGCAGCTTCGGCTGCGCTTTTTTCGTTTTGGGGCTGCTTCAAGAACTCACGGCGTGAGTGTCTTGCGCATCCGCCCGGCGAGATCCTGGATATACTGCCACGCGACGCGGCCGGAACGCCCGCCGCGCGTCGTCGCCCAGGCGAGCGCCTCGTGGTGCAGGGTTTCGCGGTTGAGGCCGAGATTGAAATGGTCGGCATAGCCGTCGATCATGGTCAGGTAGTCGTCCTGACTGCACTTGTGGAACCCGAGCCAAAGCCCGAAACGATCCGAGAGCGAAACCTTCTCCTCGACCGCCTCGGACGGGTTGATCGCCGTCGACTGCTCGTTTTCCAGCATATGCCGCGGCAAAAGGTGGCGCCGGTTCGATGTGGCGTAGAACAGGACGTTGTCCGGCCGGCCTTCTATGCCACCGTCGAGCGCTGCCTTCAGCGATTTGTAGGCCGTATCGTCGTGGTCGAAGGACAGATCGTCGCAAAACACGATGATGCGATGGCCGGATGCCTTGAGGATGTCGAGCAGCGCCGGCAGTGAGGCAATATCCTCGCGGTGGACTTCCACC
Source organism: Neorhizobium sp. IRS_2294 (assembly GCF_050500145.1). Taxonomy (NCBI): domain Bacteria; kingdom Pseudomonadati; phylum Pseudomonadota; class Alphaproteobacteria; order Hyphomicrobiales; family Rhizobiaceae; genus Neorhizobium; species Neorhizobium sp. IRS_2294. Next base: position 1,488,069 of record NZ_CP191439.1, read on the forward strand.
AGTTTCAGCGAGACACCGGTCGACGCGCGGATATCCTCGTGCACGGCTTTGACCAGCGACGACTTGCCCATGCCGCGCGCGCCCCAGAGAAGGACGTTGTTTGCCGGATAACCTTCGGCAAACCGCAACGTGTTTTCCTGCAGGATGTCGCGCACGTGGTCAACGCCACGGATCAGGGTGAGGGCGACGCGGTTGGGGCGTGGCACGGGCTGCAGGCGCTGGTTTGTCGGCACCCAGACAAAGCAATCCGCGACAGTCCAGTCGTTGACCGCTGGTGGAGGGCCCGCCAGCCGCTCGACTGCGTCGGCGAGCCGGCGCACTTCAGACAGGATCAGGGCGTTGAGCTCGTCGGTCATCTGGTATTCCTCAAGACTTTTTGTCATCGGTCGCGCCCTCTCGGCCGCTTTTTTCAGCAGGTAACATGCTCGTTATTGCATCAAAAGCCGTAGAGCCGTGGATTCAGTACGCGGGAGGACCGCTTTCTGTTGCATTCCTGGGTGTCACAACTATATTCCGGCGGCTTATGACAGGGGGCTCGGCGCCTCCGCTTATCGTTTAGGAGTTCTTGATGTTCATTACTGAGGCATTCGCGCAGGCGGGTGGAGCGGCGCCGGCGGCTTCCGCAACAGACTCGATTCTGCAGATGGTGCTGCTCTTCGCACCTCTGATGGTGGTCTGGTATTTCTTCCTGATCCGTCCGCAGCGCGCCCAGGCCAAGAAACGCCAGGAGACCCTGACGAGCATTCGCCGTGGCGACCAGGTTGTGCTGGGCGGCGGCCTCGTCGGCCGGGTTTCGAAGGTTGTCGATGACAACGAAGTCGAAGTCGAAATCGCCGACGGCGTCAAGGTCCGCGCAATGCGCGCCTACATCGCCGAAGTCCGCGTCAAGGGCGAGCCGGTCAAGGCCGACACCGCGTCCTGACATCCGGCAGGCCCGCTCTGGCGGGCCTTTCCATTTTTAATCAATCAAGGACGCGATGATGGCAAAAGGGATCGAGATACGCGAAGCCCATTTCCCCGGTCGCGCCCAGATCGATGCCTACGGCAATGGCGGTTTCCGTTTTGCCGACATGTCGCATCGCGGGTCGATCCTCTGCCTTCCCTCAGGGATACACGGCTGGGATCTGGGCGAAGGTGAGCCCCTGACGGTTTCCTCCCTCTACAAGGTCCTCGACGAAGCCTCAGGCATTGAGGTCTTGCTGATCGGCACGGGCCAGAACCTGAAGCCGATACCTGCCGAGGTGAAAGCCGCATTGAAGGCGAAGGGCATCTCTTCCGACCCGATGAGCACCGGTGCTGCCGTGCGCACCTACAATATCATGCTCGCCGAATCCCGTGCCGTCGCCGTCGCGCTGATTGCCGTCTGACCCATGAGTGACGATCGTGCAACGAATAGCGAACTCTGTCTCGCGACGCTGCGAGACACGGACCGCGACCGCTATCTCGCATGCCTCCTGTCTCCGGAAGACAAGCGCCCGGCGCTCGCCGCGCTCTACGCCTTCAACGCCGAAATTGCGCGCGTCCGGGACATGGTCCGCGATCCTCTCCCGGGAGAGATCCGCCTGCAATGGTGGCGGGATTTCCTTGAGGGTGGAAGTCAGGCAGACGGGCTGGGAGACACGGGCGGCAATCCGATCGCTGCGGGACTGCAGGATGCGATCGAAACCTATCGGCTGCCGCGTCAGACGCTTGTCGCCATGACGGAAGCGCGAATCTTCGATCTCTACGACGATCCGCTCACTGACCGCAACGCGCTGGAAGGCTATGCTGGCGAAACCGCCTCGGCTTTGATCCAGCTTGCAAGCCTCATCCTTTCGTCCGAAGACGCCGCAAGGTCCGCGCAGGCGGCCGGCCATGCGGGTGTTGCGCAGGCGATCGCCGGTTTCATCCTGCTTTTGCCGATCCATCGGCGCCGCAACCAGCTTTACCTCCCGCTCGATCTTCTGGCTGCCACCGGTCTTGACCGCGACAGCTTTCTGGCCGGCAGTGACAAACCTCGCATTTCCGCAGCAATTCAGGCCTTTGCCGGCCTTGGCCTCGAGCATCTCGACAAGGCACGACGTGCCGGTCCTGTTCCGCCCGCGCTCGTGCCGGCCTTCGTGCCGGTAGCGCTTGTCGAGCGGGTTCTGAAGCGCGCTTCACGCCGGGGTGCCGATGCTCTCGACGGAGACATGCAGTCTCCCCAATGGCGTCGTCAGTTGCAGATGCTGAAGGCCGCCGTCCTCAAACGCTTCTAGCAATCACCAGTCGCCACGCTTCACGCAAGCCTTGAGGGATAAATGCCCTCTATCGGCAGGTGCGCATCTGCCATCAGTGGAGAAGCAGTCTTGAGCCCTTTGGTAGTTTGGTCGATCGCCATCGGCGTGATGCTGGCCTTGGCCTTTTATGTTACCCGCCTGGTCAAGCACAGTGACGAGGACAGCCTTCACGATATGGGACTGGCGATACTCGAATTCGGTCGCGCCTATCCTGCCGAAGCCATCAGGAGCCTGCACAGCACAGCCGATGCGAACACGATCTTTGTGCGACTGCACGACAATAAGTCAGGCATCATGCGCAACCGTGGCAATCATTTCGCATGCCACGTAATCCGGCCCGGCCGCGTGCGGGTCACGCCGACGCCCGAACCGAAAGGCTTTTCGGCCGAATTCCTGGACTCCCCGACACAGAACGGAACTTTCGTGTTCAAGAATGAAAACGAGGCGGCAGAAGTGTCGCTTTGGCTTCTCGACAATTACGTGAGCGTTGCCGATCGACAGCTTCCGGCCGAACCGCAGCCGGCTTCAAACACCGGCCGCTCCGATTAGGCCTTTAAGCGATACCCAGCCACTCACGGCAGTCCTTCAGCGCGCGAACCGACATCAACTGCCGTTTCATGATCGTCTTGTCCTTGCCGCGAAAGCGTTTGACGCCTTCGGGTTTGACGATCGAGCCGGGAGCAAGATCCGGGAACAGGCCGAAATTCACATTCATCGGCTGGAAGGACCGTTTGCCGGGCTCTTCGTCGTGGACCAGATGCCCCCCGGTGATATGCCCAAGCAGAGAACCGAAGGCCGTTGTCGCCGGCGGCGGGACGATTTCTTTGCCCTTGCGCTCGGCAGCCGCAAAACGACCAGCCAGAAGACCGATCGCCGAACTCTCCACATAGCCCTCGCAGCCGGTGATCTGACCGGCGAATCGCAGGCCCGGCCGGCTCTTCAAAGTCAGCGAGTGATCGAGCAGCATCGGTGACTGGATATAGGTGTTGCGATGCAGGCCGCCGAGCCGTGCGAATTCCGCGTTCTGCAGCCCCGGGATCATCCGGAAGATCTCGGCCTGCGCGCCATACTTCAGCTTGGTCTGGAACCCGACCATATTGTAGAGCGTGCCAAGTGCATTGTCCTGCCGCAGTTGGACGACGGCATAGGCCTTGACGGTCGGATTGTGTGAATTGGTAAGCCCCATCGGCTTCATCGGACCGTGGCGCAGCGTTTCGCGCCCACGCTCCGCCATGACCTCGATCGGCAGGCAGCCATCGAAATAGGGCGTGCCTTCCCATTCCTTGAAGCCGACCGTATCGCCCGCAATCAGTGCATCGAGAAAGGCATTGTACTGCGCTTCGTCGAGCGGGCAGTTGATGTAATCCTTGCCTGTGCCGCCGGGCCCGACCTTGTCGTAGCGCGACTGGTACCAGCAGATATCCATATCGATCGATTCGCGGTGGACGATCGGCGCGATCGCGTCGAAGAAGGCGAGCTGGTCCTCTCCGGTCTCGGCCTGGATCGACTTTGCGAGATCGGGCGACGTCAGAGGACCGGTCGCGACGACGGCCAAGTCCCATTCCGCCGGCGGTAGACCGTGAATTTCCTCTCGCACAACGGTGATCAGCGGATGGTTCTCGATCGCCTGCGTGACTGCATGAGAGAAACCGTCGCGGTCGACCGCAAGTGCGCCGCCGGCCGGGACCTGATTTTTGTTGGCGCAGGCCATGATCAAAGAGCCGGCCAGCCTCATTTCTGCGTGGATGACGCCGACGGCATTGGCCGTCGCATCATCGGAGCGGAAAGAGTTCGAGCAGACGAGCTCGGCGAGACCGTCCGTGCGGTGGGCATCGGTGCCGCGCACGCCGCGCATCTCGTGGAGAATGACGGGGATGCCGGCCTCAGCGATCTGCCAGGATGCTTCGGAGCCGGCAAGGCCGCCACCGACGACGTGGATTGGGGCAAGGGTAGACGAATTCGATATAGTGCTCATGTCCGGCTCATTATCACGGCATTCGAACGGCCGGAATCAAAAAGGCACCTAAAAAGGTGCCTCTGATCATTCCTTGGGTGTCTCTTTGATCTTTTAGGATCATTGCGACTATCGTTCTCTCGCCATCGCGACATCATATCGCGCTGGTCCATCACAATGGATGGATTAACGGAAGGAACGAGCGGCGATGCCGCGGATGTCGTAGCGGGTCAGACCAATGTCGTTGAGCGCCTGGTTGGAAAGGCTGCCGAGTTCATTGATCGTACGGCGGTAGCTGATCCAGTTCTTAGCGATGCGGATCGGGTTCATTTGGTGTTTCCTCAATCATCTTTTTCCCAGTGATCTATCGTCACCGGCGATGAGCTTCATATAGGTGAGACGCGCCGAAAGGTGCAGTGCAAAAAATGTGCGACTGCCATGCGTTTGTGCAATGAGTTGATGCTTTTTGCAGCTTCGTACGAAAAAGCAGCAGCAGCCGTTTCGCTGCGTGAAGCACTATGCACAAACGAAAAACGCCTCCCGAAGGAGGCGCTTTTAAACGGTAGACCGTTGGTCGTTCTTTAGATCTTAGAAGCCGACTGCCGTGCGTGCAACGCGACGGATGTCGGAGCGGCCAATACCGAGGTCAGAGAGTTCGCGGTCCGACATGCGGCCGAGTTCCGAAACCGTTTCGCGGTACTTGCGCCAGTCGTTCAGCTTCTTTGCGATTTTCATGGTCGTTTCCTTCGTTGGTCAATGCCGGCTAATTGCTTCCGGCTGCGTTGCTAATCGTTTTAAATGCTGCGCTGCGAAGGAAAAAGCGCGCATTTCGTATGCCACCTATGCATCTGTTGCATTGCATGCAGAAGGATCGTGCGGAAACTAGCTGTATTTGACCATAATTTGATCAGGCGCTGAAATTTACGTCTATTACACCCACAATGAAGGTGCGTCGGGCCGTTTCTGTCCTGCTCACCAGCTCCACCCGAGGCGAACGCAGTCTCGCTTCTGATCATCATCAAACAGGCGTCACAAACCTTCATTTTTCCTTTGCGTGTAGGAAAACGGGTGTTATAGAGACGCGCGCTCCGGAAGGCCTCTGGCCGCTAGAGTTTCGATGCCTAGGGGCGCGGGTATGGTGAAATTGGTAGACACGCCAGATTTAGGTTCTGGTGCCGCAAGGCGTGGGAGTTCAAGTCTCTCTACCCGCACCAGGATCGCTGGACGCGCTGTTCGCCGGTAACGGCAGGACGCGCTGCTTATGAAAGCCGCGGCTGGTCACTTTTTAGTTCCGGTGGTGTGCTCACGAAAAACACGAACGGCTGTATGGGCGCCGCCGCCACGATAAGAAGGTATAAAAATGCAGGTTACCGAAACGCTCGCTGAAGGGCTGAAGCGCGAAATCAAGGTCGTTATCCCTAAGCAGGATATGGAAGCCGAGCTCAACGTTCGTCTGGCCGATGCCAAGGACAAGGTTCGCATCAACGGGTTCCGTCCGGGCAAGGTGCCGCTTTCACACCTCAAGAAAACCTATGGCAAGTCGATCATGGCTGATCTCGTCAACGAGATCGTCCGTGAACGCCCCACCAAGATTCTCTCCGAGCGCGGCGAGAAGTCGGCAACGCAGCCTTCGGTGTCGATGACCGAAGACGAGGCGGAAGCCGAAAAGATCCTCAATGCACAGGCTGATTTCGAATTCACCCTGACCTATGAAGTGATCCCGCCGATCGAGCTGAAGTCGACTGACGGTATCACCGTCGAGCGCGAAGTCGTTGAAGTGTCGGAAGACGAAGTCAACGAGCAGATCCTCAAGATCGCCGAAAGCGCTCGCACGTTCGAGACAAAGGACGGCGTTGCCGCTGAAGGCGATCGCGTCACCATGAACTACCTCGGCAAGGTCGATGGCGAAGCCTTCGATGGCGGCACTGCTGAAGACGCAGAATTGGTCATCGGTTCGGGTCGCTTCATCCCGGGCTTCGAAGACCAGCTGGTTGGCGTCAAGTCGGGCGACGAAAAGCAGATCACCGTGACCTTCCCGTCCGAATATCCGGCTCCGAACCTGGCTGGCAAGGACGCGACCTTCGACATCACCGTCAAGGACATCGCTGCTCCGGCTGCCGTCGAGATCAACGACGAACTTGCTTCGACGCTTGGCATCGAATCGGTCGATCGTCTGAAGGAAATCGTCCGCGGCCAGATCGAAAGCCAGTACGGCAACGTCACGCGTCAGAAGGTCAAGCGTCAGATCCTCGACCAGCTCGACGAGATGTACAAGTTCGACGCGCCGCAGGGCCTCGTTGACGCCGAGTTCGACAACATCTGGCGCCAGATCAACACCGATCTGCAGCAGTCAGGCAAGACGTTTGAAGACGAAGAAACGACTGAGGAAGAAGCACGCGAAGAGTATCGCAAGCTTGCCGAACGTCGCGTCCGTCTCGGCCTGGTTCTCTCCGAAATCGGCGAAAAGGCCGGCGTCGAAGTAACCGAGGAAGAAATGCAGCGTGCACTCTACGCACAGCTGCAGCAGTTCCCGGGCCAGCAGAAGGAAATCCTCGATTTCTTCCGCAACACCCCAGGCGCTTCCGCTTCGCTGCGTGCCCCGATCTTTGAAGAAAAGGTCGTCGATCATCTCCTGTCCGAGGTCAAGGTCACTGACAAGACCGTGACGAAGGAAGAGCTGCTCGCCGAAGAAGAAGGCGAAGACGCGGACAAGCCTGCCAAGAAGAAGGCCTCGCCGAAGAAGGCAAAGGCTGAAGCTTCAGAGGCTGCAGAAGGCGAAGAAGCCGCTGCTCCGAAGAAGAAGGCAGCACCGAAGAAGAAGGCCGCTGAAGACAGCGCAGAGTAATCTTCTGAGATACAAATTGACAAAAGGCCGGGCAGGAAACTGTCCGGCCTTTTGCGTTTCAGTTTGTCGAGTGCTGCTTGAGCCACACACCTTGATGCTTGCGGTTATGGCACCATGAAACCCCGCGACATCCGGCCCATCCCGTGACATAAGGCACGCCGAACGCGTCCTCACTTTCCGGCAGCCATGATCCGCATCGAGAATATCAGCAAGTCCAACAGTTCCCGCATTCTCTACATTGAGACCTCTGCGGCCCTGAACCGCGGCGAAAAGATCGGTTTGGTCGGTCCGAACGGGGCGGGCAAGACGACTCTGTTCCGGATGATCACCGGCCAGGAGCTGCCCGATGAGGGACAGGTCACGGTCGAGAAGCATGTGACGATCGGCTATTTCAATCAGGACGTCGGAGAAATGTCGGGCGTCAGCGCCGTCACCGAGGTGATGGACGGGGCAGGGCCAGTCAGCAGCGTTGCCGCCGAACTGCGCTCGCTCGAAGCCGCGATGGTCGATCCCGACCGGATGGACGAGATGGATGCCATCATCGATCGCTATGGCGAGGTACAGGCGCGTTATGAGGAGCTGGACGGCTATGGGCTGGAAAGCCGCGCTCGCGAGGTTCTGGCAGGCCTCTCCTTCAGCGAAGAGATGATGGACGGCGACGTCGGCAAACTGTCCGGCGGCTGGAAGATGCGCGTGGCGCTTGCCCGCATCCTCTTGATGCGCCCGGACGTCATGCTGCTGGACGAACCGTCCAACCACCTGGATCTCGAAAGCCTGATCTGGCTTGAGGAGTTCCTCAAGAACTACGACGGCGCCTTGCTGATGACCTCGCATGACCGTGAGTTCATGAACCGGATCGTCAACAAGATCATCGAGATCGATGCCGGATCGCTCAACACCTATGCCGGCGATTACGGCTTTTACGAACAGCAAAGGGCGCAGAACGAGAAGCAGCAGCTGGCCCAGTTCGAGCGGCAGCAGGCGATGCTGGCCAAAGAGATCAAGTTCATCGAACGCTTCAAGGCGCGCGCGTCGCACGCAGCCCAGGTGCAGAGCCGTGTGAAGAAGCTCGACAAGATCGAGCGGGTGGAACCGCCGCGTCGCCGCCAGACGGTCGCCTTCGAATTTCAGCAGGCACCGCGTTCCGGTGAGGATGTTGCAAACCTCAAGGGTGTCCACAAGGCCTATGGCAGCCGTGTGATCTATGACGGACTGGATTTCATGATCCGCCGAAAGGAACGCTGGTGCATCATGGGGATCAACGGCGCCGGCAAATCGACACTTCTGAAGCTGATCGCCGGTTCGGCGGCACCCGACGTCGGATCCGTCGCGATCGGCGCCAGTGTCAAGATGGGCTATTTCGCCCAGCATGCCATGGATGTGCTGGATGGCGAGCAGACCGTGTTCGAATGGCTGGAGTCCGAGTTCCCGCGGGCCGGGCAGGGCGCGCTTCGCACCCTTGCCGGATGCTTCGGCTTTTCAGGCGATGACGTGGAAAAGAGATGCCGGGTTCTGTCCGGCGGAGAAAAGGCCCGTCTCGTCATGGCGGCCATGCTGTTTGATCCGCCGAATTTCCTGGTGCTGGACGAGCCCACCAACCACCTGGATCTCGATACCAAGGAAATGCTGATCAAGGCGCTCGCCGACTATGACGGCACGATGCTGTTCGTCAGCCATGACCGGCATTTTCTGGCCGAGCTGTCCAACCGGGTGTTGGAAGTGACCGCGGACGGCGTTCATCGTTTCGATGGCGGCTACACGGAATATGTCGAACGCACGGGTTACGAGGCGCCGGGTCTCGCAAGCTGATCCTGGACCAACCGACGCATCGTGAGGTAGTCAGAGCGAGCAGCCTACATCACCGCGTGGTGATGTAGGCACGGTGTCATTCGTGGATCGTGTAGGATCCCATCTTGCAGAGATCCTGCGAGTCTTCGAGGTCCTCGAGGCCTGAATCCTCGGTGAATTCGAAGCGCAGATCGTATTTGCAGACCCTGCGACCGTCAGCGATGGTGATCTCGATACTCTCGCCGGGCTCGAGAACATCCTTGCCGAATACATCTTCTTCCCAGTCGTCAACACCGACGGGCGACGTATAGAAACGCTCAAGCGTGCCGCTGGTCCGGTTCTTCAAGGTAAAGACGAGATCCGAGGCGTTGGATGTAGTGGTGCATGCAAAAAGAGCCGCCAATGCAGCGGCCGCAACAAGTACAGTTTTTCTCACGGTAGTGTCCCTCAACCCAGAATTGGGGTAGGGAACATCTATCATTTCCATAACCGCAGACAACTAGCATGTTGGTTCATCATTAATTGTAGAGTATTGATAAACCGCAACTAATTAAGCGGTGCAGCATTGTCATTTTCAGTGGCGGGACGCGAGGTATCGCTGTGAAACCCGGCAGGAATACTGCTGAAAGTCCGGTTTAAGCCGCCTTGCTGGAAGCGTCTCTCAAAGCGGCTTGCGATACTGGATAAACCCTGGCGCCACAGCGACACGGTCATAGAGACGCCTCGCGGCTGTGTTGTCTTCCTGCGTCAGCCAGTAGAGCCGACCGGCATTCTGGTCGCGCGCGAGCAGTGCCACCTTCTCGATCAGGGCTTCCCCGACGCCGCGTCCACGCTGGCTGCTGTCGACGTAGAGGTCCTGCAGATAGCAGGTCATGTCAGGTAACCAGGTCGAGCGGTGGAAGACGACATGCACGATGCCGACCATCTGCCCGTTCTCGTCGAAAGCGCCAAGTGCCTGCAGGGGCTCGTCATCATGGTGAAAGCGGGACCACGTGATGTCGTACTGTTCTTTCGGCAGTTCCGACTCGTAGAACTCGAGATAGGCTCTGAACAGGGGTTCCCAAGCGGCACGGTCGGCAGGCTCAAGCGGGCGGATTGTCGTCACGGGCATCTCCTCGAGCAAAAAACAGAAACGGCGGGGAGTATACCCCGCCGTTTGCCGAATTCTACTGAAGAGATGAGGCTTAGGCAGCCATGGCCGTCTTCAGGTTTTCATCGATCTTGTCGAGGAAGGCAGTCGTGGACAGCCAAGGCTGCTCCGGGCCGATCAGAAGCGCCAGATCCTTGGTCATGTAGCCCTGTTCGACGGTGTCGACGCAGACGGTTTCGAGCGTGGTGGCAAAGGTTGCCAGTTCGGCGTTGTCATCCAGCTTCGCGCGGTGCGCAAGGCCACGGGTCCATGCGAAAATCGAGGCGATCGAGTTCGTCGAGGTTTCCTGGCCCTTCTGGTGCTGGCGGTAGTGACGCGTCACGGTGCCATGCGCAGCTTCGGCTTCGACCGTGCGGCCATCCGGCGACAAGAGAACCGAAGTCATCAGGCCGAGCGAGCCGAAGCCCTGCGCAACCGTGTCGGACTGGACGTCGCCGTCGTAGTTCTTGCACGCCCAAACGTAACCGCCGGACCACTTCAGAGCCGATGCAACCATGTCGTCGATCAGGCGGTGTTCGTAGGTGATGCCGATTTCGGCGAACTTCGCCTTGAATTCGGTCTGGTAGACTTCTTCGAAGATATCCTTGAAGCGACCGTCATAGGCCTTGAGGATGGTGTTCTTGGTCGACAGGTAGACCGGCCACTTGCGCATCAGGCCGTACATCATCGAAGCGCGCGCGAATTCGCGGATCGATTCGTCGAGGTTGTACATCGCCATGGCAACGCCGGCGCCTGGGGCGTCGAACACGTCCTTCTCGATAACCTGGCCGTCTTCACCGACGAACTTGATCGTCAGCTTGCCCTTGCCGGGGAACTTGAAATCGGTCGCCTTGTACTGGTCGCCGAAGGCATGACGGCCGACGACGATTGGCTTGGTCCAGCCGGGAACGAGGCGCGGTACGTTCTGGCAGATGATCGGCTCGCGGAAGATAACGCCGCCGAGGATGTTGCGGATCGTGCCGTTCGGGCTCTTCCACATCTGCTTGAGATTGAATTCCTTCACGCGGTCTTCGTCCGGCGTGATCGTCGCGCACTTGATGCCGACGCCGTGCTTCTTGATCGCGTGGGCAGCATCGACCGTGACCTGGTCGTTCGTCGCATCACGGTTCTCGACGGAAAGGTCGTAATATTCGATGTCGAGATCGAGATAGGGAAGGATCAGCTTGTCCTTGATGAGCTGCCATATGATACGGGTCATCTCGTCGCCGTCGAGATCGACGACCGGGTTCGCTACCTTGATCTTCTGCATGGACTTCCTCTTGCCGTAGATGGGCCGTTTAGGCCTCAAAAATGATCAACGGGGGCGCTATAGCATCGCGGGGGAGAGAACGCAAAGATGGTGCGGTCTGATATGGCGCGATTCGGTTAGAAAATTGGAACATGCGCTCGCCATCATCATACTGCCTGAAATTGGCCCTCAAGATTGAGCATTGCCAAACATCGGGCGCGGCGTAATGTCCGCCAAAACTCATCGCAGCACTGGATCTATGATATGCGGATACTCCCGCTTCTTTCTCTCTTCACCCTGATTTCCACCGGCGTTCTGGCGGCGGATGTGACCGATCCGGTAAAGGCGGTGATGAAGATCACCGAAGACAACTGGAATACGGTTGATAGTGACTGGAAGTCGCTGTTCGATCCCGAGCCGATCCAGCAGAATTTTAGCAAGTCGTTCCAGACTGCCTACTCGGAAGCGTCCAAGCACCCCGCTTACGAAACCGAAAACAATGCCCCCGGCGATCCGTTTGGCTACGACGTCGTCACGAGTTCGCAGGACGGCTGCCCGCTGAAGGACGTCACCATCGTGCCGGCACCGGCGGCAAATGACGTGTCGGATGTGAAGGTCACGTTCAAGCAGTGGGCCTGCATCGATGATGCGGAAATGAAGGACAGCGTTTCGGAAGTGCATTTCGACGTCATCGAGGAAGACGGCAAGCCGGTCATCAAGGACATCCACCGGGTTGTCGAGAACGAAAGCGATTCGCTCGTCGAAGAGATGCAATCGATCGCCAAGGGCGAGTAGAGAGAGGCAAAGTCTCTGAAAGCCTTGCTCTTCATCCATCCGGCGGCTATCTGCCCAGCCTGAAATTGTTGGGATTAAGCGATGTCAGGTACGAATAGCGAGCGCGAGCTCATTGCCGAGGGCCCGGCCATCATTCTGGTGGAACCGCAACTGGGCGAAAACATCGGCATGGTGGCGCGCGCCATGGCCAATTTCGGCTTGGCGGAACTGCGCCTCGTCAGTCCTCGTGATGGTTGGCCGAACGAGAAGGCGAGGTCTGCCGCGTCGAAGGCTGACCACGTGATCGATGGAGCCGTCGTCTTCGAGACGCTGGAAGACGCGACCCGCGACCTGAACTTCGTCTATGCCACGACGGCGCGCGAACGCTACGGCTTCAAGCCCGTTCGGTCACCGGTCTATGCGGCGTCCACATTGCGTGAGAAATTCAAGGCAGGTGAAAAGACCGGCATTCTATTTGGCCGCGAACGCTGGGGTTTAAGCAACGAAGAGGTGGCGCTCGCCGACGAGATCGTCACCTTCCCGGTCAATCCGGCCTTCGCCTCGCTCAATATCGCCCAGGCGGTTTTGCTGATGTCCTATGACTGGATGAAATCCGGCATGGACGATATCGAGGAAACCCGCTTCCAGCCGATCGAGCAGCGGCCCTCGACGAAGGACCAAGTGTTCGGCATGTTCGAGCAGATCGAGGAAGCGCTCGATGCCCGAGGCTACTTCCATCCACCTGAGAAGAAGCCGAAGATGATCGACAATCTGCGCGCGGTCCTTTCGCGGCGGAGCTTTTCGGAGCAGGAAGTCAGCGTGTTTCGCGGCGTGATCAAATCGCTGGATGCGTTTCCACGTCAATGGCCACGAAAAACGACGCCGAGGCAGAAGAAGGCCGACGTGACCGGGGAGACCGAAGGCAATGGCGGCGACGAATGACCTGAAGCCGGTGCTGATGTTCGATTCGGGCATCGGCGGACTGACTGTGCTGCGTGAGGCGCGCGTGCTGATGCCGGAGCGCGGTTTCATCTATGTCGCCGACGACGCCGGTTTCCCTTACGGCGGCTGGGAGGAGGAGGCGCTGACGGCGCGGATCCTGTCCCAGTTCGAGCGCCTGCTGAACGACTACCAGCCGGAAATCTCCATCATTGCCTGCAATACCGCCTTTACCCTGGCGGGAGCGGCGCTTCGTGAGCGCTTTCCCGAGATGACCTTCGTCGGCACCGTGCCGGCGATAAAGCCTGCAGCCGAGCGAACCAGATCCGGCCTCGTGTCCGTCCTCGCAACGCCCGGCACCGTCAAGCGCGCCTATACGCGTGATCTGATCCAGTCCTTTGCCACGCAGTGTCACGTGAGGCTTGTCGGATCGGAAAATCTGGCCCGCATGGCGGAAGCCTATATCCGCGGCGAGAACCTGTCGGACGACGCTGTCCTAGCCGAAATCATGCCCTGCTTCGTCGAGAAGGACGGCCGCAAGACCGATATCGTCGTTCTCGCCTGTACGCATTATCCCTTCATGGCGAACCTGTTCCGCCGCCTGGCGCCCTGGCCGGTCGACTGGCTCGATCCGGCGGAAGCGATCGCTCGACAGGCCCGGCGCAAGGTGCCGCTTCTGGAGGGTGCGCAACACCCCGGCGAATTCGACTTTGCGGTGTTTACCTCTGGCAATCCGGATTTTGCCACGCAGCGTCTGATGCAAGGGTTTGGTTTGCGGGTCTAGCCCTCTTGTCATCGGCTGAATTCGATGGCTTGCTCGGCCTACCGGATCAGGAGCAGACACGATGTCTATTGAAAACTGGCTGGCCTTCGTCGCCGCATCCGCCATTCTTCTGGCCATTCCCGGACCGACGATCCTGCTCGTCATCTCCTATGCGATGACGCACGGGCGAAAGGTGGCGACTGCTACAGTCGCTGGCGTGGCACTCGGGGACTTCACGGCAATGACTGCCTCAATGCTGGGGCTGGGCGCCTTGCTCGCCACGTCTGCGATGCTGTTCACGATCCTCAAATGGGTCGGCGCCGCCTATCTGATCTATCTCGGCATCAAACTGTGGCGCGCACCCGTGATGGATCCAGAGGTCGCAGCCGGCGAGGGGGAGCTGCCGCAAGCCAGACCGTTGCGCATCCTGCTGCACACCTACGTGGTCACCGCGCTCAATCCGAAGGGCATCGTGTTCTTCGTCGCCTTCCTGCCGCAGTTTCTCGATCTGTCAAAACCGCTGTTCTTTCAGATGGCTGTTTTCGAGGTGACGTTTCTGGTTCTGGCGATGATCAACGCCACGCTCTACGGGCTTCTCGCCTCCCTGGCCCGCAACCAGATCCGCAGGCCACGGGTACAGAAAATCGTCAACCGGACCGGTGGTTCGCTGATGATCGGGGCAGGGCTTCTGTCGCTCGGCTTCAAGCGGGCAGCGGCCTGACCGCAAAGCCTGTGCATTTCCTCTCTTGCACGGCGAAACGAATCCCTTTCTCTGTTAGTGAGAATGTTTGGCGGTCTTTGACCGCGTGTAGACGGCATACGAGGTAAGGCATTGCAGGTCGGCATCGATATGGGAACTCTGACCGGGGGTGATCCGGCCAAGCTCGATATCGAGGAGCTTCTGGCAACGCGTCTCCTCGTCCAGGGCAACTCGGGCTCGGGCAAGTCGCATCTTCTGCGGCGGCTGCTGGAACAGTCCGCACCGTGGGTCCAGCAGGTCGTGATCGATCCGGAAGGTGATTTCGTCACGCTGGCCGACAAATACGGTCATGTCGTCGTCGATGGCGAACGCACCGAAGCCGAACTCGCGGGCATTGCCAACCGTATCCGCAAGAACCGCGTGTCCTGCGTCCTGACCCTCGAAGGCCTTGATCTCGAAGAGCAGATGCGCGCCGCCGCCGCCTTTTTGAACGGCCTGTTCGATGCCGATCGCGACTACTGGTATCCGGTTCTGGTCGTGGTCGACGAAGCGCAGATGTTTGCCCCATCCGTTGGTGGCGACGTCTCCGAAGACGCCCGCAAAATGTCGCTCGGTGCTATGACCAACCTGATGTGCCGCGGCCGTAAGCGCGGTCTGGCCGGCGTCATCGCCACGCAGCGCCTGGCAAAGCTTGCGAAGAACGTCGCGGCCGAAGCCTCCAACTTCCTCATGGGCCGCACGTTTCTCGATATCGACATGGCCCGCGCCGCGGATCTGCTCGGCATGGATCGGCGTCAGGCGGAAATGTTCCGTGATCTCAAGCGCGGCAACTTCGTCGCGCTCGGCCCGGCTCTGTCGCGTCGGCCGCTGCCGATCATCATCGGCAATGTCGAGACATCGGCCCGTTCGTCCAGCCCGAAGCTGATGCCGCTGCCGGATGCGCATCTGGATGTCGAAGGTCTCATCTTCACGCCGGATCCAGAAGAATTCACCCGGCCTTTGACGGCGAACCGCCGTCAGGCGCCGGCGCCACGGCCGACCACCGATATTCTGGCGGAACTCTCGCGCTCGACGCCTGCTTCCCTTCAGCCGGCTGCCGCCGAGCCGCGGACGCCGGTGCCCGTGCTTACGGTCGAGGAGCGTGAGGATCGGCTGATGGCGGTCATGGCGGAGATCCTCGATGATCCGCAATCTGCCTATCGGACGGACGCGGTTCTCTATCAGGACTTCCTCGTTCGCGCCCGCATGCGTCGTCTGCCGGGCCCGCCGCTGTCGCTCAGCGACTTCCGTCGCCGCACGGCGATTGCCCGTTCCGGGGTCGATGCTGCGATGGCCTCGAGCGAAGCCTGGACGACGGTGCTGTCCATGTCGAACAGTGTTTCGGATGATCTTCAGGGCGTGTTTCTGATGATGGCAAAGGCGGCACTCGGCGGCGAACCATGCCCGCCCGATGCACGCATTGCCCGCGCCTACGGCACGCACTCCGCGCGCCGCGCACGCCGTCTGCTGGGCTATTTCGAAGAGCAGGGGCTGGTCGTGGTCCATTCCGACTTCACCGGCAAGCGCATCGTCGCGTTTCCGGAGCTGCAGGCGGAAACGGCGCCCGGCAGTGCCGAAGCGCCTGATGAGGGCGATCTCAAGATTGCTGCGGAATAAGCCCGCAGCGACCCGGCTGCTGTTGACATTTTGATGACAGCCGCCTAAAGACCCGCCAACGCCCGGTGGCAACACCGGGTGTTTCAACGACATGTCCCGTGGCACTCTCCGAACGCTTTTCGTGAGAAGCCTGTCAGAACCTCTAAATCGAGGTTCAGAGGAGGGCGTGTTTCCTTCATCCGGTTCGGCAACGAACCGGTGTAACTTTCTGAAAGGAAATACGATGAGCAAGCGCGAATCGTCTAAGTACAAAATCGATCGCCGTATGGGCGAAAACATCTGGGGCCGCCCGAAGTCGCCGGTTAACCGCCGCGAATACGGTCCTGGCCAGCACGGTCAGCGCCGCAAGGGCAAGCTTTCCGACTTCGGTGTGCAGCTGCGCGCCAAGCAGAAGCTGAAGGGCTACTACGGCGACATCCGCGAGAAGCAGTTCCGCGCGATCTATGAAGAAGCCAACCGCCGCAAGGGCGACACCGGTGAAAACTTGATCGGCCTGCTGGAATCGCGTCTGGACGCCATCGTCTACCGCGCAAAGTTCGTTCCGACCGTGTTTGCTGCTCGTCAGTTCGTCAACCACGGCCACGTCACGGTCAATGGCGTCAAGGTCAACATCGGTTCGTACCGCTGCAAGGCTGGCGACGTTGTCGAAGTTCGCCAGAAGTCGAAGCAGATGGTCACCGTTCTGGAAGCCGTTTCGCTCGCAGAACGCGACGTTCCTGACTACATCGAAGTCGATCACAACAAGATGGTTGCCACCTTCGCTCGCATCCCGAGCCTGGCCGATGTACCCTACGCGGTCATCATGGAACCGTCGCTGGTCGTCGAATTCTACTCGCGTTAATAGCGACACCATTTCAGACAAATGGCCCCGAGAGGGGCCATTTTTGTATCTGGTGTCATGTCGGACCCACAAAAAAGCCGCTCCTTTCGGGGCGGCTTTTTGCTTGTCTCTTCCGGTCATTCTTACCTGGAAGAGGTTTTCTTCTTTTCCGACTTAACCGACGTCTCGACGGTAGTCGACGTGTTGGTATCCGTCAGCTGGACCGTCTCGTGTTGTGCGTCGCCCTTCGGCAGCTCGCCCATCCGGTTCCACGCGTCAAGCCCGGCGATCTTGTAGGCTTCCGCAAGCGTCGGGTAGTTGAAGGTGTTCTCGACGAAGTACTCGACGGTGCCCTTCAGGTTGAGAACTGCCTGGCCGATATGCACGAGTTCGGTGGCGTTCTCGCCGATGATGTGCACGCCGAGGAGACGTCGCGTCTTCAGAGAGAAGATCAGCTTCAGCATGCCGTGGTCGAGGCCCATGATGTGGCCGCGGGAGGTCTCGCGGAAGCGCGCAATGCCGCATTCGTAGGGAATGCCGCGCTCCTTCATTTCCTCTTCCGTCAGGCCGCAGGTCGAAATCTCCGGCACGGCGTAGATCCCGTAGGGAAAATACTTCGGTGGCTCCTTGGCAATCGCGCCGACGGCAACGCGAGCGGCAATTCGACCCTGTTCCATCGATGTCGAGGCAAGGCTCGGAAAGCCGATGACATCGCCCGCGGCATAGATGCCGGGGACGGAGGTCTCGAAGGTTTCCGGATTGACCTTCAGACGGCCGCGGTTATCGGCGTCGAGGCCGGCTGCTGCCAGGTTGAGGCTGTCGGTCGCGCCCATGCGGCCGGCGGCAAACAGCACCATGTCGGTGATGATCTTACGGCCGGTATCGATCGTGACCGAGACCTTGCCGTCGGCAAGGTGCTCCACCTTCTCGACCTTCTGGCCGAGCAACAGCTTCATGTTGCGGTCGCGCAGCTGGTAGGTGAAATCCTCGATGATCTCCTTGTCGATGAAGTCGAGCATCGTCGCCTTCGGATCGATGACGGTGACGGCGGTGTCGAGAGCGGAGAAGATCGTCGCATATTCGATACCGATAACGCCGGCACCGATGACGACCATCGAGCGCGGCAGTTTTTCGATTTCGAGCAGTTCGTCGCTGTCGATAACCGTCTTGCCGTCGAAGGGCATGTAGTCGGGGCGGAACGGGCGCGTGCCGACGGCAAGCAGGATGCTTTTGGCTTTGACCTGAACCGCCTCTCCGTCGTCCTTCAGCACTTCCATCGTATCGGTCGACAGAAAGCTCGCCTTGCCACGAAGGTGCTGGACGCGGTTGCGGGCGAACTGGTGTTCGAGCACCTCGACTTCATGGTCGAGCGTGATCAGCAACCGGCGGCGAAGGTCTTCGGCACTGATCTCTTCCTTGACCCGGTAGGATCGGCCGTAGAAACCGCGCTCGCGCCACCCGGAGAGGTTCAGCGCGGTTTCGCGCAGCGTCTTCGAGGGGATGGTGCCGGTATGCACGGAAACGCCGCCCACCCGTCGGCCCTGCTCGATGACGAGCACTTTCCGGTCGAGCTTGGCGGCTTGAATGGCTGCGCGGCGACCGGCAGGGCCGCTGCCGACAACAATGAGGTCGTACTGGTTCATGGACTGCTCCGCTTCTCGAATCCCGCTGTTACGCTGCAATAGCCTACCTGCGTCGTCTCCTACCAATCTATTCTGAATGTTTGATTGCAGGAAAGGCCGCAAGCGTAGAACGGATGTCTCGGGTTGCGTATGTTTTGTGCAGAAAAATAGGATGCACAAAAAACGTCTTGACCCTCGCCGGGAAATGTCTTTCATTCGAACCAATCATGAATTGGTCCGGACAATGGTACGTTCAATGCAGACCGAACCCCAAGACAATTCCTACTACGCGCTGGAGAAGCTCCGCGATCTGATCCACTCGGAAAAATTCGGAGCGGAAGGGCGGCTGCCGACGGAGCGGGCGCTTGCTGAAACGCTCAATGTCGGGCGCCGTGCTGTTCGACGGGCGCTTGAGGTGCTCGAGTCGGAGGGGCTGATCTGGCGCCGCCAGGGTGCCGGAACCTTTGTCGGCGAAAAGCCTGACGGCTGGAGCGATCACGTCGACGCGCTCGTCGCCGGTACCGACATCATGGAAATCATGGAAGTTCGCCTTCGCCTGGAGCCACAGCTAGCGCAGCTTGCAGCGATGCGTGCAAAGCCCGCCGAAATCGAGCGCATGCGCTACCTGGCAGACAAGACCGGCCAGAGTTCGGATGCGGATTCCAAGGAACTCTGGGATGGATCGCTGCACCGCCAGATCGCGCAAAGCGCCGGCAACAAGCTGTTCCTGTCGATCTTCGACGTGGTCAACCGCATCCGTCAGGATGCCGCGTGGCAATCCATTCGTGAGCGTGCGCGCAAGACCGGAACCAATGGCCGCACGTCGTACCAGCAGCATATCGCAATCGTCGACGCCATCGCCGCCCGCGATCCGGGCCGGGCAGGCGAGGCGATGCGCGAGCATCTTCTGATGCACCACGAGCGGCTGATCCGGGCCACCTCGCTCGAGGCCCTCGATGACCATTCGCCGGAAGGCGAGCAGATCGGTATCCGTGACGACGACACGCTCAGCGTTGCGTCCTAGCCATCCCAGACTGCCGGCCACAAAGGCCGGCCAACAAGAACAATGACCGACAAACCTGAATGGACCAGAGGAACAATGATGAAGAAATTTTCCACGCTCACTGCCGCACTGCTCGCCAGCGCGATCATGTCTCTGCCTGCCATGGCAAGCGAATTGCGCATCGGTCTCAATGACGATGCCGACGTTCTCGATCCGGCGCAGTCGCGCACCTTCGTCGGCCGCATCGTCTATACCGCGATGTGCGATAAGCTGGTCGACATCTCGCAGGATATGAAGATCATTCCGCAGCTTGCGACCGAATGGAACTGGTCTGAAGGCGGCACGGTGCTGACCATGAAGATCCGCGACGGCGTCAAGTTCCACGACGGCGAAACGCTGGATGCCGCAGCCGTCGTCGCAACGATCGAGCGCAACATGACGCTGCCGGAGTCGCGCCGCAAGAGCGAGCTTTCCTCGGTCGCCAAGGTCGAGGCCAGCGGCCCGCTTGAGGTCAAGTTCATGCTTAAGTCTCCGGACGTGACGCTTCTTGCCCAGCTTTCCGACCGTGCCGGCATGATCGTTGCGCCGAAGGCCGCCAAGGAACTCGGTGCCAATTTCGGCTCGAAGCCCGTCTGCGCCGGTCCTTTCAAATTTGTCGAGCGCATCCAGCAGGACCGTATCGTGCTCGAGAAGTTCGCCGACTACTGGGACAAGGACCGGATCCTCGTCGACAAGATCACCTATCTGCCAATCCCGGACACGACCGTAAAGCTCGCCAACCTGCGGTCGGGTGACCTCGATATCGCCGAGCGCATCTCGGCGTCCGATGCCGAATCGGTAAAGAGCGACCCGAACCTCACCTATGCCGACGTCATCGGCCCGGGCTACATGGCGATGTATGTCAACCTAGCCAACGGTCCCCGTGCGGACAACCCGCTCGGCAAGGACAAGCGCCTTCGCCAGGCCTTCTCGCTGGCGATCGACCGCGAAGCAATCGGCCAGATCGTCTTCGAAGGCACGTCGCTTGCCGGTAACCAGCCGTTCCCGTCGTCCAGCCCCTGGTTCAACAAGAACCTGCCGGTGCCGGCGCGCGATATCGAGAAGGCTAAGCAGCTGATGAAGGAAGCGGGCCACGAGACGCTCGATATCGAGCTGCAGCACGCCAACAGCACGACCCAGACCCAGATGATGCAGGTCATCCAGTCGATGGTGGCGGAAGCGGGCTTCAACGTCACGCTGAAGGCAACCGAATTTGCGACGCTTCTGTCGGAACAGACGGCCGGCAACTACCAGCTCAGCCGCTCCGACTGGTCGGGCCGCATCGATCCCGATGGCAACCTGCACCAGTTCGTCACCTGCAAGGGCGGCATCAACGACGTGAAGTACTGCAATCCGGAAGTCGACAAGCTTCTCAACGAAGCCCGTACCTCGCCGGATGAGTCGGTCCGCAAGGAAAAGTACGATGCCGCAGGCGTCATCCTCAACGACGACATGCCGATCATCTACCTCGGCCATCAGCCCTACGCCTATGCCATTTCCAACAAGGTCGAAGGTTTCGTGCCGTCGCCGGATGGCATGATGCGCTTCCTTGGCGTCTCCAAGAAGTAATTTCCCATCGCATACCGCGCGGAAGACATTCCGCGCGGTCACCTGAAATCACGAGGGCGATGCCATGCCTGTCTATATCGGAAAGCGCCTGCTGGTCGCGATCCCGACCCTGCTGATCATCTCGATCTTCGTCTTCTCGCTGCAGAAACTGCTGCCGGGCGATCCCATCCTCGCCATGGCCGGTGAAGAGCGGGATCCAGCGACGATCGAATTCCTGCGCGAAAAATATCATCTCAACGATCCCATCATCACCCAGTATCTCTCCTGGGTTGGCGGCATCCTGGTCGGCGACTTCGGCGTCTCGCTGCGCACCAACCAGCCGGTGCTGGAACTGATCGGCCAGAAACTGCCGGTCACGATCCAGCTCGCGGTGATGGCCATGATCCTGGCCATGCTGATCGGTATCCCGGCCGGCATTCTGGCAGCGGTCTACAAGAACCGGACGCTCGATTACGTCGCCAATGTCGTCGCGCTGTCTGGCCTCTCGATCCCGAATTTCTGGCTGGGAATCATGCTGATCCTGCTTGTCTCGGTCAATCTCGGCTGGCTGCCGGCATCCGGCTACGAATCGATCTTCGTCGATCCCGTCCGCTCGCTCAAAACCATGATCATGCCGGCCTTCGTCCTGTCGACGGCGCTCGCCGCGCAGCTGATGCGTCATACCCGCTCGGCCATGCTCGGTGTGTTGAGTTCGGACTATATCCGCACTGCCCGCGCCAAGGGACTGTCGCCGCGCGAAGTCATTCTCAGCCACACGTTCCGCAACGCACTGCTGCCGATCATCACCCTGTCGGCGCTGCTGTTCGGAGAGCTGCTAGGCGGTGCCGTCCTCACGGAGCAGATCTTCACCATTCCGGGCTTTGGCAAGCTCACCGTCGATGCCGTCTTTACCCGTGACTATGCGGTCGTTCAGGGCATCGTCATGTGCACGGCCATCGGCTTTATCGTCATGAACCTCATTGCCGATATTCTCTACGTTCTCCTCAACCCGCGCCTGAGGGCAACGCTATGACCGCTATCGAACAGACCGCACCGATCGCAAAGCCGCGCCAGAAAAGCAGGGCATGGCGCAAGATGCGCGCCAACCGCGGATCGATGGTCGGAATGGTGATCATCGCCTTTTTCGCGATCATTGCCATCGCCGCTCCGATCCTGCCGATCGCCGACCCGATCGCGACCAGCTGGTCGGCACTGCGCAAGGCGCCGTCCGCCGCCCATTGGCTGGGCACCGACGATCTCGGCCGCGATATTCTGTCGCGCATGATCTGGGGCGCGCGTGCATCGCTGATGGCAGGCGTCGTCTCCGTTGCCATCGCGGTTGCCATTGGCGTGCCGTTTGGATTGCTGTCCGGCTATTTCGGCGGCTGGGTCGATCAGGTCATCCAGCGTGTGACGGAAGCGTTGCTGGCGATGCCGTTCCTGATCACCGCGATCGCGCTTGCCGCCTTCCTCGGCCCGAGCCTCACCAACGCGATGATCGCCATCGGCCTCTCCGCCATGCCGGTCTTCGTGCGTCTCACCCGCGGCCAGGTGCTTGCGGTGAAGACGGAGGATTATGTCGAGGGCGCACGGTCGATTGGCCTCAACCACGTCGACATCATGACCCGCTACATCCTGCCGAACGTGTTTGCCCCGATCATCGTTCAGGCCACCTTGACGGTGGCGACCGCCATCATCGCCGAAGCCAGCCTGTCCTTCCTCGGCCTCGGTCAGCAGGCGCCGGCTCCGAGCTGGGGTTCGATGCTGAACACGGCCAAGAACTTCCTGAGCCAGGCGCCCTGGATGGCGATGTGGCCGGGGATTGCGATCTTCCTCGTCGTCATCGGCTTCAACCTTCTGGGCGACGGCCTGCGCGATGCACTGGATCCGCGCGAGGCGTGATCGCCCCGCGGACAAGAGATTTATACAAGGAAAACCGAGAATGACCGAATTCACCACGCGCCCTGAAATCCTCGGCACCTTCGGCGTCGTCACCTCCACCCACTGGATCGCCTCGGCCGTCGGCATGGCGATCCTCGAAAAGGGTGGCAATGCCTTCGACGCGGCGGTCGCCGCAGGTTTCGTGCTGCAGATCGTGGAACCGCATCTCTGCGGCCCGGGCGGCGACATGCCGGCTGTTTTCTACTCGAAGAAGACCGACAAGGTCGAAGTCATCTGCGCTCAAGGGCCGGCGCCGACCGGTGCCACCATCGAGCACTATACGTCGGAAGGTCTGAAGCTCATTCCTGGCGACGGCCTTCTCTCGACCGTCATTCCCGGCGCATTCGACGGCTGGATGCTCATGCTGCGCGACTACGGAACGATGACCGTTCGCGAGGTCCTGGAGCCGGCGATCTACTACGCCGAGCATGGCCATCCGGTGCTTCCGCGCGTGTCGAACACGATCAAGGGCCTGGCTGGATTCTTCCGGAAGGAATGGCCGACATCCTATGAGACATGGCTGCCGGGTGGCGTTGCGCCGGAAGCACTCTCCAATTTCAGGAACCCCGTTCTCGCCGAAACCTACAAGCGGATCATCTCCGAATCGGAAGCCAAATCCGGACGCGAGGAACAGGTCCAGGCGGCCCGTGACGCGTTCTATCGCGGCTTCGTGGCCGAAGCGATCGACACCTATCTGAAGACTGCCGAGGTGATGGACGCGAGCGGTTCGAAGCACAAGGGCGTGCTCACCGCCGACGACATGGCCAACTGGAGCGCCACCATCGAAGCGCCGCAAACGCTCGATTACCAGGACTGGACGATCGCCAAGACGCCGGCCTGGGGGCAGGGGCCGGTGCTGCTGCAGTCGCTGGCACTCCTCAAGGGCTTCGATCTCGAGGCGATGGACCCGGCCGGTCCCGATTTCGTCCATACGGTGGTCGAGGCGATGAAGCTCGCATTTGCCGACCGCGAGGTCTATTACGGCGATCCGGAATTTAGCCAGATCCCGACCGAATACCTTCTCTCGGAAGGCTACAACGCCGAACGACGCAAGCTCATCGGCAGCACCGCATCAATGGAGCTCCGCCCCGGCACGGTTCCGGGCTATGAGCGCCAGGTCGACGCCACGATGGCGATGCTGGCTGAGATGAGTGGCACCGGCACGGTTTACGAGCCGACCATGTCGCACCTCACCGAAAAGCGCGGCGATACTGTGCATATCGACGTCATCGACCGCTGGGGCAACATGGTCTCGACCACGCCTTCGGGCGGCTGGCTGCAGTCGTCGCCGATCGTTCCGGGTCTCGGTTTCGCCCTCAACTCGCGTGCCCAGATGTTCTGGCTGAAGGAAGGGCTGCCGACCTCGCTTGCGCCTGGAAAACGCCCGCGTACGACCCTCACGCCGTCGCTCGCTCTCTATCAGGGCAAACCCTCTATGGTGTTCGGCACGCCCGGCGGAGATCAGCAGGACCAGTGGCAGCTGCCGTTCTTTCTGCGCTACGCCCATCACGGCAAGAACCTGCAGGCCTCGATCGACATGCCGCTGTTCCACACCTCGCATTTCCCCGGTTCGTTCTATCCGCGCACGAGCTCGCCGGGCGAGATCATGGTCGAGAGCAATCTCGGTGAAGCCGCACTCGAAGACCTCCGTCGTCGCGGCCACAAGGTCACTGTCGCCGATCCATGGACCGTCGGCCGCCTGACGGCTGCGCGTCGAGATGCTGACGGTCTGCTGAGGGCGGCCGCAACACCGCGCCTGATGCAAGCCTACGCGATTGGACGGTGAACCATGACCTGGTCAATCGTCGCGCATGATCAAGACACGGGACATCTGGGCATAGCCGTCGCCAGCCGTTTCTTCGCGGTTGGATGCGCCGTGCCGCATATCAGGGGCAGGGTGGGCGCTATCGCCACCCAGGCCTTCGTCAGCCCGCTTTATGGAACCGATGGCCTGAAACTACTGGAGGAGGGCAGGTCTCCGGATGAGGTCATTGCAAGTCTGACGGCGCGTGACGACGGCCACCGGCAGCGGCAGATGCACCTGATCGACGCCCATGGTCGCAACGCCGCCTTCACCGGTGAAAACTGCGTCGACTGGGCCGGTCACCTCGTCGACCGCAACGTCTCGGTTGCGGGCAACATGCTGGCGGGACCGCAGGTGATCGCCGAGACCATGCGTGTCTACAACGAAGCGGCTGCACGCGGTGCACCGCTTGCCGAACGTTTGCTCGATGCCATGGACGCGGGCGAGGCGGCTGGC
Source organism: Neorhizobium sp. IRS_2294 (assembly GCF_050500145.1). Lineage (NCBI taxonomy): Bacteria > Pseudomonadati > Pseudomonadota > Alphaproteobacteria > Hyphomicrobiales > Rhizobiaceae > Neorhizobium > Neorhizobium sp. IRS_2294. The sequence goes on from NZ_CP191439.1 coordinate 1,513,357, forward strand.
GGTGACAAGCGCGGCCGCCAGTCGGCAGCGCTCGTCATCTACCGCGACCAGGATTATCCCTGGCTGCGGATCAATGCCGATGATCACCCCGAGCCGCTTTTCGAACTGCGCCGCCTCTATGCCGTTGCGCAGGAGCGCTTCCTGCATGTCGCTGAGACCATGCCGACCCGGGAAAACCCGCACGGCATGACCGACCGCAGCATCATCGACGAAAAGATCGCCACGCTCGAAGCGCAACGGCTGGCCGAGAAACGTCCGTCAGCCTCCTACGCCACCCCTTTGACGCTCAAGTAAGGGTCACCCGATGAGCCAGACCTCCACGCCGACTGTTCCCGTCCTTTCCGTCAAGAACCTCACCACCTCCTTCCTCGTCGATGGCGAGTGGAAGAGCGTCGTCCGCAATGTCTCCTTCGATGTGATGCCCGGCGAAACGGTCGCCATCGTCGGCGAATCCGGTTCCGGCAAATCCGTGACGTCCCTGTCGATCATGCGCTTGCTCGCGTCCAACACGAGCCGCATTGAGGGTGAGGTTGTGCTGAACGGACGCGATCTCCTGTCCATCTCCGAAAAGGACATGCGCGGGGTGCGCGGCAATGAAGCATCGATGATCTTTCAGGAGCCGATGACGTCACTCAATCCGATCTTCACCATCGGCCGGCAGATTTCGGAGGTTCTGACCCGTCACAAGGGCATGTCGAAGCAGGAGGCGCGCGCCGAAACCGTGAGGCTGCTCGAAAAGGTGCGGATCCCCAACGCGCAGTCTAGGTTCGACGAATATCCGCACCAGTTCTCCGGCGGCATGCGTCAGCGCGTGATGATTGCCATGGCGCTTGCATCAAAGCCGAAGCTTCTGATCGCAGACGAGCCGACCACGGCGCTCGACGTCACCATCCAGGGACAGATCCTCGACCTGATCAAGGTGCTGCAGGAAGAGGAGGGCATGTCAGTGCTCTTCATCACCCATGACATGGGCGTGGTCGCCGAGATTGCCGACCGTACCATCGTCATGTTCCGCGGCGACGAGGTCGAGACCGGACCGACGGAGGAGATCTTCCACCGCGGCAAGCATCCCTATACGCGGGCACTGCTCTCGGCGGTGCCGAAGCTCGGTTCGATGCAGAACCATGCGTGGCCGACCCGCTTCCCCGTGGTCGACATGAAAACCGGTTTGGCCGTCGAGCCGATCGAAGTAGCAGGCACCGTCGAAAAGGGCCGCACACCGGTCCTCAGCGTCAAGAACCTGGTGACCCGTTTCCCGATCCGGTCCGGGCTCCTGTCGCGCCAGACCGGCGCGGTGCATGCGGTGGAAAACGTGTCCTTCGACCTTTTCCAGGGCGAAACGCTGGCACTGGTGGGTGAATCCGGCTGCGGCAAGTCGACCACAGGCCGCTCGATCATGCGCCTCGTCGATCCGACCGGCGGCGATATCTCGCTCGATGGCTACAACGTCCTTCGGCTCGATCAGGTCAGCCTGCGCAACATGCGCAAGTCCGTCCAGATGATCTTCCAGGATCCGTTCTCATCGCTCAATCCGCGCATGACGGTGGGTTCGGCGATATCCGAACCGTTCATCAAGCACCGGCTCGGCACGGTGAAACAGGCTCGGGAAAAGACTGCCGATCTTCTCGAAAAGGTCGGTCTTTCCGCCGACATGGCAAAACGCTACCCGCACGAATTTTCCGGCGGCCAGCGCCAGCGCATCGCGATCGCGCGCGCGCTTGCCCTCGATCCGAAGGTGATCGTTGCCGATGAAAGCGTGTCGGCGCTCGACGTGTCGATCAAGGCGCAGGTCTGCAACCTCCTGCTTGATCTGCAGCAGACCCTCAACCTTTCCTTCCTGTTCATCAGCCATGACATGGCGGTGGTGGAACGCGTCAGCCACCGGGTGGCCGTCATGTATCTCGGCGAGATCGTCGAGATCGGGCCTCGGGCGGCCGTGTTCGACAATCCGCAGCATCCCTATACGAAGAAGCTCATGGCCGCCGTTCCGGTGCCGGATCCTGCAAGGCGTGGAATCAGACGCGGCATTTCCAACGACGAACTGAAAAGCCCGGTGCGGGGAATGGATTACCGCCCACCGGTTCGCGAGTACCGCGAGGTTTCAGACGGCCATGTCGTGCAGGTCGCGTGATCGGCTGTCGCTGAAGGTCAGATCAGCTTCAGGCCCTTGAGGCTGGCATGACCGTCCTTGCCGATGATGATGTGGTCGTGGACGGTGATGCCGAGTGGCTTTGCCGTCTCGACGATCGTCCGCGTCATGTCGATATCTGCGCGTGACGGGGTAGGGTCGCCGCTCGGGTGGTTGTGGACCATCCATATGGTCCGCATAACGTGTTGATTTATATGATCTACTTCGCTTAGAGGTGCCGAATGGTTCCGGGGATTGGGGGCGGTTCGCGATGACCGAGCGTGACGATCACGGCTGATCATACGTGCGCTCTTCGAGGCCCTTTGATGCACGGCACTGGACCTTATTCTTTTCGTCCCACGCATCAAGCTCATCGAGGGGATAAAGCACAGCTTTGCCAATTTTCACGTAGGACGGTCCGAGACGCATCGCGCGCCAATTTCGAAGAGTCCCGACTGAAATGCCGCCACGGTAGCGTTCAGCCACCTCGTCAGGGGTAAGGAATTTGCTATCTGACACTATCGCCTCCTTCGGCTGCACGATCCAGGCCGTCCCGCCGCGTCTTCAGTTGATCGTAGCGGTAGTCTCCTCAGGCCGCTTTCGGGCTTGTATTTGAGTGCCCGGAATCGGTGCCTCACGCTTCCGCACGGACATACATGCTGCGTCATTCACAGCCGTGGAAGGTGTTCCGGGCAGGTGTCGGAGAAACGGATAGCGTAGGGGGCACATAGGCGGGTTCGGCCGCGATGCCTTCGCCAGCGCCCGGCGCCGGTCAGATGCTGCGCTATGGAATTGTGGGCCGTTCCGGTGGGGACTTTGTAGCGGGTGTGCGGGCGAGGAAAGAAACGCCTTTTGTCCAAATATGAGGCTCGGCCCAGCCGCTACCCCGTCCTGTGATAAGCCATCTATGTTGGACTAGCCATCGCGTTCACCGAGCATACGGTGCTGGCTCGGGGGAAGGATGCCTAAGCGCTCTTTCAGGCTATCTGGGCAGAGCAAACGCTGAATAGTGCTGTCGAATATACGCCAGCTTCGGATCAATGTAGCGCTGACAGAAAGGCCTACTCGGATCGGTTCGATAGTAGTTCTGGTAGCGCGCATCCGACGCCTTAAAGCCTGCAAACGATAGCACCAAGGTGTGCACTGTCTCGCTAAACTCTTCGCCCAAGCGGGCAACCGCTTGCTCAGCTTCATGTCGCTGGCTCTCTTCAAATATGTAAATTGCACTGCGGTATTTGCTTTGGAGCGAACGGGCTCGAGTGGCGGAGTGCGTCCTGAGATGGACCTCGGACAGCGTCGTCAATCCAATGACCGTGGGATCGAAGGTGACGATCACCCCCTCCGCCCAGGTGTCTGCCGGCGCCATCGATTGTAGAAAACCCTGGTCGACCTGCGTGACGCCGCGCAACGCTTGGAAAACACCCTCGGTGCACCAGTGGCAGCCTCCACCAAAGCCGACCTTTGCCATCCTCAACTCCTACGCAAAGGCACAACGGCTGGGCCGGACTTATCGAGCTGGCGGACGAACGCGATGATCCGCTGTCCGACATCGTCCGCCATTTCTACATGAGGGTAGTGCCCGGCGCCCGCAACAATCATGGTTTCGGCATTGAGCCTCGAAGCCAAGCTCCGAGCTTCTTCGACGGGGTCCGGGAAGTCTGGATCCTTCGAGCCCATCACGATGAGGCTCGGCACGGAGACTTCGTCTAGGATCGCTGCGGTGTCAGACTTCGACAATGACAGCATCTTCAAGAGAGCCTGCATGCGTTTTGGCTCTCGGAGGTTTGCGGCGATTGCCGCTTTCACTTCAGCATGATCCGGTGCCGGCTTCGTCGGAAAAAGGCTGCTCCAGTACGTGGTCCAGAACCAAGTACGCCACGGGCCTGCGCATCCGAGCGAGAGGACAAGTTTCTGGATCGTCTTGAGGGGAAGATCGCGGACAATCGGCCCGAGCAGCACCACCCCGTTGACGAGGCCAGGAGACTCCCTGGCAGCCCAGAGCGCAGACCCGGCCGCGAACGAGTTGCCCATGATCGTGGCTGGACCGGCACCCAACTGTTGGAGGATGGAGATGGCGTCACGGCTGACCGCTCGCGCAGAGTAGTCCGGCCACTCGGCCGACGATTCTCCGAACCCGCGGACGTCCATCGTCACCACTCGGCATCCCGCATGCTGCAGCATAGGCTTCACGAGGCGGTACTCGGATCGCAAGTCGCCCATTCCCGGAATTCCGATGACGACAGGTCCGGTTCCGCCCGTGTCGTCGAAGGCTATCCTACCACTCTCTGTCTCCATAAACTGGGTCTGCGCATCGTTAGACGCCATGAAACGATCCGATCCGTTGAGCAGCAATCCTATCGGCTGACTTCGAAAAGAAACCACGCACGGCGTTCCGCCTCGTCGGTCCAGGTATCGATCAGGCCGGAGGTCGCATTGTCCTTCGCCTGGTCGGCGACGTCCTTTGCGCGACGCAGCGACTCGACCATGTGAAGATTATCAGCGCGCAATTCCGCCAGCATGTCCTGAGGCGTGACGAACTCCGCGTCGTTGTCCTTGATCGTCTGGTGGCGGGCGATATCGCCGATCGATCGGATGGTCGTATTACCGGTCTTCCGGGCGCGCTCAGCCATAGCATCGGTAGCAGCGAGGATCTCCGCAGCTTGCTCGTCGAGAAGCAGGTGGTAGTCCCTGAAGTACGGGCCCGAGACATGCCAGTGAAAGTTCTTGGTCTTGAGGTAGACCGCATAGCTGTTCGCCAAAATGATCTTCAGCGCATCCGCGACCGTCATGGTCGCGCTTTCGTCCAGGTCAGATGGTGAAGGCGCGGTTTCAGCACTGGAGTCTGTCATCGCTTGGACTTCCTCAATGATGGCTTGCACAAGAGACCAGCGCCGATTCTTTCGCACGCTAAGGTACAGAAAATGAATTTACCTCAGGACGAAGTCCAATGACCTGTAACTATAGTTTCGATAGTTCAGGCGACCAGAAAGGAGCCTAGGCTCAGGACCCATTGATGTGATGTGCTCGATCTGATTCAGGCTCTGCAAGGAGACTGGATATGAGCGACCTCTATTGGCTGACGGACGAGCAGATGGCGCGGCTGCAGCCGCACTTCCCCAAGAGCCACGGCAAGCCCAGGGTGGATGATCGTCGGGTGTTGAGCGGGATCATCTTCGTCAACCGCAACGGGCTTCGCTGGCGTGATGCGCCGCCGGTCTATGGCCCACACAAGACGCTGTACAATCGCTGGAAGCGTTGGAGCGAGGCCGGGGTCTTCATCCGGATGATGGAGGGACTGTCCGGCGCTCAGGCCGAACGGCGCACCCTCATGATCGACGCGACCTATCTCAAGGCGCACCGTACGGCTTCGAGCCTCGCGGTAAAAAAGGGGGTCTTGGGCGGCTCATCGGACGCACCAAAGGCGGCATGAACACCAAGCTTCACGCCGTAACCGATGCGAACGGACGCCCCATCAGCCTGTTCATGACGGCAGGCCAAGTCAGCGACTACACCGGTGCTGCGGCCCTGCTGGACAGCCTTCCCAAGGCCCAATGGCTGTTGGGCGACCGGGGCTATGACGCGGACTGGTTCAGGGATGCCCTGGAGGCCAAGGGCATCACGCCCTGCATCCCCGGTCGGAAATCCCGGACTGTGCCTGTCCGTTACGACAAGCGCCGGTACAAAAGCCGAAACCGCATCGAAATCATGTTCGGCCGACTGAAAGACTGGCGGCGCGTCGCCACCCGCTACGATCGATGCCCGACCGTCTTCCTCTCCGCCATCGCCCTCGCAGCTACCGTGCTCTTCTGGCTATGAGTCCTGAGCCTAGGGGCCCAGGTTCGCGCCCATCACGGTCACGGCGTTTAGCGGTGAAGCCAAGCTCATGCGTCCGGTCGAAAGCTGAGCACGAATGCCACGACCTTTTCTGCAGACATCTCACACGGCTTGAGTGAAGCCTTGCCCGCTGAGACGCGGTACAGGTTGAAGCTGATGATGTCGGTTCCAGCCAGCTCTCGGGCAAAAAGGCTGTTACGTCGGCCATCTTTGGAGCGGCGGACTGTAACGCCGAAGCGCCGGGCTTTGTAAGTGCCCTCGCTATATCCGTCCGGTAGCCTAGCGAAAGCCGTATCGAATTCTTTCTCCTCCATTTCACGTCACTGGTGGCCGTTCGATGGCGAGTAGCTGGTCGAGCCCGCCTCTGGCATCGAGGGCATGGAGTTCGTCAGACCCGCCCACATGCGTGCCGTTGATGAATATCTGCGGCACGGTGCTTCGACCTGAGACGTCGATCATCGCTTTTCGGTTTTCCGCACTAGCCTCGATGTCGACTTCCGTGAACGCCACCCCCTTTTTTGTAAGCAGCGCTTTCGCTCGGCGGCAGTATGGGCACCAACTCGTGACATAGAGGAGGACCTCTGGCTTCATTTTGCATCTCCAATCGTTGACGCGTGACGTGAGTCCTTCGCGGCAGAACCTAAGTATCACCGCGACTCTCGAACGGCTGGGAGCGAGGGCGCAAAACTACGTGACGGCTGATTTGAGGAAGGCCGCAAGATCCAGGTCATCACGCAGCCATTTTCCTGACCGCATCCAGCACCCGGTCTTGCCGGTATGGCTTGGAAAAGAATGGAATATCCGGTGGGACAACAGCCTCTTCCGGCCACGGCCTTCCGGACGTGATTATGATCTGAATGGTCGGCCATTTGTTTCGAATACGGATGGCCAGCATGATGCCGTCGATGCCGCCCGGCATGTCCACGTCGGTGAAGACGACCCGGATGTCGCGCCGTTCTTCCAAAGCCACGAGCGCAGCAGAGGCATCTGATGCTTCCAGCACTTCGAAGCCGGCTTCTTCAATCATGTCCGATGCAAAGAGACGGAGAAGTGGCTCATCTTCCACGACAAGCACCACTGGTTTATTCATTCCACACACGTACTCCATCAAGCCTGGACCAACTGGCGCATAGAGGCATGCAGGTCCGCCGCGAGGCCTTCTGGATCGAAGCGAAGATCGACGCCACCAGTACCGACCAAACCGATGCTGATTAGCTTTGAGCCGAAGCCTTTACGCGTCGGCGGCACAACGGGAGGTCCGCCCTGCTCTCGCCACTCGATCTTCAGCAGATCGCCGTCCTGGCTGTCTTCGACGCCCCAAGACAGCGACACCTTCCCATAGTCGTTCGTCAGAGCGCCGTACTTGCAGGCGTTCGTTAGAAGTTCGTGCACGATGAGGGAAAAGGACAGCGCCGCTCTTGGCCCTAGCGCCACGGGCAATCCGGCGATTCTAACCCGATCCGAAAATCCGATCGCTTCTATGACGGTCGCCGCAACAGCTTGGAGATCAGCCTGTGTCCAGCTTGTCTGGAGCAGGGCGTCGTGTGCTGCGCTCAATGCCATCAGCCGGCCCTCGAAGGCGTAAACAGCATCGCGGTCGGTGACGGTTCGCAAGGTTTGGCTCGCGATAGCCTGAACCATGGTGAGCGTATTCTTCAGGCGATGCGCGATTTCACCATTTACGATGTGCTGGCGCTGCTCGGCACGATGCCGAGCGACCCCTGCCTCAAGTCGGTCTGCAGCGCTCCGCAAGAATGCAATCTCTTCGGCGGGCCAGAGCCGGGGGGTGCCGCAATGCACAAAGAAAACGGCAATTGTCTTGCCCTGATCGCGCACTGGCATGTCGATCACTGCGCGAATACCAATTCGCAACGCGCCATCGAGATTGTGCAGCGCGCGCTCGTCAGACAGGGCGTCCCTAACTATCAGAGGGTCGCCATCGACGAGTGGCTTGTGCAAACTCCCAAACTCGTCAAGCCGGTGTCGACCGGCGATGCTCATCACACCCGGTGCGGTCCAGTGTGTTTCAACGTTGATCGTCTCGACGTCATGGTCGACGGTTCCAAACCCGGCTCGGTCCGTGGCGAGGGTCCGACCAACGATGGCAGAGGTGCCAGACGTCATCTCCTCTGTGCCGCTACTGCTGCGGATTACCTCACCGATCTCAACAAGAGCAGTCTGGAGTTCAGTTAGGCGCTCGCTAGCCTTGGCGATCCGACGCAGTTCGAGATTCTCGCTGGCGAGACGGGCAAGCGCCTGGAGCATCGCCCTTTCCATCTCGCTCAGCCCTGCCGGCCGCGGAGCGGTATCGATAACACACAGCCGACCGACTACCGCCCCGGATCGAAGGACAAGCGGCGCGCCAGCATATGCCCTGAAGTGCTTCTCGCCGGTGACAAGTGGATTGCGTTTCGTTCGCGCATCGGCTGTCAAATCGACGATCTCTAGGAGGTCGCCTTTGTCGATGTCGATCCGACAGACCGAATGTTCGATATCCGTCTCGCACACGTCGAGCCCGTACTTGGCCTTGAACCATTGTCGGTCGGTGTCGAGAAGCGTGATCAGAGCGATAGGAACGCCACAGGCCTTAGCCGCAACGAACACGAGATCGTCGAAGGACTGCTCGTCCGGTGTGTCGAGAACCATGAGTTCAGCAAGCGCCTTCGCTCGCTGAACCGCCCCCGCGTCGGCCGCACTGGCGCTCAGGCTCAGCACGTCAATGTCCTTGCACGCGAGGCGGCCACTGCCCGCCCGATGTCCCAGCCTCACGCGTCACTGCAGCATCGCCACCTTCGACGATGAGGACAATCTTGCCTTGAATATGACCCGCCTCAGCACGCTCGTGGGCGGCAGCCGCTTCCGAGAGGGGGTACGTGCTATCGACCGCGACGCGAACGGTCCCGCTGTCCAGCAATCGGCCTAACTCGGCGAGTTGGGCTCCGTTGGATCGTACCTGTGTTGCAGAGACCGTAACGCCAAGGTTAGCGGCTTCATCGTGTCCCGCGAAGCCAAGCGGAAAGATTGGAAAAAGCGCGCCGCCGCGACGTATCGAACGCAAGAAGCGACTGGCTGTCGGGCCACCTACTGCATCGACGACGAGGTCCACCTCGCGCACCAAGTCTTCCGCCTTGATTTTCGTGTAGTCGATGAATTCGTCTGCGCCGAGATCGCGCAGAAATGTCTCGTGTCGGCCTGACGCAATAGCTATCACGCGCGCGCCCTTGTGTTTTGCTAACTGCAGTGCGAGGTGACCGACACCGCCGCCGGCGCCATTGATCATGACGCTTTTGCCTTCCAACGGGACCGGGTCGTGCCTCCCGGGCTGCAGGGGATTGGGTTCGCTATGACCCAGCTCTATCAGGTACTGCCACGCGGTCAGTCCCGACATCGGCGCTGCAGCGGCATGAACATGGTCGAGGCCGCGAGGTTTTAGCGCCAGATCTGATGCCGGTGCCGAAACGTACTCTGCGTATCCCAGGCTTTCGCCAAAACTTGGGAATCGGATCATTCCAAAAACTTCGTCACCCGGTGAAAACGCTGTGACATCCGGGGCGACAGCCTCAACGATCCCGGACACGTCCGAGCCGGGTATGGCCGGCAACTCGATCGGCGGTCTCCACTCGGGGGGCAGCGCCTTGTACCCTTCTCTGAGATACCAATCCGGAGGATTGAGGCCAGCCGCATGCACTCGGACGAGAACCTCGCCTGGCCTGACGGCGGGCTTTGGAGCATCCTCATAGCGGAGTACGCCGGGAGCACCGAATTCGTGGAAGCGGATTGCCTTCATCAATATCCTCCGGTCAAACGCGTTCAAGAAGAGCAACGGTGCCCTGGCCGCCGTCAGCGCAGATGCTGACGATCCCGCGCGACCCCACCGGCAGGGCCCACAGTTCCTTCACCGCTTGGCTAAGATCGCGCGCGCCGGTCGCCCCGAAGGGATGTCCGATGGCTACCGAACCGCCATTGGGGTTGACCCGAGTCCAATCGAACTCGCCCATGGCGGCCTCGACGCCGGCCTTTTCGCGTACCCAATCCGGATCGGCGATGGCCGCGACATTGGCCAACACCTGGGCGGCGAACGCTTCGTGGATCTCCCACAGAGCGATGTCGGAGAAGCCGAGGCGATGCCGCGCGAGCAAGCGCGGTATCCCGTAGGAAGGCGCCATCAGGAGCCCTTCCGTATGGAGGTCGACTGCCGACACTTCGTAGTCGACGAGCCGCGCGAAAGGCGTACCGGCGGGGAGTCTCCTCAGACCCGCGTCGTTGGCAACCCAGCAGCCGGCCGCTCCATCGGTGATGGGGGAACTGTTGCCGGCCGTCAGGCTGCCCTGTCCGCTCTCCCGATCGAAGGCTGGCTTTAGGGCGGCGAGGCGCTCGGCAGACGTATCTGCTCGCGGGTTCGCGTCGCGCGCCAGCTCCGGCAGAGAGGTGACAAGGTCGTCGAAGAAGCCGTTGTCCCAGCCGGCGACGGCTCGCTGGTGGCTCTTTAGAGCCCAGTCGTCCTGTGCTTCGCGCGAGACACGCCAAGCTTTGGCGGTCTCCTCCATGTGATCGCCCATCGTCCGACCGGTGATGCGGTTGGCCCACCCCTTGGTTGGAAGCACGAAGTCGTGCGGCGTCAGCGATTGCAGCGCCGAAAGTGCCGCGGCCGGATCCTGCCCGAACAGATCGGTCAGTCGCTTGGATGCTTCTGCGGTTAAGGCAAGCGATGGCCTGCTCATGACCTCTGCGCCGCCAACCATTGTCAGGTCGGTCCCGCCACCAAGCAGTCCTGCCGCAGCGAAGGTTGCAGTCATGCTGGTCGAGCACGCTAGGACAACGGAGAACGCGGGGATGCTGGGGTTGAGCTTGGCGTCCAGCCAAACTTCCCGAGCGATGTTGCTCCATCCCAGGTTGGGTATGACGGTTCCCCAAACAGCCAGGTCGGGCTCCGCAAGATTCGCCATCGCCTGGACCACAGGCACTGATAACGAGACCGCGTCGTAGTTGGCCAACGCCCCGCTACCTCGGCCGAAGGGTGTCCGTAGCCCAGCCGCTACGAAAACAGGTTCAGCAAAGCGGCTCATACTGATCTCCCGGACATCGAAAGTTGAAAAAGAATGAGCGTGGGCGCTTCGCTGCGTTTAACCACCATAACGCTCAGTCTTGATGATGGAGGGGTCCAGGCCTGCCGAGAGCGCACCATCCGTTGCGATGGTGACGAAGCCGTTGGAGCCGCAGACGAAGACCTGCGAAGGGTTTCGGCCGAGACGGGAGATTGTCTCCTTGACCATCAAGCTGTCGATGCGCCGATCAAAGTCCGACGCGCGCATGGGCGCCTCGCGGGTTATCGCCAGCGCCAAGCTGAATGCCGGGTCGTCCGTTTCAATTGTGTGCAGTTCCCTCGAGAACAGCACGTCTTGGGCGGTCCGCGCCGACAGGAGCAGCGCAACCGGGACCGACTGCGCTAGGGATCGGCGCTGGCGGATCATCGCCATCAGCGGCACCACGCCGGAGCCCGCTCCCATCAGTAGGACTGGCTCGTCAGCGGGCTCCGGCCATAGGAAATGGCCACCGAGCGGTCCGCGGAGTTCGATCTCGTCGCCGGTTGCTGCGATATCATGGAAGAACGGTGAGACCTCGCCATCGTGAAGGCGCTCGATGGCGAGTTCGAGGATCGGAGATGAAGCGGGCGACGAGGCGATCGAATAGCTTCGCATCGCGGTGTAGCCGTCCGGCGCGGTCAGACGGACATCGACATGCTGGCCCGCGACATGAGTGAACGGGTTCCCCAACCGCAGGAAGAAGCTCTTGATACTCGGAGTCTGTTGGACGATTCCGTCGATGAAGCAGGACTGCCACGATGCGGGTTGCGCGCCGATCTCAGTCATGGGTGTATCTTTGCTCGCGCCAAGGATCGCCGTAGATGTGGTAACCACGCAGCTCCCAGAAGCCGGCTTCATCGCGCGTTGTGAATTGCAGCGCGTTCACCCACTTTGCGGACTTCCAGAAGTATAGGTGGGGAACGAGGAGGCGCGCCGGTCCTCCATGGTCGCGCGGAAGCGGCTGGCCCTCATAGTTCAGAGCGACCATCGCCTTCCCCGACAACATGTCGGCCAAGGGAACATTCGTCGAATACCCATCGTAGCAATGCGCCAAGACGAATTCGGTTGGCCGCTCAATCCCTGCTGCCGCAAGGATGTCCTCGATGAGCACGCCTTCCCATGCAGTATCGAGCTTGGACCAGGACGTCACACAGTGAATGTCTTTGGTCACCTTCGTCTTGGGCAGCGCGTTGAACTCGCCCCAATTCCAGACCTTAATGGGTCTCGGGCCGATCTTGACCGTGAACTTCCAGTCGGATGTCTCAATGCGCGGCGTCGGTCCCGCTGTCAGAACCGGAAAATTCTCAACGAGGTGCTGACCAGGCGGAACTCGGTTCGAGTGGTCGCCGCCTGAGCCGCGGCCCGTAAAACCTCTGGTGACCATGCCCAACCCCCTTGCTTGTCACGACAGACCGAAACCGGGTTCATCACAGACTATTAGGAGCAAGAACGTAGCGTAAGCAAAGGTCATGCTTTCCGATAGGTCGGATATTAGATCACCGGTGTTCGTTGCAGTATTAAGATGATTTCGCCCACTATGAGTTACGACGATTGCCTAGATACTATAGAGGCATATCGCCAAGTTTGACCAATGCCTGTTCGCTATAGTTTCGATAGCTTCGTAGAATAGTCGAGGGAGCGCTGAGGCGAGAGGCGGCCCAGCGTCGGCCAAGGGTATAGAAACTATGCTGAGCAGCTATTGGAATTGTCTATCATAACAATTCATAGTCGTGGCTGCCGAAATCCTGGTTTTCTGAGGCATAGTTCGAAAGAAATCCCGATCTTATCGATCAAGAGACCTCAAGACGAACAGCGCAGATACGTGCAGCAGTTCGTCTGTCGCCGCCATCACCGGCCAGACATGGCCTGCTGCATTGAGGTTGGAGAAATCGGTGAGAGAGACCGGACCGCAAGCGCCCGAGCTTCGTGTGCAGCATTGGATCGGCGAGGATGGACACCGCCTCGATGCGTCCATCAAGCTTTCAGACATCGGTCCCGGGCCGAAGATTCTGTTCGCATTCCAGCACTGGTGCCGTGGCTGCCATCTGCATGGCTTTCCCACGCTTCAAAGGTTGCATGGGGCGTTGGAATCCAGGGGCGTCGGGTTTGCCGTCATCCAAACCGTCTTCGAAGGCGCCCAAGAGAATACGTTCGAAAAATTGCGCGTCAATCAGCTTCAGTACGGCCTACCTGTCGCCTTCGGTCACGACGAGCCACTGCCAGGCGCACCGTTCCCAACGTTTATGGGGGATTACCACACCCGGGGAACGCCGTGGTTCGTGGTGATCGATGCCGATGGTCACATTGTCTTTTCTGACTTTCATCTCGATGCGGATCGTCTTGTGGCAGAATTCGAGCGGGCGTGATCTATGCCGCGTTGGCTGATCCTAACCGCCACTCACATCCTCGTCTTGTCCGTAGGCTTCGCCGGCGGGATCTACCTGCTGCCTATCCTGACTGCGCCGCCTTCGCCCACTGAAGTTGCGCTTCAAAACTCTGCTTCTGAAGCGGTCTATTTTGGTCGATTTGCGCGCGATCTGGAAGGCAGTGATCTCCTCCATTGGGGCACTGGAGAAGTTCGGATTGCGCCCGATCGGATCGCGCACCTAGGGCGTCTTTCGCCTGGTCCGGATTACAAGCTCTACCTCGCGCCCCGGTTCGTCGAGACCAAGGCGGCCTTCCTCGAGATCAAAAGCTCTTCGGTTAGGCTGGGCGATGTGAAGACCTTCAATGGGTTTATATTGCAGGTGCCCAGAGGCGTCGATGTTGACGATTACAGTGCAGTTGTCATCTGGTGCGAGGCTTTTGATCAATTCATCAGCGCTGCAGAGTATCGTGTTCCACATCAGGCTCTCAAATGAGCCAGGTAATGGACAATGTGAAGGCTGCTTGCACGCGTGGCCTCGTCCTCGCGCCAGTAGCCGCCTTGCTGTTGAGCGTCGCCATCTTGCTGCTCGGCAACGGGCTGCTGGGCACGCTTTTGATCGTCAGAGCTGGTCAGGAGGGCTTCTCGGCCGCTGCGATCAGCGCGATGATGTCGTTCTACTTCGCAGGCTTCACGATTGGCGCGCTGGTTTTGCCTCGCATCATTGTGTCGGTGGGGCACGTACGGACCTTCGCCGGCTTTGCGGCGATCGCATCGATGACCGCCCTTCTCCATGTAGCGTTCGTAGATCCGGTAGCTTGGATGCCGCTTCGGCTCGTGACCGGCTTCGCATATGCGGGTATGATCCTCGCAACGGAAAGCTGGCTCAATGCCCACGCGGTTCAATCCACACGCGGTCAGCTTTTGTCGATTTTCGGCGTTGTATCCATGGGTTCTTGGGCGACCGGACAGGCGCTCCTCAACATCGCTCCACCCGCCGATGTTACACTTTTCCTCATCGTCTCGCTGCTGATATCTGCCGCAGTGGTTCCGATCACTCTACTTCCCAGTCATTCGCCGGCCGATGTACGGCACGAGTCGGTTGCATTCAGGGATCTCTTTTCTGTTTCGCCCTTGGCGTCGATCGGCGTCTTCTTGGCCGGGCTGGCCATAGGCGGCTTCTGGGGCATGGGGCCCAATTTTGCGCAAAGGATCGGTCTCGACGTCGTCGGCATCTCCGCCTTCATGGCCGCAGTTCTCGGAGGAACGCTTGTGTTGCAATGGCCGCTCGGTTGGCTCTCCGACCGGGTGTCCAGGAACCTGGTCATCGCAGGAGCGGCGCTGGCATCCGCCGTGGCAGCCATCGGCGTGTCGGTGGCGGCAGACGCCCCTTTGCCCGTCCTTCTTGCGGCGGGAGCGCTCTTCGGCGGTTTTGGCATCCCGATCTACTCGCTGTGTCTCGCCGCCGCGAACGACGACCTTCCTCCAGGGCGGCTGCTCGGCACCGCGCGAGGGCTTCTGCTGCTCAACGGGATCGGAACGGCGGCCGGACCACTTGTCGGGGGAGTGGTGATGGATCGTGTCGGGCCCGGTGGGCTGTTCGTCTATGCTGCTGTCCTGCTGACCATGCTAGCGGTGTTAGCGGGCCTACGCGGTCGCTCTCGCTCCGCAATCGAGGTAAAGGCGACACGTTGCCCGAGTACGCCGATGATCACCGCCTCTCTCGATGCGATGATACGAACCCAGGACGAGCCGCAGAGCGTTCGGAACTAGCGCTGCGGCCCTGGCGACCGTTTGCTATGAGACAGCTTCGACCTTCAGCTCTCGGCCGTTGAATTGAACGGTCTCGCCGGCCTGAGCCCCGTCGATTACCTCGAAGATCGGCGCCATCGTCGATATGCCCATAAGCTCGCGCCCATGGCAGACGAACTTGTCCGTTGACACCGCGACGACGAAGTAGCGACCCGACAACTTGATGACCGCCCCTTCTGTAACCGCCGTCTTCGGTCCGAAGTCGATTGTTCTCAGCTTGTCGAGCTTGTCGGCGTAATCGTCCAGCGTATCGTCGAGCGCCTCGGCGAAGTCGCTCGCGATCTCGGCTTGTGCCTGTTCGTCGTTCTCGATCGGCTCGCTCCGATCCAAGCGAGCCGTGGAAACATAATCGAGATACTTGTCGCGAGCGCTCTGCAGAGCAGCGGTCTCCAACGACAGCATCGTTTCCCGGATGTGGTCTTTATTCCAATCCATCTGCACCTCGTCGCATTGCAATTTGAAATGATAAGCCGATCTATCGGAGCAAGCCGTTGAAAGGCCGCGTTCCGCAGTCGGCGCCGTCATTCGTCGATGATGACGTCTTCGCCCTGGTAGGGGATCCTGATCAGCCGAGGATCCCGAATGATGCTGGTCACGAGCCAGACATACGTCTGTTCTGCGGTATCGAAGCCGAGAATGCTGAATGCGCCGCCGAACGGGCATGCCGGAAAGTCGGGGAAGCCTTCTCGAAGAACGTAACGCTCGGGTTCGCGATCGAATTCGGCCTTGTAGACCTTCCGCAGCCCATGCTTGCTCGGAACGTCTTCGTCGCCCGCAGGCGCTGTTTCACGATGTTCCAGGAGGCGCTCGGAAAGATCACGGTGGCAGATCTCGTCGAACACGTCGAAGGCATCAATCAGCAAACCTTTTCGCTCGGTCGCGGGATCGGTGATCGCGTAGATGTTCGAAGCATCTTCGGCACCGTCCCCGCTTTCGAGACGCAGCGCTGCGTCGACGCGAATGGAGCATGGATCGAGCCTCGATCCCAGTTCGAGATCGACCAGGTTGCCGTCCTTGACGCGGTACTCGCGGTCATAGCCCTTCGCGACGAAGGACTGCACTGCTTTTAGAACGTCGGTCACTTGGGCTGTCATTGATGCACCTCGAGTTCACGTTGGGACGGAAGAGCGGCCGTGGACGGCGCGCGGCAGCCTGCTGGGTCTAGTCGCGGCTCGCGCGTAGCGATCACAGCCACTTGGCCTTCTTGAACCGCACGAACAGGAAGAGGCAGAACATCAGCATGACACCAAGCACGACGAAGTAGCCGTAAGGCGTGTCCAGTTCCGGCATGTTCTTGAAGTTCATGCCGTATATGCCTGCAATCGCTGTCGGCACTGCGAGGATCGCGGCCCACGCCGCAAGTTGGCGGGTGACGACCCCGATTCTTTGCGCTTCGAGAAGGCTGCTGAACTCGAATACAGTGGATAGCACCTGCAGGAGGCCATCGACCATGGACTGGACACGATCAACATGGTCGGCAACGTCGTTGAAGTAGGGCCGCACCTCAGCGCTGATGCAGGGAAAGTGTCCGCGCACGAGCTTGCGCACCAGCTCGGCCATAGCGCCAAGGGTGCGCTGAAAGCGCGTCAGCTCGCATCTCAGGCCGAAGATGCGAGCAACGTCCTCTCGCCCAAGGAAGTCGTCGAGCGATCGCCTTTCCATCGCAAGTACGTCATCCTCGATCATTTCGAAGATGGGCAGATACTGATCCACGATCCGGTGAAGGATCGCGTGGAGGACGTAATCGACGCCTTTTCCGAACTGGGCGGGCGAACGCTCGAGTTGCTCTCGAAGGTTGCCCAATGCACCAGCGTTGCCGTGGCGAACGGTGATAAGATGGTTATGGCCAGTAAAGATCGCCGTCTTGCCGTAACGTATGCGGTCCCCGACCAGCTCAGCCGTCTGGGCGACGACGTAAAGCTCGCCGTTATAAACTTCGAGCTTGGGCGGGCATATCGGGTGCATCGCGTTGTCGATCGCTAAAGGATGCAGATTGTAGGTCGCCTGAAGCGCCCTCAGTTCGTTGACGGAGGGCTCGCTGAGCCCAATCCAGCAAAAGCCCGAACGGTTTTTGTCGAGTTCGACGCGCTCGTCGATAGCTACTTCCCGGATACGTCGACCCTCGTTGTAGTAATATGCAGCGATAACACTCATGCTGACCTCGCCGGAATGAGCAGCCCACGTTGGACTGCTGGGCGCGCGAGGCCGCGATCCAGCCACGCTTGGACATTCGAATGATTGCTAAGCCGCAGTAGGTCGCCGGCGTCGTAGGCGCCAACCAAGGCGTTGACCCAGCCGAGGGTCGCAATGTCGGCGATAGAATAGTCATCGACGATCCAGTCGCGCCCGTCCAGTTGGCGGTCTAAGACTCCCAGGAGGCGTTTGGATTCATCAGCGAAACGCTTCTGAGGACGCTTATCCTCATAGTCCTTGCCGCCCCCGCGCAGGAAAAAGCCGAGTTGACCGAACATCGGGCCAATCGCCGACATCTGGAAGAATACCCAGCTTAGCGCCTCGTAGCGCTTGGCTGATGCTCTCGGGACGAGCTGGTCGGCCTTCTCCGCCAAATAAACGAGGATCGCGCCGGATTCCCAAACGCCGAGCGGCTTACCGTCCGGACCCATTGGGTCGATGATCGCTGGTATGCGGCCATTCGGGTTTAGCGAAACGAAGGCCGGATCTTTGCTTTCGTTCTTAGAGATGTCGATAAAGTGCGGCTCGTACGGCAGGCCGATCTCCTCGAGCATGATCGAGACCTTGACGCCGTTGGGCGTGGGCGCGGCGTAGAGCTGCAGGAGGTCAGGGTTGGATGCCGGCCAGCGTTGTGCGATCGGAAACGACGAAAGATCTGGCATGATGTGGCGATCCTAACAACTCGATGGCTGAGGAGCGGTATGACCGCTTGATTAGCTGGGTTTCGGGCCCGCACCATCAGTGGATGCGGGTCCGATGGTGCGACCCAGGGGCTCAGCCGCAAATGTGGCTGCAGCTATTCCGCTGCCGCGCCGGCCTCAGCCTGGGTGTCGCCAGCGTCTTTACGCTTCGGGAGCACCCAGTTAGCGCGCGGGAAATGACAGGTATATCCGCCCGGCCTCTTCTCCAGATAATCCTGGTGCTCCGGCTCTGCTTCCCAGAAGTCACCCACGGGCTCGACTTCGGTGACGACCTTGCCGTCCCACAGTCCGGACGCGTCGACGTCGGCTATCGTATCTTCGGCGATGCGCTTCTGCTCCTCGTCGATGTAATAGATGCCAGATCGATAGGAGAGGCCGCGGTCGTTGCCCTGGCGGTTCTTTGTCGTCGGATCATGGATCTGGAAGAAGTATTCCAGGATATTACGGTAGCTCGTCACTGTCGGGTCGAAGGTGATCTCGATCCCCTCCGCATGAGTGCCATGGTTGCGATAGGTGGCGTTCGGCACGTCGCCGCCGGTGTAGCCGACGCGGGTCGAAACGATGCCGGGCTGCTTGCGGATCAGATCCTGCATTCCCCAAAAGCATCCGCCAGCGAGAACAGCGCGCTGATGCATGTTAAGCCTCCTCTACTTGGTCGAGATACTCGCCATAGCCCGCGGCTTCCATCTCATCGCGCGGGATGAATCGAAGCGATGCCGAGTTGATGCAGTAGCGCAGGCCGCCGCGGTCGGACGGCCCGTCCGGAAACACGTGGCCAAGATGGCTGTCGCCGTGCACCGAGCGAACCTCCGTCCGGACCATGCCATGCGAGCTGTCTCGCACTTCGTTCACGTGAGCCGCGACGATCGGCTTGGTAAAGCTCGGCCAGCCAGTGCCGGACTCGAACTTGTCCGTCGACGCGAACAACGGCTCGCCGGATACGACGTCAACGTAGATGCCCGCCTCCTTGTTGTCGTTATACTCGCCGGTAAAGGGTCTCTCGGTGCCGTCCTGCTGGGTGATCCGGCGTTGTTCCGGGGTCAGGCGTTCGATTGCTGCCTGCGACTTTTCAAACTTCATGGTGAGTCTCCATTACTTAGTTAGAGGGCCAGGCACACTACGTTCAATTTATCACGTCGATACTCACATCAACTATCGCAGTGGCTCCAACGATAATCCAATACGTCGTGCGTATAGTTTCTATACCGCACATGCCTCTTGCTTGGCGGGTCAACTCCAATCGTAACGGGCTGCAAGCTGAGCGACTTTTCGTATCTCGACCGGTGCCGTAGATCCGGACACGGTGGCGATTACGATCTCACGCTCCAACGCGAAGCCCTCGATCGGCCTTGTGATCAGGCCGTGGGTGGTGGCCGCGCGTTCGGGCAAAATGCATATCCCCCGCCCTTCGGCGACGACGCGCTGCACCCAGTCGTCTCGATCTGAGCGGAAGCGAGGGCGCATGCGCACCTCTCGACGCGCGAAGTGCTCGAAGATTTGATCGCGGCACTCGCATTTCAGTCGATCGACGAACGGGAAAGCAAGCAGGTCTTCACCACGAACGACTTCGCACGCCGCCAAGGGGTGATCTGCAGCGCAGCCGAGCACGAAGCGCTCCCGGAAGAGAGGACGCACATCAAGTTTACGATCCGGCCTTGATTCGCGAGGCAGGATGCACGCGTGATATTTGCCTGAGAGCACCTCCGACGTGTCCTCGCCCGATTGGAGCGAGTGCAGTTTGATCTCGATGGACGGCACCTCTTCCAGCGCGCTGTCGAAAAAGGCTGTGAAGGTCCTCGGGCCGACGCTGGAGGCGACAGCAACGTCGAGAACACGATGCCGCCCCATTGCCCAGTTTTCCGAGTGGTGTCTTACGCTCTTCATCGCGACCAGCATTCGGCGGAATTCCAACTCGACGTCCTGACCCAGGCTCGTCAGCCGGCTGTTCTTCCCGTCACGATAGATGAGCGGTCCACCGAGTTCCTCCTCCAGGCGGCGGATCGCTCGTGTCAGGCTTGGTTGTGAGACACCACTGAGACGAGCAGCCGCAGTGAAATTCAGCGTCTCGGCCAAGTTGATGAAATAG
Source organism: Neorhizobium sp. IRS_2294 (assembly GCF_050500145.1). NCBI lineage: Bacteria > Pseudomonadati > Pseudomonadota > Alphaproteobacteria > Hyphomicrobiales > Rhizobiaceae > Neorhizobium > Neorhizobium sp. IRS_2294. Next base: position 1,533,560 of record NZ_CP191439.1, read on the forward strand.
CTGACCTGATTGAGTTCCATAGCCCTTTGGCCTGCGCCCTGACGAGTGGCACCCCAGAGGACCGATCCGACTACAGCCTCAGAAGTATGCGCGACGCATATAATCATGGTTTAGGGGCTTGTCTATATGCGCCGCGCATATAGAAAGAATGTCTTGGGCTGCTAGTTCGGGTCGATGGTGCTCCTGCTAAGCCGCCGTTGGAGGCTCGACGCATATGGCAGGAACGCGGTTCACGTTTGCCGGGGGAGGGGGGTCTGAACTAACCGGGCACCTGGAGGCGCCAGAAGGCACTCCTCGCGGCTGGGCGATTTTCGCCCATTGTTTCACTTGCGGGAAGGACAGCCGCGCCGCCGTGCACATCGCACGCGCGCTCTCGCGGGCCGGTATCGGCGTCTTGCGGTTCGACTTCGCCGGCACAGGGATCGCGAGTTCCGCGGAAGAAGCGGTAAGCTTCGCTTCTGACGTCGACGATCTGAGGGCAGCCGCGGAGGCCATGGCGGCCGCCGGTATGCCACCCGCCCTCCTTGTCGGGCACAGCCTGGGTGGAACGGCTGCGATCGTAGCCGCTGCCGCGCTGCCGGATGTCGCCGCGGTGGTGACGATCGGTGCGCCGGCCGACCTTCAGCATATCTTGCGCGTTTTCCGGCCTGGCGACCTTGACGCGATAGCGAGCGAGGGCGAGGCCTCTGTGGAGATCGCTGGCAGGCCCTTCCTCATCCGCCGCACCTTCCTGGAAACGGTAGAGCGAGCCGACATCGAGAAGTCCATCGCCGCGCTTCGACGTCCGGTGCTGGTCATGCATTCGCCGGTGGACCAAGTCGTGGGCATCGAGCACGCCTCGCGCATCTTCGTCGCATCACGCCATCCTAAGAGTTTTGTCTCGCTCGACACGGCGGATCACCTTCTCACCGACGTCGACGATGCGAACTACGCCTCAGCTATGGTCGCCGCGTGGGCCAGCCGCTTTCTTCCGCCGCTAGCGGCGGATCTTCCGCAGGTCGAGGCGGCAAAAGGTGTCGTTGCGTCGGAGACGCTAGCGGGGAAGTTCCAGCTCACGGTCCGCAGTGGCGAGCATACTCTGTTCGCCGACGAGCCGGAATCGGTCGGAGGTCTTGGGAGCGGCCTGTCTCCCTACGAACTGGTGTCAGCCGGGCTAGCTGCCTGCACGGTGATGACGATGCGCCTTTACGCCAACCGCAAGGGCTTCCCGCTCGAAAGAGCGACGACGAGCGTGCGGCACGAGAAGGTGGCGGACATAATGCCTCCCGACCGCTTCACACGCACCATCGTTCTCGATGGGCCGCTCAGTGATGATCAACGCGCGCGCATTCTTGAGATCGCGGATCGGTGTCCCGTCGATCTGACGCTCGTCCGGGGTTCTGATGTGCAGACCGAGCTTTCGAGCGGCGGCCAGCCTGCAGGTGCAAGGCCGTCGAACTGATTGGCACACAGCGTTTAGGGTGATCGGATGATGAGCCTGCCAGCTACAGACCAGACGCCGACGCAAACCGAGCGAGCGATACTCGCGGGTGGCTGTTTCTGGGGCCTGGAGGATTTGCTGCGCCGCGCCAAGGGGGTCGTGGCCACGCGTGTCGGCTATATTGGCGGTGAAATGCCAGATCCGACTTATGCGAGACATTACGGCCACGCGGAAGCCGTCGAGGTGACCTTCGATCCGTCCATTCTGACGTATCGGGCTCTACTGGAACTATTCTTCCAGATTCATGATCCGACGACCTACGAGCAACAGGGCAGCGACGTCGGCCCAAGCTATCGGTCGGCGATATTCTATACGTCTAAAGCGCAGATGGACATCGCCTTAGCGACGATCGCCGAGATCGAAGCCTCGGGTCGCTGGCCTGGGCCAGTCGTGTCCGAGATCAACCCGGAAGAATCCTTCTGGGAGGCTGAGCCCGAGCATCAGAAGTATCTCCTGCGTCAACCCGGTGGCTATAGCTGCCACTTCCCGCGACCGACCTGGCGATTGGACCGAGCGAACCGATGAGCGAGCTTCGACTATCATCGACAATACTGCTGCAAGGGTGCTCGCGCTTTGTCGTGCTGCCAGCCGGGTCACCGTCATGATGCCGGAATACGTGATCGCCGGCTTGTGGGGCCTTTTGTCGGGAAGCGGACTGCTGGTGGGGGCGGTGCTGGCGGACGTGCTTTTCGGGCGGCTTACTCACCGCATGATCTCCGCAGTCATGGGCTTTGGTGGCGGCGTGATGATTGCCGTTGTCGCTACCGAACTCATCGGCGATCGCGTTTCGGCCGGGATGGGCCCATTTGCGATCTTCGCGCTACTCGCCGGAGCTGCGATCTTCAGCGGCACGAACTGGTTTTTGTCTCGCCAAGGCGCGAAGCACCGAAAGCGATGCGGTGAATGCACGGAACAGGCCACTGAACAGGAGCACCGCGGTAGTGGTGCTGCAATTGCGCTCGGCAGCGTTCTCGACGGAATTCCAGAGGCCCTTGTGATCGGGATGTCGGTGGCTGGTGGCGGCAGGATCAGCCTGGCCGTCGTGGCAGGCTTCTTTCTTGCAAACGTGCCCCAGGGCCTATCGAGCACTTCAGGAATGAAGGTTGCGGGCCGACCCCGAAGCTATATCTACGCGGTCTGGATCGGCATTCCCCTACTCGTTTGCGTTGCCGCCGGTGTGGGAAATCTCATCCTCGGCTCGGCATCGACTCAGGCGCCAGCCATCCTTTCTTTCGCGGCCGGCGCCGTCATAGCGATGCTGGCAGAAGCTATGATTCCCGAAGCGTTCGAAAAGGCGCCGCCGTTCATAGGGCTCATCACGGTCGTGGGATTTCTGGCGGCATATCTCATCGCTCAACATTGATTCATGCGATTGCGATGGTCCTACGCCTCGCCGCTGTTCTCGCGATCTACGCCACGCTCATGCAACTCGGCATCAATCGGGCAATTCGTGCAACCCTCATAGCAACACAAGCGGCAGATACGGTAGGAATGCTCAAGATTTTCCAGGCGATGCCGTAAGACGCGTTCCGCGATGTCGCAAAGAACTCTCAATTCGTCTGGGCTTAGGATGGATAACCCCTCAGCGATCACCTCGTCGCGTGAGGAAAGGACTTCGTCGCTCGCTACCTTGCCCGCCGCAGTGAGATAGAGAGACCGGGTGCGACCATCCGTGAAATGCTCACGGCGTTCGACCAATCCCTCAGCAGCTAACCGATCCACCAAACGGACAGTCGCTGCATGGGAGAGGCCGACGCCGATGGAGAGCATGCGAATCGAGAGCCCAGGCATGTGCGCAATCAACGCCAGGGCCGATGCTGCGGGTCCAGCTTCCGGCGCCCGCGATGAACTAGCGCGAACGATGTCGTCGCTGATCATGAGTGCGAACGCCCCGAAGATATTTCGATCTCGAGGTCCATCCATTGTCACATCTATATGTGCGCGAAGCATAGACAGCAAGTCATACGCGTGTGGTGCGGGTCGGCAAGCGTGCGGAAAAAAGGCCGGATTCCCAGAGGCTTACGACGTTCCGCCGATGACGCGGGAGATTGAAACTCCGCAATTTAGATCATGGCGCGCACGGACTGCCGATACCTGGCGGCTATAGATCGGTGAAGTTTGCCGTGGTTTCGGCTGCCTTGAGGCCGAATCACATCGTTCCAGCGCCAGCTACGCGTTGTGGCCAAATGTTATCGGCAGGCCTGGGAGCTCGCTTTCTGCGTCCCACCTCAACCGACTCACCCTGGTCAGCCACGACCGTGCTTTAGCCGCAGCCAGCCGGCAGATGGATATCAAACCCCCTATCCGTCTTGGGGACGCGTAGGCCTTGAACGCGTTTCACGCAGCCCCCCAAAGAACGGCTGCTTGTTTGGACGGCGCAAGCTGGATCGTCCGTGCTGACACTGCCGCGTTGACCCCGAGTGCCCACCCAGATAGGTCTATGCGTGACGCATACATAATGTGTTGTTGCGCACACGCCGCCAGAGCCGATTTCGTGCGCCATGTTTCACTGAGCGAATGGCGGATGCTTCAGTCAGTAAGGCGAGCCAGGGGAGATAGGCATGACGGTTAAGGTCGCAATCAACGGTTTCGGTCGGATCGGGCGACTAGCCTTACGGTCGATCGTCGAACTACATCGAGAGGACGTCGAAGTGGTTGCGATCAACGACCTCGGGCCGGTCGCTACCTTGGCGCACCTTCTGAGGTACGACTCGGTTCATGGTCCCTTTCGTGGATCGATCGACCTCGGCGAAGACTGGATCGACGTCGGGTCCGGTAAAATCAGGGTGTCGTCGGAACGCGATCCAGCAAACCTGCCCCATGATGAGCTTGGTGTTGACGTGGCGCTCGAATGCACGGGCTTCTTCACATCCAGGGAGAAGGCCGAGTCGCACATTCGTGCGGGAGCAAGACGCGTGCTCGTCTCCGCGCCGAGCGATGGGGCAGACAAGACGATCGTCTTCAAGGTCAATCACGACACGCTGACCGCTGACGATGTCGTCGTATCAAATGGCTCATGCACGACCAATGTCCTCGCGCCTGTCGCGAAGGTACTGAACGACCTCTGTGGCATAGAGCGAGGCTATATGACCACGGTTCACGCTTATACCGGTGACCAGCCGACGCAGGATACCGTCCATAAGGATCTCTACCGCGCCCGCGCAGCCGCACTCTCAATGATCCCGACGTCCACCGGGGCTGCGAACGCGATCGGCCGCGTGCTGCCGGAACTAAAAGGTAAGCTTCATGGCTCGTCGATCCGCGTCCCAACGCCGAACGTCTCGGTCATAGATTTGGCTGTTTCGACGTCGCGTGAGGTTTCGATAGACGAGGTGAACGACGCCATCCGTCAGACTGCCGCCGGTGCAATGAGTGGGGTGCTCGCCTTCACGACAGAGCCCTTGGTGTCGGTCGATCTGAACCATCGGACCGAATCCTCAATCGTCGCACTTCCCCAGACAGATGTTGTCGACGGCAGGATGGTTCGCGTGCTTGCTTGGTACGACAACGAATGGAGCTTTGCGACGCGTATGGCGGATACCGCGGTCGCAATGGCGAAGCTCATATAGCCGATCGAGTGCCGGCAAAGTCGTCACTCGGCGAAAAGGTGGGTTTTCCAAAAAAAAGGAAGCATCGATGAGCATGAATGGACCATTGGCGCGCGCAGCGAGAGCCCTGATTCAGTGGCCGCGATCACATGTCGCCAAGATCGCTGAGTTGGACGAGGAAACGTTAGCTCGGTTCGAGGCCGGCGGTAGCATGCTTGCAGCTTCGGAACTGACGCGGTTGCGTGACGCGCTCGAACGGGGCGGCGCCGTCTTCATCGATGAGGATCATCGCGCGGGATCGGGCGTGAGGCTTAAGTTCAACGCCAAGGATGTGCGTGCCATTAATCGGATGGAGGGCGAAGGCGGGCCGGTAGGCACCGACGATGTCTGAAACCTCAGATTCTCGCGCCGGAGCTGGGGTATCAGGCGACAGACACTCATTCCTGCCGTGACCACGCCTATCATGACACCACCGGATGCTCGACGCACTATCCTTCGAGACGGCAATCAGGGGGATGGGCCCACGCAGGCGTATTACCTGATAAGTCGATATTCACGGGTCTCATGATCGGCCCAAGACCATCTACCCTCTCCCGTGGCCTGATGGGCGTTTCTTGAAAAGCCTGTCACGCGCTGCAAATCCAAAAACGATCGTCGTCGTCATCACGAGGTAGGCAACTATGCCGCCCGGAGAGAGTGTAGGCACTGCGGCGAGGATCAAAGCGTCGTTGCCACCGGGTATGAGGCCGATACCTATTCCCATCAACGCTCCGCCGACAATCGATCGCAGAATGCCGGCAACCGTCGGCCGTTGAAAACGCAAACGTCCCTGACGCACGGATGCCGTGATTGCTCCCGCAACAGAGGCAATGACCGCAACGAGTGCGACCTCGCCTGTTGGTGTCATTCGAAGAGGAAGGCCGCGTTGGATCAGGTCAGCGAACGTCCATGCCGGTGACAGGGCGTAAAGAAGTCCACCAGTGATACCGAGGCCAATCATTGAGGCGCCAAACGCCCAACCCGGTCTTCTTCGCGATGCGCCCTTCGTCGATACGAACATCACCGCCAGCGCTAGTACAACCGCAAGGGCGAGAACCGTAGCGGCCCCAGAGATGCTTGGGCTCGCGATAAGACTTGTCCACGTGACGAGAGAGCCGGGCCGACCATGATCGGCAATCAAGATCCCGACTGCTAGTCCCACAGGAAGAGCTAGCAGTCGCATTTCCCCATCGCCTAACCGTGCCAACGATCCAAGCAGACAAGTGTCATTGATGAGCGCCCCAAAGCCGAAGGCGATGGCGCCGATTAGGAGAAAGGCGTTGACGTTCGTCGAGGGTGCAAGGGTCGCGTTCAGCGTCCCAGACCAAGCGAGCGGAATAGCAACGAGGCCCGCCGCTGCAGACGCCGCAACAAATCCGACGAACATTCTTGGTGGGCGTCGTTTCTGCAACTCGTGAGCAGCTACGACCAGACATGTTCCACCTCGGTTTGCGGAATACCCGAACCAGAATGCCAGCATGCATATGAGAAGGTCGAACGCGATGGATTCCAAGGTATCAAGCCTGATTCATTTTCTCGTCAGTCGTTCTTCGAAGGACGCCGGGGTGGCGAGCGGGCTGGCGGCGTCGCGCTTTCAGTAGGTCGTGGCCTCGGGTAGCCGCCCAGATGCCGGAGGCTTGCGAGCTCATTTTTGTTCAACCCGTTTTCGAGGAGCCGCTCGGACAACGCGCCTAGGTCGTTCAGGTCCATGGGCGATAGGGGCGAGACCCACGCCGCGATCACCTGCTCGCGCGCTCTGAGCAAAGCTCTAGTCATCTCCTCACCGGAATTGGTGAGGTGGATGAAACGCGCCCGTCTGTCGACGGTGTGTCGCCGCCGTTCGACCAGATGATCGGTTTCAAGCCTGTCGATCAATCGCACCGTCCCGGCATGGGAAAGCCGAAGCCGGCTAGCTAGGACGCCGATAGGCACCCCAGGCTCAACACTAAGAAGGATCATCAGCGCAGCCGCTGGTCCGCTCGGCGAAAGCGAGGCTGAGGCACTCGCGATGTTGTCAGCCACCGCGAGCGCTAGTGCACCAAAATGATATTTGGCTGCCGCCGGCTCCATCCGTCAACGATATATGCGTGACGCATAGACATCAAGTGTCCGAAGATGTATGACTGCCGCATACATTTCTGGGATTCGGAGATGGTCATGCTCACCGAAGGACTCGGCTCGGATTCCTCGCCTGAGATCGAAAGAGATGCGCCGTCCACTGGCGGCTTAAAATTTCGCGCGCTGCTCGTGCGCTTGAATGGCGGCAGCCACGGAGGGGCATCATGCCCGATCTGACGCTTGATCTGCGATACCTCAAATACGCGATCCAGGTCGCCGAGGCAGGTAGCTTTCGCCGGGCGGCCGAACGCATTGCGATCTCCCAATCTACCGTGAGCCGTCGGGTGCAGATGCTAGAGCGTCAGCTTGGCGTTTCGCTGTTCGAGCGCACAAGAACAGGTGCCGCGCTAACGCCCGAGGGAGCACGCTTTCTTCAGCACGCGGCTGTAGGAGCGCGATACCTGCGCGAGGCTGCGACGGAGATCCGGTCCACACGAAACCTCAAGACCGGGCTTATCAGATTTGGGATGCTCGAAGCGTTTCCGGCGGGCCCAATCATCGACCTTCTCGCGGACTTTCGACATCAATATCCGACTATCGAGGTGAAGCTCGAGGAAGGCACGTCAGAAGAGAATACATCGCGGGTGCGGCGTGGATTACTGGATGCCGCAATTTGCCTTCGCACAAACAGCAACCGCCAGTTTCACATTCGACGCTTCTGCGATCCCACTTTGTTTGTGGCATTGTCCCAGCGTCACCAGTTGGCGTCGCGAATGCAATTGGCTTGGGAAGACATCTGCGACGAGGTCTTCCTCGTTCGTTCCGACGGTGCCGGACGTGAACTCTCTGACTTGCTCAAGCGCATGGTAGGAGCCGTAGAAGGAGAGGTTCAACTATCCATTCAACAGGTCAGCCGGGAGACACTCCTCACCATGGTCGAGCAGGGCTTCGGTTTAACCATCACGACGTTGGTTCGCCAAACTGACATCGCGTTGGTCCCGCTTTCATCGGCCCGAGCGCCTACGGCTGCTACGATTTCATGCTGCGACAACGACAATCCCGCCCTACCACTGCTGCTGAAATGTCTCGACACCCTCTCAGGGTTGAAGGGGAGGAGTCTTGGCTAATCTTCGGTCTTTTGCGTCGTAGCTCGCCTAGCTTTTGCAAAACCGCGGTCGGTCGCGATGAACCGCTGCAACATAGGAACGATCAACCTAGCCGGATCGACCGCAGGCTGCCCTTGTTCGCGCCCTAACAGATCGGCATAGTCGGCCAAGTCGTGATGAAGAGCAGCAGGCAACTCGACTTGAACTTTGATCGGCTTTTCTTCCGCGATAGGCCCCAGCTTGAGCTTCGACATTATCATCCCCCATATGGTTCGAGCACGAGATCGCGCGTCACGATAACCCGGACAGGGAATCCTGGCCGGACGGTGAGCGTCGGTGGCACATTAAGCTGCCGTCTGACGATCTGCTGACCCGCGTCGTTAAGCGTGTCCTGACCGCCGTTGCGGATCGCCTGGATCAAGCGATCATCATTGTCCACGGCGAGTTCGGCGCCGACGCTGAGCAGCGTGGAAAGTCCCGCCGCCTTGGCGAGATCCCACCAGTGGTAATCGACGCCGTCCTGCAGGCCGGCGAAACCTTCGGCATCGGCACCTGGCTGGCGCTCGAGCACGATCGAGCGGCCATTCGGAAAGATCAGCCGGTTCCAGACAAGCAGCACACGGCTTTGCCCGAACTGCACGTTGTTGTCGTACTGGCCGATGACGCGCGTGCCCTGGGGCACCAGAAGGATGCGGCCTGTCGGACTATCGTAGATGTTCTCCGTCACCTGGGCGGTGATCTGTCCCGGGAGGTCGGATCGGATGCCGGTTATGAGCGCCGCCGAGATGACTGCGCCGGCCTGAAGGATGTTCGGCGACGCCGGAGCAACGACGCGATCGGGCGCGACCGTCCGGCGATCGGCCGCTGCGTTGAGGAAGGCATTCTGGCGATCCTGCGCGGAGGGTGTGGCCGGCGGCGGCGCGAGGCCGAGGCTCGTCAAATCCGGCGCGGGCGGGAGTGCCGGGACACCTCCCGCCGCAGCGGGCGCCCCCCGGCTTTCCGATCCGGAGAAAAGGCGGCTGGTCCGCGCGGTCTCGATCTCCTGAAGGCGGCGCTGCTCTTCCGGGCTGATGCCGGGATTGGGCGTGGCGATTCCGGGTGTCGGCACCGGCTGTCCGCGATCCTGGGTGCTGAGGATCGGCCGCCCGAGGTCACCGGGAAGTGGCGGACCGAGCTGCGGCACGCCACTGTAATCTCGCGGCAGGCCGGCCAGTCCGTCAGCGGTCGAGCGGTTCTCGGTCGAATAGAGTTCGTCGTTCGGCCGACCGCCGTCGCGTGTCTGAAGCGCGTAGATCAGCGCACCGCCGAGCCCAACGCTGGCGACAAGACCGAGGCCGGCGAGAACCTTCCGCGATAACCGCGTGACGCGGGGCGGTTCGGCGCGCAGGCGCATCGGCGCTGGCCCGACCGGCTCGCCGGTCAAGGGCTGCCCATCGTCGGGCACTTCCTCATTCCGGGGCGGGTTCTCGCTCATGAGGTCGGCCTTCCGTCGGTGCGGAAGATCCTGACGCGCTTCTGCTCGCGACCGGAGCCGAAACGCAGTTCGGCGGCGGCGAACAGGCGGTCGACGATCATGTGGTGGCCGCGAACGCGGTAGTTCACCAGCTCGGAGGTATTGCCCTCGGGGCCGACGACGAAGAGCGGCGGCATCTCGCCCTGACCGATGCCGCGCGGAAACTCGATGAAGACCTGGCGGCCGTCATCGAAGGCGCGCAGCGGCCGCCAGGGCGCGCGATCACCCTCGATCGCGTAGCGGAAGTTGACGTTGGCGAGATCGACTCCGCTCGCCACCGGCTGGGCGGCCTGCGCCTCGGCGTTCTGCCGGCGCAGGGCGATGAGCTGGTCCTGCGGATACTGCCAGGAGACCGATGCCATATAGGTCCGCTCGGTCGAGCGCAGCTCCATGTGATAGGTGCGCATGTTGGTGTTGATGACGAGGTTCGTCATCAGGTCGGCCCGCGTCGGCTTCACGAGGATATGGATTTGGCGCGTCGCGCCCGATCCGCTCTCGGTGTCGCCAATGATCCAGCGGACCGTGTCCCCGGCCGCCACCGGACCGGCGCCGACGAGCTGCTCGCCCGGCTGAAGCGCGATGTCGGTGATCTGCCCGACAGCAGTATAGACCTGATAGAGCGCCCCTTGCGTCCAGGGATAGACCTGCATGGAGTTGATGAAGCCGTCGCGCACCGGCTGGACGCGGGCCGCCTCATTGGCCTGATTGACGCGCGCCGTCGGGTTGGTCGGCTCGGGCGCGCGTCGCGTCTCCGGCACGGGCTGCAACTGGCCGGGTAGCGGCAGCGGCCGCGGCAGCTCGACCACGGTGACGGGCGCTGGCGGATCGACCGTCTGCACAGCCGGGGCCGCATTGTCGTAGGAGATTTCCGGCGGTGGATTGGTGGTCGCACAGCCGGCCAGCGCGCTCGTCGCCAGCAGGACCGCAGGGAATGCGGCTTTCCGCAGAACTGCGAATACGATTGTGTGTGAAGCCGGATTTCCGGCTTTACGGAAAGACGGCTTCATTGCCCAAGCTCCCGTGACCAGTTGATGGCGTTGACGTAGATGCCGAGCGGATTGGCCCTGAGCCGGTCGGCGTTGCGAGGAATCTGCACGACGATCGTCAGGATCGCCGTCCAGCGCGTGGTTTCGGCGAGCTGGCCGTTCTCATAACGACGTTCGACCCAGGCGACGCGGAAACTGTCGGGAGACGCGCGGATGACGCTTGAGACGTCGACGGCGACCTGCTGGCGGCCGACCCGCGTGAACGGGTCGTTCGAGCGGGCATAGTCATTGAGCGCCATCGCCCCGCGATCGGTCGTGAAGTCGTATGCCCGCAACCAGTTCTGACGCACGATGATCGCGTCGGCAGGAATCGAGCGGACCTGCTCGATAAAGCGCGCCAGGTGGAAGGCGATCTGCGGATCGGTGGGACGATAGTCGGCCTCGGCCGGCGCCACGGCTTGAGCCTGACCGACGCGATCGACCTGCACCACCCACGGCACGATCGTTCCGCGTGCCGACTGCACGACGAGCGCGGTAGCGAAACCGGCGGAGAGGATCAGGGAGCCGAAGGCCATGAGCCGCCAGTTTTTGGCCTGGATGCGAGAGGCGCCGATGCGCTCATCCCAGACCTGCGCCGCGCGCTGATACGGCGTCTCGGGTTCGGCCGCTTTGCCGTAATGGGTGGTGGGTCGTTTGAACATCAGCGATCGCCTTCGGACAGGTTGACGGAGGAGCCGCCGCCGTGGGCGTCGCCGGAGCGGACGGCATGGGCCGTGGCTTGCACGGCATGGGTCATGCGCTGGGAGCGGCGCATCCGCTGCGCCCAGGCGGGCGGTCCGCCGGCATTGGCGGCACCGGAGGACGCGGCGCCGTCACCGGCGGCATCACCGCCGATCGAGCCCATGGTGGAGGAGCCGCCCGTCGCCTCGAACGCGGCTTTGCCACCGGCGTTGAAGCTGGAGCGCATGCTCTCGGCGGCGCGGGAGGCCGCACGGCGGAGCGGTGAGACCGCAGCGCTGCCACCGGCACGAGCGACCCCGCCAAGCCCCGAGGCGACACCTGTCGCGCCGGACTGCCCGGCAGCGCCAAGGCTGTAGGCAGTGGAAGCCCCGCCTGCGAGCGCAGCACCGCCACGGGCGGCTGCTGCTGCGCCACCGGCGAGTGCCGCGCCGCCGGACGCGGCTGCGCCGACCGCGCCGACGCCTGCCGCCACCATGCCGCCTGCGGCGAGGCCTGTGCCGACGGCGGCGCCGGCGCTGAGTTGAGGACCGCCGGAGACGATGCCGCTCGCGATCCCGGGACCGAAGATGCCGAGGCCAAGCAACGACAGAGCGGCGAGCACGATCGCCATAGCCTCGTCAATAGATGGGTTCTGGCCGCCGAAGCCGGATGTGAACTCGGAGAACAGCGTAGAGCCAATGCCGATGATGACGGCGAGGACCAGGACCTTGATGCCGGATGAGATGACGTTGCCGAGCACGCGTTCGGCCATGAAGGCGGATTTGCCGAACAGGCCGAACGGGATCAACACGAAGCCGGCGAGCGTCGTCAGCTTGAACTCGATGAGTGTGACGAAGAGCTGGATGGCGAGGATGAAGAAGGCGAGCAGCACCAGAGCCCACGCCAGGAACATGCAGGCGATCTGGATGAAGTTCTCGAAGAACGACCAGTAGCCCATCAGGCTGGAGATCGAATCGAGCAGCGGCCGTCCGGCGTCGAGCCCGGTCTGAGCGACCTTGCCGGGGCGCAGAAGGTCGGCTGTCGTGAAGCCCGTGCCGCTGGCCTTCAGGCCAAGGCCTGCGAAGCTCTCGAAGATGATCCGAGCGAGATTGTTCCAGTTGCCGATGATGTAGGCGAAGACCCCGACGAACAGCGTCTTTTTCACCAACCGTGCGATGATGTCGTCGTCGGCGCCCCAGCTCCAGAACAGCGCCGCTAGCGTCACGTCAATGACGATCAGCGTTGTGGCGATGAACGCGACTTCGCCGCTAAGCAGGCCGAAGCCGCTGTCTATGTAGCGGGTGAAGACCTCGAGGAAGTGGTCGATGACGCCGGTGCCGCCCATGATACTACCGTGCCTCGTCGGGCTGGGGCGCGCTTTCACGGCGGATCGGATTGTCGGGGATCTCGCGCGGAATCGCATTCGGCGGAGGCGGTTCGGGGAGACGCTCCATCGGACGAGCGCCGGGCGCGAGAAAGCGATGACGGTTCTCTGCCCAGGCTCGGAGGCACCCCGGATCGCGCGGCCCCGCTTCGCCAAGGGACTGGCAGCGGATCAATTCGTCACGCAGGGGATCGGCCTGAGCCTGGGTAGAGCGGCCGGATGGCCAGGCCGCCGGCGCTTCCTCCTTGCGGGTCATCTCGATCGCGGTCGCGGTGACCGCGACCGCGACGAACACGACGGCGCCAAGCCGCGCGAGCATCTTGCCGTCCATGACCATGTCCTCAGTTGCCGTTCGGGAACATGCGGGCGTTGCCGGGCTGGTAGCCCGTGCCCGGCGTCAGGAAGCGGCGGCGCTGTTCGCGGCCCTGTTCGGCCGCTGCCGCCCGCTCGGCCTCGGAGAGGCTCTGTGCGCGGCCATTGGCGGCAACGACGGCGGTGAGGTCAGCGAGCTGTTGTGCTTGCAGGGCGAGAAGCTGATTGCCCGCCTGCGTCGCCTGAAGCGCGCCGGTCGCGCCCTGGCTTTGGCCGACGAGCGCCGTCATCTCACCGCGATTGGTGTCGATGTTGCCGACGACGCCGGCCTGCACGCGCATGGCGTCCTGCAAGCCTCCGACTGTGTTCTGCCAGCGCTCGCGCGCTCCCGCGACGAGCGCCTGATCGGACGCCGACATCGACGCGTTGCCATAGGTGGTCTGAAACGCACGGTCGATCTGCTGGACGTTGAGGGCGATGCCCTGCGCCTCCGCGAGAAGTTGCTGGGTGCGCTGCACCGACTGCTGAAGCTGCTGAATCGATGAGTACGGCAGGCTCGCGAGATTGCGAGCCTGATTGATCAGCATGGTCGCTTCATTCTGAAGCTGGGTGATCTGCTGATTGACCTGCTGGAGCGTGCGCGCCGCCGTCAGGACGTTCTGCGCATAGTTGGTCGGATCATAGACGATCCACTGTGCGGCGGCCGGCGGGGCGAAGATTGGCGACAGCGCGAGCGGCGCGGCAAGGAGCGCGGCGCCGATGCGCAGCGCGCGTGAGCGGGAACGAACGGAACGGGTCATGGGCGTGCCTCCGGATCGGTTTGGGGGGTGATGTTGGTGAGGTCGGCGATGAGGTCGGCGGCCCAGCCGAGCCGGTTCTCGCCAAGCCATTCGGCAAGGAAACCATCCGTGCCGCTGCGGGCGTGAACCGCGGCGATCAGCGCCTGGTGCTGCTTCGACGAGGCGGCGCAGAGCGCCAGCGCTACGTCCGACAGACCCAGCTCGAAGAGCCGGTTGCCGCGGCGGGACTGGCAGTAATAGTCGCGCTTGGGCATCGCGCGCGCGAGGATCTCGATCTGGCGATCGTTGAGGCCGAAGCGGCGATAGATGGCGGTGATCTGTGGCTCGATCGCGCGTTCGTTCGGGAGCAGGATGCGGGTCTGGCAGCTTTCGATGATGGCTGGGGCGATCGCCGAGCCGTCGATGTCGGAGAGCGACTGCGTGGCGAAGACGACGCTGGCGTTCTTCTTGCGCAGGGTCTTCAGCCATTCGCGGAGCTGGCCGGCGAAGCCCTCGTCGTCGAGCGCGAGCCAGCCTTCATCGACGATCAGCAGGGTTGGGCGACCGTCGAGGCGGTCCTCGATGCGGTGGAAGAGATAGGCGAGCACGGCGGCGGCAGCGCCGGTGCCGATCAGACCTTCGGTCTCGAAGACCTGAACATTGGCCTCGCCCAGATGCTCGGTCTCGGCGTCGAGCAACCGGCCGTAGGGACCGCCGACGCAATAGGGTCGCAGCGCCTGCTTCAGGTCGTTGGACTGGAGGAGGACCGACAGGCCCGTCAAAGTCCGCTCGGCGATCGGTGCGGAGGCGAGCGACGACAGCGCCGACCAGAGGTGCTCCTTGACCTCGGGCGTGACGGCAACGCTCTCGCGCCCCAGGATCGCGATCAGCCAGTCGGAGGCCCAGGCCCGCTCGGCGACGTCGTCGATGCGGGCCAGCGGCTGGAGCGACACGCTGTCGTCCGATCCTTCGGTAAGCCCACCGCCGAGATCATGCCAGTCGCCGCGCATGGCGAGTGCGGCAGCGCGGATCGAGCCGCCGAAGTCGAACGCGAACACCTGGGATTGCGCATAGCGCCGGAATTGCAGCGCCATCAGCGCCAGCAGCACGGACTTGCCGGCGCCTGTGGGGCCGACGATCAGCGTATGGCCGACATCGCCGACATGGATGGAAAGCCGGAACGGGGTCGAGCCTTCGGTTCTGCCGTAAAGCAGTGGGGGTGCGTCGAAGTGCTCGTCCCGTTCCGGTCCCGCCCACACCGCCGACAGCGGGATCATATGGGCGAGATTCAGTGTCGAGATCGGCGGTTGCCGGACATTGGCGTAGACATGGCCCGGCAGGCTGCCGAGCCAGGCATCCACCGCATTGATCGTCTCTGGCATCGCGGTGAAGTCGCGGCCCTGGATGACCTTCTCGACCATCCGCAGCTTCTCGGCGGCGATGCGCGGATCGTCGTCCCAGACGGTGATCGTCGCCGTCACATAGGCCTGGCCGGCATAGTCGGCGCCCAGCTCCTGCAGCGCCATGTCGGCGTCGGCTGCCTTGTTCGCCGCGTCGGTGTCGACCAGTGCCGAGGCCTCGTTGGTCATCACCTCCTTGAGGATTGCAGCGATCGACTTGCGCTTGGCGAACCATTGCCGCCGGATCTTGGTCAGCAGCTTCGTCGCGTCGGTCTTGTCGAGGAGGACGGCGCGGGTCGACCAGCGATAGGGAAAGGCCAGTCGGTTCAGCTCGTCAAGGATGCCGGGCGTGGTCGCGGTCGGGAAGCCGACGATGGTGAGGATGCGAAGATGCGCATCGCCCAGGCGCGGCTCCAGCCCGCCGGTCAGCGGCTGGTCGGCGAGTAGCGCGTCGAGATACATCGGTGTCTCGGGGACGCGGACGCGGTGCCGCTTCGTCGAGACGGTGGAATGCAGATAAGTCAGCGTCTCGCCGTCATCGAGCCAGGCACATTCCGGCATGAAGGCGTCGATGAGTTGAAGGATGCGATCGGTGCGGTCTGCGAAGCCGCGCAGTACCTCGTGCGCATCGACGCCGGCATGATCGCGACCCTCGTAGAGCCAGGTCTCGGCGCGGGCGGCGTCCTCGGCCGGTGGCAGATAGAGGAAGGTCAGGAAATAGCTCGACTCGAAATGCGCGCCGGCTTCCTCGAAGTCGGCCTTGCGCTCGGCATCGACCAGGCCGGAAGCGCTGTCGGCGAACATGCTGGCCGGATAGGTGGCGGCGCCATGGCGCTGCGCCTCGACGAAGATCGCCCAGCCGGAGCCGAGGCGACGAAAGGCATTGTTGAGCCGGCCGGCGACGGCCACCAGCTCGGCCGGTACGGCGCTGTCGAGGTCGGGGCCGCGAAAGCGCGCCGTGCGCTGCAAACTCCCGTCCTTGTTCAGCACCATGCCTTCGCCGACCAGCGCTACCCAAGGGAGGTAGTCGGCGAGCCGGGTGTTGCGGTTGCGATACTCGGCAAGGTTCATCATCGCGTCGCTCCTCAGACCGACAGGTGGCCGGGGATGCGCAGATGCTTGCGCACGACGTCGACGAACTGGGGATCGCGCTTGGCGGCCCAGACGGCCGCGAAATGCCCGACGGCCCAGAGGCCGAGGCCGACCAGCCAGAGGCGCAGGCCGAGGCCGAGCGCGGCGGCCAGAGTGCCGTTCAGGATGGCCAGCGAACGCGGCGCGCCGCCGAGCAGGATGTGCTCGGTCAGCGCCCGGTGGACCGGGACTGAGAAGCCCGGCAGTTCGCCGCCATGATCCGCGCCGTCGGCCATCAGACGAGCGCCCCGCCGCCGAACGAGAAGAAGGACAGGAAGAAGCTCGACGCGGCGAAGGCGATCGACAGGCCGAACACGATCTGGATCAGCTTGCGGGCGCCGCCCGACGTGTCGCCGAAGGCCAGGGTCAGGCCGGTGATGATGATGATCATCACCGCGATGATCTTGGCGACCGGCCCCTCGATCGATTCAAGGATCGACTGAAGCGGCGCCTCCCAGGGCATCGACGAACCCGACGCGTGGGCGGCCGGCGCCAGGGCGAGTGTGAGGAAAGTGACCGACACCGCCGTGGCGATGTGGCGGCGGATGCGCAGGGCGTGCTTGATCATGACGGGTCTCCTGTGAGGGGCTGGCTTGCGGGGATGACGCGGTAGTCGCCGTCGGGGCCGAGTCCCTCGATGCGAGCGAGTTCAGCCAGGCGGCGCGAAGCGCCGCGGCCGGAGAGCACGGCGACGAGATCGATCGTCTCGGCGATCAGCGCGCGCGGGACGGTAACGACGGCTTCCTGAATGAGCTGCTCCATGCGGCGGAGCGCGCCGATGGCGGTGCCAGCGTGGATGGTCCCGACGCCGCCGGGGTGGCCGGTGCCCCAGGCCTTTAGGAGGTCCAGCGCCTCGGAGCCGCGCACCTCGCCGATGGGAATGCGGTCGGGGCGCAGGCGAAGCGAGGAACGGACGAGATCGGAGAGCGAGGCGACGCCGTCCTTCGTGCGCATCGCGACGAGGTTGGGTGCCGCGCATTGCAACTCGCGGGTGTCCTCGATCAGGACGACGCGATCCGAGGTCTTGGAGACCTCGGCGAGCAGTGCGTTGGTGAGCGTGGTCTTGCCGGTCGAGGTGCCGCCGGCGACGAGGATATTGCGCCGATCGGCAACCGCCTGGCGCAAGGTCTCGGCTTGAGCCGCCGCCATGATCCCGGCGGCGACATAGTCGTCGAGCGTGAACACGGCGACGGCCGGCTTGCGGATCGCAAAAGCCGGCGCGGACACCACGGGGGGCAACAGCCCCTCGAACCGCTCCCCCGTCTCGGGCAGTTCGGCCGAGACACGCGGGGCACCCGGATGAACTTCGGCGCCGACGTGATGGGCGACGAGGCGGATAATGCGCTCGCCGTCTGACGGCGACAGTCGCTCACCCGTATCGGAAAGCCCCTCGGAAAGCCGGTCGACCCAGAGCCGCCCATCGGGGTTGAGCATCACCTCGACGATCGCGGGATCTTCCAGAAACGTGGCGATCGCGGACCCGAGGGCTGTGCGCAGCATGCGCGCACCGCGAAGGATCGCTTCCGATTTCTGGTGAGTGGCCGCCACGTCGTCCCCGTTCTCTTGCGGGACCGCGACATGCGGCCCTGGATCGGGGATGAGTAGAAGAGGCAGAAATCATGGCCTGACAACAACCATAATGTGGTCGTCGTACTGTGGCGTACAAAGACAGGGAAACGGCGGAACGCCCGAATACTTGCGATGCGTAGATCAGTGATTATTCCGCGTCGCGCGCGGGAATGTCTTCCGCGATTTCCTGCCTGAGCTTCGGTCCTTGCGCGAGTCGTCGGCCAAGGGCGGTGACGAAAGCTTCGTAGCGCTCGGCGGCCTTGGCGCGCGCCGCAACCTGTGCCGGCTCTGGCAGTGGCGGATTGGACGTCAGCCAGAAGCGAATGAACACGGCGAGCGTCTCGACTGAAATGCCAAGATCGCGCTCCATCCGCGCGATGCGACGATCGAGCTGGTCGAGCCGCTTAGTGGTGGCCGCCTCTTGCCGTTCCGCGGCATCAGGCGACAAGAAGGAGGCGATGCCTGCTTCTGCGACCAGCGACAGGGATAGGTCTCGCCGCGCGGCGTGCGCGGCGAGCGCCTTCATCACATCGGGATCGAGATAGACCGACAGCCGCTGTTTCTTGAGAGGTTTCGTCACGGCCGCCCCCTACAACTCGATCCCGTCGCCCGGGTCGAGCGATGCCTGACGGGCGACCTGGCGCATGGTCTGGGTCATGCGGCTGAGGCGCGCGGCATCCTCCTCGACGTCATCCCGAGGATCGATTTCGAACTCGTTCTCGATGACTGCCTTGCGCTCGACGGTCTTCGTTCGGCTGAGTTCGGGCTGATGGCGACGCTCGGATTCTGTCGGATCATCGTCCGACGCCTCCTGCGCGGCGATCGGTGCGTGGAGATCGGGCGCTGACGGCAGCGCCAATTTGCTCCAGTCGTCGGCTTGACCTGTCCTCGGCTTCGTCAGGGTCGGCGGAGCCAAGATGCGCTCCTGAAGCCGCTGATCCTCATAATATCGCGCCTTTTTCGCCCGGATCGGCGGAATGCCGGCGACCATGACGATCTCATCGGAAGGGGGAAGCTGCATGATCTCCCCCGGCGTCAGAAGCTGTCGGGCGGTCTCAGAGCGCGACACCATCATGTGGCCGAGCCAAGGCGATAGCCGGTGGCCGGCATAGTTCTTCATCGCCTTCATCTCGGTGGCGGTGCCGAGCGCATCCGAAACGCGTTTCGCGGTCCGCTCGTCATTTGTCGCGAAGCTGACCCGAACATGGCAGTTGTCGAGGATCGAGTTGTTCGGACCGTAGGCCTTCTCGATCTGGTTCAGCGACTGAGCGATTAGGAACGCCTTCAGGCCGTAACCCGCCATGAACGCCAGGGCGCTCTCGAAAAAGTCGAGCCGGCCCAGCGCGGGAAACTCGTCGAGCATGAGTAGCAGCCGATGGCGGTTGCTCTTGGCCTGGAGATCCTCGGTCAACCGGCGTCCGACCTGGTTGAGGATCAGCCGGATCAGTGGTTTGGTCCGGTTGATGTCGGATGGCGGGACCACGAGGTAGAGCGTGGTCGGATGCTTGCCGCCGACCATGTCGGCGATGCGCCAGTCGCAGCGCCGGGTGACCTCGGCCACGACGGGATCGCGATACAGGCCGAGGAAAGACATCGCAGTCGACAGCACGCCGGATCGCTCGTTGTCGGATTTGTTGAGCAGCTCGCGCGCCGCGCTGGCGATCACCGGGTGCGGGCCCGCGTCGCCGAGATGGGCGGTCTTCATCATCGCCGCGAGCGTCGACTCGATCGGCCGCTTCGGATCGGACAGGAAAGCGGCGACGCCGGCGAGGGTCTTGTCGGCCTCGGCATAGAGGACGTGGAGGATTGCCCCGACCAAAAGTGCGTGCGACGTCTTCTCCCAGTGGTTCCGTTTCTCGAGCGACCCTTCCGGATCGACCAGAATGTCGGCGATGTTCTGCACGTCGCGGACTTCCCATTCGCCGCGTCGCACCTCGAGCAACGGATTGTAGGCGGCCGACTTCGCGTTCGTTGGATCGAAGAGCAGCACGCGGCCATGCCGAGCGCGATAGCCGGCGGTCAGCGTCCAGTTCTCGCCCTTGATGTCATGGACGATCGCCGAGCCCGGCCAGGTCAAGAGCGAGGGCACCACCAAGCCCACGCCCTTGCCGGAACGCGTCGGCGCGAAGCACAGCACATGCTCGGGGCCGTCATGTCGAAGATAGTCACGCTCGTGTTTGCCGAGCACGACACCATCTGGACCGAGCAGGCCCGCGGCCTTCAACTCGTCAGGGCGCGCCCAGCGGGCCGAACCATAGGTCTCGACGTTCTTCGCTTCGCGTGCTCGCCACACTGACATGCCAATCGCGACCGCGATGGAGATGAAGCCACCCGACGCGGCGATATAGGCGCCTTCGACGAAGATCGGCGGCGCATAGGCATCGTAGAAGTACCACCACCAGAAGAAGGCGGGCGGATAGTAGATCGGCCATCCGGCGAGCTCGAACCATGGCTGCCCGAGCTGAGGTTGGAAACCGAAACGGTAGGCAGTCCATTGCGTCGCGCCCCAGGTCGTCATCAACACGATCAGGAAGACGGTGAGGATCTGGCCCCAAAAAATCTTCGTCGCCGACATGGCGGGGCACTCCTTTCTTGTTTGGGCTAGATGCCGAGGCCGCGATTGCGGCCGAAGCTCCAGTCGACGCCGCCGCCTCCGCGCGAGACGCCGGAGATGTGCTGGCCGAGCTGGCGTTCGAGGGATGGCGACCAGGGCACGAGCTGGAAGCCGAGGCCGTCGTCGATCATGGCGAAGCGGCCCGAGGCGAGCGCGAAGCGCTGCCGATAGGTGCCTGCCACATACTCGCCCGTTCCGGCCTTCGAGAATGGTCGGCCGGTCTCGGCCGCGAGCTTCTCTCCGAGCGCTTCGACCTCGCGCTGGCGCAAGGTCTCGATCAGCCCCGGCGAGAAGCTGACGCCTCGCGTTTGCCGCTCGGCGAGGCCTTGGCTGATGAGGTGTTCGGCCCGCCGGTCCATGGCCTGGCGCACTTCCGCGCCGAAGCCTCCGCCGCCGAGTGCTACCGGCTCGCGGGCGATGGCCTGCCGGTCGAGCCAGGTGGCGCCGGTCGCATGGACCTGTCGCTCGATATCGAGATCGGAGCGAACGGCGAGCGCGACACGGCGGCGACCCTGCGCATCGTCGAACTTGCGCAACTCGACGATCGACCCCGGCGCGCTGTCGGCGGCGGCGTCGAGATCGGGGAGCTTGATATGGTGGGTGCGCCCATCGGTGCCGTCGACCACGGCATAGGCCGTGCCCTTCAGCTCGTCATCGAGCCCCCGATCGACAAGCCGCCCAATAATCGGATCGTCGAGGCTCTCGCCGGCGAGCACATAGCTCGCGGCGCCACGCTCGATGCCGCGCTCGCTCAGGCCACGATGGATGCGCTTGATGATGTCGCCGCGTTCGCCGAGCGCGCGCAGCGTCTTCTCGGCATTCTCCGAGACGACCCACTGACCAGGGCCGACCTGATCGGCGAGGCCCAGCGTCTCCAGCTTCCGTAGCCGGCCGACCTTCAGCGCGTGGAATTCGTCGGGCTGGCGATCAGGATGCGGGGCGAGATCGGCCACGCCCGTGCGATAGCTGTCGCGGGCGATCTGGCGATCGAGATCGGTCCAGCGCTCCGCGCCGACCTGCCGTTCGAGGTTGCGGCGGATCTCATGCTCTGTCCGCGGCCCCAGCTCCTGGGTGACGAGGTCCTGCGCGCGGGCGCGCATGCCCTCCTTGATGTAGTCGCGGGAGATGACGAGGTCCTGGCCGTCATCGGTCCGCCCCCGCAGGATGATGTGGACGTGGGGGTTGTCGGTGTTCCAGTGATCGACACCGATCCAGTCGAGCTTGGTGCCGAGGTCCTTTTCCATCTGGCCCATAAGCTCGCGCGCGAAGGTCTTGAGGTCGGACATATCCGTCGCGTCCTCGGGCGAGACGATGAACCGGAAGTGATGCCGGTCGTCCTGGGTGCGCTCGGCGAAGGCCTTCGGATCGGCGTCCTCGCTCTCTGGGCCGAACAGGTGCGCCTTCTCTCCATCCCGGGTGACGCCCTCGCGGCGGAGGTAGCTGAGGTGAGCTGCGAGCGGCGCGGCCCGCGCGCTATGACGGACGACGCGGGTCTTGATGACCGTGTTGCGCGATCGGCTCGTGAGAAGACGATTGGCCTGCACCGTCGCGCGCTGCCCGCGCCCGAACCGCGAGCGGTTGCCCTTGCTGATCTGTCCGGTGCGCGAGATGCGGCCGCCAGCCCGCTGTGCGGCCGCGAGCGCCTGGGCGATGAAGGGCCGTGCCTGCTGGGCGCGGGTCGAGCGGATGCGACCAGGCCGGATGCGGAAATCGTCCTCGCCGCTCATGGTCGAGGCCCCGCACATCGCGCAATCGCGCGGAATTCTTTGGCGAAATGGCGAATGCGCAGGCTGCGCCGATCAGGCGCACCTCGCGCAGATGCGCCATAAGTCCCTGAAAACACACGACCGCACCAAGCCGCACATCGCCGGCTTTTATCTCGCCATCGTGCGGTTGTGCTGTCGGCTCCTCCTCTCCAGACCGCCCTTCGTCCGCCAGAACACGCCACAATGCGAACGGGTGCGAACGCGGTCATCGCGGACCACCGGGGACATTGCGCGCGACGAAAAGGCCATCGGTGCGCGAAGCCACCGGGCCTTGATCGCGCTCCGGGGCCGCCGCCGTCGTCGCGTCTGGCTCGCCCTCAGACTGCACCGGCGCTGCAGGTCCACTGCCAGCCGACTGCACGACAAAGAGCGGCGCCCGCGTCCAGGCGAGCGGATCGGCCGCCGCCACAACGACGGGGCCGGCGAGGTCACCGCCGCGGACAACGGGGGCAAGCGCGGCGACATAGGCGCGCGTTTCAGCCGGCAATGGGCGGCCCGCGAGATACTCTTCGTAGCGGCCCGGACCCGCGTTGTAGGCCGCCAGGAAGCCGGGCGATCCGTAGCGATCGTGCATCTCGCGCAGATACGCAGCGCCGGCCAGAATGTTGTCGCGCGGATCGTAGGGATTGCCGCCGAGCCGATGCCGGACGCGCAGTTCGGACCAAGTGGCGGGCATGATCTGCATCAGGCCCATTGCGCCGGCCGAAGAGATGGCGCGCACATCGCCTGCGCTTTCGACGCGCATGACGGCGCGTATCCATGCCTCTGGAACGCCGAAACGCTGCGCCGCCTCGGCGATGTAAGGGCCATATGGATCGCTGCGTGATGGCCGCTCGACCGGCGTCTGCTGGGCGTGGGCAGTGCTCGCGACCGGTGCGGCGAGGATCAGGCCGGAAAGGAGAAAGAGGGCTGCACGTCGGAGGGCGATCCTCCCTCCGACGACAGGCTTGATGCGCGCGGCGGGCATCGCTCAGTCCCGCTCGCCGCGCTTCGGCGGGCGATTCCAGTGCAGGCCCCAGGCGGATTTGTCGTCGGCCGACTGGAACAGGTTGGCGCGGATCGGATGTTCGAAGGTCGGATCGTCGAGCTGCAGCGAGACGTAGTCGCCGGCCTTCTCGCCGGTGCGCTTCCAGCCCGCGCCGATCTCCGCGCCGGTCTCGTTGCTCATCGTGTCGAGCACATGGACGCGGTAGTCGGGCGCGTTCTCGGCATCGGACGGCTCGGCCGCGACGATGATGATGTCCTGATGCAAGGACAGCGTCGTCAGGTGGCCGATGAAGCCATCATTTTCGCGAATGAATTGACCGATCACGGGCATGGGTCGTCTCCTTCATATTGCGGTGGATAGGGTCATGGGCGCGCCGTCACCGCGTCGGCGCGCGCCAAACGAAGCGGCTATCGCCGTCCTCGTCGGTATAGAGAGGGGTTGCCCGGCCGATCACGGCGGAGGCCGGGAGCGGCCCGAAGTAGCGACCGTCGAGGCTGTCGCGGACCTGCCAGTTCATCAGGAACAGCTCGCCGTTCGCGACCAACCGGCAGCCCTGCCAGACGGGCAGCGGGCGCCCGCGACGATCGCGATCGAGCGCGTCGCCCATCGGCACGCCGTCGACCGTGATGGCGAGCCCGGTCCGGCAAACCCGTTGTCCCGGGACCGCGGCGACGCGCTTCAGGAGCGGCACGCCGCGTGGCAGGTAGCCGCCATCGGACAGGAAGGTTGCGAGCGGCTCGGGTGCGTCGACGGCGACCAGATCGGTCACGTCGAGCGCGCCCACGTCGCCGATTGTGTAGAAGCCGACCGGCGTGCTGGCGGACGCGTTCCAGATCAGGCGCGGCGCGAACGAAGCGATCGAAGCCACGCCGATAAGCGAGACGGCCGCCGTAGTGACGATGGCGTAGGTAAGCCGGGTCATGCGCCGATCTCCCGACGCAGAAGAAAGGCGCGATGCTGGCGCGGACCATAGGCGCGCGGTGTTTCGCCGACGGTCATTCGGTTGTGGACATGGCGCCAATGGTCCGGCGAAACCTCGATCGGATCGATGCCGCGCGCTTCGATGGCGTCGATGAACTGGAGCATGCGCTCCACCTTTGGCCAGCCATCGACGTGCAGCAGGACCTCTGCGCCAGGCGTCACGGTCGGGACCGTCTGACACGGCGCATCGCACTCGACTGTGCGTAGGATGTCGAGGCGCGAGACCACGGTGCCGTGTTCGTTCCCCGCCCAGCGCACCAGCGCGAGGACGCTGCCGGGAGGGAAGAAGAGGATGCGACGGCGGCGGTCGAGGATCTGCTCGCGCCGCTCGCGACCGAAGCGGACCCAGTGCTCCGTCTGCTTCTCGATCCAGACGAGTTCGACCTGGGTGAACGCTTCGGGCGGCGGCTCGGCGGCAGCACGGCCGACGCGTTTTGGCGCGGCGACAAGGCCGGTCATTGTCCTTCTCCTGACGGGGGTGGGAATTCGCGCTCGAACAGCGCGCGCAGCATGTCGGCGACGGTCTGGCCGCGCTGGAAGGCGGTGATCTTGATGCGGCCCCGCATGTCGGCGGTTACGTCGATCGTCAGCCGGGCCGAGAAATCCTCGGCGGGCTGGCCGCGGGGCGCGTGGCGATCGGGCGCCTTGATCCAGCTTTCGGGATCGGCGGGACGCGCCGCAAAGCTGCGCTTCGGGGACCGCTCGCTCATGCGCCGATCCTCGCGACTTCCGCCGCGAGCGCGGCGATCTCGCGCGCGCCAGGGCAATCCTCGTCCTGCTCGGCGGCGAGCCGGCCGGTCTGCACAACGTCGGCAAAGACGATGCGCTGGCCGATTGTGGTCGAGAGCAAGGGCGGGTCGTGATCCGCCAGCGTTTCGGCGGTCTCGCGCGCCAGGATCGTGCGGGCAGCGCACCGGTTCAGCACGAAGCGCGCGGCGAGCTGCGGGCGATAGATGCGGGCCTCGCCGAGCAGCGCCAGCATTTCGGCCGACGCCCAGCCATCGAGCGGCGACGGCTGCACCGGGATCAGCACGAGATCGGCCGCGAGAAGCGCCGAGCGCATTAACCCCGCGACACGGGGCGGGCCGTCGATCACGACATGGTCGACGTCGCGGGCCAGCTCCGGCGCTTCACGGTGGAGCGTGTCGCGGGCCAGGCCGACGACACCGAACAACCGCTCCAGCCCCTCCCGGCTGCGCTGTTGCGACCAGTCGAGGGCCGAGCCCTGTGGGTCGGCGTCGATCAGCGTGACACGCTGTCCACGGCGAGCCCATTCGCCGGCGAGATGGAGGGCGAGCGTCGTCTTCCCGACGCCGCCCTTCTGATTGAGGAGGGCGACGATCATGACGGTCTCCCGGCGATCGGGGACTCGTCCACAGCGGCCGAAAACGGCCGTTGCGTTAGAAAGATTCCGTAGGAATCTAGGTTAGATAAGTTACGGGGCTCGCAAGCTGCTGATTCAGCGCGAGGAATCGACGATTCCGGTCCCCGATAGCACGAGAGTCCAGTCCCCGATGGCACGATAGTGCCGGTCCCTGATAGCACGACACTATTCACAGC
This sequence comes from Neorhizobium sp. IRS_2294, assembly GCF_050500145.1. Classification (NCBI taxonomy): domain Bacteria; kingdom Pseudomonadati; phylum Pseudomonadota; class Alphaproteobacteria; order Hyphomicrobiales; family Rhizobiaceae; genus Neorhizobium; species Neorhizobium sp. IRS_2294. The sequence continues at coordinate 1,559,494 of NZ_CP191439.1, forward strand.
TTATCCCCAGGGTGAGATTTGGTCCGGCGACGACGGCGCGGGGTGCCGAGGGCATCCGGATCGGTCGGCACGAAGGAGAGGATTTCCGGACCGCCGACGCCCTGCTCGATGGTCAGGCGGTAGCCGGGGAGCGGCTGGCGTTTGACGATGTCGCGGAGGTCGTAGGCGAAGTGCTTGAGCGGCGAGAGGCTGCCGGACTTCGAATGGAGATGCGGGAAGTCGAAGCTCCAGCCGAACTCCTGGCGACCGCCGTGCTTGCGCACCAGGCGGTAGAGCCAGCGTTCGAGCCCGCCGGTCAGGCCGAAGTAGTTTCGGTCGATCGTGAGTACGAGCGCGTCGTCCAGCACGGCGCCGTAGAACCAGTCGGGGACTATCAGTTCGAGCCCGAGCGGGCGGCCTCGGTGATCGGCGCGTTCCTTCCACTCGTTGATCCAGGAGAAGCGGTGCATCCGCCGCTCGGTCGGCTGACGGATGGACGTCGCCACCGTGGTCGACTGAAGCCGATCGAGTGCGGCCTTCAAGCGGTCGTAATCGCGCAGCGACACGCCACGACCGATGAAGTTGAGGATTTCATAGGGAGTGGTCGCCATTAGGCGCGACGGCCGCAGGCCGAGGTCGCGTGCTTCGACGATCTGCGAGGCGGCCCAGATCAGGACGTCGGCGTCCCAGATCGTCGCCATGCCGTGCTCGGCGACGGCTTCGACGCGAATCTTCACCGAGCCTGCCTTGAAGTCGATCGGCGCCAGGCGCTTCGACTTGGCGAGCGAGAAGAATGGATAGGCCATGAGGTCCTGCGCATCGCGGGGCGCAAGATCGCCGGGCAGCGCCCGGAACAGATCGAGCTGCGCACGCTCATCGCGATGCTGGTGGCGGGACGGCATGGCGCGCCGTCTCAGCGCGGAAAGCGCCCGCCGGCGGTGGCGGGAGATTTCGGCTGACGCTTGGCGGGCAGAACAGTGCCTGCGCGTGGATCGGAGGTGGAGGTCACGAGACCCTGGTCCGCCCAGGCCTGGAGGTCTTCCACCGCATAGACGACGCGACCACCAAGCTTGCGATAGGTCGGGCCGGTTCCGTAGGTACGGTGCTTTTCGAGCGTGCGCTCGGATAGGCCGAGGAACCGCGCGGCTTCCTGCGTTCTGAGATAGCGCTGCGGAATACTGGCGGCTATTTCGGCCATGATCGCACCTCCGTGTGCTCGCTGGTTGCCGCTGCGAACGAGCGGCGGGTTGCGAGCACCGTGGCGGGAGGCCGGCGCGTTCGACAGGAACGGAATTAGGAAGTTATTTTCGACACCGAGGGCGTGTCATCGCGAGCGACGCGGAAGCCGAAGGATTTTGCGGTAGCCGCCACGGACGAACGCCAGGCCGTCCCGGGCAAGGCGGACCGTCGTCTCGCGGACAGGGTTCTCGACCCAAGTCGCCGAGTCGTGTTTGAGGTTCGGGAAGAGCTGCGCGGCGATCTGGCGGTAGCTCGCTCCTGCGACACGGGCGTCGACGACGCGGAGCATCAGGCGAGCGCGCCGCTGGCGCTGCGGCGTGACTCGGGGGTCGGCGGGCGCACGCCGGTTCTTGATGGCGGCCCAGAAGCGCGCCAAAGCGGTGAGGCGGTCCGGCAGCAGATCATCGAGAATGAGAAGCGCGGCGAGCGCTTGGCGGCTGGACAATGCGGTCAGCGCGACGTCAAAGCTTTCGCGTCGCATCTCAAGCCGGACGAGCGCCTCGTCATACTGAAGGATTACATGGGCGTGCACATCTTCAGCGGTGAACGGGGGACCATCGGGCGCTGGGCCTGTCGTCAGGATGATCGCAGCCGGATCGACTTGCGGGGTCCAGAAGATCGGCTGGATGAGCGCCGAGTTGCGCGGGTCGGCGACGAAATCGCAACCCCCATTGGGCGGCAAACTCGCGCGCGGCGCTCTCGCTCAAGCGCCCGACGGCTATCAGCTCCCGATAGGATTTTCTGTAGTCTGGGTTGCGCCGCAGAAACTCCCAGGCAAGATCACCGGGCGTTAGCGCATCGATGTAATCGTAAGCGGCCTCAGACCGCCAGCTTTCGTCCTCGGACATCCTCCACCGCCTCCGCGCAATAAGACGCAACGCGAGTTATGCATGGGGCACGATTCCAAGTTGAATGAGGCTTGGGAATAACGAAGGTGGATGAAGGTGATGCGCGTTCCGCATCACCTCAGTGCGCGCGGGAGCCAAGGAACTCGCAGAAGCCGCCCTGCGTCATCCATCTGGCGCGTTCAAGATGTGCGTCGTAGACCTGCCGAGCGCGGGGCTCGTCCCGATCGGCCTCGAGGTCGAAGAGGACTTTAGCCACCTCTCGCCAATCCGCCCCTTGCGCCTCGGCATCGAGCAGACGGGCGTAGAGCTTTAGATGCGTCCGATCGTAGGCCGTCAGCGCCGCGCCGCCCGGTGGCTGGTCGAGAAAGTCCGTCTTGGTCACAACATCCCCCGAAGACGCGGTTTATCCATTCCGGGAAACATTGTTAACGCTGATTTGATCGCAATGATGAAGCGGGCAACACATGCGCGACGTCGTCGCGTTGCCGCGATAGCCGGAAAATCAGGCGTCTTTCTTAGCATCGACCAACAGCACTCCCTTGCCCTGGTCGGAGTTCAGGAAGACGATGCCGGCGCGTTCGAAAGCTCGTCTCACCTCATCGCGAGTCGTCTCGTACACCTCCAGCCCGCTATGGGATTCGAGGCGCTTGAGAGCGGTCAATGAGACCCGGGCCTTGTCCGCGAGCGTCTCCTGTGTCCAACCCAGCAACGCGCGTGCGGCCCGAAATTGTCGGGCGGTGATCATGCATGATCACCTCCCACACGGTCCTACGCGCACGCTAAAACTACGACTATAATAGTCGCTCTCGCCTCTGAATTCCAGCAATTTCGCCCTCGGCGAGCGGACTGCCGGTGTCGAAGCCGCTGCCTGATTCGGTCGTTCGAGAATGCGAAGGCCCCGGCCTTCCGGCCGGGGCCTGACGCGGGTCCTCAGTCGCTGCGCCGCCCGTTGGGACGGGACCAGATCAGCGAGTAGGTGTCCGCGTCCTCGTCGTCGAAGAGGTTGGCGTAGATGGGGCTGTTGAACGAAGGGTCGTCCAGCTTGAGGCCCAGATAGTCGCGGCCCTCGTTGGAGCGCTTGGTCCAGGCGGCCCCGATCTCGGCACGGCCGACCAGAACCCGGTGGCTCGGAGCGTTTTCGCCGGTGGCGCGGGTGTCGGGGACGATGCGCACGCCCTTGGCCTGGACGCTGAGGGTGACGATTTCGCCGGTGAACTCGTTCGAGACGGTCTTCTTGAAGGTGCCGATGGTCGCCATGGTAAGTCTCCGTTTTTCCGTATTCGAGCCCGCACCATTGCGGCCTCGATGGCGATCGGTTGGCCGGAGGCGATCGACGGCGCACCCCGAAGGGGCTGGACAGCTAAGGAGGGGTTTCTTGTCCCGCGAGGAATGGCGGCGCAGCCGGCAGGGGAAGAAAGTTCGACGCCGCTGTTGCGTCATAGGCGATCGAGGCGTCAGCCGGCCTTCGGCCAGATCAGGCCATTGAAGAGGCCGTTTGGAGCGGTTGAGGCACGGTCAGGAAACGGATGCGATGGCGGCCACCCTGCATCGGCATACCGGCGCTGATGCGGACCCCCTGGCGATTGCTCCCTCGTACAGGCAAGTCGCGCTGCATCCTCGCCGTCGCCGCTATCGGAGGGATCGTGACGCCCGGTAGCAGGTCGCGCACGCCGATGCAGTTGCCCCGGAGCGCTTCAGCGGGGTCGTGCGCAGGGTCTAGCGTCGAGTTTCGCTCCACGCTCCAGCCACACGCGCCTCAGACTGCGGAGGCGTTGGCGCCAACGTGATTTTGGTCCGTCGCATCGGCGCTGAATGTGGTCAGGCTCGCGCGAGGCCCGGACCGGATGGGGCGGGGGCCGTCGCCATCCCGGCGACCCGCACGAAGGCGGTAATGCCAACGGCAATCGCGCCGATGATCGAGAAGGCCATCTGCCAACCGTCGGACGGCATGAGGTGTTTGACGATGCCGTGGGTGGCATGGAAGCCGGCGAGCGCGGCCGGGGCAACAAAGGCGATGGCGACAAGCAGCTTCAGCCAGATGGGTCGCACGAACGCGATCATGAGGTTGCCGATGGCAAGAGTGATCGCCGCAGCGACCAAGCCGACAAGAATGGCGCCCACGATGCCGGCGCCGGTGCCGTGCGCCCAAGCGCCGACGGTCACGCCGACGAAGGCCGGCAATGCGAAGACGGCGAGAGTGAACAGCAGCCAGCACAGCGCGGCAATAGCGGCGAGCGAGGCGAGAATTGCGAGAATGATCATGGCGGTGGACTCCGTGACGATTGGTCTGACGGTCGCGCCTTCCACCACCACCACGGCACATGGCAACTGTAGCCGAAATGCGTCCGCGCCGGGAGCGGAAATCGCTGAGGATCTCCGCCCGGCAGCGGATCGCGCCGGTTACGGGGCGAAGGGGTCGATCTCATGGATGATCTCCGAGGCGTCCCCGTCGTATTCGCTGGCGGGAGCCACCGACAGGGTGCCGTCTCCGGCCTGGAAGATGACGATGGCGGCCATCAGGGTTGTGGCGAGGCTGAAGGCGAAGGCGTGAGCGTCGTTGAGGGACATTTGCTTGGCTCCTGCTGGAGCGGGGGACCATCCCCCGCCGACAGGCGCCCGAAGTGTTCGGCCGTGGACTGCAATCACCGCGCAGGCGCAGCCGCAGCGGCGGCATGCTCGCATAGCCGACCCTTTATGGGTTGATGGCGACAAGTCTGCGGCTGAACCAAGGATCAGCGCTGAAAGGCGGGGGTGGTTCTCGTGTAAGGAGACCAACGTTACTGGCCTCGAACCTTACTCTGCTTTGCTCCAGCCAAGTGCCGCTGGACGAGGATCTAAGATATTCTGCCGACGGCAGGCGTGGTGTCGCGAGGGAGGGCCAATGGCGGAGTTCACAGGTAGAGATCTGCATCTCGTGAAGAAGGCTCTCGCGATCGCCGTGTTGGCCATCGAACGTCAGCCGGGTCCCTTTCAGTCTTCCTCCGACCAGGCGGATATGAAGACGCTGCTCGATGCGCTGATCGAGAGCGATACTGAGCTCGCGCACTATGCGCGATCCGCCCGGATAGCAGTGACAGGCAAGCCGGACTGAAAGCGGCTTTGCGAGAATACGCCAACGCGCTTCTGCGGGATGGCATCAATGCAGAGAAACGTAAGGGCGGCGCTTAAGCGCCGCCGAATTTCCAGACTGGGATGCCGAGCTTCTTCGCCTTGTCGGCGAGGTTGTCCTGAATGCCGGTGCCCGGGAAGTGCATGACCCCGATCGGCAGGACGTCGAGCATCTGATCATTGCGTTTGAACGGAGCGGCCTTGGCGTGTTTGGTCCAGTCTGGAGCAAATCCGACCTGCGGCACCTTGCGATGGTCGGCCCAGCGGGAGGCGATCTTCTCAGCGCCCTTCGGTGACTTGCCGTGGATCAGCACCATGTCGGGATGCTTGGCGTGGACCTGGTCGAGCTTGGCCCAGATCAGCGTGTGATCGTTGAAATCGAGCCCGCCGGTGACGGCGATCTTAGGACCGGCCGGAAGCAGAACCTCGTTGTCGGCACGCTTCTTCGCGGCGAGGAAGTCGCGGCTGTCGATCATTGCCGAGGTGAGGTTGCGATGGTTGACCATCGATCCGCTGCGGGGACGCCAGGGTGAGCCGGTGTGCCGTTCGTAGTGCTCGGCGGCCTGGTCGCGCATCAGCTCGAAGGCGTTGCGACGTTCGATCATCGTCTGCCCTTCGGCCGTCAGGCGCTCCAGCTCGACGGCCTTCACCTCGGAGCCATCCTGTTCGCGTTGCCCACGGCGCTGCGCCTGCTCATTGTCGTCCAGCTCGCGTTCGATCCGGTCGGTGGCTCGGTGGAAGACGTTGACGGTCGACCAGAGGAGATCGTCGAGGTCGGGCTCGAGGCGGGTGTCTTCCAGGGTGACGATCAGGGCGTCGAAGACATCGGCGATGGCGCCGGCGACGTGGTTTCCTTCGGGCAGCGGCCTTCCGTCGGGTTCGTCCGCGAAGGGACGGTAGCCATAAAGCTGAAGCTCGGAGAGGACGTGGTCGGTGGGGGATGATTCGTGATGCGGCTCGTAGCTGTCGTCGTGCTCGCTCATCGGGATGCTCCTTCGTCGGTGTGACCGCGACCCTCGCGGCCTTCTGGCGACGAAAGCCAGCAGGCGGTCCGGACCTGCACCCGGAGCGAAGCGAGAGGGCCGGAGCGCAGCGGAGGACGGCGAAGGCCGGCTATTTTGTTTCGCGATGGAAAGGCCCGAAGGGCCGCCGGAAAATAGTCGGGCGCCGACGTTGTCGGTCCGGGCCGTTTGCTGGCCGATCGCCCTCTCGAAGGCCAGGTTGCGGCTCTCCCTGACCCTTGGGAGTATCCGAGCGGGTAATAAGCGACGGCGTTGCCGCCACCAGCATTCCTTCCAGCTATGCCGCCAGCGCCATGAAGCGCGCGACGTCCTGGGGAGCGATCTGTACCCGCGCCGCTGCCCGCAGGCTTTCCAGTCCAGCCAAGCGGAGATCCTCGTTGAAGTCGCCCAGCCTCGGAGACACGACGATCGCCTCGATCCCGGCCGCGTTCGCCCGTTCGATCAGCGTCGCCATCGCACTGTCGCCGGCCGGGTCGTTGTCGCGCGCGATATAGAGCCTGCGCAGTGTCTCGGGGAACAGGATGGCGGAGAGATGCGCTGCCGAGAGCGCCGCCGCCATGGCCATTCCGGGCAAGACGCATCGCAGCGACAGCACCGTCTCGATGCCTTCGCCCGCCGCCATCACGTCGCCCGGTACACCGAAGCGGACCGCGTGCCCGAGAAGGTCGCCCATCGCTCGCCTCGGTGTGTCGATCGGCGCCTTGTCCGAGCCGTCCGGGGCGAGCCAGGTGCGATGCGCGCCAGTGATCCGGCCAGCCAAGTCGGTGACAGAGGCGATCATCGCCGGCCAGGTCTCGGTCGGGGAATGCTCGTCAGGACGATAGTAGCAACGGGGATGGAAGCGCAGTGATCCGGTTCCGTGCAAAGCCGTAATCGCACGTTCCCGTAGATACGCTTCCACGACAGTGCCCAAAATCGGCTTTGACATGCCGACAAGCCTTCGTGCCGCTTCGGGCGATCCGGTTGGGACTGGTGATCTGCGCTCGCCACCTTGCGAATGCTCCGGCTCGGGATGTGGCATGGACAGGAAGGTGCGCGCCTCGTCGGCGACGTCCTTGAAGTCGATCAGGCCGCAGCTTTCGCGAATGACGTCCAGCAGGTCGCCATGCTCACCTGTCGCGGCATCGGTCCATTTGCCTGCGGCCCCCTTGCCGGTGTCGCCGCCTTTCAGGCGCACGAACATCGAGCGGCCCGGCGTGTTGCGGACATCGCCGACCAGCCAGTAGCGGCCCTCGCGATGACCGGCCGACAGATAATGACGGCAGACCGCCTCGGCCTGTCGGCCGAGACGCTGCGCCAGTTCGGAAGCATCATGACGGACCATCACGCTGCCTCCCGCTCGCCGATGCGCTCGACGGGAAAGCGCTCCAGCACCTTGGCGAGGATCGACGGACCGGAAGCGTCGGTGGGCACGAAAAAGCGCAGCTTCCACGAGATGATCTCGCTGAACAGGCCATAGGCTCGCAGGCGATCGCGCATCGCGTCGGTGAAGCCGGACAGTTCGATGCGGTTGGCGCCCATGACGCGGACGCGGCGGAGTTGCATAGCCTCGGCGAGGTCGAGGATGGTCCGGCCGTCGATCAACGCTGTGAAAGCGTCGTCCGGTGTCAGCGTGCCTGCGTCCGATGCCAATGCGCCCGCCACCCAGGCCGGCGAGACACGACGGCCGATGATGCGCTCGCCTGCATCGGTCTGAAGCCGATAGACACGGGTCGACTCGTTCGGCAGCCGCTTCCAGATCGGCAGCAGCAGTCCAGCAACGATGTGGATGGTGCTGTCGGCAAATTCCGGCACCTCGGCTATCTCGGCCGTCCATGCCTCCATGAAGCCGTTCCGATCGGTTTCCTCCCAATGGCTCTCGTCCATCGAGCGCAGGGTGGCGTGATGCTGTTCCATCGGGCGGATCAGCGCCACGCGCCGTTCGATCTCGCCATCGTCGAGCATGATCGACGATGCCGTAACCTGCACGGCGGCTCGGCCGGAGCGGCCGTTGACCAGCAGCTTCGCGCGTGGGTCTGCGAGAAAATCGAACGCGGCATCGAGTGAGGTCGGCCGGTTGCGTTCGCGCCGGGTGATCGTAAGCAACTGCGTCTCGGCGCCAGCGCCCGGATGGACATGGATGGTGCGACGGTCGGTGACGACAAAGCTCTCGGCCTGGAGCGTCTCCAGCCCAAGGTCATAGACGCCGCTGGCGACGGCACCCTCGATCTTGGCGTTCAAGAGCTGCTCGAACGCCGTGAACAGGATGCCCTGCAGTTCGATCGTCAGCGCCAGCAACCGGTTGAGGAAGGTGGTGATCGGCGGCAACTCGTCCTTGATGCCGTTGTCGTCCGTCAGCTTCAGCCCGGTGGCGTCTTCGAACATCTGGAGCGAGCAACCCTCGACCTTGCCGCGGACCAACAGGAGATAGAGCTGGCGCAGCGCATCGCGCGCATAGTGCGATTCCAGATTGTCCTCGGGCCGGAACAGGCCCTGACCGCCGGTCTGGCGCTGGCCGCGCGTGATTGCGCCCAGCGTGTCGAGCCGGCGTGCGATCGTCGACAGGAAGCGCTTTTCGGCCTTCACGTCGGTGGCGATCGGCCTGAACAGCGGCGGCTGTGCCTGGTTGGTGCGGTTGGTGCGACCAAGTCCCTGGATGGCGGCGTCGGCCTTCCAGCCGGGTTCGAGCAGGTAGTGGACGCGGAGCCGCTGGTTCCGCGCCGACAGGTCGGCGTGATAGCTGCGGCCCGTACCGCCAGCATCCGAGAAGACGAGGATGCGCTTCAGGTCGTCCATGAAGGCTGAGGTTTCCGCCAGATTGGCCGAAGCGGCGCGGTTCTCGACGGCGAGGCGTTCGCCCCTTCGGACAATGCGACGGGACCTGCCGGTGACTTCTGCGACGATATCCGTGCCGAAGCGCTGGACGATCTGGTCGAGCGCGCCCGGGACCGGCGGCAAGCTGGCGAGCGTCTCGATCAGCTCGTCGCGTCGGGCCACGGCCTCCCGGCTCTCGACGGGCTGGCCGTCCCGATAGACCGGCCGCGACGACAGATTGCCCGCGCTATCGGAGAAGGGCTCGTAAAGCTGCACCGGAAAGGAATGGGCGAGGTAATCGAGAACATACTCCCTTGGCGTTATGTCGACGCGGACGTCGTTCCATTCCTCGGTCGGGATCTCGGCCAGGCGGCGTTGCATCAGCGCCTCGCCGGTCGAGACGATCTGGATGACAGCGGCGTGGCCATCGGCGAGGTCCTGATCGATCGACCGGATCAGGGTCGGCGTTTTCATGCTGGTGAGGAGATGACCGAAGAACCGCTGCTTGGCGCTTTCGAATGCCGAGCGGGCAGCGGACTTGGCCTGGCGGTTCAGCGTGCCGCCATCGCCGGTGATGTTGGCGGCTTGCATCGCTGCGTCGAGATTGTTGTGAATGATCGAGAACGCCCCGGCATAGGCATCGTAGATGCGCGTCTGCTCGGGCGTGAGCTGGTGCTCCAACAGTTCATATTCGACGCCGTCATAGGAGAGCGAGCGCGAAGTGTAGAGGCCGAGCGAGCGCAGGTCACGGGCCAGCACCTCCATCGCCGCAACGCCGCCGTCCTCGATCGCTTCGACAAATTCGGCCCGCGTGGCGAAGGGGAAATCCTCGCCGCCCCAGAGGCCGAGGCGCTGCGCATAGGCAAGATTGTGGACCGTGGTGGCCCCGGTCGCCGAGACATAGACGACACGCGCGTTCGGCAAGGCATGCTGAAGCCGCAGGCCCGCGCGGCCCTGCTGCGAGGCCGAGACGTCGCCGCGTTCGCCCTTGCCGCCGGCGGCGTTCTGCATGGCGTGACTCTCGTCGAAGATGATCACTCCATCGAAGTCGGAACCCAACCATTCGACGATCTGCTTGACGCGCGAAAGCTTCTCCCCACGGTCGTCGGACCGTAGCGTGGCATAGGTGGTGAATAGGACGCCTTGGCCGAGGGTGATCGGCTTGCCCTGCGGGAAGCGCGACAGCGGCGTCACCAGCAGGCGTTCCATGCCAAGCGCCGACCAGTCGCGCTGCGCGTCCTCCAGCAGCTTGTCGGATTTGGAAATCCAGACCGCTTTACGGCGTCCGCGCATCCAGTTGTCGAGGATGATGCCGGCCGACTGGCGGCCCTTGCCGGCGCCGGTGCCGTCGCCCAGCATGAAGCCGCGGCGGAAGCGGACGGCGTGCTGAGCATCATCCGGCGCGGCCGAGACGAGGTCGAAGGTTTCGTCAACGGTCCAGGCTCCGGCGAGGAATTCGCCATGGGCCTCGCCGGCATAGATCACGGTTTCGAGCTGGGCGTCGGACAGAATGCCGTCGGTGACGATGCTGGCGGGGAGCGTCGGCCGATAGCTTGGCTTCGGCGGTGCGACCGAGGCCATCGCCGCCGACTGGACCAGCTTGGTCGGGTGCGGCTGCGCGCCGGGAATCCGGATCGCCTGAAGCCCGTATTCCTCATAAATGGCGTCGGTCAGCCGGCCACCCTCGGGCGGCGTCCAGTCGACGGTTTCATAGGCGAGTTCGACGCCCTCTGGTTCGGCTATCGCTCGGCTTGGCGACGATGACGTGGCGCGGGCGAGATAGCCGCGCACGGTGCGGGGCGTCGGTGCGATAGACGCGAGCGGCGGCAGCGCGACCGGCAGGCGCGACGGGGCCTGGGTTTCGATCCAGCCGAGCAGCGTCGCCACATCCTGCGCGAGGCCAGCCGATGGCGGAAACGCGGTGGGGTCGTCGGCGGGTGCCTTGTCGATGACGGTCAGGCGGGTCTCGATGGTCGTGCCATGCTTGGCATAGACCGAGCCGTCGATCGCCGCCGTGAACACGACACGTCCGCGCTGCTGCAAGCGGACAAAGGCGTCGCGCCAGGCAGGTAGCTCAGGCGCGAAGCTGGCGCCCGTGATCGTCACGAGCCGTCCGCCATCGGCGAGCCGGGCGAGGGCCGAGGCGACATGGCGATAGGCCGCGTCGGCTACTCGGCCGCTGACATTCGCCATTACAGAAAAGGGCGGGTTCATCAGTACGACGCTTGGCATAGCGGTCGGATCGAGATGGTCATCGATCTGGGCGGCGTCGAATCGCGTGACGGGGATGGCCGGAAAGAGGGAGGAAAGAAGCGCTGCACGGGTTTCGGCCAGCTCGTTGAGCATCAGCGTCGCACCCGCCGTTTCGGCCAGGACCGCGAGCAGCCCGGTTCCGGCCGAGGGCTCCAGCACACGATCGACAGGTGTGATGGCGGCGGCAGCGAGCGCAGCGAGGCCGAGGGACACCGGCGTCGAGAACTGCTGGAAGGCCTGCGTCTCCTCAGAACGCCGGGTATGTGTCGGCAACAGGCTCGCGATCTTGGCCAGCATCGGGAGGCTGGCGGCCGGAGATCCGGACTTGCGGAAAACCGCCTTTCCGTATTTGCGCAGAAACAGCACCGTCGCCACTTCGCAGGCCTCGTAGGCCGTCTTCCAGTCCCAGGCGCCAGACGTGTCGGAAGCGCCGAATGCCGCCTCCATCGCACCGCGCAGCGTCGCGGCATCGACGGGCTGGCCCCGCTCAAGATGCGGAAGAAGGTGGTGGGCTGCGGCGAGGATGGCGGCCGGCGCCGGGCTCGCGGCAAGCGGAGACGGCGCAGCCGGAACGGCCGCGGATGCGGAAGCGATAGTCATGGAGGTCACCTCGGGAGAGCGGGAAACGGAGGAACCGGCAGGCGCTCTCTCTCGACCGCACCGGCTCAAACCCGTCCCGGCGAACCTCTTCCTCTGAACGGCAGGCATGAAAAAAGCGCCTGACCGGAAGGCCAGGCGCTCGGCGGGTCGCAGCGCTCAATCGATCGCCTGGAAGATCTCGGCGGACTCGGGGTGCTCCGCCGCATAGTCGTAAAGGCGGCTGTATCCCTCCGCCATCAGGTCGACGGGATATTGGAAGGAGAGATGGGAAAAGGCGAACAGCGTCGCGATGATCCCTGCCGCCCCGGCGGACACCTCGCCTTCATAGCCGTTCGTGTCGCATATGATCTGAAGGCGGGGCTTGGAGGCTGGCGCGAGGTAAAGCGGCTTGCCATCGCGCTGATAGAAGTCCCAGAGACCGCCTCGATAATCGCGCGGGCTGAGACGCTCCATGTGATAATAGACCGTCATCTCTCCGATCAGGAAATGCTGGCGGCCGAAGAGGGTTGGAAGGAAATCTATTCGACGAGCATCCGGAACAAGCACCGCCGAGCGGTCGACGGGTTGTTCAGCGTGGGCTGTAGTCTCGGTCATGGGGGGCACCTCGGAGAGCGGGAAACGGAGGAGCCGTCGGGCGCTCTCTCTCGACCGCACCGGCTCGACCCCGTCTCGGCCGGCCTCTCACTCTGGCGTGCGGAATGACCTTTTGGCCGCTTCATCTTCCGAGGCGGGCCGCGCGCCGCTACACTTGTTCATCCGACACATGGCGGGCGGCAGCCTCGACGATCGAGGGCGCGCGCTTGCTTCACCGAGAGAGGTCAAGGGAGACGGAGATGAAGGGAAGCGCGATCGGCATGCTGGCGGCGGGGTGCCTCGTGGTGGGGTTCGGCGCGGGATTCGTCGCGCGACCGATGATCTCGCCGGGCGGTTTGTCTGCCGCGGCCGTCGCCGGCGTCGCGCAGCCGAGCGAGGAAGAAGCGATCGCCGCAGTCCGCCGTCACCGGCTGTTCACGGGAACGTCGCTTGCCAATGCGACGCTGAAACTCGGCGATTGCTCTCCGGGTGGCGTCGGTCCTGGCGTGACGTGCATGACGCAGCTCACGATGGACACGACGCGGGCCAACGCCACACCGCAGAACCGGCCGGTCGGCTTCGCGCGCGTGAACGGCCAATGGGAAGTCGCGGTCTGGTAGCGGATATCAATCTTCGATGCCGTCACCGCCACTTGGGGGCGTGTACGCCTCGTAGGGATCGCCGTCGGCAAGGTGACCGAATGGCGTGAACACGTAGGCGCCATCATCGCGGCCGACCGCGCAGATGACGTAGCGGGTCTGCCCGGTGGCAGAGTCCGCGCATTCCATAAGCGCGAGGTTGCCGTCCGCTGCGGCGCGAAGCAGCGTCTTGAAATTGGAGCGCGCATGATCCGGGATGCTCATGACGCGCCTCCCGCAGCTAGGCGGTCGGCGAGCCAGCGGCCGCTGCTCATCCATTCGACGGTCTGCCCCGTCGTCAGGTCGAGGACATGGGCACCTCCGGAGAAGCCATCGATGCGCGGCTCGGAGGCGACGCCCGCCCATTGGAATCCCCAGCGTCCGGCGAGGCCAAAGGTCTCGGCGCACCGCGTCACGAAGGTGATGAGGAGCTGGGGGTCGGCGGTGCCGGGATCGCGCATCCAGAGGCGCGTGGCACCATGCTCGGGCTCGATGGACAGTAAAAACGGCTCGGCCGGAGGATCTTCGGCGGCATTCTGCGCCATCAGGTCGTTGTAGATGTCGAGCGCGCGAGCAGCGTTCTCGACCGTGCCCACGTCCAGCAGGCACGAGAAGCGTGTGAAATAGTCCGCCATGGCGGTCTCCTGAAACGAAAAGAGCCCGGCGTAGGGCCGGGCTCGAGGTGGATGTTGGGGTGTGGTTTGGTTCAGTAGCCGAACTGCCAGGACGGCCACGGCTGACCGTCGTCGGAGGCGCGCACCGCGTCCTTGAGGTAGGCGCTGTCGCCTTCGACGACGGTGGGATCGAGCACGGGCGTTTCGTCGATCACCGTCACGCGGCAGACGAGGCCATCTTCGACCTCGACGTGAACCGGGACGAGATATTGGAAGACGACGCGGCGCGGCGCGTCGGTGCCGGATGTTTCCATCTAAGGCTCCTTGAGACAAGCAACGGGGAGCGATCAGCGTCGCTCCCCGCCAAGTGGCCTATTCGGCAGCGATCAGGTCGGACGCATCCTCGTCGGCTTCGATCACCTCGTCATCGTCACCAGCGAGGAAGTCCGGCAGCGCCTCGGCGTCACCGGCGTCGCCGCCCTCAGGCTGATCGGCAACATCAGCGAGCCGCAGCGGCTCGGGCAGCCAGCCACTATCGGCCAGGAGCCGTTCGGCCTCCTTGGCCATATCGCCCTTCTTCAGGTGGTCGATGAGTTGGGCGGCCTGTTCGCCCTTCGCCTCGCGGACTGCTTCGAGGATGCGCGGCTTGGTTACGCGATTGAGGTAGTTGCCGAAGGTCGGACGCCAGCCGGCCTCCACCATGTCCAGCCCGGTCGCGCGCGTCAGGCGGTCGGCCTGGGTGAGCCGCATGTCGAGCGTATGCTGCGACACACCGCTGGAGCTGTGCGGATTCGGCCGCTCGTAAAGGGCGTTGACGCCGTAGCTGACGCAGTGGGCCAGCAGCGCCATGCGGCTGGTGTCGTCCAGGCCAGCCAGCCAATCCCAAAGCGCATCGTCGTCTTTCGGGATGTCGCTCGCCCAGGCGTCGTGCCGCTCCTGCACCGCACGGGCGGGAGGGCTGTCGGCGAGACTCTCGTCCTGCGCGGGGAAGTAGATGTGCTTCACGCCCGCTTCCATGGCGCCGTTATACATGCGGGTCATGAACCGGTCCGAGACGAACTTGTGCAGCAGCGCCGTCATGGCGACATGCGGGTTGTTCGCGACGGCGTCGCGAAGCGCGAGCGTGCGGTAGGCGGTCAACTCGATGACCAGGCGCTCGGGCAGCGGCTTGATGGCGTCGTCTTCGTCGTCATCTTCAGTCTCGGTGGGCTGGCCGCCGATGGTAATGACGGCGCGCTGGACCGTCTGGCCGGCGGTTGCGCCCGATACGCTATCGGTCTCCGAGCCGCTGTCGCCGTCGCCGTTGCCGTCGACCGGGATAACTGGAACGTCCTCGGGGCGGACAAAGCCGCGATCCACCGTCAGCGAGCCGTTGGCGTCGATGCTGACAAACACGCCGGCGATGGCGATGTCAGCCAGCTCGTAGTGAACCGGACGATCCTCGAAGCTCGCGAGCGCGGTCTCGATTTCGCCCAGACGCTGATCCACCTCATCCGGCAGCTCGTCGGCGTCCTGATACTCGGCTTCCAGCTTCGCCATTTCGGCGTTCAGCGCGTCAATGGTCGCCTGCTCTTCGGGCGAGAGGTCGAGCGGCGTGCCGGTGATCTCCTGCAGGCCGCGTGCCGCATCGTACGGGAAGCTCACGGCCACTTCGATCCACTTCCACCCTTCGGCCGCGATCGTCTCGGCTTCGGCCTTCAGCTTCTCGC
This sequence comes from Neorhizobium sp. IRS_2294, assembly GCF_050500145.1. Lineage (NCBI taxonomy): Bacteria > Pseudomonadati > Pseudomonadota > Alphaproteobacteria > Hyphomicrobiales > Rhizobiaceae > Neorhizobium > Neorhizobium sp. IRS_2294. Next base: position 1,574,870 of record NZ_CP191439.1, read on the forward strand.
CAACGAGGCGGTCGAGGAGGCCCGCGTCCTGAAGCCATCCGCCGTCGTCGGACTGGAACAGGTCGCGCATGACGGTGCCGCCCGCCGCTTCATAGGCCTCGATGCCGACGAAGATGGCACGCTTGTCGGAAGCGCGCACCGTCGTCTCGGTCAGCATACGCCGGATCTGGTAGGGTTCCTTGGACCAGGCGTCCTTGATCGTGTCCCAGACCTGCTGCTGGCGCGCATGGTCTTCGGAGACCGTGAACGCCATGAGCTGCTCCAGCGTCATGCCGTCGTCGGCATAGACGTCGAGGAGCGCCTGCGAGACCGAGGCAAGTCGCAGCCGCTGCTTGACCATGTTGACGGGCACGAAGAACGCCGCGGCGATTTCCTCCTCGGTCATATGCTTGGCGCGCATGTCCTGAAAGGCGCGGAACTGATCGAGGGGATGGAGCGGAGCACGCTCGATGTTCTCTGCGAGCGAGACCTCTTCGGCGAGGATCTCACTGTCATTGTCGCGTACGATGCAGGGCACCGGTGCGATCTTGGCGAGGCGCTTCTGCTTCACCAGCAGTTCGAGGGCGCGGAAGCGACGGCCACCGGCCGGAACCTCGAACATGCCGGTCTCAACACCTTCCGCGTCGATGACGGGCTGGACGCTGAGGCTCTGGATCAGGCCGCGACGGGCGATCGAGGCCGCCAGGTCTTCGATCGAGACGCCGGCCTTCACGCGCCGGACGTTGGACTGGGACAGAACCAGTTTGTTGAAGGGGATGTCGCGCGAGGACGACAGGGTGATCTTCTGAACGGCAGTAGCCATCGGGGTAGTCTCCGCGACGGGCGCCGAGAGACTCTCTCTCAGCCCTAAACCCGTCACGAAGCGAAGCGCCGCCCTCTTCCTCTAAAGGGGGCAGCGCCGAGGACCGGAATTGAGGACACGCGGAAGCGCAAAGCCGGAGACACGGAAATCCGCATCTCCGGCTTTGCGGATGTCAGGCGGCTCGATCGAGCAGCTTCTTCGCCTTAGCCTCCATGTCGAGGCGAGCGTCCTGATGGGGCTTGTCGCGTGCGACGGCGGTGATGCCCTGCACAAAATCGAAAATGCTCTCGGGCGGGCGACCTTCCTCCGTCAGGACCGCGTCGATGATCTTGCCGGTCTCGGCCTTCGAGAAGCCACGGCGGCGCAGGAAGTCGGTACGATCCTCGTCGGTGCGCGCCACGATCCGCTCGCGGGCCATCTTGATGCCGTTGACGAAAGGCAGCGGAGAGGAGTTGGCGAAGTTCGCCAGCGCCGGCGCGGCCTCATGGGCGAAGCGATTGGCGGCGTATTTGGAGTGGCGGATCGTGATCTCCTCGAAGTCCTCGACGCCCCACAGATTGCGGTTCTGGCAAACCGCGCGCAGATAGAAGCTCGCCATCCCGAGCGTCTTGGCGCCGACCTCTGAGTTCCAGCAGTAGAAGCCCCGGAAATAGAGATCCGGCGAGCCGTCCGGCAGCCGTCCGGCCTCGATCGGGTTCAAATCGTCGACGAGGAAGAGGAAGACGTCGCGATCTGAGGCATAGAGGGTGGTCGTATCCTTGGTGATGTCGACGCGCGGATTGTAGATCCCGGTCGACCAGTCGAGGACGCCGGGCACCTTCCAGCGCGTGTCGCCAGTGCCGTTGCCGGCGATGCGCTGCACCGCCTCGACCAGCTCGTGATCGAAGATGCGGCCGTAATCCGGCCCGGTGACGGCGCGCAGCTCGAGCCGACCGGTATCGGTTTCGAGCGTCTTGATCTGCTCCGCCCGATTGGACGTCAGGCCATATTGCAGGTTGATCGCGGCCAGCGGCGCCGGGAGCTGGCGCAGATATGCGGCCGGCGCACCGACCAGGCTGGCCAGTTGGCCGAAGCTCCAGTGCGTGGGTGCAATCGGCGTATCTGTGCCCGGCAGGATGAGCGCCAACCGCTCCGGGTCGCTGCGGTTCGCCTCCACATGGATGAGCGGGCTTTCCACAACGCGCGTGCGGCTGCGATCGGCGCGGTTGCGGACGGAGCGCGCCAGCTCGGACAGTGACAGATATCGCTCGTCCGCGGGCCGGGAAAACCACTCTGACGAGACGCGGCCGATCCGCTCTCCGCGGCCGACATCGACCTTGTAGCCGCCGCTGGTGTCGCGGCGCGCGTCTAGAACTGAAACCTGGGTCATGGGACCAATCTCCATGACGGGCGCCGGAGACCTCTTCTCCAGCCCTCAACCCGTCACGGAAAATCCCTCCGCACTCTCACTCTCAGCGGGGCGTTGTGGGGCAGCCGCCCCGCAGAAGGGGTCGACCGAGACCGACGGGCTCGGGCGCAGGGGAAGGCTTTCCCCTCAAGGTCTAGTCCAAGGTAGACGCGGCGGCCGGATAGAATGTACCGATCCATCGCTGCTTGAGCGTAGCGAACGCTAGTCGGCTTGGAAGGCCGCTACCCCACGTCGGTGGAAAGAACACAGTGAGCTGCTCGCCGACCTGAACCGCGAGTTTCCCGATTTCCGAGACAACCGCGTCCAGGGTGGTCGACTCTACAAAGGGACCGATCACGGCGTTGCCTTCGCGCTGTGGCCTGATCATGAACGCGGACTTCATCGTCGGGTGGCCAGCGAGTTCGGAAAACATTTTGTAGGTTTCGTAGCGCTTTTTGCCGGTGAAGCCGTCGCGAGCGTCGATGGCTTCGCGCACCTTTACCGGCCCGAATTCTTTCTGACGCGCCTTCTCATCAGCGAGACGCCAACGTCCAATCAGACTTCGATCGCCGGCGAAATAGCTTAGGAGGAAAGTCGTCTCGAGCACATCGCGAAGAATGAGCGCACTGTTCTGGCTGTAGCCTGACAGCGCGAGTTTGATGCTTGCCCCAAATGCGTTGAACGTGCGCATGCCGAGAATTTGAACGACCTTCAAATCTTCGTCGGCGGTTTGGAACTGTCGCAGTATGTCGGCGAGGTCCATCGCTGCCTCGGTCACCGCCAGATGCAGTCCCAGGCGGTCGTCCGCTGCGATCATCCCCAGAGCCTTCTCTCGAAGCTCCTCTTCGCCGGCGTGTAGCCGTGCCAGATTGGCCGATAGGAGGTCGGCCGCGCTCGGTTCCATCGGTGTCACCTCCAGAGGGTGTCGTTCTTGTTCCTTACTACGTTGAAGCTCCCGAACGCCGGCCGTGCCTTATAGGAGGTCACATGAGTGAGGGCGTCGCCCAGCGCTTCAGCCAGGTCCGCCCTGGTGATCGTCGAACGATCGCCGACGATCACCTCCACCGGCTTCAACTCGTCGGTGAAGGCCTCGAAGTACAAGTTCCCTTCGTGGATACTGTCGGCAAGGCGGCTAAAGCAACGGTATTCGGACTCGTACCTCCACGCGGTGAACTTGGTGAGCAGCAGATCATCGACGTCTGCGCTGATGATTTCGCGGTCGGATGGTGCCGGCAAACGTGCTCGGCGGTACTTCACGGGATGATAAGTGTCGTTCCCGTCCGGCACATCAAAGCCGATAGCCATGCCATGGTGCTTTTCGGCGTAATGGCCCCAAAGCATGGGGTGGGACCATTTGCGGCTAAAACATACGATGCCGAATTCGCGATCCCGTTCATTCTTCCAGTTGCGCATAAACGCGCGGACGCGCTTGTCGCGGAGGTTCCATCCAAGAAATTCGAAGGGATCGTTCAGCTCGTTGATGCGTGCAATCTTCAGACGACGTTGCTTGAGAGCGAGCAACCCATATTTCTGCGAAGTGAAGTGATAGAGGCGCATATTCGTTCAGGTCGCTTCGCTTCCTAGAGTTGCGTGGTCGCGGCATGAGTCGCGCAGAAGCCTATTCTACACTTTTATCTAAAGTCTCGGGTCTTCACCTTGATCGAGTCGATATGCAGATCGCGGACGTACATGTCGCGCGTGCGCAGTCCCTTCGGCGCAAGGCCGCGCGGGTCGGGCGTCGGGGAGGCATGATGGAATTCGTCGCCCCGACCGTGTGGCAACGGAAAGGCCGTGTCGCGCTCGCCGACGCTCGCCAGCTCAGCGGAGAGATCGGTCAGCCGTTGGACTACGAGGTGAACGACTTCGCCTTCGCGCTGAACGCGCCCGCGCACGGCGATCATGCCGGCCGACAGGATGGTGCGTCGGTTCTGCTCGAAGACCTTGGGCCAAACGACGAGATTGGCGATTCCGCTCTCGTCTTCGAGCGTGATGAACATGACGCCCTTGGCGCTGCCAGGCCGCTGTCTCACCAACACGATGCCGGCCGCCTCCAGCGACCGGCCATCTTTCGCGTCCATCGCCTCTTGGCAGGTGACCATGCGACGACGGCGCAGCTCCCGACGCAGGAACGAGACGGGATGGTCCCGCAGCGACAGGCTGACATGCCGATAGTCCTCAACGACTTCACCACCCGCCGTCATCGGGCGGAGGATGACCGCCGGTTCGGCGACCTCCGGCACGATCTCCGTCTCTCGGGCCGACGCGGCGGCAAAGAGCGGGAGCGGCTCATCGCGCAGAGCCTTGATCGCCCATAGCGCCTCGCGGCGTGCCAGGCCGAAGGGCGGTCGAAATCCGTCCGCTTCGGCGATCTGCGTGAGCGCCGCGACGGGGATGCCGGCACGGCGCCATAGATCGTCTACCGAGCCGAAGGGCTGATCCGCCCTGGCCGTGACGATCGCCGCGGCGTGGGCATTGGCGAGGCCTTTAACCATGCGCAGACCCAGGCGAACGGCGAACCGCTCTTCGCTGCCGGCGGGCTCGAGCGTGCAGTCCCATCGGGATGCGTTGGCGCAGACCGGACGGATTTCGACGCCATGATCACGCGCGTCACGCACGATCTGCGCCGGCGCGTAGAAGCCCATGGGCTGACTGTTCAGCAGCGCGGCGCAGAACACTTCAGGATGCCAGCATTTGAGCCAGGCTGAGGCGTAGGCGATCAGCGCAAAGGAGGCTGCGTGGCTTTCCGGAAACCCGTAACTGCCGAAGCCCTCCAATTGTTTGAAGGTCTGCTCGGCGAACGCCTGCTCGTAGCCGTTGGCCACCATGCCGCCGATCAGCTTGTCCCGGAAATGCGAGACGCCGCCCGTGAACTTGAAGGTGGCCATCGACTTGCGGAGCATGTCGGCCTCGCCGGGCGTGAAGCCGGCGCATTCGATCGCGACCCGCATCGCCTGCTCCTGAAACAGCGGCACGCCGAGAGTCTTGCCGAGCACCTTCTCCAGCTCGGGCTTCGGGTAGTGGACGGGCTCAAGGCCCTCCCGGCGACGAAGATAGGGATGCACCATGTCGCCCTGGATCGGACCTGGTCGGACGATCGCGACCTGCACGACGAGATCGTAATAAGTGCGTGGCTTGAGCCGCGGCAGCATCGACATTTGGGCCCGGCTCTCGATCTGGAAAGTGCCGAGCGTGTCCGCCTTTCGTATCATCGCGTAGGTGCGCGGGTCCTCGGCCGGGATGGAGGCGAGGTCGAGATTGACACCCTTGTGCTCGGACAGAAGATCCAGCCCCTTCTTCATGCAGGTCAGCATCCCGAGCGCCAGGACGTCGACCTTCATGAACTTGAGCGCGTCGATATCGTCTTTGTCCCACTCGATGACCTGCCGGTCCTTCATCGCAGCGGGCTCAATCGGGACCAGATCGTCGAGCCTGTCATGGGTTAGGACGAAGCCGCCTGGATGCTGGCTGAGATGGCGTGGCGCGCCCATGAGCTGTCGCGCGAGATCGAGGGTCAGGCGAAGGCGGCGGTCGGCGAGATTGAGGTTCAGCTCCTCAACATGCTTTGGCTCGACGCCTTCCTCGGACCAGGCCCAGACCTGCGACGACAAGGTGCCGATCAGATCTTCGGGCAGGCCGAGCGCCTTGCCGACATCACGCAGCGCGCCCTTAGCGCGGTAGCGAATGACGGTGGAGCAGAGCGCGGCGTGGTCACGGCCGTAGGTGTCGAACACCCATTGCATGACGATCTCGCGCCGCTCGTGCTCGAAATCGACATCGATGTCGGGCGGCTCGCGCCGCTCCTCGCTGACGAAGCGTTCGAAGAGAAGATCGTTGCGGCCGGGATCGATCGAAGTGATGCCGAGGACATAGCAGACTGCGGAGTTGGCGGCCGAGCCGCGACCCTGGCAGAGGATGTCTTTCGATCGGGCGAAGCGAACGATCGAATTCACTGTCAGGAAGTAGGGCGCGTAATCCAGCTTTTCGATCAGCCGCAGCTCATGCTGGAGCGCGGCGGTCACGCTGTCGGGTACGCCCTCGGGATAGCGCTCCGACGCGCCTTCCCAGGTCAGCCTCGCCAGCGTTTCTTGCGGCGAGAGCGCCGGATCGTCACGCTCCTCCGGATATTGATAGGCAAGCTCGTCGAGACTGAAGCGGCAGCGATCAGCGATCTGGAGAGAGCGAGCAAGCGCTTCCGGATAGCGGCTGAACAGCCGGTGCATCTCCTCCGGCGGCTTGATGTAGCGGTCGGCGTGACGTTCGCGCCGATCGCCGAGGGTGTCGATCGTGACGTTGTGGCGGATGCAGGTCACGACGTCTTGCAGGATGCGGCGACCCGGCTCGTGAAAGAGGATGTCGTTCGTCACCACCGCGGGCACGCGCATTTGCGCGGCGAGGTTCGACAGCTCGTGAAGGCGAAGCTGGTCATTGGGGCGACGGTGTAGCGTGAGGGCGACGTAGGCGCGGTCACCGAACGCGTCGCGAAGCCGGCGCAATCTGAAGCCGCACTCGTCATCGGCCAAGTCGGGCACAAGGACGGCGACCAGGCCATCGCCATAAGCTACGAGGTCCGGCCATTCGAGAATGCACTTGGCCTTGCCGCCGCGACCCTTGCCGAGCGAGAGCAGACGGCAGAGGCGCGAATAGGCGGGGCGGTCGGTCGGATAGACCAGCACCGACGTGCCGTCGGCGAGGTCGAGGCGGCATCCGACGATCAGGCGCACGCCGGTCGTCTTCGCGGCCTCATGAGCGCGCACGATGCCGGCGAGGGAGTTGCGGTCAACGACGGCCACCGCCTCGATCCCGGCAAGCGCCGCCTGGGCGAACAGCTCCTCGCAGGACGACGCACCGCGCAGGAAGCTGAAATGCGAGGTGACCTGAATCTCGACGTAGCGGGGCTCACTCATCCGAAGACCCCATGGATGAACCATCGGTGCGAGCCCGTGGCCGTGTCCTCGCCATCGCCAGCGCGGTAGAGCCAGTAACGCTCGCCGGCGTCGTCCTCGACCCGGAAATAGTCGCGCACGGCGACCAGCTCGGCGTCACGCTTCCACCATTCGCCGAAGACGCGCTCCGGGCCGTCGCCGCGACGCAGGCGCCGGCGCACGCCGCGCCAGGTGAAGGAGACCGGCGGATGGTCGGGCAACAGCGCCACCGTCTCGACCAACTCGGGATGAGGCAGGAGGCGCGAGGGCCTCGGCCAATGGCCGGGCCAGCCCGCCCCCGTGTCGGCCGCCATTGCCGGGATGCGGCAGACGGATCGCTCGGGAACGTCGCTTGCGACGGGAGCAAGCCGATAAAGGGCGCGCTCGCCCACCCGGTTCATCAACGTGTCGATGAGATCGGAGACGTCCGGTGTGCTTTCCTCGATGAGGGAATTGACGATCTGTCTGCGCTCAAGCGGCTCGGCGACGCTCGCGGCGAGCGTCATCACCTCGATGCCAAAGCCGGGTTCGATGGTCTCGATCCTGTCGCAGAGCAGACGCGTCAGGCGCTTAACGTCGCGGACCGGCGTTGCCATGCCGACCCTGACGGCTTGGGCGCGGCTGTCGACGCGGTGGCAGATGAGGTCAAGTCTGCGAGCGCCCAAGCCGCCGGCCTCGAGACGCTCGCAGAGCTGGCCGACGAGCTTGGCGATATACCGGGCTATGGTCTCGGCCGCGGCGATCGGCTCGGCGAAGGCGCGGCGCACTTCGATGAGATCGACCGGCCGGACCGGCTCGATCGGCTCGGCCGCCTGGCCGAGGGCTTGATCGATGCGGCGGCCGATTTGGGGGCCGAAGCGCAAGGTGAGCGGCGCCCGAGGCTGCGCGAGAAGGTCGCCGACCGTATCGAAACCGAGTGTCCGCAGGGCGGCGACGGTGGACGCGGCGATGCGCAGCGCTGCGAGCGGCAAAGGCTCCATTATGGATGCGCCATGTCGGTCCGGTGCGATCTGCGGGGCATAGCGGGCCAGAGCGTGCGCAGCGCCCCAGGTGTCGGCGATCGCGCCCCGAGCCGCGATCCCGGACATGGCAAGCCGGCCGATGAGGCCGTCCAGCATCGCACTTTCGCCGCCATGGAGATGATCGGCGCCCGTCGAGTCGATGATGATCCCGTCCGGCGGATCGGGAGCGACGACGGGAGCGTATCGGAGGAGCCAGGCCGCGAGCCGGTCGAGCGCCTCGGCGTCGCCTACCGGGTCGGCGTCCTGCACGATGAGTCCGGGCGCCAGGACCTGGGCCTTGGTGACGGGCATGCCAACGCGCAGGCCAGCAGCGCGGGCAGCGGCGTCAGCCGCCAGCACCACCCGCCTGTTCCCGTCGCGGCCAATCAGGACGAGCGGCGCCTCAGCCGGAGGCGCCGCGTCGCCAGCCTTCCGCCGTAGCCGGTCGGTGGACCAGCTCGGCAGGAAGAGCGAGACGACCCGTGTCATCGCACGCCTCCACTTCGAAATCTGCACTTTCGCCCGCGCGAGCGCGGATCAGTTCGACCAGCCAGCGGGCTCGACCCACGCCCGGAACGGGAAGCGATGTCGAAGGCAAAGCGGAGACGCGCCAGCGCGTCATCGCCGCTGTAGGCTGGCCGAAGTCTGTAGCCTCTGTCTGTCGCCGCCAGCGTCGCAGCGCGATCCCGATCGATCCGGTGCCTTCGGCCGCCAGTTGCAGGCGCCGCGAGGCGGTCATGGAAAGTCGGGCCACTTCACCAAGGACGGCGCCCAGGCCACCGTGGCGCAGGCCTTCCTCCATGCAGGCGAGCACGGTCTTGTCGTCGCCGGCTTCGAGATAGATCACGCGATCGGATGCAAGGCCTGCTTGGGCGATCGCTGGCGCGAAGAGGTCGGGGCGCGTGATGCACCAAAGGATCTTGCCCTTCGTGCGGGCGGCGATCCCGGCGCTGAAGAGGGCGGCAGCGGCTCCATCGATCGCGCCGTTGCCGCCGCCGGCGATCTCATGCAGGGCGCCGAGCGCGAGTCCTCCGCCGGGTAGGCGCGAGTCGACCTCGGCAATCCCGAAGGGGAGAACCGATTTGGCGCGCCGGCTGCGACCTTCGATCTTTTCGATCTGCGCGCGCAAAGACTCTATGGCGGGCTCGGGCCGCAAGCTCGTTCTTGACCTCCAAGGGCGGGTTCTTCGTCATGTTCGCTATTTGTTCTATCTTTCAGGAACGAGAGTCAAGCCCGGATCGGCGTGAGCGAGGGTGCGCGACACGGTTTTACTGTCTCGTGGCTATCTGAGCGCCGCTGGGCGGTCGAGGCGCATGCAGCGAAATCGCTTAAGCATAGGAGGTGACGGGAGCCTTGGCCTCCTTCTGGCGCTGCTGGATGCTACCTAGCCACGTCTCCAGTTTCACGACTTCGGCTATCAGATCGGCATGAGAAACAGTCTCAGGGTTCAGGGTTTCCGCGGACGTATGCATCTCTTCCGACAACCGGCCTCGCGCTGCTGTTACGGTCTTAACGTCGTCATCGCTGATGATCGCGAGCTTGAATAGACTGTTGCCCTTTATGGCGTTATCGAATCGAGCAAGGACCGGAAATACAAAGTCTGCGATGCCTTGATCCCAAGATTCTCGAAGTTGCTCGATGATGCCTTTGCAGAAGATAGTCCGCCGAGCATCCGGCCATGTATCAAATTGGTGCTTTGCTTCTTTCAGCTCCGAGCGCAGGGATTGCGCCAATTGTTGCGCTGATTTCGCCTTCATCGGCAGCTCTGACTCCACAAAGCCGGGTCGGCTCTGTTTGCGACAAACTGTCTGATACTGGATGGAGCGCGTTTTTGCGTCCGCTTCGCGACGCAACTCGAAAAGAAACGTCAGATCGTGTGTAAACACGATGACCTGCCGGTGCTCAGCCTCCTCTACAAGTCGCGCTGCTACCGCCCTGCGATGAATGTGATCGAGCGATGACATAGGGTCGTCGAACACAATACTGGAGTATTGTTTGGATGTGACAAGCTCGGCCAGGAATGCAGCGAGTGCGACGCAACGATGTTCGCCCTCGCTGAAAATCTCGCCCACAGGCTCATCAGGTTTCTCAACGAGACAAACTTGAAAATATGACACAGCATTCGAATCTTTGACTTTCCGAAGCTCGACCGGCATTCTAGCCAACTTGAGCTTATCAATCTCACGCGCGAATCGACCGCGTAAGGCGTTCGTAACAAGCTTGTCAGACAATTCCTTATTCTTAGTCGTAACGGATCGTTTTGCCGTATCCTTTGCGGCCTTGGTTATGATTTCGGCCTCTTTGCGCCTCTCAATCTCGGCTTTAATGTCCGCGAGTAGAGGGCCGAGTGCCTCTCGATCTTTCAGTTCTCGATATTCCTTCACCAAGGCAAGGTGCTCTGGGCTGTTTTGATCGGCTGACAGTTGAAGCGCACGACTCGCAAGGCGGACAGATAGCGCGGCGAGTGCAGTGGCTGGGAAGGCAGTGAGTTGCTCGGGAGCGGTCTTGCTACGGACGAAAGATCGAAGCCGCCAAGCCGCCCGCGTACTGCATTCTCTCACAACACCGGCAAGAGAGACGTCCCCGATCTCGGTCTCAATGAGGCTAACGAACTGGCGGCGGGCCGCAGCGCTCATATGCTTAGCGGCGGCTTGTTTTATCGCATCGCTATAGGCCTCTTCCGCGGCGTCTTCGTCGGCTTTTGTCGAGCCCTTAACGAACGTCTCGAACGTCACGAGGCGCTCAATCGCATCTTTTTCCATGGGCTGTTGGCAAAGCACGCACAACTCATCATGGCCCGTTGGATGCGGGAATGTCCTGCTCGGATATGCGATGCCATCGGAGTATTTCCGGGCGGCCTCCCAAAGAGCGCGCCATGTCGCCTTCCCCACGTCAGGAAGCGGCGAAGCGGCGAACAACGCGTCGGATGCCAATTTCGCGCTCTCGGCTTTGGTTTCCCAGTCGGATTTCAAGGAGGAGCGCATCGCAAACGCCGCAGGAGATGCCGTGTCGACCAGATTCTTGAGCTTGCCGATGCCATCATCAAGGCGTGCTTTCTGCGCGGTGATTTTCGCAGCGGCTCGTTTCGGTTCTTGTGCGAGATCGCTTTCCAGCGCGGCGAGGTGGGAGGTTTCCGCCTCTGACAATTGCGCCAGCAGGTCGAGCTGAGCGATGCTTGATTTTGTGGAGAGGCTGCGCACGAAAGCGCCGGCAGCGGTATCGGCACCAAGTTGGGGCTCTTTAATTGCCAGCGGCGTTTTCGCATTGATGGCGGCAAGCCGATCATCGAGCTTTGCCTTGACCTGATCACAGGCCGTAGCCAACGCTTCCAAGACACGCATTGGCTGGGGAATGTAGGCCACGGCGTTCGTCTTCTCGACGTGCACGTTGGCGCTTCTGGAGTCGAAAATGCTTATCGACGGAAGGTCAGCGTGGCTCGGCGCTTCCGGGCTCCATGCGAATTGATCCTCCGTGGCACCACGTAGGAACACAATGTTGGCGGTCTGCGGGGTAGCTGCCGCATCTTCCACGTCACGCAAGATCTTGTTGTTGCGGTCGCGTGTCCGGCAGGCGTGCTTCAGGATACGGACATAGCCAGATTTGCCTGACCCATTGTCGCCGTACACGATCGACAGTCCCGCCTGCGCGAATTCGAGTTTTTGATCGAAGGCCAGGGCATTGACGCCGGTTGGATTCTCGATACGCAACACGCTGACCGGTGCACCTAAGATACTTTGTGACGAGACATCTGCGTCTGACAACGGCGTGTGAGGCAGCGCTGGATCAAGGCAAATTTCGAGAAGTTCGTCGATCTCCTCGCTGCCAAGGATGCCGCTCTGAACAAGTCGGCGCAAAGCATCTCGTTGCCAAGCCGGACGCGTAGCAGACCAAGCAAGCACCTCGGCAAAAGCGAGGTTTTCGGTCAGCGTTTCTTCGTTGGTAGATTGAGCCTCAGCCATCAGCCTTTGCCACCTTTCTTGTCGGAGTCCCAGGCCGGGAGAATGAACGGCTGGCCATGGTCGATAGGAACGCGAATTGACGTTTCCCCCCACTCGGCGGGCGCTGCAAGCGCGATGATGAAGCGCGACGAGAGGTCGGCATATTCGCCTTCCGGCATGGGCGTATGTCGTTCGGGCAAGCGGCGGAAAAGATGAGTATGATAGACCCAAACGTCATTGCCCCTGAGCAAGACCAAGAGCTGCTTGATCCGGCGGCGAACGGCGATTTCTTCGCTTGGGGCCACCTTCTCTAGGATGCTCCGGACGGACCACGTTAGGCCGTCCAAAATGCCGATCAGCTCTTCCGCGTACTCAGCCGCCTCATCCGTCAGCGAGATCATAATTTCGCAAGCGAAGTCGTTCGAGCTGTTTGCCTGCTTGAACAGCAGACCTTCATCCATCGTCACATTTGCGAGGTCGTAGTCGTACCGGGAAACCAAACGCTCTTCGCGCATCTCAGCAATGACAGCAGAGAAAACCTCGCCGGCGCCCGCGGTCTTTGATTGAGTGGCATCACAAGGAAACGAGATTTGCTCCCGGCGGACGTTCAAAACCTTCGCAAGTCGGTCAAGAACGTCTACTGGTACAGGCGCATTTTTGTTTTCGATCTCGCGAAGCGTCCGTTCGCTGACCCGAACCTCATAGGCCAATTCTTTCTGTGTCGAGACACGCTCGGCGTTGGTGCGGAGCCTCTTTATTTGGCTTCCATCGGGGGTAACTTTCTTCACTGTCGCCTCGGTTTGTAATTGTCGATTTAGGCACAGTATAACAGTCGACCTGCGAGTAGTCGGCAACAAACCGGCAGCTAACCGGCAAGCGCGCGGCAAGCCTGCGAGCGCGGCGGCTTTCACTCGCAGATCGATGCCCCAAAATCCCGGCGGGGCGGTTGAAACAGCACATCGACAGCAGCCGTTCCGAATGGAGGGCCTTGCCTCATCGGCGATCCATGGCCAGATCCTCCTGATACTGATGCCAGCCGTACATATCTTGTATGGGCTCGGCCATGACCTCATCGAGGTCGTCGATTTCCTGATGGAGCCGAGCATAGCAATCCAGGACAGCGAGATCGTCCATGCCGAGCCGCAGCTTGGCTGCTTGCCGACGCCAACTGGCAAACGGCAACTTCTTATGACGGGGCTTCCATTCAGGAAGAAGCCTTTGGTTCGCCTCGATCAGAACGCTGCTTCCGCGGGCGATGGAAAGCCGATCCGGATCGAACGGTTCAAAGGGAGTCTGGGTCGCTTTTAACTGGCGCTCACGCTCACGATGACGGCGCACTACCTCCGCGATCGTGTCGGCCTCGAGTTGAACACGACGTAGGGTCTGAGTGGGGTCATCCTTACCGCTGCGACCCTTAGCGATTATTCCGAAATCGGTTTCCGATTTCCCTGCGAGGCCGATTAAGTGCTCCGCCAATGCATTGCCGAGCAGAAGAGGGTCGGGATCGACGCGCGCGGCGACGCGCATGCAGAACGCCGATACGTCGACCTTGCAAGCATACCGCCGCGTCTCCGCAAGCTCGGGAAAATGTTCGATGATCTCACCCCGGGAGAGTGACTCCTCCCAACGCAGGAAACGCACCGGCCTCAGCAATTGCGGCGCGTAGCTCAGTACGAGTTTGAGGTATAGGCGGGCGAGGGGGCCGATGACAGGGTCGTCGCGCAGACCAACATGGTAGAGCTGATTGCGATAGCCGTGAAGGATCTGAACAGATCTGACGTCAACGTCCGCGAAATAGCCTGCCCGCTTTAACAGGGACGTCTTCGCATCAAAATTTTGCCCACGTCCAGCGAGCTTATCTTTCAGGGTCAATTTTGGGCTTGCTAATCTGCTATCTTCTTCGATCAGTTCTAAGCATCTTTGATGGCACATCAGCTCGAAAGCATTGTCGATTAAGATCAGCGCCATCCGGCTGCTGAGCGGACGTGCCGCCGATAGTTCCGCGGCCGCTCTGTCGAGTTGCTCAGCAAGAGGTAGGATGAAGCGCATCAGACCTCCGGCGAGAGGTACTTGCGAGACAGCATCGCTTTCAAAGTGCGCCGAGCCCCCACGTTTTGATTATTCGAAGCGTCACGCGACCCGCCTAGCCAGGCGCTCATGCTCTGCGATGAGGAAAGTCAGATAGCTTCGTATGAGGTTGCAGTAGAGGCGTGCCTCATCGATCTGGAGCGCAAGGCCCTCCCTGAGATCGACCCCGTGACGGACGCCACCACCCGTCGGCGAGGAAAGATAGCCATGCAACGTCATCATCCATTGCAGGATTTGCTCTTGATGCCCGCGGCCGCGCTGGCGTAGTTCGCCGATGATTTCGTTGAAGTACCGACCCTGGATGCTGCCGTCTAAGATCTCAGGACCACGAAACGCCGTCGAGATCGTCTCCAGCAGCCAAAGGACCTCTTGGACGGCCTGACGGCCGTTGCCTTCGCTCAACGAGTGCTGGGAGGCATCAAGAGATTCGTTGATGATCGCTTGCGCCTGCACATCGAGAGATGGGGGAGCGTCGGGTACGTTGATCGGAATGTGGACCCGCGTTGCGACCAGCATGGGAGGGTCGAGCTGATAGCCAGCGTCTGCGTCCGCGAGGATGCGGTTTATCCGCCCGGCATCCGGCACGACCATGGTAGGATTGCGGGCGCGAAGTTCCTGGCATGCATCCCAGAATGCCTCGATGAATATGGGGGCGTTCGTCTCCGCACGCGCCATATCTCGGTCGAGATCTTCGGATGCGAACCGTTCGTTGGTGCTCGGCCAATACTCTGTGTTGGCTGCGGCGCAGAAGCGAGCCTTGAAATGCTCCAAAATAGCCTTCCGCTGGCCTTGCCCGCAAACGCGGTTGATGAGATCGCGAAAGCCCTCTTGGACGGCGGCTTCTATCGGGCCGGGACTGTCAAAACGCCATCTGCCATCGAACTGGAGCATCGGGTGTCACCGCGCTGCCGCCGACTTTCGGCGTGCTACGGTGCGCATAGGTCTGTCGTGGGAGACGGTTCCATCGCTGAGACGCTGGAGCCGGATGGCCGGCCGCCCCGGCAGATTCACCGTCAGCTCAAGTTTTCCGCCGATCGCCTCAACGTAGCTGCGCAGTGTCGATAGGTACATGTCAGCCTGCTTTTCGATCTTCGAGACCGACGGTTGCTTTATCTTCAGCGCCGCAGCGATGTCCTCCTGCGCCTTCCCGGCGATCTGACGCATCTCGCGCAGGCCCTCAACCTCCTGCTTCAGTTCCTCATAACGGGCTTCGATCTGCTCCTGCTGATCGCGGGGCAGAGAAGCAATGACGTCGTTAAGGCTCCGGCCCATCGATCAATCCTTCTTTGCGGATTTCAGGCTTTCCAGATGTGCGGAAAACCGACTGTCCGCCTTTGCGATAAGCTGCTTGTAGAAGCGCTTCTGGCTGCCGCCGGATTTGTCGCCTGCAACGAGAAGGATGGCCTTCCGTTCGGGATCGAAGGCGAAGGCAGCACGCCATTCGCCGTCGGCGGCAGAGAAACGCATCTCCTTCATATTGGCGTGCTTCGAGCCGTTGAGCGTGTCGGCGTATGGCCGACCGAGCTGCGGACCGAATTCGCCGAGCAGTTTCGCAACTGCCAGCAATTGGGTCTGAACCTCGCGCTCAAAAGCCAGGAACTCCGCCTCGAAGGCGTCATGCAATCTAACATCCCAGGTCATATAGCTTCCAAGCTATGTTGAGTCAATGGCGAGCGGGGCATTAGTTGCCACCCTCGGCCACGCCAGCCTGGCGAAGCAGATCGCCAAGGCTCTTTCCACCGATCCAACATCGCGCAATGACGCGGTCAAAGGAGCGGACGCGGCCGCCGCGCCCACGTTCGGCCGTGCAGGTGATCTCGCGCCGAAGGGCGACGCGTTCGAGCGCCGCTTTCGCCGCGGGACCGCCTGGCGTGTGCAGCTCCGGGGCATCGAAGTCGGCAAGGCGCACCTCGATCCACTCGTTGGGGTCCGATGTACGCCCGACGCAAAGACCGTCGCCGTCGCCGACATAACGGACCAAGCCGGAGAACTCGACTCCAACCTGCGAGGGGACAGGCGCCTCGCATGGATCTGCATGGGCCGGGACCGCAAAGCAGGCCGTGACGAATGCGCCGGTGACAGCGATGAAGCGACCGCTCACGCGGCCTTCTTCAAGGCGCTGCCGCCCTTCTTCTTCGCTAGCAGCGCCCGGACGAACTTATCCCACTTGGCCATGCCGGCGCGCTTTTCGACCATGTAGTTCCAGCGATCGTAGTGCTTCGAACTGACGTCCTGAAGGGCGTGGTTCTGAAGCCGATCGCGGATTTCCTTCGGCACACCAGCTTTTCCGGCGAGCGTCTTGAAAGTGCGCCGGAGATCGCGGTTCGTGACGTAGGGGATCACGCCGCGATCGCGCTGACGCCACATGAACGAGTATAGAGTGCCATGGCTGACCGGCTTTGACTGGTCCGTGGCGGAGGGGAAGAACCATCCATATTCGTTGGGCTTGATGGACTCGATCAGTTCGGCCGCGAGCGACGGGACCGGGACAGCGTGCGGCTGGAGGTTTTTGGTCTTCGACCAGTCGATGATCCGCTCTTTGGCGTCCCACTGGTCGACATGGAAGCGAGCGATCTCCTCAACGCGCTGTCCGGTCAGCATGAGAAGCTGCACGGCGCGGAGGTAGGAGGGAGTGACTGGCACATCGGGGCATTCGAGCCAACGATAGAGCTGCAGGAACTCGTCCTCATCCAGCCAGCGCGTGCCCTGGACCTTGGGCTCCGTCGGGATGCCGGTGGCCGGATTAAAAGGGATGCGGAAGCGGCGAGCCGATTGCTGTCGATAGTCGTTGTCGGATTTCATACCCCAGCCAAAGGCCGCGTGGAGATACGACCGCACATGATCGGCCATCGACTTCGCGCCACGATCATAGATCGGACGGATTAGCTCGATGATCTCCTCGGCCTCGATCTCGCGGGCGAGGCGGTTTCGTCCGAGCGTATCGGCAATCTTGTTCAGGCCTTTTTCCGTCTCCTTCCACGATGGCTTGCCGGCGGCCTTGAGCGACGCGACATAGCCCTCGAATAGGTCCGCGACCGTGCCAGGACGCGTATCCGTTGCGATCTTGATGCTTCGGCCCTTCTGGATCACATCCGCGAAGTCGCGCTTGAAGACCGCGCGCGCGTCAACGAGGGACATCGAGGGATACGCACCGATCTTCTTCTTGGTGCGCTTGCCATCACGCCACTGCTGGGCCATCCAATCGGCGGTCACGCGCTTGGGCATTGGCTTGAGGACAAGGACGAGACGGCCGGTGCCGCGTCCATCGCCGTCGGCGAGATTTTCTTGCTTCTGGCTCACCTCGACGCGCTTGAGCGCATGCCGGATGGCGGTGTCGGTCAGGCTGGGCATCGCGATTCTCCTGTTCCGCAACTGGGATCGGTTCAGGAGAAACAGGGGTCGCTTGCTGGGAGCGGAGAGCCGTTTTCTACCCCTTAAACCGCCCCCAGTTTGCCAAAACCGTCCCCACTACGCAATGCCAAAAATGCCCGAGTTTGCTAGTGTTTCAGCGTGCTTGTGCGTGCTCCAGCGTGATCTTATTGACCGAGTGGGATGGTTGTGCACGAGGATGAGCGCAGTCGCCGAAAGCTCCAGGGCTCGCCGCACCACTTCGCGCGGATAGACCGGCGTGTGGTCGACCGTTCCATGCCCCTGGATTTCGTCTGCGATCAATGCGTTGCGCTTGTCGAGAAAGAGAACGCGGAACTGTTCTCGTGCCTCATAGGCCATGGCGGCATGGCAGTAATCAATCACCGAAGACCAGGACGAAAGCACCTGCTTGCCCCGCAACTCGCTTCGCAGCATCCGCTGCCCCGTCGTCGCGACAAGCTTGAGGTCGAGCGCGACGGCCTCGCCGATACCCTTGACCTCCTGCAGCAGTCCGAGCGGCGCGCCAAGCACGCTGGCAAGGTTTCCGAAGCGAGCAATCAATGCTTTCGCGAGCGGCTTGGTATCGCGCCTCGGGATGGAGCGGAAAAGCAGGAGTTCGAGAATCTCGTAGTCTGCGAGCGACGCGTCTCCGTGGTCCCGGTACTTCTCCCGCAACCGCTCACGGTGGCCGTGGTAATGTTCTTGCGTGACGGCAGGGGATCCGAGTTGCGGAATTTTGGCCGTTGGCCTCTTCGACTGCGTCTCTGCGAAGAAGCCACGTTCGTCGACAGACAGGGCCGCTCCGTCATCCTCTTCTTGTTCCATAGGTTCATGCGAGGAGACGGGCGGGTTGGTCATGGTCAGGCCTGCAATGGAGGCAGGCCGGGCCGGTCGAGACCGCCGGGCGACAGGGTGAACACCTCGCATCCCGTCGCGGTGACGCCGACCGCATGCTCGTATTGAGCAGACAGCGACCGGTCGCGGGTGACGGCGGTCCAGCCATCGGAAAGAACCTTCACATGCGGCTTGCCGAGATTGATCATCGGCTCGATCGTGAAGATCATGCCTTCCCTGATCTCAGGGCCTTCGTCGGCGCGGCCGTAATGGAGGATGTTCGGAGAGTCGTGGAACAGACGACCGACGCCGTGGCCGCAGAAATCGCGCACCACCGAGCAGCGCTCGGCCTCCGCATAGGACTGGATCGCCTCGCCGATCGCGCCGGTGCGGGCGCCGGGCTTGACGGCCGCGATGCCGCGCAGAAGGCATTCGTAGGTCACGTCCATCAACCGTTCGGCAGCGCGTTTGATCTGTCCGACCGGATACATGCGGCTGGAATCGCCGTGCCAGCCATCGAGAATATAGGTCACGTCGATATTGACGATATCGCCCTCGCGCAGCGGCTTGTCCTCAGGCATCCCGTGGCAGACGACATGGTTGATCGAGGTGCAGACCGAGTATTTGTAGCCGCGATAGCCAAGCGTTGCGGGAAGGGCGCCATTGTCCATGCCGAACTCGAACACGAAACGGTCGATCGCATTGGTGGTGATGCCCGGCTGAACGATCGCCGCAAGTTCGTCGAGGCAGCGCGCCGTCAGCTGGCAGGCCTTGCGCATGCCGTCAAAATCCTGCGCCGTATCGTAGAGACGGATAGCACCCGTGTTTTTTGAGGGGGCGGAAACCGCCTCGATGTAATTGACCATGATATTTCTCTCGCAACTCCCACAGTTCATAAAACAGAGGGGCGGGGTTCGTCCATCATAACCATTCTCGACGCTATGATTTCCTCGCGAGTGACGCGGCAGCGGAGCGCATAGGCCTCGACGCCGCGCGCCTTGGCACGAGCGAATGCGATCGCATACATCGGGTCGAGATCGCTGCAGATCGAAAACCGCGTGCAGTCGTGACGCTGAATGAGGTAGATCATCACCGCCCGGTGACCTGCCTCCACCATATCGCCGAGCTCCTCGAGATGCTTGGCGCCGCGCTTCGTCGCGGTGTCAGGAAATTCGGCGAGCCCCGCTGAACGGCTGAAATGGACGTTCTTCACTTCCACATAGGCATCCGGCAGATTTTCCTGCTTGAGGAGAAAGTCGATGCGGGAGTTACGCCCGTATCTCTGCTCGCGCAGGATCGTGCCGTAGCCGGAAAGGCTGGGGATCAGGCCGGCACGGATCGCTTCTTCGGTTAGCCTGTTGGGCAGTCCGGTATTGATGCCGACCATCTCGCCGCCGGCCTCGACCATTTCGAACATGTGACGGTATTTGCGGGTCGGGCTGTCATCCTCCGATACCCAGATCCTCGGCCCGGGCTCCGTCAATCCCCGCATGGAGCCGGTATTCGGACACGACCCGGTAAACGGCGTGCCATCCTCCAGCACAGCGTCGAACAGGAAGCGCTTGTAGCGCTGGACAAGCGTTGCGGAGACGAGCGGCGGATCAAAGCGCATGAGGTTCTTCTGGAATGCTGGGAAGTGTCAGTCGCGGACGAGAACGTAGGTTCCCGGTGCGTCGGCCAACGCGGTGAGCGCGGACCCGCCGGGCTTTCGGGCCGGCACCTGGTTACCCGCTTTCGGTCCGATCCAGTCCTGCCAATGCGTCCACCACGACCCCTCATGCTCCTGCGAGCCGGCAACCCAGTCCTCCAGCGTGTCCTTCAATTGGCCATCGGTCCAGTATCGGTACTTCCGTCTTTCCGGCGGATTGACGACGCCTGCGATATGGCCGGATCCAGCCAGCACGAAATCGACCGAACCGCCAAACAGCGACGAGCCGAGGAACACGGATTTCGCAGGCGCGATGTGGTCTTCGCTTGTGGCAAGATTATAAACGGGAATGACGATGTCCTTCAGCGACAGACGCTCCCCGGCAAGTTCCATCAGGCCGTTGGAGAGCTTGTTATCGAGGTAGCAATTGCGCAGGTAGTAGGCGTGGTTGGCAGGTGTCATCCGGGTCGAGTCCGAATTCCAATACAGCAGGTCGAACGGCAGCGGCTCCTGGCCCTTGAGATAGTTATTGACCACGTAAGGCCAGATCAGCTCGGACGCACGCAGCATGTTGAATGCCGCCGCCATCTTCGACCCGTCGAAATAGCCGGTCGCGTTCATATAGGTCTCGATCGTCGAAACCTGCGCCTCGTCGACGAAGACCTTGAGGTCGCCTGCATAAGTAAAGTCGACCTGGGTAGCGAGGAACGTCGCCGATGCGATCCTTTTCACGTTTGTCTTGGCGTGGAAGGCGAGCGTAGCCGCCAGCAACGTGCCGCCGACGCAGTAGCCGATCGCATCGACCTCGCGTTCGCCGGTCGACGTCTCGATCGTGTCGAGCGCAAAATCGATGCCCTCGTGCATGTAGGCTTCCCATCCCTTGGCCGCATGGCGCCTGTCGGGATTGACCCAGGAGATCACGAACACGGTGTGCCCGCGGTCGACGCACCACTTGATGAAGCTCTTTTGCGGTGTCAGGTCGAGAATGTAGAACTTGTTGATCCAGGGCGGCACGATGACCAGCGGCCGTTTGAAGACCGTCTCCGTCGTCGGTTCGTATTGCAGAACCTCGCAGAGGTCGTTGCGGGCGACGACCTTGCCGGGTGTAAGCGCGATATTGAGGCCGAGCGCAAACTTGGAGGCATCCGTCTGGCGAAGTCTCAGCTCGCCGCCGCCGGCCATGATGTCCTCGGCCAGCATTTTCATGCCGGTGACGAGATTGGCGCCATGCGAGGCGACCGTCGCGCGATAGACTTCGGGATTGGTGATCGCGAAATTTGCAGGCGAAAGCGCAGCGGTCACCTGCTTCACGTAGAATGCCGCCTTGTGCCGCGTGTGCTCGTCTAGCCCCTGCGCCTCGCTTACCAATGTTTCGGCCCAGGTGGCGGTAACCGTGAAGACTTGCCGCATGAACGCAAAGAACGGGTTCTTCACCCAGTCCTCGTCGGCGAATCGCTTGTCTCTCGGCAGCGCCGCTGGCTCGCTCTCTTGAGGCGCGCCTCCGAATTGCGAGAGCGATCGCGTCCAGATCCCCATATAGCTTGAGAAGAGCAGGGTTTGTGCTTGCAGCGTCCGTTGCGGCTCTGAAATCCAGTACTCGGTGACCTGCGAAAGCGTCTTGATGAGATCACTGAGCGGATCGAGCGCGGGGTCTGGAATATCGCGGCGCTCCCTTGGCGCGAGCCATTCCGATGCGGCCTTGCCGAGGTTTTCCATGGCACGCGCGAAATTCATCGCCATCTCGTGCGGGTCCTTGACGATGTAGGCCTCGACCGCCTTGGGGTCGAAGCCCGGAAATTCCGGACCGCCTGTCCCCTTATCCCCGGAGTTTTGCGCCACGCGAGCCCTCCTCGTCAGCTGTCGTCTGATTTCATTTGTACATTGTGGCTGAAACCGAATACAAGTGCCAGCGGCTAGGCTGCCGGGTAGATGGCCCCGGCGACAGAAAATGGGTACGGACATGGAAAAACTGAGGCGTCGCATCGGCTGGTTACCGCTTTTCATCGGTATCGGCGCCATGCCTCTTGTGTCCGGCTGCAACAGCAACAGCTTTGCGCTGGATGATGGTATTCCCAATACGCCGCCACCGGCCGTCATCACGCAGACCAGGACGGCACCGCCTCCGGGTCCGATCGTCAAGCGCGACACCGGCACATATCCCACATTCGACTATACGCTTCGCGCTGCCAACGAGCAGATCGAAGATGCAGATTACCAGAAGACCGAGCCGCGCATGGCATCGCTTGCCCGAGCCCGCAAGTCCGGCACCATCTCCGAAGCGGAGTATCAGCGTCGTGTGGTCGAGTACCGCAAGCTCGCCACCGATCATGGCAAGGATGCCCAGGCCGGTATTTCCGGCCAATAGGGCGACGAGCCGATCCGGCCGGATATTGCTATTGCGTTTGAGGACATTTGGCCGCAAAGCAAAAATGGCATAAAGTGAGGCTCGAGCAGCGGGACGAGCTCTGCTTCGATTTCATCCTTGAGGAACAACATGGAAGAGTTTCATAAAGTCCGGCGTCTGCCGCCCTACGTTTTCGAACAGGTGAACCGTTTGAAAGCAAGCGCGCGAGCGGGTGGCGCGGACATTATCGATCTCGGCATGGGCAATCCCGATCTACCTACTCCGCAGGCGATCGTCGACAAGCTCTGCGAAGTGGTCCAGGATCCGCGCACGCACCGCTACTCCTCCTCCAAGGGCATTCCGGGCCTTCGCCGCGCGCAGGCTGCTTACTATGCACGCCGGTTTGATGTGAAGCTGAACCCGGATACGCAGGTCGTGGCAACGCTCGGCTCCAAGGAAGGCTTCGCCAACATGGCGCAGGCGATCACCGCGCCCGGTGACGTCATCCTCTGCCCCAATCCGACATACCCTATCCACGCCTTCGGCTTCCTGATGGCGGGCGGCGTGATCCGCTCCATGTCTGTCGAGCCGGACGATAGCTTCTTTCCGCCGCTGGAACGCGCGGTGAAGCATTCGATCCCGAAGCCGCTGGCACTCATCATCAATTACCCATCCAACCCGACCGCGCATATCGCGTCGCTGGATTTCTATAGGGAAGTGATCGCGTTTGCGAAGAAGCACGAGATCATCGTGCTCTCCGATCTTGCCTATTCGGAGATCTACTTCGACGACAACAACCCGCCACCTTCGGTTCTCGAAGTGCCGGGTGCGATGGATGTGGCCGTCGAGTTCACCTCGATGTCGAAAACCTTCTCCATGCCCGGCTGGCGCATGGGCTTTGCTGTCGGCAACGAGCGGCTGATCGCAGCGCTGACGCGCGTCAAATCCTACCTTGATTATGGCGCGTTCACGCCGATCCAGGTGGCTGCAGCCCACGCGCTGAACGGTGACGGTGCCGATATCGCGGAAGTGCGCAGCGTCTACAAGCGTCGCCGTGACGTGATGGTCGAGAGCTTCGGCAAGGCCGGTTTCGACGTACCGCCACCACCGGCGACCATGTTTGCCTGGGCGAAAATTCCGGAAAAGTTCCGCCATCTCGGGAGTCTGGAATTCTCCAAGCTTCTCGTCGAGAAGGCGCACGTTGCCGTCGCACCCGGTGTCGGTTTCGGTGAGATGGGCGACGACTACGTTCGCCTCGCACTGGTCGAAAACGAGCATCGCATTCGCCAGGCCGCCCGCAGCATCAAGAAGTTTCTGTCGACGGCAGACGATACGATGCACAACGTGATTACGCTCAACACGCGTCGCTGACCGCGAACCGGGCCGCCGATCACGATTTGAGGGGCGGCCGTTCGACCGCCCCATTCTCCCAAATACCAGTCTCCCAAAATACCAGGAAAACTATCATGGCAGATGCCCTCAGAGTTGGCATTGCGGGTCTTGGCACTGTCGGTGCCTCGCTCGTTCGCATCATCCAGACCCGTGCCAACGAACTCGCGGTCACCTGCGGACGCCCGATCGAGATTGCCGCCGTGACGGCGAGAGACCGCACCCGCGACCGCGGGATCGATATCTCTGCCGTGACCTGGTTCGACAGCGCCGAAGAACTGGCGGCAAACGCTGAGATCGACGTGTTCGTGGAATTGATGGGGGGTGCCGAAGGTGCCGCCGCTGATTCCGTTCGCGCGGCCTTGCGGCGCGGTCTCCACGTGGTGACAGCCAACAAGGCGCTGCTCGCCGCATCCGGCGTCGAACTCGCAAGGATCGCCGAAGAAAACGGCGCACTCCTCAATTTCGAGGCGGCCGTTGCCGGTGGTATCCCGGTCATCAAGGCCCTTCGCGAGTCCCTGACCGGCAACACGATTTCGCGTGTCTACGGCATCATGAACGGCACCTGCAATTACATCCTGACCCGGATGGAGAAGGAGGGCCTGTCCTTTGCCGACTGCCTCAAGGAAGCGCAGCGGCTGGGCTATGCCGAAGCCGATCCGGCCTTCGATATCGAGGGCAACGACACGGCGCACAAGCTGGCAATCCTGACGACGCTTGCTTTCGGCACACAGATCGCGCCCGACGAGATCTATCTCGAAGGGATCACCAATATCTCGATCGACGATATCCATGCGGCCGCCGATCTTGGCTATCGCATCAAGCTTCTCGGCGTCGCGCAGCGCACCGAAACAGGCATCGAGCAGCGCGTTCACCCGACCATGGTACCCCGCGATTCGGTCATCGCGCAGGTCGATGGCGTGACGAATGCCGTGGCGATCGAATCCGATATCCTCGGCGAACTGCTGATGGTCGGCCCAGGCGCCGGTGGCAATGCAACGGCATCCTCGGTGCTCGGTGACATCGCCGACATCGCCAAGAGCCGCCCGGGTGCGCAGCAGGTGCCGGTTCTCGGCACACCGGCCGCATCGCTCACACCTTACAAGCGCGCCCAGATGCAGAGCCACGAAGGTGGTTACTTCATCCGGCTGACCGTTGCCGACCGGACCGGCGTCTTCGCCTCGATCGCTGCCCGCATGGCCGAGAACGCCATCTCGCTCGAATCGATCGTCCAGCGCTCGAAGCCCGATTCGTCCGTGATGTCGAAGACGATCATCCTGGTCACGCACGCGACGATGGAGGATTCGGTCCGCAAGGCCGTCGACGCCATCAAGGCCGAAAGCTATCTGGTTGGCGAGCCGCAGGTCATCCGGATCGAACGCCCCAAGGACATGTGACCCACGCAGCCGTCGAGCCGCACTAGACTGGCCCCGGTGTTTTTTCGTCGGGGCCGCATCCGCTGCCGAAAACAGATTACCGTTGATGCGCTGATGCGCTAAAACGGCTGCATGACCAGCCAATCGACCTCCTCTATCGCCAGCAGCCTTTCCCAGACGACGTCGCCGGTCGATCCCGTGCCGCGCGCCTTCCTGAACGTCGAACACTCTGTGAGTGGCCAGCGCTGGGTATCACGGCTTGACCAGGCGGCGCAGAACCGTGCGCTCGCCATCAGCCAGATCCATGGCATTCCCGAACTGGTCGCTCGCGTGCTTGCCGGCCGCGGCGTGGGGCTCGACGATGCCCCGGCCTTCCTTGATCCGACCATCCGGTCACTGATGCCCGATCCGTTGACGCTGACGGATTGCGGCAAGGCTGCAGCAAGACTGGTTGCGGCGATCAACCGGCGCGAGCGGGTTGCGATCTTCGGCGATTACGACGTGGATGGCGCGGCCTCTTCCGCGTTGCTCTACCGTTTCCTGACGCATTTCGGTGTCGAGGCGGAGATCTATATTCCGGATCGGATCTTCGAAGGCTACGGCCCTAACCCGAACGCGATCCGCCAACTGGTGGCGAACGGCGCGCAGCTGATCGCCACGGTCGACTGTGGCTCGACGAGCCAGGACGCGCTGATCGCGGCCAAGGACGAGGGCTGCGATGTGGTTGTCATCGACCACCACCAGGTCGGTCATGTGCTGCCGCCCTGTGTGGCGCTCGTCAATCCGAACCGCCAGGACGATCTCTCGGGGCAGGGGCATCTCTGCGCGGCAGGCGTCGTGTTTCTGGTCATGGTTGCGACCCTGAAGCAGCTGCGCGAAGGTGGCGATAGCCGCGCCCAGTCGCTCGATCTCCTCGGTCTGCTGGATCTGGTGGCGCTGGCAACCGTTTGCGATGTCGTGCCACTAAAGGGGCTGAACCGTGCCTATGTGGTGAAGGGGCTGATCGCCGCCCGTCACATGGTCAATCCGGGACTCACGGCGTTGTTTCGAAAGGCGGGTCTTGGCGGACCGGTGACGCCCTATCATTTCGGCTTCATGATCGGCCCACGTATCAATGCCGGCGGGCGAATCGGCGATGCAGCGCTCGGCAGCCGCTTGCTGACACTGGAAGACGATATCAAGGCGGAGGAGATCGCCGGCCGGCTGGACGATCTGAACCGCGAGCGGCAGGCCATGGAAGCCGCCATGCTGGCGGAAGCGGAAGCCGAAGTCCTTGGCGAATACGGTGACGCCGAGGGCGCGTCCGTCATCGTCACCGCGCATGAGAAATGGCATCCGGGCATCGTCGGTCTTCTGGCTGCGAGACTGAAGGAGAAATTCCGTCGGCCTGCCTTCGCGATCGCTTTCGACCCGTCCGGCAAGGGCACCGGTTCCGGCCGTTCGATCAACGGTTTCGACATGGGCCGGATGGTTCGCGGCGCAGTCGAATCAGGGCTTCTGCTAAAAGGTGGCGGTCACGCCATGGCGGCGGGACTGACCGTCGAGCGCGCCAACCTCGGCAAGCTGCGCGCCTATTTCGAGGAAGTGGCGGCTGAGGGCGTTCCGGCGCTTGTTGCCAACCACGTGCTGAAGATCGATGGCGCATTATCGGCATCAGGGGCCACGATTGCGCTGTTCGACCAGCTGGAACTTGCGGGTCCCTACGGGTCTGGCCACGCGCAGCCCGTCTTTGCCATTCCCGCCCATCGTCTGAGAGACGTGCGGCTTGTCGGCACCGCGCATGTGAAGATCACGCTGGAATCACTTGATGGCACGCGTCTGGACGGGATTGCGTTCAGGGCGGCCGAAACGCCGCTCGGCCAGATGCTGCTCAACTCCCGCGGAAAGCAGATCCATGCCGCGGGATGCCTCACGGCCGACCAGTGGCAGGGAAATCGACGGATCCAGCTCAGGCTTCTCGACGCGGTCGAGTCGCGGTGAAAGCCGCAATGTAAAATCAGGGATTGGCAGAAGGGGAAACTGGTACGCCCTAGGGGAGTCGAACCCCTCTTTTCAGAATGAAAATCTGACGTCCTAACCGATAGACGAAGGGCGCGTACAGTGAGCGCTCGTATAGTCAGGCTTGCCCGATCCGGCAAGTAGGAAAATCGATATTTCTCTGTTTTTAAATGAAATAATCCAAGCCAAGGCATGCCGCGGGAAAACGCGCGAGCGAACAGCCTGAAGATATGGAAGAAGGGGGAAGTGGTACGCCCTAGGGGAGTCGAACCCCTCTTTTCAGAATGAAAATCTGACGTCCTAACCGATAGACGAAGGGCGCGTACAGGAGCGTCTTATAGGGACGCTTTTTCAAACAGACAAGCCAAAAAACGGTATTTTTCGGAAGATAAACAGAGAAAATTGCGCGGCTGGATGCTCCAAGAGAACTTAGAGGTTCTTGTGCATAATCAACAGTTTGAAGGAAGGAACTGGTACGCCCTAGGGGAGTCGAACCCCTCTTTTCAGAATGAAAATCTGACGTCCTAACCGATAGACGAAGGGCGCGTACAGTGAGCGCCCTTATAGAGGCGTGATTTCGTTACCGCAAGCGCAAAAACGATGTTTTTTGCGAAAAATTAGATGCGCGGAAAATGCGGCTTCAGTAAGCGTAAAGCCATGCGAAATCAGCAGCTTATCGGATTTGACCAGCTCGCTCTTTTCGCTCCCGCACGAGGCTGATGGTTAGAGCTGCGCCTGGTGCGACGGGTCCGGCAGCGGCTGGCGGGGCGTGAAGACGCTGCCATGCGCTGCATTGATGCCGCCGGCGGGTGCGGCGACGGCCGTCTGCCCATCGGGGGCAACCGTCGGCGCAGTCGTTGCCGATGGAAATGGGGAGGCGTTGGACGAAAAGAGGCTGTAGCTGCTTGCGCGCACGCCGGTCGGTTGCGTCACGAGACCGGCGATGGAGTTCGACGGCTGCTCCGGCGCAGGGGGGAACGCGCCTGGGTCAGCGTTAGCGCCCGGCGCATCAGACGTCGCAGCTGGCGCGGATTTGGCTTGGTGCGCCTGTGTGGAGACGAGAGGATCGACATAGAGGCTGGCGCCGCTCGTGCCGCCTTTGGCAAGCGGTTTTGCCGCGCCATCTGGTTGCTCCGCGGCCACCGCCTCTGCTGACACCGGTTCGGCGTCGGCAACCTTGCGGGTCATCGAGCAACTGCTCATCATTAAAGCTGCTATCGCCACTGCGAGGAGCGGAAAACTAGGCCTTGAGATCGATCTTGCTGGCGAAACCGGCACGTGATGCCCTTCATGTGCGTCGCGGACACTCTGTCGCGAATCATGGAGATGAGCATCACGTGTCCTGTTTCACTCGGCAAGAGAGGGGCGTCGGCCTTGGTCAGGCCGACGCAAGCCTCAATTACCAGCTGCCGGTATTCGGCATCGATGCCCACGGC
The DNA here is from genome assembly GCF_050500145.1 of Neorhizobium sp. IRS_2294. Lineage (NCBI taxonomy): Bacteria > Pseudomonadati > Pseudomonadota > Alphaproteobacteria > Hyphomicrobiales > Rhizobiaceae > Neorhizobium > Neorhizobium sp. IRS_2294. Next base: position 1,603,402 of record NZ_CP191439.1, read on the forward strand.
TCGGCGACCGGCAGGTTGTCGCCCTTCTGCAGGATCTCGAAAGAAATGCCGTCCGGCGAAAGTACGAAGGCCATCCGACCTTCGCGAGGCGGACGGTTGATCACGATGCCATTGTCCTGCAGGTGCTGGCAGAATGCATAGACGTCGTCGACCTCATAGGCGAGGTGGCCGAAATTGCGTCCGCCCGTGTAATCCTCGCTGTCCCAATTGTAGGTAAGCTCGATGCACGGCGCCATATTTTCCTTAGCCTGCGAAACGTCGTCGCGTGCAGCCAGAAAGACCAGCGTGAAGCGGCCCTTGTCATTTTCGATGCGGCGGATCTCCTCCAAACCCATCAGTGTCTTGTAGAAATGGAGAGACGCGTCGAGATCCTTGACCCGAACCATTGTGTGTAGATAGCGCATGTGTCGCAAGCTCCGCGATGTCGTTGGCAAACTGTCGAGCGGATATGGTGCATTGCAGGAGGTCAGCAAGCCTGGGGCAAGCCGTCAGCCGTAGAAAGATGCTGATAAAGTCCAGACGGGGACTTGCACTGGAGGGTTAACGGGATGTTAATCTAGGCGCGAAGAATCACTTCCACCGTCATGTCGTAACGCGTAATCGAGGGGCCGATAGGATATGGCAGACAGGATATCGTTGAAAGGCGTAGCCGAATACGAGGAATTCGCGGGCGATCCGGTCGAGCTCATCGAAATTACGGGTGTGGTCAAGTGGTTCGATGTTGCGAAGGGGTTCGGCTTCATTGTGCCCGACAACGGTATGCAGGATGTGCTTCTGCATGTGACCTGCCTGAGGCGCGATGGATACCAGACCATCCTTGAAGGAACCCGTATCGTCGCGATGATCCAGAAGCGCGACCGCGGCTATCAGGCCTTCCGCATTCTTTCCATGGATCAATCGACCGCAGTTCATCCCTCGCAGTTGCCGCCGGTTCGCACCCATGTTCAGGTCACGCCAACGAGCGGCCTCGAACGGGCACTGGTGAAATGGTTCAACCGCACCAAGGGCTTTGGATTCCTGAGCCGCGGTGAGGGGACCGAAGATATCTTCGTCCACATGGAAACGCTGCGCCGTTACGGACTGACAGAGCTCCGTCCCGGCCAGACGGTGCTGGTCCGGTTCGGACCTGGCGACAAGGGCTTGATGGCAGCCGAAATTCATCCCGACAATCCCAACCCTGTAAGCCGGTCACATTGATGTTGAGAATGCAGTCATTCGGGCGGATCACGCCCTTTGCAAAAGGCGCCCTTGCGGCGCTTTTTCTGTTTGTCGCCTACGCTGCCGCAGCCCAGCAGGTCATCTTTCCAAAGGACGAGCTGTCGATCCGCACGGCAGCGGGCAAGACCCATGCCTTTGTGATCGAGCTCGCTCTGACAGACCAGCAGCGCTCGCAGGGCCTGATGTACCGCAAGGAAATGCCTGACGATCACGGCATGCTGTTCGACTTCGGCGAGACACGCCGTGTTTCCATGTGGATGGAAAACACCATCCTGCCGCTCGATATGCTGTTCATCGAAGGCGACGGGACGGTCTCTCATATCCGCGAAAATGCGGTCCCTTATTCTCGTGACGTGATCAATTCGCGGGGACCGGTAAAATTTGTCCTCGAACTGAATGCCGGTCGGACGAAAGCGCTCGGAATCAAGGTTGGTGACAAGGTGGTTTCCAAACGGATCGGCAACGCAGGATAGGTGTTTGGCCGCTTTCCCACAGTTAGTTCGCTAGACAGTTCGAACAATTGGGAAAATCCACTTTTTGCAGTTGCGGGCTGGTAGGGAACCGTGTATCTCGCATTCTTGTAAGGAACGGAGTGTAGCGCAGTCTGGTAGCGCATCTGGTTTGGGACCAGAGGGTCGGGAGTTCGAATCTCTCCACTCCGACCATTGCCTTCAAAAGAGCGTCGCGCTCAGCAGTTGCCCAAGCGTCACGCTAGCAAAAGTCGGATGTTTCAGTTCATGACGGCCAAGATCTATCGTCCCGCAAAAACTGCAATGCAATCTGGCAAAGCCAAGACGCATCTCTGGCTCCTCGAATTCGACCAGGAAGAGCCACGCCGGATCGATCCGATCCTTGGCTATACATCTTCCGGAGACATGAAGCAGCAGGTGCGCCTGACCTTTGAAAGTCAGGAACTTGCCGAAGCCTACGCCAAGCGTGAAGGCATCGAATACCGCGTCGTCCAGCCGAAAGAACCTGCGCGTCAAGCTGCTTCCTACACCGACAATTTCCGCTTCAATCGCTCGCAGCCCTGGACGCACTGACTTCCTGTCTGCGTTCTGTTAGAAGCGTCTTAGCAGGCCCCTTAGCTCAGCTGGATAGAGCACCTGCCTTCTAAGCAGGTGGTCGCAGGTTCGAATCCTGCAGGGGTCGCCAAAACCATCTCCCAAAAAATTGCGACTGCCGCTTGAGCGGAGGAATATCGCCTTGAGCAAAGCGCTGCTTCGGAGCTGGATATAGAGACCAAGAATCTCTGGCGTGACGGCAACAAAAAACCGAACAATGGAGGTCCCATTGTTCGGCAAGTTGAGTGCTGGAACAAGAGATGGCGTCCGAGCTTTTGGGTACGATCTGGATGTTAACCTGGGGTGAAGACCTCAGGCGAATACTTGAGTGAGACTACCTGCCGGCCAATCGTGCAACGACGTTAACTCATGACCCGACTTGGTTGCATCTCGCAATGCCAGCGATCAGCAAGTGGTAGCAGCGCCGCCGCAATTCAACTTCTTGCTGAGGTTCGTGAATTGCGTACTTAGTGCACCGCCGAGCGTCTGTGCACCAGCGATCAGCGCGACAGAGATAAGAGCGGCGATAAGCCCGTATTCGATGGCAGTGGCGCCAGACTCATCCTTCATAAAGCGTGCAAAAACCGACATGCAAATCCTCCTTGATTCGTGCCGTGGGACAAGTCGTCCCGACGTGTTGTTCTTTTACTGAAAGTCAAAAGAGTGTTGCGTTAACAGGATCGGTTAATATGTTCCTATTGGCTAATGTGAGTTCTGAATGGTTTAGAAATTGTTTTCGCGGTTCCGTGACTTGTGCTCATCGCCCGCCGGCGACCCGGTCGAACTGGATCCTTTCATTGTAGGATAACGCATGCTCATGACCAAACCGGGCCTAGAATGCTGCCACCGGTACTCGTGGTGCCAGAGCGTTGCAGTGGGGTAGGACCTACCATTCACTCCTCCGCGTACCCAGCCTAACCACGTCATGTTGCGATGCAGCAACAGCGGGGGTTCACATCTTCGGGAAACCGATCGTGATCCCGCAATCGCATTTCAGCCGCAAAATCGATTCGAAGCTGCCTCATTCGAGCGTATATTCGCGGCGGTCAGTTCCGTTGCATCGGCAGGGGAAGGCACGTGGCGAAAACGGACCTTTGGGTCTGACAAACTCGCCTCCATCGCATTGAAACGGGTTTTCCAGGTGATCTCGCGGTTGCTTGCGCCTCAACATTGTCTTGAGCCTTCGAGTGGGGATCAAATGAACAGAAGTCTATTGGCCGGCGGCGTCGCGCTGGTTGCAGCAATCTTTGCGGTCGGCCCGTTTTCGGCATCGAGCGCCCATGCGGCGGACAGGCCGCTCATCTGGCAGCCCGTCAAGAATTCGGACAGAAGCTATTCCGTCAAGCTCGGCTTCAGGTTGCCGACAGAGCTGGAGCCCGAGGCGGGCTTTAACGTCGGTGTCGATGCGAAGAAGGATGGGTCGATGAACACGCCGCTCCGGCTGTGGGGCAGCATGAAGATGAAGTCGATCCAGAGGCCCGCTTACGAGGTCGAACGCAAGATCGGGATCGATTACGACGGATTGGCCGAAACGGCCGCCGTCAGCATGAACTACCACCAAACGCAGATCGTCACGTCGACGATCGATGTCGAGCGCAACGCGAGCTATGTCATGCGCTACGACGGGCTCAATCAGGACTGGAGTGGCCTCGACGCCAACCAGACCCTCAGGCTGTCCCGGGCAAACACCGGCACAGCCGTGGTCGTCCGCGCAACGGCGATCGATACGTTTCGTATCGGCGGCGCGGGGCTGGGACTCGAGCAGAAACTAGGTGACAGCCTGACACTCAGCGGCTCCGTCGATCGCTATTCGGACGCGACCGCAGCAGTAACCAGCGTCAATGCCCGCTACTCATTCCAGTGGTGATGGCGCCCTGACGATTGTTTCGACGGGAAACGGAAAAGGGGCGCTCGCGGCGCCCCTTTTCTATTGCAGGTCATTCGCGTTGGCGCAGTCTGCCTAGTGCAGGATCTGGCTAAGGAACAGTCTGGTGCGCTCGTGCTGCGGATTGTCGAAGAACTCCGCCGGCGAATTCTCTTCCACGATCTGTCCCTGGTCCATGAAGATCACCCGGTTGGCGACCTGGCGGGCAAAGCCCATTTCATGGGTGACGCACATCATGGTCATGCCTTCTTCGGCAAGGCCAACCATCGTATCGAGCACTTCCTTGACCATTTCAGGATCGAGAGCCGAGGTCGGTTCGTCGAACAGCATGATCTTCGGCTTCATGCACAGCGATCGGGCAATCGCCACGCGCTGCTGCTGACCGCCGGAAAGCTGGCCCGGATACTTAAGGGCCTGTTCCGGGATCTTGACACGCTTGAGGTAGTGCATCGCCACTTCCTCGGCTTCCTTCTTCGGCATCTTGCGAACCCAGATCGGTGCAAGCGTGCAGTTCTCAAGGATCGTCAGGTGCGGGAAGAGGTTGAAGTGCTGGAACACCATGCCGACTTCTCGCCGCACTTCGTCGATCTTTTTCAGATCGTTGGTGAGTTCGATATTGTCGACGACAATGCTGCCCGACTGATGTTCCTCGAGGCGGTTGATACAGCGGATCATCGTCGATTTTCCGGAGCCTGACGGCCCGGCGATGACGATGCGTTCGCCTTTCATCACCTTGAGGTTGATATCGCGCAGCACGTGAAAATCGCCATACCACTTGTTCATGCCGATGATCTCGACAGCGACATCCGTGGAGGAGACGGTGAGGTTTTTGGGTTGGGCGTCAGCCATTGTTTTTCCCCTTGTTATCGCTTGTGGCCGGTATCGAGATGCCGTTCCATAAAGGCGGAATAGCGTGACATGCCGAAGCAGAAGATCCAGTAGATAAGACCAGCGAACACGAGGCCGGTAAGCGGCGTCATGGGCGTGATCCAGGTCGTATCCGTAAAGTTGAGCCGGATGATGTTCAAGAGGTCGAACATGCCGATGATGGCAACGAGCGACGTATCTTTGAACAGGCCGATGAAGGTGTTGACGATGCCAGGGATCACGAGCTTGATCGCCTGTGGAAGGACGATCAGGCGGGTTTTCTGCCAGTAGCTGAGGCCGAGCGAATCGGCGCCTTCGCCCTGACCTTTCGGAATAGCCTGCAGGCCGCCACGAATGACTTCTGCCATATAGGCGGAGGCAAACAGCGACACACCGATCACGGCGCGCAGGAAGTTGTCGATGCTCCAGCCGGTGGGCAGGAACAGCGGCAGCATCACGTTTGCCATGAAGAGAACCATGACAAGCGGTACGCCGCGGATCACCTCGATGAAGACGACGCAGAGCGTCTTCAATACGCGCATGTTGGAACGCCGTCCGAGCGCCAAAAGGATGCCGACGGGGAAGGAGACCGCGATGCCGACGAAGGAGAGGATCAGCGTCACCATCATGCCGCCCCAGAGCGGGGTCTCGACCCGCTGCAGGCCAAGCACATTGCCATGCATGAGGAAGAACGAGACGACCGGGTAGACGAGAAACAGCAGAACGGCGTTCAGCGCCTTGTACGGCAGTTTCGGAATGAGGAGAGGCACGAGCAGCACGATCAGCATGAACCCGACCAGCATGACGCGCCAGCGCTCCTCGATCGGGTAGCGGCCGAACATGAACTGCTGGAACCGGTCACCGACAAACGCCCAGCATGCGCCTTTCCAGCCATCCGGCTGGGTGCCGCCTTGGACGACGGTGGCGCAGACCGAGCGATCGGCACCGACCCAACTCGCATTGATGAACAGCCAGTTGATGATGCCGGGCAGGGCGAAAGCCAGCAATGCGATGGCGACGATGGTCAGCACCACATCCTTTGGCGTTGCCAGGAGATTGGTCCGGATCCAGCCGCTTGCCGAACTGGCGCTGACCGGCGGCGGTTCCGGTGCAATCATGTCATTGCGAACGTAAGAGAGCTTGTGTGTAGACATGTCTTATCTCTCCACCAGAGCCATCTTGGCGTTGAACCAGTTCATGAACAGCGATGTCGCGATGCTGATGCTTAGATAGATGGTGAGCATGATCGTGATCATCTCGACAGCCTGACCGGTCTGGTTGAGCGAGGTGCTCCCGGTCGAAAACAGTTCGGGAAAACCGATTGCAACGCCGAGAGACGAGTTTTTGGTCAGGTTGAGATACTGGCTTGTCAGCGGTGGAATGATGATGCGGAAAGCCTGCGGTACGACAACCAGTCTGGTGATCTTGCCCGGCTGGACGCCGAGTGCAGCGGCAGCTTCCGTCTGTCCCTTGCCGACGCCCTTGATGCCGGCTCGGATGATTTCCGCGATAAACGCAGCCGTGTAGAGCGAAAGCGCCAGATAGAGAGCCACAAATTCCGGACGGATATTGGCGCCGCCGGAAAGATTGAAACGACCTTCGACGGGATAGTCGAAGGTCAGCGGCGAACCCATTGCGATGAATCCGAGAAGCGGCAGACCGATGATGATGGCGGCGGAGATCCAGCCGTTGGGCAATTGCTGCCCGGTTGCCATCTGGCGCTTGACCGACCACGTGCGGAAGACGAACGCGACAACGATGCCGACGAGAATGGCAACCGGAAGGATCCACGCGCCTTCGCCCCAGATCGTTGCCGGAAAGGTCAGGCCACGGTTGCTGAGGAAGGTCGAGAGCGGGCCCTGGATAGCATCACGCGGCTGCGGCAGAATGGCGAGAACGCCGGAATACCAGAAGAAAATGACCAGCAGCGGCGGAATGTTTCTGAACACCTCGACATAGACGGTGCAGAGCTTGGCGATCAGCCAGTTTTTCGACAGGCGACCGATACCGATGATGAAGCCGACGATGGTTGCCGTGATGATGCCGATGACAGCGACCATCATCGTGTTGAGGAAGCCAACCAGGATCGCCCTGCCATAGGTCGAATCGCTCGTGTAGGCGATCAGGGATTGCCCGATATCGAAGCCTGAGCGACCAGCGAGGAAGCCAAACCCGGTGGCGGTGTTGCTGCGGGCAAGGTTGACACTGACATTGTGTGCGATCGACCAGACGAGCGCAACGAGAATGACCAGCGTCAGCACTTGGAAGAAGATGCTCCGCGCTTTTGGATCGTAAATGAGTGACGTGGACGCGCGCTTGGTTGCAGGCGCACGGATCGAGTTGTCCGTCATGCTTTGCCAATCCCCTGTGACCCGTTGTGGGCCCTTATTGTTTTTGATTCTTATTGATCGTGGAGAATGTCTCGCAGGGCGGACGGAGCCACCCTGCGAGACGTCAGTCTATCAGTCGATTAACGGATCGGCGGTGCGAACTGCAGGCCACCCTTGCTCCACAGAGCATTCAGGCCACGTGCGATCTTCAGCGGGCTGCCGGAACCGATATTGCGCTCGAAGACGTCGCCGTAGTTGCCGACGCCCTTGACGATGTTGTAGGCCCATTCGTTGGTCAGGCCGAGATCGGTACCGACCTTGGTGTCCTTCTCGGTGCCGAGGAAGCGGCGGATATCCGGGTTGGTCGAGTTCTTCATCTCGTCGATATTGGCCTGGGTGATGCCGAATTCTTCGGCCTGAACCAGGGCGTAGCCTGTCCACGAAACGATATCGAACCACTTGTCGTCGCCCTGGCGAACGGCTGGGCCAAGCGGCTCCTTGGAGATGATTTCCGGAAGAATGACGTGTTCGTCAGGGTTCGACAGCGCGAGACGCGTTGCATAAAGGCCCGACTGGTCCGTCGTGTAGACGTCGCAACGGCCGGCCTGGTAGGCGGCGTTTACTTCTTCGAGCTTTTCGAAGACGACCGGGTTGTACTGGAGGTTGTTGGACTTGAAGTAGTCGGCGAGGTTGAGTTCGGTTGTCGTGCCCGACTGAACGCAGACGGCAGCGCCGGACAGTTCAAGCGCCGACTTCACGTTCAGGCTCTTCGGAACCATGAAGCCCTGGCCGTCGTAGTAGTTGACGTAGCGGAAGTTGAAACCGAGCGCGGTATCGCGGCTGATGGTCCAGGTGGTGTTACGTGCGAGCACGTCGACTTCACCCGACTGCAGTGCCGTGAAGCGGCTCTGGGCCGTGGTCGGCGTGTACTTCACCTTCGTTGCATCACCGAAAACCGCAGCTGCGACGGCCTTGCAGAAATCGACGTCGAAGCCTTTCCAAGCGCCGGCCGAATCCGGCTGCGCGAAGCCGGCCAGACCGGTGTTGACGCCGCACTGAACGAAGCCCTTCGCCTTGACATCATCAAGCGTGGCCGCGGAAGCTGCCGAGGCAAAGCCAAGGACCGCTGCGCCAAACGCGGCAGACAAAAGCGTCTTTTTCATTTTCCCAACCTTATCTGTTGTTTTGTGTGATCTCTCGACACAGGCCGTTCCCCTGATTTTATGAATACGACCGGTCCCCCGCTGACCTCCCGGCGCGGGTGTTTATATCTCATTCGGAAACGAAGGCAGGGTCAAGGGCCACCCGTTCAAATTGCGTCCAAATTACGGTGTATTAGACTTTACCGCCTACGCGCTGGGCAAATGCTCAAGTTGTGTGCGAGTTGTGGCGGTTTTTATACCGAACGAGCATGCTAATATTGCACCGGTACTGGGAATTGGGCAGCGGGGTTGACCAGCCTGGAGGGCGGCGGCAAAACTGGCGCCATTGTCAACGAAAGTGCATTCCGGACATGTCCCAGAAAGATAAACTGATCGAAGAAGCGGGTCAGAATACGCGCCTTGCGCATATCGGAAACGATCCACGCGCGTATCATGGCTTCGTCAACCCGCCTGTCGTCAAAGGTTCCACGGTCCTTTTCCCGAATGCTGAAGCGATGGAAAAGCGCAGCCAGCCATACACCTATGGAACCCGCGCGACCCCGACGACGGACGCCCTGTGCGCCGCGTTCGACCAACTCGAGGGTTCTGCGGGTACGATCCTCGTTCCATCGGGACTGGCTGCGATCTCAATCCCTTTCCTGGCTTACCTGTCATCGGGCGATCACGCGCTGATCGTCGACTCGGTCTACACGCCCTGCCGGACATTCTGTGACACGATGCTCACGAGACTGGGGATCGACGTCGAGTACTATGATCCGGAGATCGGGGCAGACATCACCAAGCTGATGAGGCCGAACACCAAACTCGTTCATACGGAAGCGCCCGGCTCGAACACGTTCGAGATGCAGGATATCCGCGCCATAACGGGCGCAGTACATGCCTATTCGGCCGACGTCGTGGTGACACTCGATAACACCTGGGCGACGCCGCTATATTTCCGTCCGCTCGATTTCGGCGTCGACGTCTCGATTCATGCGACCACGAAATACCCGTCGGGACATTCAGATATCGTGATGGGCTCGGTGTCGGCCAATGCGAAGCATTTTCCGGCACTCGAGGCGGCGCGGATTGCAATGGGCATCTGCGGTGCGCCGGAAGATTCCTACCTGATCCTGCGTGGCCTGAGAACGATGGGTCTGCGGCTGGACCAGCATCAAAAAAGCGCCCTTGAAATCGCCGAGTGGCTGGACGGTCGCGACGGCGTTGCGCGCGTCCTGCATCCGGCATTGCCAAGCTTTCCTGGCCACGAGATCTGGAAGCGTGACTTCAAGGGATCGAGCGGGATCTTCTCCTTCGTGCTGCAGGCCGAGCCTGAGAGGGCGAAGGCCAAGGCGCACGCCTTCCTCGATGCCCTGAGCTTTTTCGGCCTCGGTTACTCCTGGGGAGGATACGAAAGCCTTGCTCTGGTCGTAAATCTTTCCGACCGCACCATCCGCAAGCAGCCCATCGAGGGTGCAGTCATCAGGCTTCAGATCGGTCTCGAAGACGTGCCTGATCTCAAGAAAGATCTTGAAGCGGGGTTTGCCGCGGCGGCCGCGGTCTGATCGCGTCGCTACTCGGCGTCGAAACCGTAGAGCCAATCCAGATCCGCCGCGAGCGATTGCGGCGGACGCATTGAGAGAACGAAGTTGCGACCGAGCTTCAGCGGGCCGCGCGCATGATAGGCAAAGCGGTTGAATTCCCCGCGTGCTCGCACCTTGGCGACGCGACCGGCCCGTTCGGTCTCGTAGGCTGATAGCGCCTGTGTGAGCGAGGGCAGGGCGGCCACGCGGTTTGCCAGGACGAACGCGTCTTCGATCGCCATCGCCGCACCCTGAGCCGCAAAAGGCAGCATTGCGTGGGCCGCATCGCCGATCAGAACAAGATCGCGGCCATTGTGCCAACGGCCCGCGGTCACCTGATAGAGCGGCCAGAACGTCGGCTTGTCGGATGCGGCCAGTGTTTCGGCTATGCTCGGATGCCATCCTCTGAAATGACGCAGCAGCAGGTCTTTCTGGGCAGAGCTTGCCTCGGTATTCCACCGATGGCCGGGGTTGATGCCGGACGCGATGGCGACGATGTTGAAACTATCCTTCTCCTTCAGCGGATAGGCCACAATGTGTGCCGAAGGTCCGAGAAATGCACTGACGGCATTCGGCTTCAGCCAGGAAGGTGCCTCGCTCTTGGAAACCATGAAGCGCCAGGCGACACTGTTGGAAAAAACGGCTTCCGGATTTTTGGGAATTGCGGAGCGAATGCCAGACCAGACTCCATCTGCGGCGACGATCAGGTCATGGTGGCGTCCGGAGATCTCCGCCAGTTCGTCTCGAACGGCGCTCCCAATCTTCGAGCCCAGCCGAAGCGTGCAGAGCGGGTTGGCGATAACGGCGTGGAGAAGCGCGTCTTGCAGCGTCGCCCTATGGAGGACGCCATAGGGCGATCCCCACCGCTCGCGGGCGAACCGGCCGGATGGCACATAGGCTCGCCGCTGCAGCGAACGGCCCGAAACGAGCTGCACTTCGTCAGGTTCTGTCCACAACCGTTCCAGATCGCCGAGTACGCCAAGCTTGCTCAGCACGCGCGAAGCGTTCGGCGACAGCTGGAGTCCAGCGCCGACTTCCTGAAGGGAAGGCGCCTGCTCGAAGATGTCGCAGGTGATGCCATGGCGCGCAAACGCGAGCGCAGCGGTGAGACCCGCCATGCCCGCACCCACGATCGCTACTGTCTCGACAGCCATTTCTGGCTGCCGATCAGGCGGCCTTGACGTTGAAGACGCAGCCCGGAGGGTCGGTCTGTTCGGCCTTCAGGGTCGGGTTGTATTTGTACAGAGTGGAACAGTAGGAGCAGACTTTTTCGACTTCGTCGCCCATGTCGATAAAGATGTGCGGATGATCGTAAGGAACGGATGCACCAGTGCACATGAATTCCTTCACGCCGATCTGGATCGACGGGAAACCGCCGTCGTTCTGGAAATGGGGAATGCTGTGGCCGGCCATGGTCGTCTCCAATGCGTACAATAGGGCACGTCTGATTTGGCGCGGACATTACCGCCGCCGCATTCAAAAGTGTAGTGCAAAAACCGCGATGCGAGGTGTCTTTGAGGGTTCAATCGCAAGCACCGATATCTTATGGTCCGCCGCCAAAACAGGATATCCCAGATGAACCTCAATGCCCCGGCCTTTTCCACCTTCAGCCATGACGGCCTGAGCCTCTCCTATCTGGATGAGGGGGATCCGGCAGGCGATCCTGTCCTGCTCATCCACGGTTTCGCTTCCAGCGCGACCGTGAACTGGGTGCATCCGGGATGGGTAAAGACGCTCGGCGATGCCGGTTACAGGGTGATCGCCATGGACAACCGCGGCCATGGCGGCAGTGACAAGCCGACCGATCCGGACGCCTATCGCCCTTGGGTGATGGCAGCGGATTCGGTTGCTCTGCTCGATCACCTGCGCATCCCGGCAGCGCATCTGTTCGGCTATTCGATGGGCGCGCGTATCTCGGTGTTTGCAGCGCTCAACGATCCGGACAGGGTCCGGTCGCTGGTGCTCGGCGGTCTAGGAATCGGCATGACGGACGGGGTCGGTGACTGGGATCCGATCGCGGATGCGCTCTTGGCGCCCTCGCTTGAGAGCGTGAGCCATGATCGCGGCCGTATGTTCCGCGCCTTCGCCGACCAGACGAAAAGCGACAAGCAGGCACTCGCCGCCTGTATCCGCGGTTCGCGCGATCTGGTCGAACGCAGCGATATGGGCAAGATCGACGTTCCCACGCTGATCGGCGTTGGGACGAAGGACGATATCGCGGGTTCACCGCAGGATCTGGCCGATCTGATGCCGAATGCGACAGCGCTCGATATTCCCGGTCGTGACCACATGCTTGCGGTCGGTGACAGGGTTTTCAAGAAAGCGGTACTGGAGTTTTACGCGGCGCAGGCCTGAGCCCGGCTCCGCCACGGATTGGCAAGACTTCATGTTTCCTTGAATTAACGATCAACGAAATGCGATTTCGCCGGCGTTGGTGTTGTCGTAAATCTAATCTATATATTGTGGCTTACGCCAAAGAGGAGACGGCCATGGCCGCGAGAACCGAAGTTCGCCAGACCGAGGACATTCGCCAGACCGATAGTGTCGCTAGCGTCGACCCCATATGGGACACGCTGCGGCAGGAAGCACGCGTCGCAATCGACCAGGACCCGTTGCTGGCCGCCTTCCTCTATTCAACCGTCCTGAACCACCGTTCGCTCGAAGAATGCGTCGTTCATCGGATCTGCGAACGGCTCGATCATCCGGATCTGCAGGCCGTCCTGCTGCGGCAGACATTCATGGAAATGCTGGACGAATGGCCGGATTGGGGTGCTATCCTGCGCGTCGATATCCAGGCCGTCTACGACCGCGACCCTGCCTGCCTGCGGTTCGTCGAGCCAGTCCTCTACTTCAAGGGTTTTCACGCCATCCAGACGCATCGCTTGGCGCACTGGCTGTTTTACCGCGGCCGTCGCGACTTCGCGCTCTATCTGCAAAGCCGCGCCTCAAGTGTCTTCCAGACAGACATCAATCCGGCGGCTCAGATCGGTAAGGGGATCTTCCTCGACCACGCGACCGGGCTTGTCGTCGGCGAAACCGCGATCATCGGGGACAATGTCTCCATCCTGCATGGGGTCACTCTCGGTGGGACCGGTAAGGAGGGCGCAGATCGTCACCCAAAGATCGGCAACGGCGTGCTGATCGGCGCAGGCGCAAAGATCCTCGGCAATATCGAGGTTGGTGCCTGCTCGCGTGTGGCGGCGGGCTCCGTCGTCCTCAAAGCTGTTCCGGAGAAATCCACCGTCGCCGGTGTTCCGGCAAAGGTCGTCGGGACCGCGGGTTGCTCCGAGCCGGCACGCCTGATGGACCAGCTTCTGCGCGCCGAGGACTAGTCCGCGCCCGGACCTACTTGTTCCAGGAAAACTCGGGGCAGGGTCGTGCGGTGGAGAGAACGGCGGCTTTACTTTCGCCTTTCTCCCGTGCCAAAAGCGCATCGATTTGATCGCAAAATCTGACGGAGAAGATCGTGAACCCCGACGAAATCAAGAAGATCGACGACTATTTCAAGCGCCTTCTGAACCCCCAGATCGTCGTCAAGGCGCGTCCCCGCAAGAACGATTCTGCCGAAGTCTATCTTGGTGATGAATTTCTCGGCGTCGTCTATCTGGATGACGAAGATGGAGAGCGTTCCTACAATTTCTCCATGGCGATCCTCGACGTCGATCTTTGATCGCAGGATCCGACTGGTTTTCAAGAAACGTTGTCGAGAGGCCCTTCGTGGGCCTCTTTTGTTTTGGACGTAAGCCTCGAGCATGCAAGCTTCATTAGCATCTACTCTTCGACGGAATTTTGAGCGACAGGCGATCGCCGTTCGCGCGTCGGATCCGTACGCATGAAGCTGCAGCGTCTGAGGCTATGGCCATGATGCCGCCCGCCTTTTGGGTCAGTATGGCGGCAGAATTTGAGTTGCCGAATGTGGTACTTTTGGCTCGTCGCGAGCCCCTCTCGGCGGAATAGTGATTGCACAGCGGGAAAGGGGGCTTAAAATCCTTTCCCAAAGAACTACCTTTAGCAAGACTGAAGTCCTGTCGACCGGTTGTTCGCTATACCGCCGCTGGATGACTAGGGAATGAAAGACGATGATCGCACTGCCGATCTTGATGGAAAATGAAAAGAACGGCGACGGAGACAACGCGGGCCGCGGAACCTCCGTCATCACGCGAACGAAACCGAAAACCAAACGGCCTAACCTGTACCGCGTTCTCCTTCTGAATGACGACTACACGCCAATGGAGTTCGTCATCCATATTCTGGAGCGTTTTTTCCAGAAGGACCGCGATGCGGCAACGATTATCATGCTCCACGTCCATAACCATGGCGTCGGAGAATGCGGAATTTTCACCTATGAAGTAGCGGAAACCAAGGTGTCCCAGGTCATGGACTTCGCCCGGCAACACCAGCATCCGCTGCAATGTGTCATGGAAAAGAAGTGAGGAACCCGACGTGCCAACATTTTCGCCTAGTCTTGAAAAGGCTCTGCACCAGGCACTGACCTTCGCGAACGAGCGGCATCACGAATATGCCACACTCGAACATCTGCTTCTGGCGTTGATCGACGACGCCGATGCGGCGGCGGTCATGGGAGCATGCAGCGTCAACCTGGATACGCTCCGCAAAACCGTGTCTGAATATGTCGACAATGAACTCGCAAACCTGGTGACAGGCTATGACGAGGACTCCAAACCGACATCCGGCTTTCAACGCGTCATCCAGCGCGCTGTGATCCACGTCCAATCCTCCGGTCGTGAAGAAGTGACCGGAGCAAACGTGCTCGTCGCAATCTTCGCAGAACGTGAGAGCCACGCAGCCTTCTTCCTGCAGGAGCAGGAAATGACCCGCTACGACGCGGTCAACTATATCTCTCACGGCATCGGCAAGCGTCCGGGTTCCTCCCAGGCCCGGACCCCGCGTGGTGCTGATGAGCCCGATTCAGACGCCAAGCCTGTTTCGCGCAACGAGGAGGAAGGTCCCGGCAAGAAGCAGCAGGATGCCCTGAAGGCATACTGTGTCAATCTGAACGAAAAGGCCAAGAATGGCCGTATCGATCCATTGATCGGTCGTCATTCCGAGGTCAACCGCACGATCCAGGTTCTGTGCCGCCGCTCCAAGAACAACCCGCTTTACGTGGGCGATCCGGGCGTTGGCAAAACTGCGATCGCCGAGGGACTGGCAAAGCGCATCGTCGAGGGCAAGGTGCCGGAAGCGCTGGCCGATGCCACGATCTTCTCGCTCGATATGGGCACCCTGCTTGCAGGCACCCGCTATCGCGGCGACTTCGAGGAACGTCTGAAGCAGGTCGTCAAGGAACTGGAAGATTTTCCAGGTGCTGTCCTGTTCATCGACGAAATCCACACCGTGATTGGTGCGGGTGCAACGTCGGGCGGTGCCATGGATGCGTCCAACCTGCTGAAGCCGGCTCTGTCCTCTGGCCAGATCCGCTGCATCGGTTCGACGACCTACAAGGAATACCGCCAGTTCTTCGAAAAGGACCGGGCTCTGGTTCGACGCTTCCAGAAGATCGACGTCAATGAGCCGTCGATCGATGATGCGATCGAAATCATGAAGGGCTTGAAGCCTTATTTCGAAGAGTATCACAAGCTGCGCTACACCAACGACGCGATCAAGTCGGCGGTGGAACTGTCAGCACGGTATATCTCCGACCGCAAGCTGCCGGACAAGGCGATCGACGTGATCGACGAGACCGGTGCAGCCCAGATGCTGCTGCCCGCTTCCAAGCGTCGCAAACTGATCACGGAAAAGGAAATCGAGGCGACAATCGCCACGATGGCCCGCATCCCGGCGAAAACGGTTTCCAAGGATGACGAGATGGTTCTCGCCAACCTTGAGAAGGAACTGCGTTCTGTCGTGTACGGCCAGGACGTCGCGATCGACGCACTGTCGACCGCGATCAAGCTGGCACGTGCAGGTCTGCGCGAGCCGAACAAGCCGATCGGCTCCTATGTCTTCTCCGGTCCAACCGGCGTCGGCAAGACCGAAGTCGCAAAGCAGCTTGCCGCCTCGCTCGGCGTCGAGATGCTGCGTTTCGACATGTCGGAATACATGGAACGCCACACGGTCTCGCGACTGCTTGGCGCACCTCCCGGCTATGTCGGCTTCGACCAGGGCGGTCTCCTGACCGATGGCGTTGATCAGCACCCGCACAGCGTGGTTCTGCTCGACGAAATCGAGAAGGCGCATCCGGATATCTACAACATCCTGTTGCAGGTGATGGACCATGGATCGCTGACCGATCACAACGGCAAGAAAATCGACTTCCGCAACGTCATCTTGATCATGACGACGAATGCGGGTGCATCCGAGATGGCCAAGTCTGCGATCGGCTTTGGATCATCAAGACGCACCGGCGAAGATGAGGAGGCGATCAATCGCCTGTTCACACCGGAATTCCGCAACCGTCTCGATGCGATCATTCCGTTTGCACCGCTGCCGACCACGGTTATCCACCAGGTCGTCCAGAAGTTCGTGATGCAGCTGGAAAGCCAGCTGTCGGAGCGTAACGTGACGTTCGATCTGCATGAGGACGCGATCGCCTGGCTGGCGGAAAAGGGTTATGACGAGAAGATGGGCGCAAGACCTCTGTCTCGCGTGATCCAGGAATACATCAAGAAGCCGCTCGCCAACGAGATCCTTTTTGGCAAGCTTCGCAAGGGTGGCATCGTCCGCGTCACGGCCGGCAAGAAGGAAGATGGCACCGACGGTCTTCTTCTGGAGTCCATTTCGGAAACGGCCCGGGTAAAGCCGAAGCCTGAAGCGGAAGTGGAAGAGGCTGCCGACGAGATCAAGGCCAAGACGACAAAGTCAAAGCCTTCGAAGAAGTCTGCGCCGAAGGCCAAGGACAAGGACGGCGGTTCCGCGAAGGCAAATGTCGTCGACGATGGCGACGTGATTGCCGAGGAAGCCCCGGCAAAGTCCGCGCCCCGCAAGGGTAGCACCGTGCCACGCGTCCCAAAGAGCAAGTAGCGCTCTTTTCCATCCGAGAAATCGATGCCGGGCTTGTCCCGGCATCGTCGTTTTTGTAGGTCCCGTAACGTCAATCATTTACGGGCATGCCAATGACCACCGAAAGCTCCGAGCGCAGCGGCCTTGCGTGGTTTCTTAAGGGCATGCGCGGCATCTTCTCCTTGCCGGCTCTGATCCTGATGACGTCCTATGTCGGTTTCAGCGCCTTTGCGGTCGAAGCCGGCCTGACACGAGGGCAGGCTGTCGCGATGACGCTCGGTATCTGGGCCCTGCCGGCCCAGATGATCCTGGTGGGTTCGATGTTGGGCGGCGCCAACATCGCCGCGTCCTTCCTCGCCGTGACGCTGTCGTCGATCCGGATGATGCCGATGGTGGCGTCGATCATGCCGGAGATGCGCACGAAGAAGACACCGCTGCCGGTTCTCCTGTTTCTCTCGCATTTCATCGCCATCACGTCCTGGGTCTTTGCGAGCCTCAATCTCCGCCATGTGCCGAGAGAGCGCCGGGTTGCCTTCTTTGCAGGTTTTGGCATCACGTTGACCTGCACCAATGCGCTGATCGTCGGCGTCAGCTTTGGTGTCGTGTCTCAGTTTCCGCCTGTTGTGGCAGGTGCCTTGTTCATGCTGACCCCGGTCTATTTCATATCCTCGATCTGGGCGAGTGCAGCCCAGCCTGTCGTCCGGATCGCCTTCGTGATCGGCATCGTTCTGGGACCGGCCCTGGCGCTCGTAGCGCCGCAGTTCGACGTGCTTCTGGCTGGGATCGGCGGCGGTACCGTCGCCTACCTGATCGACCGTTATCGCCGCAAGCGCGGATCTGATCGGCGGGCCGCATGATGTTCGACGGGTACTGGACCTATATCGTCATCGCTGTCGCGGGTTTTCTTGCAACCGATATCTGGCGCTGGCTCGGTGTGATCGCAGGCCACCGGCTGAAAGAGGATTCCGAGACGCTCTACTGGGTGAGGGCGGTTGCCACGGCATTGGTCATGGCGGTGACGGCAAAGCTGATCGTATTCCCGACGGGAACACTGGCGCTCTCGCCCCTCTGGCTCAGGCTTGCGGCGGCTGGTATCGGCTTTGCCGTGTTTCTCCTGACCGGCAAGCGGGTCGCGATCGGCGTGCTGACACCGATCGCCATTCTCGTCGCAGGACTACTCCTGCTTCAACCCTGATCAGAAGCCAAGTTCGCCGATGATCTTCTCGGCATTGGCAGCGAGGACTTCCTTGTCCTCCATCTTGCCCGTATGCGGCTTCAACGGCTGATTCTCGTAGCGCGGAATGACGTGGAAATGCAGGTGAAAGACGGTTTGGCCGGCCGGCGCTTCGTTGAACTGCGTGATGGTAATTCCATCAGCATCAAACGCATCCTTGACGGCGCGCGCGAGCTTCTGAACCACCGGAATGACCTTCGAAAGCACCGCCGCATCCGCATCGAGCAAATTGCGTGAGGGCGCTTTCGGAACCACCAGAACGTGACCCGGCGTCTGCGGCATCACATCCATGAAGGCGAGCGTGTCGTCGTCCTCGTAGACGCGGTGGCAGGGAATTTCGCCTTTGAGGATCTTGGCGAAGATGTTGTTCGGATCGTAGTCGTGACCGGTCATCGGTGGCGTCTCCCTTTCTGCTGCTCAGTCTTGTTCTTGCCGTTCACCCTTGCGGAAAGGGCTGTGCTCGGAGAGGTACTCATTCATGTATTCCACATCCTCCCGCTCTCGCTTCAGGTAGTCAGCAATCGCGCTACGAAGGCCGGGATGGGCGATGTAATGCATCGAGTGGGTGGTGACGGGCAGGTAACCGCGCGCAAGCTTGTGCTCGCCCTGTGCGCCCGCCTCGACCCGCTTCAGCCCATGGGCAAGCGCATAGTCGATCGCCTGATGGTAGCACACCTCGAAATGCAGGAAGGGATGGTCTTCGATACAGCCCCAGTGGCGCCCGTAAAGCGCGTCACCGCCGATGAAGTTGATCGCACCGGCGACGTACCGCCCCTCGCGCTTGGCCATGACCAGAAGAATGTCGTCCGCCATGCGTTCGCCGATCAGCGAATAGAAGGCACGGGTAAGGTACGGCCGGCCCCATTTGCGCCCGCCCGTATCCATGTAGAACGTGTAGAACTGGTCCCAGATGTCCTCGGTCAGGTCCTTGCCTGTCAGCCAGTCGATCGTGATACCGTTCTCGAGCGCGGCTCGCCGTTCCTTCTTCAACGCCTTGCGCTTGCGAGACGCGAGCGTTTCCAGAAACGCATCGTGATCGGCATAACCGTCGTTGATGAAGTGGAACTGCTTGTCGGTTCGGTGCAGATATTCAGCGTCTTCGAAAGCGATGACTTCATCATCCGGCACGAAGGTGACATGCGCGGACGATATGCCGAGCTGCCGTGTCACCTCCTGGAGACCTTCCGCGAGCGTGGTTTGCACCATGTCGCGATCATAGCCCGACGCAACGAGAAGGCGCGGACCGGTTGCGGGCGTAAATGGGACCGCACACTGCAGTTTAGGGTAGTAACGGCCGCCGGCGCGCTCGAAGGCGTCGGCCCAGCCATGGTCGAACACGTATTCGCCCTGGCTATGGCTCTTGAGATAGCCCGGCACGGCGCCGATCAGTTGACCCTTGTCATCTTCCAGCAGGAGATGCTGGCCGTGCCAGCCTGTTTTTGCCGTTGCCGAACCGGATTCCTCCAGTGCGGACAGGAAGGCATGTGACAGGAACGGATTGTAGGGAACGGAAGACTTCCCTAAGGGATCGGCCTCCTTAGAGGCGCCGGAAAGCCGCGACCAGCTTTGTGGGCTGATCGCGGCAATGGATTTTTCGATGCGGATTGTCAGGTTGCCGGTCATTGGATCCAATTATGCGGCAGGGTTCTCCCGTGGGTCGAACCCTTCGAAGGTCATCTGCTCTGCATATTTATAGGTATGTTCGACGGCCTTTGCATCCCTCACCGTCCAGGTAATGATCGGAATTCCGGCATCAGCCTGCGCAGTGACGAATGAGTTGGGCAGATGCGCCCAGTGATAGGAGATGAAATCGAGGCCGAGCTGCATCGCTTCGTCGTGATTGAAGAACTCCTCCGGCTTTGAGCCTTCCGCGGTGAGGCCAAGCGGGTAGGGCGCCTCGGCCTGCTTCAGTGCACGCAGGATGTGGTAGTCGAAGCTCATCAGGGCAACCTTGCCCTCATACCCTTCCAATACGTCGAGAACGTCGTCAACGAAGCCGTCGTCCTCATCCGCTTGGCGACCCTTGATCTCGATGACAAGAGGAACGCGACCGGCGACGAGCGTGAGCATCTGCTTGAGCGTCGGTATCTTGTCCGCGGTGCCACCAATCGAAAGCATTCCGAGTTCGGCCGCGGTCCGTTCGCGAACGTCGCCCTTGATGCCGCAAAGGCGCTCCAGCTTGTTGTCGTGGAACACGACCGGGACGCTGTCTGCGGACAGCTGGATGTCGCATTCGATCGCGAAACCCGCATCAATGGCCCGGGAAAACGCTGACAGCGTGTTTTCCCAGACCGTCTTGTTCATGTCGTGATAGCCGCGATGCGCGACCGGCACGTCCTTGATCCAGTCTGCAGAGGTCATGCGGAGATCTCGATGATGGCCTCGATCTCGACCGCGGCGTTGAGCGGCAGCGCTGCCATGCCGACAGCAGCGCGGGCGTGCTTGCCGGCATCACCGAGCACGTTCGCAATCAGGTTCGAAGCGCCGTTGGTGACGATGTGCTGTTCCGTGAAGCCCGGTGCAGACGCAACGAAGCTCGACAGCTTGACGACGCGCTTGATCCTGGTGAGATCTCCGCCAAGAGCAGCCTTCGCCTGCGACAGAATGTTGATGGCGCAGAGTTCTGCGGCGCGCTGCGCTGCCGGGACGTCGACATCGGCACCGACCAGGCCACTGACCGCAATCTTGCCGTTTTCGGTCGGCAACTGACCGGAGATATAGAGCATGTTGCCGCTGATCACGTAGGACACATAGTTGGCGGCAGGCGCTGCTGCCTCAGGCAGAACGATGTCCAGTTCCTGCAGGCGCGTCTCGATCGGGTTCGACATTTCGGTCTCCGGTTTTATTGTAAATTGCCCAAAAATCCTGCATCAAGGTCATAACCTCGGCTGATGGCGTTCTTACAACATCATGCATTGAGTCCAATAGGAGAATGTGAATGCTGCGCACGAGCCTTGGGATGTTCCTTGCCGGCGTGATGAGCGTGCCAGCGGCCTCCGCTGCCCCGATGAGCGCCGATACGGCGGCCCGCCTGCTCATTCCGCATCGCGCCGTCTACGACCTGAAACTCAAGGATGCGTCCGAGCGGTCCGGAATCGAAGGGATGGTCGGACGAATGGTCTACGAGTTTACCGGCTCGGCCTGCACGGGGTTCACGACCAACTTCCGTCTCGTCACAAAGATAGATACCGGCGAGCAAACCCGCGTCAGCGACCAGCAGACCAACACGTTCGAGGATGTATCGGCGCAGCAGTTTCACTTCGAGACCAAGTCGTTTACCGACGAACAGTTGGACAAGGAGGTCGCCGGTGACGCGACAACCGGCGAAACCGGCGTCAAAGTGGACCTGACCGGTCCCGAGGGGCGCGAAGTCGACCTTCCAGCCAGCGCGTTCCCTACCAATCACATGCTTGAAGTGATCAAGAATGCGAAGGATGGCAACCGGTTTTTCGAGGCACGCGTGTTCGACGGTTCCGAGGATGGCGACAAGTCGCTTCTGACCACGACAGTCATCGGAAAGCAGCAGGACCCGCAGAAGGAAGATCTTGATGCAGCCAAAGCCGGCGAGTTCTCCAAGGCGGCTTACTGGCCTGTGACCATTGCCTATTTCAACGAGGCAGCCGCGGGCGATCCGACGCCCGTCTACAACATGTCGTTCAAGCTCTATGAGAACGGCATCACGCGCGACCTGACCATGGACTACGGCGACTTCGTGCTGAGCGGAAGCCTGAGCAAGCTTGAGCTTTTGCAAAAGAGCGACTGCCAGGCAGATCAACGACCCGTTACCAGGTGACGACGGGATGAATTTGCTGCCGTCCTTCTCTATATAAGCGGTAGTTGAGTATGCACGTCCACCGAGGCGTGGAGAGGAGCGGTGTCTATGAGTTCGATTGGTACCATTCTTTCTGTCGCGATCCTGACAGGAGCCGCCGCGCTGACACTCGCGCCGACGACGGTCTCGGCGCAGGAGTGCCGTACCGATCCCTATCCGGGGATCAACTGGTCGAGTTGCGCCAAGCGCAATCTGATGCTGAGCGGATCCGATTTCTCCAAGGGTAGTCTTGCGGAGGCGGACTTAAGCTTTACCGATCTGCGCGATTCGAATTTTGCCGGTACCAATCTCACCAAGGCGAAGCTCATCCGCACCTGGATGGCAGGCAGCAACGCCGAGGGGGCGAATTTTTCAAAGGTCGAAGCATATCGGTCCGACTTCCAGAAAGTACGCGCCAACGACGCGAATTTCACGAGCGCGGAGTTGGAGAGGTCCAATTTCTCGAAAGCGGAGTTGAACAACGCACGCTTCGAGAAAGCCGAACTCGGCAGGTCGAACTTCGACGGGGCCGTCCTGACCGGCGCAAGTTTCGCCTTCGCAAACCTGGCACGCGCCGACCTGACGAAGGCCGAATTCAAAGGTCCCCTCAATTTCCAGAGCGCCTTCTTCTTTCTGACGCGCATCGAAGGAGTGGACCTGTCGTCTTCGATCGGGCTCGATCAGCACCAGCTGAACGTGGCCTGCGGCGACCGGCGCACGAAACTGCCGGCCGGCCTGACACTGCCGGAAAGCTGGCCCTGCGGCGACCGCGAAATGGACTAGGGCTTCGGCCAGTCCCGCTCTTCCCAAAGACGGGCAGCGTCGAAAAACGCTTGCCTTTGTGGCCGATGCCTAGTATGGGCACCGGCATTCCACACGCAAGGCATGGGATGGTCCGGGAGAAATCCGGTCCGTTCCGCCCGGTGGCAGCCTCGACGAGGTTGCTGTTCGTCTTGCGGAGGTTCAACCGGAAAAGGATAACTAGGCATGGCATTGCCCGATTTCTCTATGCGCCAGCTTCTCGAAGCAGGCACCCACTTCGGCCACCAGACACACCGCTGGAACCCGAAGATGAAGCCGTACATCTTCGGCGATCGTAACAACATCCACATCATCGATCTGGCTCAGACCGTTCCGATGCTGTCGCGCGCCCTTCAGGTCGTGTCCGACACCGTTGCTCGTGGCGGCCGCGTTCTGTTCGTTGGCACCAAGCGTCAGGCTTCCGAGCTTATCGCTGACTCCGCCAAGCGTTCGGCCCAGTACTACGTCAACTCCCGCTGGCTCGGCGGCATGATGACCAACTGGAAGACCATTTCGAACTCGATCGCCCGTCTGCGCAAGCTCGACGAGATCCTGAACTCGGAAGCTTCCGGCTACTCCAAGAAGGAGCGTCTGAACCTCGAGCGCGAACGCGAAAAGCTGGACAAGGCTCTTGGCGGTATCCGTGACATGGGCGGCGTTCCGGACCTGATGTTCATCATCGACACCAACAAGGAAAAGATCGCGATCGATGAAGCAAAGCGCCTGGGCATCCCGGTCGTCGCCATCATCGACTCGAACTGCGATCCGGACCTGATCGACTTCCCGATCCCTGGCAACGACGACGCTTCGCGCGCCATCGCTCTCTACTGCGACCTGATGGCACGCGCTGCCATCGACGGCATTGCCCGTCAGCAGGGCGCTTCGGGCCGTGACCTCGGCGCGATGATGGAGGCTCCTGAAGAGCCTGCTCTCGAAGCTGAAGGCGCAGCCGAAACGGAAGCTCAGGCTTAATTGTCTGAGTCTGGAGCGTTCTGAGACGCTCCGTCTTTTCGAATTCGACCAAGGCCAGAGATATCAATCCCTGGCCTTGGTCGTTTAAGACGATACGTCGCCGTCTACCGTCAGGTGGACGTGGAGACGGTCGCAACCGTGATGGCTTCATCACGATGTCATATTTCCGGGTACATTCGTCCCAATCTTTGGTATCGCCGACGGTTTTCCGGCGACACGCAACTTGAACCGACAAGAGGCACGAAAATGGCTGAAATCACCGCTGCACTGGTGAAGGAACTGCGCGAAAAGTCCGGCGCGGGCATGATGGATTGCAAGCGCGCGCTTGCCGAAAACAACGGTGACATCGAAGCTGCGATCGACTGGCTGCGCGCCAAGGGTATCGCCAAGGCTGACAAGAAGTCCGGCCGCACCGCAGCCGAAGGCCTGATCGGCGTCGCCTCCAACGGCACGTCCGCTGTCGTTGTCGAAGTGAACTCCGAAACCGACTTCGTAGCGCGCAACGATGCGTTCCAGATCATGGTTCGCGGCATTGCCGATGTTGCCCTGACCACCGACGGTACCGTCGACGGCGTCAGCGCAGCAATCTATCCGGCTACCGGCAAGACGGTCTCCGACACGATCAAGGATACGATTGCCACGATCGGCGAGAACATGAACCTGCGCCGCTCCGCGCTTCTGTCCGTCGAGGACGGCGTTGTTGCGACTTACATCCACAACGCAGCGGCTGACCGTCTCGGAAAGCTCGGCGTTCTCGTTGCCCTGAAGTCGACCGGCAACAAGGAAGCCCTGAACGCCATCGGCCGCCAGGTTGCCATGCACATCGCTGCGACCAACCCGCTCGCCATCCGTTCGGAAGAAGTCGATGCCGCTGTCGCCGAGCGCGAGCGCAACGTCTTCATCGAACAGGCCCGCGAATCCGGCAAGCCGGAAGCCATCATCGAAAAGATGGTCGACGGCCGCATGCGCAAGTTCTTCGAAGAAGTTGCTCTTCTGTCGCAGGCTTTCGTCATCAATCCTGACCTCACCGTCGGTGACGCCGTCAAGGCTGCCGAGAAGGAAGTCGGCGCGCCGATCGAAGTCACCGGCATGGCACGTCTTCTCCTCGGTGAAGGCGTCGAAAAGGAAGAAAGCGATTTCGCAGCAGAAGTTGCAGCAGTCGCCAAGGGCTGATTGCTGCCTTCACGCGCATTGCAAGGCGCCGTAGTCGTTGAAAACCTGAAGGGCACCGGTGACAAGCCGGTGCCCTTCGTGTATCCGCATCCCGTTTGATCACTCCGTCCGTTTCGCTTTCAAGGAGCCACCATGTCGCAACCGATCTACAAGCGTGTTCTGCTCAAGGCCTCCGGTGAAGCACTGATGGGAAGTCAGGGCTTCGGTATCGACGTTGAAGTTGCAGACCGGATCGCATCGGATATTGCGGATGCCTGCGCCATGGGCGTCGAAGTCGGTGTCGTCGTCGGCGGCGGCAACATTTTTCGTGGCGTGGCCGTAGCTTCCAAGGGTGGCGACCGGGTGACCGGCGACCACATGGGCATGCTCGGCACCGTCATCAACGCACTGGCGCTCGCAACCTCGCTGCGCAAGCTCGACATCGAGACGGTCGTCCTGTCGGCTGTCGCCATGCCGGAGATCTGCGAAAGCTTCTCGCAGCGTCGCACGCTGCATCATATGGCGCAGGGTCGTGTGGTGATCTTTGCCGGCGGTACCGGCAACCCGTTCTTCACCACCAATTCTGCTGCGGCGCTGCGTGCTGCCGAGATCGGCGCAGAAGCGATATTCAAGGGCACGCAGGTCGACGGCATCTATTCCGCAGACCCGAAGAAGGACCCGACCGCGACCCGTTTCGAAACGCTCACCCACAGTGAAGTGCTCGACAAGGGTCTTGCCGTCATGGACGTCGCAGCCGTTGCGCTGGCGCGTGAAAATTCCATTCCGATCGTCGTCTTCTCGATCCACGAGAAGGGCGGTTTCGCACAAATCTTGACCGGCGGCGGTCGCAAGACCATCGTATCCGACAACTGACACGCGGTTCGTTGCCAAGAACCGACCGCCAAGAACAATAGGGAGTTCCTGCTGATGAGTGGAGTAGATCTCAACGACATCAAGCGCCGTATGGACGGCGCGATCACGGCCTTCAAGAGCGACATCTCATCGCTGCGGACGGGCCGTGCTTCCGCAAACATCCTCGACCCTGTCACGGTCGAAGCCTATGGTTCGCGCGTGCCGCTCAACCAGGTTGCAAACGTGACGGTTCCCGAGCCGCGCATGCTGGGCGTCTCGATCTGGGACAAGTCAATGGTGGGTGCCGTCGATCGTGCAATCCGCGAATCGAATCTCGGCCTCAACCCGATCGTCGATGGCCAGAACCTGCGTATTCCTCTGCCGGAGCTCAACGAAGAGCGCCGCAAGTCGCTGGTGAAGCTTGCCCACGAATACGGCGAAAAAGCCAAGGTTGCGGCTCGCCATGTCCGTCGTGACGGTATGGACGGGCTCAAGAAGGCTGAGAAGGACGGTTCCATCGGCCAGGACGAAAGTCGCGCCCAGTCGGAAAAAGTGCAGAAGATGACGGATGACACGATTTCCGAAGTCGACCGCTTGCTTGCCGACAAGGAAAAGGAAATCATGCAGGTATAACCTGCTCCGCGACGCCGCAACGTTGCGGCTGCGAAAGGAACGGCATCGATTATGGCGACCCCCGAACTTGCGATCATCCCTCGGCATGTCGCCATCATCATGGATGGCAACGGACGGTGGGCCAACAAGCGTGGGCTTCCCCGTACCGTTGGCCACAGCAAAGGGATGGAAGCCGTTCGCGAAACGGTGAAGGCGGCAGGCGAGGCGGGTGTGGAGTATCTCACCCTGTTCGCCTTTTCGTCGGAGAACTGGAGCCGTCCGGAAGCCGAGGTGAACGACCTGATGGGGCTTCTGCGCCGCTTCATCCGTCGCGACCTCGCCGAACTGCATCATTCCAATGTTCGCATCCGCATCATCGGCGACCGCGTCAAGCTGCGCGGCGATCTTCTTCCTCTGCTTCTGGAGGCCGAGGAGACGACGCGCAACAACACCGCGCTGACACTTGTGATCGCGTTCAATTATGGCTCGCGTGACGAGATCGTCCGTGCGACGGTGAGCCTCGCAAAGGACGTGCGCGCAGGCCTTCTTGATCCAGAGGCGATCGATGCGGCGATGATTTGCGGGCGTCTGGACACCGCCGATATTCCAGACCCGGACCTGATCATCCGCACCAGCGGCGAGGAGAGGCTTTCGAACTTCCTGCTTTGGCAGGCAGCCTATTCCGAGTTCCTGTTCATTCCCGAATACTGGCCGGATTTCGACAAGCAGCTCTTCTTCCAGGCCCTTAAGGTCTACGCCTCTCGCGACCGCCGGTTCGGCGCCGTCTCGGCCACTCCCACCGCGGTCGTCGGTTGATGTCGGGAGAACTGAAGAAGCGTCTTCTGTCGGCAATCGTGCTTGCCATCGTGGTCCTGGCCGCGACCTGGGCAGGTGGTCTCCCATTCCGGGCCGTCGCAGCCGTGATCGGCGTACTCGTCTATTACGAATGGTCCACGATCACTCGATTGAAGGACGTGGATTTCCAAGGCAACGCCTTCGGTTGGCTGATCGTCGTCCTTGTCGCGTTGAATGTTCTCGGCGGTGACGACCAGATGTCGATGCCGCTCCTTGGCGGCGGCGTGATAACAGCCATGCTGTTTGTCGTTCTGCGCAAGCGTAGCTGGTGGCTGCCATCAGGCATCCTCTACGCAGGCTTGAGTACGATCGCCATTGCCGCGATCCGGGGTGAAAACCAGATCGGCCTGATGGCGATGCTGTTTCTGTTCGCCGTCGTCTGGTCCACGGACATTCTCGCTTATTTCATCGGCCGCAAACTGAAGGGGCCAAAACTCGCGCCCCGGATCTCGCCCGGCAAGACATGGTCCGGAGCAATCGGCGGTACCGTTTCCGCCGTTATCGCGGGATCTGCGCTGAGTGGTGTTGTGTTCTCGGACTTCTCGCTGTGGACGGCGTTCATGGCGCTCATCCTGTCTGTCGCGAGCCAGATCGGCGATCTCTTCGAATCCTTCATCAAGCGCCGATTCGGCGTGAAGGATTCCAGTCATCTCATCCCCGGCCACGGTGGTGTGATGGATCGCGTCGACGGTCTCGTTTTTGCCTGTTTCGCGGCGTTTCTTCTCACACTTGCGCACGCCGCCTGGACAAGCCATGTTGACGCAAGCGTCGCGGCCTATCTTTTCGGCCTCTGATAAATGTCGGTCCTTGCGACCGCTGGAAACCGGAAACTGAAATGGCCATCCTGACCTTCGTTACGGGTTACATCATCCCCTTCATCCTCGTCCTGTCGCTGCTCGTCTTCGTGCACGAAATGGGCCACTATCTTGTCGGCCGCTGGTGCGGCATCCGCTCGACTGCGTTTTCCGTCGGCTTCGGACCGGAACTGATCGGGTTTACGGACAAACGCGGCACACGCTGGAAGATCTCTGCGATTCCGCTTGGTGGGTATGTGAAATTCTTCGGCGACGACGATGTCGCGAGCATGCCCGATGCCAAAAGCGTCTCACATATGACCGAGGCGGACAAGGCGCACACGCTGGCCGGAGCCAAGCTGTGGAAACGCGCGGCGACCGTGGCTGCCGGACCGATTGCCAATTTCATTCTGGCGATCGCAATCTTCGCCGTCCTGTTCAGCGTTTACGGAAAGGTCATCGCCGATCCCGTCGTCGCCGAAGTGAGGCCTGACAGCGCCGCGGCAGAAGCCGGTGTGCAGACGGGGGACCGTTTGGTCGCGCTCGATGGCAGTCGCATCAAGACGTTCGACGACGTCCGCCGCTATGTCAGCGTGCGTCCGGAAACCCCGATCACCGTCACCGTTGAACGCAACGGGCAGGACATCGACCTGCCTATGGTGCCAAAGCGCAGTGAGATCACCGACCAGTTCGGCAACAAGGTCGAGCTTGGCCTGATCGGCATCGTCACCAACGAACAGCTGGGCAATTTCAGGACCGAAACCTTCTCGCCCCTCGAGGCAGTGGCGGAAGGCGTCAAGGAAACCGGAAATATCGTCACCGGCACATTCCGTTACATCGGCAACCTCGTGACGGGTCGCATGAAGGCTGATCAGCTGGGCGGTCCTGTCAGGGTCGCGCAGGCATCTGGCCAGATGGCGAGCCTCGGCTTTGCCGCCGTTGTTCAGCTGGCAGCCGTACTGTCAGTTTCCATTGGATTGTTGAACCTGATGCCGGTTCCTGTTCTGGACGGAGGGCATCTGGTATTTTATGCAATCGAGGCCATCAGAGGCAAACCGCTGGGGTCTGGTGCTCAGGAGATCGCATTCCGGATCGGACTGGCCATGGTGCTTAGCCTGATGGTGTTTGCGACATTCAACGACATCAGTAATCTCATCGGTTAACCCCGTGAGATCGTTGAAATAACCCTTTATTTACCATGTTTGCATGTGGTGCGTGGCGATATGGCCACGCATCGAAAGGAAGTAAATAGAAATTAACGCGATATCTTGCTTGTAGGGCAAAAGCAGGTAAAACGACACACGTGGCCGGAGTCGGGTTCACCCGCCAAGGGACAACGGGAAAAGGTAAGAAGTGAAAATGAAGGCTGGTTCAAAGTTCTTGAACGCAGTGTCGGCGGTTGCGCTGTCTGCTAGTGTTGTTGCGTCGGGCGCCGGTGTGCTGGTGCTTGCCTCTGCTCCCGCTGCCGAGGCAGCTACCATTCGTAGCGTACAGGTCCGCGGCGCTCAGCGCGCCGGCGAAGAAGCTGTCCGTTCGAACCTTACAATCCGTCCCGGCGTTGCATTCGCCGCGAGCGACATCGACGAGTCTGTGAAGCGTCTCTATGCGACCGGATTTTTCTCCGATGTCCGCATCAGCGTTTCCGGTAGCGCGCTTGTCGTTACCGTCAGCGAAAACAAGCTGATCAACCAGGTCGTCTTCAACGGCAACCGCAAGATCAAGGACGACAAGCTCGCTGGCGCCGTTCAGACGCAGCCACTTGGCCCTTACAACCAGTCCATGATCAACGCCGACATCGAGCGCATCCGCGAATCGTATCGCGCGATTGGTCGTAGCGACGTTGAAGTCACGACGCAGACCGCCGATGTCGGCCAGGGCCGCGTCAACCTTGCCTTCGTCATCAACGAAGGTGACCGCACCAAGATTGCCAACATCACCTTTGTTGGAAACCAGGCCTATGGCGACGGTCGTCTGAAGTCGACGATCATCACCAAAGAATCCGGTCCTCTGTCTTTCCTGACCCGCAAGGATGTCTACAGCGAAGACAAGCTGCGCGCCGACGAAGACACGCTCCGCCAGTTCTACTACAATCACGGCTATCCGGATTTCCGGGTCGTGTCGTCGCAGGCGGTTCTTGATGAGTCGACTAACCAGTACAACATCACCTTCACGGTTGAGGAAGGTGCTCGCTACCAGTACGGCAACATTGCCGTTGAATCGACGGTAGAAGGCATCTCCGGTCAGGACCTGGAGGGTCTCGTCGAGACCAATTCCGGCAGCACCTACGATGCCCGTGAAATCCAGAAGACGATGGATGCGATTTCGAAGCGCGTCTCGTCTGCCGGCTATCCGTTTGCGCGTGTCACGCCACGCGGCGATCGCAACTTTGAAAACCACACGATCGGCGTCTCCTACATGGTCGACCAGGGCGAGCGCGCCTATGTCGAGCGTATCGAGGTTCGCGGCAACACCCGCACCCGCGACTATGTTATTCGCCGCGAGTTCGACTTCTCCGAAGGCGATGCGTTCAATCAGGGGATGATTGCCCGCGCCAAGAAGCGTCTTGAGGCGCTTGGCTACTTCACCACCGTCAACGTGACGACGCAGCAGGGCAGCTCTGCCGACCGTGTCGTCGTGATCGTGGATGTCGAAGATCAGCCAACCGGTTCGTTCGGTATCGGTGCAGGTTACGCTGCTGGCGGTGACGGCTTCCTTCTCGAAGCATCCATCGAAGAAAAGAACTTCCTCGGTCGTGGCCAGTACATCCGCGTTGCGGCAGGTGCCGGTACGGACGACGCGCGCAGCTATAGCATCTCGTTCACCGAGCCTTACTTCCTCGGTTACCGTCTTGCTGCAGGCTTCGACATCTTCAAGAGCACGACCTCTTCGAACGATTACTACGACTATAGCGAACAGGGCATCACCCTGCGCGTAACGGCGCCGATCACTGAAGAGCTGGCGACGACGTTCCGCTACACCTACAAGACGATCAAGTACGAAGAAGACGGTGCTTTTGGTGGTGACGGCCTGCCGTTTACGCTTGATGACAAGGTGTCGCAGACCTACGCGAACCTGATCGACGAAGGCAAGTATACGCAGTCGTCAGTGTCGCAGTCGCTGGTCTACAACTCGCTGGACAGCCAGACGCTTCCACGTGAAGGTCTGTTTGCATCCTTCACGCATGAATATGCCGGCCTCGGTGGCGACTCCGACTTCTACAAGGTCACAGCCCGCGCCCGTTACTTCCACCTTCTTTCGACCGAAGCCGATCTGGTTGGTTCGATTGCCGTCGGTGGTGGTCATGTGTTCAAGACCGGTGATGATCTGAACGTCTTCGATCAGTTCACGATCGGCGGTCGTCAGATCCGTGGCTTCAAGAACGACGGTATCGGTCCGCGCACGGACGACCACGGCGATGCTCTCGGTGGCACAAGCTACTTCAATGCCTCGGCTGAAATGACGATGCCGATGCCGCTCATCCCGGAAGATGTCGGTTTCCGTGCCGCTGTCTTTGCTGACGCCGGTTCGCTGTTCGGCAATGAAACCAAGACTTTCGGTGACAAGGTCAACGGCACCGACATGTCGATCCGCGCCTCGGTCGGCGTTGGTGTCATGTGGGCTTCGCCTTTCGGCAACCTGCGCGTCGATTACGCCGAGCCGGTCGTCAAGGAAGACTTCGACGAGAAGCAGCAGTTCCGCTTCAGCATGGCGAACCAGTTCTGATCGTCTCCGGCCGCGAAAGCGGCCGGAAACCTGTTCTGGAGCTCAGGGTTCATGGACCATAACGAATTTTTCCCGCCTCATGATGGCGTGAGCCTGCGCGAGCTGGCCGCCCATCTTGGGGTTGAACTGCTTGACGAGCGTGCCGGTGACGAACTGGTACGGTCTGTCTCGCCCGTCGCGCGTGCGCGCAAAGGCGATATCTGCTACATCCTCTCCAGGAAAAGCCGCGCCGATCTCGAGACCTGCGAAGCGTCGGCAATCCTTTGCGATCCGGGCCTGAAATCCATCATTCCAGATCACATTCCGGTGCTTGCGACGAAGAAGCCGCATACGGCGTTCGCAGAGGCCGGCGCGCTTCTGCATCCCATAGCGCTTCGTCCATCACCGGTAACATCGCAGTCCGGCATTTCTCCGGCGGCCTTTGTCGATCCGACGGCGAGGCTCGAGGCTGGTGTCGAGATCGAGCCCATGGCGGTGATCGGTGCGCGTGTCGAAATCGGCAGCGGCACACGGATTGCTGCCGGCGCCGTGATCGGTGCTGACGTGAAGATCGGCCGCGACTGCACGATTGCCTCGGGCGCCAGCGTGCTGTCGGCACTGATCGGCAACAACGTCATCATCCACAATGGCGCCCGGATCGGTCAGGACGGCTTCGGCTATGCGCCCGGCCCGAAAGGCATGCTCAAGATCGTGCAGGTCGGTCGCGTCATCATCCAGGATCATGTCGAGGTTGGCGCCAATACGACGATCGACCGCGGCACGATGGATGACACTGTGATCGGCGAGGGCACCAAGATCGACAATCAGGTTCAGGTTGGCCATAACGTCCGCATCGGTCGCCATTGCGGTATCGTGTCGGGCGTCGGCATTGCCGGATCGACCCGTATCGGCAATGGCGTGATGATCGGTGGTGCGAGCGGCGTTAACGGTCACATCTCGATCGGTGATGGCGTACAGATCGCTGCAATGAGCGGCGTGGTCGCCGATATCCCGGCCGGGCAGACCTATGGCGGAATTCCGGCGCGGCCGATAAAAGACTTTTTGAGAGACATGGCGGAGATCATGTCGCGTTCCGATGACCGGGCGAAACGCCGAGGAGATAAGAAAAATGACGGATGAGACCAAGCCGGAGCTCGGCGCGGCCGACATTCAGGAAATCATGCGCCTTCTGCCGCATCGCTACCCGTTTCTCCTGGTCGACAAGATCATCGAGATCGATGGCGACAGCTCGGCTGTTGGCATCAAGAACGTGACGGCAAACGAGCCGCATTTCACCGGTCATTTTCCCGAGCAGCCGATTATGCCGGGCGTTCTTCTCGTCGAGGGCATGGCACAGACTGCCGGCGCGATCTGTGCGCGCAAGCAGGGTGGGGCTGGCAATCTCGTCTACTTCATGACGATCGACAACGCGCGTTTCCGCAAGCCGGTCGTGCCGGGTGACCGCGTGGAATTTCATGTCGTCAAGCAGAAGCAGCGCGGCAATATCTGGAAGTTCCATTGCGACGCCAAGGTCGATGGTCAGCTGGTTGCGGAAGCCGATATCGGCGCCATGATGCGCAAGGAAAGCGAATGAGCATGATCTCGGCCAGCGCGCGCATCCACCCTTCGGCCGTGGTCGAGGATGGCGCCGTGATTGGCGAGAACGTCGTCGTTGGACCGTTCTCCCATGTCGGCCCGCGCGTGGTGCTGAAGGACAATGTCGAGCTCATTTCGCATGCGGTCGTCAGTGGCAATACCGAGATCGGCAAGGGATGTCGGATCTTCCCGATGGCGGTCATCGGTGGTGTGTCGCAGAGCCTTCACGAAGCCGGTGAGGATTCGAGCCTGACCATTGGCGATAACTGCACGATGCGCGAAGGCGTGACGATGAACACCGGGACGACGGGCGGTGGTGGCAAGACGGTCGTTGGTGACAATTGCCTCTTCCTTGCAAATTCGCACGTCGCGCATGATTGCCAGCTCGGCAGCCATATCATCATGTCCAACAACGTGATGCTGGCTGGTCACGTGCAGGTCTCCGATCGTGCGATCCTGGGCGGTGGCTGCGCCGTTCACCAGTTTACCCGCATTGGTCGGCAAGCCTTCATCGGTGGGCTTTCCGCCGTCAACTACGACGTCATTCCGTTTGGCATGCTGAACGGCAATCCCGGTCTTCTGGGCGGCCTGAACGTCGTCGGCATGACCCGCGCCGGCATTGATCGCGCAACGATCCATATCGTTCGTCGCGCATTCAAGAAGATCTTCGAAGGCGAGGCAAATGTTCGCGCCAATGCCGCAGCGATCCGCGACGAGTTTGCCGATTGCCCGGAGGCCATGGAAATCATCGATTTCATCACAGCCGATAGTGACCGCGCGATCTCATCGCCTTTCCGCAGGAAGGGCTGATGGTCGCGGCCGGCGCCCCTGGCCAAGCGCGAGAGGGCCGGCTGGCGATTATCGCCGGTAAAGGCTTTTTGCCGGTCTACCTGGCGGATGCCGCACGTGGTGCAGGCGAAGATCCGTTCATCATCCAGCTGAAGGATGAGGCGGATCATCGCTTTGACGGGTTCGACCATGTGTCGCTGGGCGTCGGCGATCTTTCAGGGATCGAGAAGAGTTTTCGAGAAAGAGGCATCCGTCGCGTCGTGATGTCGGGCGGCGTCGCAAGGCGCCCTGAATGGCGCGACATTCATCCAACCTTCAAGACCCTGATCAAATTGCCCTCCGTCGTGCGCACACTGCTATCAGCCGGCGATGACGCAGTGCTGCAGATGGTGATCAAGTTGATCGAGGCCATGGGTTGCGAAGTTCTGGGTGCCCACGACATCGCGCCGGGCCTGCTGGCGAAGGTCGGTCCGCTTGGCCAAGTGTCTCCAAGCGGTGACGATCTGCGCGATATCGAACGCGGTGTCGAGGCTGCGAGTGCGCTCGGCAATCTCGATATTGGCCAGGGCGCTGTCAGCGTCGGCGGCCGCGTTGTGGCACTCGAAGGTGTCGAGGGAACTGACCGGATGATGCAGCGCGTTGCCGAACTGCGCGCCGAGGGACGTATCTCCACGCGTCGAAAGGGCGTGCTCGTCAAGCTCTGCAAGCTCCACCAGGATATGCGCGCGGACCTGCCTACCATCGGGCCATCCACCGTCGAACATGCCGTCGCAGCCGGGCTGGCGGGGATCGCCGTGGAAGCGGGCAGGGCGCTGGTGCTGGAAGAAGCAAAGCTGATCAAAGCTGCTGACGCCCACGGCATTTTCGTCTGCGGCATCGATCAGGCCCTTCCGTCGAGAGGATTGTGATGAACCAAGGTTTGAAGGTTGCGATCATCGCCGGCGAAGTGTCGGGCGATCTCTTAGGGGCAGACCTCATCGCAGCACTGAAGGCGTCCTACGCCGGTCCCGTCGAACTGATCGGGGTGGGCGGTGATGCACTGTCGGCCCAAGGCCTTCAGTCGCTGTTCGATTTCTCCGAATTGTCAATCATGGGCATCACCCAGGTGCTCGCGCGTCTTCCCAACCTGATCCGTCGCATCAACCAGACGGCGGCTGCGATCGTCGCCGCAAAGCCCGATGTGCTTGTCATCGTCGATAGCCCTGACTTTACCCACCGAGTGGCAAGAAAGGTGAGGGCGGCCCTGCCGGATCTGCCGATCGTTGATTATGTCTGCCCGAGTGTCTGGGCCTGGAAGGAATATCGTGCCAAGGCGATGCTCTCCTATGTCGACCTCGTTCTTGCCGTCCTTCCGTTCGAGCCGGAAGCGATGCGGAGGCTGGAGGGTCCGCAGACAGTGTTCGTCGGTCACCGGCTGACCAATGATGCGGATCTCCTGAGGGTCCGTGCTGCGCGCGCCGAGAGGCCGGTCAAGACCTCCGCCGACAAGAAGACGATCCTCTTGCTTCCGGGCTCCCGGTCAGCCGAAATCAAGGCACTCCTACCCGTGTTCGGCGAGGCTGCGCGCGAGTTTGCGGATCGAAATGGTGAGACCCGGTTCCTGCTTCCAACGGTACCGCGCCGGGAAGAACTGGTGCGTAAGATGGCCGCAGATCTGCCGGTTCATGTCGAGATTACTACGGATACAGCCGGAAAATGGGCTGCCTTCGCAGAGGCGGACGTGGCGCTGGCCGCTTCCGGCACGGTTATCTTGGAACTGGGGCTTGCGACGGTTCCTGTTGTCTCAGCCTACAAAACGGACTGGCTGATCAAGCTTCTGGCCGGCCGCATCAAGATCTGGACCGGCGCGCTTCCGAACCTGATCGCCGACTACCCGGTCGTTCCCGAATATGTCAACGAGGTCGTGCGACCCGGAAGCCTCAGCCGCTGGGCGGAACGTCTGTCCGCCGACACGCCGGAGCGCCGTGCGATGCTCGACGGGTTCGCACTTGCCTGGCAGAGACTGGACGTCCCTGTTCCGCCTGGAGAGGCCGCAGCAGGTGCGGTACTCGAACTGTTAGACAACAAAAAACCCGTTCATCGCTGAACGGGTTTTTCTATTCGCAAAGCCTATTAAAGCGCTTAGCGCTTCGAAACGGGCGTGTAGTCACGCTGCGCTTCGCCGGTATAGAGCTGGCGCGGACGACCGATACGCTGCTGCGGATCTTCGATCATTTCGGCCCACTGGGCGATCCAGCCGACGGTACGCGCAAGCGCGAACAGAACGGTGAACATCGTCGTGGGGAAGCCCATCGCCTTCAAGGTGATGCCCGAATAGAAGTCGATGTTCGGGTACAGCTTCTTCTCGATGAAGTAGGGGTCCGTCAGAGCAATCTTCTCGAGTTCCATGGCGACCTGCAGAAGCGGATCGTCCTTGTGACCGAGTTCTGCCAGCACTTCATGCGTGGTCTTCTGCATGATCTTGGCGCGCGGATCGTAGTTCTTGTAGACGCGGTGACCAAAGCCCATCAGACGGAACGGATCGTTCTTGTCCTTGGCACGGGCGATGTATTCCGGGATCTTGTCGACGGTCCCGATCTCGGTCAGCATGTTGAGCGCTGCTTCGTTGGCGCCGCCGTGAGCGGGGCCCCAGAGGCAGGCAATGCCGGCAGCGATACAGGCGAACGGGTTTGCACCCGAGGAACCTGCGAGGCGAACCGTCGAGGTCGACGCGTTCTGTTCGTGATCCGCATGCAGGATGAAGATGCGATCCATGGCGCGCGACAGGACCGGGTTGACCTTGTATTCTTCGCACGGCACGGCAAAGCACATGCGCAGGAAGTTGGAGGCGTAATCCAGGTCGTTCTGCGGATACACGAAGGGCTGGCCGATATGGTACTTGTAGGCCATGGCGGCGAGCGTCGGCATCTTGGCGATCATGCGCAGCGACGCAACCATCCGCTGGTGCGGATCGGTGATGTCGGTGGAATCGTGATAGAAGGCCGAGAGAGCGCCCACGCAACCGCACATGACGGCCATAGGATGCGCATCGCGGCGGAAGCCGGTGAAGAAGCGGCTCATCTGCTCGTGGACCATGGTGTGCATGGTTACGCGATGATCGAAGTCCTTCTTCTGGGCAGCCGTCGGCAGTTCTCCATAGAGAAGCAGATAGCAGGTTTCCAGAAAGTCACCCTGTTCAGCAAGCTGCTCGATCGGGTAGCCGCGGTGCAGGAGAACACCCTTGTCGCCGTCGATATAGGTGATCTTGGATTCACAGGATGCAGTCGACGTGAAGCCGGGGTCGTAGGTGAAGGCACCGGTTTGCTTGTACAGGGCTGCGATATCGATAACATCCGGCCCAATGGTGCCCGATCGCACCGAGAGGTCGACTGTCTTATCACCAAGTACGAGATTTGCGCTTTGTTCCGTCATTCTGATCCTCCAACCTGTTGGCGGCATGGCGCCCAGAAAGCGCCATAAGAGTTAAGCGTCGCAAGTTAGCTATATGATCCTAAAGGTGATGCCAAGCGCTCCTGCGACATTTTGTGCAGCGCGAAAATAATTTAGGCAGGCCACGTTTAAAAGATGCCCAACCTCATGGTGTGAGAGGCCGTAACGTGAAGGAAAACCGCAGCTTGGCGAATGTGTTGACGAGGAGAATATAAACGCGCAGGTTGCGTTTATCAATCACCGTCTCTGCAGCGGAGCCGGCGGGATAAACCATCATGGCGAATGGCGGAGCGATTTTTAAGGCAGCCATCAGCAAGCCGGTGATGCTTGCTTCGACACCGCACGCGATCGCACTCTGGACGCCCGAATCGGCATCGCAGACAATGCTCGCGGAAGTCCGGATGGATGGTCGAAACGACCGTCCATCCGAGGATGTTTTCAGGGTGTACGTGGTCAGAGACCGGCCCGTTTCCAAATGGCTGTGCACGTCGTTGAGCGAGGAGCTTTCCCACGGTCATGGGTTCCTCTTCCTGCCTGTCTTGCTGGGCGCCGGCGCTGCGATCTGGTTCGCATCTCCTTGGACGCCATCGCCGTTCACTCTCGCAACCATGCTTGCGATCTCGATGGTGACCGCACGGCTGACACGGTATCGCGCGCATCCACTGTCTCGTGCCAACCTTGTACTCTGCATGCTTCTCTCCGGTTCTGCGCTGGCAGCGCTCGAAACGTGGCGGTGTTCGACGGTCGTGCTCGATTCGCCCGTCACGACGACTATCAGCGGGATAGTCGAACGACGCGAAGCCGATGCACAGCGCCGCTGGCGCTATATCCTCAGGATCGAGCAGACATCTGAGCCCTCGCTTTCACGACCGCCACAGCGCGTCTCGGTTCTTGCCAGAAGCCAACACGAACCTGCAGACATCGGAGAGCGCGTTTCCGGCCGTGCCCGTCTGTCGCCACCCTCTGGCCCGGCGCTTCCCGGATTGAACGATTTCGCCTTCTCCTCCTACTTCGATCAAATCGGGGCCGTTGGCTTCTTTTACGGCGCGCCTAGCGTACAACCGGCGATCGATGACCAACCCGGGTTATGGTCGGACATGCAGCGAGGGCTTTTTGCGCTTCGCAGCGCAATCGGCAATCGCATCCGCGATACGGTCAAGGGGGATGCGGGCGCTTTTGCTGCCGCAATCGTGACCGACGAGCGCCGTGCAATTTCCCGTGAGACGACCGAGGCGCTTCGTCTGTCCGGACTGGCCCATATCGTCGCGATCTCAGGCCTCAACATGGCGCTGGCAGCCGGTATCTTCTTCGTCGGCGTTCGCTCCGTCCTGTCGCTGTTTCCAGGCTTTGCGCAGGCCTATCCGATCAAGAAGTTTGCCGCGTTCGGTGCGCTTGTCATGGCGACCGCCTATTACCTGATTTCCGGGTTCGGGGTTTCCGCCGAGCGGGCCTATATCATGATGGCGGTGATGCTGGTCGCCGTGCTCGTCGATCGACCCTCCATCAGCCTTCGCAACGTCGCCCTTTCGGCAATCATCATCCTCGCCATCTCGCCGTCGGAGATTCTGGGTCCGAGTTTCCAGATGTCGTTTGCGGCAACCGCGGCACTGGTGGCAGGGTTCGCCCTCTGGACGCGATATTTCGCGAAAGGTAAGGAGGAGACAAAAGGTAGCAACCGGTGGATAACGGGTGTCGCGGCGACGTTCCATTTCATTGCCGGGATCGTGGTGACGTCGCTGATCGGCAGTACATCGACGTCGATCTATTCGATCGAGCATTTCCACCATCTGACCACCTACGGCCTCGCGGCCAATCTCGCGGCCATGCCGATCATTTCCTTCGTGGTGATGCCGGCAGGTCTCGTGGCCATGCTGCTGATGCCGTTCGGGCTGGATGCTCCCTTTCTGTTCATCATGGGCGAGGGGCTGCGGATCGTCATTCGCATTGCCGAGATCGTCGCCGCATGGGGCGGCGATATTGCCATCGGCCGGCAGAACCCGCTTTTCCTGCCTCTGGCGACGGCAGGCTTTCTGCTTCTGACGCTGCTGCGCACGCCGCTGAGGCTGACAGGCGCGCTGTTCATGGCGGTGGCTTTGCTCTTTGCGGTCCGCTCAGGCTCGGCGCCGAGGCCTGATATCGTCATATCCGAAGACGGCGCATCGGTCGGCGTGATCCAGGATGACAAGATCACCCTCAATCGAACCCGACCGCCGGGATTTATCTACGATCAATGGCGGCGAGCGCTGGTGCTTGAGACCGGAGAACAACCGCTCGCCTTGCCGGTTCTTGCCTCTTCGGAACCAGCGCGAGGTGCCAGCCTTGCGAAAAGCGATGACAGACCACCTGGACCACATTCGCGACCGGATTTGACGCGCCGGGAAATCGAATATGTCAGGGGTTTTCTTCAAGCATTGAAGCCCGGACGATTCGCCTGTCTGCCGAAAATCCTGTGCGCGGCGCAGACTGCTCAGGACATCCGGATCGTCACCGTCGAAGACAACCGATACACCGGTCTTGCCTGCGATGTCGGTCGGATCATCGTCTCGCCCGGCGCACGCTTCGATACTTGCCGCTCCGGCGCCTTGCTTCTCAGCAGGCGGACGTTGCGCCGGACTGGCGCACTGGAAATCACCATTATTCCGAACGCGACAGCGCCAGACATCAAGATTACGGCGGCGATGCGAGACAGCGCACAGACCTCAAGCCGTCCGTGGACCGTCCACCGGTTCTATGACTGGCGAACGCGACAACTCGACTTTGGCATCCCGGAGGCTGTTGCTGCGCATCTCCGGGATGACACCGTTCTTAATGATAGCGGCGAATAAGGCCGACAAGCTTGCCCTGGACCTTCACCCGGTCGGGCGGGAAGATGCGGGTCTCGTAAGCCGGGTTTGCCGCTTCCAGTGCGATCGAGGCACCCTTGCGGCGAAACCGCTTCAGGGTCGCTTCTTCCTCATCGACCAGGGCAACGATGATATCGCCTGGACTTGCGGTGCTGGTATTCTTGATGATGACGGTATCGCCATCGAGGATGCCGGCATCGATCATCGAATCGCCCTTCACTTCGAGCGCGTAATGATCGCCGGAACCCAGCATCTCGATCGGAACGGCGATGTCATGGGTGTTGTTCTGGATCGCGGAGATCGGCACGCCGGCAGCGATTCGACCCATGACCGGGATGTTTGTCGAGAACGGATTGTCCGCCATGACCGGCGCCGGCTTCTGAGCGACGACCGGTTGCGTTTTGCCGAGGCTTCCCTCGATGACACTGGGAGAAAAACCCCGTCGCGGATGAAGGTTCGCCACATAGGCGTCAGGCAGCTTGATCACTTCGAGCGCGCGTGCTCTGTTCGGCAGGCGGCGAATAAAGCCACGCTCCTCGAGCGCGGTGATCAGCCTATGGATGCCGGACTTCGATGCAAGGTCGAGGGCGTCCTTCATTTCGTCAAACGACGGCGGCACGCCTGATTCTTTCATCCGCTCGTGGATGAACAGAAGTAACTCCTGTTGCTTGCGTGTCAGCATGGATGGGACCCTCAGAATTGGAAACAAATGCAGAACGGACGCTATATGTTCTATCTGTGTTCCGCAAGCCCCAAATTTTTGCTCAAGAATAGTCTCATTTCAGCGTTCGATCACGTATTCAGTTCGTGCGCAGCACTTGCCGAGCTTCCCGCGATAGCCAATGTTCTGCGGAATAAGACTTTGGGGGTGTAAGTGGGTAACAAGTCAGTCGATCATTTGGTTCTGCCCGTTGCAGATCTGGCGTCAGCGCGGGGGAGGTTGACCGCTCTCGGCTTTACTGTGGCACCTGAAGGTGTTCACCCTTTCGGCACAGCTAATGCCTGCATATTCTTCGCGGATGGCTCGTATCTCGAGCCGCTGGCCATTGTGAACCGTCGGCAAGCCTCGCTTGCGGCAAAACGAGGCAACGTGTTCACCGATCGCGACATCCGCTTTCGCGGCCAGCGGAAAAGGGAAGGTCTATCGGCGGTGGTCGTCGGGACGCAGGATGCAGCGGCCGATCATAGCCGTTTTGTGGACGGGCACATGTCTGCGGGCGAGATGCTTCAATTCTCCCGCCCGATGCAGTTGCCCGATGGTGGGGAGAGCGAAGTCTCATTCCGTCTGGCGTTCGCGGCAGTCCCCGAGGTCGATGACATCTTGCTGTTTTCCTGCCAGCGCATGGCCGCATTACCGGCAGATCGCGGTGGTCTAGATGAGCACGCAAACGCCGTTACAGGCCTTCGAGAGATCGTCTTTTCTGCAGATGACCCGCTGGAGTTTCTGCCGCTTTTCGAAACCGTGTTCGAGACGCAACCCGAGCAAGGGAAAGACGGTCTGCGGATCGAAGCTGCCAATGCCAGCATCCGCATTCAATCCAACGACACGTTCAGCGACGAGTTCCGGTCTTCGATGAAGCCCTTGTCATCGTCGCGCCTCGCTGCGCGCGGGATCATCTTCAAGACCACCGATCTCGCCGTGACAGAGATCACCCTTGCTGCTAATGACGTCGCATTCATCCGCAGGGATGGCCGCGTGATCGTGTCGGCAGCCCCGGGGCAAGGTGTGGTTTTCGGTTTCGAGGAATAGTGAAATGACAGTCTCCGCCAATTCTGAAGTGTCCGTGGGCGAGGGGAGTTCGAAAGTCGTTTTCTCAAACACGGCAAAGCTCTCGCTGATTGCCGGTCCCTGTCAGATGGAAAGCCGCGATCATGCGTTCATGATCGCCGGCACGCTTGTCGAACTCTGCAAGAAGCTCGGCATCGGCCTCGTCTACAAATCCTCCTTCGACAAGGCCAACCGCACGTCGATCTCCGGCAAGCGCGGCATCGGCTTGGACAACGCGATGGCAATCTTTGCCGATCTCAAGAAGGAATACGGCTTTCCGGTTCTGACCGACATCCACACTGAAGAGCAGTGCGGCCTTGTGGCGGATACGATCGATATCCTGCAGATCCCCGCCTTCCTGTCGCGCCAGACCGACTTGCTCGTCGCGGCCGCAAAGACCGGTTGCGCGATCAACGTGAAGAAGGGCCAGTTCCTGGCGCCCTGGGACATGAAGAACGTTCAGGCCAAGTTCCTCGAAAGCGGCAATCCGAATGTGATGCTGTGTGAGCGCGGCGCCTCGTTCGGTTATAATACGCTTGTCTCCGATATGCGCTCGCTGCCGATCATGGCGTCGCTCGGAAGCCCTGTCATCTTCGATGCGACCCATTCCGTGCAGCAGCCAGGTGGCCAGGGCGGCTCATCCGGTGGTCAGCGTGAGTTTGTCGAAACGCTCGCAAGGGCTGCCGTCGCAGTCGGCGTTGCCGGCGTGTTCATCGAAACCCACGAAGACCCTGACAACGCGCCGTCTGACGGTCCGAACATGGTTCACTTGAAGGACATGCCGCGGCTTCTGGAGAAGCTGCTGGCATTCGACGCCATTGCAAAAGGCTGACGGCGTCGAAAAACCGCCGAATTGACTGGATTGTAATCCGCGTGTCATCGACGATCTCACAATGTCGGTGACCCGCCTGTTCGCTGAGCCTGCGAATTCAGGCTCGCATATCAAACCGAGGAGAGACCCTTGACCGCCATTACCGACATCATCGCTCGCGAAATTCTGGACAGCCGTGGCAATCCGACCGTCGAGGTGGATGTTTATCTGGAAGACGGCTCGATGGGCCGCGCTGCCGTTCCGTCGGGAGCCTCCACGGGCGCGCATGAAGCCGTCGAACTTCGCGATGGCGGCAAGCGCTATGGTGGCAAGGGCGTCGAAAAGGCCGTCGAAGCCGTCAACACCGAGATCTTCGATGCGATCGGCGGCTTTGATGCCGAAAGCCAGATCCACATCGACAAGACCCTGATCGCGCTCGACGGCACACCGAACAAGTCGCGCCTAGGTGCGAACGCCATCCTCGGCGTTTCGCTTGCGGTCGCCAAGGCCGCAGCCGAATCGTCCGGCCTGCCGCTTTACCGCTATATCGGCGGCGCTTCCGCCCATCTCCTGCCGGTCCCGATGATGAACATCATCAATGGCGGCGCTCACGCCGACAACCCGATCGATTTCCAGGAATTCATGATCATGCCTGTCGGCGCCGAGACGCTGAAGGATGCCGTGCGCATGGGCGCGGAAATTTTCCACGTCCTCAAGAAGGAACTGGCAGCGCAGGGCAACAACACCAATGTCGGCGACGAAGGTGGTTTCGCACCGGGCCTGAAGAGTGCGCCGGAAGCGCTCGACTTCATCATGAA
The DNA here is from genome assembly GCF_050500145.1 of Neorhizobium sp. IRS_2294. Taxonomy (NCBI): domain Bacteria; kingdom Pseudomonadati; phylum Pseudomonadota; class Alphaproteobacteria; order Hyphomicrobiales; family Rhizobiaceae; genus Neorhizobium; species Neorhizobium sp. IRS_2294. The sequence goes on from NZ_CP191439.1 coordinate 1,647,290, forward strand.
GTCGGTCGAAAAGGCTGGCTACAGGCCGGGCGATGACGTGCATCTGGCACTCGATTGCGCAGCCACCGAATTCTTCAAGAACGGCAAGTACGAGCTGGAAGGCGAAGGCCGTTCGCTCGAGCCGGAAGCAATGGCCGATTACCTGGCAGAACTTGCCGGCAAGTACCCGATCATCTCGATCGAGGACGGCATGTCGGAAGACGACTGGGCCGGCTGGAAGTATCTGACTGACAAGATTGGCTCCAAGGTGCAACTGGTCGGCGACGACTTGTTCGTGACCAACTCGGCCCGTCTGCGCGACGGTATCCGCCAGGGCACGGCCAACTCGATCCTCGTCAAGGTCAACCAGATCGGCTCGCTCACCGAAACGCTCGATGCTGTCGAGACCGCGCATAAGGCGAGCTACACGGCCGTCATGTCGCACCGTTCGGGTGAGACCGAAGACTCGACGATCGCCGATCTCGCAGTTGCCACCAACTGCGGACAGATCAAGACCGGTTCGCTGTCGCGTTCCGATCGTCTGGCCAAGTACAACCAGCTGATCCGCATCGAAGAAATGCTTGGGCCTCAGGCCGCCTACGCGGGCCGCTCGATCCTCAAGGCCTGATCATTCCGGTCGACTGAGGCAGAATATCCGAGAGCCCGCGCCACCTGCGCGGGCTTTTGCGTTTTACAATTTGTGATCGCACCGTACCAAAAACCGATAGGTCAGCATTGTTGACCTGTCGAAACTTCTGTAAACCGAAGCCAAGAATATTGAAATAAAAGGAAACGCCCGTGCTTGATTGGGACCATATTTTCGCGACGCGCTCCAGCCGCATGAAAGCCTCCGAAATCCGCGAACTGCTGAAGCTCCTTGAGCAGCCGGATATCATTTCGTTCGCCGGCGGCATACCGGATCCGGCCTTGTTTCCGGCCGAGGAATTCCAGAAGGCCTATGCAGATATCTTCTCGGGCGCTCAGGTGAACTCGGCGCTGCAGTATTCCGTCAGCGAAGGCTACAAGCCGTTGCGTGACTGGATCGTTGCCGATGTCGCCAAGATCGGCATCGACTGTACCGCCGACAACGTCTTCATCACGTCAGGCTCCCAGCAGGCGCTCGATTATCTCGGCAAACTGTTTCTGTCGCCGAACGATACGGCGCTGGTGACATGGCCAACCTATCTCGGTGCGCTCTCGGCATTCAATGCCTATGAGCCGACCTACGATCAGCTCTCGGTCAACGGCAATCGCACGCCGGAAGCATACCGCGAAACGGCAGCGAAAGCCGGTGGTGCGGTGAAGTTTGCCTATCTGTCCGCCGACTTCTCCAATCCGACCGGCGAGACGATCGATCTCGCAGGCCGCGAAAAGCTTCTGGCACTGGCAGACGAACTCGATATCGCGATTCTCGAAGATGCCGCATACCAGAACCTGCGCTTCGATGGCGAACCGGTTTCGCCGATCCTTGCGCTCGACATTGCCCGCAGCGGCGGTATCGAAAAGACCCGCACGATCTACAGCGGCAGCTTTTCCAAGACGCTGGCACCAGGCCTGCGCGTCGGCTTCGTCATCGGAGCGATGCCGGTCATCCGCAAACTGGTGTTGTTGAAACAGGCGGCCGACCTGCATTCGTCGACGATCAACCAGATCGCCGTCGAGCATGTCGCTTCGCGCGGTTTCGATGAACAGGTTGCCAAGATCAAGCGGGTCTATAGCGGCCGCCGCGATTCCATGCTGGCGGCACTTGCGAAATACATGCCGAAGGGAACGACATGGACAAAGCCCGAAGGCGGCATGTTCGTATGGCTGACGCTGCCTGAGGGCACGGATGGTGCGGAGCTTCTGGCGAAATCGCTGGCAACCGAAAAGGTCGCCTTCGTGCCCGGCAAGGCGTTCTACGCCGACGGCAGCAACGCCAACACGCTGCGCATCAGCTTCTCCTGCGCCAACGACGAGATGATCGACGAGGGTATCAAGCGGCTCGGAAGACTGATCGGCAATGCCGAGACCCGCGAGCACGAAGCGCTCCCGATCATCTGAATATCGGTGTACTGAGAAAGGCGAACCAGCGATGGCTCGCCTTTCTCACATACTGTTGGCGACCTGTTCACCTGCAGGTGACGCTCGGCTTGGGGCGCCGCCTATCGTGCCGACGCGGCCTTCTCCGAGGCGCCCAGCACGTCCGACCGTAAACGACGCCAATCAAATCACCAGGCGGTGACGTTGATCAGGGGTTGCGCCACGGGACGCCGTCGGGCAGTTTTGCGCCCGGTATATGAGGAGGAGTTTGCATTGGCGCGTCCCTACAGCATCTATGACGTTTTCACCGACGCTAAGCTTTCCGGCAACCCGCTTGCGGTCATCTTCGATGCAGATGGTCTCGACGATGGCGCGATGCAGGCCATTGCCAAGGAAATGAACCTCTCGGAGACGGTGTTCGTCCAGTCGTCGACAAACACCACCCATTCGGCAAAGCTGCGAATCTTCACACCGGGCCGGGAGCTTCCGTTCGCGGGACATCCGACGGTCGGGACGGCCATCGCCCTTGCCGAGCGCACCAACGGGCGCGACAGCGATCTCGATCTGGTCTGCGTCCTTGAAGAGGCGGTCGGTCCGGTTCGGTGCGCCGTGCGTTTGCGCCAGGGGGAGGTGGGGTTCGCCGAGTTCGATCTGCCGAAGAAGTCGCAGCGGATCGACCTAGCTTTGAACCGTCAGGGCATCGCGGACGCGCTCGGCGTCGAGCTGACGGATATCGGGTTCGAAAACCACGTCGCGTCGATCTGGAGCGCCGGTGTGCCCTTCCTGATGATCCCGCTGCACAATCTTGCAACTGTCCAGGACATGGAATTCGATGCGCCGCTTTGGGAGAAGGTCGCTCCCTTCGTCGAGGGTGCGCTCGCTTCGGCCTATGTTTATTGCCGCGGCGGCGTCCATCATCAGGCGAAATTTCATGCCCGGATGTTCTCGCCGGATATGGGCATCGCTGAAGACCCGGCCACGGGTGGGGCGGTAGCGGCATTGTCCGGCGCGATCCATCATTTCGACGGCCTGCCGGATGGGCATCACCCTCTTCTCATCGAGCAAGGCGTCGAGATGGGACGGCCGTCCTTTATCCATCTCCACATCGATGTGCAGGAAGGGGCCATTGCAAAAGCCCGGATTGGCGGACAAGCGATCCGCCTTGCCGAAGGCGTTATCGAAATCTAGGCGATATTTTTCAAACCGTTGATTTTGTTACCATAAGTCCGGATATCCTCGCAAAGGCAGTTCGCTGGCGCAAAAAAGACGCCGCTGATCCAACAAATTTCGCGGGAGGTGCTGGACAAGCCCAAACTTCCTCTTTATACGGCCCTCACACCGGCGGAAACGACGCTTCGCCAAACCGGTTACGGGTGATTAGCTCAGTTGGTAGAGCAGCTGACTCTTAATCAGCGGGTCGTAGGTTCGAGCCCTACATCACCCACCAAATCAATTCTTTACATCGAAATGTTCAAGCGCCGGTTTCACCGGCAAATGGCGTTTCCGTTGCCGTCGACGACGCAGTTTCGCTGCGTGGCGCCGACGCTTCCGGGGCGTCGTGAGGGCCGTTCTTCGACGACATCGGGTCTGCGTCCACCCATATGTCCCGAGACGCCATCGCCTTGTGGCCTTACCTCGAAATTCTCGTTTCCATAGGTGCCGTAATATCCACCCGTCCCATCTGGCTGGATTTCGGTATTGCGAAACTGCTGTGCTTCAGCCGGCAAGGCGGCGAGCGTGACCGCAAAGGCAGCGATCAGGGTTCTCATCGGAATCTCCTCCCGTATGATAGTCTATCACAATCTGAATAGCGCAACTCTGGGGCTTCCTGCCGAGCAAATGTCGGCTTTTTTGTACCACCCTGCATTTGTCTCGGGCGAGGTTGCAATTCGTTCGGAACCCTCTGCGCGCGCATGCATTTTGTCCGCATGTTGAAAATCTGCGGAGCATCCTCGTCGTGAAAGCGATCCTTCTACTTCTGAGCGGGCTTGTCTTGGCCGTCACGGTCTTCTTAAGTGGCGTTGCGGCTACGGCCTATCTCATTGCCGAGCCGGCGCCTCATCGCTTTTCCAACGTTGACCATCCTGATCTCTGGACCTCGACACCCGTGGTCGTGAGCAGCGGCGATCAGCGTTACGAGCGGATTGCTGCCGTGACCGCAAAGATTGATCTGCCGGCGTCGGATGCGCAGGGGCAGCCCGTAGCTGCCCAGGACCAGGCGACGGATGCGGTGGACGGCGTCCAGACGGCTTCCTTGGATGAGGCAGACCAGGCGTCGGTAGATCCTGTGTCCGATGCATCGGTTAACCAGGCGCATGCCGACTGGTGCTTCGCGCGCTACCGTTCCTACAGGCTCGAGGACAACACCTACCAGCCTTACAGGGGTGGCCAGCGTCGGGCTTGCCAGTCACCGGTCGCCATGTCGCATGGTCAGGACAACATTGTTTCTGGCAACGAAGACACCGGCATCGAAGAGCATGGGCTGGTTCAGCAGGTCAGCGCCACGAGCACGATAATCGGGCGTGGTCAAGACGGCCGTCTTGTGCGTGAAACTGACCGCTCGTCTTCGCCGCAAAACGCCTCATACGACGCAACATCCATGGGGAACCCGGCGCACGAGGAGTGGTGCCTGTCGCGATATCGTTCATACCGCGCCAACGACAACAGCTACACGTCCTACGGCGGCATGCGCCGCACGTGTCAGTCCCCCTACGGCTGAGACCTAACTCAGCCCGTTTTCAGCAATGTGACCGTCGGCTGTTCGTCTTCCTTCAAGCCTTGAACCAGTTTGGCGAGCCAATCCACGAAGACCCGGACCTTGTTGGAAAGGTGCCGGGTTTGCGGGTAGACGATGTAGAGCGGTAGCGGTTCGCACTCCCATTCGGCGAAGATCTCGATGAGTTCGCCCCTCTTCACGTGCTCCTGGACCATGAACCGCGCTGCCTGTGCGATCCCGAGACCCGCGACCGCCGCGTTGACGTAGGAGCGCGCATCATTCACCGAGACGACGTAACGCGGCATGATCTCCAGCGTCTCGTCCTCTTTGCAAAAGTCGAAGGTCATGATCCGGCCGGCCGTCGCGTTGAGGTAACCGACAGAGAAATGGTCGGTCTCCAGATCTCGCGGATGGGTCGGCATACCGAATCGCTCAAGATAGTTCGGGGATAGGTAATTGCGCATGCGAAGCTCGCCGACTTTGCGCGCAATCAGCGACTGGTCCTTGGGCGTGCCGCCTCGAAGAGCACAGTCGACATTTTCAGCAATGTAATCGACCAGCCGGTCGCCCACCCCGATATCCAGCTGGATCTGCGGGTAGCGCTGGTAGAATTCGCACAAATTGGGGATTACGACGAGGTCGGCGAACGCCCCTGCCATCTCGACACGCAGTCGGCCCGTGGGCTGGTTCTGCGATTTCGACATCGTGCCGTCGAGTTCTTCAAGTTCCGACAGGATCTGTACGGCGCGCTCGTAGTAGAGTGCTCCATCGGTCGTGACCATGACCCGACGTGTCGTGCGGTTGAGGAGCTTCGTGCGCAGATGCGCCTCTAGACCCTGGACCATGTTGGTGGCCGTGGTCTTGGGAATATTGAGGGTCGCGGCAGCACGCGTGAAGTTGCCCGTTTCGACGACGCGCACGAAGACGCGCATAGAGGAAAGCTGGTCCATCGTTGATCCCGTTCGAAAAGTTGTATTATTCGCCTATCCGGAACAGTGTTGCCGATTTCAGCGTCTTGCGAGTTCTGTCAGGAACAATAATATCAGGGTCAAGTTATTCGGCAAGATGCCTTTCGCCAATGTGGCTTTTTGGCTCCATAGCGAGGAGGACTGGATGACGGACTGGAACAAGAACACGGATATCGAATGGGCAGGCCTGCCCGTTTCCATACACCGTTACGAAGGCCAGCCGGCAGCCAAAGTCGCGCCGATTATACTCTATCTGCGCGGATCCGCATTCCAGCAAGGTGGCCTGCGGGACCGTGAAGTGCCGATCGGAAAAGTCTTCTCGGAGGCGGGGTCAATCGTTGTCGAGGCGGATTATGGATCTGCCTCGGCCAACCTGTTTCCGCAGGCAATGGAATGCGCCTTCGCGGCGCTGACCTATCTCAGCAGCAACCGCAAGCGCTTCGGGTCCGCCCGTTCCCCGCTTTTCGTTGCGGGCGATGAGGCAGGCGGCAACGTGGCGGCGGGTGTGGCTTTGAAGGCGCGAGACCAATTGCCGGGCGAGCTTCGGGGACAGATCCTTCTGTCGCCGATGATCGATCCAATGATGGCCTCGAAATCGTTTCGTCGAGCCGACGAAATCGGCATGCGCGAGAAATGGTCCGACGGTTGGAGCCATTATCTGCGTTCGGCCTGCGGTTTCCAGCATCCCTATGCTGCGCCCTGTCTGTGTTCTCGGCTATCCGGTCTTGCGCCGGCTCTGGTCGTGAGCTCGGAAGACGATCCGCTGCATGACGAGGTTGTCAACTATGCGGACCGGCTCGAAGCCTCGGGCGTCTCGGTCAGGCAGAAAATATTCCCGAAAGGCGCAGGCTGGACGGGTGTTTACAAGGGCGGGCAGGGGAACTGGATGGCGGGTCTATCCGCCGAGTTCAAAGGCTTCGTCGAAACGTTGAGTGAATAAGCAGACGTCGATTTCTAGCGTTTGACAACGGTTTTCTCCTCCTCCCTGGGGCAGGACCGTCAGGAGATTATGAATATGTTGAAGATCAAAAACTGGGCCCCGTGGGGCGCCGGAATAAGTGTTGCTGCGCTCATTGCAGGCGCTTCGCTCTCTATCGATACGCCGACAGGCGCCTATGCGGCCCCCGCGGAAGCGGCGGCTCAGCCGGCGGTGCCGGTCACGGTTACCGCCGTGCAGCCGAAGAACGTCACCACCTGGCAGGAGTTTTCCGGCCGTCTGGAAGCTGTTGATCGCGTCGAGGTTCGCCCAAGGGTGGCCGGCGCAATTCTGTCCGTGCATTTCCGTGAAGGCGGTCTCGTAAAGGAAGGCGATCTTCTGGTCTCGATCGATCCCGAGCCATACAAGGCAGCCGTCGCTCAGGCGGAGGGACAGATGGCATCCGCCCAGGCAAGGCTCGATTATGCCGACACCGAGCTGGAACGGGGCAAGACGCTCGCCTCGCGCAACACCATATCGCAGAGCGATCTTTCGCAGCGTCAGAGCGCCCGCGCCGAAGCGATCGCCAATGTCCAAGCAGCAAGGGCAACGCTGAAATCGGCGCAGATCAATCTGGATTATACCCAGATTCGTGCCCCGATCTCCGGGCGTGCAGGTCGCATTGAAGTCACCGTCGGCAATCTCGTGGCGGCAGGCTCTGCCTCGGCGGTGCTGACGACGCTCGTGTCGAGCAGCCCGATCTACGCAAGCTTCGACGCAGCTGAGGAACTGGTGGCCCGCACACTGGCCCAGGTCGACGTCAAGGACGGCGTGCCGGCGATTGGAGACGTTCCGGTTGAGGCCAGCACGCTCGCGTCAACGACGCCTGTCCGTGGCAAGCTGCAGCTGATCGACAACGAGGTCAACGCGGCAAGCGGCACGATCCGCGTCCGCGCGGTCTTCGACAATCCGGGCGGGCGCTTGATCCCCGGTCAGTTCGTGCGGGTCCGCATTGGTGAACCCAAGGCCGAAGATCGCCTTCTCGTCAGCGAAAAGGCGATCGGCACCGATCAGGACAAGAAGTTCGTGCTGGTTGTCGAAGCCGGCGACAAGGTCGGCTACCGGCAGGTTCAGCTCGGATCGGTGATCGATGGTCAGCGGATCGTCGAAAAGGGCCTTTCTGCCGGCGATCGTGTCGTCGTCAGCGGGCTACAGCGCATCCGCCCGGGCGCGATCGTGGCGCCGCAGGACGAAGTCGCCACCAAGTGACTTGATGCGGTCTGCTTCTCTCTAACTGGAGGGGCGGGCCGCAACCACAACTACAATTGCGAGACACGGTAAGCACTCGCGGCCTGCACGGGCCGCGAGAGGGGAGCCTGTTGTTTCTGTTCGACCCTGGAGAGAGGGCTTAGACAATGAATATTTCAAGATTTTTCATCGACAGACCGGTTTTTGCCGGCGTCCTGTCGATCCTGATCGTGGTCGCCGGCCTGCTTGGCATGCGCGCACTTCCGATTTCCGAATATCCGAACGTGGTTCCCCCGTCGGTCGTCGTCAAGGCGACCTATCCGGGTGCCAATCCGGTCGTGATTGCCGAGACAGTCGCGACGCCGCTCGAAGAGCAGATCAACGGCGTCGAAGACATGCTCTACATGTCGAGCCAGGCGACGTCGGACGGCGTGATGACGCTGACGGTCACCTTCAAGCTCGGCACCGATCCGGACAAGGCGCAGCAGCTGGTGCAGAACCGCGTCAGCCAGGCTGAACCGCGCTTGCCATCCGAGGTGAGGGCGCTTGGCATCACGACGATCAAAAGCTCGCCCGACTTCATCATGGTCGTCAATCTGGTCTCGGATAGCGATCGCTATGACCTGACCTACCTTCGCAACTACGCGACGCTGAACGTCAAGGATCGGCTGGCACGGATCGAAGGCGTCGGCCAGGTGCAGGTCTTTGGCGCCGGCGACTATTCCATGCGTGTCTGGATCGATCCGCAAAAGGCTGCCGAGCACAATCTCGCGGCAAGCGACGTGACGGACGCAATCCGCGCGCAGAACGTCCAGGCCGCAGCCGGCATAATCGGTGCCTCGCCGAACGTGCCGGGCACGGATCTGCAGCTCAACGTCAATGCCCAGGGACGTTTGCAGTCGCCCGAAGAGTTCGCCAACATCATCGTCAAGAGCGGCTCCAACGGCGAGATCACCAGGCTTCGCGACGTCGCAAGGGTCGAGATGGGGGCCGCCGACTATACGCTGCGGTCGCTTCTCGACGGACGCCCGGCCGTTGCCATTCCCGTCCTGCAGGCTCCTGGCTCGAATGCGATCGAGATCGCCGATACGGTCCGCGCGACCATGGATCAGCTCCAGCTGGCGATGCCGGAAGGTGTCAAATACGAGATCGTCTACGACACCACGCAGTTCGTCCGCTCGTCGATCGAAAAGGTCGTCGATACGCTGCTCGAAGCCATTGCGCTGGTCGTCATCGTCGTCATCGTCTTCCTGCAGACCTGGCGTGCATCGATCATTCCGCTGATCGCGGTTCCGGTCTCGATCATCGGCACGTTCGCCGTGATGTATGCGCTCGGCTTCTCGATCAACGCGCTGACGCTGTTCGGCCTGGTGCTGGCGATCGGTATTGTCGTGGATGACGCGATCGTCGTCGTCGAGAATGTCGAGCGCAATATCGAAAACGGGCTCAATCCGCGCGACGCCACCTACAAGGCAATGCGCGAAGTCTCCGGACCGATCATCGCGATCGCGCTCGTTCTCGTCGCCGTGTTCGTGCCGCTCGCCTTCATCTCGGGCCTGTCCGGCCAGTTCTACCGCCAGTTCGCGCTCACCATCGCCATCTCGACGGTGATCTCGGCGATCAATTCGCTGACCTTATCGCCGGCACTGGCAGCTCTTCTGCTCAAGGGGCACCATGCCCCGAAGGACCGGCTGACGCGTGGCATGGACTGGCTGTTCGGCTGGTTCTTCCGCGGCTTCAACCGGGTCTTCGGTTCCGCCTCGAACGGTTATGGCCGCACGGTGGGCGGGCTTTTGTCGCGCAAGAGTATCGTCATGGTGATCTATCTCGCCTTGATCGGTGCAACCTACAGCGTGTTCAACGCGGTGCCCGGCGGCTTTGTGCCGGCGCAGGACAAGCAGTATCTCATCGGCTTTGCACAGCTGCCGGACGGGGCAACGCTCGACCGTACCGAAGATGTGGTGAAGCGCATGAGCGACATCGCCCTGGAGCAGCCGGGCGTCGAGCATGCGATTGCATTTCCGGGCCTGTCGATCAATGGTTTCACGATCGGATCGAATTCCGGCATCGTCTTCGCGGTGCTTGACGACTTCGAGAACCGCACGACGCCGGAGCTTTCGGGCGGCGCCATCGCCATGGCACTGAACCAGAAATTCGCCGGTATCCAGGATGCCTTCATCGCGATGTTCCCGCCGCCGCCGGTCAACGGTCTCGGCACTACGGGCGGCTTCAAGCTGCAGCTCGAAGACCGCGCCGGCTACGGCTACAACGCACTGGACGATGCAACCAAGGCAGTCATCGCCAAGGCAATGCAGGCTCCGGAACTGGCGGGCATCTTCTCCAGCTTCCAGATCAACGTCCCGCAGCTGTTCGCCGATCTCGACCGTGCCAAGGCCGAACAGCTGGGTGTCTCAGTGACAGACGTGTTCGAGACGCTTCAGATCTATCTCGGTTCGCTCTACGTCAACGACTTCAACGCCTTCGGCCGTACCTACAGCGTGAGAGTGCAGGCGGATGCGCAGTTCCGTGCAAAGCCCGAGGATATCGGTGCGTTGAAAGTCCGCTCGCAATCGGGCCAGATGATCCCGCTTTCAGCGCTCCTCAAGGTGGACGCCCAGACGGGACCGGAACGCACGACGCGCTACAACGGCTTCCTCGCCGCCGACATCAACGGAGCGCCGGCACCTGGCTTTTCCTCCGGTCAGGCGGAAGCGGCGATCACAAAGATCCTCGACGAAACACTGCCGTCAGGCGTTGCCTTCGAGTGGACGGATCTCACCTACCAGCAGATCCTTGCCGGCAACTCGAGCATCATCGTGTTTCCGCTCGCCCTGCTGCTGGTCTATCTTGTGCTGGCCGCCCAGTACGAGAGCCTGACGCTGCCGATTGCGATCATCATGATCGTGCCGATGGGCGTGCTGGCGGCACTGACGGGCGTCTGGCTGACGGGAGGCGACAACAACATCTTCACCCAGATCGGGTTGGTGGTGCTGGTCGGACTGTCGGCGAAGAACGCGATCCTGATCGTGGAATTCGCCCGCGAGCTGGAGTTCGAAGGCCGAACGCCGTTCGAGGCTGCAGTCGAATCCAGCCGCCTTCGCCTTCGCCCGATCCTGATGACGTCGATGGCCTTTATCATGGGCGTGGTGCCACTGGTCGTGTCCACCGGTGCCGGTGCGGAAATGCGCGTCGCCATGGGCATCGCGGTATTCTCCGGCATGATCGGGGTGACCTTCTTCGGCATCTTCATGACGCCGGTCTTCTATATGCTGGCGCGCCTGATGACCGGAATGCGGCCTTTGCGGCAGCACGGTTTGGAGGCGCCGCCCGCTCTCTCTCCAGCGGAGTAGCTGGCCTCCAGGCCCTGCGGGTTCTTCCTCTGGAAGGATCCGCAGGGCATTTTCAATTGTGCCAAGCCATAATGGGCCAGGGTTAACCTTACCCCGTAACCATTGGTAAAGGCTGTGATTGCGCTGCTTACCAATCGGTGGCAATCAGTTCGCACGCCCCTCGTAGCTCAAAGCCAGAGCAGCTGCTTCGTTTGCAGCCGATCCAGGTTCAATTCCTCGGCAGGGGCACCATCTTCCTTTCTCGCTAGATCGCGCCACCATCGATCACCAGTGTCTGCGCAGTTATGGCAGCCGCGGCGCTCGACGCGAGAAACAGACACGGGCCCACGACATCCTGCGCCACCAGGCTGCGTTTGAGGCACTGGCGCCCAATCATCGCGGCGATGTCCTCATCCTTCAGCCACAGGTCCTTTTGCCGCTCGGTGACGATCATGCCGGGCAGGATGGCATTGACCCGGATATTTTCCGGCCCAAGCCTGCCGGCGAGGCTTTTGGTCAGACCGACGATACCGGCCTTGGCGGTTGTGTAGGATGGCATGCCACCCATGTTGAGCATCCAGGCGATCGATGAGAAATTGACGATCGCACCACCGCCCGCCAACCGCATATGCGGCACGGCGGCTTGCGATGTGAAGAACACCTGCTTCAAATTGATCGCCTGGCTGAGGTCCCAGTAATCTTCGGTGATATCATCGAGATCCCGGCGATCGTCCCAGGCGGCATTGTTCACGAGCACCGAGAGTGACCCGAGTCTTGCTGCCGCATCATCGACCGCATGTTTGATGGCGTCGGTATCGCGCAAGTCCGCCCTTATATATTGGACTGGATGATCGTTGATCGCGGAAAGCCGGTCCGCCAGTGCTGTGCTGGGTTCGTCGGCAATGTCGATAAACGAGACCTTCGCGCCATGGGCCGCGAATCCCTCGACAAGCGCCGCTCCAATGCCGGATCCGCCGCCCGTGATCAGCACGCCGCGGCCGCGCAGATCCGCGTGCCCCATCAAATCCTCATTCATAGGGTTTTCTCCATTCCCATTCTCAGTTCTAACGCTTCGAACCTCGCCGTCAATTGCGCCGGCTCCCTCCTATCTGTAGTCCGGATGCGTATCCGGTCCTGCAAATCCCGTCAGTCTCTCCAAAAGGAATTCCGCATTGTCAGTCTCCCAAAACGTCATCGTCCTGCCGACCAGAGGTTATCGCGGCTTTCTCTTCGACATGGACGGAACGATCCTCAATTCGATTGCTTCTGCCGAACGTGTCTGGGGACGCTGGGCGGCAGAGCAGGGGCTCGACGTGGAGAAATTCCTGCCCTTCATGCACGGCAAGCGCGGCATCGATACGATCACCAGCCTCAACCTGCCGGGTCTTGATCCGGCAGTGGAAGCGGAGAAGGTTCTGCGCGGCGAGATCGACGATGTCGAGGGTATCGTTCAGATACCGGGCGCTGCTGAATTCTTGGCAAGCCTGCCCGCGGGGCAATGGGGTGTCGTGACGTCGTCGCCGCTGGAACTCGCAAAGGCAAGACTTGCCGCAGCTGGCCTTGCGATACCGTCCATGCTGGTCACTGCCGAGGACGTCACGATCGGCAAACCGGACCCGCAGGGCTACAGGCTCGGCGCGAAACGGCTTGGCGCAGACCCTTCCAACGTGATGGTGTTCGAGGACGTCCCTGCCGGTATCATGGCCGGTGAGGCGGCGGGTGCCGATGTCATGGTGATCACCGCCACCCATACCCACGACGTCGAAGGGGGGCACTTCCGGATCCCGGATTACACCGGGGTTTCCGTAAGCGTCGCCAACGACGGCGTCATCACCTTTCAGTCCAGAGCGTGAGAGGCTGACGCCGGTCTTCTAGTACCGGTCAGGCAGCCCTGCTGGATGTTTTCATGAACTGGACGGTGGCGATCCACAGTATGACGCCGAGGCCAAGCAGGGCGGCGGCAATGGCATACTGGACCGGATCGCGACCGGCCCAGGGGCCTGCAAGAAACACGCAGGAGATCACACCAAGAACCGGCAAGATCGTTGGTGTCCGGAAGTGCTTGTGATCGACCTTGTCCTTGCGCAGCACCAGCACGGCGACATTGACGATCGCAAAGACGCAAAGCAACAGCAGTGCAGTCGTCCCGCCAAGAGCGGGCACGCCGCCTGCAAAGAGAATCAGACAGACGGCGAGAAGCGATGTGAAAACGATTGCGATATACGGCGTGCGGCGCGTTGCGTGCACCTTGCCGAGCATGGCGGGCAGCACATTTTCGCGGGCCATGCCGTAGATCAGTCGGCTTGCCATCATCATGTTGATCAGCGCCGAATTGGCGACGGCAAACATCGTGATGATCGCAAAGATGCTGATCGGGAACGCGGGCGCTCCGGCCTGGATGACTTTCAGAAGCGGTGTTTCCCCTTCGCCCAGTTCGTTCGCCGGCACCAGAGTAATCGCAGAGATTGCCACGAGAATGTAGATCACGCCGGTGATCGCGAGACCGGTCAGCAGCACTTTCGGGAAGAGACGGCTTGGCTCCTTGCACTCTTCGGCCATGTTGACCGAGTCCTCGAACCCGACCATCGCGAAGAAGGCGAGACCGGTTGCGGCGACGACTGGCCAGAACGTTCCGCTGCCTTCCGGTGTGGCGAACGTCCAGGCACGCGACACATCGCCCTCGCCACCAGCAATCGCCCAGAGGCCGATGCCGATGATGATGAGAAGGCCGGTCAGTTCCACAACGGTCAGCACGACGTTGAGCTTTACGCTTTCACCGACACCGCGGAAATTGACCGCTGCCACCAGCGCAATGAAGCCGACGGCGATCAGCGGTACGCCCCAGACCCCGAGATCCAGGCCGAGCGACGTCGAGAAGTTGGCGGCAAACGCACGCGATGCGGTCGCCGCAGACGTGATGCCTGAGGACATCACGGCGAAGGCGACAAGGAACGTGACGAAATGGACGCCGAAGGCTTTATGGGTGTAGAGCGCAGCACCAGCTGCCTGCGGATATTTGGTGACGAGTTCGAGATAGGAGCAGGCGGTGAGCAGGGCGACAAGAAAAGCGATGAGGAATGGAAGCCAGACAACGCCTCCAACTTCAGCGGCCACTTGCCCGGTCAGTGCGTAGATCCCCGTTCCGAGAATATCGCCAACGATGAACAGCAGCAGCAGGCCGGGGCCCATCACGCGCTTAAGTTCAGGTGTTTCTTCTTTCGCGCCGAACGCCTCTGCCATGACTGCCTCCCAACATGGTCCTACATGGCAACACTAATGGGAACACCACACGATTGTTCCATGTTTGGTATGGTTTAACCGATCACGCCGAGCGTTACAGCCGCGACGACGCCATAGCGAAGCGTCTTGCCGATGAAGACCAAAACAAGAAACGTTGGCAGCGGTTCTTTAAGAACACCCGCGACAACGGTGATGGCATCGCCGCCGATCGGTAGCCAGCTCAGGAGCAGCGACCACTTTCCGTATTTGCGATACCACGTCTTCGCCTTCTCGAGCTTGTCAGGCTTGACGGGGAACCAGCGTCGGTCCCGGAACCGCTCCACGCCCAATCCCATCAGCCAGTTGACGACCGAGCCGAGCGTATTGCCGACGGAGGCCGTGAGCACAAGGGCCGCAAGCGCATAGCGATCCGACAGGATGAGGCCGACAAGGACCGCTTCCGACTGCATCGGAAAGATCGTGGCAGCGATGAATGCAGCAAAGAACAGGCCCGCATAGGCGGCAAGATCGACCATGGAAAACCGGGTTTAAAACGTGGAAATGAAAAAGGGCGGGAAACGACCCGCCCTTTTGTCTGGATGGTAGAACGTCTCAGACGTTGCCGATCTGCTTGGAATCGACGGCTGTGTCGTCTGCAACAGGCTTTTGTGCCTGATGGCGGGTACGCCAGTCGCCAAGGAACAGCAGGATCGGCGCTGCGATGAACACCGACGAGAGGGCAGCGACGAGAATGCCGAACACCATCGGGATCGCGAAGCTGGAGACGGCGCTGCCGCCCCAGATAGCCATTGGCAGAAGCGAGAGGAACGCCGTTGCCGAGGTATAGAGGCTTCGAGCCAGCGTTTCGTTGATCGACAGATCGATCACGTCGCGCAGCGGCATCTTCTTGTAGAGGCGCATATTCTCGCGCATGCGGTCATAGACCACGACCTTGTCGTTGACAGAGTAACCGACCAGCGTCAGCAGCGCGGCAATCGCTGTCAGGTTGAAGTCGAGACCGGTGATTGCGAAGAAGCCGATCGTCTTTGTCACATCGAGCACGAGGGTCGCGATGGCACCGACGGCGAAGGGCCATTCGAACCGCACCCAGATGTAGATCATCATGGCAATCGAGGCGAGCAGGACCGACAGGAAGCCGGCAGTCGCAAGTTCGCCCGAGACCTTCGGACCGACGACTTCGGTACGCTCAACCTTGGCAGTCTGGTCGATTTTCAGGACTTCCGTCTTGAGTTTCTCGACAGCCTCTGTCTGGGCGATCTCGCCGCCTGGCTGGCGCTCGACGCGGACCAGAAGCCTGTTATGGGCACCGAATTCCTGCAGTGCCACTTCACCGAGACCGAGTTCGTTGAGGCCCGAACGGAAGGATGCAAGATCCGCTTCGTTGGCGGTCACCACTTCCATCTGGATACCGCCGCGGAAGTCGACGCCGTAGTTGAGGCCAGGCGTCACGAACAGCACGAGCGAGGCGATCGACAGGAGAACCGACACGCCGATACCGATGAAGCGACCCTTCATGAACGGGATACGCGTACCATCCGGAACGAGATTGATCGGTAGAAGCGGCTTGATCTCGATCTTCTTCAGCTTGCGCTGTGCGGCAATGTAGATCATCGCGACGCGAACGACCGACACGGCGGTAAACATCGAGATCATGATGCCGAGGCCCATGGTGACCGCGAAGCCGCGGACAGGACCGGAGCCGAACCAGAACAGAAGGACGGTCGCGATCAGCGCCGTGACGTTACTGTCGACGATGGTCGAGTAGGCGCGGGCAAAGCCCGAGTTGATTGCCGCAAACGCGCTCTTGCCCTTGCGGGTTTCTTCCTTGATGCGCTCGTTGATCAGAACGTTCGCATCGACTGCGAGACCAATGCCGAGCACCACGCCGGCGATGCCGGGGAGGGTGAGTGTCGACCCGATCAAGGTGAGGCCCGCAAAGGTCAGGACGACGTTGATGAGAAGCGCAGCGTTGGCCAGAATGCCCCAGCTTCCGTAGAGGAAGAAGATAAAGCAGACGACGAGGACGAAGCCGATGAGGCCGGTGAAGATGCCCATCTCGATCGCATCGGAGCCAAGGTCGGCGCCGACGGTGCGTTCCTCGATGACGGTAAGCTTGGCGGGCAGCGAGCCGGCGCGCAGAAGCGCGGAAAGGGTGGTCGCGTCCTCAGGCGTGAAGCTGCCCGAAATCTGACCGGAACCGCCGGTGATCGGCGTCTGGATGACGGGTGCACTGAGCACCTTGTTGTCGAGCACGATCGCGAACGGACGGCCCACATTGGCCTGCGTGATCTGCGCAAAGCGGGCGGCACCGGCGCTGTCGAATTGGAAGGTGACGATCGGCTGCCGGCTCTGCTGGTCGAACGCCGCGCGGGCATCGGTGAGGCGGTCACCGGAGAGTTCGACGCGGTCGAGCACCGGATACTGCTGGCCGCTTTCGTCTGCGATCATGGTTACGCCTGGCTGGCCCTGGTCACCGAGAAGGTGGAAGCTCATCTTGGCGGTCGAGCCGAGAAGCTGGCGCAGGCGCGAAGGGTCCTGTTCGCCAGGAAGCTGGACGAGAACGCGGTCCGAACCCACACGCTGGATCGTCGGCTCGGCGACGCCGACCTGGTCGACGCGCTGGCGGATGATCTCAAGGCTTTGCTCAACGGCAGCGTTGATATGGGAGGTGATCCCCGCATCCGTCTGGGCGATGGAAATCGTGTTGTCGCCTTGGCTGGTGATGGAAAGGTCGCTGCCACCAACCGTCGTGCCAAGCCCGATCGGGTTCGCGAGCGTCTGCAACTCGGTGACGGCCTGATCGCGCTGCGCTGGATCGCGAAGCGTAACTAGCACAGCCTCGCCCGAGCGACGGATAGCCGATGTTGCGAGGTTCTTTTCGCGCAGAACGCGGCGTGCATCCTGGATCAGGCCCTGGACACGCTCGTTGATGAGATCAGCGCGGTCCACTTCCAGCACCAGATGCGAACCGCCGCGAAGGTCGAGACCGAGCGACACACGGCTGTGAGGCAGGAAGGAAGGCACGCGGTCGAGGACCGATTGCGGCAGAATGTTCGGCATCGCCACCAGGAAGCCGAACACGATGACAAGGATATAGCTCGCCACCAGCCAGGGTGAATTTCTCATGTTTTAAGATCCTGCTTCGCCCCGGTTGCGCGTTTCGCAGCAAGGGGCCGTATGCGTGTGAGGTTCGACTATAGCGCTCAGGAGACGACGGGCGGTGCGCGCGGCAGCGGAACCGGCCAATGCGTGCCGATAGGATTGGCATCGGTGAGCGCGGATGCAATCGCCTGAGCAAATTCCGGAATCGTCAGTGTCGAGGCGGTGAAAGCCAAAGCGCCGTCTGCGCCGCTCCACTGGCTGGGACCAGCCTCCCTGCGGTCGGCAGTCGCCAGCGTGCGAATAGGATCGCGTTTGCTGGCTTGTGGTGTCTCCGAGCTCTTCTCGCTGGAATGCGCGATGCGCAGGATCGCCTGGCTATCGCGAAGTCCGCCGGAAACCAGAGCGACGAAGGCGATCAGCAGTGCCGCGACAAAGACTGCCCATTGCGACGGGAGCTTGTCCTGCGCGCACCGGGCCGTCTCTCGTGTTCCTGCCGGAAACACCGCCATCCGTTCCAACTCCGGAATATTCGTCACACCGAAGAGCCTGCTTCGGAAGAATGCCGCTTCTAAAGGAGAGTGCTGGTACGGTCAATCGCATCACGGCAGGGGATAACCGAAGTTTGACCCGCCTCGCGTCGGGCGCGAACCGGCCTTGACCTCAGTCAACGATTGGACGGGGCTCACCAGCACTTTCGAGCTGGGGGTCCGCGAGCCCCTGACCGGTTATTGCCGGCTGCGACCACCTAACGTTGCTAGCCGGCCTGCTTCAATGGCAGCGCTCTGATTCGACGGTCAATCTCGATTGTATGATAATGAGCGTTTAAACCGCTGTTTCAAAACGAGCCGAAACGACTAGGCAGACTGAATCAGCGGCAAGACTTCGATCGTGCCGTGATAGATCATGGTGATTGCGACATAGACGATCACGGCGAGGCCGAGATAGGCGATCCAGCGGTAGCGGTTGAGCAGGTTCGCCACGAAATTGGCAGCGATACCCATCATCGCAATCGACACGACGAGACCGATGATCAGGACTGCGGAATGCTCCTGAGCAGCTCCGGCAACGGCAAGGACGTTGTCCAGTGACATGGACACATCAGCGACGACGATCTGCATTGCCGCTTGAAAAAACGTCTTTTGCGGTTGGTTGGCGGCCGCAGCGTTGAGCGCGTCGGCGTCTGCCGTATCGTGGGCACGCAGTTCGCTCCACATTTTCCAGCACACCCAGGCGAGCAACAGGCCGCCGACAAGCTGCAGCCCGACGATGCCGAGAAGGTATGAGGTGACCGCTGCAAAGATCAGACGAAGCACGGTTGCGGCCGCGATGCCGAACAGGATTGCCTTCTTGCGCATGTCCGCCGGAAGGCCGGCAGCGGCAAGACCGATAACGATCGCGTTGTCGCCGGACAGCACGAGATTGATGGCAATGACCTCGACGAGGGCAGCCAAGCCAGCAGCGGTAAATAGATCCATGATAGGGGGGCCTGAATGGGAAGGATTGGAGGTAATTTCCTCTATCCGCTTCTTCGCGGTTGCGCACAAGCAATTTACAATTGTCTTTCCGCAAACCGTGGAAGGGATGGTCTGCCGGAAGATCAGCAACGGCGCTGGCGGGCAGGATATTTACATTCCCCAATTCCACCGTCATCAATGAGGCTACAAACGGGGAAATACCATGACGCTTGAACAGGATATCGCCAGGATCGCCGAGCAGGAGGCGGCCCTGATTTTCGACCGCTTTGGTCCGGACGAAGCCTGGCAGCTCGGTTCTTTGCTGCGCGACATGGCGATCGAGAAGGGGCTGCCAGTCGCGATCGGTATCCGGCTTCACTCGATGCCACTCTTTTACACGGCGTTGCCGGGGTCGATGCCTGACAACGAAGACTGGATTCGGCGCAAGAGCAATGTCGTCCTGCGCTTCTTCCAGTCGAGCTATGGGATGGGTCTGAAAATGACCAGGCAGGAGACAACACTCGAGGCAAAGTTCTCGCTTCCTATTGCCGACTATGCACCGCATGGCGGCAGTTTTCCGATAAAGGTGGATGGGGCAGGCTGTATCGGCGCAGTCACCGTATCGGGTCTCCCGCAGCGAGACGATCACAGGCTCGTCGTGGAGGCTCTGCTGGTAATAATGGGCAAGTCGTCCGACGGTGTTCAACTGGAGCAAGCTTGATGAGTTCTGAAGCGGTTCGTACCCCTGAAGACGTGCTGAATTTCTGGTTTGTCGAACTGGGACCGGAGAAATGGTTCGAAAAGAACCCTGCGCTGGACGTTGCAATCTCGAAGCATTTCGCAGCGACGCACCTGTTTCTGGCGCATGGCGATCTGGATACGTGGCGAGGTTCACGCGAGGGGCATCTCGCGGCCATCATCGTGCTCGACCAGTTTTCTCGCAATATCTATCGGGGCACACCGCTGGCGTTCGCAACAGATTGGATCGCGTTGCGGGAGGCGAGGCTGGCAGTCGACGAAGGTGTCGATACGGGCGCCGGTCTGCATGAGCGGTGCTTCCTGTATCTGCCCTTCGAGCATTCGGAAGCGCTTGAAGACCAGGATCGCGCAGTCGAGCTTTTTGCTCTCCTCGGCGACGAACGATATCACGACTACGCGGTCAAGCACCGGGAGGTGATCCGTCAGTTCGGCCGCTTCCCGCATCGAAATGCTTTGCTCGGACGCAATTCGACCCCGGAAGAGCTCGAGTATCTTGCTCTGCCGGGGTCGGGTTTTTGATCAGACCTGATCTAATCAACGCTTAGCGTCTAAAGGCGCGCGCAACTGCAATAAGTATGCAGGCGCCGATAAAGCCGGCGATGAGGTAGCCAATCCAGCCGCCCAGCACAACGCCAAAGAAGCCGAGAATGGCGTTGGCGATGATCGCGCCGACGATGCCGAGAAGGATGTTCATGAAGACGCCCATATTGCTCTTCATGAACTGTTCTGCCAGCCAGCCTGCAATGCCGCCGATGATGATAGCTGCGATCCAGCCGATGCCTGCTTCTTCCATGTCTTACCCTCACGTTTTGAATTTGCGATTGGTAACGCAGCAGAATGTTCCAAAGTTCCCAAGGAATTTTCAAGCTGTGCAGGACGTCCTTTTCTTCGCCTTGAAGTGCCTCTATTCGTGCCTGCGATTCCGATTGTCCTGAGAAGAGTAGAGACCGGTGCGCGTGAACTCCTTCGATCCCTTGTCGCTGATGACGCGAACGATCCGCGCATCCATGATCGTCCTGCTTGTGACCGCAGCAGCGTTTACGGCCAATGCGCAGGCTCCGCAAAACGGTACGACGTCAACCCAGGCTGCACCGACCCCGGCTGCGCCAACCCCGGCTGCGCCGGCGCAGGCTGCACCGACCCAAGCAGCACCAGCCCAGACCGCGCCGGGCCAGGCAGCCCCCGGGCAGGCCGGGCAACCGCAGGCATCTGCTCAGCAAAATCCACAGTCGATGGTGACGGTCGACTCGATCAATCATGAAATGAAGGAGACATTGGACAGCCTTCGCGGCCGGCTGACCACGTTCAACGATCAGGTCAGGCAGGATACGACCGACGACGGCCGACTGGCCGAGCTTCGCCTGCAGGCGGAAGAGATCGTCGAACAGATGCGCAGCGCGTCTGACACGCTGAAGGCACGTGTCACGCAGATCCAGTCCAGGTTGACGAGCCTCGGAGAACCACCGGCCGAAGGGCAGCCGCAGGAAGCGCCGGCCGTCGCCGAGGAGCGCGGCAAGCTGGTCAATGAGCGTTCCGAGCTGAACCTGATCGTCGATGATGCCAACAACCTGGCCAACAGCGCGACAAATCTCGCGAACACGATCACCAACCTGCGCCGTGCCCTGTTCGCGCAGACGCTGTTTCGTCATACGGAATTGAACGCCGATCTATTCATCGAGGCGGGCAATGCCTTCGTAACTGAAGTGCACAACTTCAACGCGACGCTTGGCAGCTGGATCGGCTTTGTCATCCGCTTCAAGCTGCTTCAGCTTCTGAGCGCCATCGCGCTGTCCATCGGTGCTGCGGCCCTATTCCTCTGGGGCGGCTACCGCATTTTCGGCCGCTTCATTCGTCGCAACGGTCAGGAAGATCCATCCTACATCAAGCGTCTTTCGGTCGCCTTCTGGTCGACCGTGATTCAGACGGTCTCGATCGCGGCCTTTCTGGTGACCTCCTATCTCTTCCTCGATGGGTTCAATGTCCTCAGACCCGATGTGGCGCCGATCATTGCTTCGCTGTTCGGCTTCATCTGGTTCGTCTCGTTTGTCTGGAAGCTCACCTATGGCGTAATGGCGCCGGGAGAGCCGGCATGGCGACTGGTGCGCATCACCGACAAGGGCGCGCGGCTGCTGACATTGGCCGTGCTCGTTATGGCGGTGGTCAACGGACTGGATTACCTTCTCGGCGCAATCAGCGAGGCATTGAACTCGCCGCTGGTTCTGACGATTGTCAAGAGCCTGTTCGCCGCTGTCATCGTTGGTCTCATCCTGATCGCCATTTCCTTTGTTCGGCCGCGCGTTGCCGAGGGCGAGGATCGTGGTGGCAGTACCGGCCATCCCTGGCCGCGGTTTTTCTCCGGTCTGTTGAAGATCATGGGCGGGCTGCTTCTGCTTGCTGTCCTGACGGGCTATATTGGTCTTGCCCGTTTTGTCGCGACACAGATCGTGCTGACCGGCGCGGTCGTCGTCCTGGTCTATCTGGGCTTCCTGTCGGGCAAGGCGATCTCCAAGCAGGGTGCGTTCAAGAACACCGGCGCCGGTCGGCAGCTGGCGGAGCGCCGCAATTTTGGCGAGGTCGCGCTCGACCAGACAGGGCTTGTTGCCGGCCTCGGCATCTATGCGTTCGCCCTGTTTCTCGGCATCCCGCTCATCCTTCTGACCTGGGGCTTCCAGACCACCGATATCGAGGCATGGATCTACAATTTCTTCACCGAAATTCGGATCGGTAACGTCTCCATCTCGATCGTCGGCATTTTCGGCGGCATCCTTCTGTTCGGATTGGGCTTTGTCGTCACCCACTGGGTTCAGAAGTGGATCGACAACAACGTTCTTGCCCGAAGCCAGGTGGATCTCGGTGTCCGAAACTCGGTGAAGACGGGCATCGGCTATCTCGGCGTCGGACTTGCCGTCATCGTCGGCGTGTCGGCTGCGGGCATTGACCTCTCAAGCTTTGCTCTTGTCGCGTCTGCACTGTCGGTCGGTATCGGTTTCGGCCTGCAGAACATCGTATCGAACTTCGTATCGGGACTGATTCTGCTGGTGGAACGTCCGTTCAAGGTGGGTGACCACGTGGTGACGGGCGCAAACGAAGGTATCGTCAAGCGGATTTCTGTACGTGCGACCGAGATCGAGACCTTCCGCAAACAATCGATCATCGTGCCGAACTCCGACCTGATCAACGCCGCGGTCGGCAACTGGACGCATCGCAACAAGATCGGCCGCTCGGAAATTCCGATCGCTGTCAGCTACAACGCTGACCCGCAGCGGGTGATGGACATTCTGCTGGAACTCGTCGACCAGATCCCCGAAGTGCTGCGGAATCCGGAGCCTCACGTCGAGTTCCTGACATTCGGGCCGTCTTCGCTGAATTTCGAGCTTCGTTTCCATCTCGCTGACATGGGCGATGGTCTTCGCATCCGGAACAACCTCAGGATCGCCATTCTGCAGCGCTTCCGCGCGGAGGGCATAGAGATTCCGTTCCCGCAGCAGGAGATCGTCTTCCACCGCGGAAAGCCGGTCCTGCCCGATGAGGGAGATACGGCGGGTGGCGCGTAAAGCCACACGCCGAGAATGGTAAGGTACCGGAATAATACATCATTCACTTTAGGCAGCGGTAACTCGATGACCGCTGCGCTCAAGATGTGAAAGTACTGCCTAATTAACGCTTCTGAAAATTGCTTCGCATAGAGTTAAACAAATGGGGCAAGGATCGGGGTTAAAAGGGTACCATGACATTTCTCGGCATCTCCGGCATGCAATATTCCGGCGAATCTTTGGCGAATGCGCGCATATTGCTTGCGGAAGATTCCAACGTATTTACGTCGATGGTCGGGACCCGACTGAAAGAACTGTTCGGCATCGAGATTGAGATCTGCCGTAACTTCGAAGATCTGCAGCTTGCTTACGATCGCTCCACCGAGCCTGTCACGCTTGCGATCTCCAACATCAACCTCCCGGGTGCTGAAAACGGAGAGGCGCTGGAATACCTGATCGATCTGTCGATCCCGACCATCGTCTTTACCGGCACCTTCCAGCAGGAAACACGCGATAGGCTTCTGGCCAAGGATATCGTGGATTATATCCTGAAGGACAACGTCTTTGCGGTCGACATGCTGGCGGAATCGGTCTGCAGGTTCCTGACGAACCACCGCCATCACGTCCTGATCGTCGATGATAGCATGACCGCCCGTGCACTGCTGTCGAGTCGTCTGAAGCGCTATAACTTTAGGGTCAGTGTCGCCGAGAACGGCGCCAAGGCCCTCGAGATCCTGAAGAAGAGCCCCGATATCGGTCTCGTCGTCACCGACTACAACATGCCCGATATCGATGGTTTCGAACTGACGCGCCGCATCCGCTCGGTTCGCGGTTCCCACGAACTGCGCGTCATCGGCGTGTCTTCGTCGTCGGACCGGCTGCTTTCCGCCCGATTCCTGAAGGCCGGCGGCAATGACTTCATGTTGCGGCCCTTCATCGACGAGGAGTTCTACTGCCGCGTCAACCAGAACCTGGATACGCTGATCCAGATCCGCACGATGCGCTCGAAGGCTCCAGCAGCCGACGTCAGGAACGTTGCCTGATTTCTTGAGAGCTGCTGAGTGTGCAAAGCGAGCAGCACCTTATATCGATGGGGTGCCGCTCTTTAAAAAACTTACACCACGACCCCGGTGCGTGCAGTGTTGAGCGAAAGCTTGCGCTCTGCGCGTTCCTGCTGGGGTGAGCGGTTGTAGACCTCGCGGTAACACTTGGAAAAATGAGACGCCGACACGAACCCGCAGGCGAC
This sequence comes from Neorhizobium sp. IRS_2294, assembly GCF_050500145.1. Taxonomy (NCBI): domain Bacteria; kingdom Pseudomonadati; phylum Pseudomonadota; class Alphaproteobacteria; order Hyphomicrobiales; family Rhizobiaceae; genus Neorhizobium; species Neorhizobium sp. IRS_2294. Next base: position 1,671,802 of record NZ_CP191439.1, read on the forward strand.
CGCAACCTCGACGACCGGCATCGAGGACTGCACCAGCAGATGCCGGGCGCGGTCAAGGCGGATCTCGAGATAGTAGCGGGCAGGGGATCGGCCCATTTCCTGCCGGAACAGACGCTCTATCTGGCGGCGGGACAGGCCGACATCGTCGGCGATTTCGACCAGTGACAGCGGCTCGGCCAGGTTGTTTTCCATCAGCTCTATGATCTGCAGAACCTTGGAGTTCTGGACCCCGAGCCTCGCGCGCAAGGGAAGACGCTGGCGGTCATGCGGGTTGCGGACGCGATCTGTCAGCTGCTGTTCGCAGACCCGGTTGACGAGATTGTCGCCGAAATCCTGGCCGATCAGGTTCAGCATCATGTCGAGTGACGCGGTGCCGCCAGCGCAGGTATAGAGGTTGGAGTCGACCTCGTAGAGATCCGCATAGACTTCCGCCTGTGGAAACGCTTCGGCAAAACCCGGGAGATTCTCCCAGTGGATCGCGCAGCGCTTGCCGTTCAGGAGCCCCGCCTGCGCCAGAATATGCGCGCCGGTGCAAAGACTTCCGACAGCCGTGCCGCGGTTATAGGTCTCGCGCAGCCAGGCGTTGACAGACTTGTTGTTAAACTCCTCCACATAGATGCCGGAACACATCAGCACCATGCTGGGGCGATGCTCACCGCTCAGGTGACGGCGTTCGTCTGCAAGAGAGGAATTGACTTCGAGACCGATCCCACTGGACGAGTAGACCTTCTCGCCATCGACGGAACAGAGGCGCCAGGTATAGGCGGCGTAGCCAAGCATGCGGTTTGCGATCCGCAGGGTTTCGACGGCGGCTGCAAAGGGCAGCATCGTAAAATGCGGCACAAGAAAGAAAACGAGCGCGCGTTTCTTCGCGTGCCCACGGTTTGTTATATCCATGTCGCTGTTCCCTTCGCTGGCCGCCGTTGATCCGGTCGTTTCTTTAAAAGCGACATTGACACGGAAGGCGGTGACGGAGAAGGGCATTTGACGACGGCGAAATGTCAAATTTGCGACGTCCAAAGGTCGCACACACTATAATCTGGTTAACAGGCGATCAAAAAAGACGCAGCCTCAAGACCTGCCTGCATGTCGCATGCAGGCCATGAGCATTGCGCATCAATGGCGCTTGAGGTCGTTGTCGGTGGATGGCCAACCGATATCCTTGCGGATTTCTGATGGCAGGCCCTCAAGGACCTGTTCATTTTGACGGCGGCGCCATGCGTCTCGCAGGTTTGTAACGGTGCTGCGGGCAAGCCCGAAGTATGTTGCAAATGACGACTGCGATGTTCGTGGCTGTACACTCTCACGATAGGTCATGTTGCTCATCGACTTTCTCCTTGGGGCTCTCGTTCGAGCACTGGACGCCGATTCAATGTGAACTGCGGTCAGTCATCAAAAAAGAGAATTAAAATAATTCATCCCATCAAGTTTCGTTTTGTTTTGAGATGGCGTGTCGTGTTTCCAAGGGTGCGACCTGTTTGACTTTCAATCAAACGAAATGATATGGTGCTTAGGTTCAATTTAATTGATGGTGATGATGATGACCGTTCCGTTTCGACCGCCTCTTCCATTGCTCGATATCGACATCCTCAGAACCTTCGTTGCCATTGCCGAGACGGGCAATTTTTCGACTGCCGCAGAAGCGGTTCTGCGAACACCGTCGGCCGTGTCCATGCAGATCAAGAAGCTCGAAGAACAGTTGAAGACGACGCTGTTCCTGCGGGACGCGCGCTCAGTGTCGTTGACGCAGAACGGCGAAATGCTTTTGTCCTATGCGCGCCGGATGCTCGCTCTATCGAACGAAGCGGTCTCGCGATTCGTCATGCCCGATCTAGCGGGCGTCGTTAGGCTGGGCGCTCCCGATGATATCGCCGAGCGGTTACTTCCAAAGCTCCTGAAGGATTTCGGAGAGAGCTTTCCGGGGATCATGGTCGATGTCACCGTCGACCAGAGCCTGCAGTTACGCCGGCGGATGGATGAGCAGCGGCTGGATCTCACCCTGATCAACTGTGCGACAAGGCCGTTCCCGACCACTGGTGAAGTGATCCATTCCGAACGGCTCGTCTGGGCCGGTGCTAAATGCGGCAATGCCTACTTGCGTGATCCGCTACCGATCTCCGTCTGGGAGGATGGGTGCGTGTGGCGGCAGGATGCGATCTCTCAGCTCGATCGCCACAAGCGCTCCTATCGTATCGCCTATGCGAGCTCCCATACGATGGCGCAGCGCGCAGCAGTCGTGTCCGACCTTGCGATCGCACCATTCCCGCTTTCCTATGTCACGAGCGACATGCAGGTTCTGGGCGCCAAGGAAGGGCTGCCAGAACTCATCAGCTTCGACATTCGGCTCCTAACCGCGCCCCATCTCTCGGCCCCGGCCAAGGCTGTCGCGGAAAGCATGAGGGAAGCGTTCGGCGCGCTCGCAACGGCGGCCTGAACTCGGTCATTTCCGTGAGCATCACCAGATCTTCTTGGTGATGCCGTGATAAAGCCATGTCCAGATCGGCGGCGGAAAGCGCAGGGCTGATGGCCCGGCTGGTTCATACGGCTTCAGATTGCCCGTGATCGCATCCTGGATTGCTTTGATTGCGATATCCGTCGCGGATGCCGTCATCAGGAGCGGATAGGTTGCCATCGTGTTGGAACGGGCCGGAGATATCCGTTTCTCGTAAAGCGTTCCGCCGGTATCGACCCCGTTGTCAACGAGATGGACGGTTGCCCCGAAATTCTGCGCATCGCCTTCCACGAGAGCCCAGTACCCGCCCATCTGGCCACGATACATCGGGTTGATGCCGGCGTGGAAGTTGATCACGGGGCAGGGGATCGCGGCAAGCGTTCGGGATGACAGGATACGGCAGGATATCGTGAAGACGACTGCCGGTCGGATTGCACTTACCGCAGCGTGACACGAAGCGTCATTCAGGGACGATACGGATGTCACAGGAACTGCCGGGTTGGGAGCCGCTATCAACCCGTGCTCGTGAATGATCTCTTCAGACCGTCTCGCTGCGATGCCTTTGCCGAGCCGTGACGCAATCATCGTAGCCAGCTGACCAAGCGCATGCATCCATCCAAACCGCTTCGCGCGCCGCTTCAGAAGCACCGATTTCGGTTCCGCTTCCTCCTGGATAACGTGGAGATCAGAAAACTCCCGATGGATGGCATTGATCATCACCTGCGGGTTTATGCCGCCAGCAGTCATGATCAAAACCCGAGAAGATGAATGTTCCGTCATGGGCTTGCCCCGTAATTGACCGCGTAGCGTTCGCGCTCACAGTAACGGGGAAAGATTGGCAAATTCACACCGACCTCTCGGTTCGCGCGCTGCGACAACCAATTTGTCCTGTATCAGTGTCCTGGGACCGGCGGTGGGGTCATCGGGCGAGGTTGCGCTGTTGCCAAAAAGCATCACAGCGTTCGCTAAGAGACACATCACATTTGATCACGTGAACTTTTTCCGAGCTGGAACGTTCCTGTGCCGGAAATTGATTTTCCGAACGATTTGATCTTCATCCAGGGAGTTTTCTAACATGACGGCAAAGACAGTCACGGTTATCGCCGCACTTTTCGTAACGGCAGCTTCGCTCAGCTCGTGTGGCAACACGATCCGCGGCGTAGGCCAGGACACGGCGAACACCGTGAACGCCACCCAGGACGCCGGCCACCGCGTTGGCAAGGCTGCACAGTAATTAGTTACTCCCCAGCTCCGCTGTCGGCCATCACGTGCCGGCAGCGAGGCTGCTGAGGTGCCCCGCAGCGAGGGGCAGGGCAGTCTTGGCTTACAAGCTACCGCCAGTTTCGATGCGCTTTGCTCGACTTGATCAGACTCGAGCCTTTGGATAGGCGCGCTCGAAGCCGCCTGACTGATCAAGACCCTTCTTGAACGCCTGATAAGCCGGGTGCTGGCTGGATTTCGCCGCTTCCGCAATGCGGATCTGAAGCCGCGCCGGCGCTGCATTGCCGAGCCATCCACCAGATTTTTCCAGTTTCAAAGAGTTGAGAAACCGTCCTTCACTCGCCTGATCCAGGTAGAGATGCAGACCAGACAGGAGAAGGTCATCGCTCGACGAGCTCTCCATCAACAGAACAAGCCAAGACTGCTGTTCGGCCGACAGGTTCTCGAAACTCTCGGCAACGGTCTCACGGCTGCCAATTGGCGAAATGTTGCTCACGTCTTCATCCTTTACCGTGATCGTTTCACGCCAGATCCGCGCCTCCATACCGTAGCGAGCGCCGTCCTGACCTTTGTCGATCTTATCGCCCAACATGTCGACCTTGTCGATAAGGACGTCGGCATATGGCGGGTTGGCGTCAGAACGGTCCGACGCCGAGCCCTGTCATTCCGCAGCGATCCGTGCCTCCTCGGATGATGCAGGGCTTACCATGGCAGAAATGATGGTGTGCAGGTCGAGCGTCCCGACAGGCGCTCCAGTCGGATCTGTCACCGTTGCCCGTGTCAGGCTCGCCTCGCAGATCGCTCTCGCAGCGGCTTCGATCGTCGTGTTGCCCGCAAGCCTGATGCCGTCAGTCAGACCGTCGAACGGTTTCATAACGGTTTTTGCCTGCAACACACGCCCTCGGTTCACCTCCTTGACGAAGGCGGTGATGTAGTCATCAGCAGGTGACAGGACGATATCTTGGCCGGTTCCCTGCTGCACCACTTCGCCATCGCGCAGAATGGCGATCTTGTCACCCAGTCTCAGCGCCTCGTCGAGATCATGGGTGATGAATACGACGGTCTTCTTGAGCTCTGCCTGGAGATCGAGAAGCACGGTCTGCATGTCGACGCGGATTAGCGGATCGAGCGCGGAATAGGCCTCGTCCATCAAAAGGATGTCGGCATCGTTGGTCAGCGCCCGTGCGAGGCCGACGCGTTGCTGCATGCCGCCGGAAAGCTGGTTCGGGTAGTGGTTCTCGAAGCCGGAGAGGCCGACCCGCTCGATCCAGTACTGACCTTTCTTGAAGCTTTCCGCGCGAGGCACGCCCTGGATATCCAGTCCGTAGACCGTGTTCTCGATCACGGTCCGATGCGGCAGAAGCGCGAATTTCTGAAACACCATCGCCGTCTTGTGCCGACGGAATTCCCGAAGATCGTTTTCGCTCATCGTGCACACGTCGACGCCGTCATAGACGACTTCGCCGTAGGTCGGGTCGATCAGCCGGTTGATATGGCGGATCAGGGTCGATTTGCCGGAACCAGACAGACCCATGACGACCGTGATGCCGCCCGCCGGCATGGATATGTTGATGTCTTTCAGGCCGAGCACATGACCGTGGTTCTTGTTGAGCTCGGTCTTCGTCATGCCCGCCTTGATGGCGTCGATATACTGGCGACCGTTCGCGCCGAAGATTTTGTAGAGACCTTTGATCTCGATGCCGTGACTAGCCATGGACCACCTCCGAATGTTTTTGCAGGCGCTTGCCGAATGCCTGGCTTGTTCGGTCGAAAATGATGGCGATCGCAACAAGCGCGAAACCGTTCATGATGCCGAACGTAAAGAACTGGTTGTTGATCGCCTGCAGCGTGTTGCGGCCAAGCCCGCCGACGCCGACCATGGATGCGACCACGACCATCGCCAGCGACATCATGATCGTCTGGTTGATCCCGGCCATGATTGTCGGCAGGGCCAGCGGCATCTGCACGTTCTTCAGCTTCTGGCTTGGCGACGAACCGAACGCATCCGCGGCTTCGAGCACTTCCTTGTCGACAAGCCGGATGCCGAGATTGGTCAGGCGGATCATTGGCGGGACCGCATAGATGACCACCGCAATCAGTCCCGGAACTTTGCCGATACCGAAAATCATCACGACGGGAATGAGGTAGACGAAGCTCGGCAGGGTCTGCATCACGTCGAGAACCGGGTTGACGCTTGCCTGCGCCCGGTCGGACCGCGCCATCAGAATGCCGATAGGGATGCCGACGATGATGGAGATCAGAGTTGCGACCGTGGTGATCGCGAGCGTGATCATCGCATCGTTCCAAAGGCCGATAAAGCCGATGAACGACATTCCGAGCGCGGTACCGATGGTGATGCGGATGCTGCGGCTGCCGAGATAGACTATGGTGAGGATGACGGCGAGGACGATGATCCACGGCGAGTTGGTGAACAGCCTTTCCAGGAAGTTCAGGAACCATTGCAGGGGTTGGACGATCGTATCGATAAAGCCGGTATATTCGCGAACAAGGCTCTTGAACCCCTCATCGATGACCTTGCGTGCTTCACGGATGGAAGCGTCGCTGATCGCCGGAAAGCTACAGAGAGCGTTCGGCAGGAAGTTGCAGGTTGCCATGATGTTCCCCTTTGTAGGTTGGATTTTTGGCGTAACCCGGCATGGCTGCCCGAGCGCCTTCCTGACCAAATCAGCTTCATGCACGTCTGCAATGGATAAGGCGTCGGGTTCGCGCGACCGTCAGCGGTGGACGGCTTGTCGCGACTTCTCACGCGCCTTGAGCGGGAAGCCGCAGATCGGCTTCCCTAATTGGCAAGGTTACGCTCAGAGAGCGGCCTTTACCTTTTCAGCGACGTCGGCACTGACCCACTTGCTCCAGATTTCCGGGCTGGTTGTAAGGAAGTGCTTGGCTGCGTCTTCATTGGTGCCCTGGTTGTCGGTCTGCCAGGCGAGAACGCTGTTGATCGTGGCGTTGCCCCATTTGCGGGCCTTGATGTAATCCATCGCGACGCCGGCCTTGTCGGCGAACTTCTTCGTTACGACCGTGAAGGCTTCCGAACTCGGATAAGAGTTGACCTTTGGGTTCGGGCAATCCGGGACCGCCGTGCAGGCATCCCAGTTGGCCTTGTCATGCGGCGTATCGAAGGACAGCTTCACCATCTCGTACTTGCCGAGAATCGCGGTCGGAGCCCAGTAATAGCCGAGCCAGCCGGTCTTCTTCTCGAATGCGCCGGCAATTGAGCCGTCGAGCCCGGCAGCAGAGCCGGTATCGACCAGTTCAAAGCCTTTTTCGCTTGCGCCGAGAGCCTTGTAGAGGTTGGCGGTCGATGTCTGGCAGTTCCAGCCGGACGGGCAGTTGGTGACCGCGCCCTTGGATTTGTCTTCCGGTGCCGGGAAGAGTTCGGGATGAGCAAGCGCCTGCTGCACGGTCTTGATATCCGGATGCGCGTCAGCGAGGAATTTGGGGATCCACCATCCTTCGACAGCGCCGTCGGCAAGGATTTCCGCTGCAATGACGAGCCGTCCTTCCTTGACCGCTGCGTCGAGCGGGGTGCGCACCGCGTTGACCCAGAATTCGGGTGCAAGGTCAGGCTGACCTTTTTCGTTCATCGATGTGAAGGTCGGCATCGTGTCGCCGGTCACCATTTCCACCGAGCAGCCATACCCGTTTTCGAGAATGATCTTGTCGATATGAGCGGCAACCCCTGCGGACGCCCAGTTCATCTCTGCGATGGATACCGAACCGCAGTCGGCATGGGCAGTGCCGGCAAAAGCGTAAAGACCGGCGGCGAAGGCTGCGGAAGTGAGGAGTTTCTTCATGTGTAAGACCTCCCAGTCTTATTCGTGACAGTGTTCAACTCTGGAGGCGCCGATAGCCGGCACCCGATGACTGCGGCTTTGTGCGATCAACCGGTAGATGTGATTGCACCGGCCAGCTGGCCTCATGCGTCTTTTATACGCCAGCGAATGATGTCACAGGCGTTGCGCAATAATGTGTCAGCAGTATCAGCCTACGTTTTCCGAAGCAGAAATCAACTGTCCGCGAGTAACCGCACGATAACGGGCATATCACCAAGCCCTTGTAAGATATCGTGTTCGCGTCTTTTGTGACGACAAAAGCGCCATCGCCGGCAATAACTAAGCAAACTCTGCAACCAGTAGCAGCCCGTTCATGCAGTCGGCACTTTGTCACGTCCGATATTTGACGTTTAGTGGCTGATTAGCGCCCTCGCTGTCGCAAAGAAAAATTCACGCAGTGTGGGGAAAAAATTGAAACTGCAGGCATTGGTAACGCGCTAATAACCATACGGTAAGAATGTACGCGTAGATGTTGCCGCCATGGTCGTCCTCGAACGACTTGGCGCCGGATCAGGTAGTGCATACCGGCCGCCATAACCATTTTGCAGTGACGCAAGCGATCTCGAAATGAAAGATCGCGCTATGGTTGCGTCCATGTCGAGTTTTGGGTTCTGATTTCACATCAGCCAGCGCTGAACGTACGGATGAAACCGAGCAGCGAAAAGCGCGTGTCGAGTTCCATGGCGCGGGTCTGACGATCACGACGCGGAAGGCTCGAATTCCAGGCAATCTGAACGCCGTCATTGTTCTTGAAGATGTAAAGCATCGGTGTTTCCTCAGAGGCTTCGTAGACCGAAGCCATGTCGTTTTCGTGTGCGCTCAGATAAGCTGCAAACCAGCGCGTTTCAACGCAACAAGTCGGCAGCGCATGTCGCAAACAGAATGCCCATTGAGAAAGTTGTGAGATCGCGCCCCGAGATGTCTAACCCGCATGGGATTGACGGGCGACCTTCAACGAGTCAACATGGCGCTGCAATGCAAATCCAGAGCAAACACCAGCAGGGCCGGACGCCTTCCTCATCTACGAATTGTCCGGTCCCTTTCTCTGCGATCGGCCTGCTGCCATGACCCGCTCCGGGCGCGTCGTCCTTGTCCTTGGCGGCGCCAGATCCGGCAAGTCATCCTTCGCTGAGAAACTTAGCGGCGAAACCGGTCTCAACAGGCACTACATTGCCACAGGCCGCGCCTATGACGCCGAGATGGAAGAACGCATTCTGCGCCATCAAGACGACCGTGGCACGGGCTGGATCACCCACGAAACACCGTTGAACCTTACAGCCAACCTTCGCAGCATAGACTCTGATGATGTCGTCATCCTCGTCGACTGCCTCACGCTGTGGGTTACGAACCTGATGATGGCGGAGGCAGACATTTCCTCAGCCTCGGAAGGACTTCTGTCTTATCTGAGGGATACTGCTTCGACCGTCATCCTCGTGTCGAATGAAGTCGGTCTTGGTATCGTGCCGGACAATCGCATGGCGCGAGACTTCCGTGATCATGCCGGCCGCCTGCATCAGGCAATCGCAGCCGTGGCAGACGACGTATTTTTCGTGGCCGCCGGCTTACCGCTGAAGATGAAGGGGTGACGGGCGATACTGGTTCCGGTCGAGAGAAAATCTAGAACCCCAGCCAGATACGAACCGGATGAGCCGGATTGGCGATCAATTTCGTCGCAAGCGCGATGCAGGAGATCACCAGCAGCGGCTTGATGATCTTCGCACCGTTCCGCATCGCCAGTCGCGACCCGATCTGCGCACCGATGAATTGGCCAACGCCCATCATCAGGCCGATCTTCCAGAGCACCGATCCCGACGCTGCAAACATCAGAAACGACCCGAAGTTGGAGCCGAGATTGATGAGCTTCGTGTGGGCGGTCGCCTTGAGCAGTCCGAAGCCGGCGAGCAGAACGAAGCCCAGCATGTAGAATGATCCGGCGCCTGGCCCGAAGACGCCATCGTAGAGCCCGACGATCGGCACGGCGGTCAGCCCGAAAACGAACGGCGTCACCCGTCGGTGACTTTCCAGATCGCCGAGATTGGGTTTGATCGCAAAGAAGATTGCGATTGCCACGAGCAGAAAGGGGATCGCGGTCGTCAGGAATTCGGCTGGAACGATGGAGGCAAGCAGCGCACCGATGGCGCCGCCGAGCGCCGCCATGGCTGCCATCGGCAGCTGCTCTTTGAGCTTCACATGGCCCTTGCGCGCATAGGCAATTGTTGCCGATGCCGAGCCGAACTGAGATTGCAGCTTGTTCGTCGCGATCGATTCCAGCGGCGGAATGCCGGCAATGAGCAGAACGGGGATGGTGATCAGCCCGCCGCCACCCGCAATCGAATCAACGAACCCCGCGAAGATGGCTGCGAGGAAGAGAAGAAAAAGCAGCTGAAATGCAATGTCGCTCAAGGGTGGCGCTCTGCGTAAAGGAGAGGAGGGGAAATGGCGAAGGGATGCGCGCCGGCTTGTGGCACCGAATCGGTGATCCGGCAATAGGAGGGGCGCTGGCAGCGGTTGCAGATTGCGGCTGCATTGCAGTAAACCGTTGCGGCGCTATGTTGCGCGATGAACGGCCGCTGGCAGGCGGCGAGCATTTCAAGGTATTCGCATGCAAAAAGTCATATTCGATACTGACCCCGGCGTAGACGACGCCATGGCGCTGCTGTTTCTGCATCGCCATCCGGATATCGATCTTCTCGGCGTGACAACGGTGTTCGGAAATGCCTCGATCGAACTGACCACGCGCAATGCTCAGTTCCTGCACAAGGAGTGGGGCATCGACGCGCCCATCGCCAAAGGGGCGGGCAAGACGCTTGATCCGTCGCGGGTCGAGCAGCACTCGCCGACGATCGTGCATGGCGAGGACGGCCTCGGCAATATCGGCGTGCCTCTCGAAATCGATTGGCCGCTCGATCCGCGCGAGGCATCGCAATTCATCATCGATACGATCAGGGCCAATCCCGGCGAAATCACCATTGTCGCGGTCGGTCGCATGACCAACCTGGCTTTGGCGCTGCAGGCTGATCCGGAGATCGCAGGCCTGACCAAGCAGGTGGTGATCATGGGCGGCGCTTTCGACGTCAATGGCAATGTGACGCCAGCAGCCGAAGCAAATATTCACGGCGATCCGGATGCCGCCGATATCGTCTTTACCGCGCCGTGGAACGTCATTGCTTTCGGCCTCGACGTCACCATGAAGACGATGATGTCGTCAGATGATATGGCTGAGTTGGCCAAGGGTGGCGATAAGGCGCTAACACTCCTGTCCGACCTTTCGCAGTTCTATATCGATTTCTACCGCCAGGGCGCGGGTCTCGATGGAATGGCAATCCACGACAGCTGTGCCTGCGTCTATCTGGTGGCGCCCGATCTGTTCAAGCTCCGCAGCGGCCCTGTCCGCGTGGTCTGCGGCGGCATTGCCGATGGCGAGACGATCCAGGCGCCTGACACAGGCCGACGGTTCGTCGATAGTCCTTGGGATGATCAGCCAAGCCAGAAGGTCGCGGTCGGTGTCCAACCCGAAAAGGTCCTGGACGTTATCCGTGTCGCGCTGACGGCAGGTCGGCCGGCCTAGCCCTCTTCAAATTTGAGGGCGGTTTGGCATTCTGACCGATCGGCAATCGATGTTTAGGCAACAATGTAGCGGCAAATTGGCGCCGTCTTGTTGGAACCCATTGGCATTTTCGATTGGTTTCCTTATGTGGAACACCGAATACAGACTTTTTAAAAGGACATGGGCGTGACTGCTACATTCGACAAAGTTGCCGACATCATCGCTGAAACCAGCGAGATCGACCGCGAGACGATCACGCCGGAGAGCCACACGATCGACGATCTTGGCATCGACAGCCTGGACTTCCTCGACATCGTTTTCGCGATCGACAAGGAATTCGGGATCAAGATCCCGCTCGAGCAGTGGACCCAGGAAGTGAACGAGGGCAAGGTCTCGACGGAGGAATACTTCGTTCTGAAGAACCTCTGCGCCAAGATCGACGAACTGAAGGCGGCAAAGGGCTAAAGCCCACAGTCGGCGCAAGTTCATGCTTCTTGAATATTTCCAGATGATCGATCGGGTGGAAACGCTCGATCTTGCCGGAAAAACGCTGACTGCACGCTCGGTCGTTCCTGAAAAGAGCCCTGTTTTCGAAGGGCACTTTCCGGGAATGCCGCTGGTGCCAGGCGTGCTTTTGATCGAAACCATGGCGCAGGCATCCGGAATGCTGGTTCTTGCGGCGACCGATTTCGCCGCGATGCCATTCCTGATGTCGGTGGACAGTGCCAAGATGCGTGCGTTTGTCGAGCCGAACGCCGTGCTCGACATCGAGGCGTTTCTGGAGCATGAGGGTTCCGGCTACATGGTGACAAAGGCAAAGATTACGTCGGGCGGCAAAAAGGTGTGCGATGCGCAGCTTAAGCTGCGGACCATGCCGTTCAGTGAAATTCCGCTGGCGCCGATTGTGCGCAAGCGCGCCGAAGAGATCGGCCTCATTGCGGCGATGCAGGCCGGCGCCTGACGCAAAGCCTTCGTGAATAATACGGCCCGGACGGACCGGTTTTAGAGTGTCCCGTCGGGCCTGATGTCGTCGCTGGTCAATAGCCGCGCAAAGAGGACAGTTATGAAGTCTGACAATGATGTGGTGATTACCGGGGTCGGCATCGTGACCTCGCTCGGCGTCGGCATAGAGCCGCATGTCGCGTTTCTGACGGGATCGTCCATCGACGAGCCCAAGGTCGAAACGGAGCGTTTCAAACCCTATCCTGTCCATCCCATGCCTGAGATCGACTGGTCGGCCCAGATCGCCAAGCGCGGCGATCAGCGCCAGATGGAGAACTGGCAGCGCCTCGGCGTTTTCGCCGCGGGGCTCGCTCTGGACGACGCCGGCCTGAAGACGGATGCGGATGCCTGCGCCTCGATGGACATGATCGTTGCCGCCGGCGGCGGTGAGCGCGACATCAAGGTCGATTCGCTGATCGTCGACGAAGCCCTGAAGCGCAACGATCGCGACATGGTCTTGAACGAGAAGCTGACGACAGAGCTCCGTCCGACATTGTTCCTTGCCCAGCTTTCGAACCTGATGGCGGGCAATATCTCGATCGTCCACAAGGTCACCGGCTCGTCCCGCACCTTCATGGGCGAAGAATCGGCCGGTATCTCGGCCATCGAAACCGCCTTCCACCGCATCAAGGCGGGCCAGTCGAGCCACAGTCTCGTCGGTGGCGCCTTCGTGGCGGAACGGGCTGATATTCTTCTGCTGGTCGAGGGCATCCGTGCCCACGCGACAGGCGGCTGGCAGCCATTGTGGTCTCGCTCGCCGGACAATGGCGGCGGAATGATCACCGGTTCGGTGGGCGCCTTCCTGGTGCTCGAATCCCGCGGCTACGCGCAGGCGCGTGGTGCACGGATCTATGCAACGATCGATGCCGTCGAAGGCGATCGCGGCAACCGCGACGATGGCGGGCTCGAGAAGCGCATGTCGCGGCTCACCGCCCACGGCACGCAGGGGGCGGAAACTGTCGTGTTCTCCGGCGCGAGCGGCATGGTCGATCTCGCGAAGCGCGAAAAGACAGCGCTCGAGCAGGCTTTCCCGGGTTCCGCGATCCGCGGCTTTGGCGGCGTTACGGGCCACGCGATGGAAGCGCAGTTCCCGCTCGGCATCGCCCTTGCAGCGCTTACGCTCGAATCGACTGCCAAGGTCCCGGCCTTCGACGCCGCAAACGAGACGCCGATGGCGTCCCCGGCAAAGCAGGCGATTGTCACTACAGTTGGATATACACGCGGCGAGGGGATTGCTGTCCTCTCTGCTGAAGCGTGAAGGAGACAGTCATGAGTGACAACCGCTTCACGGATCATCTCGGCCGGCCCATCGTCGCGGTCACCGGCATGGGCGTCATCACCTCGCTCGGACAGGGTCTTGATGACAACTGGTCAGCGCTGACCTCTGGCACGTCGGGCATCCACAAGATCACCCGTTTTCCGACCGAAGGCCTTTCAACCCGCATCAGCGGCACGGTGGACTTCATCAAGGTTCCAGCCGAAAACTCGGTCGAGCGCTCGTTTGCCTTCGCCCGCGAGACAACGGCGGAAGCGTTGGCCCAAGCCGGCTTGTCCGGTGATTTCGACGGACCGCTGTTTCTGGCCGCTCCGCCAGTCGAGCCGGAATGGTCCGACCGTTTCGCGCTTGCAGACCGTGCACCGCCATCGACGCAGCAGGGCGATGCCTACGATCGCTTTCTGACGGCCATGCGCGAGCGTCCTGATCCTGTCTTTCTCGAAGCCGTCCAGTTCGGTTCGATTTCGGAGCGCCTGGCCGACAAGTTTGGTACCCGTGGCCTGCCCGTAACGCTTTCCACCGCCTGCGCCTCTGGTGCAACCGCGATCCAGCTCGGCGTCGAAGCGATCCGTCAGGGTCGTACCGACAAGGCTCTGGTCGCTGCGACCGACGGTTCTGTCAGCGTCGAGGCACTCGTGCGCTTCTCGCTTCTGTCTGCGCTTTCGACGCAAAATGATCCGCCGGAAAAGGCGTCCAAGCCGTTCAGCAAGGATCGTGACGGCTTTGTCATCGCGGAAGGCGCGGCAACGCTCGTTCTGGAATCCCTGCAGTCGGCTATCGCGCGCGGCGCCAAGGTGCTCGGCATCGTCAAGGGTCTCGGCGAAAAGGCCGATCACTTCCACCGCACCCGCTCGTCCCCGGACGGCGGCCCGGCGATCGCCACGATCCGGGCGGCGCTTGAAGATGCGGGCATGGACGAAAGCGGCATCGGCTATATCAACGCCCACGGCACATCGACGCCGGAAAACGACAAGATGGAATATAGCTCCATGCTGGCGGTGTTCGGCGAGGGGTTGAAGGGTATTCCGGTGTCGTCGAACAAGTCGATGATCGGTCACACGCTGACGGCAGCCGGCGCTGTCGAAGCCGTATTCTCGATCCAGACGATGCTGACCGGCACTCTGCCGCCGACCATCAACTACACCAATCCCGATCCGACGATCGAGCTGGATGTGGTGCCGAATGTGAAGCGGGACGGTGCGCCGAGGGCGGTTCTGTCCAATTCCTTCGGCTTCGGCGGCCAGAACGCCAGCCTTGTCATGACGCTTGAACCGGCGTAAGGCGAGCCCCCAAGAGATTTGATAGACTTTTGAACGCCCAAACGGGCGGAGGATGACCTGTTATGCGCGCGCTGCAACTGATTGATGACCGCAAGCTCGAAGCCGTCGACATTCCCGAGCCGGAGGCGCCGGGTCCTGGCGAAGTCACGTTGCGTGTCAAGGCCGTAGCACTCAATCACATCGACGTCTGGGGCTGGCGCGGTATGGCATTCGCCAAGCGCAAGATGCCGCTGACGATCGGCGCCGAGGCCTCCGGCGTCGTGGAAGCCATCGGTCCCGGTGTTTCGAATGTTCTGCCCGGCCAGCTTGTGTCGATTTACGGCGCCCGTACCTGTGGTCTCTGCAAGGCGTGCCGCGAAAAGCGCGACAACCTTTGCGAAAATGTCTCGGGTGTTCATGGCTTCCATCTCGATGGCTTCGCGCAGGAAAAGGCCAATCTTCCGGCCCGTCTTCTCGTTCCGGCACCTCCGGGCGTCGATGCCGTTGCAGCAGCACTCGCGCCTGTCACATTCGGCACGGTCGAGCATATGCTGTTCGACAACGCCAAGCTCCAGCCCGGCGAGACGATCCTCATTCACGCCGGCGGCTCGGGCATCGGATCTGCCGCCATCCAGCTGGCAAAGAAAATGGGCTGCACGGTCATCACCACGGTCGGCTCGGACGACAAGATCGAAAAGGCGAAGGCACTCGGTGCCGATCATGTCATCAACTACCGTGTGGATCGCTTCGAAGGCGTCGTGCGCAAGCTGACCAAGAAGAAGGGCGTCGATGTCGTCTTCGAACATGTCGGCAAGGATACCTGGGCGGGTTCCATGCTGTGCATGAAGCGCGGCGGACGCCTCGTCACTTGCGGCTCCACCTCGGGTGTTTCCACCGACCTCAATCTGATGATGCTGTTCCAGCAGCAGTTGAAGCTCATCGGCTCGTTTGGCTGCCGCATGGAGAACATGGCCGATGCCATGCAGAAGATGGCCCAGGGCATCGTTCATCCGGTGATCGACACAGAAGTCACGTTCGATGAAATCCACAAGGCACTTGCCCGCATGGAGAGCCGCCAGATCTTCGGCAAGATCGTCCTGAGGATGGACTGACCACGGATGAAGATGGTCATTACCCGGATTGTTCTGAAGCTTATCCACTTCCGCCAGTGGCTGGTGGCGCAGCTCACGTTCGGGCTGCTGAATTTCCTGAAGATCTTTCCGGCGGATCCGGCGATCCGGTTTGCCGATCGCTTCGCGCGTTATATCGGGCCTAAATTCTGGCGTCACAAGCTGATGATGACCAATCTGCGCAACGCCTTTCCTGAAAAGGAAGAGGCGGAGCTGCAGGAGATCGCGGTCGCCAGCTGGGGACATATGGGCAGGCTTGCCGCCGAATATGTCTTTCTCGACAGGCTGTTCGACTTTGACCCGGAACAGAAAGAGCCGGGCAGGGTGGAAGTTTCGGGCACCCCGATCTTCCTCGATCTGGTCGAAAACCCGCGGCCGTTTATCGTCTTTACCGCCCATACCGGCAATTTCGAGCTCCTGCCTGTCGCCGGCAAGGCCTTTGGTCTCGAGGTCATGGTGTTGTTCCGTCCGCCGAACAACCCTTACATCGCGGATAAGGTCTTCTCGTTCCGCAGTGCCCGCATGGGGCAGCTCGTGCCGTCGCATGCGGGGTCATCGTTCTCGCTGGCGAGGCGCCTGGACGCGGGCGGGGGGGTCGGTGTCCTCGTCGACCAGAAGTTCAGAAAAGGGTTGTCGACCAATTTCTTCGGACGCCCTGTTAAAACGAACCCGCTTCTTGCCAAGCTCGTGCGTCAGTTTGATGCGGATGTCTATCCGGCCCGCTGCATCCGTCTCCCGAACAATCGTTTTCGCCTTGAGATAGAGCCTCGCATCGAACTTCCGCGCGACGAACGCGGCAATCTCGACATCCAGGGCACGTCTCAGGTCCTGAACGACAAGGTCGAATCCTGGGTGCGGGAATACCCTGAACAGTGGCTGTGGTATCACGACCGCTGGCACATCAAGAAAACGGTCACAGATTGATTTCCTGAGGCCACAATTCTCGTGGGTTGCAAGCGTCTACGGGTATTTACCGGCCATTTTTAGGGGCCGTTTTTGAGAGTACATTTAACGTGTGATGTATTATACGAGATTGGACGCAGTCGTCTCAGAGGGCCACGGCTGACGTGAGGCTCGTGTGGAGAGGGCATTGTCTTGCAAGCATTGATCGATCTTTTCTGGTCGAAATATGGAGAGCTACAGCAGGCGATCGACCGCGAAGACGAGGCTTTGACAGCCAGTCTCGACCGCGAACTTGATCCTTTGCTCCTGGCGATCTTTGGCAGCGCCGAATCCGATGCCGGCAGCATTCAGGCCCAGTTCCGTTTTGCGCTCGACCTCCTGAACGAGGAAGCGGACGATCGCAGCTGCGTTCGGCGCAACGCTCACCTCCTGCAGACCCTGGTCGAGCGTTATCTTGCACCGCAGACGACCTGTGCGGAAGCGCCGGGAGCTCCCGGTGATGGGCAGGACCAATCTTCGCCGATCGACCAAGCCGTCTCCACCGGCATTCTCGACGATTCCCTCCTGAACCAGCTTTCGGACCGCATTCTTGTCGTCGCTCCCGGTTACCGCATTCTCTATTCCAACGAGACGAACGCGCAGCGGCTGAACATTCCGCGTGAGGAACTCGTCGGCCGGCATATCGGGGAATTTGTCGGTCTCCATCGATTTCGAAACGAGTTCAAGCCGAACCTGGACCGCTGCTTCGAAGGCGAAAGCACGTCGGTCACCTATGCAGATCAAGTCGGAGGCGAGACGCTTGTGCTTCGCTGCCGCATGTCGCCGTTCCAGCGGTCTTCAACGATGATCGGTGTTCTCCTGGTCATTCAAGAGACCGCCGATCGGCGGAAGAGGCCTGCGGCCTGACACTGAGCGTTCCATGATTGCCTTCAGCGACTGCAGATCCTTGAGGACATGCGCGGCATCCGCTTCGTGCGCCGCATCGTCGGTACCGGGTTGGCGCAAAAGAGTGAACAGAACTTCAGCTCCATCACCGTTCGGTATGATACGCAGCGCGTTGTCCATCGCCATCCCGTTTTCCAACGTGACCCTGTGATCGATCACGCCGAAGTCGTTGTCGGGAGCGAAGCGAACATGGATTGTTCCAACTGGACCGCCATCGCCGATCCAGTCTTCACCTTCGGCGCGCAGGTCTGCGGCAAGGCCGGAAGCCCAGCTTGCCATGTTTTCCGGACGCCTTGCAAATGCGTAGACATCCCCCCAGTTCCGCTCGATCGAGAGGTGGATTACGCGTGCGGGCATGACCGTCATGAAGGCCTCCTTGGTTTCTACGCCGAGTGGCATGCCACTCGGAAATGCTCTTGATCGCACAAGCCGGCGCATCCGCGAATAAACGGGCTCGCTTTCGTCTTAGCCTTGCCGTTTGGAAACGAGGATGCCAAAACAGCGTCAAATTAAAACTGGAGGCATATCCGTGGAACAGGCAGAAATCGGTCTTATCGGTCTTGGCGTTATGGGTGCAAACCTCGCGCTCAACATCGCGGAAAAAGGCAACAAGATCGCCGTCTTCAACCGGACAGCGGAAGTTACCAAGAAATTCTACGCCGAGGCGGGCGCGTTGCAAGGCCAGATCGTTCCTTGCGAGACCTTGGAAGAATTCATCGCTGCAATCCGGCCCCCACGCCCGATCATCATCATGATCAAGGCCGGCGATCCGGTCGATCAGCAGATGGAGCTCCTGAAGCCCTATCTTTCGCAGGGCGACATCATGATCGATGCCGGCAACGCCAACTTCCGCGATACGATGCGCCGTTTCGAAAACCTCGAAGGTTCCGGCCTGACCTTTATCGGCATGGGCGTATCCGGTGGGGAAGAAGGCGCACGCCATGGACCGTCGATCATGGTCGGCGGTGCTGAGGAAAGCTGGAAGCGCGTCGAGAAGGTGCTGACCTCGATCTCCGCGAAATTCCACGATGAACCCTGCGTCGCCTGGCTCGGTGAAAACGGCGCCGGCCATTTCGTGAAAACGATCCATAACGGCATCGAATACGCTGACATGCAGATGATTGCCGAAATCTACGGCATCCTGCGCGATGGTCTCGGCATGGGCGCCACCGAAATTGGCGACGTCTTCGGCAAGTGGAATACCGGCCGCCTGAATTCGTACCTGATCGAGATTTCGGAGAAGGTTCTGAAGGCAAAGGACCCGATTTCCGGCAAGCCGATGGTCGACGTGATCGTTGATTCCGCCGGCCAGAAGGGCACCGGCAAGTGGTCGGTCATCGAAGCCCAGAACATGGGTGTCGCGGCAACCGCGATCGAGGCCGCCGTCGCCGGGCGTGTTCTGTCGTCTCAGCGCACCGAGCGCCTCGCCGCAGAAAAGCAGTTTGGCCTGCCGAAAGCGATCGATGCGCCGGCAGACAGCGCGGCGTTCCTCGCCGATCTCGAAAACGCGCTGCTTGCGGCCAAGATCGGCGCCTATGCGCAGGGCTTTGCCGTCATGGCTGCCGCCTCCAAGGAGTATGGCTGGAACCTGCCGATGCCGACGATCGCCAAGATCTGGCGCGATGGCTGCATCATCCGTTCGGCCTTCCTCGATGAGATCACCTCGGCCTTCTCGAAGGACCCGGATGTTGCAAACCTGATCGTGACACCGGCGTTTGCCCAGATGGTCGCAGACACCGATGGCGCACTGCGCCGCGTGGTCTCCTATGCCGTCATGTCCGGCCTGCCGGTTCCGGCGCTCTCGTCCGCGCTGTCTTATTTCGATGCCTACCGTCGTGGACGCGGCACTGCGAACCTCATCCAGGCGCAGCGCGACTTCTTTGGTGCCCACGGTTTCGATCGCCTCGACGGCGTCGACAAGCACCATGGCCCGTGGGGCAGCGGACTCGCCGACTTCGCCTAAGACTATTTTGCAAACACCGAAAGCCCGGCCAAGCGCCGGGCTTTTTGCATTCGATCAGTCCTGTGGTGACTTGATCGACCATTCCGGTTGGCTGACGCTTTGCAAAAGCTCTGGGGCCGCCCCATCAATTCGGGCCAGCAAGGCCTTTGCAAGTTCCCGTCCCGCCCAACGGATATCCTCGTTTACGGCAAGGATTTCCGGCCTGATCCAGTTGAGAAATTCGGCCGACTGCTTTGACACGATATCGACATTGCGGCCGAGTTTTCGACCGGAAGCTTCAAGGCCTGAGGCGATCGCGATCGTTGCAGAGCCGCTCATCGAAATGATTCCATCAGGCGGTTGCGGAAGCCGCGACAGCTTCTCCGAATAGGCTCTGATATCCTCCAGCGACGTCTCCGTCGTGATCCGTCCCATCGGCACCTCGCTCACGCCGAAATCGGCAAGCGCCCGTTCAAAGCCGATGCGGCTATGGGTATAGTAGGCAAACCTGCTCTGTGGGGCGAGCAGACAGATATGCCGCCTGCCTCGCTTGGCGAGCCGCTCGACCGCCTGATAGGCAAACGCCGTGTTGTCGAAGTCGTGGTAGGGGTGCTCGATCCCCATACTGGTTCGGCCGTGGGTGACGAAAGGCAGGTTGCGCTCCGTCATCAACCGCACACGCGGATCGTCCGGCTCGATCCTCGAGATGATCACGCCATCTGCCGATCCCGTATCAAGGATATAGCGCACCGGCACCATGGGGTCTTTCTCGAAAGAGTGGGGCGTCAACACGAGGTGGTATTGCGTGCCCCCGAGAACCTCGGAAATGCCCTGAACCATCTGGCTGGAAAAGCCCATCAGTTCCTGTTCGATACTGAGCACGAGCGCGATCACATTGGTCTTGCCTGTGCGCAACCGGACGCCCGCCCGGTTCGGGTGATAGCCGAGCTGGCCGGCCACAAGTCGAACGCGTTCCTTCGTGTCGGCCCCGATGTCGGGTGCATCCTTGAGGGCCCGCGACACCGTCGTGATACCCAGCCCCGTCATGTAGGCAATTGTCTTAAGGGTCGGGCGTTGATTGCCGATCGTCCCGAAGGATCTACGTTTGTCTTCATCCATGGCTGCAGCTTTCTCGGAGATTACCGGCGACTGCGACCTTCTCCACAAGCACCGTTCATACGATAAAAATCTGCAACGATACAGTCCTATTTTCGCTGAAAACCAACGACTTGCCGTCGATATACCCGTTACAACGCAGACGCACAATTCTTTTGCGTCTGCGAAGAAGGATCAATATGATAATTCTATAAAGCATTGTTATGTAACGAGATAAGTGCATCAACACGAAGCACGCGGGCTGCTGTCGGACATTGCTTCGAACCTGCTCCAAATCTTTCACGCGATTTTCGGTTGCCCTCCATCGATGTTTGTCCTAGCCTTTTACTGCAACGTTTCAGTGAGGGAGGAGACTCATGCGCATCCGTGCTTTAGCAGCCGTTATGGCTGCCACCGTGGCATTGCCGTGCTTTGTTCAGGCAGCCGATCTTGAGGTCACCCATTGGTGGACGTCGGGGGGAGAGGCTGCAGCTGTCAAGGAACTGGCAGGCGCTTTCAATGCTACCGGCAACAAATGGGTTGATGGAGCCATCGCAGGTTCGGGAGGAACCGCGCGGCCGATCATGATCAGCCGGATCACCGGTGGTGACCCGATGGGCGCCACGCAGTTCAACCACGGCCGGCAGGCCGAAGAACTGGTCCAGTCGGGTCTCATGCGAGACCTGAGCGATGTGGCTGAGAAGGGCAAGTGGAAAGAGGTTATCAAGCCTGCCAACCTGCTCGACAGCTGCACGTTCGAGGGCAAGATCTATTGTGCCCCGATCAACATCCACTCGTGGCAATGGCTGTGGCTCTCGAACGCAGCCTTCAAGACGGCAGGCGTTGCCGTTCCGAAGGACTGGAACGAGTTCGTCGCAGCAGCGCCCGCGCTCAAGAAGGCCGGTATCCAGCCTTTGGCACTGGGTGGTCAGCCGTGGCAGGCCAATGGCCTGTTCGATACCTTGCTGATCTCGCTGGGCGGCAAAGACCTCTACGAGAAGGTCTACAAGGACAAGGACGCGAAGGTTGCTGCAGGGCCTGAAATGGCCAAGATCTTTGCAGCAGCCGACAAGGCACGCGAACTCGCCAAGGGTTCGAACGTACAGGACTGGAACCAGGCCACCAACATGGTGCTGACCGGCAAGGCCGGTGGCCAGGTCATGGGTGACTGGGCACAGGGTGAGTTCTCGCTGGCAGGAAAGACTGCCGGCACCGACTACACCTGCCTGCCAGGGCTCGGCATCAACGACGTGCTGACAACCAACGGCGATGCCATCTATTTCCCATTGCTGAAGGATGAAGCCAAGTCGGAGGCGCAGAACGTTCTCGCCGAAACGATCGTCGATCCCAAGCTACAGGTCGCATTCAACCTGAAAAAGGGATCGGTTCCGATCCGTGGCGATATCGACATGGCAGCCGCCAACGACTGCATGAAGAAGGGTATCGCGATCATCGCCAAGGGTAACACCGCCACCAGCACCGACCAGCTTGTCTCTGCCGATACGCAGAAACAGAAGGAAGATCTGATGTCGGAGTTCTTCAGCAGCTCCATCTCCGTGAAGGATGCTCAGGCGCGCTTCGTCGATATCATCAGCTCTGCGGACTGACACCGCTTCAAATCGCTGACCTTGACCGGCCCCGCATCAGCGCGGGGCCGGCCCGGAAACCTGCGGCCTTCACGCTGCAGCCGATCGAGGACAACACATGGCGAAAACCCATCAATCTGCCAGACCAAACCAGCTGTTTCGCAACCTGAATTCGAAAGTTGCCTCCATCCCGATGATCTTCGTCGCGCTGGTAATTTTCCTCGGCGGTTCCGTCTGGACCGTCATCTACTCCTTCACCAATTCGAGACTGCTGCCGCGCGCAACATTCGTCGGGCTTGATCAGTACGAGCGCCTTTGGGGCTCGGCACGCTGGCTGATCTCGATCCAGAATCTGGCGATCTACGGCATCCTCTCGCTGATCTTCAGCTTGGTTGTCGGCTTTGTGCTGGCAGCCCTGATGGACCAGAAGATCCGCTTCGAAAACATGTTCCGGACGATCTTTCTCTATCCGTTCGCGCTGTCCTTCATCGTCACCGGCCTCGTCTGGCAATGGATCTTGAACCCCGAATTCGGCATCCAGCACATCGTCCGGTCGCTCGGTTGGGAGACCTTCGAATTCAATCCGGTCTATGACCCCGACATCGTCATCTACGGCATCCTGATTGCCGGGCTGTGGCAGGGCACGGGGCTCGTCATGTGCCTCATGCTCGCAGGTCTTCGCGGCATCGACGAGGATATCTGGAAAGCGTCGCGCGTCGACGGCATTCCGATGTGGCGGACCTACCTCTTCATCGTCATCCCTATGATGCGTCCGGTCTTCATCACCACGCTGGTCATCATCGCGAGCGGCATCGTCAAGCTCTACGATCTCGTCGTGGCGCAGACCTCAGGCGGACCCGGCAACGCGTCCGAAGTGCCCGCGAAATACGTCTACGACTACATGTTTCAGGCGCAGAACCTTGGCCAGGGCTTTGCCGCATCGACCATGATGCTGCTGACCGTCGCCATCATCATTGTCCCATGGGCTTATCTCGAATTCGGAGGGCGCAAGCGTGGCTAACGTTTCCACTTTCGACACCACATCGACCGTCGTCACAGATGCCGCAGTGCTGGCGACAACACCGTCACGCGCATTGGAGGGCCCGAGCGGTCGCAAACCAAAGCGCCGGCTTTCACGCCGCAATATCATGCTCTACGGCACGCTCGGCCTTGCGGCGCTTTACTACCTTCTGCCGCTTTACGTGATGGTCGTGACATCGCTAAAGGGCATGCCCGAGATACGCATGGGCAACGTCTTCTCGCCGCCCATGGAGATCACGTTCGAGCCCTGGGTAAAGGCATGGGCAGAAGCCTGCACCGGCCTCAATTGCGACGGCTTGTCACGCGGCTTCTGGAACTCCGTCCGCATCCTTTTGCCATCTGTGGTGGTCTCGATCTTCATCGCCTCGGTCAGCGGCTACTCGCTCGCCAACTGGCGCTTCAAAGGGTCGGAGCTGTTCTTCTCCATCCTGATCATCGGAGCCTTCATCCCCTACCAGGTCATGATCTATCCGATCGTCATCATCCTGCGTGAGATCGGGATCTACGGAACCCTGACCGGGCTCATCATCGTCCATACCATCTTCGGCATGCCGATCCTGACGCTTCTGTTCCGCAACTATTTCACCTCGCTGCCGGAAGAACTTTTTAAGGCGGCGCGCATCGATGGGGCCGGTTTCTGGCAAATCTACGGGCGCATCATGTTGCCCATGGCACTCCCGATCTTCGTGGTGGCGATGATCCTGCAGGTCACCGGCATCTGGAACGACTTCCTGTTCGGCGTCGTCTTTACGCGGCCCGACAGCTACCCGATGACGGTTCAGCTCAACAACATCGTCAACTCCGTGCAGGGGGTGAAGGAATACAACGTCAATATGGCGGCAACGCTCCTGACCGGTGCCGTTCCTCTCATCGTCTATTTCGTATCCGGCCGCCTTTTCGTCCGCGGCATCGCCGCTGGCGCAGTGAAGGGATGACCCCATGACCGATCTTTCCGTCCAGACACCACACACCAACGCATTTCCCCCAGGTGCAACCTCGTTGCCCGAACCCTCCACCGTATCCGGCGAGCACAGCGTCTCGATCCGCGACCTGTCGCTGTCCTTCGGGGCGGTCACGGTTCTCGAAGACCTGAACCTCGACATTCACGATGGTGAATTCCTTGTTCTGCTCGGTTCCTCCGGCTGCGGGAAATCGACGCTCCTCAACTGCATCGCCGGCTTGCTGGAGCCGACCGATGGCCAGATCTTCATCAAGGGCCGCAACGTCACCTGGGAGGAACCCAAGGATCGCGGCATCGGCATGGTGTTCCAGTCCTATGCGCTTTACCCGCAGATGACGGTGGAAAAGAACCTGTCCTTCGGCCTGCGGGTTGCCGGACTGCCGAAGGAAGACATCGCCAAACGCGTCGCGCGCGCTTCGGCGATCCTGCAGATCGAACCGCTTCTGCAGCGAAAGCCGGCAGCTCTTTCCGGCGGACAGCGGCAGCGTGTCGCAATCGGCCGTGCCCTGGTGCGCGATGTCGACGTGTTCCTGTTCGACGAGCCGCTTTCCAACCTTGACGCCAAGCTCAGATCCGAGCTGCGCGTCGAGATCAAGCGGCTGCATCAGCAGCTCAAGAACACGATGATCTACGTGACCCACGACCAGATCGAGGCGCTGACGCTGGCCGACCGCATCGCCATCATGAAGAGCGGTGTCATCCAGCAGCTTGCCGACCCGGTCACAATCTACAACCGACCGAAGAACAAGTTCGTCGCGGGCTTCATCGGTTCACCCTCGATGAATTTCCTGGATGGCGAGCTGGCGGAAGAGGGCGGCCGTCCCGTGTTCAAGACGAACGGCGTCAGCTTCCTGCTCGACGGTTACAGCGCATCTGAACCGTTAACGCCCGGGCGCAAGGTCGTCCTCGGCGTCCGTCCAGAACATATCAAGGTCGATGCCGATATCGCCGGAGAGGAAATCCATGAGGCGATCGTCGACATCGAGGAGCCGATGGGTGCAGACAATCTCATCTGGCTGAAACTCGCCGCTCACACTCTGTCCGTTCGCGTCGGCGGGGCCCGTCGTTACGCTGTCGGATCGAAGGTCCGGCTGGGCTTCGACATGACCATGGCGTCGCTGTTCGATGCGGCGACCGAGGAGCGGATCTGATCCGCAGCTTTTCAATAGTTCACCTCTCCCCAGGAGGGTGACCAGCCGTGGGAGCGGTATTCTCGCTTTCCGCGGACCAAAGTTTCATTTCAAGGAGAATGACATGACGACGCTCGGTTTCCAGCTTTACAGCGCCCGCAATTTCCCGCCGCTATCCGATGTTCTGAAACTCGTGGCCAGTCACGGCTACCGTGAGGTCGAGGGCTATGGCGGTCTCTACGGAACGCTCGACGAGGCCGGTCTTCAGAAGTTTCGTGCAGAGCTCGATGCCAACGAACTCACGATGCCCACAGGCCATTTCGGTCTCGATCTCCTCGAACAGGAGCCCGACCAGGCACTGCTGATCGCAAAGACGCTCGGCATCAGTGCCATCTATTGCCCGCACCTCGCAGCCGATCAGAGACCCACGGATGCGGAAGGGTGGTTTGCCTTCGGTCAGCGCCTGCAGGAAGCCGGAAAACGCTATCAGGACGCCGGATATACATTCGGCTGGCACAACCACGATTTCGAGTTCAAGCAACTGCCTGATGGCTCCACGCCACAGGAACAGATCTTTGCCGGCGGCCCTGACCTGAGCTGGGAAGCGGATATCGCCTGGGTCGTCCGTGGCGGTGCCGATCCGTTCACCTGGATCGAAAGCTACGGCAAGAAGATTTCGGCGGTTCACGTCAAGGACATCGCGCCAGTGGGCGAGAACACGGATGAAGACGGATGGGCCGATGTCGGCCATGGCACCGTGCCGTGGAAAGATCTGATGGCGGCACTGAAGAAGACACCCGCCAAGCACTTCGTGCTGGAGCACGACAACCCGAAGGATATCGAGCGGCTCGCATCCCGTTCGATGGCCGCCTTCAAGACCTACTGAATTCAGATATTGGATCGGAGTTTCCCATGACCAAGGAACTTGGCGTCGGCATCATCGGATGCGGCAACATTTCCATGACCTATTTCGCGCTGTCTCCGCTGTTTAAGGGGATCAAGGTTCTGGCCTGCGCCGACCTCAATCCGGAGGCGGCCCGGCAGCGGGCAGCAGAATACGGGGTGAAGGCGCAGACCATTCCGGAGCTGCTCGCCAATGACGAGCTGGACGTGATCGTCAACCTGACGATACCGGCCGCGCATTTCGAGGTCTCGAAAGCCATTCTCGATGCCGGCAAGCACGTCTATTCCGAAAAGCCGCTGACCATAACGCTGGAAGAGGGAAAGCAGCTGCAGGCGCTTGGACGGGAAAAGGGGCTGGCGATCGGTTGTGCGCCGGACACTTTTTTGGGCGGCGCGCACCAGCTGGCCCGAAAATTCATCGATGACGGCGGCGTTGGACGCATCACGTCGGGTACATGCCATGTGATGAGTCCAGGCATGGAAATGTGGCACCCGAACCCCGGCTTCTTCTTCCTCAACGGCGGAGGTCCGATCCTCGACCTCGGGCCGTACTATATCGCCAACCTCGTCAACTTCCTCGGCCCCGTCAGACGGGTCGCGGCATTGACGTCGATGGCCAATCCGACGCGCACGATCACCAGCGAACCGCTGAAGGGCCAGAGCATCCCGGTCGAGACCCCGACCAACATCCACGCGCTGCTCGAGTTCGCGGCAGGCGCAACGATCACCCTGTCGGCCAGCTGGGATGTCTGGTCGCATCGCCATGCCAATATGGAACTCTACGGCACGGAAGGCTCGATCTACGTCCCCGACCCGAACTTCTTCGGTGGCGTGGTGGAAGCAAGCGGCCGTGACAAGGATATCCAGCCGCTCAAGGACTGGGATCATCCTTTCAGCAAAAACAACCAGGAGCATCCGACGAACGGTCCGCGTGCAAACTATCGCACCGCAGGTCTGGCCGACATGGCAATGGCACTGATCGAAGGGCGCGACATTCGCTGCTCGATCGACCGGGCGCTGCATGGCGTCGACGTCATGACCTCGATCCTGAAATCCGGAAAAGAGGGCAATTTCGTTGCGACCACAACGACCTGCACTCAACCGGCCGCGCTCGGCATCGATGAAGCGCTGGCGCTTCTTGTCTGATACTCTATGACGTGCACGGCGCCGAAGAAGAGGTCGGCGCCGTTTTTCATTCGGAGGATTTTCAGAGATGGCTTGGCACCCGGCGGACAACCGCTACGACACCATGAAATACAATCGCTGCGGCCGGTCCGGCCTCAAACTTCCGGCAATCTCGCTGGGCCTGTGGCACAATTTCGGTGACGACACGCCGCACCAGCGCAAGGTTGATATCTGCAGAAAAGCCTTCGATCTCGGCATCACCCATTTCGATCTCGCCAACAATTACGGCCCGAAGGCTGGCAGCGCCGAAACGGCCTTCGGCCAGATCCTGCGCGATGAGTTTCATGGACTGCGGGATGAACTGATCATCTCGTCGAAAGCCGGCTACAACATGTGGCCCGGCCCCTATGGCGAATGGGGCAGCCGCAAGTACCTGATCGCGTCCTGCGACCAGAGCCTGAAGCGCATGGGTCTCGCCTATGTCGATATCTTCTATTCGCACCGCTTCGATCCGGATACGCCGCTGGAAGAGACCTGCGGCGCGCTGGATCACATCGTTCGCTCGGGCAGGGCGCTCTACGTCGGCCTCTCGTCCTACAATTCGCAGCGCACGCGGGAAGCTACGGCGATCCTGAAGGCTCTGGGCACGCCTGTTCTCATCCACCAGCCGAGCTATTCAATGATCAATCGCTGGGTCGAGGAAGACGGTCTGCTCGACACGCTGGATGATCTCGGCGTCGGCTCGATCGTGTTTTCGCCGCTGGCTCAGGGCATGCTCACATCGAAATATCTGGGCGGCATTCCAGAAGACAGCCGTGCCGCCCAGGGCAAGTCGCTGCGCCCGGCCTTCCTCAACGACAAGAATGTCGAGAACCTCAAAGGTCTGAACGCGATCGCCGAACGGCGAGGTCAGACGCTGGCGCAGATGGCGCTTGCGTGGGTTCTGCGCGGCGGCCGCGTGACCACGGCGCTGATCGGCGCCAGCCGTCCGGAACAGGTCGAGGATTGCGTCAAGGCGCTCGAGAACCCGGAATTCACGGCAGCTGAACTGTCCGAGATCGACGGTTACGCCAAGGAGGCCGATATCAACCTCTGGGCAGCGTCGGCCGAACGCGAGGGTCCCGCCCGCAAGTGAACCTCCCCACAGCGGGAGACACGGGTGCAGACTGAGGAGAGAGCAGTCTGCGCCCTGAGACTTTACGACCACCGGAGGAAATCTATGATCCGCAATCCGATCCTGCCGGGTTTCAATCCCGATCCATCGATCTGCCGTGTCGGCGAGGACTATTATATCGCGACCTCCACATTCGAGTGGTATCCGGGCGTTCAGATCCACCACTCCCGCGACCTCGTGAACTGGACGCTCGTGCGGCGGCCTCTGGAGCGGAAAAGCCAGCTCGACATGCGCGGCAATCCCGATAGCTGCGGCATCTGGGCACCGTGCCTCTCCCATGCGGATGGATTGTTTTGGTTGGTCTATACCGACGTGAAACGGTTCGACGGCAGCTTCAAGGACGCTCACAATTACATTGTCACATCGCCGACGATTGAAGGTGAATGGTCGGACCCGATCTATGTCAATTCCTCCGGCTTCGATCCGTCGCTGTTTCACGACGACGACGGGCGAAAGTGGTTCCTGAACATGCAGTGGAACCACCGGACCGAGAGCTTTGGCGGCGCACCGAAATCACCGGCGTTCGATGGCATCCTCATGCAGGAATGGGACGCCGAGACGAAGACGTTGAAGGGTCCCATCAGCAACATCTTCCCGGGCAGTCCGCTCGGGCTCGTCGAGGGCCCGCATCTCTTCAAACGCAATGGCTGGTACTATCTGACGACGGCAGAAGGCGGCACAGGCTATAATCACGCTGTGACGATGGCCCGGTCGAAGACGATCGGCGGCCCTTACGAGCTACATCCCGATAACCATCTCATCACGTCCAAGGATGCACCGGAGGCGGAGCTGCAGCGGTCCGGCCATGGGCAGTATGTGGAGACGCCGGAAGGAGAGGTCTATCACACCCACCTCTGCAGCAGACCGATCGAACCGCATCGCCGCTCACCGCTCGGGCGCGAGACGGCGCTGCAGAAATGCGTCTGGAAGGACGACTGGCTCTATCTCGAACATGGCGGCGTGGTTCCAGCCGTCGACGTCCCCGTAACGAACAGCGCCGAGGCGGCACAGGACGTTGGCCGTGTCGCGCACGGGTTTGACACGGAAGTACTGCCGAGCGAGTTCCAGTGGCTGCGCACACCGGAACCGGAGCGGATCTTCAGCCTGACGGAACGTCCCGGCCATCTGCGCCTGATCGGCCGCGAGAGCATCGGTTCCTGGTTCGAGCAGGCGCTGGTCGCCCGCAGGCAGGAGCACCATCGTTTCAGGGCCGAGACTGTCGTGGATTTCTCACCCGATACCTACCAGCAGGTGGCGGGCCTTACCCATTACTACAATCGCCACAAGCTGCATGCCGTCGCCGTCACCCTGCACGAGAAGCTCGGCCGCGTCGTCACGGTGCTGTCATGCCCCGGCGACTTCCCGCATGCAAAGCTCGTCTGGCCCGCCGGAAGCGGCGTGCCGGTGCCGGCCGGACCGGTGCATCTGGCGATCGAGGTCGATGACAATGATCTCCAGTTCTTCTGGCGCGCCGGCGGTGCCAACGACTGGGAGCCGGTCGGACCGAAGCTGGACGCCTCTGTGATCTCCGACGAAGGTGGACGCGGCGAGCATGGATCCTTTACCGGCGCCTTTGTGGGCATGTTCGCCTTCGATACTTCTGGTCGTGGACAACACGCTGATTTCGACGACTTCACGTACGAGCCCGTCGCGTGAGAAGCGCGAGAGACGCTTAACTTCCGGTGTTAGGATCAGACGCCAAGACACTAGGATCATTACGTAAGTTTAATCTTGTATTCATTTCGCGTTCATCGGTTGGGCTCTAATTCTCTCGCGTGTTCAATACGAGGAAACAACCATGAAGAAGTTCATCATTGCCATGCTGGCCGCAACGGTTCTGGTCGCCCCGATCGCCTCCACGGCGCAGGCGCAGGACTGGCGCAAGGGGCAGGAGCATCACCGCCCGGCCGGCAAGCATGTCGTCATCGAGAAGAAGAAAGTCGTCGTCACCAAGAAGCGGTTTGTGCGCGGTCACCGCATGACGCCGGCCGAGCGCCGCCATATGGCGGAAGTCCGCGACTATCGCCGCTACCGCCTGTCGGCCCCGCCGCGCGGTCAGCGTTGGGTCAAGGTGGATAACGACTTCCTGCTCGTCGGCATCACCAGTGGCGTAATCGCAAGCATCGTTTCCGGCCGATGAATTGAGTTGGGGGACGTCGAGTGTTCGACGTCCCCCACCTGTTTCTCTCAACACGCGGCACTGCAGGTCGCAGCACCTCGAATGTCTTGAAGATCAGGAAGCCTGCGAGAGGCAGGTCTTCAACGACGTTGCGAGACCGCGCATCATCTCGAAGTAGAGATCAGGCCCCTCGGTCAGTGCGCCGGCTTCCGGATCAAGAACGCCGGAACGCGCCTTGCTTCCTTCCGTCACGACTTTCACCAGCTTCGGCTCGAACTGAGGCTCCGCAAACACGCAGGTGGCGCCAAGCTCCTCCACCTTCTGGTGGATTTCCTTCACGCGCTCTGCGCCGGGAATGGATTCGGGGCTCACCGTGATCGAGCCCGCAACCTTCACGCCGTAGCGGTTCTCGAAATACTGATAGGCATCGTGGAAGACGATAAACGGCTTGTCCTTGACCGGAGCGAGCGTGGTCTTCAGTTCCGTATCGAGTGCATCGAGCCTCTTCATCAGGTCTGCGCCATTCGCCTGATATGTCGTCGCGTTTTCCGGGTCGGCCTGAACCAGCGCCTTCTCGATCTCCTGCGCCATCGCCTTGGCATTCATCGGGTCGAGCCATAGATGCACGTCATTGCCGTCATGGTCGTGGTCGCCGTCGTCCTCCGCGCCGGCTGCGTGATCCTCGCTGCCGTGGCTACGACCGTGATCATGGCCTTCCTCTTCGGCTTCCGGCTCGAACACACCGCCCTCGCGGAACTTCAGTTTGGTCAGGCCCGGCGCGTCTTCCAGGCTTACCACGGCAGCCTTGGTGCCGAGCGCTTCCAGCGGCTTTTCCAGAAACGCTTCCATGCCATGGCCGACCCAGAAGATCAGGTCGGCTTTCTGCAGGGCCGACGCGTTGGATGGGCGCATGTTGTAGGTATGCGGGGAGGCCGCGCCCTCGACGATCAGCTTCGGCTCCGCCACGCCTTTCATGACCGAGGCGACCAGCGAATGGATCGGCTTGATCGAGACCACGACGCTGGGTGCATCGGCAAATGCGTTCGATGCGGTCATCAGGGCCGAGCATGAGAGGAGGAGGGTTGCGGCAAATTTCATTGGATGGCTCCTTGTGAGTTGACGTAATGTTATTACATCAATTGCGTTATGCTATAACGTGTGCCATGAGGGTCTGCAAGAGGCCTGACAACAGGATTTTTAGACGACCATGCTGATGAGAAACCGGGCCGACCTGCCGCTTGGAGATCATGCAAAGGCCGCAGCGAAACTCGTATCGCTGTCGAATGCCGGCATTTTCCGGGATAATCGCTGGCTGGTGCGCGGCGTCGATCTGTCGATTGCCCGCGGCGAAGTGGTGACGCTGATCGGACCCAACGGCGCCGGCAAGTCGACGACCGCCAAGATGGCAATCGGCGTCCTGAAGGCCGATGAAGGCACCGTTACCCGCAGCAGCGATATGCGCATCGGCTATGTGCCGCAAAAGCTTTCGATCGACTGGACGATGCCGCTTTCGGTTCGTCGCCTCATGCGGCTGACAAGCTCGATTTCCGATCAGGATACGATGGCAGCGCTCGAAGCGACCGGCATCGCGCATCTGGCCGATGCCGAAGTCCGTCACCTGTCGGGCGGCGAATTCCAGCGCGCGCTGCTGGCCCGCGCCTTGGCACGCAAGCCGGACCTGCTGGTGCTGGACGAGCCGGTGCAGGGCGTCGATTTCGCTGGCGAGGCAGCGCTCTACGATCTGATCCGCAAGATCCGCACCACGACGGGTTGCGGCATCCTGATGATTTCCCATGATCTGCACATGGTGATGGCGGGGACCGACACGGTGATCTGCCTCAACGGTCATATCTGCTGCCGTGGCACGCCGGAAGTGGTCAGCCAGAGTTCTGACTATGCCAAGCTGTTTGGCGCCAATGGCCGTGCGCTCGCAGTCTATAGCCACAATCACGACCATACCCACCTGCCGGACGGCCGGGTCCAGCACCGCGACGGCTCGATCACGGATCATTGCCACCCCGAGGACGGCCACCATCACGAGCATCACGCCGCGCACGACCACGAGCATGGTGACCACAAGCACCATCACGATGGTGCTCACGACCATCACCACGATGGCGACCACGCCCACCATCATCACGGCGAGGGCAAGCCCCATGCTTGACGACTTCTTCACTCGCGCATTGATCGCCGGCGTCGGCGTGGCGCTGACAGCCGGACCGCTCGGCTGCTTCGTCGTGTGGCGGCGCATGGCCTATTTCGGCGACACGATGGCCCATTCGGCGCTGCTCGGCGTGGCGCTGTCGCTGTTTTTCGAGGTCAATCTTCTTCTGTCGGTGTTCGGCGTCGCCGTCCTCGTCTCCGGCCTGCTGCTCCTCCTTCAGCGTCGCCAGTCGCTGTCTGCGGATGCGCTGCTCGGAATCCTCTCCCATTCGGCTCTGGCGATCGGCCTTGTCCTCGTTGCCTTCATGACCTGGGTTCGGATCGATCTGATCGCCTTCCTGTTCGGCGACATCCTGGCGGTCACGCCATCCGATATTGCACTGATCTGGGGTGGCGGGATCGTCGTGATCGCAGCGCTCGCATTCCTCTGGCGCCCGCTGATCGCTTCGACGGTGAGTGAAGACGTGGCGGAAGCCGAAGGCATGCGGCCGGCTCAGGCAAAACTGTTCTTCATGCTTCTGATGGCGCTGGTCATCGCGATTGCCATGAAGATCGTCGGCATCATGCTGATCACCTCGCTGCTGATCATTCCAGCCGCGACGGCCAGACGATTTTCGGCAAGCCCCGAATGGATGGCGGTCTTCGCCTCGCTGATCGGCGCTGCAGCTGTTGTCGGCGGTCTTTTCGGCTCTTTGACCTATGATACGCCGTCCGGCCCTTCCATCGTGGTGGCCGCACTCCTACTTTTCATCATGAGTTTGCTTCCCGCCTTCGGCCGCAAAACGAATGAGCGGGCAACCAATAAAGGAGTGCGCGGATGAACGCCCCGATCGTCAATCCGGCCCTGACCAAGAACCAGTCGCTGGTGTTTGAGGCACTGGACCGTGCCGATGGGCCGCTCAGCGCCTACACGATCCTTGACAAACTGCGCGACCACGGCTTCCGTGCACCGCTTCAGGTTTACCGCGCGCTCGACAAGCTGACCGAGTTCGGCATGGTCCACCGGTTGGAAAGCCTCAACGCCTTCGTCGCCTGTGCGCACCGGGAAAGCGCGTGCTGCGGAAAAGGTCATGGCCACGGTACGGTTGCCTTCGCGATCTGCGAAAGCTGCAGCCAGGTGCTGGAATTCCACGATCACGAGGTCGATCACCACCTCAGCGACTGGGCATCCAGCAAGGGCTTCAAGCCGTCAAAGACGACGATCGAGATCCGCGGCATCTGCCAGAAATGCGCGGCATAGTCCGTTTGATCACAGCGCCCTGAGGTCCCGGGAAAACCGCTTCCAGTTCTCCACATAGCGCGCCGCAGATTGCCGCAGCCGTTCGACGGCGTCATCGTCAAGCGTGCGAATCGCCTTGGCAGGCGAGCCGACGATCAGTGAATTGTCCGGGAATTCCTTCCCCTCGGTGACAAGCGCATTGGCGCCCACAAGGCAATTGCGGCCGATCCTTGCGCCGTTCAGGATGGTCGCACCCATGCCAACAAGCGAATTGTCGCCAATGATGCAGCCATGCACGATCGCATGGTGGCCGATCGTGCAGTCCGAACCGATTACGACTGGGTAGGCGGGATCGGTATGCACCATCACGCCCTCCTGAATGTTCGACCGCGCACCAACGGTTATCGGCTCGTTGTCGCCGCGAAGCGTCACGCCGAACCAGATGCCGACATCCTCGCCCAGTTCCACCTTGCCAATCACGTTCGCATCCGGCGCGATCCAGAAGCGGTCGGCGGAGGGGAGTTTAGGCTGGAATTCACCAAGCGCGTAGATCGGCATCTGTTGACCTCCGGTTCGTGCTTCAAACCACCGTGAGAGAGAGTTTGCCGACACCCTCGGCGCTGCAGGTGATCGTGTCGCCCTTGACGATCGGGCCGACGCCCGCCGGCGTCCCGGTCATGATCACGTCACCCGGTGCCAGCACGAAGAGCTTCGACAGTTCGGCGATGATTTCCGGCAGCTTCCAGATCATCTGGTTGAGGTTGCCGGACTGCTTGCGTTCGCCATTGACCTCGAGCCAAATCGCACCTTCCTGCGGATGTCCGATCTTTCCGGCCGGGACGAGCGCGGAGACGGGCGCCGAATGCTCGAACGCCTTTGCCGATTCCCACGGCCGGCTCATCTTCTTTGCCTTGTCCTGCACATCGCGCCGCGTGAAGTCGATGCCGATCCCGTAGCCATAGACCTTGGACAGGGCCTCTTCGACCGGAATGTCTGCGCCGCCACCGGACAGCGCCATCACCAGCTCGACCTCGAAATGCACATCGGAAGAGACCGGCGGGTAGGGAAAGGTGTCGCCATGATAGAGATTGTCGGCATTTTTCTGGAAAAAGAAGGGAGGTTCGCGTGACGGATCATGGCCCATTTCGATGGCGTGGTCGGCATAGTTGCGGCCGACGCAATAGACCCGGCGCACCGGGAACTGTTCGGTCTCGCCCTCGACATCAAGAAGCACGGGCTGCGGGGCAGGGATCACGGTAGCGCGCATCGAAAAAATTCCTCCGGTCATCAATATGCGTCCTTTGTCCACCAATTCGGCCGACAATCCTAGCCCGATTTCTGCACAGCCGTACGGCTGGCGTGAATTTTCGCTTTGCTATAAGGGAAAGCGCATTCGGCAAATATGCCGGCCATGCAACCGAACAAGGGCCGGCGTGTTGAGCTGGCGTCTCTCTAAAGACAGCACGAAAACGAAGGTTCTTCACCGATGACGAAACAGCCCAAACTCGAACATTCAGAATTCGCCGGTGAGTTCGAAGACGATGGCGTCACCGTGCTCGTCGATATCTATCGCCCGGCCGATACCAATGGCGACTGGACGCTCGAGGTCATCAGCCAGACGGAAGTCGTGACCAGCTGGGAAGAGACGTTCGCGACCGACAAGGACGCCTGGGAAGAATTCCTTGCCACCGCCGAGCGCGACGGCATCAAGAGCTTCCTTGAAGAAGACGACGGCCAGTCGGTCCACTGAACGGGCTGTCATGCCGGCAACCTGCAGGTTGAGGTCATTGACCGCAGTGGGAGCAGGGAACGTCGTTTCAGAGCGGATGAATGACGAGAGCGCGAGCACTTTCGTCAGCCACCTTCGACAGTCGCTTTCGTCAGCACCTGTTGCACGGCGCGCGCCAGATGATCACGCTCATAGGGCTTCTGGATGACGACCTCACTTTCCGTTCTGCGCGCGATTGCCAATTCGTTGCCGTAGCCGGTCGCGAAGATAAACGGCGTTCCGGCTTGTCCGAGCTTGGTCGCAAGATCGAAACTTGTGCCGCGACCGACATTGATGTCCAGCATAGCGAACTGGAAACTCTGCTTGGCAAGCAACTGTTCGGCTTCGGCAATAGTGGAGGCGAGGTGAACCTGAACCGCGCCCAGCTCGTACAGCATGTCCTCGGCCTCCAGTGCGATGAGCATGTTGTCCTCGACCAGCAGAACCTGCGCATCGTGCAGTAGTTGCTTTGGGGGGAGGCTGGTTGCTTTCAGGGTATCGGGCTCAAGCATCGTCTGCGCCGGTGCCGGGTCTTCAGGCGCAATGATCACATAATTCAGCGGGATAAAGAAATCCGCTTCCAACCCGGCCAGCAGGAAGCGGACCTCTGCCGTTCCCTTCAGATCGAACGGAATCGTTTTCTCGACGATGACAGACCCAAACCCTCGCCGTGTCGGCGCAACCACGGCCGGGCCGCCGATTTCCTTCCACTTGATGTAAACGCCTTCACCGTCGACCGAGTCGACGGTCACCTCTATGCGGCCGTTGGCCGAAAGCGCGCCATGCTTGCAGCTGTTGGTGACGAGTTCATGAACCACCAGCGCAATGGTCGACATCGCCTGTGGCTGCAGCAGAACGTTCGGCCCCTTCAAGGTAAATCGACCGCGTACGCCGTCATGTGCCGCGATCTCATCCTGAAAGATGCCGGCGAGCGGCGCGGGGCCCCAGCTTTGGCGCGTGACGCGGTCATGGGCTCGTGCGAGCGCCTGCACCCGCCCGCCAAGCGATTCGACATAGCTCGCGACATCAACGGCTGTATGGCTTGTCTTCGTCATGAGACTACGGATCAGGGCAAGGATGTTGCGGACGCGGTGATTGAGTTCGGCAATCAGCACTTCCTGACGTTCGGAAGCACGTCGTCTCTCGTCGCTGGCGCCGTCCGAATAGCGCAGGATGACTTCGATCAGTGCCTGTCTGATCGCTTCGCCGATGCGCTGATCGCGATCGGAAAAAGGGTTGGATTTGCCGCGGACGAGTTCGGCGAATGCTGCGAAGCTTTTGCGGGGCGATATGCGTTCGCTCTCGGTGCCTGCTTCCGCTGGCTTTGCAGGATTGCCACCCCACCTGATCTCGCTCAGCCGCTCGCGGCGGAACAGCAAGATATAGTCGCGCGGAACCCGCGAGATGGGGATCGACAGCATGCCGGCGGCGCGGTCCGCTGTCTCGCTGCACGGCGCATGGACCGAAGCCAAGTTGTCGGTCGTGAAGACCCGGCTCGGCGAGGCGGCGTTCAGATGATGCGCCAGAGAGATGACATTATGTTCCGACGGCGTGGCCCCGTGAAGATGAGCTTTGCCGCGACGGTAAATTGCGACACCATCGCAATCCAACATGTCGCGCGTCATGTCCTGCAGCCACTGTGCATCTTCCATCAACGATTCGTCACCAGCAATCATCGTAATGACGCGATCAGCCAAGGCACGTGCGCGATGCTCGTGCTCCTCGCTGCCGCGCCGCAGACGGCTCTCCAGCATCATCGAATACATCGCGCCGAACAGTTCCGATGCGGTCCGCATGATGAAGCTCGGCAGGCGCGGTCCATTGGCATGGCATGCGATAAGCCCCCACAGCTTTTCCTCGACGACGATCGAAATGGATAGGGAGGCACCGACCTCCATGTTGCGCAGATATTCGATATGGACCGGAGACACGGCGCGGCTGATCGACATCGACAGGTCAAGCGGTGGCGTGACCGCATCCGCGGGAGGCAATAACGCCACGGTCGGTGCCGCGACGTCGGCTATGATGCGGAAAGGGTTGCGCAAGTACAATTCGCGCGCCTGGCGTGGGATATCCGACGCGGGATAATGAAGCCCGAGGAAGCTATCCACCCCGGCGCGTGTTGATTCCGCGATGACTTCGCCATGACCGTCTGTGTCGAACCGATAGATCATCACTCGATCAAAGCCGGTGATCGCCAGGACCTGTCGGACCGCATCTCTGTGGAATTTCTCGATTGAAGGAACTTTGGTCAGACGCGCAGCCATTGCGCGAACCATCGAAGCC
Organism: Neorhizobium sp. IRS_2294; assembly: GCF_050500145.1. Lineage (NCBI taxonomy): Bacteria > Pseudomonadati > Pseudomonadota > Alphaproteobacteria > Hyphomicrobiales > Rhizobiaceae > Neorhizobium > Neorhizobium sp. IRS_2294. Next base: position 1,709,903 of record NZ_CP191439.1, read on the forward strand.
GCCTCCACCCGTTCGGTCTTCTGTGTCCGTTCGCCTTCGACAATCAAAAGATCGCCCTGAAAATGGATCGACAGATCGACGTTGGGCAATCCCTGCACCAGCTTCACGTCGAAGATTCTCTCTCCTGTCGTTGACGCCAAAATCGCCATCCGGTTCCGGATGTCGTGGAGCGCCGTCTCACTGATCCACGTGTCGAAGCGCGTGCCCAGGAGTTTCTCCGGTTTGACGTTGAAGAATGTTTCGCAGTTCTCGGATACGCGAACGATCGTCCAGTCGTTCGACATCGCAACGAGGAACGCGAAGTTCTGGATCTCTTCGAGCCGCGTGATCGGCTCCCTATCGCAGACTATCAGACTGGCATCTGTGTACTCATAGCCCATCGGTGGCCCCCGCCATTTTGCCTAACGTTGCAGACGATATTTCAGCGGAGAGGTCCCCATCACCTCATGAAACGCCCTTCGAAACTGTGGTGTGCCCTTATACCCGACTGCCCCGGCAATCGCGTCGATGGGAAGGTCAACCTGAGCAAGGAGCGTGACAGCTCGCGAGATGCGCCGCCGTTGAACAAACGAGTGTGGATTTTCCCCGGTCGTTGCCTTGAAGGCGCGGGAAAAGTGGAAACGGCTGAGCCCGGCAACAGCGGCCAGCTCGGCCAGGCCGACTGTTGCCTGCAGATGCCCCTCCACGAAATCCGTGACCGCGGCGATCTGTCGGTCCGACAGACGCCCCTGCCTGTCGGCCATGACCCCGAAAACCTCAAGCGATGCCAGCAGGCAGACGCTCTCCGCGTGGAGCTCGTCCACATGAGGCGCCCTGAGAACCGCTTCAAGCTTCTTAAGTGTGGCGCGTAACTGTGGATCGCGCGAGTAAGCGAACGGCGCAGGATCCCACTCGGAATATCTACCAGCCAGATCGTCGCGGATCGCCTTTGGATCGAAATACATAGCGACAAATCGGTTGGTTCGTGGCTGAGGCTGGCACCAGCCCTCGATGCCGCAGCCTTTGGGCACGAAGGTGATCGTGTCGCGCAAGTCCTTTTTATGGAGCGTCGGAAGACCGTCCACGCGCAGCTCACCATCAGTGAGAGTGATATCGTGCAACGCGAGATAGTGGTTCTCGCCACGGCTTCTGAAGTCATACGGTTCAGCACCGCTCAGCTCGACATACTCGGCCGAAAATCCGTTCAAGTCGAACGCCGCCCGTGTGACATGCGCCATGGCCGGCTCTGCAAAATCTATCTCAAGACCGCGAGAAGAACTCATATGCCTGACTAGCACGCATTTTGCTCGGATTAAACAAAATTTGCTACTGAAGGGTAGGGTTTGCACCTTGGTTGGCGACCGCTCACCTTCGATGGCATCTCGTCCGTCCAAAGTCGAATTCCCTGTAGAAGAGGCTTTCACCTCGAGACACAGCCCATCTACGCTCCAGCCGGTTCCAATCCGCACCAACCTGGCGACAACGCATTTTTGCCGTTTGTCTTTCGCCGGGCTCGAAATCTTGTTATCCGTGCAGCCACGCATCGGAATAGTCGCTCGGAAACCATGCCAACGCATCCTCATAAAAAAGTCTTCGCTGTCGCCCCGATGATCGACTGGACCGATCGTCACTGCCGCTTCCTGCACCGGCAGCTGTCGTCGCGCGCGCTTCTTTATACGGAGATGGTCGTCGCCGATGCGATCATCCATGGGCCGCGGGAGCGGCTCTTGTCCTATTCGCCGGCAGAACATCCTGTTGCCTTGCAGCTCGGCGGCTCGAATGCGGAAAAGCTGTCCGAGGCGATCCGGATCGCCGGTGATTACGGGTACGACGAGATCAACCTCAATGTCGGATGCCCCTCGGACCGGGTGCAGTCGGGTACATTCGGTGCCTGCCTGATGCGCGACCCTGCGCATGTTGCAGATCTCGTCACAGCCATGAAAAAGGTTTCACAGGCGCCTGTGACCGTCAAATGCCGCATCGGCGTTGATGATCAGGTGCCGGCCGACGTCCTGCCGGACTTTCTCGCGCGAATGATTGGTGCCGGTGCCGACGCGATCTGGATCCATGCCCGGAAGGCCTGGCTGCAGGGACTGTCGCCAAAACAAAATCGCGAGGTTCCTCCACTGGATTACGATCTGGTCCATCGGATGAAGCGTGAGAACCCGGATGTGTTTCTCGGGATCAACGGCGGTATTGCCGATCTTAAGCAAGCTGCTGAACACCTTGAGGCGATGGATGGCGTCATGCTCGGCCGCGCTGCCTATCACAACACCGGCTTGCTGGCGGGCGTCGATGCGCTTCTGGATGGAAGACTTGAGTATCCAGACCCTGACTGGCTGGCGCTGCGCGACGCGATGATTGCCTATGCGGATCAGGTTATCGCCTCCGGTGGCAGATTGCATCACGTGACGCGTCACATGGTTGGTCTGTTTCAGGGTTATCCCGGTGCGCGTCGGTTCCGCCAAATCCTGTCGTCAGAGGCGACGAAGCCTGGCGCTGGGACCGAAATCCTGACCGCTGCGTTCGCGGCGGTGGATTTGAGCTCCGGGCTTGAAAAGGCGGCCGGATAAGCCTTTTGGGATCGATATCCCGTACCCAAGGCGCGTTCTTGGACACGTGCATGCCGGCACTGTATATTATTATTTCCTTAAATATTAACACCTAATGTTTTGCTGACAAGTCGATGAAATTGTTCGTCGTGCGTTCTTGTGGTGGCATCCATGTTTCGAGTTCTCGAATGCGTCGTGGTTCAGCATGATCGAAGCACTGTTCTTCTCGCGGCCGGCATCTGCGTCGTCGGCATGCTCGCCTTTTTTCTGATCCATAGACGGGCGATCGAGTGCAACGAACGTCGGCGGCGGATCTGGCTCCTTGTCGCCAGCGCCACGGGCGGGCTTTCCATCTGGTCGACGCATTTCGTGGCAATGCTCGCCTACCAGGGCACGATAGCGATCGAATTCGAGCGCGTCCTCACCCTTGTCTCGGCTCTGACTGCCGTCGCCGGCTTCTGGTTGGCGCTGCAGATTGCCGATCGATCGAAGACGGTTTCTTCGCTCGCAGCCGGCATGGTCGCCACCGTCACGGTCGCCGCCATGCACTTGATCGGCACCGAAGCGATCCGTGCCGCAGCCACGACCCGCTACGAAATGACGCCCATCCTGATCGGCTCTGTTGTCTCTTTCTCTCTCTTCACCGCGGCGTTCGCCTCCACGACGCTTCGAAGAAGCACCCTGCGCCTGATCTGTGCAGTCGCTGCCAGTGTTGCTGCCATTTGCATCCTGCATTTCACTGCAATGTCGGCGACCGAGCTGATCCCCGATCCGACGCTTCCAGAGGCCTCGCTCGACGGTGGCGGGCGGATCTGGCTCATTGGCGCGGTTTCGATCGTCATGAGTGTGATCGTGCTGACGACTGTTGCCGCGAGCTTCATCGACCGGTACCTGACGGATTTGCGTGGCTTCGCCAACGCGACGCTTGAAGGCCTCGCGGTGGTTCGCGATGGCCGCGTCATCGAGACCAATGCTCGCTTTGCCGAATTGCTGTTGCTGCGCGACCGCGACATCCTCGGCCGAGATCCCGACGATCTGCTGGCGGCAGCCGACGGTCTTCCGCTGACGGCTCAAAGGAATTCCGCAGTCGCTGCCACGCCGAAAGTGACGGACCGTGAGGTCTTTCTCGAGGTTGCCGTCCATACGATCGAGTATCGCGGTCGCTCCTGCCAGGTTCTGGCTGTCCGCGATCTGACCGAGAAGCGCATTGCGGAGCGCCGCATCGAACACATGGCCCGCCACGACGCTTTGACTGACCTTCCCAACCGTACGCTCTTCAACGATCGGCTCGACGGTGCCTTGAGGACGGCTGCACTTTCCGGCGATGTGCTGGCGGTGCTTGCCCTTGATCTCGACCGCTTCAAGGCCGTCAACGATGTGTTCGGCCATGCGGAAGGCGATCGTGTCCTGATCCGGGTCGCCGATATCCTGCGGCGCTGTGTCGGTCCGGCCGATACGCCGTCCCGCATCGGCGGCGACGAGTTCATCATCCTCCAGACAGGCGTCGAACAGCCGGCGGGCGCAAACCTGCTCGCCGAGCGTATCCTCGAAACCTTCCGCACCGAAATGAATGTCGCACTCGATCCCACCGCCGTCGGCGTCAGCATCGGCTGCGCGGTTTATCCGGACGACGGAGAAACGCCTGATGACTTGCGCAATGCGGCCGACATGGCCCTCTACAATGCGAAGTTCTCGGGACGTGGTACGGCAGCATTCTATTCCGCGGCAATGGACGCAGAGCTGCGCGAGCGGCGCGAGATCGAGAGCGAGTTGCGCTACGCCGTACTGCGCTCGCAACTCAGCATGGTATTCCAGCCACTCTTTGATGCCACAAGCGGCCTCTGCTCGGGCTATGAGGCCCTGATGCGGTGGAAGCATCCGCAATGGGGCAATGTCTCACCGAGCGTCTTCATTCCGGTTGCCGAGGAAACCGGCATCATCGTGCCGATCGGTGAATGGGCGATGCGCGAAGCCTGCAGGGTCGCCAGTACCTGGGATGACGGCCTGGCGGTAGCGGTCAACGTTTCGGCCATCCAGTTTCGCTTCCCGAACCTTGTCGACATGATTGCGTCGGCACTGGATGAGAGCGGCCTGGAGCCCCACCGGCTTGAACTCGAGATCACAGAGACCTCGCTGCTCAAGGATCGCGACACGACGCTCGCGACCTTGCTCCGGTTAAAGGCGCTGGGAGTCCATGTGGTGATGGATGACTTCGGCACCGGCTATTCGTCGCTCAGCAACCTGCACAGCTTCCCCTTTGACAAGATCAAGATCGACCGCAGTTTTATCAGCGAGATGGAGGAAAGCGACAGCGCCCGTGCCATCGTCAAAGCCATCATCGGTCTCGGCAAGAGCCTGGACTTGCCCGTCGTCGCGGAAGGCATCGAGACCTTCGGGCAGCACCGGATGGTGGTCGAAGACGGCTGCGAACAGCTGCAGGGTTTTCTCCTCGGCAAGCCGAAGAGCGAGGACGAAGTGGAGATCCTCTCAGGAATTCGCAATCTTCCGACTTATCGCCGTCGAGGTTGAGGTGGGCGATCATACGGGCTGTTTCGTCAGCAACCCGCTGGCAAGATGACGGAACGCTTCGACGGCTTTTTCCAACACGGCCGGCGGATCGTCGGCCGCAGCGATCCACAGTGCGGCGTTGAGTGCCGCACCGTTGATGAGACGTGCGGCGGCCTCCGCATCCATACTCTTGACCGTCCCTTCGACGATGAGAGCGCTGATCGTATCCGCCGTGGTGCGCAGACAGGCGTTCTGATTGGGCCAACGCGATGGGTCGCCGAGGACAGCAGGACCATCCAGCAACATGATGCGCTGAATTTCCGGCTCCAGCGACATCTCGATATAGGCGACCGCCTCGGCAAGAAAGCCGTCCCAAAGTGTCCCGCCAGCGTGGTCTGCTGCAGCACGCATCCGCCGCAGCATCTCGGAATCGATCTGATCGATCACCGCTTGTAAAAGACCCTTCTTGTCACCGAAATTATGGTAGAGCGCACCCCGCGTCAGGCCGGCGGACGCCGTGAAGTCGTCCATGGACGAGCTGGCATAGCCTTTCTCGGCGAAGGACTTGCGAGCCGCGCTGATCAGCTTGACCCGCGTTTCTTCCATCATTGTTGTACGCTTGCTCGGCGCCATCGCTCACCCCCGGATCGAATTCTTACAGCAGTTGACATACGCAGCGTATCTGAGATACGCAGTTGCATACGGAGCGTATATCAAGATTGACGTGGGCAGGGAAGGCTCCTGCAACGCCGAGCACTCAACAACCGATTGGAGACGAGCTATGATCGAACGAGAAGCAATTTGCCCCGCAGGCCGACAGGCCCTTTACGAGATCAACAAATACTCAGCCGCGATAAGGTCGGGTGATCTTCTCTTTGTGTCCGGACAGGTTGGCAGCCGTGATGACGGAACGCCGGAACCGAATTTTGAAAAACAGGTTCAACTCGCGTTCGACAATCTGCGTGCGGTTCTCGCAGCGGCAGGCTGCGGGTTCGACGACATCATCGACGTCACCACGTTTCACACCGACCCTGAAAATCAGTTCGGGACGATTCAGGCAGTTCGCTTGGGCATAATGGGGGAAAAGCCGTACCCGAATTGGACAGCGGTTGGGGTAAACTGGCTCGCGGGATTCGACTTCGAGATCAAAGTGATCGCTCGTATCCCGTAATCCCGAGCGGGCCGCGATTGCAGCACGGTCAGCGCCCGATATCAGGCTACGGCGAGTTGCCGTAGCAATCGCTTCAGTTCGACCGATTCCGGCAAAGGCTCGGGCGGTTCGGACTTGAGGTTGTTGCGATCATTGAGTTCAAACTGGTACCAGTTGAAAAGACCCGATGCGACAGTCTGAGCCTCCTCGCTCGACACGTCCACATGTCTTTCTTCGCACCAGGCTTCCAGGAATCTCTGAAGAAGTTCGAGATCATCCGAACCTAGCACGATCGCCGATGAGGCGTTGTCCTGACACATTCTACCCTCGCATCCTTGACAGGCACTCTCCTGATATCGGCGTAGCCGGATGATCAGAAAAGACTGCGGGGCGTCTTTGAAAAGGCGACACCTGAGCGCTGCATCCCGGAGTGTGCATGCGTCCCGCAGTGCAAGTTAACGCAGAACCAACGAATTGGTTCAATTCGGGAAAAGCAGTCGGGAGTAAAACGAAAGATTAGGAAGTCTTGACCGCGCGCTTGGTCTTCGTCGCCGCTTTTTTTACAGGGGCGGGGGCATCAGCGGTCTGCTGGAGCCGCAGAGCACGTAGTTTTTCTGTCTTCTTTTCACGAGCAATAACTTCGGCGTCCAGGATGTCACGCACCACGGAGTTGGTCTGCTCCGATTTGGCTTGTGCCGACATTTTCGCGGGCTTGAAGAACTGGTCCTTGGTCGCTGTCATGCTTTCCTCCTGGAAACGGCCGATGTCTGCCGTGGACCGCGAGAATGGCATAGACTGCCATCCTGCGATTGGTTGCGTGGCTCTGGCTTGTGCTCAAAACCACGCTCATGTCGGAGCCTAGCGGGCGCGAGCTACGATGACTTTTTTCTTCGGAGCCGGAAGCAGGCCTTCGCGCTGCATCTGCTTGCGAGCAAGCTTGCGCGCGCGACGGATCGCATCTGCTTTTTCACGTGCACGCTTCTCGGAAGGCTTTTCGTAAGCGCTACGAGCCTTCATTTCGCGGAAGATACCTTCGCGCTGCATCTTCTTCTTCAGGACGCGGAGAGCCTGATCAACGTTGTTATCTCTGACGAGTACCTGCAAAATATCTCCTTACGCGGCGAACCGCTATCTCTTGAAATTTGTCGGACGCGGGTTGATCGGGAAGCGATCTCACATCCGCTCTCTTTTCACCCATTCGAAGTTAAACCGTCTAGCACAGTAAAACCTCAGAATGGACGAAAAAACAAAAGGCCGGGAGATGAACCCCGACCTTCCACCATCATCGCCGCCTTCGTGCCAGTACATCCGTGGTCACGCGGGACAATGACAAAACCTTAAGCAGCGCGCAGGTTGTCTGCGGAGCTCTTGCCAGAACGCTTGTCCTGGACGATTTCGTAGCTGATCTTCTGACCTTCGTTCAGGCCATTCATGCCAGCGCGCTCAACAGCGGAAATGTGAACGAACACATCCTGGCTGCCGTTGTCAGGCTGAATGAAACCAAAACCCTTGGTGCTGTTGAACCACTTTACAGTGCCGGTATCCATAACGATTTCCTTTCAATCGTAGTAAGTTGCCAACCCTGAAATACGGGGTCGGGGGTAGATCGACGTTGAGAGGAAATCAGAAAGAGCTCCAAGTTTTCCGGGAGCTGCGGACGAGTCGCTAGCAAAGTTCGATGAAACTCAAAATAGAGAATAATTGCACTTAAACAAGGGCTGCGCGAAAATATATCCCGGAGAGGCCCAAAGCCCGGGCCTCTCCGGTATTCGTGTTACTCCGCGGCCTCCGCGTAGTCCTCAAGCGGCGGGCAGGTGCAGAGCAGATTGCGGTCGCCATAGACATTGTCGACGCGGTTGACCGGCGACCAGTATTTGTCGACACGGAAAGCGCCCGGCGGGTAGCAGGCCTGTTCGCGGCTATAAGGACGATCCCATTCGCCGACCAGGTCTTCCACCGTGTGCGGGGCGTTCTTCAGCGGGTTGTTGACCCTGTCCATGCGACCGTCTTCGATCGCACGAGCCTCCTCGCGGACTGCCAGCATCGCATCGCAGAACCGGTCGATCTCGGCCTTCGTTTCCGATTCCGTCGGTTCGATCATCAGCGTACCGGCAACCGGCCAGCTCATGGTCGGGGCGTGGAAGCCGCAGTCGATCAGGCGTTTTGCAACGTCGTCGACAGAGACGCCGGCTGAGGCGTTGAGCGGGCGGGTGTCGATGATGCACTCATGCGCGACGCGTCCGCTTGCCGACTTGTAGAGCACATCATAGGCGCCCTTGAGGCGTGCTGCGATATAGTTGGCATTGAGGATCGCGACCTTCGTCGCCTGCGTCAAACCTTCGCCGCCCATCATCAGGCAGTAGGACCAGGAGATCGGCAGGATCGACGGAGAGCCGAACGGGGCCGCCGAGACAGCACCCTCGCTTCCGAGTTCTCCTGCCCATTGCGGGTGACCGGGAAGGTGGCTTGCCAGATGCGCTTTGACGCCGATCGGGCCCATGCCGGGTCCACCGCCGCCATGCGGAATGCAGAACGTCTTGTGGAGGTTGAGATGCGAAACGTCGGAGCCAATGTCACCTGGGCGTGACAATCCGACCATGGCGTTCATATTGGCACCGTCGAGATAGACCTGGCCGCCATTGGCATGGGTGATCTCGCAGATCTCCTTCACCGTCTCCTCGAACACGCCGTGTGTCGAAGGATAGGTGATCATGCAGCAGGACAGATTTGCCGCATGCTGCTGCGCCTTGGTGCGGAAGTCTTCCAGATCGATATCGCCGTTCTCGAGCACTTTGACCACCACGACCTTCATGCCGACCATCTGCGCCGAGGCAGGGTTGGTGCCGTGGGCCGAAGTGGGGATGAGGCAGACGTCGCGATGCGTATCGCCATTGGCGATATGGTAGTTGCGGATCGTCAGCAGGCCCGCATACTCGCCCTGCGCACCGGAATTCGGCTGCATCGAGAAAGCATCGTAACCGGTGATCTGGCAGAGCTTTGCCGAGAGATCGTCGATCATCTCCTTGTAGCCGAGCGCCTGGTCGACGGGCACGAACGGATGGATGTCGGAAAACTCCGGCCAGGTGATCGGCAGCATTTCAGCCGTCGCGTTCAGCTTCATCGTGCAGGAGCCGAGCGGGATCATGGCACGATCGAGCGCCAGGTCGCGGTCCGACAGGCGGCGGATGTAGCGGGTCATCTCGCTTTCGGCGCGGTTCATGTGGAAGATCGGATGGGTCATGTAATCCGATTTTCTGAGAAGTGCGTTGGGCAGGCGGTATTCGACCGCGAAGTCCGACACGTTGAAGTCGCCGCCGAATGCGCGCCAGACGGCTTCCAGCGTTGCCGGGCGGGTGCGTTCGTCGAGCGACATGCCGATCTTGGTTTCACCGACCTTGCGCAGGTTGACGCCTTCAGCAACGGCCGCCCGCATGATCACACCCTGCATGTGGCCGACCTCGACGGTGAACGTGTCGAAGAACGTATCGGGTTCGATCGTGTAGCCGAGCTTTTCGAGGCCCTTGGCCATCAGCACGGCTTTCTTGTGGACGGCCTGGGCAATCGCCTTCAGGCCTTCCGGGCCGTGGAAGACGCCGTACATCGAGGCCATGACGGCGAGCAGAACCTGCGCCGTGCAGATGTTCGACGTCGCCTTCTCGCGGCGGATATGCTGTTCGCGGGTCTGCAGCGACAGGCGGTAGGCACGATTGCCGCGGGCATCGACGGAGACGCCGACGAGGCGGCCGGGCATGGCGCGCTTGTGCGCATCCTTGACTGACATGTAGGCCGCGTGCGGGCCGCCGTAACCGACAGGCACGCCAAACCGCTGCGACGAGCCGATCGCGATATCCGCACCCATTTCGCCGGGCGATTTCAGGAGCGTCAGCGCCAAGAGATCGGCCGCCATGGCGGCAACCGCACCGGTCTGGTGCAGGCGGGAAATCAGGCCGGAGAAATCACGGACTTCGCCATTGGTGCCGGGATACTGGAAGATCGCGCCGAATACATCGACCGGGTCGAGATCGGTCATCGGGTCACCGACGATCACGCTCCAGCCGAGCGGGGCCGCACGTGTCTCGATCAACGCGATCGTCTGCGGGTGGCAGGCGTGGTCGACGAAGAAGGCGGTTGCCTTCGATTTCGCCTGACGCTGGCAGAGCGCCATGGCTTCGGCAGCAGCCGTTGCTTCATCGAGCAACGACGCATTGGCGACGTCGAGGCCGGTCAGGTCGCAGATCATCGTCTGGAAGTTCAGGAGCGCTTCGAGGCGGCCTTGAGAGATTTCCGGCTGGTAGGGCGTGTATGCGGTGTACCAGGCTGGGTTCTCCAGAATGTTGCGCTGGATGACAGGCGGCGTCACGGTGCCGTAATAGCCCTGTCCGATCAGCGTGGTCAGCACCTGGTTCTTGTTGGCGGTCTCGCGCAGCTTGTCGAGCGCTTCTCGTTCGGTCAGCGCCGCACCCCAGGTCAGCGGGTTCTGCTGGCGGATGGAGGCGGGGACCGTGGCATCGATCAGCGCGTCGAGCGACTTGTAGCCGATGACCGCAAGCATATCGCTCATCTCCGTCGGGGAGGGACCGATATGGCGACGATTGGCAAAGTCGTACGGGTCGTAGTCGGTGAAGTGGAAGTCGGTCGAGTCGCTCATCCGATCAGTTCCTTGTAGGCAGCTTCGTCCATCAGCGCGTCGGCGTCGGCTACATTCTTGAGCTTCAGCTTGAAGAACCAGCCGGCAGCCTGCGGATCGGAATTGACGAGCGACGGGTCGTCGACGATCGCCTGATTGACTTCGGTGACTTCGCCATCGAGTGGCGAATAGACGTCGGAGGCTGCCTTGACGCTTTCGACGGTTGCGGCATTGCCGTCCTTCACCAGCTCGGCACCGACTTCCGGCAGTTCGACAAACACGAGATCACCTAGCTGCTCGGCAGCATGGGTGGTGATGCCGACGGTGGCAACGCCGTCTTCGAGTTTCAGCCATTCGTGTTCGGCGGTGAATTTCAGCATGGGAATGTCCTCTTAAGGAAAGCGTGAATGGGGATGACGTGGGGGAGGCCGGGGGTGGGGCCAGGCCGCCCGCGCATGTTTATCGCTTGTAGGTCGGCGTGATGAATGGCAGCGCGGCCACCGTCATCGGCAGGTATTTTCCACGGACCTCGGCAAAGACCTGCGTACCCGCTGCTGCATGACTGACGGGGACGTAACCCATGGCAACCGGACCTTCGACCGTCGGGCCGAACGTACCAGAGGTGACTTCGCCAAGTTCCTGCAGCCCGTCCGCATCGGCAAACAGTTTCGCATGCGAACGCACCGGCGCCTTGCCTTCCGGCTTCAGGCCGACGCGGCGGCGGCTGGTACCGTCTGCCAGTTCGGCGAGGATGCGGTCCGCTCCCGGAAACCCGCCTTCACGATCGCCGCCGGCCTTGCGGGCCTTCTGCAATGCCCATTCGAGCGATGCCTCGATCGGCGACGTCGTGGTGTCGATGTCGTTTCCATAAAGACACAAGCCGGCTTCGAGGCGCAGGCTGTCACGGGCGCCGAGGCCGATGGCTTCGCAATCCGGGTGTTCGAGCAATGCCTTGGCAACGGCGACGGCATGGTCCTGCGGGATCGAGATCTCGAAACCGTCCTCTCCGGAATAACCGGAGCGCGAGATGATGCAGGGAACGTCGTGCAGCGGTACTTCGCGGACATCCATGAACTTCATCGAGGATACGCCAGCCCAGAGCTCGGCCAGAACAGCTTCGGCGCGTGGCCCCTGAAGGGCGATCAGCGCGCGGTCGTCGAGCAGGGTGACGTCACAGTCGGTCAGGTTCGCCTTCATGTGCGCAAGGTCGGCATCCTTGCAGGCGGCGTTGACGACGACGAGAAGATGATCGCCGCGATTGGTGATCATCAGGTCGTCGAGAATGCAGCCATTGTCGTCGGTAAAGAACCCGTAGCGCTGACGGCCTTCCTTCAGCGACAGGATATCGACCGGAACGAGCCTTTCCAGCGCAAGTGCTGCATCTGCATAGTCGCCGGACTTCGCTCTGACGATGACCTGACCCATGTGGGAGACATCGAACAGGCCTGCGGCGGCGCGCGTATGAAGGTGCTCCTTCATCACGCCGAGCGGATATTGCACGGGCATGTCGTAGCCCGCGAACGGCACCATCTTCGCACCAAGCGAGAGATGCAGCGCGTTGAGCGGTGTGGTCTTGAGAACTGAGTGATCGTCCAAAAAGGCGCCTCCAGGTTTTGGCGGCCGCTGCGTAAAATCAGCTCACACGCCGGCTCTGATCAGGGCGCGGTTACGCGCCTGTTTCGAGCCCCCTCTGTCCTTTTCGCCTGAGATTGTTATCCCTTCGGCGAGCCCCCGATGACGGTTGCTACTCTCCAGAGTTCCGGTTGGTCGCCCGTGGTCCTTTTGCCTGAGAGTTTCCGGGGCGGTTGCTCCTTCGGCACCGCATCGAAGCGGCTTCTCCCAACGGGTATGAGGTTCATTATCGAGGAGGCGACAGGTTTGACAAGGGGAGAATGTCGTCGTGACCAAGATTTTTGTCGCACACCATAGAGTTAGGCATCGCGACTGAGTGCCAAGGTTCAAGCTTTCCGGACGTTCAGGAATCTGCTCTACCCGTCGTCTTGAAAGACGATGGGAGGCGTTGTCATGAAATTTCTTGCGACTCTGGCGCTGTTTGCAGCGACACTTGGTGCGGCGGCAGATCAATCCTATGCCCAGGCGGGGGATGCCGGTTCCGGGAATGGTGGCATGCACATGCACGGATCGTCCGATCCGGCGGCCACATCGGGCGCCACAGTTCAACTCGGTATGCTCGAGATTTCCGGCGGTTATGTGCGTGCCATGCTTCCCGGCCAGCCGGTCGGCGGTGGCTATCTCGTGATCCGCAACACGGGCAGCGAAAACGATAGACTCGTCTCTGCCTCATCGCCTCTGTCGCCTGCCGTGGAGATCCACGAAATGTCGATGCAGGGCCAGATCATGAAGATGCGCCGTCTCGAAGGCGGCATTGCGGTCCCGGCCGGCCAGACCGTCGAGTTGAAGCCCAGTGGACTGCATCTGATGTTCACCAAAGTCGCGACGCCTTTCAAGCAGGGTGACAGCGTGCCTCTGACGCTGATCTTCGAGCGGTCCGGCAGTCTCGATCTCACGCTCCCGGTCCAGGGTTTCCGTCCTGGCAACCAGCATAACTGATCACGCGGGATGTGATCTCAGGCGTAATATCTCGTTTAGCTCCGCCATCTATTCTACCGATGGGTTGGCTTTGTGGGGACGAAGATCGTGGATATTTCCAGTGCACCGGAACCGGACGCCGGCATTTACCGACGCCTCAGCACGCTTGCGGAAATCGACACGGTCGCCGACGCCTGGCGGGCCCTTGAAAGCCGGTGCGAAGACCGGCTGACCTATTTTCAGAGTTTCGATTGGTGCCGCGGCTGGGTCGCAGCCTTTGCCGGCGATGGCTCCGCGTTCGAATTCCGGATCGAGACTGTGTGGCGCAACGGCAGTCTCGTCGCAGTCTGGCCTCTGATGGTTCAGACCGTCAGCGGCATAAGGGTATTGGAAAACCTCGGCGCCCCTCACTCGCAATACTGCAATCTCCTGTGCGACGACGCCCATCTTGCCGGATTGCTGATGGGCAAGTTGCTGACCCGTATCGAGATGATGCCCGATTGCGATGTCGCGATCTTTCACCCCGTTCCGCATCAATCCTCGCTGGGTCTCCTGCTTCGCTCACAGCCGACGATCCGAGGCTACGGCGGAAGCAGCGCCGTGCTCGATCTCACGCAGTTTGCCGATTCGGACGCATACCGCTCGCACGGCGGCAAATTGAAGAAGCGCAATCGCAACCGTCGGCGCAACCACCTGGCGCGGCTCGGCGAACTCACCTTCGAGATGATCTGGCCCTCCGATCAAAGGTTTGCCGAATACGTTCGCGAATGTGCGGCGATGAAGCGGGTCTGGCTGCGCGAGACCGGGAGAAGTAGCAGCGGTTTTTCCTTCGATGGCCTGGACGATTTCCTGGCGAGCCTGACGGGTGATGCCGCGTTGCTAAAGGGTGCGTGCCTTTCGATCCTGCGGGCTGGCGATGTCACGGTGGCGATGGAGCTCGGCTTCGTGCGGGCAGGGCACTACTACGCCTATCTTGGCAGCTTCGACTGGAGCCTGCGGCATCTCTCCGCCGGCAAGGTGCAGATGGAAATGACAGTCTGCTGGCTGATCGACAACGGGATCAAGACCTACGATCTTCTCGGCGGCGATGGCGCCTACAAACAATCCTGGGCAAACCAGAAACTGGTGCTGAACGGCTATAGCCTGCCCTTCTCGTGGAAAGGGCGCCTCTACGCGCAGGCTTGGCTTCCGGTCATCCGTCCATTCGCCAAGCGGATGTATTTCACGATACCCGAAAGCTGGCGCCGCTTCCTCAGCGGCATTCAGGGTGTCGGACTTCTTGTACTCGGGGTCTGAAGGTCACTCTTCCGTGTCACGATAGGCGGCTTCGGCCATCTGCAGCGATGCCTGCTGCTGCGGAGGCTGCTGGCCGGCGTCGAGGAAATCGAGAGACAGGCTGGTCGCAAGCGTCATCGCCCCGGTGACCGTCGGATCGGTCGCACTCTGATCACGCGCAGAAGCGCGTTCGGCGACACGTTTGGCCTCACCAATTCTCGCTTTGACGGACAGTTGCGGCGGCGTTCTTAACGTCTCTATGGCGAGCGCTGCCATGCTTGCCGAAATTGTCGTCACCTGAACCATAGCAACCACCTTCAACCCATTCGGCACATATGTAATATGCGCCGAGTTTGCCGCGATTTAACCGAAATCCCGGCATTTTAACGGTAGGCACGATTTAGGACTTTTCTGGATATCTCGATGATCAATATCATACTTGTCGCACTCGGCGGCGCATTCGGTTCCGTCGCCCGCTACCTCGTGGGCGTCTGGACGCTGCGCCGGTTCGGGCCAAACTTTCCCTGGGGAACGCTGACCGTCAACATCGTCGGCTGTTTCGCAATCGGTTTGCTAAGTGAGGTGATTGCCCGGCGCCTCAACGCCTCGCCTGAGATGCGTCTCCTGCTGGTGACTGGATTTCTCGGCGGCTTCACGACATTCTCGGCCTTTTCGCTGGATGTCATCTCGCTCTTCGAGCGCGGCGCGACGGTAGCGGGGGCAAGTTATGTGATCGCAAGCGTTGGTGTGTCGCTGTGTGCGGTCTTTGCTGGGCTGGCGCTCGGGCGGGCAATGCTCTAAAGGGCAGGACTGATCACAGATAAGATGAAAGAGCTTTGATGGCAGGCATCGAGCATATCCGCGTCGAGGCGGACGAGGCAGGCATGCGCCTCGACCGTTGGTTCAAGATCCATTTCCCGGGTCTCGGCTTCGGCCCTCTACAGAAACTACTGCGCTCCGGACAGGTGCGCATCGACGGTGGCCGTGTAAAAAGCGACACCCGTGTTGAGCCCGGCCAGATGGTCCGCATTCCCCCGATGGATACCGACGCGAAGAACAGCGGGCCGATCGCGGGCAAGGATCTGAAGCACGCCGGCGACTACGAGCTTTTGCAGCGCATGATGCTGCACGAAGACGACAAGGTCTTCGTCCTCAACAAGCCTGCGGGTCTGGCTGTACAGGGCGGATCCGGCGTGACCCGCCATATCGACCAGATGATGGATGCCTTCACCAACAAGAGAGGCGAAAAACCGCGTCTCGTCCACCGGATCGACCGCGACACGTCAGGTGTCCTCGTGGTTGCCCGCACACGCGGTGCGGCCCAGAAACTGACCGCGGCATTCCGCGAGCGCGATACCAAGAAGACCTACTGGGCGCTGGTCAAGGGCGTTCCGCGCAAGCGCGAGGACAAGATCTCCAACTGGCTGGTCAAGGAACAGACGCCCGACGGCGACCGCATGCGGATCGCCAGACACGGTGAGGAGGGCGCTGATCACGCGGTCTCCTATTACCGCGTTCTGGAAACCGCCGCGCAGACGATGGCGTGGCTGGAGATGGAGCCCTATACCGGCCGTACGCACCAGCTGCGCGTCCATGCGCTGCATCTCGGTCACCAGATCATCGGCGATCCGAAATATTTCGACGACGACCACAACTGGCCGTTCCCGGGCGGCATCCAGAAAAAGCTGCATCTGCACGCGCGCCACATCGACATCCCGCATCCGGATGGCGGTCGTCTGCGGGTTACGGCTCCGCTGCCGCCGCACATGGTGCAGTCCTGGAACCTTCTGGGCTTCGACATGGAGAACGGTCGGCGGGAGGACCAGGAATGAAGCTTGTCCTGTTCGACTGCGACGGCACGCTGGTCGACAGCGCCGAACTGATCCACGAGACGATGCTGCGCACCTTCCGTCACTTCGGCAAGGCTGAACCCACATTGGCGCAGACGAAGTCGATCATCGGCCTGACGCTCGACATCGCGATTGCCCGCATCGACGGCAAGCCGCATGCTGATGAAGAAGCCGTCGAGATGATGGCCTACTACAAGTCGCTCTTTTCCGTGGTGCGACAGGATCTCGATTTCCGCGAGCCTTTGTTCGATGGCATAAAGGACCTGATCGAGACGATCGGACCGCGAGACGACCTGTTGATCGGCGCTGTCACCGGCAAATCCCGTCGCGGCCTCGACATGATCATGAACACGCACGGCTATGCAGACCATTTCGTCGTCAGCCGCACGGCAGATGATTGCCCGTCCAAACCCCATCCGGCGATGGTCACTGAATGCTGCGACGCCACGGGCGTGTCGCCCGAAGACACTCTTGTCATTGGCGATGCGATCTACGACATGCAGATGGCAAAGGCGGCCGGTGCAACGGCAATCGGTGTTTCCTGGGGATACGCCTCGGTTGGCGAGCTTCAGAAGGCGGGAGCCGACCACATCGTCCATCATCCAAGCGACTTGCTGCCGTTGATCGGCTGAGGGTTTTCCATGCGCGACATACTATCCGACCCGAACGCCGGTTTGAGCCACGAAGACCCGACCCGGCGGGCACAGATCCAGATGCACAAGCCTCTGCCGAAGCGCTTCTACAAGGAAGTCTCGGTTGAGGCGGGCGAGGGTGACTACGCCATCCTTCTCGATGGACGGCCGGTGAAGACACCCGCCAAGAACGCCTTGAGAATGCCGACCACACGGGTTGCCGAACTCGTTCGCGACGAATGGGCGTCGCAGGTGGATGTGATCGATCCGCGCACGATGCCGGTGACACGGCTCGTCAACACCGCGATCGACGGCATCGCCGCCGACCCGCAGGCAGTGTTCGAGGACATCCTTCGCTTCTCGTCGAGCGACATGCTGTGCTACCGCGCAGAAACACCTGCAAACCTTGCGCTTCGCCAGGCCGAGCAGTGGGATCCGGTCCTGGACTGGGCAGCCAACGCGATCGGTGCGCGCTTCGAGGTGATCGAGGGTGTCATGCCCAAGGAGCAGCCTAAGGAAGCGATCGCCGCCCTTTCGGGGGTGTTGCGCAAGTATGCGTCCCCGATTGAGCTTGCGTCTCTCCACACGGTGACATCGCTGACGGGCTCCGCAATCCTGGCGATTGCTTTCGCCGAAGGTGAGCTTTCCGTCGATGACACATGGCGGCTTGCGCATCTGGAGGAAGACTGGGCAATCGAGCATTGGGGATCCGATGCGGAGGCCGAACATCGCCGGGCAAAGCGGTTCGAAGAGATGCAGGCCGCTGCTGCGGTTTTTGACGCAACCACAGGGCGGATTTAATCCTTCTCTAACCCTGTTGGCGGAAGATCGGTACAGTCTGCGTATCGAGTTTTCCCATGCGTTCCGGTGTCCTGCGCCTAGCCCTGATCTTGACCCTGACGCCATCGCTGATGGCGTTTCGCATGCCGTTGGAAGATGGTGTGCGCGACAAGCTTCTCTACGACGTCAGGGGAGCTTTCGTGACGGCACGGCCCGACGTGCCACAGGGCCTCGTCATTGCCACCGACATGCTGATCGATGAGGCTGTCCGCTCGACGATGCGGCCGAGCATGCTGCCGAGAACCATCATCTCCGTCCGGATCGACCGGGCAGCGCCCGTTCCCGTCGTCTTCGGCCGGCGGCTGGAGGCGAGGGTCACGGTTCAGGCCGTCTCCGTCTCGACAGGTGAACCGGTCGCGACGGGCTCCTTCGAAACGTCGGTCTTCCTCTTCGGCAACAAGGATGCCGATGCAGCTCTTGCCAGAAAGATCGCCGACCGGGTGGCAAGCGAGTTCCGCCTGCGCAGCGGACATTCCGCAACCATCACATCTGCGCTGTTCGAGCCCTGATTCTTGACGAAATGCATTTGATTTCCGCAGGCAAACCGAGCTTAACTCGTTTGCTGCCGCGCAGCCGCGGCAATGCTACGAGAGGGATTTGACATGCAGTTTTTCAATAGTCTGGGACAATACCGTCCGCAGGCGCTGGCCGTGATGAGAATCATTGCAGCCCTGCTCTTCATCGAGCACGGCACTATGAAGTTGTTCGGTTTTCCGGCACCGATGGGCGACGGTGCTTTGCCGCCGCTTCTGCTGATTGCAGCGCTGCTTGAAGTGGTCGGCGGCGCCTTGCTGGTTGTCGGCTTCATGACCCGCCCGGTCGCGTTTCTGCTGTCCGGCCAGATGGCCGTCGCCTATTTCATGGCGCATGCCAGCAAGGGCTTCTGGCCGGCGCTGAACGGCGGCGAAGGCGCCATCCTGTTCTGCTTCATTTTCCTGTATCTCGTCTTCTCCGGCCCCGGTGCCTGGGCAGTCGACAAGAATTGAGATTTTACGCCCGCGAGCGATTGCGCGCGGGCGTCCTGATTCTCGAACGGGAGACTAGGCCAGACGCTCGGCGTGCCAGCGCAGATGGTCGTCCATGAATGTCGAGATGAAGAAGTAGGAATGGTCGTAGCGCTCATGCATCCTGAGCGTCAGAGCAATGTCCTTGCCCTCGATTGCCTGCTCGAACAGCCATGGCCGCAGGCCGCTATCGAGGAAGTTGTCGGCGTTGCCTTGATCGATCAGGAATTCCGGAAAATGCGCCCCGTCCTTCACCAGCGCGCAGGCGTCGTATGGCCGCCACGTTGACCGATCGGCACCGAGATATTTTTCGAGTGCCGGCGCAGACCAGTCGGCGGTTGTCGGCTCGACTATGGGCGCAAAGGCCGAGCAGCTCTTGAACCGGTCGGGGTTTTTGAGAGCAATCGTCATGGCGCCGTGACCCCCCATGGAGTGGCCAAAAATTCCCTGACGGCTCATGTCGACGCGGAATTGTTCGCCGATGAGGGCGGGCAGTTCCTGCGTGATGTAGGTGTACATCTGGTAGTTCTCGGCCCAGGGCTGCTGATTCGCATCGAGATAAAATCCGGCACCCTTGCCCATCTGCCAGTTGGTCGCCTCATCCGCGACGTCGTCTCCGCGCGGGCTTGTGTCGGGGCAGACGATGACGAGACCGAGCTCTGCAGCCAGCCGGCGATACTCGCCCTTGTCCATCACGTTCTGATGGGTGCAGGTGAGACCCGACAGATACCAGAGAACCGGGCACGGCTGCGACACCGCCTGCGGCGGCACGAACACGGCAAAGGTCATATCGCATTTGCAGGCATCCGACGGATGCGAATAGACGCCCTGCATGCCGCCAAATGCGGTGTTCTGTGAGATGATCTTCATCGGTCATGTTCCTCGATGTTGGGACTTCAGCCGGCCAGCGAAACGACGGCATTGACCGCAGCGGCTACCAGCACCGTGTTGAAAAAGAAAGACACGACCGAGTGGAGGAGATTGATCCTGCGCATGTCGGTCGCCGTGATCGCGACATCGGACGTCTGGGCGGTCATGCCGATGATATAGCCGAAATAGAGAAACTCCCAGCCGCCCGGACGATCGGTTCCGGGAAAGTCGAGGCCGCCAACCGGGCCCTCGACCTTGTCGTCGCCGGGGCGCCAGTAAAGGTGGGCGTAGTGTAGGGCAAACATCATGTGCAGCGAAAACCAGCCGAGAATGACGGCGGTAAAGCCGACCATCACATCCAACGCACCTGACGTCTGCTTGTCGTTCATCGCTTCAAACAGCGTCACCAACGAAATCGCCGCCGCTGCAAGCGTGACGGCCAGGATAAGCGGTGCCGGTTCGTCGGTGTTCTGGCCGCTTTTCTCGAAGCGGTCGGCGTCCAGATGCGGGATTCGGAATGCCATGAATCCAAGATAGACGACGAAAAAGACGATCGCCGCCAGCGCTGCGGCAAGCTCCGGCAGCTGCCAGATCAGCACAGGCAACGCGACGACTGCGACGATCGCCGACACGAAGAAGGGCCCATGCCGGCGGCGGCGCCAGTGCCACAGCGATGCCTTGCTCTGTTGTGTCGACATCCGCCCTCCCGTACCGCTTTGATAGCGCGCTCTAGCCGTTTGATTTGGCGCGCCGGCAGAGCCTGTCCAGCGTCTCCAGGAATTTGGATCGGTCGCGTGGCGAGAAGGCTGCGTTATAGCCCTTGCTTTCGCCCGTCTCGCGCAGATGCTGGCCAAGATCGCGCATGGCGCTCGCCATGCCGATATTGGTCTCGTCGAACACGCGCCCGGTCGGTCCCGTGACAAAGGCACCGGCGGCCACACAACGCACGGCAAGCGGCACGTCGGCCGTGATGACGATGTCGGCAGGGCCGGCGCGCTCGGCAATCCAGTCGTCGGCAGCGTCGAAACCGGCCGAGACGATGACGTTCTTCACCATCGGATCGCGGGACGGACGCAAGCCGGAATTGGCAACGAACGTCACCTCAAACGCGTGACGCTCCGCGACTTTGAGGATTTCCGCCTTCACGGGGCAGGCATCGGCATCGACATAGATCAAGGCTTTGCCCTCAGCATGTCCACATGCGGAATACCGTCCTCCAGATACTCCTCTGATATCGGCGAGAAGCCGAACGAGGCATAGAATTTCTGAAGATGCGCCTGCGCGGAAATCTCGATCGTTTCTCCGGGATAGGCCTGTTCGCAGGCGGCGATCGATTCGCGCATCAACGCTTCGCCGAGCCGCTTGCCCCGATGATCCGGCGAGACGGCAACGCGGCCGATGCGCGGATTGTCTGAGGGCTCCGGCCGCCAGATGCGGGCGCAGGCCAGCAGATCGCGGCCGTCGAGAAGACGCAGATGCAGACAGGCCGGATCGTTGCCGTCAAGTTCCGGATAGGGGCATTCCTGCTCGACGACGAACACGTCCACGCGCATCTTCAGCATGGCATAGAGGTCGAGTGCGGAGAACTCTTCCAGTCTCCGCACATCGGTCGTGTAGGACGGCAGGGTGGTCAATAGACCACCACGCCACGGATGCTTTCGCCCGAATGCATCAGCTCGAAACCCTTGTTGATGTCTTCGAGCGGCATTGTGTGGGTGATCATCGGATCGATCTGGATCTTGCCTTCCATGTACCAGTCGACGATCTTCGGCACGTCGGTGCGTCCACGGGCGCCGCCGAAGGCCGTGCCCATCCAGTTGCGGCCGGTGACCAGCTGGAACGGACGGGTCGAGATCTCCTGACCGGCTCCGGCAACGCCGATGATGACCGACTTGCCCCAGCCGCGATGCGACGATTCGAGCGCCTGGCGCATGACCTTGGTATTGCCGGTGCAATCGAACGTGTAGTCGGCGCCGCCGATCAGGTCGCCGTTGCGCTTGGTCATGTTGACGAGATAGGGCACGATGTCTTCGCCAACCTCTTTCGGGTTGACGAAATGTGTCATGCCGAACTTCTCGCCCCATTCCTTGCGGTCGGGATTGATGTCGACGCCGATGATCATGTCGGCACCGGCAAGCCTCAGGCCCTGAAGGACGTTAAGGCCGATGCCGCCGAGACCGAAGACGATCGCGGTCGAACCGATTTCAACCTTGGCCGTATTGATGACGGCGCCGATGCCCGTCGTGACGCCGCAGCCGATGTAGCAGATCTTGTCGAACGGCGCGTCGGGATTGACCTTGGCAACCGCGATCTCCGGCAGAACCGTGAAGTTCGAGAATGTCGAACAACCCATGTAATGGTGGATCTTGTCCTTGCCGATCGAGAACCGGCTGGTGCCGTCGGGCATAACGCCCTGGCCCTGCGTGGTGCGGATCGAGGTGCAGAGGTTGGTCTTGCGCGACGTGCAGGAATAGCATTCGCGGCATTCCGGCGTGTAGAGCGGAATGACGTGGTCGCCCTTCTTGACCGAGGTGACACCCGGTCCGACATCAACGACGATGCCGGCGCCCTCATGGCCGAGAATGGCAGGGAAGAGGCCTTCCGGATCGGCGCCCGACAGGGTGAAATCGTCGGTGTGGCAGATGCCGGTCGCCTTGATCTCGATCAGCACTTCGCCGGCGCGAGGGCCTTCCAGCTGTACGGTCATCACTTCGAGCGGTTTGCCAGCCTGAACGGCAACGGCGGCGCGGACATCCATGGTGTCACTCCATTTTATCTATAAGATTCTGCCGGGACTTTTGCACGGCAAGTGGTCCGGGCTCAAGCCGGAAGACGGTATGAATAGTCGCAATCGGGTGATCGGTCAGGGCTCGATGATCGGGGCCTGCGGAGAAGCGCTGCGCGGCACCAACCCCGTCAGCCGAACATCATCGACGACTTCGACCATCATCTTGAAAGGTTTGAAGCCGGAGCGCTGGTAGAATGGCAGCGCCTGCGCCGAATCGAGATGGCAGGTGTGAACCCATAGGCGCGAGATCGGTCGAGACCACGCCTTCTCGATTGCAGCGTTCATCAAGAACCGGCCGGCACCCTTGCCGATCGTACCGGCGGCGAGACCGAAATAGCCAATCTCGCATTCACCCTGCTTGCGAAAATCGAGTTCCAGAAGCCCAACCGCGCGATCGCCATCTATCAGGGCATGAACTTCGACCAATGGGTCTTGAAGGATAGCGGAAAGCTCGCTGTCGTCCATTACGAGGCGCGAGGTCCACATCCAGTGTTCGCCGACCGACCTGTAGAGCGCGCGATAATCCTCGATCGACGGCGACGGCCAGTGCTCGACGGTAAGCGATCCTACAGGCGGCATCGAACCCGGCTCCGGTCGTTCCAGCATCTGCAGGCAGGTTACCACGGTTGCGATCATTCCCGGCGGAACATTGGAATATCCGCTCAGAAGCATGGGATTGTCAGGGGACATCGGGTCTTGGCTCATGGGGTCTTTTCACGATGCTTAAGGGGTGTTGTCAACGAAGGTCACGCAGGCACCAGCTGTTTCGACTGGGCGTGTTCGCGCCAGATGATGAACAGCCCCGAGGCCACGATGATGAGGATGCCAAACCATTTCGATGCCGTCGGAAAGTCACCGAACAGCGCATAGCCAAGGACGGTCGCCGAGATGATCTCGAAATACTGGAAGGGCGCGAGCAGCGACAGGGGTGCCATCCTGAACGCCTTGACGACCAGGAGGTGCATGTATCCCGAGATCGAACCCAGGACGACCAGCAGCAGTAACCCGAGCGCGGAGGCGGGCAGGGACGGCTCGAAGTCCGCCACGCCGAAACT
Organism: Neorhizobium sp. IRS_2294; assembly: GCF_050500145.1. Taxonomy (NCBI): domain Bacteria; kingdom Pseudomonadati; phylum Pseudomonadota; class Alphaproteobacteria; order Hyphomicrobiales; family Rhizobiaceae; genus Neorhizobium; species Neorhizobium sp. IRS_2294. The sequence continues at coordinate 1,733,583 of NZ_CP191439.1, forward strand.
GCTTCCAGCAGTCATCGCGAGGCCCATGAAGACGGTGCCGCCGAGGCCTGCGATGGTTTGCATCACCAGCGGCGAATCACTCTCACCAATGGCGCGGTTGAGAAACAGATAGAGCGTGAAGAGAAAGGCGCAGGCGACCGGCAGAAGCGCCGTCCAGCCGAATATCGAATAGCTCGGCTGGATCACGATCATCGCACCGCCGAATCCGACGACGATAGCAAGCCAGCGCCGCCAGCCGACCCTCTCTCCGAGAAAGATGGCAGACATCATCGTCAGCATGAACGGTTCGACGAAGTAGATCGCGAACACGTCGGCAAGCGGCATATATTTAACGGCTGCGAAAAACATCAGGCTTGCCGACGCATGCAACGTGCCGCGCAACAGGTTCATCCACGGGCGATTCGCATGGATGAGCGACCGGGTGGAAAGCAGTGCCAGCGGCAGCAGGCTCAGGAACTGGAACAGGAACCGATAGAAAGTGACCTGTCCGGGCGACATGTGCTCGAAATTCGCCATGTATTTGGCGATGGCATCCATGACAGGCAGAATGGCCATACACGAGGCCATGATCGCCATGCCCTTGAGCGGGTTTTCGGAAGTCTTTGGGGGCATTGGCCTGCGCTTTCAATTGAACCTGAGTTCAAACACAGGCTGACCTTGTCGGCAAGCCGCAGGTGCGGGCACATCAGCAACGCTTGGCGCTGCAAGCACCGGAAAGCATATCCGATGCTCATTTACAGAGGTCGCGGTATGTTAGGCCGCGAGTTCCGTGGTCTCACCGTGTTCGATGAGAAGGCGCGGGGAGGTCATGTCGCCGGTCTCTTCGTCCACCATTACCGAATAGGCAGCGACTCCGATGACGCGCACCGACATGGCCGTCGCGATCTTCTCGGCGGAGGCCGCGTTCGAGGCTTGGCGCATTTCACCGGGGACGATGTGGCCGCGGTTCTTCTTGAATTGGAGAACGATGAATTTTTCTGCGGTTGCCATGTTACGCTCCTATGTTGTTCTGTTTATGTTCCAGAAGGAGCAAGAAGTCAATTCGTTTGTGAAGATGTGAATTGGGTGACATGACGAGGCTTGAAACGTCGCTTGACGCCAGAAACGAAAAAACCCGGCCGAAGCCGGGTTCTTTTGGTGCGGTCGAGAAGACTCGAACTTCCACGGGTTGCCCCACAGCGACCTCAACGCTGCGCGTCTACCAATTCCGCCACGACCGCATCCGTGGTAGAGCCGAATTGCTCCGGCGAGCGAGCATGTAGCAAAAGGATTTGGGGTGCACAAGTGCGTCGTGACAGATTTTTGAAGGATTTAAACGGGTTGGGGATAACCTTATATAAAGTCCCGGAAAACAAGGCTCTTGCCGCCCTTGTTCGCTTTTGACAGAAGACTGGCCATGCTGACACGCACCGATCTCAATCTCTCCATGCTGCCACAAGCCGACTGTCCGCCTGTAAGATGGCGGGTTTCGGACGAACTCGTGCCTTACGACGTGGCGATCGCCACGATGGAGGCGGAGGTGGCAGCCATTGCCGACGGCCATGCCGACGAACTCGTCTGGCTGCTGGAGCATCCGCCGCTTTATACAGCGGGTACCAGCGCCCAGACCGCCGACCTCATCGAGCCGGATCGGTTTCCCATCTTTGCGACGGGTCGCGGCGGAGAATACACCTATCATGGCCCGGGCCAGCGCGTTGCCTATGTTATGCTGGACCTGAAGCGCCGGCGTCAGGACGTTCGAGCCTATGTGGCGGGCCTCGAGGAGCTGGTCATTCAGACGCTCGACATGATGAACGTTCGCGGCGAGCGGCGCGAGGATCGTGTTGGTGTCTGGGTAAAGCGGCCGGACAAGCCCGCCATGCTCGACGGGTCGGTCACCGAGGACAAAATCGCCGCACTGGGTATTCGCCTGCGCCGCTGGGTGAGCTTTCACGGTCTTTCGCTCAACGTCGAGCCCGACCTGTCGCATTTCTCCGGCATCGTGCCCTGCGGGATTACAGGATATGGCGTCACCAGCCTGGTCGATCTCGGCCTGCCGGTCATGATGACGGATGTCGATATCAGGCTTCGTGAGGCTTTCGAGCTGATCTTCGGCCCGACAGTGAACGAACGAGAACAGGTCACCTCGCGGTGACCTGTGCAATCGTCTAATCGTTGGAGGCGACGGTCATAACGACCGGCTTGCAGGTCTCAGTCCTCGTCGGGCATACGTCCATCGACGCCGCCAGCGCGCAAGTTGTTGACGACGGATTTCACGCCGGCAATGCTCTTTACCTTGGCAGCAATGATGCGCACGGCAGATGCCTCGTCGACCAGGCCTTCAAGCGTGACCTCTCCGTCATCGACATGCACGTCGATGGCATCCATCATAGCGATATCGAGCGATTCGATCGCGTCCGTGATGCGCTCCTCAAGATCGTCTGATTCTTCGACCCCGATCGTTGCGGGCGTATCGCTGTCGACAAGCCGTTCCTGCTGCCCGTCGGCCTCGATGCCTTCGACCTGGTAGCCTTCGTTACGATCGCTCTCGAAGTTCGCAGCAGGCTCGCCATAGGCGGCGTTGCCGACCGGACGCGCACCGGCACCGGCTGCATCGTCATAAGGCCAGCCTTCGTCGATGTTGCGGTCGTCGTAATCGCGGAAATCTTCTTCGCGGGAAATATCGTCGGGCTTGCGGGTGGCGGGCATTGTGGTTCCTTCCGTAAGGTTCGTCAGTCGGTAGAGGGTTGCCTCGATAACCGTCAGGAACAGCCTTGGTTCCTCTACCGACCTTTTTCCCACTTGCGGACCAACCGGTCGCGTTTCAACCTCGATAGACGCTTCAGCCAGAAGACGCCGTCCAGCTGATCGATCTCATGTTGCATGCAGACGGAGTAAAAGCCCGTGGCGTCCTCTTCTGCGTGCGTCCCGTCCAGGCGCTGATAGCGGAACCGGATCATGGCGGGACGCTCGACCTCTTCGGTCGCACCTGGCATGGATACGCTTCCCTCGGTGTAGCGCATGGGCTGTTCACCGAACGAAAGGATTACCGGGTTGGCATAAAAGCGCGGACCGTCTTTCGCCGACAGTTCGAGCACGACAAGCCGGATGTGAACCCCGACATGCGCGGCGGTGATTCCGACGCCCGGTGCAGCCCGCATGGTGGCGAGCAGATCCTGCGCGAACGTCTCGAGTGCTGCGTCGAACACGGTAATCGGCTGACACGGCTTTGACAGGCCGGGATCCGGATATCGCAATATCGTCAGGGGTGCCATTCGTTATCCTTCCTCGTCTCTCAAGCGTTCCCATTGGCATGGCGAGAACCGTTTCGCCACAGATGTTTGACCATTGCGCACTGGACCATCCCGACCATTTGCTCTAGCTGGAATGAAGCGGCAAACGCGTTCGATCTAAGACGGTTATCTGGTTGTTGAAAATCAGTTTCTGCCGTTATCTTCAACCTGCGAGATGCGGATAGCGAGGGCGGCAATGAGCGATATCGGCGAAGAGACCCGCGGTCGCAGCAAGGCCAACGATCCGGCTCACGACATCTATACCGAAGAGGGCGCGGTTCGCCCCGATTTCCTCGCCCGTGTCGGGGCGGCGGTCGCCGATCGCGATGTTCTCTATCTCCGCCAGTACGTGGCGCGCCTGCACGAATCCGAACTTGGCGACCTTCTCGAATCGATTCTTCCGGATCAGCGCCACGCGATGGTGCGGCTGCTCGGCACCGACTTCGACCTGACGGCCCTGACGGAGGTGGACGAGGCGATCCGTATGGAGATCGTCGAGCAGATGTCGAACGCGCAGATCGCTGCGGGCATCGGCGGTCTCGATTCGGACGACGCGGTCTACATTCTCGAAGATCTGGACAAAGACGATCGCGAGGAGATTCTCGCGCAGCTTCCATTCACTGAGCGGGTTCGCCTCAGACGCGCGCTCGACTATCCGGAAAGCTCGGCCGGTCGCCGCATGCAGACGGAGTTCGTGGCTGTGCCGCCGTTCTGGACGGTGGGGCAGACGATTGACTACATGCGCGAGGACGAAGGCCTGCCGGAGAGCTTTACGCAGATCTTCGTCATCGACCCGACCTTCAAGCTGCTCGGCGTCATCTATCTCGACCGCATCCTGCGCACCAACAGGCAGGTGAAGATCGAGACGATCATGCGGGAGACGAACTATCCGATCCCCGCCGACATGGACCAGGAAGAGGCAGCACAGCTCTTCGAGCAATACGACCTTCTCTCGGCCGCCGTCGTCGATGAAAACGGCAGGCTGGTCGGCGTCCTGACGATCGACGACATCGTCGACGTGATGCAGGAAGAGGCCGAAGAAGACATCATGCGCCTCGGCGGCGTCGGCGATGAAGAACTGTCCGACACCGTGGTCGATATCTCGCGGTCTCGCGTGCCGTGGCTGCTCGTCAACCTCTTGACCGCATTTGTAGCGGCCTCCGTGATCTCGCTGTTCGAAGCCACGATCGAAGAAGTGGTCGCACTGGCGATCCTGATGCCGATCGTCGCCGGCATGGGCGGCAATGCGGGGTCGCAGACGATGACGGTCACGGTGCGCGCCATCGCGACCCGCGATCTCGATATCCACAATGCCTGGCGCGTCGCACGGCGTGAAATCTGCGTCGGCCTGATCAATGGGTGTCTGATCGGCACACTCGTCGGGCTGGTGGCGGGCTTCTGGTTTCAGGATCCGAATATCGGCGGACTGATTGCGACGGCGATGCTCATCAACATGGTCGCGGCCGCGACCGCCGGCCTGATGGTGCCGATTCTCCTCAACCGGGCAGGGGCGGATCCCGCCGTTTCCTCCGCGGTCTTTGTGACCGCGATCACCGACACGACCGGGTTCTTCTCGTTTCTGGGCCTCGCCACTTGGTGGTTTGCGATCGGGTAACGAGAGCAGCAAACATCCGAAAAATTGACTGTTACGTAAAAGTCAATTATTTGAGGCAGAAATGTCAGGATGTGGCCGTGAACAAATATTACAGCATCACCGAGTTGACCCGCGAGTTCGGCGTTTCCACGCGCACCTTGCGCTTCTATGAAGATGAGGGCCTGATCCATCCGGAGCGCCGCGGACGTACGCGTCTTTTCAGGGCTGCAGACCGCCGTCTGATCATGGAAATTCTCCGTGGACGTCGCATCGGCTTTTCCATCGCGGAGATCCGCGAGATCGTCCAGATCTACAAGGAGCCTCCAGGCGAAATGGGCCAGCTCAAGCTTCTGATGAAGAAGGTCGACGAGAAACGCGATGACCTGCGCCAGAAGCGCAAGGACATCGAGGAAACGCTGCTTGAACTCGACAATGTCGAGGAGGCCTGCCTGACCCGTCTCGCCGAAATCGGCGTCGGCACCTGAACTCTCAGGGAGGCGGCGAAGCGATGGCGCATTCCTGTGCGATCATCTGGATCCGGTCGTCCTGTGGCGTGATCACGCCTGACTGCATGGGCGTCATGAGGTTCTGGGCAATCAGCCGATCGGCCGTGCAGGTGCAGAACGCGCGGCAGATGTTGGCGTCGGCATTCTCTATGCAGCCCCTCTCGCAGCTCAAGATGTAACTTTTGCGGACATCCGGCGGCGGAGCGGGGTGGACCAGCGAGAAGAGATAGACGAGAGCGATCAGGATCGGCTGATGCACGAGATAGATCAGCAGGCTGTGCTGACCGGCCTTTGAGAGTAGGTTCTGTCTTGTCTGGACCTTCGCAATGCGCGGCAGCACGTTTCGTGTCATCAGGAACTTGGTTGCGGCGACGCCTGCAAGAAGAGCGGCAACCCAGGGAAACAACGGCACGTAATCGTTCGAACGGGGCGGAGCCTCGGCGAAGCCCATCCAGGCGAGCCAGCGCGTGTCGAACAGAGCCGAATCGAGAGTTCCCGGCATAGCGACGTAATCGACCAGCATCAGAACCGCGATCATCGCGGCGACCGCAGCCGTGAGCGCCGGAGGAAGCCGCAGGAACGCCAGGCCGATAAGGCTCGACAGGGCGATGTTATGCAGAATGCCGAAATAGATCCATTCGCCCGGGAAGGCGACGAATGTCGCGACGCTGATGGCAAGGGCTGCGCCGACAACGATGCCGAGCCGTTTCGCAAAGGACTGCCAGCGGATCTGCGGCGTATGTGCAAGGACCAGACTGACGCCGGCGAGAAACAGAAACGAACTGGCGATCAGTCGCGCATAGATCTTGAAGAAACCCTGCGTCGCTGTTCCCGGATCGAGATAGCCGAAGAATTCGAGATCCCAGGTGAAATGATAGGTCGCCATGGCGATCAGTGCCACGCCGCGCAGCGTATCGATCAAGACAATGCGCGGCACGCGGGGGGCATTGGGTTGGATCTCTAATGATGTCACGTTCGCATGTCCCGCTCTTGTTTGTCTTTGGTGTCGCTCACCGGGTCCATCAGCGCGAGACGGGCGTCGGAGAAATACTGGCGGCGTGTCAGAACGAAGACCACGATCGCGGTCATCGCCATGAACATGTAGGGCCCGGCGAACCAGCCCAGGTAGCCGATGGAAAGAAACAGCGCCCGAAGGCCGGCATTGAAGTGGCCGGCGGCGATCGTGTTCATCTGGATGACTTGATCTGCGGCGATCTCAGCTTTGGCACGATCAGCATTCGTGTCGTGCATCATCGGCAAGGCGCCGAACAGGATGGTGCAGTAGTTGAACAGACGGTAGGCCCAGCCGAATTTGAAGAAGGAATAGCCGAACAGCACCGTCAGACCGGCAACCTTGAGCTCGAACGCGGTGCGCCCGCCGTAATAGACAAAGGGCAGATTGCTGAACACGTCCTCCACCTTGTCGGTCGAGCCAAGCAGCGCAAAGCAGCCACCAATCGCGAAGATCGAGGTCGAGGCGAAAAAGGCCGTCCCGTTCTGCAGACCGGCCAGGATTTGCGTGTCGATCATCTTGAGATCGCGCCGAAGCGAGTTGTAGATCCAGTTCCGACGCCGCTCCGCCATGGCCCGGTTAAGGCTCAAGCGGGGGAAAAAGCGACTGCCAGACCCCGCTGTGAGCCAGGAATAAAGGGCCCAGAGGGCGAGAAACAGTGCCAGCGCGATATAGTCCGCAGTCGTCATGGGTCTCGCCACAAATCGTGTATGCCTCGTTTCGTCTTGCTTTGTTTCGGCTGTCCGGGCAAGAGGCGTGTGCCTGGTATAGGTTTTTGCAACACCTATCTGTAGAGCGTGTCTCTGTGATGCATGTCGCTCGTGTCCAAGCGGATGTCGGGTGATCGCCTGAGCCGAACTCAGGTTTGGCGTAGCCTCTGCCCAAACGAACGGTCCCGTGAACAATCATGTTTCTTTCAGTTTTCGACGTTTTCAAAATCGGTATCGGTCCTTCCAGCTCGCACACGATGGGGCCGATGTCGGCAGCCAATCGTTTCCTGGAGCTCCTCCTTTCCAATGACTGGCCACGCCCGACGGGTGCTGCCGTCGCGGCGCTGAAGGTCAGCCTCCACGGGTCGCTTGCCTTTACCGGCATTGGGCACGGAACGGGCAGGGCAGTTATCCTCGGTCTTGTCGGCGAAGAGCCGCACAGCGTGGATCCCGATCGGATGGACGCGATCATTGCAGACGTCGAACGCACCGGTCGCGTCACCCCGCCGGGCCACCCCAGCTACGAGTTCAGGCCGGCAACGGACCTGATCTTCGACAAGAAGCAGCCGCTGCCTGGCCATGCCAACGGCATGAGCTTCTCGGCGCTGGATCGGGACGGACGGCTGCTCTTGAAGCGCATCTACTATTCGATCGGCGGCGGCTTTGTCGTGACCGACACCGAACTGGAGGCAATGCGGGCGTCCAAGAAGACGGCAAGCGATGCGCGCGTGCCCTATCCGTTTTCGTCCGCCAAACAGATGCTCGAAATGTCGCACGGTTCAGGCCTGACGATCGCTCAGATGAAACGCGCCAACGAGCTGACAAAAATGACCGAGGTCGAACTCGACGAAGGCGTCGACCGGATCTGGGACGCGATGAGGAATTGCATTGATCGCGGTCTGAAGGTTGACGGCATCATGCCGGGTGGCCTCAAGGTGAAGCGCCGTGCGCGGGCGATCCACGACCGCCTGAACGAGGAATGGCGCAGCAATCGGCTCAACCCGCTTCTCGCCAATGACTGGCTGTCTGTTTACGCGATGGCGGTCAACGAAGAGAATGCCGGTGGTGGCCGTGTCGTGACCGCGCCGACCAACGGTGCCGCTGGGGTCATTCCAGCCACGGTTCGCTATTATCTGCATTTTCACGACGACGCGACGCAGGAAGACATCCGTACCTTTCTTCTGACCGCGGCAGCGATCGGCGGCATCATCAAACACAATGCCTCGATTTCTGGTGCCGAAGTCGGTTGCCAGGGTGAAGTCGGGTCGGCTGCGGCCATGGCCGCTGCAGGTCTCGCCGCCGTTATGGGCGGTTCGCCGGAGCAGATCGAAAATGCTGCGGAGATCGCGCTCGAGCATCACCTCGGCATGACCTGCGATCCCATTGCAGGCCTCGTCCAGGTGCCGTGTATCGAGCGCAATGCGCTTGGCGCCGTAAAGGCCGTGACGGCGGCATCTCTGGCGCTGAAGGGTGACGGAAGCCATTTCGTGCCGCTCGACGCCTGTATCGAAACCATGCGCCAGACTGGCATGGACATGAGCGAGAAGTACAAGGAGACCTCGACCGGCGGGCTTGCCGTGAACGTGGTCGAGTGCTGAGAGCTTCCTGTGGGACGTTTTCCGTTTTGAAAGATCCGACTTGACCCGACGCAGTCCTTGCGGCTTTGAACGGACATGGCTCTACATCTGATCAAGCTCTGCGTCGGCGCCGACTCCATCCAGGACCTGAGGGACTGGGTGGCCGAGCGGTCTCTGACCGCCATGTCCGCCGGCCTTGAACCCCACAGCATCCACACGACGCGAATGATGCCGAAGCGCGTGGAAGAGCTCGTCGATGGCGGGTCGCTCTACTGGGTGATCAAGGGGCAGGTCTCTGCTCGCCAGAAGCTTCTGGAGGTTCGCACAGTTAAGGGTGAGGATGGTATCAGCCGTTGCCAGCTGGTGCTCGGTCCCGAAGTCATCGAAACCGCGCCGATGCCGAAGCGGCCATTTCAGGGCTGGCGCTATCTCCTCGATAACGAGATCCCGAAGGACCTCGGCGGACTGGGAGATGATGTCACCCAGCTGCCGGAAGAGTTGCGGCGACACCTCGCCGAACTCGGTCTTCTCTAGCTATTCAGCCCAGTCTCAGTCAGCGAAGTCTCAAACGGACCGACGCGCGTCCGGCACGCAGCCCGACATGCAGATGGATCTGAGCCGGTGGCTGCGACTGGCGCCACGCACGGGCTCCATGGCTGAGCAGCAGGGTGACGAGATCCTTGGTCTTTTCGCGGGAACGCGAAGAGAGGTTCATTCCCGCCATTCCCATTCCCGCAAGCCGCATGGCCGCTTCGTGCAGCGGATTGAGCGCAATGCCGCGGGCCTTGGACTTCGTCGCGTTGGCGACGAAGCCGATACTGTTTTCATTCATTCCCATAGGAAACCCCGTTTACGCATTACTATCGAGATTTCACTGCGCCGGCGGATACAAAACACGGTGGCTGGCGCAGCTTTTTTCAGTGGTCGTCTGATGGGCCGATTACTGTATCGACGCCCAGCAGTTCACGCCTTTCTTCTTCAGGATATTGCAGGCATCGATCGCGGACTTCTGGTCGCCGAAGCCCCCGAAACGTGCCCGATAGACCTGGCCGCCATTGGTGCTGAAGGCGACTGTGAAGGGTTTGGCGGAACGCAATACCTTGCCGCCTTTATCCTGCGCATCCTGCAGGAGTTCGTTTGCCATCGAAGGATTGGGCGAGACGCCAATCTGGATGACCCAACCGGACACATCACCCTTGAGAGACACTTTGGGCGTATCGCGGGTGGATGCCGTGGTGACCGAATCGATTGCCGCCATTTCGGTCCGCTCGCCGGCGCCACTGCGCTTCGGAACATATTCCGGGGCAGGGGTCGGGACAGCGCCAGAACCGAGCATTGCGGAATTCATCGCTGCCGAAGCCGTCCGCTTCTGCGAAGGTTCGCCGAGATAGGCGGTTGCAGCAGGTGCTGCCGTCTCGTCATAGCGAGCGCCGGGCATGGGGCCACTGTTAGGAAGGTCGAGAGCCGAAACCTGACGGGCATCGGATACTGCAGCAGCGACACGCGGCTGGCTTGCAACGGGAAGCGATGGTGTCGGAACCGGAGCGGACGGAGCCTGCGAGATCAGGTTGCTCTGACCGCCGCGGGACGCTTTCGGAAGATATTCCGCAACAAGCTTGCGCATCGTTGCATCACGAGCAGCGCTGGAGCGGCCACCGAGCACGACTGCAACGATCGAGCGACCGTCGAGCTGTGCCGACGTTGCCAGATTGCTGCCGGCTGCGCGGGTATAACCGGTCTTGATACCGTCGACGCCGCGGACAGTCCCGACCAGGCGGTTGTGGTTGCCGATCGTCTGCTTGCCGAAATTGAAAGTGCGGATGGAGAAGTAACCGTAATACTGCGGAAAATGCTGGCGAAGAGCGATGCCGAGACGCGCCTGATCACGTGCCGTAGTCATCTGCGCCGTGTTGGGCAGGCCGTGTGCGTTCCGATACGTCGTACGCGTCATGCCGAGGGCACGTGCCTTGTTCGTCATCATCTGCGCAAAGCGGTCTTCGGATCCACCGACGAACTCGCCGAGAGCTGTCGCCATATCATTGGCCGACCGCGTAACGAGTGCACGGATCGCCTGATCGACATTGATGGCGCCGCCGGGGCGCACACCCAGTTTCGAAGGCGGCTCGGACGCAGCATGCGCAGAAACCGGAACCTTGGTGTCAAGCGTGATACGACCAGCCTCGAGCGCTTCGAAGGTCAGGTAAAGCGTCATCATCTTCGTGAGCGAAGCTGGATAGCGAAGACCATCCGGATCCTCGCCGTAAAGAACCTTTCCAGACTTGGCGTCGACGACGATCCCTGCATATTTCGGATCGGCATGCGCCGGACTGGCGAGGCTCGAAAAGGCCAAGATCACCGTAAAAAGACAACCGAGAAATTTTCCCGGCACTGCCACGCGTCCCTTGGGGAGGATTGTGGAAAACATGCTCTTCGACACTGCCGCACTCATCGCTTGCATGGTGGTTGTATTACGTCCGGGCTCAGCGCCCCCGATGGGCCCGTTGTCAGGCAATCTAGGGGAACAGCGTTACCAAGAGGTTTATGATGAACGTTTGGTTGCTTCGCAGAGGACCATTTTACCGATTGACCTGCGTTACCGGGTGCCCGGTCACAAGGCGGGTTTGGACATATGTCCGAACTCCGGCGTCAATCTTCTGCCAGTCGCGCAAAAGCACGCTCGAGAATCGATAAAGCACGGTCAGATCCTGCCCGACTCGAATATCGCGCTGGCAGTCGCCGCTGGTAGGGCGCTCACCCGCCAATGGAAATAGGCAACGCACGGCGTAGGGAGAGGCGGTACCAGGCCGTGCGCCCGTCAGAATCACTTCGTTCCCGTAACCGCTGTCCGCCCGGAGGCGATGCAGTGTCAGCCCATGCTCAGCCGGTTCTGCCGGGCCTTCGAAAAGTCCCTCGTAGATCGGCTGAAGCCGCCCCGACATGTCGCGCGACATGGTGCTCTGCGACATTTGTACGAAGATCAGAGATGCCGGCTGAGAGACGGTGTCGAATCGCGCCCGATTGGTGGTGCTGTAGCCCGTCATTTCCGGCCAGGTCAGATAAAGATCCGCCCGTTCAGTTGCACCGCTCCGTCTCTGCTCTTTAAAACGAAGCGTGTTGGCGGAAAGCTGGATGGTATCCTGACCGATCACCAAGTCGAATGTCTCTGTGCTCTCGGAATGGCCACCCAGCATCATCCGCTCGCCGAGCCATCGGCCGCCAACGCTGATGGCGCTGGTCACTATGCCAAGCGCAACCACGATGCCGGTCATCTTGTACAGGGTTCGCCTGGATAGAAGCGGGCTGTCCGTTTCACTAAGGCTGTCGGGTTGCATGCGGCCGGGCTCTCGTCACTGGAGTGGCCGGCGGACCGAACGAGGGGTGCGACCGCGCCGGCAGCGATACCGCCATTGTTGCGGATTTGTGGTTAATGGATCGTTAGTCATAGTCGCGCGACAGCGGTGAGCGCCATAAACGGAAACGCCGGCAGGATACCTCCTCGGAGGCCCTGCCGGCGTTCTGAATGATGACATGGTCGATCATCCGTCGGGGTAATCTTGTCTTACTGGCTGACGCTGCCGACTGCGGTGGCCCGGCCGTCCTGGAGCTTGACCCAACGCGCCGGATCATCGGTCGCCTGGCGCTTCAGGTATGTGTATTCCGTATCGGTCCAGATCATGACCTTGTTGCGCATGTTGTCGAGGACGAAGTCGCCGCGATCCGTGCGGACGGTCAGAACTGCATGACCTTCGCCATTCGGCTGCAGCACGACCGTGATCAGCAGGTTGGAAGGCGAAATGCCCTGCTGCGTCAGCATCTTCCGCTTCAGGAGCACGAAGTCCTCGCAGTCCCCGACGGTCCGCGGGTATGCCCAGCGCTCTTCGACGCCGTAGATTTCCTGGTCGGTCATCGGTGTGATCGAGGTGTTGACCGTGTAGTTGACGTCGAGGATCGTGCGCCAGGTGTCTTCGGTGAGTGCCACGGGGCCGGCGTCCTTGTAGGATGCCACGCATTCGCTCGTGTAGGTCTTGCAGAATTCGTAATGACCGATCGGCGGGTTTGCCTTGCCGATAACGCGCATGGCGCCGGATGGCATCGCAAAGGACTGGACGGTCATGGAGCCGATCATTGCAGCGGCGGCGATTGCGAATGCGAGAGCTTTACGGCAGTTCATTTTTCTTGTCTCCCCGTTGTGGGGAAACAATGCCTCAGACCCTTTGATCGACCGCAAAATACCGCAGTAAAATCAGATGCTTATTCTAATCAACTTTGGCGAAAATACGCGTCGAATTCGACGTGCTTTTTCATAAAATACGCACTGCTTTTTCGGCGTATTTGCATAAAATGCGAGGTAAATTTGACCTATCCGCTCCTATCTCCCTGATACTGCATCGCTTTGATGAAACGTGACATCATCGAAAGGTGAGCGAAGTCTTCGATCTGCCTGTGCCTGTTGCTTTGCTTCGCCGCGTTCCGGGACGAAATCGCGACCAAAACAGCCCGTTTCGCCGCCTAAAACTGCGCGAAAAAAATCCCGAAAAGGCACAAAATAATTCTGGCCACGTGTTTTTTCGGGATTTTGGTGTGTCGGACCAGCAAGTCCAGCGCCGCTGACGATGGCGGTGATCGTAATAATTCACGCCGGAGCAGACACAGCACAACTCAGCTGCGGGCAGGCCGGTTAGAAAATGGATATGATGAGGCTTAGAGGAACTCGGTCAGCGCTTCGCGGGACTGGACCGAGTGAAACTCGATCGCGACGCCTTCCATGAAATGACGCACCACGCGTCCGCGCATGTTTCCGAGGCGTAGCGGGGTCCCGATTGACGGACGGGTCTCGATGTCGACAGCCGCACCGGAAAGCGAAAGGTCAAGCAGCCGGCACGGATAGCGGCGCCCGTCGTCGAGAGTAATCTCCGAACGGGTGTTGCGCGGGGTGAGACGATCGTGGCGACGGTCCTCCGGCAGCCCGAGTTCATGCTTGTTGGCGATCCAGGTCAACTGTGCGGCAAGTTTTTCGCGCTTGCGGTCGGTCGCGTTGATCATCATCAGGAAGCCGCCGCCGGCAACACTGAGAACTGTCCCTTCAAGGCGGCCGACGTGATCGAGATAGGCGATGACCCGCTCGTTGGTCCGTGGACGACCGGCACACTGGAAGCTGACGTCCCCGGGGGACATCTCGATCGCGGTGCAAGCATATTCCTCATGGTCGGCCAGCATCAAGCGGCCGCCGATGTTCACGGAGACGCGTTGGAATGAGCGCTGCGCTGCAGTTGCTTGCGAAACGGATGCCTGAGACGAGGTGCCGGAAAACATGGATGAGCGCTTTTTCAGCTAGAGTCCTAGCCTACATTAGCGACAGGGCGTTAATATATGGTTCCCGAAGCCGTCATTGTGGGAAGAAGCTCGCCGGCAGGAAGCGGCGCAGAAGTCCTGACTGGACCAACTGCGGCTGGTCATGCCCGCAGACGGACAACCCGCCGGTTTCATCGCTTTCGACAAAGCCCCAATCTTGAAGATGCAGCCCACTTGCCGGTCTGGCCGCCACCGGGAACGGGCCGTCGGCAGGCAGAAGTGCTCCGAGTACCCGGTCGCTTCCGGTTTCGGAAGAGCGAAGCGGCATCATCAGCATTTCGCATTCGATTGACGTGCCGGCTACGTTCAGGACTACGTCGGCAATCGCGGGTTTCTCATGGACGAGGATCTGCATGACGACCTCCTGGGCGCGATCGTTTTCTTCGAGATCCCAGATCGTGCGGAACGGCATCCCGCGAAACTCGCCACCGAACAACTCGCATAACCGCGTTCCCGCAAGCCGAAACGTCAATTGGTCGTCTGCCTCGTTTGCGACGATGAAGAGATGAGGCAGAAATCTGCGCAGGGCGACCGGATCGATCTCGTTGCGCATGGGAGGCAACCGCCCGTCGCACAGACCTGTCCAGTATTCGAAGATTTCCGTCGTAGCCGGATTTCGCATTCGCTTTCCCGTGATCCATTTCGAGACGCTTCATCCCGTGCTGAACCGCTTTCTAAGGCACAACACGAGGGTCAGCCTTAACGCTGCGAAAACCATGCCAGAGCGGTGAGCCTAGACGAAAGAATGTCGAACCCGGCGACTAAGTGCTTGTATCCGGTGCTATCTGCAGCTTTTCTTCAGGCGGGTCGTCCTGTAAGCCTGACGCTTCAACAGGGAAGGAATTGTGATGAGCGACAGGCAAGACCTGCCGGGTGCCGCGAACGATACGGACAGGGATGCGGACGCCATCGACGACCAGTCGTCGCAGCCAGTTTTCAATCTTCCCCGAAGTCTGGTGATCTCGGTCCTGTTCCTGGCCGTCGTCTATCTAGTCGATGCTTACTTGCTCGACGAGGAGGCGCAGATCTCGGTGCTGATGTGGTTCGCCTTCACGCCCGTACGCTACGTCGTTCCGTTTGCGGAGCAGAATTTCGAATGGCTGTGGACGCCTGTCACCTATTCCTTCCTGCATGGCGGTATCGAGCATATCGGCTTTAACGCACTCTGGCTGGTTGCCTTTGGAGCGCCGGTCGTGCGCCGCATCGGAACTCTCCGCTACGTGCTGTTCTGGATTTTCTCGGCAGCGGCGGCAGCTTTCTTCCACGCCGGCCTGCATTGGGGCGACCAGACGCTGCTCGTCGGCGCTTCAGGCGTCGTCTCAGGCTTGATGGGCGCCGCGTGCCGGTTCGCGTTCCCGGACGGCCGCGGATACGACCGCAGTTTCGGCCATCTCCATCCACGTCAGTCCATACTCGGCTCTTTCCGGAACCGGACAGTGGTGATTTTCACGGCGATGTGGTTCTTCGGAAACGTGCTTGTCGCCATCGGCCTGCCGCTGATTGGATCCGATGTCGGAGAAATTGCCTGGGATGCTCATATCGGTGGCTTTCTCTTCGGCTTTTTGTTTTTCGGCCTGTTCGACAGGATTGCTGCCGATGACCATCCATTGGCGCCCGCTTGATCTCCAGTTGCTGTCGTCTTAAACTTCGCGTCGAGGGACTGTGCCGCAAACGTCTTTGAGGGGAGACGTTTCGGTTCGAATGGTTTTGGAGGAGCGAGCCATGTCGACGACCGTAAAGAGCATGCTGGATTCGAAGGGCCGTAACGTCGTGACGGTCAGCCCGGACGAGACGTTGCGCCAGATCGCGGGCATCTTGAACGACCGAAACATCGGTGCCGTGATCATTGCCGGGATGGAGGGGCGTATTGCCGGCATTTTTACCGAGAGAGACCTCGTCCACTGCATCGCCACCAAAGGCGTCGATGCGCTGGAGCAGCCGGTCAAGGCCGTCATGACAACCTCCGTGCAACGCTGTCGGGAGGATCAGACGGCAGACGAGGTGATGGGCATGATGACGGCGGGACGGTTCCGCCATGTCCCGGTAGAAGCCGACGGCAAGCTCTCCGGCATCATTTCGATCGGCGACGTCGTGAAATCGCGGCTGCGCGAAGTGGAGATCGAGGCCGAACAGATGAAGGCCTATATCGCCGGGTAAGGCGGCTGGGAGAGCGGCACCTTCGCCCGCATCTCAGCGGGCGAAAACTTCCTGCATGCGCTGAAGCGCCACGATCTGCGACATGGTGGCCTCATAGCCCCGGTCGATCGCCTCGCCGGCGCGGTGGAATTCGGACAGACCGATATCGTTGAGGCGCGGATGCAGCGCCAGATCAGGCGGATCGCCGGCCAGTCTCGCCCGCGATATGCGCTCCTGGATGATGTTGAACGCCTGCACCATGGTGCCGGTGACACCGACGCGGGGGTCGTCCTGATGGCGCGAACGCTCGTGATCGTCCGGCGCATCGGCTGCAGTGTGTTTGACAACCGCGGACCGGCCGAAGACATCGTAGTTGAGGTTCACGGCCACGACCAGCGGCTGCTCGTAGGCGCGACAGACGGAGGTCGGGACCGGATTGACCAGCGCGCCATCGACCAGCGTGCGGCCGCTGCATTTCACAGGTTCAAAAATCCCCGGCAGCGCGTAGGACGCCCGAAGGGCGCGGATCAGAGAGCCGGCCGAAATCCACACTTCGTGCCCGGTATGAAGTTCCGTCGCGACTGCGACGAAGGGACGGTCGAGATCCTCGATGGAGATGCCCTGCAGGTGTTCCTGCATTCGCTTCGTCAACCGCATGCCGCCGATCAGGCCGCCGCCACCGATGGTGAGGTCGAGAAGCGCCGCGATCCGCCGCATGGTCAGAGATCGGGCAAAGCTTTCGAGTTCGTCGAGCTTGCCGGCGAGATAACAGCCTCCGACCAGCGCGCCGATTGACGTGCCGGCAATCATCCCGACTTCGATGCCGGCTTCGTCAAGCGCGCGCAACACGCCGATATGCGCCCATCCGCGGGCCGCGCCGCCACCAAGTGCTAGAGACAGCTTTGCCTTGCGTGGCTGCTCAATGACAATGGGAGGAGGGGACGTCTGGAGCCGATTTGTGACAGCGTCTGCTGGCGCGGCTTGCCGCTCGTTGCGACTCCAACTCCAATTCATCATCGCCCATCACCTCTCAGCTGAACACAGCCACGTACGCCAATTAACGCATCGTTTGGTTGCCAATTCGTTATTCAGGTGGGGATGGTATGAAAGCGGTGCAGACGCCTACCGCTTTCCCGTCTCATCATGACCAGAATACACATGCTCTGGATCAAAGTGACGCTGTTGATCCTGTATTTCAAGGACAGCGCCACCGTCACTTTTCTTTACCGCACGATAGAAACAGGAGCGTCGCCCGGTGTGGCAAGCGGCGTCATGGCCGGACATCGAGACCTTGAGCCAGACGGCGTCCTGATCGCAATCGGTCCTGACCTCATGCACAGTCTGCAGATTGCCGGAGGTCTCGCCCTTCTTCCAGAGTTTCGCTCTCGACCGGCTGTAGTAGTGAGCGACGCCCGTCTCGATCGTCAGCGCAAGCGCCTCGGCGTTCATATGCGCCACCATGAGCAATTCGCCATCGCGAATGTCGGTCACGACAGCGGTCACAAGACCGTCGGAATCGAAACGCGGCGTAAAGGCGCCGTCACCCTCGAGCTCGGCCTTATCCGACGACGGCGCTTCAAAAGTCATTGTCATTTCGGCGCTCAGCGGTTGCGGGCCATGGTAAAGAAGCGCGCCTGCTCGGCCGCGTCGGTCTTGAACGCACCGGTAAAGCGGGTCGTCAGCGTTTGAGAGCCCTGCTTCTCCACACCGCGCATCTCCATGCACATGTGTTCCGCCTCGATCAGAACAGCCACGCCGCGCGGCTTCAATGTCGTGTCGATCGCGCTGGCGATCTGTGCCGTCAAATTTTCCTGCGTCTGGAGGCGACGACCGTAGATCTCGATCACACGGGCAATCTTGGACAATCCAAGGACCCGGCCCTGCGGAAGATAGGCAACGGTCGCCTTGCCTTTGATCGGCAGCATATGGTGCTCGCAATGGGAGAAGAATGGAATATCGCGAACGAGAACCATATCGTCATAACCCGAGACCTCCTCGAAGGTCCGGCCGAGAACCTCTTCGGCCGACAGATCATAGCCCGAAAAGAGCTCGCGATAGGCTTTTGCAACGCGCTTCGGCGTATCGAGCAAACCTTCGCGCTCCGGATCGTCACCGGACCACTGGAGTAAGACGCGCACGGCGTCCTCAGCTTCCTGCTGGGTCGGACGAGGCTGTTTCTGGCTGGAGGCCGGAAAATTCTTCAAAATAGCATCCATCTTGTGTCCCTCGATGCGGGCCAGGGCCACATCCGATCTCACTATGGTAAAAAAGCTGATCGCCATGGATCACGCCGGAATACCAGTTTCCTGACTTTTCGTCTGCGCGTTCCGAATTTTCAAGGCATACCATCGCCGTTTTCGCGTGTTTCTCGAAAACGTGTTTCCTTGATAATTCCCGTCGCGGACAACATATAGGGGCCTAATCCAGATTGTGGTAGGTCATCCCGGTAGACGGTGCGTTCGATCGGTCGAGCGGATGTCGAGGACGATGACGTGAGCGAGCGACATGGACGAGATCTATAACCAGAAAATTCTTGAATTTGCGGGGAACATTGGCCGCGCGGGTGCAATGGACGATGCGGATGCGACGTCCGAAAAGCACTCCAAGCTCTGTGGTTCAAAAGTTCGTGTTTACCTTAAAGTCAGTGACGGCG
Organism: Neorhizobium sp. IRS_2294; assembly: GCF_050500145.1. Lineage (NCBI taxonomy): Bacteria > Pseudomonadati > Pseudomonadota > Alphaproteobacteria > Hyphomicrobiales > Rhizobiaceae > Neorhizobium > Neorhizobium sp. IRS_2294. The sequence continues at coordinate 1,752,395 of NZ_CP191439.1, forward strand.
TGGTGAGCGACTTCTCTCACGAGGTGAGGGCCTGCGCCCTCGGTCAGGCGTCGTCGTCGATCATGGCACGGCATATCGTCGGCGCGCCTGTCGACGAACTGCGCCAGGCGAGGGTCGACATGCTGTCGATGCTGAAAGAGGGCGGCGAAGGCCCGGTCGGCCGCTTCGAAGACATGCGCTACCTGAAGCCTGTGAAGGATTACAAGGCCCGGCATCCGTCTACCATGCTGACATTCGATGCCGTCGTTGACGCTCTCGATCAGATCGACGTCCGCGACCGGGCCGACAAAGCGACCGCCTGATGTGCGGTTCGCCGGATTGTGACCACAACACAAAACGCGGCGGGCCCTATCGATCGCGAAACTGGCAAGGCCCGTTCAAAAAGACGCCCGGACGCCTCGCCGGTATGGGACTGATCCGGTTCTATCAGCTCACTCTTTCCGGCTTTGTCGGAAACGGCTGCCGCCATATTCCGACCTGTTCCGAGTATGGCTACGAGGCGATCGCCCGACACGGGCTCTGGCCCGGTCTCTGGATGACACTGTACCGAGTCGCGCGCTGCGGTCCGGGTGGCTCCGGCGGACTGGACCCGGTTCCGGACCTGCAGAGGCAACGCCAGGTCTGGTGGATGCCCTGGCGATACTGGCGTCATGGATAAGCGTGACACCAGCCCAACTATCTCAAATGACGTCAGTCCTTGCAGCTCGCCAGAGCTCGGAAGCTATAGGCTTTCCGACCATCCGTTCGCGGGTTCCAAACCTTTACTAACGGCCCGAAACACACTATCACCGCGCCCGTTGCCGGCCGGTCGATCTGGCCATTTTACCACCACCCGCATTCGTTGGCGGGACTGGACAGGAGATAGAACATGTCCCAGGTTTCCCTTACATTTCCCGATGGCTCCGTCCGCACGTATGATGCCGGCACGACCGGCCGTGAAGTTGCCGAATCCATTTCCAAGTCGCTTGCCAAAAAGTCTGTCGCGATCGCGATCGACGGGACCGTGCGCGATCTCTCCGACCCCGTCGTCGACGGTCAGATCGAGATCGTTACCCGTACGGACCCCAGGGCACTCGAACTGATCCGCCACGATGCCGCGCACGTCATGGCAGAAGCGGTGCAGGAGCTGTGGCCCGGCACGCAGGTAACCATCGGTCCCGTCATCGAGAACGGCTTCTATTACGACTTTGCCAAGGCCGAGCCCTTCACCCCGGACGACCTGCCGAAGATCGAAAAGCGGATGAAGGAAATCATCCAGCGCAACAAACCCTTCACCAAGGAAGTCTGGCCGCGCAACAAGGCGCGCGAGGTTTTTGCAGCCAAGAGCGAGGCCTACAAGGTCGAGCTGGTCGACGCCATTCCCGAAGACCAGGATCTGAAGATCTATTATCAGGGCGATTGGTTCGACCTGTGCCGCGGGCCGCATATGGCGTCCACGGGCCAGATCGGTACGGCTTTCAAGCTGATGAAGGTGGCTGGCGCCTATTGGCGCGGCGACAGCAACAACGTCATGCTGACGCGCATCTACGGCACGGCCTTTGCGGAGCAGGAGCAGCTCGATAACTACCTGCATATCCTGGCCGAAGCCGAAAAGCGCGACCACCGCAAGCTCGGGCGTGAAATGGACCTTTTCCATTTCCAGGAAGAGGGCCCCGGCGTCGTCTTCTGGCACGGCAAGGGCTGGCGCATGTTCCAGACCCTGACGTCCTACATGCGCCGCCGCCTGGCCGGCACCTACGAAGAGGTCAACGCACCGCAGGTTCTCGACGCGTCTCTCTGGGAAACGTCAGGTCACTGGGGCTGGTACCAGGAAAACATGTTCGCGGTGAAATCCGCTTACGCGTTCACGCATCCAAAGGACGAGGGAGCGGACAATCGCGTCTTCGCACTAAAGCCGATGAACTGCCCCGGCCACGTCCAGATCTTCAAGCATGGTCTGAAGTCCTATCGCGAGCTGCCGATCAGGCTTGCCGAATTCGGTCTCGTTCACCGCTACGAAGCGTCAGGCGCGCTTCATGGTCTGATGCGCGTACGCGGCTTTACGCAGGACGACGCACACGTGTTCTGCACAGACGAGCAGATGGCAGCCGAGTGCCTGCGTATCAACGATCTCATTCTCTCCGTCTACGAGGATTTCGGCTTCGAGGAAGTGGTCGTGAAGCTCTCCACGCGTCCTGAAAAGCGCGTCGGCACCGATGATCTCTGGGATCGCGCCGAAAGCGTCATGACGGACGTTTTGAAAACCATTGAAGAACAGTCCGGCGGTCGAATCAAGACCGGCATTCTTCCGGGCGAGGGCGCTTTCTATGGCCCGAAGTTCGAATATACGCTGAAGGATGCCATCGGCCGCGAATGGCAGTGCGGAACGACCCAGGTCGACTTTAACCTGCCGGAGCGCTTCGGCGCGTTCTACATCGATGCCAACTCGGAAAAGCAGCAGCCGGTGATGATCCACCGTGCCATCTGCGGCTCGATGGAACGGTTCCTCGGCATTCTGATCGAGAACTTCGCAGGCCACATGCCGCTGTGGTTTGCACCGACCCAGGTCGTTGTCGCGACCATCACGTCCGATGCAGACGACTACGGTCGGGAAGTTGCCGAACAGTTGCGCGATGCTGGTCTGCAGGTCGAGACCGACTTCCGCAACGAGAAGATCAACTACAAGGTCCGCGAGCATTCGGTGACCAAGGTTCCGGTCATTATCGTCTGCGGAAAGAAGGAAGCCGAGGAGAACTCGGTCAACATCCGTCGTCTCGGCTCGCAGGCGCAAACGTCGATGACGCTAGAAGAGGCGATTCGGTCGCTTGCGGAAGAAGCGACGCCGCCGGACCTTCGCCGCCGCGCAGCACTGAGAAAACGCCCGGCCTGATCAAGACCAGCGCCCGCGGGCCATGTCCGCGGGTGCTGTCAAAAAACTGCAATCGTTTTGTAATATTGCCTTCTCATCGGATGCGCCTCTCCGTTGGGAGACTGATTTGCGGTTCAGGGAACTTTCCTACGCCAATGACAGGGATCCGCGCTTCAAGCGCTGGTTCATCCGGTCTATCGAGGGGCTCTCGGGACGTGATCGTTTCGCCCGGCTGTATGATATCTGGCGCACCGACATCGTCGGCAAGAGCGACCGCGTCTTCGGCAAGATGCTCGATATCATCGACGTGGGTCTCGAGATAGAAGGCGCGTGGCCTCCCGAAGAACAGCTGCAGTCTCCACTGGTCATCGTTGCAAACCATCCGTTCGGCATCGGAGACGGAATTGCCGTGCTGGCACTTGCCGAACAGCTCGGCCGACCTTTCCGCGTGCTGATCCACAACGATCTCCTGAAGGTTCCTGAGATGGAACCCTATTCGCTGCCCGTATCCTTCGAGGAGACGAAGGAGGCGCTGGTGCTGAACATGCACACGCGGAACGAAGCGATACGGCTGCTGAAAGACGGCACGACCATCATTATCTTTCCAGCCGGCGGTGTCGCAACCGCGAAGAAGGGATTCGGCATTGCCGACGACCTGCCGTGGAAGATCTTCGCCGCAAAACTCATCCAGGCTACCAGGGCCAACGTGGTTCCGGTCTATTTCGAGGGGCAGAATGGTCGGCTCTTTCACCTGGCCAGCCGGATCTCGATGACATTCAGGCTGTCGCTTCTCATCCGCGAGTTTAAACGCCTGTCTGGAACGTCGATCACGGCACGGGTGGGCAGGGTGATGAGCTGGGACGATATGGCTGGGACCACAGACCGCAAGGAGTTGTTCGGTCTGCTCCACAGTGCCGTCTTCTCCATGCGACCCGTCAGACGTCAGCGGTTTCTCAAGAAGGCCAGTTGACCCAGGAAGCCGATGTCAGTCGGGCACGACGGCAGCGGTCGTGGCATCTGACGGGTTGGCGTTGCGCATCAACACCTCGACATCCACGTTGTTACCAGCCGTCACCTTGAATTCGCGCTGATAGATCTTGTCCTTGTTGCGGGCAACGGCGAGATAGTCGCCCTCGGCCAGCACCATGGAGGGCAGGGCGCTGACGCTTTCGTTGACCACGTCGCCCGCAGCCGTCAGCACCGACCAGGCCGTGTCGGCGATGGCTTCGCCACCCGGCTGAGACACGAGCTTCAGCGACACCTCCGCGGCCTTGTGCTGCAAGACTGCCTGCGTCAGCTTGCCCGCTTCCACCTGGATGTCGGCACGCACGACGGCGTTGATGTCACCGTACTCAGAGACCACGTGATAGGTCCCTGTCGCAAGCCGCACGATGGTGTTGGGCTTTACCTCCGACATCACCAGGGCCCGATCGCCGTTTTCGCGGACTTCGGCCGCATAGACGGAGAAGCTCAGCTGTGCCGGTGGGATAGTCTGGTCCGCTCCGGCAACCGCGTTCAGGATGAACCCGCCGGCATCAAGGACGAGGGTCTGTTTCTGGAAGTCGCCTTCAGAAGGTACAGTTACTTTTTTCGTGACGCCGGCGCGGCCGAACGCGACATTCACGAAATAATCACCCGGCGCCAGCTGGAAAGCGGCGGATCCGCCGTCGGAGCTTGCAACAAGCGGAAGCTTGCCGTCCACACCGGTAATCGGGCTGAATACGCGCCAGGCAAGACCTTCCTGCATCACGTCGCTGTCAGCCGTCAGCCTGGCATCAAACCGCACATCCTTCGCGATCGAGCCGGCGCTTTCGCCCGGTGTGGCCGAGAAGGCGTTCAGCTTGGGCATCTTCCCCGTGCTGTCGAGCTGGCGGAAGCTTCCGAACGCATCGCTTTGCGCGAAACCCAGGTCGGCAGCGGTCAACAGCAGCAGGCCTGCAGCAGCGATACGGGTAACGAACGATAGGCCTGGCATCAGGATATGACCCGTTGACTCTTGTTTTGCGAGAAGCCACTTGAAGACGAACGTCCGGGCATTTTCAAGGCCTACCTCTATATCACGTATCGATCGGAAGCTTTCGACATGGAAAACAACCTGAAGCTCAGCGATTACCTGCAAGAGCGCCACTCGACGCCCGTTGCCCAGATCACAGGCCCGGGCCCATCGCAAGAAGAGCTCGAATCGATCTTGAGCATGTCGGTCCGCGTTCCCGATCATGGCAAAATCGCGCCGTGGCGCCTTGTCGTCTATCGGGGTGACGTTTGCACAAAGCTCGGCGAAACGTTCCTTGAACTCGCGCTCGCCGGTAACCCGGAGATGAATGAACCGGCCAAACAGGCTGAACTGACGCGTTTCACACGTGCACCGCTTGTCGTTGCCGTTGTCAGCACCGCGCAGCCCCACGTCAAAATCCCTGAATGGGAGCAGGTCCTGTCGGCTGGCGCTGTCTGCCTCAACATGCTGATGGCTGCAAATGCACATGGCTATGTTGCCAACTGGCGCACCGAGTGGGTGTGCTACGACGAGCGAGCCCTCGCCGCTCTTGGCATAAGCCCGCGCGAAAAGGTCGCGGGTTTCATTCATATCGGCTCGAGCGATTTCGCGACGCCGGACCGGCCGCGGCCGGCTCTTGCCGACATTGTCACCTACGCAGGTTGAACGCATGTTTTATCGCACCGACACAAACGCCCACGGCATGCGCCATGATCCCTTCAAGGCCATCGTGGCGCCGCGGCCGATCGGCTGGATCGGTACCAAAGGCCGCGACGGTTCGCTGAACCTGTCGCCCTATTCTTTCTTCAACATCGTGTCCGATAACCCCAAGATCGTGATGTTCTCCTCGTCGGGACGCAAGCACAGTCTGAAGAATGCGTCGGACACGGGTTTTTTCACGGCAAGCATGGCCAGCCGCCATGTTTCCGAACAGGTCAACGCTTCCTCGGCTCCGGTAGATTACGGGGTGAATGAGTTCGACCTGGCTGGCCTCACCGCCAGAATGGGAGAGGTCGTCGACGCGCCCTACGTTGCGGAGGCCTATACCGCGCTGGAATGCCGTCTTACCGAAGTGATCCAGCCGAAGGATCTCAAGGGCGAGCTCACCGACGCCTACATGGTGTTTGGCGAGGTGGTCGGAATCCATATCTCCGAAGACATCATCCGGGATGGCCGAATCGACATGCAGCTTGCCCGACCGGTCGGCCGCATGGGCTACCGTGACTATTCCGATGCCGGCGAGGGCGTGTTCGAACTGATCCGTCCGACGTAAGATTTCATACTCTCGGCCTGGTTCAGGCTACGCGTGAGGTGCGCCGCGCCGGGTGTGGAACATGGTGAACCAATCTTAAACTTTTTGTCTCTACCGTGGCACCAGGCTGTTCCAGACGGAGCAGCACCGTTGTGTTTCCGGGGCAGGTCGTGATCGTACAGGCATTTCTTCGTTGGGCTGAGACGGCAAGAGCTGGGGACCGTTCCCGCGCAGCGGATGCCCTTGGTCGGGCATATCTCCACGCGGCGATGGGGGCGGAAGAGCGCAAGGCTGCCGGATTGGCGATCACTTACCTTCTCGATGACCCTTCGCCGCGCGTACGTCTCGCATTGGCAGAATCGATCGCCGATTCGCCCCAGGCTCCTCGTGCGATCATCCTCGCGCTTGCGGAAGATCAGGTCGAGATCGCCTGTACGGTGATTGCCCGCTCGCCCGTCATAAGCGACTCGGATCTTGTCGACCTGATCGGCCGAGGCGATGGAATGACCCGGCGTCTGATCGCCTCGCGGCCAAATCTTTCCCGCGGCGCCTGTGCAGCACTTGCAGAAATCGGCGACGAGCCGGAAATTCTGATTCTGCTCGAAAGTGGCACTGCGTTGATCACAGGCATATCCCTGCGCCGGATCGCCGAGCGGCATGGACAGCGCCACGACATTCGCAACCTTCTGCTCGAGCGCGAAGACCTTCCTTCAGAAGCGCGCCACATGCTCGTTAGCCACATCGCGGACACGCTTCTCAACTGCGGTCTGGTCCGCTCGACGCTTGCTCGCGGCCGTATCGAATATGTGGGCCGCGAGGCCGACGAAGCGGCAACCGTCGCAATTGCAGGAACGACGTCCCAGCAGGAAGTGCCGGCACTTGTCGAGCATCTCCGGGCATCGGGACGCCTCACACCGTCTTTCCTGATCCACGCCCTCTGCCTTGGCAAGGCTGACCTCGTTGCAGAGGCGGTATCGACCCTTTCCGGGCTCGGAGAGCGTCGCGTGAGGCCTATCCTGGCGACAGGCCGCCTTCATGCCGTTTGCGCCCTTTTTGAAGCCTGTGGTCTGACAAGGGAGATTGCCACCGTCTTCGTCGAGGCAGTCCTGCTCTGGCGCGACGCGTCGGCGGGTCGTTCCACCGCTGATGTCTGCGGTCGTCTGATCGAGAGGTTTTCAGGGGCTGCAGGGCAGCATCCGGCAGTCTCGGATATGATCCAGATGATCGAGAGACGGCATCGTCTGGAGATGCGGTTCGCCGCACGGGCCTATGCGAGCGAGTTAGCGCTTGCTGCCTGAGCTTAGCGGTCGAAACGCTTGGCAACCCACGAATAACCGCCTTCGACAAGCCTTACGGGCGTCGTCACGAGCGTCTTGACGCCTTCGGTCGTTGGCAAAACGTTGCGAACCCGCTGGATCGCACGGCTGGCCAGACCTTCCTTCTGCTTCTCGCTTACGTCGCTGTCTGGCTCCGGAGCCGCCGCTATCGGCTCGGACGCTTGATCCCGCACGGGAGGGGTTTGCGACTGTGTTGCTGTCTCGATCGCATCGTCCGGATTCTGGCAGACGGCGATGATTACCGGATAAGGCTGATTGGCATAGGACGGTAGCCTGTCTTCGGAAACGGCGTCGCACATTGCGACCGTCGGCCATCTCTGGTCGACTGTCGAGATGTAGCGGCAGTCCGTGGCCGAATCGTTGCAGCCCAAAATAGTCATGACGATGAGCGCGGAATTCATGCTGTTTTCCCCAATGGCGGTTGTTGGGGGTTAGATTGCTCAATGATGGCGCCAGCGAGGCGCCACCGCAGCGGGGCTGAACACTTAAGGCGTTTGCGCCTTTCGCTTATAGGCCCGCTCCGCCGCTTCGCTCGGCGACACCGCAAGGTCGGCCGATTGCACTTCGGTCGTCTCTGCCATCCGGACCTCGCGAATCCATTCCCGCCATATCGACACAATCAGCGCCATCAGAACCGGACCGATAAACAGTCCGAGAAAGCCCATGGTTTTCACACCACCGACAAGGCCGAAGAATGTGGGAAGGAATGGCAATTTGATAGGGCCGCCAACCAGGCGCGGACGAACCGTCTTGTCGACGATAAACAATTCCACCGCACCCCACGTGAACAGCCCGATCCCTGCGACGAACGAGCCGTTGGCAACGAGATAGGCAGATACCAGCGTGAACGAAAGCGGCGCGCCGCCCGGAATAAGCGCCATTACACCAGTGATGACCCCAAGTGTCACAGGCGAGGGGACGCCAGCAATCCAGTAGGCCACGCCAAGCACGATGCCTTCGCCGATCGCAATCAACGTCATCCCGGTCACCGTCGAACTAATTGTCGCCGGTACGACACGCGAAATCCGCTCCCACCGCGACGGCAGGATGCGCTCACCAACGAGATCAATCTGGCGTGAAAACGATGCGCCGTCACGATAAACGAAAAACAGCGCGATCATCATGAACAGCATGGTCAGAACGAGATGGAAGACGCCATCTCCGGCAGCAATCACGGCGCGGTAGATATTGCCGATATTGGCTCCGCTAACGATCTGTACAAGCTCGCCGATGGCGCCAGGTGACCCAACATGCTTTGTCCACTGCAACCCGAGCCAATCACCGGCCCAGGGAAGGCCGATGATCCAGGCTGGAGGCGGTGCCCCGAACCTGTTCACTTCGACCGCCCAGCTGAACCACTGGCGCAGTTCACCCGTGGTGTAGCTGATCGCGACGCCGATCGGCACAATCAGAAAGGCGAGGATGAACAGAATGGCAAGCGTCGCGGCGATTGTCGTGTTTCCGCCAACGCGGACCAAGAGCTTGCGATAAAGTGGCCAGCTCGCAAATCCAATGACCAAGGCGGCCAGAACCGGCACAAGGAAGCCGTAGAAGAAATAAATCGACGCAGCAACAATCAGGACCAGAAGCCATCGAGCTGCCGATATCGCCGGTATCAGAGCAATGCGATTGGGAGAGACCGGTCCCAGCCAACGCGGTTCTATAGGGATGTTCCGATCATCTTGCGCGCTCACGATATACTGCCACTCCCGATTGCTGTCGCCGATATGGTGTCTCGGCCATTACGCTGCAAGCCTACCGTGGACCTCTTAACCGAGCCCTTCATCGTCTGCCTATCCTTCAGATACGATACAAATGTGAAAACACCGAACCATAACTTCGTCTAGGGCATTGCGATGGCTAAACCGTCTTTGTCAGCGCCCCTTGTTTCGGTAGAGCAGAACAATAGATAACCGTAACGTACGCGTGTTTTATAAGAGACGAGATCCAAGGACTTTAATGATGCTCAATGCGGAGGCGGTCGACCTTACAAATTGCGACCGCGAGCCAATTCACATCCCAGGGAGCATTCAACCGCATGGTTGCCTTCTTGCCTGCGACTTAACTGGCGCTGAGATTCTTCACCACTCTGCGAATGTTGGAGAGATGCTCGGTGTTGAAGGTGACATCAACGGCCGGAGACTCGAGGACGTCGTCGGTGGCGAAGCGGCCCATTCGCTTCGCAACGCGCTCGCGACCTCCGATGATCCAGCACGCCCGGCGCTACGCCATGCCTTGCGACTCCCGTCAGGCAAAGCTTTCGACATCTCGTTGCATCGTTTCGATTCCAAGGTGATCATCGAGTTCGAGCCGGCTTCAAACGACGCCGACCAGCCGCTCGAAGTTGCGCGCATGTTGATCAGCCGCATTCGCAACATGAAGAGCATCGACAGGCTTATCGAGAACGCTGCAAGGCTGATGTTCGCCATGCTCGGATATGACCGCGTTATGGTCTATCGTTTCGAGGAGGAAGGGTCCGGCAAGGTCGTCAGCGAATACAAACGCCGCGACCTCGAGAGCTTCAAGGGCCAGTATTTTCCTGCAGCGGATATCCCCAAACAGGCACGCATTCTCTACATCAAGAACACCATCCGCGTCATCTCCAACGCTGACAACGAGCGTGTGGCCATCGTCCCTGAGTTGGGCGAAGACGGCCTGCCGCTCGATATGTCCTTCGCGCATCTGAGGAGTGTTTCGCCGATCCACTGCGAGTATCTTCGCAACATGGGCGTCTCTGCCTCGATGTCGGTGTCCATCATCGTTGATGGGGAGTTGTGGGGGCTGATGGCCTGCCACCACTATTCGCCAAAGACCTTGTCGATGCCCCAGCGCGTTGCGGCAGAAACGTTCGGCGAGTTCTTCTCCCTGCATTTGAGCGCGCTGAAACAGAAGCAACTTGTCGAAACGGCAAATCTTGCCAGACGTTCGCTCGACCGATTCCTTCAGATCGCTTCCAACCACAACGATATCAGCGGGTTGTTGAGAAGTTCACTGGATGATTTCGGCGGCATGCTACCCTGCGATGGGGTCGGGCTGTGGCTTGACGGGATCTGGACAGGGCAGGGGCTCGTGCCACAGGAGCATCTGGTTGCCGAACTGGCGGAACTGGTCGGCGGCGTCGCGGGCGGACGGATTTGGTCGACGGCCGAATTGTCTCGGTCGCTACCGTTGTCGATGATCTCGCCGGACGACGTGAGCGGCGTTCTTGCCATTTCGTTGTCCCAGCGCCCTCGCGACTATCTGTTTTTCTTCCGCAAGGAAGTCGTGCAGACCCTCGATTGGGCAGGCAATCCCGACAAGCAGTATACCAGCGGACCGCATGGGGAGCGACTGACGCCGAGGTCGAGCTTCGCCATTTGGAAAGAACAGGTGCGCCTCAAGGCTCAACCTTGGACCGATACGGATCTCGAGATTGCCGACGCCATCAGGGCAGTTCTTGTCGAAACCGTACTGCATCATAACGAACTGCTTGCGGACGAGCGCGGTAAGGCGGACGTGCGCCAGCGCATGCTCAACGAGGAGCTCAACCACCGCGTCAAGAACATCCTGTCTGTGATCAAGGCGCTCGTGGGGCATCCTGTGGATGACTCAAGACCGCTGTCCGATTACGTCGGCTCGCTGAAGGGACGCATTCAGGCATTGGCCTATGCGCACGATCAGGTCGTCCGCAGCGGCGATGGCGGACATCTGGCCGACCTTCTCGAAGCCGAACTGCAGCCCTATAAGGGAAGCGGCCGCATCGTGACGATGAGCGGACCGCGATTCTGGCTTGATAGCCGTGCGTTTTCCGTCATGGCCCTCGTCCTGCACGAAATGTCTACCAATGCTGCGAAATACGGTTCGCTCTCGGTATCTGACGGTCGGCTCGACATCGAGTGGGGCCGAAGTGCTGATGGCGATTGCGAGCTGACCTGGAAAGAAACCGGTGGTCCGGTCACAAAGGCGCCCAGTCGCAGTGGGTTCGGCAGTGTCCTTATCAGCCGCAGCATGCCCTTCGAGCTGGATGGTCGGGCATCGGTCGACTATCCGCCCGAGGGCGTCAACGCGGTCTTTGTCATCCCCTCCAAGCACGTTCACGCAGATGATGACGCGGCATCCGAGGACGATCTCCACCTGGATGGGCTCGGCGGACGGACGGCGAGCGAGCGATCACTCGGCAATCTGGAGTTCCTTCTTGTGGAAGATCAGATGCTGATCGCAGCAGATGTCGAGGCGATGCTGGCGGACAATGGTATCGACAAGGTAACGACATCGCCTTCGGTCTCGGACGCGCTTCGCCGCCTCAAGGATTTCACCCCGGACGTCGCGATCCTCGATGTCAATCTGGGATCCGGTACGTCGCTTCCAATCGCGGAAGAACTTCTGCGTCGTCACGTGCCCTTCGTGTTTGCGACGGGATACAGCGATCGCTCGATCATTCCGGCGACGTTTTCAGCGCCGGTTGTGCGCAAGCCTTATGAAGCGACGGCGTTGATCGCCGCCGTCAGCAAGGTTCTGGAACGATAGTTTCAAAATGCGACCGGAAGTCTTCCGGTCGCAGCAATCAGATATCGAGGTTATCGGCAAAGGCGGCGCGTTCCTGGATAAACCGGAATCGCGCCTCGGGCCTCGTGCCCATGAGATTGTCGACCGCCTCGCGCGTGCCTTCGAAATCCACCTCGTCGATCCCGACGCGCAGCAACGTGCGCTTGGCGGGGTCCATGGTCGTTTCCTTCAACTGCGCAGCCATCATCTCGCCAAGGCCTTTGAAGCGACCGATTTCGACTTTCTTGCCCTTGAACACCGTTTCCATCAATTCGGCCCGATGCGCGTCGTTGCGGGCATAGACGGTCTTGCCACCCTGCCGGATGACGTAAAGCGGCGGCACGGCCAGATAAAGATGGCTGCCGCGGATGAGTTCGGGCATTTCCTGATAGAAGAACGTGATCAGCAGCGATGCGATATGGGCGCCGTCGACATCGGCGTCGGTCATGATGATGACCCGCTCGTAGCGAAGATCCTCCTCGCGGTATTTCGTCCGCGTGCCGCAGCCAAGCGCCTGCACCAGATCTGCGATCTGCTGGTTGGCCGAGAGTTTCTCGCGGCTTGCCGAGCCGACGTTGAGGATTTTACCTCGGAGCGGAAGAATGGCCTGGTTCAACCGGTTACGGCCCTGCTTCGCCGAGCCGCCAGCCGAGTCACCCTCGACGATGAACAGTTCGGCGCCCTCGGCCGTGTTCTGTGAGCAATCGGCAAGCTTGCCGGGAAGGCGCAGCTTGCGCACGGCCGTCTTGCGATTGACCTCTTTTTCCTTGCGGCGACGAAGCCGCTCTTCGGAGCGCTCAATCACCCAGTCGAGCAGTTTCGCGGCCTCGTTGGGATTTCCGGTCAGGTAATGATCGAAGGGGTCGCGCAGAACGTTCTCGACGAGCCGCTGAGCCTCCACGGTCGCAAGCTTGTCCTTGGTCTGGCCGACAAATTCCGGCTCGCGGATAAAGACAGACAGCATGCCCACGGCCGAGATCATCACGTCATCCGTCGTAATTTCGCGGGCACGTTTGTTCTGGGTCAGTTCGGCGTAATTCTTCAGGCCTTTGGTCAGCGCGATGCGCAACCCGGCTTCATGAGTGCCACCTTCGGTCGTCGGGATGGTGTTGCAGTAGGAGTGAACCTGCGGGTCGCCACCATACCACGTGATCGCCCATTCCATGGCGCCGTGACCACCGGTCTTTTCGGTGCGGCCCGCAAAGATTTCGCGAGTGACGGTGAAATCCTTGCCGAGCGTGGCCGAAAGATAGTCTTTCAGACCGCCGGGAAAATGGAAGACTGCCTTGTCCGGCACATCGCCACCGGCCTGAACCAGTGACGGGTCGCAGCTCCAGCGGATTTCGACGCCGCCGAACAGATAAGCCTTCGAGCGCGCCATGCGGAAAATGCGACCGGCATCGAACTTCGCGTGATCGCCGAAGATCTGCGGATCCGGATGGAAGCGGACGCGGGTGCCGCGACGATTGTGTACGTCACCGAGTTCTTCGATCCCACCTTGCGGAACTCCGCGGGAAAAACGTTGGCGATAGAGCTTCTTGTTGCGCGCAACCTCGACTTCCAGCATGTCGGAAAGCGCGTTGACCACAGAGACGCCGACGCCATGGAGGCCGCCCGAGGTCTCGTAAGCCTTTCCGTCAAACTTACCGCCGGCGTGAAGCTTGGTCATGATGACTTCGAGCGTCGACTTGCCGGGCACTTGCGGATGGTTTTCCACAGGAATGCCACGACCGTTATCGGTAACCGTCAGGCAACCTTCGGTATCCAGATACACCTCGATGAAATTGGCATGGCCGGCCACGGCTTCGTCCATCGAGTTGTCGATGACCTCGGCAAACAGATGGTGGAGAGCCTTTTCGTCCGTGCCGCCGATATACATGCCGGGGCGCATACGCACCGGTTCCAGCCCCTCCAGCACGCGGATCGACGATGCGCCGTAGTCGTCGCCGTCGGCGGCGATTGTAGCCGGACGTCGCGGCGAAGGCGCTGCCTTGACGGCGGGTACAGGTTCCGCTGGCGCTGATCTGGGGAGAGCGGGCGTATCGGCAAAAAGGTCGTTATTGTCATCCATTGGCGGTGTCGGTACTACCTGTCGGGGTGCGGAGGAGATAGCCATACCCATCTCGTGCTGTTTCGAATCACATGCGATTTTGCCAGAAAACCGGCTTTCTCGCGATGCCGTACGCACACGGCGGCTCTGCCAGCAATGCTGCCTCGGCTTTAGCATGGCAAGTTGGAAGACAGAAGGTTCCGAATGAAAGCCCGCATGTCCACAGTTCATTTCTTTTTCGGCACGCTTCTTGCTGGCATGGTCGCGCTCACCGCTTCAGCAAGCCTCGCGCAGGAAGGCCCCATCAAGCCGTTCAAGGACGAGCTTTTCTCCAGGTTCGAGGTGCTGGAGACCAAGGATGGCGGCGCTTACGAGGTGGTCGACTACCAGGAACTGCGCGACATCAACGGACGTGACAGCGAGCCTGAGCGGCGGGTCACGAATGCCTATGTGGCGCTTGGACCGCGCCGTGTCCAGGAAAATGAAACCCTGGCCTTCTCCGGACGGACCCTTGATGTCACCAGGGTGGGACCTTCTCAAGGTGGCGCCTTCACGGTGATCTTCATTCACGGCAGGGGCGGCGACAGGCGGCTCGGCGTCAACGACTACACGTTCGGCGGCAATTTCAACCGGCTGAAGAACCTCGTCACCGCGTCAGGCGGGACCTACTATTCGCCGAGCGTAAAATCCTTCGACGACAAAGGTGCAGCCGATATCGCCGCCCTTATTCGCTATGCGTCGGAGAAATCGACTGGACGTCCAATCATCCTCGCCTGCGCCTCCATGGGTGGCTTCATCTGTCAGGCCGTGAGCCGTGACGCCACGACGATCCGCATTCTGGAGGGAATGGTTCTGCTTGGCGGTCCACCTGATCCGGGTCTGCCGTCGACGCCGTTTGCCAAGGCGAAACTGCCGGTCTATATCGCCCATGGCAGTGCCGACAGCGTCTACGCAGCCAGCGGACAGACCGAGATCTACCGGAAATTGCAGAGCGCCGGATACCCGGTCCGTATGTCCGTTTTCAACACGGGTGGGCACGGAACGCCGATCCGGATGATCGACTGGCGCAAAGCCCTCAATTTCGTGCTTATTGCCCACGAATAACCGGTTTAAGCGCAATCGGGCGTTTCAATGGATCTCAACCGATTGAATCGCGGCGTGCATCGCTTGCGGTGCGCGATGAGTGGGCTCTAGGCCGGTGTCCCGGCATCCATGATCCATCCAAGCACTTGAAATGCGTTCATTATTCAGCGTACGAAGTGTGAAAGGACATGTCGGGAGGCCTGTCCTGCACGTTTAGGTGGCGGCGCTCAACGGCGTCGGCTGGAGGAGAGGAACAGGGATCGACATGACACCAGAAATTCGCCCGCTTATTGCCGGAAACTGGAAGATGAACGGCACGAGGGACAGCCTTCCCGAGATCAAGGCGATTGCTCAGGGCGTGATGGGACCTCTCTCGGAAAAGGTCGAAACCCTGATATGCCCGCCGGCCACGCTTCTCTATGTGGCGACGGCGCTTTCGACAGACAGCCCGCTGATGATCGGCGCCCAGGATTGTCATCGGAAGGATTGCGGCGCGCATACCGGTGATATTTCAGCAAACATGATCGCCGACTGCTTCGGCACGCATGTGATCGTCGGCCATTCCGAACGGCGCGTCGATCATCGTGAAACGGACGCGACGGTTCGCGCCAAGGCCGAGGCTGCCCATGCAGCCGGATTGATCGCGATCGTCTGCGTCGGTGAAACGGCGGACGAACGCGACACCGGCCAGACACTCGATATCCTGAAGCGTCAGCTCGCTGGCTCCCTGCCTGACCATGCCACAGCCGCAAACACGGTCATAGCCTACGAGCCTGTATGGGCGATCGGATCCGGCGTGACGCCGACCGCGACAGATGTGGAAGCAGCGCACGCTTTCATGCGCGTAGAACTCGCCAAGAGGTTCGGCGACGAAGGCAAGGGGATGCGTCTCCTCTACGGCGGCTCGGTCAAGCCGGGCAATGCGGCGGAGCTGATGGCGATCGAAAATGTCGATGGCGCATTGATCGGTGGCGCCAGCTTGAAAGCCGACGATTTTCTCGCCATCTACGGCGTCTATGAGGCCTTGACCGCCTGAGCCATTCAATAGGGGCTTGGAAAGCGGGCGGGCCTCATGTAAAGAGCCGCCAAACTTCTTCTATTGCCTCGCCAACGGGGCAGGGATCTTATTCATGCAGACTGTTCTGATCGTCATTCATCTCATGATCGTGCTGGCGCTTGTCGGCGTCGTGCTGATCCAGCGCTCCGAAGGCGGAGGGCTTGGCATCGGCGGCGGTTCCGGCTTCATGTCGGCGCGCGGCACGGCAAACGCCCTGACCCGCACGACGGCGATCCTGGCGACGCTGTTTTTCGTCACGTCATTGGCGCTCGGTATTCTGGCACGCTACGAATCGCGTCCAACGGATATTCTCGACCGCATTCCGCAGAGCCAGCAGGGTTCAGGCAATGGTATCTTGAACCAGCTCGGCCCGGCACCGACCGCTCCGCCGGCAAGCAACGGCGTCCCATCGGATGGCGCGAGTTCAGCGCCTGCTCCGACAGCACCGGCAACGGGAGCACCGGCTCCTGCGACACCGGCCCCGGCAACGCCCGCTCCGACGAACAGCGTTCCAACCGGCCAGTAAGGCACGGTTGAAGGCAACAAACTCCGGCGGGCCAAAAGCCTGCCGGTTTTCGTTTGTGGAGATTCCACAGACTTTTTTCGGAAAAAGAAAATTCCGCTGGCGGAATCAGAAATCAGAAGGTATTCGGTGGCTCCCATGGCGCGATATGTATTCATCACAGGCGGCGTGGTTTCTTCCCTCGGAAAAGGAATTGCGGCCGCGGCCCTCGGAGCTCTGCTCCAGGCGAGGGGTTACCGGGTTCGGCTGAGGAAGCTCGATCCTTATCTCAACGTTGATCCGGGCACTATGAGCCCGACGCAGCACGGCGAGGTCTTCGTGACCGACGACGGCGCTGAGACCGATCTGGATCTCGGTCACTACGAGCGGTTCACCAGCCGTTCGGCGACCAAGACCGACAACATCACCACCGGCCGCATCTACAAGAACATCATCGACAAGGAACGCCGCGGCGACTACCTCGGCGCGACCGTTCAGGTCATTCCGCATGTCACCAACGAGATCAAGGATTTCGTCACCGAGGGCAATGAGGACTACGATTTCGTCCTCTGCGAAGTTGGCGGTACGGTCGGCGATATCGAAGCGATGCCGTTCATGGAGGCGATCCGCCAGGTCAAGAACGACTTGCCCCGCGGAACAACGATCTATCTGCATCTGACACTGATGCCGTTCATTGCTGCAGCCGGCGAGTTGAAGACCAAGCCGACCCAGCATTCCGTCAAGGAACTGCAGGCGCTGGGTATCGCGCCGGACATCCTGCTGGTGCGCGCAGACCGGGAAATCCCGGAGGCCGAGCGCCGCAAGCTTTCGCTGTTCTGCAACGTTCGCCCATCCGCGGTCATCCAGGCGCTCGACGTCGCCAATATCTACGACGTCCCGATGGCCTACCACAAGGAAGGCCTCGATTCGGAGGTGCTGGCTGCGTTCGGCATCGAACCGGCTCCCAAGCCCCGTCTGGACGCCTGGGAAGAGGTTTGCAACCGCATCCACACACCGGAAGGCGAAGTGACGATCGCGATCGTCGGCAAGTACACAGGCCTCAAGGACGCCTACAAGTCGTTGATCGAGGCCCTGCATCACGGCGGCATCGCCAATCACGTCAAGGTCAATCTCGAGTGGATCGAATCGGAAGTCTTCGAAAAAGAAGACCCGGCTCCGTGGCTTGAGAAGGTTCACGGCATTCTGGTCCCCGGCGGCTTCGGCGAACGCGGTTCCGAGGGCAAGATCCTCGCGGCGCAGTTTGCACGCGAACGCAAGGTTCCGTATTTCGGCATCTGCTTCGGCATGCAGATGGCGGTGGTGGAAGCCGCCCGTCATCTCGCCGGCATCGAAGACGCATCCTCGACCGAGTTTGGTCCTGCAAAGGAACCGGTCGTCGGTTTGATGACGGAATGGCTGAAGGGCAACGAGCTCGAGAAGCGGTCGACTGCCGGCAACCTCGGTGGCACGATGCGTCTCGGCGCCTATCAGGCAGCTCTGAAGAAGGGCACGAAGATCGCCGAGATCTACGGGTCGACGGATATCTCCGAGCGCCATCGTCACCGTTACGAAGTGAACGTCCAATACAAGGACCGCCTTGAAAACTGCGGCCTCGTCTTCTCGGGAATGTCACCGGACGGCCTTCTGCCGGAAACGGTCGAATATCCTGACCATCCGTGGTTCATTGGCGTTCAGTACCATCCGGAGCTGAAGAGCCGACCGCTCGATCCGCACCCGCTGTTCGCGAGTTTCGTCGAGGCAGCGCTCGAACAGAGCCGTCTCGTCTAAGACCTGAAAAACCCGGCTTCGGCCGGGTTTTTCTTTGCCCGCTTTTCTACTTGAGCGCCTTGTATGCGGCGAGCGCCCGGTCGCGGGCAAAGCCGTGATCCACGATGGGCTTTGGATAGGTCTTCCCCAGCTCGATCCCTGCCTTCTCCAGCACGGCCGCAGGCGCCTCGAACGGCTTGTGGATGTATTTGCGGTCGAGCTTTGCCAGTTCGGGCACATGCTCGCGAACGTAATCGCCGTCTGGATCGAATTTCTCGCCCTGCAGGATAGGGTTGAAGATCCGGAAGAACGGTGAGGCATCGGCGCCGCTGCCGGCCACCCACTGCCAGTTGGCGGAATTGTTGGCAGGATCCGCATCGACAAGCGCATCGCGGAACCACTGCTCGCCCTTGCGCCAGTCGATCATCAGATCCTTGATCATGAACGACGCCGTGATCATCCGCACCCGGTTGTGCATATAGCCGTGTTTCCACAACTGCCGCATACCGGCATCGACGATCGGATAACCCGTCATCCCCTTGGTCCAGGCCGTAAATTGCTTGGCATCGTATTGCCATTCGAATGCGTCGAACTTGTCGTCCCAGTTTTCGCGATCGAGGCCGGGAAATTCGATCAGCAGACCGTAGCAGAAATCGCGCCAGGCAAGCTCGCGGCGGAAGTGCGACACGTCTTCCGATGTCTTCGCCGGAAGACCTCTCGTCTCGTACCAGATGCGGGCAGGGGAAATCTCGCCATGGGTGAGGTGGGCAGACAGCGAAGACGTGGCGTCGATCGCCGGAAAGTCCCGACCGCGCTTGTAGTCGTGCAGGTCCCTGTCGATGATGTCCTTTAACTTCTCCCGCGCGCCCTGTTCTCCCGGTGTCCACATTTCGGAAAAACCCGAAGCCCAGTCCGGCTTTGCCGGCAGCAGGTCCCAGCCGTCCAGGCTTTCCGAACGGGGAAATTGCTTCGGGGCAGGGATGGACTTTGGGGTATCCATCGGCTCGTGCGGTTCGCCGAGCTTCTGCATCGCGTTCCAGAACGGTGTAAAAACCTTGAATGGCTTGCCCGCCCCCGTGCGGATCCGGTCCGGCTCGTGGAGAAGCTGGCCATGTAAGGCGCTGATGGCGATGCCCTTGTCTTTGAGGGCGACCGCGATTTCACGGTCGTAGTCCGTGCGTTCATAGGCGCGGTTGACGAAGACGGAGCGGGCGCCGGTCTTGTGGGCGATGTCGGACAGAACATCCTCGGCCTTTCCCCTAACGAGAATGAGGTCACTGCCGAGCGCTTTCAGCGCGCCCTTGAGTGCCGTCAGCGAATGATGCAGCCACCATTCCTGCGCGCCACCGAGAGGCCCGATGTTCAGTTCGTCGGGTTCGCGGATATAGACGGGGATGACCGGGCCGCCGGCATCGATCGCGGCATTCAGCGCCGCATTGTCATCGAGACGGAGATCCTTGCGAAACCACAGGATGGTCGGAATGTCTTTGTCAGTTGAATGATCGGCAGGCACGCGCTTCTCCGTTCGAGGCATCGCAAAGGACGCCTGGAAAGCGCCTTAGGAACGAATGAGCAATATAGGGCAGGGTGCACCGGCAGCCAGCTCCGGAGCGTGCGGCGGACGCACGATAAGGCCGTCGGATCGCGAAAATATCTTCATCATCGACGAATCCTGCTTTCCGAAAGCCTTGGCAACAAGATTTCCCGCCGCGTCACGCGTCACGCTCGCGCGAACATAGTCCTGCCGCTGGTCGTTCGCCTTCATATGCTCCGCTGTGACACCCATGACCTCGCGGTTCCTCTCGCTGAGACGCGCGAGCTTTCGCAGCAGCGGCTCGAGGAACAGGAGACTGGTCACAAGGCTTGCGACCGGGTTGCCGGGCAGGCCCAGAACATGCATGCCGTCGAGCGAACCGACCATCAGCGGTTTGCCGGGACGCATCGCGATCCGCCAGAAATCGAGTTCCATACCGGCGGCCTTCAGCGTCGACTGGACGAGGTCGTGATCGCCGACAGAAGCTCCACCGAGCGTGACCAGCACGTCGGCCTTTTCGAGCTGCGCCCGTGCGACAGCTGCAGCGATATCCGCCTGGTTGTCCTTGACGATGCCAAGGTCGAGAACCTCACCGCCGCTGGACCGCACCAGTGCGGCGACGCCGAACGTGTTGGAGGCAATGATCTGCGCGGTCGCTGGCGCACCGCCAGGAACTACAAGCTCGTCACCGGTCGCAAGGATCGCGACCCTTGGTCGCCGATAGATCCCAAGCGTCGGATGGTTCATCGCGGCGGCGACGGTTAGATGCGCGAAGTCGAGCACTGTGCCGCTCTTGAGGACGATCTCGCCCTCCGCGAAATCCTGGCCGCGGGGCCGCACATGCCGTCCTTCGACGACGGCAAATGCAGTGCGGATCCGGTCGCCCGCGATTCGCTCGGCATCTTCCTGGATGAGGACGGAATCAGCGCCCTGCGGCAGAGGTGCACCCGTGAAGATCCGCACCGTCTCGCCCGGACCGACAATGCCCTCGAAGGCATGGCCCGCAGACGCCGTCCCGATGACCGACAGTTCTGTGCCGACCGTGGACGCATCCGCTGCCCGTACTGCGTAGCCATCCATGGCGGACGCGTCGAACGGTGGCTGCGTCAGCCTCGCGGCCAGATCGGCAGCCAGCACGCGACCGTCGGCCTCGCCAAGCGGAACATTCACGATATCGTCGATCGGACGCGCTGCAGAGAGCAGCCGGCTCCTGGCATCCGCCACGGGGAGTAGTGCTTTCATCAGCCCTCCAGGCGGTATGTTCCGGACTTGCCGCCGGTCTTCTCGAGAAGCTGGATGCCGCCGATCTGCATGCCCTTGTCTGCGGCTTTCGCCATATCGTAGATCGTCAGGCAGGCAACGGACACCGCCGTCAGCGCTTCCATCTCGACGCCGGTCTTGCCGGTCAGCTTGGCGGTCGCCGTGACACGCAGACCGGGCAGGGCCGCGTCTTCGGTAATCTCGACCGAGACCTTGGTCAGCATCAGCGGATGGCAAAGAGGAATGAGATCGCTGGTCTTCTTCGCCGCCATGATCCCGGCGAGCCGCGCTGTTCCAATGACGTCACCCTTCTTGGCATTGCCATCCAGAATCAGCGCCAGCGTCTCGGGAAGCATCCTGACATGACCCTCGGCCGTCGCCGAGCGTACGGTTTCAGTCTTGTCGCCGACATCGACCATATGCGCTTCGCCGGCCGCATCGATATGAGTGAGTGTTGCCATTATTCGGCCGCCTGTGCGGAGAGCTCGCCGGACAGCAGCAGCCGCGTCGCCGCAGCAACGTCGTCCTGACGCATCAGGCTTTCACCGACGAGGAAGGTCTCGATATCAGCCTTCTGAAGCCGCTGGCAGTCGGCGTAGGTGAAGATGCCGCTTTCGCCGACGAGGAGTCGATCGGCTGGCACCATCGGTGCAAGTGTCTCACTGATGGCGAGATCGAGCTCGAACGTGCGCAGATTGCGGTTGTTGATCCCCACCAGCGGTGCCTCGAGCTTCAGCGCCCGCTCCATTTCAGGGGCGTCGTGCACTTCGATCAGCGCATCCATGCCAAGCTCGCCGGCGACCTCGTAGATCGCAAGCGCGTCGTCATCCGACAGCGCCGCCATGATGATCAGGATGCAGTCGGCTCCCCAGGCGCGCGCTTCGTGCACCTGGTAGGTCTCGAACATGAAATCCTTGCGCAGAACGGGCAGGGCGCAGGCAGCCTTTGCTGCGACCATGAATTCCGGCGCACCTTGAAAGCTCGGCGTATCTGTTAGAACAGACAGGCAGGCTGCACCGCCGGCCTCATAGGCTGCGGCGAGCGACGGCGGATCGAAATCTGGACGGATCAACCCTTTCGAAGGGCTCGCCTTCTTGATTTCGGCAATGAGACCAAAAATGCCGGCATCCTTCTTGGCCTGCAACGCACGCAGAAAACCGCGCGGAGCAGGCTGGTCGGCGGAACGAGCCTTTAGCTCAGTGAGCGGTACACTCGCCTTGGCCGCTGCGATTTCCTCGCGCTTATAGGCTTCGATCTTCTTGAGAATATCCGCCATTCGCTCAATCCTTCTCGTTCGATACGGCCACAAGCCGGTCAAGCGCTGCAGCGGCATTGCCGCTTTCGAGCGCGTTCGTGGCGATCGTCATGCCATCCTTCAGCGTTTCGGCCTTTCCGGCGACGACAAGCGCTGCCGCCGCGTTGCAGAGTGAAATGTCACGGTATGCATTCTTCGCCCCGCCGAGAACCGCCCGCAACGCCTTCGCATTGTGGATGCCGTCACCACCCTTGAGGTCGGCAAGCGTTGCCTGCGGCACGCCAAAATCGGCTGGGGTCAGCTCAAAGGAGCGGATACTGCCACCCTGCAGAGCGCAGACCTGCGTAACGCCTGTCGTGGTGATCTCGTCCAAACCCTGGCCATGCACGACCCAGACAGTCTCGGAGCCGAGACCGCGCAGCACCTCTGCGATCGGCTGCAGCCATTTCGGATCGAAAACGCCGAGCAACTGACGCTTGGCGCCTGCAGGGTTCGAGAGAGGACCTAGAATGTTGAAGATCGTCCGCGTGCCCAGTTCGACGCGGCTAGGCCCCACATGGCGCATCGCGGCGTGGTGCATCGAGGCGAACATGAAACCGATCCCGGCCTCGCGAATACAGCGGGCAATACGCTCCGGGCCAATTTCAAGGTTGACACCGAGGGCTGACAAAGCGTCCGCCGTGCCCGATTTGGAACTCAGCGCCCGGTTGCCATGCTTGGCGACGGGAACGCCTGTACCAGCCACGATGATCGACGCCAGTGTCGAGATGTTGTAGGTGCCGGCACCATCGCCACCGGTACCGACGATATCAACGGCATCGGCTGGTGCGTCGACCCGCAGCATCTTCTCGCGCATGGTCGTTACGGCGCCGGAAATCTCCGCCACCGTTTCTCCTCGTACGCGCAGCGCAATCAGAAACCCGCCGATCTGCGAGGGCGTCGCCTCGCCGGACATCAGAATGTCGAACGCCTGACGCGCCTCATCCAGCGTGAGGCTCTCCCCGGCAGCAACTTTGGCGATGAAGGGTTTCAGCTCAGGCATTCTTTGGCTCTCAAGTCGCTTAGTATTGCGCGGGCGCAGCCGACTGATTGACGGCGGCCTGGTTGATCGAAACACCGTAGGTGTTCTTGAGGCTGTTGACCATCTGATCGAGCATGTCATCGCCGGCAGAATCGGCCATGCGCTGGAGTTGCTCGTCGCCGGCAAGCGCATCGCTCGTGGCCTGATCGACCGCCGTCACCTTCAGAAGAAGGCGGCTCTCGCCGTCGGATCCGAGCGCTGTTCCAGTCACGCCGACCGGTCCGGCAAAGGCTGCCGCAATCGCTTCGTTGCCGAAGATGGCGTCCTCGCCGTTGCGGCGCAGGCCTGACTTCGTTTCGATGGCGACGCCGAGATCCTCAGCGATTACTGCCAGCGTCTCGCCCTTGTCGAGGCGACCCTTGAGGTCGGCCGTGCGTGCGGAAAGCGCCTGACGCTGCTGATCAGCCGTCCAGTCGGCAACGGCCCGGTCGCGGACTTCGCTAAGCGGACGTTCCCGTTCCGGCGTGACGTTGCGGACCTCGAACCAGACGAAGCCGTCCGTGCCAACCGTCAGCGGCAGCGTATCGGCGCCGGGATCGGTGCGGAAGACGTCGGTCAAAAGCGTGGTACCACTCGGGAGATCCGCAATGCGCTTGTCCTGCGGATCAAGACCGGATGCATTGGCCGTGACCGTGACGAGCTTGAGGTTCAGATCCTTTGCTGCGTCTTCAAGCGTCGTCCCGTTGCTGCGCAACTCCTCGAAGCGGTCATGTGCCGTGTTGAGTTCCTGCGAGGCGGCCGCGACCGCAATCTGCTGGCGCAACTCGCCCTTGACCTCGTCGAAGGCGCGGGTGGTTTCCGGGCGAACGTTGGAGACCCGTAAAATGACGGGACCGAATGTACCTTGAACGGCTGGCGTGATGCCGCCATTCGCGCCAAGCTTGAAGGCCGCTTCTGCAATTGCCTCATCCGGAACAGCGTCGCGGGTAAAGTCGCCGAGGCGAACGTCGGCTGCGGTTTTGCCCTGGTCCGCCATGACCTGGTCGAACGTCGTCGTTCCGGCGCGCAACTGCGTCGCCGCAGCTTCTGCCATTTCCATGTTGGGGAAGGGCAGCTGCTCGATGGTGCGCGTCTCGCTCGTCTTGAAGCTGGCGATCCGCTTGTCGTATTCGGCCCGCGCCTGCTCGTCGGTGATCGAAGACGCATCCGCGATGTCGGATGGCTGCAGCTTCACATAGGCAAACGTGCGGTATTCCGGGGCACGATAGCGGCTCTTCGCACCTTCGAACCATTGCGCCAGAATATCATCCGTCGGTGCTTTTACGGGATCGATATTGGCGTTCGACAAAAGCAGATATTCGACCGTGCGGCTTTCGTCCCGATACTGCTTCAATGCATCGATCAGAACCTGCGGCGGTTTGAACCCGTCGGACACCGATTCGACGATCTGGCTGCGGACAGCAACCTTGCTGCGCTCCTTGATGTAATCGTCCTCGCGAAGGCCGGCATTGCGCAGGCGGGATGTGAACAAGGCACGGTCGAACTGACCGTTGACGCCCTGGAATGCAGGGTCTTCGCTGATCAGGATACCGAGCTTGTCTTCTGAAAGACCGAGATTCATGTCGTCGGAAAGCTGATCGAGTGCAGCGCCTGCGGCGAGCTGTGCGAACACCTCGTTCTCGACGCCGAATGCACGTGCCTGTTCCGCGGTCAGCGGTGCGCCGAACTGACGACCGATATTGGCGACCTGCCGCTGATAGGCCAGCCTGAACTCTTCAGACGAGATCTGCTGATCGCCCACCGTCAGGACGGTATTGCTGTTCGATCCGATCAGGGAGTGCGAAATGCCCCAGATGCCGAAGGATGCGGCAAGAACCAGGAGCAGGAGTTTTGCGACCCAGGAGCGGGCTGCGTTTCTGAGCGAATTGAGCATCGGCGATATTACCTATCAGTCGTAGTGCCGCCTTTCCGGCGGTTTGAGCGAATGTCTCTAGAACAATCTGCAACGGAAATGAAGGCGTTGACGCGCAAAAGCGCGCAGGCACCACCATTGTCCGCCCCACTGACTATTTCGTGAAGGTAATGGCAGGGATTATATGACGACGACAGTCACGACAGCCGGGCCCGGTGGGCACTCTATCCCCGCTATTGATCGAAACGACCCGTTTCGCCGAACGCTGCTCAGCATCTCCACGGGCGAGCCGTCTCAGGCCCGGCGTCGCGTCCGCTCATTCGCCGCCAGTGTACGTTTTAGCGCGTTAGTGGTAGGTTTCGGTGGAGACGTCGTCGTCCATGATGCGAAATGCTTCGTAAAGCGCTTCGACGAGCACGTCGGTAAGGCTGTCGCCATCGCCGTCCTGCAGGAAAAGGCCAATGGCCTGTTCGGATGGCTGGCTCGTGTGTTCGGTTTCTTTAGACATTCATTGTCCCCTAACTGTCGCGATTGATTCCGACAAGGGCAGGCTAGATAATCGCGCTTGCGTGGAACTGGAGTTCTTCTGGCGCGAAGAGACGCGGCGCCGACAATCGTAAAGGTGAGCAATCACTGTTTGAGGACCATTGGCATTCATCCGAATCTTGCTCGTGTTTGTCAGCGAATAATGAAGTTGGGACGGCGAAGTTCCCTCGATTCCGAGCCGATGGGTAGCGGCTCGGTTTACATGAATCGTCCAGTTTGTATTTTGGCTTGTGAAACGACAGGACTAATTTAGAAGCCTGTTTGCCTCTGAACCGCAGTGGAATGCGGGCGGAGATGAGGGAGAAAAAGCATTTTGGATCGATCGGAAATCAACCTGGAATCCTGCGCGCAGGAGCCGATCCATATACCGGGTGCGATCCAGCCGCATGGTGCGCTGATCGTTCTGCGGCCGACTGATCTCACGGTCCTGCAGGCAAGCCGCAATGCCGGCGCGTTTTTTGGTGCTGATCTGCGCCTCGGCGGTCCCGCGCCGGTGATCCTTGATCCACTGAATGACGACATCAGAAATTGGCATGAGTTGAGCGAAGCCGTTTTCCAGACAGATATCTCCGATGCAACACTGACGGCGCATCGATCTGGTGGACTTGTTATCCTGGAAGTCGAGCGTTCGGGAGCGCAGACACTCGGCAGCCTGTTTGCGCGCCTGCGCGGTTTTGCGCAGGTTCTGTCGACGCAGGCCGATGTGGCGGGTTCGCTTGCGGCGGCCGCTCGCTTTGTTCACGACCTGACAGGGTTCGATCGCGTCCTCGTCTACAAGTTCGACGACGACTGGAACGGACACGTTGTCGCGGAAGCAGGCAATGGCAGGTTGCCATCGTATCTCGACCTGCGTTTCCCGGCGGGCGACATACCGGCACAGGCGCGTGCGCTCTACGCCGCCAATCGCTTGCGGGTCATTCCCGACGCATCCTATGAACCTGTGCCGATAGACGCTGGTCGCGGATCCGGGACCGCAGGCAGTCCGCTTGATCTGAGCTTCTCGCAGCTGCGCAGCGTTTCGCCGGTGCATCTCGAATACATGCACAACATGGGCACGGCCGCATCCATGTCCATGTCGATCATAATCGACGGACGCCTTTGGGGGCTTGTCGCTTGCCATAGCGCCGAGCCTCACATGGTTCCGGTCAGGGTGCGCGATGCCTGCGACTTTATCGTCCAGTCGCTCGCCATGCGGATCGCAGCGCAAGTTCACTCCCAGGACGCCACCCGCCGCGTCGAGCTGGCGCGCATCTCCGGTGATCTTCTGCGGGCAATGACATCTGCCTCGTCCTGGAGCGAGGGATTGGAGACCTTGCCGAAGGATCTGGTCGCGCAGGTCGGTGCCTCGGGAGCCGCCATTATTGCACAGGGAGAGTGCCACAAGGTGGGGATCACCCCGACGGACGACGAAGTTCGCTCCATCGTCGGCTGGCTTTCCGGCAGAGCGGACGACGACATCTTCGCCACCACATCGCTTGCTGCGGACTTTCCATCGGCTGAAGCGTTTGCCGGCGAGGCAAGCGGCATCATCGCCATTCGTTTGTCCGAGCTTTACGAGAACTGGCTGATCTGGTTCCGGCCCGAGGTGATCCGCACGGTCCAGTGGGCTGGAGACCCGCATAAGATTGTCCAGGAAAAAGGACGTATCCATCCGCGGAAATCCTTTCAGGCCTGGAGCGAAAATGTCCGGCTCCATTCTCAGGCCTGGAGCGAAGCAGAACTTTCTGCTGCACGCGACCTTCGCAACGCGATCGTCGGGATCGTCTTGCGAAAGGCTGAAGAGCTGGGTGAACTCACCAGCGAACTGCAGCGCTCCAACAAGGAGCTTGAAGCTTTCTCCTATTCGGTGTCGCACGATCTGAGGGCGCCGTTCCGGCACATCGTCGGCTTCGCTCAGTTGCTGACAGACCGGGAAAACAATCTCGACGAAAAGTCTCGCCACTACCTTCGGACCATCTCCGATTCGGCGCTGGCAGCGGGCAGGCTCGTGGATGGCCTGCTCAATTTTTCGCAGCTGGGGCGTGCCGCGATCACCCATAAGCATGTCGACATGAACAAGCTAGTCGCCGAGGTTGTGAAGAGCGTGATTCTGAACCAAGACGACCGAGCGATCTCGTGGTCGATCGAGCCGTTGCCGACCGCCTGGGGCGATGCCACGCTGTTGCGGCAGGTCTGGTTCAACATCATCGAAAACGCGGTAAAGTACAGCAGGCACCGCAACCCCGCAGAAATCCGCGTCCGGGGCTCCGTCAAAGGCGATGTGACCACCTACAGCGTCAGCGACAACGGCGTCGGGTTCGACATGGCTTATGTCGGCAAACTGTTCGGGGTCTTCCAGCGGCTCCAGCGCGCCGAAGACTTCGAGGGGACCGGTATCGGCCTTGCTCTTGTGCGCAGGATCGTCGAACGCCATAACGGAAGCATTACCGCCCATGGGGAAGTGGACAAGGGCGCAACCTTTGTCTTTGCCCTGCCAGGCCCTGAGAAGAAAGGCCGCGCCCATGCCTGAACTACGCCCGATACTGCTTGTCGAAGACAGCCCACGCGACCTGGAACTCACGCTCGCGGCGTTGGAAAAGTGCCAGCTTGCCAACGAGATTGTCGTTGCTCGCGATGGCGCCGAGGCGATCGATTATCTCTTCGGAACCGGGATTCATGAAGGTCGCCCGTCCGGCGATCCGACCGTCGTGCTGCTTGATCTGAAACTTCCCAAGATCGATGGTCTCGAAGTCCTCGAGCGTGTCAAGAAAGACGAGAGACTGCACCACATTCCGATCGTCATGCTGACGTCGTCGAGGGAAGAGCAGGATCTGGTGCGAAGCTACGAGCTCGGCGTCAACGCCTTCGTCGTGAAGCCTGTCGAGTTCAAGCAGTTCTTCAAGGCCATTCAGGATCTCGGGGTATTTTGGGCTCTCTTGAATGAACCACCTCCTGGATACCGCGCCAAAGACGGAGGCTAACAGAGTGCAGCACAATCCACGCCTACTCATGCTGGAGGACAGCCCGCTCGATGCCGAATTGATCCGCGAGCAGCTTGAACTGTTGACGAAAAAGCCGGAGATCCGTCTCGTCAGCAACCGCGGTGAATTTGTGAAAGCGCTGGAAGCGCGCGATTTCGACCTCATCCTTTCGGATTTTTCGCTGCCCGATTTCGACGGTATGGCGGCGCTGGACATGGCAAGCCGCGAGGTGCCGGAGATACCATTCATCTTTGTCTCCGGTATCCTCGGGGAGGAGGCCGCAATCGAATCGTTTCGGCGTGGCGCGACGGACTACGTTCTGAAGCAACGGTTGATACGCTTGCCCGCTGCCGTCGAGCGGGCACTGGCGGAGGCTCACGAGAAAGCCGAGCACCGGCGTGCGCAGAACCAGAAGGAACTGCTCGTCCGCGAACTGAGCCATCGGGTGAAAAATACCATGGCCATGGTCATGTCGCTCGTACGCCGGACTGCAAAGAGCAGTCACACGGTCGATGACTACGCGTCGAACCTGCTTGGCAGGCTTCGGGCGATGGCTGACGCACATGCGCTCCTGTTCGAAACGAACTGGAGCAAGGCGGAGCTTGCCGACGTCGTACGTCGAACCCTGGCACCGTATATGGAGGGCCGCGGCAACCGGTTCGTGATCGATCCCGGTCCGACCGTTCATCTCGACCCGAAGTCCGCGCTGGCGCTCAGCCTGGTCTTCAACGAACTGACGACCAATGCGGTGAAATACGGCGGACTGTCACAGGATGGCGGTCATATCGCGATCAGCTGGGTGCGCGACGCCGTGAAGGAGGGAAAGGCAACCATGACCCTCACCTGGCAGGAGATTGGCGGCCCGACCGTCACGCCACCCGAGCAACAGGGTTTTGGTACGACGCTGGTGGAGCGAAGCATCCAGTATGAACTCCGAGGGAACGTCGAAATAGACTATGCCGAGACAGGCCTCGTTTGCCGGATCACCTTCCCGATACCGTCATTCGACTGAAGTTCGGAACTCCGGCGCGGCTGCCCCTTTAGGCGCCGCGTCGAAACTGTGTCAGAACGAACTTTGATGAGCGCCCGAGCGCCTAGTTCCGGATCTTCGACGAAGGCGCGTCACGTGGTTCCTGAGTGGCCCCGAATGTCTCTTCCATCAGCGAGGAAAGCTTGTGGGCCGTCCAGGGCTTGGGAAGCAGCGGCAATCCCTTCAGCCTCGTCTTGACTTCCGGCAGCTCGGCGTAACCGGTGCAGACGATGATGGGGACAGAACGTGCCTGCAGTTCCTCGATCACCGGAAAGGACAACTCGCCGTGCAGGTTGAGATCGACCACCGCGCCGGCAAGCTCGTTGCGAGGGATGGCATCGAGCGCATCGACCAGACGTCCAAACGGTCCGACGACTTCGTGTCCACGGTCGAGGAGGTAATCCTCCATGTCCATGGCAAGAAGGAGGTCATCCTCCAACAGGAGAATTTTCGCGGATTCGGTATAGGCTGTGCTATCGGACATCATTTCACGCATGGTTAAAACAGGAAGTTGCGAAATGGCGAGCGGTACGCTTTTTTCAAGGGCAAAAAGCCCGCAGGCATTACAGACATGACGTGTATGGAACGCTGCCACTCTTTTCGATGCGATCGGCTGATGGCGGAAGAGGTGGGATTCGAACCCACGGTACGGTCTCCCGCACGCCGGTTTTCAAGACCGGTTCCTTAAACCACTCGGACACTCTTCCTCGCTGTCAGGCTTTATAATCGCAGAACTGCCGTCGTCAACTGGAGATGCGCTTCGATTGCTGCACTGGTACCCTAGTCTTTGCGGGGGAAGGCGGCAATCAAAGTATTAATAGAATATTACTTTAAGTATCCGTTAACCATACTGGATACAATTTTAATTACTCAACAGTTTTCGTTCGCATTTTAGCCACGAAAAAAGCAAATCTAGGCATCCATCAAAGACGGGGCCGAACGGGTCTCGCTTGGTTCATTGATCGGAACGACGAATCGATCTTCGAGGCTCAAGCGCTCGTTGTGGCAAGAAATTATGGGGCGGACAGGTTTTGCGTTTGAGTGGCGGTATTGTTTCGCTAAGTGCGAAGTGGCTTGGCATGACGGTGGTTTTCGCGGCGATGGCATCCTGTGCCACGACAAAGCCGACGCCTGAACCTGCGCAGAAGCAGGTACGCAGCAAGGAATACTTCTCCGAGAAGGAGTATGGCGTCAAAGCCAGTCCGCGCGTCGTCAAGGACGGACAGCCGGTACCGAAAGGCGGCGGTCGCTTTATGGTCGGCCAGCCTTACCAGGTGAGGGGCAAGACCTACGTTCCCAAGGAAGATCCGCAGTATAACAAGAGTGGTCTCGCATCGTGGTATGGTTCGGCCTTCCATGGCCGTTATACCGCCAATGGCGAGGTCTATGATTCTGCCAGCCTCACGGCAGCCCATCCGACGTTTCCGCTGCCAAGCTATGCCCGCGTCACCAATGTCGAAAACGGCTCGTCGGTCATCGTGCGCGTCAATGACCGCGGCCCGTATCACGCCGGCCGCATCCTCGACGTGTCCAGCAAGACCGCCGAGCTCCTCGATATGAAGCGTTCGGGCACTGCCAAGGTCAATGTCCAGTATGTCGGCCGCGCTCGTATGGATGGTGAGGATACACCGTTCCTGATGGCGTCCTACATCCGCAAGGGCGATCGACTGCCGTCCTTCAATCCGGGTGGCGGTCAGAGTTCAAGCGGCATGATGGTCGCGTCGAACCAGCCATTGCGTGACCAGATGCAGAGCTTCGGTTCGTCCGTACCGACGCCTGCCGCCTATCCGAGCCGTGCGCAGAGCAACGCATCCTCGAAGAGGGGCTTCCAACAGGCCGAGCAGTATGCGGCGTCGCCGCGCCCGGTCGAGCGTTCGACGGCTGAGACTGTTCGTGCCCAGGCACCGCAGCGACAGGTCGCGGCAGTTGCGCCAAAGCCGGCACCAGTTCAGGCTCCGACCCAGAAGGCGATCGCAGCCCCGGCTCAGCAGCAGGTTGCAAGCCAGCAGCGTTACGTTCAGCCAGTCGCTCCGGCGCGGGCAGAACAGCAGATCCGCCCGGTCGCAAATCGGGCACAGCAGGCCTGGACCTCCGAAACTGCCTATGTCGAGCCGCCTAAGGGCCACAAGCAGCAGGTCATGTTCGGCAACGTCCTGCTGCAGGACTAAGCGGCCCAGCACGGCCCGACCCTGAGGCGACGCGTCTGACGTCCCGATCGGCAGCGCGTTGTTCGCGCTGTCTTCCGCAAAGCATCCTATCTCCGAAAATTGATTCCGGTTCGCGGATCGATGCTGTAGGCATAGGTCGAAACGTTTCTGGGGGCATGATGCGACGCTTTCTGTTTTCGGCCTGCCTGTGCGTCACGGCAGCCTTTTCCGCGACACAGACCGTGTCTGCGCAGGACGCCGCACCAGCCTTCGCGACCAAGGCCAGACAGGTCTATATGGTCGAGGAAAAGACCGGCACGGTGCTGCTTTCGGCAAACGAAAACCAGTCTATTCCGGCAGCCTCGCTCGCCAAGCTGATGACCATGGAAGTGGTGTTCAGCGCGCTCCAGCGCGGCGAGATCACACCCGAAACCAGCTATCCCGTAACCGAGTTTGCCTGGCGCACCGGTGGCGCGCCATCGGGCACAACGACGATGTTTGCGGCGCTGAAATCGCAGATGAAGGTCGACGACCTGATCCGGGGCGTGATCATCCAGAATGCCAACGACGCCTGCATCATTCTGGCAGAAGGACTGTCTCGCTCCGAGGCCGAATTCGCGACGCGCATGAACGCGCGCGCCAAGGATCTGGGACTTACGCGCTCTGCATTCGGCAATTCCACGGGCCTTCCTTCTGCCGAAAGCCGGACCACCACCCGTGACATGGTGGAACTCGCGCGGCACCTTCAAAAGACATATCCGCAATACTACCCGCTCTACGCCCAGCCGGACTTCACCTGGAACAAGATCTTTCAGCGCAACAAAAACCCGCTGCTTGCGCTCAATCTCGGCATAGACGGGCTTGGAGCCGGCTATGCGGAAGGCGCAGGTTTCTCGTTCGTCGCTTCGGCACAGCGCGAAGGAACACGGCTGTTCCTCGCCATGGGGGGACTTGCCAGTGACAAGGAGCGGGTGGAAGAGGCGCGCCGGGTGATGGAGTGGGGGCTCTCCTCGTTTCAGACCAAGGTGATCTTCGCGCAAGGCGAGGTGATCGGCCAGGCAAGCGTCTATGGCGGCACCAGCCGCCACGTCGACCTCGTCGCGCAGGAGCCGGTCGATCTCTACCTGCCAACCAACAGCCCCGATCGCCTTTCGGGTCAGATCGTCTACCGCTGGCCGCTTCGTGCTCCCGTCACGAAAGGACAGGAAATCGGCGTCCTCAGAATCTCGTCCGGAGACCGTCTGGTCCGGGAAGTGCCGCTGATGACGGCGGACGCCATCGAAGACGGGACACTCTTCAACAAGGCGACGGACGCGGTTCTGGAACTGATGTTGTTCTGGCTTTGACATGTTCCGTGACGCGCCAATATGGGCTATGAACCGACCGACAGGCGCAATACGGAACTAGGTGTGACACAACAATCCGGGCTATTCGTGACATTCGAAGGCGGGGAAGGGGCGGGGAAATCCACCCAGATCCGCAGGCTTGCCGATCTCCTGCGAAGGCGTGGTTACGACGTTCTGATGACGCGCGAGCCTGGCGGCTCGCCGGGCGCCGAAGCGGTTCGCCACGTTCTGCTGTCGGGCGCAGCCCAAGAGTTCGGGACCAGGCTCGAGGCCATCTTGTTTGCGGCGGCCCGCAACGACCACGTCGAGGAGGTCATCCGGCCGGCGCTCGCAAGCGGCGCAATCGTTCTCTGCGACCGCTTCATCGATTCCTCCCGCGTCTACCAGGGCGCCACCGGCAATCTGGAGTCCGATCTCATCGAGGCCTTGCAGCGTGTCGCGATCGACGGCGTGAAACCGGATTGTACCGTCATCCTCGATCTGTCCGCAGAAATCGGCCTGGGCCGTGCCCGCAAACGTGCACCGGACGAAGCCCCCGACCGTTTCGAGCGCGAGGAAATCGAGACCCACGATACGCGCCGCCAGGCTTATCTCGCGATTGCCACCGCCGATCCCGACCGCTGTCACGTCATCGATGCCGACCGCGACGAGGAGATCATCGCCAAGGAGATCGCAGCGCTGATCGAGCCCATGGCTTTGAGCCTCGGCGCTGATCAGGCGGGCGGCCCGGGTTCATCCGAATGAGCGACCAGGATCCGCACATTCTGGACGGCGCCATTTCGCCCGCCAGAAATCCGCACCTGTTCGGCCATCGGGATGCCGAGGACTTTCTCAGTGCCAGCTACAAAACGGGCAAGGGCCATCACGCCATCCTGATCGAGGGTCCGGAAGGCATCGGCAAGGCGACACTGGCCTTCCGTTTCGCCAATCATGTCCTCTCAAATCCGGAGCCGGAAAGCGCACCCGATCATATTGCCGATCCGGATCCAGACGGCGCCGTCAGCCGCCAGATCGCCTCCGGTGCCTCGCACAATCTCCTGCACTTGTCTCGACCGGTGGACGAGAAGACGGGAAAGATGAAGACGGCCATCACCGTCGATGAAGTGCGGAAAGCCGGCCACTTCTTTTCGCAGACATCCGGAACCGGCAACTGGCGCATCGTCATCATCGATGCGGCCGATGACCTCAACCGCAATGCAGCCAACGCGATCCTCAAGATCCTCGAAGAACCGCCGCGGCGTGCGCTTTTCCTGGTTCTCTCGCATGCCCCCGGACGGCTCTTGCCGACCATCCGGTCCAGATGCCAGCCGCTCAGGCTGTCACCACTCAGTGATGCCGATCTTGCAAGCGCGCTCGCAGCCCTCGGCAGCCCACTCGATGGCGGCAAGACCGAGGAAATGGTGCTGTCGCAATCCAAGGGAAGCGTCGCTCAGGCCCTGAAACTTTTGAATTACGGCGGCGCTGATATCATCTCGGCATTCGACGATGCCGTCTCTGCCGATGGACCGGCCGCGCGCAAAGCCATGCACCGGCTCGCCGACGTTCTCTCCGGCAAGGACAGCGACGTCATCTTCGGCTTCTTTCTGGAGCATCTATCCGACCATCTCGTCAAACGGGCGAGGGAGGCCGCATTGTCAGGCGATCTCGCGACGGCGGATCGCAGGGCGAAGCTGGTTTCCGACATGACCGAGAAGTTGAAGATCGCCCAGGCCTACAACCTCGATCGCAAGCAGACGCTGATGTCCATTCTCGAGACCGCCAGGCTCGCCTGATCACCGATCCGGACCGTGGCGGGAAGTTTGGGTTTCGCTTGTCTGCAACATGCGCTAAGAGCGGCGTGACTTAACATCTGTCCGAGTACAGCCCATGCCGAACAAGACACCTTTCTATATCACGACCGCGATTTCCTATCCGAACGGCAAGCCGCATATCGGCCATGCCTACGAACTGATCGCGACGGATGCGATGGCGCGCTTCCAGCGCCTCGACGGCAAGGATGTCTTCTTCCTGACGGGCACGGACGAGCACGGCCAGAAGATGCAGCAGACGGCCCGCAACGAAGGCATTTCGCCGGAAGAGCTGGCCGAGCGCAATACCGAGCAGTTCCGGGAAATGGGCAAGCTGCTCAACGCCTCGAACGACGATTTCATCCGCACGACGGAACAGCGCCACCATCAGGCAAGCAAGGACATCTGGAACCGGATGTCGGCCGCCGGCGATATCTACAAGGATACCTATGCCGGCTGGTATTCGGTCCGCGACGAGGCCTACTACGCCGAGGACGAAACGCAGCTGCGTGACGGCACCCGTTATGGCCCGCAGGGCACGCCGGTCGAGTGGGTCGAAGAGTCCAGCTACTTCTTCAAGCTGTCCGAATACGGCGACAAGCTGCTGAAGCATTACGAGGATCATCCGGACTTCATCGGCCCGGCCGAGCGCCGCAACGAAGTGATCTCCTTCGTGAAATCCGGCCTGCGCGATCTCTCCGTATCCCGCACCACGTTCGACTGGGGCATCAAGGTTCCCGATGATCCGGCGCACGTCATGTATGTCTGGGTCGACGCGCTCACGAACTACCTGACAGCGACCGGCTACCTTGACGACCCAAATGGGCCGCGCGCCAAATACTGGCCGGCGGATGCGCATATCATCGGCAAGGACATTATCCGCTTTCACGCCGTCTACTGGCCAGCCTTCCTGATGTCGGCAGGTCTGCCGCTGCCCAAGCGCGTCTATGCCCATGGCTTCGTTCTTGCGAAGGGCGGCGAGAAAATGTCGAAGTCGCTCGGCAACGTCCTCGATCCGTTCGAACTGATCGGCCATTTCGGCCTCGATGCGATCCGCTATTACCTGCTGCGCGAAATCTCCTTCGGCCAGGACGGCACCTGCAGCGAGGATGCGATCGGCACGCGCATCAACGCCGATCTCGCAAACGGTATCGGCAATCTTGCCAGCCGCTCGCTGTCGATGATCGTCAAGAACTGCGATGCGAAGATCCCGGCACCCGGCGAACTCACCGACGCAGACCGGCAAATGCTGGCATCCGTCGATGCGCTCCTGCCGATCTGCCGCGAAGACATGGAAAAGCAGCTCGTTCACCGCGCTCTGGCAGCAATCATCGCCGTCGTGTCGGAAACCGACCGGTATTTCGCAGCCCAGGCGCCGTGGGTTCTGAAGAAAACTGATCCCGCCCGGATGGAGACGGTCCTTTACGTGGCCGCAGAAGTGGTGCGCCAGATCGCCATCCTGCTGCAGCCGTTCATGCCGGACTCGTCGTCAAAGCTTCTCGATCTGGTGGCTGCACCTACCGGATCGCGTGATTTCGCGTCACTCGGCGAAGTTGGCCGCCTGACGCCCGGAACGGTACTGGAAGCTCCAAGCCCGGTCTTCCCGCGCTACGTTGCGCCGCAGCCGGCGGCATAGGGCAAGTCATGCTGATCGATACCCATTGCCATCTGGATTTTGCGGATTTCGACTCCGAACGCGACGAACTGATCGAGCGCGCCCACGAAGCCGGTGTCCGGCAGATGGTGACGATTTCGACACGCGTCAGGAAGCTGGACAGCCTGCTGGCCATCACGGACAAATATCCGTCGGTATTCTGCTCCGTTGGCACGCATCCCAACAATGCCAGCGAAGAGCTGGATATCCAGGCGGAAGACCTCATTCGTCTCGCCAATTCGCATGACAAGATCGTCGCGATCGGCGAAGCTGGTCTCGATTATTTCTACGACACGCAAACGCCGGCCGACCAGAAGACCGGTCTTGTCAGACATATCGAAGCTGCACGCGAGACCGGGTTGCCGCTCGTGATCCATAGTCGCAGTGCCGACGAAGACATGATCGAGATCCTGACAGCTGAAAGCGGGAAGGGGGCTTTCCCCTTCATTCTGCATTGCTTTTCGGCCGGACCCGACCTCGCCCGTGCCGGTATCGAGCTTGGTGGCTACGTATCCTTCTCGGGCATCCTGACATTCCCGAAATCCGAGGAAATCCGGGCCATCGCCAAAACGCTGCCGACTGACCGGCTGCTGGTTGAGACCGATGCACCTTATCTGGCGCCAAAACGCTGGCGCGGAAAGCGCAACGAACCGTCCTACGTGGTCAATACCGCAGAGGTGCTGGCCGATGTTCACGGCCTGACTTACGAAGAGATGGCTGCGATCACGACGGAAAACGCGTTCCGCTGCTTCTCCAAGATGCCGAGGCTTTGAGGTGATGGCGGCCCGGGCCGGAACGAGCACCGGATATCGGCGGCGCTTTACCGTTCTCGGCTGCGCGTCTTCGCCGGGCGTACCGCGGCTCAACGGCGACTGGGGCGATTGTGACGCGGAAAACCCGAAGAACCGGCGCACGCGCGCCTCGTTCATGGTGGAGCAGATCGCGCCGGATGGCGGCAAAACTGTTGTCGTGATCGATACCGGCCCGGACTTTCGCGAGCAGATGATCGCCGCAAGCGTCCAGCGCATCGATGCCGTTCTGTACACCCATCCACACGCCGATCATCTGCACGGGATCGACGATCTGCGCGGCTATTTCATTCTGCAGAAGCACCGCATTCCGATCCATGCCGATCCGCCGACGATGGACCGCATCCGCCAGGGCTTCGGCTATTGCCTGGAAACACCGGCCGGCGGCAGCTATCCGCCGATCGTCAAGCCGGTGCTGATCGAGACGATGGACGCGCCGGTCGTCATAGACGGTCCGGGCGATGCCATCCGGTTCCAGCCGCTCAGGCAGATCCACGGCGATATCCAGTCTCTGGGCTTCCGGATCGGCAACGTGGCGTACTGCAGCGATGTCAGCGACTTTCCGCCGGAAACCGTGCCGAAGCTCACAGGACTGGATACGCTCATCATCGACGCGCTCCAGTACCGCACGCATCCGAGCCATCTGTCACTGCAGCAGGCACTCGACTGGATCAGCCATCTGGCGCCGAAGCGCGCGCTGCTGACCCACATGCATATCCCACTGGACTACGATCGCGTCATGGCTGAAACGCCGGGCCATGTCGAACCGGCCTATGACGGCTTGGCGTTCGAAGTCGATGTGACATCGGATGATCTGCAGCTCTAAGGGAGAAGGCCAAGGTATTGCGCTTCCAGCCACATCCTCTAGTTCCATAATCTATCTTATCTGATCTTTGGATGTTGCTGCAAAGCTGGACTGTCACACTCCCCGCATGTGAATGGCGTGCGCGATCTGCGGCGGATCGAAGTTTCGTCCAAGGCCGTATCGTGCGTGATGACAGTAGTGTCACTGGCGAATGGTCTTGACCTGAGCGAGCGCCGGATCCGCCGGATCACATCCCATACGCTTCAGTACCCAGAACATTGATCACCGAACGCAACAACTTTGCGCGCCGTCGGCATCGCGTTCAAACGGTGATCTCGACGGCGCTACCATCCGGCATCACGATGACGGCCTCGTAGAACCCGTCACCGGTCCATCTGGGTCCTGATCGCAGGCAGCCGGCAAGCCGGCAGCGTTCCGCCAAAGCATCGACTGCACGCTCGCTCCCCAGCGCAATGGCGATATGGTCCCAGCCAACGCTTTCTCCTCTGGCGTCCGTCACCCATGGCCCCGACATGAGCTCGATCTGGTCCTCTGCACCGGGCAGGTTGGCGAACCTCGATGTGAACCCTACCCTGTTCTTGCTGTGGTAAGGTTCTCCCACCGTTGCGTCGAAATAGGTCTCGAAAAATCCGGCAGCGGCGTCGAGGTCGCGGGTCCAAAGTGCTGCGTGGGCGATGCGCATGGGTCGTTGAATTCCTTGTTTGACGAACGTGCGAAGCTACGAAAGATGCGGACGTTGCCGCCACATGCTTCACGTCGACGGAGAACCGCCATCTAGTGCGACATGCACCTGGACATCGCACCGCGCGAAGTCTCCGCGGTCGAATTCGCCATCCTCCACGATGAGATGATCGATCATCGACGTATCCGCGACCTTGAACGGCGCGACTGTGCCGAGCTTCTCGGCCGTCGCGGCGACGACGAGAATGCTGCTCTGGTTGACCATGGTCCGCTTGAGTTCGGCCTCGCCCGGATCGAGCGCAGTGACGCCGGCGATGCTGTCCACGCCGCATACGCCGATGATGAACATGTCCGCATAGACCTGCATGGCTTCACGTATCGCCTGCGGCCCGAGGCACGCGCCCTTCGCCTGATCGTACAGACCGCCGAGAACAATGACCGTAAAGTTCGGTCGGTCTGATAGCGCCGTGGCAATCACCGGCGCGTTCGTGACGATCGTCAGCGTCTGGCTCGGATCGAGCGCGTTCGCGACCGCAAGATTGGTGGATCCGGCGTCGATGAACACGGTCTGGCCGTCTTCGACAAGCCTCGCCGCCGCCCGTGCAAGGCTCGACTTTCGATCCGTGTCCAATACGGTTCTGGCAGCCAACGTGCCGAAATCCGGCGTCGGCAGCAGCGCGCCACCATAGACTCGACGGCAGAAACCCAGCTTGGCGAGTTCGCGCAGGTCTCTGCGAACCGTGTCTTCGGACACGTCAAACTGCGTCGCCAGTTCGCTCGCAACAACCTTGCCGCGGACGGTCAACTGCTCGCGGATGCGGTCGAGCCTCTCTTCTGTCAGCACGTGCCAGCCCCCTCATGAAAGTTTCTGCACGATCTTGCACATTTTTACGCATTCTGTAAACAGGGCACCATCAAGGACGGCGACGATCTCTTCCGAGGTCCAACGCTGTAATCCAGGAGCTATCGAGATGCCGAACGCCCAGATCCTCAAAGGACGCCCCCGCACCGGAGGCCGACACCAATTGGCCACGCGCTCCAGCTTTCTCATTGCCGGCTCGGCCATGGCGGCCTGGGCACCGCTGGTTCCTGTCGCCAAGGCTCGAATCGGCGTGGATGACGGCACGCTTGGCCTGCTGCTCCTGTGCCTTGGCCTGGGCTCTATCGTGACCATGCCAATGGTCGGCATTCTCGCGAGCCGATTCGGATGCCGGGCCGTCATCGTGGCAAGCACCCTCGCCCTCGCCGTCGTGCTCCCGCTGCTGGCGGTCGCCGATACGCTTCCCGGCATGGCGATCTCGCTGGCGCTGTTCGGGGCAAGCGTTGGCGCGGTGGACGTCGCGATCAATATTCAGGCCGTCATGGTCGAGAAGGACAGCGGCCGCAACATGATGTCCGGCTTCCATGGGCTGTTCAGCGTCGGCGGCATTGTCGGCGCGGGCGGCATGAGCCTTCTGCTTGGTGCCGGCGTTTCACCCCTGACCGCGACCTTGATGTTCAGTGCGCTGCTGCTTGGTCTGCTGGCGCAATCCTTTCGAGGCCTCCTGCCCTACGGAAACCAGGAGACCGGAGATGCGCCGTTGTTCACCATCCCGCGCGGCATCGTGGCCTTCATCGGACTGCTGTGCTTTCTGGTTTTCCTTGGCGAGGGCGCGGTGCTCGACTGGAGCGCTCTGTTCCTCATCGGCGCGCACCTTGTCGATCCAGCTCAGGCAGGCTTTGGCTACACGATGTTCGCCATCGCGATGACCGTTGGTCGGCTGACAGGCGACTGGATCGTCAAGACGCTCGGCGGCATGAAAGTCGTGGTCGGTGGCGGCACGCTCGCAGCACTGGGTTTCCTGCTGACAGTCCTGGCTCCTAACCAGCCCCTGGCGTTTGCGGGCTTCCTTCTGGTAGGGCTCGGGGCTTCCAATATCGTGCCGGTTCTGTTCACAGCAGCCGGCAAGCAGACCCAAATGCCACCCAGCCATGCGATCGCTGCCATCACGACGATGGGCTACGCCGGAATTCTCATGGGTCCGGCCGCCATCGGTTTCGTTGCCCATCACTATAGTCTGGGTGTGGCCTTCGTTCTGGTTGCTGGCGGCATGGCGTTCGTCGCGCTCACCTGGCCTTTGACCGCGCGACGGTAACGGGCTGATCCGGCCTAGCCGTCAGCAAAGTCCCTGAGCTTCTCACCAGCCATCCGGTAGCGGATCCACTCCTTCTGCGGTTCGGCACCGATCGCATCGTAGACACCGATCGCCGGTTCGTTCCAGTCGAGCACGCTCCACTCGAACCGTCCGCACCCGCTCTCGACAGCGATCTTCGCGAGATGCCGCAACAGCGCCTTCCCAGCCCCGAGCCCCCGAGCGTTCGGCGTCACGTAGAGATCCTCGAGGTAGAGCCCGTTCCGTGCCTGCCATGTCGAATAATTGAAGAACCAGATGGCCATGCCGACCGGTTTGCCATCGCTTTCGCAGATCAGGCCGCGCGTGACAGATGTCGGGCCGAACATCGATGTCTCGATCGTCTCGACGGTCGCCGCAACCTCATGCTCGGCCTTTTCGAAGATCGCGAGTTCGCGGATGAAAGACAGGAGCGTTCCGGCATCGGCACGGGTGGCGTCTCGGATGGCAAGTGTCATGAAATGATCCGTGAAGTTTCGGCGACGCCAAATGTGATCGTCCGATGGCCGCGTGCGGGTCCGCGGCCTATTCGGCCGCGTCCTTTACCTCGGCGATTTCGATCTCGTAACTGTATCCGTCCAGCATGCCATAGGCCTGCTCGATGGTCTGGATCTCGGAATCGGCCTTGCTGATCGCATCGGCAATCGTTTCGCAGCGGGATTTCAGCATGCGACCCAGAACATCCGTTTCCGGCTTGCGGCCGATCCGGTTGATGTGATTGCGGATCCGGGCGCGGTGGCGCTCCATCTCGAGAATATGGAAGCGCGCATTGACGATCCGGTCCGTGAGCTTGCGCCGCATCGAGGAAACCGGATCAAAGCTGCCAGGCTCGCGCTCATCGAGGATCATCTCGTTGACGAGCATCTCCAAAATGACGAGACCCTGCAGGTCCTTCTTGTCGGCAAGCTCGGGATCGTAACCGGTGTCGTCATAGACTTTTCGGCGGATCGGGTCGTTCAGGAGCTCGAAGGATGCCTTCAGCTGTCCGAACGTTTCCGCATCGCCGCCGGTATCGGGATGGGCGG
The DNA here is from genome assembly GCF_050500145.1 of Neorhizobium sp. IRS_2294. Classification (NCBI taxonomy): domain Bacteria; kingdom Pseudomonadati; phylum Pseudomonadota; class Alphaproteobacteria; order Hyphomicrobiales; family Rhizobiaceae; genus Neorhizobium; species Neorhizobium sp. IRS_2294. The sequence continues at coordinate 1,794,772 of NZ_CP191439.1, forward strand.
ATTTCACCCGTTTGCGGTAGGCAAGCTTGATCGCCGTCACATCCGCCTCGCGCGAAACACCAAGAATTTCATAGGGATCGATCACAGTGCCACCTGTTTTCGGAAAGTCATATCAGAAAACGCCAATCCAGTCGTAGCGACGAAGTCCAGTCGGCTCAAGCCATTATCCATTCATGTGGCCAATTAGGGGCCATCAGCCGGCAAGTCTTGCCCCTGCCCCAAAACCGACCGGTTTTCCACATGCAAGCGATCAACGCCTGAGACGAAACGGCCGGCGCCCATCGGCCACCGGCGCCATCAGGAAGCTGATGAGAACGGTCGGAAGCAAAACGACGAAGGTGGCAACCAGGCTCACATGCTCTGCAATGAAGCCCAGAAGCGGCGGCACCCCGATCGTGGAAAGCATCAGGGTCAGCGCGAGGGCTGCAAGATTGTCGGAGGGCTGTCCCTTGCCACGGGCAATCGTGGTCGAGACTGCCAGGGGAAAGGCCAGCGCGATCCCGCAGCCGATCAGAAACAGCGCCACGCCGGCAACGACGAGGTTTGCGGCGGTCACCAGCAGCACGATACCGAACGCGACGGCGATAGCGGATCCCCGGATCAGCGAGATCGGTCCTGCGACTTCCCGCAGCTTGTCGCCCGACAGCCGCGTCAGTCCCATGCCGACGGTGAAGACGGCGTAGAGGACGCCGGCCATCGCCGGATCCGCCCCCATTTCCTCGCGCAGAAAGAAGATCGCCCAGTCGTAGACCGCGCCTTCCACGATGCAGAGCCCGAACACCATGATGCAGATGAGGATGATGGTCTTGTCCGGCATGACGTATGCGGATTTTCTTTTCGTCGTCGGCGCAGCTGGCGCCGGGTCGGCGGCCGTCACCCGGAAGACGGCAAAGCAGGCTACGAGGACAAGTAGCGCCGCCACGCTCTGCTGCACAAAGGGCGATACGCCCTGCGCTGCGAGGAAACCGGACGCAAGCGATCCGAACAGAAGCCCGACCGACCAGAACCCGTGGCTTCTCGCCAGAACCTTTGTGCCGGTCCGCTGCTCGATACCGGCGGAGATCATGTTGGCGGACACGTCGAAGATCGTGCGAAAGAAGCCGAACAGGAAGAAACCGAGGACAAATAGAGGCAGCGGCGCGGCCGCCAGGATCGGGCTCAGAAGTGCTACAATCGGCAAGGTGATGACTGCGGTCAGCCGAGGTGTGAGCCTGTCGGTGATCCTCCCCGCCAGAGGCAGCGCGAGAAACGTGCCAACCGGTGCGCTCAAGAGCGCCATCCCGAGCACTGCCTTGTCGATTCCCATTGATTCCTGAATGGCTGGAAGCCGCGTGAACAGGGAAACGAACAGAAGAGCATTGCTGAAATAGAGCAGAGCCGGCGCTAGTAGGGTCATTACGGAATTCCGAAGCAATCACATCAGACACACTGGTGCACCGCGACTTTGACGACGACAAGACATGAACGTGGGACCCTGCCCTGCGTTAAGGTTTGCCGTCCGACTGGGCAGATCGCGGTGATGCTGAAAATATCCGCAACGCCACCTTTCCCTTTGGTGAGTATGCTCTAAACTTTATGGAAGCCGATGCTGGAGAATGTCAGATGCGCTTTCGAATAGCCTCTCTTGCCGCATTCCTCTTTCTGTCACCCGCAGGTGTCGTCCACGCCGAAGATCCGGTCGCCGACGCCCGCGCCGTCATCTCCGCCCAGATCTCCGCCTTGATGAACGACGATGCGGATAAGGCCTATTCTCTCGCGTCGCCGGGGATCCGCAGTCTTTATCCGGATAAAAAAGTCTTCTTCGCCATGGTCCGCGACAACTATGAGGCTGTCTATCAGGCCGGAACCTATGCCTTCGGCCGCTCCAAACTGGTGGGCGGCGGCGAAGTCGTGCTGCAGGAAGTGATGATCAGCGCCAAGCAGGGCAAGGACTGGACCGCCATCTACGAGATGCGGCTGATGGACGACGGCTCCTACAAGGTCAACGGCGTCCTGATGATCCGCAATACGGCGAGCCAGGGCATCTAGCCAAAATATGGTCGGCAGGGGCACCGCCCCTGCCCGCTGGAACATCCTCAGACCGGGTCGATATCGCCCTTCGCCCATTCCGCCTGGGTCTCTGCACAGAAATCCTCGAAACGACCGTTGGCTATCGCCTCGCGAATACCCTTCATCAGATCCTGATAGTAATTGAGGTTGTTCCACGACAGCAGCATCCCGCCCAGCGATTCATCTGAGCGAATGAGATGGTGCAGATAGGCGCGGGAATAGTCGCGCGTGGCCGGGCAGCCGGACTCCTCGTCGAGCGGTCGCATATCCTCGGCATGGCGTGCGTTGCGAAGGTTCACCTTGCCGCGACGGGTGAAGGCAAGACCGTGACGGCCGGCCCGCGTCGGCATCACGCAGTCGAACATGTCGATACCGCGTGCCACAGATTTCAGGATATCGTCAGGCGTGCCGACACCCATCAGGTAGCGCGGCTTTTCCGATGGCAGAACCGGAAGCGTCTCCTCCAGCATGCGCAGCATGACGTCCTGAGGCTCGCCGACGGCAAGCCCGCCCACCGCATAACCCTTGAGGTCGAGCTGTTTCAGCCCTTCGGCAGACCGCACGCGGAGCGCCGGAATGTCGCCACCCTGGACGATGCCGAACATGGCCTTGCCTGGCTGTTCCCCGAAGGCCACCCGGCAGCGCTCTGCCCAGCGAAGCGACAATTCCATCGCGCGCTCGATTTCCTTGGGCTCCGCCGGAAGCGCCACGCATTCGTCGAGCTGCATCTGGATATCCGAGCCAAGCAGGCCCTGTATCTCGATCGAACGCTCCGGCGACATATGGTGCTTGGAGCCGTCGATATGGCTCTTGAAGGTCACGCCCTTCTCGTCGAGCTTTCTGAGCGCCGAAAGCGACATGACCTGAAAGCCGCCCGAATCGGTGAGGATCGGATGATCCCAACGGATCAGCTTGTGCAGCCCGCCGAGCCGCGCGACCCGCTCAGCGCCCGGCCGCAGCATCAAGTGATAGGTATTGCCGAGAATGATATCGGCGCCCGTATCGCGCACCTGGTCGAGATACATCGCCTTGACCGTTCCCACGGTCCCGACCGGCATGAAAGCCGGCGTGCGGATCGTTCCGCGCGGCATGGAGACTTCGCCGAGACGGGCGCCGCCGTCTGTTGCCTTCAGATTGAACTGGAAATTTTCGGTGGTCATCGGTCGTTCCTGAAAAGCAGGCTTGAGTCGCCGTAGGAGTAAAAGCGGTAGCCGGACGAGATGGCATGGTCGTAGGCTGAGCGCATCGTCTCGAGCCCACAGAAGGCCGAAACCAGCATGAACAGCGTCGATTTCGGCAAATGGAAATTGGTCATCAGCATGTCGACTGCCTTGAACCGATAGCCGGGCGTGATGAAGATGCCGGTCGCACCGCTCCAGGGCAGTATGGTGCCGTCGTCAGCCGCAGCACTTTCAATCAGCCGCAGCGAGGTCGTGCCGACGCAGACGATGCGCCCGCCCCTCGCCTTTACGGCGTTGAGATGCTGCGCGGTCTCGGCACTCACGTAACCGATTTCCTGATGCATCTTGTGGTCTTCGGTATCGTCCACCTTCATCGGCAGAAACGTTCCGGCCCCCACATGCAGCGTCACGAAATGCCGATCGACGCCCGCCGCGTCCAGCCTGGCAAACAGGTCGGGCGTGAAATGCAGCCCTGCAGTTGGCGCTGCGACCGCTCCCTGCTCGCGGGCGTAGATCGTCTGGTAATCCTTGGCGTCCTGCGCATCCTCAGGCCGCTTGGCGGCGATATAGGGAGGCAGTGGAATATGGCCGACCGACAGGATCGCTTCGTCGAGTGCCGGACCGGAAAGATCAAAACGCAGCGTCACCTCGCCGCCCTCTCCCTTCTCCTCGACTGTCGCGACAAGCGACCCGGACAGGCAGGTACTCTCACCGGAGCGGCCGAACTCGATCCGATCGCCGATCTTGATCCGCTTGCCGGGCCTTGCAAAGGCCTTCCAGACATCCGGTTCGGTGCGCATATGCAGCGTTGCCGAAACCTGCTGACCACCGGCACCCTCGCGATGACGGATGCCTTCGAGCTGGGCGGGAATGACTTTCGTGTCGTTGAAGACCAGCGCGTCGCCCGGTTTCAGGAATGCCACCAGATCGCTGACCCGCTGGTCGGAAAGGACAGGATCGGCGCCTGCGTCGACGACAAGCAGCCGGGCGCTGTCGCGCGGGTTTGCCGGCCGCAGCGCAATGTTTTCCTCGGGCAGATCGAAATCGAAAAGATCGACACGCATGATGTTAGAGCTTCCAGAATAGGCAAGGCCCGCCCCGTCGAGAAGACGGAGCGGGCCAGAGATTGCGGTTTAGATCAGACGTCTGCGGCGACGCGGACGGAAACGATCGAGTCCGGATCCTTGACCGGCTCGCCCTTCTTGATCAGGTCGATGATGTCCATGCCTTCGATGACCTGGCCCCAGACCGTGTACTGCTTGTTCAGCCAAGGAGCGTCGGTAAAGCAGATGAAGAACTGCGAGTTGGCGGAGTTCGGGCTCTGCGAACGGGCCATCGAGCATGTGCCGCGGATATGCGATACAGCCGAGAATTCAGCCTTCAGGTCCGGCTTGTCGGAACCGCCCATGCCGGCGCGCGAAGGGTTGAAGTCCGCTCCGCCCTGCTTGCCGAACTTGACGTCGCCGGTCTGCGCCATGAAATCCGGAATGACGCGGTGGAAAACAACGCCGTCATAGGCCGTCTCGCGGGCAAGTTCCTTGATGCGCGCAACGTGCTCAGGTGCCAGGTCCGGCAGGAGCGAGATGACGACCTTGCCCTTGGTGGTTTCCATGATGAGGGTGTTTTCGGGATCCTTGATCTCGGCCATGGTATTTCTCCTTGATTATCTCTGTCTCAGGACATCAGCCCGGTGGGCCATTGCCGTTTCAATCGACTGTGAGCCGATTATTTCTTGCCGACGGTCACCTTGACCATCTTGTCGGGATTGGTGACTTCGCCATTGCTGCCATCGCCACGCTTGATCTTGTCAACGGCTTCCATGCCGGACACGACCTTGCCGATTACGGTGTACTGACCGTTCAGGAACGGGCCTTCGTCGAACATGATGAAGAACTGAGAGTTGGCAGAATTCGGGCTCTGCGAACGGGCCATGCCGACAGTGCCGCGCTCGAATGGCGTCTTGGAAAATTCTGCAGGAAGATCGGCAAGATCCGAGCCGCCGGTGCCGGCGCGCGAAGCGTTGAAGCTCGGGCCGCCCTGCTTGCCGAACTTGACGTCGCCGGTCTGGGCCATGAAGCCATCGATGACCCGGTGGAATATGACGTTGTCATAGGCACCCTTGGCAGCCAGCGCCTTCACCTGCGCAACGTGCTTCGGTGCCGACTCAGGCATCAGCTGGATCACGACCGGGCCATCCTTCAACTGGATGGTCAGAAAATCGTCTGCCGCCGCAACGGCTGTTCCGACCGTGGCAGCGAGCGCGAGGGCGCCGGCTATGGCGAGGCGAAGCAGTTTCATCAGAAGACTCCTGTTATCTTTTGTCGCAGAATCAGCGTTTGTGCTTTTCGTTCAGGGCGCGCAGTACCACAGCCGGCACGAATTCGCCGACATTGCCGCCCATGGCAGCGATCTGGCGGACCAATGTGGCCGTTATGGGCCGGGAGGCCGCCGCCGACGGCAGGAATACCGTCTGGAGGTCTGGCGCCATTGTCCGGTTCATGCTGGCCATCTGCATCTCGTAATCAAAATCGGTCCCGTCGCGCAGGCCGCGCACAAGGATTGTCGCCCCCTGCTCCCGGGCAGCGTCGATGACCAGTCCTTCGAAGGAAACCACCGAAAGACTGTCCTCGCGCTCGGGCAGAGCCTCCGAAAGTGCTGCTGCGATCAATGCCGCGCGCTCCTCGAAGCTGAATACCGGCACCTTGCCCGGATGAACGCCGATTGCCACGACGACCCGTTCGGCAATGTTCAGCGCCTGCACGAGAATATCGAGATGGCCGTTTGTCATCGGGTCGAATGAGCCGGGATAAAGAGCGATCGTCATACTGAAGTCGGAGCCTGTTCCAGCTGAATTTCAACGGCCTTTTGTCACGGAAGGCCGCCCGCTGCAAGGCTTTCCCAAAAACTGAACGAAAGATGAATGCGTCGTTCAAGGCCGTTTCAGCCGGTTCATGTTTAACTGACAAACATGACGGGGCGAGATCATCGTCCCGCTGAGTTGAGAGATACGGAAATGCTGGCTTTAATGATTTTCGCTGCAATCGCTGCAGCGCTTTTATTGGACGCCGCGATTTACGTATTCGGATCGCCAGACCTCTGAGAAGTGGAAACGCGATCCGGAACCTGAACGCCAGATGAACGCGCCATTCAAGCATGCTTCAGAGCCGTTCAGATAGGTCACTCTCATAATGTGGTGTCGCTGCGCGCAGTTCACGCGCTCAGGCAATTAAAAGGATAATCGGATATGATGATCGCAAACAAAAAGATGGCTATGCCCGACAAGATCACCATGATTAACCTCGTATGGAGCGCCATGATTGCTGTCATGTTGACGGCGACGGTCACTCTCTACCAGGACCGCTCGGATGTCGACGGCTCCAACTACCCGCAGGTTACCGGTCGTTACAGCGACATCTCCTACTATTGATCGCCTGCCGCGAGGAGCTGGGCTGGGACCTCATCCCTTTGGCCGCTCCTCTGAAACATCCGCGATCACAGAAACCGCAATCGTGCCCCCTGCTCTTTGGGCACGTTGTCGGGAAGATCTAGAGCGACAAGCCACACCATTATTTTCGTGAACGGTAGCGAACAGGGCGCGATGCCCTTTCCGCGCTAAGCGGCTCAAACAAAGCCGGAGGATGGTTTCCCATCCTCCGGCTTTTTCGTTGTTGATGTCCTCTGCCCTCCGGAAGGACGCGACCTACTTGGTCGCATCCCAATCCAATGATCGAACACCGCGCCACTAGTTTGATCGCCGGTGCCAAATACTGGCGAGATGCCCAACCCCGTGGAGCTACTCAAACAAAAGCCGGAGGATGGTTTCCCATCCTCCGGCTTTTTTCGTTTTTCTCGTCTTTTGCCGTCCGGGTGGACGCGACCTATTCGGTCGCATCCCCGTCAGCATCAGGCGTATCGGCTTCGGGCGCGTCGGTGTCGGTATCGGGAGCAATCCCGAGGTCACCGGTTTCGGCCGAGATCTCACCCGGCAACTCGCCGTTCTCGTCTTCGTTCTCAGGCTCGCTGATGCGCTCGACGGAGACCACCTTCTCATCCTTGTGGGTCGAGAAGATCGTGACGCCCTTCGTCGCACGGCTGGCAATGCGAATGCCGCCAACCGGAACACGGATCAGAACACCGCCATTCGAAACGAGCATGATCTGGTCACCCTCGTCGATCGGGAAGGCGGCCACGAGTTCGCCGATTTCCGTAGTCTTCGAGGTATCGGTGGCACGGATACCCTTGCCGCCACGGCCCGATGTGCGGAAGTCATAGGAAGACGAGCGCTTGCCGTAGCCTTTTTCCGAAACCGTCAGCACGAACTGCTCGTGTTGCTTCAGGTATTCATAGCGCTCATCGGAAAGCTGTCCCTCTTCGGTGACTTCCTCACCAACCAGAGCGATGTCCTCTTCGTCCACCCCGGCAGCACGGCGCTCTATCGCCGAGCGCTTGAGATAGGCTGCACGTTCCCACGGCTCGGCATCGACATGCCCGACAATCGTCATCGAGATGATGCGGTCGCCTTCGGCCAGATTGATACCGCGGACACCGATGGAATTACGGCCGGCAAAGACGCGGACCTCTTCGACCGGGAAGCGGATCGCCTGTCCAAGCGCGGTTGTTAGCAACACGTCATCGCCGGGCTCGTTGAGATCGAGGTTGGGACCGCTGCAGGTCTCGACGGAGAGGATTTCGTCGCCCTCTTCCTCGAGCTTCATGGCGATCTTGCCGTTGCGGTTGACCTGCACGAAGTCCGAAAGCTTGTTGCGGCGAACCGTGCCGCGTGTCGTGGAGAACATCACGTCGAGGTTATCCCAGGACGTTTCGTCTTCGGGCAACGGCATGATCGTGGTGATGCGCTCGCCGGCTTCCAGCGGCAGCATGTTGATCAGGGCCTTGCCGCGCGATTGCGGCGTACCGATCGGCAGGCGCCAGACCTTTTCCTTGTAGACGATGCCACGCGAGGAGAAGAACAGCACCGGCGTATGGGTGTTGACCACGAATAGCCGGGTAACGAAATCCTCGTCACGCGTCGCCATACCGGAGCGACCCTTGCCGCCACGACGCTGGGCGCGATAGGTCGCCAGCGGAACACGCTTGATATAGCCGAGATGCGAAACGGTAACAACCATGTCCTCGCGGGCAATCAGGTCCTCGTCGTCCATTTCGAGACCACCTTCGAGGATCTCGGTGCGGCGCGGTGTGCCGAATTCGTCGCGAACGGCGATGAGTTCGTCCTTGACGATCTGCTGGATGCGAACCCGTGACGACAGGATGTCGAGATAGTCGGAGATCTCGGCGCCGATCTTGTTCAGCTCGTCGCCGATTTCATCGCGGCCGAGCGCCGTGAGGCGGGCAAGACGCAGTTCGAGAATCGCGCGGGCCTGTTCCTCGGAGAGGTTGTAGGTCAGGTCCTCGTTGATCTTGTGACGCGGATCGTCGATGAGCCGGATAAGAGCCTCGACGTCATGGGCCGGCCAGCGGCGGGTCATCAACTGCTCGCGGGCCGTCGCAGGATCCGGTGCACGGCGGATGAGCGCAATGACTTCATCGATATTGGCAACGGCGATCGCCAGACCCACCAACACGTGAGCGCGCTCGCGCGCCTTGCGCAGCAGGTATTTCGTGCGGCGGCTGACGACTTCCTCGCGGAAGGACACAAAGGCCTTCAGCATGTCGATCAGCGCCAGCTGCTCCGGCTTGCCGCCATTGAGCGCCACCATGTTGCAGCCGAACGACGTCTGCAGTGGCGTGTAGCGGTAGAGCTGGTTCAAAATGACGTCGGCATTCGCATCGCGCTTCAGCTCGACGACGACTCGGTAACCCTGTCTGTCGGACTCGTCACGCAGATCGGAAATCCCTTCGATCCGCTTTTCGCGAACGAGTTCGCCAATCTTTTCGACCATCGAGGCCTTGTTCACCTGATAGGGAACTTCGGTGATGATGATCTGCTCACGGTCGCCGCGCAGAGGTTCGATCGTCGCACGACCGCGCATCATGACGGAGCCACGACCCGTCTCGTAAGCCAACCGAATGCCGGCGCGGCCGAGGATCATCGCACCTGTCGGAAAGTCCGGGCCGGGAATGATCTGCATCAGCTCGGGCAGTTCGATCGCCGGATTGTCCATCATCGCGATGCAGCCGTCGATCACTTCCGACAGATTGTGCGGCGGGATGTTGGTCGCCATGCCGACGGCGATGCCGCCTGCGCCATTGACGAGTAGGTTCGGGAATTTCGCAGGCAGAACCACCGGTTCCGACAGCGTGCCGTCATAGTTGTCGCGGAAATCGACGGTTTCCTTGTCGAGATCGTCGAGCAGCGCATGGGCGGACTTTTCAAGCCTGCACTCGGTATAGCGCTCCGCCGCCGGCGGATCCCCGTCGATCGATCCGAAATTGCCCTGTCCGTCGATGAGGGGCAAGCGGAGCGACCAGTCCTGCGCCATACGTGCCAGCGCATCATAGATCGCGGAGTTGCCGTGCGGATGGAATTTACCCATCACGTCACCGGTTACGCGGGCGCATTTGACGTATTTCTTGTTCCAGTCGATCCCGAGCTCGGACATGCCGAACATGATGCGCCGGTGAACCGGCTTCAGTCCGTCACGAACGTCGGGAAGTGCGCGGCTGACGATCACGCTCATCGCATAATCGAGATAGGACCGCTGCATCTCTTCCATAATGGAAATGGGTTCGATGCCTGGAGGCAGCTTTCCGCCGCCGGGTGTGCTTTGCTCAGTCAAATCGGATCACGATCTCTGTTCGGAATCATTTGAATTTTTATAGCGGAAAGCGGCTCCGGGCGCCAATTTCCACTGAATTTGCTTTGTAGTTGTGAACAGGTTTTGCGGCATTTGGAAGGTGTTTGCCACGATCGTTGGATACATTCGTTGCAAGACTTCCCTAAAGCGCCCGGCTGTCCTAACAATCTTATCATTGAACGGCAAGCCGAGCGTCCTCTAGGAGTATCCATGGCCTCACCCGATGCTCTCATCAACGCGTTGACCACTTTGTTGGTCACGCTCGACCCGCCGGGTCTGGCGCCGGTCTTTCTGGGCCTGACGGTCGGCATGACGACGGCACAACGGCGCTTTGTCGCTTTTCGCGGTGCGCTGATCGCGTTCGGGATCCTCGCGGTGTTTGCCCTGTTCGGATCGAGCGTTCTCGGCCTGCTCGGCATCTCGATCGGCGCCTTCCGCATCGCGGGCGGCCTGCTTCTGTTCTGGATCTCGTTCGAAATGGTTTTCGAGAAGCGCCAGGAGCGAAAGGAAAAGACGTCGCAAAAGGCGATCACGATCGACCATATCCACGATATCGCCGTGTTTCCGCTCGCCCTGCCGCTGATCGCCGGCCCCGGAGCGATTTCCGCGACCGTCCTTTTGTCCGGAACATTCACCAGCGCTCTCGACCGAGCCCTTCTTATCGGTGTCCTCGCGCTGATCATGGTGGTGCTCTACGCAACGCTTCTGATCGCGGAAAAGCTCGACCGTTTCCTGGGTGTGACAGGGCGCGCGATCCTCACCCGGCTTCTCGGGGTCATCCTCGCTGCCTTGTCCGTTCAGTTCGTGGTCGACGGCATCCGGTCGGCATTCGCGATACCCTGATCGTTCCTGAGACGGACGGCCGAAAGCTCAATCCATGCACATTCTAAACCGTCTCATCGGACAGGCACCGAACCCGATCAGCATGAGGGAACGGCTTCGCTCTGCGGGCGGCGCCTTGCTCGGCATTTCCCTGACGGGACTGGGCGGCAGTCTCGTCGCCGGCTTCGAACCGTCATTGCCGGCACTGATCGCCCCGATGGGTGCCTCGGCCGTGCTGCTTTTTGCCGTCCCGTCGAGCCCGCTCGCACAACCCTGGTCCATCTTGGGCGGCAATATTCTCTCGGCCACTGTCGGCGTCACAGTCGCTGCGCTCGTGCCAGACCCTGCCCTCGCCTCGGGCCTCGCCATTGGCATAGCGATCGCGGCGATGATGGCGCTGCGCTGCCTGCACCCGCCAAGCGGTGCGATTGCCCTGACCGCAGTGCTTGGCGGCCCGTCCATTCACGCGATGGGATACGGATTCGTCCTCTGGCCGGTTCTGGGCAACTCGCTGGCTTTGCTGCTGCTTGCGATCATTCTCAACAATCTGGCAGGCCGGCGCTATCCGCATGCGCCCGCTACACCTGCCCCTTCGCACGGCACCAAGGATCCGCCGCCGAGCGGCCGTATCGGGTTCCGCCGGGAGGATCTCGACGCCGTCCTCAGGGACTATGATCAGGTCCTCGATATCGATCGCAGCGACCTCGAAACAATTATTCGCCTGACCGAACTGCGCTCCTACCGCCAGCGCGCCAGCCACCTCACCTGCGCCGACGTCATGTCCCGCGACGTGATCGCGGTGTCACCGGATGATCCCCTGGGAAAGGCGCATCAGTCCATGCGCAACCACCGTCTGAAGGCCCTGCCCGTCACCAACGAAAAGGCTGAGGTGGTTGGCATCGTTACGCAGACGGATTTTCTGGACAAGCCAATCTGGACCGGCGGTCGCCCGACGATCGGCCCGCGCCAGCGTTTGCGGCTGATGATGCAAGGCGCAACAGCGCCAAACCATATCGTAAGGGATATCATGACCGCGCCGGTCCGGACGATCGAGCCGTCGGCACCGCTCAACGACGCGGTCGTCATGTTTGCCGAGGAAGGCCTGCACTACCTGCCGATCGTCGGCGAGAACGGCAAACTCGTCGGGATACTCTCGCAGTCCGACGTGCTTGTAGCGATGCTTTCGGACCGCGCCACTCATGCTCCAACCGAACATGAAAAAGGCGCCTGAGCGGCGCCTTTTTTTGATCAGAATGGGATGTCGTCGTCGAGGTCGCGGGAGAAGTTCCCGCCGCCACCACCGGAGGACTGGCCACCCTGGCTGCCCTGAGCACCGCGCCCTGCCGGTGCTCCACCCCCGGAACGCGGACGATCATAGTCATCGCCGCCGCCACCGTAGTTGCCGCCGAAATCACCGCCGCCACCGCCGCCGAAGTCGCTTGCGCCACCACGTGCGCCGCCGCGCTCACCGCCGCCTTCGCCACGACCGTCGAGCATTGTCAGGGTCGAGTTGAAGCCCTGCAGCACGATTTCGGTTGAGTAACGATCGTTGCCGGTCTGGTCCTGCCATTTGCGGGTCTGCAGTGCGCCTTCGATATAAAGCTTGGCGCCCTTTTTGACATACTGCTCGACGACCTTGCAGAGGCCTTCGTTGAACACGACGACCGTATGCCATTCCGTCTTTTCGCGACGCTCGCCCGACGTGCGATCGCGCCAGCTTTCCGACGTGGCGATGCGCAGGTTTGCAATCGGGCGGCCATCCTGCGTCCGGCGGATTTCCGGGTCGGCGCCGACATTGCCCACCAGAATGACTTTGTTCACGCTGCCCGCCATCGTATTCACCTCGTTTGCCGCCAAGCGCGGCTTTGAAAACCAATTACCCCACCTTAAACCATCGACCGCCCGGTTTGGGCAATGCCGAGGTTTAATCCACAGTGAATTTTGTTCTTTCTTTGTTCTATTTTCTCCGTATAGTTCTGTCAAGCATTCGGAACCGGGTTGCGTTGCAACAGTTTCGTCTCGACAGGCGGCTTTCGATAACTACATAAGGACCTTCGATCCTCCCCGAAGGCATAACGATGAGCGAACTCAAAACCATTTCCATCCGTGGTGCGCGCGAGCACAATCTTAAGGGGATCGATCTCGATCTGCCCCGCAACTCGCTGATCGTGATGACCGGCCTGTCCGGCTCAGGCAAGTCGTCGCTTGCGTTCGACACGATCTATGCCGAGGGACAGCGACGCTATGTCGAGAGCCTTTCGGCCTATGCTCGCCAGTTTCTGGAGATGATGCAGAAGCCTGACGTCGACCAGATCGAAGGCCTGTCTCCGGCGATCTCGATCGAGCAGAAGACGACCTCGCGAAATCCCCGCTCGACGGTCGGCACAGTCACGGAAATCTACGACTACATGCGCCTGTTGTTTGCGCGCGTCGGCGTTCCATATTCGCCAGCGACCGGGCTTCCGATCGAAAGCCAGACCGTCAGCCAAATGGTCGACAGGGTCCTTGCTTTCGAAGAAGGCACCCGTCTTTATATTCTCGCACCAATGATCCGCGGGCGCAAAGGCGAGTACAAGAAGGAACTCGCCGAGCTGATGAAAAAGGGTTTTCAGCGCGTCAAGGTGGATGGCCAGTTCTATGAGATCGCCGACGTTCCAGCGCTCGACAAGAAATACAAACACGACATCGACGTCGTCGTCGACCGCCTTGTGGTGCGTTCCGACATTGCCGCGCGTCTGGCCGACAGCCTTGAGACATCGCTGAAACTGGCGGATGGCCTGGCCGTTGCGGAGTTCGCCGACAAGCCTCTGCCGGAGAAGGAAACCTCCGCAGGTGGATCTGCCAACAAATCGCTGAACGAAACCCATGAACGGGTTCTGTTTTCGGAAAAATTCGCCTGCCCTGTGTCCGGATTCACCATTCCGGAGATCGAGCCGCGGCTGTTCTCCTTCAACAATCCCTTCGGTGCCTGCCCCACCTGCGATGGTCTTGGATCACAGCAGAAGGTGGACCGGAACATGATCGTGCCGGAACCCGGCCGGACACTGAAGGATGGCGCGATCGCGCCCTGGGCGAAGTCCACCTCGCCCTATTACAACCAGACGCTCGAGGGTCTCGGCAAGGTCTTTGGTTTCAAGCTGACGGACCGCTGGGACAAGCTGTCGGATAGCGCCCGCTCGGCGATCCTCGAGGGCACCGAGGAAAAGATCGAGTTCAACTACGCCGATGGTGCCAGGTCCTACAAGACTACCAAGACGTTCGAAGGCATCGTCCCCAATCTCGAACGGCGCTGGAAGGAAACCGACAGTGCCTGGGCGCGCGAGGAAATCGAGCGCTACATGTCGGCCGCTCCATGCCCGTCCTGTGCCGGCTATCGCCTGAAGCCGGAAGCGCTGGCGGTCAAGATCAATAAGCTGCATATCGGCCAGACGACAGAAATGTCGATCCGGCTGGCACGCGACTGGTTTGCGGCGCTCCCCGAGCACCTGAACGCGAAGCAGAACGAGATCGCTGTCCGTATCCTCAAGGAGATCCGCGAGCGCCTTCAGTTCCTGAACGACGTCGGGCTCGACTATCTCAGCCTTTCGCGAAATTCCGGCACGCTGTCCGGTGGCGAGAGCCAGCGCATCCGTTTGGCATCGCAGATCGGCTCGGGCCTTACCGGCGTTCTCTACGTGCTGGACGAGCCATCCATCGGCCTCCACCAGCGCGACAATGCCCGCCTGCTCGAAACGCTGAAGCATCTGCGTGACATCGGCAATACCGTCATCGTCGTGGAACATGACGAGGATGCCATTATGACCGCCGATTACGTCGTCGATATCGGCCCTGCCGCCGGCATTCACGGCGGCACGGTCGTCGCCGAAGGCACGCCGCAGCAGGTCATGGCAAACCCCAAGTCACTGACCGGTAAATACCTGTCGGGCGAACTCGGCGTCGCAGTTCCCACTGAGCGGCGCAAGGTCAAAAAAGGCAAGGAACTCAAGGTTTTCGGAGCCCGCGGCAACAACCTCAAGAACGTTACCGCGGCGGTACCGCTCGGCGTTTTTACCGCCGTGACCGGCGTATCGGGTGGCGGCAAGTCGACCTTCCTGATCGAAACGCTCTACAAGTCGGCCGCACGCCGCGTCATGGGCGCGAGAGAAATCCCGGCCGAGCACGATCGGATCGACGGGTTCGAGCATATCGACAAGGTGATCGATATCGACCAGTCGCCGATCGGTCGCACACCGCGCTCCAACCCGGCCACGTATACCGGTGCCTTCACCCCCATCCGCGACTGGTTTGCCGGCCTGCCGGAAGCCAAGGCCCGCGGGTATGCGCCCGGCCGTTTCTCCTTCAACGTCAAGGGCGGTCGTTGCGAGGCGTGCCAGGGCGACGGCGTCATCAAGATCGAAATGCACTTCCTGCCGGATGTGTATGTCACCTGCGACGTCTGCCACGGCAAACGCTACAACCGCGAAACGCTCGACGTGCATTTCAAGGGCAAGTCGATCGCCGACGTCCTCGATATGACGGTCGAGGAAGGTGTCGAGTTCTTTGCCGCGGTTCCGGCTGTGCGCGACAAGCTGCAATCGCTGTTCGATGTCGGTCTCGGCTATATCAAGGTCGGCCAGCAGGCAAACACGCTCTCAGGCGGCGAAGCGCAGCGCGTCAAGCTTGCCAAGGAGCTGTCGAAGCGTGCCACCGGCCGCACCCTCTATATTCTCGATGAGCCAACCACGGGCCTGCATTTCCACGACGTCGCGAAACTTCTGGAAATGCTGCACGAACTGGTCAACCAAGGCAATTCGGTCGTGGTCATCGAGCACAATCTCGAAGTCATCAAGACCGCGGATTGGGTTATCGACATTGGCCCCGAAGGCGGCACGGGTGGTGGGGAGATTGTTGCCTGCGGCACGCCGGAACAGGTCGTCAAAGAGAAGCGCTCCTATACCGGCCAGTTCCTGAAGGAGCTTCTGGAACGGCGTCCCGTCAAGAAAGTCCAAGCGGCAGAATAGTTTATACCGCCGCCAATACCTGTTTCGGGGAGATGAGTGATGACACCAGGCGTAATTCGAACAGGCATCGGCGGCTGGACCTTCGCGCCGTGGGAGGGCACGTTCTATCCGGACAAGCTGGCGAAGAAACGCCAGCTTGAATATGCGGCGTCCAAGCTCAAGGTCATCGAGGTCAACGGCACCTATTACGGGTCGCAAAAGCCCGAGACTTTTGCGAAATGGGCCTCCGAAGTGCCTGACGGATTCATCTTCTCGCTGAAAGCCAGCCGCTACACCACCAACCGCAAGGTCCTGGCCGAGGCGGGCGAATCGATCGATCGCTTCCTGCAGCAGGGGCTCGCTGAACTCGGCGACCATCTTGGGCCGTTGCTGTGGCAGTTCGCGCCCACCAAGAAATTCGAGCCTGACGATTTCGAAGCGTTTCTGAAACTGCTGCCGGACGCGCTGGAAGGGCTGCCTTTGCGCCACGTCGTCGAGGTCAGGCACGACAGCTTCAAGGTTCCCGAATTCGTCGAACTCATCGCCAAATACAATGTCGCGCCCGTCTGCGCCGATCATTTCGACTATCCGATGATCGCCGACGTTACCGCTGATTTCGTCTATGCGCGGCTGCAAAAAGGGTCGGACGAGATCGAAACCTGTTACACGAAGCCGGATATGAAAGATTGGGCGAAAAGGTTGAAAACCTGGTCTGCCGGTAGCGTCCCCGACGATCTACCTTTGATCGACGAATCGCGAAATCCCGCCAAAAAGCCGCGCGACGTCTACGCCTTCTTCATCCACGAGGGCAAGGTCAACGCCCCCGGCGGCGCAATGGCCATGCAGGAGATGCTCGACGCCAGGAACTAGGGCTCTTTATTCGGCAGGATCCCTGCTCTCTTGGCCAGATCTTCCGCGGTCATGTCTGGGGTCAGGCTATTGGCCGCTTCGCCGTGTAGGTAGACGCCTGCCGCCGCGGCCTCGAAGGCGGGCATGCCCTGAGCGAGCAGCGCTCCGATCATTCCGGCGAGCACATCTCCGGAGCCTGCGGTGGCAAGCCAGGGCGGCGCACTCGTGTTGATCAGGGCGCGGCCATCGGGTGAAGCGATCACCGTGTCTGCACCCTTGTAGACGATGACGGCGTTGGCCCGCGCCGAGGCTTTCAGCGCCTTCTCCGGCTTGCTGAGTTCTTTGCCCTCAGCCAAATCCGGAAACAGCCGGGCAAACTCCCCCTCATGTGGGGTCAGTACCAGGCGCGTCTCGCCCTCCGAGAAGGCTGAAAACAGCGTATCAGGATCGTCCTTGAACGAGGAAATGCCGTCCGCGTCCAGCACCAGCCGCTTGTCCTTCAGTGCCAGCACGAACTCGCGGGCTTTCTCCCCGACGCCGAACCCCGGGCCGAGCACGAAGGCGGAGAGTTTTGCCGAACCCAGCCACTCGGCGAGGTCTGCGACATCGTCGATTGCATGAAGCATGATTGCTGTCAGCAAGGCGGCATTGACGGGAAGTGCGTCCGTCGGGCTTGCAACGGTAACGAGCCCTGCCCCGCGCTTCAGACCCGCCGTCGCCGAAAGCCGGGCTGCGCCCGTCTTGTCCGCGGGACCGCTGAACACGACCATATGGCCGCGCGTATACTTGTGGCTGTCACTCAACGGTGACGGCACAGCTGAGCTCCAGATCGACGGCGCGTTCTCGGCAAGACTGCCGGCCTTGCTCAAAACGATTCGCTTGGGGATGCCGATATCGAAAACCTCAAGTTCACCGCAGAGCTCGCGTCCCGGCATGAGGACGTGGCCCGGCTTGCGCGCAATGAATGTCACCGTCCGATCTGCACGCAACGCCGCGCCAAGCGCCACGCCGCGCCGGCCGCATAGTCCAGACGGCAGATCGACGGCAAGCACGGGTATATCGGTTGCTGCCAGACGATAAGCGAGTGCCGCCACGCTATCGGGGACGTTTCTGGAGAGCCCTGCCCCGAGGAGCGCATCGATGACGACATCACCAGGCAATGGCACATAATTGTCCAACGGCTGGGTATCGAGCGGGCAGCGTGAACGGGCCTCAAGCGCATCGCCGCGCAGTTGTGCGGGATCCCCCAGACTGTAGACCACGCAGCGTGTGCCGGCCTCTTTCAAGGCCGCCGCCGCGACATAGCCGTCACCGCCATTGTTGCCGGGTCCACACAGGACGACAAAGCGCAACGCGCCGGGAAAGTGTCGAAGAGCCGACGCCGCGACAGCCCGGCCCGCGCGGTCCATCAGCCCTATCGAGGACATACCTGATGCTGCCGCGGCCGTGTCGACGGCTGCCATATCGTTAGGCGTCAGGAGCAAATGAGCGAATGAATTGGTCATTTGTCTATTCAAAGGCAAAACAGGGGAAATACAAGCGCGATCTTAGTGATCAAAACATCATCAAATGCACAGAAAACATGCTTATTTAGTAGGTGGACAGGCATGCGCTCGGTGCGGCGGGCGGAAGCGATTTCGGCAAGGATACGGCGTCAGGCGCACAAACCCGGACGTGGCCAACCGCGTTCAGCAGGCAATCCACCGAAAAATGGAAAGTTTTGACGCAAACCCGTGTTATTTTCTGAAAAACGTGAAAGAGTTTGGCACGAATAGTGCATCGGCCTGTTTGGCGGGCATGGGCCTGCGACTGGGAGAAGCGGAGAGTTGGTTTCTCATGAAGAAGATCGAAGCGATCATTAAACCGTTCAAGCTGGATGAAGTGAAGGAAGCCCTTCAGGAAGTCGGCTTGCAAGGGATTACGGTGACCGAGGCCAAGGGCTTTGGACGCCAAAAAGGACATACCGAGCTTTATCGTGGCGCGGAATACGTCGTCGACTTTCTCCCGAAGGTGAAGGTTGAAGTTGTGCTGGCCGACGAGAATGCAGACGCGGTCATTGAGGCCATCCGCAACGCGGCACAGACTGGACGAATTGGAGACGGCAAGATATTCGTTTCCAACGTGGAGGAAGTCATTCGTATTCGCACCGGCGAAACGGGTGTGGACGCTATCTGACCGCACTTTGAAGGCTGATAAGAAGCCGCGCGGACAGTTCATAACAATCATACAGGCGAGGAAAAGGTCATATGACGAGCGCAAGCGAAATCATGAAACAGATCAAGGAAAACGACGTCAAGTTCGTGGACCTGCGCTTTACGGACCCGCGCGGCAAGCTGCAGCACGTGACGATGGACGTCTCGGCCGTCGATGAGGATATGTTCGCCGATGGCGTCATGTTCGACGGCTCCTCGATCGGCGGATGGAAGGCCATCAACGAGTCGGACATGGTGCTGATGCCCGATCCGCAGACCGTGCACATGGACCCGTTTTTCGCGCAATCCACCATGGTCATCGTTTGCGATATTCTCGATCCGATTTCCGGTGAAGCCTACAACCGCGATCCGCGCGGCACGGCCAAGAAGGCCGAGGCCTATCTCAAGGCATCGGGCATCGGCGATACGATTTTCGTCGGCCCCGAGCCTGAATTCTTCGTCTTCGACGACGTCAAGTACAAGGCCGATCCCTACAATACGGGCTTCAAGCTGGACAGTTCGGAACTGCCGTCCAACGACGACACCGATTACGAGACCGGCAACCTCGGCCACCGTCCGCGCGTCAAGGGCGGCTACTTCCCGGTTCCGCCGGTCGATAGCCTTCAGGACATGCGCTCGGAAATGCTCACCGTCCTCACCGAGATGGGCGTGGTCGTCGAAAAGCATCACCATGAAGTGGCCGCTGCCCAGCACGAACTCGGTGTGAAGTTCGATACGCTGGTGCGCAACGCCGACAAGATGCAGATCTACAAATACGTCGTGCATCAGGTCGCCAATGCCTATGGCAAGACGGCCACCTTCATGCCGAAGCCGATCTTCGGCGACAACGGCTCGGGCATGCACGTTCACCAGTCGATCTGGAAGGACGGCAAGCCGACCTTTGCTGGTGACGAGTATGCAGGCCTGTCGGAAAGCTGCCTTTACTACATCGGCGGCATCATCAAGCACGCCAAGGCGATCAACGCCTTCACCAACCCGACGACGAATTCCTACAAGCGTCTCGTCCCGGGTTACGAAGCACCGGTTCTGTTGGCCTACTCGGCCCGCAACCGTTCCGCCTCCTGCCGCATTCCGTTCGGGTCGAACCCGAAGGCAAAGCGCGTCGAAGTCCGCTTCCCTGATCCGGCTCAGAACCCCTATCTCGGTTTTGCCGCCATGCTGATGGCTGGCCTCGACGGAATCAAGAGCAAGATCCATCCCGGCAAGGCCATGGACAAGGATCTCTACGACCTGCCGCCGAAGGAACTGCGCAAGATCCCGACGGTCTGCGGTAGCTTGCGCGAAGCGCTCGACAGCCTCGACAAGGATCGCAAGTTCCTCACCGCCGGCGGCGTTTTCGACGACGATCAGATCGACGCCTATATCGAACTGAAGATGGTGGAAGTCATGCGCTTCGAGATGACGCCGCATCCGGTCGAATTCGACATGTACTATTCCGCCTGATCCGGCGGACGAACCTGAAAACCAGAAACGGCGGGCCTGACCCGCCGTTTTTCATTCGCGCCTCATCGGAGCAGCAGGCTCCTAACTTGCGGTCGCAGGCCCTCGCCCTGCGTCACCGCCCCCCTGGATTGCCTCATGCGCACCGATACCGGCAGCACGCCCCGTCCCCTCGACTGGCTGATCTTCCTTCTTGTCCCGGTCTTCTTTTCCAGCAATCTCGTTTTCGGTCGCGGCATTGTCGGCGAGATCGGTCCCTATATGACCGCGTTTATCCGCTGGGCAGGATCGACGCTCATCATGCTGCCGCTGCTCTATATGGATCGTCGCGCTGCTGCGGCCTTTGTGCGGGCCCATACGTGGTTGTGGCTCTGGCTCGGCTTCCTCGGCATGGGTATTTGCGGCGGCTTCGTCTACTGGGCGCTCACCATGACGACGGCCTCGAATGCCACGCTGATCTACAGCACCTCATCGCTCTTCATCATTCTGCTGGAATGGCTGTTCGCCAGTCGACGCATCAGCATCAAGGAGATCTGCGGCATGGCGCTCGCCTTCGCGGGCGTCGCGGTTATCGTGTTGCGGGGCGACCTTGCTGCCGTTCTTCACATGCGCTTCAATCTAGGCGATCTCGGCATTCTGATCGCTGCGATAGCGTTTGCCTTTTATTCAATTCTGTTACGGCGCCCGGCAGCTCAAGCCGTTCGTCCGCTCACGCTGTTCGGACTTATCGCCTTCTCCGGCTCCCTCATTCTCGTCGCGCCGGCAATCTGGGAACTGTTTCATGGCGGGCTTCTTCCGACAAGCCAGTCCGCTTGGCTGAAGCTTGCCGGCATCATTCTCTTCGCCTCGCTCGCCGCCTTCTTCTGCTTCCAGCAGGTGGTGCGGATCTTCGGTTCGGTCACGGCCGGGACCACGCTCTACCTCATGCCTCCGGTTTCGATCGTCATGGCCGTGGCGTTTCTCGGCGAAACCTTCGAGGCCTACCATGCTGTCGGCATCGTGTGCGTCCTCGGAGGCGTCATTCTTGCAACGTTGAAGGGAAGACGAGCCGGAACGGGATGAGAACAAAGTGGAACTATCCTTACCACACCGCATTTGCCACTTGAGCAGCAACGGATTTACACCCACATTGTGTTGCGAAAGGATGTCGCACCATGAAACAGCGAAATGCCAAGTTTACGATCGGGGAAGTCGTTCGCCACAAGGTGTTCCCGTTCCGCGGCGTCGTGTTCGATGTGGACCCCGAATATGACAATACCGAGGAATGGTGGAACGCGATTCCGGCCGAGATCCGCCCAAGCAAGGATCAGCCCTTCTACCACCTTCTGGCCGAGAACGACGAAACCGAATACGTCGCTTATGTCTCGGAACAGAACCTGGTCCATGACGAGAGCGACCAACCCCTGCGCAACCCGCAGGTCTACCAGATCTTCGATGCCGGCCCCTCCGGCAATCTAAAGCCGAAGGTTATCCTCGCCCATTGATCGGGGCCAGCCTTGTCGAGATAAATCGTCAAAACGAAAAAAGCCCAGTCTTTCGACCGGGCTTTTTTGTTGCTTTGAGATTTGAACTTACTGGCCCTGCTTGGCAGCGTTCTGAGCTTCTTCAAGCTTCTTGCGCGCTTCCTCAGCCTTCTTCTGCATGCCTTCTTCAAGGCTGCGCTGGCTTTCGGCAAGCTGCGACTGGGTGATTGCGGCACCGTCATAAGCGCCGGTGAAGCCGGTCAGCGAAACCTTGATCGGGTTCGGTGCGCGACGGAAGTTCATCGACGTGAAGACGACGTCGGTGCCTTTCTTGAGGCTTGCGATCATCGCATCCGTCAGCGGCACTTCGGCCGTGCACTTGTCGGGAAGGCAGACGGCGTAGTCGAGCTTCTGACCCTTGGCACCGTCGATCTGCATGATGATGCCAGGCTGCACCATACGTGCGGTCGGAACCGAGACCTGAAGGATCTTGCGGTTGACCTTGCCTTCGACGCTGATGAGGCCGATTGCCGTGATCAGCTGGCCGTTCTGGGCCAGAATGATGTTCTGCACAACGCAGAGATCAGCATCGTCCTGCTTGGTGCAGGTCTTGAACCAGCCAAGCGGCGGACCGCCGGCACCGGCGCCGCCCTGTGCGGGAGCTGCCTGCTGGGCGAAGGCTGCAACCGGCAGCGCAGCTACGCCGACCGAAACAGCAAGAGCAGACATGGCCGTCCGCATAACTTTGGTTGCCTTGAGCATCATAACGAAATCCGTCTCCTGAAATCCGCGGGCGCAGCATGCGCCGTCCAACCCGTCGAGATGTCCTACTGCCTGTCACCTGTCGCTCAAATGAGGCAATTGAATGACTCGGCGGGTGTTGCCAATCTGTTACATCGACGCGACGGCGATATCCAGCCTTTCTTTTGCTATTTTGACAAACCTCACCGTTGCAACGCAAGTTTGAAGAGCCTGTGCTTGGTGCATTGTCACCTATCCGCTATTTTCCGCCCGAATCAGCAGTATTGAGAGAAACGGAATGCTTTCGTGAAGCGCAGTATATCCTTCTTGATCGCAGCGACGCTGTTTGTGCCTGTCATGGCATCCGGGGCGCGGGCGCAGCCTGTGCACGCGATCTCCATGCATGGCGAACCTGCCCTGCCCGCCGATTACCAGCATCTGAGCTACGTCAATCCGCAAGTGAAGAAGGGGGGCAGCGTCCGCTACGGCGTCGTCGGCACGTTCGACAGCCTCAACCCGTTCAATCTGAAGAGCATCCGGACCACCGCCCGCGGCGTCTGGGATCCGGCCTTCGGCAACCTGATCTATGAAACGCTGATGACACGTTCCGCCGACGAGCCCTTCACGCTCTACGGGCTTCTGGCCGAAAGCGTCGAGTGGAATGATGAGCGCACGTTCATCCAGTTCAACATCAATCCCAAGGCAAAATGGTCCGACGGCCAGCCGGTGACGCCTGAGGACGTGATCTTTTCCTTCGAGGTGCTGCGCGACAAGGGTCGGGTACCGTTCTCCAGGCGTCTCGCCCCAGTGGAGAAGATGGAAAAGGTCGGCGAGCGCAGTGTCCGCTTCACCTTCAACGACACGGTCGACCGGGAATTCCCGCTGATCATCGCCGCCTCCACCCCGATCCTGCCGAAACACGCGATCGACCCAGAGACATTCGATCAGTCGACCCTGAAGGTGCCGCTGGGCTCGGGACCCTATCTTATCAAATCCGTCTCACCCGGCCAGCGCATCGTCTATGAGCGCGATGACAAGTACTGGGGCAAGGCTATTCCGGCCAAAGTCGGTTTCGACAATTACGACCGAATCAGCGTCGAATACTTTTTGGAAGACAACACCCTGTTCGAGGCGTTCAAGAAGGGCGAGATCGACATCTATCCCGATGGCAGCCCGACCCACTGGGCGCGTGCGTATAATTTCCCGGCCATCCGGACTGGAGACGCGGTCAAGGAAGCCTTCACGCCGCAACTGCCGACAGGCATGCTGGGCTTCGTGTTCAACACGCGCCGGTCGATCTTTGCAGACGTCAACGTGCGCGCCGGCCTTTCGCTTGCCTTCGATTTCGAGTGGGCCAACCGGAACCTGTTCGAGAACGCCTATACCCGCACCGAAAGCTTCTGGCAGGGTTCGCCGCTGACCTCTCTCGGCAAACCGGCGGACCAGCGCGAGCTAGAAATCCTCGGTGACACCAAGAATCGAATCGAGCCCGAGGTACTCGATGGTACCTACCGTATCGAAAAGACCAACGCGTCCGGTGCCGACCGCAGAGTGCTGCGCAAGGCCGTCGACCTTCTGAACAAGGGCGGCTACACGATCAAGAACGGCCGCATGACAAATGCCAGCGGGCGCCAGTTGTCGTTCGAGGTCATGACCCAGACCGTCGATCAGGAAAAGCTCGCCATCGCCTACCAGCGAGCCCTTCGGATGATCGGCGTCGACATGGCGATCCGCACAGTCGATGATTCGCAGTACCAGTCGCGTTCGGGCAGCTTCGACTACGACATGATCGTCAAATCCTATCCGTCGTCGCTGTCTCCCGGGATCGAACAGATGGGACGCTGGGGCTCCACGTCGCGCGACGCGCCCGGCAGCTTCAACTTCGCAGGAACGGCGGATCCCGATATCGACCGGCTGATCGGCACCATGATGGCGGTCCGCAGCAAGGAAGATTTCGAGGCAACCGTTCGCGCCTACGACCGCCTGCTGATTTCAGGCCATTACATGGTGCCGCTCTACCATATTGCCGACCAGTGGGTGGCGCGGCGCAAGCAGATACGCTATCCGGAAACCTTGCCGCTATACGGCTATCAGCTCAACTCTTGGTGGGATGAGCGGGCGCAGTAGACAGCTCGCCACCTGCCGATCGCAAGCCAAACCTGATTGGAAAGAGAACGCCGATGGAGCGCATCACCGTAGATATTGTCTCCGACGTCGTGTGCCCCTGGTGCTATCTGGGCAAGGCGCGGCTCGAGCTGGCAATCGCCGAAGTTCAGGACGAGATCGGTGTCGACCTGAACTGGCGTCCCTATCGCCTCAACCCGGACATTCCGCCTGAAGGTGTGGACCACAAAGCGTTTCTTGAAGCAAAGCTCGGCGGCAGCGAAACGGTCGCCCGCGCGCACGGGGCGCTCACTCAGCTGGGCCAGGAAGTCGGCATCGCATTCAATTTCGACGCGATCGCGGTCGGCTCGAACACGCTCGATGCCCACCGTCTACTTCAGTGGGCCATGGTGGAAGGCCGCGAGGTTCAGGATCGCGTTGTGACCGCACTATTCAAGGCGAATTTCGAACAGGGGCGCGTTGTTGGGGACCACGCGGTTCTCGCAGACATCGCCGTCGAAGCCGGCATGGATCGCACCGTGGTCGAGAACCTGCTGGCAGGTGACGCCGACAAGGATACGGTGCTGGCCGAGATCAACGCCGCTCAGAAGATGGGCGTCAACGGCGTGCCGTTCTTCATCATCGACGGACAGTATGCGGTGAGCGGTGCGCAGATGCCGGATGTCCTCGCCAACGCTTTCCGCGAAATCGCCCAGCTCAAGGCCGAAGCTCGCAAGGGCATGATCTAGCTCTCTGAAAGTCATCTTTGTGCAGAAAGACCAGACCCTCAAGGGTGTCCTCATCGCCTTTGCGGCCTTCGCCGCCTATGCATGGAGCGACGCCAGCGTCAAATTGATCGAGGGCCAGCTGAGCCCCTATCAATCCTCGTTCCTCGGCGCGGTCTTCTGCCTCGTCGGTCTGCCCTTCCTCATGAAGAAGGGCGATCGCTGGACGGATATCTTCAACACCACCAACCGACCTCTCTGGATCCTGCGCTTCGTGGCCCAGGCCGGCGGCACGATCGGCAGCGTCACCGCCTTCACCCATCTGTCGATGGCCGAAGCATTCGCGCTGATCTTCCTTCTTCCGTCCTTCGTCACCATCATGTCGGTCATCTTTCTCAAGGAACAGGTCGGATACAGGCGCTGGGCCGCGGTCGTCATCGGCTTTGTCGGCGTCATGATCGTGCTCCGCCCCGGATTTCGCGAACTCTCTATCGGCCATCTCGGCGCCGTCTTCGGTGGCCTGAGCGGCGCGATCTCGATCGTCGTGTTCCGGGCCATGGGACCGTCGGAAAAGAACATATCGCTCTACGGCGCCGGCGTGCTCGGAACGCTCGTCGTCTGCGGCGCGCTTGCCCTGCCCGGCTTCCAGGCGCCCACGGCAATCCAGTGGCTCTGGCTGGCCGGCTACGGGCTTCTGGCAGCACTCGGCGCGATCCTGGTCATGTATGCAGCCGCCTATGCACCCGCGACCCTGATCGGTCCGACGCAATATAGCCAAATGATCTGGGCGGTGCTGTTCGGCTACTTGGTCTTCGGCGACCATATCGACCTGCCGATGGTGATCGGCATCATCCTGATCATCGGCTCGGGCATGCTGACCCTCATTCGCGAACGCGTTCGCGGCACGCCGCTTCCGCCGGCCCTTGGCTCGGATACGCAGGCCGCCGCGGTGATGGCGCCGGAAGCGCCAGACACGAAGCCCTGAAAGCCACAGTATCGATTGAACGAAAAAGGCCGGCGAGCTCTGCTCACCGGCCTTTTGTTTGTTGTCGAAGCGACGAGACGCTTCAGGTCTTCGCCAGTTCCGCAAACTGCGTCATCACCTGGGCTGCAGCCGTCAGCCGCTTTGTCGGCGTCGGCAGGTCGCGGTTGAGGAAGATGCTCTGGTCCGGCCTGATCTTCGCAAGCGAACCCTGCTTGGCGATATAGCCGACCAGCGCCGCCGGGTTGGGGAACTGCTTGTCACGGAATACGATGACCACGCCCTTCGGACCCGCATCGACCTTCTCGACATTCGCCTTGCGGCAGAGCGTCTTGATATAAACGACCTTGAGCAGGTTCTGCACCTCGGGCGGCATCGGTCCGAAGCGATCGATCATTTCCGCGCCGAACCCGTCGATCTCCGACAGTTCCTGGACTTCGCCGAGACGGCGGTAGAGGCCCATGCGCAGATGCAGATCCGGCACGTAGTTCTCCGGGATCATCGTGGTGATGCCGACGGAGATCTGCGGTGACCAGCCCGTATCGAGAATCTCGTCTTCGCCCTTCACTTCGGCAACCGCCTCTTCCAGCATCTGCTGGTAAAGCTCGAAGCCGACTTCCTTGATGTGACCGGACTGTTCCTCGCCGAGAAGATTGCCGGCGCCGCGGATGTCGAGGTCGTGGCTTGCCAGCTGGAAACCGGCGCCCAACGTATCGAGCGACTGCAGCACCTTGAGGCGACGGTCCGCCATCTGGGTGAGCGTCTTGTTGACTGGCAGCGTGAACAGCGCAAATGCCCGAACCTTCGAGCGCCCAACGCGGCCACGCAGCTGATAGAGCTGTGCCAACCCGAACATGTCGGCCCGGTGAACGATCAGCGTATTGGCAGTCGGAACATCGAGACCGGATTCGACGATCGTGGTCGAGAGAAGCACGTCATACTTGCCGTCGTAGAAGGCATTCATGATATCTTCCAGCTCTCCCGCAGCCATCTGTCCATGCGCAACGGCTACCTTGAGTTCCGGCACGTCCGACTGCAGAAACGCCTGGATATCGGCAAGGTCCGCCAGCCTTGGGCAGACGTAGAAACTCTGGCCGCCGCGGTAATGCTCGCGCATAAGCGTCTCGCGAATGACCAAGGGATCAAACGGCGAGATGAAGGTCCGCACAGCCATGCGGTCGACCGGCGGCGTGGTGATCAGCGACAGTTCGCGAACGCCCGTCATGGCCAGCTGCAGCGTGCGCGGGATCGGCGTCGCAGACAGCGTCAGCACATGCACGTCGGTCTTCATGTCCTTCAGCCGTTCCTTGTGCTTGACCCCGAAATGCTGCTCCTCGTCGATGATCAGCAGGCTCAAGTTGGCGAACTGGATGCTGTTGCCCAGCAGCGCATGGGTGCCGACGACGATATCGACCTTGCCCTCGGACAATTCCTTCTTCGTCAGCGCCAGCTCCTTTGCCGGCACGAGACGCGAGGCCTGGGCGATCCGGATCGGCAGCCCGCGGAAGCGGTTGGTAAACGTCTTGAAATGCTGGCGTGCGAGCAGGGTCGTCGGAACGACAACCGCAACCTGGGCGCCGTTCATCGCGGCAAAGAAGGCCGCGCGCAGCGCCACTTCGGTCTTGCCGAAGCCGACGTCGCCGCAAACCAGGCGGTCCATCGGTCGACCGGCTGCCAGATCGTCACGCACCGCCTCGATCGCGGTTTCCTGATCTTCCGTCTCGTCATAGGGGAAGCGGGCAGCGAACTCGTCGTAGAGCCCTTCCGGCGTTGCGAGAACCGGCGCACGACGCACCATGCGCGTCGCAGCGATCCGGATCAGATCGCCGGCCATATCCAGCAGGCGCTTCTTGAGCTTGGCCTTGCGGGCCTGCCAGGCGCCACCACCCAGCTTGTCGAGATTGGCTTCCGCTGCATCCGACCCGTAGCGTGACAGAAGGTCGATGTTTTCGACGGGCAGGAAGAGCTTGGCCTGATCCGCATAATGCAGTTCCAGGCAGGCACGCGGCGCGCCAGCGGCCTCGATCGTGATCAGGCCGACAAACTTGCCGATACCGTGTTCGGCGTGGACGACAAGCGACCCTTCATCGAGACCCGCGACTTCGGTCAGGAAGTCGGCACCGCGCTTGCGACGCTTGCCGCGGCGAACCATGCGGTCGCCGAGAATATCCTGTTCGCCGATCACGGCGATATCGCCCGTCTCGAAACCCGCCTCCAGGCTCATCACCGCGGACGCCGCTTCGCCTTTGTCGAGCTTCTGAAGGTCAGACAGCTTTTCGATCGGCTTGATGCGCTTCAGGCCGCGTTCGTCCAGCACCTGTAGCAGGCGGTCAAGCGAGCCGGCGGACCAGCCCGTAATCAGAACCTTCGTGCCTTCAGCGCGCTTGTCGGCGATGTGCTTGACGACAAGATCGAAAATATTGACACGAACCTCGCTATCGGAATCGTGTTCCTGGGTCTCGGACCCGGTCTCCGCCTGGCTTTTCGCCCAGCGCGGCCCCGTATGGGCATCCAGAGTCAGAACCGGACGGCCGGCCGAATCCATCTCGTTGAAGGGCGTGAGCCGGATGGCCGCGACCTCATCGAGAATTTCGGCAAACGATTTGCCGTCGAGATAGAGCTGGCCCGGCGATACCGGCTTGTAGGGCGTCGCCTGCGCGGCGGCACCCTTGCCCAGGCTCGCTTGATCGCGGCGTGCCTCGAAATAGTCCGTGACCAGCTTTGAGCGCTCTGTGGCCGCTTCGCGCGCATTGTGATCGGTCACGATCCGGAAGCCGCTCAGATAGTCGAACGCGGTCTCGAGCTTCTCGTAAAACAGCGGCAGCCAGTGTTCCATGCCGGCGTAGCAACGCCCCTCGGACACGGCCTCATAGAGCGCATCGTCACGGTTGGCAGCACCGAACAGCGACAGATAGTTCGTGCGGAAGCGGCTGATCGTATCAGGCGTTAGCGTCACTTCGCTCATCGGGTTGAGGTCGAGCGAGCGGGCCTGGCCCGTCGTGCGCTGGCTTGCCGGATCGAAGGACCGGATCGTTTCCAGCGTGTCACCGAAGAAATCCAGCCGCACCGGTTCTTCCGAACCCGGCACGAACACATCGAGAATACCGCCGCGCACCGCAAATTCGCCGACTTCGCGCACCGTGGAAACGCGGTCGAATCCGTTGCGCTCAAGCCGCGCCGCGATGTCATCCATGCGGATCACGTTGCCGGGCTTGGCCGAAAACGCGAGGCTTTCAATGACCGAGGCAGGCGCGATCTTCTGCAACATCGCGTTGACCGTGACGAGCACGATCGCCGGATGCGGCTTCTTGGCATGCGCGATCAGCCCCGACAGGGCGGCCAGTCTCCTTGCGGAGACATCGGCACTCGGCGACACACGGTCATAGGGCAGACAGTCCCAGGCCGGCAGCGACAGAACCGGAATTTCCGGCGCAACGAAGGACAGCATCTGCTCCAGATCCGGCATCCGCTGGCCGTCCGAGAGAACGTAGGCAACCGACTGTCCGGCCCGCGCCAGTTCCGCAAGAACAAGCGGTTCGGTGCCGGCCGGCACACTGCCGATGGTCAGCGGTGTTGAGGCCGCCGCGATCTTCTTCGCGTTAAATCCGGAAATCATTGGCCGAGTTTCTCTTGCAACAACTCTCTGGTCACGGGATCGAAGTCCGGCTTGTAGGCGGCGATACGCGCAAACAGAGGCGTATTGCGTTCCTCGGGCAGCGCCATAGCGCCGGTGATCCAGGCGTGCAGGTCGTGGTCCTGCTCATCCATGATCACTTCAAACTCGTCCAGTTCCGTATCGGAGAGGTTGGAAATCTCCGCCTCGGCGAAGCTGCCGAACACGAGATCCATCTCGCGAATGCCGCGATGCCAGCAGCGATAGAGAATACGTCGGCGACGGGGGTCGAGATCCGCGCTGGTGCGTGCCAATCCAGTCATAAGCCAGGTCCCTGTTTTGCGGTTCATATAGGATTGTTTTCGGCTCGCGTCACCTTGCCAAATGGGCAAAACTTGCGCCATTTAACCAACCATGCGTCCTGCCATACTCGATCCGCTGTTTGCCTCCGTCTCATCGCTGCCCGGCGTCGGCCCGAAGATCGCCGACCTGATCGCGCGCGTCACCGGACGCGAGGATGCGGAAGACTGCCGGGTCGTCGATCTCCTGTTCCACGCGCCCACCTCGCTGATCGATCGCCGCAACCGTCCGGGCATCGCGCTCGCGCCGCAGGGAGCGATCGTCACCATCGAGGGACGCGTCGACCGGCATCAACCTCCACCGGCCAGAACCAACCAGCCCTACCGGGTCTTCCTGCACGACGAGACGGGCGAACTCGCCCTCACCTTTTTCCGCGCAAAGGGAGACTGGCTGCACAAGACGCTTCCGGTCGACGAACAGGTGATGGTCAGTGGCAAGGTCGACTGGTTCAACGGCCGCGCCTCGATGATCCATCCGGATTTCATGGTGAAGGTATCGGAAGCCGAAAACCTGCCGCTTGTGGAACCAGTCTATCCTATGACCGCGGGCCTCTCTTCGAAGACATTCCGCCGGACGATTGAAGCTGCAATCGCGCGCCTGCCCCAGTTCCCGGAATGGGCGGATTTGAGCCTCACGCAGCGTGAGGGCTTTCCTACCGTAACGGAAGCCTTTCAGGAACTGCACGATCCGCGGGACGAAACGGATATCGATCCCCAGTCCAAGGCACGCCGCCGCTTGGCCTATGACGAGTTCCTTGCAGGCCAGGTGTCGCTGGCACTGGTGCGCCAGAAGATCCGCAAAGTGCCGGGACAGCCGATCCGGGTAAAGGGCGAGCTTGCCACCCGGCTCGTCGCCGCACTGCCGTTTTCGCTGACGCCGAGCCAGAAATCCTCCGTCGAGGATATCACCAAGGATATGGCAGGCGAAGACCGCATGCTGCGGCTGTTGCAAGGCGATGTCGGCGCCGGCAAGACGCTGGTGGCCCTTCTGGCGATGGCCGCCGCTGTCGAAGCCGGCGGCCAGGCCGTTCTGATGGCACCGACCGAAATCCTCGCCCGCCAGCATTTCTCGACCATCTCGAAACTGGCCGGTGCCGCCGGCGTCACTGTCGAACTTCTGACCGGCCGCACCAAGGGTCGCGAACGCGAAGCCATCGTCGAGCGGATCGCCTCGGGCGAGGCCCAGATCGTCATTGGCACCCACGCGCTGTTCCAGGACACCGTCAGCTATCACAGCCTGATGCTGGCGGTCGTCGACGAACAGCACCGGTTCGGCGTGCATCAGCGTCTGCGTCTGACCGCCAAGGGCATATCCCCGCATATGCTCGTCATGACCGCGACGCCCATCCCGCGCACGCTGGTGTTGGCAGCCTTCGGCGACATGGATGTGTCCAAGCTGACCGAGAAGCCTGCCGGCAGAAAGCCGATCCAGACCGTGACGATCCCGACCGAACGGATCGGCGATGTCGTCGGGCGCCTGCGCAGCGCCGTCGCAGAGGGAAAGAAGGCCTACTGGATCTGCCCGCTGGTCGAGGAATCGGACGTCTCCGAACTGATGTCGGCCGAGGAGCGCTACGCGGTACTGGCCCGCGAACTCGGTGCCGACAATGTCGGCCTCGTGCATGGCCGAATGGCCGGACCGGAAAAAGACGCCGTCATGAGCGCCTTCAAGAACGGCGAGATCCGCCTGCTTGTGGCAACCACGGTTGTCGAGGTCGGCGTCGATGTGCCCGATGCAACGATCATGGTGATCGAACATGCAGAGCGGTTTGGTCTAGCGCAGCTCCACCAGTTGCGCGGACGTGTAGGGCGTGGAGACGAAGCCTCCACCTGCATTCTTCTCTACAAGGGACCACTCAGCGAGACCGGCCACGCGCGCCTGTCGATTCTCCGCGACAGCGAGGACGGTTTTCTGATCGCCGAGGAAGACCTGAAACTGCGTGGCGAAGGAGAACTCCTCGGCACCCGCCAGTCAGGGACGCCCGGGTTCAAGATCGCCAGCCTAGAAGCACACGCGGATCTCCTCGAGATCGCCCGCAAGGACGCGACCTACCTCCTGGATCGCGATCCCGACCTAACAAGTGAACGCGGCGAGGCCGTACGCGCGCTGCTGTACCTGCATAGACGTGACGAAGCGATCCGCTTCCTGCGCGCCGGCTAAGGTGCTGTCGGAGGCGTGGTAACAGTGGGCATGTCCTGCGGTGCCGGCAGGATCGGGACCTCGCCCGGCTTCGGCGTATAGGTCGGAGAGATAAGCCCGCCCGAGATCAACAGCTTGGCGCCCTCTTCCGGCGTCATGTCGAGCATGATGATCTGGCTTTTGCGCACGAACATCAGGAAACCCGCGGTTGGAACCGGGGTCGGAGGCATGAACACCGCCACCATCTCCTCGCCGTCTGCGTTGAGCTTCTCGGCAATCTCGCCCTGTGCATCGCCGGCAATAAACACGAGCACCCAGGTGCCGGGTGTCGGAAACTCCACCATGCCGCACTTCTTGAAGGACGTGGACTGTTCCTTCAGAACCGTCTCCAGGATCTGTTTGACGCTCTTGTAGATGGTCCGGATAAGCGGCATCTGGTTGAGGATCAACTCGCCGAAACTGACGATCGAGCGACCGATCAGGTTCCTGCCGAGAAAGCCGATGATGGTGATCATCACCATCGCCAGCAGCAGACCCGTGCCGGGAATCGTTACGTCGAAGTAATATTGGGGGTCGTAACGCTGCGGAATGTAGGGCGTTACCCAGCTATCGGCCCAGTCGATGAAGGTAAAGGTAAGCCATATCGTGATCGCCAAAGGCGCGCATATGATCAGGCCTGTCAGGAAGTTGTTTCTGAGCCGATTGGCCAGCGATAAGCGCTCGGGGCTGTCGCTCATGAAAATTCCTTACCTGTGACTTGCATTGTCGCATTCATCGAATGCGACAATGCAAGATGCAATGCTGCGATGCAAGGGAAAGCAAACCTTTCCCGATCACTCCACGGTGACGGATTTGGCAAGGTTGCGAGGCTGATCGACATCCGTGCCCATAAACACGGCCGTATGGTAGGCGAGCAGCTGGATCGGCAGCGAAAAGATCATCGGTGAAATGATCTCGTCTACATCCGGCAGCACGATCGTCGCCATCGTCGGAAGTTTCGAGGCAGCGGCTCCCTTCTCGTCGGTGATAAAGATGATCTCGCCGCCGCGCGCCGCCACTTCCTGCATGTTCGAAACGGTCTTTTCGAAGAACCTGTCATGCGGCGCAATGACGATGACCGGCATGTGCTCGTCAATCAGGGCGATCGGTCCGTGCTTCAATTCACCGGCTGCGTAGCCTTCCGCGTGAATGTAGGAGATTTCCTTGAGTTTCAGAGCACCTTCCAGTGCTAGCGGATAGCTCGTGCCGCGACCAAGATAGAGCACATCCTTGAAGCGCGAAAGCTCACGCGAGAGCGCCTCGATCTGGGGCTGGATGTCGTTCAATACCCGGCTCATGATTCGCGGCATCTCGGCTAAGTGCTTTACCATCGCCTTCTCGTCGCTCTCCGTCACTGTCCCGCGGACGCGACCGGCGCCGATCGAAAGAGCCGCCAGAACCGCGAGCTGGCAGGTGAACGCCTTGGTCGAGGCGACACCTATCTCCGGTCCTGCGAGAATTGGAAACACTGCATCCGATTCGCGCGCGATCGTCGACTCGCGGACGTTGACGATGGCGCCGATCTTCAGGCCCTGTTCCTTGCAATAGCGCAGGGATGCGAGCGTATCGGCTGTCTCGCCGGACTGCGAGATGAACAGCGCCGCCTGGCTGGGCGACAGCGGCAGTTCGCGGTAGCGGAATTCCGAGGCGACGTCGATCTCGACGGGAAGGCGAGCGTACCGCTCGAACCAGTATTTGCCGATAAGACCGGACAGATAGGCCGTACCGCAGGCGGAGATCGCGAGACCGGACACCGTCGAGAAATCAATCGCCGTATCCGTCGGCTTCACCGTGTTGGTGGCAAAGTCGATGTAATGGGCAAGCGCATGGGAGATGATCTCCGGCTGCTCGTAGATCTCCTTCTCCATGAAGTGGCGATGGTTGCCCTTGTCGACCATGAAGGTCGCGGCCTGCGAAATCTGGCTCTTGCGGGTAACAGGCCTGCCTTCGTAGTCGATGACCTCGAGACGATCATGGGTGATGATGGCGCAGTCGCCATCGACCAGATAGGTGATCTCGTTGGTGAAGGGCGACAGCGCAATCGCATCCGATCCTAAGAACATCTCTCCCCGACCATGACCGACGGCAAGCGGCGGTCCGAATCGCGCCGAAAAGATCGTGCCGGGCTCGTCCTCGAACATCACGACCAGCGCATAGGCGCCGGAAACGCGGTTGAGCATGGCAAGCATCGCTTCGCGGTGCCCCAGGCCTTCGCGCGTGTAATGCGCCAGAAGATGCGCCACGACTTCTGTATCCGTCTGGCTGGTGAACACAGCCCCTTCGGCGATCAGGGCGTCCTTAAGTTCGGAGAAATTCTCGATGATGCCGTTATGAACAACCGCGACTCCGTCGACGAAATGCGGATGCGCGTTCGTCTCGTTCGGAACGCCATGCGTCGCCCAGCGGGTATGGGCAATGCCGATCATGCCCGGCAGCGGCTCTCCATCGAGCTTCTTCTCGAGGTTGAACAGCTTGCCCTCGGCGCGGCGGCGATCGAGCTTGCCCTCGTGGATCGTCGCGACGCCGGCGGAATCATAGCCGCGGTATTCCAGCCGCCGCAACGCCTCGACCAGACGCGTCGCTACCGGCTCCTGGCCCACGATCCCGACAATCCCGCACATATAGGCCTCTCCAATTCTTCTCGTTCGATCGCGAAGTCCTAGCCGATTGCCCTCGCCGTGCAATCACCGGCGCGGTCACTTTCGATGTCGAACAGTAACGCGAAATCCTTAATGGGTCGGACCTGCCGCTGCGGCCTGTTCGAAGCAGTTCTTGCCCCTCCCGCAGCGACGGATCCTTCCGTCTTCAATGTAGCCCCGGACGGCTACTTCGCCTTCGATGCCTTGATCGCCAGCGCGCGCTCGCGAATGACCTTCGCGCGGCCCGGCTTCACTTCCTGCCGGGCGCGACCAAGGGCCAGCGCATCGTCAGGCACATCCTCGGTAATCACACTGCCTGACGCGACATAGGCCCCGTCGCCGATCGACACCGGCGCAACCAATGACGAGTTGGATCCGATAAAGCTGTTCGCGCCGATCCGGGTCTCATGCTTGTTGACGCCGTCATAGTTGCAGGTGATCGTGCCGGCGCCGATATTGGCATGCGCGCCGATGACGGCATCGCCGATATAGGTCAGGTGGTTCACCTTGGCGCCCTCGCCCACCTTGCCGTTTTTCACCTCGCAGAAATTGCCGACTTTCGAGCCCTCGGCGAGATCAGCCCCTGGCCGAAGCCGTGCGAATGGCCCGACTGTCGCACCCGAACTGACATGCGCGCCTTCGATATGGGAAAACGCGTGGATGATCGCACCGCTATCGATCGTCACGCCGGGCCCGAAAACGACATTCGGCTCGATCAGCGCGTCCTGCCCGATCTGCGTATCGAACGCCAGGAAAACGGTTTCCGGCGCAATCATCGTGACACCGGACACCATCAGTTCGTGCCGGCGGCGCTCCTGCCACAGGCGCTCGATGTAAGCCAGTTCCGCCCGGTTGTTGCAGCCGGTCAGTTCCGTTTCGGGCGCATCCACGGCAACGACCTTGCCGCCGCTCGCCCGGGCGATCTCCACGAGATCCGTCAGGTAGTACTCGCCCTTGGCAT
The DNA here is from genome assembly GCF_050500145.1 of Neorhizobium sp. IRS_2294. NCBI lineage: Bacteria > Pseudomonadati > Pseudomonadota > Alphaproteobacteria > Hyphomicrobiales > Rhizobiaceae > Neorhizobium > Neorhizobium sp. IRS_2294. The sequence goes on from NZ_CP191439.1 coordinate 1,830,828, forward strand.
TGGCATTGCCGATCTGTTCGAGCAGGGCCAGAGCCTTGGCACCGTTGATTGCCATCAGGCCGCTATTGCACCAGGTGACCTTGCGTTCCTCCTCAGTCGCATCCTTCTCCTCGCGGATGGCGACAAGCTCACCATTCTCCACCAGAAGACGACCGTAGCCGGTCGGCTTGTCCGTGTGGAAGCCGATGACCACGACATCGGCGCCATTCTGCAACTCAGCCCGAGCGGCCATGAACGGGGCAGCGGTAATCAACGGAACGTCGGCATAGGCCACCAGAACGTCGTCGAAACCTTCCGCGATCGCGTCACGCGCCGCGAGAACTGCGTGTCCGGTGCCAAGCCGCTCCGTCTGCAGGAAAGCTTTGACCGATATCCCGCCGATCGCACCTGCCTTGGCAACCTTGTCTGCGTCGCGGCCGACCACAAGTGCTGCGTCCGTCATGCCGGCCGAAGCGACCGCTGCCATCACATGCGCAATCATCGGCCGCCCGGCGACCGGATGCAGCACTTTCGACATGGACGATTTCATTCTCGTACTGTCGCCAGCGGCAAGAATGACGGCAAGGCAGGAACGGCTCATTTCAGAATCTCCTTCGGCGATCGCCGCCTGTGTAGCAGCAACTGTCTTGAAGGGCGATAAACGGCATATGTCCAGAAGAAACAAAAAGGGCGCCGATGAGGGCGCCCTTTAGAATTCAGCTTATAGACGAGCTCACTTCGGCAGCTGGTCGTCCACGCCCTGGATGTAGAAGTTCATGCCGAGCAGAACGCCGTCCTCGGCCTTTTCGCCGGCCTTCAGCCACTCAGAACCGTCCTGCTTGTTGATCGGGCCGGTGAACGGATGCAGTTCGCCGGACTTGATCTTGGCTTCGGTCTCTTCGGCCATCGCCTTCACGTCGTCAGGCATGTTGGTGTAGGGCGCCATCGTGAGAATGCCGTCCTTCAAGCCGTCCCAGATCTGCTCGGACTTCCAGGAGCCGTCGAGAAGCGCTTTGGTGCGCTTGATGTAATAGGCGCCCCAGGTGTCGACGATCGCAGTCAGCTGCGTCTTCGGACCGGCGGCGATCATGTCGGAGGCCTGACCGAATGCGAAAATGCCGCGCTCGGCTGCAACCTGCATCGGTGCCGTCGTGTCGGTGTGCTGGGTCAGGATATCGACGCCCTGGTCGACCAGTGCCTTGGCAGCATCGGCTTCCTTGCCCGGGTCGAACCAGGTGTTGGCCCATACGACTTTGAGCTTGAACTCAGGATTGACCGACTTTGCGCCGAGTTCGAAAGCGTTGATGCCCATCACCACTTCCGGGATCGGGAAGGATGCGATGTAGCCGGCAACGCCCTTCTTCGACATCTTCGCAGCGATCTGGCCCTGGATGTAGCGGCCTTCGTAGAAGCGCGAATTGTAGGTCGCGAGGTTCGGACCAGCCTTGAAGCCGGTTGCATGTTCGAACTTCACGTTCGGGAATTTCGCGGCAACCTTCACGGTCGCATCCATGAAGCCGAACGAGGTCGTGTAGACGATCGCGCAACCGGAGCGGGCCATGCGCTCGATCGCACGTTCGGCATCCGGACCTTCCGGCACGCTTTCGAGGAACGGCGTCTCGATCTTGTCGCCAAGTGCCTTTTCCAGCTCGATACGGCCGCGATCATGCGCCTGGGTCCAGCCGCCGTCGGTCTTGGAACCGACATAGATGAAGCAGACCTTCTTCTTTTCCTGGGCCTGCGCGCCGGTCGAGAAACCACCCAGAAGGGCGGCCGACGCGGCTAGGGCGATAATCAGTTTCTTCATTTCCTAAACCTCTATTGGCTTGAAGACGGGGTGTGCTTACCGCGGTCACCGATCGGGGACGAATGCCTTTCCGAGCGAAGCCGGCGTATTGATGAGCGTCGTGCGACGATTATGCGAGATGATGATGAGGACGACAATAGTCGCCACGTAAGGAAGTGCGGACAGAACCTGGGACGGAATGCCGATACCGAACGCCTGCGCATGCAGCTGCCCGATCGTCACGGCCCCGAAAAGATAGCCGCCGGCGAGAACCCGCCATGGCCGCCACGAAGCAAAGACGACGAGCGCAAGCGCAATCCAGCCGCGTCCAGCCGACATGTTTTCCACCCATTGCGGCGTATACACAAGCGACAGCTGCGCACCGGCAAGACCCGCACAGGCGCCACCGAACAGCACTGCCAAATAGCGCGTGCGGATGACGTTGATGCCGAGCGCATGCGCCGATCCGTGGTTGTCGCCGATCGCGCGAAGCTTCAGGCCGCGACGGCTCTTGAACAGGAACCAGTTGATGCCGATGACAAGCGCGATAGACAGATAGAAGGTGAGATCCTGCGCGAAGAGAACGCGGCCGACGAAGGGAATATCGGACAGAAGCGGAATGACGATCGGCTGCAGCTTGATGCCCGGCTGACCGACAAAGCTCTCGCCGAGCTGGCCGGAAATGCCGAGACCGAGGATCGTGAGCGCCAGCCCCGTCGCCACCTGGTTTGCCACCAACGTCAGCGTCAGGAACCCGAACAGCAGCGAAAACAGCCCGCCGCCGACAATGCCGGCGACGATGCCGATATAGGGCGAACCGGTCATCTGCGTCGCCGCAAAGGCGCAGACGGCGCCCATGATCATCATGCCTTCGACGCCGAGGTTAAGCACACCGGCACGTTCAGTGACGAGTTCGCCGAGCGCTGCGATGACGAGCGGCGTTGCGGCAGTGATGACGGTCAGAAGGATCGCCTCGAACATCAGCTCTTCGCCTCCGCCTGGCTTCCGGCAAAGATCAGCCGGATGCGGTAATGGATCAGCGTATCGCAGGACAGAACGAAGAACAGCAGCAGGCCCTGGAAGACGCGGCTGACCTTGTCGGAGATCCCGATCGAAAGCTGTGCCGCCTCACCGCCGAGATAGGTGAGCGCCAGAACCAGGCCCGACGCGATGATCCCGAGCGGATTGAGACGCCCGAGGAATGCCACAATGATCGCGGTGAAACCGTATCCGGGCGAGATAGACGGCTGTACGTGGCCGATCGAACCGGATACTTCCGAGATCCCCGCAAGCCCGGCAAGTCCGCCGGAGACGAGCATCGAGAACCACACCATGCGCCGTGCCGAAAAGCCGGCAAAACGCCCTGCCCGTTCCGACTGCCCAAGCACCTGAACCTCGAAACCCTTCAGCATGAAGCGCATCATGAACCAGAGCGCCACCGCGGCAATGATCGCGAAGGCAAAGCCCCAATGGGCCCGGCCGGAGGCCAGCATTTCCGGCAGCACCGCCTCGATCTGGAAGCTCTTCGTCTGCGGAAAATTATAGCCCTGCGGGTCACGCCATGGGCCGCGGACCAGCCAGTCGAGAAACAGCTGCGCGATATAGACCAGCATCAGGCTGGTCAGAATTTCGTTGGTGTTGAACCGCGTCTTCAAAAGTGCGGGAATACCCGCGTAGAGCGCGCCGCCGGCAATGCCCATCAGAAGCATCAGCGGCAGGATCATCGGCGAATGCCACTCGGGATAAAGAACCGGCAGGATCGAACCCGTGATCGCCCCGATCGTGAACTGGCCCTCGGCGCCGATATTCCAGTTGTTCGAGCAGTAGCAGATCGAAAGCCCGACCGCGATCAGGATCAGCGGTGCGGCCTTGACGGCCAGTTCATGCAGCGACCAGACTTCGAGAAGCGGCTCGATAAAGAAACTGTAGAGCGCCGATCCCGGGTTCTTGCCGAGAGCCCAGAACAGGATGGCGCCGCCGATCAGTGTCAGCACCAACGCCAGAAGCGGCGAAAGAACCGAAAACAGTGTCGAGACGCGGGCGCGCTTTTGCAGTTCAATGCGCATGCGTTGCCTCCGGCGAGGACGGCATGGCGTCAGGGATGGAATGGCTCTCATGGATGCCACCCATCATCAGCCCGATCCGCTCCAGCGACAGGCTGCCGACCGGATGCGGCTCCGACAATTTGCCCTCCGAGATAACAGCGATATTGGTTGCCACCTCGAAAATCTCATCAAGGTCCTGGCTGATCACGACGACGGCGGAGCCGGATTTCGCCAGATCGATCAGCGCCTGCCGGATGCGGCTCGCAGCCCCGGCATCGACGCCCCAGGTCGGCTGGTTGACGATCATGATCGAAGGCTGCCGATCGAGTTCGCGCCCGACAACGAATTTCTGCAGGTTGCCCCCCGAAAGCGATCCCGCCAGCGGATCCTCGCCACTCTTGCGCACATCCATCTGCTGGCAGATGCGCTTGGTGGCCGAGCGGATCGCACCGGAACGCACGATCGACGCCAGACCACCCGACAGAAATGCCTTCCGGTCCGGCTGGCTGCGCGCCAGCAGCAGATTGTCGGTCAGCGACATGCCGGGCACGGCAGCATGACCATGCCGCTCCTCGGGCACGAAACTCGCACCGAGCAACCGCCGGCCATTGATGCCGGTGCGACCCACCGCCTTGCCGCGGATCTTGATCCGGTCATCATCGGCAACCGGATACTCGCCAGACAGCGCATCGAAAAGCTCGCTCTGACCATTGCCAGCAATGCCCGCAATCGCGAGGATTTCGCCCGCCCTAACGCGCATAGAAATGTTCTTGAGACTGACCGCGAATGGCGAGCGCGCCCTCACTGTCAAATCGGTGACATCGAGCTGAATGTCGCCAAGCGCCACCGTCTCGTCCCGATGCACCGCGGCAACTTCCGTCCCCACCATCATCCGGGCAAGTGACGCTGGCGTCTCCTGCCTCGGATCGCAGGCGCCGGTCACCTTGCCGTGGCGAAGCACGGTGGCGCGGTCGCAGATGCGACGCACTTCTTCCAGCCGGTGGCTGATATAAAGCACCGAGCGGCCCTCGGCCTTCAGCTTGAAGAGCGTCTCGAACAACCGGTCCGCTTCCTGCGGCGTGAGCACGGAGGTCGGCTCGTCGAGAATGATCAGCTTCGGGTTCTGGAGGAGAGCCCGCACGATCTCGATCCGCTGGCGTTCACCGACCGAAAGGTCTGCCACATGCGCATAAGGATCAAGCGGCAGTCCGTACGCCTTGGAAAGCGAGGCAGCCTCTTCGGCGATCTTGGCAAGCGGCGTTTTCGGATCGAGAGACAAGGCAATGTTTTCGGCAACCGTCAGCGCTTCGAACAGCGAGAAGTGCTGAAACACCATGCCGATGCCGAGCTGCCGGGCTTCCCCAGGCGAACCAATCGTCACCGGGTTCCCCTGCCAGACAATCTGCCCGCCCGATGGCTGAAGCACGCCGAACAGCATTTTTACGAGAGTGGATTTGCCGGCACCGTTTTCGCCGAGCAGCGCATGGATTTCACCCGGCGCGATATCGAGATCGATACCACTGCACGCAGCAAAATCGCCGAACAGCTTCGTCAGTCCACGGACCGACAAAAGCGAAGCAGCCTGCTCGCTCTCGGAAAAAGTCACGACGTCCCCTTGTTCATCCGCGCGCCCGGTCTTGTGTGCCGGCATTTTCGCGTCGCAGTATTATTTCTTCTGACCCCACCCGGTTAACCCGGGTACTGGGTTGATATTGATACCGTTTTTGTTGCCGTGCACAACAGCAAACAGATGCGATGTGAAAAAACGCAACTATTTTCCAAGACCTGGAAAAAGCTGCATGATGCCGCCGATGCAATACAGATAAAGACTGCTGATCACGACGCCCCAGACGAGCCAGTCCGGCGACTGGAAATGCAGGAGCAGCGAGTAGCCGGCGAGCGCGCACCAGAGCAGGCAGATCCCGAGATTGAGCGACCGCAGGCGCTTGACGCGCACCGGATGGAGGAAATTGATCGGCAGGAAAGTGGCAACCACGGACACGGAAACGACGATCATGGCCGTCGTCGCACTGGCATCGATGACGAACAGCGTCAGCACCACCATGTTCCAGACGACCGGGAAGCCGGAGAAGAAGTATTCATCCGTCTTCATGCCCATGTCGGCATAGTAGATCGCACTCGACACGACGATGGCACCAGCCGCAACAAATGACCAGGGTTCGCCGATCATGCCGCTCTGATAGAGCGCGAAGGCCGGCAGGAGAACGTAGGTAACATAGTCGATGATGTTGTCGAGCGTGTCGCCCGACCAGTTCGGCAGGACTTCCTTCACATGCACCTTGCGCGCGATCGGCCCATCGATCCCGTCGACCAGAAGTGCCAGCCCCAGCCACCAGAACATGTCGACAAATCGATGTTCTGCCGCAGCCACGACACCGAGGAATGCCAGGAAGGATCCTGACGCCGTCAGGAGATGCACGGAGAAAGCCCGGATTTCCGCGTAAGGGACGTTCCGATAATTGAATAGTCGCCTGAACACGCGTCCCCCGCCTTTCCGTGAAGCCTGCGAGATATGCGGCCAATTGTCCCCGTTTGCAACTGCGCATGCCGGCGCACACCTGATTATGACCGGGAAAACCAGGATTTCTCTCGATCCCTCGTGGGCAGCGCGTGCCGAATCTGACGCTGCTACGGCTGGAATTACGGCCAGCACTCTATAAATACGGTGAGAGCGAATGGCTCCGGAGGTGACAGATGCACGAGTTCGAAATTGCCGTCGTTGGCGGCGGCCTGACAGGATCGGTAGCGGCGCTGGCTTTTGGTCGAGCCGGCCGCAAAGTCGCGCTCATTTCGCCGGCATCCGAGCGAGACGATGGGCGCACGACCGCGCTGATGGATCAATCCATCCGCCTGCTCGATCGGCTGGGTCTTTGGGATATCATCGCGCCATCGGCCGCGCCGCTGTCGATCATGCAGATCATCGACGGCACGACTCGTCTGCTGCGCGCGCCTACTACACAGTTTCGTGCGCAGGATGTCGGGCTCTACGCGTTCGGTTACAACATTCCCAACAACGCTCTGTCTCCGGCGCTGGATAAGGCGATCAACCTGGAACCGAACGTCACCCGGTTCACGCATCAGGTCGAAGCCTTCGACCTCGACGGCGATCGCGCTCGCCTTACCTTATCGGACGGATCAGCTATGGCGGTCGATCTGGTCATTGGATCGGACGGGCGCAAGTCGAGCACGCGCGAGGCCGCTAGCATAGGTGTCCGCCGCTGGTCCTACCCGCAGTCCGCCCTGGTGATGAACTTTGCCCACACGGTGCCGCATCACAACGTTTCGACGGAATTCCATACAGAAACCGGACCGTTCACGCAGGTTCCCCTGCCCGGCTCCCGCTCCAGCCTCGTCTGGGTAGTGAGACCCGAAGAAGCCGAACGGTTGATGGCGACCGATCTCGACCAGCTGTCGCAGCTCGTCGAAGACCGCATGCAGTCGATGCTCGGAAAGGTGACCGTCGAAGCCGCCCCGCAGGCCTGGCCGCTTTCGAGCCTGATGGCAGACCGGTTCGGCAAGGGTCGTGTCGCACTTGTCGGCGAAGCCGCGCATGCCTTCCCCCCGATCGGCGCTCAGGGCCTCAACCTCTCGCTGCGTGATATCATCACGCTGAGTGATCTGGTGACGGACGAACCGGACAGACCGATTGGCGCGGATATCGGCGATCGTTTCAACCGGAGCCGCCGCCCCGATATCATGACCCGCACCTTCGGTGTCGATCTCCTCAACCGCTCACTTCTGTCGGACTTCTTGCCCGTCCAGATGCTACGGGCGGGCGGTCTGCAGGTCTTGAAAAACGCCCCGCCGTTACGCAATCTGATGATGCGGGAGGGGATCGAACCGGGCCGCGGACTGCGCGAAATTTTTTCTGGCCTAAGGAAGCAAGCCCGCAGATAGAAAACCGGAATGGATGAGATAAAGGATCGCTGGCAGGGTGAAGACAGACGCCAGCGTGATAATCAGGATGCTCGCCGACGCGCGCTCCTGCCAGACGCCATATTGCTGGCTGATGACGAAGACATTGGTGGCTGTCGGCAGGGCTGACAGCAGCGTCGCCGAGTAGATCCAGACCGGTTCGAAACCACCGATCAGCGACAGGACCGAAAACGTCGTCAGTGGCAGTACGATCAGCTTGAAGACGGCGATATAGCCGATCTCGACCGGAACACGCCGCACCGGCCGCAGCGCCAGTGTCACACCCATTGCAAAGAGCGCGCAGGGCGCCGCCGCTTGCGCCAGATAATCGACAAGCCGCTGCACCGGCTCGGCCGGCTGCCACGCCATCGCGGCGAATGCAAAGCCGACAGCTGTCGAGATGATGAACGGGTGCAGCAGAACCTTGCGGGCGATATCGCCCGCCACCGCCAGCGGTGATCGACCGTCGCCGCCGGCTGCCGCCATCATGGCGGGTGCCACGATGAAATGGGCGGCGTTCTCGAAGCAGACGATCAGCGCCACCGGAACGGCAGCCGCTTCGCCGAAAGCGAGCAGTGCAAGCCCCGGCCCCATATATCCGATGTTGCCGTAAGCGCCGGCAAACGCCTGGATCGTGCAGTCCTCGAATGACGTCTTGCGGATCAGGAACCCGATAAGGAACACCACCGTGAAGATCAAATAGGTCGCGAAGATCTCGCCAAGAATGAAGTCGACCCGCGCCAGTTGCTCCATTGGCGTGCGCGAGACGAGCTTGAAGAACAGCGCCGGAAGTGCCGCATAGATGATGAACGTGTTCATCCATCCAAGCGCCTCGGCCGGTTGTTTGGTGACCTTTGCGGCCACGTAGCCGATCAGGATCAATCCGAAAAACGGTAGCAGCAAGCCGATGATGTCGCCCATGCCGCCTTTAATCCTTACCGCGGTTGACCTTATGGCCGTTCCGTTAGCCGATTTGCATCAGGATTGGAAAGGTCTGCTGGAACCAGATCGCGGCTGACGTCACGAAACCGAAGATGAATGCAAGGCCGGTCAGGATCAGCAACACGCCCATCGCCTTCTCGACGTGACCGAGATGCCGTCGAAAGCGGGTGAGGAACCGCATGAAGGCACCGGAGAACCCGGCAGCGATCCAGAACGGCACGGCGAGACCGAGCGAATAGATCGCCAGAAGCATGGCGCCCTCGCCCACCGTATCGCGCGACGCGGCAACACCGAGGATCGCGCCGAGAACGGGACCGATGCACGGCGTCCAGCCGAACGCGAAAGCCAGCCCCATCACGTAGGCGCCAGACAGCGTCGCCGGCTGTCCACCGCCATGAAACCGCGCCTCGCGCGCAAGCAGGCCGATCCGGAACACGCCGAGGAAATTCAGGCCCATGATGATGATGGTCACGCCGCCGATCTTGGAGAGCAGGTCGAGATGCTGCCGGAGAAGAACACCGATCGTCGAAGCACCGGCGCCAAGCGCAACGAACACGGTCGCAAAGCCGAGGGTGAAGAAGAACGCGGCCAAAAGAACCGCGCGGCGCGTATCCTTTGACCGCGACACGGCCGCATGCCCGTCGCGAAACTGGTCGACGGAAATCCCGGCCATGTAGCACAGGTAGGGCGGCACCAGCGGCAGGACGCACGGGGAAAGAAACGATAGGGCGCCGGCAATCAAGGCACTCAGAAGAGAGATATCAGCAATCGACACGTTTTGGTCCGCAGGTTTTGATCGGAAGTTTCCCACCGTGGAATCGATTTCACCTAAGCATGCCGCGTCCGGAAAGCCAGTCACCTTTTTGCGCGCAGACGAAGCGGCGGGGAAAAGCGTTGAGGAACGCAATTTTGCACAGCTAGCGGGGTTGACCGCAAAGAGTGACCTGCATATGTTCCGCGCACTTTCAAAGGATGCCTCGGCAGTCTTTAGGGAGAGCGTAGCTCAGCTGGTAGAGCAACTGACTTTTAATCAGTAGGTCCAGGGTTCGAACCCCTGCGCTCTCACCATTTATCCAGATAATGTGGTGAAACTCGACGCTGGCGAAGATGGACTTCAGATGTTCCGTAGTCTTCGACCTGCATCAAATCATGTGAAATTCCCCCGATGATGAACAACCCTTGGTCAAAACCTGTCGTCGTCCTGATTGGCGAGCCGCCTGTCGAAACGACAGTCGAAACGACCCAGGCTGCGGCCTGGGCGATGATCGAGGACTGGCCTGTCGAAGACGGTCCGCTGATCGACCGTGCGCTGATCGTGTGCGCCGAAGTGGATGGTGGAAAACGCAAGCCGGAAGACGCCCGTGCGGCCTTCGTCGCTGCTGCCGAGGAAGCCGGCGTTCTCGTCAGCGCCTGAGACCAATAGCTGCCTATTGGTCGCTTTCCGCTCACTCGTCACGGAACGTGTGGTTGATCTGATCCATCATCGGCTTGGTCAGATAGGAGATGACCGACCGGTCGGCGACCTTGATAAACACCTCCGCGGGCATTCCTGGATAGAGCGACAGGCCCTGTAACCGCGCGATATCGCCTGCATCAGGCGCAATCCGCACGATATAGGAGGCAGCGCCGCTACGCTGATCGACAACCGAATCGGGCGAGATCGACGAAATCTTGCCCTGGACTTCAGGCGTAGTCTTCTGGTCGAAAGCGCTGAAGCGGATGTCGACACTTTGTCCCACGCTCAATTGGTCGATGCTGCGCAAAGCGACCTTCGCCTCGACCGTCAGGCTGCGCGTCTCCGGCGACAGCAGCATCAGCGCCTCGCCCGGATTGGCAACGCCGCCCACCGTGTGCAGCGCCAGCTGATAAATGTAACCGTCAAGCGGTGCGCGAACGTCGAGACGGTCGAGCTGGTCCTGTATGGCGATACGGCGTTCTTCTGATTCGGCGATCTTTGCCTCGACATCGGTCAGGTCACGCGCGTTTTCCGTCTGCCTGTCTTCGTCGAGCTGCAGGATCTGCAGGTTGATCTCGTTGATGCGGCCATGCGCCTGCGCCCGCGTCGCGATCATCCGTCCGCGATTGCCGTCAAGCTCGGCGCGCTGGCGCTTCAGCGTGTTGACACGCTGCATCGTCACGAGCTGCTTTTCGTAGAGCGAGCTGATAGCCGTGTGTTCCTCATCGATCAGCACGATCGAATCGTCGATCGACTTGATCTGCAGCGTGGCGCCCTCAATTTCTTCGGCCAACTGGCTCTTCCGCTCGGCGAGCTGCTTCTTCATACCCTCGAGCGAGGCGCGACGGCTGAGGAAGAACTGCTGTTCGCCTTCGATCAGGATGCGGTTCGTCTGGGAATTGATACCCGCGGCCTCGGCTTCCTTGACCGTGAAGTTCTCCTCACCGCGGCGTTCCGCCTGCAACCGCGCGCGCCGCGCGTAAAGCTGTGCCAGCGTGCTGTTGGTAATGCCGAGATTGGATTTGAGCGACGTGCCATCCAGCCGCAGCAGGACGTCCCCCGCTTTGACATGCGCGCCTTCCTTGACGAGCAGCTCGGAGACAATACCGCCGGTCAGGTGCTGCACCTTCTTGGCATTGTCCTCGATCACGACACTGCCTTCGGCCACCACCGCATTCGACAATGTCGTGCTGAGTGCCCAGCCGCCGATGCCGCCGACAAGCAACACGCTCAACGTCGATACGAGCAGGATATGGCGCTTCAGCGAACGCTCGGCTGTTGTCATCTTGAGACCTATTGCCTTATCTGTTCCGGGCTTTCCCCGACGACCTTGAGCGGCGAACTTCTCTCGTTCGGCTGGTTCTCGCGCCGAAGCACCTTCGAGAGCACCTCGTCCTTCGGTCCGAAGGCCGCAAGACCACCGTCCTTCATCATCAGCACGAAATCCACGGCCGCGAGCGCACTCGGGCGGTGCGCGACCACAATCACGATGCCCCCGCGTTTGCGGATGCCGATGATCGCGTCCGTCAGCGCGACCTCGCCTTCCGAATCGAGATTGGAATTGGGCTCGTCCAGAACAACCAGAAACGGCTTGCCGAACAACGCACGCGCAAGCCCGATGCGTTGGCGCTGACCGGCCGAAAGCATGGAACCACTCAAGCCAATATCGGTATCATAGCCGTTCGGCAGGCGCAGGATGAGGTCGTGGACGCCCGCAGCCTTTGCCGCCTCAATGACATCGGCCGCATCAGGGTTTTCACGAAACCGCGCAATGTTGTCCGAAACGCTGCCCGCAAAAAGTTCGATCTCCTGCGGAAGATATCCGAGATGGCGACCACGGTCCTCGTCGCTCCACTGGTCGAGCGCTGCGCCATCCAGCCTGACACTGCCGCGATAGATCGGCCAGACGGCCGTCAGAGCCCGCACGAGCGATGATTTGCCGGATGCACTCGGTCCGATCACGCCGAGAGCGCTGCCGGCCTGAAGCGTAAACGATACATTGGAAATCACCAGTTTCTGCAGCCCAGCCGGGCCGCTCGAAAGGCTCTCCACCGCCAGACTTTGCTTCGGTGCGGGCAGCGACAGAGGCATATCGGCCTCCGGCAGCGCGTTCAGCATATGCCGCAACCGTTTCCAGGCCTGCTGGGCCGAAACGAAGCCGCGCCAGTTTGCAATCGCCTGCTCGACCGGGGCAAGCGCGCGGGAGGTAAGGATGGACGACGCGATGATGATGCCGCCGGATGCCTGGTTTTCGATGACGAGCACCGCGCCGACGGCAAGGACTGCCGATTGCAGCGCTATGCGAAAAATCTTGGTAACGGACAGGTATCCGTTCGAGGTATCGGAATTGGTCTGATAGCTGCTGCGATAGTTGGCGTTTGTGGCAGTCCATTGCCGTGAGAAGTCGTTTGCCATGCCCATGGCCTCAATGACTTCGGCATTGCGTTGTGCCGCCGAAAGAAAGGCGCTGCGCTGGCCGGTCAGTTCGTGCACTTTCTTGGCGGAAACCTGCGTGCTGCGGTTGGTGAGGTAGGTGAGCACCATCAGGATGAGCGCCCCACCGACTGCCATATAGCCGATGACCGGATGAAACAGAAAACAGATGGCGACATAGAACGGCAGCCACGGCAGGTCGAAAAAGGCCGGCGGCCCCGCGCTCGAGACAAACGAACGGACCTGGTCGAAATCCTTCATGATCGAAAGACCGTCGATCGACGCCTTCGTCTTGACCGGCGCCTTGAGCATCATCTTGAAAACCCGCGACCCCATCGTATCATCGATGATGCCGGCAATCCTTGTCAGCATGCGGCTGCGGGTAAGCTCGAATGCGCCTTGAAATAGATACAGCATCAATGCCAGCAAGCTGAGCGCGATCAGCGACGGGATGCTGCGGCTTGGGATGACGCGATCATAGACCTGCAGCATGAAGAATGAGCTGGTGAGATAGAGCACGTTGACCAGTCCGCTCGCGACCGCGACCGCAACGAGACCGGTTCTGCTCGGCGCAATGGCTTCGCTCATCGGATCTTTGGAGGCTTGCCGTGGGGATCCCGAAGCGGTTTCGGCCATAATGCGCAATCCTGATGCAGGGATCACACCTATTACCCGTAACGGGTTTAAAGTTCAATAAAGCCGCGCGGCAGACAGATCGCTCCGGCACAAGTGCCCCGCTCTCGTCCAAGGACGTGCCGGGCCAAACCATTTGTCAATCAACAATCCGCAAAGTTCTTAAATCGGCGGCTATCACGAATTGGTTTACGGAACCTTACTTCAGGACCGCCGTTCTGAGGGCAAAGGAGTCTCAGCATGAGAATAGTCTTCGTCGCTCTTATCGGTTCGGTCCTCAGTATTCTGGTGTTCAAGTATTCTGATCACTCGCTTGGCGATACGGAAATACTCGCGTCTCCGACCCAGTTGTCGGCTGCCAACTAGGATCATCCCAAAGAGAAAAAGGACCAGCTTACATCATCGCGATCTCAAGCGATCGCATCACGAGAGGAAGTGCAAGCATGACCATGCGTAATATTCTGCTGGTATGTTGTTCAGCTGCTGTTGGTGCCGTCTTTGTAATTCTTGTTGGCATTCCAAACACGCCTGTTGCCCACGAGAAATCCGCTCGCTTGAGTGGCGCCGCGACTGAAACGGCTTTTCTTCCCGAGCGCTTCGGGGTCCCCCATCCAACCCGTTGAAATTTTTGATGCGTAAACAAAAAAGGCCGGCGTCAGAAACGCCGGCCTTTTTGCATGCTGAATTGCTTCAGTGGATCGGCTTGCCGCCGTCTTCTTCTTCGAACGTCACTGCGACGTCACCATCTGCAGAGAGACGAACCTTGTCGCCTTCGACATCGGCAACGAGTTCAAGCGAAATGAAATGGTGATGGCCTTTATGGCTCCCCTCACCGCTATCCTTCTTGGTCAGCTTGATACGGTTTCCTTCAACGCGGTCAACCGTTCCGATGTGGACGCCGTCCGCACCGATCACTTCCGCATGTTCCTTGATAAGGGCGACATCGATCATCTGAGTTCTCCTTTGTGTGTTCAGCCATAACGCACAACCGCGAAGTTCGATGCAGTGCCTCCGATACATTACCGACATTTAAGTTGGCCACCGGCTGCTTTCATGCGAATGCCTCGTTCCAGAGTTGCAAAGCCGCGGTTTCGACGCGATCCCTCGCTAGACCGGAACGGCTCGCGCTATTTCCACCGCATCGAGGATAGCCATTGAACGTCCAGTCCACTCCCCCAGCCAGCCGTAAACAGGATGCGCCTGATCTCGCCGCGATCCTTGCGTCTTCGGGCAAGCGGAAAAAGCGTGGACGTTGGTTTGTCTGGCCTCTCCTCATCCTAATCGCCGCCGCAGCCCTGATGGCTTACTCTTATTTCGGCAGCAGCGGCCCACGATACGATTACACGACGCAGGCCGCAAAGCGCGGAGACCTTGCGGTAGTTGTCACTGCAACCGGTTCCGTCCAGCCGACCGATCAGGTGGACATATCGAGCGAGCTTTCCGGCACGGTCAGGAAAGTCAACGTGACCTATAACAGCGCGGTCAAGGCCGGCGATGTGCTGCTCGAACTCGACACCAGCAAGCAGGAAGCGGATGTGCAAAGCGCGCGCGCTCAACTTGCGTCCGCGAAGGCCAATGTCCTGAAGGCCGAGGCAGAAGCGGCTTCCGCGAAGATTTCATTCGACCGCCTGACGGCACTCGTCGCCAATCGCATTTCCAGCCAGCAGGATCTGGACGCGGCGCGCTATGCCTACGAGTCGGCCGTTGCGACGAAGGACATCAATCAGGCCGCGATCCTGTCCGCCGAAGCAAGCCTGAGGCTTGCCGAGGTTAACCTCGGCAAACTGACGATCGTATCTCCGATCGACGGGATCGTGCTGACCCGCGAAGTCGATCCCGGTGCAACGGTCGCCTCGTCGCTCAATGCACCGGTCCTCTTCACAATCGCCGGCGACCTCAAGCGCATGGAACTCCAGGTCTCCGTCGACGAGGCGGATGTCGGCCAGGTCAAGGACGGGCAGCCTGCGCGCTTCTCGGTCGATGCCTATCCGGAGCGAAGCTTTCCGGCCACCATCGAGACCGTCAGGTTCGCCTCCGAGACCGTGTCCAATGTCGTGACCTACAAGGCGATCCTGACCGTCGACAATGCCGATCTGCTGCTGCGGCCGGGCATGACGGCCACGTCAGACATCACCGTCCAGTCGGTCAAGGATGCGCTGCTTGTCCCCAACGCAGCGCTTCGCTACTCGCCGGCCGCCACCGCACGGCAGCGCGGCAACATACTCTCCCGGCTGTTCTCGCCGCCACGCCCGCCCCGCAAACGCAACCGGGGCGAAGAGGCCGCAAACAACACGCGCGCCGTCTGGGTACTGCGCAACGGCGAAGCACAGCGCGTGCCCGTCGAAACCGGGCCGACCGATGGCCAGTTCACGGTCCTGAAATCAGGCGAAATCCGCGACGGCGACGAACTGGTGACGGATGCTGTCGCAAGGGCGCAGTGATGGACCTCGCCGTCACGCCTGCACCCCTCATCGCATTCGACAAGGTCTCGAAGTTCTACGGGCGCGGCGAAGCGACGATCCGGGCGCTGGACCAGATCGACCTTGCCATATCCGCCGGAGAATTCGTGTCGATCATGGGACCGTCCGGGTCGGGCAAATCGACAGCGATGAACATCATCGGCGGGCTCGATATCCCCTCATCCGGCGAGTTTCTGTTTCAGGGCGTTCCGACAACAGATTTCAGCCGGGAGCAACGGACGCTTCTGAGACGCCACATGCTGGGCTTCGTGTTCCAGGGGTTCAATCTGCTCGCCCGGACATCTGCCGTTGAAAATGTGGAGCTTCCGCTCGTCTATCGCGGCATGCCGCCCAAGGAGAGGCGCGCACGTGCTACTGTGGCCCTGGCTCAGGTCGGTCTCGCCGGACGCGAAGGCCATACCACCCAGGAACTGTCCGGCGGCCAGCAACAGCGCGTCGCGATCGCAAGGGCCATCGTCACCGATCCGGCCGTGCTTCTCGCCGACGAGCCGACAGGCAATCTCGACACCAAGACGAGCATGGAGATCATGGACCTGATCACCCGGCTCAACCGCGACAACGGCATTACCGTGATCATGGTCACCCATGAGGAAGATATCGCAGCCTACGGGTCGCGTCTCTTGCGCTTCACGGATGGTCACCTCGTCTCCGACGAACCCAATCTCGAAAGGGCAAGCCATGCTGCTGGAAGCCGCTAAGCTCGCCTGGCGGGCGATCAGCCGCAATCTGCTGCGCTCCTTTCTCACAGTGCTGGGCGTCGTGATCGGCGTCGCAGCGGTCATCGCCATGGTGACGATCGGCAACGGCACGACTGCGAAGGTGCGCGATGAACTGTCCCGCCTTGGCACCAACACCCTATTCATCCGTCCGGGCCAGTGGGGACCGGGACGCGCGAGCACGGAAGCCAAGCGCTTCACCGACAAGGATGTGCTGGCGATCAAGGAGCAGATCTCCGGTCTTCGGGGCGTCGCACCGATCAATCGCGGGACAGCCACGGTCATCGCCGGCGGCGCCAACCATTCGTCGAGCGCTGTCGGCACCACCAACGACTATTTCATCGTGCAGGATTGGGATATGGCGCTCGGCCGCAATTTCAATCCGAACGAGGATCGCGGCAGCCATGCGGCCTGCATCATCGGCGAGACGGTGCGCAAGCAGCTGTTCGGTGCCGCCAACCCGGTCGGACAGTTGATCCGGGTCAGCAACATCGCCTGCCCGGTCGTCGGCGTGCTCGCGGTCAAGGGTCAGTCCGGCATGGGTGACGACCAGGACGACACCGTCATCATGCCGCTGAAGCTGCACCAGCGGCGGATCGGCGGGACGACGACGATCTCCAGCATCGTCATATCCGCTCAGGATGGCGTCTCGACCGCCAAGGTCCAGTCGGATGTCGAAGGCCTGCTGCGCGAGCGGCGGCGCATCGCGATCGGACGCGATGACGACTTCTCCGTCAACGACATGTCGCAGATCGCGGCCGCGATGACGGGAACGACGGTTCTGCTGACGGGCCTTCTCGGTGCCGTCGCGGCCGTCAGTCTTCTTGTCGGCGGTATCGGCATCATGAACATCATGCTGGTTTCCGTCACCGAGCGAACCCGCGAGATCGGCATCCGGCTGGCGATCGGCGCACTCGAAAGCCAGGTTCTCCGTCAGTTCCTCGTGGAGGCCGTGATGCTGTCGATCTTCGGCGGCGTGACGGGCATCATAACAGGCCTTGCGCTCGCCTACGGCGTCGTCAGCTTTCTTGAGGTGCCGTTCGTGGCCAGCCCGACGATCATCCTTATGGCCTTCGCCTTTTCCGCAGCGATCGGCATGATCTTCGGTTACTTCCCGGCCCGACGGGCAGCCCAGCTCAACCCCATTGAGGCTTTGCGCCACGAATAGACAGCGCAATAAAAAAGGGCCTCGCGGCCCTTTCTCTTTAACATCTGAATTTATCGCCTCAGGCGGCCGGAGATTGCGTGGTGCGCTGCTGCGCGAGCGCCGCCAGATCCGCAGGCTTCAGTTCGACCAATTCGCCGCAACCGCAGGCCGATGTCTGGTTCGGGTTCACGAAGGTGAAGCCGGATCGCATCTTGGTCGTCTCGAAATCCATCTGGGTGCCGAGCAGGTAAAGAACGGCCGAAGGCTCGATCCACACCTTGGCGCCGTCCCGCTCGATCAGGTCGTCCTTGGCGTTCGGCACAGTCACGAGATCGATCGTGTACTCCATGCCGGCGCAACCGCCCTTCTTGATACCGACGCGCAAGCCGAGCGCATCAGGACCGGAGTTCGAGGTGATCTGGTTGACGCGCTGTGCAGCAGCGTCTGTGATCGTCATGACAGCAAAGCCCATGGCATTCTTTCCTTCCACGACCGGGTTCAAGGCCCGGTGTTTCTAGATCTGGTGTTTCGAGAGTACGTCTCGTGATTCCAACTTAGTACCGGCGCCTTAACCGATCAATACCATCCGACGGCGACCTGCGCCTCTTCGGACATCCGCTCCGGCGTCCACGGCGGATCGAAGGTCATCTCGACTTCTACGCCGGACACGCCTTCGACGGCGCCGACGGCATTTTCCACCCAGCCCGGCATTTCGCCGGCAACCGGGCAACCGGGCGCTGTCAGCGTCATCATGATCTTCACCATCCGGTCGTCCTCGATATCGACCTTGTAGATCAAGCCGAGTTCGAAGATGTCGGCCGGAATTTCCGGGTCATAGACGGTCTTCAAAGCCGCGACGATGTCGTCGGAGAGCCGCGCCACCTCGTCTTCGGGAATGGCGGACTGGATGATCCCCTCGCGGGCATCCCATTTCGGTATCTGGTCGTCCATGGCCTTCAAAAGTCCTTCAGGAAAAGAAATCGCGGGCGTAGTCGAGTGCATCTGCCAACGCATCCACTTCGGCCCGGGTATTGTACATGCCGAAGGATGCACGGCATGTGGAGGTAACGCCGAAGCGTTTCAAGAGCGGCATCGCGCAATGGGTGCCGGCTCTCACCGCCACACCGCGCCGGTCGATCACCATCGAGATGTCATGCGCATGAATGCCGGCAAGCTCGAACGAGAAGATCCCGCCCTTGCCCGGCGCGTTGCCAATGATCCTCAGCGAATTGATCACGCTCAGCCGCTGGGTGGCATAGGCAGTCAGATCGGCCTCGTGCTTTGCAATCGCATCGCGACCAACCTTGTCCATATAGTCCAGCGCATGACCGAGACCGATCGCCTGCACGATCGGCGGCGTGCCCGCCTCGAACCGGTGCGGCGGATCGTTGTAGGTGACAAAATCTTCGGCCACGTCGATGATCATTTCGCCACCGCCCATGAACGGCCGCATCTCTTTCAGACGGTCCGCCTTGCCATAGAGAACGCCGATGCCCGATGGGCCGTAGAGCTTGTGGCCGGTCATCACGAACCAGTCGCAGTCGATATCGCTGACATCGATCGGCATGTGGACGGCGCTCTGGCTGCCATCGACGAGAACCGGAATACCGCGCTCGTGGGCAATGCGGCAGACTTCCTTGACCGGAACCACCGTACCGAGCGCATTCGACATATGGGTGATGGCGACCAGCTTGGTCTTGTCCGTCAGCGCCTTTTCGAAGTCGTCGAGATGAAAGGCGCCGTCGTCATCGACCGGGATCCAGACGATCTTCGCACCCTGGCGTTCGCGAATGAAGTGC
Source organism: Neorhizobium sp. IRS_2294 (assembly GCF_050500145.1). NCBI lineage: Bacteria > Pseudomonadati > Pseudomonadota > Alphaproteobacteria > Hyphomicrobiales > Rhizobiaceae > Neorhizobium > Neorhizobium sp. IRS_2294. Next base: position 1,850,180 of record NZ_CP191439.1, read on the forward strand.
CACGGCACGATGTTGGAATGGTGCTCCATGATGGTGATGACGATCTCGTCGCCTTCACCGATATGCGGCATTCCATAACCGTAGGCGACGGTGTTGATTGCCGCCGTGGAATTGCTGGTGAAAATGATTTCGTCGACGGAACCGGCGTTGAGGAAACGGCGCACCTTTTCGCGCGCCGCCTCGTAGGCATCCGTTGCAGCATTGGAGAGGTAGTGAAGGCCGCGATGCACATTCGCATACTCGTTCGAGTAGGAATGCGCGATCGCGTCGATCACGGCCTGCGGCTTCTGGGCAGACGCCCCGTTGTCGAGATAGACCAGCGGCTTGTTGCCATGCACCATGGTCGAAAGGATCGGGAAATCCTTTCGGATCGCTTCGACGTCGTAAGCTGTCGCAGGTGTGATCTGGTCCATGTCATGCCTCATTTGCGGACGCGCGCCTTTAAAATCAGGCGTGCTTTTCGAGCCAGTCGGAGATGACGCCTTCCAGCGCTTCGACGAGCTTTTCTTCTTCCAGTTCCTCGACAATCTCCGCCACGAAGGCGTTGACGAGCATGGCCCGTGCCCTGTTTTCCGGAACGCCGCGCGCCATCAGGTAGAAGAGATGGTTGCGGTCGATATCGGAAACCGTGGCGCCGTGTCCGCAGATCACGTCGTCGGCAAAGATTTCGAGTTCCGGCTTCACCGAGAAATCGGCGTCGTCGGACATCAGAAGCGTGTTGCACGCCATCTTCGCATCGGTCTTCTGCGCGTCCGGGGCGACCTTGATCATGCCCTGGAATACGCCGCTTGCCTTGTCGAACAGGACGTTGCGGATGATTTCCGTGGAGCTCGTGTGCGGAACGTTATGACCGAGAACCATCGTCACGTCCGTATGGGTATCGCCACCGAGCAGGTTGACGGCACGCAGCGTGAACTCCGATCCCTCGCCCTGAACGTCGACGCGAAGCTCTTGGCGCACCAGCTTGCCGCCGGCGTTGACGATGAACAATCGCAGCTTGGTATCGGTACCGAGCGAAATGCGGATCTGACCGAGATGGGTGTCGTCAGCCCCTTGAGTCTGGAGGATGATCCAGGTGATCTCTGCACCGTCCTGCAGCGTCAGGTCACTGATCGACGACACGAGTGCCGCATCATCAGTCACCGCGCAGTGACGCTCGATGATCGTTGCCTTGGACCGGGCTCCGAACACCGCCGGAAACCGCGTATGGACCTGGCCGGCGCCGTGAACCGCCTGAAGTTCGATCGGCTGTTCGACCGCAACGTCAGCCGGTACGGAGAGCGCGAAGCCGTCCCGCACGAAGCTGCCGTTGATGCGAGCGATCGCGTCGTCCCTGTCGAACGCCGCAAGACCCGCCACGGCCGAACCATCGGCGAGCTGGTCCCTGAAGACCGAAAGCTCGACGCCATCGATCGTCGCGCGGTTGTCCGCTACGCCCTGAACGATCGAAAGGACTTTCGCCCCTTCGACCAGCGGTGCGATCGGATCGACCGAAACGCCACCGACGACGCGCTCTGGAATGGCGCGCAACAGGTTCTTCAGATCCGTATAGTGCCAGGACTCGATACGTCGCGTCGGCAGGCCGGACCGCTTCAGATCGTCGAGAAGACGATCGCGGGTTCCCGTGACGGCACCGTTGCCCGGCAATTCGCCAACCTGGGCCGCAAAGGCCTCGACGAGCGCCGTTTCGGCGGCCGTCAGCCGGACGGGCTGATTGATTTGCATGTTCATGCCAAATTCCTTCCCGCGTCTCAGGCTGCTCTGCCGATGATGTCCGCGTAGCCATTGGCCTCGAGTTCGAGCGCCAGCGCCTTGTCACCGGTGCGGATGATCTGGCCCTTGTAGAGGACGTGAACCGTATCCGGCACGATATAGTCGAGCAGGCGCTGGTAGTGGGTAATGACGATCGTCGCACGATCCGGCGACTTCAGCGCATTGACGCCATCAGCCACGATCTTGAGCGCATCGATGTCGAGGCCGGAATCGGTCTCGTCAAGCACGCAGAGCAAAGGCTCAAGCAGCGCCATCTGCAGGATTTCCGCACGCTTCTTCTCGCCGCCGGAAAAACCGACATTGAGCGGACGCTTCAGCATATCCATGTCGATCTTCAGCTCGGCAGCTGCTTCCTTGACGCGACGGATAAAGTCCGGCGTCGTCAGTTCGGCTTCGCCGCGCGCCTTGCGCTGTTCGTTCATGGCCACCTTGAGAAACTGCATGGTGGCGACGCCCGGGATCTCGACCGGATACTGGAAGGCAAGGAAAATGCCCTTGGAGGCACGCTCCGCCGGATCGAGCTCCAGAATGCTTTCACCGTTCAGAAGAACTTCTCCCTCGGTGACTTCGTAGTCCGGACGGCCGGACAGGATATAGGACAGCGTCGACTTGCCGGAACCGTTCGGCCCCATGATGGCGGCAACTTCGCCAGCCTTCACGGTAAGGTTCAGGCCACGGATGATTTCGGTGCCGTCTTCGGCAATGCGGGCATGCAGGTTTTTGATCTCAAGCATAGGTCTATCTTTCCGGATACTCTTTAGTGACGCGCCAGGCGCGCTATTCAAATGACAGGCCGATCAGCCGACGGAGCCTTCGAGCGAAATCCCGATCAGCTTCTGCGCTTCGACCGCAAATTCCATCGGCAGCTGCTGGATGACATCCTTGACGAAGCCGTTGACGATCAGGGCGATCGCTTCTTCTTCGGGAATGCCGCGCTGCATGACGTAGAACTTCTGGTCGTCGGAGATCTTCGAGGTCGTCGCTTCGTGCTCGATCTGGCCCGACGAGTTCTTCACGTCGATGTAAGGCACGGTATGCGCACCGCACTTGTCGCCGATCAGAAGCGAATCGCAGTTGGTAAAGTTACGGGCGTTTTCAGCCTTGCGATGGATGGAGACCTGACCGCGATAGGTGTTCTGCGAGACGCCTGCCGAAATCCCCTTCGAGATGATGCGGCTCGACGTGTTCTTGCCGAGGTGGATCATCTTGGTGCCACTATCGATCTGCTGGTGACCGTTCGACACGGCGATCGAGTAGAACTCGCCGCGGCTATCGTCACCACGCAGGATGCAGGACGGGTATTTCCAGGTGATCGCCGAACCGGTCTCGACCTGGGTCCAGGAAATCTTCGAACGGTGGCCGCGGCAATCGCCACGCTTGGTGACGAAGTTGTAAATACCGCCCTTGCCCTGGGCATCGCCCGGGTACCAGTTCTGAACGGTCGAATACTTGATCTCGGCATCGTCGAGAGCAACGAGTTCGACCACTGCGGCATGCAGCTGGTTCTCGTCGCGCTGCGGCGCCGTGCAGCCTTCGAGATAGGACACGTAAGCGCCTTCCTCGGCAATGATCAGCGTGCGTTCGAACTGGCCGGTGTTCTTCTCGTTGATACGGAAGTAGGTGGACAGTTCCATCGGGCAGCGAACGCCCTTCGGCACGAACACGAACGAGCCATCGGTAAACACGGCAGCGTTCAGCGTGGCGTAATAGTTGTCGGTGGCCGATACGACCGTGCCCAGATACTGCTTGATCAGGTCCGGATGCTCGCGAATGGCTTCCGAGATCGACATGAAGATCACGCCGGCCTTCTGAAGTTCCTTCTTGAAGGTCGTGACAACAGACACGGAATCGAACACCGCATCGACGGCAACCCGCGGCTTGTCGACGCCCGCAAGGATTTCCTGCTCGCGCAGCGGAATGCCAAGCTTTTCATAAACGCGCAGCAGCTCGGGATCGACTTCCTCGAGCGACTTCGGACCGGACGTAGTCTTCGGTGCGGCATAGTAATAGAGATCGTTGAAGTCGATCTTGGGGTAATCGACGCGCGCCCAGGTCGGCTCTTCCATCGTCAGCCAGCGCTTGTAGGCGTCGAGACGCCATTCCAGCATCCATTCGGGCTCCTGCTTCTTGTCTGAAATGAAGCGGATGATGTCTTCCGAAAGGCCCTTGGGCGCCTTGTCCACTTCGATAATGGTTTCGAAGCCGTATTTGTACTGATCGATATCGATCCCGCGGACCTGATCGATTGTTTCCTGGACAGCTGGCATGTTCATTCTCCAAATCTTGCCGGTTCAAATTCCGGCAATTCTGTCATGTCTCCGGGAGGTTCTGTTCCTCCCGTATGTAGGCGCCAAAAGGCGGTTTTCACACCTTTAGGCAAGTAGAAAGTTGCGCTCGCACAAATTAGAGCGCTGTCACGCCGCAACGCCTTGGGCCTTGCGACGGGCTGCGATTTTGGCAAAAGCCGCAACCGCACGCGTAATGTCTTCGTCTGTCGTGTCGGGGCCGAGCGAGATGCGCAGGGCACCCAGCTGTGGATCCCGGCCCATCGCCGTCAGCACATGGCTCTCGCCGACCTTGCCCGAAGAGCAGGCCGAACCGGCCGAAAGCGCGATGCCTTCAATATCGAAAGCGATCTGACCCGTTTCCGCCTTCAGCCCCGGGAGCGTGAAGAAGCAGGTATTGGCGACGCGGGGAACATCCGCGCCATGGATCATCACATCGGCAGCAGCCTTGCGCATCTCGCCTTCGAGACGATCCCGCAACGCGCCTATACCGGCATTCCGATCATCGAGGTCTTCGCTCATCGCCGCAGCGCCGAAGCCGACGATCGCGTGAAAATTCTCGGTCCCGGAACGGTGACCCTTCTCCTGCCCGCCGCCACGGATCAGCGGCTTCGGCATCAGCACTTCGCCACGCGAAATCAGGGCGCCGACGCCCTTCGGTCCGCCGATCTTGTGCGACGAGATCACCATGAAGTCGGCATCCAGCCTGTTGATATCGACCGGGATGCGACCGACAGCCTGCACCGCATCGACGACCAGAAGCCCGCGATGCCTGTGGACGATCTCCGCAGCCTCCGCCACCGGCTGGATTACGCCCGTCTCGTTATTGACCAGCATCAGCCCGACCATCGGAAGGCCAAGAGAATGGTCATGCGCCGCCAGCAGGGTTTCCAGCGTCGAGAGATCCGCGATGCCTGTTGGCGTCACCGGTATCTCGATCACTTGGGCAGGATCAAACCTGCCGCCTTCGCGGATCGCCGGATGCTCGATCGCCGAAACGTAGAGAGCGCCGATCGCGACGGGCGAACGGCCCATCCGGTAGTCAGGCGTCAGAACGTGGTTCGAGGCCTCCGTCGCACCGCTGGTAAAGGTAACATGCGCCGGATCTGCGCCGACCAAGGCCGCAACCTGGCGCCGCGCCTTGTCGACGGCCGCGCGCGACAACCGGCCCTCACCATGCACCGACGATGCGTTGCCCGGAAGCTGAAGGGCCTCCAGCATCGCAGCACGCGCCGGCGCACTCAAAGGTGCCGTCGCGTTCCAGTCGAGATAGGTGCGGTTCAACGCCATTGCCTGATCAGATTCCGTCCCTAATTACCGTTGGGCCTCATCTAGGGTTGCCGCAGGCCGCATTTTTCTTGAAATTCCGGCCACGCTTGCCTTAAGAGACATCGCATCGGGCGCTGCCAAGGCGGCCCCAATTTCGAATGGTTCTAAACTGGGTTTTAGAAAAGCTGAGCGGCTTCGTCAAGTCAAACTCGACGGATGAACCGTGGATAGCAACCCAGTCTGGTATCAGATCACGTTTGACCGACCGGAGTACCGATGCCCGAAGTGATTTTCAACGGCCCTGCAGGCCGCCTGGAGGGCCGTTATCAGCCTTCCAAGGAAAAGAGCGCGCCGATCGCCATCATCCTGCATCCGCATCCGCAGTTCGGCGGCACGATGAACAACCAGATCGTATACCAGCTCTTCTACATGTTCCAGAAGCGCGGTTTCACGACACTCCGCTTCAACTTCCGTTCGATCGGACGCAGCCAGGGCGAGTTCGACCACGGCGCCGGTGAATTGTCCGACGCAGCCTCGGCACTCGACTGGGTCCAGAGCCTGCATCCGGATTCCAAGAGCTGTTGGGTCGGTGGGTATTCCTTCGGCGCCTGGATCGGCATGCAGCTTCTGATGCGCCGCCCGGAAATCGAAGGCTTCATCTCCGTTGCGCCGCAGCCGAACATCTACGACTTCTCGTTCCTTGCCCCCTGCCCCTCGTCCGGCCTGATCATCAACGGCGATGCCGATAGAGTTGCGCCTGAAAAGGACGTCAACGGCCTCGTCGAGAAGCTGAAGACCCAGAAGGGCATCCTCATCACGCACAAGATCGTCGAGGGCGCGAACCACTTCTTCAACGGCCAGACCGAAACGCTGATGGGCGAATGCGAGGATTACCTCGATCGCCGCCTCAATGGCGAACTCGTCCCCGAGCCGGCTGCCAAGCGCATCCGCTAAGGCTACTGTGCATCGAAGAAACAAAAATGGCCGCGTTTGCGGCCATTTTCGTATCTTCAGTTGACCGGTCGCACATGTGCCGCACGCGGACGCCCATCGTCTGACGTCGCTTCATGAACCCGGTTACGGCCAGCCCGCTTCGCGGCATAGAGCGCCACATCCGCCTGCCGGAACATTTCGTCGAGCGCGTCGGGGCTGGTGAGATTGGCGACGCCGAAACTCGCCGTGATCCTTGAGGTGGGTGGCAGACCCGCCACCGACATCGCCATCGTGCCGCCCCTCAGAGCCTGAGCCACCATCAGCGCAACGTCCATCGGCGTGTTGGGAAGGAACACGGAGAACTCTTCGCCGCCCATCCGGCCGACGATTGCTTCTTTTGGCGCGCACGAGGAAAGCAAGGTCCCGAAACTCTGGATCACCATATCCCCGGCATGATGCCCATAGGTGTCATTGATGGTCTTGAACCTGTCGAGATCGCATAAAACCACCGCATGCGGTCCGTTTGGAAACGTCGCGATTGCGGATCTTACCCGGCGCTCGAAGCCGCGCCGGTTTGCAAGACCCGACAGAGCATCGCTTTCCGACACGCTGCGTTCATCGGCCATGATTTCGAGCACCAGCACCGACAGCAGGGTCAGGCCGACCGCGACCATCAGAACAGCCGTCAGGCTCTGGGAGATCAGCGCATAGTCGGTGCGGATATAATCTGTCGCGACGGACCCGGCACCAACGGCGATCGCAAGTGCGGCCTTCGCAATGAAATGAACCCCTGTGACCGCAAGAAGCGCGCACACGACCTTATCGATCAGCAGTTGCCGGTTCGAGCGCAACAAAGCCTGCAGAACCACGCCGGCGCTTGCGAGGATGACCAGGGCAAATGGAGTCTGGTAGGAAAATGCGTGAAGCGGCGTGCCGGGCCGCAGATCATAGACGAAGACGTTTCCGAAGGAGCTCACGGCGAACATCAATCCGGCAAGTCGACGGTTGATGCGAACGTCATAGAGACTGCCAATACCGAACAGCAGGAAAATCATGCCACCGAGAACGGTTGCAAAAGCTCCGATGGCCCAGGGACGCGGCCAGGGCAGATAGGCGACGGCAATCTCGCAAACAGCGGCCAGTGAAGCGACGCCGAAACCGGCCCCGAACCAAAGCGCGGCAACGCGCGACCGACTGCGGGTGGAAACAACCGCAAACACGATACAGAAACATATCGCGACGACGAAATTCACCCCCAGGAAAAAAACTGCCCCGTTCATCAACCCAACAATGCATTTAGAAAACAAGGAATGCCGCAGTCCTGCCTTCACCTTAGTGGCTTGGCAGAAAACAAAAGATTAATGAACCATGACGGCGAGTCACAGATAAGTGCAAGCGCATTTCGCTGCATTTTTGGAGTGATAAACCACCAAAACAGTGCTAGACGCCGGCTCTCAAGACAAAAAACGCATCCACAGAGAAGTAAGATGTCCAGGTTCAAGTCCGATTTCCTCCACACGCTCAATGAGCGTGGCTTCATTCACCAGATTTCCGACGAATCGGGTCTCGACGAACTGTTCGCCAAGGAAACCGTGACGGCCTATATTGGCTTTGACCCGACGGCACCAAGCCTCCATGCGGGCGGTCTCATCCAGATCATGATGCTGCACTGGATGCAGCAGACCGGCCACCGGCCGATCTCGCTGATGGGCGGCGGCACCGGCATGGTCGGCGATCCCTCGTTCAAGGACGACGCTCGCCAGTTGATGACGATCGACACGATCGAAAGCAATATAGCTTCCATCAAGCGCGTCTTTTCCAACTACCTGAGCTACGGCGAAGGTCATAAGGATGCGCTGATGATCAATAACGGCGACTGGCTGCGCGATCTCAACTACCTCGAATTTCTGCGCGATGTGGGCCGTCACTTCTCGGTCAACCGCATGCTGTCCTTCGACAGCGTCAAGACGCGCCTCGACCGCGAGCAGTCGCTGTCCTTCCTCGAATTCAACTACATGATCCTTCAGGCCTATGATTTCGTGGAGCTCAACCAGCGCTACGGTTGCCGCCTGCAGATGGGCGGCTCGGACCAGTGGGGCAATATTGTCAACGGGATCGACCTTGGTCACCGCATGGGGACACCGCAGCTCTACGCCCTCACCTCGCCGCTTCTGACGACATCGTCGGGTGCGAAGATGGGCAAGTCCATGAACGGCGCGGTCTGGCTCAACCCGGACATGCTGTCGGCCTATGACTTCTGGCAGTACTGGCGCAACACCGAGGACGCAGACGTCTCGCGCTTCCTGAAGCTCTACACCACTCTGCCCATGGACGAGATTGCCCGCCTCTCAGCACTTGCCGGTTCGGAAATCAACGAGGTCAAGAAGATCCTCGCGACGGAAGTCACCGCCATGCTGCACGGCCGCGACAATGCCGAGCAAGCGGCTGAAACCGCCCGCAAGACGTTCGAGGAAGGTGCGCTTGCCGACAACCTGCCGTCGATCGACATCGCATCGTCGGAACTGGAGGCTGGTCTTGGCCTCCTGGCACTGATCGTCAAGGCAGGCCTTGCAGCCTCCAATGGCGAAGCTCGCAGGCATATTCAGGGTGGCGCCGTGCGCATCAACGATACGGCGGTCTCGGACGAACGCGCCGTCATCGGCACCGGCGACGTCACGGCCGATGGCGTGATCAAGCTGTCGCTCGGCAAGAAGAAGCATATCCTCGTCCGCCCGGCCTGAGTGCCAACGGTCTGCAGAACAATGAAAAGGCCTCGTTCGCGAGGCCTTTTTTTATTGGAACTCGAAGATCTGTCGGAACACACCGGGCGCGATGATCGACAGCGGATTGATCGTCAGCTTCGGCTTGTCGAAGACGCCTTCGAGCTTGAAGGTGATGCCGATCAGTCCGCGGTCTCGTCCGTTGCCGAGAATGGCACCGATCAGCGGCTATTGACCTTCTTTGCAAGCTCGAACATTCTCACCATCATGAACACTGGCTCCGCAAACATCATCCGACGCCGACGCTGCATGACTGTGCAGCGTGGCGTGTTGATTCTGCGGTGGCGTTAGTTTCCGGAGGGATAGCCCTCCCCACCATCATGGGACTTCCCGGAACCTGCCCACCCCTATGTCGGCAGGTTTTTTGTTGTCTGAACCCTCAAATCAGGGAGCAAGCATGACCTCGACGCCAGCCCTTATGCCCATCAAGTTTCGCAGCGCAACCCAAGAAGATTGTGCCCATCTCGTTCTTTTCGCGGACATGGCAACACGCCGACTGACCTCATTCCTGTGGGGGAACATGGCTTCTCCCGGAGAATCGGCGTGCGAGATCGGCCGGAACGTTATCCGCAATGACGAGGGTCATTTTACCCACTTCACGAATTGGCGTATCGCCGAACATAAAGGCCAGAGCGTTGGTGCTTTAAACGGGTATATAATTCCAGAAATATCCGGTCCAGCTCCTAACATGGAGGTCGTAAAACCGCTCAACGAGTTGAAAGCACTGGCTGCCGGGACGTGGTATATCTCTGCCGCTGCGATCTACCAAGAATTCCAGGGTAAGGGGTTCGGGAAGGCACTGCTGGTAGAAGCGGAGCGCGTGGCCCGATCTGCAGGAAGCGACCGTCTGACGCTCATGGTTGGCAGCTTCAACGCGAAAGCATATGGCATATATCAGGCAAGTGGCTTTACCGAATGGAGCAGACGGCCATTTTTCCCGTTTCCTGGTTCAGATGAACCGGGAGAATGGATTCTGATGGGCAAGCATTTACCGCAGAAATCCTAAGTGAAGCGAGAAATTCGAAACCGCCTTTTATTCAGGGTGATATCTATCCCAAAACTCACTCACAAAAGTCGGAGTTTTGCGAACGTTCCTTCCGAAAGAAAGTATTATAGATTTAAGTTAGAGGCCTCGTTCGCGGGGCCTTTTTTTTATTGGAACTCGAAGATCTGTCGGAACACACCGGGCGCGATGATCGACAGCGGATTGATCGTCAGCTTGGGCTTGTCGAACACACCTTCGAGCTTGAACGTGATGCCGATCAGTCCGCGGTCTCGTCCGTTGCCGAGAATGGCACCGATCAGCGGAAGCTCGCCGAAAAGCCGGTTGATTCCATAGGCCGGCATGAAGGTGCCGGTCATGTCCATGCTGCCGCGGGCGTCGCGCAGCATGCCCTGGAATGTCGCGCCGATCTGCTCGCCACGAACGATGCCGTTGGCAACAGAGAGCGCACCGTTCCGGTAAACGAGCGAGGCAAAACCGCGCTGGAAGCGCGCGGCGTTGAGATCGATTTCCTTCTTGACCGCCTTGCTGAGGCTTTCCCCATCCCGGCCCACAGGGGTCGACACCAGCGATTGCAGGCGCTGCTCGTCCACCAAAGCGAAGCTTCGGATGTCGACATTGCCGGCCCAGTCGGACCCTTGCGATCGCAGCCGCAAATTGAGAAGACCGCCCCGCATGTTGTTGTAGATATTGGCAAACCGCACGACGGCGCCGGCATCGCCGCTGGTCATCGAGATCGTGTTGCCCTTCGTTATGTCGCTGACAACCGCCTGCCCGCTTTCCGTTACGGCGGAAAGGTCGGCCGAGGCAATGTCGCCATCGCGTATCGCAAACAACAGATTGACGTTCGACAGGGCCTCGTCGTTGAAGCCGACCATGCGATCGAGCTTGGCACGGATCGTCGCGCCACCGCTGCTTTTGGCAGAGGAACCCGACCCACTTGCACTAGGCGTAGCCGAGCGAAGTTTGGTGATGATAGGCCTTATATCGGCAGAGGATCCGCCGATCGACACATCGAAGACACCCTTCGACTGCTTCACCGCAACGCTGAAATTATCGGACGGCGACAGGCGGGCGCTCGAAAACTCCGCCGACGAGAGGCTACCATTGGTGAGGACGATATTGCCCTGCGCGCCAAACCCGTCGCCCACCAGTTCGAAGTTCTTGAGCTCTGTCCGCTGGAGGCCCTCCCCGGCAATCTCGAACTGCGCCTTGGCACCGACGCCGTTGCCCTTCGTCCAGCCGATGCCCGGGATCGAGAGCGCAGAGCGCGTCAGATCGAGGCTGACGCCTTGCCTGGTATCATCGAGCCTGGTCAGTTCCACGCTGATCGTGCCCTGGACGATCTCCGAGAGACCGGGCACCAGTTTGTCCCTCTGGCTGTCGCTGAGAACTGCCTTGATGACCTGTTCACGCTTGACAGTCGACGCGCTGTCGATCGGCTGCACGAGGGTGACGTCTGCCGGCACCTCGTCGATCGCAGCCTTCGCGCTCAGTCTGGCGGCCTGCGGATCGATATCGAGCGTGCCGTCGATATTGGAAATCTTGCGACCGGACACCGGCGTCGCCAGCGCAACGTCGCGCAGATCCGCATGCGCATTCCAGACCGGCTTCGGCGGGTTCTGGTCATTGACCAGACCAAACTGCGCCTTCACATCCACCTTGGCAGTGCCGGAAAAATCCGATGGCTTGAACTCTGTGTTTTTTAGACCGTTGATGGGCTTGAAACTCGTGAGTTCCGCGATGGCATCCGCCGGCCCGCTCAGTTTCAGCGCGATATCGGCCATCAGCGGCTTCGCGTAGGTCGATGGGATCGAGAAACGCCCTCCCTCAACCTTGACCGCGCGCCCCGACGGAAAAAACGAACCCGCTTGCGTGATGTCGACCTGCATCGCTTCACCCTTCAGGTCGAAACGGCCGTAGATGTCGCGAAGCGGCGGGATGTCGGCGGGCAGGTTGACGCGCCCGTCGGCAAGGTCGAAACTGATCTGCAGTTCGTTGCGGTTGAGATCGAGCGGAACGCCCGGTCCCTTCATCCGTCCTGCCGGAATGAAGACGGCGATGGAGCCGTTGCTCAGCGTTCCCCCGAACATGTTTCCCATCACCCAGTCGCGTGCCTTGCGGGCCATCCAGAACGGCCAGAGCTGCTTGATTGCAGTCACCTGCATCTGTGGCAACTGACCGCCGAAGCTGATTTCCGGAGATTGCGTGCCGAAGCGCACTTTCAGTGCAGCGGCCATCCGCCCAAGCGGACTGGACATCGCCATCTCGTCGAACTGCAACTCGCGATCGGCCGAGAGATAGCGTCCGACGGCTTTCAGATCGAACTGTGCCGGTTCTTCGGCGTTCGACGCGCCGGCTGCTGTTCCGCCGCTGACAAGGAGATCGAGACCGAACCCCGGCCGGTGGTCTGCCGGATCGACCCTGTTGAGATCGACGACCGCGCCGGTGAACGGAAGGACAGTCGGGCCAAAACGCGCTTCCGATCTCTGGATTTCGATCGCGTCCTTGGTGAAATCATAGGCGACATCGATATCCGCGCCGCTGAAGGGTTGCTCGATACTGTCGAAATAGAACCTTCCTGGCGACTGCTTGAGCTTTGCGGTGATGACCGGAACAGTGGTCTCGCGCGAACGGGTCGCAGCAAGTTCAAGATCGACGGCACTGTCCAGCCCTTCGCGCGGCATCCCGGCTGCATCGCGATGCAACAGGAAAGACGTCACGTCCAGCCCCATGAGCTTTGCGGAAAGTCCGGTCGTCACGCCTTCGATAGTCTGGGATCCTGCCACCAGCGTTGCCTGGCGGTCGTTAAGGCTGACGATCCCCCTGATATCGATCTCGCCCTCGATGTTGCGCTGCATATTGAGCTCGTTGACGACGAACATCAGCGGCTTCTGGCCAGGGGCAGACGGCAGCACGATTTCGATGCCGGCAATCCTAACGAATGCGGTGCCGGTACGCTCGATCAGGCCGCGCACTTCATCAAGGCGCTGGAACGCCTGCTCGAGCAGCTTCGGCATCGCATCGACGCGAACCTGAGACAGCGCCATAGGATCGCCTGCTGGCAACTGCGCCGTCTCCAGCCGAATGCCTTGCGCGGAAATGTTGTTGATGGAAACGCGACCACCGAGAAGCTTCATCGGATCGATCGCCATCCGCAGCGCTTCGGCACGGCTCAGCCGCTGACCGCTCGCTTGCTCGACGATATCCACGTCGCGCGCCTCGATCGCGATCCGCATCACCGAATCAAACCGGATCGCCGTCGAACCGACCGAAGCGACATAACGGGGCCCGATCGCGTTGTTGAGGGCCGACTGTGCCCGCGCCGTCAGTGCGCCGTCGACGACGCCGCTCTCGATGGCGACAATCGCAGTTCCGGCGGCAGCCAGAATCAGCATCGTAAACAGCAAAAAGGTCTTGCCCACGCGGCGCATGCGCGATCGGCGCGGTGGGCAGTGTACGATAATGGGATCTTCCGCCTGTGCAGAGGGAAGTTCGTGCAGCGGAACCATATCCTTGCGGTTGAAGCTGACCTTTTCGCCGCGAATTTCCGCCATCAGGCTGACATTACCTTCTCAAGACCCGCTGCAGCCTGACTAGACGCAACGGGCACCAATAGACTACCGATGGGCCGACAATTGCTCAAGATCCCGGCGAAAGAAAGGAAATTCATGTCTGAATTGGCCATTGGCGACATCGCCCCACAGTTCGATATTCCCCGCGACGGCGGTGGTACCGTCTCGCTGCAGACGTTCGCCGGCAAGCCGGTCGTTCTCTACTTCTATCCAAAGGACGATACCAGCGGCTGCACCACCGAAGCGCTGGCGTTCACGGCCCTCCTCCCCGAGTTCGAGAAAGCCGGCGCCGCCGTCATCGGCGTGTCCCCGGACACGGTGAAGAAGCACGACAAGTTCGTCGAGAAACATGCGCTCGCAGTGATCCTCGGATCGGACGAGGATACCGCCGTCGCAAACCTCTACGGCGTCTGGAAGGAAAAGAGCATGTACGGGCGCAATTACATGGGAATTGACCGCACGACGTTCCTGATCGATGCCCATGGCCGGATCGCAAATGTCTGGCCGAAGGTAAAGGTTGCCGGTCACGCCGAAGAGGTGCTGAAAGCCGTACAGGCCCTGTAAGCCAGACACCTCCCTGTCGCATGTTGATGCGAAATTGCGGTGTCACGCCTCCTGCTCTGCGGCACGAAAAACAACGGTTTGTTAACTATAAAGCGGTCTAGTGCGGAGGAAGGATCACCGCGCACGACTCGTCTCATGCGCATCTTCAGGAGCAGAAGGTGGCAAACGGAACTCAAAGCCGCGTTTTTGGAAATCGTGCTCCCGAGCACGTTCTCATTCTCGCAAGCGGCGAAAAGATCCGCCACATGACGATCCGCCCCTGGATGGCGGCAGTCTCCGTCTGCGTCGTCGGCGCGTTGGCGATCGGATATCTCGGCGCCACCAGCTATCTCGTGATCCGCGACGATCTGATCGGCGCAACGATGGCGCGCCAGGCGCGCATGCAGCATGATTACGAAGACCGGATCTCTGCCCTGCGCGCCCAGCTCGACCGCATCACATCCCGCCAGTTGCTCGATCAGCAGGTCGTGGAGCAAAAGGTCGAGAAACTGCTTGAACAGCAAAACGCCCTCTTTTCGCGGCACGGCAAGCTTGGTTCGCTTCTAGACCGCGCGGAAGAATCGGGCATCGTCCCGTCCGCCGGCACCTCGTCGTCACCAGCTTCAGCCTATCAGGCAGAAGGCAAGGACAAGCAGGCATCCGTCAGTCATGGACTGGACGCGATCGAAGGCCTGTTGTCGAACCATTCCGCTCCGGCGGATCTCGGCGTCGCCAATCCATTGGCCTACACCCCGCTTCGCGAAAATCTCGCGGATCGAGCCGACCGCATCTTTTCCAAGGTGACTCTGTCCTTGAAGGACATCGAGAAGCGCCAGATCGTCAAGATCGCCGATCTTACCACTGGCGCATCGCAGACGGCAGACGCCATCACGTCCATCCTCCGGCGTACGGGCGTGCAGGTCGCGGCCGCTCCTCCGACCGAACCGGACCCGGGTATTGGTGGGCCCTACGTCCAGCCTCAGCTGTTCTCGGACACGTTCGACACATCGCTCGATGATCTCGATTCCGCGCTTAACCGGCTCGAAAGCGTCCGCGACGTGGCGCGCGAGCTGCCGTTCGGAAACCCGGCCCCCGGCCGTTCCGTCACCAGCCGGTTTGGTAACCGGATGGACCCGTTTGTCGGACGCCTCGCGCTGCATGCAGGCATCGATTTTCAAGCCGAGACCGGTGACGACGTGAAAAGTACGGGCGCTGGCAAAGTCGTTGTCGCCGGTCCCTCAGCAGGCTATGGCAATCTGGTCGAGATCGATCATGGCCAAGGCATAACCACGCGCTATGGCCACATGTCGCGCATCCTTGTCAGAGCCGGAGAGACTGTGGCTCCCGGCGAGGTGATCGGACGTGCAGGCTCCACCGGACGGTCCACGGGACCGCATGTTCATTACGAAGTGCGACGCGACGGTTCGCCGGTCGACCCCGTGCATTTCCTGAACGCCGGTATGAAGCTCTACAATTATCTCAATTAGGCCGCAAAGATGCGCGAGAGGTCCGGAATGGGTCATGCGTTGCGAAACTGAGCGCGTTCGACAACACATTGGAAGCCTTGCCGCCTCTATTCACCACATCCGGCAGCAATATTCCGGGATTTCTTGACTTTCCGGCATTTTGGTCCTATGTCGCGGGCCAGTTGTCGTACGCCAGTTACCGTCGGCACCGGATCACTTCCCCGAATTGCAACGGAAACAGATTTCCCTTTGACCACATTCGCTGATCTTGGCCTTAGCCAGAAAGTACTCTCTGCAGTCACCGACTCGGGCTACACCATCCCGACACCGATCCAGGCTGGTGCCATCCCCTTTGCCCTGCAGCGCCGCGATATTTGCGGCATCGCGCAGACGGGAACAGGCAAGACGGCATCCTTCGTGCTGCCGATGCTGACACTTCTGGAAAAAGGCCGTGCCCGCGCCCGCATGCCACGGACGCTGATCCTCGAGCCGACCCGCGAACTCGCGGCACAGGTCGCCGAGAACTTCGAAAAATACGGCAAGAATCACAAGCTGAACGTCGCTCTCCTGATCGGCGGCGTGTCGTTCGACGAACAGGATCGCAAGCTTGAGCGCGGCGCCGATGTGCTGATCTGCACGCCAGGCCGCCTGCTCGACCACTGCGAGCGCGGCAAGTTGCTGATGACCGGCGTCGAGATCCTGGTGATCGACGAAGCCGACCGCATGCTGGACATGGGCTTCATCCCGGATATCGAAAAGATCGCCAAGATGATCCCGTTCACGCGTCAGACGCTGTTTTTCTCGGCAACCATGCCGCCGGAAATCCAGAAGCTGGCCGACCGCTTCCTGCAGAACCCGGAACGCATCGAGGTGGCAAAGCCTTCTTCGACAGCAACGACGGTGACGCAGCGCCTGGTCGCCGCTCACAACAAGGATTACGAGAAGCGGGCAACCCTTCGCGACCTGATCCGCGCGCAGGACGACCTGAAGAACGCGATCATCTTCTGCAACCGCAAGAAGGATGTCGCCGACCTGTTCCGCTCGCTCGAGCGCCACGGCTTCTCGGTCGGCGCGCTCCATGGCGACATGGATCAGCGCTCGCGTACCAACATGCTGGCAGGCTTCAAGGACAACCAGATCACGCTACTGGTCGCCTCCGACGTCGCAGCGCGCGGTCTCGATATTCCCGACGTCAGCCACGTCTTCAACTTCGACGTTCCAATCCATGCGGAAGACTATGTCCACCGCATCGGCCGTACCGGCCGTGCAGGACGGTCCGGTCGTGCATTCACGCTTGTGACAAAATCCGATGCTAAGTATCTCGATGCGATCGAAAAGCTGATCACTCAAAAGATCGAATGGCTGAACGGTGACATCGCTGCCCTGCCGGCACCGATGGAAAGCAGCGACAAGGGTCAGGAACGCGGCCAGGGTCGCGATCGTGGCGGCAAGCGTGGCGAGCGCGACAAGGATCGCGGTCGCGGCAAGCGCGCCGAGCAGACCAGGAGCGTAGAAGCTCCGGTCAAGATTGCAGAACCGACGAGCCAGGATGATCGGAGCCAGACGGAAAATATGATTGAAGCCAGGGTAGAAGACGTAAAGCGCGAACGTAGCGCCGACAGGAAGCCGCAGAACAATGGCGCACAACGCGCTCCTCGCCCGGCCCCTGCTCCGAATCCTGCCAATGACGACAACCGCGAGCGTCGCCGTCACTACCGCGACCACGATGACGGCCCGACACCAGTTGGTTTCGGCGACGACATTCCGGCATTCATGCTGATCGTCGCCAACGCCAAGGTCTGAATTTGTCCTTGAGACCCGGCATAGACTTTCCCGGCGTCGGCGCCGGGTTGGTCATTTTGCGGGATGATGGGAGGGTTCTCCTCTGCCGTCGCCTGAAGGCGCCGGAAGCCGGTTACTGGAACATCGTCGGCGGCAAGGTCGATAAGATGGAGCCGTCCGCGGATGCGGCACGTCGTGAGGCCGAGGAAGAAACCGGCCTGTCGATCGGCAAAGTTGAGTTTCTCTGCACGACTGAACAGATCCTCCCGGAAGACGCACAACACTGGATCTCCATGATCTACGTCACACGCGATTTCTCCGGCGAGCCACGCTTGACCGAACCGGACAAGCTTTCGGATCTGGGATGGTTTGACCCTGCCGATCCGCCAATGCCACTCTCGGCCTTCTCGATCCGCGCATTTGAACATCTTTCCAAAATCTGAACACACAACTTCCAGCCCGCGGCGGACGTTGATAAAACAGCAACGCAAAAAGCCGTCCCGGTTTCCCGGAACGGCTGCCCGTGATGAAATAGCGTTGTATTTTACGTCAGATGGAAACGCACCGACTGCTCGGTAAGCCTGCATCCCCCATTACGATGCCTATTTTAGCGCGAAACCTATTGCCTATTCAATACGCGAAATCTCGCAGTGCCAAAAATATAGGTTACTTGTCAATTTCACTCCGGATTGCGGCCTCGTAGGCCAGTCTTGTCCACTTTGACATGAGGTCTGGGTCCTCAAACGCATCTTCCGGTACCGTCCAGTAAGGCATCATCACGGACTTGCCCTTCTTGCCTTCGTAGCTCCACTGCCGCGCGCCTGCAGAAGCGAACTCAGGCGCGCTCACGGCATCGGCTTTCAGCATCAGTTCGTCGCGCAGCTCGATCGCGACGATGAGGCCCTGATGGTAGATGCCCTTGCCGCCGAACATCCGACGGATGCTGACGGGCCCGAGCCCTTCGAACATCTCTTCGATCGCGATAGTATCCATTGTCACGTCCTCAGAACGCCACCTGCAGCAATGACGGCTTCGGGCGTATCCACATCAAGATGGGCTGCCGGACCGATATCGACATCGATCACCGGAAGACCGGAGGTTTCGATAATCGCCCTTGCGCCGACATCGCCCTGCAGGTTCCGTACAGCATCATAGGTGGCGCGCGGCAGAACAACCGGATTGCCGCGCTTGCCGTTGGAGACTGCGCGCACGATCGCCTCGCCACCGGCGTCACCAAAGGCACCGAGCAAGGCATCGATATGGCTGACGGTCACGCCCGGCATATCTGCCAGCATGACGAGGACGCCATCTGCTGCCGCGACATCCGGCCGCGTGAATCCGGCAATCAGAGAGCTCGCCATCCCCGCTTCATGGGAGGGGTTGTCTTGGAGACGGACGTCGAGCGATGAAAGCTCGGCCGCAATATCCTGCTGCCGGTGACCGGTGACAACGACCACGGGTGTGGCCTTCGAGGCCAACAGCATCTCGGCGGAGCGGCGCACGAGCGGCACACCGTCAAACTCAGCAAGCAGCTTGTGAAGGCCACTTTCGCCCATGCGCCTGGCCTGACCGGCGGCCAACAGGACAGCCGCAACCGAAAGCGAGACATCGTCCTTGCTCTCGCTGCGGTCCCGCGGCGCAGGCCTTGTCGGGATCTCCATCAAAAGTCCTCCCACACCCAGTGCGGCAATATCGTCCGATGTCGGTCTTTCACCGGCAAGCAGCCGGTGGAGCATCCAGTCAAAACCGTTTTCCTTCGGAGACCGTGCACAACCGGGGGCTCCCAGTACCGTGACACCACCAATATGGCCGTAAACAAGAAGATTGCCGGGATCGACCGGCATGCCGACGCGGATCACCTCACCGCCAGCGGCTCGGATCGCAGCCGGAATGACGTCCTCTTCATCGGCAACGGCGGACGCACCAAACACGATCACCAGCGAAGGCTCGCGACAGTTCCCGAGATCAAGCGCCTGCAGTGCGCCGGTCAGGGCGTCATGCGTATGCGGAATACGGATTTCGCGCACCAGTGTGCTGCCCGAAAGTGCAAGCCGCTGCTCGATGAGCTTCGCCGTTCGGTCCATCACCGACGTCTTCAGCGTCGGAAGCTCCGTTGCAATCAACGTGACAACATGAGCCTCGAACGGTTTGACCTCAAACGGTGTAGAAGCCCCAAGCAGCGCCACAGCCTTCCCGAGACAATCGCCATCGACAGCGAGCGGAATGATCTTGAACGTTGCGACCATGTCGCCTGCCTTGACCGATACGCGATCCTTGAGACAGGCAAGCGTGATCGACGGGTCCACGCCGTTGAGCGCGTTGACGACGTGCGTGTTGGCGACGAACAGACCGGCCGTTGCCGCATAAACGTTGACACGTCCCGTTGCTGGCTCCGAAAACGTGAGGTGATCAGGTGCGATTGCGGCGGCCAGCATTCCCGCCGCTTTGTCTTCAAGAACGTCTCCTGCATCTAGCCGCACGCCTATGACGGAAGCGATACCCTCTTCGCGAAGACGCTCGATGTCATCAGGCGCTAGCCGGTGACCCTTGTGCAGTCGTCCGCGCTGACCTTCAAACCGGATTGAATGGGCAAGCACTATGTTTTCGGCCTCACGCAACGGGAAGCTGGCGTATTTCATTCCCTAACCCTGCGTAAGGAGGTCGCGCCGTCGCAACGACCTGACGATGTCGGCAAGTGTGGCAAGCGCAATCTCGGCCGGGTTCGCAGCACCGATGTCGAGACCGATCGGCGCTGAAATCCGGGCAATCTCTTCCACGGAATGTCCCATATCCCTCAGTCGATCAGCGCGCTTCGCATGAGTTTTGCGGCTACCGAGCGCCCCGACGTAAAAACAGCCCGCCTTCAGCGCCTGCGACAAGGAAAAATCATCGATCTTCGGATCATGCGTCAGGGCCGCGACAGCCGTATAGCTATCGAACGGTCGCTCTCTCAGCACGTCTTCGGGCCACTCCGCGATGACATCGACATCACCGAACCGTTCTTCGGTGGCAAAGGCCGTCCGCGGATCGATGATCGTGAGGTCGTAGCCCGCCACCGGTGCCAGACGGGCGAGCGCCTGGCTGATATGAACCGCGCCAATCACGACGATCCTTGGCGGCGGCAGATAGACATTGATAAACAGAATGCGATTGTCGATTTCGACGCTCGTGGCCTTGCCGCTGCGCATCGCGTCCGCGATGGCGGCACCAAGCGGACCCTCCGGAACCGTTTCCTCGGAAACAAGAGAAATTTCGCCCGACGCAAGGTCGGTTATTGTCGCTGAGGCCCGTCTTTCCTGCCGGGCGCCGTTGAGACGCGCCAGATCATCGAACTTCATCGGCCGAGCCTTTCCACATAGACGCGGATCTTGCCGCCGCAGGAAAGCCCGACCTGCCACGCCGTCTCATCGGCGACGCCGAATTCCAGCATCTTCGGCGTGCCTGACGAAATCACCTCGATCGCCTCGGTAATCACCGCACCCTCGACGCAGCCACCCGAAACGGAGCCGACGAAATTTCCCTCGCCATCGATCGCGAGATGGCTTCCGATCGGACGTGGTGCAGATCCCCAGGTCTCGACGACGGTTGCGATCGCCACGTCGCGGCCGCTTTCGGCCCAATTCTGGGCGGTGACGAGTGGATCAAGACTGGATGTGACGGTCATCGGTGCCTTTCAGACGGCAATTTTCGAAACACGCATCGGCGCGTCGTGACGATATGGAAGCCTCACCCGCGCTTTTCCACGTCTGCGCGCAGTTTTTATCGTCGTGACGCGATTCTCTTTGACCGGTCGGATGGGAAAGCTAAATGTGCTGGAACGCAAGCCGCAATGAGTTAAGGGAAGGCATGGACATTCGCACTTTGATATCAGCCGGCCTGTTTGCCTCATTCCTCGCTGCTCCGTCTGCATCGGCTGCGATCATCGGCGTGGTCGCACCGAAATCGGGTCCATACGCCCTCCTCGGAGCCCAGATCTACCAAGGCGCCCGTGCGGCCGCCGAGGCCAATGGCGATACGCTGGTGGAGCTGGACGAGAGCTGTGACGAGAATGGCGGGCTCGCGGTATCGAAGTCTCTGACGGATGCAAAGGCCAGCGCGGCCATCGGCTTCCTCTGCGTGGAAACGCTGACGACGGCGCTGCCCGCCTTGAAGGCCGCCGCTATTCCAGCCGTTTCGGTCTCGGTGCGGTCGAAGATCCTGATGGAGGATGCACTTCGCAACGACTGGCCGTTTTTCCGTCTGGCACCAACCGAAACCGCCGAAGCGGATGCTGTTGCATCTGCCATCCTATCCCGCTGGAAGGCCGAGCCGATCGCATTCATCGACGACGGCACGATCTATGGCCGCGAGCTCTCAAGCGCCGTTCGCCAGAAGCTGGAACCGTCAGGCATCCGCCCCGCGTTCACCGACGTGTTCAGGCCAGGCCAGGAGCAACAGATCGCTCTCGTCCGCCGCCTGGCAAAGGCCGGCGCGACTCATGTCTTTATCGGTGGCGACCGCAACGATACCGCCATCATCGTTCGCGACGCTGCAGCCGAACGCATTTCCCTGACAGTCATGGGCGGAGATGCGCTCCGTGCCGCAAACCGTCCTGTTGGCCTTGCCAACGGCGTGCTCGCGGCAGCCCTTCCGGATTACGCAGTTGCGCCTGAAGCTTCCACCGCCGTCACGCAACTTCGCGCAGGCAATGTCGAGCCGGAAGGCTACGTTCTGCCCGCTTATGCGGCAACGGAACTTGTTCACCGGGCGGTGACCGAGACGTCCAATGGTCGTTCCCTGACCGACACTCTTGCGGCAGGCTCCTTCACGACCGCGATAGGTCCTGTCGCCTTCGGCCCGGACCACGAATTGAAGCAGAACCCGTTCCGTCTGGTGGAGTGGCAAGGTACGGACTTTGTGGAGATCGGGCCCGCCACCTACTGATGGTCTGGCCAGGCGATTGTTCCTGTCGCCACGGGATGATAAAGCCTCCCTCAAACCGGAGACCCATCCCATGACCCTGCCGATCCGCATCGCCCCGTCCATTCTTGCCGCCGATTTCTCCAAGCTTGGCCAGGAAGTCATCGACGTTGTGCAGGCCGGCGCCGACTGGGTGCATCTTGACGTCATGGATGGTCATTTCGTCCCGAACATTTCGTTCGGACCAGATGTCATCAAGTCGCTGCGATCGCATACCGATGCGTTTTTCGACTGCCACCTGATGATCGCGCCGGCCGACCCCTATCTCGAAGCCTTCGCCAAGGCCGGCTGTGACGGCATTACCGTCCACGCCGAATCGGGTCCTCATCTGCATCGCTCTTTGCAAACGATCCGCAGCCTCGGCAAGAAGGTCGGCGTGACGCTCAACCCGGCAACGTCGCTGTCGTCGCTCGAAAACGTGCTCGATGACGTCGATCTGATCCTGATCATGAGCGTCAACCCAGGCTTCGGCGGCCAGAAATTCGTCCCCGCCATGCTCGACAAGATTCGCGCGACGAAGTCCCTGATCGGTGACCGCCCGATCGAGATCGAAGTCGACGGCGGCATCACCGCAGACACGATCGGCGCTGCGAGCGCTGCAGGCGCCAACGTCTTCGTTGCTGGCTCCGCCATCTACAAGGGTGACGGCATCGACGCCTATCGCACCAATATCGAAGCACTGAGAACAGCGGCAAGCGGCGCGCGCTAACCATCCGGCGCCCTCTTTCCTGCAAACAAACCCGAAGTTATTGAGCTTTGGCCCGCTTGTTGCTACAGGCTGGGCAACACTTGACAGGAAAGCCGCACGCTCATGATCCCTCGCTATTCCCGGCCCGAGATGGTCGCCATCTGGTCGCCAGAGACGAAGTTCCGCATCTGGTTCGAAATCGAGGCGCATGCCTGCGACGCGCTTGCCGCGATCGGCGTGATCCCGAAGTCGGCGGCTGAGACAATCTGGGAAAAGGGCGGCAGCGCAACGTTCGATGTCGCGCGCATCGACGAGATCGAAGCCGTCACCAAGCATGACGTCATCGCCTTCCTCACCCACCTCGCGGAATTCGTCGGCCCCGACAGCCGGTTCATCCACCAGGGCATGACATCCTCGGACGTCCTCGACACCTGCTTCAACATCCAGCTCGTGCGGGCGACCGACATCCTGATCGCCGGCATTGATCGTGTTCTTGAAGCCCTCAAGACCCGTGCCTTCGAGCACAAGGATACGGTCCGTATCGGCCGCAGCCACGGCATCCATGCCGAGCCGACCACGATGGGCCTCACCTTTGCGCGCTTTTATGCGGAAATGTACCGCAACAAGACCCGTCTGCTCGAAGCCCGCGAAGAAGTTGCCACCTGCGCAATCTCTGGCGCCGTCGGCACGTTTGCCAACATCGATCCCCGCGTCGAGGAGCATGTCGCAGCAGCGCTCGGCCTGAAGGCAGAACCGGTTTCCACGCAGGTCATCCCGCGCGACCGTCATGCGATGTATTTCGCGGTCCTCGGCGTCATCGCCTCGTCGATCGAAAACGTCGCGATCGAAATTCGCCACATGCAGCGCACGGAAGTTCTGGAAGCGGAAGAATTCTTCTCGCCCGGCCAGAAGGGCTCGTCGGCCATGCCGCACAAGCGCAATCCTGTTCTGACAGAGAACCTGACCGGTCTTGCTCGCCTCGTGCGCATGTCGGTGGTTCCGGCGATGGAAAACGTTGCTCTATGGCACGAGCGTGACATCAGTCACTCGAGCGTCGAACGCGCCATCGGCCCGGATACGACCGTCACCCTCGACTTCGCCCTCAACCGTCTCGCCGGCGTCATCGAAAAGCTGGTGATCTACCCAGAGAACATGTTGAAGAACATGAACAAGTTCAAGGGTCTGGTCATGAGCCAGCGCGTCCTTCTGGCGCTTACGCAGGCAGGCACGTCGCGCGAGGATGCGTATCGCCTCGTTCAGCGCAACGCCATGAAGGTCTGGGAGGAAGGCAAGGACTTCCTCGAAGAGCTGCTGGCCGATCAGGAAGTCCGGGCCGCCCTTTCCGAGGAAGAGATCCGTGAGAAGTTCGACCTCGGCTACCACACCAAGCATGTCGACACGATCTTTACCCGGGTCTTTGGCGAAGCCTGATACCAGCAACTTGATATTGAAATCACACAAACACAGATAAGCGGCATGAAAGCATCCGAAGCCGATATCCTCATCATCCCGGGTTACACCAATTCCGGCCCAGGCCACTGGCAAACGCGGTGGGAGTCTAAACTCGCCACCGCGCGCCGGGTCGAGCAAGTGGAATGGGCAAAACCGGTCAAGGACGACTGGGTCCAAAGGCTCGTGGAAGAGGTGAACGCCTCGACGCGACCGGTGGTGCTCGTCGCCCACTCGCTGGGCGTGGCAACCGCCATCCATGCGATCCCTCTTTTCAAGAAGAAGATCGCCGGTGCGTTTCTCGTTGCGCCGCCCGAGGTCGAGAACCCGAAGATCAGGCCAAAACACCTGATGACCTTCGGCCCCTACCCGCGCGATCCGCTACCGTTCCCGACGCTTACCGTGGCCAGCCGAAACGATCCGTTCGGATCCTACGAGCACGCCGACGATATCGCCGCGTCCTGGGGATCGGTCTTGGTCGATGCAGGGGAATCCGGGCATATCAACGCGGAATCGGGGCATGGTCCCTGGCCGGAGGGTACGATGGTGTTTGCCCAGTTCCTCGGCAAACTGAAGCCCTGAACTCGGGGGGCACGCCGGAATCAAGACGCATTTTTCCTGCTAGGCTGGGAAGTTGCCGCGGTACACGACTGAGTCGTCTGCGGCCTATGCGGTAGAGGGAGCCGGCATAGCTTTTTTCATCGGGATGAAAACCGGACGGAAGGCCCCCGCATTGTGAAATGCGATCTTTTCCGATATGGACCCCACAAACACGATCCATTGCGCCTGCCCCGGGTGCCAACAACGAGAAAACAATCATGAACCGTCGCCGCCGTATTTACGAAGGCAAGGCAAAGATCCTTTACGAAGGCCCGGAGCCAGGCACGCTGATCCAGTTCTTCAAGGACGATGCCACAGCCTTCAACAAGAAGAAGCACGGTGTGATCGACGGCAAGGGCGTTCTGAACAACCGCATTTCGGAATATCTCTTCACACACCTGAACAAGATCGGCATTCCCACGCATTTCATTCGTCGGCTGAACATGCGCGAGCAGCTGATCAAGGAAGTGGAGATGATCCCGCTCGAGATCGTCGTGCGCAACGTCGCCGCCGGCTCGCTGTCGGAACGTCTGGGCATCGAGGAAGGCACCGTTCTTCCCCGCTCGATCATCGAATTCTACTACAAGTCCGATCAGCTTGCCGATCCGATGGTGTCCGAAGAGCACATCACCGCCTTCGGTTGGGCAAACCCGGCCGAGCTCGATGATGTCATGGCGCTCGCCATCCGCGTCAACGACTTCCTGTCCGGCCTTTTCCTCGGTGTCGGCATCCAGCTCGTCGATTTCAAGATCGAATGCGGCCGCCTTTTCGAAGGCGACATGATGCGCATCATCCTGGCTGACGAGATTTCGCCCGACAGCTGCCGTCTCTGGGATATCGAGACGAAGGAAAAGATGGACAAGGACCGGTTCCGCCGCGATCTCGGCGGTCTGGTCGAAGCCTATTCCGAGGTGGCCCGCCGTCTCGGCATCATCAACGAAAACGAGCCGCTCCGCGGGACCGGCCCGGTTCTTGTCAAGTAATTCGGGGGATATTTAGTGATCAAGGCACGCGTGACCGTTACGCTCAAGAACGGCGTTCTAGACCCGCAGGGCAAGGCCATCGAAGGCGCGCTCGGAAGCTTAGGCTTTGAAGGCGTCGGCCATGTTCGTCAGGGCAAGGTGTTCGACCTTTCCCTTGAGGGCACCGACAAGGTAAAAGCCGAAGCAGACCTGAAGTCGATGTGCGAAAAGCTTCTGGCTAACACGGTAATCGAGAACTATACTATCGCAATCGACTGACGGTTGCGGAGTATGTGATGGCTGACGTCACGAATGAACTCATGTACGAACTGCTGAAGAAGCTCAACGCCCGGTTCGACAAAGTCGATGCTTCGTTGAGCGAGCTTCGCTCCGAGATGAATGCCATGCGCGGGACGATGGTCGCGGTGCAGCATGACATCCATAACGTCTACACGACCTTGACGCGGCATGAATCGCGTCTCGACCGTATCGAAAACCGCCTCGAGTTGCGCGAGCTGTCTGAGGCCAAGGCAAGGTTTGAACCGCACCCATGAAGTCCGCCGTTGTCCAGCTTCCCGGCCTCAATCGCGACCGCGACATGATCGCCGCCCTCACCAAGATCTCCGGCCAGGCGCCCGTCACCATCTGGCAGACGGAAACCGAGATCCCTGATGATATCGACCTGATCGTCATTCCCGGCGGGTTCTCCTACGGCGACTATCTGCGCTGTGGCGCGATCGCCGCCCGTATGCCGGTCATGCAGGCCATCAAGCAGAAGGCCAAACAGGGTGTGAAGGTCATGGGCGTCTGCAACGGCTTCCAGATCCTGGTCGAAGCGGGGATGCTGCCGGGTGCACTGATGCGCAACACGTCGCTGAAGTTCGTGTGCAAGGACGTGAAGCTCGAAGTTGTGAATGCCGAAACGGACTTTACCCGGGCGTATGGCAAGGGTCAGATCATCCGCTGCCCGGTCGCCCACCATGACGGCAACTACTTTGTCGACGCAGACACGCTCGCTTCCATGGAAGACAAGGGCCAAGTCGTGTTCCGCTATGCCGAGGGCACCAACCCCAACGGTTCGTTGAGCGATATCGCTGGCGTCATCAACGCGCGCGGCAACGTTCTCGGCATGATGCCGCACCCGGAAAACCTGATCGAAGCCGCGCATGGCGGCAGTGACGGTCGCGGCCTTTTTGCCTCGGCGCTCGACGTGATCGCTGCCTGACCTGTCTCAGGTCTCCGTAGCAGACAATACCATAACCCTCCGGGAACGACATGCAGATCTCTTACCGTACTATGACTGCCATTTCTCTTGTCGCTCTCGGGACCGCGCTCGCGTCCTGCCAGTCGAAACCACCCGTCAAAGCGGTCAGCAACGCATCGGCGCTCGACGTGATGGAAAAGGTTGCCGTTGGCGCCAATCGCTGCTGGTTCCGGTCGGGCGACCCGGCCTTCAAGTCCTACGCGTTCGCGCCGGAACTGACGTCCTTCTCCGGTCGTCCACGCTTTCTTCTGACACGCAAGGGCTCGTCCGATATCCGTCCGCTTCTCGTGGTGCAGGCGGAGGGCAGACCTGCCAAGCTTTCCACCTTCGGCCCGCTGATGAGCGAGCCTGTGTCGGGCCGCGTCAACGCCGATGTGCAACGCTGGGCCGCTGGCAACACCAACTGCTGATCTCGACCGTCAGAAGCCTTCTGTCGATAGCGTAAGCTCCGTACGAGTTTCGCAGACCACTCTCTCCTCAAACGGCAACATAATGCCGATTCGAGGAGAGTAGTTTGCCGCCGATTTCCCTGACACTGCCGGCGCGGATCGCCCTCGCTGCACCCTTGGCATTCCTGTCAATGGTCGCGACACCGATCGTTGCTGCCGAACAACTGTTCGACGACGCGCGTTTTGGAGTCCTCACCTCCTTGGACAGCGGTCGCAAGGAAAACGGCGTCTTCCTGACGGGAATGCTCCTCATGGATCCGTTCGGTCGTGAACAGGCGACGGGCGTTGAGAAGGTCCTGCGGCCACGTCTTCACGTCGGCGGCGAACTCAGCACCACGGGCGAAACGAGCCAGGTCTATGCAGGCTTCTCGTGGACAGTGCCGGTCACGCGCAATGTCTTCGTGGAAGCAGGCTTCGGCGGCGCGGTGCATGACGGCAGCCTGGACAGCGGCGACGACCCTCAGCTTGGCTGCCGCGCAATCTTCCACGAATATGTGGCCGCAGGCGTCAAACTTCTCGGGAACTGGCAGCTCTTGGCGCAGGCGGGCCATTCGTCTCACGCCAATCTCTGCGACGGACCAAACGATGGTCTGACCCGCGCGGGTCTGACGGTAGGTTACCGGTTCTGATCTCGGCTTTTGCCTGTGGCGCGCCGGCATTTTCTTGTCGCGCCTCGTCAAGACATAGGCTAAAGAGCGGCGCATATCTCGCTCCGCAACATAGAGAAGATCATGACCATTCCGAACAGCTTCCCGATCACGCCAGAACTCGTCGCATCCCACGGCCTTAAGCCCGACGAATATCAGCGGATCCTGGATCTGATCGGCCGCGAGCCGACCTATACCGAACTCGGTATCTTCTCGGCTATGTGGAACGAGCACTGCTCCTACAAGTCATCCAAGCGCTGGCTGCGCACGCTGCCCACCAAGGGCCCGCGCGTCATCCAGGGCCCTGGCGAGAACGCCGGCGTGGTCGACATCGATGATGGCGATGTCGTCGTCTTCAAGATGGAGAGCCACAACCACCCGTCCTATATCGAGCCCTACCAGGGTGCGGCGACGGGCGTCGGCGGCATCCTGCGCGACGTCTTCACCATGGGTGCACGGCCGATTGCGGCCATGAACGCCCTGCGTTTCGGTGCCCCTGACCACGCAAAGACAAAACACCTCGTCTCCGGCGTCGTTGCCGGCGTCGGTGGTTACGGCAACTCCTTTGGCGTGCCGACGGTCGGCGGCGAAGTCGAGTTCGACGAACGCTACAATGGCAACATTCTCGTCAACGCCTTCGCAGCCGGTATTGCAAAGTCCGACGGCATCTTCCTCTCGGAAGCCAAGGGCGTTGGTCTGCCCGTCGTCTATCTCGGCGCGAAGACCGGTCGCGACGGTGTCGGCGGCGCCACGATGGCATCGGCCGAATTCGACGCCGATATCGAGGAGAAGCGCCCCACCGTTCAGGTCGGCGACCCCTTTACCGAAAAGTGCCTGCTCGAAGCCTGCCTCGAGCTGATGAAGACCGGAGCCGTCATCGCCATCCAGGATATGGGTGCCGCCGGCCTCACCTGCTCGGCCGTCGAAATGGGCGCCAAGGGCGGCCTCGGCATCGAACTGCAGCTCGATCAGGTCCCGGTGCGCGAAGAGCGCATGACGGCTTATGAAATGATGCTCTCGGAAAGCCAGGAGCGGATGCTCATGGTGCTGGAGCCTTCGAAGGAAGAAGTCGCCAAGGCGATCTTCGTCAAATGGGGCCTCGATTTCGCAATCGTCGGCAAGACCACGGATGACCTGCGTTTCCGCGTCATCCATCAGGGCGAGGAAGTCGCCAACCTGCCGATCAAGGAACTGGGCGACGAAGCACCGGAATACGACCGTCCCTGGATCCAGCACAACCCGCGCCCCGACCTATCCGCGGCCGACGTTGCAGCGCCGACGGATTACAACGATGCCATTCTGAAGCTGGTCGGCTCTGCCAACCAGTCCAGCCGTCGCTGGGTCTGGGAACAGTATGACACGCTGATCCAGGGCAATTCGCTGCAGCGCCCCGGCGGCGATGCCGGCGTCGTGCGCATCGAGACCCATCCCACCAAGGCGCTGGCCTTCTCGTCTGATGTCACGCCGCGTTATGTCGAGGCGGACCCGTATGAAGGTGGCAAGCAGGCTGTGGCCGAATGCTGGCGCAACATCGTCGCAACCGGCGCCGAGCCGCTCGCGGCCACCGACAACCTCAATTTCGGCAATCCCGAAAAGCCTGAAATCATGGGCCAGCTCGTCGGCGCCATCAAGGGTATCGGCGAAGCGTGCCTCGCCCTCGATTTCCCGATCGTCTCCGGCAACGTGTCGCTCTATAACGAGACCAACGGCGTCGCCATCCTGCCGACCCCGACGATCGCCGGCGTCGGCCTGCTGCCCGACTGGCAGAAGATGGCAAGGATCGGCTCCGCTGGCGACGGCGACGTGCTGATCATGATCGGCACCGATGGTAGCCATCTCGGCTCCTCGATCTACCTGCGCGACATCCTCGGCTCGACAGAAGGTCCAGCACCGACCGTCGATCTTTCCGCCGAACGCCGCAATGGCGACTTCGTGCGCTCGGCGATCCGCAACGGCCATGTCAGCGCCTGCCACGACATCTCCTCCGGTGGCCTCGGTCTCGCACTTGTCGAAATGGCGATGGCGTCGGAAAAGGGCATGACCGTCAGCCTGTCGGAACAGCGCGGACCGGCGCATGCGCTCCTGTTCGGGGAAGATCAGGCGCGTTACGTGATCGCCGTTCCGGCTGACATCGCCAATTTCCTGCAGGCCAATGCCGAAGGTTCAGCCGTGCCCTTCCGCCGCCTCGGCATGGTCGCCGGCGAACGCGTCGTCATCGATGACATCGTCGACATCACTGTCGAGGATCTCACCATCGCTCACGAGAGCTGGTTCCCCTCGTTCATGGCATGAGGCACGGGTCGGGTGACTTCAACCGATCCAAATCCTCTAGCAATCTGTATTTGAGGTTGTTACCTCTTTGACCGGGAGACTGCTTTCAGGCAGTCTTTCGGTCAAAGCATGCCGCGATATGAGTTTGCGGCCGAAGAAGAGGAAGACACCATGCCCATGCGTCCCGGCGATATCGAAGACATGATCAAAGCCGGAATTCCCGGCGCCAAGGTCACGATCCGCGATCTGGCGGGTGACGGTGACCACTACGCAGCCGAGGTCGTCGCGGACGCGTTCCGCGGCAAGAGCCGCGTCCAGCAGCACCAGATGGTCTACGAAGCGCTGAAGGGCAACATGGGCGGCGTTCTGCACGCCCTGGCGCTTCAGACCTCCGCCCCCGCCGAGTAACGAGGCTGCCGGTGCGATGTCCGACCTGATCAAGCAGATCGTTACCAGCGTTGTCGACGATGTCGTCAAGCAGCTTCTGGGCAAGTCGCACGGCCGCACGCCTTCCAAGCGCAAGAAGCGTCAGACGCGCGCCGCTGCATCGGGAAGCACGCGGTCCGCGACCACGGGTAGGTTCACCGGCAAAAAGCCCAGAACGCGATCAAAACTTGCGAAGCCAGCGAAAAAGCAGACGAGCCGCCGGCGCACTGCCACCAGCCGCAGCAAGCAACGCAGCCGATAGCCCTAAGGGGCACGTCATTGGTGGCGTTGCGCGAAGGCGTAAACAGTTTGACACTTCAAGCGGAATTGCGCTGGAATTAGTAAGGTCACCTTGCTATTTAAGGGGCAAGACACCGCAGCGGTCCTTGAAACCGCGTGTGAAAGGAAAGATCATGAGCGGCATTCACGACTTCATCGCAAACGAAATCAAGACGAACGATGTCGTTCTCTTCCTCAAGGGCACGCCCCAGTTCCCGCAATGCGGCTTCTCCGGCCAGGTCGTCCAGATCCTCGATTACCTCGGGCTCGACTACAAGGGCGTGAATGTTCTTGCCGACGCGGAAATCCGCCAGGGCATCAAGGACTATTCCAACTGGCCGACGATCCCCCAGCTCTACATCAAGGGTGAGTTCGTTGGCGGATGCGATATCGTCCGCGAAATGTTCCAGTCGGGCGAGCTCAAAACCCATATCGAGGAACAGGGCATTACCGTCCGCGCAGCCTGATCCGGCTTGATATACTCTCCAAAATTTTGAAGGCGCCGCTCCCACGGCGCCTTTCCCATTCTTTAGGAAATCCCCCGTGACAAATCCTTCACATCCCGTTGTCCCAAAGCTGCAAGGCATGGGAAGGGCACAATTCATTGCCATGATGGCGGCTCTGATGGCACTCAACGCCCTCGCCATCGATATCATGCTTCCCGGACTACAGCAGATCGGCGCAGCACTCGGCGTCGAGAACGAGAACCATCGACAGTATGTCGTCTCGGCCTATCTGTTCGGCTTCGGCATCGCCCAGCTCTTCTATGGCCCGATCTCCGACCGTTTCGGTCGCCGCACGCCGCTCCTGATCGGTCTCGGCATCTACATTGTCTCAGCGATCGCCGTCGTTTTCGTCCCCTCGTTTGCGGGCCTGCTCATCCTGCGCTTTATCCAGGGCATCGGATCGGCCGCGACACGCGTCATCTCGGTCTCGATCGTCCGCGACGTGTTCGGCGGTCGCGCCATGGCGGAAGTCATGTCTCTGATCATGATGGTGTTCATGATCGTCCCGATCATCGCGCCCGGAACGGGACAGCTCGTGCTGCTGTTTGGTGATTGGCACCTGATCTTCGTCTTCATCGCCGTCGTCGCAATCATCGTCACGATCTGGGTTGCCCGCAAGCTGCCCGAAACGCTGGATCAGGCCGACGTTCGCCCGTTCACGGTAAAGTCCATCGTCGCCGGCTTCCTGATCGTGCTCACCAATCGCATGGCGCTTTGCTACACGCTTGCGAGCACGTTCATCTTCGGCGCCCTGTTCGGCTTCATCAACTCGGCCCAGCAGGTCTATGTCGGCATCTATCAGCTCGGCGTCTGGTTCCCGGTGGCGTTTGCTGCGGTCGCTCTGTTCATGTCGATCTCGGCCTTCCTCAACTCCCGCTGGGTCGGCCGGCTTGGCATGCGCAAGCTGTCGCACGCCGCCATCATCGGCTTCGTCGTGGTCACCTTCCTGTGGCTGAGCGTCCAGTTGCTGTCATCCGAACCGATGCCCTTCCTGCTGTTCCTGGCCTTCTTCGCCATGGCCATGTTCCTGTTCGGCCTGATCGCCTCGAATTTCAATTCGCTGGCAATGGAGCCCCTCGGCCACGTGGCGGGCACCGCGTCCTCGGTCCTCGGCTTCATGGGCACGGTCGGCGGCGCAATCATCGGCGCATCCATCGGCCAGGCCTTCGACGGCACGGCAACCCCGATGGTGGCGGGCTTCTTTACCGTCTCGGTCATCGGCCTGATCTTCGTGCTGATCGGCGAAAAGGGAAAGCTCTTCCGGCCCCACAACCACAAGGCCTGACAGTCCATCACGTCAGAGCGCAAAAAAGGCCGGAGCGATCCGGCCTTTTTCGTATCCGCTTTGTCTTGAAGGGGTCGGTCAGGTAGAGGGCGAATTGACACTCTAACGGAGAGAGTCAGCTTTCGGCCGATAACGGACATTGCGACAACAATCAGATCGCATAGTATTCAGTTACGTCTGTGACTGACTGGGAAGAAACTATGCCTTTAGGGTTGATAGCTTTGCTGCCTTGTATCGCAATCATCACATTCACCTTGATCGTTCGCCAAGGTTTCCGGACATGGATGTCTCTGCTGGTTGTTGGAGCAGCACTAGGCCTCGCTCTGTCACCTCTTCGCCTTGGAGTAGCTCAGTCCTGTCGGATCGATGAAAGTGAGTGTGTCGGGGCGACCGCAGTCTACTATTTAGTCCTCGCACTATGGACACCCTTTGTTATCGTATTTCTGGGCCGCATAATCGTTGTAAATCGAGCGAAGCAATAGTGCTGCACATCGCAAGCGGCCGGCGCCGTTCTATGTCCGCAACCGGCCGGCAGCAGTCATTCGGGTTGTTGAAATTTATGCTTCCTTACGTTGATACTGGATCAAGCTTGAATACGTTCTACTTCCGCAATTGGCGCGAAGCGGAAGACGGCTGTTGGCCCATTGCGGTCATGCTTCCGTGTAATGATATAGGAATCGAGGACCGACTATGACCTCCCACGCGACAATGTTAACACCGCCGTCCAACTACGCTGTCGTACAAATGCCTGACAGGAAGTATCCGGGGGTCGTTTTCCAAGGCGATACGCTGCACAGCATGACGACGCAGGTTGCTCAAATGCAGAGGCTTCTTGCGAAGCAAGACCTGGCTGAACTCGGTGACGAGATCGAAGTGCTGCTCCACGATCTTTTGGCAATCCAGAACTTCTATGAACAGGTCTGCTCAGAGCAAGCGATCGAGCTGCCTTACTTCCGTTGACGTTCAGCAGGTCTGATATCGACGCGAGCAGGAGGAGTAGCTTTGTTAGATTTTCTCATTCTCAGTATCCTTCTTGTTCCAACTGTGCTTTCCGAAGGGGGGCAGTGGCTCGCACTCAGCTATGGGCATAGGACGCTAAACTGGCTGCTTCCAATCCTTTTTCACGGAATAGCCTTCGCCGAGATTGCACGAGAACACTGGAATTATACTGGAAGCGAACTGGCGGCGCTGGTTCTGCGGCAGCCGCGGGCCTGCTCTTTGCCTATGCTTGGATATCAGTGAACGCGTTCATTTCTGTCTGCCTCATCCCGATTTGGATGAGGAAGTATCGCTCCCGCAGACTTCATGATAGCGCCGTTGCTTGATGACCGCTTCTGGCGCAACGCTGCCGAAGACGCCTTTCGGCCCGTTGCGGACATAGAACGGCGCCGCGAGATTGGTTTGCTTTGCCTTCACCACCCGCGAAAAGCTCGGGGGGTTAGCGCGCCTAAGGCATACGTTGCCCCGATGCGTTTCCGCAACAGCGCTACTCAGCTTTGCTGGTCAGCAATTCGTCGAGCTGGTCCAACTGCTCGGGCAATGCGACCGCCGAGCCCTGCAGGGCCTCCTCAAGCGCCGCCTTGGACGGTAGACCTCGTGGAAACGCAACAGCGTCATTCCGCCCTGGTCCTCGAGGCTCACGGTCGTGACCGCGCCCTCTTCGCCCTCGTCGTTGGTCCAGACAATGCGCTCGTTCGGTACGACCTCGAGATACTTGCCATAAAAGGCCATGGTATCGGAATCGCCACCGGCACCGAATTCCAGCCGATACTTGCCGCCGGTACGCACGTCCATGTCGCACGATACGAGCGACAGGCCAGGGACCGATTTTGGCACCCACCAGGCCTGGAACATCTCGGGCTCACTCCACGCCCTGAAAACGGCAATCGGCGGCGCATTGAATGTCCGCGTGACGACCAATTCGCGATCGCCCCTGCGCTCCAATGATGTCCCGTCAACTTGCTGATTCATCGGTTACCTCCCGTTGCATGGTACTGATGAGTTCATTCAATGGTTCGAAGCGGGCCTCGAAAAGCTTTCGATGCGCCTCTACGCACTCGGCCTCCGCCTCAAGTCCGTGCTTCTCAAGCCTGCAGATTCTCACCCGTCCGATCTACTCGGTGACAACGAGCCCCGCTCGTTCGAGAACCTGGATATGCTTCCGCATGCCGCCTTCCGGCACCAGAATACACGAGGGTTCAACGAGGACAACGGAGTTGGCTTACGGTGTCGTTTCGCCCTCTACTGGGACCGACCCCTTGAAGGCTCAGTCGCCGATGAGTTCGCGGCGCAGCATCTGCCAGCTGCCCTTGCAGGTCGCGACCAGCAGCCCGCCATCCACGTGGTTCGGCAGGTACTCGGATCCGTCGAAGCGCGCCGCATAACCGCCGGCCTCCGTGGCAATCAGGGTGCCCGCCAGATGATCCCAAGGCATGAGCTTGTTGTAGAGAAGATATTGCACGTGCCCGCGGGCAAAGGTGCGATACTCGTGCGCGGCACATCGATAGTTGGCAAAGAAACGCACCTTCGCCAGATTGGCCAGCAGCCGCTCTCTCTCCTCGCCGAAGAAATACCCGGGTGACGCCATTCCGACCATGTCGCCGATCGGTCTTGGTTCTGCCACTGCAAGGCGCACCGCATCGCCGTCAGGACGGCGCAGGAAGGCGCCTGCGCCCTTTTCCGCCATCACCCAGTCGTCACCCATCGGATCGTAGATGATGCCGGCCACCGTTTCGCCTTTCCAGACGACCGAAACCATGACGCCGAAAGCGGGAATGCCCGATGCGAAATTGAACGTGCCATCGACAGGATCGACGACGATCGCGAAATCCGAACCTCCAAGCTTGCCCAGCAGGGACGGATCGGCGGCCACCGATTCTTCGCCGACAAACAGAGCATCAGGCGCCAGCGCTTCAAGCTCGCGCCGGATCAGACGCTCGGCCGCCTCGTCCGCTTCGGTCACCAGATCCGACGGCTCGCTTTTGGAACGCACGTCGCCGCTTCCAAGCCGCCGGAACCGCGGCAGGATCTCTTCCTTCGCCGCAAGGCGCAGGATATCGGCAAGCTTGGCTATATCGAGCGGCATGGTCATTGTATGAGATCCTGCAGTAGTGGGAGCAGTTTGTCGGAGATCAGGTGGCGGGGTTGGCGCTGAGGCCGGAGAAGTCGAACAGTTTCGAGTCAAGCAAATGCGACGGGTTCACATGCGCCAGCGCCCGCAGCATCGTGTCCTTGCGGCCCGGCATGCGCGTCTCGATATCGGCAAGCATGGCCTTCATCGCATTGCGCTGCAGCCCGTCCTGCGAGCCACAGAGGTCGCACGGGATGATCGGGAATTCCATGGCAGCAGAAAACTTCGCCAGATCGTCCTCGGCGCAATAGGCGAGCGGCCGCAGCACCATCACGTCGCCTTCGTCGTTCAGAAGCTTCGCCGGCATCCCGGCAAGCCGTCCGCCGTGAAAGAAGTTCATGAAGAAGGTTTCGAGAATATCCTCCCGGTGGTGCCCGAGAACCAGAGCGTCGCAACCCTCTTCGCGGGCAACCCGGTAGAGATTGCCGCGCCGAAGCCGCGAACAGAGCGCGCAGTAGGTTCCGCCCGCCGGCACCTTTTCCTTCACGATCGAATAGGTATCGCGATACTCGATCCGGTGCTTGACGCCGATCGAGGTGAGATAATCAGGCAGGACGTGTTTGGGGAAATTCGGCTGTCCCTGATCGAGATTGCAGGCAAGCAGCTCGACCGGAAGCAGGCCGCGCCACTGCAGATCGAGCAGAATGGCGAGAAGCGAATAGCTGTCCTTGCCGCCGGACAGGCCGACCAGCCAGCGTTTCTGATCTTTCAGCATGCCGAAATCGTCGAATGCCTGACGAACCTGCCGCAGCAGCCGCTTGCGCAACTTGTTGAACGAGACCGAACTCGGCGCATCCCTGAATAGGGACGGCACGAGGCCATCCACGACCTCGTCGATCTCATCCGGTATTGTTGCGTTCAATCCCATGTCCAAACCTCATGTGAAACGGGCGGCCAGTGGCCGCCCGATCATTCCAACTCTCAGGCGCCGAGCGCTGCCGCCACGGCTTCCAGCGCTTCATTGGCCTTGGCACCGTCAGGGCCACCGGCCTGCGCCATATCCGGCCGTCCGCCGCCGCCCTTGCCGCCGAGCGCTGCAGAGGCGATCCGCACCAGATCGACAGCACTGAAGCGACCGATAAGATCAGGCGTCACCGCCACGACCGCACTTGCCTTGCCGTCTTCAGAAACGCCAATCAGGGTCACGACGCCGGAACCGAGCGTGGCCTTGCCTTCGTCCGCGAGCCCCTTCAGGTCCTTCGCGTCGATGCCGGCCAGTGCCTTGCCCATGAACTTGATGCCAGCGATATCACGAATGTCGTCCGCAGAACCACCCTGCTGTCCGCCACCCATGGCGAGCCGGCGCTTGGCATCCGCCAACTCCTTCTCAAGCTTGCGACGCTCGTCGATCAGCGCCTCGACGCGAGAAACGAGTTCGGTCGGCTGAACCTTCAGCGCACCGGACAAGGTCTTCACGCGCTCATCCTGCTCGGCGAGATAGACACGCGCCGCATCCCCCGTCACCGCTTCGACACGGCGAACACCGGCGCCGACGGCGCTTTCAGAGAGAATGCGCACAAGGCCGATATCACCCGTCGCGTTGACATGCGTGCCGCCGCAGAGTTCGATCGAGTAGGGCTTGCCGGCTTTCGGGCCATCGACAGCCTTGCCCATCGAGACGACACGAACTTCATCGCCGTATTTCTCGCCGAACAGCGCCATTGCCCCTTCGGCAATCGCATCGTCGACGCTCATCAGGCGCGTCGTAACCTGTGCGTTCTGCAGGATGATGGCGTTGGCCATATCCTCGACGACCTGCAGTTCTTCTGATGACATCGGCTTTGGATGCGACACGTCGAAACGAAGACGCTCAGGAGCGACAAGCGAGCCCTTCTGCGCCACATGGGTGCCGAGCACTTCGCGCAGGGCTTCATGCAGCAGATGCGTGGCGGAATGGTTCGAGCGCAGGCGCGAACGGCGGGCGTGATCGACGGCGAGAATGACCGCGTCACCAGCCTTCAACGTGCCCTCGGTCACGGTTGCGATATGGACAAACAGCCCCTCGCCCCGCTTCTGGACGTCGGTCACTTCAAGCTTGGCGTGGTCGGTCGAGATCAAACCGGCATCGCCCATCTGGCCGCCGGATTCACCGTAGAACGGCGTCTGGCTGACGACGATCTGAACGGCATCGCCGCTCGAGGCACTGTCGATGGCCTTGCCATCCTTGACGATCGCCTGAACGACGCCTTCGGCAGTTTCGGTGTCATAGCCGAGGAATTCGGTGGCGCCGAACTTTTCCTTGATTTCGAACCAGACGGTTTCGGTCGCCTTGTCGCCGGAGCCTGCCCAATGCGAGCGGGCTTCGGCCTTCTGGCGTTCCATCGCATCGGTAAAGCCCGAAAGATCGACGCCGATTTCGCGGGCGCGGAGCGCGTCCTGCGTCAGATCGAGCGGGAAGCCGTAGGTGTCGTAAAGCTTGAACGCCGTCTCGCCGTCGAGCATGTCGCCCTTGTCGAGCGTGCTGGTCGCGTCCGAAAGCAGCGACAAACCACGTTCGAGCGTCTTGAGGAAGCGGGTTTCCTCAAGCTTCAGCGTTTCCGACGTCAGCGCCTCGGCGCGCACCAGTTCCGGATAGGCGCGGCCCATTTCCTGAACCAGCGTCGGCAGCAGCTTGTACATCACAGGTTCTTTGGCACCGAGCAGCTGCGCATGGCGCATGGCGCGGCGCATGATGCGGCGAAGCACGTAGCCGCGGCCTTCGTTGGATGGCAGCACCCCGTCGGCAATCAGGAAGGCGGAGGACCGCAGATGGTCGGCTATGACGCGGTGGCTTGCACTGCCTTCCGCCTTCACGCTCAGCACATCCTCGATCGTGCCGATCAGCGTCTGGAACAGGTCCGTGTCGAACACGCTCTGCTTGCCCTGCAGAACGCAGGCCATGCGCTCGAGACCCATGCCGGTATCGATCGACGGACGCGGCAGCAGCGAACGCTCGCCCGGTGCCGTCTGCTCGTATTGCATGAACACGAGGTTCCAGAATTCCAGAAAGCGGTCGCCGTCTTCTTCAGGCGAGCCCGGAGGCCCACCCCAGACATTCTCGCCCTGATCGATAAAGATTTCCGAACACGGACCGCAGGGGCCGGTATCGCCCATCTGCCAGAAGTTGTCGGAGGTGGGAATGCGAATGATCTTGTCGTCGGAAATGCCGGCGATCTTCTTCCACAGCGTCGCAGCTTCCTCGTCTTCCGAATAGACGGTGACCAGCAAGCGGTGCTTGGGCAGATCGAAGCCTTCGGTGACCAGCTTCCAGGCAAGCTCGATCGCGTTTTCCTTGAAATAGTCGCCGAACGAGAAGTTGCCCAGCATCTCGAAAAAGGTCAGGTGGCGGGCGGTGTAACCGACATTGTCGAGATCGTTGTGCTTGCCACCGGCGCGTACGCATTTCTGCGAGGTGGTGGCCGTGGTGTAGGGCCGCTTTTCAAGACCGGTAAAGACGTTCTTGAACTGCACCATACCGGCATTGGTAAACATCAGCGTCGGGTCGTTGCGCGGCACAAGCGGGGACGAGGACACAACCTCGTGGCCGTTCATTTGGAAATAGTCGAGAAACGTCGACCGGATTTCATTCACGCCGCTCATGCTAAGCCCTTTTTATCGCCGGGTGCGATGCTGTTATTCGAAGACGAAAGGCTTGTATCGTCCGCGTTCCCGACTGTCCAGCCACAGCACCCCTAATCATCCCAAACCCACCCGAAACGCAGACCGGCCGCGCATCTCGTAGATGGCGGCCGGCAAGATTTGAAAGCCGAAAAACCGGCGAAGATCAGCGACAGGATACCCTAGATCGGCATCCCAACCCAGGTCCGATCAAGGGTCGGGGGCCTGGTCGCCGTCATTGGCATCGGGTCCGCCATTCTGCAGGAACTTATCGGCGATCAGGCCGGCATTCTGGCGCAGCGACGTTTCGATTTCGCGGGCCACTTCCGGATTGTCTCGCAGGAACGACTTCGCGTTCTCGCGGCCCTGACCAAGGCGCTGGCTGTTGTAGGAGAACCATGCGCCCGACTTCTCGACGATCCCAGCCTTGACGCCGAGATCGACGAGCTCGCCGGTCTTGGACACGCCTTCGCCATACATGATGTCGAATTCGACCTGCTTGAAGGGAGGCGCCATCTTGTTCTTGACGACCTTGACGCGTGTCTGGTTGCCGACGACTTCTTCGCGTTCCTTGACCTGGCCGATGCGGCGAATGTCGAGACGAACGGACGCGTAGAATTTCAGCGCGTTACCGCCTGTCGTCGTTTCCGGCGAACCGAACATCACGCCGATCTTCATGCGGATCTGGTTGATGAAGATCACCATCGTCTTCGACTTGGAGATCGACGCCGTCAGCTTGCGCAGTGCCTGGCTCATCAGACGGGCCTGAAGACCCGGCAGGCTGTCGCCCATCTCGCCTTCGATTTCGGCGCGTGGGGTCAATGCCGCAACCGAGTCGATGACGAGAACGTCGACAGCACCGGAACGCACCAGCGTATCGGTGATCTCAAGCGCCTGCTCACCGGTGTCAGGCTGCGAGATCAGGAGGTTATGCAGATCGACGCCGAGCTTGCGGGCATAGACCGGATCGAGTGCGTGTTCCGCGTCGACGAAGGCGCAAACACCGCCACCCTTCTGGGCTTCGGCAATGGTCTGCAGGGCAAGCGTTGTCTTGCCCGAGCTTTCCGGACCATAGATTTCGACGATACGGCCCTTCGGCAGGCCGCCGATGCCGAGCGCAATATCGAGGCTCAGGGAACCGGTGGAAACTGTCTCGATCTCGACGATGCTATCGTTCGAGCCAAGCTTCATGATCGATCCCTTACCGAAGGAACGTTCGATCTGTGAGAGTGCTGCTTCGAGCGCCTTGCTCTTGTCCACGCCTTTATCCTCTACGAGCCGCAATGAATTCTGTGCCATGAGGTCCCACCTTTAGGTTATTGCCGCCACGCAAGCAATGAAGCAGCCGATGGACATCGTGTACTCTTTTTGTTCTAATCAATCAAGAGGCTTTTATCAGCTTGATTGAATTGCGTTATCGCGATTTCGTTCCCTGAACGTTCACGCACGCATAACCTGTGGAAAATCAGGCGTTAAAGCAAGGAGCCTCGCATTCGACGGACGAATCGCGAGGCTCCATAAAGTTTCGCAGGCGGGTCGGAAAATCAGTCCGAGTCGAGCATCTCGCGAACCGCAACGGCAAGCTGCTTCAGCGAAAACGGCTTGGGCAGAAAACCGAACTTCGCATCGGCCGGCAGGTTGCGCGCAAACGCGTCCTCCGCGTATCCGGAGACGAAGATGAACTTCAGATCCGGATAGGATTTCCGCAGTTCCGTCAGAAGCGTCGGCCCGTCCATCTCAGGCATGACAACGTCGGAAACGACGATATCAACCTTGCCTTCGAGCTCGTCCATGATGTCGAGTGCTTCGACGCCGGATCCGGCTTCGTGCACGGTATAACCGCGCGTTTCCAGCATGCGCTTGCCACCACGGCGAACCGCTTCTTCATCTTCCACAAGCAGCACGACCGCAGACTTGCCTGTGAGATCCATGTCTTCCGCCGGCGCTTTCAAAGCCACAGGCTGTGCGGCTGCCAGAGCTGCAGCCTCTGCGGCCTCTGGCGTGATGACCGGTATTTCGGGAATGTGACGCGGCAGGAACAGCCGGAAACTCGTTCCGCGACCGACTTCGGATTCCGGATAGATATAGCCGCCGGACTGTTTGATGATGCCATAGACCATCGAAAGGCCGAGACCTGTCCCTTTGCCCACTTCCTTGGTGGTGAAGAACGGCTCGAAGATCTTGTCCATGATCTCGGGCGGAATGCCCGTGCCGCTGTCGGCAACCTCGACCATCACGAGATCTTCCGCCGGCAGATCGGCCTGATGGAAGCTGCTGGTTTCCTCGGCCGTCACATTGCGGGTCTTGATCAGGATCGTGCCCCCCTGCGGCATCGCATCGCGCGCGTTGACGCAGAGGTTGATCAGAACCTGCTCGAACTGCGACAGGTCGGTGCGCACCGGCCACAGGTCACGCCCGTAGTCGACATCGAGCTTGACATTGGTGCCGGAAATCAGCCGGTCGACCAGCATCCGCAGGTCGCCCACCACGTCGGTCAGGTTCAGCACCGCCGGACGCATCGTCTGCTTACGCGAGAAGGCCAGAAGCTGGCGCACCAGAACGGCGGCCCGGTTGGCGTTGCGCTTGATTTCCATCAGGTCGGCAAAGCTCGCATCGGACGGACGCGCCTGCAAAAGCAGGTGATCGGAGGACAGAAGGATTGCCGTCAGCACATTGTTGAAATCGTGGGCGATGCCGCCGGCAAGCGTTCCCACAGCGTTCAACTTCTGGGTCTGCGCCATCTGCGTCTCGAGCGCCTTTTGCTCGGTCGTCTCGACGGAATAGATGATGGCCGCCTCTTCGGGTGCCTCGTCGCTCTCGTCGATCACGGCATTGACGTAGAAACGCAGATAGCGGGTCTCGTCACCCGGATGCCGCGAATCGATCGGAGTGATGTCGCCCTGCCGGTCGCGTGCGGCAGCAAGCGCCGCCATCAGCTGATCGCGGGTCGTCTCGTGCGCGATACGCTCTAGCGACGCACCACTTTCCACGTCGTCGCGGGTCAGAACCCCGGCGAACAGTCGCAGGAACGGCGCATTGATGCGCAGGATCCGGCCTTCGCCATCCACGGACGCAATGGCCATCGGCGTGTTGTTGAAAAAGCGCGTGAAACGCATCGCCGACGCGGATTGATCGGTGTCCTCACCATGCGGCCGGTTGATCACGACACTGCGGCTTTCGCCGGGCGCACCGTCGCGCATGGAGCTGACGCT
The DNA here is from genome assembly GCF_050500145.1 of Neorhizobium sp. IRS_2294. Lineage (NCBI taxonomy): Bacteria > Pseudomonadati > Pseudomonadota > Alphaproteobacteria > Hyphomicrobiales > Rhizobiaceae > Neorhizobium > Neorhizobium sp. IRS_2294. The sequence continues at coordinate 1,893,313 of NZ_CP191439.1, forward strand.
GTGAACAAGTCGCACCGGCAGGCTCTGGCCGTTGGCACGGCGCAGGTCGAGATCGAGCGTCTCCGTGCGCTTCAGACCTGGCGCCGGTTGAACCGACTGGATCAGCGCCATGCCCTCGCCCGCCACGAGATCGTCGATCGTCATCGATCCAGGAGAAAACTTGGTCAGATCGAGACCCAGCCATTCAGCCAGCGTGGCGTTGAGATAGAAGATCTCGCCCTTCTTGCCCGCGGAAAAGAACCCGACCGGCGCATGGTCGAGGTAGTCGATGGCGTTTTGCAGTTCGCGAAAGAAGCGCTCCTGGTCCGACCGTTCCGAGGTCGTGTCGGTAATCTGCCAGATGTCGAGCTGCGCATTGTTGTTTCCCGAACCCGCCAGAAGGCCGGCCTTCAGCCTGTACCAGAAGGCGCCCGCACCATTCTCTCCAACGACGGCAGTGCCCGTGCTGCGGCCAAGCGGCTGCAGCAGGCGGAATTCTTCATGACCCTCGCGGCCTTCCCGCAGCGCGGATGTCAGCCTGTAAAGCGCCTCGTTGGATTCGCGCGACTTGGACAGAAGCGTTTCAAGGGACTGGATATCGCTCTTTTTCGTCGCACCGGTCATCCGACCATAGGCAGCGTTCGCGTAGACGATGCGACCCTTGATGTCCGTGATCAGGATACCGTCCGGATGGCCGGCCAGGAAAGCGCGGGCGAGATCGTCGGACCGCGATTGCGGCATGACTTCCACGAGGCCAATCATCGAAGAGACGAGGAAAAATATGCCGACCATGGCAAGGATGCCCAGCAGGCCGAGCACAATCTCATTGTCGAGTGCCTGCTGAAAAACCACAAAAGCGACTGCAACGCCCAGCAGCACCAGCGCTAGAAGCACGATCCGAAGAATGGTTCCACCCCGCGTCTTACGCTCGACCAGTGGGGTCTCGTAGTTGCCGCCCTGCTGCAACTTCGTCATCAATCCCTCGCATTTCGCAACGGCCGACTGCCGAAGCCATCCTACTGCGGCCGTCATGCTCCACGGAGCCGAAAACCCTATGATTCCTTCTTAGCAAGTTGTCGGCGACGCAAAAAGCTCCGTTGTGCCAGAAAACCCGGGACAGTGAAGACTTGTGCCCTATCTTTCCTCTCCGAAGTGATGTTTTCCATCAAGACAGCATCGCAGCACCCCTTGATCGAAGCGAAAATTGTCGTCTTTTCAAATGTGACGATTGGCATGAGGAGTATCAGCATATGGCCGAAGAACTGATGGGCGCCTATGGCAGCCGGATGGTTATCGCGGTCCTCGGTGTCGGCATCGGGCTTCTCTTCCTGTTCGGCATCTTGTGGATGCTGCGCGGTCGCAATGGACCGTCGCCGTTCGTCCGCGGGGGACGCAACCGCAATCCGCGGCTGCAGGTGCTGGATGCGGCAGCCGTCGATGCACGCCGCCGCCTCGTGCTGATCCGCCGCGACGGCGTGGAGCACCTCGTCATGATCGGCGGGCCGACCGATATCGTGATCGAAACCGGCATCGCGACGAACTCGCCCTCACAGCCCTCCGCCATTGAAAGCGCGCCTTCTGAACCGCGTCCCGCACTTGCCCAGAGGCAGCGTCCGGACCCTCGCCCGGCAGCTCTGCCAGAGGCCGAAAGGCCTGAGCCCATGCGGGAGATTTCTGTGCGCGACGACACCCCGCGTGCGAAGCCACCACTCGCGACCCAGCCATCTCCCATTCCCGCTCGCCCTGTGAGCCCGGTATCCCGGTCGGAGCCGACGCCGACTGCGTCCGTATCACCACCCGCCCCGCAGCGACTGGATCCGCCAGCGAGACAGTCCGCCCCCGAGCCGCAGCGGCCGGCACCGACCGTCGTCATCCCGGCAACGGTTTCGACAGCCGCTGGCGTTGCCACAGCGCCGATCGCCGCGGCAGCGATCACGGCGATCCCGCAGCCTGCACCATCCAGGGTCGACGATGCGGCAAACGCGCTTGAAGCCGCGCGCAGTCGGGTTCTTGCTCACGCCGAGCCCGACCAGCCGGCCGAACCGTCGCGCGTTGTTCCGATCAATCCTGAGGACCTCTCGACCGGCGTACAGTCGGCTCTCGAAAAGCCGAAGATGCTCGGGAGTGATTTCGAGAAAATTCTGGAAGAGGAAATGGCACAAAACCTTGCGGCGCGGGAAAACGCCGGCCGCGAGACGATCGCGGTGCCAGCACCAAACCGCCAGTTGCCGCAGCGCGATCCTGCTGTCGCACCGATTACCGGCGCGACTGCCGAGCCATCACTTCAGGACGAAGTCGCCCGTATATTTGGGGAAATGTCCGCCACGCGCGATAAATGACATGCAGGGCCGCGGGCTTTGCCCGTATCCATGACATCAAACGACAAAAGGCACGGTTTCCCGTGCCTTTTGTCGTTTCTGCCGTAGACCATGCGTCAAGCAGAAATCATTCGTCGCGATAGACCTTTTCGCGACGCTCGTGCCGCTCCTGGGCCTCGATCGACAGGGTTGCGATCGGCCGGGCGTCAAGACGCTTCAGTCCGATTGGCTCGCCGGTTTCTTCGCAATAGCCATAGGTCCCGTCGTCGATGCGCTGCATCGCCGCGTCGATCTTGGAGATCAACTTGCGCTGCCGGTCACGGGCACGAAGCTCGATGGCTCTATCGGTTTCCGAAGATGCGCGATCGGCCAGATCGGGATGGTTGGCACTTTCCTCTGCCAGATGATCCAGAGTCTCCCGCGCCTCCCGCAGGATATCGTTTCTCCAGGCCGTCAGTTTTGCCCGGAAATACGCCTTCTGGTTTGCATTCATGAACTCGTCGGTTTCCGAGAGTACATAATTGCTAAGATCGATCTTCTCACTCAACGCGATTCTCCTGAAGAACATCTCGTGGCCGCTCTATATCGCTTTGGTTGTTCCGGTTCAAGCCTTCCGCTCGTTATTGAGGCAATTTTAAAATTGTCACAAAAATCAGCTAAATGACTATTTTCTATGCTTTAATCGACTTCGGTTGAAACCGGTTCCTGGGCAGCGCAACTGGCAATCATGGCGCAGGCGTGGTTGAAGTTCCGAAGTCACGGAATTACCGTCCAGGCGGTCAAAGGAGAATGAAATGGCGTCTTTCACCGATATGCCGACACTCGCGCCGCCGCCGTCACGCATCTACCTTCTCCGGCACGGCCGGGCGGCCAACCCGGAACAGGGTCAGAGAGATTTCGATCGAACACTGACGACGGACGGTTTCGCCGAAGCGGAAATCGTTGCCGACAAGGCGGCGGACCGTCGCTACCGCCCCGACGCTGTTATCAGTTCGACGGCTATGCGTTGCCGCCAGACTGCGGAGGCGGTGCGCCGCGCAATCAGCGAAACCATCGAGCCCGAATTCATCGACGAGGTCTACAACGGATCGGTCGGCACCTATCTCGCGCTGATTTTTACCAGCGACCGCAGCGGATCGGTGATGCTCGTCGGGCATAACCCGACGATCGAGGACGTGTTCGGGGAACTGATCGGAAAAGAGCATGCAGCCCGCGCCCTGCCCTCAGGGTATCCGACGGCAGGCCTTGCTGTCATCGATCACGCAGGCCGAAGCGACGGCTCGCGACCCGCATGGAACCTGACAGATTTCATCACGCCGTGACCACAGATTCCAAGGCATCCCATCCCTTTGCGCATTGCCTAACGGTCCCTATATAGCGACAAACAGTTTTGGGACGACACCTTGCCGCCAGCGCTCACCAGTATCACCGACGACGCGAAGATTGCTCTCGATAATCTCGCCGATCGCGCATCGAACTTGGTCAATCCGTCGATGCGGCTTGGCGTTACCGGCTTGTCGCGTGCCGGCAAGACGGTGTTCATCTCGTCGCTTGTCCACAATCTCCTGAACGGCGGCCGACTGCCGCTGTTCGAGGCAATGCGCTCCGGCCGGGTCTCGCAGGCGCGGCTCGAGCAGCAGCCGGACGACGCGATACCGCGCTTCCAGTATGAGGATCACATCGACGCACTGGTGCGCGAACGGATCTGGCCGGACTCGACGCGCGCGATCTCGGAACTCCGCGTCACGCTGGAATACCAGAGCGCCAGTGGATGGAACCGGATGTTTTCCCGCGGCCGGCTGTCGATCGACATTGTCGACTATCCCGGCGAATGGCTGCTCGATCTGCCGCTGCTGGCACAGGATTACGAGACCTTCAGCCGCAACACGGTAGCCCTTGCCCGTACCGGCATTCGCGCCGAGTTGTCGAAGGACTGGCTTTCGTTCGCCTCCGGCATAGACATGGACGCACCGGCGGACGAAGGAACCGCGCGTCGGCTGGCCGAGAGTTTTGCGGCGTACCTGAAAGCCTGCAAATCCGATGAGCGCTCGCTCTCCACCCTGCCGCCCGGGCGATTTCTGATGCCCGGCGACCTGGAAGGTTCGCCCGCCCTCACCTTTGCGCCCCTCGCCGATCTTCCGGATACGCCGGCCCCGAAGGGGTCGTTCCGGGCGATGATGGAGCGCCGCTACGACGCCTACAAGACAATCGTCGTCAAACCCTTCTTCCGCGAGCATTTCGCGCGTCTCGACCGGCAGATCGTGCTGATCGACGCGCTCCAGGCGATCAACCGTGGCTTTGAGGCCGTGCAGGATCTGGAACGCGCACTGACCGACGTACTCGCCTGCTTCCGTCCCGGCCACAACAGCTTCTTCTCGTCGCTGGTCGGCCGGCGCATCGACAAGGTGCTGGTCGCAGCCACCAAGGCCGACCATCTGCATCACGAAAGCCACGACCGGCTGGAACGCCTGACCGGCCGCCTCGTCGACCGCGCCATCGAGCGGATCGGCATGGCCGGCGCCGGCATCGACGTGATGGCAATCGCCTCCGTGCGCGCCACGCGTGAAGCTTCCGTGAAGGACGGCAGTCACCAACTGCCGGTCATCGTCGGCACACCGATGGCAGGCGAAACCATCAATGGCGAAGTCTTCGACGGCACGCGGCAGACGGCGATCTTCCCTGGCGACCTTCCGGCCGACCCGGAAGCCTTGTTTCGGCAGCTCGGTCAGCCGGGCTCCGAGCTTCCGGATGTCAACGTGGTGCGCTTCCGTCCCCCGGCTCTCGACGAAAAGGGCGGCATTACCCTATCGGTCCCGCATATCAGGCTCGACCGCGCCATGCAGTTTCTGCTGGGAGATCGCCTCGCATGACCGACCGCAAGATCACCGATGACCGCCGCCGCCCAACTTCCTTCGTCGTAGACGACGACATTCCGACTAAAGAAGAGCCGCAGACCCACCCGAACCGCGCACCCCGCCGGTTTGACGATGGCATCGCCATCACGCCGGACGAGCTCGATCCGTTCATCAGCCCGCAGGAACTTTCACCAGACGCGCTGGCCGTCGCCGTGCCGGTGAAGCGGAAGCGTTTCTCCTTCGCCAACCTCGCGGCCGCGGCCTTCGGCACGTTCCTGTCGCTTGCGTTCGGCCTCTGGGCGGATCGGATCATCCGGGATCTCTTTGCGCGGTCCGACTGGCTCGGTTACGCCGCAGCGGCAGCGTTGGGCGTCGGCATCGTCGCGCTTCTGGTCATGGTCGGTCGCGAAATCATCGGGATGATGCGGCTTGCTGCGGTCCAGACGCTGAAGACGCAAGCGGAAGACGCCCTGAAATCGCCAAGGCCGACGGCAGCCAGAACCGTCGTCGCCGCGCTCACGAAACTGACAGGTCACCGGGCGGAGACCGCCCGCGGACGTGCCGCGCTCGATGCGACGAAAGACGACATCATCGACGGGCCACAACTCATCGATCTTGCCGAGCGCGAACTCCTTTCGCCGCTCGATCGGCAGGCACGCATCCTCATCCTCGGTGCCTCGAAACGGGTCTCGGTCGTCACCGCTGTCAGCCCCCGCGCGGTCGTTGATCTCGTCTATGTCCTGTTCGAGGTGACACGACTGATCCGCGCGATGGCGGACCTCTACGGCGGGCGCCCAGGCACGCTCGGACTGTTGAAGCTCATGCGGGACGTGATGGCGCATCTGGCGGTGACAGGTTCGATCGCGGTTGGAGACGGAATCGCTCAGCAGGTTCTGGGCCATGGTTTGGCATCGAGGCTTTCAAGCAAACTCGGCGAAGGCGTCATCAACGGCCTGCTGACGGCGCGTATCGGCATTGCCGCGATGGATCTTTGCCGCCCACTTCCCTTCCGCGCTGTGAAGCGCCCGGGGATCGGCGATTTCATGTCCGACATCTCTCCCGTAGGCCCGCGCAAGACCGATTGATCGCGCCTCTGTGACCCTTAATGACCCGAAATGATACCAGTCATTAACCATTCCAAGCTAATTTGCGAGGCACTTGAAGTTTCTGGTTTCCAAGGGAAAGCACATGTATTCGCGCTTCTTTTCGCTTTTCGGTGGCATCGTTGCACTGACCATCGCAACTGCTCCCGCCCTGGCACCGGAGGCCTCCGCGGCTTCGCGTGACAAATCCTTTTTCCAGCAGGTCGGTGGTGTCTGGAAGGGTCCGGGCGAAATCGTCGCGGGCAAGTACAAGGGCACCAAGTTCAGCTGCAATCTGATTGGCGCTGCCCAGCCGGATGGCACTGTCGGCATCAAGCTCGACGGCACCTGCCGCGTCGGCGTCTTCCAGCAGCCGATGTCCGCTGTCATCAGCCAGAGCAGCACCGGTTATTCCGGCAAGTTCCTGGACGGCGCCCAGGGCAAGGGCCTCGACATCGTCTCAGGCTCCGTCAATGGCGACAAGGTCGTGATGGGCATCAACCGTGCCCAGCTGAACGGTGCAATGGTCGCCAGCCTGCGCGGCGAGAACAAGATGAACATCACCATCTCGGTGAAGGTCGAAGACCAGATGGTGCCCGTGATCGGCCTGTCGCTGGATCGCGATCTCGATTCGATCGCCGTCGGTTCGATCAAGCCCTAATCCACCAGTCCCTGTCTGCGTCAGCGATCCTGATGCCTTCGATGTCCGCCTCTGTCAGCCAGTCGCGGACATTTTTCTGTCCGAGGACCATTTCCGGCGCGACATCGGCAAGCGGCATCATCACAAAGCCCCTCGCCGTCATGCGCGGATGGGGAAGCTCCAGCGTCTCGGAGTGATACGCGCTGTCGCCGTAGGTCAGGATGTCGATATCGATGGTTCTCGGGCCCCAGCGCTCGACGCGCTCACGCTTGCGCCGCCTTTCCATATCAAGACAGACATCGAGAAGCGGCTCGGGATGAAGCAACGTCTCGATCAGGGCGCAGCAGTTCAGGAACTCGGCCTGATCCGTCTTCCCCCATGGCGGCGTGGCATAAAGCCGGGATACGGCGAGCACCCGACAGTCCGATCGGGCATCGAGTTCCCTCAACGCATCTGCCATCGCAGCCCGCGGATCACCGACGTTACCGCCGAGCCCAAGGGCTACCAATTTCATCGAGCCGTCACGCGACATGCTCGATCCTCACTTCGGCATAATCAAGAATTCCCGGGATCGGCACGCTCGGCTTGCGCACCGTCACCTCGACCCTTCGGATCTGCGACGACCAGGCGCAAAGCGCCTTAGCAATGTCCTTGGCCAGCGTCTCGATCAGGTTGCGGCGCGTGCCGGTCACGATCCTCTCGACGATTTCATAGGCTTTGCCATAGTGCACGGTGCTCTCGACGTTGTCGTCCTCCAGCGCTTCTTCGGCATCCACATGCATGACGAGATCGACATAGAATCGCTGACCGAGCCTCTCTTCTTCCGCAAAGGCTCCATGACGAGCGAAGAAGGCGCAGTTTTTCAAGGCGATGCTGTAGGTCCCCATCAGCCCTCCTCCCGTTGCGCCGCACGGGACGCCAGAACCGCATCTGCCATCAGCAGGGCATCGCGGTTGGCCGCGACATTATGAACCCGGAAGATCGCCGCACCGGCGAGTCGGAGGATCGCAGTCGTTGCAGCCGTGCCGATATCCCGCTGATCGGCCGGATCCCGCATCGTGACTGAACCGACAAACCGCTTCCGCGACGTCCCGGCGAGCAAGGGAAATCCGAGTGACTGCAACTCGCCGAATCGGGCGATCAGTTCCATGTCGTCGTCCCGGTTCTTGGCAAATCCGAACCCGGGATCGAGCACGATCGCCGCATCCTTGATCCCGGCAGCATGCGCGATCTTGAGAGACCGCGTGAGGAAATACTGCTGGTCTTCGATCATGTCCGCACGTCGATCCGTCCGGTCGCGTCCCGTATGCATGATGCAGATACCAGCACCTGTCTCGGCCGCGACATCAGCCATGTCGGGTTCGCGCTGAAGTCCATGTACGTCATTGATGACGTGGGCGCCGGCAGCCATCGCCAGCCGCGCCGTTACCGCACGATAGGTATCGACCGAGATGATAGCGTCGGTTTCGCCGACAAGCTTCTCGATCACCGGCAGGATGCGATCCTGTTCTTCGGCAGGCGTCACCGCCGCCGCGCCGGGCCGTGTCGATTCGCCACCGATATCGAGGATGGCAGCACCTTCGGCGACGCAGCTCAGCGCATGCCGCACGGCGCCATCCGTTTGCGCATGCCGACCGCCGTCGGAAAACGAGTCTGGGGTCACGTTGACGATCGCCATGATATGGCCTTGCGCGCCGAGTTCCAGCACGCGTCCGCGCGCCAATTGCCAGTGCGTGTTGCGCCGCGATATCACCGGCCAATCATCTTTGGAGAGTTGACGCAAAATTCAGGGACCTCGTGTTGCGCTTGGTCTCGCTATGCCCCAAGCTCTTTTAAAGTTCAACGTTGCAGGCCACAGAATGTTTTCAATGCGCGCGGTTCGCCGTCTCATCGGTACCGTACTTCTTGCAGGCGTCTTCGCCTCTCCCGCATCGGCCGCACCGATCATCACCAAGACTTACTCGTATTTTCAGATCGGCGGCAAAACTGCCGAAGACCTCGACAAGGAGCTGGAAAAACGCGGTCCGCTGACCCGCACGACCGGCCACCGTCATCCCGGTGCAACCGAAATCAAATTCGGCGGGGAAGTGACCTATGTCGAGCGCGCCAATCGATGCACGGTCGGCGCCGCAAGGGTCACACTGCGTACCCATATCGTTCTGCCACGCTGGATCAATCGACGTCGTGCAGACGCGGATCTTGGCATGATATGGGACACGCTTTCGGCAGACATCAAGCGCCACGAAGAACGCCATGCCGAAATTGCCCGCACCCATGCCCGCATTCTCGAGAGACAGCTTCTGGACCTCTCGACGCCCAGCAGTTGCGATAGTCTCGAGAAGAAGGTCGCCGATGCGACTCGCGATCTTCTGGAAGCACACGACCGGGAACAGATGCGGTTCGACCAGGTCGAGTTGAAGAACTTCGACGAGCGGATGACCCGTCTTCTGAAATACCGGATGAAGCGCGACTGATCGGGCAGCGAAAGACGACATCGATCGGCACAGCCAATCAACCGACCCGTAGCCCGACCTTTCCCGAGACTTGCGCGGAGCTTTCGCACCACCCTGTCATTCATCGGTGACTTATAACAATATACTAATGTGTGTGTCTGGGCTAAAACCGTAGCAACAGAACGGCGCTGTGAACGACCCATATCAAGGGTTATCCAGCCGCCCGCGATCCCGGCCACGGTGCCAGGATCCACCCGTTCAGGCGCCGCAGATGTTCGCGGCCGCGATCAGGCACTTGGACCGAGAGAGGTCCCGCGTTGTTGCCTTGTACAAGCTTCACAGGTCTCCCCGGCGCAATTGCGGCCGCAGGCGTTTTCCTCCCTCGCCTTGCGGCTATGCGCCTGCCTTGCCTCGCTTGCGCTAACTGCGCAGCGAGGCATTTTTTTGGAAGAGGGTCGTCTGGTTTGGTTCAGGCCTGACGTTCTGGAACGTGCACGATCAGACCGTCGAGATCGGCCTTGATCTTGATCTGACAGGACAGCCGCGAGGTCGGCTTCACCTCAAAGGCGAAGTCGAGCATGTCTTCTTCCATCGCTGCCGGAGGACCGACCTTTTCGGTCCAGCCATCGTCGACATAGACATGACAGGTGGCACAGGCACAGGCGCCGCCGCATTCGGCCTCTATGCCTGGCACGGAATTGCGCACGGCGTTCTCCATCACTGTGGAGCCGTTGTCAGCTTCGATATCGAAGCGCGTACCGTCGAAGGCAACGAGGGTCAGTTTCGTCATAATCAGGAAATCCGCATTGAGTGGCAGTCTTGGCCGGTTGTCTTCCGATAAATCACCGGTCCAGTCAACACGAACGGACGACGCGCCGTTGTCTTGCGGCGCCCTCCAACTGTCACGGATCAGCGGCAGAGTTTCAGGATGAAGTTCTCGGCTTCCACGACACACGCGGCAAGCGCGGCCAAATGCGCGGCGTCGGCACCGTCTGCTTCCAGTTTCTCTGCCGCTTTGGAAACGCCGAACGCGCCGACCGCAGATGCAGCCCCCCTCAGGCGATGCGCCGTCATCGCAACCCCGGCAGCGTCTGCGCCCGTCATGTCCTGCAGCGCCCGGCGGGCGTTGCGGGCAAACATCATCAGCACTTCGTTTTCCAGTGTCTTGTCGCCCATCGTCTGGCGGGCAAGATGCACGAGATCGATCGGGCGCGACTGCGAAGGACATGCCCCGCGCGGGCTAGTGGGCGTTGAAAAAGCAGTATTCGCCGCTGACATGAAACTCTGTTCCTCTTTGGGGCTCAATCATGCGTCCCAGTGATGCGGGACAGCGGCTGCCTATCCCGTTAAATTCCGGCACAATCACGGCGCAAATTTCGGGACATGGTTAATTTCCATCAACCTCACGAAATGTCAGGGGTTTCGACATTTTTCGTGGTTTAAATTCTGTTAACAACAAATCTGCTTTCCGGGCCGATCCCGGCCGAGCAATTGTGTGAAAGACACGAATGTGTCACTACAGGACGGTTGAGATGGGTGTGTAAACCATCCTGCGTCTGACGGCGGAACGGTGGTAAGCTTTCATTATCATCCGTTTGCAACAACGGCCGTTCGAATTGTGAGTAAAGTGGAATTGCGGCCAGCATGACGCACGGGCCGGGTTCCGGTCGGCGACCCGACTTCCAGCCTGCAGGCGGCAGAGCTGGAACGAAAGCGCCGGGTGAGTGTAACGAGGCGTAACCGCATGGCGAAGAAAACGAGCAGCGAGTCGGTCGATGAGACGGCTTTCCAGGCACTGGAAGAAGCGCTGAAGATCGACTTCAACGGCGAGCAGCCTCGCGCCCGACCAACTCAGACCGCTTCGGAGACCAGAGTGTCGGATACGCCAAGGCAGCGCTCCCCATCGTCCTCACAAAATCCGCAATCCGCTCCGCCTCGTCAGGCCGGTCCCGAAACGACAGCCCGACAGCCCGCTTTCGAGCCGGCCAATGATGCCGGTCGCCGCACCCCGAATGCGATTCTTCGTTCGCTCGAAGGCGGCTCGATCAAGAGCGCCGTCCGCAACGCCGCCATTATCTCGTTCTTCTGGGTTGTTGCGGGTATCGGTCTCGGCCAGCTGATCTACGGCAGCCAGCTGTGGGAATTCACCTCGGTCGCCGGCGTCCTCGCTGCACCTGGGATCGTCGCCCTCGTCGTCGGCATCCTGCTGCCGATCATGCTGTTCTTCGCCTTCGCGATCATGATGGCGAGAGCTGCTGATCTGCGCAATGCGGCCCGCTCGATGGCGGAAGTGGCCCTGCGTCTCTCCGAACCGGAAACCATTGCCTCCGAGCGCATCATGTCGGTCGGCCAGGCTGTCCGCCGCGAAGTGTCTGCGATGAACGAAGGCATCGAGCGCACCATTGCGCGTGCCTCCGAGCTGGAAACGCTGGTTCATTCCGAAGTCAACGCGCTGGAACGCAGCTATACAGACAACGAGCTGCGCGTTCGCGGCCTGGTGCATGAACTCGGCGCCGAGCGCGACGCGATCGTCAACCATGCGGAACGTATCCGCTCGTCGATCGTCGGCGTGCACGAGCAGCTGAAGGAAGACCTGTCGCTGTCGACAGAGGAGATCTCCGTTCGCCTCGCCACGTCAGGCGAGGCCTTTGCCTCGATGATCGACACCCGCGCCGCGTCTCTGATCGCAAAATCCGACGCTGCCGGTGAAGCGCTCAGCTCCCTGATGGCCGCCCGTGCCGAAAACCTCGTCTCGAGCCTGACATCGTCCGGTATCGCTCTGGCCACCGAGTTCGATATCCGCCTCGACACGCTCACATCGACCATGTCCGAACGCGGTCAGGAATTGCTCGGCCAGTTCGAAACCCGTGCGTCGACCATCGATGCCAACACCGAAAAGCTGAACGCCGCCCTCGCCGACCGTACCCGTCAGCTCAACGAGACGCTGCTCGCCCGCACCCGCGAAATCACCGAGGGCCTGAACGACAGCGAGAAGACGCTCGGCGGCACGCTGGACACGGCAATCGCCGCGCTCAACCGCTCGCTCGACCAGAAGAGCGCCACATTCCGCCAGAGCCTCCAGACCGCGTCCGACGACGCAATCATGGATCTCGACCTCCGCTCCGGCCTGTTCGAAGACCGTCTCCAGGCAACCGTTGGCCAGCTTTCGGCAACCTTCGACGACGGCCTGTCGCATTTTACCACGGCATTCGACCAGCGCGCCGGCACGCTTGATAGCAAGCTGATGGACAGCCTCGCCCGCATCAACGAAACCGTCGCAGGCGGTTCGGATGCGATCGAAGGCATCCTGTCGTCCAGCATCGACCGGATCGGAAATGCACTGACCGACCAGTCGCTGGCGCTCGCAACGACGCTTGGAACCGGCCAGGAAGTGCTGGACTCCATGCTCGAAAACCGCGCCCGCGAATTTTCCGATGCGCTTGCTGCTCGCAGCAACGAAATCAGCCACAGCTTCGGCGACGCCCACAACAAGGTCGACGCCGTCATGGCTGAACGCGGCACGGCACTTGCCGCCGCACTCTCCGATAGCCAGGCCCGTTTCGAGGACGCCGTCGGTTCGCGTGCGGATGCCATCATCGATGCAGTCACCGGCAGCCACGATCGTCTTGCAGAAGTCCTCGACAGCCGCACCTCGGCAATCAGCGAGCTGATGTCGGGAACACCCGAGCGCCTGTCCTCGATGTTCGACGACAAGACTGAAGTCCTGTCGAAGGCGCTGTCCGACAGCGAGATCCGGCTCGGCAGCGAACTGGAGCGCAAGGTGACGAGCCTCGACACGACGCTTGCCGCCAACCGCGACCGCCTGGCTGAGATCTTCGATGACCGGTCGATGGATATCGCGACTTCGCTTGCCCTGCACGAAGATCGCCTCACAGGCGCACTCGAAGAAAAGACGGCAGCTCTGATCGGCGCCGTATCGGACGCAGACAGCCGTATCGAACACACGTTCGCCGCTCGCGCCGAGGCAATCCGCACGGCCTATACGGACGGCCAGCTCGGTCTCGATCTCTCGCTCGAAAGCCACGTCTCCGAGCTTTCCCGCATCATCGACAGCGGCAGCGAAAGGCTCGATAAGTCTGTCGGGGGTGCAGCCGAACGGATCGAAGCCACGTTGGCCGAACGCACCGAAGCAATCCGCAGCGTCTATCAGGACGGCCAGATTGGTCTCGACATCACGCTTGCGACCCAGACCTCGGAACTGGCGCGCATTCTCGACGGCGGCAGCGAACGCCTCGAGAATTCCGTAGAAGGGGTTGCCGGCCGCATTGAAGCTGCCTTTGCCGATCGCACCGACGCGATCCGCAACGCCTATCAGGAAGGTCAGCTCGGTCTCGACATTACACTCGAAACGCATGCCTCGGAACTCACCCGCATCATCGAAGGCGGCAGCGAGAAGCTTGAGACATCCGTCGGCGGCGCAGCCCAGCGCATCGAGAGCGCCTTCGCCGATCGTACCGAAGCGATCCGCAACGCCTATCAGGAAGGTCAGCTAGGTCTCGACATCTCGCTCGAAACGCATGCCTCGGAACTCACCCGCATCATCGAAGGCGGCAGCGAGAAGCTTGAGACATCCGTCGGCGGCGCAGCCCAGCGTATCGAAACGGCGTTCGCAGATCGTACCGACGCAATCCGCACTGCCTATCAGGAAGGTCAGCTCGGCCTCGACATCACACTCGAAACGCACGCTTCGGAACTTACCCGCATCATCGAAGGCGGCAGCGAGAAGCTTGAGACATCCGTCGGCGGCGCAGCCCAGCGTATCGAAAGCGCCTTTGCCGATCGTACCGATGCGATCCGCACCGCCTATCAGGAAGGCCAGCTCGGCCTCGACATCACACTCGAAACGCACGCTTCGGAACTCACCCGCATCATCCAGGGCGGTAGCGAGAAGCTTGAGACGTCCGTCGGCGGTGCAGCCCAGCGCATCGAAAGCGCCTTTGCCGATCGTACCGATGCGATCCGCAGCGCCTATCAGGAAGGCCAGCTCGGCCTCGACATCGCGCTCGAGACCCACGCCTCGGAACTGTCGCGCATCATCCAGTCCGGCAGCGCGCAGCTTGAGACATCCGTCGGCGGTGCAGCGGAACGCATCGAAAGCGCGTTTGCAGATCGCACGGATGCAATCCGCAGTGCCTACCAGGACGGCCAGCTCGGCCTCGACATCACGCTCGAAACCCAGGCTGCGGAACTGTCCCGCATCCTCGACGGTGGCAGCGCTCGTCTCGAAAACTCGGTCGGTGGCGCAGCCACACGTATTGAATCCGCCCTCACCGATGGCACCAGCCGCTTCGAAACCGGCATGGCAGATGGCCTGCAGCGGATGGACGAAACCTTCGACGCCACCCAGCAGCGGATTGCTGCAACGATCGGCCTCGGTCACCAGCAGCTCGCCGATACGCTTGCCACAGCCGGACAGGACATCGCGCAGACGCTCGGCGCCGCGAACTACGAGATTTCCTCGACGGTCGGTTCGGGCGCCCAGAACATTTCCCAGTCCGTCGGCGACGCAACGCGCAACATCGCTTCGACCTTGGATGGAGCAACCCGCACCATCAGCGACACGGTCGGCACCGCTGCCGTACAGATCTCAGGCGTCGTCGATACCGCAAGCCGCGACATATCCGAAAAGGTCACGACGGCACACGGTCAGATGGCCGAGACGCTCGACACCGCAAACCGCCAGCTCTCGTCTACGCTCGATGGCGGCTACGAGCGCATTCGCTCGACACTCGACGATCGCGGCGGCCTGATTGCCAGCACGCTCACCAATGCGCAAAACCATCTGGCCGACTTGATGCTGGATCAGGCAACATCGATCGGCGCCACCATCGCAACCAGCGCCGGCATGCTGGAAATGTCCCTCGAAGCCCAGCAGGAATCGCTGCGCGCCACGATCGACGGCGCCGGTGAAAACCTGGAAACGCGTCTTCGCGAAAACGTCGGCGCGATTGCAGGCCAGCTCAACGAAGCCGCCCGCGAAATCACAGCCTCCGCAGAGGGATTCTCGAGCCGCGTCGAAGAAACTGTCGGCGGCGTTTCTACCGCCCTCGATGGCGCCGGCACCCGGATAGAGACGACTTTCGGTGGTCTGGAAGAACGCATCCGCTCGGAACTGGGCAATGCGACCAGCCTGGTCGACACGGCCGGCAACAGTATCGCCGATGCACTCGGCGCCCGCACCGCGGAACTGGAGCGCGTTACCAGCCTTGCGACCGATCGCGTTTCTACCGTGATGAGTGATCGCACGGCCGAACTGGAGCGCTTGTCGGGAGAAACTGCAGACCGCATAAATCAGGCGCTCGCATCCCGCACGCAGGAATTTGAGCGCATCGGATCCGAAACGTCGGATCGGATCGCCGAAACGCTGGATACACGCACCGCCCGCATCGAAGAACGCCTCGGCACCATGGACCGGGCGCTCACCGTCGGCCTCGACGCCGTGTCGCGCACCATCGAAGGCAAGGCTGTCGGCCTCGCCTCCAGCCTGCGCGACGCCGTCAGCGCCGCAGCGCAGGGCATGGATAGCGAAGCCAGCCGTTCGGCAGAGCTTCTTGCCCGCGCCGGCGCAGACTTCACGGAAGAACTCAGTACCCGCAACGATGAGTTTGCCCGCTCGATCGAACAGCGCTCCAACGATATCGTCGACCGCATTTCGGAAACCCAGAACCGGCTTGCCGGTCAGGCGGCAACCGTGGCGCAGGCCTTCTCGGAAGCCGGCAACGCGATCGTCCACAAGGTCGCCGAAGCAGACAGCCTGGTGAAGAAACAGGTCAACGCGATTTCGGAAGCGCTTGGCGATGCCGAAAAGGCGCTCGATGCCCGCGGTACGTCTCTGCGCGACACGCTTGCCGAAACCGCAGGCGAACTCGACAGCGCTCTCACGGCCGTCGACAAGGCGCTCGCTGCCCGTGGCGAATCGATCCGCTCGTCGCTCGACAGCCGCACCCGCGACCTGAACTCGATGCTCTCAAGCCGTTCGGCCGAACTCTCCAAGCTGATCGACGAAAAGGCACGGCCGCTGGTCGAGGAATATGCCGAGACCGGCCGGTCCGCCGCCGAGCGCATCAGCCAGGCCGCACAGGAAAGCGCCGAGCGCCTTTCCACGGCCGCCCGCGATACGACCGACCGCATCCGCAACGAGAACGACGCACTGGTGGAGGCGATTTCCGCCCGCACCAACGAAACGCTCGCCGCCATCAGCCAGCGGACAGAGAATGCCACCGGTGCCATGCGCGCCGTCGAGCAGAGCCTGTCGGCAAACGTCAACAGCCTGATCGAGCGTCTTGCCGAAAGCAATTCGGGCATCGCATCGCTGGTCGAACAGGCCGCTCGCAATCTCGGCCAGGCAGCGGACCGCGTCAGCGAACAGCTGTCCGACGCCGATCAGAAACTCGATGCGACCGCCAACCGCTTTGCCGAGTCGGCCAACAGCGCGGCCGACCTCGTGCACGGTTCGAGCCGCCTGCTCGAAAACAACATCGATCGCCTGGTCAGCATTTCCGGCCAGACGCTCAGCCAGGTCGGCGGCATTGTCGGTCGCTTCGACGATCACTCCAAGGTTCTCGCTCAGGCATCCGAGCTGCTCGGCGCTGCCCAGTCGAACCTTGCCAGCACGCTCGACGAACGCCAGACGGCGCTCCGCACCCTCTCTGCCGGTCTCGTCAAGCGTTCGGAGGAAATCGAAGGCACGCTCAATGGTCTGACCTCGCTCGTCGATGGCGCCTTTACCCGCGCCGAAGATCGCACCTCGCAGATCGGCGCATCGCTGCGCGAAAGCCTGCACGCTTCCTTCGCAGATATCGGTCGCGGCCTGGGCGAAACCCAGCAGCGTGCCAACCTCACGGCCCAGGCTATGCGCGAGACGCTGAGCGAGGCTGGCAACGAGGCAAGCCGCGCCATCGAGACGACACTGTCGGATGCCGAGACACGCGCCCGCGATCTATCCGAGCGCCTGCGCGGCAGCATCACCGGTTCGATGGGCGACATCGAGCGCCTGCTGGCCGACGCCGCAAACCGCACCGATGGCGCAGCCCAGCAGTTGCGCGATACGCTGCGGGTTTCCGTTGAAGAGGCGATCGGCCGCTTTACCGGCGCAACCGACGAGATCCGCCGCTCGGCCCAGGACATTCGCCAGGAACTCGATGCGACTCGCACCGAACTGAAGCGCGGTGCGTTCGATCTGCCCGAAGAAGCCAAGGAAAGCGCAGCCGCCATGCGCCGTGCCGTGGCTGAACAGATCAAGGCCCTGCAGGACATCTCGCAGCTAGTCGGCCGGTCCGCCCAGAGCCTCGACGTGTCCGAGCCGGTTGCAGTGTCGCGCCCTGCTCCGGTCGCCCAGCCGGCTCCGCAGCCGGCGGCCCCGCGCCCTGCAGCCCCGACGGCACCAGCCGCGGCGACAAGCGCACCGTTTGGCTCGTCTGTCCTTCGTGACAGTCTGCCACTCGATCGTCCGACGCCGAGCATCGCACAGGGCGTCAGCAAGCCGGTTGCCCAGGCGCCTTCACAGACGCCACCGGTAACGCAGATTCTCGCACAGCCTCAGGCCCCGGTCTCCCGCGCGCCTGACGCAACGCAGCGTCCAGGTGAAGGCGGCTGGATCAGCGATCTCCTTCGCGGTGCATCGCGTGACGATACATCAGGCACAGTTGCTCGCCAGCCGCAGCAGCCTGCACGCCCGGCAGCAGCCGAACCGGCCCAGCCTGTTCGCACCAACGGCGACAACCGCAACCCGCGTCACATGGTGGAATCGCTCAACTCTCTGTCGGTCGACATCGCCCGCGCGATCGATCACGACGCCTCGGTCGACCTCTGGCGCCGTTACCAGCGCGGCGAGCGCGACGTGTTCACACGCCGCCTCTACACGCTGAAGGGTCAGCAGACGTTCGACGACATCAAGCGGAAATACGAACGCGAGCCGGAATTCCGCACCGCCGTCGATCGCTACATCGCCGATTTCGAAAAGCTGCTCGCCGATGTCGCCCGCACAGATCGCGACAAGACGGTCACCCAGAGCTACCTGACCTCGGATACGGGCAAGGTCTACACCATGCTCGCCCACGCGGCCGGACGTTTCAGCTGATCGATCCATTCCGCAGGGAATGCCAAAAACAAGAAAAGCCGCCTTTCGGGGCGGCTTTTTCGTTGGCGGATAAACCCTGAAGAAGCTGTTGGCGAGAGGGATACCCCGACCTCCCTCATCCCAGCCCTTGTGCCGAAATTCCAGCGGCACGAGGTCTGTCGGGTCACAGACTCCTTCACTTCATGGACACGTACGGACTGGATCCCCGCCACAAGGGCGAGGATGAGAGGAGTTTGGTGACAGGCTCAGTTTCCAAAGCGACCTGCGGAGTTTTTCGCCAGTACTCTTCACAGAACGCTCAGTCGCCCATCAAGCCGGCTTTCGATGGGCTGCACTACATCGGAGCGAACCTGAGTCTGGCCCTCTTTCTACTCAGTTCCTCAACGGCCGCTCTTTTGCCGCGCCCCAGAAACTAGCCGCGCATCGGGCGCGTGCCTGAGCAGCCGGATCTCCATCCGTGCGCGAAGGTCGCTGCTAAAGCGTGACGCGTTCCGGGCGCCCCAGACGCCGATATAGCACGCGTCCGAGGCATCGTTGCGAAACACCACGCCGCCGCCAATGGCAGAAGCCAGACCACCTTCGCCCACCACGCCGCCTGCGCCATAAACCGCCACGACACTTTGCAACGGTGCAACGCTGACCACGGTGTCACCGGAGGGAGCAAAACCGGATTGCCTGAAAAAATAGACGGGGATCGGAGGCTTAGTCATTCGCTTGGCTCTCAGGAGAAGCAACCGAGATCGGAGCGCTGTTTATAGCGCAGGTCAACTCCATAACGGCCAGGCTATTAGTTCGGATTGCAAAGCCAGCTGTCACAGACGCATGTCAGATCTCGTGAGGATCGCAGTGCTGGAACCAGTATCGTATCGCTCAGCTGGCAGAGCGGGTCCGGGAGCCGGGTGGGCATCCTAACGCGATGCTTGGGACCATCGCCAAGCTTCACCGCCAGCGCCCTTGGAGAGCGTTCGCTCGGGTAAGATTACGTACTGCAGGAAAGTGCTTCTCTGCCGCGAATTGTTCGGCAGAGAAGTCTCCGCCAGGCCGATATCGCGCGGGTCGTCCCCGCGCGAAAAGGATCACATGGCCTTGAGAGCCCAGTCGACAATATTCGCGCCGACCTGTGCAAATGCCTTGTCCAGCGCTTCGATGAAGCGGCGGTTCTCGGTTCCGGCGACCGGCACCGTTGCCTTGAAGACGGTCTGGGCACGAACGCTGCCGTTGCGGTCGTTCAAGAGCTTTGCCGAGATCTCCACCGTGGCAAGCCTGTTGCCCTCAGTCACCACCTCGAAGCTGCGGATATCGGTTACGACCTGATAGTCGATCGCCAGACCCTGCCCCGGCTTGCCGACGCCGCCAACCCGTCCTGAGTTTTCGAACGCTTCGACCAGCTTCGACTGGACCAGTGCCGGAAGCCTGTCACCCCAGCGGGAATTGGCCAGATACTGAACCTCGGAGGGCGAAATACGCACAACGACCTGGTCGCTGTTGAGCATCTTGACCGCAGTCGGTTCAGGCACCAGGATCTGCCGGCTCTTCGCGGTTGCTCCACTTGCCATCGGCGTGATCGACAGGTCGAACGTGTCGTTGTTCGCCTTGCTGCCACAACCGGCCAGAAGTGCTGCCATCAAAGGGGCTGCGATGATGATCGGATGGCGCATGACGCGAAGCATCGCAGATCCTTGCATGAAACCCTGAACTCCCCGCATGTTAGCGCCGTGTCCTGCCATCGTACTCTTTCACCGTTTCGCCGCCGAAGATCAGGCGCTGGGGGTTCTGGTCAAAATTGCTGATTGCCTGATTGAGCGACTGCACGGTTCCGCGCGTGTCGTTGATCAGCGTTTGGATGTCTCTCAAGCCACCGGACGAAAAGCGCGACAGGTTGTCGGCAATCGGTCCAACGCGCGAATTGATATTGTCGGCGACGGTGCGGAAGGATTCGAGCGTCTTGCGCGCCTCGGCAAACAGACCCTGCGAGTCGTCGCTGGAAACCAGCCCGTCCACCTTGGCCAGAATGCCGTCGACGCGGTTCGATGCGTTGTTCAGCTTGGTCGACATGTCCGTGAAGTTGGAGATCGCACCGTTGATGTCGTCGCGGCGGCGCGACACGTCGTCGATCACGTCGCGCGCCGAGCTGAGCGTCTGGCGTGCGTCTTCGGATGCCGACGAGATGTTGCGGATCGTAGCGCCGACCTGATTGACGTCGACGGCCGCCATCAGCGTATCGGCGCGTTTCAGGGCGCTCTGCGCATCGACGCCTGCCTGCTGGAAGCTCGCAGCCGCCTGGGTCACGTTCTGCACCAGAGGGCCGAAGTTGTCCGAGGCATTGGCAATGTTGCGAGTCACCCGTTCGGCGTTCGTTACAACCTGGTTGACCCGTTCGGCATCGATCGCCCGTACCAGCTGGTCAGCTGCTTCGAGCGTCGAGTTCAACGTGCCGGAGACGCGATCGACCGTCGCCGACAGCGTCGAGAGGCTGTTCAGGAATTTGTCGATGCTGTCCGAATTGTTGCTGAGCGCAGCCGTAAACGTCTCGACGTTGCGGATAGTCTGCGTCAGCGGACCGCGTGCGTCTCCGACAAATCCCTGGATGTCGCCAATTGCCTGGTCTGCCCGGTCGAGGATCTTGTCGGCCGTCGCAAGAAGGTTGGTCACGCTCGACTGGTCGGCGATCAGCACCGCTGGACGGCCACTCTCGATCGCCTTCTGCAGGATGTTTTCTTCACCCTTGGCACCACCCGACATTTCCACATAGGCAGCGCCCGTCAGGCCCTGAACTTCCAGAACGGCCTTGGTCGACTGGTAGACAGGTGCGTCGGCGCGCACTTCGGTGAACGCGATCGAGTAGCGCGGATCATCCGGGTCGATGCTGAGGCTGCGCACGGAGCCGACTGGGATGCCGTTGAAGCGCACCGCCGAACCAACGGAAAGACCGTTTGCGGAGCCTGGAATGCGAATCGCCAGCTCAGCCGTGGGGCCTCCCCGGCCGGACGAAGCCATCCAGTAGACGAACCCGAAAGCGGCAGCCATTACCAGCAAGGTAAAAAAGCCAACGAGGGCGTAATTTGCTTTAGTTTCCATAGGTTACATCACTTCTCAGATTCGCCGTCGGGCCTGGTCTCATCGGTCACGACGGAACGCGCGCGCTTGCCCTTGAAATAGGACTGAACCCACGGATCGTCGAAGGCGAACATATCCTCAAGCGTGCCTTCCACCAAGACCCGTTTCTGCCCAAGCACGGCAATGCGATCACAAACGGAAAACAGGCTGTCGAGGTCGTGGGTCACCATGTAGACGGTGAGGCCAAGCGTATCGCGCAGCCTTGCAATCAAGGCATCGAAATCGGCAGCGCCGATGGGATCGAGGCCCGATGTGGGCTCGTCGAGGAAAACCAGATCGGGGTCGAGCGCCAGAGCCCGCGCAAGGGCTGCGCGCTTGATCATGCCGCCGGATAGTTCCGACGGATACTTATCGGCCGCGTCGGGCGGCAGGCCCACCATCTCGAGCTTCACATAGGCGAGTTCGTCCATCAGCGACTGCGGCAGATCGAGATACTCGCGCATCGGCAGCTGGATGTTTTCTTTCACCGTCAGCGCCGAAAACAGGGCACCGTGCTGGAACAGCACGCCGAGCCGCGTATCGAGCGCCACGCGCTGCTGTTCGTCGGCGGTGGCATAATCAACTCCGAGGATCTCGATCGTACCTGAGCGCTGCGGCAGCAATCTGAGAACCGTGCGCATCAGCACCGACTTACCGGTGCCCGACGCTCCGACGAAGCCGAGGATCTCGCCCCGGTAGATATCGAGGTTCAGATTGTCCAGCACGAGCTTCGAGCCGAAGCCGACCGTCAGATCCTTGACCGACAGCACGACCTTGCGCTCGTCGCTCTTCGTCTCCGCAGGTTTGGTATTGTCAAAGGTTTGAACGTCTTCCACGCCGGTCCCCATCAAAAATCGATCGCGGAATAGAAAATCGCAAACATCGCGTCGATAAGGATCACCGCGAAGATCGATTTCACCACCGACGAGGTGACGTGCTGGCCGAGCAATTCTGCGCTGCCGCCGACTTTCATTCCCTCGACGGCCGCCACGATGCCGATTGCCAGCGCCATGAACGGCGCCTTGATCATGCCTGATGCCACCGACGAGAAGTCGACCGCCTCCTTGAGGCGCGACAGGAACGTATCGAAAGTAATGCCGGAGTAGACCAGCGTGATCACCGCAGCGCCGTAGAGGGCCGACAGGTTCGCCACGATGGTCAGGAGCGGCAGTGCGATCGTCAGGGCGACAAGGCGCGGGAACACGAGCACACCGACGGGATTGAGGCCGATGACGGTCAGCGCGTCGATTTCCTCGCGCATCTTCATGGAGCCGATTTCGGCGGTGATCGCGCTTCCCGAACGGCCGGCGATCATGATCGCCGTGATCAGAACGCCGATTTCGCGAAGCTGCAGAATGCCGACCAAGTCGACGACGAAGATCTCTGCCCCGAAATACCGGAGCTGGAAAGCGCCCTGCTGCGCAATGATGGCGCCGATCAGAAACGACATCAGGAGGATGATCGGCACCGCACGCACGCCCATCCGGTCGATATGCGTCACGACGGATGCCGGAGAAACGCCGGATCCGCGGCCGAATTTCAGCTGTGCGCCACGGACCGCCGAGCCGAGAATGTGCATGGCGGCGACGAAGTCACCGGCAAATTCCGTCATCGTCTTGCCGACCGGGCTGAACACGCGATCAAACAGCGACCGCTTGTCCTGATCGTTGGGCGGCGGTGCCGGGGTCTTTTCCGGCAGGGCGCCAACCAGTTCCTCGATCGTCCCTTCCGCCCCGACCAACTTCGCGTCGCGACCCTGCTCGGCTTTTGCCGACAGAAGACGGCGAATCAGCCAGGCGCCGGATGTATCGATTCCGTCGATCCCCGAGACGTCGATCTCGAGGGATCCAGACCCGCTGCTCTTTTCAAGATCGCCAAACGCCTTGAGGACCGGCGAAATCGAATGATTGCGCCATTCTCCGGCCAGAATGTAGCGCTCGCCATCGCCGCCGGGCAGGTCTTCGGCTTTGATTTCGGCAGGTTGTGACGGCACAGGTTTCTTTCGGCTTAGGTTAAGCAGCACGCAGCTGCGATCTGCTGTTGATCGCAGCACTGAGAGCGGCAATATAGCGACCCTGAACGGATTTGCCACAACGCCCAGGTGGAAAACCATGACGCGTCACTTCGAAGCAACAATCGAGAAATTCCCGATCGCGGGGGTGTTTACGATTTCTCGCGGTTCCAAGACAGAAGCCGAGGTGGTGACCTGTGCGATCACCCGCGACGGACTGACCGGCCGGGGCGAATGCGTTCCCTACAAACGCTACGGTGAAACAACCGAAGGCGTCCTCGACGAGATCAACTCCCTTGCTTCGATGATGCACGATGGCATGGATCGCCACACACTGCAGACGCGCCTGCGACCGGGAGCCGCCCGCAACGCGGTGGACTGCGCCCTGTGGGATCTGGAAGCCAAAAGCCTTGGCCGATCGGTGGCATCGATGATTGATGCTGCCGAAAAGCCGCTCATCACAGCCTTCACGCTGTCGCTTGGCGAGCCGGAGGCAATGGCAGAGGATGCGCGCAGGAATGCGGCTCGCCCTCTCCTCAAGGTCAAGCTCGGCACAGACGATGACGAAAGCCGAATGCGGGCGGTGAGGCAGGCAGCGCCCGATTCGCGTCTGATCGTCGATGCCAACGAAGGTTGGACGGAGGACAATCTGGCCCGACATCTGGATGTCGCAGACGCCCTCGGTATCTCGTTGATCGAGCAACCGCTGCCAGCCGGCAAGGATGCAATCCTTGCCACCATCCGCCGCAAGGTGATGATCTGCGCTGACGAAAGCGTGCACGCAACCGGCGATCTTGCAAGTTTGAGAAACCGCTACGACGCCGTCAACATCAAGCTCGACAAGACCGGTGGGTTGACGGAGGCGCTGATCATGAAGGAGGAGGCGCAGCGACTGGGCTTTGCCGTCATGATCGGCTGCATGGTCGGAACGTCGCTCGCCATGGCCCCCGCAGTTCTTCTGGCGCAGGATGCCGACTACGCCGATCTCGACGGTCCGCTACTCTTGGCGCAAGACCGCCCGGACGGGCTGCGATACGACGGATCGCTGGTCTATCCGCCCCGGACGAACCTCTGGGGATGATGAGTCCCTTGCACCGACAGGCCGTTACGCGGCCTGCATGCCCCTGATCGTCTCCGGTGCCGGCAGCGTCGTGATTTCCGCGGTCTTCGCGATCTTCTGCCAGGAGATCAGCTCCAGCGTCCCGTCACGATGCTCGGCAATCGCCGTGCAGCTTTCGACCCAGTCGCCCGTGTTGACGTAGTGGATCCCGTCGATGTCTTCCATGACCGCATGATGGATATGGCCGCAGATGATGCCATCGACATTGTTGCGACGAGCCTCGTCGACGACAACCTTCTGGAACTCGCCGATGAAATTCACGGCGTGCTTCACCTGCAGCTTCGCCCAGGCGGAGAATGACCAGTATGGCAGGCCGATGCGGCGGCGCACCGCTGCAAGACCGACATTGATGGCGATTGCCGCATCATAGGCCCAGTCACCGAGATAGGCGAGCAGACGCGCATTGCGCACCACGACGTCGAACTCGTCACCGTGCAGCACCAGGTATTTCCGCCCGTCTGCCATCTCGTAGATCATCCGGTCTGCGACCTCGATACCGCCGAAATGCATGCCGGGGAAATCCCGCAGGAATTCGTCGTGGTTTCCCGGAATGTAGACGATCCGCGTGCCCTTTCGTGCCTTGCGCAGAAGCTTCTGAACCACGTCGTTACAGCCCTGCGGCCAGTTCCAGCTGCGCTTCAACCGCCAGCCGTCGACGATATCGCCGACCAGCACGATCGTTTCCGCCTCGTGGTAGCGCAGGAAATCGAGGAGAAAGTCCGTGCGGGCGGCTTTGGAGCCGAGATGCACGTCCGAAATGAACAGGGTTCTGAAATGCCTTGTCTCGATTGCATCGGCCACGGAAACGTCCCTTCGTTACCTACCTTGTCCTACCCTTCGAAAATCAGACTCGTGTTTCAGGATGATGACAGGGGCGCGATCGCCGCAGTCGGCGACCACCCGAAACCGGCGGCAAAATCCGACAGCATCGCAAATATTGTAGTTTCTCGATGGATCGATTGATGTAAGGAGGGGACTCGCATGTCAGGACGGAAATCGATACGAGGAGCCATAAGAGCATGGATGGGCACGACAATCCGAAACCATCGCCGGTAACCGGAGATCTCGACGAACAGGCTCTCTTCTTCCACCGCTATCCCCGCCCCGGCAAACTGGAAATCCAGGCCACCAAGCCGCTCGGCAACCAGCGCGACCTGGCACTTGCCTATTCGCCGGGTGTGGCCGCTCCTTGCCTTGCGATCCGCGACAATCCGGAAATGGCCGCGGAATTTACCGCGCGTGCCAATCTGGTCGCCGTGGTCTCCAACGGCACTGCCGTGCTCGGTCTCGGCAATATCGGCCCGCTTGCCTCCAAGCCGGTAATGGAAGGCAAGGCCGTCCTCTTCAAGAAATTCGCCGGCATCGATGTGTTCGACATCGAAATCGACGCGCCGGGCATCGAAGCCATGGTCTCGACGATCTCGGCACTCGAGCCGACCTTCGGCGGCATCAACCTCGAAGACATCAAGTCTCCGGAATGTTTCGAAGTCGAGCGTCGTCTTCGCGAAAAGATGAACATCCCGGTCTTCCATGACGATCAGCACGGAACGGCGATCATTGTCGCCGCCGCGATCCTCAACGGCCTGGAGCTTGCCGGCAAGATGATCGATAACGTCAAGATCGTCACGTCGGGCGCCGGTGCGGCGGCGCTTGCCTGCCTGCATCTTCTCGTGTCGCTTGGTGCGAAGAAGGAAAACATCTGGGTCCACGATATCGAAGGGCTGGTCTATGAGGGCCGCGTCGAGCTGATGGACGAGTGGAAGGCGATCTACGCCCAGAAGAGCGACAACCGCGTTCTGGCCGACAATATCGCCGGCGCAGACGTCTTCCTCGGCCTGTCGGCCGCAGGCGTGTTGAAGCCCGAACTTCTGGTGCAGATGGCCGAAAAGCCGCTGATCATGGCGCTCGCCAACCCGACGCCGGAAATCATGCCGGAACTCGCCCGCGCCGAACGTCCCGACGCGATGATCTGCACCGGCCGCTCGGATTTTGCCAACCAGGTCAACAACGTCCTGTGCTTCCCCTACATTTTCCGTGGTGCACTCGATTGCGGCGCCCGCACGATCAACGAAGAAATGAAGATGGCGGCGGTCAAGGCGATCGCAGCACTTGCCCGCGAGGAAGTCTCCGACGTCGCCGCGAAAGCCTATTCCGGTGAAACGCCGATCTTCGGCCCCGACTACCTGATCCCGTCGCCGTTTGATCCGCGCCTCATCCTGCGCATCGCGCCGGCCGTCGCAAGGGCTGCGGCCGAAAGCGGCGTCGCCGCTCGTCCGATCCAGGATTTTGAAGCCTATCTCGACCAGCTTAGCCGATTCGTCTGGCGCTCCGGCTTCGTGATGAAGCCGATCTTCACGGCGGCCAAGACTGCCGAAAGAAACCGCGTCATCTTCGCAGAAGGCGAGGACGAACGCGTTCTGAGGGCCGCACAGATCCTGCTCGAAGAGCAGATCGCAAGGCCCATCCTGATCGGCCGTCCCTCGGTCATCGAAGCGCGTCTCCAGCGTTTCGGCATCCGCATCCGCCCGAATGTCGATTTCGCCGTCGTCAACCCGGAAGACGATCCGCGTTACCGCGGCTATGTCGACGACTATTTCGCGCTTGTCGGTCGCCAGGGCGTAAACCCGGAAGCGGCACGAACCATCGTGCGCACCAGCAACACGGTCATCGGCGCGCTATCGGTCCAGCGCGGCGAGGCAGATGCGCTGATCTGCGGCATCGAAGGCCGCTACGACCGGCATCTGCGCGACGTCAACCAGATCATCGGCAAACGCGAAGGCACGAAGACGCTCGCCGGCCTCAGCCTGCTGATTTCGCAGCGCGGTGCGATCTTCTTCACCGACACGTTCGTCAACTACAATCCGACCGCCGAAGAGATTGCCGAGATCACCATTCTCTCGGCCCAGGAAGTGCGCCGCTTCGGCATCAAGCCGAAGGCGGCCCTCATCTGCCACTCCAACTTCGGCTCGCGCAATTCCGAGAGCGCCGCGAAGATGCGCGACGCACTCGCCATCATTCGCGAACGGGCGCCGGATCTGGAAGTCGACGGTGAAATGCAGGGTGGCTCGGCGCTTTCCGAGGAACTGCGCAAGCGCGCCATGCCGAGCACCACATTGTCCGGTGAAGCCAATCTGCTGGTCTTCCCGAACCTCGATGCGGCCAGCATCTCGCTTGGCCTGGTGCGCACCATGATGGACGCGCTGCATGTCGGCCCGATCCTGCTTGGCACGGCAAAACCCGCCCATGTTCTCGGCCAGTCCGTCACATCCCGCGGCGTCGTCAATATGGCGGCTCTGGCCGTCGTCGAAGCCTCGCAGCCAGAGTCGCTGTTCGGCTAGGTCTCACAGAACCCGGGGCGGTTTAGGATATCTTCATCCGCCCCGGCCTATGTTTGATGGGTTTCAACGAATTGCCGGAAAAGCGATGCGATTTCGCGGCCTGATCTTCATTCCGCTCGTCTTCGTCCCCGCCTCCGTCCTGGCGCGGGATGCGCAGCTTTGTGCGGATCTGTACCGTAAGCTTCACAGCACACCCGTTGTGATCGGCAATACCGCTGAGATGCGCCGATATGCGCAGGACCTCAGCCAGGCAAACTCCGACATCCGCAAACTTCGCGTCGACATGCGGCGCGCCGGATGCGGTGGCGGCAGCATTGTTTCCTTTGGCGCGGCCAAGGCCGACCAGTGCGAACCCCTCCTCGAGCAGCTGCAAGCCCTGGAGGAAAACCGCGAAGTGCTTGTTGACGAGCGCAACAAAGCCCGCAACCTGTCCGTCACCGGGGAAGAGCGCGGCGCAACCATCGTTGCCATCCGTCAGAATGCCTGCATTCCGTCCGATTTCCAGGATGTCGCGAAGGAGGAGGAAAAGGAACGGATCCGGGTAAAGGGGATCGCGCTACCGAAGGATGAGGAGGCCTATTCCGGCAGCATCACCGACCTGCGGACCCGCAAGCCTGCCACCGTCCAGAAGGTTGCGATCGATCCCACGCCGCCGGTACCGGAGCGGAATTACGAAACCTCCGCAAAGGTCCGCACGGTGGGTCCGATTTTTCTCCCTGAAGCCAGTATTGATCTGCGCCACCCCCGCGAAAATGGTCCGCAGCAACAGCAGTAGTCAGTCACCCTGCCAGCGCTCGGAAAACACCAGGTCTTCCAGTGCAAGGCGCTGGCGCCAGCCGCGCACGGCCAGTTCCGGCTCGCTGTAGAGCTGGTCCACATGGCCGAGACAGAGCCAGGCGACGATCGCCACGCGCTCTGGGATACCCAGCAGCCTGCGCACGTCCTCATCGCGGAAAATGCTGACCCAGCCGACACCGACGCCTTCGGCGCGCGCGGCAAGCCACAGGTTCTGCACGGCGCAGACGGTGGAGTAGACATCCATGCGCGGATTGTGGGTGCGACCGAGCACGACCGGTCCCGCCCTGTCCGGATCACAGGTAACGCAGATCGATAGCGGCGCCTTGCGAATGCCTTCAAGCTTGAGGCTGCGATAAAGCTCGCGCTCGCCGCCGGAAAACATCTCGGCCGCCTCGTCATTGGCCTTGGAAAAGGCCTCCCACGCCGCCTGCCGCATCGCCTGGTCACGGACGAGGATGAAATTCCACGGCTGCATGAAACCGACTGACGGTGCGGCATGCGCGGCCGCCAGAAGACGGGAGACAAGCTCGTCGCTCAAGGGATCGGCAAGGAACTGATCGCGAACGTCGCGTCGCGTTTCGATCACCCGGTAGATCGCTGCCCGCTCCGCCGCGGAAAAGGCGCCGGCCGGAGCAAGGCCCGCTTGCGTATCGTCGGACGGTTCTGGAATTGGCGGCATCGTCTATCCCCAACAATGCTTGCGACGGCTGAAGCAAAACTGCCGAGGCTATGCCCGACCATACCAGATATCGCAAGCCCATCACGAAACAGGAAAATACCTGACATAGGCGAATTCGTCACCGTCCGGTGACCAGTTTGGCGAATTCATCGTGCCCTGCCCGCCGAACAGTTCGAACAGCGTTTCGACATTGCTGCCATCCATATCCATCAGCCGAACCCGGACATCGAGATCGCGCGGATGATCGAACACGTCGCCGTCATAGGACACGAAAACGATCTTGTCTCCCTTCGGTGACGGATGCGGAAACCAGTCGCCATAGGGGCTGTCGGTGATGCGCTCCGCCGAGCCGCCCAAAGCCGGCACGCGCCAGATCTGCATGGTGCCCGTACGGCTCGAATTGAAATAGATCCAGTTCCCGTCCGGGGAGTAGTCAGGCCCGTCGTTGCGGCCTTCGCCATGGGTGAGCCGCATCTCCTCGCCGCCTTCGACCGCAATCGTATAGATATCGAAAACGTCGTCGCGGATGCCGCAATAGGCGAAGCGCTGTCCGTCCGGAGACCAGCCGTGCCAGTAGGAGGGAAGCTTCGGTGTTACCAACCTTGGCTTGCCCCCGGTCGCGGCAAGCACATAGATCGCGGACTTGCCGAATTCGACCTTATCGGAAATCGCAATCAGCGTGCTGTCGGGCGAGATGCCATGGTCGTTGTTGCAGGCAACCGCGAACTCGGTGTCAACGATGATCGGAGGCGTGTCGCCGGCCACGGGCAGCCGATAGATCAGCCCGTCGCTGTTGAGCATGAGGAAACGTCCGTCCGGCGCCCAGTTCGGCGCTTCGAAAAGCGCGCTCGTCTGCCAGACAATCCGGCTCTGTCGCGTCCGGATATTATAGATTTCGACCGAACTGCGCATTGCATTCTCTCCCGGCGGTTTACTGCCAGCTCAAGGTTACGACGCCTGAACACAAGGTGGCAAGTCACGCGAATTTACCCAGCGCAGATCTAAAAACACATCATTAAAAACTGACGGATGCGATTCATGGATTCTTTATAACCGCATAACATTATATTCGAATATACTCATACAATGGGAGTTGGTGATGAGAATCCGATCCTTGCTGCGATGCCGTTCGGGCAGTTCCGCCGTCGAATTCGCGATCATCGCGCCGGTCCTGCTTCTGATGCTCTTCAGCCTGATCGGCTATGGCGTCTACCTCGCTGCGGCCCACGCCGTGCAGCAGATTGCCGCGGATGCGGCACGCACGGCTGTTGCCGGCCTCGATGCCAGCGAACGCCAGAAGCTGGTGCAGGAGTATCTCACCAAGTCGACGATGGACTATGCGCTTCTCGACAAGAAGAACTTCACGACGAAGGTGCAAAGCGACCCGAGCAACCCCAACCAGTTCACCGTTTCGATCGAATACGACGCAAGTACCCTGCCGATCTTCAGTCTCTACAGCTACGCCATGCCGGACAAGCACATAAGGCGCTATTCGACCATGCGGATCGGAGGCATTTGAGATGCTTTTCCGCCTGAAGCGTCGTCAGACTATCGCCGGTGACCGAGCCGGCAACATTGCCATTACTGCTGCACTTGCCATGCCGCTTGCCATCGGAGCGCTGGCACTCGGCGTCGACTATGGCAGCCTGACGCTCCAGCAGCGGCAGTTGCAGGCAAGCGCCGACCTCGCCGCGATTGCAGCAGCGGCCAACATTTCGACTGCAGAAAAATCCGCTTTCGACTTTTTCGCGATGAACGGTCAAAGCATTGGCGTCGTCAGCGCCGGCGGCCTGCTGACGACCAAGGGGGTTGTCCCATTCAACCCCAAGACGGCGCTCGAAGCCTATGGCAGCTATGCCGAGATCACCAGGGGCCGCTATGTACCCGATCCCGCGCAGCCTGCCGCGAACCGTTTTGTCGCCGGCGCAACACCGCCCGATGCGGTCCGCTTGACGCTCCGCAGCAAGAGCAACCTGATGTTCGGGGCAAGTCTCACCACCCCGCCGGCGCTTGCCGCATCCGGCACAGCAGCAACGGATAAGCTTGCGTCCTTCTCGATCGGCAGTCGTTTGGCAAGCGTCAACGAGGGTGTCCTCAATGCCCTGCTTGGCCAGATGCTCGGAACGACGATTTCCCTGAAGGCGATGGATTATCGGGCCCTCGCCGATGCCCAGGTCAATGCCTTGAAAACGATCGACCAGCTTGCTCTTGATCTTGGTCTCCAGTCAGGGACTTACGCGGATGTTCTCACAACCGACATCAACTATGGCAAGTTTGTCGGAGCCCTCGGTAAGACGACCGGACTTACCCCCTCGGTCTCGACGGTCCTCTCCAATCTCGAAAAGACGCTCAACAAGACGAAGGTCGTGGTCAAGCTCGAGGATACGCTGAAGCTGGGACCCGTATCTCAAAAGCTGATCGGCCAATCGAGTGGACTATCTGTCAACACCAGCGTCTTCGATCTGCTGTCGGCGGCCGCAACCGCTGCCAGCGGCGGCAAGCAGCTCTCTGTCGACCTTGGGACATCCATTCCCGGTGTCGCCTCGTCCAAGGTGACCGTTGCGATCGGGGAGCCGCCCGTCGGGTCGTCCTACCTCGCAGTCGGCGCGCCGGGCGCGATCGTCCGCACCGCTCAGACACGCGTGGCGGTCGAGGTCGTGGTTGATGGCCTCCAGGCGATCCTCGGGCTCAAGGTCCGCGTCCCCCTCTACCTGGAAGTTGCCTATGCCGAAGGACGGCTTGCCGGCATCACCTGTACGGGCGCGGCCAACAGCGCCACCGTCGATGTCGACGCCGTCCCGGGCATCGCGTCGATCGCATTGGGCGACGTCGATACGACGGCATTCACGAACTTCGGCAAAGATCCGCGTGTCACGCGAGCCGACATCATCTCGACCCTTCTTCTCAAGGTCTCCGCCATGGCGGACACCACGTCGACCAATCTCAAGACAGAGCGATTGACGTTCTCGCCGGCGGATATCAGCGCGAACAGGGTAAAGTCGACGTCGGTCAAGAACGTGCTTGAGTCGCTGACGACGAGCCTGCTTTCCAAGCTCGTTGTGCGGGTAGACCTTCTCGGCCTTGGGCTTGGACTGCCGCAGCCAATTATCGCTGCCGTCGGTGCCACGCTCGGTGCGGCCATGAGCCCGGTCGACACCGTCCTCTACAACGTCCTGCTGACTCTCGGCGTGCGCGTTGGTGAAGCGGATGTCCAGGTCGGTGGCGCGTCCTGCCGCAACCCCGTTCTCGTCCAGTAGGCGGCCCTTGCAACGCAAAAGGCCGGCGTTTTCAAGCCGGCCTTTTGCGTTGCGTCGAACCGGGGTTCAGCCGTTGACGACCATTCGCTTCTCGTCGCGACCGCTTTTCATACGCTCGGCCAGGAGGAACGCCAGTTCCAGCGCCTGGTCGGCGTTGAGGCGCGGATCGCAGTGCGTGTGGTAGCGGTCTTGCAGGTCGCCGGCCGACACCGCACGGGCGCCGCCGGTGCATTCGGTCACATCCTTGCCGGTCATCTCGATATGGATGCCGCCCGGATGGGTCCCTTCCGACCGGTGGATCTGGAAGAAGCTTTCCACTTCCGACAGGATCCGCTCGAAAGGACGGGTCTTGTAGTTGTTGAGCGTGATCGTGTTGCCATGCATCGGATCGCAGGACCAGACGACCTTGCGACCTTCGCGCTCGACGGCACGGATCAGCTTCGGCAGGCCATCGGCAACCTTGTCGTGGCCGAAGCGCGCAATCAGCGTCAACCGGCCCGGCTCGTTGGCGGGGTTCAGAGCGTCGATCAGCTGGATCAGATTGTCCGGCTGCAGCGACGGACCGCATTTCAGACCGATCGGGTTCTTGATGCCGCGGAAGTATTCCACATGCGCGTGGTCGAGCTGGCGTGTGCGGTCGCCGATCCACAGCATGTGGCCCGACGTTGCGTACCAGTCGCCGGATGTCGAATCGACGCGCGTGAAAGCTTCCTCATAGCCGAGAAGCAGGGCTTCATGGCTGGTGAAGAAATCTGTTTCGCGCAGGCTCGGCTGATTGTCGGCCGTGATGCCGATCGCCCGCATGAACTCCATCGTTTCGCTGATCCGGCCGGCCAGCATGCGGTAACGCTCGCCCTGCGGACTGTCCTTCACGAAGCCCAGCATCCACTTGTGGACGTTTTCGAGGTTGGCATAGCCACCCATCGCGAAGGCCCGCAGAAGGTTCAGCGTTGCCGCCGACTGGCGATAGGCATCCAGCTGGCGCTCCGGGTTCGGAATGCGCGAGGCCTCGGTGAAATCGATGCCGTTGATGATATCGCCGCGGTAGGACGGCAGCTCGACATCGCCCTGCGTCTCGATATTGGACGAGCGTGGCTTTGCGAACTGACCGGCGATCCGGCCGACCTTCACGACAGGAAGCTGCGCGCCATAGGTCAGCACGACGGCCATCTGCAGGAACGAGCGGAAGAAGTCGCGGATGTTGTCGGCGCCATGCTCGGCAAAGCTTTCGGCGCAGTCGCCGCCCTGCAGAAGGAACGCGTCACCTTCCGCCACCTTGGCCAGCTGGGATTTCAAGCGGCGCGCCTCACCCGCAAACACGAGCGGCGGGAATGTGGAAAGCTGCGCCTCGGTTGCTTCCAATGCAGCCATGTTCGGATAGTCCGGAACCTGCTGGATCGGCTTGTTCCGCCACGTGCTCGGGGTCCAGTTCTGCGCCATGATACTCACCTGTTTCCACCCCGGCTCCCCCGCCGGGCAAAGCTTCAAATTTTGCGGGGCTTATAGACCGAACGGCCTCGTTTGCATAGCGGGTAGATAAGCGCCAGGCCGGGCTTCCACCAGTGCAACAAACGACGTCGAACCATCTCACATTGCTAAATTATATTCGTCCCGGTCCAAGCAGACCTCAGACCCGCTCGCCATTCCTGATGCGGTAGCTCGGCGTGTACATGGTCACCAGTTCCTCCGAGGCCGTCGGGTGCACCGCCATCGTGCGGTCGAAATCGTCCTTCGTCACCCCGGCCTTGAGGCATATACCGATCAGCTGCGCCATTTCTCCGGCCTCGTGGCCGAGGATGTGGGATCCGATCACCTTGCGGCTCTCGGCATCGACGATCAGCTTCATGATCGTCTTTTCCTGCCGGCCGGAGAGCGTTGCCTTCATCGGCCGGAATTCCGCGCGGTAGACTTCGAGCTCGGCATAGCGCTTGGCCGCTTCCTCTTCCGAAAGACCGACCGTGCCGATTTCCGGCTGCGAGAACACCGCCGTCGCAATCAGCTCGTGATCCGGCTTGGTCGGGTTGTTCATGAACGCGGTCTCGATAAAGCACATCGCCTCATGGATCGCGACCGGCGTCAGCTGTACCCGGTTGGTGACATCGCCGAGCGCATAGATGTTTTCGATATTGGTGCGCGAATACTCGTCAACGACGATGGCTCCGAGCTCGTCCACCTCGACACCGGCAGCCTCAAGCCCCAATCCATCGGTGTTCGGATCACGCCCGAGCGCCAGCATCACCGTATCAACGGCAAGCGTTTCGCCGCCCATGGTCGACGCGATGAGATGACCGGCCGGAGATTTCATCACTTCGGCGATCACGTCGGTCAGAATGACCCGCATCCCCTTGTCTTCCATCGCCTTGCGGAGTCCGTGGCGCATGTCCTGGTCGAACCGCGACAGGATCTCCTGGCCGCGATAGATCAGCGTCACCTCGACGCCGAGGCCATGAAAGATGTTGGCGAATTCCACCGCAATATAACCGCCGCCGGCGATCAGGATCGATTTCGGCAGTTCCGGCAGATCGAAAGCCTCGTTGGACGAGATGCAGAGCTCGTAGCCGGGAAGGGCCACATGCGGGTTGGGTGTGCCGCCCGTGGCAATCACGATCTTGTCCGCCGTCACGGTTCTTCCGGATTTCACCAGGCGCACCGTATGGGCATCGACAAGCTCGGCCCGATCTTCGATCGCCTCGGCGCCGCTATTGGAGAGGTTGCGCTTGTAGATCGCCTCGAGCCTCGCGATCTCGGCATCCTTGGCCGCGATCAGCTTTTTCCAGTCGAAGCTGGTTTCGCCGACCGTCCAGCCGAAGCCGACAGCATCTTCGAAATGCTCCGAGAACTGCGAAGCGTAGACAAGCAGCTTCTTCGGCACGCAGCCGCGGATGACGCAGGTGCCGCCGAACCGATATTCCTCGGCAACGGCTACCGTCTTGCCGAGCGACGCGGCAACGCGCCCTGCCCTGACGCCACCGGAGCCTGCACCGATCACGAACAGGTCATAGTCATAGGCGGTCATGGCAGGCTCCTGAAGAAAGAACATGGGTGGGATGCTTGGGGCATAGATAGGTGCCAGCCACATATAATGCTGCAGCCGCCATAAACAAAAGCCCGGATTTCTCCGGGCTTTTCAGAAGTCTTGTGGATCAGTCGATCAGGGCTTGGCAGCAGGCGTCGGAGCCGGCTTGGCGCCAGCCGCCGCAGGTGCCGGCGTATCGACAACAGGTGCCTTGATCGGGTTGGCATCGATAACGCCGCGCAGCTTGGCGGTCGCCTGGGTGTTCAGGTCGCGCGAAATGCCGTTGGCCCAGATTTCAGCCGCACGTCCGAGTTCGCGGGCAACCAGCGGCTGGTTGTTCAAAAGCTTCTTGCCGGCTTCGGTCGTGAAGAAGGTCGAGATCGTCTTCAGCTCATCCACGGAAAAGCTTTTGGCGTAGATCGTCGCAGCTTCCTTTTCGAGATCCGCACGACGCGGAGCAAGCGCCAGCGCCTCTTCGTCGACGATGGCGTTGATCTGTTCCTGGAAGTTCGGCGAAGACTGGATGAACTGACCCTTCAACGCTTCGGCCATGTTGGGCAGAATGTTGTCGAACCGATCGGTGACGTTGAGCGAAGCGATAGCATCGCGCGCAGCCGCCATATGGGCCTCAGGAATTTCCTGGGCCTGAGCAGAAACGGAAAGGGCGCCGGACATCACAATTGCGAGGGCGGCAGCACGGCCAAGAACCGCGAATTTGATCATGGGTTGATTGCTCCTAAGGTTATTTCGCCTTCAACGTCCGCGCACCAGCCTCGCCGGCGATGATCGCAAAGGACGCGATGTGAATGAACAGCCCGTGCTCGACGACGCCGGGAATGAGATGAAGTTGAGCTGACAAGGCCTCTGCATCAGGAATGCGGCCAAAAGATGCGTCAAGAATATAGTGCCCGCCGTCGGTGCGGAACACATCTTCGCCACCGCGGCGCAGCTTCAGTTCGCCGGAAAGGCCGAGCCTGGAGGCCGCCTTTTCGATGGCAATGCGTGTCGAGGCCATCCCGAACGGATTGATCTCGATCGGCAGCGGAAACGCGCCGAGGGTTTCCACGACCTTGCTTTCGTCGGCAATCACGATCACCTGAGCAGACGCCGCCGCAACGATCTTTTCACGCAGCAAAGCACCGCCGCCGCCCTTGATCAGGGTCAGGTTCCCGTCCACCTCGTCGGTGCCATCGATCGTCAGATCGAGCTCCGGCAGTTCGTCGAGCGATTTGAGGGGAACGCCGAGTTCGACGCAAAGGCGGGCGGTCCGCTCCGAGGTCGGCACGCCGAGAACCTTCAGGCCGCCATGCACCTTTTCGGCCAGGAGACGAACGAACTCTTCGGCAGTCGAGCCTGTGCCGATGCCAAGACGCATTCCGTCTTCGACATATCCCAGCGCAGCCTCAGCCGCCTTGACCTTCATTTCTCGGGCGTCCATCCGCCAAAAGCTCCAGAATGTTCCTGCGGTCGCTGTTTACACGGCTCTTTTGACAAACGAAAGAGCCTAACGTCTTGCACACAGGCTTGCTGAGGTTTTGCGGCGTCGCCGGATCCGTGTTAGTCGCTGCCTTGCTTTTTTCTGTGTTGATATTCCAGCCGGCATTCATCGAAACCAAGAGGCACCCGTGAAAACTCCCCTCGTCATCTTCGATCTGGATGGTACCCTCGTTGATACCGCGCCCGATCTCATCGATAGCCTCAATCACACGATTGCCGCGGCCGATCTGCACCCTGTCGCCTATGAGGATATCACCCATCTCGTCGGCCAGGGCGTGCGGATGATGATCGCCCGCGCCTTCCACCTGCGCAACACGCCGCTCGACGACGAACTGGCCACGCGGCTTTTCGATCGCTTCATGGCGCATTACAAGGCGAATATGCCGGGCAAGAGCAAGGTCTATCCCGGTGTCATCGACTGTCTTGATCGCCTCGCATGTGCAGGTGTCCGGCTTGCCGTCTGCACCAACAAGCTGGAAGAACTGGCGCTGCCGCTGATGCAGGGCCTTGGCCTTGCCTCGCGTTTCGACGTCATCACCGGCGGAGACACGTTTGCGGTCCGCAAACCCGATGCGGGGCATATTCTCGGCACGATCGAGAAGGCTGGCGCCGACCCGGCATGCAGCATCATGATCGGCGACAGCATCAACGACATCCTCGCCGCGCAAAATGCAAGGATTGGTTCGATCGCCGTCAGCTTCGGCTATTCCGACGTCCCCGTCGTGGACCTCAACGCCGACATCGTCATTGATCACTTCGACGATCTGACCGTCCAGGTCATCCGGCAGATGATCTGAGGTCAACCCGAACGAAAACGGCGGCTCGAAGGCCGCCGTTTCCAATTGGACGTCAAGATTTTCAGCTTTAAGCCGAACGTGCCTTCGTGGTTGCCTCGAATGCCTTTCTCACTGCCGCGTCGCGATCGTAGACGTCGTCGAAATACTCGACCTTTCCGTCCTTGTTCGGCCATGCGGTAAAGTAGGAAACGTAGACCGGGATCTTTGCGGTCACCTTGGCCGCAACGTTTTCACCACCGGCGATCCGAGCATCGACCTCCTGCTCGGAAATGCCGAGGACGGCCGCAGCCATCTTGCGCGGTTCTGCGAGTCTCACGCAGCCATGGCTGAGCGCACGCATGTCACGCTGGAAGAAGCTCTTCGAAGGCGTGTCATGCATGTAGATCGCATGGGCGTTCGGAAACAGGATCTTCAGGTCGCCGAGAGCATTGTCGCTCGACGGAGGCTGACGGACCGAGACGTTCTGGGTCGAAGTGTACCAGTTGACGCTGCGCGACGGCACCGCCTTGCCATTGACCGCGACTTCATAGCCGAGACGATCGAGATAGGACGGGTCCGCGCGAAGCTTCGGCAGCATCTCGTTGACGATGATCGACTGCGGCACGCCCCAGTATGGGTTGAACTCGACAGTCTCGATCTCGTCCTGGAAGAAGAACGTCTGATGCGCCTTCGATCCCACAACTGTGCGCATCGAGAACTGCTCGGCGCCGTTCTCGTTGTAGTAAACGCGGAATGCAGGCTGGTTGATGAACACGT
The DNA here is from genome assembly GCF_050500145.1 of Neorhizobium sp. IRS_2294. Taxonomy (NCBI): domain Bacteria; kingdom Pseudomonadati; phylum Pseudomonadota; class Alphaproteobacteria; order Hyphomicrobiales; family Rhizobiaceae; genus Neorhizobium; species Neorhizobium sp. IRS_2294. The sequence continues at coordinate 1,932,105 of NZ_CP191439.1, forward strand.
AGCGCTGACCGAGATCGCTCGGCAGCCAGCGTGCCTGTTCCATGGCGACCACAAGCTTTTCGATCTTGTCCTGCGACGTATGGCCGACCATCTTGCGAACGGTCGCCGCACCGATGACGCCATCGGCCTTCAGGCCTGCTTCGCTCTGGAACGTCTTGACCAGATCGACCAGCTCGGGCGTGTATTCCGGCGTCTGCTGGTAGCTCGCAAGCGTCGCTTCGTGCTTGGTCTTCAGCGCATCGGACCCCGAATGCTGGATCGCCGCAACAACAGCTGACAGATCAGGGCTGCTGTTGCCCGGCTTCAGGAGCAGATTGTCCGGGAGCTTCACGGCGGTCGCTTCACTCGCAGCTTCAGCACGCAGCCTGACAAGCTCGGCTTTCAAAGCCGTGAAATGCCGGTCCTGCGGAGCAAGGCCTGCAAGATAGGCGCCGGGTTCCTGACCTGTCGCCAGGAAAGCCATGACGCCATTCAGATCAACGGCCTTCAGCTTGAAGTCGTGGAATCCGGAGATCTTGTTCGGATCGATACGCCCGCGCGTCATATCCTGCGCAAACAGCAATGCCTTGGCAGACAGAGCAAGCTCGAACTGCATCAGATCGCGGTCGTGACCCTCGGCCGGACCGGCGGCAGGTGATGCTACGGCAGGCGTTTCAGCCGTGGTGGTAGCTGTGTCCGGCGTGGCAGCGACGGGTGTGGCGGTTGCCGCTTCCGGCGCCGCGGCGGAGGGGGTTGCGGGGTCGACAGTGGCCTCGGCTTCAGCCGACGCAACCGGCGCTTCGGCCGGCGCGACGCTGGCGGTCGTCAGGTTCGGAACCTTCAACGCGTAGTCGGCGGGATCCAGACCGAAGTCGGCGGCCTTTTCCAGCACGCTGATCAGCGCCCGCGCATGGTCGTTGGCATCGCCGCCGGAGACCCAGAGCGGAGCTGCGTTCTTGCTGTAATAGGCTTCGAGTGCGGACGCGATCGCAGACGGGGCCGAAACCTTTGCCTGCGCGATCAGGCGGGTCGCATCGGTCGCTGAAGCCGCGGCAAAGCCTGCGGTCTGCACAGCCCGGCTGGCATCGGCTTTATACGTATAGTAGCGGGGTCCGGACACCTTCGGCAGCGGCTCGGGATCGGCCAGCGCCTTTTCGGTAGGAGCAACAGTCGTCACACCCGGAACGCCGTTGTCGGCGGCGCGGCTCTTGCCAGGGCCGCCTTTCAGGAAATCCATCAGGGTCAGGGCGTTGGCGGGGCCGGCCAGGACGGCAAAGGCCGAAATTCCGGAAACCAAAGCCAGAGCGAGCGAAGTCTTTTTGGTATCTTGCGGCAATTTTGTCCCCGTCATTTCCACCCGCTTGCAAATCTGCGGGATCAATTCATGCAGCCCGCCATCTATCCGATCGCGTGGCCTGTGGAAAGAAACGCCCGAGCACACACAAAGCCGGATCTGAGCGGCAAAGCATACGCGAACGCCGGCGAAGATTAAGAAATTATTCGTTAAATTTTCACCAATGGGTAACCTAGTTTATTTGGCCGACCATTGTTCCATCGGGCACAATTCCACGCGGCGTGACCGAAATGGCACGCGGACACGGTCACAAATCGACCCCGGCTGCGCTTGAAGTCACCCGGTAATGGTATAGTAATGCCGGCGCCGGTTTCGTGCCCGGCACGCGATAGTTCGCCCGCGTTCGCGGGCATGGGAGACAGAGGCGACACGATGACCACAACGCGCACCGAAACCGATACTTTTGGCCCGATCGACGTGGCCGCAGACCGCTACTGGGGCGCTCAGGCGCAACGTTCGCTTGGAAACTTCAAGATCGGCTGGGAAAAGCAGCCGCTGGCCGTCGTTCGTGCGCTCGGCATCGTCAAGCAGGCCGCAGCCGTCGCCAATATGGAACTGGCAGGCCTTGACAAGACCGTCGGCAAGGCGATCGTCGACGCTGCCCAGGAAGTGATCGACGGCAAACTCAACGATCATTTTCCGCTGGTGGTCTGGCAGACCGGTTCCGGCACGCAGTCGAACATGAACGCCAACGAAGTGATCTCCAACCGGGCGATCGAAGTCCTCGGTGGCGTCATGGGCTCCAAGAAGCCTGTGCACCCGAACGACCATGTCAACATGAGCCAGTCGTCGAACGATACGTATCCGACGGCCATGCACATTGCCTGCGTCGAAACCATCGTCCGCCATCTCCTGCCTGCGCTCAGGCATCTGCATGAGGCTCTGGAAGCCAAGGTGAAGGCGTTTGCCCACATCATCAAGATCGGCCGTACCCACACGCAGGACGCGACGCCGTTGACGCTCGGCCAGGAATTTTCCGGCTATGCCGCGCAGGTCGCCTCCGCGATCGCCAATATCGAGCTGACGCTTCCGGCACTCTCCAAGCTTGCTCAGGGCGGCACTGCCGTCGGCACAGGCCTCAACGCCCCGGTCGGCTTTGCCGAAAAGGTCGCCGACGAAATCTCGAAGATCACCGGCCTGCCCTTCGTGACGGCGCCGAACAAGTTCGAGGCGCTCGCTTCACACGACTCGATGGTGTTTTCGCACGGCGCGATCAATGCGGCCGCTGCGGCGCTGTTCAAGATCGCCAACGACATCCGCTTCCTGGGCTCCGGTCCGCGTGCCGGCCTTGGCGAACTGTCGCTGCCGGAAAACGAGCCGGGCTCGTCGATCATGCCGGGCAAGGTCAACCCCACGCAGTCGGAAGCGCTCACACAGGTCTGCGCCCACATCTTCGGCAACCATGCTGCCCTCACCTTCGCCGGCAGCCAGGGGCATTTCGAGCTGAACGTCTACAATCCGATGATGGCCTACAACTTCCTTCAGTCGGTTCAGCTGCTCGGTGATGCTGCCGTTTCCTTTACCGACAACTGTGTCGTCGGCATCGAAGCGCGTGAAGACAATATCCGCAAGGGCGTCGAAAACTCCCTGATGCTGGTCACCGCGCTGAATTCCAGGCTCGGCTACGACACCTGCGCGAAGATCGCCAAGACCGCGCACAAGAATGGCACCACCCTGCGTGAGGAAGCCGTTGGCGGTGGCTATCTGACGAACGAGGAGTTCGATCAGTATGTCCGTCCGGAAAACATGATCGGCCCCAAGTAAATCGGTCGCTAGAGCGATGACGGGGTCGGTCAACCGATAGGCCCCGTCGTCAAGATTACATCCGGAATGAGCTAGATCGAACCATATGTTTTGCTCGCATGGCAAGCTCAGCCAAGATTTGCACTTTCACGCAATATAACATAGAATCATAATTAAAATAACGCGTACAAAATTGCGCAAATACAAACTGCTCTTAATTGTTTTCCAACATTCGTCACATATAAATTTATCCACACAGTGGATGAGGTCTAGTGGGGGTCGTCGATGACGACGGGTGTGGCGCCGAAGGCGCAATCCAGTGATTTGATCAGTCAAGTCATATACGCAATTCGGGCGATGGGGGTCGCTTCGATACCGCGTAATTATCAGCTATTCTATGAAGCTTACATCGGCTCCAACCCCGAGCTGGCACAGGATCTTGCGGCGCTGGGCTCACGCGCGACGCAAGAGGAACTCGACGACCTTTCTGCCCGGCACCTGGGAACGGGTCAGGTCGATGTCATCGAGAAGGCGCATGACCGCATCTTGACGGAGCTGGACTCTGTCTTGAAGCTGTTGCGTCAGGAACAGGCGTCGCTCGAAAGCTACAGCCGTCTTCTTGGCGAGACCGCCGTCCGTATCAATGCCAAAAGCAGCTTTTCGAGCGAGCTGATCCGCAACGCCGTCAGCCTCCTCAACGATGCCACCGGTGACAAGATCGCGCAGGGCGAAAAGACCGCCGGCGACATGGAGCAACGCTCGCAGGAAATGGATCAGGTTCGCCGCGAACTCGACGAGTACAAGCGGATCGCCAATACCGATTCCCTGACGCGGCTTTCCAACCGACGCGCCTTCGACGAGCGCCTAGCAACGATCTTCGACCATGCGCCAAGCCTGCCCGTGACGGCGCTGGTCCTTGCCGACATCGACAATTTCAAGAAGATCAACGACAGCTACGGCCATCCGGTCGGCGACAAGATCCTGTCGACCGTCGCCTCGGTCATCCGTTCGAACGTCCGCAAGGAAGTCTTCGTCGCACGCACAGGCGGCGAGGAGTTTGCGATCATCGTTCAGGGCAACACACCCGACGAGGTCATGATCATCTGCGAGCGGGTGCGTCGTGCTCTCGAAACGCGCGCCTTCCGCAATTCCCGCTCAGGCATCAACTATGGGCCAGTCACCATCTCGCTCGGATACTCGATGGCCTCGCAGGCAGCCGATCCGGGCGATCTCTACGCCCGCGCGGACACGGCGCTCTATCATGCCAAGAACTCCGGACGAAACCGGACCGTCTTCTACGAAGACAGCATGACCAAGGATTACGTCAGCAAGAGCTGGCTGATCTACAAGAAGTGACCGCCTGCCCTCACCACATCGTCTTGGCGGCACGGTCCGCCCAGTCGCGGTCATAGGTCTCCTTGTCGAAGTCGGCCTTTGCCGCCTTCAGCAAGGTGCCGGGCGTCGGAAGGGTCTTCGGGTCAACAAACCGAGCTGGGTTCCACAGTTCCGACCGCATCAGCGCCCGCGCGCATTGGAAATAGACCTCGTCGATAGCAATCACCGTCACGCTGCGCGGGTGCTTGCCGTCCATCTCGAAGCTTTGAAGCAGTCCGGGCTCCACCGACACCACCGCGCGACCATTGATCCGCATCGTCATCGTCGAGCCCGGCACGAGAAACATCAGGGCGACCCGCGGATCTCGAACGATGTTGATCAGCGAATCGATGCGGTTATTGCCACGCCAGTCCGGAAGCGCCAGCGTCCGCTCGTCCTCGATCCGCACCACCCCGCCGAGATCGCCGCGCGGCGAGCAGTCGATCCCTTCCGGCCCGACGGTTGCCAGCGCCACGAACGGTGATGCCTCGATCATCTGCCGATATTCGGCCGTCAGGAAGCGGGTCACCTTGGCAAGCGATGCCTCGCTGCTGTCGCCATAGATCGCCTTCAGTTCGTCGACCGTCGTGATAACCGTCATCTTGCTGCCCCTTGCGCCGCGTCCTGTGCGGCCGCCCGTCGTTCCCGTTCGCGCGCCGTTTTGGCGGCGATGATGTCTGCCGGTTGCGCATTGCCCTTGATTAGCGAACGGCCGGCATAGATGCCGCCGACCTGTTCCAGCGCAAACCGTTCGCGATCGATCTCGCGGAATTCCTCGACCATCTGAAGCGCGGTCTCGTCGGCCTCACCCAGAGCGCGCAGAACCTCGCCTCCGAAGCTCAGCGCCGAATCGTAGGTTTCGCGGATCTGGTAATCGACGCCGGCCTTCAGAAGATCGATCGCATGACCGCGGTCATAGGCGCGGGCGAGAACCGGAACGAGCGGGAACTCTTCCTTGACGATCTCGGCGATCTTCAGCGCCGCTTCCTTGTCGTCCACACAGATCAGGATCGCCCTTGCCGTCGCCGCACCGGCTGCATGCAGGATCTCGGGTCGGACACCGTCGCCGTAATAGACCTTGAAGCCGAAATCGCCGATGTCGCGGATAAACTCCGCATTGCTGTCGATGATCGACAGCGTATAGCCTCGCGCCAGAACCGGCTGGCTGACGATCTGTCCAAAACGCCCGAAGCCGATCAACAGCACCGTATTTTCGATATTCTCTGGCTCGGCCAGACCGCTCGTATCCACTTCCGGCTTCGGCGCGGTGCGCACGTAGATCGCAACGACCAGCGGTGTCACCGCCATGGAGATGACGATCGTCGCCGTCAGCACGGCATTCGTTTCCGAATCGAGAATGCCGACGGAGGCCGCCGCCGCGTAAAGCACGAACGCGAATTCGCCGCCCTGCGCCATCAGGATCGCACGGCCGAGACCTTCAGCGTGGGACGTGCCGAGCAGCCTTGCGACCCCGTAGATCACCAGCCCCTTGACGATCATGTAGGCGATCACGGCCAGAAGCACATGCTGCCAGTTGGCGGCAATCACCGACAGATCGACCGCCATGCCGACGCCGAGGAAGAACAGACCGAGCAGGATGCCGCGAAACGGCTCTATATCGGCCTCAAGCTGGTGCCGGAAGGATGATTCGGAGAGAAGAACGCCGGCGAGAAACGCCCCCATCGCCATCGACAGACCGGCAAACTGCATCAGCAGCGCCGATCCGAGCACGACGAGCAAAGCCGCGGCGGTCATCACCTCCCGCGCACCGGAATTGGCAAGCAGCCGGAAGAACGGGTTGAGCAGGTATCGCCCGGCAAGAACGAGTGCGGCAAGCGCTGCAAACCCGATGCCGACCGATTGCAGCCGCTCGGTCAAGGATACCGCCTCGCCCTGCGCCGCCAGGAGGGCGACGATAGCCAGCAGCGGCACGATGGCGAGATCCTCAAACAGCAGGATCGCAACGATATGCTGGCCCTTCGGCGTATGCAGATGGTTGCGCTCCTGAAGCATCTGCATGACGATTGCCGTCGAGGTCAGGACGAAGCCGGTGCCGGCGACGAAGGCGACAGGCGCCGGATAACCGAAGCCGATCCCGACAGCCATCAGCAAAACAATACAGGCGCACACCTGGAGTGCGCCAAGCCCGAAAATATCCTTTCGCATGCTCCAAAGCCGCGATGGCTGCATTTCCAGGCCGATGACGAACAGGAACATGACGACGCCGAGTTCGGCAATGTGCAGGATCGCCTGCGGATCCGAGACAAGCTTCAGTCCAAAAGGCCCGATCGCCAAACCGGCGGCGAGGTAGCCGAGCACGGATCCGAGACCGATCTTCTTGAAGAGGGGTGCCGCAATAACCGCTGCCCCGAGAAGCGCGACGACCTGAACCAGATCGCCCGCATTTGATTCCGCTGCCACCCCGACAATCCCCTTTGTTTTCGAAATCGCTTTAGCGCGTCTGCATGACACTATCGCGGCTCAGTCCCTTGGCCGCCAGATCATTTTCGTAACCCTGGAAAAGCGCGTCGCCCTCGGTCCCGAGCTCGCGCAGATAGCGCCAGGTAAAGATACCGCTGTCATGGCCGTCGTCGAACGCGATGCGGACCGCATAATTGCCGGTCGCGACCACGTTGCGTATGCCCACAAGGCGCTTTCCCGGTACCGTCACCTTCTGGTCCGGGCTGTGGCCCTGAACTTCTGCGGAAGGCGAGAGCACGCGCATCATCTCGGCGGACAGGGCGTAAGACGCACCGTCTTCAAAGTGCACGGTCAGTGTTCTCTTGTCCGGCGAAACCCGCAATTCCGTCGGCCAGCTGTCGTTGGGAACGTCAGTCATGTTTCTCTTCCAATTTGAATGTCTCACGATTATGGACTTCGCTCATGCCTCGCAAGCCCGTTCGCCGTGAACGGTCCATCATCACGTTAAGGAGTACAAACCTTGACGTTGCCCCGGATCGGACCCAAGTTCTGGCGTCAGGAGTATTTACCCGTGAATTCATTTGTCATACCGCCACTGACTGCCGGCCCTGCCGCGACCAACGCACCGATGATCGACAAGTTTGGTCGCGCGGTCACCTATCTGCGTGTCTCGGTCACGGATCGCTGCGACTTTCGCTGTACCTATTGCATGGCGGAAAACATGACGTTCCTGCCGAAAAAGGACCTGCTGACGCTGGAAGAGCTCGACAGGCTCTGTTCGGCCTTCGTCGCAAAGGGCGTCCGCAAGCTCCGGCTGACCGGCGGCGAACCTTTGGTGCGCAAGAACATCATGTATCTGGTCCGCTCGATCGGTCGCCACATCGAAGAGGGCAATCTCGACGAGCTGACGCTGACGACGAACGGCTCCCAGCTCGCCCGCCACGCGCAAGAACTCTACGATTGCGGCGTGCGTCGCATCAACGTCTCGCTCGATACGCTCGATCCCGACAAGTTCAAGACCATCACACGCTGGGGTGACTTCTCCAAGGTCATGGAAGGCATCGATGCGGCGCAGAAGGCCGGCCTGAAGATCAAGCTGAATGCGGTCGCGCTCAAGGATTTCAACGAATTCGAGATCGCCGACATGCTGCGCTTCGCCCATGGCCGCGGAATGGACCTGACGGTCATCGAGACCATGCCCATGGGCGAGATCGAGGAAGACCGCACGGACCGCTATCTGCCGCTGTCGAAGCTGCGCGCCGATCTCGAGCAGCAGTTCACATTCACCGACATCCCCTACAAGACCGGTGGCCCTGCCCGCTATGTCGAGGTCGCCGAAACCGGTGGCCGCGTCGGCTTCATCACGCCGATGACGCATAACTTCTGCGAAGGCTGCAACCGCGTCCGCCTGACCTGCACCGGCACGCTCTATATGTGCCTCGGCCAGAACGACGCTGCCGATCTTCGTGCTGCCCTGCGCGCATCGGACGAACCGGCCGTTCTTTCGGCGGCGATCGACGAGGCAATTTCGCGCAAGCCGAAAGGCCACGACTTCATCATCGACCGCAACAACCGCCCGGCGGTGTCGCGGCACATGAGCGTCACCGGCGGGTGATGTAAACGAAGCAAAGCTCAGATGTGAAAAGAGCCGGCTTGAGCCGGCTCTTTTCGTTTTGGGACTGCAGCGATCGTCTCAGGCGACGTCGCGCCGCTGCTGATCGCGCCGGTCATAACTCCCCATGCCGTACTGTTCATGCGGTTCGCGGGTCTTGAACCGCTCGATCTTTTCGGAAAGAACGCCGACCCGTTGGCGCAGGCCGTGGATCTCGGCATTGTTTTCTTCCACCATCGCGGCGTTCCGCTGGGTGATGTGTTCCACTTCCTGAACGGCGCGGGTGACTTGGCTGATCCCCGTCGACTGTTCCTCGGCAGCATCGGAGATCTGCGTCACCAGTTTGCGCACGTCGGTCACATGGGCGATGATCTGCGAGAGCGCGCCACCTGTCTCTTCAACCAGGTGCACGCCATTGGTCACCTGGGCGGAACTTGCCGAGATCAGCCCCTTGATTTCCCGGGCAGCGCCTGCGCAGCGTTGCGCCAGTTCGCGGACTTCCTGCGCGACCACGGCAAAACCGCGACCCGCCTCACCTGCGCGTGCGGCTTCGACACCGGCATTGAGCGCAAGCAGGTTCGTCTGGAAGGCGATCTCGTCGATGACGCCGATGATGGTTGCGATCTTCTCCGACGACCGACTGATCTCGCCCATGGCGCCGACAGCGCGTGCCACGACCTCGCCCGAACGCACCGCAAAAGCTTCAGTCTCGTTGACGGATGTCGAGGTTTCGCGAGCGCTCTGCGCCGTTGCGCGGACGATGTCGCCGAGATGGCGGAGCGCACGCGAACTCTGCTCGAGTGCCGCCGCCTGCTGCTCGGTGCGCCGGGCAAGGTCGTCGGCGGATGCCGCAAGATTGCCGGTGCCGCCTTCGATCTCGTCGGCCGTGGAACGGACGTCGGCAAGCGTGCCGCGCAACTCTTCGACAGCGCGGTTGTATGTGCGGGCCATCTCGATGAAATCCTCGGGCAGGTTTTCATCCATGGTCTGCTCCAGGTCGCCTTCGGCAAGCTGACCAAGAACGCTCGAGAGAGCGGTCAGCGCCTGACGCTGTTCGGCGGCAATCCGGGCACGTTCGCTTGTGCGGCGGTCCAATTCGGCGCTCGAAAGCTCCCGTGCCGACGTCGCCTCTTTTTCCAGCCGGATATTCTCCAGCGCCGAATCGCGGAACACGCTGACCGACCGCACCATGTCGCCGATCTCGTCGCCCCGCTCGCGGCCTTCGATCTTCACATCGAGATCGCCATCGGCCAGACGCTTCATGATCTCGGTGACGCGGCGCAAAGGTCCGCGCAGCGTCTCGACCAGCATGAGGCCGCCGGCGATGGCAAGCAGCGTGCCCGCCACCATGGCGATCACGGAAACGGTGGCCGAACGCTCGCTGTCCGCCTTGCCGACCTCCTGCGCCTGCGCCTGCGCCACGAAGTTCTTGAGGCCGGCCATGCCTGCCGTCAACGTTTCTGTCGCCTTCGTGCGTGCCGCAGTCCATTCACCCGCGTTGACAATCGTCGTCGCCGTGCTCTTGTCGAGCGCGCTCAGCAGTGTCGCAAGGGTCGGTCCAAAGTCGCGGGTGGCGGCATTGCGTGAATTGAGTTCGGAGACTTTTGCGCTTGTTGCCCTCAGCGCCACGATGTCGGCAATGATATGCGAACGTGCTTCATCGGTCGGCACCGTCATGAAACGCTCGGCATGCAGCTGCATCGCGTTCGAAATCTGGAGCGACTGGTCGATCTGGTCGAGAACGATCTTCAGCACTTCCACCTCGCCTTCGAGATCGACGAAACGCTCGGCTGCGTCACCGGATTTCTTCGTCACTTCGGCGGCAAGTTCCCCCTGCGGTCTCATGAAGGCACTTGTCGCAATGCGCAGAGCCTGGGCCTTGTCGGCAACCGGCTTGTCGCTGGCGATGACGGCCAGAAGCTGATCGGCCGACTGCTCGATCGGCGCCATGGCCGCCTTGCCGTTGGACGACAGCATCGGAGCGACGATCGCGAATTCCTTTTTCAGAGTGTGGCCGTAAAGCTCCGCGCCCTTGACGGTGGCTTCGTCGGTTTCGGAGGCCCGCACGGCATTGCGCAGATTTTCCAGCCGACGCGCGACGGATCGATACGCGTAGGCTTCAAACAGCTGCCGCTTGGCGAATTTCTCTTTGCCGTCAAACTGTTTCTGGATGATCTCGACCTGCTTGTCGACGCCGTTGGAAGCATCGCGCACGCCTTTGAGGATCTGATTGATCTCCTCGACATTGCGCTTGCGCATCTGTTCGATCGCCCACAGCCCGTCCGTGTCGGCCGAGAGCTTAGCCGCAAGCTCGCGGACAACGGCTATCCGGTTACGGTCACCCTCGGTCTGCAACAGCCCTTGCAACCGGCCGATGCCGTCTGCCTGACGCGCGATACTGGACCGCAGGGTCGCGACGGTCTGATCCGACGGAGCCTCGGTGAATGCCTGAAGCGATGACTGGAGATCTTCGAAATCGCCGATATTTTCGATCGTGGCACGCGTCACGGTCATATGACCGTTCAGCGTTTCGGCCGTATAGAAGCCAGCCATTCCCACGCCTGCAATGAGAAGCACCAGTGGCACGACGAAGAGAAGAACCTTGGTGACAATTTTGCGTCTTTGAAGCAGACGATCGACGAATGACATGGAACCCCCGGGTTGTTGAGTAGCCCCCGGCTCCGCTGTTCATTCGCGGGTTATCCAGCAAGCGCCCCCACGTCATGCGGGTAACATTGCTGCACACAATCTGCAAATTCGGTTGAACAAGCGTTAACTCAAGGACGTCCGAGTTGCGATTTCGCAAGAACGGGGACATGTGGCTGCTGGCGGACCGTTTGAAGCTGCGTTAAGACGGCGCGGTCCCGAGGAGACATCATGAGTTTGTCCGAAAACGCACGCGGCGCCCTGGTTATGGCGTTCGCCATGGCGGCATTTACCTTCAACGACGCTTTGGTCAAATCCGTTACGTCAGAGCTCAGCATTGCACAGATCATTGCCGTGCGCGGGGTCATGACCACAACCCTCGTCTATTTCATCGCGCGCCACCTTCGCGCGTCGATTTCGCTGAAAACGCTGAGCCATCCCCTCGTCCTTTTGCGAGGATTTTGCGAACTCGGCGCCACCCTTGCGTATTTCACCGCGCTCGCCCGGCTCGAATTTGCCACCGCTGCCTCCATCATGCAGTCGCTGCCACTGGTCGTCACGCTCGGCGCAGCACTCATTTTTCGTGAACCGGTTGGCTGGCGGCGCTGGAGCGCGATCGGGGTCGGGCTCGTTGGCGTCCTTCTCATTCTGCGCCCCGGCGCGGAAGGCTTTTCGGCGGACGCGGTCTATCCGCTCATCGCTTTATGCTTCACCGCCTGCCGTGACCTGACGACCCGGCGGATCAGCGCTGAAATCCCGACCATCAGCATCACCTTCTTCACGAGTTTCGCCAACACGCTTCTCGGCATTATCCTGATCGTGCCGATGGGCGGTTGGCAACCGGTGAGCGCCGGCACCTTCTCCATTCTCGTCCTGACATCGCTCCTGGTTTTTGCGGGTTATCAGACCGTGATCATGGCGATGCGCACGGGAGAGGTCTCGTTCGTGACGCCGTTCCGCTACACGAGCCTGATCTGGGCTCTGGCGATCGGGATCCTGTTCTTCGGCGAGGAGCCGAGCGGCAGCATGCTTGCGGGAGCGGCAATCGTGATCGGCTCCGGTCTCTACACGTTCGCGCGCGAAAAGAAGAGGAAGCAGCAGGTCGCGACCGCCGCCGACGTCGCCCCGCCCGGCTCCACGCAGACGAGAGAAACGGGCCGATGATAACTGCCTCAAACGATCTCCCGGCTCTCATTCTCGCCGGCGGCCGATCCAGCCGCATGGGGCAAAACAAGGCTGATCTGCCGCTCGCCGGAAAGACGATCCTCGGCCATGTCGTCGATCGGCTCGCGCCTCAGGTGATATCGATCGTTCTGAATGCGCCCGAAGCCTCAGAGAATATTCGCGGGCTACGTCTCGTTCCCGACTTGAGACCGGGCCAGGCCGGCCCGCTCGAAGGCGTCCTGGCCGGTCTTCTCGACCTTCAGGCGCAGGACACCGATGCGTCCCATCTGGTGACGGTCCCTTGCGACAGTCCGTTCCTGCCGCTCGATCTGGTGGCACGTCTCGAAGCCGACGCTGGCCCTGAAACCATTGCCGTCGCTACGTCGGATGGTCGCACGCATCCCGTTTTCGCGCTCTGGCCGAAGTCGATCGCCGACGATCTCGAACACTGGCTTGTCGATCCCGACAACCGTCGCCTCAGGGCATTTCTGGATCGCCATTCGACGGTCTATGTGGATTTCCCAATTCTCGACATCGGCGGCGAAATGCTCGATCCTTTTCTCAATATCAACACTCCGGAGGATCTGGCCTTGGCCAAGCGCTTCACCGAGGCTCTGAGATGACAGTGCCGCCCCGTGTCTTTGGAATTGCAGGCTGGAAGAACTCCGGCAAGACCGGCCTTGCCGTGCGACTGGTGACGGAGTTCACCCGCCGCGGCTACAAGATCTCGACGATCAAGCACGCCCACCACGATTTCGACATCGACAAGGTCGGCGCCGACTCGTTCCGGCACCGTCAGGCTGGCGCGCATGAAGTGACGATCGTCTCCGGCACCCGGTTTGCCATCATGCACGAGCTGCGCGGCGATCCGGAACCCAGTTTGCAGGACGTTCTCGATCGTATCGCGCCCTGCGATCTGGTGCTGATAGAGGGCTACAAGCGCGAGCCAGTGCCCAAGATTGAGGCCCGCAGGCTCGAATCGAAAAGCCGCGAGCCACTGGCTCCGACCGATCCGCACATTGTTGCCATCGCTGCCGATCATGCGGTGGAGGGTACGTCCCTGCCCGTCTTCGATCTCGACGACACGGTCGCCATCGCGGACTTCATCGCGAACGTCGTTTCTCTCCCGTAGAAATGAAAACGCCCGGATAAACCGGGCGCTCTCTGATCAACTCTAGTGAACCGTACTATTTCGACGCCACCGGCTTTACCAGCGCCGTGATGCGGCGGATGGTGACGCGGCGGTTTTCCTGGTTCGGTCCGTCGGTGCGAACCTTCAGGTAGCGTTCGCCGTAGCCCTGGGTCGCCAGGTTTTCCGGCGGGATGCCGTAAGCGTCGGTCAGAACGCGGGCAACGCTTTCCGCACGCTCGTCGGACAGGACGAGGTTGGCGTCATCCGCGCCGACGGCGTCGGTATGGCCTTCGATCAGGAAGGTTTCAGCCGGGTCCTTCTTCAGCACCTGGTTGATCGCATCCGCAACCTTGCGCAGCGAGCTTGCCTGATTCATCGGAATTTCGGCACTGCCTGTTGCAAAGGTGACCGTATCCAAGTCGATACGACGAACCTTGTCGCGGATACGGGCCGAGTAGCGAACCTCATCCAGCGAATAGACGCGCTCGACCTGTTCGACCGGCGGCTGTTCGAGGAACTCGTAGTAGTTCCGGTCAGGCTCCGACGACGTGTCGATGATGTAGTCGTCGAGCGGAACGTCGAGACGCATCGGCGGCAGGTCGTCACCCGGATCGCGCCAGGTGTAATCCGCACCGCGGTTCTGTTCCGACAGTTCCGGCGCATAGTAGAGCACGTATTCCTCGCCCCCGCGCACGATACGCGACCGCTGGACGATCTCGCCGTAACGGTTCCGCACGGTGACGATCCGGGTGCCGTCGTCGCGCTCGATCACTTCACGTACACGACCATCGCGCAGACGCTCGTATTCCGGCTGGCGACCGTCTTCTTCGTAGAAGCGGCGGCTGTCGTCGTGGCGCACGACCGACTGGTTGTCGATCGAGATGATCACGCGGCCACGATCCCTGCCGCGATCGTTACGACCGACATCCTGGCCGTCCTGACCCCGATAATCCCAGCCACGCGGGCGATCGAACTGTGGACGACGGTCGAGCCGTTCGCCGCGCTCTTCGGACAGTTCGCGGAAATTGCGCCTCTGGTCGGCTGTCTCCCGGGTGTTGGACTGGGAATCAGCGTCGGAACGTGGTGGTGCACGATCGGCCTGCTGGGCATCGCGGTCGCGGTCGCGGCGCGGACGCTCACCATCGCGGTCCGGACGACGCGGACGTGCATCTTCCTTGGCGCTGTCGAGCACCGCTGCACCGTTTTCGACCGGCAGGGTCGGCTGTTCGCCACGCTGCGCAGACTTCGGATCCTTCGCCAGTTCCTTGGCGCGCTCCACCTTGTCAGGCGTATCGGCAACCTGCGGCGGCCGTGGACGGCCGTTTGCGGGCTGATCGGTCTCCGGCTGATTGCGATCGGCCTGGTTGCGATCGGGACGATCACGGCCGGGCTCGTTCGGACTGGCCTGATCGGCATCACCCGGGCGACGGTTGTTCTGGTCGCGATCGGCTGGGTTACGGTCAGCCTGATTACGGTCTGGGCGAGCCGCGTCTGGCTGCGCGGCAGTATCCGGACGGGTCTGGTCGCGCTGGTTGCGATCCTTGGCGTCGCGCGGAGGCGTAGCCCCGTTCTCAGCGTCGGTGTCGCGAGCATTGCGTTCCGCAGCCTTCGGATCAACCTTGGGGTCGGCCTTCGGATCTACCTTGTTACGATCGCCCTGCGCGCGCGGACGCTCAGGCGACTGTTCATCGCCGGCCTTTTGGCGCTGCGGACGAGCCTGATCCGGATCAGCCTGGTCTGGCTTTGCACGATCGGCCTGTGCCTTTTCAGGCTTGGCCGGCTTTGCATCGTCCGGATTTGCCCTGTCGGCAGCATCGGCCTTGGACGGATCGGCGCGGTCACGGGATGGCTTCGGGCGCTCACTTTCGGCATTGGAACGGTCCGCTGCAGGCGGACGCTCCTTGGCATCGCTTCCCTGCGCTTCACGGCGCGGGCGTTCGCCTGCTGCAGGTGCATCCTGCTGACGCTCGGCATCGCGGCGCGCTGGCTTCTTCTGCTCGGGCTCGCCCTGTTCAGCCTGCGCGCGGCGTGCTGGACGCTCGCTTGCGCCGCCGTTGTCTTCAGCCTGCTGGCGACGCTGCGGGCGCTCGCTGGCACCGCCACCGTCTTCCGCGGCCTGGCGACGCTGCGGCCGCTCTGGCTTGTCTTCGCCCTGGCCCGCTTCGCTCTTTTCACGGCGCGGACGCTGCGGCTTTTCGCCACCACCATCTTCAGGCGCGATGACTTCCTGCTGAACCTGGATGAAACCTGGTACCGAGGCCGGAGTCTGGTTGACTTCAATGGCGGCCTTCAGCGGCATGGCACCAACCGGCTGCAGCATCAGCGGCAGCGACAGCACCGGCGCAGCCACGCTGGCAAACAGTCTGAATTTTTTAGACATGCAATCTTCCTCTTCTCAAGCGTCTCTTCCCTTGGCGCATCCCGTATTATGCATCGTTCGAAAGAATGACCTCGGGCTGACGCGCCGGCTGAACGGGTATTCAACCGATATGGTTCCGCAAAGACTGTTCCCAACCACATGAATGACAACTGAATGCCGCGTTCACCTCCCGCGAGGTGTCATCGGGCAGGAAAATGCCGTTGCAATTTCCCGTTGGCCGGTATCTATAAAACGTCAGACGGGGCGAGCTGGCCTTAAGCCCCGCAACCCGGATGGCGTATGAATTCAACGCCGCCGGTCTTGCCAACAGAGAGGATCATTATGACCATGTCCCGCCTTTTCGCAGCTGCATCCATCGCGGCTGTATCGCTTTTCGCCGGATCCGCGCTTGCCCAGGAAAAGCTCACGATCGGCACCGAGGGCGCTTACCCGCCCTTCAACGTTCTCGAATCCAACGGCAATCTGACCGGTTTCGACATCGACATCGCCAAGGCGCTGTGTGACGAAATGAAGGTCACCTGCACCTTCGTCACCAACGACTGGGATGGCATCATCCCGGCGCTGCAGTCGAAGAAGTTCGATGCTATCATCGCCTCCATGTCGATCACGCCGGAGCGCATGCAGCAGGTTGCGTTCTCGAAGAAATATTACAACACGCCGCCGGCAGTCGCCGTGCCGAAGGATTCGCCGCTGAAGGATGCGACCGCGGCCTCGCTCAAGGGCAAGACGCTCGGCGCCCAGGGTTCGACCACCCACTCGAACTACACCGAGAAGCATTTCCCCGATTCCGAACTGAAGCTCTACCCGACGTCTGACGAGTACAAGCTCGACCTCACCAACGGCCGCATCGACGGCGTTGTGGACGACATCGTTGTCCTGTCGGAATGGGTGAAGTCCGAAGCCGGCAACTGCTGCAAGATCCTTGCACCGCTCCCGGTCGATGCGGAAATCAACGGCGAAGGCGCCGGCATCGCCGTGCGCAAGGACGAAACGGCACTGGCCGACAAGTTCACCGCCGCGATCGCCGCGATCCGCGCCAACGGCAAATACGCCGAAATCAACAAGAAGTATTTCGACTTCGACGTGTACGGCGACAAGTAATCGTCTATACGCCGGAATATGAACGGCGGAAGGCTTGCCCTTCCGCCGTTTTCCTTTTTAATGACACCTATGACTGAAGCGGCATCTTAAAAGCCGCATGGGGAACGAACCG
This sequence comes from Neorhizobium sp. IRS_2294, assembly GCF_050500145.1. NCBI lineage: Bacteria > Pseudomonadati > Pseudomonadota > Alphaproteobacteria > Hyphomicrobiales > Rhizobiaceae > Neorhizobium > Neorhizobium sp. IRS_2294. Next base: position 1,949,123 of record NZ_CP191439.1, read on the forward strand.
GAATGACCCTATGAGCGGATGGCTCTCCGCCCTCTTCGATACGCTCGACCCGTTTTGCGGCCCGGCCGGCATCTTTACCTGGCTCGGCCAAGGTTCCCTGATCGCCTGCGGCGACGCCGGATGGGGCGACGAGATCGCCTTTGGCGTCAAGGTCACGATCACGCTGGCCTTAGCGACCCTGCCGGTCGGCCTCATCATCGGCTTCCTGATCGCGCTCGCGGCGCAGTCGGAAGAACGGCTGCTGCGGCTGGCTGCCGGCATCTACACCACGATCTTTCGCGGCCTTCCCGAACTGCTGACGCTGTTCATCGTCTATTACGGTGCCCAGATCCTTCTCCAGACGGTGCTGTCGACCTTCGGCTATGACGGCCGCGTCGAGATCAACGCCTTCGTGGCCGGGATGGTAGCTCTTGCTGTCGTATTCTCCTCCTACTCGTCGGAAGTGCTTCTCTCTGCCTTTCGCGCCATCCCGCGCGGCCAGTATGAGGCCGGCGATGCGCTTGGCCTTCGGCGCTGGCGCACGATGTTCCTGATCGTCCTGCCGCAGCTCATCCGCATCGCGCTACCGGGCCTCACCAATCTCTGGCTGATCCTTCTGAAGGATACGTCCTATGTCTCGGTGATCGGCCTTGCCGATATCATCCGCCAGACAGGCATTGCCGCGCGCGTCAGCCGAGAGGCGTTCTTCTTCTACACCATCGCCTGCCTTCTTTATCTGGCGCTCGCGATGATCTCCTCGTTCGGGCTCGGCTTCATCGAACGCTGGGCCAAACGCTCGGGAGTATCGCGATGAGCTTTGTGAAAGAGCTGATACCGGCACGCCCGGCGCCCGCCGTCGCCGAGAGGCCGCTCACCGCCGCCAAGGTCACCGGCATGATCGTGCTGGTGCTCTGGGGCCTGCTGGCGGTCGCGCTTGTCATGATGGTGATCAACGGCTGGGATACGGCCAAGTTCGAGCGATACGGACCGCGCTACCTGAACGGCCTGTGGACGACCATCTCGATCGTCGGCATCTCCATCGTTCTCGGCGCGCTGCTTTCGCTGCCGATCGCGTTCGCCCGCATGTCGAAGAACCGCGTGCTCAACACGATCGCCTACGCCTACGTCTATCTCTTCCGCTCGACGCCGCTGCTCGCGCAGCTCTTCCTGATCTATTACGGTCTCGGCAGTTTCAGGGCGGAACTCGAATCCGTCGGTCTCTGGTGGTTCTTCCGCGAGGCCTGGTATTGCGGACTGTTTTCGCTGACGATCAACACGGCCGCCTACCAGGCGGAAATCCTGCGCGGTGCCATCGAAAGCGTCCCGCGCGGCCAGCACGAAGGCGCCGCGGCGCTGGGCATTTCCAAGCGCATCACGCTGCGCAAGGTCATCCTGCCGCAAGCCCTGATCGTGGCACTTCGCCCTTACGGCAACGAAGTGATCCTGATGATCAAGGGCTCCGCCGTGGTCGCCATCGTTACCGTTTTCGATCTGATGGGCGAGACGCGCTACGCCTTTTCGCGCACCTTCGACTACCAGACCTATCTCTGGGCGGCGATCTTCTACCTGACGATGGTGGAAGCACTGCGGCACCTCTGGGCATTCATGGAAGCCCGCCTGACCCGTCACCTGAAACGCTAGTCCAGATTGCCAAACGGCGCTCAGCCCCTTAAAGCGCTTCGCAACGAAAAGGATGATGGCGATGACGAAGATCGACGAGGAAGCTCTGGCCGAGGCCTACAACCGCGCATTGGCGCTGGAAAAGGCCGGCGATATCGACGCGGCCGTGAAAGCCTACGAGGACGTTCTGGCAATCGACCCCGAGGATCACGGTGGCGCAGCCGTGCGGATCGCCTCGATGGGTCGTGGCGAAACGCCGCCGAGAGCGCCGGACGCCTATGTCGAAACCCTGTTCGACCAGCATGCCGAAAGCTTCGAAGACATTCTTGTCGAACAGCTCGGCTACGCGGTCCCCGTCATCCTGCGCCAGCGTTTGCAGGAGCTGAACCTTGGCCCGTTCAAGCGCATGCTCGATCTCGGCTGCGGCACCGGTCTCACAGGCGGGACCCTGCGCGACATGGTGGACGACATCACCGGCATCGATCTTTCCGAAAACATGGTCGAGATCGCCCATGAGAAGGATCTCTACGAGACCCTTTACGTCGCGGAAGTCGAGGACTTCCTTGACGACAACGACGACGAGCCCTTCGACCTCGTCACCGCAACCGACGTTCTGCCCTATCTCGGCGCGCTAGAACCGCTGTTCTTCGGTGCTGCCGAAAACATGGTGCCGGGTGGCCTGTTCGCCTTCTCGTCCGAAACGCTCCCCGCATCCGACACCACCCCCTACCGGGTCGGCCCCCACCAGCGCTTCGTCCACTCGGAATCCTACATCCACTCGCGGCTGGAAGAGACCGGCTTTACGGTCGTGGAAATGACCGAAATCAATGTGCGGATGCAGGACGGCAACCCGAGCCCCGGCCATCTCGTGATTGCGAAGTTGAAGGGCTGAGACCTTAAACTAGGTCACCCCATCAGGTCATATTGACATTCCGTCTAGGTTGCGCAAATCTCCTTCAATCAACCAATCATAGCATTTGGTTGATTGGGGGGGATTGCTATGGATGCCACGTCTTGGACTGGGCTGCTGTATAGCCTATTCACAACGCCTTCACTTCTCGTCGGTCTGCTGTCGGGTATTGACTGGATTGCCCTGGTCATCGCCTTGCTCGGCCCGCTTCTCATCTTTGCAGCGCGCAACGAAGTGCGCTTGCGCAGGCTCCGGCAGATCCAGGACTTTCATACCAACTTCGGCACTGACAAAAACAAAAAAGACGGAACCGGAAACACGCAGTCGCCGCTCGATACCAACCCATCCTTCGAATTCGTCCGCTCGAAATACACGGCCGATCTGGTTCTGCCGGAGCAGGAAAAGTTCGACAAACTCCCCGAAGCGGAGAAGCTGCGGCAATTCATTAGTCTTGCAGCAAAGGGCCGCGTGACATTCGCCTACCGTCTTTTCTTGTCGTCTCTGGGCTTCGTCCTTCTGAGTTATGTTGGCTTTCACATCTTCATTTCCGCGATCTGCTGTGGGCTGCAGATCTCCGTCCAGTGCCCCGTGCCGGGTCTCATAGCTGGCGACAACTCGTCGAAGCTCATCGTGATCGGTTCGCTCGCCTTTGTCGGCGCCTACATCTCATCGGCCCGGGCCCTTCTTGCCCGCCTCGCTGTGTTCGATCTTTCATCGACCACATTCTTGAGGATCACCATCGAAAGCCTGGCATCGGTTCTCTTTGCTGCGATATTGTTCGCAGCCTTCCCGGACCCGCTCGGCGGCATCGGACGTGTTCTGACTGGCGGGGCCTCAGATCCCGCAACCACGGGCCAGTCGCTGCCGCTCACATGGATCGCTCTTGCCCCGATGCTCGGGCTGATCCCGCAGAGCTCCACCAAGTTTCTCCTCGTCAAGCTCCAGCAGATCTTACCCTGGGTCAAGACGAGCGACGATCGCTTCGTGTCCATCACCCCGATCATATCGCTCGATGTGATCGACGGCATCGATTACGAGATCCGGTTCCGGCTGGAAGATTGCGGCATCTACGACATTCAGAATCTTGCCACCTACAATCCCATCCTTCTGCACGTCGAAACGCCATTCGGGATCTATCAATGCATCGACTGGGTCGCCCAGGCACAACTCTGCCACATCGTCGGCCTCGAGCGTTTTCTGACTTTCCGGGAGTTGAATATCAGAACGATCTTCGACCTCGAACGCGCGATCGACAGCATCGACTCTCCGGAAGAGTTCGATGACATCTATCTGAGCGTTCTGATGTCGCCGACCAGCAACCTGCGCAAGCTGACGGACATCGCAAAAATGAACTTCATGATCATGGACGGTGCGAATGCCCGCGCGGTCACGGTGGACGAATACGCCAAATGGGCGCGTGAGCGGGTCAGCAAAGACCCGGAACTCACCTCGAAAGCCGCCGAACATCTGATGACATGGATCACAGATGATCTGCATGTCCGCCGCCTGCGCCGGTTGTGGAGCGACATTGCCAACAGCCTTGGGCAAGGGTCGTCCTACTTCCCGGATTCCAAGCGGAATCAGGACAATAAACCGAAGGTGTCGTAAGCTGCCCAGTCGGAACCTCCAACAGAGTGATCGGCTTTAATCAATCCAGAGCCAAGCATATCAACTTCCACCTTCTCAACCTTCGCCCGAACGGCTAAACCAACTTCGCAATGGAGGTGGCGATGGGGCCGCAGCGCTATATTCTCACTCAGGCCTATAACAATGCCTGGGCCAATCACCGGCTGCTCAAAGCCTGTGCCCTGCTGTCGGCTGAAGATATTGGCGCGCCGCGGCAAAGCTTCTTCCCGTCGATCATCCACACGCTCAACCACATTCTCACGGTGGACTGGCTTTACGTCGGTGCGCTCGAAGGACACTGTCCCGGCGCTTCGTCGTTCGAGCCGCAGATACCCTTCCCCGCTATCGCCGATCTCGATCGGGAACAACGGGCCGTCGACCGTCGCATGATCGATCACTGTCGTCGCATGAGCGAGGCCGACCTCGCCGGGGAAATCCGGATCCCGCGACAAAAACATGTCCAGGTCGAGCGTGCCGATCGAATTCTGCTGCACCTCTTCCAGCACCAGATCCATCATCGCGGCCAGGTGCATGCGATGCTGTCTTCCACCCCTGTTTCCCCACCGCAGCTCGACGAGTTCTTTCCGTCGGACCCGCAGGAACAGGCATTGCGCGCAAAAGACTTCGCCGAACTCGGCTTTACCGAATCCATGATCTGGAGTGACTGACCCATGCTGTATTTCGTTCTAAAAACCCTGCACCTCATCTCTGACTTCCTGCTGATCGGCGGCATGCTGGTGAACGCCTTCGTCATCTCCATGGTGCCCCCGACGATCCGGGTCGGCGTCATCCAGTCGCTGCGCAAATACGACCGTACCGTCACGACCGCCGCCCTTGCCGGCGCGTGGATCTTCGGCCTCTGGCTGGCGATCGGCTATGTCGGCTTTTCGGGTGGCTGGCTTCACGCCAAGTTCGTGCTGGTGATCCTGCTTTCCGCGCTGCACGGCATGCAGGGGGCGGCCATGCGCAAGATGGCGGCCGATCCGAAACGCGATCCGAACGCCTTCGTGCGTCTCGGCATGCCCATCATCATGATCTGTCTCGTGCTGATCGTGGCGCTCGCCGTGATCAAGCCGTTCTGATCAGAAGAGAGACCCTGCTCTGCACGACGGTATCACCGAACCAATTTCCAACGCGCCGCAGCCGGCGGGTGGAGCGTCGTGACAGGTCAGCTAGTTAGGCTTGCGAGCGCTTTGCCCTTCCCGTCGGCCTTGCTTTGTTCTAATCCTCGCATCACAGCAATTCAGGGAGTTCCGGCATGGCGAAAGTGGCATTCATCGGTCTTGGCGTTATGGGTTTCCCGATGGCAGGCCACCTGAAGGAAAAGGGCGGCCATGACGTCACGGTCTATAACCGCACCGCGTCCAAAGCTGCCGAGTGGGCAAAGAAGTTCGGCGGAGCCACCGGTGCAACGCCAGCCGAAGCCGCAAAAGATGCCGATTTCGTCTTCATCTGCGTCGGCAACGACGACGATCTGCGCCAGGTGACCACAGGTGAGAACGGCGTTCTCTCGGGCATGAAATCCGGTGCGATCCTGATCGACAACACGACGGCCAGCGCCGAAGTCGCCCGTGAACTGGAGACAGCCGCCGGCGAAAAAGGCATCGGCTTTATCGATGCACCGGTTTCCGGCGGCCAGGCGGGCGCCGAAGGCGGCGTGTTGACTGTCATGTGCGGCGGCGATCAGAAAACCTTCGACACGGCAAAGCCTGTGATCGAGGCCTATGCCCGCATGGTCGGCCTGATGGGTCCGGTCGGCAGCGGCCAGCTGACCAAGATGATGAACCAGATCTGCATTGCCGGCGTCGTCCAGGGCTTGGCGGAAGCCGTGCATTTCGGCAAGCAGGCAGGCCTCGACATCGAGACCGTCGTCGGCGTCATCTCCAAGGGCGCGGCGGGATCCTGGCAGATGGAAAACCGCCACAAGACGATGGACCAGGGCAAATACGACTTCGGCTTTGCCGTCGACTGGATGCGCAAAGATCTCGATATCGTCCTCACCGAAGCCCGTCGCAACGGCGCAAACCTGCCAATGACCGCGCTGGTCGACCAGTTCTATGCTGAAGTGCAGGCGATGGGCGGCAAGCGTTGGGACACGTCGTCGCTGCTGGCACGGTTGGAGCGGAAGTAATTTATCGATACGACAGTAGTCGTGGCGACGGCCCGTTGACATTGGCCGTTGCTCTATCCTTAGCTAGAGCAGACTGGTGCAAACCCGGACTCGCGGTTACATCAGCATTATGCGGCGACGGTGAGCCTGACGCGTGGTGGATGTCCTTGCGACGCCCCATGGGTAGAGGGTATTTTGGAGGACCAAGGTCAGCCGGATTGGTGAATATTTATGGCGCATGACTTTCAGGACGACATAGACGCAGTCCAGCGTATCGGTGCCGTACCAACGATCCTTGATGTTGTCTGTCGCGCGACCGGGATGGGATATGCGGCAGTTGTTCGCGTCACGGAGGATCGGTGGGTTGCCTGCCAGGTTCTGGACAACATCCATTTCGGACTCCCGGCCGGAGGAGAACTGCCGGTCGAAACGACGCTCTGCCACGAAGTCCGGCAATCGCGCGACGTTATCGTCATCGACAACGTCGCCGAAGACCCTGTCTACTTCCAGCATCAAACCCCGAAGCTCTACGGACTGAAGAGCTACATCTCCATGCCTATCATCCTGCCGGATGGCCGTTATTTCGGAACCCTGTGCGCCATAGATCCCAAGCCGGCAGCGCTCAACAATCCGCAGGTGATTGGAACATTCAAGCTGTTTGCCGAACTGATTGCCTACCATCTGGAAGCCGACGAGAAGCTCGATCGGGCCAATGCAAGTCTGCTCGATGCGGAAGCGACGGCTCGGTTGCGGGAACAGTTCATCGCAGTCCTCGGCCACGATCTTCGAAATCCCCTTGCGTCGCTCGACGGCGGCATCAACATCCTGCAGCGCGAAGCGCAAAGCGAGCGGTCCACCAGGGTGCTCAACATGATGCGCGGCAGTATCCTGCGCATGTCCGGCCTGATCGATAACGTCATGGATTTCGCCCGCGGAAGGCTTGGTGGCGGTCTGGGTCTACGCAGGGAAGCAGATCGTCCGCTTGGCCCCACACTGATGCAGGTCGTCTCGGAAATCTGCTCTGCCCATCCAGAGCGGCACATTGACGTCGAGATAGAGCTGCCGGGCCTGTTCGATGTCGACCATGACCGCCTTGCGCAGATGTTCTCCAACCTTCTGGGCAACGCGATCACCCACGGCTCTACAGAACATCCGATCCGCATTCTGGGAACGGTCGAAGGGGACGAACTGAAATTGGAAATCGCCAATGCCGGAACCGCGATCACCGGCAAGGCGATCGAAAAACTGTTCCAGCCCTTCAGCCGCAGCGATGCGGGCACCCATGATCAGGGTCTAGGCCTTGGCCTCTACATCGCGTCGCAGATCGCCAAGGCCCATGGTGGCCATATCGATGTCACCTCTGATGATACTCAGACGGTGTTCACCTTCCGCATGCCGGCAATCGTGCCGGAAAGCTGATCAGGAACCGCGTTCACTGAAGCGAACGCGGTTCCCAGTATCACGAGCGATCATTCAGCCCGTCGAGCAGCGCCTTGTGGAACCGGTCCGGATCCTGGATCTGCGGGGAATGGCCGAGATCGTCGAACTCCACCAGCTTCGCACCCGGTATGGTTTCCGCCGCCTGCTTGCCGAGCTTGGTATAATCGCCGAGCGATGCGGCGATCGCCTTGCTGGCGCGGTTGGCGCCCGGAGCCGTCTTGTCCGTCGTGCCGATGATGAGCAGGGTCGGCGTTTTTACCTGCCCGAATTCGTGGACAACAGGCTGGGTAAAGACCATGTCGGAGGTCAGCGCCTGGTTCCAGGCCACCTGATCTCCTCCCTCGCCCGTAGACATGCCGGCGCTCATCTCCACCCACTTGTCATAGCTCGGCTTCCACTGGCCGGAATAATAGAACTTCTGCTGGTAGGCCTTGATGCTCTCAAAGCTGGTCTTCTGCTCACCTTCGAAGGCCGCCGAGATCGACTGGTAGGGCACGCCCTTCGCCTTCCAGTCTTCGAGACCGATCGGGTTCACCAGAACCAGCTGCTCGGTAAAGTCCGGATACATTAGCGCAAACCGCGTCGCCAGCATGCCGCCCATCGAATGACCAACCACCGTCGCCTTGTCGATACCGCGCGCGTCGAGCAACGCCTTGGTGTTTTGCGCCAGTTGCTGGAAGCTGAATTGATACGCGGCCGGCTTGCTCGACTTGCAGAAACCGATCTGGTCGGGTGCGATCACCCTGTAACCGGCGCCGGTCAGCCGACCGATCGTCGCCTCCCAGGTTGCCGCACAGAAATTCTTGCCGTGCAGAAGCACGACGGTGCGCCCGTTCGGCGTCTCAGGGGCGATATCCATGAAAACCATTTCCAGCGGCTGGCTGTCGCCTGCGGCCGCGGCATCCGGCCTCTGCCCCGCCACGCTGAAGACTTCAGTCTTGAACGGATACTCGAAGCCTTCCAGCCTCGGACCATAGGTCGGGTGCTCCGAGGACACGCCTTGCGCCGCACCGAGGCCCGGCAGGGCTAAGGCAGCAGCAACGACAACGATAGAACGTAGGAATAGCGTGGGCATCAGGTCTCCTTGAGGCTCGCGCCCGGCACATGGCATGCACCGGGTGACACGCTCAAGGTAGGTCCGGCCTCATTGAGGGCAATCGAAGATAACAGCCCTGTGAAGCGCCTTGACCATCAGTCGCTGTCGCCGGACTTCTGATTGTCGAGCAGCATATAGTCGAGCGGCAGTTCAGTCGTGTACTTGATCTGCTCCATCGCGAACACGGACGACACGTCACGGATCTCGATCTTGGCGATGAGGCGCTTGTAGAACGCGTCATAGGCAGCAATGTCGGGGACGACCACGCGCAGCAGATAATCGACGTCACCGCTCATGCGGTAGAATTCGACCACTTCGGGAAAATCCACCACCACTTCGGAAAACCGCTTCAGCCATTCGATAGAGTGGCTTGCGGTGCGGATGGAGACAAACACCGTGACCTTGGTATTGACCTTGACCGGATCGAGAAGCGCCACGCGACGGCGGATCACGCCGTCCTCTTCCATCTTCTGGATGCGCCGCCAGCACGGAGTCGTCGACAGTCCGACCTTCTTTGCGAGATCTGCAACGGCGAGCGTGGAGTCTTCTTGCAGTATGCGCAGAATCTTGCGGTCCAGGCGGTCCATCAAACGTCCTTTCGAAATGATTTTCCGTTATATACCCCATTATCGCACAGTTAAGCGAAATTTGTTCCCCGCACCAAGCTATCCACATGATGCCGAAGCGCTGGAATAACCTCTGCCTCGAACCACGGATTCTTCCGCAGCCAACCGCTATTGCGCCAGCTCGGATGCGGAAGCGGAAGAACGCGCGGGCCCTCATTGGCGAAGAAATACTGCCCCCAGTTTCTGACTGTTTCCGTCATGCTCGGCTTGCGCTGCGCCCCGAGATGCCACGCACTCGCATACTGCCCGATCACGAGGATCGTATCGATCTGCGGCATCGCCGCCATCACCTGGCTGCGCCAGGCCGGCGCACATTCCTTACGCGGCGGCAGGTCGCTGCCCTTCGCGTCATAGCCCGGAAAACAGAAACCCATCGGCACGATCGCAAGGCGCCGCGCATCGTAGAACTCCTCGCGCGTCACGTCCATCCAGTCCCGCAGGCGGTTGCCCGAGGCATCGTTGAACGGCAGACCGCTCTCGTGAACCCTCAAGCCCGGCGCCTGCCCGGCGATCAGCAACCGGGCGGTGGCAGACAGCACGGCAACCGGCCGCGGCTCGTGCGGCAGGCGGTCCGCTTCACCTTTCAGTGGATGATCGCGACAGATGCGACACTGCGCGATCGAGGCCGCGAGGGACGCGATGCCAGCCGGATCGCCATTCACCACGAAACCGCAGCCTTCAGCCGGTCGAACATCTCGCCTACGCGATCGACAAGCGCCGTTGTACCCGCGTCGTCATCCATCGCCCCCTTCGCCGCCCGGTACGCTTTCGGCCTCTCGAACGGTCCGGCCCAGATCCCCTCGCCTGCACCCTTCGCGGCCGCCTCCTCGCGTCCGTAACCACCGGATGCCACAGCCATTCCCTGGCGCACCATCTCGCCGTTAATGTCGAGGTCGCCGCGGCGGCAGGAGACCAGAACGCGCCGGTAGCGATCGCGCGCGTCGCCGCGGCACTCGGTCATGGGACTGGCCGCAAGCTTCGACAAGGCTTCGCGAGCCGCATCGCCGCAGGCCCACTCTGCGCCCTTGCCATCGCCACAGGTCTGGCCAGCCTCCGGCGCATCGATATCGACAAGCCGAAGCCGCTCAGCACCGGCGGCCAGCGTGTCGCCATCAATCGCAAAAAACGGACCGTTGATCGCGCTTCCCTGGCCGATATCGAGCTTGGCGATAATCAGCGAGCCCAGGAAGATGAACGCCGCCAGGAACACGGCGTCGCGGCCTATTTTAACGATACGGGTCACATTTGAGCCTTACAACAAAACGGAAGCTTCACGGAAATGGCAAACAAATCCTTTCCCGGCAGCATCTTCTTAAGGTTTGCGGATTAGCCTCTCAAGTACCCCGGGGATATCAGTTTACAGGCCCAGTACACAGCCTATGAGTAGCGGCGTCAGCACATCAACCGACAAGAATATCGTCGATCGCACGCGCAGCCACCGCAACAAGGCTGTCTCGAAGGCTGTCCGTGCGACCCGTGATCGGCTGCAGTCGTCGTCCAATGGCAATTTTGCGTTTGATCGCGATATGCTCTCCATCCATATCGGCTCCGGTTTGCAGGCGGCACTGATGACGCCGCTCGTCGTTGCTGTCGTCACCGCCATCGGCTTCTATCTCAATCCGGATATCCACATCTTCGCCTGGGCGCTGCTGATGCTGTGCCTGCACGCGATCAACGTGCTTCTGGCACGCCGTGCGAGCAAGGTGGAGATAACGGCTGCCGACACCAGGAAATGGCGTAGACGCCTTCTGACGGGACATATCCTGCTCGGCTGCGGCTGGGGCGCCTTCGCGCTTCAGGGCTGCTCCACCTGCGCTGGCGACAGCTTCTATTTCTACAAGGGTGCGGTGCTTCTGTTTGCGGTGTCCTACACCGCCATGAGCACGTTCATGCTGCGCCAGAGCGTTCTCTACGGCTTCGTGCCGATGATTGCGGCGCTTCTCAGCATCGCCATCCTGTCGGGTCAGGTCCTCGATATCGGCCTTACCGCCATGTGCGCGACGGCTGTCGTGTTTTTCCATTACGTCGCCGAGCGCCTCTACCGCTCCAACCTGACGCTGATGTCCTATCAGTCGGAAAAGGACGATCTGATCGCCGAGCTCGAAGTGGCGAAGTCCATGTCTGACGAGGCTCGCCGCCGTGCAGAAGAAGCCAATCTGGCAAAATCCCGCTTTCTTGCCTCGATGTCGCACGAGCTTCGCACCCCGCTCAACGCTATCCTCGGCTTCTCGGAGGTGATGAGTTCCGAGGTCCTGGGCCCCCTCGCCAACCCGACATACCGGGAATATTCCGGCGACATCCACCGCTCCGGCCAGCACCTCCTGAACCTCATCAACGAGATCCTCGACCTGTCGCGCATCGAAGCGGGCCGCTACGATCTGACGGAGGATTCGCTGTCGCTTCTGGAAGTGGCGGAAGATTGCATCGGCATGGTCCAACTGCGGGCCCGGGCGAAAAGCATCACCATCCGCGACCAGTTCGAAAAGCACATGCCGCAGGTCTGGGCCGACGAGAAGTCGATGCGCCAGGTCATGCTCAATCTTCTCTCCAACGCCGTCAAGTTTACGCCCCAGGGTGGCGAAATCACTGTCAAGGTGGGCTGGACCGCCGGCGGCGGCCAGTATGTGGCGATCAAGGATAACGGACCGGGCATTCCGGAAGAGGAAATCCCGATCGTGCTCTCCGCCTTCGGTCAGGGATCGATTGCCATCAAGAACGCCGAACAGGGAACAGGCCTCGGCCTGCCGATCGTCCAGGCGATCCTTGCCAAGCACGACGGCCAGTTCATCCTGCGCTCGAAGCTGCGTGAAGGCACCGAAGCCATCGCCATCCTGCCCTCGACCCGCATCCTCCAGAGCGTCCCCGCCATCGCCGACGCCCCCCCCATCGAGCGCCGCCGCAAAAGCTTCGCTTAACATTACTCCGCGACTTCAGTCGCGAGCCAGGTCACCAATTGGTCAGTTTCACAACGTCGTCCGGCAAAGTCACAGTCGACAACTGGGGCTATGAGCTGCAGGGCACGAACGGCAATCCGCTCGATGCCGGTCTGCTGGCGTCCGCGACGCATGATTTTCTTGTCATCGATTCAACACGCGACGGCAGCAATGCGGAGCGGTTTACCGCCGACGAGATCACCCGGATGAAGGACGGCATGGGCGGTCGCTCGGTGGTCGCGTCCTATATCTCGATCGGCGAGGCCGCGGAGTTTCGCGACTACTGGAAGACGACATGGACATCGGGCGGCGAAGCCCGCGACAAGCTGACGTCGAATGCCCCCGACTGGCTCGGTCCCGTCAACGCCGACTGGCCGGAATCGCGCAAGGTTCGCTATTGGGACAAGGACTGGCAGGATCTGATCTTCAACGACAAGAAGACCGGTGACTTCGATGCCATCGTCAAGGCAGGCTTCGACGCCGCCTATCTCGACATCGTCGATGCCTATTATTTCTGGGGCGCCGAGGCCTCGGCCAAGGACAGGCAGCCGGGCGATCCGGCCAACACCAAGCAGGCTGCACAGCGCATGGTGGATTTCATCGTCGCGCTGACCGAGCATGCCCGCAAAACCAATCCCGACTTTTTCGTCATTCCGCAAAACGGCGCCTTCATCATGGAGGACCTCGGCTCCGACAGCGCCCGCAAAAAGGCCTATCTCGGCGCAATCGGCGGCATCGCAGTCGAGGACGTCTATTATGGCGGCGATGCGGATGAGAACAACAAGCTCAACCCGGACCGCGAGACGATCGACATCCTCAAAAAGGATTTCCTCGCGAACGGCAAACCGGTCTTCGCCGTCGATTATATCAACGGCACGGCGCGGATCGATGAGTTCAACAAGCTCGCTCTGAAAGACGGGTTCATCCCATACGCCGCACCAGATCGCGATCTCGACCGCCTGGCCGCCCCCCATGACGGCGACCCGGCCTTCATCCGCCCCACCGACAAGAACGATAGCCTGCGCGGCTCGCAGCTTGCCGATACGATCGACGGTCTTGCCGGCAACGACCGGATCGACGGACGCAACGGCAATGATCGCCTCGATGGCGGCAGAGGCAACGACACCCTGATCGGCGGATCCGGCAACGACAAGCTTTCCGGCGGCGCCGGAAACGACAAACTCTACGGCGGGGCCGGCAAGGACACACTCGCAGGAAGCAGCGGCGCCGATATCTTCGTGTTCGATACGAAGCTCGGAGCGTCGAATATCGACACGATCAGCGCTTTCAGTGCGAAGGACGACACCATCTGGCTGGACGACGATATCTTCGCCAAGGCCGGCAAGGTCGGAGATCTCCTGTCCAGCGCATTCCATACCGGCACCAAGGCGCATGATGCAAGCGACCGGATCATCTACGACAAGCTGACGGGTAAGCTGTTCTACGACGCCGACGGCACCGGCAAGACCGCCGCCGTGCAATTTGCCCAACTGGACAAGAACCTCGGCCTCACCGCCGCCGATTTCGACATCATCGGCTGAGGCACAAGCGCATTTCGGATCAGATCCAGATCTGCTTCACCACCACATAGAGCGAAAAGAGACCGTTGGCGCAGAGAAGGCAGAACACCGCGAAGGATCCGAGATCCTTCGCGTGCCGCCCGACAACCGAAATCTCCGGCGACACCCTATCGACAAGTTCCTCGATTGCCGTGTTGAGCGCTTCCACGCAAAACAGCACGAGCATCAGGATGATGAAGATGAAATAGTCTCCAAAGCCGGCTCCGGCGACCGCGAAGATGACGATCCCGATCAGGAAGGCATAGACTTCCTGGCGGAACGCCGCCTCGCGCCAGAGCCTGGCAAGGCCCTGCATCGAATACCGGAACGAGGCGATGATCCTGCGAAAGGTCGCCGCTTTTTCGATATGGCTGTCCAGCGGCGTCTTTTCCATCCAGCATCAGTCCTTGTTGCTGACGCCGGCCTGCTCGAAGGTCGCCATGCCGGTGTGACACGCAGCCGCCGCCTTGACGATACCGGCCGCAAGGGCCGCACCGGTTCCCTCGCCCAGCCGCATGCCGAGCGCCAGAAGCGGAGTCTTGCCGAGCTTCTCGATAGCCTTCAGATGCCCCGGCTCGCCGGAGACATGGCCGATCAGGCAATGGTCGATCGCCGACGGATTGGCCGCCTTCAAGATAGCGGCCGCAGCCGTCACCACATAGCCGTCGAGGAGAACCGGGATCTTCTCCATCCGCGCCGCGAGAATAGCACCGGCGATCGCTGCCAGCTCGCGTCCGCCGAGGCGACGCAGCACTTCCAGCGGGTCCGACAGATGCTCCTTGTGGAACTCCACCGCCTGCTTCACCACGGCCACCTTGCGGGCCAGAAGCTCGCCATGCGAACCGGTCCCGGGACCAACCCAGTCTTCCGCTTCGCCGCCGTAGAGCGCCAGGTTGATCGCCGCTGCAACCGTCGTGTTGCCGATCCCCATTTCGCCGATGCACAGAAGATCCGTGCCGCCGGCAATCGCCTCCATGCCGAAGGCCATGGTCGCTGCACAGTCGCGCTCGGAAAGGGCCGCTTCGGTGGCGATGTCGCCGGTCGGATAATCCAGCGCCAGATCGAAGATCTTGAGGCCTAGATCATGCGTGACGCAGATCTGGTTGATCGCCGCACCGCCAGCCGCAAAATTCTCGACCATCTGCTGCGTCACGGACGAGGGAAACGGCGTAATCCCGTGTCTGGTAACACCGTGATTGCCGGCAAAGATCGCCACCAGCGGCCGCGTGACGCTCGGCGCCCGCCCCGACCAGGCCGCCAGCCAATAGGCGATCTCCTCAAGACGTCCGAGCGAACCCGCCGGCTTTGTCAGTTGCGCGTCGCGTTCGCGGGCCGCCACCAATGCCCTTGCATCGGGACCGGGAAGGTTCTGCATCAGAGTGCGGAAATCGTCGAACGGCAGGCCGGTCATGCTCATGGAAAACTCTCTTCGGTCTTTTCGGGCGGTATCGTCTTCTGACGCTGGATCGGGTAGGGATTGATCATTCAGCAAATCATACTTTATGCGCCATCTCATAATCGGCTATCAGCGACGCGACAAGGTCAGGTCGAACGGGACAAGGTCAAAAAGGCTGCTGCCGAAAAACCCATCCTCAAAACAGCCCTCGCAAAGCCAGGAGAGAGAAACTGCTATACGCAAACCACTTCGTTGCAGATCTCGCCCGCTCGGTAGGGTTCCTCAGCCGCCTGCCAGTGCCGGATCGCTTTTTTGCCGGCTATGACGGCACGGTGTCACGTGCCGTGCGCGCATTTCCGGTCGCCGGCTTGCTGATCGCGTTTCTCCCCGCTCTCCTTCTTCTGGCCCTCTGCAGCATCCAGTCAACCGCTGGAGATACGCTCCTGCCGGTCCTGATCGCACTTGCACTGATCACCCTCTTGACCGGCGCGCTGCATGAAGATGGCTTTGCCGATGCCGCCGACGGTCTCGGCGGCGGACGCGATGCAGATCATGCGCTCCTCATCATGAAGGACAGCCGCATCGGCTCCTATGGCGTCGTCGCGCTGATCCTGTCCTTCGGCCTGCGTGCCGCGGCACTGGCCGGCATTGCGCGCCTTTCCCCCGAAGCGGCCGCTCTCGCGCTTCTCTCCAGCGCTGCCGTCAGCCGCGCGCTTCTGGTCGCCCACTGGCGCGCCCTGCCCCCTGCGCGAAGCAACGGTGTCGCAGCCGGTGCCGGAATGCCCGATGACAACGCCCGCAATCTCGCGCTCGTGATCGGCGCTGCCGCCGGCCTCGTCATGCTCATACCCGGTTTCGGCCTGCTGCATGCGCTGATCGCGCTTGGCCTGTCTGCCGCCGCCGCATGGGGTTTCACCCGCTACGTCTCGAAAAAACTTGGCGGACATACCGGCGATACGATCGGCGCCACACAACAACTCTGCGAGATCGCCCTGTTATCGGCCCTTGCTCTCGGCCTTTGAACCCACGATATGGACGCGATGATTTCGCCTTGCACACTGATATGTTCGATCGACCTGAAAACAGGCTTTTGCGTCGGCTGCGGCCGCACTGGCAACGAGATAGCCGGATGGACCGGTTTCACCGATGACGAGCGCATTCAGCTGATGGACCTGCTGCCGACACGGCTCGATACCGTCGAACCCGAAAAGCTCGGTGAGCTCAAGCGCAGAAGAACAGCAAACGCCACCGTCAGGAAGGAAACAACCACCGCATGAACGGCTTTACCGTTGTCCTCCTCATCCTCGGTGCCGGTCTGGCGCTGCTCGTCTACAACCACGACAGCGGCCGCACATTCGGCATGGCCAACGAGGATTTCGGCAGCCTCGTCTATCTGATCCCGATCGCCGCACTTTTATCCGCCGGCGTCCTGCAGGGCCGCCGCGGCAACCTCGGAACCGTTGCCCGCCAGCTTGCCATCTGGCTGGTCATCATCATGGCGCTGGTTGCGGGCTATCTCTACCGAAACGATTTCAGCAGCTTTGGCGCCCGCATGACGGCAGGCCTGCTGCCCGGCACCGCGGTCGTCACCACATCCAGCGACGGCAGCAGCGAAGTGGTCATCCACAAGACGCTCGGAGACCATTTCAAAGCCAATGTCGGCGTCGAGGGCAAGGTCCTGCCGATGCTTGTCGATACCGGCGCCAGCAGCATCGTGTTGACCTACGAGGACGCCAACCGGATCGGCCTCGATCCTTCGGCGCTGAGCTACTCGGTAACTGTCATGACAGCCAACGGCCGCGCCCAGGCAGCGCCGGTCCGCCTCAACGAAGTCTCGATCGGCCCGATCGTCAGACGCGACGTCCGCGCCATGGTGGCGGAAGAAGGCAGGCTCGACGAAAGCCTCCTCGGCATGACCTTCCTCTCCACACTCAGCTCGATGCAGATGCAGTCCGACGAGCTGAGGCTGAAGGATTAGCGGCTCCCGCTGCCAAAACTACTCGGCAGCGACCAAGGAGACCGCCGCAAGAGGCGCCAGCGCGCGGACCGGATCGGCCTTGCTGCGATAATGGCTCGGCGGATCGCCGATCACGCGTTTGAAGGCGCGGCTGAACGAGGCCTCGGCGTCATAACCCAGCCGCTCGGCGACCATCGCCACGCGCATCCCGTCCTTCAGCCATAGCCGGGCCTGGTGCATCCGCACCCGTGCCACATACCGCGCCGGCGTTTCTCCGACGACGCGTGCGAACCGTTCCGCAAAGCCGGAGCGGGAAATGCCCATCAGCCGCGCTAGCTCCACATTGTTCCAGTCGCGTTCCGGCTGCAGATGGATGGCCGCGAGCACCCGGCCGACATCGGGGCTCCGGACGGCTGCAATCCAACCGCGCGTCTCGCCGCAACCGTGTTCCACCCAGGTGCGGATCATCGTCGCCATCAGCACGTCAGCCAATCGTGCCAGAATGCCACCGGCACCGACTCGGTCCATATCCACTTCGCGCGTCATCGCCTCGAGGAGATGCGGAATGGCCGGGTCATCCTTGGCAAGATCGCTGGTCAGCATCGTCTCCGGCATCATCTGCAAAAGCGGATGCAGCCGGTCGACGTTGAAGCGCAGGGAGCCGCTGAACACCAGCGTGCCGCCACTCTCGGCCGTATTGCGGCACTTCAGATCGTAGATGCCGGTGCAGACTTCCTTGCGGCCGTAGTGTTCGAACGGCAGGGTGGGTGCATCGGCAGCGCTCGCCAGAACATGCGCCTCGCCCCGCGGGATCAGCACCGCATCGCCGGTTTTCAACTCCTGCCAGTTGCCGGTTTCGGTCTTGATGATCGCCCGGCCGCATTTGATGAAATGAAACCGCGCGGCATCCTGCGCCGGAAACGCCGTTCCCCACGGCTCGGCCAGACGGCAGCGGCCGTAGTCGACCCCATCAAGGCGAAGCCCCCGCAACATTTCGGTCAGCGGATCGGACGTAAGGTCAGATGTCAGTTTGGACGAATGATCAAGCATATCGGATTATCTAGCATGGAACATCCGGCGAGTGAAGCCTATCCAGGGCGCATCATTCAGTCAGGAGTCTATACCAATGGATATGAGCGTCCAACGAGCCACGTCGCCGCAGGCCGACGACACACCCGCACGCTGGGGAGCTGTCATATCGTTGACGCTTGGCGTCTTCGGCCTTGTTACCGCGGAATTCCTGCCCGTCAGCCTGCTGACGCCGCTGTCGGCAGATCTTGGCGTCGGCACCGGCGTTGCCGGCCAGTCGATCACCACGACCGCCGTCATTGCAGCCATCGCCGGCCCCGGCGTCATCATCGGCACCCGCAATATCGACCGGCGCTGGACGGTTCTCGCCCTGACCACGCTTCTGATCATTTCGAGCCTGCTGGCGGCGGTCGCAAACCACATCGTCATGCTGCTGGCCGCCCGTGTCCTGCTCGGCATCGGCCTTGGCGGGTTCTGGGCCATGTCGGCAGCACTTGCCATGCGCCTCGTGCCGCCGGCCCGCATGCCG
The DNA here is from genome assembly GCF_050500145.1 of Neorhizobium sp. IRS_2294. Classification (NCBI taxonomy): domain Bacteria; kingdom Pseudomonadati; phylum Pseudomonadota; class Alphaproteobacteria; order Hyphomicrobiales; family Rhizobiaceae; genus Neorhizobium; species Neorhizobium sp. IRS_2294. The sequence continues at coordinate 1,967,933 of NZ_CP191439.1, forward strand.
CGCGCCATGGCCATCATCATGGCCGGCGTCTCGCTCGCCACCGTCTGCGCTGCTCCGCTCGGCGCCTGGCTGGGCTCCACGCTCGGCTGGCGCTCGGCATTCTACCTCTCCGCAGCCGTTGGCGTGGTCGCGCTGGCCGTGCAGGCCTTCACCTTGCCCGCCCTGCCGCCGACCGGCCATGCAGGTCTTGGAACGCTCGCGGCCCTGATGCGCCGTCCGGCCATCCGAACCGCACTGTTCACCATCCTCCTCTTCGTCGCAGGCCATTTCGCCGGCTTCACCTATATCCGCCCGTTCCTGGAGCGCGTGCCGAAGCTCGACGTCGAAACGATCTCGCTGATTCTGCTCGGCTACGGCATCGCAGGCTTCGTCGGCAACATCCTCGGCGGCATCGTCTCGGAACGCAGTGCACGTCTGTCGGTGACGATCTTCGGCAGCCTTGTCGCCGTATCGGCCTTGATACTGGCGATCGGCGGCGCATCGCTTGTCGTCTCAGCTGTCGCAATCGCCCTCTGGGGCCTCGCCTTCGGTGCATTCCCGGTCAGCATCCAGAGTTTCGTCGTCCGTCACGCCCCTGACGAGGCCGAAAGCGCCGGTGCGCTCGTCATCCCCGCCTTCCAGATCGCGATCTCCAGCGGTGCGGTCCTCGGCGGCATCCTGATCGAAACACAGGGACCGATCGCGGTGATCTCCTTCCTCGGTCTCGCCGCCCTAGCCGGCACCTCGGTCATGGCCGCCCGCGGCGAACGTCGCCGGTTGTCACTGGGCTAGACAGGCCCGAACCACCGCGCAAAAAAACGCCCGCAACAGCAATGTTGCGGGCGTTTCTGTGAGGGTCTCTTGAGTGGAGGCTGCCAGGTGCGGACCGGCTGAGCCGGTTAGTTCCGCAACCGATACCCGGTCTTGAACATCCAGCCCAACACCGACAGGCAGATCACCAGGAACAGCGCGATCATGCCGACCGAGATCATCGGATTGACGTCGGCGATCTCATAAAAGCTCCAGCGGAAACCGCTGACCAGATACAGCACCGGATTGAGGTGGCTGACCGCCTGCCAGAAGGGCGGCAGCATGTCGATCGAGTAGAAGCTGCCACCGAGAAACGTCAGCGGCGGCACGACCAGCATCGGCACGACGTTCAACTGCTCGAAATTCTTCGCCCAGATGCCGATGATGAAACCAAACAGGCTGAAGGTCACAGCCGTCAGCACCAGGAAGAGGATCATCATGAATGGATGGGCGATGCGAATTTCCACGAAGAAGGACGCGGTCGCGAGAATAATCAGGCCGATGATCAGCCCTTTGCTCGCCGCTGCCCCCACATAGCCGAGCAGCACCTCCGTCATCGCGACCGGCGCCGACAGGATCTCGTAGATCGTGCCCGTGAACTTCGGGAAGTAGATGCCGATCGAGCCGTTGGAAACGCATTGCGTCAGCAATGTCAGCATGATCAGGCCCGGCGTGATGAACGACCCGTAGGACACGCCCTCGATGGTCTGGATACGCGAGCCGATCGCAGTGCCGAACACGATGAAATAGAGCGACGTGGTGATGACCGGCGACAGCACGCTTTGCAGCAGCGTGCGGCGCATGCGGGCCATCTCGAAGAAATAGATCGATTTGACGGCTTCGAAATTCATGCCTGTTCTCCCGCTTTTTCAGCCACCAGCGCCACAAAAATATCCTCCAGCGAACTTTGCCGCGTGGAGAGATCGCGGAAATGAATGTTTTCCCGCGCAAGCGTCGCCAGAAGCGAGGCGATACTGTCCTGCGCTTCCTCGCCCTGGTAGTCGTGGATCAGCGTCGTGCGATCGTCGGACAGCGTCAGATTGTAGGATTCTAGGCTTTCCGGCAGCGCGGAAAGTGGTGCTGCAAGCTCCAGCCGCAACTGCTTGCGACCGAGCTTCGTCATCAGCTTTGCCTTTTCCTCCAGGAGCAGAAGGCTGCCGCCATCGATGACGCCGACGCGGTCGGCGATCTCCTCGGCTTCCTCGATATAGTGGGTGGTGAGAATGATCGTGACGCCGCTTTCGCGGAGCTTTTCCACCACCAGCCACATGTCACGGCGCAGGTTGACGTCGACGCCCGCGGTCGGCTCGTCGAGGAACAGCACTTTCGGCTCATGCGACAGCGCCTTGGCAATCAGCACGCGACGCTTCATGCCGCCGGAAAGCTCGCGCAGCATGCTGTCCTTTTTCGTCCAGAGCGAGAGGTCCTTCAGGATCCGCTCGATCAGCGCCGGATCCGGCTTGCACCCGTAAACGCCGCGCGAAAAGCAGACGGTGTTCCAGACGGTTTCGAACTGGTCCGTGGTGAGTTCCTGCGGCACCAGTCCGATCAGCGAACGGGTCTTGCGAAAGTCCTTCACGACGTCGTAGCCCCCGACTTTGACAGTTCCGGAACTCGGGTTGACGATCCCGCAGATGATCGAGATCAGCGTCGTCTTGCCGGCGCCGTTGGGGCCGAGAAGCGCTAGGATTTCGCCCTCCTCGATATCGAGATCAACGCCCTTCAGCGCCTGAAAACCATTACCGTAGGTCTTGGTCAGCTGGCGGATGGAAACGATAGAAGTCATTGTTACTCGCTGGGAGACTTGAATGGGGAAAGTATTTTCTGGATTGCCACGAATATAGGTTCAACGCATCGCGCAACCATCCCCCGGCGGTCGAATATTGCGTTCGGATTTCGCGACCAATGGTGTCAGGCAAACACGCTTAAGAAGAACTGGATCGATATTCCCACCAGAAACAGCGCAAAACCGAATTCCAGCTGCCGCTTCGACAGCGCGTGCGCCAGTCTCGCCCCATAGGGTGCCATCAGAAGCGTCACCGGGATCAGCAGAGCCACCGCCATCCAGTTGATATAGCCGGTGGAAAACGGGGGCAGACCGGGCTCACCCCATCCGCCCCAGACATAGCCGATCAGGCCCGGCAGCGAAATCAGCACGCCGACGCCGGACGATGTCGCGACGGCCTGATGGATGGAGCGGCCATAGAGGGTCATGAAGGTGTTGTTCATCACACCGCCGCCAATGCCCATCAGGCCTGAGAGAATACCGATCCCCGTGCCAACCAGGAATTTGACCGGGTTCTTGGGCAGATCGTCGCCCAGCTGCCAGCTTGCCCGGTTGAATATCATGCGCAGCGCCAGAAGCAGCGAGATGACGGCAAAGATGATCCTGAGCTCGGTGCTGGACGACCATGCCGCGACGACGGCGGCGATCATCGTGCCGAGCGGCACGGCAATGATCCAGCCCTTCAGGAGATCGATGTCGACAGCATCGGCGTTTTTCTTTCGATGCGCCATGAAGGAGCGGATCGACGTCGGCACGATGATCGCAAGAGAGGTGCCGAGCGCCAGATGCATACGCACCGCGTCGGAAATGCCCAGCAGGCCGAACACGTGAAAGAAGATCGGCACCAGGATCGCGCCGCCACCGATCCCGAACAGCCCGGCAAGAAGTCCCGCCAGCACGCCCGCTGCCAGAAGTGCTGCGATGAAAGGCAAAAGGTCGGCCAGCGGCGGCATGAGAGGCTGCATCGTTCGTCTCCGAAGGCAGCGCTCAAAAATTGGATTCTGCATGCCGCTGTCATTTTCCCGTGACGTTCTGACAGCATGATTGCGCAGAGGCAAGCAATGGGCGCCCGGTTCCAGGTTTCTGGAGTGCCGCAACACCAAACCGGTCGGCCGTTATCACCAGATCCTTTTCAGCATTTTCTTTCGCTTGCCGCATCACCCCGCCTCAGCCAAAGGCGGGTCTCCTACCGGGAGACAGGCTTCCCCCCGCGAGCCGTCTCCACTTTCGCCGGCCTCCAGGTGAAAACCCAGAGCCGGCTTTTTCTTGTGCTGCGTGAGCTTGGGCAACCGTAGCGTGGACGTCAGCTACAGTAGCGCCGACCGCCCTTGCGCGGGCGCAGGTCGAAGTGGAAGTGGTTCCAGTGCTCGGCATTGCTACCGGGTCCGAGCACCGTGTTGAAATACTTGCAGCTGTCGGTCCGCACGGATTTGAGCAGCGCGCCCTCGCGGAAGGAAAACAGCCCCTTCTTGCGCACGTTGATATCGTGACCGTTCTTCAGCACGATGGCACCGATATCGATCGCATTGCCCTTGGCATGTTCCGACATCGGGTTGTAGCGCTGCCGCGAATTGTTCATGCGGCGGCAGGAATAGCCACCCATCGGCTGGATCTTCTGGATGCCCGAGAGGTAGCGCAGACGTGCCGATGGTGCGAGTTCGCTCTTCACCCACTTGGCGAAGGCAAGCGTCACCTGACAGTTCAGCGTCACCGCCGGCTTGACATCGATGCCGCCGGAAAGACCGGAAAGCTTCACGGGGTAGTCGACGCCGCAGCTCGGACCGTTGGAGATGCGCGGCTGATCCCGGAACTCGACGCCCATCCGGCGCAGTTCCGCCCGGCAGCTCACTTCCGATTGCGGCATGACGTTGCGCAGAAACGGCTTGTCCGGCTCGCTCATCGGACCCGACTGGATCGTTGGATTGTTCGGACGCAGCATCGCCACCTGCTGGCTGCGAACCGGCGCACGGCTCGGCGGCGTCACGGGCGAACGGTCGCCCCAGACCTGGCTACCGCCGGCCAATCCGTCATTCATCATTTCATCGCGCGCGCCCGCGCCGGAACGCTTCGGCGGCACAATGACACGATCATCTTCGACGTTGGAAATCGGCTGGCGTCTCGCACTCAGTGCACGCGGATTGTCCGTGCCGATGCCATCGACCACCGGCTGGTCGCCGACGCCTTCGGCGATATCGCTGTCCTGCTCTTCCGCAAGGCCCGTCACACCGCTCTCGTCCGGATCGAAGCCGAGCTCGCTATCCATGTTAACGCCCTCTTCAGGCGAGGCGGTGGGCATTCCGCCCTGCCCGAGCGGCGAGGAGGATACGGGTGGCGCCAGCGAGGCTGACTGCATCGGTTGCGGCGCGCGCAGATAATGTCCCCCGTCACCGGGAGGGCTGTTCGAGGCGACCGGAGCATTCATCATGCCAACCGAAGCGGCTGGCGAAGGACCAGCCTGATAACCGGCGTTTGTCTGGTAGGGCGACTGGGCGATCGTGTCGGGCGGCAGCGGCGCGACAGGCTGGATCGCGCCGACGCGCGTCCCGCTATCGATCGACGCAGGCGGAACAAGGTCGCTGGAAGAACAGGCGGCAAGCATGGTGGAGACCATCAGCAGCGCCAAAGCTTTGCGCATAAAAGTCTTCGGGGCCATCCGTTGGGCCTGCTTCTCGAGAAGCGCATACGCCATACCAGTTGCCACCCTCTGGTGCCGAAATCACACAAGCGCAAATTGTAGGAAGATTCGGTAAACGAAGCCTTGCCCAATCGAGGCCGTTTCATGGTCATTTCATGCAGGCAGCGCGAGCTGCCACACACTACAACTGCACCTTTGTGAAGACCATCAAATGTCCGCCGCGCGTAAAAACGCCCGCCCGCAAGCTGCGGACGGGCGCATCGACGTCAGTCACTCAGGCCGCGCGAACCCGGTCCGGTTGACGAGTGTCCTTTACGGCCTCGCCATTCAGTCGGAAGGTCGAAAGCAGATGCTGCAGATGATGGCTCTGTTCGGCCAGGGTCTGGCTGGCAGCCGTCGTCTCCTCGACCATGGCGGCATTCTGCTGGGTCATCTGGTCCATGTGGTTGACAGACGCGTTGATCTCCCGAAGCCCACCCGACTGTTCGTGCGCGGTCGTTGCGATCGTCTCGACATGGGCGTTGACCTTTTCGACCAGCACGGCAATCTCCACTAGCGCATCACCGGTTGACCGCACCAGCGCGACGCCGGTCTCGACTTCGTGCACCGAGGTGCTGATCAGCGTCTTGATCTCCTTGGCGGCGTTGGCCGAGCGCTGCGCCAGTTCGCGCACTTCCTGCGCAACGACTGCAAAGCCGCGACCCGCCTCACCTGCCCGTGCCGCCTCGACGCCGGCATTGAGCGCCAGAAGATTGGTCTGGAAGGCGATCTCGTCGATGACCCCGATGATCTGGCTGATGCGGCTGGACGACGCCTCGATACGGCCCATAGCATCCACCGCGCTGCGGACGATCTCTCCGGAACGGCCGGCACTTGCCTTGGTCTCGGCGACCATGACGCGTGCCTCGCGAGCCCGCTCTGCCGCAGTTCCGACTGTCGCGGTGATCTCGTCGAGTGCGGCGGCCGTCTCTTCCAGTGCCGCAGCCTGCTGCTCGGTCCGCTTGGCAAGGTTGCCGGTAGCGCCGGAAATGTCGGAAGCGCTGTCGCGCACCACATGGCCGGTTTCCGAAATTGCAGCGATGGCATTGTGAAGCGCTTCGACCGCCGCATTAAAATCGCGCCGCAGCTTCGCATAATCAGCGCCAATATCACCGAGCGAAACGGAGAGGTTGCCGGCGGCAAGTGCCTCCAGCGCCCATCCCAGCTCGCCGATCGCCCGCGCCTGTCTCTCGGCCGCAGCACCGCTGCTGCGCTCGCTTTCGGAACGCTCCGTCGCCATGGCACGCTGGTGAACGGCCTCGCGTGCCCGAAGTGCCGCACTTTCTTCGACGCTGTTGCGCAGCACTTCGACGGCACGTGCCATCTCGCCCACCTCGTTCGGATAAGCCGTGCACGGAACCGCCATGTCGGTCTCGCCGGCCGCAATCGCGGTCAGCACGCCCTTTACCTGACGGATCGGTCGGGTCACGCTTCTGACCACAAACCAGGCGCCGGCAAGCAGCAGAACCGCACCACCCGCAAACATGGCGGCAAACTTCATCGCGTCCTGGCGGAACATCGCCTGAAGGTCGTCCGTATAAACACCGGTACCGACGATCCAGCCCCAGGGCGAAAAGCCGATGACATGCGAGTATTTCTCGACCGGTTCGGCGGCACCGGGCTTTGGCCAGTAATAGTCGACAAAGCCCTGACCGCCTGCCTTCACCACATTGGTGAATTCCACAAACAGGAATTTCCCGTTGGGGTCCTTGTTCTGGGTCAGGTCCGATCCGTTCAGTTCCGGCTTGATCGGATGCATCACCATGGTCGGGTGCATGTCGTTGATCCAGAAATACCCCGATCCGCCGCCATAGCGCATGGCGCTGATGATCGCCTTGGCGGCTGCCTGCGCCTCGTCACGGCTCATCGTACCGGCAGCTTCGAAACCCTGGTACTTCTTCAGGATGGCAACAGCGTTGTCGTTCATCTGGGCAAGACCCGCCTTGCGCTCCTGCTCCGACGAACGATAGCTTTGAAACAGGCTGAACACCATCGCGCCACCGAGAATGACGAGCGACAGGACGACAAGGCTGTAGAGACGCCAAGAAATAGCGATACGCTGCATAGTTTCCCCCTCCAGTAAAACTGCGCGGAGCTTAGGTGAAGAGGGTTAGCAGGTCGTAAAGCATGTAAGCGGCGGAAACACTTACTCGGATTGGGTGCGCACGCACCAAAGCGGCATGTATCCAAGCCATGTTGCTGGAGCATTGCTCCAATCCAAAACAAGGGTGGGCCGGACCCGTCTTTCGCTCTAGTCTGGTCTCAACAGATACGAGACTCAGCAAGGACGTGACGAATGACCGAACAGCCGCAACCTGCCTCTCCGACCGGCGAACTGACACTGCGCACACTTGCGATGCCGGCCGACGCCAATCCAGCCGGTGATATCTTCGGCGGCTGGGTGATGGCCCAGATGGACCTTGCCAGCGGCATCCGCGCCACCGAGCGGGCGCATGGCCGCACGGTGACCGCAGCCGTGAAGGAAATGGCATTCCAGCTCCCCGTCAAGATCGGCGACACGTTGAACGTCTATACCGAGATCACCCGCGTCGGCACGAGTTCGATCACGCTGAATGTCGAAGCCTGGGCCCAGCGCGCGCGCTACCGGATGCTGGAAAAGGTAACGGCCGGGACCTTCGTCATGGTGGCGCTGGGAGACGACGGCAAGCCAAGACCCGTTCCCGCAGAATAGTGGCCAGGTCGGACCGGCCCTAGTCGATCCCTGCAGATAGCCGGTCTATCGCTGTAGATAGCCAGTTACCCCTGAAGATAGATGGAGGACCTGTCGAAGGACAGCCCGGGAAAGACGCGCGACGTCAGCTTGTCCGGTGCAATGCCGAACTGCTTGTGCAGCATGGCCGCGGCGATCTCGCGCACATCGCCGGTCGGCATCAGATCCTGGCCATCCAGAAGCCTGTCCTCGGCAAGACCGGGCCACGTCCCCATCACCTTCCCACCCGACACAGCACCGCCGGCGAGAACGGCAACGCCGCCGGTGCCGTGATCGGTTCCGCCGGTGCCGTTCTCGCGCACGGAACGTCCGAATTCCGTGACTGCCAGCACCACCGTGCGGGCCCAGGCGTCAGCACCCAATGCGTCCTTGAGCGCGACGATGGCAGCGGCAAGCTCGCCAGCCATCGATCCGAACTGGCTAGCCTGCTCCACATGCGTATCCCAGCCGTTGATCGAAAAGCTGGCAATCCGGTAGTCTTCCCGCAGCATGCCACCGGCAAGCCGCGCCATGTCGACGACGCTGCGGCTCCGCTTCTGACGGTACCCGTCAGCCGAAAACCCCGTCCGCTTGACCTCCTCCATCGCCGCGGCAAACGGCGCGTCGGCTGCGTAGAGCCGCTCGAGAAAGCCGATCTCGTCCTGCGCCATCTCCACGTCGCCAGTTCCCGGACGGTTGTCGGCCTTGTTCGGCCCGCTCAGGATCAGTTCCATCGACGTATGGATGTCGAGCGCCTTGCGGCCGTCGGTGCGCGGAATGACCGCCAGCGTCCGGTTGAGCCAGCCACTCTTCTGCGATGCGTCGGTACCACCGTTTTCCAGCATGGTCTGGCCGTCGAAATGACTGCGCCCGTTGCGGTAGGGCGTCGCGACCGCGTGCACGAAGGACAGCGCATTCTCCTGCCAGAGCGGCATCAATGCCGACGCCGCCGGGTTGAGACCGAAAAATCCGTCGAGATCAACAAGTCCGGTCCCGGGCGTCAGACCGAGCGTCGGTCGCAATCCGGCGAAAGCCGCATCGCCATAGGGCTGCACCAGATCCAGGCCGTCCATCCCTCCGCGCAATATGATCGTCACGAACCGGCTTTCGCCAGGAGCAGCCGCAACGCTGAACGATGTCAGCACGGGTGCGGCAGCGGCACAGCAGGCGCCGGCCAGAAAGCCGCGGCGGGAGAGCGAAAAGCCTCGCTTGATCGTCATCGCTATCTCCTGTTGAACTCGGGCGACGCCAGAACCATCGCAATGGCGTGGTTGGTGTTGGGTGCCTGAGCAATCACGTCCCTGGTATTCTGGCCCGCCGCGTCCCCGAGCGCCGCATCGAGAAACGTGCCGGGATCACGCCTCTGGCCGAAACGGCCGGCCATCAGCCGCGCCCAGGCGATCCGCTCGCTCAGCTGGCCCGGCGACAGCCAGACACTCGCCAGGTCGGCATAGCCGGCCGGGCTCGGTGGCTGCCAAATCGGCTGGTCCATCCGCTGGAGCGCGGCAAGCGTCAGGTCGTTGGCGCGCGCGGCACGCTGCTTGGCATCCGCGCGGGCAGCCGTGCTGCTGGCCATCTTCAGCGCCTTTCGCATCGGTCCGTCGTCTTCCTGCTCATCGTCGTCCATCTCGTCCAGCAACCGGGAGAGGTCCTTATCGGAAATGTCGACGGCTCGGAATCCGGACACGACGAATTCGAACGGACGCTTGATCTTCTGTCCAGGATCGCTCCAGGCACGGGGATGATCCAGCATGGCACGATAGACGGCCTTCAGATCGCCCTCGGTTTCAGCCCAGGCTGCCGTCATCGCGGCAACCACATCCGCCGGGGGTTCGTCGGCAACGAAGTGGATCACCAGTTTTCGGCAGACATGTTCCGCCGTCATCGGGTTCAGCGCCAGATCCTCAAGCATCCGTAGATGGTCCTGGCTCCCCGCCTCGTCGTCCTCATAAACCTCTCCGAGCAAGCTGATCGAGCCGCCTTCGGAAATGCGTGGCCGGTAGACGACTTCGAGAGCGCGGCGATCGACCGACAGTCCCGTCAGGATCAGCGCGGCGGCCCGGACATCCTCCTGGGTATACCCGCTCCCAGCTCCCAGCGTGTGCAGTTCCAGCAGTTCGCGGCCAAGGCTTTCGTTCACGGCACGCCCGCCCGGCCGCCCCGCGGGGGCGTCCATGCCGGCACCATCACTCTGGTCGAGATAGATCAGCATCGCGGGATGCAGCATGGCGGCTTTCAGCAGGTTCGCGAACGACCCGGCCAGATTGGGACGGATCGCCTCCGCCTCGTACAAAGGCACGACCATCCGCATCGGCAGCGACTTGAGCGCGCTGGTGGAAAAATGGTCCGTCCAGAACGATGCCAACCGTTCGTGAAACCCGAAGGGCGACAGGATCGCCTGCGCCAGCCGCGCCATCGCATCCTGCCGATAGATCTGCAGCGCTTCCTTCTGGGTTTCCTTGCGAATGCTTTCGTTCGGCTTGCCGTCCTTCGCCGCCTTCGCTTCGGCCGCCCGCAACGACATCACCCGAGAGGCCGTCTCGCGGCGGCCACCCGCTCCCTCGCGGGGAAACCGCAGTTTCCGCTTGGCAGCCTGATCAAGCTGGGCCAGCAGAGCCTCGGCATCGCGCGGCGGCTCTTCTCCGGGACGCAATCCGTACCCGTAGCGAATCGCTGCCAATGTCGGTCTCGAAATCGCCATCCGGCCACTCCTGTTTCAGTCCCCCAGAGTCGGAGACGAATGTGTCCGAAACGAAAGACAATTACGGCCATTTCGCGACCCGGACGATTTGCCGCCAGCCAACCGCCGTCTGGGACCGAAGAACCTCGGAAGTGGCCCCTCTAAACGATTTCAACATGCCTCGGCAAGAATGCCATCAGCTGCGATATCGCCAACGACGGCTCGCCTGTCCAGCCACGGTCGATACAACATTCTGTCATCCGGTTACTTTACGGCGTGGGGATGTGAGAGACGCAGCCCACGCTATGCATCGTAGAACTGTGGACAATGGTAGCCTTCGGGATCTGCTGGAGACCGCGCCAAAAGCACAAACTACCCCGTTGCCCTTTTGTACTCATTTTCCCACCATCCCCCTCTTCACTTTCCGCCATCCCGCCTCCATATTCGCGGCATGGCCAGATCTCCGAAAAAATCTCCCTCCTCCAAGCCCAGCGGTTTCGAGGAATCCCCGCAATCGTCGTTTGAAGGCGCGCCGCTGGAGGGGAATGTCTCGGATTGGGTAAGGCAGCTGGAAGCCGAGGCGGAAATGTCTGGCGTCGAGACCCAGCGCGAGATCGCCTCCAAGGCCGGCAAGCACCGCAAGAAGATCGAGATCGCCGCCCGCGAAGAGGCCATCAAGGCCGCCGCGAAAGACACGCCGAAAACCGCCAAGCACACGACCTCGTCGAAATCGTCCCGCGGCACGTCGATGGGCGGCTCGTCGGACCCGAAAACCCGCGCCGCCGCCGGTCTCAATCCGGTCGCGGGCATGGATGTCTCGCTGGAAGAGGCGGAACACCTCGCCACCGGCGCCGTCACCGCCACGGTGGAGGCCCTTTCGGCGCTGATCGAAAGCGGCAACCCGCTGTTCAAGGACGGCAAGATGTGGACGCCGCATCGTCCCCACCGGCCCGAGAAATCCGAAGGCGGCGTCACCATCCGCATGGCCTCGGACTATCAGCCCGCCGGCGACCAGCCGACCGCCATCAAGGACCTCGTCGAGGGCATCAACAACAACGAACGATCGCAGGTGCTGCTCGGCGTCACCGGCTCCGGCAAGACGTTCACGATGGCCAAGGTCATCGAGGCCACGCAGCGCCCGGCCGTCATCCTGGCGCCCAACAAGACGCTGGCGGCGCAGCTCTATTCCGAATTCAAGAACTTCTTCCCCGACAATGCGGTGGAATATTTCGTCTCCTACTACGACTATTACCAGCCGGAAGCCTATGTGCCGCGCTCCGATACGTTCATCGAGAAGGAATCCTCGATCAACGAACAGATCGACCGCATGCGCCACTCCGCCACCCGCTCGCTGCTGGAACGCGACGACTGCATCATCGTCGCCTCGGTCTCCTGCATCTATGGTATCGGCTCCGTCGAAACCTACACCGCCATGACCTTCCAGATGGCCGTGGGCGACAAGCTCGACCAGCGCCAGCTTCTGGCCGATCTCGTGGCCCAGCAATACAAGCGCCAGGACATCAATTTCATCCGCGGATCGTTCCGCGTGCGCGGCGATACGATCGAGATCTTCCCCGCCCACCTTGAAGATGCCGCCTGGCGCATCTCGATGTTCGGCGACGAGATCGACAGTATCACCGAATTCGACCCGCTGACCGGCCACAAGACCGGCGACCTGAAATCGGTCAAGATCTACGCCAACTCCCACTATGTGACGCCGCGCCCCACCCTCAACGGCGCCATCAAGTCGATCAAGGAAGAGCTGAAGCTCCGCCTCAACGAACTCGAAAAGGGCGGCCGCCTGCTCGAAGCGCAGCGTCTGGAACAGCGCACCCGCTACGATATCGAAATGCTCGAGGCGACCGGCTCCTGCGCCGGCATCGAGAACTATTCGCGCTATCTCACCGGCCGCACGCCTGGCGAGCCGCCACCGACGCTATTCGAATATATCCCAGACAACGCCCTGCTCTTCATCGATGAGAGCCACGTTTCCGTCAGCCAGATCGGCGGCATGTACCGGGGCGACTTCCGCCGGAAAGCGACGCTGGCCGAATACGGTTTCCGCCTGCCGTCGTGCATGGACAACCGGCCGCTGCGCTTTGAGGAATGGGATGCAATGCGCCCCCTCACCGTCGCCGTGTCGGCAACGCCCGGCAACTGGGAAATGGAACAGGCCGGCGGCGTGTTTGCCGAACAGGTAATCCGCCCGACCGGCCTCATCGACCCGCCGGTCGAAGTCCGTTCCGCCCGCAGCCAGGTCGACGACGTGCTCGGCGAGATCCGCGAGACCGCCGAAAAGGGCTACCGCACCCTGGTCACCGTGCTCACCAAGCGCATGGCCGAAGACCTCACCGAATACCTGCATGAACAGGGCGTGCGCGTCCGCTACATGCACTCGGACATCGACACGCTGGAACGCATCGAGATCATCCGCGACCTGCGCCTCGGCGCCTTCGACGTGCTGATCGGCATCAACCTCTTGCGCGAAGGTCTCGACATTCCCGAATGCGGGTTCGTCGCCATTCTCGATGCCGACAAGGAAGGTTTCCTGCGCTCGGAAACCTCGCTCGTCCAGACCATCGGCCGCGCCGCCCGTAACGTCGATGGCAAGGTCATCCTCTACGCCGACAAGATCACCGGCTCGATGCAGCGCGCCATGGACGAAACCGCCCGCCGCCGCGAAAAGCAGGTCGCCTACAACACCGAACACGGCATCACGCCGGAGTCGGTCAAGGCCCGCATTTCCGACATTCTCGACAGCGTCTATGAGCGCGACCACGTCCGCGCCGATATCTCCGGCGCCTCCGGCAAGGGTTTTGCAGACGGCGGCCACCTCGTCGGCAACAACCTGCAGAGCCATCTCAACGCGATGGAGAAATCCATGCGCGACGCCGCAGCCGACCTCGATTTCGAAAAGGCCGCCCGCCTGCGCGACGAGATCAAACGCCTCAAGGCCTCCGAACTCGCCACCATGGACGACCCGATCGCCCGCGAGGAATCCAAAGCCCAGGAGGGCGTGCGCCGCAGCGCCGAAGCCACCCGCACCTCGCTGGGCGGTGGCAAAGGCAAAGGCGCCAAGGCCGGGGACGAGGCATCACCCTCCTACTTCGCCAAACCCTCGCTCGACGACATGGGCCCGGGCACAGACACGGCCACCCCGCTGTTCCGCCGAAACTCCCTCGACGAGATGACCGTCGGCCGCACCGAAAAACCCGCCCCCGGCGCCCTGCCGGAACGCCCACCGGAAACGATCAGCACCAAGAAGCGCTTTTCGCCGCTGCTGGAAGGCCAGCCGGAACGGGGCGAAGGCAAGGACGACCCCCGCCCCATCGTGCGCGGAAAGGTCGGCGCCGGGAGTTACGAGGACGCGACCGACGCCAAGCAGCAAAAGCGTCGGACGAAGGGCAAGACGGGACGGCCGGGGCGATAGGGACACGTCAAAATGAAAATCTGCTCCGTGGCAAGCCAAAGCATTTGGTTAGTGAATCGGTTCTAATGCCGAGTTCAGCGCCGAATGCATAACATGAGCCAATAGGCTGTACCTGGCCTTAGGAATTCTTGGATAGATTCGACCGAATCAAACTATTGCTTAAAGTGAGGGTGGATAGTTCGATGAGGATATTAACCGAGATTACCAAGATCGTTGTCGGCGTTTTATCCGGCGCGGCCTTAGTGATATTTTTTAACATCAATTTCCATTTTGCGGAGGGAGCAACTACATCGCAACCCTTGGAGTTGACCTACGCTGATCTTGCGGCCATCAACCTCACTGTTGCTACCGTCGTTTTAGGGGGCGTCGCACTTATCGTTGCTGTCGCTGCGGTTTTTGGATTCCAGATCATCCGTACCGAATCCGTTTCCAACGCTGAGACTCGAGTGAGAGCAGATCTCCCTGATATGGTGGAGAGAGAACTAGGTAGAATGGAAAAAGACGGTCGTTTGAGCAATGCTCTGGAACGAGCGATTTACTCTGGCGGTTCGAACGAAGACGGTGACGATGGGTCGTCGCCGCGCGAATAAAAAGAGAGGCTAATCAACATGGCATCCTCGACAAGAGAATGGCTGAAAATCCCAAGGGCTGATCGCGATGTCTTGGAACGATACTTGGGGGAAGTTCCGGTGAAATTGGGTGCTATCGCCAAGGCTTTGGGGTTGGAGGTAAAAGTGTCCTCGTTGCCACTAAATGTGTCAGGGCAGATCTCGAAAATCGAAGGCGGTTACGAAATCAAAATCAATCGGCATGAGAGCCGACAACGTCAACGGTTTACGCTGGCGCACGAAATAGCTCACTTCCTTTTGCACCGTCACATCATTGACGACATGGGGGGCAAGCTGACTGACAACGTTCTATACCGTTCGGGAGCTTCCGAGCAAATCGAGTACGAGGCAAACAGGTTGGCATCGCAGATCGTCATGCCTGAGAAAGCATTACAAAACGCTTTCTCGCGTTATGGTGAGAATTTGAGTGAGACGACGGTCGAGCTTCTAGCAGAGCAATTCGGTGTGTCGAAGGCGGCAATGGAAATTCGGATGGCAGCTTAACAAGCGGAAGTGGCAAGCAATGGCTGTAAACATAACCAACCTAAACTACGTTCCTACTCTCGCTATTCGAGCGAGTGAGATGAACGGGCTAGAGCGGTTGCCTGCCGCTACCAAGGATAGGATTCAGCCAAACTTCTTGCTCGCACCATGGCCAAATGCCAACGAACTGGCGCGAGCGGTGGACCGTATAAATAAGGCCTTTCCCAATCGTCCCTTTTTTCTCGACATCGATCGGGATTACCGAATTACGAACGACGACGCCTTCGCGCAGCAACAATGGGTTGATTTACAGGATCCTGCGGGCAACTATGCAAACTGGATTGGATTTATCGAAACTATACCTATGGCAAGCCCATGTCTCCAGGTAGAACACCAGACACGGGCACAGATTGTCGAACAAATCGCCGCATTTCAGGAAATGGATCGAACGTTCGCATTCCGAATTGAGCTCGACAGGATTCCCGTGAACCTCAATGAGGCCATCGCGGCGATTAACGAGGTCGGTTCGGCCGACTACGCTATTATTGTCGAATCTGGTTGGCTTAGAGATACGCTGCCCATGCGTCTAACTGTTGGGAACCTGATCCGCACACAGCTAGCAGATATTGATGCTCAAGTGCCTATGGTGGTGTCCTATACAACCATTCCAAAGGGCTATGCAGACGTCGAGGGCGTTGATTTTGTGCCATTCGACAATCGACAGTTCTTGGCGGACCTCACCCAGCAGACGAACCGCCAAAGGATAACCTTTGGCGACTGGGGAAGCACGCGGCCGCGAACACACGAGAGAGCTGGCCCGCCTAAACCTCGCGTTGATCTCGCCGTCAGGAATGGATGGCTTTCAGCACGCAATAAAGAAGATGATTGGGGATTTGACGACGCGGCCTCAGCGATAATGGCTCGTGACGAATGGCGGGATCAGGTAAGTGGACTCGGGATTTGGGGTGAATTCATGATCCGTCAAACTGCAACCAGCCCAGCCTTAGGAATTAATTCTCCGCAGAAGAATATTGCCGCCAGAGTGAATATCCACTTACATATTCAAGCGTTCTTCAACGATGGTGATATTCGCGGAATTGATCTCGACGAAACTTGGGAAGATTAACCTCGACGAAACGGCTGGTTCTGCCACCAACCCAACCCTTACAAACCTACACGCCTCCGGCCGCCCATGCGCACCCTCATCGCCCTAACCCTGCTCCTCCTCTCCGCCTTTGCCGTCCAGGCCGAGACCTACAAAACCCCGGAGGCGCTGATCAAGGCGCTCTATGCCTATGATCTCGACAAGACGCCGGCGGATGCGCCCTCGCCTTACCAGCCGTTTTTCTCGCGCGGGCTGGCCAAGCTGTTTGTTGCCGATCGCGCCCGCACGTCCGATGACGAGATCGGCACGATCGATTTCGATCCGGTGATATCAGGGCAGGATGGAGAGGCGACGAATGTGCGGCTCGGGCCGCTCAAGGGAAGCGGCGACCGCGTCGAACTCGATGTGTTCTTCCGCAATTTTGGGCCGGTCACGCTGCATTACACGCTCGTGCGCGAAAACGGCGGCTGGAAGGTGGATGACATCGAAAACCGCAAGGGCGAGGTCAAATGGGGCCTGCGCGATCTGCTCGGCGGCCACTAGATCCGCGGGGCGTCGCGGCGCCGGCCTTCGCCGCCTGCCAAAGCGCCACCATCCCCATACACCATCACCACCCGCATTCACCCTCCATCAACCCCTTCCATGCGATACCTTCTTCACAACGAAGATGGAGCACAGCCACGATGATTGGCTTCAAGAACACCCACAATCAGCCCGTTTACGTCAATCAGGCTCAGGTCCTTTACGTCACCACCTATGAGGAAGACGTCTCGGTGATTGCGCTGGCGGTCACGGGTGCCGGTGGCAAACCGGTGACGATCCATGTTCGCGGCAGCGTCGATCTCGTGCAGTCGAAACTGGCCGGCACCGCGCCGCGCTGAGCGGCAGCTTTTCGCGCCGAGGGCGCAACGCCCGCCTTTCCGGTCCTTAGATGCGACTCGATAACAGCGCTTTTGTTTCCGCTGCGGCGGATTTTGGCGCACCGACTCACCAAATTACAATGACTTAACGCATGTTACATCCTCACGGTTTTTTTCCGTGCCTATAATGCTGCGTTCCGTCGCGGATACACCGGGAGGCGTCCCGGCGAGGCGGAACCGGCGCGGGTCATGGGGAAAGGACGCAAAACCCCATGCTCCGGGTCCGCGGAAAATGGTCTCCCTCCGGCGACACGGGGGAAACAGGCGGGTCACGGACCGACCGCCGGTTTCCGATGCCCGAAAGAGCGCGCCGGATGTGCCTGTGCGGCACACAAGGTGGCCCGCCGGGTGGTTTCGCCGGATTCCTGATCCGTCGAAAACACCGGGAAGCTGGCGGCGAACAACCGCCCGGCCGGGTCATTGCAGAGAGACCGGAGTCGCGGGCAAAAACCGCTGAACGGGGTGCCGAAAGGTGTCACCCACTACTTTCTATATCGAGGCAGCTTCCGGCGCCCCGTCCGAATTTTCCATCCCTCGATCGCCAAGGCACACGTCTGCCCTGCGCAGGCGGATCATCCGAAACCGGACAGGAGAAGCACCATGTCTGTCGAAATCACGGAAATCGAGACCCATCTGGCATGCTGCACGGCCGAGATACTGGCCTTTCCGCAGGCCTGCCTCCGGCGCGAATGCCGTCGCGCCAACCGATGCTTGCATGTCGATCTAGACACCCGCGCCCCTGCCTGTCTGATCAATTTCGGCCCCGACTACCCCGAAAGCTTTACCCTGATCTACCTCATCGCGCTTGCCGCCCGCGCGGATCTCGGCCGGCAGGGCATGATGTTCGCATCGCCTTCCGCCATCGAGCGTGAATTGCAGGATGCCTGTGTCGAGGTCGCCCGAAACGCGCTCCCGGACGAGGATGCCAGGCGATGGATGGCGGCCTACCGGGCCCGCGAAAAACTGCCCCCACCATCCCTGCCGTAACGCGGACCGCGGATAGAACCAGCCCCGCCGGGCCGAGATAGGCTGCAGGAAGCTGAGCTTCTTACAGCGCCCGCTCAATCGCCTTCGCCGCCTGCCAAAGCCCCTCCATCCGCTCCAGCGTTGCTGCCTCCAGCGTCTCGCCTGATTTCTGAAGTTCCGTCTCGATATGGTTGAAACGCCTTCGGAATTTCGCATTCGTGCCACGCAGCGCCGTCTCCGGATCGGCATCCACATGGCGGCCGATGTTGACGAGGGCAAAGATGAGGTCGCCGAGTTCGTCGGACACTTTTTCGGGCTGCCCAGCCGCCAGGGCCTCGCGCAGTTCGGCAACTTCCTCCTCGATCTTGTCGAGGATCGGGCCGGGTTCCGACCAGTCGAAGCCGACGCGGGCGGCCTGCTGCTGAAGCTTCACGGCCTCGCTCAGTGCCGGCTGGGCCCGGTGCACGCCGCCGAGAAAGCCGGATTTGGCAGTGTCGGTCGTGCCGCGCAGCGCCCGCCGCTCTGCCCGCTCGCGCTTCTCCTCGGCCTTGATCGCATCCCACTGAAGCTTCACGGCACCCGGCGTATCCGCATCGGAGCGCGCAAACACATGCGGATGCCGGCGGATCATTTTGGTGGTGACGGCCTCGACCACATCGCCGAAGGCAAACGCTCCGGCCTCCTCCGCCATCCGCGCATGGAACACGACCTGCAAAAGCAGGTCGCCCAGTTCCTCGCGCAGATCGTCCATGTCATGCCGCTCGACCGCATCGGCGACTTCGTAGGCCTCCTCGATCGTATAGGGAATGATCGTCTCGAAACTCTGTTCAAGGTCCCACGGGCAACCGGTCACCGGCGTGCGCAGCGCCGCCATGATCTCGATCAGGCGGGAAATATCCTTCGAAGCATGCATGCCGAAATCCTTGGCCTTCAATTGAGCGGTATCGTGTTGTCAGCCTTGCCGGCCTGATAGCTTTCCGACAGCAGCTGGTAACGCTGCCGGATCCGCTCCGCCCGGGCCTTCAGGTCCTGCCGGATGGCGTCGTCCTCCTCGGCCTCGATGATGTCGCTGATGAAGTAGGAGTTCCAGAACGCGTTGGACCGCCGGTAGCCGCCCGGCTCCAGCCCGAACACCTCCTTCAGGATCTTCAGGTCATGCGGAATGGCGAACGCGTCGCGGCTGTCCTCATGGCTGAAGAACGAGTAGAAATTGTCGAACCCGGCCCAGGTAATCGCCGACATGCACATCGTGCACGGTTCGTGAGTCGAGAGGAAAATCAGATCCTTGGCGGAAAGTCCGGAATCAATCTCGTAGAAGCGCTTCAGCGTATGCACCTCGCCATGCCACAGCGGATTTTCCAGCTCGTTATTGGTCTCGGCAATCACCAGCGACAGATCGGACTTGCGCAGGATCGCCGCCCCGAACACCTTGTTGCCGGCGGCAACGCCAGTTTGGGTCAGAGGCAGAATATCGTGCTCGATGACATCGAGAAGGCGGGAAGCAATGGTCATGGGGCACTCTTGATCTGGGTCGGCTGCGGGGGGGTGGCGAACTTGTGTCGGGTTACGGTCGCGTCATGCTCAGGACAATAAACGGAAGGTTGGCGGTGGCTTTTGCTCAAGAAGCGAGCGAACGGGAAACAGAAATACCGGGCGCCCCGGCCTTTTGCACATCCATTTCTTCAATTATGCCACCGCATTGTGGATATTCAGGTTCATATGATGCAGGATAATCGCATGTCTCAGAGCCTTCAACGCCTGTCGGTCTTCCCGGCGTTTTTTCGCGTGCGCGGAAAAAACGTTGCCGTGTTCGGCAACGGCGACGAGGCCTATGCCAAGGCGCGGCTGATCGCCAATACGGACGCGCTGATCATCGCCTATGCGAATGATCCGCAGGCCGATTACGCCGCATGGCTCACTGAGCACAAGATCGAGCCGATCCGCGAGACCTTTGCCGCCGCGCAGGTGGCAGGCGCGACGCTCGTGTTTGCCGCCACCGGCGATCAGGCTCTCGACCAGACCATCGTCATCGCTGCCCGGGAGCACGGAATTCCGTCCAACGGCGTGGACCAGCCCGATCACTGCGATTTCTTCACGCCCGCACTGGTCAACCGCGCCCCGCTCGCCATCGCCATCGGCACCGAGGGTGCTGGTCCGGTGCTTGCCCAGATAATCCGCGCCCGCATCGATCAGATGCTGTCGCCATCGCTCGGCAGACTTGCCTCGCTTGCGACCGATTACCGCGACGCCGTCGAACGCGCCGTCCCGCGCGGTGTCTCGCGTCGCATCTTCTGGCGCCGGTTCTTCTCCGGCGACGTTGCCGATGCCGTCGACGCCAACGATCATGTCGCGGCCCGCCGTGCCGCAGATGCTCTTCTCTCGGTCACCGGCAAGGCCGAGGGCAAGATCTGGCTGGTCGGCGCCGGTCCAGGCGCCGAGGATCTCCTGACATTGCGGGCCCAGCGCGTGCTCATGGAAGCGGATACGATCGTCTACGATGCGCTGGTTCCCCAAGTGATCGTCGATATCGGCCGCCGCGATGCGGAACGCCTTTCGGTCGGCAAGCGCAAGAATTGCCATTCCAAGAGCCAGGACGAAATCAACCGCCTGCTGGTCGATCTCGGTCGTCAGGGCAAGCGCGTCGTGCGGCTAAAAAGCGGCGATCCGCTGGTCTATGGCCGCGCCGGCGAAGAGATGGCTGCCTTGCGCGAAGCGGGCATCGCTTATGAGATCGTGCCCGGCATCACCTCGGCCTTTGCCGCTGCTGCCGATTTCGAGCTGCCGCTGACCCTTCGCGGTGTCGCCTCGTCGCTGATCTTCACCACCGGCCATGACCTTGCCGGCAAAGCGCTCCCGGATTGGGCAAGCCTTGCAATCTCCGGCGCCACCATTGCCGTCTATATGGGCCGCACGGTTGCAGCATCGGTTGCAGAACGGTTGATGCAGGCCGGCGTCTCGCCGCTCACCACCGTCGCCGTGATCGAGAATGCCAGCCGCACCGACCGAAAGCTGTTCCACGGGGTGCTGAAGGAACTGCCGGCGCTTGAGGCCCGCGACGATCTCGATGGCCCGGTCATGGTGATCATCGGCGAAGCCGTCGCTGGTGCGAATTTTGAGAAGTCCGAACCGCTTTCCGCCTTTGCAAGGACGGTTGAGCGGGCAAGCATTGGAGTGGAATAATGGCCGACAAGGTTCTGACTGCCAACCGCCTGTCCGATGGCATCGCCGTCTGGCTTGATGCCGCCGGCCGCTGGACGGAAAACCTGCAGGACGCGCTTGTGGCGCGCCACGCGGAAGCCGTTTCCTCTCTGGAAGCAATCGGCAAGCGTGACTTTGCCGAAAACAAGGTTGTCGACGTCAATGTCATCGATGTCGAGGAAACCGAAGGCAAGTTGTGGCCCACACGTCTTCGCGAACGCATTCGTGCACAGGGCCCGACAATGGATTATGCCACCGGTTACAGCCACGCCGATCCGGCATTCATCGCAGTCTGATACCGAGAGTTCAGGAACATCATGTATCGTTACGACGAATTCGACCACGCATTTGTTGAAGGCCGCGTGGAGCAGTTCCGCGATCAGGTGGAGCGCCGCCTCTCCGGCGCGCTTGCCGAGGATGCGTTCAAGCCGCTGCGCCTGATGAACGGCGTCTATCTCCAGCTGCATGCCTACATGCTGCGCGTCGCCATCCCCTACGGCACGCTGAATGCAAAGCAGATGCGGATGCTGGCCCATATCGCCCGCAAGTATGACCGCGGCTACGGCCATTTCACAACACGGCAGAACATCCAGTATAACTGGCCGAAACTGTCGGATACACCGGATATCCTGGCCGAACTCGCAACCGTCGAAATGCATGCGCTGCAGACATCGGGCAACTGCATTCGCAACGTCACGGCCGATCATTTCGCCGGCGCTGCAGCCGATGAAGTCGCCGATCCACGCCCTTACGCGGAAATCCTGCGCCAGTGGTCGTCGGTTCATCCCGAATTCTCGTTCCTGCCCCGTAAATTCAAGATCGCCGTGACCGGCGCTGAGCGCGACCGTGCCGCGATCCAGGTGCATGACATCGGCCTGCACCTGAAGAAGAACGACAAAGGCGAGATCGGCTTTGCCGTCTATGTCGGCGGCGGACAGGGCCGCACGCCGCTGATTGCCAAGAAGATCCGCGACTTTTTGCCCGAGGAAGATCTCCTCTCCTACACGACCGCGATCATGCGGGTGTACAATCTCAACGGTCGCCGCGACAACAAGTACAAGGCCCGCATCAAGATCCTCGTGCACGAAACCGGCGTCGAGGAACTGACCCGTCAGGTGGAGGAGGAATTCCAGCATCTGCAGGGCACCGAGCTGAAGCTGCCGGAACGGGATATCGAGGCGATCACCGCCTATTTCGCACCGCCCGCCTTGCCGAACCGCGCTGAGGGCTGGAAGGAACTCGCGAGCTGGAAGCGGCAGGACGAGAACTTTGCCCGCTGGGTGGATCAGAACGTCCAGCCGCACAAGCATCCGGACTACGGCATGGTCACCATCTCCCTGAAACCCATCGGCGGCATTCCGGGCGATGCGTCCGATGTGCAGATGGATGCGATGGCCGATCTGGCCGAAGAATTCGGCCATGACGAAATCCGCATCAGCCACGAGCAGAACGTCATCCTGCCGCATGTGGCGCTGGCCGATCTCGAGCCGCTTTATCGCGCCCTTGCAGCCCACAATCTGGCAACGGCAAATTCCAACCTGATCACGGACATGATCGTCTGTCCCGGCTTGGATTACTGTGCTCTGGCGAACGCCCGTTCGATCCCGGTCGCGCAGGAGATCTCCACACGCTTCGGCTCCCCGGAGCGGCAGGCGGAAATCGGCGAGCTGAAGATCAAGATCTCCGGCTGCATCAACGCCTGCGGCCACCACCATGTGGGCCATATCGGCCTTTTGGGCGTCGAAAAGAAGGGCACCGAGCTCTATCAGATCACGCTTGGCGGTTCTGCGGACGAGAACACGTCGATCGGCGAAATCATCGGTCGCGGCTTCGAGCCGTCGAAGGTGACGGACGCGATCGAAACCATCGTCAACACCTATCTCGGGCTTCGGCAGGGCCAGGAGGAAACCTTCCTCGCCGCCTATCGCCGCGTCGGACCACAGCCCTTCAAGGATGCGCTCTACGGTGACGCGAAGGCGGAGGCTGCGTGATGGCGAAGATCTGGAGAGAGACCGGTTTCGTCGCCAGCGACCCCTGGGTGATCGAGACGGAAGAGGTAAAGGCCGAGGGCGAGCAGAAGCCGCTGCTTCCGCTTGCCGAATTCGTCGAGAAGGCGGAAGCCAGCAACGATGTGGGTCTCGGTGTGCTGATCAAGCCCGCCGACGACGTCCGGAAGCTTGAGCCCTATCTCTACCGCATCGAGCTGGTAGCGGTGGAGTTTCCAGCCTTCAGCGACGGCCGCGCCTTCAGCCACGCTTCGCTGTTGCGCGATCGGCTCGCCTATAAGAACGAGTTGCGCGCCGTAGGCGACGTGCTGATCGACCAGGTCCCGCTGATGCTGCGCTGTGGCATCGACAGTTTCGCGGTCACCAACGCGACTGCGCTGCAGCGTCTGGAGGAAGGCCGCCTGCCCGGCATTGACGTCCACTACCAGCCAACGGCGCGTCCTGCGGAGCCAGGCGAAGGCTATAGCTGGCGCCGCCGCTCGGTGCCGGCTTGAAAAGCTGACCTCAGAAGACATATTTTCTAAGCGATCGGCCAGAAAGCGCGGCCGATTGCTTCATAAGCGCGGCTCGATAGTGTATTTCGCTGCTGCGAAACCAATCTGACCGAGTAACGGACGAGACTATGAACGCACCTGCCAAGACCGAAGAGTTTGCCGTGAAGATCCCGGATGGAGTCTACGCCGAAACCGTGCTTTCGGTGGAGCATTTCACGGATCATCTGTTCCGCTTCCGCATGACACGTCCGGCAGGCTTCCGCTTCCGGTCAGGCGAATTTGCCATGATCGGCCTGATGGTCGGCGATAAGCCGATCTACCGCGCCTATTCGATTGCCAGCCCCTCCTGGGACGAAGAGATTGAAATCTTCTCGATCAAGGTTCCGGATGGCCCGCTGACATCGCATCTGCAGGCGATCAAGCCGGGCGATACGGTTCTGATGCGCAAGAAGCCGACAGGCACGCTTGTGCTCGACGCGCTGACGCCCGGCAAGCGTCTCTACATGTTCTCGACCGGCACGGGCATTGCTCCGTTCGCAAGCCTGATCCGCGATCCGGAAACCTACGAGAAGTTCGACGAGGTCATCCTCACCCATACCTGCCGCGAAGTGGCGGAGCTGAAATACGGGTTCGACCTCATGGAAGAGATCCGCAATCACGAGTTCCTCTCCGAAGTCGTCGGCACCAAGCTGAAGCACTATCCGACCGTCACCCGCGACGCGGCGTTCCCCTATCAGGGCCGCATCACCGACCTGATCGACAACGGCAAGCTGTTCACCGATCTCGGCGTGCCGCCGCTCGACCCCGCTGTCGACCGCGGCATGATCTGCGGCTCGGCTGCGATGCTGAAAGACACCAAGGAACGGCTGGAAAATGCCGGCTTGACCGAAGGTGCCAACAACAAGCCGAGCGAGTTCGTTATCGAACGCGCATTTGTTGGGTAAGCTTCTGAGATATCGGTTTAAAAGACCGGTCTAATGATCTGATTATAAATGCCGCTATCCCCGAACTGAGCCGGGATCGCGGCATTCCTTTTTCAGCCGATCGACTTTTGCGAAGGCGCGATTTCCTTGTGGTAGATCGCGAAGACGGCCACGGCGATCAGCGCGACGCCGCCCCCGACGAGATGAGAGACCGCATAGCCTCCCTGGCTGACCACATAGCCGGCAACGACGTTGCTGAGCGATGCGCCAAGGCCCTGGACCGTCATCAAGCTCGCAAAGCCGACATTGAAACGGCCTGTACCCTTCAGGATGCGTTCCACCGCAACCGGTGTGACGATGCCAAGCAGCCCGGCACCGACGCCGTCGAGGATCTGGACGGGCCATACCACCCAGAAACCGTCAAAGCTGCCGGCGATCAACCCGCGGATCGGCAGCGCTGCAAGCCCGATCGCAAGCGTCGCGGCAAGGCCAAGCCTTCGGATCAGGAACGGCGTCACGACCGCGACAGCCACCATCGAAAGCTGGGCGATGCCTGTGATGATCGCCGTGGTCCGGAATGGTGTTCCGAGTTCGATGGCGAACTGCTGGGCGATCAACCGGCTCATCGGCGCGTTGCCGAAATGGAAGATCATCAGGATCAGTGCGAGCAGAATAAGTCCCCGGCTTTTCAGAAGCACACTGAAACCGGATGGCGCCTCCGCCGCGCTAGCGTCTGCTCCGCTGCCGTCGTCCGCCGCAAGGCCGCGGGCGACCTTGTGATCGATGCGATCAGGATCGATCATTGCGACTGCCGCAAGAGCACCGAACGCCGTCGCGATCATCAGCCAGATCATGCCACCCTGGCCGAACAGCGAGATGATGACGTAGACGGCAAACAGCGAGGCGAAATTGCCTGTGTGGTTCCAGAACTCGTTGCGAGCGATCTGTTGCGAAAACAGCTTCTCGCCGACGAGACCCAGCGTCAGGCCGGCCAGTGCCGGACCGATCACGGCGCCGACGACGGCGGTCCCGATCTGACCGATCCAGACAATTGCCGGATTGGGGGAAAGAAGCGTCACCAGCGCTGCAGCGGTGACCACCACGACCGGAATGGCAACGAGCGCCCGTTTCCACGACGTTCCATCGACCAGCGCCCCACAAAGCGGCGTTGCGGCAAGCCCGATCAAACCACCGACCGTGGCGATCAGGCCGAGTGACATCGATGACCAGCCTTGCGTCGCAAGGAAAGCATCAAGAAACGGCCCGAGCCCATCACGCGCATCGGCTAGAAAGAAATTGAGGAGGCAGAGCGCCGCCAGAGATCGGTCGGAGAAGATGCGCGGTGGATTGCCACCCGCAGATTTGTGAAGAACGGATGATGTCATCAGGAGCGAACCTTAGCTGGAGAGCGCAGCCTAAATGCATCCGCCAAGCTTTGGTTGCTTCCGCCGCCCGTGAATTACGCGTAAACCCTATTTAATACTCAAATATTGTCAGTGTGTTAGCTTCGCGCCACGAAGATGAATACGTATCACAATGGAGCGTTACTGGACTGGCGTTTTCCGACATAGGTTCACAAAGCGAATTACCATCCGTATGGAGGGAAATACGCTCCCGCGAACCTTCGCAGCAGCTACAGGGAATGAAGAAGGACCGTCTTACCGCTCCCACTCTTCCTTGTCCGGCTTTGCGCCGTTCCCGAGCCTGCGCTCCAGTTCAGAAGCCTGCCGATCCGTGAGTTTGACGACCAGCGTCACCGAGCCGTCCTCATTGTCCTCACGCTCGCTCACCACGGCATTGCCGTAGACCCAGGAGACGAGTGCCAGCTTATCGGCCGGGATCACGATCTCGGCCTCGGTCAGCACGCCGGAAAGCCGGTTCGAGACTTCATCGAGCAGTGCCTCGACGCCTTCGCCTGTGATCGCCGAGACGGCCATGATGTTGGCGCGCCCCTGGGCACGCTCGAACAGCGCGTCGTGGCTTTCCGGGTCGAGCCGGTCGATCTTGTTCCAGACCTCGATGATGCGCTTCTCGCTCTCCTTCTCGTCGATCCCGAGATCGGCGAGGATGCGCAGCACGTCAGCCGACTGGGCGGCATTGTCAGGGTCGGACATGTCGCGCACATGCAGCACGAGATCGGCTTCCAGCACCTCTTCCAGCGTCGCGCGGAAGGCGGCGACAAGGTGGGTCGGAAGATCGGAGATGAACCCGACCGTATCGGACATGATGACGGTGCGGCCATGCGGCAGCTTCATCCGGCGCAGCGTTGGATCGAGCGTCGCAAACAGCATGTCCTCGGCCAGCACACCGGCGCCGGTAATGCGGTTGAACAGCGTCGACTTGCCGGCATTGGTATAGCCG
Source organism: Neorhizobium sp. IRS_2294 (assembly GCF_050500145.1). Lineage (NCBI taxonomy): Bacteria > Pseudomonadati > Pseudomonadota > Alphaproteobacteria > Hyphomicrobiales > Rhizobiaceae > Neorhizobium > Neorhizobium sp. IRS_2294. Next base: position 1,995,066 of record NZ_CP191439.1, read on the forward strand.
ACCAGCGCCACGATCGGATGCGGCACCTTGCGGCGTTTGGCGCGGTGCAGCTGGCGGGTCCGCACGACCTGTTCAAGCTCCCTCTCGAGCTTGATGATCTTGTCCTGCAACTGCCGTCTGTCGGCTTCGATCTGGGTTTCACCGGGACCGCCCATGAAGCCCGCACCACCGCGCTGGCGTTCAAGGTGGGTCCAGGACCGAACGAGGCGGCCCTTCTGGTAATTCAGGTGAGCGAGATCGACCTGCAGCGTGCCTTCCTTGGTGGAGGCACGGCGGCCGAAGATTTCCAGAATGAGGCCGGTGCGGTCAATGACCTTGGCGCCCCATTCCTTCTCGAGATTGCGTTGCTGGACAGGTGTCAGCGGATGATCGACGATGACGAGCCCGGCATCCTTCTCGTCGAGAAGTGCCTTGATCTCTTCGATCTTGCCGGTGCCCATCAGCGTGGCGGGCCGCGGCTGACCGACGGTTACGATCATGCCTTCGGCGATCTCGAGATCGATCGCACGGGCAAGGCCGGTCGCTTCTTCAAGACGGGCTTCGTTGGATCGCTGCGGCGCGGCAGGTCTTGAGGGCGCAGGCGTGGCTGTCGCCTCACCCTGCCCGCTGCGTGCCCGGCTCTGTTTCAGCACAGGCACGATGACGACAGCGCGCATGTCGTCCCGGTGCTTTTCAGCTTCCGGGACTATTGATTCGTTCGAGGTATCACGATTGGAGATTCTATCGATCCTTAAGCAGCGTTCTCTTCGGTCTCGAACATCTGCATCGGCTGACCCGGCATGATGGTGGAGATAGCGTGCTTATACACGAGCTGCGAGTGTCCGTCACGGCGTAGAAGCACACAGAAATTGTCGAACGAGGTCACGACGCCCGTGAGCTTCACCCCGTTGATCAGGAATATCGTCAGGGAAATCTTCTGTTTGCGGACTGTGTTGAGAAACAAATCCTGCAGGTTCTGAGAACGTTCCGCCATAGCGTCGCTTCTTTCTTTCTTGCCGGTCATTGCCGGAAGCTGATCAAAATTTCTAGAGTTGAGCGGGAAACGCCCTCGTGTTTCCCTTCCCCTGACAGTCTGGTTATCAAATCGCCGTCTTCTCCGCAATCGCGAAAAAAGCGTCCCTAATATCGCTTGAGACAGTGCCTGGATGGCCGTTCGCGACAGGCTTACCATCGATCTCGACGACCGGTACACAAATGCCGGTTGCAGACGTCATGAAGGCTTCGCGGGCGCCAAGCATTTCGTTCACGGAGAACTCCCGCTCGACAAAAACGAGGCCGAGCTTTGCCGCAACGTCGATTGCCGTCGTGCGGGTGATGCCCTTGAGGATCCCGTGCTCGGCCGGTCGCGTGACAAGCTCGCCTTCCGGCGTGACGATCCAGGCATTGGCGGAAGCACCTTCCAGCACCATGCCGTCCCGCGTAACGAAGATCGCGTCATGGGCACCCGCATCACGGGCCTGCTGCTTGGCCAGAACGTTGGGCAGAAGACCCACAGTCTTGATGTCGACGCGATCCCAGCGGTTTTCGAGAAGCGTGATCACCTTGATGCCGGTCGCGTACTTCTTGGCAAGCAGCGACGGATCGGTGCTCTTGGCAGTGATCGTGATGGTCGGAGCCGTCCCCTCCGGCGGGAAGAAATGGTCGCGCTTTGCCGCACCGCGCGTCACCTGCATGTAGAAGATGCCGTTGCGAACCCGGTTGCGCCGCAACACCTCACGAATGACGAGCGTGAGTGCCGCGCGGCTCATGGGCTGGACCATGCGCAGCTCGCTGAGGGAGCGGTCGAGCCGGTTCAGATGCCGAGTCAGATCAACGATCAGCCCGTCCCGGACCTCGCAGACTTCGTAGACACCATCGGCGAACTGGAAACCGCGATCCTCGATATGGATAGCAGCCTCGGAATGCATGACATACTGGCCGTTGACGTAAGCGATACGCATGATGATCCCTTACACGCCCAGCGACTTCAGCTTGCGATGCAGCGCCGAGCGCTCCATGCCGACGAATTCCGCGGTGCGCGAAATGTTGCCGCCGAAGCGGTTAATCTGCGCGACGAGATAGTCGCGTTCGAACATTTCGCGCGCTTCACGCAGCGGCAGCGTCATGATGTGGACATCGCCCTTCGATGAGACTTTCGGCAGCATGTCGCCGAGATCGGGTGGCAGCATGTCCGCTGATATCGCCGTATCAGGACCGTCGGTACGGGCAAGGATCATCAGCCGTTCGATATTGTTGCGCAGCTGGCGGATGTTGCCGGGCCAGTCATGCGCCTGCAGCACGGCCATGGCATCGTCACCGATCTTGCGGGCGCGGATGCCGGCCTGCTCGGAGATCTGGCGCATGAACATATCGACCAGGAACGGAATATCCTCCCGCCGTTCGGCAAGCGCCGGTACCTTGACCGGCACGACCGCGAGGCGGTGATAGAGATCCTCGCGAAACGCCCCTTCGGCAATCAGGCTCTCCAGATTGAGGGCTGTCGACGAGATGATGCGCACATCCACCTTGACCCGCTTGGAACCGCCGACGCGCTCGAACTGCTGATCAACAAGCACGCGCAGGATCTTGTTCTGTGTCTCGCGCGGCATTTCACCGATCTCGTCGAGATAGAGTATACCGCGATGCGCCTCTTCCAGCGCGCCGATCTTGCGGGGCTGGCCAGGCCCGCCTTCGGTCCCGAACAGCGCGATCTCCATGCGGTCAGGCGTGATCGTTGCAGCGTTCAACGCTACGAAAGGACCCGTCACACGCGAGGACTTCTTGTGGATCATCCGTGCCACCAGCTCCTTGCCGGAACCGGATGGGCCAAGGATCATGATGCGGCTGTTGGTGGGCGATACCTTCTCGATCGTCTGGCGAAGCTGCGACACGGCAACCGACGTGCCGACGAGTTCGGCAGCATCCCCGGTACGGCGCTTCAGCTCTGTCACTTCGCGCTTCAGCTTGGAGTTTTCGAGCGCCCGCTCCGCAATCAGGATCAGCCGATCGGCCTTGAACGGCTTTTCGATAAAGTCGAAGGCACCGCGCTTGATGGCTGATACCGCCGTCTCGACATTGCCGTGACCGGAAATCATGACGACGGGAAGGTCCGGATGACGGGACTTGATCTCCTCGAGGAGCGCGAGCCCATCGAGACGTGATCCCTGCATCCAGATATCGAGAAAAACGAGCCGTGGCACACGGTCGGATATCGTCGCAAGTGCGCTGTCCGCATCGTGGGCCGTTCGCGTTTCATGGCCCTCGTCGGACAGGATCCCCGAAACGATGTCACGAATGTCGGCCTCGTCATCGACGACAAGAATATCAGATGCCATATGCCAGTTCCCTATCGTTATTATCTGTGTTGGGCTTTGCCACCCGCTCGACATGCGGCAGCAGCACCCGGATCATGGCGCCCTTGCCATGATCGAAATCGTTGGGGGCATCGTGCAGCTCCAGCTGTCCGCCATGCTCCTCGATGATCTTCTTGACGATCGCGAGGCCAAGGCCCGTGCCCTTCTCGCGCATCGTCATGTAAGGCTCCAGAATGCGGTGCCGGTTTTCGGTCGGCAGTCCGTTGCCGTTGTCGATGATATCGACGACGAACGTGTCCCGGCCTTTTTCGAGAGCAGCACGAACCATGATCTTGCGGCCGTCGCGCTCTTGATCGCTCGGCACCGCCTCGATCGCCTCGACAGCATTCTTGACGAGATTTCCGAAAGCCTGGCCCAGCATGCGGGCATCGAACAGACCTTTCAGCGGTTGATCTCCGAGCTCGCGAATGAAGTCCACATGTGTCTCACCCATTTCGCGCAGGAAGATGGCATCGCGCAGGATATCGCGCAGGTCCGCATCTTCCTTGGCCGGCTTCGGCATGCGGGCAAACGAGGAGAATTCGTCGACCATGCGGCCGATATCGCCCACCTGGCGCACGATCGTATCGGTGCACTGGTCGAACACAGCCCGGTCGCTGGCGTCGATCTGCTTGCCGTAGCGGCGCTTCAGGCGCTCGGCGGAAAGCTGGATCGGAGTGAGCGGGTTCTTGATCTCGTGCGCGATACGTCGCGCCACATCCGCCCAGGCGGTGGAACGCTGCGCGATCACGAGGTCGGTAATGTCGTCGAGCGTGATAACGTAGGCATCCTGCGGCGAACGCTGCTCTTCACGGGTGACCTGCACGGACAGGGTCCGCTCGGTCCCGTTGCGCATCAGGTTGACCTGCTTGCGGAAATCACCGCGCGAGCGGGCGGTCGCCTCGGTCAGTACATGATCGATCTCAGGCGCCACGTCATCCAACGTCTTGCCCATCAGCTCCTCGGCAGGCGCACCGAGAAAGTCTTCCGCTGTCGGATTGACGATGGTGATGCGGCGGTCGGCCTCGACGCCGATGACGGCAGCGGTCACGCCCGACAGCACCGCCTCGATAAACCGGCGGCGATCGTCGACCTCGTCTTTGGCCTCGAGAATTTCATCGCGCTGGCTGCGGATCTCCGAGATCATCTTGTTGAAGGTGCGCGAAAGGCTGCCCACGTCGCCGTCGACAGTGCGAACCGGGACGACCACGTTGAGATTGCCGGTGGCGACGCTGTCTGCCGCACTGATCAGCAGCCGGATCGGCCGCACGATACGGTCGGCAACCGCGATGGCGGCCCAGATGGCGGCGAGAAGCACGATCAGCGCAAAGCCGAGATAGAGCACGGCGAAGGCGACCTGCAGCGACATGCGGCCGGCTTCCATCGCCTTGTATTCGGCGGTGTTCTCCTCCATCAGCCGCATCGCGTTCATCACGCGCGGATCGACGGCCCGGATCGTGTAGAGAAAGGCGCCCGGGATCGTATCGATCTTGATGACGGCACCGACGAGGTTGGTGATGCCCGGTGGGATCAGCGTCGGCTGGCCGGATGCAGCACTTTTGAGCGCGTCCTGGGGAATGGCCGGAAGCGGCTTCTCCGTCTTGATATCAGCCTGTGCGACCGCCTGGCCATCCTCCTGCACCAGGAAGGCGCCGAGCAGACCACGGCCCCGCGCCTGACGGGTCAGAAGGTCGATGAAACCGGTCCGGTCGAGATAATACATCGCGCGGTTCCGCTCGAGATCGTTCGACATCGAGACGGTCTGGCCCTGAAGGTAACTTGCGTTCTCCATCATATAGGCTCGTGCAACGTCCTGCGACGACTGCACGATCGACTGCGTGCGAAGCGAAAACCAGCGATCGAGACCGACGCTCAGCGTCAGGCTGGCGAAAATCGCAACCAGCACGGCGGGCGTGATCGCCACGAACGAGAACAGCACGACGATGCGCACATGCAGACGGGCCGCCGCACGCCCACGACGTCTGGCCTTTACCAGTCGTCCGACCTCTCTGCCGATCAGGTAGACAAGGCCGAGAATGAACAGCGAGTTGATCGCGGCGGACGCGATCACGACATTGGTCGTCGGCGCGACCGGCGTCACGCCCAGCAGCACGAACAGCGTCAGTGTGGCGCAGATCAGTGCACCACCGGCAAGAAGCAGGCCCGGCAGCGCGAAGGATGCACGCCGATCGTGGACTACAGCTGCCGGCTCCGTTTCGGCCGACTGCGTTGCAGCGCCATCCGTCATCGTTAAAACCCCGGCCTTCGTGGCGTGGCCGGTGCGGATATCTCATCCGGACGCAGACGCCAGTCATTCATTTGCAACGAAAACTCGCGCTGCTCGGGCCAAGCCTGGATGCTCAGCCTGAAGCGTAAATCTGCGTGATGTTTAAGCAACGCTTTGTGGCGAAAATGCAACGATGAAGCAGAAGTGTCAAGCGATTGTGGCGAACGGAAATGACAGGACTATGCGCCGCGCGAGCTGCGATAGACCGAAACGCCCAGTTCGCGGATCTTCTTCCGCAGCGTATTGCGGTTGAGGCCGAGAAGATCTGCTGCCTTGATCTGGTTGCCACGGGTGGCAGTCAGCGCGGCAAGAATCAGCGGATACTCCATTTCTGTCAAAACCCGGTCGTAAAGACCTGGCGGCGGCAGGTTTTCACCGAAACCGGCGAAGTATGACCGCATGTTCTCTTCGACCGCCTGGGCAATGGTGAGAGACCCTGAACGGGCCGTCATCTTGTCGATCGGGCTATCCGGCACATCGGAGCGAAGCTCCGTTTCGATGATCTCGCGGGTGATCACCTCCTGTGGATAAAGCGCCATCAGGCGGCGCACGAGGTTTTCCAGCTCGCGGACGTTGCCCGGCCAGGCATAGGCCTTCATCGCATCCAGCGCTTCCGTCTCGAAACGCTTGCCGTCGAGGCCCTCCTTTTCCGCCATCTGCATGAAATGACGGACGAGATCGGGAATATCTTCGGCGCGGTCTCGGAGCGGCGGAAGGCGCAACGGAACGACGTTGAGGCGATAGTAAAGGTCCTCGCGGAACAGACCCTGGTTGATGAGTTGCTTCAGATCCTTGTTTGTCGCGGCAACAATGCGGACGTCGGTGCGGATCGGCGTACGGCCACCGACCGTCGTGTATTCACCCTGCTGCAGAACACGAAGAAGCCGTGTCTGAGCATCCATCGGCATGTCGCCGATCTCGTCGAGAAACAGCGTGCCGCCCTCGGCCTGTTCGAAACGGCCCGTCGAGCGGTTCTGGGCGCCGGTGAAGGCTCCCTTTTCGTGGCCGAACAGTTCCGACTCGATCAGATCGCGCGGAATTGCCGCCATGTTGATGGCGACGAACGGGCCGTTGCGGCGCTTGCCGTAGTCATGCAGGGCGCGGGCGACCAGTTCCTTGCCGGTGCCCGACTCGCCGGTAATCATCAGCGTCAGGTCGGTCTGCATCAGACGCGCCAGAACGCGGTAGATTTCCTGCATCGCCGTCGAACGGCCGACCAGCGGCATGCCGTCCTGCGTATCGTCGTCGAGGCGGGCCGGCTTGCGCTTCGGCTCGGCCAGCGCCCGGCCGATGATGGCGATCAGCTCGGTGAGGTCGAACGGCTTCGGCAGATAGTCGTAAGCGCCCTTCTCCGAGGCCTTGATGGCGGTCATGAACGTGTTCTGGGCGCTCATGACCAGTACCGGAAGATCCGGCCTCGCCTTCTTGATGCGCGGCAGGAGGTCGAACGCGTTCTCGTCCGGCATGATCACGTCGGTGACGACAAGATCGCCCTCGCCGGCGGAAATCCAGCGCCATAGCGTTGCGGCATTCGATGTGATGCGGACATCATAACCGGCGCGGGTCAGCGCCTGGTTGAGTACCGTGCGGATGGCTGCGTCGTCGTCTGCGACAAGGATCGTGGCAGTCATTAATCGCTTCCTGTGAAGTTCAAGGCGCGGCCATCGCCGCCTTCTTCCTTGTGCATGGGCATAAGAACGCGGAATATCGTCCGGCGCGGCTGGCTGTCGCATTCGATGATGCCGCCATGGGCACCGATGATTTTAGCAACCAGCGCCAGACCAAGGCCGGAACCGTTCGTCTTGGTGGTGATGAAGGGGTCAAACAGATGCGGCAGGATATCGGCCGGGACGCCCGGACCGTTGTCGATGACGCAAAATTCCAGCGGCAGCGAGATCTTCTCCCGCGTGCCGGCAACCGACAGGCGGATGCCCGGACGGTAGGCGGTGGTCAGCATGATCTCCGCATCCGGCTGGTCACCGACCGCTTCGGCGGCATTCTTGATGAGGTTCAAAAACACCTGAACAAGCTGGTCGCGGTTGGCATAGACCGGCGGCAGCGACGGATCGTACATTTCCGCGATTTTGATGTCGCGTCCGAACCCCGCCTTGGCGATAGCCTTCACATGATCGAGCACGGAGTGGATGTTGAGCGGCATCCGGTCGATCGGACGCTCGTCGGAGAACACTTCCATACGGTCGACCAGCGACACGATCCGGTCGGTCTCGTCGCAGATCAGCCGGGTCAGAGAGCGGTCTTCGTCCGGCACGACCGACTCGAGGAGCTGGGCCGCGCCGCGGATGCCGGATAGCGGGTTCTTGATCTCATGTGCCAGCATCGACGCAAGGCCGGTGACGGATCGCGCTGCGGCCCGGTGTGTCAGCTGGCGGTCGATCTTGTCGGCCATCGAGCGTTCCTGGAACACCACGACGACAGACCCCGGTTCGCTGACGACAGGCGCCACATAGAGGTCGACCAGCTTTTCCTGTCCGAGCCGCGGTGACGACAGGTCGACCCGGTACTCGTTGACGGGCGCCTTGCGCTCGCGCACCTGATCGATCAGCGCGAGAAGTGGGCTTCCGAATGGAATGAAACTCGAGATCGTGTTCTTGGCCAGATGCGAGGCGCTGGAGCCGAAGAACGACTCGGCTTCCCAGTTGGCGAATGCGACCCTGCCATCGGCATCGACAAGAATGACGGGGTTCTGAACGGAATTGAGAACCGCCATGGCCAGCGCTTGCCCCTGCGCGGCATCGGGTGCGGGAGACTTGGTCATGCTGCCTTCCTTCGCGACTCATCGAACGCATCGTCGAGCAGTGCCGACGACATTCTTTTCGAAACGTCGGTCGAGTCCTTCGAGATCATGATTGCGCCCTTCTGATCTGCCGGCAGGTTCGGCGCGAACCGGTCGAGATACCAGCCGAGATGTTTCCTCGCGTGTCGAAGCCCGGCCTCGCGGCCATAAAGCTCCAGCATCGCTTCGTAATGTTCCACGACGATGACAGCCATCTCCTCACGGCCCGGTGCAGAAGCGCCGGCAAGCCAACCGATATGCCAGGGACGACCCTGCGCACCGCGTCCGACCATGACCGCATCGGCGCCTGAACGCCGGATGATCTCGGCCGCATCTTCCGGCGTCTCGACATCGCCATTTGCGATCAGAGGTATCGAGATTTCATCGCGAACGGCACGAATGGCATCCCAGTCCGCCTTGCCCTCGTAGAACTGCATGCGGGTGCGGCCATGAATGGTGATCATCCGGGCACCTGCCTGTTCGGCACGGCGTGAGATTTCCGGTGCGTTGATGGTATTCTCGTCCCAGCCGAGCCGCATCTTGACGGTGACCGGCACGTTGACCGCCTTGACGGTCGCCTCGATCATCGACAGTGCGTGATCGGGATCGCGCATCAGCGCGGAACCGGAATAGCCACCGGTCACCTTTTTTGCCGGACAGCCCATGTTGATGTCGATGATATCGGCACCATTGGCTTCGGCAATCTTTGCCGCTTCCGCCATCCAGTGCGCCTCGCGACCGGCGAGCTGCACCATATGCGGCGTAATCCCTGTCCCCTGCAGCCGCGACCAGGATTCCTCCCGGTTCATCACCAGCTCGCGGCTCGCAACCATCTCGGTCACGACCAAACCTGCTCCGTGGCGCCAGGCAAGGGTGCGGAACGGCAGATCGGTCACGCCGGACATCGGCGCCAGGACGACCCGATTACGGATGGCGACTGGCCCGATATGAAAAGATGAGGATAGATCAGGGAGCGACAAATGATGATCTTTCGGGCAGATAATTCTTCTGCACTATTTTTATTCAGGAGTCATGCGTTTGCCAAGGGCAATTCACGAGCTGCGTTATTTTTAAGCGACGTGCTGGAATTAAGGCTTTTGGTCCTATAGTTCTGCGGCTGTCAACCTCCCACCAATTTCCGAGGGCTCATGGACGGCGAGATCTTCAAGATAGCCATCGTCATCGTGGCCGCTGGCCGCGGAGAGCGTGCGGGTGCGCCGGGAGACGGGCCAAAACAATATCGCCGTATCGGTGGCTTGCCAGTCATTCATCATACGCTGCAGAAATTTCTGACCTGGCCAAAGAGCGGCCCGATCGTCGTGGTCATCCACCCGGAAGACGAGGCGCTCTACGCCGCCTCGACGGACGGACTTGGCGGAGCCGAGAACATCATTGTCACCTTCGGCGGCGATACAAGGCAGCGCTCCGTCTACGAGGGCCTGCGGGCGATTGCGGCAACGGAGGCGACCCACGTGATGATCCATGACGCGGCCCGCCCTTTCGTCGACCACGTGCTGCTGGATCGCATTGCAGACGGCTTTGCCGCGGGCAAGGACGGAATTCTGCCGGCGATGGCCGTGACCGACACGCTGAAGCGCGGCGGTTCGGATGGGCTGGTGCATGAGACGGTATCGCGGTCGGGGCTTTATGCGGCCCAGACACCGCAGAGCTTCCGTCTCTCGGAAATCCGCACCGCGCATGAAAAGGCAGCAGCCCTTCGCCGCGACGATTTCACCGACGATGCCTCCATCGCCGAGTGGGCGGGCCTTGCCGTGACGCTCGTGGCAGGCTCCGTCGACAATATCAAACTGACGCTGAAGCGGGATATCGATATGGCTGACGAGAAACTCACGCAGGACAAACCTGCCGCACACTATCTGCCGGATGTTCGCACCGGCAATGGCTACGACGTCCACCAGCTTGTGGCCGGCGACGGCGTGACGCTTTGCGGCATCTTCATTCCGCACGATCAGAAGCTGAGCGGCCATTCGGATGCCGACGTGGCGCTGCATGCGCTCACCGACGCGCTGCTCGCCACCTGCGGCGCCGGCGACATCGGCGACCACTTCCCGCCCTCCGATATGCAGTGGAAGGGCGCGGCCTCACGGATCTTTCTCGAACATGCTGCGAAGATCGTGCGCGAGCACGGCGGCACCATCATGAATGCCGATGTGTCGCTGATCGCGGAAGCCCCCAAGATCGGTCCGCATCGTCAGGAAATGCGCGAAAAGCTTGCCGAAATTCTCGGCATCTCGCTCGACCGCTGTTCGGTCAAGGCGACGACCAACGAGAAGATCGGCTTTGTCGGCCGTGGCGAGGGGATCGCAGCGATTGCCACAGCCACCGTGGTGTTCGGATCGGTGCGGGCATGAGCCTCTTTCCTGATGATATCGAGGCACAGGCCCGGCGCATCATCGAGACGTTTTCGGCGCGCAAGCTGATGGTCTCGACGGCGGAGTCCTGCACCGGCGGCCTGATCGCAGGCGCGCTGACCGAAATCGCCGGGTCGTCGGCGGTCGTTGATCGCGGATTTGTCACTTATACCAATGACGCGAAGACAGACATGCTGGGAGTGCCCTCGTCGGTGCTTGCAACACACGGCGCCGTCTCAAGGGAAACTGCCCTGCTGATGGCAACTGGCGCCCTGTTCCGCTCCCGCGCCGGTCTCGCGGTTGCCGTAACAGGCATAGCAGGCCCCGGCGGCAGCTCGGCCGAAAAGCCAGTCGGGCTGGTCCATCTCGCAGCGCGCGGCCGGAACGGAAAGATCCTGCACCGGGAGATGCGCTATGGCGACATCGGCCGGACCGAGATCCGGATTGCGACAATCATGACAGCGTTGGACATGCTGCTGGAGGCGGCGGACTGAACTGACCCCAATTAGGCGTAGATCTTGTCCGCGCGTGCTTCGAACGCTTCGGCAAACATGCGGAAGGCGCGGTCGAACATCGAGCCCATCAGGGCGCCGAGAATCATGCTCTTGAATTCGTAGTCGATGAAGAAGGCAACGGTGCAACCGTCGGAACCGTCCGTCGCCGGCTCGAACCGCCAGCGGTTATCGAGATACTTGAACGGACCTTCGATATATTTGACATCGATCGCCTGCTCCGCCGGATGCAGCAGCACCTGTGTCGTAAAAGTCTCGCGGATCGCCTTGTAGCCGACGGTCATGTCGGCAAGCAGCAACTCCTTGCCGTCGCGTTCCTTGCGGGAACGGATCGACAGCGCTTCACAAAGCGGCAGGAATTCCGGATATTTCTCGATGTCGGCGACCAGCGCGTACATCTTCTCGGGACTATGCTTGACGGGGCGGCGTATTTCGAACTTGGGCATGTCGTGGAGTTAATCGCGCACAGGCAGAAGATCAAGAAGCTGACGCATATGTCGGTGCGATTTCAACATCAGGCGCGCCCAAATCCTGCGCTCTCGCTGTCGTCCAAAAAAATGGCCCCGCCCTCTGGCGGGTTGTTGCTTCAAGGCATATCTGGGACGTCGCCGCTCGGCTCGATAACGGGAGGCCCAAAGATTAAATAATTTTAATGTCTCAGCAATGAAGTTGTAATGATCCGCGGGATCAATCCTGCGTATAACGCTTCACGGGAGATGACTGGCCTTTACCTGTCGGAAAGACGCATTCCATGGATGACTTCACGCAAATGATCAAGCTGCTCGAATCCGCCAAGCAACTGGCCGATATGAACCAGCTCCCCATGCTCGCCTATTTTGTGGAAATGGCGAAAGCCGAGACACGCGGACATCGCACGACGCTGCGCGAGCGCCGCCGCGGGCAGGACAAGAACCAGGATAAGATCGAGAAGATTCAAGCGGCCGAGTGATCGGCCGCCAGACCGCAGAAGTGCGGATTACACCGCTGCTGCGAGCAGCTTGCGGGCGCGATTGGCGCGCAGACGGGCGAAATCATCGCCTGCGTGATGCGACGACCGCGTCAGCGGGCTGGACGCCACCATCAGGAAGCCCTTCGTATAGGCCACGGTCTCGTAGGACTTGAACTCCTCCGGCGTCACGAAACTCATCACCGCATGATGCTTGCGGGTCGGCTGCAGATACTGGCCGATCGTCAGGAAGTCGACGTCGGCGGTCCGCAGGTCGTCCATCAGCTGCAGCACTTCGTTGCGCTCTTCGCCGAGGCCGACCATGATGCCCGACTTGGTAAACATCGTCGGATCCAGTTCCTTCACCCGCTGCAGCAGACGAACCGAGTGGAAATACCGCGCACCGGGGCGAACCGTCAGGTAGTTGCCAGGAACCGTCTCCATATTGTGGTTGAAGACGTCGGGCTTTGCCGCAACGACGCGCTCGAGAGCGCCCGGCTTCTTGAGGAAGTCCGGCGTCAGGATCTCGATCGTCGTCAGCGGTGACGCCGCACGGATTGCCCAGATCACCTTCTCGAAATGCTCCGCACCGCCATCGGCCAGATCGTCACGATCGACCGAGGTGATGACGACGTGGCTGAGGCCCATCTCTTTGACGGCCTTTGCGACATTCTCGGGCTCTGACAGGTCGAGCGCGTTCGGCTTTCCTGTCGAGACGTTGCAGAACGCGCAGGCGCGCGTGCAGATCTCGCCCATGATCATGAACGTGGCGTGCTTCTTGTCCCAGCACTCGCCGATATTAGGGCAACCCGCTTCTTCACAAACAGTGACGAGCTTGTGCTCCTTCACGATCGAGCGGGTTTCCTGATACCCCTTAGAAACCGGAGCCTTGACACGGATCCATTCGGGCTTGCGCAGCACTTCGGTATCGGGCCGATGCGCCTTCTCCGGATGGCGGACACGCTTCTCATCGCCCGTTGCAGGGGTGATGAGGTTTATCCTGTCGAGAATGGTGACCATAAATAACTGTCCTCAACCGCTTTGAATGCGGGTACCGTCAACGCCTGACGAGTTTTGCGACAAATAGCAAAATGCACGAGCCGACGAAACCCTGCACGAGGTAACCCAGCCAACCGCTGGCGACATGGATGTTGGCCGCATTGAAGATCGCGTTGGCAATCACCGCGCCGACGATGCCGATCACGATATTCATGAAGATGCCGAAGCGCATATCCATCAGCTTGCCGGCAAGCCAGCCTGCCAGGCCTCCGATGATGATCGCTGCAAACCAGCCCACGCCCATGACTTACTCCGTTCAAACCTCTTCAGCAGATATGGGCGGCAAGCCGCCCATATGCAATCGGCGCTAAGACCTAAGCGTTCAGGACGCGGCCATAGGCGTCAAGGACGCTTTCCTTCATCGATTCCGAAATCGTCGGATGCGGGAAGATGGTGTGCATCAGGTCTTCTTCCGTCGTCTCGAGGTTCATGGCGACGACGAAGCCCTGGATCAGTTCGGTCACTTCCGCCCCGACCATATGCGCACCGATGAGCTCGCCGGTCTTCTTGTCGAAGATCGTCTTGACCATGCCCTGGTCCTCGCCGAGGGCCACGGCCTTGCCGTTTGCCGCAAACGAGAAGCGGCCGACGCGGATCTCGCGGCCCTGCTCCTTGGCTTTCGCTTCCGTCAGACCAACCGACGCGACCTGCGGGTTGCAATAGGTGCAGCCCGGGATCTTGCTCTTGTCCATGGCGTGGACGTTGGGCAGGCCGGCGATTTTCTCGATGCAGACGACGGCTTCATGCTCGGCCTTGTGGGCAAGCAGCGGACCGCCTGCGACATCGCCGATCGCGTAGATACCTTCGACATTGGTCTTGCCGTAGCCGTCGATGACGACGAAGCCGCGGTCGGTCTTCACGCCGACAGCCTCAAGGCCGATATTCTCGATATTGGCCTGCACGCCGACAGCCGAGATCATCCGGTCTGCGGTGATCTTCTCCGACGTGCCGTCCTTCTTCTCGATCGTGGCCGTGATCGAGTTTGCACCCTTCTCGACCTTCGCGACCTTGGCTTCGAGATGGATCTTGATGCCCTGCTTGTCGAACTGCTTCTTGGCGAAGGCCGAAATTTCGGCATCCTCGACCGGCATGACCTGGCTCATGATCTCGACCACGGTCACATCGACGCCCATGGTGCGGTAGAAGGACGCGAACTCGATGCCGATCGCGCCAGACCCCATCACCAGCAGCGACTTCGGGAGCTCTTCGGGCTTCATCGCCTCGAAGTAGGTCCAGATCAGCTTGCCATCGGGCTCGATACCCGGCAGCGCACGCGGACGGGCGCCGGTGGCGACGATGACGTGCTTGGCGGTGTAGGTGCCCTCGCCCAGTGTGTTCTTGGGAACAGGACCCTGAGGCTGCACGATCTCCTTGGTGATCTTGCCGACGACGATTTCGGCCATTTGCGAACCGGATGCCGGCTTGGTGACCTTGGCTTCGCCCCAGATGATATCGATCTTGTTCTTCTTGAACAGGAAGCCGACGCCGCTGTTCATGCGGTTGGCAATGCCGCGCGAACGCGCAACGACCGCCTTAACGTCAGGCTTGATCGTGCCTTCCAGCGTCAGGCCGTAATCCTTGGCATGCTGCGCGGTATGCAGCACGTCGGCTGTCCGAAGCAGCGCCTTGGTCGGGATACAGCCCCAGTTGGAGCAGATGCCGGCCAGATGCTCGCGCTCGACGACGGCAACCTTCATGCCCAGCTGGGATGCACGGATCGCGGCGATATAACCGCCCGGACCGGCGCCGATAACGATGAGATCGTAGGACTGAGCCATTGTTTCCTGCCTTTGTCTTTTCAAGTCTGTGTCTGCGGCGACCATCGATACGCGGCCTGCCGATGTGAATTCTTGGGTCAGATGCCGAGCATCATCCGGACGATCGGCTCAAGCCCACGGCCGATGGCGCGGGTATCTTCAGCCGTCAGGTGCACACCATCGAGCGGGCTGGTCTTCGCGACCGATCCCGCATCGAAGAAGCCGCAACCGAGTTCATCGGCGAGATCGCGGTAAAGCGAGGCGAGCATCGACGATTGTTCGATCCCGCCCTGGAACATCGCCGAAAAGATCGGATCTCCGGTCTCGCAAAGCGGCGGCGGCGACACGATCAGCACGTCAGGTGCGTCATAGTCGAATGACCATTCGTGATGGCGGATCAAAGCGACCAGCCGCTGGATCCCGGCCCGCGCCGCATGCGCCGTCCCGGCGATGACCGGCTTCATGTCGTTGGTGCCAAGCATGATGACGACCAGATCAAGCGGCATATGGGTATGCAGAACGGTCGGGAAATTCTTGACCCCGTTGCGATCGCAATCGGCGAGATGGTCGTCGTAGCCGGTCGTGCGCCCGTTCAGGCCGTCGGCAATGACCGTGACCTCGTCTCCGAGTGCGGCGCCGAGCACGCTCGTCCAGCGATCCTCGAACGCGTGACGACCGGGACCAACGGGGTCATACCCCCATGTGAGACTGTCGCCGAAGCAGAGAACGGTTTTCATAGTGTCCATACGCCCAGTCATTCCCTGCCGACCTGCCTCAGCCGAGGTCAGGTCCCCTTCATCAGCGTCTCGACCTTGCTTTCAAGCTCGGATATCCGCTCCTCGAAATCACCGGTCATGAACTTCGAGAGCATTGTATCGGCGGTCAGCGCATTGCGAATACTCTTCTGGCCGATCTCAAGCTTGTGCAATTGCTGTTTCACGGCACCGAGTTCACCGCGTATCTCATGCATTTCACCGCGTATTTCACGCAGCATCGGCATGATCATGTCCACCGGTTCGTTCGCCATCGACGTGCTCCTGAGCGGACCGTATTCCGCTCCATCAAATATGGTGGAGCAGCTTACAAATGTCACGCATCAAGCGCATTCACCGATGGGAACGGCCGCGACTTAGGCCGCGGCCGAGATTTCTTAAACCAGCATGCCCATCGGGCTTTCGATGTAGCGCTTGAAGGCCGAGGCAAGCTCTGCGCCGAGCGCGCCGTCGATGACGCGGTGGTCGAAGGCGAACGTTGCCGTCATCACCGTGCCGACTTCGAGTTTGCCGCCACGAACGATCGGCTTTTCGACACCGGCGCCAATGGAGACGATCGAGGCCTGCGGCAGGTTGATGATCGACGTGAAGTTGGAGACACCGAACATGCCGAGGTTTGACACCGACGTGGTGCCGCCCTGGTATTCTTCCGGCTTCAGCTTCTTGTCGCGGGCCCGCTTGGCAAGGTCCTTGACCTCGTTGGAGATGACCGAAAGCGTCTTCGTCTCGGCCTTGCGGACGATCGGAGTGATCAGACCGTCCGGGATCGAGACGGCAACGCCGACATCCGCATGCTTGTGCAGGACGCGGGCAGAAGACGTCCAGGAGGCGTTCGCCATCGGAACATCCCGAAGCGCCAGCGCCATCGCCTTGATGATGAAGTCGTTGACGGAAAGCTTGAAGGCCGGAACCTCACCCTTTTCCGTCTTCTTCACCGGCGCGGACGCATTGATCTCGGCGCGCAGCTTGAGCATGGCATCGAGTTCGCAGTCCATCGAAACGAAATACGACGGAACCGTCTGGGTCGACTCTGTCAGGCGCGAGGCGATCGTCTTGCGCATGCCGTCATGCGGCAGAAGCTCGTACGAGCCTTCCGCAAACAGCTTCATGATGTTGTCGTCCGACGGACCCTTTGCCATCGGCGCAGCTGTAGCCTGTGCGGCACCGGCCGTTGCCGAAGTCGCTTGAGACGGAGCAGACTTTGCACCACCGGAAGCGGCGGCCTTCTCGATATCGGCCTTGACGACACGGCCATGTGGGCCGGTGCCGGTAACGCCGGTGAGATCGAGACCGGCTTCCTTGGCCATACGACGGGCGAGCGGCGACGAAAACACACGCTTGCCGTCTTCTGCCTTCGGAGCAGGCGTCGACGGTGCCGGAGCGGCATCTGTCAGCGGCTTGTCGGAACTGGCTTCGGACTTCGGCGCTTCGGACGCCTTCTCCGCAGGAGCTGCTTCAGCCTTTGGAGCTTCTGCCTTCGGGGCTTCAGCCTTCGGAGCCTCGCCGCCGGAAGCGGCAGCCGAAACATCTTCGCCGTCGACCGCAAGGATGGCGATCAGGGCGTTGACCTTGACGCCTTCGGTGCCGGCCGGAACCACCAGCTTGGCGACGACGCCTTCATCGACGGCTTCGACTTCCATCGTCGCCTTGTCGGTCTCGATTTCGGCGATCACGTCGCCGGACTTGACCGTATCGCCTTCCTTGACCAGCCATTTCGCGAGGTTGCCCTCTTCCATGGTCGGCGACAGGGCAGGCATGGTGATGTTGATAGGCATGTTAATCCTCCGCCCACACAAGTTCAAACTGGGCAAGTTCGTCAGGATGTTCCGTCAGCCGGGCGACGTCTTCAGGCGTCACTTCGATGTAACCGGCAACGTCTTCAAGCCAGCCGTCTACGGCACCAATCACGCCAATCTCTTCGCGCGGCACACCGACGATCACCTCGGTGTCTTCAGTCTTGACCAAGGCCCAGAACACAATTCTTTCAAACACCGGGTTGTTCTTGGTGCCGATCACTCGGAACCAAGAACCGGAAACCGGCAGAATCTGCTTCACAGAAGATTTCGGCATGACCGGATCCTTACTTGTAGCAGACGGTCTTCACCGCCTGAACGACTTCACCGACATTCGGCAGCGCCAGCTTTTCAAGGTTGGCGGCGTAAGGCATCGGCACGTCCTTGCCGGCGATCGTCAGGATCGGCGCATCGAGATAGTCGAAGGCCTGCTGCATCACGCGGGTGGCGATTTCAGTGCCGACCGACGACTGCGGATAGCCTTCCTCGACGGTGACCAGACGACCGGTCTTCTTCACCGATTCGATGACGGTTGGCAGGTCCATCGGACGGATGGTGCGAAGATCGATCAGTTCGACATCGATGCCGTCCTTCTCGAGTTCGGCAACCGCCTTCGTGGCATAGGCCATGCCGATGCCGAAGGACACGACCGTCACGTCCTTGCCGGTCTTGTGGATACGCGCCTTGCCGATCGGCAGGACGAAATCGTCCAGCTTCGGCACTTCGAACTGCTGCCCGTAGAGGATCTCGTTTTCCAGGAAGATGACCGGGTTCGGATCGCGAATTGCAGCCTTCAAAAGACCCTTCGCATCGGCAGCCGTATAGGGCATGACGACCTTGAGGCCCGGGATCTGGCTGTACCAGGCGGCATAGTCCTGGCTGTGCTGCGCGCCGACGCGGGCAGCGGCACCATTCGGACCACGGAACACGATCGGCGCACCCATCTGGCCGCCGGACATGTAGAGCGTCTTGGCAGCCGAGTTGATGATGTGGTCGATCGCCTGCATGGCGAAGTTGAACGTCATGAACTCGACGATCGGCTTCAGGCCGGCCATGGCAGCACCGACGCCGACGCCGGCAAAGCCGTGTTCGGTGATCGGCGTATCGACGACGCGACGCGCGCCGAATTCCTGCAGCAGCCCTTGCGTGATCTTGTAGGCGCCTTGGTATTCGGCGACTTCCTCACCCATGACGAACACATCGCCATCGCGACGCATTTCTTCGGCCATGGCATCGCGAAGCGCTTCGCGAACCGTGGTCATCACCATTTCGGTGCCGGCCGGAATGTCCGGATCGGCAGCGACGTCGATCTTCGGCTGGGCCGGAACCTTGGCGTCAGCAGGTGTCTCGTCCTTGGCTTCGCGGGCCTTGCCGCCGGCAGCATCGGAGGTCGCCGCCGGAGTGTCGGCATCGGCCTTCGGAGCGTCTGCCTTCGGAGCGTCTGCCTGGGGCGCACTTTCCTGTGCAGGCTTGTCAGCCTTCATGTCGTCGGCGGTTTCGCCTTCGGCAAGCAGGATTGCGATCTTGGTATTGACCTTGACGTTTTCGGTGCCGGCCTCGATCAGCAGCTTGCCGATCACGCCTTCATCGACAGCTTCCACTTCCATGGTCGCCTTGTCGGTCTCGATTTCGGCGATCACGTCGCCGGAGGTGACCTTGTCACCCTCTTTTTTCAGCCACTTGCTGAGCGTGCCTTCTTCCATCGTGGGAGAAAGCGCGGGCATCAGGATATCGATTGGCATTGAGGTTCCCTCCCCGCGATCAGAGCAGAATGTCGGTGTAGAGCTCGGATACATCCGGCTCCGGATCGTTCTGGGCAAAATCTGCAGAATCCGAGACCACGTCACGGATATCCTTGTCGATCGCCTTCAGTTCGTCCTCGGTCGCCCAGCCACCGTCGAGGATGCGCAGACGCACCTGTTCGATCGGATCCTGCTCGGAGCGCATCTTCTGCACTTCTTCCTTGGAGCGATACTTGGCCGGGTCGGACATCGAGTGACCACGGTAGCGGTAGGTCAGCATTTCGAGAATGATCGGACCCTTGCCGGAACGGCAGTGAGCGAGCGCCTCGTCGCCGGCGGCCTTGACGGCGCGCACATCCATGCCATCCACCTGGATGCCGGGAATGCCGAAGCCGGAGCCGCGCAGCGAATAGTTCGACTGCGCCGTCGCGCGGGCGGTCGATGTGCCCATCGCATAACGGTTGTTCTCGACGATATAGACGATCGGGAGCTTCCAGAGAGCAGCCATGTTGAAGCTCTCGTACACCTGGCCCTGGTTGGCAGCGCCATCGCCGAAATAGGCGACCGATACGCTGTCATTGCCGCGATAGGCATTGGCGAAAGCAAGACCGGTGCCGAGAGACACCTGCGCGCCGACGATGCCGTGGCCGCCATAGAACTGCTTTTCCTTGGAGAACATGTGCATCGAGCCGCCCTTCCCCTTGGAATAGCCGCCGCGACGCCCCGTCAGTTCCGCCATCACACCACGGGCACTCATGCCGGTTGCCAGCATATGGCCGTGGTCACGATAGGCGGTGATGACCTGATCGCCCTCTTTCTGCGCCATCTGCATGCCGACGACGACAGCTTCCTGGCCGATATAGAGGTGACAGAAACCACCGATGAAGCCCATGCCGTAAAGCTGGCCGGCCTTTTCCTCGAAGCGGCGGATGAGCAGCATTTCGCGATACGCGTGCAGCTCGTCATCCTTGCCGAAGTCCGACATATTCTTGCCGGTAAAATCCTTTGAAACGTTCTGGGTTGCAGACTTTGCCGCCGTTTTGCGGCCGGACGTAGACGCGGTTTTAGCTTGCGCCATCGATCCCTCCCTGTGTGCTGCTCTTTATAAAGGGGACATCATGTCAAAATGACGCACCCTGGTTTCGGAGCGTAACATAGGGAAGAAAGCACGGACCAGCAATGCCATAATTGCATGGCTCACATCCAAATTAAATCACTGATATCGTTGCTGAATTGTGAAATTAACCAGCTTATGGTTAATTCAGAAGTAGTTGTTGAAGATCACGATCTCGTCGCGCTTGGAGACGTTGAGCTGGTAGCGGGCGATCTCGTCGAGCATGTCCTTCTCGAGAGACCCGTCGCTCATCAGCTGGACCTGACGCTCCAACGCCTTGCGACCGTCGGTCAGCCTTGTCAGTTCGGCAACCCGCTCGATCCGCCGCTTCTCGAATTTCTCCGTCGCGATCAGCCCGAGTTCGCCATGCACGGAATGATATCCGAAATAGGAAACGAATGCGATCGTGATGGCAGGCAGGACGAAACGACCGAATTTTCTTTTCTTGTGATGCTTGGTCCACATGCTCACGAGACGCCTACCCATTACGCTAAACTGGATCAGGATCGATCCGAACTGCGAGAGAGAATCGCAGAACTTGCTTAAGCAATGGTTGACCGGGGAGCCTCGACCGGCGACTTCACCCGCTCGACGTCACCCAGAAATGCGAAAGGCCGGAGCTTTTGGCTCCGGCCTCCGTTTCAATCTGCAACAATCGCTTAGTTGACGGCCTTGTCAACCAGCTTGTTCTTGCCGATCCATGGCATCATGGCGCGAAGCTTGGTGCCGACTTCCTCGATCTGGTGCTTGTCGTTCATGCGGCGGATGCCCTTGAAGCGGGCGCCACCGGCACGGTATTCCTGCATCCAGTCGGACGTGAACTTGCCGGTCTGGATATCGGTCAGAACCCGCTTCATCTCGGCCTTTGTCTCGGCGGTGATGATGCGCGGACCGGTGACGTATTCGCCCCACTCGGCCGTGTTGGAGATCGAGTAATTCATGTTGGCGATACCGCCTTCATAGATCAGGTCGACGATCAGCTTCACTTCGTGCAGGCATTCGAAATAGGCCATCTCAGGCGCATAACCGCCTTCGACCAGCGTTTCGAAACCGGCGCGGATCAGTTCGACGAGACCGCCGCAGAGAACAGCCTGTTCGCCGAACAGATCGGTTTCGCACTCTTCCTTGAACGTGGTCTCGATAATGCCGGACCGGCCGCCGCCAACGCCACAAGCGTAGGAGAGAGCGATCTCAAGCGCATTGCCGGACGCGTTCTGGTCGATGGCAACGAGGCAAGGAACGCCGCCGCCCTTTTGGTATTCGCCACGAACCGTATGGCCCGGGCCCTTTGGTGCGATCATGACGACGTCGACCGAAGCCTTCGGCTCGATCAGGCCGAAATGGACGTTGAGGCCGTGGGCGAAAGCGATGGCAGCGCCGTCGCGAATGTTGCCGGCGATGTCGGCCTTGTAGATGTCTGCCTGCAGCTCGTCGGGAGCCGCCATCATCATCAGATCTGCCCAGGCGGCAGCTTCGGCAACGGTCATGACCTTAAAGCCATCGGCTTCGGCCTTTTTGACGGTCGGCGAATCGGCACGCAGGGCGATGACGACATTGCTGGCACCACTGTCCTTCAGGTTCAGCGCGTGGGCGCGACCCTGCGAACCGTAACCGATGATGGCAACCTTCTTGGACTTGATGAGATTGAGATCAGCATCCCGATCGTAATAAACGCGCATCGTATGTTCCTTCCCTATGAACGTAACTGTTGTTGATGATTAGCGGGCCGCGGAGGTGCGTGACACCTCCAGCGGCTGTTTCTCGGTGCGATACAGCGACAGAAAGGCATCGATGGCTCTTTCCGCCTGACGTGCAGTATCCTTCAGCCCGGGTTCGCCGAGCAGCATGCGGACATGCAGGTCGGAGACGATCAGGCCGTAAAGCGTATGATAGGCGGCATCCGCGTTGTCGAACCGCAGGAGCCCTACCCGTTTGCCCGCATCGATCAGCGCCATGGCGCGACGATCGATCTGGCGGCGGCCATGCTCGACCAGCAGTTTGCCGAGCTTGGATCCGTTCGGTCCGGCACCTGGTCCGGACTGGCCGATCGCCAGCCGGTTCAGCGCCAGCGACACGTCGCCGGAGAGAACCTCCAGCAGATCGCGTGCAAAAAGTTCGAGATGCTCGCGCAGAAGCTCGGCACTCAGCCGCTCGCCGGAGCGCTCGAAAGTGCGGACCTTGGCGGCCTGATGGGCGATCATCGCCGCCAGCAGGCCTTCGCGGTCACCGAACCACTTGTAGAGGCTTTCCTTCGAGCAGCTTGCAGCGCGTGCAAGCCCGGATGTGGTGAGTGCTTTCTCACCGCCTTCGACGAGCAGACGCAGCGCCTGCTCCAGAACCTCGTTCTGGCGCGGCGAAAAGTCGGGCATGTCTGCGGTTTCGGTTCTCACGGCTCACCTCTGAAGTACCGTACGGTACGGTTCTGCCGGTATAAATGATTTCACATGCCCGTCAAGTGCTTCTGGCGGGTCACGCGAATAAGATGCGGGAAGAATCGGTGTCGGCCAAGCCGGGAGAGAACTCTCGCTAATCCGCGTCAGCCGGCGGACGGCTCACGCACTGCGCTGATGTCACGGCTCGGCGACATGCCGTAGAGACGGCCATATTCGCGGCTGAACTGGGACGGGCTCTGGTAACCGACGCGGTGGCCGGCATTGCCTGCATCCAGCCCGTCGACCAGCATCAACCGGCGCGCCTCATGAAGGCGGAGATGCTTCTGGAACTGGACAGGCGTGAGAGCCGTCACGGCCTTAAAGTGATGGTGGAACGAGGACGGGCTCATTCCCACGTGATCCGACAGATCCTCGATCTTGAGCGGACGATGGAAATTTGATCGCAACCAACTGACGGCTCGTGCGATTCTGGAACTCTGCGTTTCCGACATGGCCATATGGACAAGCCTTGGCCCATCGGGCGAGGTCAGCAGGCGGTAGAAGATCTCCTGTTCGATAAGCGGCACCATCGCAGCGATATCGGATGGCGTATCAAGCAACCGCACCAGTCTGGTTGTCGCATCGATCAGATCAGGCGACGCATGGTTGACCGTCAACCCGCGGTATCCCTCACTTGCCAGAGAGTCTGGCTGGAAGTTGATACGGTCGAACAATTCGTGGAGCCGCTCCATCTTCAGATCAAGGCAGAGGCAGTAGTAGGGAATATCGCCGCTGGCCTCCACCACCCAGGACGCGACGGGCAGATCGAGCGAGGTCAGCAGATACTGGCCGACGCCATAGCGATACGTCTCACGGCCAAGCGTCAGGCTCTTGGAGCCCTGTAGCACCAGCGTGTAACTGGGAGAATAGGCCGTATGAAGCGGCGCTGTTGGAGCCGAACATCGGTGCAGCCGCAACCCTTCGATCGCAGTCGTGCCGTCATTGCCTTCGACCGCATGCCGGGCAGCGAGTGCCGTCAGTTCCTGATAGGGCATGAAGGAAATTGTCATGAAGTCTCACCACCGTCGCGCGTTCCGGCACTGACATGGCAAATCCATATCAGGCACAAGACAGAGGTAGTATCCGAAAACGGAATTTGTAGGATCGTGCAAGAAGCTTGCAGGATCGATCTAACGCTTGTGACGACGGATCGGCATAGTCCGGCAGTTGATTTCAACTGAAAATGAATGGAGTTTTCCATGGCTATTGCACGAGGCTATGCCGCGACCGACGCCACCAAGCCGCTCACACCGTTTACCTTCGAGCGCCGCGAGCCGAACGAAGATGACGTGGTGATCGATATCAAATTCGCCGGCATCTGCCATTCCGACATCCATACCGTCCGCAACGAATGGAAGAACGCCGTCTACCCGATCGTTCCCGGTCACGAGATCGCCGGCATCGTTACCGCCGTCGGTTCGGCCGTCACCAAATTCAAGGTCGGCGACCGCGTCGGCGTCGGCTGCTTCGTCGATAGCTGCGTCGGCTGCGCAGCGCGTGATGTCGACAACGAGCAGTATATGCCAGGCCTCGTCCAGACCTATAACGATGTCGATACGTTGAACGGCAATGCGGCCACCCAGGGCGGCTATTCCGATCACATCGTCGTCAAGGAAGGCTATGTCCTGTCGATCCCGGAAAATCTTCCGCTCGACGCTGCCGCTCCGCTGCTGTGCGCCGGTATCACGCTCTATTCGCCGCTCCACCATTGGCAGGCTGGCCCTGGCAAGAAGGTCGCGATCGTCGGCATGGGCGGTCTCGGCCATATGGGCGTCAAGATCGGTGCCGCGATGGGCGCTGATATCACCGTCCTCTCGCAGAGCCTCTCCAAGAAGGAAGACGGCCTGAAGCTCGGCGCCAAGGAATATTACGCGACGAGCGACGCGGAAACCTTCACCAAGCTTGCCGGTACCTTCGATCTGATCATATGCACCGCAGGTGTGGCGATCGACTGGAACGCCTATCTCGGCCTGCTCAAGGTCAACGGCTCGATGGTCATTGTCGGTGCACCGGAGCATGCGATCCCGGTTCATGCCTTCTCGCTGATCCCGGGCCGCAAGAGCCTGTCGGGTTCGATGATCGGCTCGATCAAGGAAACCCAGGACATGCTGGATTTCTGCGGCAAGCACGACATCGTTTCGGAAATCGAGATGATCAAGATCCAGGACGTCAACGAAGCCTATGAGCGCGTGCTGAAGAGCGACGTGCGCTACCGCTTCGTCATCGACATGGCATCGCTCGACGCCTGATCCGTTTGGTATAGTGCAATGACAAGGGCGGTCTTCGGGCCGCCCTTTGTGTTAGCGAAGATCGCCCGCGTCGAACTTCGACCGTGCCGCCCTGACGTTGGCGTGGTTGGTTGCCGCCCACGCAAGCACTGCCGAGAGTGGTTCAAACAGCGAGTAGCCTAGCGGCGTCATCCGGTATTCGACGCTTGGCGGCTTGGTCGGAAACACCTGCCGATCGATGTAACCGTCGCGCTGCAGATCCCGCAGCGTCTGCGTCAGCATCCGCTGGGAAATATCGGGCACAAGCCGCCGCAGTTCGCCGAACCGGTACGGCTTTTCCGAAAGCGCCTGAAGAATGAGCGTCGACCACTTGCCTGCGATCTGGTTCATCACGTCCCGGACCGGACAGTTCCCGGCATCCCAGGTCGAGGTGTCACAGGGTCGCTCAGCCAGCGTCGGCTTGCTTGCGGTAACGGCCATCGCGGTGGTTCCCTTTTGGTAACGATCTCCCTCAAAACTGCCTCCTTTACAGGAGGTCGTCAATTCCTATTCTAGTGTTAGTCTCTTTTTGAGACTTACAAAGATAGGAAACGCAGGATGACCAAACTTCTCGTCACCGGTGCCGCCGGTCAGCTCGGCCGCGCCGTTCTTCATCACCTCCTGGAGACATCGAAGGTTTCCGCAGGCGATATCGTTGCCGCAAGCCGCGATCCGTCCAAACTGTCGGAGCTTGCGGCCAAGGGTATCGAAACCCGCAAGGCGGATTTCACCGACGAAGCCGGGCTGGTGGAGGCGTTCAAAGGGATCGATCGCGTGCTGATCATCTCGACCGATGATCTCGCCACGCCGGGCGGTCGCCTCAAGCAGCACAAGGCTGCCGTTGCCGCTGCTGAAAAGGCCGGCGTCAAGCACATCCTCTACACATCTATGCCGAACCCGGACAGATCGCTGGTGAGCTTCGCGCCGGATCATCTCGGGACCGAGGAGGCCATCAAGGCGACGGGGCTGTCCTACACGATCCTGCGCAACGCCTGGTACGGCGACAATTACCTGATGTCGATGCCGCATAACCTCGCGACCGGCACCTGGTACACGGCCATGGGCGACGGCAAGCTTTCCAACATCGCGCGCGATGACTGCGCCCGCGCCGCCGCAGCAGCGCTCGCCAATCCCCCGGCCGGCAACAGGACGGTGACATTGACGGGCTCGGAAAGCCTCAGCGCGGACGAGATCGCATCACTGGTTTCGAAGGTCACGGGAAAGCCGCTTGCGGTCGTCAAGGTCACCGAGGAGCAACTTGCAGGCGGAATGGCCAATGCGGGGCTTCCCGACTTCCTGATCAAGATGCTGGTATCCGCCGACGCCAATATCAAGGCGGGCAACTTTGATCTGGTGACCGACGATTACGAGACGCTGACAGGTGCAAAGCCCCAATCGCTTGCGTCCTATTTAGACAGCCGCAAGGCCGACCTCACCGCGTAAGACAACAGGCGACCTAGTTCCGGTATTTAGTTGACTCAGTCAATTAAATACCGGAACATCTACCCTCCTGGATGGGAGGATCATCATGTCTAGAGCAGAGACCTTCGAGGCAATCCGCGCCTTCAACCGTTTCTACACCAACAAGCTCGGCGTGCTGTCGAAAGGGTACCTCGATACCGACCACACGCTGACGGAAGCGCGCATCCTCTACGAGATCGGCGCGAGCCAAAGAATTTCGGCCACCGAGCTCAACCGTGAACTCGGGCTCGATCCTGCCTATCTCAGCCGCATCCTGAAGAAATTCCGCGAAGCAGGCTTTCTCGAGAGCGAACCCGACCCGTTGGACCGGCGCAGTCAAATCCTGACGATTACCGCGCCGGGGAAAGCGGAATACGAAATGCTCGGCACGCGATCGAGAGCGCAGATCGCCCGCGAGCTTTCCGGCGTCAGCGACGGTGATCGAGACAGACTGGTCACCGCGATGGCTACCATCCACGGCATCCTGGCAACCACAGAGCGCTCCACGGCACCGGTCGTGATCCGTGAACACCGAACCGGCGACATGGGCTGGCTGATTGAGGCGCAGTCGGTCGCCTATACGCGGGAATACGGGTGGAACGACCGGTTCGAAGGTCTCGTCGCCGAGGTGGCGGGACGGTTCATCCAGAACTTCAATCCGGACAGGGAGCGGTGCTGGATTGCCGAAAGAGACGGACAGCGCATAGGCTCGGTTCTGGTCGCTGACGCTGGCGAAAACATCGCCAAGCTGCGCGTCCTTTATGTCGATCCCGCAGGCCGTGGCCTCGGCCTTGGCAGGACCCTTGTCGAGCAAGCAATCGCCTTCGCGAAGGCGGCAGGCTATGCCAAGCTGTCGCTGTGGACCAATGACGTGCTGAAGGCTGCCCTTCACATCTACGAGGCCACCGGCTTCACGCTTGTCGCCGAGGAGAGACATGCGATGTTCGGCCCGGAATGCATCGGCCAGACCTGGGAACTCGATCTGACGGACGTTCCACGCGCCGATGTCTGAGATCGTGCTTGGATCCCTGGATCACGCCCGAGGATCCATACCCTGCCAGACGATCAGGACTCGTCCTTCAGCGTTTCCTTCTGGGTGATCAGCCGCGCGCTATGCTGGCCGGACAGATAAATCCACAGCCAGCTCCAGGCAACGGCGGCGCGTGATCTCGTGCCGATCAGGAAGTAGATATGGGCAAGCCCCCAGATCCACCAGGCAAGTCCACCCGTCAGCTTGAACTTGCCGAAATCGATCACTGCCGCACGTTTGCCGATCGTCGCGAGACTGCCCTGGTGACGGTAGTGGAACGCCGCCGGCGCAGGCTTGCCGGCGAGCCGGGTCTTGATGACACTCGAGACGTACTCACCCTGCTGCTTGGCGGCCGGCGCGATGCCGGGCACCGGCTTGCCGTCGTCCTGCGAGACCAGCGCGGTATCGCCGATCACAAAGATCTCAGGCTGCTCTGTTACCGACAGATCCGGACCGACAACGGCGCGCCCGGCGCGGTCCGCCGACGCGCCGATCCAGCGCGCAGCGGGCGATGCCTGAACACCGGCTGCCCAGATCACCGTCTTGCAGGGAATGAACGCGTCGCCAACGGTGACGCCTTCCTCGGTGATCGCTGTGACGGGCTTGCCGGTATGAACCTCGACGCCGAGCTTTTCGAGCGCAGTGTTCGTATAGGCCGACAGATCTTCGGCGAAAGCCGGCAGCACCCGTGGGCCAGCCTCGATCAGCATCACCCGCGTGCGGGTCGTGTCGATCTTGCGGAATTCCTTGGGCAGCACCTTGTTCGCGAGTTCCGCGATCATGCCGGCCATTTCCACGCCTGTCGGACCGGCGCCGATTATCGCGAATGTCAGCTCGGAATCCAGCTCCGACGTCTTTTCCGCCATCTCTGCCCGCTCGAATGCGAGCAGGATGCGGCGGCGCAATGTCGTCGCATCCTCCAACGTCTTCAGGCCGGGCGCGACACTTTCCCATTCGTCGCGGCCGAAATAGGCGTGGCGTGCGCCAGTTGCGAGAACAAGCGTATCATACGGCACCATACGGCCGGACGCGAGCTTCACCGTCTTCGCACCCTTGTCGATCCCGAGAACCTCATCGAGCACCGTCGTGACATCGCGCCGATCGCGGAACAGCCTGCGGATCGGCCATGCGATTTCCGACGTGGCGAGCACCGTCGTCGCGACCTGATAGAGGAGCGGCTGGAACAGATGATGGTTGCGACGATCGATGAGCGTAATGTCGGCATCGGCACCTTTCAGCCCATGCACCGTCTGCAATCCCCCGAAACCTCCCCCGACGACGACAACTCTATGCTTGCTCACGATGGATGCTTCCCCGAATGACGAATGACAATGAAATGCTGCAGCGCAATATGATGCAGGTCTTAATCAAGTTCTCAGTCAACGGAACTGCGGCACTTTGTCCATCTGCCTTTTGTGCAAGGCAGGGAGCCGCCTGATGCAAGGCATTCAGGCGCTCGATAGCGCCGCGTGGGGTCAGCATCCGACCCGTCGCCTTCACGCGGTGACAAGCCTGCCGTGACGGTACCAGACGCTGACAGCCTCATGGTCGAAGAGAGAACCGCGGCTGCGGGTTCAGTTAGATCGTCTGACCGCAGGCGCGGCAGAAACGACGCACCGTCTCGGCCATTCCGTATTCCAGCGCATCGGCCGTCAGCCCGTGGCCGATCGAGACTTCGGCAAGCGCCGGAATGCGCTTCACCAGCGCGGGGAGATTGTCGACCGTCAGGTCGTGCCCGGCATTGACGCCAAGGCCGTGCGCCAATGCAGCATCCGCAGTCCTTCCCAACAGCTCGAGAAATTCGATGCCGCGTTCCGGATTGTCGAAACAGCCGCCATAGGGACCGGTGTAAAGTTCGATCCGGTCGGCACCGGTCGCCTTGGCAAGCGCCACCGCTTCGACTTCGCCGTCACCATCGGCAAACAGCGAAACCCGCATGCCGCCCTTTTTCAAGCGCGCCACAATCGGCTTCAACATTTCGGCTGTCGCACGGAAATCGAAACCGTGGTCGGACGTCGCCTGGGCCGGATCGTCAGGCACCAATGTCACCTGCTCCGGCTGGATACGTTCGCACAGCGCCAGAAAATCCTCGCTCGGATAGCCTTCGATGTTGAATTCTGCATCCGGGAATTCGTCGTCGATCAGGGCGCGCAAAACCGGCAGATCGGAAAAACGGATATGGCGCTGGTCGGGACGCGGATGAACCGTCAGTCCGGATGCCCCGGCCTGCAACGCAATCCGCCCCAAAGCTTCAACGCTCGGCCACGGAAGATCGCGGCGATTGCGGAGCATGGCGACAGCATTGAGATTGACGGAGAGCGTAGTGGTCATGGCAGCGTCCGAAGCGAGAAATGTCAGCCTGCTTTTAGGACATGCGCAGCGTGTTGACCACCTTTTGGGAACATTACGTAGAAAATAGATCTTTCCGATACATAAGCATATTATAATCTACAAAAATCCGGAGTAGTAATCGTTAAAACTTTACGTACGTTGTCTTCATGCAGAATTCGCCAAGTCGGCAAGATGCGGCACATGAGGCCGGCGAGGCGAATTCTGCTGTCACGATCAATCGGGTCCGCATTCCTTTTACCGAAGATCATCCGCTCATCATGACGCATAAAGCGGCCTGTGGATGCAATCGAGCAGGACCAGCTAGCGACCGAAGGATCCGATGCGAAGCGACCTGTTTGATGCAACTAGCCAGACTTCCCAGCCCTCCTGCCTGTTGTCGCCGGAATTCCTGGCGATCAGATTTTTCCCGCAAATCCAGTTGCCGTTCGAGCTGCCGGGTCAGCCTGTGCCGATTGCCGACGTGGCGGACCTGTTCGGCGTAACGCACCGGACACTGCATTTCTACGAGGAAAAAGGGCTGCTGGTCGCAGGCCGTGCAACGGGACGCGGAACGGCCCCGATGCGGGTTTACGCATCAGATCAGATCCGTCGCATGGCAGTTATCACGGCCTGCCGCGAGGTCGGCATCGGCATCGTGATGATCCAGGACCTCCTGTCGGAGCTGGCAGGAGCTGCCAGCCAGGCCAAGGCCGACGACATCTTCAGTACCGCACTTCAACAACGCAAACGGGAGATGACCGCAGAGATCT
Source organism: Neorhizobium sp. IRS_2294 (assembly GCF_050500145.1). Lineage (NCBI taxonomy): Bacteria > Pseudomonadati > Pseudomonadota > Alphaproteobacteria > Hyphomicrobiales > Rhizobiaceae > Neorhizobium > Neorhizobium sp. IRS_2294. The sequence goes on from NZ_CP191439.1 coordinate 2,025,838, forward strand.
CCCAGATCCGGCGGCAGATGCAGCAGATCGAGACCCTGGTGTCGCAGGACACCGACGACCGTGCCGAGACCAGCCGGCGTGCAGCCTGTCCGCCGCTTGCCGATATCGAACGCCGATGCCTGTCGTTGATGAGCGATGGATATTCCGCATCAAGGATAGCCCGCGAGCTTGAGATTGATCTCGACGAAATGCGCCGAATCGAGATCGCGCTGATCGACAAGTTCGAGGCGAGCAACCGTTTTCAGGCAATCGCCAAGGCACTGGTGGCCGGTGTCGTCCTCAACTGAACCGCTCTAGCGGACGATCGTCAGCGTTTCGGCAGCGCGGGTGATAGCCGTGTAGAGCCAGCGCTCCCGCGTATCGCGAAAGGCAAAACTCTCGTCGAATAGAACGACGTTCTGCCACTGTGAACCCTGCGCCTTGTGTACGGTCAGCGCATAACCGTAATCGAACTCGTCATAACGCTTGCGCGTCGACCACGGAATTTCCTCGTCGCTCTCAAACGCAGTCTTCAGCAGCTTGATCTTGGCTGCACCGCGATCCATGTCGTCGTCTTCCGGGCGGATCATCAGGTTGATACCGGGTTTGACGGTTTCTCGCGACGAACTCATCACCTGCCACAGCGACCCGTTCAAAAGGCCCTTGACCTGATCGTTGCGAAGGCAGACCAGTTTGTCGCCGGACTGTGGGTAATCGGCGGTAAAGCCCTTCAGTTCGCGAAGGCGCTGGTTGTAGCGCTTGCGGGTCCGGTTGGTTCCGACCAGAACCTGATCGGCCTCCATCACCAGTTCCTGCGTCACCTCGTTGCGGGAAATGACCTTCGCCTTGCCGTAGTCGCCATGCATGATCTCCTTGCCTTCGCGCACGGTCATGGCGAGCTGGATGATCGGGTTGTCCTGCGCCTGGCGATGGATATCGGTCAGCAGATAATCCGGTTCCTGCTCGGTAAAAAAACCGCCGCCCGTGACCGGTGGCAGCTGGCCGGGATCACCCAGAACCAGAACAGGCGTGCCGAAGCTTAAGAGGTCACGCCCCAGCTGTTCGTCTACCATCGAGCATTCGTCGATGACGATCAGTGCTGCCTTGGTGAGCGGGCTCTGGCGATTGATTGAGAACATCGGCGACACGGAAGTCTTGCCGGTTTCCTCGTTCTCAACCTCCTCCTCGCCCCGCGGGCGATAGATCAGCGAGTGAATGGTTTTCGCATTGCGCGCGCCGCGCGACCGCAGCACCTGCGCCGCCTTGCCGGTAAACGCGGCAAACAGCACGTCGCCATCGACGTGCTCGGCGAAATGCTTGGCAAGCGTCGTCTTGCCCGTGCCCGCATACCCGAACAAACGGAAAACCTGGCTACGGCCTTCCTTCAGCCATTTCGAAACGGCCTTCAAGGCCTCGTCTTGTTGCGGCGCAAATTGCATGGCCGCGACTTGGCAGGATTCTGCCCGTCAGCGCAACTGAAAAGAACGAAAGATGAATGGAAGCCTGGGATGAAGGAAGCTGGTTCAGACGGCCAGCGCTCGCTTCCGGCCATTGCCCGAATGAGCTGACTCCATCTCATGCTTGGCCGCACGGGCGAGAAAGCCGGATCGGGTAAATCCATTCGCCTCGGCGAAAGCGTCGATCGAGGCGAGCATGTCTTCGGGAAGCGTGATGTTGATGCGAACAGCCTTTTTGCCCTCGGTCTTTAGAGAAACAAGGATGGCGACACCGTCCCTGTTGTCCTGGTTTTCCATCACCGCATCAAGCGAAGCCGGTTCAGGAATGGCATCGCCATCTTCCAGCAATCCTTCGACATGCAACGCCAGCGCTTCCTCAGCCATGCGCCGCGCCTCATCCAGATCCCGACCAGCAGTGACAACACCGGGGAAATCCGGGAAGGAAACGCCGAAATCGCTGTCGGCATCCTTATGAATCAGTGCGATATAATTGCGCATGGCTTACCTCAAATTTAGTCCGGCTTGCTTCTCGATGCTCTTGAGCGTTCCGACTGGAATATCTCGCTTAGGGTGAGGGACAGTTACCCGACCAAGCTTCCTTGGATGCTTGAACTCGACATGACTGCCCTTCCTGGCGACCTCGTACCAGCCATCAGCCTTCAACGCAGAGATGATGTCGCCACTCTTCATGGGCTATCTATACACACTTGATGTGTATTTTCAAGATGCCTGTTTTCAACTCTGTCGGTGCGGATCGTTCCTCAGCTCGATCGGCATGCCATGTGGCGTTGTTTCCGCCGCGCGCTGCCAGCTTTGCTGTAGGTTAAGGATCGTCGCTTCGTCGGCGACACGTTTCTCTTCGAGGAGGTCGCATAGCGCTGCCACCCAGCAGTCGAAATAATCGCTTCCATCGTCTGCCCTGCCGGGCTGATGGACCTGGCGCGACAATGCCGCTGCCCATTCCGGCCAAGTAAACACGCCGCGCTCGTGCAGGTGCACGGTCATCGCGAAGGCTTCGGCCGCCCAGGGCTCGGGAAATACCGGATCACCCTCCGGTGACACCGGCAAGCCCGGCGAATCCGCAAGGTCGGTTTTGCTATCGCATCTATGTTCAGAAGCGCTCAAGATAGCTCTCCCAGGCGTCGACGGAAACCGTCAGCGTCGGATCGGCGCCCTCGCCCCAGATTTCTGACGCATCGAAAACGACGGTATAGACCCATTGCGGGTTTTCGCCCTTGCCATGGGCATTGTCATCCGGGAACACGAAAGCGCCCTGCACCGCCTCGACCACGCCGGTCTTGGCGCGTGCGTAACGCGGCAATCGCGTGTGGGTCTCCGGGTTGAAGTTTTTCGTGCGGACACGATCGCCCGCGGCAAAGGCTGGCCTTGTCTCCAGCGGCCGGTCGCACGGCCCGCCTTTGGAAAGCACGCCCGCAACCATCTCGGCTTTCAAGATGCGTTTGGGCACCGCCGGTTCGACCTGTTTTGTGCCCGAGGCAATTTCCGCGCTGGTCGCAAAACCGTGCCGTTCCAGAAGCACTTCCAGCGCCCGGGTCCAGATCTCGTAATAGCTGGCCGAGAGATAGCTCGCCGGTGGGATATTCTCGCGCGCATGCCGGCTTTCATCTATGTTCCATGCGCCAAATGCACCGCAGGAGAGCGTCAGGCCCAGCACGCGGCGTTCCCAGTCCGCATGGAAATAGGGCTCGTTGCTGTCAGGTGCCACCAACCCGAAACCCATCTGTCCGCCAAGGTCGTGCGGGCCGTTCATGACGGCACCCCTGCGATCGCGGTACCGATCATCGCGTCACGGCTGACCAGTGCGGCAAGCGCTTGCTCGTCCAGCCCGTCCGTCCCGTCAGGTCGTTCAGGAATGACGAGGTAGCGCAGTTCCGCCGTCGAATCCCAGACGCGGATCTTCGTCTCCTGGGGAAGAGCCAAGCCGAATTCGGCCAGCACGCCGCGTGGATCGATCACCGCACGGGAGCGATAGGCCGGCGCCTTGTACCAGGTCGGCGGCAGGCCAAGCACGGCCCACGGGTAACAGGAGCAGAGCGTGCAGACGATGAGGTTATGGGTCTCCACGGTGTTGAATACGGCGCGCAAATGCTCACCCTGGCGGCCGGTATAGCCGAGGCTGGCGATCGCCGCCGTGGCATCTGCCTTCAGCCAGTCCGCAAACACCGGATCGCTCCATGCTTTCGCTACCACGCGGGCGCCGTTCTTCGGCCCGATCTTCGTCTCGTAGGTCTCGACGATCGCATCGACTGCTTTCGGATCAATAAGGCCCTTTTCGACCAGCACCGTCTCAAGCGCCCTCACCCGCGCCTGCATGTCGGTGTAGCGGTTGTCGTGGTCGTGAAAGTGACCGTGACCGTGAGCGTGGCCATGGTGGTCGTGGTGATCGGTCTCGTGATCTTCGTGCATGGCGGGACCTCATGATCGCTGCGGGATACCTTTGCCAACGTCCGCATCGAGGAGATGCAAACGTTGTCGTCGTCGGTTCAGCGTATGCGCCTTCCTCATGCCCGGCAAGCCTTTGCCGCCACCGGACGAACCGGAGGCTTGGCATCACGGCAGAGCGCCTTATCTGACATCAGATCACTCATCAGCGAGGTCGAAGATGCCCGATATTCCAACCGTCACCCTGCCCTCCGGCATCTCGGTTCCAGCGCTTGGCCTTGGAACCTGGAAGATGGGCGAGTCCCCGAACGACGCGAAGGCCGAGATCGAAAGTCTGCGCCGCGGCCTCGACCTTGGCATGACGCTGATCGACACGGCGGAAATGTATGGCGAAGGCGCTTCGGAAGAGCTGACAGGAAAAGCCATCGAAGGCCGACGCGACGAGGTGTTTCTGGTCAGCAAGGTCTATCCCTGGAATGCCAGCCGCCGCGGTGTGATCGAGGCCTGCGAGGCCAGTCTCGAACGGTTGAAAACGGATCGGCTCGACCTTTACCTTCTGCACTGGCGCGGCGAGCATCCGCTCGAAGAAACCGTCGCCGGGTTCGAGGCTCTGCGCCGCGACGGCAAGATCGGCGCCTGGGGCGTCTCCAATTTCGACACCGCCGACATGGAAGAACTGATGGCGGTGCCGGATGGACGCAACTGCGCGACCAATCAAGTACTCTACAATCTGTCGCGCCGCGGCATCGAATACGATCTCTTGCCCTGGTGCCAGGAGCACGAGATTCCGGTCATGGCCTATTCCCCGATCGAACAGGGACGGATCCTGCGCAATGCGGAACTGATCCGCATCGCCAAAGCCTACCAGGCAACGCCAGCGCAGGTGGCGCTCGCTTTCCTGCTGGAGCGGGACAAGGTGATCGCGATTCCGAAATCCTCGACCGCGTCGCGCGTCGAGGAGAATGCCGTTGCTGTCGACCTCGACATCAGCGACGAGGACTGGGAGGCTCTCGACGCCGCCTTCCCGCCGCCGGAACGCAAGCAGCCGCTGGAGATGCTCTAGTCGAGATTCAGCCGTCGGCGCTCGTCCGCGACCGTCTCGATCGCCTTGAAGACGTCGATTTCGGCAAAACTCTTCGTGTCGCGATAGACCGGGTAGAGGCCGAAGGCTGCCGCTGCCAGCTGATCGATGGTGGGACGGGCGGTCCGACGAGACAGAGTGGCCTGCGCGCCCCCACCGAGGTGATCTTCGGTCAGGTCCCAGCCCGCATAGAACGGACCGGCATAACACCGCACCGGCTTTTCGCGCAGGAGCGCGTCCAGCCCGAACTGGCTGGAGACCGTCCAGACTTCATCCACCACATCGAGAATGGAGGGAACCGAGACTGCATCCGACAGGAGAATCACGCCGGACGCTTTCGCTGCCTGTTCGGTCAGATAGCCCTTGCGGAAGCCGGCCATCACATCCGGATGGGTGCGCACCACGCATTGAGCACCGCTCGCGATCGCATCCTTGAGCATCCGAGAAAAGCTGTCCGGCGAGCCGCCCGCCATCGGCACCGAAACATCGCCGAGCACCTGGTCAACCAGAAGGATGCGCTTTCGCCGCGATCTCTCGAGTTTCAGCTCCCGATGCGGCAGGTTGTTGTATTTCGACAGCTTTTCAGAAACCAGCGCAGTGCGGATATCACTGCCCAGGGATGCAGCATCCCAATCGTCGGCAGATGCCGCGATCACCTTTTCCAGGCGCGAGGGAACGGCGGCCCTCACCGGCATGCCGAGATCGTCGATCTGGATCGAAATCGGCAGCGCGTTCTGCTTGCCGAGGCCCACCGAGCGTAAAAACCCGTCTTCCAGATACCAGCTCGGCAGCCCACGCAGCGCGGCAATCAACTTCGCCGCCTTTGCCGGAGCGCGACCGCCCCACAGAACGATCCCACCGATCCCCGGCCGAAGCGTAGGCTCAAGCGCCTCTACGCCGAAGTAATGCCGCAAAAAGGGCTGGGACTGCCGGACATAGAAGGTCGCACCGATGCGCATTCCAGGTTTCGGCAGCCAGTCCTTTTGCAATGGAATATCCCCGGCGCCGCGGCCCGACACTTACATGCCCTGCGAGCCGCGGTTCATCGCGGCGATGCCCGTGCGGCAGATCTCGATCAGGCCGAGAGGTCTGATGACCGCCACGAACTGATCGATCTTCGACGACTTGCCGGTGATCTCGAAGATGAAGTGCTCGATCGTCGCGTCCACGACCTTCGCCTGGAACGCGTCGGCGAGACGCAAGGCCTCGGCGCGCTGGTCGCCGTGGCCGACGACCTTGAGCAATGCCACTTCCCGTTCGATGGGCCGGTCCTGGCCGAGATCGCGCGCTCGGACCGTCAGGTCGAGAACCCGGTGGACAGGCACGATGCGCTCGAGCTGCGCTTTGATCTGCTCGAGCACGGTCGGCGTCCCGTTGGTCACGATCGTGATGCGCGATAGGTGCGCTTCATGCTCGGTCTCCGAAACCGTCAGGCTTTCGATGTTGTAGCCGCGGCCGGAGAAGAGCCCGATAACGCGGGCTAGAACCCCCGGCTCGTTGCTGACGAGAACCGAAAGCGTGTGGCTCTCGACCTTGGCCGTTTCCGGCTGGAAGAAGTAGGCAGAACCGGTCGGCTGCTGATGTGCATTCATGGTCTCAGGTCCGTTTCCTCAGAGATAGGTTCAGGACGCCAGCCCTCCGCTGACGCCCCGGATGCGCCGATCAAACCAGCTGACGGCCTTTGGCGTCGATCGCGGTTGCAACAACTTCGTCTGTCGCCTCGTCCGGCAACAGCATCTCGTTATGGGCTTTGCCTGACGGGATCATCGGGAAGCAGTTGGCAAGGTTTGCGACACGGCAGTCGAAGATGACTGGCTGCCGGATTGCGATCATCTCGGCGATCTTGTCGTCCAGCTCCTTCGGATCGTCGCAATACATGCCGACCGCGCCATAGGCCTCCGCCAGCTTGACGAAGTCAGGCATCGCTTCGGTATAGGAGTTCGACAGGCGGTTGCCGTGAAGCAGCTGCTGCCACTGGCGCACCATGCCCATATACTGGTTGTTCAGGATAAAGATCTTGACCGGCAGATCGTGCTGGATCGCGCAGGACATTTCCTGGATGCACATCTGGATCGACGCGTCGCCGGCAATGTCGATGACGAGCGCATCGGGATGCGCGACCTGAACGCCGAGAGCTGCCGGCAGGCCGTAACCCATCGTGCCGAGACCACCCGATGTCATCCAACGGTTCGGCTCTTCGAAACCGAAGAACTGTGCCGCCCACATCTGGTGCTGGCCGACCTCGGTCGTGATGAAGGTCTTGTGACCCTTCGTCGCCTCGTAGAGACGCTCGACCGCGTATTGCGGCATGATGACGTCGGTCGAGTTCTTGTAGGAAAACGACTTGCGACCCCGCCAGCTCTGGATTTCGCTCCACCAGTCGGAGATCTGCGCCTTGTCCTGCTTTTGCGGCAGGGCGCGCCACAGGCGAACCATCTCTTCCAGAACATGACCGACATCACCGATGATCGGGATCTCGACGCGGACATTCTTGTTGATCGAAGACGGGTCGATATCGATATGGATCTTGCGCGAGTTCGGCGCAAACGCATTCAGGCGTCCGGTGATGCGGTCGTCGAAACGCGCACCGACGCAGACCATGACGTCGCAGTCATGCATCGCCATGTTGGCTTCATAGGAACCGTGCATGCCGAGCATGCCGAGCCAGTTCTTGCCCGATGCCGGATAGGCGCCGAGCCCCATCAGCGTCGAGGTGATCGGGAAATCCGTCAGCTCAATCAGCTCGCGCAGCAAACGCGATGCTTCCGGACCGGAATTGATGACGCCGCCGCCTGTGTAGAGGATCGGCCGACGGGCCGAAGCCATCAGCTGGACGGCTGCCTCGATTGCCTGCATATCGCCGGCAAGCTTGGGCGCGTAGCTCTTGTTCGCAGGTGTCGCGCCCGGTGGCGTGTAGGTGCCGGTCGCAAACTGGATATCCTTGGGGATATCGACGACAACAGGTCCCGGACGGCCGGACTGGGCGATACGGAACGCCTCGTGGATGACACCGGCCAGCTGGTCGACGTCTTTGACGAGCCAGTTGTGCTTGGTGCAGGGGCGCGTGATGCCGACCGTATCGGCTTCCTGGAAGGCATCCGAGCCGATCAGGTTAGTCGGAACCTGGCCGGTCAGACATACGAGCGGGATCGAATCCATCAGCGCGTCCTGCAGCGGCGTAACCGCGTTGGTGGCCCCTGGACCTGACGTGACGAGCATGACACCGACCTTGCCGGTCGAACGGGCATAGCCTTCGGCCGCATGGCCGGCGCCCTGTTCGTGGCGGACGAGGATGTGCTTGATGTCATCCTGCTGGAAGATTTCGTCATAGATCGGCAGGATCGCGCCGCCGGGATAGCCGAAAATATGCTCGACGCCGTTATCCTTCAGCGCCTTCAGGACGATCTCTGCGCCCGTCATCCTGTTATTCGTATCCGTCATCATCGTCATCCGTTCACTTCTGGATTTACCGGCGGCTCCTCCGAGCCGGTTTGAAGACATAAAAAAAGGCCCCTTAAGGAGCCTGTCTTTCCGCGCATGGGTGGCTATCGCCGGACGGTTACACCGTCCTGCCCATGCGCGTTCCCACCACGATAAGTGCGTTCGAAATCTTCATGGCCGTGAGTGTTAGCCGGATATGCCCCATTCGTCAACGCAGACCGTCAGCAAAAACGTCATCTCATTGAGATCGCTCGCAGTTCACGCCGAAAGTCACGAGGTCCTACACAAGTTGTTAAGCCGGCAAGGCTACAGTCGCGAGATTGGAGGAACCTGATCTCCATATCACCTTTCGATTGCCACCCCATTTGCAGGGCCGTTACTGTTGTTGAACAACGACCTTCACCGTTCGATCTCTGCCGGGGAGCAAGAGCGTCGCGATGCCCAGAAAATCGGTAACCGGATGCTGGGCCGTGTCGTCGCCTGCAACGGCTCGCATGCGACGATCGCAGCTGTCGCCGAGCATGGCGACACCGATCTCACCGAACTCTGGTCCGTCGGCCGGCTGATCTCCATTTCCGTCGGCAGCAACCGCGTCGTCGCGCTTGCCTATTCGATGCAATCTGGCGAACGCCAGTGGGCGGAAGGCGAAGACACGAAATTCCACATCGAAGTCGAGCTGCTCGGCGAGGTCCGTGTCGGGCATGATGGCCGCGAAGAGTTTTCGAGCGGCATTTCCGCCTACCCCTATCTCGGCGCCATTGCCCATCGTATCCGCTCGGCCGACCTTCTGCGCATCTACGATGCCGGCAAGAACGATACGTGCACGATCGGCAAGCTCAGCCAGGATGAAAGCATCGACGCGGCAATCCATGTGCCTTCAATGCTGTCGAAGCATTTCGCCATCGTCGGCTCCACCGGCGTCGGCAAGTCGACAGCCGTTTCGCTTCTCCTGCACAAGGCGATCGAAGCTGACCATCGGCTCCGCGTACTGATCCTCGATCCGCACAACGAATTTGCGGCAGCCTTTCCCGATCATGCGGTCGTTATCGATACCGACACGCTCGACCTGCCTTTCTGGCTGATGCGCCTTGAGGAATTCTCGGAGGTCATTTTCCGTGGCCGCCCGGCTATCCCCGAAGAGCTCGACATCATGCGCGACCTCATCCCGGAAGCAAAACGCGCTTTCAAGGGCAGCGATTCGGGCCTGATGCGCCGCTCGGCTTCGGAAAAAAGTTCGCTGACAGCTGATACGCCCGTCCCTTACCGCATGGCCGATCTGCTGGCCCTGATCGACGAACGGCTCGGCAGGCTGGAGGGTCGCTCCGACAAGCCGTTCCTGCGCGCTCTGAAAATGCGCATCACGTCGGCGATCAACGATCCGCGCTATCATTTCATGTTCTCCAACAACACGATCCAAGACACGATCATGGAGACGATCGCGCATATCTTCCGCATTCCCGGCGACGACCGGCCGATCTCGACGTTCCAGCTTGCCGGCATCCCATCGGAAGTCGTGAACTCTGTCGCCTCTATCCTCTGCCGCATGGCGTTCGAGCTTGCGCTCTGGAGCAATGGCGCAATTCACATGCTCGTTGTCTGCGAGGAAGCGCACCGCTACGTACCGGCGGACCGGGAGCTCGGGTTTGCGCCGACCGTGCAGGCCATCTCCCGCATCGCAAAGGAAGGCCGGAAATACGGCGTTTCGCTTGGCATCATCACGCAGCGCCCCGGCGAGCTTGACCAGACGATCCTGTCCCAGTGCTCGACACTGTTTGCCATGCGCCTGTCGAATGAACGGGATCAGGTCATCATCAAGTCGGCGATCCCAAATTCGTCGATCTCAACGACGAGCTTCTTGTCGTCGATCGGCAATGGCGAGGCAATCGCGTTCGGCGAGGCCATCTCGGTTCCCATGCGCATGCGCTTCTCACGCGTCGAGAAACGCTATCTTCCAAAGACCAACAGTCTTGCAAACAAAGGCAGCGAAGAAACGCCCGACACGGTTGATCTGCGTTCGATCGTGTCCCGCATGCGCTCGGTCACAGCGCCGGAAATCTCATCGTTCCAGCAGAGCTATTCCGCCAATCCACCCGCCCCGGAGGCAGGTCTGCCGATCCCGCCCGAAGACAGGCAGGCTGTGCCGTCCGCCGATGACGCGGAACTGAATGACTGGCGGCGTGAAATCGGCAGCGGTATACCGCCGCTCGATGCGCCTGCCCCGCGCTCGCCGGAACCGCCCTCGTTGGCACCCTACAGATCCGACATGCTGCCGACCCCGCGTGCAGCGGAGCGGCTTGCACCGCGCTTCCCGGAACGCGACAGGCCGGTTGAGCGCTTTGCCGAGCGTCCCGTGGAGCGTCAGACCGACCGGCTCACGGATCGCCCGCCCGCCATTCACGACCGTTTCGCCGATCTTCGTCGGCAGGTTTCGTCCGAGACTCCGCGACCAGGCTCGCCGTCACTGGAACCGCGTCCGAACGCATTCCTGCGGCGCGAAGCTCCGCCACGGGAAGGTTCGTTGCGCGATGGCCTTCTCAAGAAGCCACTGAGCAGTCTCTACGACAAGGACTGATCGCGAGCGAGCGCCCTCACGTCGCGAGGCGCTCCCAGCTTTCGTCCATCTGGTTGCGGAACCAGGTCATCTGACGCTTGGCGTATTGCCGCGTCAGCGCGGAGCCACGCTCGATGACCGCGTCGCGGGTCATCCGTCCCGCGAGCATTTCGCCGATCTCCCGCACGCCGATCGCCTTCATGATCGGCAGGTCCGGGGCCGGATCGCAGGCGAGCAGCGATTCGACCTCCTCGACTGCGCTCCCATTCAGCATCTTGACGAAGCGGGCATTGATACGATCGTGCAGGATCTTTCGATCCGGCAGAACGACGATTTTGCGCGCTCGCAACGGATCGATGATGACCGGGCCTGCCTTGCCCTGAAACTCGGTGATGGATCGGCCTGTTTCTTCCAGCACCTCCAGTGCCCGCAGGATTCGCTGTCCGTCCATCGGCTTCAGATTGGCGGCCACCGCCGCGTCACGTGCCGATAACTCCGAGTGAAGCGCCTGCGGTCCCTCCTCCTTGAGCCGCAAGCGCACACGGCACCGAATATCCTGGGAAATCTCCGGCATGTCCGACAGACCGCCCGTGAGCGCCTTGAAGTACAGCCCCGTGCCGCCGACGAAGACCGGAATCCGCCCCTGTTCTTTCAAGACCGGCAGGAGTGCGGATACGTCCCGCTGCCATTCGCCCGTCGAATAGGCGTGCGTCGCCGGCACATGCCCATAGAGGTAATGGGCGATGTCCGCGGTCTCCTCCTCTGACGGACGCGCGGTGATGATCCTGAGCGTGTCGTAAACCTGCATGCTATCGGCATTGACGACGACGCCGCCGCATTCGCGTGCCATGCGAATGGCAAGCGCCGACTTGCCGCTGGCAGTTGGCCCGGTTATCAGGATCGCATCAGTATTTTGCATAAGGTCGGTCATATGGCTTTCGTTGCCACGCTCATTGCCCATCCGTCAAACCCCGTTCTCACTCCGTCCATCGCCGAACGGGCCGCCGAAGCGGTCAACGCCTCCGGTCTGTACTGGCTGGCAGACGGGATCGCCTGCGATATCGCCCTTCGCGACGGCACCGATCCGTCGGCTGCGGAAGAAACACTCCGCGGCTTGATCGGCGAGGAGCGGATCGATGTTGTGGTGCAGCAGGCGGAAACCCGGCGCAAGTCGTTCCTCATCGCAGACATGGATTCCACCATGATCGGCCAGGAATGCATCGATGAACTCGCCGACGTCGTCGGTTTGAAGGACAAGGTGGCGACGATAACGGCACGTGCCATGAACGGCGAGATCGCATTCGAGCCGGCGTTGAGAGAACGGGTGGCGCTCTTGAAAGGCCTGCCGATCGGCGTCGTCGACGAGGTCATCGAGAAGCGGATCACGCTGACATCGGGTGGACCGGAACTGATCGCGACGATGAAGGCGAAGGGTGGGTACACGGCACTCGTGTCCGGTGGCTTTACCGTCTTTACCAGCCGCATCGCCGCAATGCTCGACTTCGACGTCAACCGCGCCAACATGCTCCTCGAACAGGATGGCATCCTGACCGGCGAAGTCGCCGAACCCATCCTCGGCAAACAGGCCAAGGTGGATGCGTTGGAAGAGATCGCCCGCGAACTCGGCATCACCCCTGATGATACGATTGCTGTCGGCGATGGCGCAAACGACCTTGGCATGCTCGGCATCGCAGGCTCCGGCGTGGCCCTCCACGCCAAGCCCAACGTCGCGGCCCAGGCCAAGATCCGCATCGACCACGGCGACCTGACCGCGCTCCTCTATATCCAGGGCTACCGGAAGACGGATTTCGTCATTCCGGGCTGAGGCTCAACAGAGGGATGAGCATCACGATGCAACCGCAGCCTGTCGCAACCACGCTCCTCGAAACTTCACGCCTCGTCCTGCGCCGCTGGCTCCCCACGGACCGGGACCTGTTCCGCGAAATCAACGCAGACCCTGACGTGATGGCGTTCTTCCCGTTCCGTCGCAGCCACGACGAATCGGATGCGTTCCTCGGGAAGCTGAACGACATGTTTTCCGAAAACGGGCTTGGCTTTTACGCGCTCGAACTCAGGGAAACCGGCGAGCCTCTCGGGTTTTGCGGGCTGACCTATGCCAATATGCCGGGGATTTTTCCGGCCGAAACGGTGGAGATCGGCTGGCGTCTGGCTGCCCGTTACTGGGGCAATGGCTATGTGACGGAAGCGGCAGAAGCGCTGCTTGATTTCGCCTTCGTGGAGAAGGACATCAAGGCCGTCGTCTCGTTCGCCGTAGCGGACAATAACCGCTCGACGGCTGTCATGAAGCGCCTTGGAATGCATCGGGCGGCCGGCATGGATTTCGACCATCCGCGCGTGCCGGAGACGCATCCCCACCTCAAGCGCCATGTCGTCTACGCAATGACACCGGAGGAATGGACAAGGCGGAACGCCCGCCTTGTCGAGGAAGCCTGAACTCTCAGGCTATTCCAGCGGAAGTGCCACGAACCGCAGGTTTCCGGTCTTGTCGGCCACCATGACATGCGCGTTGCGGCGGCCTTCCTTCTTCAGCACGTCGAAGCGCTTGGCGACCTCACCCGGGTTCTCGACGAAGTCCTGGGCGATTTCGACCACCACGTCGCCGGCCTTGAAGCCCTTGGCAGCGGCAACCGAACCAGCCTTCACCTCGGACACCACCACGCCCTCGACGCTTTCCGCGATCCCGAACGTCTTGCGGTGCGCCTCATCCAGCACGCTCAGCGTCATGCCGTAAACCGTGACGGGCTCGCTGCTTTTCTCGCCGGCGTCCGGGGAGCCGCTGTCATTCTTGCCCTGGTCATCCGGGGACTGATCGTCAGGGCTTTGTGCGTCTGGCGACTGTCCATCGGGTGCTGCCGGCTCATCGCCATCTGCGGCATCGGCCGTATCATCGAGTTGCCCAAGCGTGATGCGGACGGTCTGTTCCTTGCCGTCGCGCAGCAACCGCACCTCGACATCCTTGCCCACAGGGCTTTCGGCCACAATCCGCGGCAGATCGCGCATCGAACTGACCGACTGTCCGTCGAAGGCGAGCACGACATCGCCCGACTTGATTTCACCGTTCTTGATCGGACCGTTTTCAACGACGCCGGAAACCAGGGCTCCACGGGCCTTGTCGAGCCCCAGGCTCGCTGCAATATCGTCGGTGACCGGCTGGATGCGGACACCGAGCCAGCCGCGGCGGGTCTCGCCGAACTCGATCAGCTGATGGACGATGTTTTCCGCAAGTTCTGTCGGGACGGCAAAGCCGATACCGATCGAGCCGCCGGAGGGCGAAATGATCGCCGTGTTGATCCCGATTACCTCGCCGCGCATGTTGAACAGCGGTCCGCCGGAATTGCCCTTGTTGATCGCCGCATCCGTCTGAATGAAGTTGTCGTAGGGCCCTGCATTGATGTTTCTGCCGCGTGCGGACACGATGCCGAGCGTCACCGAGCCGCCAAGACCAAACGGATTGCCGATCGCCATGACCCAGTCGCCGATCCGGATCTTTTTGGAATCACCGAAGGGAACGGCCTTGAGCGGCGTCTTGGACTCGACCTTCAGCACGGAGAGGTCGGTTTTTGTGTCGGTGCCGACCAGGCGAGCCTTCAGCTTGCGGCCGTCAGGGAAAATCACCTCGATATCGTCGGCGCCTTCGATAACGTGGTTGTTCGTTACCACGTAGCCGGAGGAATCAATCACGAAGCCGGAGCCGAGTGAAGACACCTTCTGGTTTCCGCCCTGATTATCCTTGTCGTCGAAAAAGTCGTCGAAGAATTCCTGGAAGGGTGAGCCCTCCTGGATCTGCGGCTGCGGGCCGGCACCCTGGTCCTTGACGCTCTGCGACGTCGAGATGTTGACGACGGCGTCGAGCAGACCTTCCGCCAGATCGGAGATCGGCGCTGGACCGGCGGGCACTGCGGACTGGCTGACCGGAGGTGGCGGATTGAACTTGTTGCCGACTGGCGCTGGTGGCGCGGGCAGCATGCCGCCGGGCTGAGTGGCCGGCTGGCTGTTAGCCTGTGGAGCCGGCGCCTGTCCCGGAGGTGCCGGGGCTTCCCCCTGCGGAGCGGGCGCCTGTCCCTGAGGCGCTGGCGCCTGTGGCCGAGGGGCCGGGGCCTGGACCTGCTGCGGCTGGGCCGGGCTTTGCGCCAGTGCCTGAAGCGGACTGACCATGACGGCAACCACTAGACCGAGGCTCACGGAACCCTTCAAGGACGATAGTTTCGAATGGCCCATTGGCATCCTCGTTTTCTGTCACGGTGTCTGCCGCGGCAGAAAAGCATCCGTGCAACCCACAACGTTACGCATTGATAACTCGCGCGCCGTTCTGAAGAAAGCATAGGGCGGAATAACGGCCGGGAAAATTACCTTTTCGTGAAACCGCGACCATCAGCGAACATGGATGTGGATGACGGGTGAAAAGGGCAGTTGCGAAAAGGGCGGCCATGACAGGCCGCCCTTTTCTTGAGTGCTTAGTTCGTCGGTTGCGCCGGTGCCGGCTGGGCTGGCGTCGGCTGGGCCGGTGCAGGCCGTCCCGCTGCAGGCGGCGTTACCACGCCGTCCGACGAGTTGAAGAACCGGAAGAACTGTGAATCAGGCGAAAGCACCAGGGTCGTATCCTTCCCGGCCATCGAGGCGACATAGGCGCGCATCGACCGGTAGAACTGGAAGAACGACGGATCACGCTGGAACGCTTCCCCAAAGATGCGGTTACGCTCGGCATCGCCCTGACCTCGGATGATTTCCGAATCGCGCTGCGCTTCCGAGACGAACTCGACAACCTGGCGGTCGGCGATAGCACGGCGACGCTGGCCTTCTTCGCTACCACGGGCGCGGATGAGTTCCGCTTCCGCCAGACGCTCGGCACGCATGCGCGCAAACGTCTGCTGCGAGACTTCCTGCGTCAGATCGGTGCGACGGATGCGGACATCCTGGATCTTGACGCCAAGCGTTTCGGCGGCAACGTCGAGATCACGCTTGACCTCGGTCATCATCGACGCACGCTCTTCGGACAGCGCCTCGGTAAAGCTGCGCAGACCGTAGACGCGGCGCAGACCGGCGTCGAGACGCGTGCTGATACGCGATTCGGCAGACACGCGATCGCCCGAAACCGCTTCCCGGAAACGCTGCGGATTTTCGATCCGGTAGATCACGAACGCGTCGACTTCATAGAAGGCACCGCCGCGGACCTGAACGCGGATATTGTCGAGATCCAGGCGAAGTGCGCGGTCTTCGATATACTGAACGCGATCGGCATCGGCAAAGGCGAAGGGAAGCTTGAAATAGATCCCCGGCTCGTTCTTCACGCTCTGGATTTCACCGAAGCGAAGCACGAGCGCCTGCTGCCGTTCGTTGACGACGAAGACCGACGAGTAGACGAGGAACAGGAGAACGGCGAGACCGATCAGGAAAGCGGGCAATTTGTTCGAGATCATCAGTTGCCCCCCTGTGCGGCTGCCGGCCGGTTGATTTCATTGAGCGGCAGATAAGGGACGACGTTCTGACCCTGCTCGATGATGACCTTGTTGGAGTTCTTCAGAACGTTCTCCATGGTCTCGATGAAGATGCGTTCGCGCGTCACGTCCGGTGCGTTCACATATTGGTCGTAGATCGACACGAAGCGCTGCGCTTCACCCTGAGCCTCGTTGACCGTCTGGTCACGATAGGCGGACGCCTCTTCGCGGACCTGCGCGGCCTGACCGCGGGCGCCACCAAGCTTCTGGTTGGCGTAGCGATTGGCTTCCTCGACGATACGGTCTTCGTCCTGCTCGGCGCGCTGAACCTCTTCGAACGCGTCTGCCACTTCGCGCGGCGGCGCGGCATCTTCGATCGGCACGGCGTTGATGGCAATGCCTGCGCCGTAACGGTCCATCGTGCCCTGAATGATGTTGCGCACCTGCGTCGACATGCCTTCACGAGCGTCGCGGAAAATATCCTGAGCCGGACGGCGTCCGACGACTTCGCGCATGGCGCTGTCTGCAACCTGCTGCAGCGTCTGGGCCGGGGCCTCGACGTTGAAGAGATAGGCGCGTGGATCGGTGACGGTGAAAAGGACCGAAAACTGGACGTTGACGATATTCTGGTCGCCGGTCAGCATCCATCCGGCATTCGAATTGGTGGCACTGCT
This sequence comes from Neorhizobium sp. IRS_2294, assembly GCF_050500145.1. Lineage (NCBI taxonomy): Bacteria > Pseudomonadati > Pseudomonadota > Alphaproteobacteria > Hyphomicrobiales > Rhizobiaceae > Neorhizobium > Neorhizobium sp. IRS_2294. Next base: position 2,042,880 of record NZ_CP191439.1, read on the forward strand.
GCGCGCACCGATATTCTGCTGCTGCTCGGTGACCTTGACGATCTCCACCGTTTCGAACGGCCAGAGATGGAAGTGAAGGCCCGGCATGGACAGTTCTTCCTTGGGCTTTCCAAACCGAAGTTCGACGCCCCGCTCGTCCGGCTGAACCGTATAGATCGATTCGAATGCCAGGAATGCGAGAACGGCCAGAAAGACGACCGCGACTGCTCCGCCGTTGAAACCACCAGGCATAAAACCCTTCAGCCGGTCTTGGCTGCGCCGCAGGATGTCTTCGAGGTCAGGCGGTCCGCCATTTCCCCCTCCGCCACCACCGCCGCCGCGCGGACGGTTCGGGCCTTGTCCCCAAGGTCCTTGATTGTTACCGCCGCCGCCGCCGCCCCATGGGCCGCCGCCGCCATTCTGATTGCTCCAGGGCATCAAAACCTCTTTGTTAGTGCTACTCCCTAACCGGTCGCCTGTCCGAGCCGCCTGAAATGCAGCAGCTCGCGGTCCGTGCCCCCGGTCATGCCGTTATAAGTATCGGAAGAGCCGCTTTCAACGCAGCTTCAATAACTTCCCGGTGTTCGGTAACGAATTATGTCACTTTGGCATCGATCGGCGGCTGTAGACAGCAAAACGGGTGGCAAAGCTGTCGCGCTCGCCGGCCGGGACGAGGATCTCCTCGATCTTTTCGTACACGGTTGGATCGATTGCTGGAAACATCGTATCACCGTCTGCAATATCCGCTTCCACATGGGTCACGTAAAGTCGGTCTGCCAGATCGATTGCTTTCGCGTAGATTTCGCCGCCTCCGAGAATGCCGACCTCTCCGGCACCGGTCGCTGCAGCGATCTCCCTCGCCCTAGATATCGCCTGCTCGAGGGACGCCGCCGTCTCCACACCCTCGACCGAGAGATCGCGATTGCGGGTGACCACGACATGCGGGCGGCCGGGCAGCGGCTTGCCGCCGAAGCTGTCGAGCGTCTTTCGTCCCACCACCATCGGCTTGCCGAGCGTCATCGCCTTGAAACGCTTGAGGTCGGTCGACAGCCGCCAGGGCATGTCGCCATCTCTGCCGATGACATTGTTGCGCGACACCGCGACGAAGATTGCGACCGGAACCGCCATCAGACTGCGATCGGTGCTTTGATGCTAGGATCAGCGACGTAATTCTCCAGCGCAAAATCCTCAAAGCGGAAGGAGAAGATGTCCTTCACATCAGCATTGATACGCAGTGTCGGCAGCGGCTTCGGCTCGCGCGTCATCTGCAGCCGCGCCTGTTCGAAATGATCCGAATAGATATGCGCGTCGCCAAGCGTATGCACGAAATCGCCAAGCTTCAGCCCGGTCACCTGCGCCACCATCATGGTCAGGAGCGCGTAAGAGGCGATGTTGAACGGTTTTCCGACGTCGCTGGTTTTTGACAATGTTCGGTACACTAAAACTTTCTCCATGGTCGAAGTGTTCGCTTGAGGTTACTTGATACGAGGCATAGGTCTAACCCTTCTGGAAATATCCTCGGGGGTCCGGGGGCAGACAGCCCCCGGTCTTGCTCCGGGGCGCCACGCAGCTTTGGATGCCGTCGTTGAAAATTCTGGGAGTGTGATGTCAGGCAGAGAATGCCACCACTTCCTACGAAGCGGTGGCAGCCTAACCCTTCACGGTCATCGGCATCCCTGCCTGTACCGTGACGCAAAGTTTACACAGATCATTGTCAGTGCCAAGTCCAGAGAGGGCTTCACTTGCCGAATAACCGTCGTCGGCCCGATTTTTCAGGCGGTCAGTGACCTGGGACTTGTGCTTAAAACCATAGACATTTTGCTCAAGGGCAGGCCGTGCAGGGCACACTGGCAAAGATCCGGCTCCGATTCTGAGCGGCCAACTGACCCTCACGCCAGTTTAGACATCGCTTCCGTTTTTTGTAGAGCTGGGGCATGCTTTTGTAGGCGCCTTCGCGCCTAACACTCTCATGGGCCAGCTTCTTTGAGTTCTCGACCGAATTGATAACGACTCCGTCCGGCACCTCCAGGCACGACATTAGCTCGCCGCTTGGCGGACCTGCATTTGTGCAGCCGACGCATGATTTCACCACTGCGACGACTGAGGAAGTGTACCGTACGCTGCGGCAACTGCTAGAAACGAGAAGTGTGGAATACGTCCGTCGAGCACACGCATTCGTTGTCAGCGGTCTTTAAAATGATATGGTCGTGTTTAAGAAGTGAGTCCTTCTGTAGTGCTCCTGGTGGCGGAGAGATCGTTGAAAGACAGCAATTTTCAAACTCGCGTCCAAGACTGGGTGTTGGCCTGTTTCCCTGCCTCCGCACATTCGGACCTAGATGAGCGCGTCCATCGATTTCTTGAAGAGGCGCTCGAGCTATCTCAGTCATCTGGCTGCAGCAGAGACGATGCTATGGCGCTTGTCGATTACGTATTTTCACGTCCTGAGGGCGAGGTCGCCCAAGAGACCGGCGGAGTTTTGGTTACGCTGGCTGCCCTTTCTTCTGCTCAGGGCATCATTATGGATCATGCCGGTGAAGACGAACTAGCAAGGAACTGGTCGCGTATCGACCAAATCCGGGCCAAACAGGCATCGAAACCTCGTGGTACGGCTCTACCTCAATGAGAGGAACGCGCCTCAGCAGCGTCATGCAAGCTAGTGCCGTCACGCGCGCACTGCCAAGCAGAATCGGGTGGCGGGATTGAAGATTTCGTTTGAGACAGACGAGCTTCGCGACTGCTGCTGCAAGTTTGAACGGGGCCTGGAAATATTAGGCGTGCATGTAGCGCGAACGTTGTTCACGATGATTGCTGACGCCGAGGCGCTCAATAATGCTGCCGAATGGCATGAATTTCTTGTGTATGACCTGATCACGTCTGGCCCGATGGCCTTTCATGTTGGGGTTGGAAGCGAATACATCGCAGTCTTCGTTCCCGTGGGCAAGAAGTTCGCGATCAGCGACAGCGGACAGACGAACTGGTCGAGCGTCACACGAGTGATGCTGACGACCTTACAGAGGCGAAACTGATGGATGATATCAATGCGACAGATTGGTTCTCGAAGCCGGGAGATTCCATCCGTGACGTCATGCAGCGTCGTCGGGTTAGCGCTGACGATATAGCCGGTCGTCTTGACGGCGGTCTTAACACGCTCCGCTCACTGCTCGACGGTTCCCGCAAGATCGACATCGATGTCGCCTCCTGCCTCTCCGGAGTCTTAGGAGCATCTCCGTCTTTCTGGCTGAAGCGCCAGGAGAATTTCGAACTAGCCGTTGCTCGCGCTGTTCAAGCCGTTGCGCCTGACGATGTCAACGACTTCATCAGCAGTGTTCCAGCCCCAGGCGTAAAGCCACGCGGAAAACTGTCCGAAGCCAGTAGATTTGCCGAGGTCCGCAAACGCCTGGTCTATTTCAGTGTTCCCAACCCGAAGTCCTGGCACGAGCATTACGGGAGGCTCGTCGGGCGGACAGATTTCAGAAGCACGAGCGCCTTCGAAACTAAGGAAGAGGCAGTTCTCATGTGGCTACGCCGCGGCGAGCTGGAATCTGATTTAATTAGGACCGAGACCTGGGACGTCGATAAACTAATCGGACGCCTACCTGAGATCAAGGAGCTTTCACGCCTGAAGCTGCCGGCACTTTTCCTGCCCAGACTGCGGGCTCTCCTTGCTGAGGCGGGTGTCGCCTTGGCGGTCGTAAAAGCACCCGAGGGTTGCCGGGCAAGCGGTGCTACGAGGCTCGTCTCGCCGGACAAAGCGATGATCCTCATGAGCTTCAGGCACAGGTCCGACGACCAGTTCTGGTTCACGTTGTTCCATGAGATCGGCCATCTTGTCCTGCACCATGCCCAGACGTTCGTGGACACCGATGGAATGGTTTCGGATGACCGCGAGGACGAGGCGAACAACTACGCTCGCCGGTGCATCGTGCCCGCTGACCGCGAAGAGGAATTCCTAAGCCTTAACGCAGACGAGACTCGAGTGGTGCGGTTCAGCGTTCAGCTCAAAATAGCACCTGGCCTGATCGTCGGTCAGATGCAGAAGCGTCAAATGATCGAACCGAAGACCCTGAACTTCCTGAAGCGCAGGTGGACATGGGAGCAGATTGCGCCTGTGGAAGTCTAGCCTTTAAAATGCTTGAAGGATGTTGGGCTCTTCTGCCAGTTGCAGAGTGCGTCTTCCATCACAGACATTCCGACCGACAGAGTTGCGTCGAGTTCATTCAACCATACCTGAAGCTGTTTGAGTGTCGCCGTGCCCTTTGGTTGTCCGAGGAAGAGCAACCGGACACCAGAGGCTGGTCCAGTCGCTCCCGGAAGATATGCCGAGCCAGGGGTGATCGGTGCGATACGGTATCGTCCAATAAGGGCAAGGTAATCGAACTTGGCCAAGCGGCCAAACGAGTAGATTGCATCAAGTTGGCGGTACAGGTGGTCGAATATGACCGAGGGATCGTTGCCCGCATCGCGGACCGACTTCGCGAAGAACATCTTATGACTTTTTCCGACGACATCGAGGTATGTCTTGAGGACGAGGGAGAACTCTCGCTTGGTTCCCTTCTCCAAGCTTTCGTACTTCCGGTGATTTCCGAACTTGCCTCGGATTGAACCAGCATTAGCATACACCCAGTCGCTGAAAGCCTTGGGATTCGGTGCCACAATCTTCCAGGTCCAGACGCCCTGTCCCAGCTTCCCATAGACGTCCTTCAATCGGAGCCATCCCGAGTCTGCAGGCCTTGCGAAATGGGTCATAAGGAAAACAAGCCACGCGGCCTCCTCGACGTCACCGTTTTGCATATGGTGAGCAACAGCACGTTCGGCGTCGAACATAGGGCTGTTTGGATCGGCCCGCGACGCGCTTACTGGCTTCTCTTGTACCTTAGAGTAGTAGTCCTCGCGCCTAAGGCTGGCGATAAATTGCATGGCCAGTGTTTCGAGCGCCGCAGCAGAAGCTACACCCGGCAGGGTCCTGACCATGGCGGAGTGGGTCGCCATCGCCTTCATGAGGCGTTGTTTTTCAATTTCGCGCGACGGCCACTTCGTCATCAGGTGCTCTTATCTGTTTCCGTTTCGACCCTCTGTCGCATATGTCTACGCGTCTCCAGATGTGAACGATAGATTTCGGAGTGAAATTCGGCCTTAAGCTGATCTAGGCGTTCCTCGATACCGGAAGCCCAGAAAACCTGCACAAGCCGTAGGATGTCCGACCAGTATGGACTGTCAATCATATTGTCCGCGGTCATGATGGCGCCTCGACGGATTTCCGTCTCCGCCACCAGGATGCGCTTCACGAACTCGAACGGATCTCCTACAGGCATCTCCGGCATTATCTCGGTCCTATGCCAGCCTTCCGCAAGATACTCCTGCAGTTGTGGAAGGTATTTGACGTAGACATGCATGCTACCGACGTAGTGATAATATTCGCCAAGCTCGCACCCCAGTCTCCGAGCCATCATTTCCTGAAGCATCGTAAAGCAGAAGACGTCGTGAGGCAGGCCGAAATATGCATCGTTCGATCGCATGGTCACCGAGAGGTGGAGTTTTCCGTCCCTGACCAGGAACTGCGCGGTAGTAGTACAGGGAATCTCGTTAAACGTTCCAATGAGATCCTCAGCATCGAAGATTTGGATGACTGCACGCTTTGAACTGGGGCGTTCTTTCAGGAGCTGGTATACGTTCTCAAGCTGGTCGATTTTTGCGCGCATACGGAGAAGCCGTGGGCCATATGCACCGTGCAAGGTGCCGTCGTCTTCAGCGTCGTCCTTATATTTGTCGATGTACGGCTGGATGAATTCCAAACTGTCCGAGGCCGAAAGATACCATAACAGCTCCCCCAAGGCGCTGAACGGCTTGCCGCGGTCCTCAGAGCGGCTGATCCGCGCTCGGGGGTTCGTCATGCGAACAGTGACGGCAAGCAACTCCATCGTGCCACCACGAGATCCTTGATTGAAGCGCCCGATCTTCTGAAGGTAAGTGTACACGTCATGGAGTACATCATCTATTCCTTCTCTCTCGATCTCCATGCATCCTCCAAGCGCGAATCGGCACCGACCGATGATAGCGCCTCACTGCAAGATTGTAAGCCGCAGGATTATTTCATCGGTTAGTTGAAAACGTTTAGTCGGACGATTGATTTCTGCGAAAGCCGGTAAGACCACAAGCGCATTGTCGATAGTGCTGGATACGTCGCGGTCATCAGCCAATTCCGATTCAGGCTAGATCGTCTGAGAACGGAAGTCACGAATACGATGACTGACCAATCCCCAGTTTGCGTACCTGTCGTAAAATTGGAAGCCGAGAGCTTCAAGTGGCGCAGGACTACCTTCGTCATCCGCGTATGCGCATTCGCTGCCTCAGGGAAAGGTCAACCTGCCTGAAGCCGTGCTCGATCTTTACGGTTGGTATGGTGTCGAGACTGTCGTCGTGGCCGAGCGCATCACTGAGGAGAGACGCAACCCGTGCGAAGGTCACCCGCTCAAAACCCTCCACAAATCGCAATCCGGGACCCGAAGCGGACAGACTTTTGAAGATGCGGGCGATCTGGTGATCCCGTTGACGACTAGGCTCAAGCCGCCTTGGGCGACTGGCCTACATAGTCCTCGATACGGCGAAGAGCTCGCGTTCGTTTCAAACGCATCTCTGCGCGAGGACGCACGTTCGACCTCGATCGGTGAGTTGCTCAGAAGCTTCTCCTGCACGGCTTCGGTTTCGTGCAAGCGGACCGCGCGGTTGAGGATGTCCTGGAAAACGTGCCGGGTACGATGGCGACCCGACGATCATTCAGTCCGGCCGCATCAAGGCAGCGGCGGGGAAAGCGCTCTACTGCTTCACGCTTACAAGCGATCCCAAGAAGTCGGCTATCACGACTGCGCGGTTGAGGAGGACTTGAGTCGGGGGCTCTGCAAGCCCTGACAGACCCTCGCCGATTGGGGGCGTGGTTCATCTCGGTAAAGGCCAGTCGGTCACAAGAAAAACCCGGCGCGACGGCCGGGTGATCTTTAGAAAAGGAGATTGGACTTAGTCCTTGTGCTCAGGCATTTCCTTGAGCTGATCCTTTGTCCAGGTGGTCACTGCGTGGACGTCGCCATCCTCGTCACGCATGAACTGGAGGTCCGACAGTGGAACAGCGACTGGCTTCGCGCCGATCCCGAGGAAACCGCCGACATCGATGATGGCGGTACCAGCCGATCCTGAGCCATGGACGTGATCGAGCTTGCCGACCTTGTGGTCGTCTGCCCCGTAGATCGTCGCACCTTCAAGTACGGCAGGTGTCAGGTCAGCGGCATCGAGGCGAACGTGATTTGTGTGATCCATTGGGTAATCCTCCTGTTTTTCTTGTGGTTGGATAACCCGAAGTCGGCACTCTTTGTTCCGACGCCCCGAAACGGTGGAGCTGCTATCTGATCATGACGCGGCCGTGCCGCCGATATATGAGCACTCCAGAAACTTATCGCATAGCAACGAGGTTTCTGATCTTCTTCAGCCGGACTTCCCGTAGTTCGTGCATGTCCAGCGTTCCCTTGAACATACCGTCAGCATCCATCAGATAGACACCTGCCGTGTGATCCATCGTGTAGTTTCCGCCGTCTGTAGGTACCTTTTTAGCATATGCGGCGAATGCCTTCACAGCCGTCTCGGTCTGGTCAGGACTTCCTCTCAGCGCGATGATCCGGGAATCGAAAGAGGCCATGTAGGCTTCCAGCATATCCTGTGTATCCCGCTCCGGATCCACACTGATGAACGCCACGTTGAACCTATCAGCGAGAGGCCCCAGTTCACCCATGAGATCTGTTAGCTCGAACAGCGTGGTGGGGCAGACATCGGGACAATGGGTGAAGCCGAAAAAGGCGAGGTACGGCTTACCCTTGAGGGTCGCGTTGTCGATGATTTCACCCCGGTGCGAAGTCAGCGAGAAAGGCTTGCCGATCACGGGTGTAGAGGTTTCAGACGAAACCTCCGCCCCCTGCCGCCCCGACGGAAGGATGCCGCCTACGACTAGCAAGCCAGCCGCGACGATCACGACCAGCCCCCATGTTACGATGCGGAATATCTTCAAACCGGTCATGAGCCGTCCCCTCTCCACCCCGCTCAGATTGCAAGGCACCTAGAATAGAGGGAATACCTCCTCTAGCTGCTAGAGGGTCAAGTAGAAACGCTTCAATCTGAAGAAACCGCGCCGAACTGTCGCAGGCAGTCAACCTGCGGGAATGCTGAGGTATGGCTGGAAAGCAGCAACAGGTCCTTGACCCTCTAGGGGCTTGAGGTCGCACAATGAATATTCGACGCGAAGAAGGCAGGCAGATGAGCAGAGTTGAAGCAGCAGACAAGACATGGCCACCGATCTTCGGAGCGTGGGTGATCGCGCTGGCATCGACCCTTGGTGCGCTCTTCATCGGGGAAGTTATGGGCCAGGCTCCATGCGATCTCTGCTGGCACCAGCGGGCATTCATGTTTCCGCTTGTGGCCGTGTTGGGCGTTGCGGCGATCCGCTCGGATGGTGGTGGCTGGCTCTACGCGATGCCGCTTGCCGTGATCGGCTGGCTTGTCGCGGCTTTCCATAACCTCCTCTACTTCGGGATCGTCCCGACAGCCATCAAGCCTTGCGGAGAAGGACCATCCTGCTCCGGAGAGGGCATGACCCTGTTCGGCTCGCTGCCTCTCCCTCTTCTTTCGCTCGCGGCATTCACCATCATTATCGCGCTACTTCTCGTCGTGCGCAGGAGATCATCTAAATGAACAGACGCACCATCATGGTATCCACCGCTTTCGCCGCCATCGCAGTTTTCGCCGGTGGTGCCGCACTCTATGGCGGTAAGCCTGTCGAAACCCAGCCGGCCACCCCCGTGGCTGACAACACGCTCGTCAGGATGCATTCACCCGTCATGGGGCCGTCCGCGGCCCCGGTCACGATCGTCGAGTTCTTCGATCCTGCGTGCGAGGCATGCCGGGCGTTCTATCCCATCGTGAAGCAGATGATGTCCCAGACGGGCAACGACGTACGACTCGTGCTCCGGTACACGGCACTGCATCAGGGTTCCGACGAGGCAGTCAGGATTCTCGAGGCGGCAAGAAAGCAGAACCTTTTCCAGCCCGTCCTCGAGGCTCTGCTCGCGAACCAGCCGGAATGGGCCGTCCATGGCGCTCCCGACATTGAAAAAGCCTGGCAGATAGCAGCGGGCGGCGGCCTTGATCTTGCTAAAGGCAGACAGGATGCAACATCAAGCGCGGTCGATGCCGTTCTTGCCGCAGATGCAGCGGACGTAAGAGCGAACAATGTCCGTCAGACACCGACGTTCTTCGTCAACGGGAAGCCGCTTACTGAATTCAGCCCCCAGGGCCTCTATAGCCTCGTAAGCGCGGAACTCAAGGCCACGAAGCCAGGCTCTTAAAAACACTATCTGCGGCAAGACTGCTTAAGACCGCGATTTCGGAGACTGGAAATGAGCGGACATCACCACGACCATGGGACCGGGGGCGGCGACCGTCGGATCGGCTGGGCGATATTCGTCAACGTGCTGCTGACCTTTGCGCAGATAGCCGGCGGGATCGTATCAGGCAGCCTCTCGATGATTGCCGACGCGCTCCATAACTTCAGCGACGCGGCATCGCTTCTGATCGCGTTCGGAGCGCGACGCATCGCCAGGCGGCCCGCGGACAACGAGATGACGTTCGGCTATGTGCGCGCCGAGATCGTTGCCGCCCTTATCAACTATACGACCCTCATCGTGATAGGCCTCTACCTGCTCTACGAGGCAGTCGTGCGCTTCATCCAGCCGGAGCCAATCGAGGGTTGGACAGTCGTGATCATCGCTGGTGTCGCACTTTTGATCGATATGGTCACGGCGATGCTCACCTATGCGATGTCGAAGAACAGCATGAACATCCGCGCGGCATTCCTCCACAACGTCGCTGACGCTCTCGGGTCGGTCGGTGTCATCATCGCTGGAACGCTGATCCTGATCTATGAGTGGACGTGGATCGATCCCGCCATCACTCTTCTGATCGCGGCCTACATCCTGTGGCAGGCTTTCGCTGAGATCGGAAGTTCGGTCCGGGTCCTTATGATGGCGGTACCCGAGGATATCGACATCTCCAGCGTCGTCGAAGAGCTGCGATCGATCGAGGGTGTCGAGGCCGTGCATCATGTGCACGTGTGGGCGCTCGACGAAGGCCACAACGCGATAGAGGCCCACCTCGTCATCGGCGGGACATCGTTCGCCGACATGGCGAGGATAAAGAAACAGGCCCGAAAACTTCTGAAGGCTAACTACCGCATCGGCCACTCGACCATCGAGATCGAGTCGTACGATGATCGTTGCGACGAGGGTTCCAAAGTGGTCGGACACGAGGCAGGCGAGTTATCAGGAGATTGATCGCCGCGTCCATTGATGGGTCGACCCGCGCTATGGAGGCGCCCGCTCGCCTGCTGCAGCCGCCGGCCGCGCTTCCTGGCGGATATGGAAGAAGCTGTTGGAGAACACAGCCAGCACAAATGCAACGAGGACCGCCAGAAGCATCATGTTGTTGCGGCGGATCCTCTGCTTACGCGGGCCGTCACCTGCTGTCATTGGATCAGTTCCCCTGCTGCCTGTCCGTCCGGGTGTCAGCATCGGTGCGCTTGGGAATGGCGGAGAAGGGATCTGCCAAGGCAGCGTCCGGCCTGCTGACCGGGTATTTGATGCTCGAGATGCGCGCCGCCAGCTTCACGGGGCCGTCCTTTTTGAGGAGCGACCTGAAGCTCGGGTGCATGCCTCCGTCGACATAGGCGGAAACTGTCGAAGCCTTGCTCTCTGCCAGCGCCAGATCGACCTTCTGGTTCTCAGCCGCGATTTTCGTTACGAGCTGAGGGTCGGTCGGCGTGGCGGCAGCGGGGCATGCCGCCAGCGGGTCGCGGGGATCACCGCCCTGGAACTCGGTATTGAACACGTAACGGCGACCGCAGACAGAAACCTTCGGCTGCTGCTTCGTCAGCTCAAATGCGTCGTAGCCTTCCTTGAGCGTCCGCCAGAAAGGCAGATTACCGTCTTCCTTATGAAGAGCCATGTTTTCGGCGGACATGCGGTAAGGGTATGCCTGGACCTGAAAGCGCTCCTGGCCGGAGGCGAGCGCCTTCGAAACCACCGCGTAGATTTCACCGACGCCCTGGTCGGTGAGTGCGTAGCATCCGGACGACGAGCAGGCACCATGGACCATAAGCGCCTCGCCCGTGTAGCCGAGAGCAGATTCGAGCCTGTTCGGATATCCGAGGTTGAAGGATACGTAGTACTGCGACTTAGGATTCAGCATGCCGCGCGAGACGTGATAGAAGCCTTCCGGAGCCTGGCGATCGCCGTTCGCCATCTTCGGGCCGAGCTTCCCTGACCACCTGCACATGGGGTATGTCTTCAGCAGCGCGTAACGACCGGTCCCGTTGATCTTCCAGACCTCGAGCTCGCTTTCCTGCTTGAATATTCTCACCAGCACAGGGCTTTCAGGCTTCATGCCCTTCTTCGCCATCTCTGCAATTAGTTTCGCCGGGATCTGCGGCGCGTTTTCAGACAGTCCGTCGAGGGCCATGTCCGACGCGACGCATCCAGACAGAGCCATGCCGACGAACGCGATGCAGGCGGCGCGGCGAATAAACGCGCGAACAGGGTTCAGTGTCCGGGAAATTGCAACGTTGGAAGTCATGCCGCTGTTCTGCTGCCCTGGTTCAAGTGGAGTTAGTCCACACATTCTAACGATGGACGTTAACTCTCCGTTAAGCCTGTCTACACGATCCGGTGAGAACGCTTCAGTTCACGATCCATCCCGATTCGGCGGCATCATAAGACCTCTAGGGGCTTTAGGTGCAAGAGCCGCGACGTTGATCTTGGAAATACGTCGCCAGCGAACAGCACGAAACGTTGATTATGCATTTCCGGTGTTCAACCCTAATTTCCCGCCATGAGAACCCGAATGATGAAGCTCGCGCGCGCTGTGTTCTGGATTGCCATCTTTTCGGCGATCGGCTTCGCATTGATGAAGCTTGCATTCGCACTCGTGTGCTGGATCGGTGGTCATGACATCTTCGAATCGATGTTGGGAGCACTCGCATCGATAGTGCTGGCGCCGATCATCGGCATCGAATTCTTCCTACGGTTCAGAGATTGGCAATCCGGAAGGCGTGGTTTGCGGCCAAGCCCATAGGCAAACATTGAGTGGGTTTGTCTGAATGCCAAGGACTAGCAGAGGCGTGTCGGAATGTGTGGATGGGCTGGACCGCGATCCCGTCGAAGATGGCAAGCGGCACCGTCCGAGACAGTGTCCCTTCACATGTCGAGTTCTGCCTTCCGAGGGATCACGATCTAGGCATCCCTCAGAGGTCAAGTTGTCACTTGATTTGCCATCGGAAATCCTCACATCTGAGATACCGATCCCCATTACCAACGTTGTGAACAACGAGGTTTCAGTTTTTGGTGATGGGCTATTTGCCGCGCGCGCGCCGCTTGGAGGATATCATGCTTACCATCGGAATTCTGGCGAAGACCACCGGTGTGAAGGTGCCAACGATCCGCTATTACGAGCAGATGGGGCTCCTCTCGCCGCCCGAACGCTCCGAAGGCAACCAGCGGCGCTATTCGAAAGCCGAGCAGGAACGCCTGTCGTTCATCAGACACGCTCGTGATCTCGGCCTTACGATCGAGGCCATCCGCGAGCTAATCGATCTCAGTCAGCATCCCGAGAAACCCTGCGCGGAAGCCGACCGGATCGCCGCGGAACAGCTCGTCACCGTCAGACAAAAGATCGAACGACTGAAGAAGCTCGAAGCCGAGTTGGAGCGTATCTCGACCCACTGCCATTCAAATCAGGTGCGAGACTGCTACGTGATCCGGGCGCTGGCGAACCATGACATGTGCGCGACGGATCACGACTGAACATCTTGTTGCCTTTGTATGGCTGGGGCACAGCCAGTTATCCCACAATGGTCTCGATTATCCTGCAGTCGGCGACTTGGTGTCCGTCGCATTCCGCAATCATCCGTTTGAGATCGGTCCTGAGATCTGCCAGCCGCGACATCCGCTCCTCCACCGCGTCGAGCTGGGCCTGGGCTATGCGGATCGCCTCACCGCAGGATTCATCCGGCTTCTCCTTCAGAGATAGAAGGACGCGCACTGATGAGAGGCCGAACCCCATGTCCCGCGCGTGGCGGACGAAGCCCAGCCGCCTGACGTCCTCATCTCCATAGATCCGACGGCCGCTGGCCAGCCTGTCGGGCCGAGGTAGAAGACCGACGCGTTCGTAGTAGCGGATGGTTTCGATCTTCACGCCGCTTCTTGCGGAGAGGTCACCGATCTGCATTTTCCACTTGCTCCTGTAGTCGCTACAGGTTGTAGCAGTCACGAATGTCGAAATCGAGGCTTTCGGAATGACGTCTGCTGAAACAGTGCGCTATCGCGTGGCCGGAATGGACTGTTCGTCCTGCGCCGCAAAGATCGAGGGGGCGGTCAGGAAGATCGATGGCGTGGAGGATGTGAAAGTGTCCATCGCGTCGCAGGTCATGACGCTCAAGGTGGATGAACCCGCGACCCGGCTGCCCGTCATGGAGGATGTCGTAACTGGGCTTGGATACCGCCTCGACCGGATGGGTTCAGCGAGTGAGGAGGTGGCGGACGATGACGACGATCATATTCCAGACCTGTCCCACGTGACGCCTGCCTACAAGCGCGCGCTTTGGATCGTCGTGGCTTTGAACGTCGGATACGGGGTCGTCGAGATAGCTGGAAGCTTCATCGCGGGTTCGCAGGCCCTGCAAGCAGATTCTCTCGACTTCCTCGGCGACGGATTGATCTCATTTCTGGGATTGATGGCTGTAGGTTGGGGTCTCGCCGCCCGCGCGAAGGCTGCGCTTCTGCAGGGGCTGTTCCTTGGCGTGCTCGGCCTCGGGGTGGTGGCTTCAACGATATACAGGTTATTCGTCGAGCATCAGCCAGAATCTCTGACAATGGCTGGATTCGCAACCATCGCCTTCGTCGTCAACGTCCTTTCAGCCGTGGTGCTCATCCCTTACAGAAAGGGCGACGCCAACATGCGGGCGGTCTGGCTCTTCTCGCGCAACGATGCTGTCGGAAACCTGGCGGTGATAATAGCGGCCGGGCTTGTGTGGTGGACCGGTTCGCAGTGGCCGGATCTCGTTGTCGCCTTCGCGGTCGCGGGCCTGTTTCTCCAGTCGGCCTGGGCGATCATCCGGGATGCGCGGCAGGATCTCTCGGAGGCGAAGGCTTGAAGGCAGCACTCGCGTCAATCTTACTGGTGTCGTGTGGTGCCGCGCTCGACATCGGCTCCAAGGCCTGGGCGCGCGCCAGCCTGGTAGCCTACGACCCTCCGATCGAGTTTTTGCCGCTGATACCTCTGCGGCTCACCTTTAACACGGGTGTTTCGTTCAGCCTACTCTCGTCCGACAGCGATATCGGCAGATACCTGCTCATTGCCGTGACAGGCATCATCGCGGCAGTGATGGCGATCTGGCTTCACCGTTCCCAAGGATGGCAAAGGGTCGGGCTGTCGTTCATCCTTGCAGGGGCGCTGGGAAATCTTCTGGACCGGACCGCGCGCGGATTGGTCACCGACTTCCTGAGCTTGCGGATCGGTGAGTGGGAACCCTTCGTGTTCAATCTCGCAGATGTCTGGATCACGATCGGTGCGGCCATTCTGCTGATTGCGTCCAGCCTGCAATCCCCTGACGCGGCCGCAGAGGGGCCACGGGTACGGTAGGCCGCTCTGCTGATGTATGGCGCAAGAATGCCTCAACTGCTGATCCGCCGAGCGCCTTGCCACGCGGACGCGAGGAATGCGTTGCTCATGGTTCCTCGCGGATGACGACATTGCTGACCACGAAGCGACTCCGCGGCAGCGCAGGCATCCGCGACCACTCGATCCGCAGATCCTGTTCGGGGACATCATATTCAAGCTGTCGGGTCAGCATTACCGTTGCCTGCTTCATGAGTTCGATGGTGATCCACTCACCGGGACAGCGATGGTGGACGGAGTGGTCTCCACCGCCCTGCGGTATGAAGTTGAACTGGCCTCCGTCCCATTGACGAAACCGTTCCGGCTCGAATTCCTCCGGCCTCTCCCAGGTCCGTGCGTCATGGTTAGTACCGAACAGATCCAGCATTACACGGTGGCCCGTCGGAAAACGATGTCCTTTCCATTCGAAGGATTTTCGCGTGCGTGCGGCGACAGCGGGGAAGAACGGATAGTATCGGCGCACTTCCTGGACGAACAGGTGGGTGTAGTCATCATCGCCTGAGCGGAGCTTGTCCCTAACGTGCGGATGCATGTGCAACGCCTGCGCCACGAACACCATGTAGACCGAGACCGCTACGATTGGTCTGATGACGTTGAGCAATTCGACGGCAGCAACGCGAGGTGGCAGCAGTTTCCCATCCTGATCACGATGCCAGGCAATGGCATGGACAGCGGAATGCTCCGACAATTGGAGCCGCCCGGAACGGACTTCCTCCACCAAGTTCGCAAGCCAGCGATCGGCACGTCTGCGCGACCACCGGGACCACAGATGCCGGATTCCCACCGATCCCGCATGGTCGAAGAGGGCCACGATGTCCCGTGTCCTTCTTTGGGCGTCCGCTTCAGGCAGAGGGACTCCGACCCAGGCCAGGCTTGCGCGTGTCAGGAGATTTTGGAATTCCGTGTAGAGCGTGACGTCGGCTCTCGATGTCCATGTCCCCATCCGCATCTGCCATTCCGCCGCCGTTAGACGAGACAGTTCCCGGATCTGGTCAGGGCTCATCCGCGACATGAACAAGTGCTTGCGGTGTAGGTGCGGTCTGCCGTCGAGGCCCTGAACGCCACCCTCCCCGAGCAGCGTCTTCTGGATCGCTTTGGGCATTGCACCCTGGCGTACAAAGAGGTTGGGATCGTAGAAAAGGCTGGCCGCTTCCGGACCTGTCATGCAGATCGTCCTCTGCAGCAGGAGCCGTGTCTCGAACAGGTCTGATTGGTGGCGCCAACACCCATCGGAAATGAAGCGATAGGGATCGCGGATAAGCGCTATCGTCGAGTCCGGTATTCTCTCAGAAGGAATGCTTGCCATTGCCGCCTCGCCTGCGGTTTCGATCTCAAAGGTGCCTCACCCTATCGGACCCATAGGTAGGGAACGCTTGTGGGCAGTGGATCTATACGCCGTCAGTATCCGTCGCAGCGCATTGTCGCCGATCTCCCTACCCTCAAGGAAGTCGTCGATCTCGTTATAGGTGACACCATACACGTCTTCGTCAGGCTTGAGAGGCGCATCGGATTCGAGGTCGGCCGTCGGGACCTTGAAGACGAGATCTGCGGGCGCGCCGAGATGCTGCGCGACCGCCCTCACCCGCCGCTTGTTGAGACCGGAGAGCGGCAGGATGTCGGCCGCGCCATCGCCGAATTTTGTGAAGAAGCCCATCAGAGCTTCGGCGGCATGGTCAGTACCGATGACCAGACCACGCGCACCGCCCGCCAGAGCATACTGAGCGATCATTCGCTGGCGGGCCTTGATGTTTCCGAGATGGAAGTGCATGCGCTCGCCTGAAACGAGATCGTCGGCATCGCGCCGGACTTCGGACAGCATAGCGTCGGCTGCGGGTTTGATGTTGATCGTGACAGTGCGGTCGGGGCGGATGACATCCAAAGATTTCAGCGCGTCGGCCTCGTCGGCCTGCTCGCCGTATGGAAGGCGTACTGCGATGAACTCGGCGCTGTATCCACCATCCCGCAGCCGCTGCACCCCCCTCTGTGCGAGCATTCCTGCCGTGAGCGAGTCTACGCCCCCGCTTATGCCGAGGACAAGCGCCCGCAACGAGGACGCTCGAAGATAGTCTGCTAGAAACCCTGAGCGGCGTTCAGCTTCGGCCGATGCATCGAAGCTTCTGGTCACTCCGAGTTCCTCAATGATCCGGGCGCGTTCGTCGAGCATGTTGTCCTCCCTGAAAATCGACTGAAACTAGAACGCAGACCTCGCGCTCTTGTTGCAGATTTCCACCGGTGCCCTGTTGCTTCCCCGAGCTTCAGCCCACTACAACCCGACAAAATCGAACAACAGCTTCACATTCAGCAACAGGATGACGAAGGCGATCAGCCACGCAAACGCCGCCAGCCAACGCGGCGCAACGAGTTCTCCCATCTTTGTGCGGTCCGACGTGAACATCACGAGCGGAAACACCGCGAAGGATAGCTGAAGGCTCAATACGACCTGGGTGAGGATCAGGAGTTGGCCCGTGCCACTGTCTCCGAAAGCAATGGTGACCCCCGCGGCAGGGATAATCGCAATTCCTCGCGTGATCAGCCGTCGGAGCCAGGGGGCGAGCTGGATGTTGAGAAAGCCCTCCATGATGATCTGCCCGGCAAGCGTCGCGGTAACCGTCGAGTTTATGCCGCAGCAGAGAAGAGCGATGCCAAAGAGCATCGGTGCAACGGCGAGCCCTAGCAGCGGGGCGAGAAGACTGTGCGCTTCGCCTAGTTCCGCCACGTTCGTCTGATGGCAACGGATCGGGAGAAGTCATGCCGCAAACCGCTGCTGAAGCATTCGACCATGGCCGCTTCTCGTCGGACGGCTAGATGGCGGCCTGCGACTTCGCCAATTCACGGTCTATGTGGAAATCGGCCCGCTTTCGTGCCCACTTAGGCCCGCGCCGCATCCTCTCTTTCGTCAAAGCACGGGTAGAGCTAGGTAACATCCTCTTCCTGCGCTTGACCGAATCATCAGCGTCATCAACTATCCCGCTAGTTTCAAAAAACTAAAGCATCCCTGCGTTTCGAGGCGGAAGCCTGCGATGGATGTTTCAAGGATTCGGAGTGGCTGTGGCAGACCGGTGGCTGGGAGTGCATGTTTCGGGAGACGGACTCGTCATTGTGGACGCGGAAGTCCCTGAAGACGGTCCGATCGTGATCATTGCCGACGAATCCTGGAAGCTGGAAAACGGCGCCCGTCCCAAGGCCTTCCAGACGATCTACAAGCGCCTGTCGGACTATGTCCGCGACAAGGGAATCGCGAAAGCCGTGATCAAGGAAAGTGCGGCGAACGCGCGCGGGATGGGATTGGCGCATCTGCAGGCCGCCGAGCTTCGCGGGGTCGCCATCTGCGCCCTGGCTTGCGGATGTCCGGTCGAGCAGGTCTCGAAGTCAAAGATCAGCAAGGGTTTCGGCAAGCGAAAGGCTGACGAGTACCTGAAGGACAATGACTTCTGGAAAGAGAACCTGGGCGGCGTGGCGATGCGCGCGGGAAGTCGCGAAGCGGCTCTCCTCATTCTGGCGACGCGCTGAATGAGCGGGTTCACATCCAGTCTTCAGATCGGCTCCAAGCTTGGGAACGGGCATTTCGGAGACGTACACCTCGGAAGCGACGACATCCATCCGGAGCTTGCCGTGAAGGTCATCCGGCCCAAGGATACCGACACTCCCGAGAAATGGGAGCAGCGAAAGGAAGACCTGGTCAAGGAGGGCGCCAATCTCAAGAAGGCGACACACGACAACGTCGTCCAGGTCTACTATGTGAACCGCTCGACGACCGAGGACGCGATCTACCTCGTCATGGAACTGTGCGAACGGGGATCGCTCCAGAAGCCTTATGAGGCGGGACCGATCTCCTCTCCGGAAGTCCATCGGATAGCGACGCACATCTGTCACGGTCTGGGATCCCTGCATGACCGCGAGATGCTCCACCGCGACCTCAAGCCCGGAAACATTCTCGTCACGAAGAACGGCACCGTGAAGCTTGGCGACTTCGGTCTCGTGACTGACGAGATGGTGCTGGGCTACGCTGATCTGGGCTATTCCTACACCGATCACCTGGCTCCAGAATCACATGAGACGGGGCTTTCCAGCAAGAAATCAGACTTCTGGGCCCTTGGAATGACCCTGTACCGCCTGCTTCATGGTGATGCCTGGTACAGGCAGGGTCCCCTTCCCCGGTATAGTGTCAGGGATGGCGGGTACGCCGACAGGCTGACATGGCTTCCGCACATTTCCGGAAAATGGCGTCGTCTCGTCCGGGCGATGCTCGCCGATGACAGTGCGACGCGGTTGGCGACCAGCCGACGGGCGCTCGACGCGCTGGCCGTGATTGCCGGAGAGGTAGTGTGGGACTGCACCCTCGACGAAGACAGCGTCAGATGGACCCGCGAGACCAAGGGTCGCCGGATCGAGGTCGATCTTGTGAGGCGGGGCAAGCTGTGGAACTGGGCGGCGGTTAGCCACCCGCTTGGCAAGGGTTCGAAGAAGACCCTGGGAAGTTCAGGCGGCCCCGTCGCCAAAGCCCTTGCAGACACTCAGCTCAGGAAGTATTTCGGCGGCTAGGCTCGTGCTGGGGAGCGTTTCAGATACCTGTCGGACGCTTCGATTTCAGAAAGCGACACCGGACGAGCCTTCAGTACTGCAGCCGCGATTGAGCGGCGGTCTCCACTACATGCCGCACAAAAGCAGTCAGGCGAGAAGTCATCGCCATCACGAACGTGCTGTCGGTCGCAGTGCTCGCAGGTTCTGTAGAGAATCGCCAACGACATGGTTTTTTCCCCGGTTGTGTGTAGTGAACATAATGCGAACTGATTAACAGTCAATCAAGCCCATCGCCGCAGATAGGCTGCGGCGCATCATGGGCTCTTGTGGCCGGAGTGGTTCTCACTGGACGATGGCTTCGGTTTTTGCACCACGAACTCCACCTCCACGGATCCGGCTTTCTCAAACGAGAGCGTTGCCTTGAACTTCTCGCCTTCCGTGGGACGCTGCTTCGGATTGACAAGCATGATATGCGCTCCGCCCGGCTGCAGATTCAACGTCGCACCAGCCGGGATCTCGATCCCCTCCTTCGCGGGACGCATTCTCGCAATGCCATCGACGATGGAGGACTCGTGGATTTCGAGACGTTCGGCCACCGTCGTCGTTCCACCAAGGAGGCGATCGCTTTGCGTTCCCGTATTCACGATCGTGACATAGCCGCCAAGGACCGGTGCCACCGCAGGGGCTTTCGCTGACCAGGGATGCTTGAGCTCCAGACTTCCCGCCCTGAAGTCGTGGGACATGGCGCTGGCCGGATGAACAAGCGGCAGAGCGAGCGCGGCAATGGCGAGAATGGAAGCCGTCCGGAAGGGCAAGATTGAGTTCTCCGTTTTTATTTAGTTGAAGGCATTCTCATTGAACTGCGTCCTGGAAAAGCTCCATCGGCTTCAACACCGATGGAATGCCGACGAAGCTGAACACGGCCGACGAGGCCACCAGGACAATACGCCGTTAGGATGCGATCTCCTGAGCATCATGCCTCCCGGACTGGACGCAGAAGTCGCAGCGCGTTCATCGTCACGAGGACCGTCGCTCCGGTGTCTGCGAGGATCGCAGGCCAAAGACCCGTGATACCAAGGATTGTCGTCACCAGGAAGACCACCTTCAGACCGAGCGCGATCGTGATGTTCTGAAAGATGTTGCGCATCGTCCGCTTGGAAAGGTCGATCATCAACGCGACATCGCCGACCCTGCCATGCAGGACGGCCGCATCTGCCGTCTCGAGCGCGACGTCGGTTCCGCCGCCCATCGCGATACCGACGTCGGCGGCGGCGAGTGCGGGAGCATCGTTGATGCCATCACCGATCTTACCGACGACGTAGCCTTCCTTCTTGAGTTCGCCCACGATCCGCTGCTTGTCTTCTGGCATCAGTTCCGCGCGGACCTCGATACCTAGCTGTGCGCCGATGGCGGCAGCGGTTCGCTTGTTGTCGCCCGTGAGCATTACGATCTTGATGTCCGCATCGGTCAGTGCCTTGAGACCTGCCACGGCATCTGCCCGCGGTTCGTCGCGCATGGCGATGGCACCGGCGAGTACATCGCCGATGACGAGGACAGATACGGTCTTGCCCTCGTCATTCAAGGCAGTGATCGTCTTGGAGTGGGCCATCGGCATCGTGACCCGCTCCGCAGCGGCCTTCGGCGAACCAAAGAACACCTCGACCCCGTCGACAATTGCGGTCACGCCTTTGCCGCCGAGCGCCTTCGCATCGGAAGCGGCAGGCAGATCGATGCCGTCCTCGTTTGCCTTGTCCAGGATTGCGACTGCAAGCGGATGGCTGGAGCCTGTCTCCAGCGCGGCTGCGATGCGCAGGACCTCGTCGGCCTTACGACCGAACGGAACGACATCGGTGACCTTCGGCTTGCCCTCGGTGAGCGTGCCCGTCTTGTCGAATGCGACGGCTGTCAGCTTGCCCAGTCCTTCGAGAACCGCGCCGCCCTTCAGAAGCAGGCCGCGGCGGGCACCGGACGAGAGCGATGCGGCGATGGCGGCTGGCGTAGAGATGACGAGCGCGCATGGGCAGCCGATCAGCAGGACAGCAAGGCCCTTGTAGACCCATTCGCTCCATACCCCGCCGCCGACAAGCGGAGGAATGATCGCAACAAGCGCGGCGACGATAACCACGCCCGGCGTATAATAGCGGGAGAAGCGGTCAATGAAGCGTTCGGTTGGAGCCTTGGATTCCTGGGCTTCTTCAACGAGCCGCACGACGCGGGCGATGGTGTTGTCGGCAGCGGCGGCCGTAACCTTGACGCGCAGCGCTGCGTCGCCGTTGACGGTGCCAGCGAAGACCTTGTCGTCGACGACCTTGCGCACGGGGACGCTTTCACCTGTGACAGGAGCTTCGTCGATCGAACTCTCGCCCGCTACGATAACACCGTCTGCGGAGATGCGGTCCCCTGGACGGACCAGAATGATGGAGCCGACTGCAAGAGTTTCTGCCGGAACTTCGCGGGTCTTACCCCCCTCTTCCAAGAGAGCCGTCTTCGGCACAAGCGCAGTCAGCGACTTTATGCTGTCACGCGCCTTCCCTGCAGCCACCCCCTCAAGCAGTTCGCCAACCAGGAATAGGAAGACAACGGCGGCGGCTTCTTCGGTGGCATTTATGATCAGCGCGCCAATAGCTGCGATTGTCATCAGCATCTCGATGGAGAATGGTATCCCTGCCCGCGCCGCCATGAACGCCCGGCGGGCGATTGGAACTAGACCGACGAGCATCGCGACGATGAAGGCATAGGTCGCGATGGCCGGGAACAAATGACCAATGCCGTAAGCGAGCACGACCGCGGTGCCCGCCATGATAGTCAGGCGACCCTTCTTGCTCCGCCACCAAGGGCCTTCGGACGGGCCATGGTCATGGCCGTGCAACCCTTCGATCTCGGCCTCAGTGGATTTGGATCCGTGGTCATTGCCGGAATGATCGCTAGACACGGTAGCGCCGCCAGTTGCTGCCTTTGGTGCCTTTACGATTGGAGCGATCGAGTAGCCGAGGCCGGAGACCTGTTTCTCGACAGCCTTGAGGTCGGCGACACCGGAATGCTTCACCATCATTGTCCCGGCGGTAACCGAGACGCTGACGTCGTCGACCCCTGGAAGACGGCGGACGGCGGTGTCTATCTTGCTGGCGCATGACGCGCAGTCCATGCCGCCGACTCTGAAGCGCGTCTGGCCGTTGGAGCTGACATCTGCCGGAATAGCGTTGTTTTCTACTCGTCCGTCCTCATGATGATGGACGGATGCAGGAGCGGTGTCATGTGAATGAGCGGCATGGTCATGGTGCTCTCCATGACTGTCGTCATGATCATGCGCGTGGCCGTGGTCCGCGGTGCAGCTCGGGCCGTGAACGTGCCCGGAGATTTCAGCGGCCACAGGAGCTGTCTTCGGAGCGATTGGCAGGGCCTCGTAACCGAGACCGGAAACCTTCTTCCCAATCGCTACAAGATCGCTGCTGGTATCATGGCTCACCGTCATCGTTCCCGCGGTGACCGAAACCGACACGTCGGAAACGCCGGGCATTTGCCTGACAGCGGTGTCGATCTTGTTCGCGCAGGATGCGCAGTCCATGCCGTTGACACGAAATCTCGTCTGCAGGGAATCGCTCATTCTCAGAATCCTCATGGTATCTGCGAATGTTTTTACGACCTCTAGCTACTAGAGGTGCAAGAGCTTAAATGGAATTTTGCGCAGACTCGACCTCCCCAAAGCGGCAAGCCTGTCTCTGGTCATTTGTTCCTCACCGGTGCACGCGCGAATGTTCGGTGACGGAGCCTAGCCGCCATCCCTTGGCGAGTGCGTAGACGGCGGGGATAACGACGAGTGTGAGCACGGTCGAAGAGATCATGCCGCCGATCATGGGAACCGCGATTCGTTGCATGATCTCGGATCCTGCGCCCTTGCTCCACAGGATCGGTACCAGCCCGGCCATGATTGCGACGACCGTCATCATCTTCGGCCGCACGCGCTCGACTGCTCCGACGACGATCGCCCTGTGGAGGTCCGCACGTGTCAGGTCCCGTCCTTCGGCGGCGCATCGCGCGCGTTCCTCCGCCAGCGCGTGATCCAGATAGATAAGCATGATCACTCCCGTTTCAGCCGCGACGCCCGCCAAGGCGATGAAGCCGACGGCGACGGCGACCGACATGTTGAACCCCAGCCACCACATCAGCCAGATGCCGCCGACCAACGCGAAGGGAAGCGAGAGCATGACGATCAGGGTCTCCGTCAATCTTCTGAAGTTGAGGTAGAGCAGCAGGAAAATGAGGGCTAGGGTAAGCGGCACGACGAGTGTCAGTCGCGCTTTCGCCCTCTCGAGATATTCGAACTGACCGCTCCACCCGAGCGAGTAGCCGGGCGGCAGACCGACCTCGCGTTCGACGACAGCCTTTGCATCGGCTACATATCCGCCCAGATCGCGCCCGGTGATATCGACGAACACGTAGACGGCGAGCTGTCCGTTCTCCGTCCTGATAGATGTTGCACCTCTGGTGAGCTCAATCTTCGCGACGTCTCCAAGGGGCACGGATCCTCCGTCCGGCAGGCTCACGAGAACGTCCCTGCCGATAGCCTTCGGATCGCTGCGGTAGGCGCGCGGATAGCGGAGCGCGACCGAATACCGCTCCCTGCCCTCTACCGTGGTCGTCAAAGTCTCAGAGCCGAGAGCCATCCCGACCACATCCTGGACGCTGCCGACGGTCAGGCCGTGGCGCGCGAGCGCTGTCCGGTCGGGAACTATGTCAAGATAGTAGCCCCCGATGACGCGTTCGGCATAGGCCGAGGACGTGCCCGGCACCTTCTTGAGAACGGCCTCGACGCGGCGCGCCACCTTCTCCATCTCCGCCAGATCCGCGCCGAACACCTTCACCCCGACGGGAGTGCGGATCCCGGTGGACAGCATGTCGATGCGTGCCCGTATCGGCATCGTCCAGGCGTTGGATACGCCGGGAAACTGAAGCGCCGCATCCATCTCCTGCCTGAGCGAGTTGGCTGTCACGCCGGGCCGCCACTGGTCCCTGGGCTTGAGGGTGATGATGGTTTCGAACATTTCGGTCGGCGCGGGGTCTGTCGCCGTCATCGCCCTGCCTGCCTTGCCGAACACGGTCTCGACCTCCTGGAACGACTTGATGATCCGATCCTGCGTCTGCATGAGCTCGGCGGCCTTGGTGACCGACAGGCCGGGAAGCGTGGTCGGCATGTACATCAGCGTACCTTCGTCGAGGGCGGGCATGAACTCGCTCCCGAGCTGCCGGGCTGGCCAGACCGTGACCGCGAGCGCTGCAAGCGCGATGAGGATGGTGAGCGTTCTCGCCTTCAGAACTCCGGCGATGACCGGGCGGTAGACCCAGATGAGCATCCGGTTCACGGGGTTCCTGTGTTCCGGCATGATCCTGCCCCGCACGAAGACGACCATGAGCGCTGGCACGAGGGTCACCGACAGGATCGCGGCCGCGGCCATGGCGAAGGTCTTTGTGAAGGCGAGCGGGCCGAACAGCCGGCCTTCCTGAGATTCGAGGGTGAATATCGGCAGGAAAGAAACGGTGATGATCAATAGACTGAAGAACAGCGCCGGACCGACCTCGGATGCCGCTTCCACCAGAACTTCAAGGCGTGGCTTGTCCGGTGGCGCACGCTCGAGATGCTTGTGAGCGTTTTCGATCATCACGATGGCGGCGTCGATCATCGCACCGATGGCGATGGCGATGCCGCCAAGACTCATGATGTTCGCGCCGATGCCGAGCATGCCCATCGCCGCGAAGGCCATCAGGATGCCGACAGGAAGCATGATGATCGCGACCAGGGCGCTCCTGACATGCATGAGGAAGACGATGGTCACGATCGCGACCACGATGGATTCCTCGAGCAGCGTCCCCTTAAGGGTCTTGATGGCGGCCTCGATGAGCCGGGAGCGGTCATAGACGGGAACGATCTTGGTTCCGGCAGGAAGGCTCGCCTTGAGAGCGTCAATGTTCGTCTTGGTGTTCTCGATCACAGTAAGCGCGTTCGATCCGTATCGCTGCAGCACGATGCCACCGACCACCTCGCCCTCGCCGTTCATCTCCGTGATCCCGCGGCGCTCGTCGGGCACCAGTTCCACCCTCGCCACGTCCGCCAGCTTGAGCGGCACCCCCTTCTCGGAACGCAGAGCGATGTTTTCGATGTCCGCGGTGCCCTGCAGGTAGCCGCGGCCCCGCACCATGTACTCGAACTCTGAAAGTTCAATGGTCCGGCCTCCCACGTCCCGGTTGCTGGCCTTCACCGCCGTGGCGATTTCGCCCAGGGTGATGCCCTGCGCCTTGAGGCGGACGGGATCCACGACGATCGAATACTGCTTCACGAAGCCACCGACACTTGCCACTTCCGCGATGCCTTCGGAGCGCGACAGGGCGAACTTGACGACCCAGTCCTGAAGCGAGCGGAGTTCGGCAAGCGACATCTCCTTGGCGATCACCGCGTACTGATAGACCCAGCCCACGCCCGTCGCGTCGGGACCGAGTGTCGGCGTGACGCTTTCGGGCAGTCGGCTTGCGGCCGCGTTTAGGAATTCGAGCACGCGGCTTCTCGCCCAGTAGGGATCCGTCCCGTCCTCGAAGATCACGTAGACGAAGGAGACGCCGAAGAAGGAGAAGCCCC
This sequence comes from Neorhizobium sp. IRS_2294, assembly GCF_050500145.1. Taxonomy (NCBI): domain Bacteria; kingdom Pseudomonadati; phylum Pseudomonadota; class Alphaproteobacteria; order Hyphomicrobiales; family Rhizobiaceae; genus Neorhizobium; species Neorhizobium sp. IRS_2294. The sequence goes on from NZ_CP191439.1 coordinate 2,068,771, forward strand.
GCACCACCTTCGATTTCGGAACCGTCAGCATCGAACTCGTCAGAGGATAGGTGACCTGGTCCTCGACGACCTGGGGAGCTTGTCCGGGGAAGTCCGTGTAGACGATGACCTGAACGTCGGAGAGGTCTGGGATCGCGTCGAGTGGAAGGGTGCGCAGCGCATGGATGCCTCCTGCGGCCACCAAGAACGCGCCGACGAAGACGAGCAGCAGGTTGTGCGCCGACCATGAGATAAGTCTCGCTATCATGGCTGGACGTCTCCTGCGGCAAGGGCACTCAAGGCGGAGTTCAGGTTGCTCTCGGCATCGATGAGGAAGTTGGCCGAGACGACGACATGCTCTCCGGCCGCAAGGCCGGCGGTCACTTCGGTTCTCTGCGCCGCCCGGACACCGACCTCAATGTCGCGTGGTTCGAACCTTCCGTCCCCCTTGTCGACGAACACCACCCGTCTATTCCCGGTATCGATGATCGCGTCGTTCGGTACCGAGACGACCGGATCCGGCTGGCCGGACGAGATCTCGACGATTGCGAACATGTTCGGAAGAAGCGTGCCATCTGGATTAGGGATCAGGATGCGCACCTTGGCCGTCCTTGTCTGGTCGCGTATTTCCGGATCAACGAGTTCGACCACTCCGCGCAACGCCACGCCGGGCCGGGCGCTGACGGTCACGGCTGCAGTCGCCCCGACTGCCACGGCGCCGAGCTGGCTTTCCGGCACGTCGGCCACGATCCACATCTCGCGGGTGTCGACGATCCTGAACAGGATGTCGCCAGGCTCCGCCATGCTTCCCTGTGTCGTCGCCCGTTCGATGACGATCCCGTCCGCTGGCGCGTCGAAGGACATGCTCGGCGGCACCTTGCGGTCCTTGCGGACGCTCTCGATCGCACGGTCGGACATTCCGAGGTTGCGGAGCCTCAAGGCGCTCCCGCCGGTATCGCCGCCACCGGACACGACGTTCGCGTATTCGGAGGCAGCCGTCGCGACTTCCTTCGAGTAGAACCTGAAGAGGCTGTCCCCGGCCTTCACCCGGCTGCCCGCGGTCACCGGGGCCACCTCCTCTATGAAGGAGTCGGTACGCATGCTCACCGCGTGGATCCGGCGGTCGTCGAGCATCGCGATGCCGGGGACTCGCAGCACCGTCGGCAGCCTCTCCATGGTCACTTCCGCGGTCCTGACACCGGTGCGCTGGAGCTTTCCCAGAGGAACCCGGACGGTTGAGCCGCCATCCGCCTCGCCCTCGTAGACGGGGATGTAGTCCATCCCCATCGAATCCTTCCTCGGCACCCTGGAGGTGTCTGGCAGACCCATGGGATTGCGGTAGTACAGGATCTTCCGCCCGGCCGCCGTGGTGTCTGCGGCTCCGGCTTCTGCCATGTCGGGAACGGCATCCATGCCGTCGGGCTTGTCGGCGAAGCTGATGTCCTCGCTTGCCATCACCGGGACGAACTCCCTGCCGTCAGCCGTCTTCGCAGGTTCAGCCGACCAGGCGGGATCTCCGCCGGGATGCCTATAGTAGATGACCCGGCCGCTGCCCGCAGGCCGCGTCTCTTCGGCAACGCCCGGCACCTCTGCAATCAGGAGCCTCAAGGCGGTGACATCGGGAATGGAGATCCTGCCGGAGCCGAGCAGGTACCCTCCCCCGCCGCCGACGGCGAGGCAGGAGGCGATCAGCAGCAACACGGAGGTCTTCACGGAAGCGCCTTCAGAACGACTTCGCCCTGCACGGTCTCAGGTTCGCCCTGTACCTTGGCGGCCACCTTGAAGCGCCAGCCGCCTGCCATCGACAGGTTGGTGCGGAAGCGGTACACGCCCGGCTCCTTTTGCGGCAGGTTCTCCACCGAGGTCGTCATCATCTCCATGCCGTCTGGAGCCATGTCCATCCGGGTGGTGAAGATGACTGCGCCGGAAACGGGACCTCCGGATCGCTTGTCGACGAGCTTGACTGCGATTTCGGCCTGCGGCCCATGCTTCACCTCGGAAGCGACGAGCTGGAACTCGTAGTCGAGGGCCCCGGCCAGAACGGTGCCAGTGGATGCGGCAAGGAATGCGAGCGCGGCGACGGCCGCCCGCAAGGGAAGGTTTCGGTTGTTCATGATTTCACATCTCGAGACGCGCGGATGCGCGCAGTAACTGGACGCGTCGGAGAGCTCCGCAAGGCGGGCGGACCGACGCAGCGAATGAGAGTGAATCAGGCGCGCGGCGGCCTAGGGGGAGGCTCCACCAGAGCCGAAGCAAAGTCCTCTCCGGCGACCCACGGGAACGACAGAGGCAGCGGGTGGATGAGAGGTAGACCGCTGGCCGAAGACAGGTTGCCCACGATGACGGTGGAGCACACGAAGGCGTAGGGGCAGGATTTCATGCAGTCGGGGACGGAGGTCTTCTCCTCGTCCGCGCAGCATGGCATGTTCGCCATCGCCTCTTCATCCGATGCCTGATCCACCATTTCCATGGCCATGCCCGCCATCGGGCTGGATGACCCCATAGCCGCCGCAGCCGTGTTCACGCTCACAGGTCCCATCAGGACGGAAAGCATAGCAAGCGCGCGGAGGATGCCTTGGATGACCATCATTGGCTTCATGCATTCATTCTTGCACGACAGCAAGGGTGTTGTGAAGCCATCAGGCGCGCTGCGGCATGGCGCCGCTCCCGCTGCCCGATCCCGGCAAATGGCCGGGAGGATGTCTGCACCCTCCCGGCTCGTTCTCAGGCTGCCATCTTTTCGCAGCTATCGGCGCATTTCCTGCAGGAATCGACGCAGGCCTGCATGTCGCCGACGCGTTCGCAGTCGTCGGCGCACTGACGGCAGATCTCAGCGCACTCGCGGCAGGTGTGCCTATGATGCTCGGTGCCGATCAGCATGAAATGGGCCGATGTCCGGCACATCTCGGCGCAGGCCATCATCAGCTTGAAATGGGCGGGTTCAGTGTGCTTTCCGCCCATCTGCAGGCAATGGCCCATCGCCATCGACAAGCACTCGCTGTAGCAGGCGAGGCATTTGTCGATGCATTCCTTCATCTCGGAGGACATGTGATGCATCACTTTGCCTCCTTCTCGACCCAGGCGGTCAGTTCCTTGATCTCCTTGGTCTGGTCGTCGATGATCTTCTGGGCCTTGGCCTTCGTCTCGGCGTTATCGCCATGTTTCAGCTCGACCTGGGCCATGCTGATCGCGCCCATGTGGTGGGCGATCATTCCGCAGGCGAACGCCACATCGGCATCCTTCTTCATCATGCCCTGCATCATGTTCATGTTCATGGCCTTCATGCCCTGCATGGACTCCTTCTGGAATTCGGCCATGCCGGACATCTGGTGACCCTGCATCGACATGTCGCCGCCGGATGCCATCTCGGACTTGCACTTGTCCGGATAGGCCATCTCCTGAGCCTGTGCGTTGGTGGCGAGGACGGGGGCGGCAATGACAGCGGTCGCAACCGCCAGGCTTCTGATGATGTTCATGTTGTTCTCCATTGATACGGTTTGCGTTGATTTCGTTCAGACGCTCCCGGTTCGTGGAGGAGGATCGATGGGCCGCACCAGCAGCAGGGGAGTTTCGTCATCCAGCGGAGGCGAAGGGAGCCGACCCGTCCGCAGGACGAGATCCGCGTGCGGCAGGCGGGGGACGATGGGACAGCAGTGCATGTCCGAGCAGCAGCCGCCAGTGGCAACTCCGCCATGATGGTCCCTGGCCGGGCCCGAATGTTCGGCGGAGGCAGCGATCACTGCCTGCGGGCACAGTCCATTCGCGCCTGCCGATGCCGAAGCCATGGCGACCATGTTCGCGGACACCAGCAGAGCCATGAGCATGACGACGGCGCGGATCTGTCGGATGCGGATTCTCATCATATTCCCCTTCATCCAGCAAACACCCGGTGGCGACGAATGTTCCATCGTCGCGAATGGCCCTTGACCTTCCCACGTGGGAAGCCTCATCCATGATCTCGCCGCTGCCTGTGTGAGAACGAATCAGGCTCCGGCGACTGTCTCTCATGGTTGAAGTGCGGCCCGGCCGCATGTAGCCTCAGGTTCATGGAAGCGATGCATCGAATCATCTGCAGCAAGCTGCTGGTTCTGATCAGGCTGGCGATCATCGTGTCGCTGGTCGGCTACACCATGCCCAACGTTTATGCCGCCATGCACGGAACAGCGTACTCCGGGACTGGTGAAGTGGTTGCGGACGACCATCATTCCGGCGGTCACGACCATGGAGCGACGGCGGAAAGTGCCGATGCTGGCCACCATGCCGCCGACGCGGACGCGGACGACGGTACGGATCCGGGCAAGCAGTTCAAGAAGAACTGCTGCCAGGACTTCTGCTTCAGCGTCGCGCTACCGTCACACTGCCAGACATCTCGTCCGCTGATGGCCTCCGCGGCACTGCGCTCTCTCGACGATACCCGCGTACACGGCACGCGGCCCAGCCTCCACAGGCCACCCAACATCTGAGTTGAGCACCCGCCCCGGCGGGTCTTGCCGCGCTTCGTCCATTGCGACGTGAGCGCGATCGCGATCTCATACTCGGAATTTCATCATGAGAAGAATACTCCTGGTGGCTGCACTGCCGCTTTTCGCAGGCGGCTGCGCCTCAGCTCTGCCGGAAGTCATAAGTCCCACCGATAATCTGGATTCCGCCTACGCGCCCCCCGTGCGCTACCAGAGCGCTATCGGAAGCTACGTTCATCGAACCCCTGTCGGTCCAAGGCCTTGGCGGGGCCTGAACGATGCACAGGCCCCGAAGAAGGGAGGTGCATGATGACGTCCGCGAAGACGAAGATTATCTCCTGCGTCATTCTCCCTCTGGTCCTTGCCGGATGCACGACGGACTACGCGGCGAAGGATGCGGGGTTTCAGAATGCTTCGCTCGCAAGCTCGCAGGCGATCGGCAAGCAGACCGTCTGGATCCAGAACCAGAAGCAGGCCCAGGCGACCCGCGACCGCGTCAAGGCGCTGATGGCGAGGAAGACCATCGACGTGGAAACGGCCGTCCAGGTCGCGCTCCTCAACAACAGAAGCCTCCAGGCCTCCTACGCCGATCTCGGCGACAGCGCCGCCGACGCATGGCAGACCCAGCTTTCGGTGTTTCCGACGTTCTCAGTCGGGGTCGGCGGCATGGGAACTCCGGGTCTTGAAGCCTACCGGGTCCTCGAAGGTGCGATCGCCGCCAACATCCTGGCGCTCGCCACCTACGACCGGAACATCAAGCTGGCCGACAACCGCTTCAGGCAGGCCCAGCTCAAGGCGGCCATCGCCACCATCTCGCTCGCTGCGGAGACGCGTCGGGCGTGGATCAATGCGGTCGCGGCATGGGAGAACGTCGCCTACCTCAACCAGGCGAAGGTGGCCGCCGACGCTGCCTCCGAACTGGCGAAGAAGATCGGCGAGGCTGGCTCCCTGCCCAAGGCCGAGCAGGCTCGCGAGCATGTCTTCTATGCCGAGCTGACGGGCGACACGGCCAAGGCCCGGCTGGCGGCCCGGCTCGCCAAGGAGGAGCTTGTCCGGCTCATGGGGCTTTCGGGATCGGACATCGACTTCCAGATTCCGAACCGTCTTCCGAACCTGCCCCGGACACTGATCAAGCGGGACGACATCGAGGCCGAGGCCATCGCCAAGAGGATGGATCTCCAGGTCTCGCGGCTAGAGCTGCAGGCGACTGCCCAGTCGTACAAGCTCGAGGACGCGACACGCATCGTGACCGACATCGAACTCGTCGGCACTTGGGAAAAGGAACGCGAGCGCGAGGACGGCAGAACCGTCTCCGACGTCTCCAGAACCGCCGCCCTCGAGTTCACCATCCCGATCTTCGATTCCGGCCAGGCACGTCTGCGCAAGGGCGAGTTCGCCTACATGCGCGCGGCGAACCAGTTGGCGGCGCTGGCTGTCAACGTCCGTTCGGAAGCACGATCTGCCTACGTGGCCTACAGGTCGAACTACGACATCGCACGCCACTACAGGAACAACGTCCTGCCCCTGCGCAACGCGATCGAGGAGCAGTCGATGCTCACCTACAACGGCATGATCACCAGCACGTTCGAACTGATCTCCGACACGCGCGACAAGATCACCTCCACCATCCTCGCCGTCAACGCGAAACGCGACTTCTGGCTCGCCGAAGCGAACCTCGCTCCCGTCGTCTACGGCGGCAGCACGGGATCGGCTGCGGCGGAAACGGAAGTCGCGTCTGCCGAAGAAGCGCCAGCGGGCGGCCACTGAGAAAGGAACACGACAATGTTCAGTAGAAGACAACTGCTCGGAGCAGGCGCTGCATCGGCCGCCCTCGTCTCCTCCCAGGCCTGGAGCCAGACAACGAACATGGGGCTGCCCGAAGCCGCTCTCATGGATTCGCCCGCAACGCAGACCCCGGTGAGGCCGTCGGTCGGCCCCGACTACAACCCAGTCGTCACCCTCAACGGCTGGACGCTGCCGTTTCGGATGAACAACGGGGTCAAGGAATTCCACCTCGTGGCAGAGCCCGTCGAGCGCGAGATGGCGGAGGGCATGACCGCCTACCTCTGGGGCTACAACGGCCAGTCGCCGGGTCCGACCATCGAGGCCGTCGAAGGTGACAGGGTGCGGATCTTCGTGACCAACAAGCTGCCGGAGCATACCACCGTCCACTGGCACGGGATGATCCTGCCGTCGGGCATGGATGGCGTGGGGGGGCTGTCGCAGCCGCACATCCCGGTCGGAAAGACGTTCGTCTACGAGTTCGACATCGTGAAGTCCGGCACCTTCATGTACCACCCGCACTCCGACGAGATGGTGCAGATGGCGATGGGCATGATGGGCTTCTTCGTCGTCCATCCCAAGGATCCGGCATTCATGCCTGTCGATCGCGACTTCGTCTTCCTGCTCAGCGGCTACGACATCGATCCGGGCACATACGTGCCGCGCGTCATGGAGATGACCGACTTCAACCTGTGGACCTGGAACAGCCGCGTCTTTCCGGGGATCGACCCGCTGGTGGTTTCGAAGGACGACAGGGTGCGCGTGCGCGTCGGCAACCTGACGATGACGAACCATCCGATCCACATGCACGGTTATGACTTCGAGGTGACCTGCACCGACGGCGGCTGGGTCCGGCCGGAGGCGCGCTGGCCCGAGGTGTCGATCGACATCCCGGTCGGCGCGATGCGGGCATACGAGTTCGACGCGAAGTATGTCGGCGACTGGGCGATCCACTGCCACAAGTCGCATCACACGATGAACGCGATGGGCCACGAGATCCCGACCTTCATCGGGGTCGACAAGAAGGAGGTCGCAAAGAAGATCCGGCAGTTCCGCCCCGAATACATGCCGATGGGCACCGCAGGCATGGCCGACATGGGCGAGATGTCGATGGAGATCCCGGAGAACACCGTTCCCATGATGACTGGCTGGGGTCCTCACGGCCCCATCGAGATGGGCGGCATGTTCTCCGTGGTGAAAGTCCGCGAGGGCATCTCGGCGGGCGATTACACCGATCCTGGCTGGTACGAGAACCCGCCCGGCACCCAGGCCTTCGAGTGGACGGGCAGCCTGCCCGACGCGCCCAAGGCGAAGGACGCAAAGACGCAGCTACCTTCGAAGCATTCGAACCACGGCTGACACCAACCCTCAGACAACCGCAAAGGAACACACATGAGACAAGCAATCATCGGCCTCCTGCTGGCCACCGCTCTTGCCGCTCCCGCCCTCGCCTCCGGCAGCCATGCCGGAGGGCACGGCGAGGCCATGGCCGTGGGCGAGCCTGGCGAGAAGTCCAAGGTCACGCAGACCATCCGCGTCAGCATGAAGGAGACCCCGGACGGCAAGATGGTCTTCACCCCGAACAACTTCAAAGTCCGCAAGGGCCAGACCGTCCGCTTCACGATCAAGAACGAGGGCGAGCTGGATCACGAGTTCGTCCTCGACCAGGAAGACAAGGTCATGGAGCACAAGGCCGTCATGGAGAAGTTTCCGGACATGGAACATGACGACCCCAACGCCATCCGGCTGAAGCCGGGCAAGTCCGGCGAGATCGTCTGGAAGTTCTCCAACGACGGCGTGTTCAAGATCGCCTGCCTCGTTCCCGGCCACTACGACGCTGGAATGCACGGCGACGTCGCCGTCGCCAAGTAACCTGAAAGGAATCCGCAAATGAAGAACATCATCAAGTTCGGCCTCGCCGCAGCGATCGCCCTCTCCTCCGCGGCAGGCGCCTTCGCCCAGGAGTTCACCAACGGGACCGTCAAGAAGGTCGACGCGAAGGCGAAGAAGGTCACCCTGATCCATGAAGAGCTCAAGGGACTGGAGATGCCAGCCATGACCATGGTCTTTGCTGTCAAGGACGATGCCGTCCTTGCAAAGCTCAAGGAAGGCGCCAAGATCCAGTTCGTGGCCGAGCGCGTCGAAGGCAAGCTGATGGTCACGCAGGTCAAGTGACGCGACGGAGGCCGCACCTGCCTGTCGCGGGCGCGGCCTCCAACCTTGATGTCGGCGCACTGGAAGAGGAGGAAATCGTGAAGCGCAGGCAATTCATATGCATAGCAGCGTCGGCGGCGCTTGTTCCCGGCGCGGCCTCGGCCAGCATGCCGGATATGGTCGTTCACAAGGACCCATACTGCGGCTGCTGCGAAGCCTGGGCCTCCGCATTCTCGGACGCGGGGTTCGCTGTCGATCTCCGGGACGAGGACGACATGGATGCGGTCAAGTCGAAGCTGAAGGTTCCCGCGTCCATCCGAGGATGCCATACCGCCACCGTGGACGGATACTTCCTCGAAGGACACGTCCCCCTGGAAGCCGCGCAGCGGCTCCTGGCGGAGATGCCTTCGCTCGCGGGCCTGGCGGTTGGCGGCATGCCAAGGGGATCGCTCGGAATGGGGACCGATCCCGGCGTTTCCTACGATGTCATGGCCGTGCCGAAGGACGCAGGCGCGCCCTATGTCTACCTCGCCGTCCGGCCGAGATGACCGGGCATCGTCAGATGCCGAACGACGACAGGATCGGGCACGGCCCGGTCTTTCCGGATGCGCATTCCCCAACGAGCCGCTTGAGCGCGACCCTCGCCTGATCCAGTTCGGCGATGCGGGATTCGAGGGCGTCGAGACGGAGCTTCGCAAGCTTCCGCGCTGTCTCCCGGTCTTCTCCCGCATCGAGATCCAGAAGCTCCCTGATCTCCTCGAGCGTGAAACCCGCGTTCTGCGCCTGCCTGATGAACCGGAGGCGGCGGAGGTCGTCCTCCCCGTAGTGGCGGACGCCCACGTGCTTCTTCGGGGTCGTGACCAGGCCGCGCCGCTGGTAGAAGCGTATCGTTTCGACCCCGACGTTTCCGGCCGCAGCAAGTTTTCCGATCGTCATGTCCATTGGCTATTGACTCCGTACCACGGTACGGAAGGTATGGTCATGCCAACAGTTTCACAAGACATTGGAGAATGAAAATGTTGGACAGGGTCCAGAACACTAAGAAGGCTGTGATCCACCGGATGGTGATGCCGGGTCACACCTGCCCCTACGGGCTGAAGGCGAAGTATCTGCTTGAACGGTCAGGCTACGAGGTCGAAGATCACCACCTGGAGACACGCGAGGCGACTGACGCGTTCAAGCAAGAGCACGGTGTGGCGACAACGCCGCAGGTGTTCATCGACGGCAGGCGCATCGGCGGACACGACGACCTGCGAAGGTTTCTCGGCAGGAAGGTCGCGGATCCGAAGGCCACCACCTATCGTCCGGTCGTCGTCCTCTTCGCCATGACCGCGCTGACGGCGATGGCGGCGAGCTATGCCGTCGTCGGAGATCCCTTCACGCTGAGGGCGGCCGAATGGTTCATCGCCTTCTCGATGGTCGTGCTGGCGCTTCTCAAGCTGCAGAACGTCGAGGCCTTCGCCACAATGTTTCTGAACTACGATATCCTGGCGAAGCGTTGGGTGCCCTACAGCTACATCTATCCCTACGCCGAGGGAGCGGCAGGGATCCTGATGGTGGCAGGCGCGCTCAACTGGATATCGGTTCCAGTCGCCCTCTTCATCGGCAGCATCGGCGCTGTCTCGGTCTTCAAAGCCGTCTACATCGACAGGCGCGAGCTGAAATGCGCCTGCGTGGGCGGATCGAGCAACGTCCCGCTGGGCTTCATCTCGCTGACCGAGAATTTGATGATGATTGCGATGGCGGTCTGGATGGCGGCAGCCTCGCTGGGCTTCATCGGCGGCCACCTGATGTGACCTGGGCACGCAGACCCGGACCTGTTCGTGCGGGCCGCATCTTCCGGAACGGATGGCTTGACATATCGGAGATATATCCATAAGTCTGGATTCATGGAAACCGCTCAAGCCATCGCGGCACTCGCCGCCCTCGCCCAGGCCACTCGCCTGGAGACATTCCGCCTGCTGGTGAAGCAGGAGCCCAACGGACTGCCTGCAGGCGAGATAGCGCGGGTTCTCGCCGTCCCTCAGAACACGATGTCGGCACACCTCGCAACCCTTTCGCGGGCGGGCCTCGTCCGTAGCGAGCGCCAGAGCCGGACCATCACATACCGCGCCGACCTCGATGGCTTCCGCGACGTGACCCTCTTTCTTCTCAAGGATTGCTGTGACGGCAACGCGGAGCTCTGCGCGCCGCTGATCGCCGAACTGACCCGATGCTGTGCTCCGGAGCCTTTGCGGTCATGACCGATTTCACGCTCTCTCTCATTCCACCATCGGATCCGCAGCTCAGGAACGCGCTGGTGTTTGCATCGCTTCCGACCCACGACCTCGAGGACGACGGCTGCTCTTTCTTCGCCTTGCGAGACAGCGTCGGCGCTGTAGTCGGCTACTCGGGCCTCGAGGTCTACGGCGATGACGTACTGCTGCGCTCCATGGTCATCCAGCCAGAACGCCGTGGTGAAGGAATTGGCCGGACGCTCGCGGAGCTGACCATCGCTAAAGCGGCACCGGGGGCGGATGTCTATCTCGCCACGACGAGCGCTGCCCCGTTTTTTAAGACGATCGGCTTCGACGAAGTTGGCCGCTCGTACCTGCCGACCGCAGTCCTTTTCACCCGCCAGCTTTCAAGCCTCTGCCCGGCCTCGGCGACGATCATGAAGCTGAAAAGACCCCCGATCTAACAACGGAACGACACCATGACCGACAAGATCCATAACGTGCTCTTCCTGTGCACGGGCAATTCGGCGCGCTCAATCCTCGGCGAGTCGATTCTCAACGCCGAAGGCAAAGGCCGCTTCCGGGCCCACTCTGCAGGCAGCCATCCAAAGGGAGAAGTAAATCCCCATGCGATCAAAGAGCTTGAAGCGCTCGGCTACCCATCAACCGGGTTCTCGTCCAAGAACTGGGACGTATTCGCGGAGCCGGGCGCGCCGCAGATGGATTTCATCTTCACGGTCTGTGACAGCGCGGCTGGTGAAGCCTGCCCTGTCTGGCTCGGGCATCCGATGACTGCGCACTGGGGTGTCGAGGATCCGGCGGCTGTCGTCGGAACCGACATCGAAGTTCAGCGTGCATTCGCACAGGCCGCCCGCTTCCTGAAGAACCGGATCGGAGCATTCCTTAGTCTTCCGCTGTCCTCGATCGAGAAAATTGCCCTCGAACAGAAGCTCAGACAGATCGGCCAGATGGAAGGTTCGACCAGCAACCAGGAAAAGAGCGCCTGATGTCCGCCTTCGAACGCTACCTCACGATCTGGGTTTTCCTTTGCATCCTCGTCGGCATCGCGCTCGGCCACCTGATGCCGGGCGTCTTCCAAACAATCGGCGCAGCCGAGATCGCGAAGGTCAACATCCCCGTCGCGGTGCTGATCTGGCTGATGGTCATTCCGATGCTTCTCAAGATTGACTTCGGATCGCTCTCCAAGGTCGGTAGCTATTGGCGCGGCATTGGAGTGACTCTGTTCATCAACTGGGCCGTCAAGCCGTTCTCGATGGCGCTGCTTGGCTGGCTGTTCGTCGGCTGGCTGTTCCGACCATACCTGCCCGCAGATCAGATCGACTCCTACATCGCGGGCCTGATCATCCTCGCGGCGGCCCCATGCACGGCCATGGTCTTCGTCTGGAGCAATCTTACCAAGGGCGAACCTCATTTCACACTGTCCCAGGTCGCGCTGAACGACGCGATCATGATTGTCGCCTTCGCACCCATCGTCGGGCTTCTTCTGGGTCTGTCCGCCATCACCGTGCCATGGGACACTCTGATGATCTCGGTGGCACTCTACATCCTGATCCCGGTGGCGATCTCGCAGGTCCTCCGGAGGGTCCTGCTGGCCGGGGGAACCAGCAAAGGGTTGGACAGACTGTTGTCAAAGCTCCAGCCGCTGTCGCTCGTCGCGTTGCTGGCGACGCTGGTATTGCTGTTCGGATTCCAGGGCGAGCAGATCATCGCACAGCCGACGATCATCGCGCTGCTGGCGGTGCCGATCCTGATCCAGGTCTACTTCAACTCCGGTTTCGCCTACATCCTCAACCGGATGTCAGGCGAACAGCATTGTGTCGCCGGTCCCTCGGCACTGATCGGCGCATCCAACTTCTTCGAACTGGCCGTCGCCGCCGCCATCAGCCTGTTCGGATTCCAGTCGGGGGCCGCACTCGCAACCGTCGTCGGCGTACTCATCGAAGTGCCGGTGATGCTGTCGGTGGTCTGGATCGTGAACCGCTCGAAGGGATGGTACGAGTCCAGTCCTGCCGTTTCGAGAAATACGATCGCCAAAACACCAGCCAGCGAAAGGGCATGACCATGGAAGTCACCATCTATCACAACCCGGACTGAGGCACGTCCCGCAACACGCTGGCGATGATCCGGAACGCCGGGATCGAGCCGAACGTCATCGAGTACCTGAAGACACCTCCGTCACGGGACGAGCTCGTCAAGATGATCGATGATGCTGACCTGACCGTCCGGAAGGCCATTCGCGAAAAGGGTACGCCTTTTGCCGATCTCGGCCTTGGCGATCCGACACTCGCCGACAACCAGCTTATCGATGCCATGCTCGAGCATCCGATCCTGATCAACCGCCCGTTCGTCGTCACACCATCAGGCACCCGATTATGCCGTCCGTCGGAACTTGTGCTGGAAATCCTGCCCGATACGCACCGGGGCTCCTTTGCCAAGGAGGACGGCGAACAGGTTCTGGACGCGGAGGGGAAAGCGCATTGTCTGATTTCCCGGCAGCCAACGTGGATCATCTCCGTCTTCCCGATCTCGATGCTCTGAGACCGAGCTTCTCCGCTCATCCGCCACGGATCCTGATCCTGTATGGTTCCCTACGCGAGGTTTCCTACAGCCGTCTTCTGGCGCATGAAGCCCGTCGGCTGCTGGAGCATTTCGGCTGCGAAGTGCGCGTGTTCAATCCACAGGGCCTTCCGCTACCGGACGAGGCTCCCGTTAGCCACCCGAAGGTGCAGGAACTGCGCGACATGTCCGAATGGTCAGAGGGCCAGGTCTGGGTCAGTCCGGAGCGCCATGGAGCCATGACGGGTATCTTGAAGGCTCAGATCGACTGGATACCGCTGTCCATTGGCTCGGTCCGGCCGACGCAAGGCAAGACGCTTGCAGTGATGGAGGTTTCCGGAGGCAGTCGGTCTTTCAACGCGGTCAACCAGATGCGAATCCTTGGTCGCTGGATGCGGATGATTACGATCCCCAACCAGTCGTCGGTTCCAAAGGCATTCCTTGAATTTGATGCTGATGGCAGGATGAAGCCATCGTCACTTTATGACCGCGTCGTCGATGTTTGCGAGGAGCTAGTGAAGTTCACTCTGCTCACCCGCGATGCGTCCGCCTACCTGACCGACCGCTATAGCGAGCGGAAGGAGGATGCCGCCAAGCTCGAAGCGCGGGTTTCACTGAATTCGATCTGACCGTATGTGCGTCTGATATCAGGATATCTGCGGTGACGTCGAAACTCCGAACCTTGGTGCAAGCCGCACATATACCAGCTCGCTGACAAGCTCGACCAGTGTCTGGGTCACGATGATCGCGGGCAGAATCGGAACTGCTCCCGGTACGGCAAGCGCGAGCGGGAGCACGACAAGCGAATTCCGGGTGGCGGAACTGAATGCCACCGCCCGGCCCGCTGTTGCATCCAAGCGGAATAACCGCGCGACGAACCAACCAAGCAACGGAGCAGCGATCGCGAACGCCACGTAGACGGGAACGACCCTAACCGCCGCATCGATGGCATCTCCCATTTGTGGGACCACCGCGGCGGCGACAATGAAAAGAACGATCGCAGTGGCGGGGACCGGCATCAACCCGAGCCTTGCGGAGACCGACGTTCCCATCCTGCTCCTTGCCGCCCAGGACTGGGTCAGTACTGCGAGGATGAGTGGCAAGGCGATCAACCAAACGAAAGCGTGGAGGAACGGACCGATCTGGACGAGATCGGCCGCTTCCTGACCGAGAAACACGCTGAGGTAGATCGGGAGCAGAACCATCTGGACGACCAGCAGTGCAGGCGTGGCGGCAAGGAGAAGCTTGGCATCCGCCCGACCGAGGTGGGAGAACGTGACCACGTAATCTATGCACGGAGCCAGAAGCACCAGAAGCACTCCCAAACGGATCATCGGGTCGACCGGAAGAAACTGCACGAGAATCCCGACCAGCACCGGGACAGCGACGAAGTTGGTGAGGAGAAGAACCCCCAGGAATCTGAACTTCGAAAATGCCTGCCCGAGTTCGCCTATCGGCACCTGCAGAAAGGTGACGAAAAGCATGAATGCGAGCGCCGGGTTGATCCAGGCCTCCAGCATTGTCGTTCCCGGAATTGTCATCGCAATCGCGGTGCCTATGATCACCGCGGCGAGATATATGCTGACCTGCCTGTTCTCCAGCGTCTCTCTGATTTCAGCCAATTTTGCTCTTCCATGATAGGAATTTGTTCTAAGGTTTCATGTTATTCCAGCATTGGCTAGACAAAGCACACAGATCGTCGCGATCTGACTATCTGCGCGGTCACGGCTCCCCAGTTTTGGACGACCGCTTTGCCGCCGCAGATACGGCCACGAACGCAATGATCCCCAGAGCTCCGAGACACGCGTTGACAACCAGCGCCACATCAATGCCGAACCACTCCATCAGCACGGAGAACGCAAACGGTGCCATCGCCGCCGCGACAAGACGGAAGCCGGCCATCCGTCCTGTGATCGCCCCGTAGCCGTCTGATCCGAACAGCCACAGAGGAAGCGACCCCTGTGCGATGCTGTTGATTCCAGAGCCGAGACCAAGGCAGACGGCAAACGTCACCGCGCCTGGCAGCCACGCACCGGAGGCCGCCAGCATCAGAACTGCCGCAACGATGAGCACTGCCGATGTCGTCGCGAGCCCTGCCGGGGAGACCCTCTGGCCGAAAGCCATGTTGATAAGACGACTGAAAACCTGCGCTGGGCCAAAAATCGCCCCGATGAGGACGGCAGCGGTACCAAGACCGATAGCTCCTAGCATCGGCACCATGTGCGTCAGAATAGCTGAGAGGGTGAACCCTTGAAGGGCGAAGGCCATGGAAACCATGATCATCCCCCGCCGACGTTCGGATGACGGAAGTGCTCCGACCATTATCGGGCGGGCCTGCTTAAGTTCCGGGTCATTGCGGCGCGTCCCACTGCGCATGATCCAGAAGTGCAACGGCAGGCACACGAACACGTTCATCGCCGCGAAACCGAGGTAGATTTCCCGCCATGTCAGATGATCTATGAGCGCTGTCGTCACAGGCCAGAATATTGTCGAAGCGAACCCGGCGATCAACGTCAGATAGGTGATGCTGCGGGATGCGGCGTGAGGCCGAACTTCCACCAGGGCGGCGAACGCGGCCTGATACTGCACCATCCCGGAAGCTATCTCTATCAGGACAATGCCAAGGGCGAAGATCGCGATCGACGGTGACCAGGCGCAAAGAACGAGCGTCAAGGCTGAGATCAATGACCCGAGCGTCATGACCTTCGCGGCTCCGAACCTATCCATCCATTTGCCGATGATCGGTGCGGATAGTCCACCCACCAGAAGCGATGCGGAAAACACTCCGAACACCTGTTCGGTCGTCATGCCGAAGTCACGGGCCATGCCGGGCGTGAGGATGCTGAAGCTGTAGTAGAGCGTGCCGTACCCGATGATTTGCGTGACACCGAGCGCGGTGACGATTCCAGGCAAAGGCTTCACGTGAATGTCAGGCACGTCCGGTGCCCTGTTCCGCGGTCGCCCGTTCGGGATCACAGCATTCCACTACCATGCATGGCGAAACCACCTGTGGATGTCCCGCGCAGCAGTCCTCCATCAGAAACCTGACGAGCCCAGCCAGACCGTCGTAGTTCGCGCTATAAAGGATAGATCGGGATTCCCGCTTCTGATTGATGAGTCCAGCCCGTTCAAGCTCCTTCAGGTGGAACGAGACGTTCGACGCTGACACCCCGACGCTCTCAGCCACAACTCCAGCCGCCATTCCGTCCGACCCGGCGACCACGAGGGCCCGAATGATCTTGAGCCGTGTGCTCTGCGAAAGCGCCGCGAAGGATGCCACTGCCTGGCGCTCTTCCATATTTCAATAATCCTAAGAATATCGAATCGAAGCAATAACTTCTTTGGACGCACTCGACAATAGCTCGCTCCGATACATCTCGATGAATTGATCGTTAGGACGGAGCTCGGCCCTGTGAGCCGCTTCGGTCTGTACGAGTTTGTATCGCTTGAGTTCCAAAAGCGCCTCAGGCAATGCACGATGGGACGGCCTGGCAGGCACCGTTCGCTCGACCACTCCGTGACGAAGTCCTCAACGTCCTTGCCGGAATAGAGAACCAATCGCCGCCTTCGCGACATCCAAGAATGCTTCATCGGATTTCCGAAGGCACAGTTAGTGGACGCGGATGTCCCGCCGCACGCAGCAGCGCGCTCAGCCATTTCCCGTTCCACGATGGCGCGCTGACATACAGCTCCCGGCTGCGAGAGCCTTGACCATTGCGTCCACGATGACGGAAGAACTGCGTCTCCGCGGGTCCAATCAGCATCTGTAGGTCCCTGATGCCTCAGTAATACCCAGTCGAGCGGCAACCAGTCAGAGAGACCAGGAAATTACAGCGTAAAGTGTTCATCACAGCGTACTGTCAGACCACGGAACGATCCCGCCGCGCCACAAACCTCGCAGGTATGTAACGACCTCATTCGGGCTTTTTCACGCAGCGCCACGAAAGCGTCGTACGGATGCTGCTCCTTGCTTCCGACCTGCATATCGCGCGGATTGTAAACGGCATGAAGCAGCAACGCCCCGGAGCGCCGTGTCGCTCCAACGAATTCAAAACCCCATTCGTCAGGAAATTCAGCCGCCTCGTCTATCGCGTCTGCTATGATCCGCCACCATCCATTCCCGACTTCGATGTCAGAACTTTCGCCCTCTTTCATCTTGGTATCGCGGGTGGAACTCCGCGCCGGCGTCGTATCCTTTGCCACTGCACTCCCCGTTTTAAACGGCTTGATTTGATAAAATTTCAATGCGAGGACCATTCGATATGGACCGGATGACACTATGATTGCGAAGGTCTATCCACTCCTGGGTCGTGTAAAGATTCAAGTTGATCGTGCGCGCCGTCCTTGTCTCCAAAAGGGAAACGCAGGATCCAAGATCGAAGATGTCGACTTCACCGATGATCATCAGATCGACATCGCTGTCAGGGCGGTCCGAACCTCGGGCTACGGGGCCGAATAGAAACGCTTCGGAGATCTGCGGTTTCAATGGCTCCAGTTCTTCCGACACAAGGTCCGCGAGTCCGAAAGTTTTTATACAGATTGAACGCAGCTCCATATGGATGGGATGCGCTCTATTGATCGAATAGCGACGTTGATTGCCGCGAGCGCTTTTTAGCACCAGGCAACTGACCTCTAATCGCTCCATGACCCGTTGAGTGGCACCATTCCCCCGACCTGCCAACCGGACCAAATCAGAAAAGCTATACTGACAATCAGGGTGCATCAACAAAACGCGAAGGATTCGTTGTTGGCGTTCGGTCAGCATGAAACTCACGAGCGACATATCCCCCCTCATAGCGGTGCGACTGGTCCATTTCTGGGTGTGAAGCATTTGGCCCGCTTTTACCGACCAAGCGCGGGCCAAATCAAAGCGAGACAGTATCTGAGCCGCCTTCACGAGCGATTGTGACGGAGTGGTTGAGCATCGCATCTCTGGCCAGCTCGATTAAGCGCTCGCGCTCCGGTTCGAGCAACTCTAACACCGCCTGGTACTGCACGGCTAAAAGCTCGCGGACGTCGTTTTCAGAATCAGCAGGCAGGATGGTTTCAACATCCACATCACCGACTGCCCTGACGTACACAGGGATACGGCCTAAGCCATAAGACGTGACGAGCTTTCGAGCGATCATCGTTGCCCGTTCGACATCACTACCAGGGCCGCCCCCCGAACCAATCGACCGGTCCCGGAATACGATCTCCTCCGCTGCCAATCCGCCGAGTGCGGTTGCCATGCGGCCCAAAAGCGTGTTTTCGGTAGGCAGCCAATCGTCGATCTGATCGTAAGAAGTTCTACCACCGACATTTGTCTGCTGGTCTGGGTCAAACGTCTCTTCCACGGTGATCGTCACGCTGGTCGTAGCGCGGTGGGCCAGAGAAACCAACGCGTGCCCGCTTTCATGAACGGCAAGCCGGAACCGGACTTCCGGTAAGTATGCCTTCCGTTTCGGAAGCGCCAATAGGACATCGTCTATCTTGACTTCTCGTTTCATGGCGCGAGCGCGTCGTTTTGAATTACGTGCCAGTCTCTCGAGGTCGGCACCCGACCAACCGTCAAGGTTTCCGACAACATTGACGAGCGGCTCGAAGCCAATGTGTCCACCGAGGTGATAAGCAAGAATTTCCGCACGGGTATTCCTGTCAGGGAGTGAGAGCTCGAACTTCATTTCAAGCCGGCCACTCCGCAGGACTGCGGGATCAATCTGTTCTGGATCATTCGTCGCTCCTATCAATAGCACCCCTTCGGGCAGGCGCGACGTGAGAGACAGAAACTCGTTGATCACCAGCCGCCAGTACTCGACATAGTCACCCGACAAACGACTTCGACTACCAATTCCATCCAACTCATCTATAAAAAGCACAGCCCCATCTGCCCGCGCCGCATCAGCAAACGACCGCCGCATGGCTTGCAACGTGTCCCCAAGGTGCCCAGCGGCTTGCCATTCGCCCACGGTGGTCGACACGAGCTTGAGCCCGCAGGATCTGGCGAAAGCATCAGCGAACATTGTCTTTCCGGTACCCGGCGGTCCCGATAAAAGCGCGCCACTTCCAACCTCTGTCCAAGCAAGGCCACTCTTTCTCCATGCGGCCGTATCCACTGCGACTTTCAGCGCCCAGTCCTTGAGTATGTCATAGCCTGGAAGTTCGTTGAGGGTAGGTCCGCCAAGAGGTGCGCCTTCCATATCATCCAGCAACGTTAGGTGAGCGCTTTCAAGGTTCCGGCGTAGAAGTGCGGCAATCACGATGTTCTGTGGCCGAGATGCGAGATCTGAGGCTACCTCGTTGGAAATTTGCGGGCGACCCGAAATAACTCTCGCCGCTTTGATGTGAGCTGCAGACGGGTGAATAATATGCACGATGTCATCGGCGGCGAACCGAAGCTCTTTTGATATTAGATGTTCGTCGACAGTCAGGATGATTGCCGTGTCTGCCAGATCAAATACGGTGAACTCAACCCGTGAGCCCTTAGTGGGGATCTTGTAGTTTTCCGAAAACTGATAGACGCGCTTGCTTCGAGTAGGCTCCTCCCAGTTCAAACTCGAATCCTTGCCGAACAGATATTCGGCAGCGACCTTGTAATCGATCATCCGGTAGCCTTGCGGTACTACGCATATCAACATGCCGTCCTCCAGCCTTGTGAGCAGCCCAGCTTTCCGAAGCGCAGATCGAAGTCCGCAATATGCGAGGAATACAGATAGCGATGAGTGCAACATCGAAATCTCGTCTTTTGACAGCCTGCGCTTAGGATCCTTTTGCATGCACGCTCCAGTACGCTGTGATTCGTTGAAAACGACTTGCGAATAAAATCGGCGTCATAAGACGTCTTACAGGTGTTTACGTGCCGATTTTAAGCGCGTTTGTCAACTCATTTGCCTGCGGTAAAAAGGCATGACATTGAATCCTTATGAGGCCACCCACGAAACTATTGATCGCCGCTCGCGTCACGCTCGGTTACACCCAAGCGGAGTTGGCGGCTTCGTCCGGACTTGCAGTTCGCACCATCTACAATACAGAGCATGGTTTCGGTGACCTCGAAAGCGTCGAGCATCTGGTGGACCATTTCCAAAAGAACGGGATCGAGTTTGTGAAGCCTGAGGCAGGACAGGGCTGGGGGATCTTCAATCGCAACATCGTGGAATCTTTTGACGATGAGAGGAAGCGCAACCGGCTGGCAAGACGGGCCCGCAAGAACGACTAATGATCTTCTCTGATCGAAGCAATCGATACCGCGAGGTAACGACAATCAACTTACCTACGGCGGCATACCGGATAACAATTATAAACTGCCTTTTTTCAAATGATAGAAAACTGGCTCATGGAGCTGGGTTGAATTGTCATGCACTCTCTTGTGCCGCTCGCCCGTTGAGAGTGACAGACGTGACTTTGGCCGACTTGGGATCCGCTGCGTGGCAAGAGGCCGCGTCCCATGCACCATGGTGGTGATACGCTTGATGCACTAGCAAGATGTCACTCACTCACTGCAACGTGATCTCCGCTGGAACGGGCCAACGGTGAACGAACAGATGCATTGTTAGCCTCGCCGATCCGTCCGGGTCACCGATCGTAGACATGAAACCTACGCGCGCGCCAGCCTGAGCCACCCCCCGATAGAAACCTTCCAGCCAAGCATCGAGGTTCTGCTTCGCGGGAAAGTCGTAGATTTGGCGTTTCACCTCGAAGTAGATCGAATCAAGCATGAGATGCCCAATGACCAGGCTACCCTCGTGTGGCGCGAAATCGCGTTCGACTATCTTCATTTCAGTTCTGCCGGCACCTAACCCCTCCTCAAAACCAAGATCAAAACAGGTCTCGACGAGCAGTAAGTCGGTCAGGTCGCGCACCGGCTGCATGTCGGACATAATACTTCCTCCCTAATCAATCCAACGCCGAGCTACACGGCTATTACATATATATGCTCATGACGTAGACGCCGCTTCCGAAGAATTCAAAGCGGCGCCATGCGAAGGGGGTCTTGACCGCATATCCGATCAGGCGGCCATCCCCATCGGTTCTTTCCAAAGCAACCGCCTGTCGATCGAATTCGCGATAAACCTTGCCATCTTACGTGCCTCGGTCTCGTTGCCGGCTCGCATCAGATCCGCGATCTTCTCGCCAAGCACTATGATGTTCTCCTTCTCAGCCGTCCGATCCTCTACGGGCTCGATCACTCCCCCCTGCGTCCGCAGACGCGCGATCTCGGTCCTGCGGAACATAATGTCATGCAAATACGGCTCAAGCGATCGTGTTGAAGTATGTCCCATCATTTCCGCAGCGATGACCAGAGCCGTCTGGTGCCATCCCGACGAGGGGTCAAGCGTGACGCCTGCCTGCTCCAGGTGGTTCAAAGCGGTTTCTACGGCATTATGTGCAAAGCGAGCTCGAAGCCGGTGGATGTTCGCCCTGTCGACGTCCGCTGCATTGAATAGTTTGTTACATATCCGGCTGACCGAGTCAGGTACGAGCGGGGTGCCTCGTTCTGAAAGGAATATGGCGCCCTCGTTCTTAGATTGACTATTCGCTAATATTTCTGCCCGCTGTCCTTCAATATAGTTAATCGTGTCCCAGATGACATCGGCTGGAACGTATAGAACGCCACCCTCCTTGTGCCATTTTCGTTTTTTTAGCTTGATGGTCCACTGATCCTTTTCGATCAGCTCGGCATACTGGTCTTCTCTAGGCAAGTCGTCGCACTTAAGTCCGAGGATTTCACTGACGCGCGCTCCGGTCCTAAGTGCCCAGTTCATGATGGTGACGTTGCGGATTCCGTGCTTCTCAATGTCGGTAAAGGCATAGATGCGGTCGATCTCCTCCAGCGTAGGGGTATGTCGACGGCCGTACCGTGCTCCGGGTCCGGTTTCGAGAAATGGCCAGACCCAGTGGAAGCGCTTGTTTCCACGGCTTGTAATGACCATAACCTCCTCGGAAGAAATCGGAAATGTATAGTCGGCCATCGACTCCGCATAGTTGCTAGGACGACCGACCTGAGCGATATGCTTGTAGATGTTCTCGACCGCGGTCCATTTGAAAAAGGCATGGACTGTACGTAGCAGGGTATTCCGGCGAGGCGTCGTCGTTCTGCGCTCTCTGAGCTCTTCTCGCCATGCGAGGAGTACGTCATCGTCGACTTCGCGAAGTGCTATTTTGTACTTTCTGCAGAATTTCAGGAACTGCCGGATGTGCTTTGCGCTCTCGTCGACTGAGGTTGGTTCTCTTTTCTTTTTGAAGACCAGAAAACGAAACCAGTCATTGTAGTACTGCTCGGCTGAATGTGCTACGATCGTCGGGACTGACCAGATTTGCCGGTTTAACTTGACTTGAGCCCATATGATACGGGCCTCGCGGTCGCCACGCCGCATCAGCGTCACATTGTCATTCGCCGGCTCGGGCGCATCTGCCGCCGGCTGAGATGTCGCCTTTCTAAGAGACTCCCAAGCTACGAGCATTTTCTTCAGCTTCGGACTGGAACTTAGAGTCGCCGGTCTGCAGCCAATCAATGCGGCGACCCATTTCCTGCAGACGCCGCGCTTGGTCCATCGGGGAAATTCACCATTAAAGTTCCCTGCTATGAGCCGTGAAAGCCTATCGTAGATGCTCTCCTCTTTCATATCCTACACTTCCCTTATCCCAACTTGGCGAAGACGTCCGAGCAAGTACTCGATCCGATCGTCGTGTTCCCTAAGCTTAGAGTGAAGCTCGCGCCTATCCACCTCCAGATTGCCGACCTTCTTGGTCATCTGCGCCAGCTCATCGCGGGCCACATGCCACTGCCCGGCGACTTTATTGAGGTCCAAGAGCGCCGCATCGCGTTCATGCTCAGCGAGCCGGCGGCGCGCCGCCTCGGGCTTGTAGGGCCGCCTTTTATTTTTCGACTTCGCTTTGGCCTCCTTGCCCCTCTTCTCATTCAAAGCCGTGATCAAGACTTGGAGCTTTGCTACCTCGCCCCCAAGGTCAGGATCTGTAGTCGTGAACCCATGCTTCGAACCAATCCGCAAAATCCCGAGCTCCGGCTTGTGGTATTGGCGCCATCCATTGAGCGAAGTCGGTATGTCATCAAGGTCCGGCGGCACTTGTGTCTTCAACCATTTAGCTACCAGTGCTATCCGTGCGGCGATGCGTGTTGAGAGGCTCTGTTCCATTCGCTCCTCCTCAATTGAAACTCTTTCTTAAGGATTCACGATACCGCGAGAGCACCACGACCTTCTCAGATGCTAGTTCTGCAAAGACGCCCGAAGCTTGTGCCGCGGTATCGGTCAGTTCCTCGAGTTCCAGTTCCATGAAGTCGACATTTCCCTCGGAGACGAGTGCCCATGGGCATCCAGGACATATCGACGGGCCTGCAGCCACGAAGTCCGGCCCGACAGAACCAGATGCAAATCCCGCGTCTTTTCGACAGGCCGCACGCTCGCAGCCTCCTTGTGTGGCCGGGCAGCAGCAAGTGACCCAGGCCTTTACCGTCACGACTAGGTGGAGTTTCTTCATAAGTCGCAGGATTACTTCCGCCTTTTCTTCCGGAATAATCATGACGTTCTGATCGAGCACGCGACGCACGCGCTCGATATATTTCTGCAGGCGATCTCCCATCGGGCCAGCAAAGGATCCGTCGTTCGCTGCCACACGCTCGGCAACGAAGGTCTTGTAGTTGGCGATCTCCTTGAGCCAGATATCCGACACCTCCGGGTCCAGTCGTAGGTAGTCGTTGGCGGTCTGCAAATCATGATGGCGAAGGTGGTGAGCCAAGGTCTCCTTCTTGCCAAACCATCGGTAGATGTACAAAACAGCGAAGAACCGGCGGAACTGACGCGGCGTCCAGTTCCATGAGAGAGATATTCCACCACGGCCGACGTATGCGTCTGCGCCAAGCTTCTCGGCAAATGACTTCATCCGATGCTTGAGCTTGATACGCTTTCCAGTCAGTGGATCGTTCAAAATAAAGAGCGACTGACTTACGTCCGGATTGTCAGCGTCCATCGACTTCATCGCCTCGACAGCCCGTGCCACGATCCGTGGAACGGGTATCCAAGTCCATTCTCTTAACTTTTCGATATAGACTTCCATCCACCATCCGTGCTGGTCACTGCCCTTGAGGCAGTCCCTACGTAACTTGTAGATTTCCTCGAGGCGGCGCGCGCTGAACGCTGCGATGAGCACGAAAGCAGCGTCCGCGACCCACCTTACCTGCGACTTGGCTTCTCGGGCGGTAAGCTCGCTCCATGATTCGGTCCCCGCACTCGCCCGTACCTCGAGGAAATGCGCGGTCACCTTTCGCGCGTTTCGTACGATGTAATTGGCACTCTCGCGAATGAACTTCAGGACGAGTTCGGGGGGCGCGATTGGTGTAGGAACAGTATTCGCCCCGAGGCTGACAGCCATGGCATAGGCGCCATCGTCAAAGGGATTGAATGCGATTGAATCCGACTGCATGAAGTGGCGGAGCTGATAAAGTGCCTCGAAAATGATGGTGATCAAATGCACGTTTTGCACCGTGATCTGTTTCGGGCCGGAACGGACGATCGTCTTTCCGTTCAGCCGGGCGGTAGTGTAGGCTATCTCTCTTCGAAGCGGAGGCCTATCCCAGCCATCAGGAATGTGCAGGGCCGAGACCAAACGCGGGAAGTCAAGACTTCTACCTGCCGCGAACTGCGACGGCACCTCGCTCCAGGAAGCGTACCCATCAAGAAGCGTTCTTAGGAGGACAGATGCGCTGGTAATGCCGTCTCGGCCTTTGGTGCTTCCCTCACAGATTTCGTGGACCACCTCTTTGGACAGACTTGCAAACGAGCTATAGCCTCTCGCGACAAGACCCCAAGCGATCTGTATGATCGACAAAGCATACTGCTTATGCCGGGCAGCGTCGTCGATACGGGTGTAAGGCCCCTCGCGGATCCAGAATATGAACTCTTTAACCGTGCGGTAAAGCTCAGGCTCTTCCGTCAAGTAGCGACCGTTCGGAAGTGGGACGTGAAAATCGACCGTCTCCGCGTAACCTTCGCCGATCGTGTCTGTTATCACCCAGGTCGTCGCTTCATATTGGTCTTGAAGCCACTTTGCGTCACGCTTGTGCATCCGACGCGGAGATGACGTAGACGTCAGACCTGCAACTTTCAATGCCATCAGTGAGGCCTTATAGGTGTAAAATCGGGTTGAGCCATGATCTTCTCAGCTATTACGGTCGCTTCGCGCCAGATCCTTCCCATGGCCGTCAATAATATTTTTCGCTCGACAGTCTGGATAAATTCCAGCCACGGGAACCAAAGAGCGTACCAGCGCTCTTTCCGCTCGAGTATCCATAAGGGCTCGGCTTCGATCAGCGAGGCCCTCCAGATTATGAGGAAGGCGAGATCTCTCCTCCGAGCGATCACGACGAGCTGTGGGCAACTGTTCCAGCAGTCGAACGTGCGGCACTTTTCACCGTCGTTGCCAGGGCGTCCATGAAGGTCGCGACAAAACGTCCCAAGACCAGTCTCCATCAACTTCTCTATCTTGACGTCCATTTCGGCCTTCGTGAAGCCAAGCCATTCCGTTACCTCTGGCTCGGCGTGAAACGATGCAACTTCGAAGCTGTCCACGAAGTCTCGAATGCCCTCGTCATTCATGTAACGCGTCGGTGGATGGGAGATATACCCTTGCCCGACATTTAGCCCATGTTGTCCGAGGGCCGCGGCTCGATGTGCGTCGGCATCACCTTCGAGTGCCGCGATCAGCAGGACGGTCGGTCGCAGCATGGCCGGTGTGATTCCAAGCTCGGCAATTTCCGGTATGTTGTCCGCGATCCGTTTCAAAAAGGCCCGTATATTGTATTCCTCTACTGGCTGTCCGACGGAACGCTGATTCACGACAAAAAGAAGCTTTCTGTCGTCCGAGTCTAGCTCTAGGCGAACGCTGGCTGATGCCTGCAGCAACCAATTCATCCCCATCACTGCGTGGGACCGAGTGTCAAGATGCGCATGGATCGGCTTGCCGCCCGCCCTCGCCTTCTCACCAGTTATATGAGTGGCTCCAGAAATTTGCGAATGCTCCATAGCGTCGACGAACAAGGTTCGACCAACTGCCATGTTAGCTCCCGACCCACACAGATAGAGAAGTACGAGTGCGTAGACCGCATGGGGATGCGGCGTTATCATCGCCTGGAGCTCGACTTTGCCCCCCAACTCCAGTGCGCGCTTCGCAAAGAATTGTCCGAAATGCACATTCCCCTGATTCTGGGAGGGATAAATGCCATTAAACTTGTCTGAGACCAGTCTTATGAGATTGGCGATTGCACGGTCTGGGTCATCAACCGGGAAAAATTCCCGCATCTCGGTTCGCCGAACATATTCATTGCGCGAGCCAGCGAAGAAAGTCTGCTCCCAATCCGCACCCACGCTTTCGCCAACTTGCAGGAGCTCCTGCCCCCGCTCCCATTTACGCCGCCAGCGCACGTAAACAGCAGCGAGTGCATCTTCGATCAACTTTAGCCGGCGCTTCAATACATGGACAATTACCTTGGCCGGGCTGTCGTCTGCACTCAGGTTGGCGGACGACAGTTCCGCACGCAATGTCTTCAGAAAACCTGCCTCGACATCTGTATCGATATCGACCTGTCGAAGTTTTGCAGCCTCGTGAAGCATGGCTGTGGCAAACGCAAGATAATCATCAACCCCCTCCGAGGCTGGTGCCTGCGCCAACGTGCGCCTGTGCGAGCTTGCCTCGCCTTTAGCTCTAAGCGCCATCTCGAGTTCTGGAAAAACACCAACGTTGCCGAGATGTCTTAAAACACTATTCGCGGAACCTAGCTTTGTCTTCGACGTCCCCCCTTTGAGATCATCGCGGTCATCGATCCAGGTCGAGTATGCTTGCGTGGCAAGTGTCCAGTCCTGTGGCCGGACTGAACGGACTTTAACAATGTTCAAAGCCGACTTGACGGCCCGACACGATGGATCGTCTGCGCCCCCTATGTACCGAAGTATTTCCCTTAAACTATTATAGGCAACCTTCGCCTTGTCCGGACGCTTCGTACCGTAGATCTTTTGGAAGCCATCGGCCACCCGCTTTAGAAACTGGTGCGACCATCCAGAATCCAAGAGGGAACGCAGGGTAAACAGCCGTCCAGCGAAGACACGACACAGATCGTCGCTTTCGACTTGCTGAACGAGACGGATGTCGGCGTCTTCGAGAACCTGTGCGAAAGGGGGCCGCACAATGCGGCCCATCGATATTTTTGTAATTCTTGAGATACTCTTCCTGTCGATAGACAGGCCGGTCTTGAAAATCGGTGGATCGTCTTTGAGGACAGCCCTAAGAAGTCTGATCTCTGGCACTGTTCGGTTCGGAAGATACCCAGTCGATTTCACCAGGTCGTCGTATCTCTCCAGTAGCGCGAGAATGGCAGGGTTGCGGACGAGTATTGTCTTGTTCTCAGAAAGCCCGAAATGCCGATGGAATTGAAGACGGGCGACCTTTCCGTTGCGGACTTCCAATGTCCCGTCTTGGAACGACGCGGCGAGGAATGCTTCCATTTCGGGAAGGCGACGTGCATGAACGTTCTGCAGACCGCCTGTTGCGGACTCGTAGTCATGCAGGATATTAACATAGTTGCTCATCGCGTTGCTCGCGAACGCAAATCTCGCGGATAGCGCTTGCCGATCGATCTTTCCACCTCGGCTGCGTGGGATCGTGCCGCTGACCAAATCCTTGTTCAGTATCGTAACGAGCTGAGCCCTAGTACTTCCTGGAGGGTAATACTGGTGCTTCTCGATCCCCGGATATCGTTCAATAAGGTCGGCATCTACTGGGACGAACGTCTCATGCATGCTGCCGTTCGCACAATCCCGATAGTCCTTTACGACATCGCGATAATTGATGCTGATTGATGTGTCGGTTACATTCAGGGCAATGGCCAGATTTCTTTGAACCAACGGTGCAGACCGGTCGCGATCGAAGTGTTGATTCAACAATTCCACGAGCCTTTGTCGGGTCGATCCGACCTCGTAGAACTGGTGTTTACGAAGCGCCGGATGTTTTGACATCAACACGCTGTGCTCAGGGGTCGTAGCGGCAGCCCCACGGGCAGGCTTGCTTGTCGCCGCAGGTTCTGCGGTGGACAGTTTGCTGCTCACCCCTAGCTGTTGAAGTCGTTCTTTTGAGCCTGTGGTGGTTCTCTGTGTGACATTGGGCTGGGGCTGGGGCTGGGGCTGGGGCTGGGGCTGGGAATTGGGCTGGAAGGCAGGCCCGGACTGATCGGGTTGTGAACTTAAACTACTCTTGCTGGGTTTAGCGGGCCTCGGATGACCCTTTTCGATGAAAGCGTCGTAGGCACCATTGTCCTCCTCCGGCGACGGCCTCGTCGCGATGTCATTACATATTGCAGATTGGCTCGCAGCGACCTGAGGCGAAAGTGATGCTGGAGGAGGCTCTTCTGAGACCGCACTCGGCTCGCCTGGCCGCACTTCATGCTTAAGGCGGCATTCTGCCTTGGCTGAGATACGCTTTTTTGTGGTGTTCGATTTGGATGCGCCCAGGTGCGAACCAGCTTCGAGTAAGCGGCGCTGGTGGAGAGCTTCATATTTTTGAATTAGGCCACCTACGGCTGGGTAGCGGGTTTCGAAATCGGAGCCAGTGATGCCAAAAGCATCCTTGAACTGCTGCCGCACGAGCTTGCCGCTCGTGTTGAACCGAAGCAAGCCTTCGTCGAAGTTTGTTTCCAGCCATTTCGCCATCTTTTCGAGGTCGTCGTCGCGATAGCGGCCAGTTCCTCTTAGTTTGCTTTCGAAAACTTGGAACACGGGGATATGCGGCGTGAGGCTACTTTTGGTGACACCGAGCTGAACTGCATAATGGGACCGGTCGATTTTTCCGCCGCGGCTGAACGGCAGCGTGCCTGACGCGAAATCACGAGAGAGCAGTTGGACAAGGGAGATTGAGGTGCAGACGACACCTGCCTTGGTTTCGTACTCGTTAAACAGTTTCCTGTAATACTGGGTGTTGCTGCAGGCCGCCCGCTTTGCATAGTACCGTTTGTCGATGAAGCCAGGCTTTGAAAAGGTCAGTGCTCCCTTTTGAAAGTCGTGCTCCAAAATCGATCGGAGGACACTTTCGGTCGATGCTTTCTCAGGGCCAAAGCCATCGAATTGTTCAAGCACACCTTGCGGAAGCGCTCTCCGGCTGACCCCAATGCGACCTGCGTAGACGGCTCGATTTACGTTCCCGGCCTCGTTCCAGACGATAGTTCCTCGCTCCAAATCGTTACGTAGCTCGCTTTCAAGCCGCTTGGATAGGAGCCGTTCCATTTCAGACCGCCACCGGTGCCTGGATGGCCGGGTGAGGGTCATAGCCTTCCACTTCGAAGTCCTCGATCCGATAGCCGTCTATGCTCTGCGGTCTGCGCAGGAGGCGCAGCTTTGGAAACGGTCGAGGCTCACGCTTTAGAATCGTCTCGGCAAGCTCGATGTGATTGAGATAGAGGTGAACGTCGCCGCCGACGCAGATCAGCTCATGGGGGTCCATGTCTACCTGTTGCGCAACCATCGCGAGCAATGCTGCCTGCTGGCAGGTATTAAATGGATTGCCAAGCCCTAAGTCGTTGCTTCTCGTTCCAACCATCAACGACAGCCGCGGCTTTCCGCCCGGCTGCAGGTCATTCAAGCCGCCAACAAAGAACTGATAGAAATTGTGACATGGATTTAGAGCCATTTGATCGAGATCGGCCACGTTCCACGCGTGAAATAGCATGCGCCTGCTTGTAGGGTTGGACCGCAAGGTGTGAATAATCGCGGCAATCTGATCATATTCTTTGCCATCGGGCCCGACCCAACGTCGCCATTGCTTGCCATAAACTGGGCCGAGGTCGCCCCATTGTGTTGCAAACTCCTCGTCAGCGAGTATGCGCGCCTCGAAATCATCCTGACTTATATCCGAGCCGGTAGCCTTCCGAAATTTTTCGAGAGGCCAGTCAGTCCAGATTTTCACGTTTTCGCGCAGCAGCGATCGGATATTCGTCTGCCCGGTCAGAAACCATAGCATCTCCTTCACGGCCGTTTTCCAATAAACCCGCTTCGTGGTGTAAACGGGAAAAGTGCCGTCGCTCATGTCGAACCGCATCATGGTGCCGAACGACGCCAATGTTCCAACGCCCGTACGATCAATGCGCCTGTCGCCATTCTTTAGTACGTGTTCGACAAGATCCAAATACTGGAATTCCGGGTGACGAGCCATGAGTCTTTCCTAATCTATAGGGGATCGTGACGCCCATAAGCCGCGGGTGCAAGGCGTCGGAGATTGTAAGAATTTAAATGATAAAATCAGAGGTCGAGACGACTACGAATCCTTCGCGTCGGTTGACCCACTCGATGCCGCAGATGGCTTACAAGCAGCGCGCCCGCCACCTCATGAGCCGAAACTATACCGGTACACTTGACGAGGCTTCAATGGACTGTGATATTACAATGACTTCCAATCGAAGATACCGCCGCGCCGTCGGAAAAAAATGGAACTCCCAAAAATATGTCCGCCGACCGCTGGTAGAGCTGACACGACAGCCGCCCCTCCGACACGTAGAACTGGAACAGGCAATGGCAGGGCGGCAGCGCCATGTCGTCAACCTGTGCAGGATTCCAGGCTGTGACGATGTGCCGGCGCGAGTTCGGGTTGACCTTCAGGTTCTCGATCAGGTTGGCGATCTGATCCACATGACCGCCATCAGGCGTCGGCCATGAGCGCCACTGATATCCGTAAACCGGACCGAGATCGCCTTTTTCGTCCGCCCATTCATCCCAGATGGAGACACCATTCTCCTTGAGATAGGCAATGTTCGTCTCGCCCTTCAGAAACCACAAGAGCTCATGGATGATCGAGCGCAGATGAAGCTTCTTGGTGGTGAGGACCGGGAAACCCTCGTTCAGATCGAATCGCATCTGGTAGCCGAAGACCGAGCGGGTACCGGTCCCGGTGCGGTCGCCGCGGTCGGCGCCAGTCTCCATCACGTGCCGGAGAAGGTCGAGATACTGCTTCATAGGTCTTCCGCCGATTGGTCGAGATCGTCCTACATAATAGCACGAAGCCTACTCACCAATCACCTCCCCGTCACCGGCGCGGCTTTTCCAAGCTTTTCACGTTGATGATAGGAATATGACGAGACCTCTTTTCATCCGGTTCGCAAACCCCTATATCACTCGTGCCGGACTTCGGTTCGGATATGGCGATAAACGGTCGATGAAATAAGCCTATTGGACCCGGGGGCGGTACCCGGCGCCTCCACCACAAACCGGTCGTTCAATCTGGACCGGCTTGTGATGGGGGCGAAATAGGATCGACAAGGGTGTAAAGATCGAACTTTTGCTCGGCATGATACCGCCGTTATCGGGTCACAAGTGTAGTTGCAAATGACAACAACGCTAAGGGTTACGCTCTCGCTGCCTAATGGCGGTGCGGGAAACCCGAACTAAGTCCTTACGGTTAGCCCCGTAAGGCGGGGTCCGGAGGCACCTGGCAACAGAAGCCTTCACCTTCGCTCCCCGGTGGAATATCATGACATGACTCGACGCCGAAGCGGACTTCCCCGCGGGCGCGTCTCGTGACATAAGCGGCGTTTGAAGAGCAATAGAAAGACAGGATCGCATGGGGCAGGATCACATCCGCTACGATATTCTGGCACAGGACGCCCTCCGCGGCGTTATCCGCAAGGTTTTGTCCGAGGTCGCGGCAACCGGCAGACTGCCGGGTGACCACCACTTCTTCATCACATTCCTGACCGGCGCACCCGGGGTACGAATCTCTCCGGCGCTGAAGTCGAAATATCCGGAACAGATGACGATCGTCGTCCAGCACCAGTTCTGGGACCTCAAGATCACCGACACGCTGTTTGAAATCGGCCTGTCGTTCAACGATACGCCGGAACGCCTGGTCATCCCGTTCAACACGATCCGCGGCTTCTACGACCCGTCCGTGAATTTCGAACTCGAGTTCGAAGTGCCGATGGTCGAGGAAGGCGAAGTTTCTGCCGAGATCACCGCGATCCCGGTCGATACCACGCCAAAGGTTGTGGATGCGGATGCCGCCACCGGCGAGGACAAGAAGGAAGGCTCCGTCGTCTCCCTCGATTCGTTCCGCAAGAAGCAGTAGGCAGACACGATGTGCGCCGAGATCGTCAACCTTCGGCAGTTTCGCAAAGGCAAGGCGCGTTCGCAAAAGGACGCGGCTGCCGAACAGAACCGCATCAGCTTTGGCCGCACCAAGAGTGAAAAGCAGCTGACGACGGCCCTCAACGAAAAAGCGGGGAAAACCCTCGATCAGGGTAAGCTCGAAAAGCCTTCTCCGGAAACGGACGAACGGCGTTAAGGCTTCGTTAGGCTGACTCATGGCAACGGCTTGACCGTGCGCATGCGACATCCTCAATTGCGCTCCATCAATCACCATGAGGGTGACGGGGCCTACACTTGATCCGAAAACATTCTGCGACCCTGCACGGTCATCGAACGAGTTTTTCGCTGGAAGATGAATTCTGGCATGAACTGAAATCCATTGCTGCCAAACGCGGCATCAGTCTGGCCGCCTTGATCGCCGAGGTCGACGACGGTCGTTCGGGAGACAACAATCTTTCCTCTGCACTCCGCCTGCATGTGCTGCGCTGGTTCAAGACCTCGCTGGCAGACTGTCTTGCCGGGCGCCAGCCAGGCGCTGACGGTCAGCGTCCTCCCGCCCCCCATTTGCTCTGATCAGCGTGCCGCCGCACTCACGGCTGCACGCCCGGCAAACTTGGGTTTGAGGAGCGACCCGTACCCGAAGGCTGCTCCTGGAAAAGGTCGCCGGCGGGTGGCATCGTGAACGGCGCCGGCGCCGATGGCTGCTGGTTCTGCCTTTGGATTTCCCGTTGCCGCTCCTGCTGGAGCCGGGCTGCTTCAGCGCGCCTTGCTGCCTCCTGCCGTTCGGCTTCCTGGCTTCTGCGTTCTGCCTCCGCCGCCTCCTGGCGTGCCCGCTCCTCGGCCTCTGCCTTGACGCGTGCCGCCTCCCGTTCCACGCCACGAAATGTGTAGAGCGCGACTTCGCGGCGCAGCCGCTGTTTCTCGAGCACGCTTGCCTGCAGCGTCTCGACGCGGCGGCGTTCCTGTTCGAAGGCACGCAGTGACAGGAAGTTTGCCATTGCGGCCATATCGATCCGCCGGTCCGGCTGCTCGAGCGATCCGGAATAACCGAGCGTGACAGTCGGTTCTCCCCCCGCCACAGCCTCTTCACCCGCATCGTAACGGACCGACAGCCCGGCATCGATGCGGCCATCGACAAAGTCGAGCACGCCCTCAGCCGAGACCTGTGCGGCGCCGGCCGTTGCGGTAAAATTCTGAACCCGTGCGGCGCCGCCGGTAATCGTCATCGGAATGGTGACGGACCCGAGCCGGGTTGTCCCTTTCAGGACCTCAGTTGTCACGATCGGTTGAACCGCTGCCTCGTTGACCTCGCCCTGCAGCCTGTCGGCACCGGCAAGAGTTGGCGAGAGCGCATCCGGATTGATCCCGGCAATCTCGAAATTCTTTAGGCGAATCTCGCCGGAGCCGCTGACGCCATGCATGAGTTCGTCCATGCTCTTGCCCGTCGCCTCGATGCTGACAGTGCTGTCCAGCTTGCCAGCCGCGACCGGTGTGCCACCCTTCTGCCAGACGAGCGGCGCGAGGTCGGCGTTTTCGACCTGCAGCTTTGCCTGGACGATACCGGTCGCATCGCCGTTCGACATCATCAGCCGTCCGGACAGCTTTCCGCCCTGCCAGGTTCCGGACGCGTTGTCGATCGTCAGACCACCGGCTTTGCCGTTCACCTTGCCCGAAAAACCGGTGATTGTTCCAAGCGCATCCGCCCGCAGCGTTTTTGCCGACAGATTGATGCCGACATCCGTTGATCCAATCAGCGGCGTGGCGAACGGCGTCTTCGATGGGGCGCCTGTCACGCCATTCTCCATCGGCCCGAATACCGCCTCGCCCATCCAGGCAAGATCGATCGTGTCGACAGACATGTCGCCGGTAACAGGCAGGCCGGGAGCGCGGCGATCGGCGGATAGCGACCCGCCGACAGTGTTTCCGGCAAGATCGCCACTGAGGCCAGAGACTTTCACGGCATCTGCCGAAAGCTCGACATCAGCCGCGAGATTGACAGGCAGTCCGCTGCCGAACTGCGGCAGGCTGACACCGGTGACCAGCAGATAGGGCTCGATATCGGCGCTCTTGAGCGACACCCGCGCCCGCCCTTCGCCAAATCCGGCATTCTGGATATTCACGTCGCCGGCCATCAGCAGCGACGTCTTGGGCGTCGTGAAGCTCAGTTCGGTGGTGGCCGCGTGCTGTTCCTTTTGCTGCAATGTCAGCGCCAACCGTCCCGCGCCGTCACCATCGAAAGGCAAGGGATCGAGACCGGCTTGACCCAGCAGGACCGTCGCCTTCGGGTTGGCAAGCGATGCAGACAGCGTCATTGCGTTGCCGGCCGTGAGATCGAAGATGCCGGGCAGCTTCAGATCGGCATCGACCGTGCTGCCATTCGCCTTGCCGCGCAGCTTGATATTGGCACCGCCTAGACCGCTGCCGCCAAGCGAAATATCGGCGATCAGATCTGAATCCGCATACCAGCTGCCGTTGCGGGCCAACCGGTCGAGCAACGGATGATGCGGCAGCCGATCCCGCAGCATGGTGATGAAAGACGTAGGGTCCGGTGAACGGAAACTCACCGACCCGGTCCCGCCGTAGGAAACCAGCGAGCCCTCGAACATGCCTTTGGCGGACAAGGTGGCACCCTCGATATCTCCGACAGTCAGCCGCTCCAGCGACAACACGCCCTCGGCCACGCTAAACGCGGTATCGACCTTGGTTGCGACGACGCCTAGAGCCGTCAGCCGGTCGGCCTTGAGGCTTGCTGCGACCCGGTGATCCAGCACGTCCTGACCGGCATCGTCGCCGGTGACCAGCGACGCGAGCGCGCGCATCGCGTCGATATCGATCTCGTTGCCGGCAAGCGCCATGGAAAGGCTTGGCGCCTGGCCATTCGGCGACTGGCGCTCCAGCCGACCCTTAAGCGTTGCAGGCCCTATCCCAAGTTCCAGAGCTTCGAACCTCTGAAGTTCCGGCGTGAGGTTCACCTTGGCCGAGAAGCCGGCGTTTTTCAGCTGCCTTATCGCAGGATCAACGCTGCCGGACAGCCAGTCGGCGAGACCTGACGGCTGTGTCGAGGCAACCAGCATGTCGCCGACAAAGGCGGTTCGGTTTGCAAGGTTGAGATTGCCCTTGGCCTCCAGCTGGGTGCGGCCCGGCAGGGTGGCAGTCACATTGTCGACGGCCCAGCCGCGCCCGGCCGGTCTAACGTCGAGATGGATGTCGCGGATCGTTGTGTCGTTGAAGACGATCGCCGGCAGCTTGAGGTTGACCCGCCCCGGTACCTGCGGGATCGGGATCGATGCAACCATCTGCACGAAGGCATTGAGGCGACGCTGCGCGGAGGCGGCCGGATTGCGACCCGTCTTTGCCTGCGGCCCTTCGCTCAGGCGGTTGACGTCGATCTGCTGGCCATCGGCCGTCAGCAGGAATTCCGGCTTCGGCCCTGTATCGAGCGTTGCCTCGCCGGTGACGATGTAAGGGTTTTCCTTCGGACCGACTTCGACCCGGTATTGCGGAATGCGGGCGCGCTCGCCGGTCAGCTCGAAATCGCCGGACACGCGCGGACCGGGCGGCGGCGCCTTGACCGGCTCGGACTCGTCTTCTTCCTGCAGGAAGGCAAGGTTGAACTTGCCATTGTAGCTGGGCTTGTTGTCGACCGCGGCAAGTTCGCCATCGAAATCGACCACGACCGGATGGGCATCCGGCCAGACGCGAAGCCGCAACGGAATCTGCCGTCCCTCGGCAGCGGCTTCACCGCTTGTCAGGCTGAAGCGGGCCTCCTGGCCATCCAGCACCGCATTGCCCTCGCCCCGCCATGGCCCGGCAAGCGTCCCCGCCGACAGGTCGGTGGACAGTCCGGTCATGTGGCGGACCTGGCCGTTGCGATCGTCGATGATCTCGATTTCGCCACCCATGATATGGACGTCTTCGAGAATGACGCTGCGGGCCGCGATCGTCGGGCGACTGCCGCGCAGCCATTCGAACGTGCCGTCCTTCAGGATGCGGAAGCGAACCTTCGGCTTGTCAATGCGCATATCGAAAATGCGGGCCTCGCCGGAGAGAAACGGCGCGAGTTCCATATCCATCGAGAATTGCGCCACCTGCACGAGCGGCTGGCCATCGACGTCCTGGCCGACGCGCACGTCATGCAGTGTAACCGACGGAAATGGGAGGATCCGCGCATCGACCGAGCCGTGGACGGCGACCTTCTTGCCGAGCAGACGGCTGGCCTGATCCTCGAAAGCGACGCGGAAGCTCGACCAGTCGACAAAGAACGGCACCAGCAGCGCCGCAAACAGCGCTGCCACGACCAATCCGCCCAAAGCCAACATGATGCGTCCGAGCACCGGCCTATCTCCCTGTTTCTACGGCAAGAGTAGTTCCACGCGCCGGACTGGCAAGTCAATCATTGGGGAGTGTTATTCCGCGATGCGGAAGATCTTTCCCGGATTGAAGAGGTTTTGCGGATCAAAGCCTTTCTTGATCGACCGCATCAGCTCGACGGCACCGCCCAGTTCCTCGTCGAGATAGGACATCTTGCCCTGCCCGACGCCGTGTTCGCCGGTGCAGGTTCCATCCATCGCGAGAGCACGGCGGCTCAGGCGTCCCGTAAACGCCTCGACATTGGCAACGGAAGCCGGATCCTTGTCGTCGAAAAGCACGAGAACATGGAAATTGCCATCGCCCGCATGGCCGACGATCGGTGCCAGAAGCCCCGCATCGCGAATATCGGCCTGGGTCTCGGCCACGCATTCCGCCAGCCGCGAAATCGGCACGCAGACATCGGTGGAGAGCCCATTCAGCGACGGATCGAGCGCGCGGCCGGCCCAGTAGGCATTGTGGCGGGCGTTCCACAGCTTGGTGCGCTCTTCGGCATTGGCAGTCCAATGGAACTCGTCGCCGCCACAGTCGGATGCGATCTCGGCGAACTGTTCCGACTGGATGCGGACCGTTTCCTCGGTGCCGTGGAATTCGAGAAACAATGTCGGCTTCTCCGGGTAGGATAAGCCCGAATAGGCATTGCAGGCGCGGATCTGCACGTCGTCGAGAAGTTCGATACGGGCAACCGGAATGCCCATCTGAATGGTCATGATGACGGCATCGCAAGCGGCCTCGACGCTCGGGAAGGCGCAGACGCCACCGCCGATCTTTTCCGGAATGCCCTGAAGCTTCAACGTCACCGACGTGATCACGCCGAGTGTCCCTTCGGAGCCCACGAAAAGCCGGGTCAGATCGTAGCCGGCCGAGGATTTGCGGGCACGACGCGCGGTGCGGATCTCTTCGCCATCTGCGGTAACGACCGTCAGCGCCAGGACATTGTCCTTCATCGTGCCGTAACGCACCGCGTTGGTACCGGACGCACGGGTCGACGCCATGCCGCCGATCGTTGCGTTGGCACCGGGATCGATCGGGAAGAACAGGCCGGTATCGCGCAGTTCGCGGTTCAGCTCCTCACGCGTCATCCCCGGCTCGACGGTGACGTCGAGATCTTCAGGGCTGATGCGAAGAACCTTGTTCATGCGGCTGAAATCGATCGAAATGCCGCCGGAAGGCGCATTGACCTGACCTTCGAGCGAGGAACCGACGCCGAACGGGATCATCGGAACCCGGTGTTCGGCGCACACCTTCACCACGGTCTTCACGTCGTCGCTCGTCTCGACGAACACGACGCCATCGGGAAGCTGGCCCGGAAGATAGGTCGTGGTATGGGCATGCTGTTCGCGGAACGACTGGCCGGTCTGGAAACGCTCGCCGAAAGCCTGTTTCAAGATCCCGAGGACCGCGGCAATGCCCTCCTCGTTCCGTTGGCCTGCCTTCACGTCGCGAATTGCCATGCTACGTCTCCTCAAGATGCTACGGCTTGGTTAGGAGACACGGCAAGGTTTGTCCAGAACGAACAACCCCGCATCGGTACGGTGGGGCCTATCGCGCGAAGCGGCGAGCACCGGCGACGCAGAGGATGACGGCGAGCGTGACTGCGATCATCATCGGGCTGATGCTTTCACCAAGAAGCAGGGCGGCAAGCACGAGGCCGAAGAATGGCTGCGTGAGTTGCAACTGGCCGACCGCCGCAATGCCGCCCTGCGCCAGCCCGCGGTACCAGAAGATGAAACCGATCAGCATGCTGAACAGCGAGACATAACCGAGGCCAAGCCATGCCGGGGTGCCGATCGCTGAGAAATCCGACGGCAGCTGCGTAACCGTGATGACGATCATGACAGGCAGCGACAGGACGAGCGCCCAGCAGATCACCTGCCATCCCCCGAGCGTCCGCGACAGGCGACCACCTTCCGCATAGCCGAGGCCGCAGACGAGAACCGCGGCAAGCATCATGCCGTCGCCGAAGGGGGACGCCATCACGCCCTGCGACAGCGCAAAGCCTGCAACGCAGGCGCTTCCGGCAATTGCGAAGACCCAGAACGCCCGCCTCGGTCTCTCTCCACCGCGCAGAACCGCAAAGCATGCGGTCGCGAGTGGCAACAGACCGATGAAGACGATCGAATGGGCCGATGTCACGTGCTGGAGTGCCAGCGCAGTGAGAAGCGGAAAGCCGACCACGACGCCGAGCGCAATGACCACAAGAGACACAAGGTCGCGGCGCGACGGCCATTTTTCGCGGAAGACAAGGAGAATGCAGAGCGCGAGGATGCCGGCAATCGCGGCACGGGCAACGGTTAGAAAAACCGGATCGAACTGCGTGACGGCAACCCTTGTCGCCGGCAGCGAGCCGCTGAAGATGATCACGCCGATCATGCCGTTGATCCAACCTGAAAGAGAACGATCCATAAGCCTGCACACCCTCACCGAAAACCTTCGATGCTTATGCGCGCAAGCCTCTGGCAGAGACAGTTACACTCAGGTACGATTTGACAAAACTGTAATGGTGCATGAGGCAGTACGGATGGACCTGGGGACGCAAGGTGGGCAGAAGGTCGCTATGGTCGTTTCGACCATCCGGCAACGGATTTCCGGGCGCAGCCTTGTGCCCGGAGCAAAGCTTCCCTCCGTGCGAAGCCTCGCGGCAACGCTGAAAGTATCCACCTCCACGATCGTCGATGCGTATGACCGGCTGGCGGCAGAGGGCGTGATCACCTCCCGCCCCGGCTCCGGCTTTTACGTTGCCAACCAGACGGCGCCGCTGTCGCTCGCGCAGATCGGTCCGAAGCTCGACCGCGCCGTCGATCCCTTGTGGGTGTCGCGGCAGTCGCTCGATGTCCGGCGCGATGGCCTGACGCCTGGTTGCGGATGGCTACCGCCATCCTGGTTACCCGACGAGACCTTGCGGCGATCGCTTCGCACACTGTCCCGCGGCGATACGGCACCGCTTACGGACTACGGTTCTCCACTCGGCCTGATGCCGCTTCGGAGCCTGATTGCGCGCAGAATGGGAGAGCGCGGCATCGAGGCTTCGCCCGACCAGATCGTGCTGACCGATTCCGGCACCCAGGCGATCGACCTTCTCTGCCGGTTCCTGATCGAGCCGGGAGACACGGTCCTCGTGGACGACCCATGCTACTTCAATTTCCAGGCGATCCTGCGCGCTCACCGAGCCCGGATCGTCGGCGTGCCCTATACGCCCAACGGGCCCGATCTCGACGCTTTCGCAAACATCCTCACTGAGCACCGCCCTCGCCTCTACATCACCAATTCGGCGGTCCACAATCCGACCGGGACAACGCTTAGTCCCGTCACCGCGCATCGCGTTCTGAAACTTGCCGAACAGTTCGGACTGACGATCGTCGAGGACGATATCTTTGCGGATTTCGAGCACACGCCGGCCCCGAGGCTGGCCGCCTTCGACGGTCTGGACCGGGTCATTCATATCGGCAGCTTTTCGAAAACGCTGTCCGCTTCGTTCCGCTGCGGCTTCATCGCCACTAAGCGGGACTGGATCGAGGGTCTGACGGACCTGAAGATCGCGACCTCGTTCGGCGGACCGTCGCTTGCGTCCGAACTGGTCTACCAGGCGCTGAGCGATGCCAGCTACCGCAAGCATCTGGACACGATAAGGGGGCGACTTGCCGGCGCGAGGGTCGAGGTGTCGGGAAGGCTCAGAGCGATCGGCATCGTGCCGTGGATCGAGCCGCAGGCCGGCATGTTTCTGTGGTGCCGGTTGCCGGACGGCCTCGATTCCGCCGACGTCGCGCGGGCGGCACTGAAGCACAACATCGTGCTTGCTCCTGGCAATGTCTTCAGCCCGTCGCAATCAGCGACGGGCTCCATGCGCTTCAACGTGTCGCAATCGCTCGATGGCCGGATCTACGACGTCCTGAAGCAGATTTTCGCCGACATGCGGAACCCCGAAACCGTTGCCTGAAGGCAAGCCCTTACTCGGCTGCCATCAGCTGCTGCTCTTTCGTATCGTTGGCGCGTCCCTTGCGGGCGCTTTCCAGCTCGTCCTGCAGCCGCTGTTCCTCGTGCACCTGTGGCTTGGAGAAGCGGGCGATCAACAAGTATGCGACGGGGGTGATGTAGAGCGTCACCATGGTTGCCATGCCGAGGCCACCGACGATCACCCAGCCGAGCGCGATACGGGCTTCGGCACCGGCGCCCTTGGCAAGAACCAGAGGCACGCCGCCGATCACGGTCGCGATCATCGTCATCATCACCGGTCGAAGACGGATCGCGCACGCCCGTTCGATCGCCTCGCGGCAAGACGCGCCCTCGTTGCGCAGATGGTTGGCGAACTCGACAATCAGAATGCCGTTTTTCGCCATGACCCCGACAAGCAGCACAAGCCCGATCTGGCTGTAGACGTTGAGACTGGAGCCAGTCAGAACCAAGGCGAAGGCAGCACACGCTAGTCCCAGCGGCACCGTGGACATGATGATGATCGAAGACAGAACGCTTTCGAACTGCGCCGCAAGCACCAGGAAGATGATGGCGATGGCAAAGCCGAATGTCAGCGCCATGCCGCTCGAGTTTTCCTTGAGTGTCGCAGCCTCTGCCAACGGTATCAGACGTGATCCAGCTGGCAGGAGCGGCTGCGCGAGCTCGGTCGCCGCCTGGACCGCTTGACCGAGCGAGACACCGTCCTTGAGGCTTGCCGAGAAGGAGACTGCCGCAAGCCGTTGTTCGCGGTTGAGCCTCGGCGCCACGGCCCGTTCCTCGAGCGTCGCGACGGTGGAGAGCGGCACCATGCGGCCATCCTTGGCCTTCAGAAAAATGTTCTCGAGATCCGTCGGGTCATCGATCGGACGCGTCGTCGATGTCAGCTTGACCGGTGTCGCCTCGCCGTCGACAAACACGTCCACCACAGATCGGCCTTCGAGAAGAGACTGCAGCGACGTGCCGAGATTCGTGATGTCGATTCCGAGATCCGATGCCCGCTCACGGTTCACCGACACGAAGATCTGGGCCTGTGTCGGCTCGTTGTTGAGACGCGGCGTATCGAACAATCCGCTCGCGCGAAGCTGGTCCACCAGTTTCAGCGCGGCGGCCGTCAGCTCTTCATGATTGGTGCCGACCATCGCCATCTGCAACCCGTTGCCGGCACCGCGGATACGCAGACTGTTCTGCTGCGTCGCGAAGGCGCGAAGCGAGGGCACGGTCGCGGTGGCCGCGTTGATATCCCGGACGATATCGGCCTGGCTGCGCTCCCGCTCGGACCAAGGCGCGAGGGTCAGAACCATGAAACCGTTATTGGTGGCGCCACCCTGCCCCGAGATCGAATAGATGTTCTGGATCTCGCCGGACGCCACGAGCGGCTGCAGTTTCTCTTCGATCTGCTGCAGCTTGTCGCGCATATATTGCAGGCTGATGCCTTCGGGCGCCGTCGCCCGCAGCATGACCATGGCCCGGTCTTCCGGCGGGGTCAGTTCGCTCTTGACCGTCTTGAAGGCCATATAGCCAGCACCGCCGAACAGCAGCGCGAAGACGATGACGATCGCCGGCGCGCCAAGGCAGGCATGCAGCGTCACCCGGTAGAAATTGGCAAACAGCGTTCCGAACCGGCCAAGCAGGCCGTCGTTCTTTTCCTGTATCGGCTTGGTCAGCATGCGCGACGCAAGCATCGGGCAAAGCGTCAGCGCCGTGACCGAAGACAGCGCGACGGCAAACGCCAGAACGAAACCGAACTCGCGGAACAGGCCACCCATCTGGCCGGGCAGAAACGACAGCGGAATAAATACGGCGGCAAGCGTCGCGGTCGTCGCCAGCACTGCGAAGAAAACCTCCTGGGTGCCGATCACGGCTGCCGCGCGCGGACCTATGCCTTCCGATCGTCGTCGCACGATGTTTTCAAGAACGACGATCGCGTCATCCACCACAAGGCCGGTCGCAAGAACGATCGCCAGCAGCGTCAGAATGTTGATCGAAAACCCGACGGCATAGATTGCGACCAGCGTACCGATCAGCGCCACCGGCATGGTCAGCGCCGGGATCAGCGTCGCCTTCCAGTCGCGCAGGAAGAGATAGATGACGGCAATGACGATCGTGCCTGAGAGCGCCAGCGCGATCTCGACCTCGTGCAGCGCGCCTTCGATGAAGACCGCATCGTCACTGGTGATGGCAATGCGCGTGCCCTCGGGCAGCGTCTTCTGGAGATCGGCGACGGCGGCCCGTACACCTTCCGAAATGCTGAGCGTGTTCGATTGCGCCTGGCGCAGCACGCCGAGACCGACGCCCGGAACGCCGTTCGATCGCAACGCCGTCGTGCCGTCGTCCGGCCCCAGCATCACGGTTGCCACATCGCGCAGCCGGACATTGTTGCCCAGCATGACGTTTTCGAAATCTTCGGGCTTGGTCAGGCTCGCCGTCGCGCGCACGACAATGTCCTGCGTCGAGGATTCCAGCGACCCGGCGGGCACGTCGAGGGCAGCCGTCGATAGCGCCTCGGAGAGGTCTGCAATCGTCAGCCCACGACTGGCAAGCGCCGTCTGGTTCACGTCGACGCGGAAGACCTTTTCCTGGTCGCCGTAGAGTTCCACGTCAGCGACGCCGTCAACCGACGCAAGCCGGTCGGACACCTCGTTATCGACGAGAAGCGTCAGGTCTTCCATCGACAACGAGTTGGACGTAACGGCAAGCCGCATGATCGGCTGGCTGTCGGAATCGGCCTTGATGATGCGCGGCTCGTCCACGTCGTCAGGCAACTGGCCGGTGACACGACCAAGCGCATCACGCACGTCGTTGGCGGCCACCGCAAGATCGGCGGTGTCGTTGAATTCCAGCGTGACACGGCTCTGGCCGAACTGCGATTCCGATGAAACGGCCTTGAGGCCGGCGACCCGGGCAACCGCGCCCTCGATGATATCGGTCACTTCCTGGTC
This sequence comes from Neorhizobium sp. IRS_2294, assembly GCF_050500145.1. Classification (NCBI taxonomy): domain Bacteria; kingdom Pseudomonadati; phylum Pseudomonadota; class Alphaproteobacteria; order Hyphomicrobiales; family Rhizobiaceae; genus Neorhizobium; species Neorhizobium sp. IRS_2294. The sequence continues at coordinate 2,112,309 of NZ_CP191439.1, forward strand.
CATGGTCTGGGCAGAAGCGCCGTCATAGGTGGTGCGGATGGTGATGACCGGCTGGTCCACATCCGGCAACTCGCGCACCTCGACGCCGGCAAGAGCGGCAAGGCCTGCGACGACGAGGAGCGTGTTGAGAACCGCGGCAAGGACCGGCCGCCGCACAAAGAGCGCGGTGAAACTGTTTTTCCCGGACGCATGGCCCGATGGGTGAGACGATGAATTGTGGTTGGAGTTTCCGCGATCGCTGCTGCTCATCGGCTGGCAACCTCCGGCGGTTTTTCACCGGCAATACGAACGGCACCGTTTTCCCGCACCCGCTGGAGCCCTTCCGTCGCCACGACATCACCAACCTTCAGATTGGCCGAGACGAGGATCGAATCGGGATTGCGCTGGATCACCCTCACCCGCTCCTTGACCGATTTGTGATCGACGATATGCCAGACGAACGAGCCTTTCGCATCCCACTGGACTGCAAGCGGATCGACGCTTGGAAAGGTCTCGCCCGGAAACCGCATCGTCACGCCGAAAGACATGCCGGCGCGGAGTTCGTCATCAACATTGGGAATTCTGGCACGAATGCGGATCGTACGGCTTGCCGGATCGACCCTGTTGTCGACGGCCTCGACCGCACCCTCGAAGGTGCGGCCTGGACGCGAGACGGAGGCGGCCTCGACCGGCATGCCAGGCTTGACCTGAACCGCGAAACGCTCCGGCGCCCAGAAATCCACCAGCAGCTCGGTACGGTTGTCGATCGTCACGATATTGCTCGCGGTCGTGACGTTGTCACCGATATTGACCGCGACGATGCCGACGATCCCATCGATTGGCGCAACGACCGAGCGACGCTTCAGCGCCAGTTCGGCGTTGGTGACCGTCAGCTGCGCCGTTTCGGAGGCGATCTGCGCGTCGAGCACGTCGAGACGGGAGAAGCTCTTGAGGTTCCGGTAAGTATCAGATTTCTCACGCGCACTGCGCAACACCACCTGCGCCTGATCGCGCAGGATGATTTGCTCGTCGTCATCGAGCTGCGCAAGAATCTGGCCCTTTTTGACCATGTCGCCGGATTTGACGAGGATCTCGTTTACGGTGCCCGTCGCCTGCGGCATCACGATAACCGACTGGATCGCCTCGCCGTCACCGATCGCCGACAGTCTGTCATTGACCACACCGGTTCCGACGGGTCTGGTTGCAACCAACACCACCTGGCTCTCACCGCCGCCCCGCTGCCCGCCGCGCGATGACGAAGCCGGTGCGCCCGCAACCGTTGCGGCCGCCGGCTCGGCGACATCAGGATTGATGGAAATCACCACTCCTGCGGGAACGCCCATCGAAATCAGTGACCGCCCGGCATCTGCCGACAGGTAGACCCAGAGACAGAGCCCTCCGAGCAGTACCGCAACCGACATCAGAAGCTGGTTCCAGATCCGCATTCATTCCTCGCAAGTCTATCGATAAGTGGTGCAAGTATCCCCGTTTCGCGCCCAACTGGCAAGGTCGAGGAACCTACCTTACTGTTTTGTAACATCACGCGATTTCACGGATGTGTCAGAGCTTCAACGACACGGATCCGGAAGATTCCTAGGGGAAACATAGGAATGAAAAGAGAACATCGGCTGGTCTTTCGAGCCCGAATCACTACATTGGCCGGATGAGTAACAGTTACGACGACATCCCTTTCTTCGATGAGGAGCCGGAGCCCGCCCCCCGCAAGGCGCGAGGCGAAGACCAATCGGACCAGCGCCCGGTGCCGGCATCGGCTGGCAACCAAGGTTCTGCTCCTGTTCCTGCTGGTGGTTCCGGTGGTTTGGGGATCGCGGCGCGGGCCATGGCGGCGCGCGGTGGCAACCGGCCCTCACCCGACTATATGACGGGCCTTAACCCGGAACAGCGCGAAGCGGTCGAGACCTTGGATGGTCCCGTTCTGGTTCTCGCGGGCGCCGGAACCGGCAAGACCCGCGTGCTGACCACCCGCATCGCCCACCTGCTGGAGACCGGCCGCGCCTATCCGAGCCAGATTCTCGCCGTGACCTTTACCAACAAGGCTGCGCGCGAGATGAAGGAGCGCATCGGCGTTCTCGTCGGCGGCGCCGTCGAAGGCATGCCGTGGCTCGGCACGTTTCACTCGATCGGCGTCAAACTGCTGCGGCGCCATTCGGAGCTGGTCGGCCTGCGATCCGATTTCACCATCTTAGACACCGACGACGTCGTGCGCCTGATCAAGCAGCTCATCCAGGCGGAAGGTCTGGATGACAAGCGCTGGCCGGCCAAGCAGTTCGCCGGCATGATCGATGGCTGGAAGAACAAGGGCCTGTTGCCGCCCGACATTCCGGAAGGCGACGCCCGAGCTTTTGCCAACGGCAAGGGCCGCGAACTCTATGCCGCCTATCAGGCCCGCCTGCGCACGCTCAACGCCTGCGATTTCGGCGACCTTTTGCTGCACCCGATCGCCCTGTTCCGCAAGGCACCGGATCTGCTCAAGGAGTATCACCAGCGGTTCCGCTATATCCTCGTCGACGAGTATCAGGACACCAATACGGCCCAGTATATGTGGCTGCGTCTGCTCGCTCAGCGTCCGAAGGATGTGCCGCAGAACGTCTGCTGCGTCGGCGACGACGACCAGTCGATCTATGGCTGGCGCGGCGCGGAAGTGGAAAACATCCTTCGCTTCGACAAGGATTTTCCGGGCGCCAAGGTCATCAAGCTTGAGCGCAACTACCGCTCGACAGAGCACATCCTCGGCGCTGCCGGCCATCTGATCGCCCATAACGAAGGACGCCTCGGCAAGACGCTGTTCACCGACCGGGTCGATCCCGAAGATGAAAAGGTCATCGTCCACGCTGCCTGGGATAGCGAAGAAGAAGCCCGTGCCGTCGGTGAGGAGATCGAGCGGCTGCAGCGCGGCGATGGTCGCAGCGATGCCAAGAAACACGCGCTGAACGACATGGCGATCCTGGTGCGCGCCTCGTTTCAGATGCGCGAGTTCGAAGACCGGTTCGTGACGCTCGGCCTCAACTACCGCGTCATCGGCGGCCCGCGCTTTTACGAGCGCCTCGAGATCCGCGATGCGATGGCCTATTTCCGCATGGTCTGCCAGCCGGCCGACGACCTTGCCTTCGAGCGTATCGTCAACACGCCGAAGCGCGGCCTCGGCGACACGACCATACGCTACCTGCATGACAGCGCCCGCGCCCGCGATGTGCCCATGCTGCAGGCCGCAAGCGAAATGATCGAGACCGACGAGCTGAAGCCGAAGGCCCGCAAGGCCCTGTTCGATGTCGTGCAGAATTTCCGCAACTGGCAGGCACGTCTCGAAACCGTGCCGCATACGGAACTGGCCGAGCAGATCCTCGAAGAGTCGGGCTATACCGACATGTGGAAGAACGACAAGACCGCCGAAGCGCCGGGGCGGCTGGAAAACCTGAAGGAACTGATCCGCTCGATGGAGCAGTTCGAGAGCATGCGCGGCTTCCTCGAACACGTCTCGCTCGTCATGGATGCCGAGACCAACGAGAACCTCGATGCCGTCTCGATCATGACGCTCCACTCGGCCAAGGGTCTGGAATTCGAGACCGTATTCCTGCCCGGCTGGGAAGAAGGCCTTTTCCCGCACCAGCGCGCCCTGGACGAAGGCGGCCGCTCGGGGCTGGAGGAGGAACGCCGCCTCGCCTATGTCGGCATCACCCGCGCAAAGCGACGCTGCCACATCTGGTTCGTCTCGAACCGACGCATTCACGGCCTGTGGCAATCAACCATGCCCTCGCGGTTTCTCGATGAACTGCCGCCGAGCCATGTTGATGTGGCGTCCTCGGAGTCCTCGAGCTTCGGCGGCTATGGCGGCCGCGGCGGCTACGGCCAGTCGCGCTTCGACAAGGCGGATGCTTTCGCCGGCAACTCCTATGCGACGCCCGGCTGGAAACGCGCCCAGGCCAACAAGACAGATGCCACCCGCGACAACTGGGGCAGCCGCTCAGGCCACGCCGTGGAACGCATCGGCTACGGCGAAAGCGGCCCCCGCGGCCGCACGATCGACGGCGAGCTGGTCGCCAAGTCGACAACCGACACGCCCTCGAAATTCACCACCGGCGACCGGGTCTTCCACATCAAATTCGGCAACGGCAATGTCACCGCGATCGAAGGCAACAAGCTGACGATCGAGTTCGACAAGGCAGGGCAAAAGCGGGTGCTGGACGGGTTCGTGGAGAAGGCGGGCTGACGAGACGTCTACTCACTCGCAAACGAGGGTCGTGACCATGATGAGGGCTTTAGAATTCGATGAATGACATCTCCCTCACCAACAGCGACGTCGTCGAACTCACCGCATGGCGCCGCCGGCTTCATACCATGCCTGATGTCTCCGGTGAGGAAGCGGGGACGGCGCGCGAGGTGGTGCGGTTCCTGTCGGAGACCGGTCCGGACGAGATCGTCGAAGGTCTGGGCGGCACCGGCGTCGCGGTCGTCTACGACAGTGGCGTGCCCGGAATGACGGTGATGCTGCGGGCGGAGCTCGATGCTCTTCCGATCGAGGAGTTGGGCGATCCCGAGTACAAGTCGAAGGTATCGGGAAAGAGCCATATGTGCGGGCATGACGGGCATATGGCAACGCTTGCGGCGGTCGGCCGTGCGCTCGGACGTCGACGTCCCGCCAAGGGTCGTGTCGTTCTCCTGTTCCAGCCGGCGGAGGAGAACGGCGCCGGGGCGGCAGCGGTCCTTGCCGACGAGACGTTCCGGGCCCTCACGCCCGATATCAGCCTGTCGCTGCACAATATGCCGGGCATCCCGCTCGGCCACGTCCATCTGAAGGACGGGCCGACCAATTGCGCATCGCGCGGCATGAAGATCATCCTGACCGGCAAGACTGCCCACGCGGCATCGCCAGAGACCGGGATCTCGCCGGTTTCGGCCGTGGCCAGGCTGCTGCCAGCCCTGAGCGGTATTTCGGCAGGCTCTGTCGAAAACGACGACCTCGTGCGAGCAACCGTGACCCACGTGACGATCGGTGAACCCGCGGCCGGAATTTCACCGGCGCATGGCGAGATCTGGGTGACGCTGCGCACCTCGACGGATGATCAGATGTCCGCTCTTGTCGAACAGGCGGAGACAATGGCGAGAGACGCGGCTGCGGCGGATGGGTTGGCCCTGACCGTGTCCTATCAGGATGTGTTCGGCCACTGCATCAACGATCCCGCTGCAGCCGACATCCTAAGGGCCGCCATGGATGCCGAGGGCGTGCCGCATGTCGCTGGGCAAGCCTATCGCGCTTCGGAGGATTTCGGTCGCTTCGCTACGGTCTCGAAATCGGCCATGCTGTTTCTCGGCGCCGGCGAAAGCCACCCTGCCCTGCACAACCCGACTTATGATTATCCCGACGATCTGATTGCGATCGGCGCGCGCATCTTCCTGGCCGCAACGCGGCAGACGCTGGGCTGACAACGAAAAACGGAGCCTAAAAGGCTCCGTTTGTTTTGAGTTTGATCAGGCGTCCTTGTTGCCGAACAGCTTTGCCATGATGCCGCCGCCGCTTGGGCCGGCGCCGGGGCGCTTGCCATCCCACTTCGGCACGATGATCATGTGGGTGATCTCGCCGCGCTGGAAGGCCTTCAGGAACTTGTCGTAGTCAGCGAAGGCCACGCAACCATGGCTGTCGCCGCGAACGCGAAGCAGGAAGCTGTGAGCGAGAAGACCCGTGCGGCCCTGAGGCGCCTTGCCGTCGGTCGGTGTCAATCGGATTGCCGCAACACCGTGGAACAGCGATTCGCGCATCGACAGCTTGTAGGTGCCCGGAGGTGTCGGGCCGCGCATCTTCACATGCGTGAACTTCGGGTTGTCGCGCATGCTGCCGATGCCGGAATGGGCCTCGAGCTTGCTGCCATTCGGCATGATGACCACGCCGTTGGTGATGTCGTAGATCGCAACCTTGGTGCCAATGCCCGGCCACTTCGGCGAACCCTGCGACGGCGCGAGAGGCTCTTCGCGCATCGGGTTGTTCGGCTTGGCAAAGGCAAGCACGGTTGGCTTGTCGTTATCGTTGTCGCCACGGCCAGGCTTTTGCGGCGCGACGGCTGCGATTGCGGCAAGTGCATTCGGCTTTTCAGGCTTGACGGAAGCGACGGCCATGGAAGCGCTGGTGGTGGCCGCACCGGGACGCAGGACCGGCAGTGGTCCGGCTTTCGGCAGCGCCTGGGCGAGAGATGTCGGCGCAGGTGAAGGCAGCGGCGTCGCCTGTTCGGCAATCGCCACCGTATCCTCCGACATGCTTTCCGGCAGATCGCTTTCGAGCGACGCGAGTTCCACCGGCTTCATCGTGTCGAGTTCCGCCACCTCTGTCGCCGGCTGAACTTCCTGGAGAATGTCGGGCATTGCGCCCAGAGCTTCGCTACCGCGTGGCGCTACGACCACAAGACTTTCCATGGCAGAACCGAGGGCGGACTTGATCTGGTCGGAGCCGGGCCGAAGCTTGCCAAGGGCCGCAAACTGCTGTTCGGTTTCGGCGTGACGGGCAGCCTTTGCCATCGCGAGATGCATCGACTGACGAACGCTTGCGTCATCCGGACGCTGGGAAGAGAGAGCAGCAAGCTGCGCTCCTTCCAGACGACCGCGCTTCGGCTCGGCCGGCGCGCTGCCTGAAAGGCGAGAGAATTTCGAGATATCGAGATTGCGGTCCGCAGTGCGCGCCGATGCAGCCACGAGATGCTCGCGCGCCGTTGGTGGCGCAAGCAGGGCCGTTTCGAACCTGATGCTGGGGGCAGACTTGACCGAGGTCGCGACCGTGACCATCGAGGCACCAACCAGCGCTGCCACGGTAAAGCCGACGCCAAGCGCCATATTCGTCATGAGTGAGCGGGACTTCTTGCGGCGCGCCTGCGCCGAGGATGCTTTCGATGCCGCTTTGCGACCGTTCTGCTTCGAAGCTTTGGATTCCAACTGACGCGCCATTACTCGTTACCCGAACCGTTACTCACACCGGCAAGGCCTGCTTTCGCAGTCTTGCCCGCAAGATCAAAGCGGACTGAGAAAGCAGACAGGATCTGCTCATCGCCGCCAATCGACTGCATATGAGAATGAACGATTATGGTAACCAATGTCTTTACGCCGCCCCGATTTGGTTTCGGTGGTGCACTTAAAAGCGCATACCGCCGGAAGTTAAGCAGAAATGCGGCAAAGGGGTGTTCGACCCTTCCCGCAAGTCCGGTGTCTAGCTCGTCGACTGTTGCTGTTTAGCGACAAAAGTTAACAAACTCAAGGCTTACACCGGTTTTTAACTGTTGCGACATTTGAGGTACGAAATCGCACCCGCAATTTTGAGGGGGTAAGATGCGGCAAGCCCGAGCCAAAGTGTGGCGACACTCTGTCTGAACCCACATGCGAAAATGGGCGCCTCTGTGGAGGCGCCCATGGATCGTGGAGTTTTGAAGGGATGCGGTGAACGGCTCAACCGTCGGCCCGGCGAATGGACCGACCTTCCATGAAGAAGAAGGGCCGCAATTTCACACCCAGCACATTTCCGGCAAACGCCGCGACTGCCCAGAGATAACCATGCAGGCTGCCGGACGCGATGCCGGAGAAATAGGCTCCGATATTGCAGCCATAGGCGATTCGCGCACCGTAGCCGAGCAGCAGGCCGCCAACGACGGCCGCAAGGATCGAACGCAGCGGGATGTCGAGGCTGGGAGCAAACTTTCCAGCCAGCGCCGCCGCCAGCATGGCGCCCGCGATGAGGCCGAAATCCATGACGGATGTGACATCGGCAAACACGCTTCCGGCCAGAGCCTTGGCATTCCCCGGCTGCTGCCAGTAGGCCCAGGCTGTCGGATCAAAGCCGATCGCCTGCGCGCCCTTCGCACCCCAGAGCGCGAAGGCGGACGTGATCCCCCAGGGACGGCCGGCGATTGCGAGCGTCGCGAAATTGAGGATGACGAGTGCAATCGCGCCAGCCACCAGCGGCCACGGACCACGCAGATAGCGGGCAAGACCATGCCGTGGCGAAGGTGGTGCCTGTTCAAGTGCGCCGTTGCGCCGCTTCTCGACGACCACAGTGATCGCGGCGATCGCCGCGAATATGGCAAGCGATACCGCAATGCCGCCAAACGCACCGAACGTCTGAAACAGAGACGTCGGCGGCAGCGAAGGAAGACTGACCCACCAGTCGAAGTGGATGGTGGCGAGAACCGAACCGACGATGAAGAAGAACAGGGTCACCAGCATGCGCGCATTGCCGCCACCGGCGGTAAACAGCGTGCCGGATGCACAACCGCCGCCAAGCTGCATCCCGATGCCGAACATGAAGGCGCCGACGATCACGCCGATACCGGCCGGCGAGATATTGCCACGCACCTCGGTGCCGAACAGCACGCCGTTGGATAGAGCCGGGAAAAACAGGATGACGGCAAGCGCCAGAAGAATCATCTGAACGCGAAGACCCCGGCCCCGGCCCTCCGCAATGAAGACACGCCAGGCAGACGTGAACCCGAAGGCCGCGTGATAGAGCGCGATGCCAAGCCCGCCTCCGATGAGGAAGAGCGCACCTTGGGCTGGACCATAAGCGAGGCCGAGCGCAACGGTGCCGACAACAAGCACGATGAGAGCGCCGAGACCGGGAAAACCGATCGGCGGCAGGCCTTCAGCCCGCGTTTCTAGCGAAGACGACAGTGACATGGGAGAAACTCCGTGAAGATGACCTCTAGATAGGGTCGTGGTCCGCATCCGACGAGGAATCACGTTTCAACATTCGGCTCGAAACCGGATTGAGATTTCAGATCGGTCAGCAAAAGCGATCGAGTCATCTTCAGACATCCTAGAAACCGCGGAGATCAGATGACCGCAGAACCTGCCACCAAGGCCGACCGTTTCGTCACAAATGATTTGGAGCGACGATCGTGTTGGGCAGAAGAGGCTTGATCGATGCCGCCATGCTTGGCATCTTCGTGTGACAAGGAAGAACCACTCGTGAGGACGATCTATGAAAGCGCTGCTCCTGATCGACATCCAGAATGGCTTCTGCCCTGGCGGCAACCTCGCCGTTGCCCACGGTGACGATATCGTGCCGATCGCAAACAGCCTCATTTCCGACGGCGGTTACGACGTGATCGTCGCCTCGCAGGACTGGCATCCCGCCAATCACGGCAGCTTCGCCTCCCAGCATCCGGGCAAGAAACCATTCGACATGGGCGAGCTCTTGGGCCAGCCGCAGGTCATGTGGCCGGATCACTGCGTGCGGGAAACACCGGATGCGGAATTCCATCCGGATCTCGATATCGGCGCAGTCGATTATATCCAGCAGAAGGGCGAAAACCCTGCGGTCGACAGCTATTCCGCCTTTCGCGACAACGACCAGGCCGCCCTTACCGGCCTTGCCGGTTACCTCCGGGCGCAGCAGATTACGGAGCTTGACGTTTGCGGTCTCGCCACGGACTACTGCGTGAAGTTTTCAGCCTTGGACGCTGTCGAAATGCTGCCGGACGTCAAAGTGCGCTTCATCGAGGATGCGAGCCGCGGCATAACACCCGAGGGTGTCAGGGCTGCCATCGAGGAGATGCGCGCCAACGGCGTCGGCATTATCAAGAGCAGCGAGATTCTCGCGGACTGACGCACTCCGCGCCGCCGATCGTTCAGCAAAATCGATACACGCATCAACGCAATTCGATTGTCACCGGGCGCTCACGTGCATAAACGAAGCATTGCACGCGCACGCATCGGAAGACTCATGAGTTTCAGCGAACCGATCACCACAAGCGGCCAGATCAGGAACGGATTGAAGAAGGGCTTCGTCATCGTCCTTTCCTCAGCCCCGTTCGGCATCCTGTTCGGAGCGATCGCCATCGACAACGGTTTCAGCATGGCGGAAGCGGCGCTGATGAGCGCGTTTGTCTTCGGCGGTGCGAGCCAGTTGGTCGGGATCGAACTGTTCGGCCACCATGTCGCGGCCTGGATGATCGTGCTCTCGGTGCTCGCCGTCAATTTCCGCCACGTTCTCTATTCCGCGGCAGTATCGCCGATCCTCGGCCGTTTTCCGCTGCTAAAACGCGGGCTTTCCTTTTTTCTGCTGACCGATCCGCAATTTGCCGAGACGGAGAAACGTGAAGAACAGACCCCGGTTACCTTCGCCTGGTACATCGCCATGGGCGGCGTGGTATGGATTGGATGGGTCGGCAATACCATTGTCGGCGCGCTGTTCGGCAGCCTGATCGGCGACCCGAAGGCGATCGGCATCGATGTCCTCCTGCCCGTCTACTTTCTCGGTCTGGTGATGGGCTTTCGCAAGCGGCACAATTTTCTACCCGTCCTCGTCGCCGGAGCAGTCGGATCGGTTATCGCCTACTGGGTCGTCGGGTCACCCTGGCATATCAGTGTGGGGGCAGCGCTCGGGATCGTCGTCGCGGCCATCCTACCTCCTCCCGGAGCCTCGGATCACGACGTGAAAGACCCGGCCCTTGAAACGGAGGCTGCGTGATGGAAACCGGCATGAGCGCCTTCTCCGTCGACAGCCAGACAGTCACCCTGATCCTGATGGCGGCAATTGCGACATACGCCACGCGGCTCGGCGGCTACATCCTTGTCAACAGCCTGAAACGCATACCGCCACGGGTGGAATCGGCCCTCAACGCCGTGCCGGCCGCCGTTCTGGTGACACTCGTCGCTCCACCCTTCGTCAACAGCGGCTGGGACGTGCGCATTGCGATGATCGCGGCGCTGGTGTTCGGACTGCGTTTTCCGGGCCTCATGGTCCTCGTCGTCGGCTGGGCGGCAGTCATGGCCGCCCGGCACGGTTTCGGTATCGGGATGTAATCCGGCTCAGCCGGAGATCGGCGCCGTCGCAGTTGTGAGCCAGGTCTTGACCGAATCCTTGTCGATCAGCGGCATCAGTTTTTCGCGCACCTGTGTGTGATAGTCGTTCAGCCACTGCAGTTCTTCCGAGGTCATCAGCGATTGGACCACAAGCCGGCGATCGATCGGGCACCAGGTCAGCGTCTCGAACGACAGAACCGGCATGTCCCCACCCTCGACAGGTGCGGCATCGTTCACGAAGATCAGGTTTTCGATCCGGATCCCGAAGGCGCCGGGGCGGTAATAGCCGGGCTCGTTCGAAAGGATCATGCCGGGCAGAAGCTCCTGCGTCGACATCCGCGAAATGCGCTGCGGCCCCTCATGCACCGAGAGATAGGAGCCGACGCCATGGCCCGTGCCATGCGCAAAATCCGCCCCCGCCTTCCACAGCGCGATCCGAGCGAGCGGATCGAGATCGCAGCCGCGCGTTCCCTTCGGAAACTTCGCCATGCTGATGGCGATCATGCCCTTCAGAACCAGCGTGAAGAAGCGCTTGCGATCCTCGGAAACCGAGCCGACCGCAACCGTGCGGGTGATATCCGTCGTTCCGTTGACATACTGCGCGCCCGAATCGATCAGGAACAGTTCGCCGGGCAGGATCTGCCGGTTGCTTTCGGACGTCACCCGGTAATGCATGATCGCAGCATGCTCTCCGGCACCGGAAATCGTATCGAAGGAAACGTCCTTCAGCGGGTTCTGCATGCTCTGGCCGACGCGGGCCCGGGTCGCTTCCAGCGTCTTTACCGCATCGATCTCGGTGATTGAGCCCGGCGTCTGGCCATCCAACCAGCACAGAAACTCGACGACAGCCGCGCCATCCTGCAGATGCGCCTTGGCAGATCCATCGAGTTCCGCCGAATTCTTGCAGGCGCGCGGCAGCTTTGCCGGATCGATCCCCTCGACCACCTCGCCGCCGGCTGCGACGACTGCAGCCGTCAGCGCGAGCGGTGTCAGATCCGGATCGATCAGGATGCGGGCGCCGTTTTTGGAGACCTCGGCAAGACGGCCTAGGAACGCGGAAGGGTCGCGCCGGAGAGCGAGAGCGTCCAGGTAAGCCGCCTCTTCGCTCCCGAGCTTTGCCGCATCGATGAAGAGTTCTGCCTTGTCATTTGCAAAGACGATCGCGCGTGCCAGCGGGTGTGGCGTGTGCGGCACGTCAGCCCCGCGAACATTGAAGATCCAGGCGACGGAGGACGGATCCGTGATCAGCACCGCCGACAGTCCCTTCGCTTCGGTCTGCCGCGCGATCTCGCTCAGCTTGTCGCCGGCCGGCTTCCCGGCAAACTCTTCTCTCTGGATGGTCAACGCGCCAACCGGTTCCGCCGGGCGATCGCTCCAGATCGCATCGAGCGGATTATGGGCCAGCGAAACCAGCGTGCCGCCGATCTCCGCAAGCGCCTTTTCCAGCCTGCGCACTTCCGCACCGGCATGCAGCCAAGGGTCGATGCCGAGGCGGAACCCTTTCGGCGCTTGTTTCGCAATCCAGGCATGCGGCGGCTCGCCGACCAGATCGCCGCCGGAAAACACAGTTCCGTCAACCTGTTCGGCCAGTTGCGTCACGTAACGCCCGTCAACGAAGACGATTGCCTCACGCTGCGTGATGAGCGCCATGCCGGCAGATCCGGTAAAGCCGGTCAACCATGACAGGCGCTCGGCCGACTCAGGCACATACTCGCCCTGATACTCGTCGGCGCGGGGCACGAGAAACCCGTCGATGCCGAGTTCGGCAAAGCCGTCGCGCAGGGCAGTCACCCTTTCGCGGCCGAACTGCGGGGCGGACTTGGTCTCGAACGATTGAAACATGAGTGAATTCCGGCTGGTTTGATTCCGACTGATGGCCGCCATGTTAGAACATTTCCCCGCGCCGCCGCCAGTATCCTATGCAGATACGTGACAGGGCAGTCAGGGTCAGGAACCTATCCATGCAGCCGACGCATGCCACACATGATGCAGACCCACTGCCTGCCTCATTTTTTATCAACTAAGGTGTCGTCAATGTTCGATGACCTCTGGGGTCATCACTTTGAAAAGGACGAACACGATGGCCAACTCATTTCTCCGCAATGCAATGAACCGCGTGGTTGAAGCCCGTCAGCGTCAGGTTTCCCGTTACGTCAACGGCGCAATGCTTGGCCTTGATGATGCGACGCTGAAGAGCCTCGGCACGACGCGCGAAGAACTTCAGCGCCAGGGTGCGACCCGTTACATCTTCTGATCTGAGGACGACGCGATACCCGGCACGCAACTCGGTGTGCCGGCAAGCCTACAGAACCTGACAGGCCAGCTCATGGCCCGTCACATGCCTCGCACGAAATGCATGGTCACCCAGCCGTTTCGCCAGATCGTGCGCACATGCCGGCAGCGGGCGCCTGCATAAGCGGAAATCACCTTCCAGCGCTGCTCGGCTAGAATACCGGACAGGATCACCGATCCGCCCGGTGTCAGATGCGTCACCAGCTGCGGCGCCATCTTGATCAACGGCCGCGCCAGAATATTGGCGATGATGAGGTCGAACGGACCGTCCTGGCGAAAGGCCGAGGAGTGGAAACCCGGTGCCGTCTCCAGCCGCAGTCCGCTGGCAATGCCGTTGCGGCGAACATTCTCCTTGGCAACCCGAACGGCGACCGGATCGATGTCCGTTGCAAGAACCGGGATGTTGCGCAACTTGCGCACCGCAATCGCCAGAACGCCGCTGCCCGTTCCCAAATCGAGCGCATTTCTCGGCTCGGTCGCTCGAACGACCGTGTCGATCACCTCGAGGCACCCCGCCGTTGTGCCATGATGGCCGGTCCCGAATGCCTGTCCAGCATCGATCTCGATGGCAATGTCGTTGATCTTGACCTTGTCGCGGTCATGCGAGCCATGAACCAGAAACCGCCCTGCCCTGACAGGCTTAAGCCCTTCGAGCGATTTGGCAATCCAGTCGACATCCGGGATAACCTCCATCGCAATCGAAAGATCGGGAAAATCGTCGCTGATCGCCTTTGCGATGCGTTCTCTGAAGACCTCTTCGTCGTCCGCCATCATGTAGACGGAGGCTTCCCAGATATCCTTCTTCTCGTCCACCTCGGTCGTGGCAATCGCCACGTCCTCTTCGCCGAACTCCAGCGACAGGAGGTCGAGGATCTCGGCCGAACCGATTTCGGTGGATGTCACGTAAAGCCGGATTTCACTCAAAGGAAGTCGCCTCTCATAATCTTCGCGGCAAGCTTTGCCACAGATAAGGCATCCGCCTCAAGCGACTTATCCCTTGGTCAGGTTCTCGAGCTTCTTCGCCGCCGCTGCAGGATCCTCGCCGTAAGCGATCGTTCCGGCAAAACGGCCGCCGTCCTTCAGGAGGAAAATCGATGCCGTATGGTCCATCGTGTAATCGCCGCCAGGGTTTTTCTCATCCACCGGCACCTTGCGGGCAAGCACGCGAAACCCTTTGACCATCTCCATCACCTTGGCAGGCGGGCCTGAGATACCGCGAATACGGTCGGAGACATTCGAGACATACTGTCCCATCAGCTCCGGCGTGTCGCGCTCCGGGTCGACGCTCACAAAGTAAGCGTTGAGCTTTGTGCCATCGGGATCGACCTGATGCAGCCAGGTGTTCAGCTCGAACAGCGTTGTCGGGCAGACTTCCGGGCAATGGGTAAAGCCGAAGAACACGGCAGTCGGTTTGTCGCGGAACGCTGCTTCGGTGATCGGGCTGCCGTCCTGCGCCACAAGTTCGAACGGGACACCGAACGGCCCTTCGGCCACCTGCTGCTTCGAGCGCGTGACCTCCAGGGTCAGCCAGGCCAGAACACCGGCCAAAATGACGACGGCGAGCCAAAGTACAATTCGGAAAGTCTTCATCGTAGTTTGCCTGCTGCATCATCAGTTGAGATCGTGACCGCTGATAGCCGCAGACGACGATTGTTGCAAATCACCACAGCGTTTTCACAGACGTGGCCGTCACATGCACCAGGAGAGCGTTCCCTCGGCCATCGCGAGGAAGATGGACGAACCGTGCTGCGCCCAACCAACAAAAGCGAGGACGCCGATCAGCATCGCGGCAAGCGCGGCGATCAGAAAAACCGGAAGTCGGAGCGATGGGGCGGTCGGTTGCATGACCCACTATAGCATCGTCGACCGGCCGGGAAATAGAACAAAAAGCGCGTTGAGGCGGCAAAGATTAGGGGAAGTTTAACGGGGACGTGAGACTTTCAAAAAAACGACATCAGGATGATCGACATGAGTAACGCCATCAAGCAGTCGGGAGCCTATCTCGAAATCGTCTCCTTCCACTTGGGAGACCAGGAATTCTGCATCGACATCATGGCGATCCGCGAAATTCGCGGTTGGGCGCCGGTCACTCCGATGCCGCATACTCCGCCTTACGTGCTTGGCCTCATCAACCTGCGCGGCGCGGTGATCCCGGTCATCGACATGGCGTGCCGCCTCGGCATGAAGATGACCGAACCGTCCGAGCGTTCGGCGATCATCGTCACGGACATCGCCGGCAAGCTGGTCGGCCTTCTGGTCGAACAGGTCTCCGACATGATGACGATCAGAAGCGAAGATCTGCAGCCGGCACCGGAAATCATTCCGGAAGCCCAGCGCGATTTCTGCCGCGGCATCGTTGCCCTGGAAAAGACCATGGTCTGCTTCCTGAACCTAGACACCGTCATTGCAGACGAACTGTCGCGCGAAGCCGCCTGATCTGAAGGCATAGAACTGTCCTTGCTGAAACCGGGTTCCGAAAGGAGCCCGGTTTTCTTACGTCAGGACGTAGAGCGGATCAGGGTTTGCCCTTTTCCCAGGTCACCGGCTGGTTGAACAGCGGCACGCTGGAGATCGCCATCTTCGCCGATCCTTCGACAACCTGTCGCGAATGGGCAAGGTAGATCAGCGTATCGTTCGGCTTGTCGTAGATCCGCTTGACCAGAAGGTCTTTCCAGATCAGCGACCGACCCTGGCGAAACACTTCCTCGCCACCGTCGTCCAGCTCGATATCACCGATCTCGATCGGCCCGGTCTGGCGGCAGGAGATGGAATTGTTGGACGGGTCCTCGAACCACTTGCCGTTCTTCAGCCTGTCGATGACGCTGCGATCAAAATACGTGACGTGGCAGGTGACACCCTTCACCTTCGGGTCCTGCACCGCCTCGACGATGATGTCGTTGCCGATCCAGTCGACGCCGACCTTGCCGACCACCTGGGCAAGAGCGGGAACGGCAAGACCGCCGAGGATAGCGGCGGTCGCGAGAACGGCAAGGCGGCGGCTCGAACGAGTCATAGTGGCAAAATCTCCAGTCAACGATACGTGATCAGAGATAAGCTTCGGCAGCGGGGTTACAAGTGATCACTGCTTGCGCAATGTGCAGGCATCATAGCCACCGGAAAACAACCGCCCTGCCCGCATGCCGATCGCGGTCGGAATATCGTGGATATGCATGACCTCAAGCGACCGTGCAATCGCGATCGAGGCTTCGGCACAGACCGCCGCATCCTCTGCCGCATTGTGATGCAGGAAGCTCAGCCCCAGGTGCTGCGCGAGGATATTGAGCTTGTGCGAGATCAGGTGCGGCCAGACTTTTTGCGCCATCTTGACGCTGCAGAGATAAGACAGTTCCGGATAGGACTGCCGGTACTGGTCGAGACAGGCCCGCCAGACGCTGAAATCGAAGGCGGCATTATGGGCGATCATCGTCGCGCCACGAAAATCGTCGATGAACTCGTCCATCACTTCGGGAAACTCGCCGGCATCCTCGACATGGTCGGGCCGGATCCCATGGATGGCGATGTTGAAAGACGAAAACCGCATATCCCGCGGCCGGATCAGCCGTTCCTCGACCCGCACCACACGACCGTCCTCGATCCACGCAAGACCCACCGAGCAGGCGCTGCCGCGCTGTTCGTTGGCGGTTTCGAAATCGATCGCAATGGTCTTCAAGGTCGCGTCCTAATCTTCGGTCATCGGACTTTTATGCCGGATGGAGCGATTCGGCAAAGCGCATCCCCGCCTGCATCTTGACCTCCACATCATTGTCAGGCCCAATGTGATCCATGATCAACGCTATCGCCCACACCCGTCTTACCATGACCACAAGCCTTGCAGGGCGTGTGGCGGGTTTGGCGCGTTAGTCGATCATCCGTCCACCACCCTGCCGAAAATGGCAGGGATCGGCTGGTCCGCTCTGCCTCGGTATTACCTGAAGGAGAGCAAAGATGTCTTCAAGCGACGAAATCCAGGAAAAGCCACCGCGAGCCGAACGGCTGGACGGTTACGTGATCAGGTCGTCGACACCCGACGATGCGGCGGCCATCACGGCCCTCGCCAATCTTCCCGGATATCGCTACGGCACGCTGAGGCTGCCCTTCCAGACCGTAGCGGAAACCCGCCAGTATCTGGAAAACCCGGCGCCCGGCGCAAAGAAGCTCGTGGCGGACATGGACGGCGTCATCATCGGCGACATCTTCCTCGGTCCGCTGCAAGGCCGTCGCCGGCATGTGGGGACGATCGGCATGGGCGTGCACGACGACTTTGTCGGCCGCGGCGTCGGCTCGGCCTTGATGAAGGCCGCGATCGACCTTGCCGACAACTGGCTGAACCTGCACCGTCTGGAACTCGACGTCTTCACCGACAACCAAGACGCCATCAGGCTCTACGAGCGCTACGGCTTTGTCATCGAAGGGCATCTCAGGGACGACGCCTTTCGCGACGGGCACTATGTCGACGCCTATGCGATGGCGCGGCTCAAAACCTGATGCTCAGCTACCGATAAGCGTCAGCCACTCGTCTTCCGTCATCACCTCGACACCGAGTTCCCTGGCCTTGTCGAGCTTGGAACCGGCGCCGGGGCCGGCAACGACGTAGTCGGTCTTCTTGGAAACGGAACCGGCCACCTTGGCGCCGAGCCCTTCGGCACGGGCCTTGGCCTCGTCGCGGGTAAACCGCTCCAGCGAGCCGGTGAAGACGACGGTCTTGCCGGCAACCGGGCTGTTCGAGGCCGCGATCTGTTCTGCCGCCTGCGGCGTCACCTCGGTGAGGAGGCGCGTCACGACGTCGAGATTGCGGGGCTCCTTGAAGAACTCGACGATGGCGCGGGCGACGATCTCGCCGATGCCCTCGATATTGTTGAGGTCAGCCCAGGCATCCCCGGAGAGACTGGCCGCGTCCTTCATGGCCTCGGCAAAGGCCTCGTAGGTGCCGTAGTGGCGCGCCAGAAGCTTCGCCGTCGTCTCGCCGACATGGCGGATGCCGAGCGCGTAGATGAAGCGGTTGAGCGCGATCGAGCGCCGCTCGTCGATCGCGTCGAACAGTTTCCGGACGCTGATCCTGCCGAACCCGTCGATGTTTTCGAGCTTCAGCAGTTTCGATGTTTCCTGACGCTTCTTCAGCGTGAAAATGTCGGGCGCAGTGCGGATCTGCAGCGCCGGATCTTCCGCCTCGAAGAAGAAGTCGACCTGTTTTGCCCCAAGCCCTTCGATGTCATAGGCATTGCGTGAGACGAAATGCTTCAGGTGTTCGGTCGCCTGCGCACGGCAGACGAAGCCGCCGGTGCAGCGGGTGACCGAATCGAGCTTGCCGGTCTTCTCGTTCTTCTCGCGCACCGCATGACTGCCGCAGACCGGGCATTTCTTCGGAAACTCATAGGCCTTGGCATCCGCCGGCCGCTTTTCCATGACCACGTCGAGAACCTGCGGGATGACGTCGCCGGCACGCTGCACGATGACCGTGTCGCCGATGCGGATGTCGTGATCGTCTTCGCGGATCCGCTCGCCGGAATTGCCGATGCCCTTGATATAATCCTCGTTATGCAGCGTCGCGTTGGTAACGACCACGCCGCCGACGGTGATCGGGGTCAATCGCGCCACCGGTGTCAGCGCGCCGGTGCGGCCGACCTGGATGTCGATATTCTCGACCGTCGTGAACGCCTGCTCGGCGGGGAATTTGTGGGCCGTCGCCCAGCGCGGAGAGCGCGAGCGGAAACCGAGGCGCGCCTGCAGATCGAGCCGGTCGACCTTGTAGACGACACCGTCGATATCATAGTCGAGTTCGGGACGCTCGAGGCCGATCTCGCGGTAGTGGCCGAGAATATCCTCGAGTGAATTCAGCCGCTTCATCAGCGGATTGACCGGGAAACCCCAGTCCTTGAAGGTCTGCACCATCTCGTATTGCGTGGTCGGCAGATCGTTCGGCTCGGACATCTCTCCCCAGGCATAGGCGAAGAATTTCAGCTTGCGGCTGGCCGTCACCTTGGCATCGAGCTGGCGCAGTGAGCCTGCCGCCGTGTTGCGCGGATTGACGTAGAGCTGCTTGCCCTTCGCTTCCATCTCCGCATTGAGCGCCAGGAAATCGCTCTTGCCCATATAGACTTCGCCGCGAACCTCGACGACCGCGGGAACGCCTTTCGGAAGCTTGTTGGGGATTTCCTTGATCGTCTTGATATTGGCAGTGACGTTTTCACCCGTCGTGCCATCGCCACGGGTCGCGGCATTGACGAGGATCCCGTTCTCGTAGCGAATCGACATCGACAACCCGTCAATCTTCGGCTCGGCCGTAAAGGCGATCGAGCCGTCCGGCAACTGACCGAGAAAGCGGTAGACGGAGTTCACGAAGTCGCGCACGTCGTCGTCGGCGAAGGCATTGTCGAGCGACAGCATCGGTCGCGAATGGGTGATCTGTGCGAACGTCGGCAGAGGTGCCGCACCAACCTTGATGGACGGCGAATCGGCCCGGATCAGTTGCGGGAAACGCTCTTCGATCGCCGCATTACGCTTCTTCAGCGCGTCGTAATCGGCATCGGAAATCTCCGGCGCGTCCTTGGCATGGTAGAGCTCGTCGTGATGGGAAAGTTCACGCGCCAGTCGCTCCAGCTCATCAGCCGCTGCCTGTTCCGTCAAGTCATCAACAGGGGTCTCGGTCGGGGTCTGGTCGGCGGCCATGCGGGAATCTCCATCTTCAACGGCATTTCTAGTGCAATTTGAGAAGATTGGAAGAAGCAGCGCCCATCTCGCCTGTGACTGAACGCCACGAAATACAGCATCGTTTCGGGATACCGGATTGCGTTACGCCCTGTCCGGGTGAGCCTGACCGCACGCTCCCGCGACTGCCGGATAACCGTTTAGCTCTTGCCCGCAAGCAGGCTTCTGGCGGCCGCCCTCGCCTCGTCCGTTACCGAAGCGCCGGCCAGCATGCGGGCAATTTCCTCGGTGCGGTTTTCAGGCGCCATAGTCGCCACCCGTGTGGCAATCTTGTCGGAACCGTCGCCGGCCGGACCCTTGGAGATCAGAAGATGCGTCGCGGCACGAGCCGCCACCTGCGGCGCGTGGGTGACCGAGAGCACCTGCACAGTGCCCGACAGACGCTTCAGCCGCTGGCCGATCGCATCCGCCACCGCACCACCGACACCAGTGTCGATTTCGTCGAAGACGAGCGTCGGTGCCGAGCCGCGATCGGCAAGCGCCACCTTGAGCGCCAACAGGAAGCGCGACAGCTCGCCGCCGGACGCGACCTTCATGATCGGCCCGGGGCGTGTGCCCGGATTGGTCTGAACATGGAATTCGACCGTATCGATACCCTCGGCTGCCGCAGCCTCCGGATTGGCGGTCACCTCGACCATGAAGCGGGCCCGCTCCAGCTTCAGCGCCGGCAATTCCTGCATCACCGCTTCGGCCAACGTCTCCGCGCCCGCTTTACGTTTGTCAGAGAGAACGAGTGCCGCCCGATCGAATTCCTCTTTCGCAGCGGCCGCGATTTTTTCCAGCTCACCCAGCCGTTCCTCGCCGGCATCGAGATCGGCAAGGTCAGCCACCATCTTCTCGGCAAGCGCTGGAAGATCGACGACGGCGACCGAATATTTGCGGCCGGCGGCGCGCAGGGCGAACAGTCGTTCCTCGACCCGTTCCAATTCACGCGGATCGAACTCGGTCCGGCGAAGCGCCGTTTCGACTTCCATCTGTGCGTTCGACAGATGGTTCAGCGCCTGATCCAGCAGCTCGACGGTCTCTTCCAGCAGGCCAGGCGCCTCGTGGCTCTTGCGCTCGAGGCGGCGCACCATGGAGGCGATCAACGGCACGGGCGAACCGTTGCCGTTGAGAAACTCCGACGCTTCCGAAATATCACCGGCAATGCGCTCGGACTTCTGCATCTTCGAGCGCTGCTCGGCCAGTTCCTCCTCCTCGCCGTCGCGGGGAGAGAGGGCTTCCAGTTCCTCGACCGAGGCCCTGATATAATCGGCCTCGCGTGCGGCGGCCTCCACCTTGGCGCGATGCGTCTTCAGGGTCCGGTCGGCATCCCGCCAGGATTTGTAGAGGTGGGAAACCGAGAGAACCTCATCGTTGAGGCCTGCAAACGCATCGACAAGCGTGCGGTGGGCGCCGGTATCGATCAGAGCGCGATCGTCGTGCTGGCCGTGGATCTCGACCAGAACCTGTCCCGCCTGGCGCATCATCTGCACGCTGACCGGCTGGTCGTTGATCGAGGCGCGGGTGCGCCCGTCGGCCGACTGGATACGGCGGAAGATCAGATCGCCGTCGTCGTCTATGCCGTTGTCGCGCAGAAGCTTGCGGGCGGAATGGTTCATCGGCACGTCAAAGACCGCCGTCACCTGCCCCTTGTCCTCGCCATGGCGCACGAGACCACCGTCGCCGCGGCCGCCCAGCGCCAGAGAAAGACTGTCGAGAAGGATGGATTTGCCTGCACCGGTCTCGCCGGTCAGCACGGAAAGGCCCGCTTCGAAGGCAAGGTCCAGCTTCTCGATCAGAACGATGTCGCGGATCGAAAGCTGGATCAGCATGCGGCCTCGCCTATCCTGTCAGGCACTTGGTTGAAAGGTCTCAGGCGCCGACGAGCTTTGCGCCGGCACGCGCAATCCACGAGCCCTTGTTCTCGCGCGGCTGAACACCGCCGGACTGAAGCAGCTTGTAGGAGTCTGCGTACCACTGGCTGTCCGGATAGTTGCGGCCAAGCACGGCTGCGGCGGTCTGCGCCTCTTCGACGATGCCCATCGCGTAATAGGTTTCCGTCAGACGCGCGAGGGCTTCTTCAACCTGGTTGGTATTGGAAAAGGTCTCGACGACCCTGCGGAAGCGCGAGATGGCGGCAAGATATTCCTTGCGCTCGAGATAGTATCGCCCGACCTGCATTTCCTTGCCGGCAAGCTGGTCACGCGCAAAGCGGATCTTCGCCTGCGCGTCCTCGACATATTCCGAATCGGGATAATCACGGACGACCTTGGTCATCGCATCAATCGTGTTGTTGGCGGCCTTCTGGTCCTGCGTGACGTCGGCGACCTGCTTGGAATAGGCAAGGCCGACCAGATACTGCACGTAGGCCGAATCTGCGGAGCGCGGGTACTGGTTGAGATAGCGGTTACCGACGGTGATGGCCTCGTCGTTGCGGCCCATGCGATACTTGCTGAACGTGCTCATGACGAGCGCCTTGCGGCCCCACTCGGTGAACGGGTTCTGCTTCTCGATGGCGTCGAACTTGCGGCTCGCTTCGACGATATTGCCCGCCTTCATGTTGGCAAGGCCCTGATTGTAGAGGGCCTCGGGCGACTCGCTTTCGAAACCGAGCTTGGTGATGTCGATGTCTTTGTCCGACTGGCATGCGGTAAGGCCGAGACCGGCACCCGCAAACACCAACGATACAAGTGCGATCCTTGCCGCTCTACGCATTTCTACAGCCTTCGCATACGCCATTCGACAATTCCCGATGTCCCGCCCGTTTTGCCCTGCTGCCCGAAAGCAGGTCGTTCTAGCCATAAAAGTATTGGCAGAGCAACGCAATGCTCACCCATTAACGCATTTTTGTGGCACCGACCGCAGCACACATGGCTATTCAAAAGAAAAGCCGCTTCCAACGGAAGCGGCCAAGTCGACTGGAGTTGTTATTCAAGCAAAAGACGGCGCCAGTTCACTGACGCTGACCGGAACGAAATCTCCGGCCCTCACGCGCGCAACCCGCGACGATGGCGCTTCGACGATCTCATAAGCCGTCGGATCGTTGAGCAGAGCTTTCAGCGCATTGGCGTTCATCTTGTGGCCGCCGCGATAGGAGCGGTAGCAGCCGATGAACTGAGCGCCGGCAAGCGCAAGATCGCCAACCGCGTCCAGCGTCTTGTGGCGCACGAATTCGTCCTGGTAACGAAGACCCTCGACGTTCACGACCGTTTCGTCATCGGAAATGACGACGGAATTCTCAAGCGACGAACCGAGAGCGTAGCCAGCAGCCCAAAGGCGCTCGACGTCACGCATGAAGCCGAATGTACGAGCCCGTGAAAGATCCTGCTTGAACCGCGCTGCGGTCAGTTCACCGTTCCAGCTCTGACGGCCGATCAGCGGAGATGCGAAATCGATCTCGACTTCAAAGCGGGTACCATCATGCGGCCGGAACTCGGACCAGGACGCGCCCGATTCGATTCGGACCGGCTTGATGACACGGATGTAGCGACGCTTCACATTGAGATTGACGATGCCGACCTGTTCGATCGCATCGATGAAAGGATAGGAGCTGCCGTCCATGATCGGCATTTCGGCGCCATCGACATCGACAGTCACGTTGTCGATCCCGAGCGCGTAGAGTGCTGCCATCACGTGTTCGATCGTGGCAACCCAGGCGGCCGGCGACGAACCAAGGATCGTGCAGAGATCGGTCGGACCAACCTGAGAGGAGACGGCGCGGTATTCGGCAGAAGACCCGTCATCAAACTGACGCGCGAAGATGATACCGGAATTGGATTCAGCAGGCTGGAATGTGATGCTGACCGGAGACCCCGAATGCACGCCAATACCGGTCAAAGAAACCGGGGCCGCGATGGTGGTCTGGAAACCGAGCAATCCGATGGTCATTCCTAATGCCTTCTCTCAAGACCCCTGGTCTGGGATCGAGCTTGGTTAGATACCGGCGACAACGCCTCTCAAACGTTCATGTCAGCATCACTTATCGTCTTACATACGCAGGCGTCTTTAACATTCCAAATCACTGTTCGTATCGGATTGTTACGCCACCAACACGCAGAATGACGCGGTGTTAGGACTCAAGGCACAAACGCGGACGTCTAAGGGTAACAATCTGAATTAAGGCAACTTTTCCGGAGGTCCAGGACAAAATCCTTAACGCCTCAGGCGTCCGGATACACAAAGCCCGGGTGCAACGACCCGGGCTCTGCAGACATTTGTTGAACGCCGCGCGCTGACGCTGCGACGCTCCTACAAATCAGTTCGACTGACGGCGAAGGAATGCCGGAATTTCGAGCTGATCGTCGTCATGCTGCGAGCTCTGCGGAACCGAACGACCGTGATCGTCGAGGTTGCCACGACGCGGTGCGTAGAGGCTTGCCTCAGGCGACAGCGGACGGCGCTGCTGCTGAACCGGAGCCGGTGCGGCGGCTGGTTCGACATGCTCTTCTTCGTCGCGACGGCCCAGCGAATTGGTGATTCGCTTCAGAAGTCCCATCGGGCCGCGCTCTTCCTGCACATGGCTGGCAGGCTGGGTGCGGTGATCCATCTCGGCCTTAACAACCGGCGGGAAATCCTCGACCTTCGGCATGCGGACCGGTTCCATGACAGGTTCGCGGTAGACAGGCTCCTGCTGGACCGGCTGTGTCATGCGCGGCGCTGGCTGCTGTGTCATCTGCGGAGCCGGACGCGCAACCTGTGGAGCGGCTTCGACAGGTGCGGACTGTGCAAACAGACGGCTCTGCGGACGGAAAGCCTCTTCTGCCGGTGGCTGCTGCTGCATGACAGGCTGCGGCGCAGGCGCTGCAGGCTGATGCATGACCGGCTGCGGGATAGCCAGTTCGCGTTCCATGTCGGCTTCGGCCTGGCGGATGGTCTCGGCGATCGGATCGACAGCCTTGGGAGCCATTGGCGCAGGCGCTGCGGCCTGAACCGGTGCCTGCATCATGACAGGCTGCTGTGCGGCCGGAGCCGGAGCAACGGCCGCCGAAGGACGGATAATCGGCTTCTGGGCTGCGCGCATTTCAGCGGCACGCAGGTCGATTTCGCCATGGGCGCGGTCGATGCCGGTGGCAACCACGGAAACGCGGATGATACCTTCCAGCGCTTCGTCGAAGGTTGCGCCGAGGATGATGTTGGCGTCCGGATCGACTTCTTCGCGGATGCGGGTTGCCGCTTCGTCGACTTCGAACAGCGTCAGGTCGCGACCACCGGTGATGGAGATCAGCAGGCCCTGTGCACCCTTCATCGAGGTCTCGTCGAGCAGCGGGTTGGCGATAGCAGCTTCCGCTGCCTGCATCGCACGGCCCGAGCCCGAAGCTTCGCCGGTGCCCATCATCGCACGGCCCATTTCGCGCATCACGGAACGAACGTCCGCGAAGTCGAGGTTGATGAGGCCTTCCTTGACCATCAGGTCGGTGATGCAGGCAACGCCCGAATAGAGAACCTGGTCGGCCATGGCGAAGGCGTCGGCAAACGTCGTCTTGTCGTTGGCGATGCGGAATAGGTTCTGGTTCGGAATGACGATCAGCGTGTCGACCGACTTCTGCAGTTCCTGGATGCCCTGTTCGGCAAGCCGCATGCGGCGACCGCCTTCGAAGTGGAACGGCTTGGTAACAACGCCAACCGTGAGGATACCCTTGTTGCGGGCAGCCTGTGCAACGACTGGAGCAGCACCGGTGCCGGTGCCGCCGCCCATGCCGGCGGTGACGAAGCACATATGCGTTCCGTTAAGATGATCGATGATCTCGTCGAGGCATTCCTCAGCGGCAGCGCGACCGACTTCCGGCTGCGAACCTGCGCCGAGACCTTCGGTGACCTGCACACCCATCTGGATGATCCGCTCGGCCTTGGTCATGGTCAGCGCCTGGGCATCGGTATTGGCAACGACGAAATCGACGCCTTCCAGCCCTGCGGTGATCATGTTGTTGACGGCATTGCCGCCGCCGCCGCCGACGCCGAAAACGGTGATCCGAGGCTTCAGCTCGGTAATATCAGGCTTTTGAAGCTTGATCGTCATTGTACCTGTCCTTCTTCTCGTGGCCGCATTGCCGAGCTGGCCAATTCATTGCAACTTCTCTGATCCGGGAGCAGAGCCCGGGTCAAAAACTTTCCTTGAGCCATTGCCCGACGCGGGCGAGACGGCCGTTTCCATTTCCGAGCGAGCCGATCAGGCCGCTCTGGGATGCATGTGTTTCGAGGTCCGCGACCTGCGGGTAGATCATCAGTCCGACGGCCGTCGAAAAGGCCGGGCCCTTGGCGGCAGCCGGCAAGCCGGAAATGCCCATCGGACGACCAATACGAACATTGCGGGCCAGAATGTGACGGGCCGTCTCCGACAGGCCGGTCAACTGGCTGGCACCGCCCGTCAGAACCACGCGCTTGCCGACGATCGGGCTGAAACCCGATTTCTGGATCCGGTCACGAATCAGTTCCAGCGTTTCTTCGATGCGGGCCTTGACGATTCGGGTGACGAGCGAGCGTGGAACCTGGGTCGGCTGGTCGCGGTCGTCCTCGCCGATCGGTGGAACCGAAATCATGTCGCGGTCGTCTGCGCCGTTGGAGACGGCCGAGCCATGCACGACCTTCATCCGCTCGGCATCCTCGATCCGGGTCGAAAGACCACGTGCAAGGTCAGTGGTGACGTGATGGCCACCGAGGCCGATCGCATCCGTATGAACGAGCTTGCCCTCGGCAAACACCGAAATTGTTGTCGTACCGCCGCCCATGTCGATCGCCGCACAACCCAGTTCGACTTCGTCGTCGACAAGGGCTGCAAGGCCGCTGGCATATGGCGTTGCCACCATGCCCTCGACGGACAGATGCGCCCGGTTGATGCAGAGCTCGAGGTTGCGCAGCATCACGCGCTCGGCGGTGACGACATGCATATCGACGCCCAGCATATCGCCGTACATCGCCAGCGGATCGCGGATCCCGACTTCGCCATCCAGCGTGAAGCCGGTCGGCAGCGAGTGAAGGATTGCGCGGTCCTGGCGAGCCGACTTCTGGCTGGCTGCGACGAGAACACGCTTCAGATCGGCCGATTCGACTTCCTGTCCACCGAGGTCGATCGATGCCGTATAGACGTCGCTGGTCAGACGACCGGCAGAAACATTGACGATGAGGCTGTCGACCGTGAGGCCGGCCATGCGCTCTGCAGCGTCAACCGCAAGACGGACGACGCTTTCCGCCGCATCGAGATCGCCGATGACGCCGGACTTGACGCCGCGCGAACGCTGGTGGCCGATGCCGATGATCTCGACATGATGGGTCCGACCCGGCAGGATCTGGCTTTCCTGCTTAGGCGTCAGCCGCGCAATCATGCACACGACCTTGGTCGAGCCGATGTCGAGCACCGAAACGATGTGGCTGCGCTTGGAAGACAGTGGCTTCATGTGCGGAAGCCCGTAATTGGAAGAACCGAATACACTCACGTCTCTCCTGCCTTCTTCAACGCCTTCGTGCGTGCCTCGACTGCCTCGTTGCGGCGTTCGGTGGCGGCAGAAGTAAGTTCAACGGTTGTGCGGTCGTGCAGGCGAAGATCGACGGCAGCGATGTCACGCTCCAGGATCCGTTCTTCCTTTTCCAGACGAGCCAGCACGCTGAGCGCGGTCTCGACCTGGGTTTCCGGCAGCTTCAGGACAACGCCGTTGTCGATGTGCAAATCCCAGCGACGACCGGCGACGCGGACGTACGCCTTTACCCGCGAGCGAAGCTCCGGCCACGCAGCCATCTGATCGACAAAAGCGGATGCGGCCTTGTCTGCTTCACGACCCACGAACAGCGGCAGGGAAGCGAACTTGCTGTCCCGCAGCGGCGCGATGATGGAACCGTTCTTTTCGATCAGAGCGAGATCCGAACCGTTCTGCCAGATCCCGAAAGCTTCGCGCTCCTTGAGCATGACTTCGATCGTGCGCGGATAGACTTTGCGGACTTCGGCATAGCGAACCCAGGGAAGCTCGGACAGCTTGCGGCGCGCCTGATCGACATCGAGAGCGACCAGCGAGGTCGTGCCGTCGAGACCGAGAAGCTGCAGGATGTCGATTTCCGACGTCTGGTCATTGCCCGAGACGCGAACGTCTTCGATGGCGAAACCGACGGCAGCCGTCGTCGCCTGAGCAACCGTCTGGGCATGGCCGCCAAGCGACATTCCGTAGAGGCCGACGACTGCGAAGAAACCGAATGTCGCAAACGTGCCGGTATGGTCAGGGATATGGATGCGGCCCGTCGCAAGGCTCAAGCCGAAGCGGACGACGCGGCGCAGTGGACGCGGCAGTACACGACGCTCTTCAGCGCCGAGATAGTTTGCCCGGCCGTGATCGTCAGCTTTTTTGCTATTCAACGCAAACACGACGCGTCCTCCACCATCCAACGGACGAGACCACCAAAAGTATGACCAGCATGAACAGCCATCTCAGGCACAAGCGAGGTCGGCGTCATCCCGGGCTGGGTGTTGATTTCGAGCCAGATGACTTCGCCGTCTTCGGAAAACCGGTCGTCGAAGCGAAAGTCCGAACGACTGACGCCACGGCACCCCACTGCCCGATGCGCCTCAAGCGCCAAGGATTGAATTTTTTGGTAAATATTTGGTGAAATTTGTGCGGGAATGACGTGGCTCGAACCACCGACGGCATATTTCGCATCGTAGTCGTAGAACGCATCACCGTTCGGGATGACTTCCGTCACACCCAGCGCCACGTCGCCCATGACGCCGCAGGTCAGCTCGCGGCCATAGACATAACGCTCGACCATCACCTGGCTGCCGTATTTCCATTCCTTCGAGGTAATGATCTGCGGCGGGTGAGACTGGCCTTCCTTGACGATGACGACGCCGAAGGACGAGCCTTCGCGCACCGGCTTGACGACGTAAGGCGTGGCGATCGGATGCTCATTGGTAAACTCATGGCGATCCATGACCTTGGCTTCAGCAACAGGAATACCGGCAGCCTTAGCCACGTGCTTTGCCTGCTGCTTGT
The DNA here is from genome assembly GCF_050500145.1 of Neorhizobium sp. IRS_2294. Classification (NCBI taxonomy): domain Bacteria; kingdom Pseudomonadati; phylum Pseudomonadota; class Alphaproteobacteria; order Hyphomicrobiales; family Rhizobiaceae; genus Neorhizobium; species Neorhizobium sp. IRS_2294. The sequence continues at coordinate 2,141,036 of NZ_CP191439.1, forward strand.
CCATCGCGAGAGCGGAGGCCAGAACGCCGGAATGCGTATAGGGGATCTCGAGATATTCGAGCACGCCCTGGATGGTGCCATCTTCACCGAAGGGACCATGCAGCGCATTGAAGGCGACATCCGGGCGCAGGCTGGCAAGAACCGCTGCGACATCACGATCGACATCAACCCGCGTCACCTTGTAACCCTCGCCTTCCAAAGCCTCAGCACAGGCGTTGCCGGAAGACAGGCTGACCGGCCGCTCGGAGGAAAACCCTCCCATCAATACAGCCACATGCATGTCGTTCATCAACCACTCCCGGAAAAGGGCTTTAGGCTTAAGCGACATCGCTTGCGCCAAACTTGTACGACCAACAATTCTTTCTCAGATCTGATCGCCAGGCTATTGGTGCACCAAAATGGTTAACAAATCGTTTACTTTCCTTAATGGGAGAACCCAACAGGCTGAAATTGAAGCACAAATTAGATTTTGAAATGGTTAATGCAGGACTTGAGGTCGCATGGTACCGCACGGGACATGGAGCTCGAACAGCTGCTCGAGCGCGGTAAGATCGCAATGGATCAGGGGTGAAAACGTGCCGTTTATTGCGCGTTTTTTGTTTTACTCGTCAGAAAACTGCTGTATGTCGCAGCCGGTACTCCTAGAGAGCCGCATATTTAAATCTCCTGAATTGGAATCAGTATGACAAACGCGACGCCTCCCGCTTCGCCGTCAGCTGAGCCGTTAGCGCATGTTGCAATGAATTCTCCTGCACGCGTCCTGACGGCCAGCCTGGTCGGCACGACGATCGAGTTCTTCGATTTCTACGTTTACGCGACGGCTGCGGTCCTCGTCTTCCCGGCGCTGTTCTTCCCCAACAGCGATCCGACGACCGCACTGCTTGCCTCGTTCGCAACCTTCTCGATCGCATTTTTTGCCCGCCCGCTCGGTGCCGTCGTGTTCGGCCATTTCGGTGACCGGATCGGACGCAAGACAACGCTGGTTGCCGCACTTTTGACCATGGGCATTTCCACCGTGATCATCGGCCTGCTGCCGACCTATGAGACGATCGGCGTGGCAGCACCGCTGCTTCTGGCGCTTTGCCGTTTCGGCCAGGGCTTTGGCCTCGGCGGCGAATGGGGCGGTGCTGTTCTGCTCGCGACCGAAAACGCACCTCCGGGTAAGCGCACCTGGTACGGCATGTTCCCGCAGCTTGGCGCTCCTGTCGGCCTGTTCCTGTCTTCGGGCGTGTTCTGGATCCTGCTGCACTTCATGTCGCAGGATGCGCTTCTATCCTGGGGCTGGCGCATTCCGTTCATTGCATCGATCCTGCTGATTGCCGTTGGCCTTTGGGTACGCCTCTCGATCACCGAGACGCCAGCCTTCCAGAAGACGATCGACAAGCAGGAGCGGGTCGAGATCCCGGTCGTGGAACTGTTCCGCACGCACAAGCGCAGCCTGGCGCTTGGCACTTTCGTGGCGCTTGCAACCTTCGTGCTGTTCTACATCGGCTCGGCCTATCTTCTGTCCTACAACGTCAAGATCCTGAAGATGCCGTTCCTCGATGCGCTCGAGGTGCAGTTGCTCGGCTCGATCGTGTTCGGCATTTTCATTCCGATCGTTGGCAAGCTGGGTGACCGCTACGGACGCCGCGAGATGCTGATCGTGACGACGGTGCTGATCGGGCTGTTCTCGTTTGTCCTGCCGGCACTGATGACCAATGGCGAAGGCATGATCTTCCTGTTCGTCGTACTGGCGATGGTGCTGATGGGCATGACCTATGGCCTGATCGGAACGGCACTGGCCGCTCCCTTCCCGACCGCGGTCCGCTATACGGGCTCGTCGATCACCTTCAACCTCGCCGGCATCTTCGGCGCGTCGCTCGCGCCCTATATCGCAACCTACCTCCAGGCCAATTACGGCATGGCCTATGTCGGCTACTATCTCGGCATCGCTGCCGTGATCACGCTGGTCTGCATCCTCCTGTCGGGCAAGGACGAGGTCTAAGCTAAACCGGAATCAAAATGACAAAAAAGCCCGCGAAGTCTCTGACTTCGCGGGCTTTTTTTGTGTGAACTGTCACTCTCCTGGATGTAGCCGGTGCTTGCGACGGCTGCTTCGCTCCGCAAGCAAGACGGCAACCCAACCCGCTCCAGCGATCACAAAGGGCAGGACATACAGGAAGAAGAAAGTGGGTGCGTTCATGAGATCAACTCTCCAAGAGCACGTCTTGCACCCCAATGTAGTAGCAAACCGCCGGAAATCCAAGCCAGCGTCGAAAGGGCGATAGACAGCGAGATACCAGCCGACGCTGCTCCGTTGGAAAGCGAGACAGCCGGAGCTATGAAACCCGCGGCCACACAGGCCGTCGAAAGCCTGTCCAGCGAATTCGCCAGAAGTTTGGTTCGCTCGTTGTGTATCAGCGTCATTCGCCCATCCTTGAAGAAGGACTAGTTATAGCTACTCCGTCGTCGCACCCTGGAAGGGCCGCACTTCCCGGCCTGGCATGAAGATACCGAGGCGCTTGATCTCCCACTCCAGCTTGATGCCCGATTTGTCGAACACGCGCTGGCGCACCATCTCGCCGAGATATTCGAGATCATAGCCGGTGGCATGGCCAATATTGATCATGAAGTTGCAATGCAGCGACGACATCTGGGCGCCACCGTTCATCAGACCGCGGCCGCCGGCCTCGTCGATAAGGCTCCAGGCGGAATGGCCTTCCGGGTTCTTGAAGGTAGAGCCGCCGGTCTTTTCCTTGACCGGCTGCACGGTCTCGCGGTGCTGGCGAACAGCGTCCATGTCGGCGCGGATCTTGGCACGGTCCTCCGGGTACCCTTCGAACACCGCATGGGTGAAGATCAGGTCCTTGGAAGCCGATGAATGGCGGTAGCTGTATCCCATGTCCTCGTTGGAAAGCACATGCTCGTTGCCCTCGCGATCGACGGCATGGACTTCGACCAGCCGCTCGGCAGTCTCCCCGCCATTGGCGCCGGCGTTCATCCGCAGCGCCCCGCCAATCGAACCCGGTATGCCGTAGTAGAAGGCAAACCCGCCGATACCATTGTCCATCGCCATCGCAGCGAGGTGCTTGTCCGGGCAGATCGCACCGGCCTTGATCCGGTTGTCACCCATGAGATCGAGCTGGCCGAACCCCTTGGCAGAGAGACGGACCACAACGCCCGGAATACCACCATCACGCACCAACAGATTGGAGCCGACGCCGACAACGGTCAAAGGGACCTCTTGCGGCAGCATCTTGAGGAAAGTCGCGAGATCCTCGGCGTCATGCGGCTGGAACATCAGCTCGGCAAGTCCGCCCGCCTGAAACCACGTGACCCGATCCATCGGTGCATTCGGCGTCAGACGACCACGCAGGTTCTTGACGCCGTCCCCGAGTGACGTCAGCAGCTTTTCCCCATTCACTTGTTTCATTCTACTGTCCCGAAAATCTCTCAAGTTCCTTCGGCAACGACGCAGCCCATTGCGTAATGTTGCCTGCCCCCAGAAGCACCACGAAATCCCCCGGCTTCGCAATGCCGGAGACGATCGAAGCCAGTTCGCTCGGAGAGGTCATGTAACGCGCATCGCGGTGGCCGCTCGATTTGATCCGCGACACCAGCGATTCTGAATTGACCCCTTCGATCGGATCTTCCCCCGCGGCATAGACCGGCGCAAGGATGATACTGTCGGCATCGTTAAAGCAATTCGCAAAATCGTCAAACAGGCTCGACAACCGGGAGAACCGGTGCGGCTGGTGGACGGCGATGACACGCCCCTGGCATGCCTCGCGCGCTGCCTTCAGCACGGCCTTGATCTCGACCGGATGGTGACCGTAATCGTCGAAGATGGAAACGCCGTCGACAGTGCCGGTCAGCGTGAAGCGGCGCTTGACGCCCGAGAAATTCGCAAGACCCTTGCGGATATTTTCTTCCGATATCCCGAGCCGGTTTGCGACGGCAATCGCAGCCGTTGCGTTGGAGATGTTGTGGCGGCCTGGCATCGGCAACACGAGATCCTTGAAGGTGAAGATCCGGCCGGTGCGACGGCGACGGATTTCCACGTCGAAGATCGACTTGGTGCCCTCCATGCGGATGTTCGAAAACCGCGCATCGGCCTGCGGGTTCTCGCCATAGGTGACGACCTTGCGGTCCTCGATCTTGCCGACCAGCGCCTGCACTTCCGGGTGATCGAGGCAGAGAACGCCGAAGCCGTAGAAGGGCACGTTCTCGACGAATTGCCGGAAGGCCGCTCGCACCGCGTCGAAATTGCCGTAGTGGTCCAGATGCTCGGGATCGATATTCGTCACAACCGCGACGTCGGCCGGCAGCTTCAGGAAGGTACCGTCCGATTCGTCGGCTTCCACCACCATCCACTCGCCCTCGCCCATGCGGGCGTTGGTGCCGTAGGCATTGATGATGCCGCCGTTGATGACCGTCGGATCGAGATTGCCGGCTTCGAGCAACGCCGCGACCATCGAGGTCGTGGTGGTCTTGCCATGCGTGCCGCCGATCGCAATCGCGTTGCGGAAGCGCATCAGCTCCGCCAGCATTTCCGCGCGCCGGACGATCGGCAGCGATTTTTCTCGCGCAGCAACCAGTTCCGGATTGTTCTTCTTGATCGCTGTCGAAACGACCACGACTTCCGCATCGCCGAGGTTTTCGGCGGTATGGCCGACGAACACCGGAATGCCCTTGTCGCGCAGGCGCTGCACGTTGGCGCTATCGGCCTGGTCGGAGCCCTGAACGTTGTGGCCGAGATTGTGCAGCACTTCGGCGATACCGCTCATGCCGATCCCGCCGATGCCGATGAAATGAACGAGGCCAATAGCCTTCGGCATCTTCATGCCCGTACTCCCTTGAATTCTGCAATATTTTTACGTTCAGCAACCGCGGTGACGAGGTCTGCGAGTGCGATCGCCGCATTGGGCCGACCTGCCCGCTTGGCGGCTGCCGCCGTCTTTTCCAGCCGCTCCGGCTCATTCATGGCAGACGATATCATCGCCGAGAGGCGTTCCGGCGAAAGCTCGGACTGCGCCACGACCTCGGCTCCGCCGGTCGCAACGAGCGCCGCCGCATTGGCCGCCTGGTCGTGATCCAGAGCATAGGGATAGGGCACCAGAATGGACGGTCGCCCGATCACCGAGATCTCCGATACCGTCGATGCACCCGAGCGGCACACCACGAGATGCGCCGCCGCAAGACGCTCGGCCATGTCGGGGAAGAACGGCGAGATTTCTACCTTCGAATTCAGCTTGCCGAAGCACGAGCCGACACGGCCCTGATCCTCGGGGCGTGCCTGCTGTGTCACAACCAGCCTGTCCCGCTCGGATTGATCGAGAAGGCTCAAGGCCGTGGGCACGGCAGACGAGAAGAACTGAGCGCCCTGGCTACCACCGAACACGACGAGCCGGAACGGATCAGTTCCCCGCGACGCGACGTAGGGCACGTTTGCGGCTTCCAGAACCGCGGGGCGCACGGGATTGCCGGTCGTTACGGTCTTTGCCGCGTATGTGCCGGTCGTTTCGGGAAGAAACCCGCCAGCGATCGCCTGCACCCTCGAAGCCAGCGCCTTGTTGGCCCGGCCCATCACTGCATTCTGCTCATGGATGATCGTCGGCACGCCCATGCCGGTCGAGGCCATCAATGGCGGGACTGTTGGATAGCCACCGAAGCCGACGACCGCGATCGGCCGCAAACGCGATATCAGCTTGCGCGCGGCGCGAAGACCGGTCCAGAGCTTCCAGGCAGTCCGCGCCATCGCGATCGGATTTTTCGATCCGAACGTCGCCGACGGTACGACATGAATCTCATCAGCCGGAAACTTGCCAGCAAAACGCTCGGCGCGGCTGTCGGTCACCAGATGCACGGAAAAGCCCCGTGCTTTCAGCTCGTGACCCAATGCTTCCGCAGGAAAAAGATGACCGCCGGTTCCCCCGGCGGCTAACAGAATAATGCCCTTGCTCATATACCTACTCCGCGGGAACTCCGGACGCGACGCGGAACAAGCTGCGTTCCTGCGCGCGCCGTTCCGGCCGGTGACGTGTGAGTGCCAGAATAAAACCAGCTGTCACACATATGGCGATCATCGACGATCCGCCATAGGAGATCAACGGAAGCGTCATTCCCTTGGCCGGCATCAACTCGAGATTGACGCCGATGTTGATCATCGACTGTATGCCGATCTGCAGCACCAGCCCGGCGACGGCAAAGCGGTTGAAGTCGTTGCGCTCGTTGAAGGCATGCTTGAGGCCGCGCAGCACGATGAAGGCGAAGATTGCAACAAGCGCCATGCAGAAGATGATGCCGAATTCCTCGGCCGCGACGGAGAACACAAAGTCGGTGTGACTGTCGGGCAGGATCCGCTTGACGATGCCCTCGCCCGGGCCCTGGCCAAACCAGTTGCCGCGCACGATCGCCTCATGCGCTGTCTCCACCTGGAAGCGGTCGCCTTCGCCGGTTAGGAACTTGTCGAAACGGGCCGTCACGTGCGGCAGCATGTAATAGGCCGCAAGAAGACCGCCGACACCGACACCGCCAAGCAGAACGATCCAGAGCCACGGCATGCCGGCCATGAAGAACATGCCGCCCCACACGATGCTGGTCAGGATCGTCTGCCCAAGGTCGGGCTGCGCGACAAGAAGGGCCGCGACGATGCCGAACAGGATGATGGCGAAGAGATTGCCCGGAATTTCAGGCTGCCGTGCGTGCTCTGAAAACAGCCAGGCGCAGACCACCACGAAGGCGGGCTTCATGAATTCGGACGGCTGGATGGACAGCGCGCCAACACCGATCCAGCGCCGCGCCCCCTTGACCTCGACGCCGAAGAACAACGCCAGAACCATCGCGGCCAGCGAAAGAGCAAGAAGCACGATTGCGGTCCTTCGTACCTGACGCGGGGTCAGGAACGACAGGCCAATCATGATGGCGAGTGACGGAATGAGGAAAACCGCATGGCGTTCGACGAAGTGGAAGTCTGAGAGACCGATGCGCTGGGCAACGGCTGGCGATGCCGCAAACGACAACATGAACCCGATGCCCATCAGCATGATAAAGGCCGCCAGGAAAAAACGGTCGATCGTCCAGAACCAGTCTGCGAGCGGTCCACGGTCTGCGCGGCTTACCATATTCAGTTTCCTTTTCCGGTATCGACCAGCATGTCCACACTGTCGAGAGCTGCGACGAGTGCGACAAACGCATCGCCGCGCACTTCGAAATTCTTAAACTGATCAAAGCTGGCGCATGCCGGCGACAACATCACTGCCGACGAAACAGTGTCGGCTGCCGCATCTGCGGCTGCATGGGTAACAGCCCGTTCGAGCGTGCCCGAAATTTCGTAAGGGACCGTGTCTCCAAGAGTTGCTGCGAATGCCGGTGCTGCTTCTCCGATCAAATAGACTTTTGTTATATTCTGGAAGAGTGGTGCGAGGCTTGCGATGCCGCCTTCCTTGGGAAGACCGCCCGCAATCCAGTAGATCCGCTCATAGCTGGAAAGCGCAGGGGCCGCGGCTTCGGCGTTCGTTGCCTTCGAATCATTGACGAAAACAACATGGTCCCGTCTCCCGACCGGCTGCATGCGGTGCTTGAGGCCCGGGAATGACCGCAGACCGGCGCGGATGTCATCCGCAGAGACGCCGACCGCCAGGCAGGCAGCAATCGCCGCCGCCGCGTTCTGAGCGTTGTGGCTGCCCTTCAACGTCGGGATGCCATCGAGGTCGACGAGAGCGGAAGACACGCCGCCATTCATCTCGATGAGCCGGGTTGTCTCGGCATAGATACCATCGGCGACCGCATTACGCTTGGAAATGCGACGAACCTTGACGCCTGTGCGCTCGACCCGGTCGGCGATCAGCGTCGAATAGCTGTCGTCGACGCCGATGACGGCGGTCTTCGCCCCAGCAACCAATCGCTCCTTGATGTCGGCATAATGCTGCATCGTGCCGTGACGGTCGAGATGATCGGGCGTGAGGTTAAGCAATATGCCGGCCGTGGGATTGAGCGTCGGGGCCAGATCGATCTGGTAGGACGAGCATTCAACGACGTAATAGCGTTCGGCCTTCGGCGGATCGAGCGTCAGGATCGCCGTCCCGATATTGCCGCCCAGCTGCGTGTCGCGCCCGCTTGAGCGCAGGATATGCGCAATCAGCGCCGTCGTGGTCGACTTGCCGTTGGTGCCGGTGATGGCGATGAACGGGCAGTCCGGTGCATGCGCCCGGCGCTCGCGCACGAAAAGCTCCACATCACCGATGATCTCGACGCCGGCAGCACGCGCCAGATCGGCGCTCCAATGCGGCTTTGGATGGGTCAGCGGAACGCCCGGAGACAGAACGAAGGCCGCCTGCGCGCTCCAGTCGATGGTTCGCAAGTCCGCCGTCTCGATGCCGGCAACGTTTGCCTTGGCGACGCTGTCAGGATTGTCGTCCCAGGCCAGAACCGTGGCACCGCCGGCAACCAGCGCCTGCGCGGTCGCCAGTCCCGAACCACCGAGACCGAAAAGCGCGACACGTTTTCCGTTGAATGTCGTGACCGGGATCATCGGATCACCGCAGCTTGAGGGTCGAGAGGCCGAGCATCGCGAGGCCGACGGCGATGATCCAGAACCGGATCACGACCTGGCTTTCGGTCCAGCCAAGCTTTTCGAAATGGTGATGGATCGGCGCCATCAGGAACACACGCCTGCCGGTCATCTTGAAGAAGCCAACCTGAATGATCACGGACATCGTTTCCATCACGAACAGGCCGCCGATGATCGCCATGACGATCTCGTGCTTGGTGGCGACGGCAACCGAACCGATCAGGCCGCCGAGTGCCAGCGAACCCGTATCGCCCATGAAGATCGCAGCCGGCGGGGCGTTGAACCAGAGAAAGCCGAGGCCAGCCCCGATCACCGCGCCCATGATGACGGCGAGCTCACCGGTTCCGGGGACAAAATTGATCTGCAGATAGCCTGCAAAGACGGCGTTACCGACGAGATAGGCAATCACCCCGAACGACGCGGCGGCAATCATGACCGGCACAATCGCCAACCCGTCGAGACCGTCAGTCAGGTTGACCGCATTGCCGGCGCCGACGATGACGAAGCCACCGAACAGGATGAAGAAATAGCCGATATTGATCAGGAAATCCTTGGCGAAGGGAAAGGCGACCGAGGTTGCCAGATGCGGGTTTCCCGCAGGCTCCGTCACCATCGCAAGTCGCATCATGAAGAACACGGCGATGCCGGCGATGAGGAACTCGATGCCGAGGCGCGCCTTGCCGGAAAAGCCCTTGTCGGTCTGCTTGGTGACCTTGAGATAGTCGTCATAAAAACCGATCGCGCCGAATCCGAGCGTCACGAGCAGCGTGGCGACCACGTAGATGTTGGAAAGATCGGCCCAGAGCAGCGATCCGCCGACGATGCCGGCGAGAATCATCAACCCGCCCATGGTCGGCGTACCGGCCTTCTTGAAATGGGTCTGCGGTCCGTCGGCGCGGATCGGCTGACCCTTGCCCTGACGGATTCGGAGTGAATTGATCATCCGTGGCCCGAACATGAAGACGATGAACGCCGAGGTGAAGAGCGCTGCTCCCGTCCTGAACGTGATGTATCGGAACAGGTTGAAGAACTGAATCTTGTCTGCCAGTTCCACGAGCCAGATCAGCATAAAGGGCCCTTTCAAAAAAGCCGCGTCGTCTTAAGGTTGGCGGTCCGTGTCGGAAAAAGCCGGGTAGTTGTCAAGCAGCGCGGCAACGATCTTGCCGAAACCAAGCCCAAGTGACGACTTCACCATCAGCACGTCGCCGGGAATGACGGAGCGCACGACGTATTCAGTCAGTGCGTCCGTCGTTTCGAAATACTGTACGTCGACACTATCAGGCAGCGCATCCCGCAGAGCGGCCATTTCCTTGCCGGCGAGCCAGACGTGCTCGATCCCGGAGGCGAGCAATGGCCCGCCCAGCTCTTCGTGCACCTGGGTCGAGAACTCGCCCATTTCCAGCATGTCGCCGAGGACGGCAATACGGCGACCGGTGAGTTCCGGTGCTGTCGCTGCGAGCAGGGAGATCGCGGCCCGAACCGAGGCAGGATTTGCGTTGTAGCTCTCGTCGATCAGCGTCAGATGGCCTTCGCCAATACCGAGACGATGGCGCTGTCCCCGGCCCTTGACGGCCTTGAGTTCGGCCAGCGCCTGCCCCACCGAGCCCATGTCGGCACCGAGGAGGAGCGCCGCTCCTAAAACTGCCATGGCATTTTCGGCGATGTGGCGGCCAGGTGCGCCGATCACAAACTCCTTCGTCTCGCCATTGAGAACGGCCCAGATAACGGAGCTCTCGGCATTGCCCTCGAAATCGGCAAGGCGATAGTCGGCCTTTGCATGCTGGCCGAAGGTCATGACATGGCTGACGCCCAACTCGTGGGCTTTCTGTTCCAGCAGCGCAAACTGTGCATTGTCGTGGTTGAGGATGGCAGCCCCGCCGGGCTCGATACCCTCAAGGATCTCGGCTTTGGCAGCCGCGATCTCTTCGAGACTGTTGAAATGCCCGAGATGGGCGGCAGCAATCGTCGTGATGATCGCCACATGCGGGCGCACCATTTTGACCAGCGGCCGGATTTCGTCGGCATGGTTCATGCCGATCTCGAACACGCCGAAATCCGTATCGGACGGCATGCGTGCGAGCGTCAGCGGGACGCCCCAGTGATTGTTGAACGAGGCGACGGCCGCATGCACCTTGCCGGACGGGGCAAGTGCATGGCGCAACATTTCCTTGGTCGTCGTCTTGCCGACCGAACCGGTCACGGCAACGATACGGGCGCGACTGCGGTCACGTGCCGCGATCCCGAGCTTGACGAGTGCGGCCAGCACGTCCTCGACGACGATCATCGGGATCGTCAGACGGCCCATTGCCGGCAGCTTCGCTTCTGAAACGACGATCAGCGATGCACCGTTGGCAATCGCCATGCTGGCATAGTCATGCCCGTCGACCCGGTCACCCTTGATGGCGAAAAACGCTTCACCCTCGGTGATTCCGCGGCTGTCGATCGAAAGACCGGTGACGCCTTCCGGCATCTGCCCGATCGGCCGGCCGTCCATGACGGTGGCCATTTCCTGCGAGGTCCAAAGAAAGCTCACGATGCTACGCCCTCCGCCAGGTCCTGCAATGCCTTGCGCACTTCGACATGATCGGAGAACGGCAATGTCGTTGCCCCAACCGTCTGTCCTTCCTCATGCCCCTTGCCGGCAACGATCAGCGTATCGCCAGTTTTGAGCAGTCCGACCGCGTGACGGATTGCCTTTGCCCTGTCGGCGATCTCTTCCGCGCCCGGCGCTGCCGCCATGATCTCGGAGCGGATCGTGGCCGGCTCCTCGGAGCGAGGATTGTCGTCGGTGACGATCACCACGTCCGCAAGGCGGGTGGCAATCTCTCCCATGATCGGACGCTTGCCCTTGTCGCGATCTCCGCCGCAGCCGAACACAACGACCACGCGGCCGGTGGTGAACGGACGCACGGAGCTCAGAACGTTCTCGAGCGCATCGGGCTTGTGGGCGTAATCCACATAGGCAAGCGCGCCATCCTTCGTCTGGCCGACAAGCTCGAGCCGGCCGGATGCGCCGACGAGCTTTTCAAGCGCTGCCATGGCAACAGCGGCCGGAACGCCGGTCGACATCGCAAGTCCTGCGGCAACCAGCGCATTGGCCACCTGGAAGTCGCCCGCGAGCGGGATATCGACCTCATAGATCTTGCCGTCCGCATGGATCTCCGCGGTCTGCTTGTGACGGAAGTGTTCGACACGCTTCAGGCAGAGATAGCCGCCCTTGCGCCCGACGGTCCGGATGCTGAGGCCTGAAGCAAGTGCCACCTCGATCGCAGTTTCAGTCCAGCGGTCGTCGGCAAAGATCACGGCCGGAGCGCCCGCAGGTGCCAGCGTATCGAACAGCCGCATTTTGGCGGCCATGTAGCTCTCGACGGTCGGATGGTAGTCCATATGGTCGCGGCCAAGATTGGTGAAACCGACAGCCGACAGCTTGACGCCGTCGAGACGGCTCTGGTCGAGACCGTGGCTGGACGCTTCCATCGCCGCGTGGGTGACGCCTTCGGACGCGAGTTCCGCCAGCAGCTTCTGAAGCTCGACGGGATCAGGCGTGGTCAGCGAGCCGTAGTCGTTGCGATCAGGCGAGACGACGCCCGTGGTGCCGATCTGTGCAGCCGCATGGCCGGCATAGGCCCAGATCTGCCGGGTGAAAGAGGCAACCGAAGTCTTGCCGGCAGTGCCTGTTACCGCAACCATCGTCTCCGGCTGAGCGCCATACAGCCGAGCGGCAGCGATTGCTAGAAAGCGGCGTGGATTGTCCACGACCACAACCGGGATGCTGCTGTCTGCCGGATGGGACGCGATGGCGACAACCGCGCCCTTGGCGGCGGCATCGTCGACAAAGCGCGACCCGTCAGCCTTGGATCCAGCAAGAGCTGCGAACAGCATGCCCTCGGCGATTTGCCGACTGTCCGAGGAAAGACCGAGAATATCCACATCACCGGCTGGTCCAGCCAGGATATCGGCCGCTTCCGGAAAATCGTCTCCGGCAAGATCGCGCAGTTTCATCGGTAATCTTTCCATCTAACAGCAGGCTCCCTCACGAATCGAGGGCCCGTTCTTGATCCTCAATAAGACACAAGCAGGGCAGAACCGTCATTGCCGAATTTTGGCTTTACACCGAGAATGGGAGCAGACCGCGCGATGATCTCCTTGACCATGGGTGCTGCGGACATTGCAGCAAGCGCGGCGCCATTGCCTTTGTCGGTCTTCGGCTCGTCGCTGAAGGACAGGACGACATAGCGCGGATTGTCCATCGGGAAGGCCGACAGAAACGCGTTAAAGTTCTTGTCGTGGGCGTAGCGGCCGTTGACGACCTTGTCCGCCGTTCCGGTCTTGCCGCCCACATTGAAGCCGGCCACGCGCGCATTGCGGCCCGATCCGTTGATGCCGTTCCATTCGAACAGGAAGCGCATGTCCTTGCTGGTTGTGGGCTTCATGACCTGGGTGGCGATCTCGTCGGCCTGCGCCTGGGTGCGGGGCAGGAATGTCGGCGGAACGAGCTTGCCGCCGTTGACCAGTGCCGCACCGGCAACAGCCGTCTGCAGCGGCGTCGTCGACACGCCGTGACCGAACGAGATGGTGATGGAGTTGATCTTCTTCCATTCGCGCGGCTGACTTGGCATCGCGATTTCCGGCAGTTCGGTCTTCATCCGGCTGAGAAGTCCAAGCCGCGTCAAAAAGTCCTTGTGTCCTGCAATGCCGACCATGTCGGCGATCTTCGCCGTGCCGATGTTCGAAGAATACTGGAAGATTTCCGGAACGCTCAACACGCGCCCCTTGCCATGGAAGTCCTTGATGGTGAAACCGCCGATGCGGATCGGGAAGCGAGCATCGAACGAGCTTTGCAGGTTCATCTTGCCGTCATCGAGACCCATGGCGAGCGTGAAGGATTTGAAGGTGGAGCCCATTTCGAACGTGCTGTTCGACATGCGGTTCATCCAGCCCTTTTCAGCGTCCACGCCATTCGGGTCGTTCGGATCGAAATCCGGTGCCGATGCCATGCCGAGGATTTCACCGGTGTGAACGTCGATGACGACGGCGCCTGCACCGATCGCCGAGTATTTGCCGATCGATTCGGCAACGACCTGCTGAACGATTGCCTGGACGCGCAGATCGATCGACAACTTGACCGGCTCAAGCGGCTGATCGGAGGTCATGCCGACGGCCGCAAGGTCCGCGAGACCCTGGGAATCGATGTAGCGTTCCATTCCGGCGACGCCGCGGTTGTCAATATTGACGTAACCGACGAGATGCGCAGCAGTTCTGCCACCGGGATAGAAACGGCGCTTCTCAGGCCGGAAACCGATACCCGGGATGCCGAGTGCCAGAATCTGGCTCTGCTGCTTCGGGGTCAGCTGGCGGCGCAGCCACTGGAAATGCGAATTGGAGCGAAGCTTCGTATAGGTGCCCTTCACGTCGAGATCGTTCAGCACGGTCGCGAGCTTTTCGATCACCTCGTCGGCGTCGACGATCTTGTGCGGCTCGGCAAACAGCGAGACGGTGCGGATGTCGGTGGCCAGCACCTCGCCGTTGCGGTCGACAATATCCGGGCGCGACGCCATGAACCGGTCTGCCGGCAGAATGCTCGACGTTACCTCAGGCATCGCAAAGCCGTATTGCACGAGACGTCCGCCGATGACGCCGTAGAACGCGACAAAGCCGGCGATCAGGAGACCGACGCGGTTTTTCGCCTGGGCGGACTTGCGCTTGCGCGTACCTTCAAAGGACGCGCCGCGCATCGATGGGCGGCCACGGCCACCGGCCGAAAAATGCGCCCTGCTCTTCAAAACCATGATTCGTGACAGGAAGGACATCAGCGTCTCACCGATCCGGTTGAATGAACATCAAGAGAAGAAGCGCCACGGTTTTTGGGCACCGGTATTTTCGAAGGCGGTCGGGACTTTGCAGCCTCGACGCCCTTCAGCGCCGCTGCGACTTCACTGTCCTTGCCGGAAATGATGTCCTCGATGGTGGTCTCGGGCTGCGGCAGACGCGACTTTATCATCGGCAATTCCTTGGGCATGGCGAGTTGCGTCGTATCGGTCGCGCCAAGGCCGAGCTCGGTGCCATAGACGCCGATCAGCCGGTGAAGACGGTTCGGCTGGGTTAGAAGCGCCCAGTCGGCCCTCAAGAGATCGATCGTATCTTTCTCGAGCCTGATCTCGGTTTCGAGACGCCGGACCTCTTCAAGTTTCTCATCGGCGCGATGCTTGATCGAATAGGTCACGACAGCCGTTGCCGTCATGACGCCGATCAGCACGAGATCGAAGCTTCTCAACATCCGTCAGACCCCCAATGTCGAAAGGCTTGCGAGGCTCGGCAGGTCGAAGATCGACATGTCGGAGCCACGCGATTTTGCTTCGGTGCGGATACCGGCGCGCAGCTTGGCGGAACGGGCGCGCGGATTGATCTCTGCCTCCTCCTCGCTTGCCGCCACCATCGCCTTGCCGAGCGGATCGAAGATCGCTTCCTTCACCGCAACCATCGGCAGATGCCTGGAGCCGGAGGTCTTGGACGAGCGATCGGCGAAGAACTGCTTGACGATCCGGTCTTCCAGCGAATGGAAGGTGACGACCACGAGCCGGCCACCGGGCTTCAAGGCCTGCTCGGCGGCAAACAGCGCCTGTGCCAGCTCGCCGAGTTCGTCGTTGACGAAAATGCGCAGCGCCTGGAAAACACGCGTCGACGGATGGATCTTGTCCTTGGCTTTACGCGGATTGACGCTCTCGATGAGATTGACGAGATCGCGCGTCGTGCGGAAGGGCTCGGTCACGCGGCGCTTTTCGATGGCACGTGCGATACGGCCGGAATGTTTTTCCTCGCCGAGAAAGCCGAAGATGCGGATGAGATCGCCGACCTTCGCGCGATTGACGACATCAGCCGCCGATACGCCATTGCTCGACATGCGCATGTCGAGGGGACCGTTGCGCTGGAACGAGAAGCCGCGCTCGGCCTCATCGATCTGCATCGAGGACACGCCGATATCGAGAACGACGCCATCGAGCCCGCCTTCCGGCGCATGATCGGCAAGCTGCGAGAACTGTGAATGAATGAGAGAGAGGCGACCTGCATGCGCGGCAACAAGAGCCTGCCCATTGGCGATTGCGGAAGGATCGCGATCAAGGCCAATGACGTCAGCACCGGCAGCCAGCAGGGCGGACGAATAACCGCCCGCCCCGAAGGTGCCATCAAGGATGACCTTACCAGGAAGAGGCTGAAGCGCCTCCACCACTTGGTGCAGAAGAACTGGAATATGGCGAACCGGTCCGCCTTCGGGCTCAGTTTGACCTTCGCCTGGATTCGCCGACATCCCGCTCTCCTGTACTATGCGGGACGTGAACTCAAACGTCCCTCCCGTGCTGCCGCCTGCGCCTCGTGAAATGCTTGCGGCTGCCAAAGCTGAAAATGATCCGAACGCCCGACGAAAGTGACTTCCGAGCTGATACCCGTGAAATCCCGGATGAAATCCGAGACCATCAGCCGGCCTTCCGCATCGAGCCTCATGAAGACACCGCCGCCGTGAATCAGCAGCGACATCCTGTTGGCGTCCGGTGAAAACGGATCGACGGACGCAATCTGCCGCTCGTAGCGATCGAGCAGATCCGGACCGCCGACGCTGATCGCCGGATAGATGAAATCCTGGAGGCAGTAGAGCTCCTGAATTCCGCGCTCGGAAAGAACCGCGCGAAAGCCGGCAGGCACAGAGACCCGCCCCTTCGTATCGATCCTGTTCGTCGCATTCGACAGGAAGCGGCTCATTGCAACAAACACCCGCCCCGTTCGCAAAAGACACGGGAAACTTCCCGCCAGACTGCTTGGATTCAAACAAGAAAGATCCGTGCGGATAAGCAGATGCTTGCCCGATTGCGAGATCGAAACTCTTGATTTGATGGGCAAAAAGCCCTTGTGCAGTGCGAATTTGGGATACCATGGGACCATATGGGCGTCAATGGGAGAGGCCCTGCAAGCTCCTCCATGTTCGGATTTATTTATAAGCTGTTAAGTTTAACAAAGGGTTATTGAGCGCTTTGGAGAAACTGCCTTTGCGACCCTTCGCAAGTGATATTTTGACAGTTGCTAAGAGCCGGAAACGCAAGGCGCTTTCCGGCCTGCTCATATAAAAAGCGGCACCGAAATTGGGCAATTTGCATGTCAGATTGCCCCGTCGGGGACGGGCACAATTGACGAATCAGAAGAGAGTAGTGACCAGTTGGCCTGTAAGCCGGGTTCTGTATGGCCCCGGTGCGAACACCGGAACGTGGCAGCCATTCATCTGGGACGCCGTTTACACGTCGCCTCGCGCAACCCACCCGGATGACTGGCCCGGAAACAGGCTGTAGACGTACTTGCGCACGTCCCGCGTCATCCCTATTCGGTCTTGCTCCCGGTGGGGTTTACCATGCCGCTTCCGTTACCGGTCGCGCGGTGGGCTCTTACCCCACCCTTTCACCCTTACCCCGCTATCTCATCGACCCTTGCCGCAATGCGTCATCCGGTCGATCAGAAAGCGGGGCGGTTTCCTTTCTGTGGCACTGTCCCTAGGGTCGCCCCCGCCGGACGTTATCCGGCACCGTGTTTCCGTGGAGCCCGGACTTTCCTCACCCTACCGCCTTTCGGCATTGGTAAAGTGCGGCTGCCCGGCCAACTGGTCGCGCGGCTCTTAGCCGAGATGCGCGGATAAGGCCATAGGCCTACCGGTATTCCGCATGGAAATCGACCGGATAGCCATCGTCGATGATCGACCCGTGGAAAATCAGTTCGGCGCCGAGCCGGCCTATCTCGTCGGAACTCTTGGCGGCAGCGCCACAACCGCCGGTCAGAACACCGATCCGGTCGGACGCCGTCATGGCGATGGCCGGATAGTTGTTCGGCGTGAAAGACGTGACGCAGGCTGCCATGGAAGATCGCGACAGATCGAGCCTCGGCATCAGCCGTTCCATCACGTCGGTCAGGTGGCGCCGGGTCGTCTCGCGTCCGCCGCTCTTGAACCAGTCCCGTATCTCGGGCTCTGACGGCAGCAGAAGATCGTCCGGATCGCCGCCGATCTTCACATAGGTTTTGCCATCACGATAACGGACCGGAGGCAGAAGGTAGATCCCGTCATCCTCCTCGTTCCATTTCCAGATCAGCGATGGCATGGCCTTCAGCTCCTCCATCGCCCCCTCGCCGACCTCGTAGAACGCGATGGTCCTTGCATAGACTGAGAGATCGAGACGAGCGCCGACAAGTGCCTCGTTGATGGAAAAGCCGCCTGCCGCCACAAGCACCTTGTCGGCCGTGTAACTGCGCCCTTCCGCCGTCGTCACGGTCACGATCGCTCCGTCCTGGCTTACGGCCGAAACGGTCTCGGCAATCAGCGTGGCACCCTGCCGCTCCGCAAGCATGACTTGCGCCTTCACCAGCCGGCGCGGATTGATGTGCCCCGCCCGCTTCTCCTCCCAGACGCCTTCGGCGCCATCCTGAAAGGCGAAATACGAAAACCGCTTCGAAAGCGCATCATGCCCCAGCGTTTCGGTCTCGACCCCGAGCCGCCCGGCGGCATCGAGCACGCGACCGACATAGGATGGCTGCCCGGTACGCCCGGGCGCATAGGACTGCAGTCCGGCGCGCCCAGGCCCGACCATCAGACAACCCACTTCCGAGTAGAAATCGATACCGCTTTCGGACGAGATCTCGCCGTAGCGCTCGATCGAACGATTGGCGAGGCGGGCCCAGACTGGATCCTGATCGATCGTCCGGGTGATGCGCGCCTCGTCGTAATGGCTTGCGAACACGCCGTCATGCCGCTGGTAATCGTCAGGTTCGCCCGGCCCGATCAACGCCACACCATCGGTCCATTTGGAAAGATGCCGGGCCGCTGCCGCCCCCATCATGCCGCTTCCGATGATGATGTATTTGAACCGCGCCGCCATGCCCTGTCCTTTCGATTCCCTAGCTCGAATTGCCGCTCTTTTCAGGCAGTTCTAACCGTTTCCGGAATCAGAATACCAGAGGCGCCAGAACGGCATACCCCTTCGGTGGAAAATCGAACGCGAAGGTCTTTTCGATCACATCTTCCTTGTTGTCTTCAAGAACCGCCTCGACGCGCTGACAGTAGCGCTTGGACGTCGGGTTCATACGCTTGGCGGCGTGGCCCGCATTGTATTTAAGGATCGTGCCGCAAATCTTGCCGCCACCCAGATCATGGGCGCCCGCCAGATACTTCATGCCGTAGCGAATGTTGGTTTCCGGATCGTAGAGGCCATAATCAGGGCCCTTGTAGCCCATCAGCCTTGCGGTCGCCGGCTTCACCTGCATCAGGCCGATCTCGCCGGCACTGCCCTTCACAGTCGGGCGAAAATTGCTTTCGATCTGCACGACAGCCTCAGCAAGGTCGAACGGCACATCGTATTGATCGGCATATTTGGCGATCAGCGTCGTATAATGCATCCGGCGAACCATCTGCCTCTCGGTGGCCGTCGGGGCAGCAAACCCGGTTTCGCGTGTCTCCCAGGGAATGGTCAGCGGTTTGACATAAACCCGAACCACGTCTCCGCCGTCTTCGGCACGCACAGATCCACATCCCGCGAAAAGCATGGCAATGCCTGCCGCGACCGCACAAGTCATCTTAGTCAATTCTAAAGTATCTCCGGAACAACAGGCTCGCGGGATATCGTGATACGCAAACATCCCTCGTCGCGACGCCGGACGACGACGCGAGGTTTTACAAGACCTGTAGGTTTATCTTGGCAGCCCCCGTCTGGGGACGCTGCGTTAGCAACTCTTTAGAAAGCCGCATTAAGGAGATCATGTGGCAATGCAAAAAAGCCCTGTCCGCAAACGCTTCCGACAGTTTCGCGAAGCTTGCGCCTAGCTGTATTTCGGCAGTGCCTTGAGCAGCCGATGCAGCGTGTCGATCGTCGAAAAATCGGCAATCCCATCGACCAGCGCGGGCCTGAAATGCCGTTGGAAAGCCTCGACGACGCCCTTCGTGCGATCGCAGAATGTGCCCGTGATTTCAATATCGTATCCGTAGAGCGACAGCATCGACTGCAGGGCCTCGATCGGCTGGCCACTTTCGCCGTGCTGGAAAAACCGGCCGCCGCTGATCTGACCGGGCTCGACCCAGTGACCGATCCCCGCCACATACAATTTCTGCCAGGGGAAATTTTCGCCCGGGTCGAGCTTGCGGATGGGGGCGACATCCGAGTGTCCGACGACCCGTTCCCGGGATATTCCCCAGCGATTGCCGCAGTCTCGACACAATTCGACGACCGCGTCGATCTGGATATCCGGAAAATGGGGAAGTCCGCCGGGATGTCCGGGATTGGCGATTTCGATCCCGATGGAGCAGGAATTGATGTCCGTTTCGCCGGCCCAGCTGCTTTTGCCCGCATGCCAAGCGCGCCGCGCCTCGGGAACAAGCTGCACGATCCGGCCGTCTTCATGGATGAAATAGTGACTGGAGACCTGGCTCGCCTCGTTGCGAAGCCATGCCAGCGCCTGGTCGGCATCAGGCATGCCGGTATAATGCAGAAGGATCATGTCCGGCTGGCGCCCGCCTGCCCTTTCCCCATGATTAGGAGAAGGCTCGACCGTGGCGCGGGCATGATCGGCGGCAAAGGAAGCCGGAATTGTCATGCCGCGCGGCGCTCTTTCTCGATCGCTTCATAGGCCGCGTTGAGCGCGGCCATCCGTTCGGTCGCAGCCGCATGCAGTGTTGCCGGCACGCCGCGTGCGATCAGCCGGTCGGGATGATGCTCCGAAACCAGCAGACGGTACTGTTTGCGGATTGCCGAGAAATCGTCGTCACGCGAAACGCCGAGCACCAGATACGGGTCACGACCGTCGAGATGCACGTGGCGGGCCATGATGCGGCGGAAATGTTCCTCGTCGATCCGGAAGATTTCGGCGATGCGCGCCAGAAACGCCAGCTCGCTCTCATGCACGAGACCATCCGCCTTGGCGATATGAAACAGACCATCGACGACGCTCTCAAGCATCGGGCAGTTTTCCATGTCGCCGCTGCTGCACAGCCCCGAAAGCTTCGTGGCATACGCCTCGTAGCCGGCAATGTCCTGGCGTGCGAGGTTATAGAGACGTGCAACGTTGCGCGCTTCCTCGGCCGGGAAATCGAAAATCTGCTGGAAGGCACTCACTTCGGCTTCGGTGACCACGCCATCGGCCTTCGCCATCTTTGCAGACAGGGCGATGATCGCCACCGAGAAGGAAACCTGGCGCCGTGTTTCCGGATCGCCCTCGAACATGGTGCGGATCGCATCGACGACTCGGTTGAGCACACCGCCCGCGGCATCGCCGACGGCACCGAGCAACCTTTCCCACAGGGAGGACAATTGGAGGCAATTGAAATCGAAAATCATCCCTTAAATGACCAGATAACCGAGGTTTTGGCAAGCTGAGGACGGTCCGCTGAAGATTAAACTCTGTTCATGTTTTTCGAACAATCATGCTGAAAGCCCGGTCTGTCCGGCAACGGCACAAAGTTGTTGACGGCCAATGGGTCGAAACGTCGACCAAAACGACCCGTCCTGCCGTGTGCCACGGCAGCCCGCGAGGCTGGTGATTTCTTTGAAACGATTAGATCGGGGAACGGACAGGAAAAACCTCGAAGCGACGGAATTTTCTTGAGAAATTCACTTTACAGGCTCCGGCTGGTGTCGCATCCATTCATCCCGTTTTGTCAGTTTCTTGCGCCCTGAGCGCATCAAGGAGGATCGATGTCCAAACAGAAAGTCGCACTGCTGACCGCCGGTGGCCTTGCGCCCTGCCTCTCGTCTGCCGTCGGCGGATTGATCGAGCGCTACTCGGATGTTGCCCCTGATCTGGACATCATTGCCTACCGCTCCGGCTACCAGGGCGTGCTCTTGGGCGACAGCATCGCGATCACATCCGAGATGCGTGAAAAGGCTCCTCTCCTTCATCGTTACGGCGGCTCGCCGATCGGCAACAGCCGCGTCAAGCTCACCAACGCCGCCGATTGCGTCAAGCGTGGCCTCGTCAAGGAAGGCGACAACCCACTGCAGGTCGCAGCCGAACGACTCGCCAAGGACGGCGTTACGATCCTTCACACGATCGGCGGCGACGACACCAACACGACGGCAGCCGATCTCGCAGCCTACCTCGGCGCAAATGGCTATGATCTCACCGTCGTCGGTCTTCCGAAGACCGTCGATAACGACGTCGTGCCAATCCGCCAGTCGCTCGGCGCATGGACGGCCGCCGAAGTCGGCGCGCGTTTCTTCGACAATGTCAGCAACGAGCAGACCGCCGCCCCCCGCACTTTCGTGATCCACGAAGTCATGGGTCGCCACTGCGGCTGGCTGACGGCCGCAACGGCGCGCGCCTATATCGAGCAGAGCCGCGGCAACGAGTATGTCGACGGCCTCATGATGAACGCCGAGCTGAAAAGCATCGATGGCCTCTATTTGCCGGAACTGGAGTTCGACCTCGAACAAGAGTCTGCACGCCTGAAGCGCGTGATGGAAGAACGCGGCACCGTGACGATCTTCGTCTCGGAAGGTGCCGGCATGAATACGATCATCGCGGAACGGGAAGCCGCCGGCGACACCGTCAAGCGCGATGCGTTCGGCCATGTGAAGCTCGACACGATCAATGTCGGCGGCTGGTTCCAGAACCAGTTTGCGGGCCTGATCGGCGCCGAACGCTCGATGGTCCAGAAGTCAGGCTATTTCGCCCGCTCGGCCCCGGCCAATGGTGATGATCTTCGCCTCATCCAGGGCATGGTCGATCTTGCGGTCGAAAGCGCTCTCAACAAGGTGTCCGGCGTCACCGGCCATGATGAAGACCAGGGCGGAAAACTGAGAACCATCGAATTTCCCCGAATCAAGGGTGGAAAACATTTCGATCTGACGGCAAAATGGTTTGGCGAGGTGATGGACCATATCGGCCAGCCCTACGAAACCGTATAACGCGTCGCGCTGAGCGACAAACGAGAGCCGTGGGCTCCGGAGGAATGTGATGACGATCGAAACATGGTTCGCATTTGCCGCGACCGCTGTGGCCCTCGTCATCCTTCCCAACCCGCTGACGAGGACAGTCGCGCTCTATTCCAAGCAGCGCGGCCGTCTAAGCGCAGTCGTGACGGTCCCCGCATTGGCCTTGGGACTGGGTCTCGCCTTCACCGCGGGCCTCGCGCCGCTACTGCTTGTCTGTTTTTACGCGCCATCGGCCATGACCGCGATCGGCTGGGTCGGCATCGCCTACGCCATGGTCTATGTACTCTGGTGCTTCCAGGACCCACAGGTCCGCGCGCCGCTCGCCGACAATGACAATCTGCCGACGCGGCGGTTTGACCGGATCTTTGCAGACGTCTTCGTTCGCTGCGTTCGCACCCCCAGATACGCGATCATACTTGCCGCGCTGACTGCACAGTTTCTGCGCCCTTCGCTGTCGCTCTCGCTCCAGGCCGAAGTGCTGACGGCGATTTTTCCCGCCTCCATCGCTGCCGGTGCGTTGGCACAGGCACTCATCCCCAGCCTTGCGCTGCGGGGCACAAAGCGATTTTCGAGGCGCAATCCAGCCTTGAACAAGCCCGGCACGGTATTCATCGCCAGGCGTGCCGTGACGGCTGGTTTTCGGCGAATCGCCGCTTGAGGAAACAGAAAGCGTCCTTCGACTTGCCGGGCGCCGCCTTATACGTTAATGGAAATCCACAATCGGTGACTTTTTGGCGGGTACGGTAACCATTTCAAATGAGAGCAACCTGATGACGGTGGTGAGATTCGTCAGCCGTAGAGCTGCTGTGGCGCTTGCGATGTCTTCCGTTCTGGCTGGATGCTCCAGCGTTGAGCGCGATACAAAAGTCGCTTCCGGTCAGCCGTCTCAGACCACGTCAGCTGACGGTCAGCTCGTCATCCAGTACAATTCTTCCGCCGCCGATGAATCTCAACAAATGGCGCCCGGGCAGACAATGGCACAGATCGCCAAGAGCGGTCGCATCGCCGTTCCGGTTCCTCCGACCGTAGAAACCGTATCGGCTCAGAATGCTGCCATGGCGTCTCCGACCATGGCGCCGATCGTTGCCTTCACGCCGCCGCCGATCGCAACCGCAGTCCAGCCCGTGAGCCTTGCTTCGGCGCAGCCGCTCAAGCCCGCAGCCGGTTCGGTCATGACCCAGAAGTCGAGCCGTCTCGTGTCGCCGCCGGTCGCGACCGCCGTTGCGTCCGGCCAGATCCAGCCGGCAGCAGCGCAGGCCATCGCGCTCGACGAGGAAGAACTGACGCCGGATATGGTGGCGTTGCAATCGGTCGTGCCGACACCCCGTCCAGCCACGCTTACATCGAGCGCTATTGCTGGTGCTGCAACGCCGGCTGCCGCAAGCTCCACGCTTGCCTATGCAGCCGCTCCCCGCGCTGTGGCTGCGGTCTCGGCCATGGGCAATATCAAGGACTTTCCGCCGGCTCCCGGCGAGCCGATGCCGGATACCGCGTCGAACGCGCCTGCAGACCTCAAGAAGCTCATCAAGCGCTATGCCGGTCTCTACGGCGTGCCGGAATCGCTGGTGCACCGCGTCGTCCATCGCGAAAGCAAATACAATCCCAAGGCCTATCACAAGAACGGCTACTGGGGCCTGATGCAGATCAAGTACTCGACCGCGAAGTCGATGGGCTATCAGGGCAAGCCGGAAGGCCTGCTGGACGCCGAGACCAATCTCAAATACGCGATCCGATATCTCCGCGGCGCCTGGCTCGTTGCCGACAACAAGAACGACAACGCCATCCGCCTCTATGCCCGCGGCTACTACTACGACGCCAAGCGCCGCGACATGCTGCATGTGCTGAAGGCCGATCAGAGCCCCACGACACCGGTCGCCTTTGCAACGGCGCCGAACAGCAAGCCCGGTTCGTAACCCAGCGACCGGGGCGTCAGCCCAAGCCGCACCACCACGAGATCCGCCGACGGCATGACAGCGATGGTCTGCCCGTCATGGCCCTGCAGATAGAACGTATCTTCAGGCAGAGCGACGTCGTCTGGCTTTGGTAGCCACGTCTGCATCTTCGAAAACCGTCCGCCCGAGTGCGCATTCGGCTCCTGCATCAGCCGCACGAAGCCGTCCGGCAGCAGACGCGTCCCGTTCCACACTCCGTCGCGCGCCAGAAACAGCCCGAACCGCGCCCAGTCGCGCCCGGTCGCATAGAGGTAGGAACTGCCGGCGAACGTCCCTGCCGCATCGGGCTCCATGACAGCACTTGTCATGCCGAGCGGATCGAACAAGGCCCTGGATGGATAGCCAAGAGCCGTCGCGCGATCACCGATCCTGTCCATCCAGATCCTCGACAGCAATACGCTGGAGCCCGACGAGTAACTGAAACGCGAACCGGGATCGGCCTCGAGCGGGATCGTTTCCGTGAAGGCGGCCATGTCGGGTTCGAGGTAGAGCATCCGTGTGACATCGGCGACGGCACCGTAATTCTCGTTGAAACCAAGCCCGCTTTCCATGGCGAGAAGGTTGGCAAGCGTGATTTCGCGTCGTTTGTCGTTGCTCCACGCGGGCAGAAGATCACGATCTCCGAGCGACATCCGGCCGCTGTTCATCAATGTGCCGATCAGCGCCGCATTGACGGTTTTCGTCATCGACCATCCCAGCAACGGCGTGTCCTTCGAGAAGCCCTCTCCATAAGCCTCGCCGACGATGCGCCCGTTTTTGACGACCACCACCGCCCGCATGCCAGGCCCGGTCAGTGCCTTATCCTCTAGAACCGCCATCACGCGCGGATCGCGTTCGACCCCCTGCCCCACCGGCCAGGCCGGAGCTTCATCGACGGAAGGTGATGATCGCGGCGGCAGCGCGACTTGCGGCAACGCCGAACCATCCGGCGAAACGGTGCAGCCGAGGCCAGGCCTGTAGGTTGCCTGATTGGTTCCGATGAAGCCAAGCAGCCCGGCATCGACCCGACCGGCATCGCGGTCAACGGTCACCCGCATCATCAGGAGCAGCGGGTTGCCCGGCGCCTGCACGTCGCTCGCCAGCACCTCTTGCGGATCGCGTCCGGCCAGAAACACATTGGAGCACACGATCTTGGCCGCATAGCCGCTTCCTACCCGAAGCAGTTGCGGCGGCGCAATGGTGATCCACGCCAGTCCCCCGACGATTCCAAGTACCAATGCCGCGGCAGTTCCCGTCACGATCCGCTTCATCAGGCGCATATGTCAAATGTCCTTGTTCACCAACAGCCCGCGTCATCCAGCTGTAGCATGCCGGGTTTAGGCCTGCGTTCTACAGATCGCGAAATAATTCACGCAGCGAGAGACGCAATGGCCGACGTCGTCAGGGAAACCGGTTTCACCAGCAATCAGAAGCTCAAGGATGCGCTGCTCCAGCACAAACTATTTTCGCGCGAAGGGCTGTCGGAACGGCTGTTCGGGCTCCTGTTTTCCGGTCTCGTCTATCCGCAGATCTGGGAAGATCCAGACGTCGACATGGAAGCAATGAAGCTCTCATCGGAGCATGCGATCGTCACCATCGGCTCCGGTGGCTGCAACATGCTGGCCTACCTCTCCCGCAATCCGCGCAGCATCGATGTCGTGGATCTTAACCCCCACCATGTCGCGCTGAATCGGCTGAAGCTCGCGGCATTCCGTCATCTGCCGAGCCATATGGATGTCGTCAGGTTTCTCTCGGCGCAGGGTACACGATCGAACAGCGTCACCTTCGACAGACTGATCGCGTCGCATCTGGATCGCGCAACCCGCAGTTACTGGCAGAAGCGGTCTATCACCGGCCGTCGCCGCATCTCCGTGTTCGACCGCAACATCTACCGCACCGGTCTTCTCGGCCGGTTCATCGGCGCGGGACACCTTCTGGCGCGCCTGCATGGCGTCGATCTGACGAAGATGGCGCAGACCAAATCGGTCCGAGATCAGCGCCGCTTCTTCGACGAAGAGATCGCGCCCCTGTTCGACAGAAAACTTGTCCGCTGGATTACCTCGAACAAGAGCTCGCTGTTCGGACTTGGCATTCCGCCGCAGCAATATGACGAGTTGGCCGGCATGGCGACAGGCGGCAGCGATAACGGCTCAATCGCGACCGTGCTGCGGGAGCGTCTCGAAAAGCTCGCCTGTCATTTTCCTCTGAAGGACAATTATTTCGCCTGGCAGGCGTTTGTCCGCCGCTATCCCGCCGCCCACGAAGGCACGCTGCCCACCTATCTCAAGGCAGGCAACTACAAGGCGATCCGTGCCGCCACAGACCGGGTCGCCGTTCACCACGAGAGTTTCACGGCTCTCCTCAAGCGCAAGACGGCAGGCTCAATCGATCGCTACGTCTTGCTGGACGCGCAGGACTGGATGAACGACCAGCAGATCAACGACCTCTGGTCTGAGATCGACCGGACGGCCGCTGTCGGCGCCCGGGTGATCTTCCGGACGGCCGCCGAGCGCAGCGTCATCGAGGGGCGCCTCTCGCCCTCGCTTGCCGCCCGCTGGACCTATCTCGACGCGCGCTCGCAGGCCCTCAACCTGCAGGACCGCTCCGCCATCTACGGCGGCTTCCATGTCTACGCGAAGGCCGACTGATGGCAGAGACCGACGCAGGCAACCTCGAACCGGCCAATCGCGAAGAGATCGGCCATGCCGGCAGGATGGATCGGATGTACCGCTACCAGCGGCATATCTACGACCTCACCCGAAAATACTATCTCTTGGGACGCGATGGCACGATCGCAGGTCTTGCTCCGCCAGTCGGTGGAAGCGTGCTGGAAGTCGGCTGCGGAACCGGCCGTAACCTGCTGCTCGCCCACAAGCTTTTCCCGAACGCGAAACTCTACGGCCTCGATATCTCCGCGCAGATGCTCCAGACGGCAGACGCGAATTTCCGCGGCACAGGAATAAAGCCTATTCTGAAGGTCGCAGATGCCACGACATTCACGGCGGAGGAGTTCGGCGTCAACGGTTTCGACCGGATCCTCATTTCCTATGCCCTGTCGATGATCCCAGACTGGGAGAAGGCGATCGACGCCGCCCTTGCGGCGCTGTCGCCTCAAGGGTCGCTGCATATCATCGACTTCGGACAGCAGGAAAACCTGCCGAACGTCATGGGATCTACGCTTAAGTCCTGGCTCGCCCGCTTTCATGTGACCCCGCGCGCCACCCTCGAACAGGCGCTGGAAAAGCGTCTCGCCCCGGCAAAGGCCGACATGATGTTCGAGGTGATCGGTAGCGGCTATGCCTGGCGGGCGATCCTTCGCCGCCGGGGATAATCACTCAGCGTATTCCAGATCTTGCTTTCTAACTGAATTTTTACGAGCTTATGGTAAACGGGACGCTACGCCTCCCTCTTGCCCACTCGATCGCGGACAAGGCTCTTTGTCTCTGCCCTAACACGGAACCTTCATGCCCCGGCTTCCAACCGTTCTTTCTGCTGCCGTCCTGTCTGCCGCGCTTCTGATGTCCGGTTGTACGTCCACGAGCTACGATCTGGTCGATACTGGCTCTGTCCGGCAGATGAAGTTCAAGGACACGGATCCGCAGGATTTCGGCGCCAACCATCCGGGCCGCCACGAGGTTCACGGCATCGACCTGTCGAAATGGAACGGCACCGACATCGACTGGCAGACGGTGAAGAAATCCGGTGTCGCCTTCGTCTTCATCAAGGGCACCGAGGGCAAGGACCGCATCGATTCCGCCTTCACCACCCATTGGCGCAACGCCGCCAATGCGGGCATTCCGCACGCGGCCTATCACTTCTACTACTTCTGCTCGACACCGGAAGATCAGGCAGACTGGTTCATCGCCAATGTTCCCAAGGAAGCAAACATGCTGCCGCCGGTGCTGGACATGGAATGGAACCACGCCTCGCCCACCTGCAAGCTGAAGCCAGATCCGGTGACTGTACGCGCCAGCATGAAACGCTTCATGGACAGGATCGAGGCCCACTACGGGAAGCGCCCGATCATCTACACGTCGGTCGATTTCCACCGCGACAACCTCGTCGGCGCCTTCCCCAACTACCATTTCTGGGTTCGCTCGGTCGCCGCCCATCCGACCAAGATCTATACGGACCGCAAGTGGGCGTTCTGGCAGTACACGGCAACCGGCGTTGTCCCGGGCGTCAAAGGCGCAACCGATATCAATGTCTTTGCCGGAAACAGCAAAGCGTGGAAGACGTTTATTGCGTCGGCCGACTGATGTGCTAACCCGCACAAGCTCTCTGGCAATGTATCTGACGTTACGCTAAAACCGGCGCGACCTGAGGGTCTGCGCCCATGTCCACCAGTGACCATGTCGCGCGGAAGAAATCGATTTTAGGAAACCGCTGATGTCTTCGACACTTGTCCGCCGCGCAGCTTTGGCTTGTGCTCTCGCCGCCTGCCTCTCTTCCACCGCCCTTGCCCAGACAGCCACTCAGCCGACCGCTCCGCCAATTCCGGCAGCACCTTGCGGCGGCGATCTTGCGACCTTCCTCGAAGGCGTCAAGGCTGACGCGATCAAGGCCGGCGCTACCGCTGCCGCAGCGGATCAGGCATTTGGAGGCGCCGAGATCGACCAGAAAGTTCTGTCGCGCGACCGCGCGCAGGGCGTCTTCCGCCAGACTTTCCTCGAATTCTCGCAGCGCACCGTCAGCCAAGGCCGCCTCGATATCGGTCGTCAGAAGATGAAGCAGCTTTCGGACGTGTTCGGCCGCGCCCAGAGCGAATTCGGTGTTGCGCCTGGAGTCATCACCGCATTCTGGGCGATGGAAACCGATTTCGGTGCCGTTCAGGGCGATTTCAACACCCGCAACGCACTTGTCACGCTGTCGCATGACTGCCGCCGTCCGGGCCTGTTCCGGCCGCAGCTGATCGCGCTGATCGAGATGGTTCAGCATGGCGATTTAGACCCGGCCACCAACACCGGCGCCTGGGCCGGCGAAATCGGCCAGGTGCAGATGCTGCCGGAAGACATCATCGCGCACGGCGTCGACGGCGACAACAGCGGCCACATCAACGTCAAGACGAGCGGTCCCGACGCCATCCTGACGGCGGCCAAATTCATTCAGAGCATGGGCTTCACGCCCGGCCAGCCCTGGATCCAGGAAGTGACGTTGCCGGAAAGCCTGCCCTTCGAAAAGAGCGGCCTCGGCAACGAGATCCCGGCCAGCGAATGGTTTTCTTATGGCGTCACGCCGCGCGACGGCGTCACGTCCTTCGGCAACCTGCCGGCAGCGCTTGTTCTGCCGCAGGGCCGCAAGGGACCCGCGTTCCTGACCTATCCGAACTTCGGCATCTACCTGCAGTGGAACCAGTCGTTCATCTACACGACGTCTGCCGCCTATTTCGCCACCCGCCTCTCCGGCGCCCCGCCTTACCTGAAGGGCAACCCGGAACCGGGTCTCGACGATACGGGCATGAAGGCACTGCAGACCAAGCTTCAGGCGCATGGCTATGACGTTGGCAAGATCGATGGCATTCTGGGCTCCGGCACGCGCGTTGCCGTCCAGAAGGAACAGGCACGCCTCGGCATGCCGGCCGACGGCTGGCCGACCCAGGCGCTCCTGTCTGCTCTCTAAGTAGCAGACCTTGCATCACATGACATAAAACGGGTGGCGGGATAACCGCCGCCCGTTTTACCTTCGAGCAGCATCAACAAAGGCATTCCATGTCATCCGCCGCAGCCAGACTGACCCCCGTTGCCTGGGCATTGCTGTTCGTGCTCGGCCTTCTCTGGGGCGGCTCGTTCTTCTTCGCCCGCATCGCCGTCCAGGAAGTACCGCCGTTCACGCTGGTGTTTCTGCGCCTCGGTCTTGCAGCGCTCGCTCTCCACATCTACCTGCACGGCCGCAACGGAACCTACTCCATCCTTGCCACCCACTGGCGCGCCTTTCTCGTCATGGGCTTCCTCAACAACGCTCTGCCGCACACGCTTATCTTCTTCGGCCAGACGGAGATCGGCGCAGGCCTTGCCTCGATCCTCAACGCGACGACGCCGATCTGGACCGTCATCATCGCCAACCAGTGGACGTCGGACGAAAAGCTGACCGGGGCAAAGCTCGCAGGATGCGCTGCAGGCCTTGTCGGCACCTGCATCCTGATCGGCCCGAGCACGATTACAGATACGGCAGCACCGCTCTGGGCGCTGCTCCTGCCGATCGGCGCCGCGATCTCCTATGGTATCGCCGGCACCTACGGAAAACGCTTCCGCGGCATACCGGCCCCGGTGACGGCCACGGGACAGCTCACGGCGTCGAGCCTGATGATACTGCCGGTCTCGCTGGTTGCGGACCAACCCTGGACGCTTGCTGCACCGTCTCCTCACGTCGTCATGGCTATCGTAGCGTTGGCGTTACTCTCGACCGCGCTCGCCTACCTGATCTTCTTCAGGGTCCTGGCACTGGCCGGCGCAACCAACGCTTCCCTCGTCACGCTGCTCATCCCTCCGAGCGCCATTCTTCTGGGAGTATTCTTCCTCGGCGAACGACTGGAATGGAATGATATTGCCGGCATGGCGGTCATCTGTGCAGGGCTCCTTCTGCTGGATGGGCGAATCCTTCGCACCCGCACAACAGCGACGTAGTCCTCGCTGGAAACGGTACTGTTAACCGTCTGATCGCGATATTTAACAATTTGAAAACTTCCGTTAACGGGGCTTTCCGTTGTCAAATCAATAAGATGGAAAATGATCGGTCGGTTTCGGCCGCATCTTGATGCGCCGCAGCACAGTTTCCCTCTTTCCATTTGCCATGAAACAGACATAAACTCTGTCAGTCAACGCAAGGAGGCAGACATGGGAAGAACCTACCCTCTCAATGTCCTGGTGGTTGGTATTGCGTTTGTGTTCGTCGCTTCGATGTTATTCATCTAGACGCATTCCAAAACAACGCATGCAACCGGTGACCGGTGATACCTCGGACTGACCGTTTGATAATCGGCAGCATTACAAAAGCGCATGTTCCCGCATGGGACATGCGCTTTTTCCATTGTCGGCACTACGCAGCGTTACCTACGTTTGCATTCTTGTCAGGATGCCGGCCAAGCCGTTCCAGCACACCTGAGACCAGCGGGACGCGGTTCATCGTGTAGAGATGGAAGTGATCGTGACCGCGGCGCATCAGGTCTGCGATCTGCTCGGCCGCGACATCGGCCGCCACCTTGGCACGATCATCAGGCTTGTCGTCCAGACCTTCGAAGCGGGCATCGAGAAACGCCGGAACGGTGGCGCCGCAGCGGCCCGCAAAACGCTTCAGCTGAGTCAGGTTCTGGATCGGCATGATACCGGGCACGATCGGGATGGTGATGCCCGCCGCATGAACGGCCTCGAGATAGCGCTCGAACACTTCGTTGTCGAAGAAGAACTGCGTCAGGGCACGGTTGGCACCTGCATCTGCCTTGCGCTTGAGCGTATCGATATCGGCGGCCATGCTCGGGCTTTCCGGATGCATTTCCGGATAGGCAGAGACGGAAATATCCATGTCGCCATACTCGACCAGCATGCGAACGAGATCGGCCGTGTCGGAGAACCCGTCCGGATGCGGCGTATAGGCCGCGCCGACGCCTGCGCTCGAATCTCCGCGCAGCGCGACGATGCGACGAACGCCCGCTGCCCGGTACTCCTCGACAACAGACTTGACCTCCTCGCGCGCGGCATCGACGCAGGTCAGATGCGCAGCGGTCTGGAGTTTGGCATCGTTGATCATACGCTGAACCGCTGCGAGCGTCGGCTCGCGCGTGGAGCCTCCGGCGCCATAGGTCATCGTGACGAATTCCGGCTTGAAGGCTGCAAGCGCATCGACCGTTTCCCAGAGCTGCGTCTGCATCTCATCGGACTTCGGCGGAAAGAACTCGTAGGAGAGCTTGAACGGGGCCTTGGCTGCGGGTGTATCCATGATCAGGCTCCTAGATAACGGTTTCGGCGAGAGCGGGTGTGTCGGCTTTCGCCATCAGCAGGCGACGGTCGCCGGCAAGCCACACTGTCACTGTGAGGGCGCCTTCGCGGCCCGGGCTGAGGTCGATCACCTTCTGGACGTCCAGGCCCACTCTGTTCAGCCACTCGTTCATCGCCTGATGGGAGAAACCGAGGCGCAGATGCGCGTGCTCGTCACGCAGATGCTCCAGCGCATGCGGCGCAAAATCGACGATCAGCAATCGCCCGCCGGGCCGCAGCATGCGCGCGGCTTCGGCGATCGCAAGATCCGGCCGGTCGAGGAAATGCAGCACCTGGTGAATGGTGATGAGATCGAAATCCTGGCCTTCGACAGGCGGATTGAGAATGTCGCCGTGCCGGACCGATGCCTTGACGATGCCTGCATCGTCGAGATTGGACCGGGCGACAGACAGCATGTCGCGGCTGGCATCGACACCGATCGCGCGGCGATAGCGGCTTGCCAGCAACTGCAGGATCCAGCCCGTTCCCGTGCCGAGATCGAGGAGCGAATCAACCGGCGAAGGACCGATCAGCCGCAGCAGCGCCTCTTCGACCGTCTCGTCGCTGGCATGCAGACGACGAAGCTCGTCCCACTGCGAAGCGTTGCGGCTGAAATACTCCTGCGCCTTCGCCGAGCGCTGGTTTTTCACAGTTGTCAGACGCTCGCGGTCACGCACAAGCACCGGATCATCCTGCGAAGCGGAGGCGAGCAAAGTCTGGACCAGTGCAGCGCCGTTCCCTTCCTGGCGCAGCCGAAAGTAAGCCCAGGCGCCTTCCTGGTATCGCTCGATCAGCGCTTCTTCGGTCAACAGCTTGAGATGACGCGAGATCCGAGGCTGAGATTGGCCAAGAATCTCGGTCAGATCCGTGACGGTCAGATCGCCTGCGGCCAAAAGCACCAGCAAACGAAACCGTGTGGGCTCCCCTGCCGTCTTCAGCACATCTACCAGTTCATCGAGGACCAACCCCATACAACACGCCTTCACAATCAACATATAAAGATATGTTTATGTGATTTCAAATTGTCATGCAAGACGCAACGGGATTTCAGCCTGCATTCCTACAAAAAAACCCGGGGACGACCCCGGGTTTTTGTAAGCTTCAAACTGCGTCTGTCGCAGTTAGCGTGTCAGGCGCTTGTGGGCCTGGCTGCCGGGATTGAGAGCATCAGGGCCGAGACGACGGATCTTGTCCTCTTCGTAATCCTCGAAGTTGCCTTCGAACCATTCCACATGGCCATCGCCTTCGAACGCGAGGATATGCGTCGCCAACCGGTCAAGGAACATGCGATCATGGCTGATGATGATCGCGCAGCCGGCAAACGCTTCGAGCGCGCTTTCGAGAGCGCCCAGTGTTTCCGTATCAAGGTCGTTGGTCGGTTCGTCGAGCAGCAGAACGTTGCCGCCGGCCTTCAGCATCTTGGCAAGGTGGACGCGGTTACGCTGACCACCCGACAGGTTGCCGACCTTCTGCTGCTGATCGCCGCCCTTGAAGTTGAAGGCGCCGCAATAGGCGCGGGAGTTCATGTCGAACTTGCCGAGCTTGATGACTTCGGCACCGCCCGAGATTTCTTCCCACACCGTCTTGTTGCCGTCGAGAGCATCGCGGCTCTGGTCGACATAGCCGAGATGCACGGTTTCACCGATGCGGACAGAACCGGCATCCGGCTTTTCCTGTCCGGTGATCATCTTGAACAGGGTCGTCTTGCCGGCGCCGTTCGGGCCGATAATGCCGACGATACCGCCCGGTGGCAGCTTGATCGACAGGTCGTTGATCAGCGTGCGGCCTTCAAAGCCCTTGTTGATGCCTTCCATCTCGATCACCACCTGGCCGAGACGCTCGGACACGGGGATGATGATCTGCGCATCGCCGGGACGGATGCCGTCGGCAGCATCGACCAGCTGTTCGTAGGCCTTGATACGGGCCTTCGACTTGGCCTGACGGGCCTTCGGGCTGGAGGCGATCCATTCCTGTTCGCGCGAAATCGCCTTCTGGCGGCCGGCATCTTCGCGGGACTCCTGCTGCATGCGCTTGGCCTTCGCCAGCAGGTAAGCCGAGTAGTTGCCTTCGTATGGAATCCCGCGGCCGCGGTCGAGCTCGAGGATCCAGCCGGTGACGTTGTCGAGGAAGTAGCGATCGTGGGTGATCATCATCACGGCGCCGGGATAGTCGCGCAGGTGCTTTTCGAGCCAGGCGATGGTCTCGGCGTCAAGGTGGTTGGTCGGTTCGTCGAGCAGCAGCAGGTCCGGCTGCGACAGAAGCAGGCGGCAGAGCGCGATACGGCGACGTTCACCACCCGAAAGCAGCGTGACGTCCGAATCCTTCGGCGGGCAGCGCAGGGCTTCCATTGCCATTTCGACCTGCTTGTCGAGATCCCAGAGGTTCTGTGCGTCGATGACGTCCTGGAGCTTGGCGCCTTCGTCGGCGGTCTCGTCAGAATAGTTCATCATCAGTTCGTTGTAGCGCTCAAGCACCGCGGTCTTGGCAGCGACGCCGACCATGACGTTCTCGAAAGCGGTCTTTGTCGGGTCGAGATGCGGTTCCTGCTCAAGATAGCCGACGGTCGCACCTTCAGCGAGCCAGGCCTCACCGGTGAACTCCTTGTCCTGTCCGGCGATGATGCGCAGAACCGTCGACTTACCCGCACCGTTCGGACCGAGGATACCGATCTTGGCATCCGGATAGAAGGACAGGTTGACGTTCTCGAGGATCTTCTTGGCGCCGTAGGACTTGTTCAGCCCCGACATGTGATAGATGAACTGACGTGCCATGGATAAATGTGCTCCGGGGAATTTGTTTGCCCGCTATGTAGGCGAAGACGGGCCTGGGAGCAACGCATACGAGGCGCAAACCATGCGCTTTCCGAACGGAATCGTGGCACCGGAGGCTTTCTAGCGCAGGTTTGCGTGGTCGATCCGGAAAAGCTGAAACGGATTTGCGCGACCGGTCTCGAGCCGTGCGAGACCGGGCCAGTCCTTGCTCGCGGACAATGCATCGTAAAGCGGCGCCGATCCAGGCTCAGCCTGCGCAGGGAAACGGCAGACCGCCACATAATCGAACGGTGCAAGCGCTTCGCGACGCGTCTCTGGGTCGGTTGTGATGAAGGCTGTATAGGCGTTCGCCATCCCGCGTGAGGCCCGGTGAAACGGGATCGGCCCGACCGTTAGTCCTGAAGGCATCGGGTTCCTCAGCACCGACATGGCAAGTGTCGGGGGTGCTAGAAGATCCCCTTGGCCGAGATTTGTGAGAGCGGACATGTCGCCGGCCTTGCAGTCGTCGATGGTCATCGCCTGAACGGCATCGCCGTGTATCGTTTGTGGCCGCGAAAGGCTCCAGAGACCGACCATGAGCAGAAAGACGCCGGTCCCGACGCTGAACAAGGTCCTTGACGCTCGGCCGGGCTGCCTTGATGTCTGATCGATATGGCGGAGCGCCAGTGGCACGAAAAGTGCGGCGAACACGAATGGAAAGCGGATATAGCGAAGCAGACCGGTTGCCAGAAGCACACTGACGAGTGCGGTGACGAACAGGATCGCAAGGGCAGGATTACCGGCGCGAACCTCACTCAAGACCCGTGGCGCCGCAAGAGCCAGTATGGTGAGGAAAATACCGATCAACAAGATGCCCGGCAAGGGCGAGCCGCCTGCATAATGGAGCAGTCCTTGCTCCTGCGGCACCCGGTCGAACCATAGCTGCTTTGCAAGCGGATCCATCCCGGCATAGGGGCCCGCAAGGCATTCAGGAAAAGAGATTCCGGTTGCAACGATGACGCCGATCGAGGCAGCGGCAAGAACGGGCAGTTTTACCCAGCCGGATGCATCCGCGAAACATCTGCAGGCAATCCAGGATGTGCCGGACAGACCGACAAGAAGAGCGATATAGGGTGCAGAAAACGCATCGCACTGCGTCGACATCGTACCCGAGGCACCAAGCAGTGCCAAAGCTGTTGGAACAGTGGCGATACATATTGTGGCCGACGCCGCCGAGAGCGTTTCGGCCGCCCTGGTCGCCCCTGCGACGAATGCCACAACAAGTCCGCCGAACATGATGACCAGGAACGGCAGACCTTCGAGTGCGATGGCGACCGACATGACGGTGCCTACCCCGACAACGATACCGCCGATACGATCGAAGCGGACAAGACCGTAGGCGACGGCCATCAAAGCAACGATCTGGACATTGTGATGGTCGATCCGACCGGGCACAAATTCGAAGACCGCATACAGCATCGCAAACGTCCCAGCCGCCAGCCGGAGATAATGAATACCCTCGGTGATCGGAGCAATGCGTTTCCAGATCATGGCAACAAACAGCCCATAGACCGAAAGCAGCATCGGCGGCCAGATCAGCAGGGATGCGGAGATGGCGCCGTCGCGGCCGAGCAGCGGCGTCAGCAGAAGCGAAAGGCCGGCATAGGGAAGGTCGACGAGACGAGACCAGGGCGAGACGTAGATCCCTGGGCTGTCGATCATCGGCAATGTCAGGTCCCAGAAGGACCCGGATGCGGATAACAGATGGCGAATCTGAACGCCCCGGAGAACATCATCCACATCCGCGAAGAACAGCCGTCCATCGGAAAGGTCGAGTAGCAGCAAAAGGATTGCCGTCAGGTAGACAACGAAAAAGATCCGCAGAAGCGATCCTTCCTGCCGCGTCGATGACGCGCCTGCCTCGCCTCTCCTCGCGCCAGCCATCCTCGAAGCCACCTGCGTTTTGCCCTTCAGCACCGGCTTACATAGCTTGAATTAACATTGCGCTACCGGATTGCCTCTGCGAAAGATCGAACGGGAGAAGCGGCCGGGCAGGACAAGCGACTGACAGCGTCGGTGCCGCAGGAATAGCGATGTTTGACACAACCAACTGGCTCGATAGTTCGACGGGCGCGCGCCTAGCATTTCATTATCAACCCGCGACATCGGACGGCCGTGGCGTCATCCTCGTCTTGCACGGTCTCGCCGACCATTCCCGCCGTTACCGGCGGTTTGCCGAGGCGATGGCGACGCACGGTTTTCATGTCTATGCGCCCGACCATCGCGGCCATGGCGAGACCACGGCACCCGGCTTACCGATCGGCCGATTTGCCTTGCGGGACGGTGCAAGCATCGTGACCGCGGATGTGAAAGCGGTTCGCGATCTCGCCGCCAAGGGGCATCCGGGCCTGCCGATCATTCTCTTGGGGCATTCGATGGGCGGCCTCATCGCCCTCAATGCCGCGATCGATTATCCGCAGGCCTTCGACGGGATTGCCGTCTGGAACTCCAACTTCAATCCAGGCCTCGCCGGGCGCGGTGCCCAAGCAATTCTGCTTGTCGAGCGCGCGCTAAAAGGGTCTGATGTTCCAAGCACGCATCTGCCGAAACTGACTTTCGGCGCATGGGGAAAATCGATCCCCGGCCATCGCACGGATTTCGACTGGCTGAGCCACGACCAAACCGAAGTCGATGCCTATGTTGCCGACCCGCTCTGCGGTTTCGATGCCAGCGTCTCGCTCTGGCTCGACATCTTCGAGATGTCCTACCGGGGCCCCGCACTTCTGGACCGCCTGCCCGACGACTTGCCGGTCAATCTGGTCGGTGGCACGGACGATCCGGCGACGGATGGAGGGCGCGCCATCCGCTGGCTCGCGGACAGGTTCCAGAAACGCGGCATGCACAATGTCGAGACGATCATCTACCCGCAAACCCGCCACGAGACCCTGAACGATCGCGTCCGGGACCGCGCGACCAACGCCTTCGCCGAATGGGCGAAAACGCTCACCTCGCGTCGCTCAGATCCGTCGCGCGATACCCGCACGCAAACGGAATGAGTTCATGACATTTCCTCAAGTGCGCTCGGAGAATGCCGAAGGTATAGCTTTGCCATGACGTCACCGCATGCGCATACGAGACCTGCTCTGCAAGCGTCCGGCATTTCCGCCGGCATGGGCCTGATGCTGCTTGCCATGCTGATCACGCCGCTGATCGACGTGTTTTCCAAGCTTGCAACTGCCAACGCCTCCCCAACGCTCATCACGATGGTGCGCTTCATCGTCCAGGGCCTTTGCATGTTGCCGATCGTGCTGTGGACCGGGTCGTGGCGCAATTTCTCCTGGGAGCTCAGTTTCTATCACGCCATCCGCGCGGCCGTGATCACGCTCTCGATGATCTGCTTCGTCGCAACGCTCGCCGTCATGGAAGTCGCAGACGCCGTCGCAATCTTCTTCGTCGAGCCGATCATCTTGACCGTCATGTCGTCGATCTTCCTCAAGGAAATCATCGGCTGGCGGCGCTACACGGCCTGCGGCGTCGGCTTCCTGGGCGCGATGATCGTCATCCGCCCGAGCTTCCAGGAAATCGGCTATATCGCGGTATTGCCCGTGGTGACCGCCTTCGGCGTCGCCGTCTTCGCCCTGATGACGCGGGCGCTCGCCCATCGCGAAAACCCATGGTCGATGCAGTTTCAGATGTCGCTCTGGGGCATTCCGATATCAGGTGCCCTCCTCCTGATCGGTCATGTCAGCGGCATCGAATTCATGACCCCGTCGATCCCCGATTTGACGACGACCACATGGATGGTCGGCGTCGGCACGGTCGCTGCCCTCTCCGGCCTGCTTGCCGTCTATGCCTATCGCGCCGCGCCCGCCTCGGTCATTGCGCCGCTCCAGTATTTCGAGATCGTCTCGGCCACTTTGCTGGGCTGGCTGGTGTTCGGCGACTTCCCGGATCCGGTCAAATGGCTCGGCATCTCCATCATCATCGGGTCAGGCCTCTACATCATCTGGCGCGAACGCCGCGCCGCCTCGCTTAAGCCCGTCACCAACAGCGAAAACACAGTGGTAAGCCCCTGATCATGGATGAGCCGAAGAAAAAGCCGCCGCTTGCCGGCATTCGCGTTCTCGAACTGGCCCGCGTGCTCGCAGGCCCCTGGGCCGGCCAGATGCTGGCCGATATGGGTGCCGATGTGGTCAAGGTCGAAAACCCTGACGGCGGCGACGATACCCGCGCTTGGGGCCCTCCCTTCGTCGAAAGCATCGACGGCGAAAACCTCTCTGCCGCCTATTACCATTCGACCAACCGGGGAAAGCGGTCGATCGCGGTCGATCTCAAGACCGAAGAAGGCCAGGACATCGTCCGCCGCCTCGCCGCGCAGTCGGACGTCCTGATCGAGAACTTCAAGGTCGGCGGCCTCAACAAATACGGGCTCGACTACGAGAGCCTGAAGGCGATCAATCCGAAGCTGGTCTATTGCTCGATTACCGGTTTCGGCCAGGACGGTCCCTATGCGACCCTTGCCGGCTACGACTATATCGTCCAGGGCATGTCCGGCTTCATGTCGATCACAGGCGAACCGGACGGCCAGCCGATGAAATCGGGCGTTGCCATCGCCGACATCTTCACCGGCATCTATTCCGTCACCGCCATCCAGAGCGCGCTGATCCACGTCATGAAGACAGGCGAAGGCCAGCATATCGACATGGCGCTGCTCGATGTCATGTCGGCGGTCCTTGCCAACCAGAACATGAACTACCTGATATCAGGCATCTCGCCGGTCCGCCTCGGCAACGCCCATCCGAACATCTCTCCTTATGAGGTGATCAACGTCCAGGACGGCTACATCATTCTCGCCGTCGGCAATGACGGACAGTTCCGCCGCTTCTGCCGAATTCTCGGCATCGAGCACGTCGCGGATGACGAGCGGTTTTCCACCAACAAGGCGCGTGTCGCGCACCGGATCGAGGTCCGCAGCCTCCTGATCGCCGAGACGATCAAGTGGACCAAGGCCGAGCTCCTCTCCGCCTGCGGCGACAATGCCGTGCCGGTCGGACCGATCAATTCGATCGGTGAAATGTTCGAGGATCCCCAGGTCAAGGCGCGCGGTCTGCGTGTGGATCTCGAGGCAGCCGACGGCACTGTCATCCCCGGCGTCCGCAGCCCGATCGTGCTATCGGAGACGCCTCTTGCCTATCACCGGCCAAGCCCGAACGTGGGCGAGCACACGGCCGAAATTCTTGCCGAACTGAACATGATCGAGAAGGAGCGCAATCGATGAAGACGGGTGGAGAACTGATCGTCGAGGCACTGAAGGCAAACGGGGTGAGCAGAGTGTCCTGCGTTCCGGGCGAGAGCTATCTCGCCGTGCTCGACGCGCTCTATGAAAGCGGTATCGAGGTTCTCATCTGCCGCCAGGAAGGCGGCGCCGCGATGATGGCCGATAGTTGGGGTCGTCTGACCGGCGAACCCGGCATCTGCATGGTCACCCGCGGCCCCGGCGCCACCAACGCGTCGGCCGGTCTACACATCGCCAAGCAGGATTCGATCCCGATGATCCTGTTCATCGGCCAGATCGGCCGCGACATGAAGGAACGCGAAGCCTTCCAGGAAGTCGAATACCGCCGCGCCTTTACCGAATTCGCCAAATGGGTCGGTGAGATCGACGATGCCCGCCGTATTCCGGAATTCGTCACCCGCGCCTTTGCCGTCGCCACCTCCGGTCGCCCCGGCCCTGTTGTGCTGACGCTGCCCGAGGACATGCTGACGGAAGCGGTCGAGGCGGCTCAGGCCCGCCCCTA
The DNA here is from genome assembly GCF_050500145.1 of Neorhizobium sp. IRS_2294. Lineage (NCBI taxonomy): Bacteria > Pseudomonadati > Pseudomonadota > Alphaproteobacteria > Hyphomicrobiales > Rhizobiaceae > Neorhizobium > Neorhizobium sp. IRS_2294. Next base: position 2,181,991 of record NZ_CP191439.1, read on the forward strand.
CACGCCCGTCGAAAGCCATCCCGGCAAGAGCCAGATCGCGACCTTCGACGAGATGCTGCGCAATGCAAGGCGGCCGATGGTGATCCTCGGCGGCACCCGCTGGGATGAGAAGACGGTCTCGGACTTCCAGGATTTCGCCAGCCGCTTCAAACTGCCGGTCGGCTGCTCCTTCCGTCGCCAGATGCTGTTTGATCACCTTCACCCGTCGTATGCCGGCGATGTCGGCATCGGCATCAACCCGGCCCTCGCTTACGAGATCAAGGATAGCGATCTCCTGATCCTCATCGGCGCCCGCATGTCGGAAATGCCGTCCTCCTCCTATACTCTTCTCGACATTCCCTACCCCAAGCAGACCCTGGTCCATGTCTACCCGGATCCGGAAGAGCTTGGCCGGATGTACCGCCCGGATCTGGCGATCTGCGCGGCACCGGCGGAATTCGTCGCAGCCATCAAGGATCTCCAACCGCCGGCACTGCCGCTCTGGACCGAGCGCAAATCGTCGATGCATGATTCCTATCTGAAGTGGTCGACGCCCCCGAAAAGCGGCCCCGGCGACGTCCACCTGGGTCCGATCATGGCCTGGATCGAGGAAAACGTTCCGACCGACGCGATCTTCACCAACGGCGCCGGCAACTACGCCACCTGGGTGCACCGGTACCACCGGTTCCGGAAATACAACACGCAGTCGGCACCGACATCAGGATCGATGGGCTACGGCCTTCCGGCAGCAGTCGCCGCCAAGCAGCTGTTTCCGGATCGTGAAGTCGTCTGCTTTGCCGGCGATGGCTGCTTCATGATGCACGGGCAGGAATTCATCACCGCCGTCCGCTACGGATTGCCGATCATCACTGTCCTCGTCAACAACGGTATCTACGGCACGATCCGCATGCATCAGGAACGAGAATATCCGGGCCGCGTCTCGGCGACAGATCTCGTCAACCCGGATTTCGTCGCCTATGCGCAAGCCTTCGGCGGGCATGGCGAGCTGGTCGAGAAGACGGAGGATTTCGGTCCGGCTTATCTGCGTGCCCGCGCAAGCGGAAAGCCGGCCATCATCGAAGTCAGGCTAGATCCGGAAGCGATCACGCCGGCCAAAACGCTGACGCAGATCCGCAACAGGAACTGAAACGGCGGCATTTGCGCAATCCCCCGGCGGAACATTCCGCCGGCCATGCCGTTGATGGCGCATGGCAAATGACACAAAACGCAAAGCACTGGGCGGCATGACGACCTTCGTCGCCGTCATCTTTTTTATCGGTCTCGCACTCGCGGCTTACTACTTCATCGGCATGACGCCGGGCGAGCCGTGATCCCAAGGGATAATCGACACAAAAAGGGGGCCGGTTTTCACCGGCCCCCTTTTTCATGTCCGTATGAACCGAGCGATCAGATCGCCGCGGTCACGATGAATTCCACCTTGTACTTCGGCGCAGCAAGCTTAGCTTCGCTGGTGGCGCGGGCCGGTGTGTTGGCCGGGTCGACCCATGCTTCCCAGGCTGCGTTCATTTCGGCGAAATCAGCAATGTCGGATAGATAGATCAGGGTCTGCAGGATCTTCGACTTGTCGGAACCGACAGCAGCCAGCAGACGATCGACTTCGGCAAGCGCGTCCTTGCACTGGTCGGTGACGCTGTCGCCTTCGCCAACCTGGCCGGCCAGATAGACGGTGTTGCCATGGACGACGGCGCCGCTCATGCGGGCGCCGGGCTCGATACGCTGAATGCTCATAAAATGCTCCTGAATGCTGAGCTTCGGAAATTAAGGGCGTGGCATACCGCGCCCTTGCGTGGAAAGGCTTTCGAACCGATCAGCCGCGCAGGCGCAGGCTCTGTTCGTAGATCGCCGTGGAGCGTGCGCCCGAGCGGCAATAGCCAAGCAGCGGCTTGGGAAAATCTTCGAGCACGTCGACCATCTCGGTCACGCCTTCCGGTGTCAGGCCCATGCGGCCGACCGGGATATGGCGGATGTCGAGACCGAGCTCCTTGGCGCGTGCCTCGATCGCGGCGAAATCCGGCTGGCCGGGCTCTTCCTCGTCGGGGCGGTTGCAGACGATGGACTTGAAGCCGAGCGCCTTGATCTGGTCGAGGTCTTCGACCGTGATCTGGCCTGAGACCGAGTATTCGTCGTTGATCTCGCGGATATCCATGGCAGAGCCTCCATTCTCGATAGCGGGCAAGCTTTACGATGCACCCCGGGGAGCGTCAATCGCCAAGCGGCCTTTTACGCAAACACGAAGCGCAGGCCGTAGTCGACGCTTTCGCCGGGTTGAAGCCATTTCAGCTCGCCTGACGCCTCCAGTTCGCCGCGGGTGGCCAGCCGGTGCGAGACCGGCTCGATCCCCAGCACATGCGCCGGCTGCTTCTGGTTGCGCCACATCTGCAGGTATGGAAGCGTGTCGGTCTTGAAACGCACTTTGAGCGTGAGACCACCGAGCGCCGCGATCGGTCCCAAGGCCAGTTCCGCCCAGGGATCGCCGCCCGCTGCCGGCACGCAGAACACGCTCCCTGGCTCGGGCCCGAAATTCCAGGGCATCTCTTTTTGCTCTAACATCGCGCTCGAAAGACGGACGTTGTCGTCCAGCAGCCAGGCCCCGATATTCATATGGTACATATGCACCCGGGCGATGGCTTTCGTACCAGTGTTCGTCACCCTGTCGGACAGGCAGACTTCTCCGGTCACTCCATCAATCCGCCAGTGGCGTTCCAGAAGCGCGGATCCCCCCTCGGCTGTCGTGACCGGAACGCGCGCCCGGCATTCGGCATCCTCCTGCATATCCCAGAACACGATCTCGGCCGGGTGCGACGAGTAGGAGCCGTGCAGCGGAAACTTCGCGCCATCGGGACGACCGGGTATGGGTTCGGGATGACGGATGTGGTCGGGACCGCAGGTAAACAAAAACCCTTCCAGCGAATGGTCGATTCGCGGATCGCCATCGTCAGGAATGGCCCGGCCGGGCGCGATGTCGATGCCGCCGACGAAACAGGCGCCGATATCCAGCACCGATCCCTCGTCCAGAGTGAGCTTCGGCCCGTTTCCTGCTGAAAACGCTTTCATAAAACCTCCCTCACGGCGCCTCTCGCCGGATCGTGATCGAATTTAACCATCGGTTCATAACGAATTCACTTTTTTCACGGTAAAGTCGAAATTACGTTGTCTATGGCACCAGATACGGAGTCGGGAACCATATGCGCATTTCCCCGCTTACCGTAGACGGAATAATTTCTTTCGGTGGAAACGTGAAGCGTCTCATTCTCGCAAGTATCGGCCTAATGGCAATATCAGCAGCCTTCGGGCCATCGTCGGCGCAGGCTCAGAGCGGATATCGCTATCAGCAGCAGACGACCCTCGTGGCACCTGACGGCGCCATACTCGACTACATGCCGGATCCGCGCGACGTGGTGATCAGCCGCGACGGTATGGGCCGCCGCGTCTATCTCGATCGCCGCGGAAACATCGTTGCGACCGAAACGCGCCAGGATGCCTACCGTCCCCAGGAGGCGGAATATCCGCCGGCACCGAGTGGCTACCGCAACCGTCGCGACACCGTCTATCAGCCGCAGGATCAGTATCCGCAAGACCAGGGCGGATATCAGGATTACCGCCAGTATCGTCCCGGCGAAGAACCGGGTGCCGTGACCGGGTCGATTGCCGGCCCCGGCTCGATTACCCGCGAGCCTCTTACCAACGATGCACTTCCCGGCATCGACGAGAACTATTCCGAGCCCGAAGAAGCGTCGATCGACCCAAATGCGGGCTCGCAGTTTCCAGCACCGCAGCATGATGCGAAACCGGTCATCACCGTCACCAAGAAGCCGCAGGCCGAGATCGCCGCACTCCAGGTGTTTCTTGACCGCGAGGGCATTTCACCCGGTGTGATCGACGGCCATCTTGGCGACAACGTCAACAAGGCGATCGCCGCCTGGCAGGAAATGACCGGCGAGACGCTTGATCCGAACAATTCCGAAGACATCATGCAGCGCCTGACCTATTCGGGCGGCCTGCCGATCATCGATTATACGATCACGGCCGCGGACGCTGCCGGACCATATGTTGCGTCTATCCCGGAAGACTACGCTCACAAGGCCACTCTGCCGGCTATGTCCTACACATCCGTGACCGAAAAGCTCGCCGAGCAGTTCCACATGGATGAGAACTACCTGAAGTCGCTCAACCCGAACGTCGACTTCACCATTCCCGGCATGACCATCAAGGTGATCAACCCCGGCACGCCGAAGACCGGACAGGTGACGCGGATCGTTGCAGACAAGTATCGCAAGCAGGTCTTCGCCTACGGTGAAGACGGCGTTCTGATTTCGGCTTATCCGGCCACGATCGGTTCGAGCGATACGCCATCGCCGTCGGGCAACCATACCGTCCAGCGCATCGCGCTCGATCCGGGCTACACCTACAATCCGAAGATCAACTTCACACAGGGCAACAACACCCAGATCCTGCAGATCCCTCCGGGTCCGAACGGCCCGGTTGGCACGGTCTGGATCGCCTTGTCGAAACCCACCTACGGCATTCACGGCACGCCGGAGCCTTCCAAGATCGGCAAGACCAACAGCCACGGCTGCGTGCGCCTCACCAATTGGGATGCGACGGAACTTGCCAAGATGGTCAAACCCGGCACGACCGTCGAATTCCTCGAGTAGGTTTTGCCAGACTTAACAACGCAAAAAGCCTCTCCGGCAAACCGGAGAGGCTTTTTTTGGCTACGTTAAATTGGCTTCAGGCGGCGTTGCGGCGAAACGGAAACAGTTTCGATCCCATCGAGCGCACGACGCGGACAGGCATCATGCGCATCACTTCCTGAGCGAAACTGCGCGCATTGTCTTTTGCCTTGTCGACATTGCTGACCTTTGTCGCGTCGAGCGTGTGCAGGGTTCCGCCGGTCTCGAACAATTCCTTGAACGCGACCCGTTCGCCGATCGACGTCTCCAGCACATTGACGCCCTTGGCCGCCAGCAACCCCTTGATCGCCAGCATGGCTCGCGTCGTTACCATCGAGGTGACACGGGTAAGGACGACGGAATGGGGAATGTCGAGCTTGGCCTTGTCCTTCATCTGCGCGAGCAGATCGAGAATCTGTGCTGCGCCCTTCGCATCCATCGCCGAGCCCTGGACCGGGATGATGACGTGGTTGGAAAGCCCGATTGCAGTGGTTACCAGCGCGTCTCGCGCGCCGGCAAGATCGATGATGAAGTAGTCGGTCGAAGATGCCATCTCGCGCAGGTGGCATGGAAGCGACGCCGTCGTGACTTCTGAAATCACCGAGAGGTTGGGCACGGGGCCGGAGATCTCGCACCACTGGCTGATCCACTTCTGCGGATCGGCATCGATGATCGTGATGCGAAATCCCTGGTGGGCGAGTTCCGTGGCAAGCAGCAGGGCTGCAGTCGTCTTGCCGGCACCGCCCTTGGCATTGGCAAATGAAATTACGGGCATTCTCGGTCCTTGATGAAATAGAGCCGCATCGCTCACCACCACGCCGCTTCATGCGCAGTTAACGTATTCTTCATGAACTTGGTTAACGAGACGTAAATTAAGGGTTAACGCATATTGCCTGTCACATTTCAGCATGCCGACCTAAAAAGGCTGAGAACGCAAATGTGGCCCGCGAAGCGATCGCGGGCCACATGTTGATCACGGATGTCTGGGGATCAGACCAGCGCTGCCGCCTGCTTGTGCTCCATCGCGAACTCTTCTTCCGGCGAAAGGATCAGACGATGGCGGCCAACAAGCGCGAAATAGGCGATCGCGACTGCAAACCAGATCACCACCCAGACGACGCCCTTGAAGAAGTTGGGATCCTGAACCTGATAGAGAAGCGTCACCACTGCGATGACGATCGTCAGGACGGCACCCGGGATGCCCAGTGGAGACCGGAACGGCCGCTCGATATTGGGCAGTTTTTTGCGCAGGATGATGAACGAGATCGCCTGCATGATGTAGGAGAACATCGCGCCGAACACCGCCATGTTGAGCAACACGCTGCCGATGGCGCTGCCGCCTGCTTCCGCACCGAGCGAGAACCAGATGACCAGCATCACGGCAAGACCGACCAGCGCTCCCGCCAGCATCGCGACGTAGGGCGTCTTGTAGGTCGGATGCGTGACCGAGAGCGCCGTCGGGAAATAGCCGGCCCGTGAGAGCGAGTAGATCTGGCGACCCTGTGCATAGAGGATCGTATGGAAGCTGGCGATCAGACCCGTCAGCGCCACCAGACCGAGGATAACGACGCCGCCGTCGCCATAAACGGACTTGAACCCGTCGAGAAGCGGCTCCAGCGCCGTACTCAGATGAAAGGCGCCGACACCCGGCAGAGAGGGATTGAGGAGCACAATCATGAAGGCCGACAGCATCAGCGTCATCATGCCGAGGATGATGCCCTTCGGCATGTCACGCTTCGGATCGACCGATTCTTCTGCCGCCAGCGGCAACTGTTCGATGGCAAGGAACAGCCAGACCGCAAAGGGAAGCGTTGCAAGCACGCCTGTGATCCCGAACGGGAACCAATCGCCATTGCCTTCAGGCAGTTCGATCGCTGCACCATCAGGTCCGACGCCGATGTTCAGCGCCCAGCGGGAAAAGTCCATGTTGGGGATGGCGCTGACCCAGAAGAACACCAGCACCGCCAGCGAAACGATCGTGATGACCAGCGTCACCTTGAACGACAGTTCGAGGCCGAACACGTTGAGCGCTAGGAAGATGATGTAGAACAGGATCCACAGGATCGGCGAGTAGACGGGATCGAGGCCGAGGATCGAATTCACATAGGCCGTAATAAAGGTAACGATGACGGCGGGCGTGAGCACGTATTCGACGTTCTCGCAGAGCCCTGTAATGAAGCCGCCCCAGGGTCCCATCGCCGTTCGCGCAAAGGAATAGGCAGCACCCGTGTGCGGCAGCGCCGGGCTCATCTCGGCGATCGAGAACGTCAGGCCGAGATACATGACGGCGATGATGATGCCTGCAACCAGCATCCCTCCCCACCCGCCGGTCGCGAAACCGAAATTCCAGCCCGAGAAATGCCCTGAGATAACGGCGCCGACGCCGAGCGCCCAAAGCGACCAGACCCCTGCATAGCGCGAAAGCCCGCGCTTTTCGAAATAGGCAGCATCCGCCTTCTTGTAGCTGACGCCCGCTGATGAACTTTCCATGCCTTCTCTCCTGATCAAAGAAATAGGCAGCGAGGCCGTCCGGCCCGCCGTCCCCGTCCATTCGGATCCGCCCGCTTTTGTCGGTGTCGGTATCCCGCAGCTCTGGCTGTTCCCCTGGTCTCTCAGTAAACCGGCTGGAGAGTTCCCACACCGGCCCGTCGAAAGCCTGCCTCGACCGTAGGCGGCTTCGTTTCGAATAAACTCGTTCATAGTCTAGGTCGTGAAGTCAGTGCCGGACGCGATGACTGTCCTTTGATCCCGCCGACATCGGTCTTGAAGCGATTTCGTGAAGTATGAACACGCATTAACCACGACGAGAATTCTTCACTTCCGCCGCGTCGTCAACGGTAATCTCAAATCTCCTCCATAGGCCCCGTTGACTCGGTCCTGGAAACGAATGTTAATCCTGTCACAAACCGGCGCAGACCGGAGGGAACGGCTTTCGTATGACCGGCAGGATTGACCAGTGATGACAGGGCAAACACGATTGCCGTGTCCGAGCGCAGTTCCCTCCGGACAAACGGATTCAATTGGTGAAGGATATCTTCTAAATTCCTGAAATACAGGCCTGATTTCTAGCATGCGCTTGGAATGCGCGCTGTCACATACGATACACACAATGGCTCTACGAGTCGCGCCGAGACGCTCAACCCCAGGAGGACACCCGTGCTCAAGAACGCCCATCGTCTGCTGTCTCTGACGACAGCAGTCCTCATCGCTTCCACCAGCCTTGCAGCAGCCGAGCCGAGCGCGGAACTGATCGCCGCCGCCAAGAAGGAAGGCGCGCTGACCACCATCGCCCTGCCCCACAGCTGGTGCGGCTACGGCGACGTGATCGCCGGCTTCAAGGCCAAGTACGGAATCGAAGTCAACGAACTGAACCCGGACGCGAGCTCGGGCGACGAAATCGAAGCCATCAAGGCCAACAAGGGCAACAAGGGCCCGCAGGCTCCTGACGTGATCGACGTTGGTCTGTCCTTCGGCCCGTCCGCCAAGGCCGAAGGCCTGATCCAGCCTTACAAGGTTTCCACCTGGGACTCGATCCCGGCTGAAGCCAAGGATGCTGAAGGCTACTGGTACGGCGACTATTACGGCGTTCTCGCGTTCATGGTGAACAAGGATCTCGTCAAGGAATCGCCGAAGGACTGGAAGGATCTTCTGAAGTCCGACTACGCGAACGCCGTCGCACTCGCCGGCGACCCGCGCTCTGCCAACCAGGCTGTCCAGGGCGTCTATGCTGCCGGTCTCTCCGCCGCTAAGGGCGATGCCGCCAAGGCTGGCGAAGAAGGCCTGAAGTTCTTCGCAGAACTCAACAAGGCCGGCAACTTCGTTCCGGTCATCGGCAAGGCTGCCCCGTTCGCACAGGGCTCCACCCCGATCATCATCGCCTGGGACTACAACGCTCTGTCCTGGGGCGAAAGCCTGAAGGGCAACCCGCCTTATGAAGTCGTCGTTCCGCAGTCGGGCGTCGTTGCCGGCGTCTACGTGCAGGCGATCTCCGCTTTCGCACCGCATCCGAACGCTGCCAAGCTGTGGATGGAATACCTCTATTCCGACGAAGGCCAGCTCGGTTGGCTGAAGGGCTATTGCCACCCGATCCGGTTCAACGATCTTGCCAAGAACAACAAGATCCCGAAGGCACTGCTCGACGCCCTGCCGCCGGCCGCGTCCTATGAAAAGGCCGTATTCCCGACACTCGAAGAGCAGGCTGCCGGCAAGACCGCGATCACCACGAAGTGGGATTCCGTGGTCGGCGCCAACGTCAAGTAATCTAGCCTAGACGGCCTTCCCGCTCCGCTTTCATGGGCGCGGGGAGGCCTTTTTCTCCTCCGACAGAAACACCGGATTCATGTCCACCGCATCATCGTCCTTCATCGACCGCCGTACCGTCGTCGATTGGCTCGGCGTCGCGCCGTTCATGATCTTCGCGTTGATGTTTCTGATCGTCCCGACCTTCTATCTCGTCGTCGGCGCCTTCTTCACGCCCGAGGGAACGTTCACCTTCAAGAATATCGCAGACCTGTTCACGCCGACAATCCTTTCGGCCTACTGGATCTCGATCAAGGTCTCCTTCGCCTCATCGCTCGGTGGCGCGATCATCGGCTTTGCGCTCGCCTGGGCGATCGTCCTTGGCGGCCTCCCGTCCTGGATCCGCTCAAGCCTCCTGACCTTCTCCGGCGTCGCCTCGAATTTTGCCGGCGTGCCCCTCGCCTTCGCCTTTATCGCCACGCTCGGCCGCACAGGGCTCGTGACCGTCTTCATGCGCGACTGGTTCGGCTTCAATCTCTATTCGACCGGCTTCAATCTCCTCTCCTTCGTGGGCTTGACCCTCACCTACATGTTCTTCCAGATCCCGCTGATGGTGCTGATCCTGACCCCGGCACTCGACGGTCTGAAGAAGGAGTGGCGTGAAGCCTCCGAGATCCTCGGCGCATCCACCTGGCAATATTGGCGCATGGTGGCGATGCCGATCCTGTGGCCAAGCCTTCTCGGCACCAGCCTGCTTCTGTTCGCCAACGCCTTCGGCGCGATCGCCACGGCCTATGCGCTGACCGGCTCCTCGCTCAACATCGTGCCGATCCTGCTTTATGCGCAGATCCGCGGCGACGTGCTGCACAATCCGAACCTCGGCTATGCGCTGGCACTCGGCATGATCGTCATCACCGGCGCCTCCAACGTCTTGTACATCTGGCTGCGCATGCGCGCCGAACGCTGGCAGAAGTGAGGATGCGCGAGATGAAGATGACAAAATTCTTCGCCTGGCTCGCCATCGCCATCGGCGTCATCTACTTTTTCGTGCCGCTGATCGGCACGTTTGAATTCTCGTTGCGCATGCGGCGCGGCGAATACTCGTTCGATGCCTACGACTCGGTGTTTTCGGATGCCGCCTTCCGGGCGACCTTCGGCTTCTCCATGCTGATGGCGCTGCTCACCATCATCTTCGGCATGCTGCTGATCGTGCCGACGGCCTACTGGGTCAGGCTGCGCGTCCCCCAGATGCGACCGGTGATGGAGTTCATCACGTTGATGCCGCTGGTCATCCCGGCGATCGTCATCGTCTTCGGATATCTCAGGCTCTACAATTCGTCGTCCTACATCCCGTTCACCGGTTCGACCTTCGGCACCAACGTGCTTCTGGTCATGTCCTACATCACCCTGTCGCTGCCCTACATGTATCGCTCGGTCGATACGGCGATGCGCACCATCGACGTCAGAACATTGACGGAAGCGGCGGAAATCCTTGGCGCCAAATGGCCGACGATCCTGTTTCGCTGCATCTTCCCGAACGTGATGTCGGGCGTGCTGTCGGGCGCCTTCATCACCTTCGCGATCGTGATGGGCGAGTTCACCATGGCCGCCCTTCTCAACCGTCCCGCATTCGGTCCCTATCTCCAGCTCGTGGGCGCCAACAAGGCCTATGAGCCGTCGGCGCTCGCGGTTATCGCCTTTGCGATCACCTGGCTTTCGATGGGCCTGCTCCAGCTCGTTTCCCGTTTCAGCAAGATGGCACCCTCCCGGGCTTAGGGACTGCGCCTCAAGGATTTTCACCTCATGTCGTTTCTCGTTCTCGACGGTATCAAGAAAAGCTTCGGCCAGACGCAGGTCGTCAAGGACTTCCATATGGCGATCGAGAAAGGGGAATTTGTCTCCTTTCTCGGACCGTCCGGTTGCGGCAAGACCACGGTTCTGAGGATGATCGCCGGGTTCGAGAACCCAAGCGACGGCACGATCGTCATCAACGGCCGCAACCAGTCGGGCCTGAAAACCAGCCAGCGCAATATCGGCATGGTGTTCCAGGCCTATGCCCTGTTTCCCAACATGAGCGTGTTCGACAACGTCGCCTTCGGCCTCAAGGTCGCTGGCATGTCGAAGGCGGATATCGACGCCCGCGTGAAGGAAATGCTGAAGCTGATCGGCCTCGAACATTTGGCCGACCGCTACCCGTACCAGATGTCCGGCGGCCAGCAGCAGCGCGTCGCGCTGGCGCGTGCGCTCGCCCCAAAACCACAGGTCCTGCTGCTGGATGAACCGCTGTCGGCGCTCGACGCAAAGATCCGCGTATCCTTGCGCGAGGAAATCCGTCAGATCCAGAGGAAGCTCGGTATCACCACCGTGTTCGTCACCCACGATCAGGAGGAAGCACTGTCCATCTCGGATCGGATCGTCGTCATGAACGCCGGTCGCGCCGACCAGATCGGTACGCCGTCGGAGATCTACAACCGCCCGGCCACCCGTTTCGTCGCCTCGTTTGTCGGCACGCTCAACATCATCGATGCGATCGTCGTAGATCCGGCCGCCAACACCATCCGTATCGGCGACAACATCATCACGCTGCGCGAACCAATTGGCGCGTTTGCACAAGGCGACACCGTATCGATCGCGCTGCGTCCGGAAGCTGGTTCGCTTTCCGAGAGCGCCACGGGCGATACGGCTTTGACCGGCACCGTTGTCTCGACGCATTTCCTTGGCTCCGTCGTGCGCACCAAGGTCACGGTCGGCGGCAACCAGATATCCTTCGACATGTTCAACGCGCCGGACAAGGTGCTGCCGCAGCCAGGCGAAACAGTGACCCTGCGTTTCGCCGCAAGCGACCTGCTGGTGGTCAAGGAATAGGCGCAGCGCGCCGCGAGTGGCGAATGCTTGATCGCTAACAAGACCGCAATATCAAACAGAAAAAGCCAGCAAGTGATTCAACTTGCCGGCTTCTTGATTCAATCTGTGAACATGGCGGCAGACCGCCTATGCGGCGTCTTCCACCGCCGCCACATTGGTCGGGATATAGTTGAGCACCGGCCCGAGCCAGCGCTCGACTTCCTCGATCGGCATGCCCTTGCGCGACGCGTAATCCTCGACCTGGTCCCGTTCCACCTTGGCAACGCCGAAATAGTAGCTGGCGGGATGGCCGATATAGAAGCCCGAGACGGATGATCCCGGCCACATCGCGTAGCTCTCGGTCAGCGTCACGCCCGTCGCCTTGGTAGCGTCAAGCAACCGGAACAGCGTTTCCTTTTCCGTATGGTCGGGTTGCGCTGGATAGCCCGGTGCCGGACGAATGCCGGCATACTGCTCGTGGATCAACTCGTCGCTGGTGAGCGTCTCATCCGGCGCATAGCCCCAGTACTCCTGACGCACGCGCTGGTGCATGCGTTCGGCAAACGCTTCCGCAAACCGGTCGGCGAGCGCCTTGACCAGGATCGACGAATAATCGTCGTTCGCCCGCTCGAACCGTTCCGCGATCGCCACTTCCTCGATACCGGCCGTGACCACGAAGCCGCCGACATAATCCGCCTTGCCGCTCGAAACCGGTGCGACGAAATCCGACAGCGCCACATTCGGCCGGCCGTCACGCTTGGACAGCTGCTGGCGCAGCGTGAACAGCGTCTCGAGCTCCGTGCTGCGCGTCTCGTCGGTAAACAGCTTGATGTCGTCGCCGACAGCGTTGGCCGGCCAGAAGCCGATCACGGCCTGGGGCCGGAACCACTTTTCCGCAATGATTTTTTGAAGCATCGCCTGCGCATCTGCAAACAGATGCCGCGCGGCCTCGCCCTGCTTCTCGTCTTCGAGAATGGCCGGGTAGCGACCCTTCAATTCCCAGGTCTGGAAAAACGGCGTCCAGTCGATATAGGTCGCAAGCTCCGCTAGATCGTAGCCTTCGAACACTTTCGTGCCGAAGAACTGCGGCTTCTTGGGCTCATAGGATGTCCAGTCGACCGTCTCGGCATTGGCGCGGGCACGCTCGATCGGCAGCCGCTTCTTGTCCGCTTCCGAGCGGGCATGCGCCGCCGCGACCTTGGCATATTCGCCGCGGATCGTCTCGACATAGCCATCCTTCGCGTCCGGCGACAGAAGTGCCGAGACGACGCCGACGGCGCGCGAAGCATCCGTGACATAGACGGCCTGGCCCCGCTCATAGCGCGGATGGATCTTGACGGCCGTGTGCACCCGGCTGGTCGTCGCGCCGCCGATCAGCAGCGGCACGTTGAAACCCTGCCTCTCCATTTCGGCCGCCACATGCACCATTTCATCGAGCGATGGCGTGATCAGGCCCGACAGGCCGATGATATCGACCTGCTCGGCAATTGCCGTTTCGAGGATCTTCGTGGCCGGCACCATCACGCCGAGATCGACGATCTCGTAATTGTTGCAGGCGAGTACGACACCGACGATGTTCTTGCCGATGTCGTGGACGTCGCCCTTGACGGTCGCCATCAGGATCTTGCCGGCGGTCTTGCGCTGGTCACCGCCGTTGAGGCGCTTTTCCTCTTCCATGTAGGGCAGCAGCACCGCAACCGCCTGCTTCATCACGCGGGCGGACTTCACCACCTGCGGGAGGAACATCTTGCCGGAGCCGAACAGATCGCCGACGACATTCATGCCGGCCATCAGCGGCCCCTCGATGACGTGGAGCGGACGCGCGGCTTGCAGCCGCGCCTCCTCCGTATCGGCGTCGATAAATTCGGTGATGCCGTTGACCAGCGCATGCGACAGCCGCTCTTCGACCGAGCGTTCGCGCCAGGCCAGATCCTGCACCCTTGCTTCCTTGCCGGGGCCGCCACGATATTTTTCGGCCACTTCCAGAAGCCGCTCGGTTCCGTCGGCGCGGCGGTTCAACACCACGTCCTCGCAGGCCTCGCGCAGTTCCGGATCGATGTTTTCGTAGATCGCCAGCTGACCGGCATTGACGATGCCCATATCCATGCCCGCCTGGATGGCATGGTAGAGGAACACAGCATGCATCGCCTCGCGCACCGGCTCGTTGCCGCGGAACGAGAAGGACAGGTTCGAAACGCCGCCTGAAATATGCACCAGCGGCATGCGTTCGCGGATCGTCCGCGTCGCCTCGATAAAGTCGACGCCGTAATTGTTGTGTTCCTCGATCCCGGTCGCCACCGCAAACACGTTCGGATCGAAGATGATATCCTCGGGCGGGAAGCCCGCCTGCTCGGTCAGGATCTTGTAGGCGCGGCTGCAGATCTCGACCTTGCGGTCATAGGTATCCGCCTGGCCGGTCTCGTCGAACGCCATCACCACGACGGCTGCGCCGTAATTGCGGATCAGCTTGGCCTGCGCCAGGAACTTTTCCTCGCCTTCCTTGAGCGAGATCGAGTTGACGATCGGCTTGCCCTGAACGCATTTCAGTCCGCCTTCGATGATCTCGAACTTCGAGCTGTCGATCATGACTGGAACGCGCGCGATATCCGGCTCGGCGGCGATCAGGTTGAGAAACTCGATCATCGCCTGACCTGAGTTGATCAGGCCCTCGTCCATGTTGATGTCGATGACCTGCGCGCCGTTCTCGACCTGGTCGCGGGCAACGACCAGCGCTGCCGCATAATCGCCGGCGGTGATCAGCTTGCGGAATTTGGCCGAACCGGTGACGTTGGTGCGTTCGCCGACATTCACGAACGGGATGTCTTTTGTCAGTGTGAAGGGCTCGAGGCCCGACAGCGACATGAACGGCGAATGCTCCGGGATCTGGCGCGGCTTGTACTTGGAGACAGCCTCGGCGATCGCGCGAATATGCTCCGGCGTCGAGCCGCAGCAGCCGCCGACGACGTTGACGAGACCTTCGCGGGCAAATCCCTCGACCTGCTTCGCCATCATTTCAGGCGTCTCGTCATACTGACCAAACTCGTTGGGCAGGCCGGCATTCGGATAGGCGCAGATGAAGGTGTCGGAAACGCCCGACAATTCCTGCAGGTGCGGACGCATGGCATCTGCGCCAAGCGCGCAGTTGAGACCGATTGTGAACGGGTTCGAATGGCGCACAGAGTTCCAGAACGCAGACGGCGTCTGGCCGGACAGCGTGCGTCCGGAAAGGTCGGTGATCGTGCCCGATATCATCACCGGCAGGCGAATACCCTTCGCCTCGAAGCGCTCCTCGCAGGCAAAGATCGCAGCCTTGGCGTTGAGCGTGTCGAAGATCGTTTCGATCAGAATGATATCTGCACCGCCGTCGATAAGACCGTCGATCTGCTCGCCATAGGCAATCCGCAGGTCGTCGAAGGAGACGGCGCGGTAGCCCGGATTGTTGACATCGGGAGAAATCGAGGCCGTCCGGTTGGTCGGCCCGATGGCGCCGGCCACGAAACGGCGGCGGCCGTCTTCCTTTTCGGCGCGGATCGCGGCCCGGCGGGCAAGGCGTGCCCCGTCGCGGTTGAGATCGTAGACAGCGCCTTCCATCTCGTAATCCGCCTGGGCGATACGGGTGGAGGAAAACGTGTTGGTCTCGAGAATATCGGCGCCGGCCTTGGCGTAACGATAGTGGATATCCTCGATCGCCTGGGGCTGCGAGAGAATCAGAAGGTCGTTGTTGCCCTGCTGGTGACAGGCGCAACCGATAAAGCGTTCGCCACGAAAATGCTCTTCGTTGAAGCCAAGCCCCTGGATCTGAGTGCCCATGGCGCCATCTATCACGAGAATGCGTTCGCGTGCGGCGGCCTTTAGCGCTGCAAGGATTTCCGCACCGTCGCGGCGATCGCCTTCGGGACCGAAGAGTTCATCAAACAAGGGACACACTCCTGAACAGCATCAAACGGTATTCATAATCATATAAAGATGCGTTTATATGATGTCCAGCCGTCGTGCCGTGAGTAATAAACGAATTGTCGATGACAGGCCATACTCCTGACGGTATAGCCTTGAAGCAGAATGCAAAAGGGAGAGAAGCATGAGCGACGCGGGCCAGGTATCGAAATTCTGGAGCGATCTGCCCTACCACCGGCGCTGGCTGCTGCAACAGGCTGACGGCCTGTTCGATTTCTTCCAGCACAGGGCCATCAACCCCAAGGGCGGCTTCTTCGATCTCGATCCTACCGGCAACCCGCTCCCCGGCGACAATCCCGTTCGCGGCATTCACGCGTCCGCCCGCATGGTGCACTGCTATTCTATCGGCTATCTCTTGGGACGTCCGGGTACGGGCGACCTGGTCGACCACGGCATGAATTTTCTCTGGAACGGTCACCGCGACCAACAAAACGGTGGCTATGCCTGGTCGATGAACGACGATGGCCCGGCGGATGGCAACAAGCAGGGTTACGGCCACGCTTTCGTGCTTCTCGCCGCATCCTCCGCAAAAGTCGTTGGCCATCCGCTCGCCGACGCGATGCTCGCCGACGTCACCGACGTGCTGGAGACCCGGTTCTGGAATATCGAACACGGCGCCATTGCCGAAGAATTCGCGCCCGACTGGTCCCCCATCGACGGCGGCAGCTACCGTGGCCAGAACTCTAACATGCACCTGACTGAAGCGCTGATGGCGGCCTTTGAGGCAACCGGCGAACGGCATTATCTGGACAAGGCCGAAAGCATTGCAGACCTCGTCATCCGGCGCCTCGCCGGCAGCGTCGGCTTCCGCGTCGCCGAGCATTTCGATAGCGACTGGCAGATCGACAAGAACTATTATCACCAGGACGAGATGTTCCGCCCGGCCGGCACGACGCCCGGCCACTGGCTGGAATGGGCAAGACTGACGCTGCAACTGTGGACGCTCGGCGACAAGAAGCACGCCTGGATGCCGGATGCGGCCAAGAACCTGTTCGTGCAGGCCATGTCACTCGGTTGGGACAAGGAAAAAGGCGGGTTCTTCTACACGCTGGATTGGGACGACAAGCCCGCCAAGACCAACAAGCTCTGGTGGCCGATGTGCGAGGGCGCTGGCGCTGCGCATTTCATCAACCAGCATCTGCCGGCCGACAGCTTCTACGAAGACAGCTACAGGCTGATCTGGGGCACAATCGCCAACAAGTTCGTCGACCACAAGAACGGCGGCTGGCACGAGGAACTGACGGAGGATCTGGTCCCGGCTCACACCCTGTTTCCCGGCAAGGGCGACATCTATCACGCGCTGCAGGCATGCCTCATCCCGCTGTTTCCCGCGGATGGCAGCCTGACGAAGATGATCGTGGAGGCGGACTGCCGGATCTGACGGCCGGTTCCGCCGGTCAGCCGGCCGAGACCATGGAGCGGATCAGCGAGACAAGGCTGTCGTAGTCATAGGGCTTGGTCACCAGGCCCGAACGCGACAGGCCTTCGGCGCCTTCGACATTGCGATCGCCCGTCGCGAAGATGACCGGGAGATCCGGAAATTGGTCGCGGAGTTTGATGGTCAGTTGCAGGCCTGTCATGTCGGGCAGATGCACGTCGGTAACCAGGATATCGACCGGCTGCTCGGAGGCAAGGCCCAGCGCCTCACCGGCCGTGCCGGCTTCGACGACGCCCATGCCGGCATCCTGCAGGAAATCGGCTGTAGAGATGCGGATCAGGGCTTCGTCTTCTACGAACAAAACCTTGATCGGTGCGGCGCGCCCTTCATTTGCTTCGGCGGCTACGGTCGACATATCAAATTCTCCGGCAGCAGCCATGGCTGCGTGTGTGTTACCAGTCTGATTCTGGTTGATAACCTAGCGGAATGTTTAGGCCAAGGCCCAGCCTTATCGGGTTTGCCGATCAATTGCACGCCGGGATGAACAGGGTTCCGGAGCGAATGCGCGGTTTCTCTGACATATGGTGAAAAGCATGTGTATGAAGACCCCTCCCCGATTTGCCCGTTGGACGCTGCATTTAAGCCTGTGCTACAACGCGTTCAAGACATCCGCGCCCGTCTCTCCGCGCGCCTGTGTCGATCGCCTTTTCAGTAGGATGAGCGATGATCCTAAGCGAAATGACCGGGCGCACCGAACGCTTCGTACAGTTCATTCAGAAACGTGATTTCACCCGCGGTGAGGTCTATCTCCTTGCTGTGGTCGGCTTCCTGGTCGGCTTTGCAATTCGTCTGGCTCTGTCCGTTCCCATGAACGGCAAGGGAATCTACTTCTTTTTCGTGCCGTCGATCATCTTCGCCTCCGTCATCGGAGGCTTGAGACCGGGCGTGGTCGCCGCAATCCTCTCCGTAATCGGTGTCTGGGCGTTGAAGGAACTGTCACCCGTCAGCGCGA
Organism: Neorhizobium sp. IRS_2294; assembly: GCF_050500145.1. Taxonomy (NCBI): domain Bacteria; kingdom Pseudomonadati; phylum Pseudomonadota; class Alphaproteobacteria; order Hyphomicrobiales; family Rhizobiaceae; genus Neorhizobium; species Neorhizobium sp. IRS_2294. The sequence goes on from NZ_CP191439.1 coordinate 2,200,091, forward strand.
CCTCGGCGGAACTGAGAGTGGTTGCTCTGACCAGCCTGGCAATCGCCGTCACCGGCAAGGTCCTGCATATCGCCCGGATCATCATCGCAAAGACCCAGGCCAAGGCCGAGGTTCGCGAGGCGCATCTGCGATCGATCCTCGACACCGTGCTCGATGCCACCATCGTCATTACCAAGGAAGGCATCATCGTCTCCTTCAATTCCGCGGCCGTTCGCCAGTTCGGATATACGGAAGATGAGGTCGTCGGACGCAACCTGCGTATCCTCATGCCGGAGCCCTACCACAGGGAGCATGACGGCTATCTCGAGCGCTACGCGCGCACCGGCGAAAAGCGGATTATCGGCCGGGATCGCGTCGTGGTCGGCCGTCGCAAGGATGGCTCCACCTTCCCGATGAAGCTTGCCGTTGGCGAAACCCGGTCGGGTGGCGAGACCTTCTATACCGGCTTCGTGCGAGATCTTACCGAACGCGCCGAATCGGCGGCACGATTGCAGGAAATGCAGGGTGAAGTCGCCCGTCTCGCGCGACTGAACGAGATGGGTGAAATGGCCTCGACCCTTGCCCATGAACTGAACCAACCGCTTTCGGCCATCGCGAACTATGTCCACGGCTGCGCAAGGCTCCTGCGGGACATGGACGACGACATGGCGTCGCGATTGCGCGACGCGCTGAAGGAAGCCGGCAACCAATCGCTCCGCGCCGGGCAGATCATCAAGCACCTGCGCGAATTCGTGACGAAGGGCGAAACGGAAAAAGCACCCCACAACATCCGCCGGCTGATTGAAGAAGCCGCGGCTCTGGCCTTGGTCGGTTCTCGCGAAAATGGCGTGCGGACGATGTTCGAATTCAACGACGGCCCGGAAATCGTCGTCGCTGACAAGATCCAGATCCAGCAGGTCCTGACCAATCTGATGCGCAACGCAATCGAAGCGATGCGCGACAGTGAGCGGAAAGAGCTCACGATCCGCACGCTGGTCCAGGACGACGAGCACGTGGCTGTGGTCGTCGAAGACACAGGCCCCGGGATTGCGGAGGAGATCGAGGCCCAATTGTTCAAGCCATTCGTGACGACCAAGGCGGGTGGTATGGGGATCGGACTTTCGATATGCAAACGTATTATCGAAGCCCATGACGGTGAGATGGTGGTCACCCGAAATGTCGCCGGAGGTGCCACGTTCCGGTTCACGCTGCCGTTGTACAAGGAGGACGAAGAGAATGCCGACCGCTGACTACGTGGTGCATATCGTCGACGATGAGGAGCCGGTGCGCAAGTCGCTCGCCTTCATGCTGACGATGAACGGATTTGCCGTGCGCGTGCATGAAAGCGCGACAGCCTTCCTGAAATTTGCGCCCGGAACTCGCAACGCCCTGCTCATCAGCGACCTCAGGATGCCCGATATCGGGGGTCTCGAGCTGATCAGGTCACTCGCCGCCCAGAAGATCCGGATGCCTGTGATCTTCATAACCGGCCACGGCGACGTGGCGATGGCAGTGGAAGCAATGAAGGCCGGCGCTGTCGATTTCATCGAAAAACCGTTCGACGATACGACCATCATCGAAGCAATCGAGCGGGCTGCCAAGCTTCTCGTCGAAAAGCCGACGGAAGTGACCGAGGTGCAGGAAGTGTTGAGCCGCCTCCAGTCGCTCAGCGATCGCGAGCGCCAGGTCCTTTTGGCAGTCGTTGCCGGCTTGCCGAACAAGTCGATCGCCTACGATCTCGACATCAGCCCCCGGACGGTTGAAGTCCACCGCGCCAACGTGATGGCCAAGATGCGGGCGCGCAGCCTGCCGCAACTGGTTCGAATGACCATGGCGGCCGGCTTCGACCAGGAGTGACGCCGAACCTGAACAAACGGACAATCCGCGATTTAATTGCAACTTCTTGATCTAACGCAAAGTCCGCTTGGGGCGTGGCGCGCATATTACAATCGGCGTCCAATGTCGCCCTAGCGCCCCCCGGATCCTGGATAGTCCACGTGTTGTCACCCTCGACCACTATTGCAGTGATCGCTCCGGATGCCGGGCTTAGACAGTCGCTGGCGTTCGCGCTGGAGGTCGAAGGTTTTCAGGTCCTCTCCTATGAAAGCTGGTGCGCGGGCCACGCTTCGGCAGCCTCGTCAGCGTGCACGATCATCGACTCCCACGAAGTCCACGGCAACCTCGACGCCCAGCACAAGCTTCTCGACTCTCCCAGCCGTTTCATCATGCTGGCAGACGGAATGACGCCGATCCCATCCAAAAACACGGCGCGCATCCTGATAAAGCCGTTCGATGGTGCCGAACTCCTGCGGATGGTGAGGGATTTCGCCCATCTGAGCCACGCCACGCCGGCACCGGTCGCTACGTAGAACTCCGTAGGGAGACACCTCAATATCGCCGACGAGTGGCTTGCGGCATCCTAGCTCTGATCACTTGGAGGAAGAGCCGTGAACGCTCCGGTCGCGAACGCCCAGGCAAAGATGCTAAACGCAACGCCGATCGCGTTTCCGTGTTCCTCCGCACCAGTCACCCGGGTTACCCAGGTCCAGACCTATGCCGGCGGCAAGGAAATCTACACGCCCGGCGAGAAATCCGGCACGTTCTACGAGGTCGAATTCGGCGCCGTCCGCCTCCATCGGCTGCTGTCCGATGGCCGCCGTCAGGTCATCGGCTTCTACCTTGCCGGCGAGACCTTTGGGTTTGAAGCCGACCGCACGCATGCCTTTTTCGCGGAAGCGATCGTTCCGACGGGACTGCGCAGCTTTTCCCAGCCCGGCAGTGGCGACGACATTCTGAAGCTCGCCTTGCGCGGCATGCTGCGCGCCCAGGAGCACCTGGCGGTCATCGGCCGCCAGACCGCGGTGGAGCGCATCGCCGGCTTCCTGCTGGACATGGCTAACCGCCAGGGCAATCTCGACCATTTCGACCTGCCGATGTCGAGGCTCGACATCGCGGATTATCTCGGCCTGACGATTGAAACCGTTTCGCGTGTGTTCGCAAAGCTGCGCGCATCCAACCTGATCAAACTGCAAAGCGTCCGCTGCGTGCAGATCCAGGACTTCAAGGCCCTCGCCAGCCTCTGCGCCTGAGGCTGAGCGAACCCTCAGCTGCCGACACCATCCAAGATCGTCCGCATCTCGCGCACGATGACTTCGCTTGTCCGGTATGATTGGTTAGCTTGAAAACCGAACTCGACAGCCCTGCCGTCACCGCGCTTGAGAACAGCGCGGCAGGAGCCGTGGACCTCGCGGGCACCGGTGCAGTTCAACAATTCGACAACGTTTGCCGGCGTGACCCCGCTGCCCGGCATGATCGACAACCGTGTCCCGGCTTGATCGACCAGTTGCTTCAACAGGTTCACCCCGTCTATGGCGCGCGGAACCAGCCCGGACGTCAGGATGCGCTCAACGCCGAGCGTCATCGCCACGTCGAGGGCCTCAACCGGATCCGGCACCAGATCGAAGGCACGGTGCAGTGTCACACCGAGACCGTCAGCATGTCGCATCAGGCGTTCGAGCAGCGCCACATCGAGACGGCCGTCGGCCAGATTCGCACCGATCACCACACCCGCCAACCCGGCGGACCGCACAGCGTCGATATCGCCGAGCATGGCCGCCTCGTCACCGAGACCGAACACGAAATCCCCTGCCCTCGGTCGGATCATCGCATAGACCGGGGTCGACGCTTTCGCCGCCAGTGCCATCAGCCCCGGCGACGGCGTCAGTCCGCCCAGATCGAGCGCCGCGCAGAGTTCGATCCGGTCGGCCCCGCCCGCCACAGCCGCCTCGAACCCCTCAGGCGTATCGACACAGACTTCGAGCGTGATCCGCATCGCCATCAGCCCTCCTGCCGGCCGAGCACCGCTGCCCCGACCAGCCCACCATCCGCCTGCCGAAGCGCCGGGATCACCAATGGGTAACTTATCCGGTTGAGGATGCGTTTGCGCACTGCTCCGTCCAGCAGGTCGATCAGTGCCGAAACGGAGGCCAGTCCCCCTCCGACGGGCACGACCGACGCCCCTGTCGTGTTGACCGCGAGCGCCAGGGGATCGGCAATCAGTTCCAGCCAGACGGCGATCGTCTTTTCCGCCAACGCATCGCCGGCCTGCCAGTCTTCAATGATCGTGTGACTGGTCTCGGCTCTCTCATGGAGCAGGCCGTCGATACGCTCTATCCCGCGTGCGCCGCCGACCGTATCGGCACAGCCGGACTGGCCGCAACCGCAGGCCAGGCGCGGAATGTGGATCGTCTCGCCGGCGATCTCGACGGTCGTATTGACGATCGGCCCGTGGCCCCATTCGCCGGTCACGCCGCCCGCACCGCGCACCAGCTTGCCACCAATCGCCAGACCACCGCCGATCCCGGTGCCGATGATGGCGCAGAACACGACGTCATGGCCCTTGCCGGCACCTTCACTGGCTTCGGCAAGCGTCAGACAATCGGCGTCGTTGGCCGCAACGACCGGCCTTCCGAGCCGCGCGGAAAGTTCCGCCGCCACGGGACGTCCTGTGATGCAGGGAATGTTGGCGGCAATCGAAACGCCGGTCTTGGGATCGACGATCCCGGTGATCGACAACGCCAGCGGCGTCGAGTCATTGTCTTTAACCAGATGGGCATGCCGCGCGATCAGGTCAGACAGCGCTGCCACGAACGCATCCCAGTCGGACGCGGGTGTTGGAACCCGCTCCAGAGGCTCGATGACGCCAGGCTTCGGCGACACCGCGAACTTGATGAACGAACCGCCGATATCGGCACAGAATACCGGCTTGTCGTTTCCGGTCGTGAACACGTTACCTGTCAACCAATCCGCTCCTTGAGCCATTCGTGCACGATGACCTCGTCTTCCGCGTCGAGGCCATGATTGGCATCGAGTACCCGGGCCGTCACGTCGGCCCCGGCCGTCCGTAGCCTGTCCTCGATCTCGCCGGCAAGCGGGCCGTAAAAATCGTTGATGGCGCTGAGTGACAGGACCTCTGCCCCGGAAAGATCAACGACGGGTCGGTCTTCCAGCACGTTCATTGAGCGCAGCAGCACTGCCTTGCGGATCAGCTCAGGGTAAAGCTGCATCGTCGCTCCGATCATGTTGCCGCCGTTGGAATAACCGAGGAACGCGGTGCGCGCCGGATCCGCGCCATACGCCGGACCGATATCCTCGATGAACCCGACGAAAGCCTCCACTTCCAAGGCGATCTCCTTCTGGTCGAACGTCGTCTGGCTGAGCCTGCGGAAAAACCGCGGATAGCCCTCGTCCACGGAGCGGCCGCGCAAACCGATCAGCATCGCATTGGGTGCCGCCTTTCGGCCGAGCGGCAGCAGCGCCGTTTCGTTGGCGCCGGTGCCGTGCATCAGCACCAGCGTCGTGCCGTCCCAGTTGTCAGGCATGTGGACCCGATGCACGAACGGCAGGTCGCGGTAGATGACGCGTTCCTCGCCCGGCAGACCGAACTGCGGCAGCATCACCTTCAGCGCCTCGCGATCCCCCTTGAAATGGTTCGGAATGAACAGCTGGCGTCCCAGCGTCTCGACAGTTTCATCGGTGGCAAAACCCGGCCCGTCCGAGGCGAGTTCAATCAGCGTGCCGCCCGGCTCGCGCACGTAGAGCGAATGGAAATACTGCCGGTCGTGGATGTTCATTTCGCCCGCATCGGCAGCGGCAAGGTCTGCATACACCGCTTCGACCGCCGCGCGATCCGCAGCCCGGAAAGCGATATGATCGATCGCGCCCGTGCCCGGCGCCGACGTCCAGAAACCCGATGCATCGCGGACATCGACGATATCATGCGCATCCGAGACCAGACGCTGGATGTTGCCTTCCCGGCCTCCAACAGCCAACCCCATATGCCTCACAAGGAATTCAGCGGTCTCCTGAGGCTTCTCGGAAAGGATCGTCGCGCCGTAAAGTCTGCGGACTGCGTTTTCTTCGGCAATGCCACCATCCTTCCACCAGACCCAAGGCCCTATTTCCTCGACGCCGACGAGCTTGACGATGATCCCGTCCGGATCCGTTAGGCGCAGCACGGGCTGGCCGAATTCCTGCGCGGGCCCGGAAAGCTTGATGTTATATTGCAGCGCCCTTGTCAGCCAGAAGCCGATCGCTTCCGGCGAAATCTCCAGGCTGATCTCGCTCGGCGCCCCATGCCCGACCCGACCGAGCGATCCATCTTCCCAGGCGAGAAACGTCACGATCGATCCGGGCGATGCGGCACCGTCGCCGTAAAACAGATGCAACTGCTGCGCATCCTCGAAACCGGCGGTGCGTTTCACCAGCCGCAATCCGAGGAAGCCGACATAGAAGTCGACATTCGCCTGTATCTTGCGGGTGATGGCGGTGATGTGGTGCAGGCCGCTGGTCATGTCGGAATTCCCGATTGGTCTTCGATATCAGCCATATGGACGCAATTTCTGGACGATGAAAAGATGCCGTGATGGGTGCGGCCGGTGCCGCACCGTTCACAAAGCGGCACCCGTCAGGCTTCGGGCTCGAGCGACATCATCAGGTTGGCGAGAAGCGCCGTCCGCGGTGCGACGCTCGACAGCAAGATATGCTCGTCGAACGTATGCGCCCCCGCACCGTCGGCGCCAAGACCATCGAGCGTGGGCACGCCAAGCGCTGCGGTGAAATTGCCGTCGGAACCGCCGCCGGTCGTGACGCCCTCCAGCGCAATGCCGAGATCTACAGCGATTTTCGCCGCCGTATCGAACAATCTCCGGCCCGCATCCGACTGCGCAAACGGTGGCCGGTTCATCTGTCCCTTGATCTCGAAACTGATATCCGGATCGACCGGCTGCATGGCGGCGATCTTCGCCGTGACTTCCGTGGCTGCCGCATCGTCGGGGACGCGCACATCCACCTGCATGCGGCATTCCGCCGGCACCGTATTGCGGCCGGTGCCGCCGCTGATTGTGCCGACCGTCACGGTAATGCCGCGTCCTGAGTCGTTCAGCGCCTCCAGATCGAGCACCAGCCTTGCTGCCGCCCGCACGGCGCTTCGTCCGTCCTGTGGCCGTGTGCCCGCATGCGAGGCCCGGCCACGCACGACGATATCGTACATCGCCACACCCTTGCGGGCGATGACGATCTTGCCGCCGTCGCGCGCGGGTTCCACCACCAGCGTATAACCGGCGCTGCGCGCGCATTCCTCCATGAAGGCCCGCGACGAAAAGCTTCCGACCTCTTCGTCCGGCACGAAAACGAGATCGACCGGCATTCTGCTGCCCTTTGCAACCGCGATCTTCAACGCCTCCAGCGCCATCAGTGCACCGGACTTCATGTCGTAGATGCCGGGACCGTAAAGCTTGTCGCCCTCCTGGCGGAGCGGAAGCTGGTTATCGATCACGCCGATCGCATGCACCGTATCGAGATGCGCAAGCACCAGAACCGATTTCTCGTTGCTCCCCGCCTGCCGTGGCGATCGGACCGCGAGGATATCGCCGAACCCGAGCGTGCCCGGCAGCCGTTCGACGGAAAGCCCGGCCTTAGCCGCACTGGCCTCCACCCGATCGGCCAGGAAGTTTACCGCCGCCGCATTGCCGGAGGGCGTCTCGATCCGCACCCACTCTTTCAGCTCTTCGATCAGAGCCTCGGCATCGACATCACCGGCGGAAATAACCTGCGTCATTGAAAGCTTCCTTTGAAAAATTCGCCTGTCTCTAGCGCTCGTTGACGAGCTGGAGGATCAGCTGCTGCACATTGCCGCCATCGCCGAGTTCTACCTTGTCGAAATCCCGGTTGCGTTGCTGATGGGCGGGAAAGATGACGGCGATCTTGCTCTGGAGTTCAGCCCGTACCTTGGTGCATTTCGGATCGTTCGGCACCGAAAGCCCGATACTGGCCGCCTCGATCTGGCGCACGAGATCCTCGATCATCGCGCCGTGGACCCGCTCATGCCGGCGCACGCCGTCAGTAAACGCGTCCCATTTCTGTTGAAGCGCTGGCGACAGTTTTGAGACAAGCTTTGGCAGTGTGTAGATGATGACGATGTTGGGCCGCGCCGAAACCAGCGTGCAGGCGCCGTCCGGCTGCGGCTCGTATTTGCGCGACCAGGTCAGCTTGAAATCCGTGTGAGCGATGGCCCGAACCTGGCTGCCGACCTTGGGGCCGTTTTCGCCGATCGAGGAGTAGAGCTCGATGCCGGACGTGCCTTTAACCGGATAGGTCTTCACCTGCTCCACCGGCTTCCACTGCGCCTGCGCCGCCGCCGGCCAGAGACTAAGAGCACACAACAGACCGATACACCGAACTCTCTCGCGCACTCATCACCCGATATCTGAACTCAATGCCGCAACCTAGAGACAAGTGCGGCCGCTTTCAACTGCCGCAAAGGCTCCATAAGCAAAAGCCGTGACAACGAAGCCGACTTATCATACAGGTTAACGGGAGCAGATAACGAGAGCGCAAGGAGAGACGCATGGCTGGAGAGACAAGGCTGGAGCCGGCAAAGGGCGCAGGAACGCTGGTGTCTCAGCTGACGGATACATTGCGCCAAGCGATCGCCGCCGGTCAATTCACGGCCGGTGCGCGGCTGCCGAGCGAAGCGCAGCTGACGGAGACCCACGGCGTCAGCCGCACCGTGGTGCGCGAGGCGATCGCCGCCCTCCGCGCCGACCGTCTTGTGGAAGCGCGCCAGGGTGCCGGCGTCTTTGTGCTGGAACCACGGCAAAACACCCAGCCCACGATGCTCTCGCTCAACAATATCGATCTTGCTCAGGTGTCCTCGATGATCGAGCTCCTGGAGCTCAGAACCGCCGTCGAAGTCGAGGCTGCAGGCCTTGCAGCGGTGCGTCGCTCGCCCGCGCAGGAAGAAAGCATCTTCGAGCATCACCATGCCGTCCGCGCCTGTCTCGAGGCAGACAAGCCGACCAGCGAGGCGGATTTTGCCCTCCATCTCGCCATTGCCGAAGCGACGAACAACCCGCGTTTCCGCGAGTTCCTGACCATGATCGGCAAGCGGCTGATCCCCCGTGCGGCCCTGCGTCCGGACGATTCCGAATCTGATCAGGCGGCCTATATCGCCCTTCTCGACAAGGAGCATGACGCGATCGTCGTGGCAATTTCGGAAGGCGACGAAGAAGGCGCAAGGCAGGCCATGCGCAGCCATCTGCGTGGCGCGCAACTGCGCTACCGGACGTTGCTGCGCGAAGTTCGCCAATCTGTCAGATGACGTGTTGACACAAATTCATCATACATGTACGACAACATTGTCTGGAGGAGACACTGAGAGGATAACACTACATGACGCCTGAAGAGATCAAGGCAGCGCTTGGCGCCGGCCTGCTGTCGTTCCCTGTGACCCATTTCGATGCCGAGGGCCAGTTTCAGCCTGAAAGTTATCAGCGTCATATCGAGTGGCTTTCCGGCTTCGAGGCGCCCGTTCTCTTTGCCGCCGGCGGCACCGGAGAATTCTTCTCGCTGGCCCCCGACGAAATTCCCGCCATCGTGAAATCCGCCAAGGAAGCGTCCGGCAAGACCGCGATCGTCTCCGGTTGCGGCTTCGGCACGCATGTGGGCGTCGATCTGGCAAAGAAGGTCGAGAAATCAGGCGCGGACGGAATTCTACTTCTGCCGCATTACATGATCGATGCGCCGCAGGAAGGCCTGTACAAGCATGTGAAGGCGATCTGCCAGTCGGTCGGCATCGGCGTCATGGTCTATAACCGCGATAATTCCGTGCTGCAGGTCGACACGCTGCAGCGGCTCTGCGACGAATGCCCCAATCTCATCGGCTTCAAGGACGGCACCGGCGATATCGGCCTCGTGCGCCAGATCACCGCCACGATGGGCGACCGGCTGATGTATCTCGGCGGCATGCCGACGGCCGAACTGTTTGCCGAAGCCTATCTCGGCGCCGGCTTCACCACCTATTCGTCGGCCGTCTTCAACTTCGTGCCCGGTCTTGCCGTCGAGTTCTACAAGGCGCTGCGGGCCGGCAATCGCACCCGCTGCGAACAGATCCTCACCGAATTCTTCTACCCCTTCATGGCGCTTCGCGGCCGCCGCAAGGGTTATGCCGTTTCGGCCATCAAGGCCGGCGTGCGCCTGCAGGGCTTCGATGCCGGCAAGGTCCGCCCACCGCTCGATGACCTGACGGAAGAAGAAGAGCAGATCCTGCTGAAGCTCATCGGCGATCAGAAGCGGTGAACCCATGAAGATCGCTTCGGTCCGCACCCACCTTCTTGAACACAGGCTAAATGTCGCCTTCGAAAGCGCCTCGATGCGCTTCGATCGCCGCGCTCATATCCTGGTCGAGATCGAGTGCGACGACGGAACCATCGGCTGGGGAGAATGCCTCGGCCCGGCCCGGCCCAATGCGGCGGTGGTCGCAGCCTATGCAAACTGGCTGATCGGCGAAAACCCGCTGGAAACCGAAAAGATCTGGGCGCGGCTTTATAACGCATTGCGTGACCAGGGCCAGCGCGGCCTTGCCGTTACTGCACTCTCGGGCATCGACATCGCGCTCTGGGACATCAAGGGCAAGCATTTCGGCGTGCCGATCTCGATCCTGCTCGGAGGCCGTTTTCGCGAAAGCGTCAAGGCCTATGCCACCGGCAGCTTCAAGCGCGACGGCGTCGACCGCGTCGAAGACAATGCCCGCGATGTCGCCCGCTACCGCGACGAAGGTTTCCACGCGACGAAGATTAAGATCGGCTTCGGCGTCGAGGAAGACCTTCGCGTCATCCGCGCCGTGCGGGAAGCAGCCGGTCCCGATATGCGCCTGATGATCGACGCCAACCACGGCTATGACACCATCGAAGCCGTCAAACTCGGCAACGCGGCGGCACAATACGATATCGACTGGTTCGAGGAGCCCGTCGTGCCGGAACAGCTGGCGGCCTACCGCGAAGTGCGCGCCCGCCAGCCGATCCCGGTTGCCGGCGGCGAAACCTGGCACAGCCGGTGGGGCATGCGCGAGCCCGTGGAAACCCGCGCCGTTGACATTCTCCAGCCCGATCTTGCCGGCGTCGGCGGGTTTACAGAAGCCAAGCGCGTTGCCGATCTCGCAGCGCTCCATGGTATCCGCGTTGTACCGCATGTCTGGGGCACGGCCGTCCATATCGCAGCAGCCCTGCAGTTCATGGCGGCGATGATCCCGAGCCCGGTTCGTGTCAATCCGATCGAACCCATTCTCGAATTCGACCGCACCGACAACCCTTTCCGCCAAGCGGTGATCAAAACACCGATCGAACATCGGCACGGCGTGGTGCAGATCCCCGATGGCCCTGGTCTCGGGATCGAGATCAACCGCGATGCGCTCAAGGAATTCAAAATGCCTGAACCGAAGTCGGGAGACGTCTGATGCTTGTTCGTCCGCTCTCCGGAAACGCGCCCAAGACGAAACTGCCGAAGGGCGCAGTCGATTCGCAGATGCACATGTACCTGCCGGGTTTCCCATCGCAGCCCGGTGGTCCGGGCCTTCCGGGCGGCGCACTTCCCGATGCGGACCAGTATCGCCAGTTCATGGCATGGCTCGGCATCGATCGTGTCGTGATCACGCAGGGCAATGCCCACCAGCGCGACAATACCAACTTGGTCGCCTGCCTGAAGGAAATGGGCGATGTTGCCCGTGGCGTCGCTGCAGTCGCGGGTGATGTCTCCGATGGCGAACTCGACCAGCTCGCCGAAGCCGGTATCGTCGGCCTGCGCATCATGGATCTGCCCGGCGGTGCCGTGGACCTTTCGGCGCTCGAAGCACTCGACGCCAAGGCTGCCGCCCGCGGCTGGATGCTCGCAGTCCAGTTCGACGGCAGCAATATCCTCGAGCATGAGCCACGCCTTGCCAAACTCAAAAGCCGCTGGGTGTTCGACCATCACGGCAAGTTCTTCTCCGGCGCAACGCCAGAGGGCCCGGAGATCGCAGCGCTGAAGCGACTGATGGATATCGGCAGATGCTGGTTCAAGTTCGCAGGCGTCTACGAGTCCTCGAAGTCCGGCGCACCTGATTATGCCGATGTCGCGGCCTTCTCGCGCGATATCGCCGCCTACGCGCCTGAACGCATCGTCTGGGGCAGCAACTGGCCGCACAACCTTGCACGCGAGCAGAAGGACTATCCGGACGACGTCGCGTTGACCGACACGGTTCTAAGCTGGCTGGCGGACGAAGAAGCGCTTGAGCTGGCGCTCGTGAAGAACCCGGAACAACTGTTTGGCCTTCCGGACTGGAGTGCATCGACCAAATAAATTTAATCACCGCCGGCGCGTGGAGGCGACGGCTTTTTGGAGGAGGAAGACATGAAACTGACGAAAGCCCTCGGGCTCGCATTTTGCCTGGCGCTGGCCACCACCACGGCCCATACCAGCGTCCGCGCGCAGGAGATCACCCTGCGCTCTGCCGATATCCATCCTGATGGCTATCCGACTGTCGAAGCAGTTAAATACATGGGCGACCTCGTCAAGGAACGCACCAGCGGCCGCATCGGCGTGCAGGTGATGAACAACTCGGTTCTCGGCGGCGAGAAGGACACGATCGAGCAGACCCGTTTCGGCGTCATCGACATGAACCGCGTCAATGCCGCGCCGTTCAACAACCTCATCCCCGAGACGGTCGTTCTTGGCCTGCCCTTCCTGTTCCGCTCGACCGACCACATGCATAAGGTCGTAGACGGCCCGATCGGCGACAAGATCCTTGCCGCCTTCGAACCGCACGGCCTGATCGGTCTGGCCTACTACGACAGCGGCGCGCGCTCCTTCTACACCACCAAGAAGCCGGTCGAAAAACTGGCCGACCTCAAGGGCATGAAGATCCGCGTCCAGCAGTCCGACCTCTGGATCGCGATGATGCAGGCCTTCGGTGCCAACCCGACGCCGATGCCGATGGGCGAAGTCTACTCGTCGCTGGAAACCGGAGTTGTCGACGGCGCTGAAAACAACTGGCCGTCCTACGAATCGGCCCGTCATTACGAGGTCGCCAAGAACTATTCGCTGACCCAGCATTCGATGAACCCGGAAATTCTGGTCATGTCGAAAGTCTCCTGGGACAAGCTGACGCCCGATGACCAGAAAGTCATCCGCCAGGCCGCGAAGGACAGCGTCGTCAAGATGCGCGAACTGTGGGCTGCCCGCGAAAAGTCTTCAGAAGAAAAGGTCCGCGCCGGCGGCGTCAAGGTCATTACCGTCAACAAGGACGAGTTCTCGGCCGCGATGAAGCCAGTCTACGACAAGTTCGTGACCGACGCGAAGATGAAGAGCCTGTTGGAAGAAATCCAGGCCGTCAACTGACAGCCCTGATCGGCCGGCCCCGCCACACCGGGGTCGGCTGTGCTTTTCCGACATCGGGGAACGTGTCGGGCTTTGGAGGACGGGACAATGCGAAATTTCATGCAGGCGATAAGACCTGTTCTTAGCATGATCAGCCGATCATCATTGTGGATCGCCGGTATCGGCATGGTCTCGATGACCCTGATCGTCGGCTGGCAGGTTTTCAGCCGTTATATTCTCAACGATAGTCCCAGCTGGTCGGAGCCGTTGTCGCTCTATCTGATGTCCTGGTTCATCATGCTGGGCGCTGCGGTCGGTGTTCGCGAAAGCGTCCATCTCGGGCTCGACGTTGTTCGCTACATCATGCCGCCGGCCATCCAGCGGGCCATGGACCTGCTCAGCCTCGGACTGATCGTGCTGTTTGGCATCGGCATGGCCTATTACTCATCGCTTCTGGCGATCGGGACCTGGACGGCGCGCATCCCCGTACTCGGATGGCCCGGCGGTACGGATTTCTTTCCGATGATCATCGGTGGCGCAATGATATCGATCTTTTCACTCGAACGTTTCATCGACGTCGCGATCGGCGAGGAAATCGCAGCGGACGTACTTGTGCAGGAGGCCGCATAATGGCCTATACCATTCTTTTCGGCGCCTTCACCTTTCTGATGATCATCGGGATGCCGATCGCATTTTGCCTCGGCATCGCATCCTTCGCGACGGTGCTCTATATCGGCTTGCCCCCGATCGTCGTTTTCCAGCAGATGAATTCCGGCATGAACGTGTTTGCCATGATGGCGATCCCGTTCTTCATCTTCGCAGGCGACCTGATGGTACGCGGCGGTATCGCAACTCGGCTGATCCGCTTTGCGGCCGGCCTGGTTGGCCACATGCGGGGTGGCCTCGGCCAGGTCAACGTGGTCGCTTCGACCCTGTTCGGTGGCATTTCCGGTTCTGCGGTGGCCGACGCTTCGGCCGTCGGCGGCCTGATGATCCCGCAGATGGCAGCCCGCGGCTACGACCGCGACTATGCTGTCAACGTGACGGCAAATGCTGCGATCATCGCGCTGATGATCCCGCCGTCGCACAACATGATCCTTTATTCGATCGCAGCCGGCGGCAATGTCTCCGTCGCCGATCTCTTCACCGCGGGCATCATTCCCGGACTGCTTCTCGCCGCCGCCTTGATGGTCACGGCCTGGTGGGTTGCCGTCAAGCGCGGTTACCCGGCGGACCCGTTCCCCGGCTTCAGGCGTGTGGGTTACTACTTCCTGGCGTCGCTCCCGGGCATCCTCCTGATCGCCATCATTTTCGGCGGTGTCCGCTCGGGCGTGTTCACGGCAACGGAAAGCTCCTGCATCGCGGTACTCTACGCCTTCCTTGTCGCGATGATCGTCTATCGCGAACTGAACTGGGATGGTTTCGTCGAAGCGGTTATGGGTGCTGTCCGCACCACGGCAATGGTCTTGCTGGTGATCGGCATGGCTGCCTCGTTCGGCTGGCTGATGGCTTTCCTGCAGGTGCAGACGCTGATCATCGCCGCGATCTCGGCCATCTCTGACAATCCGATCATCGTGCTCTTGATGATCAATATCATCCTGCTGGTGCTTGGCACGTTCATGGACATGGCGCCGATGGTGATCATCGCAACGCCGATCCTGCTGCCGGTCGTCAAGGCGTTCGGCATCGATCCCGTCCATTTCGGCGTGGTAATGATCCTCAACGCCGGTATCGGACTGAACACACCTCCGGTCGGAACCGTGCTCTTCGTCAGCTGCGCGGTGGGCGGCATCACCATCCGCGAAGCTATGAAGACCATCTGGCCGTTCTTTGGCGCCAGCATCTTCGTGCTGCTGCTGGTCACCTATATCCCCGGCCTGTCGCTCTGGCTGCCGGCTCTGTTCAAGTAGGCCGAGGCTGTTCAAGTCGGATAGTCATCGCTCCTGAAATCAAAGGTCCCGTCCAGCACGGGACCTTTTGCATTTTGGAGATGTCAGGCTACAGTCCGGCTTTGATTTGATCCGGATATTTGCTCATGACCGATACCGTTACCGACCGCTTCCTCCGATACGTCGTCATCGATACCCAGTCGGATGCCTCCTCACCCACCCAGCCATCGACCTCGAAACAGCTGACGCTCGGCCGTGTTCTGGTCGAAGAACTGCTGGAGATCGGCCTCTCAGACGCGCATCTCGACGAACACGGCTATGTCTATGCAACGGTGCCGTCCAATACGGGTAAGAACAACGTGCCCGTCGTCTGCTTCTGCGCGCATATGGATACGGCACCAGACTTCAGCGGCACCGATGTCAAGCCGCAGGTAATCCGTAACTACCAGGGCGGCGATATCGCACTTCCCGGCCATGCGGGTCGCGTGATCCGCGAGAGCGAGCACAGGGAACTGAAGAACCAGATCGGCCACGACATCATCACCTCCGACGGCACGACGCTTCTCGGCGCCGACGACAAGGCGGGCCTTGCCGAAATCGTCACGGCCGCGAAATACCTGATCGACAACCCCGACATCAAGCACGGCGCGATCCGCCTCCTCTTCACGCCCGACGAAGAGATCGCCCGCGGTGTGGAAAAGGTGGATATTCAAAAGCTCGGCGCCGATTTTGGCTATACGCTGGATGGCGAAACAGTCGGCACGATCGAGGATGAGACGTTTTCTGCCGACGCGGTCGAGATCGCCATCACCGGCGTCGCGATCCACCCCGGTTTCGCCTACGGAAAGATGGAAAACGCGATCCGCATCGCCGGCGCCATCGTCGATCGCCTGCCAAAACACATGGCGCCGGAAACGACGAAAGGCCGGGACGGCTTCATCCATCCGACGGATCTGAGCGGCAGCATGGAGAAGGCAAAGATCAGCCTGATCATCAGGGACTTCGCCGACGAGGGTTTGAAGACCAAGGAGACGTTGCTCGAGGATATCGTCAAGGACGTCATGCACGACTATCCCGGTTCGACCTACACGTTCACCGTCATCGAGCAGTATCGCAACATGAAGCTGGTGCTCGACCGTCATCCTGAGATCGTCGAGAATGCGATCGATGCGATCAAGCGGGCCGGTCTGACGCCGAAGCGCGGCAGCATCCGCGGCGGCACTGACGGTTCAAGGCTATCCTTCATGGGCCTGCCCTGCCCCAACATCTTTGCCGGCGGCCATGCATTCCACTCCCCGCTGGAATGGGTCAGCAGCCAGGATATGGAAAAGGCGGTCGACACGATCGTTGAACTGGCCAAGCTCTGGGAAGAGCGCTCCTGAGCCTATGTACGCAACCGTACAGTCTTTGCCGACATGAACACGGATCTGGAACCTAAGCGAGCCTCGCGGGTATGAATAAAAAGCTCGCTAGGTACCCACATGCCCCGATTTTATTTCCACGTTCGTGACGGCAAAGATTTGATCGAAGACGAAGAAGGCAACGATCTTCCGGATCTTCCAAGCGCCCTGGCCGAGGCCGAGGCGTCTGCGCGCGAAATCATGGCCGACCGGTTGCGACAGGGTCGTCCTTCCGTCTCACCAATGATTGAAGTTCGCGACTACAAGGGAACGAAGGTTGGGGAGTTCTCCCTGCCCGCGGCGACAAACTGAGGTCGACTTCTACCTCAAGGGTCCGATCAGACGCTCGTATTCCCGCTCGCATTCCCCGTAGGCATCTTTGGCGAAATCCTCGAGTGCGCTACGGTCTCTGACGATGATCATGCCACGCTCGGAGTAGATCAGCTTGCGACCTTCGAGCAGATGCAGTGCCGTCGTCACGCTCGGTCGGCGGACAGCCAACATGATCGAGAGGAATTCGTGGGTAAGGCTGATCTCGTCGCCGTCGGTCCGATCGTGACACATCAGGATCCACCGGGCCAGCCGTTCGTCGATGTGATGGACGGCGTTGGACAGTGACGTGTAGGCCCCCTGGACCGACAGGGCCTGGCTGTAGCGCGTCAGAAGGTTGAGACAGGCGCGATCCTTCAAAGCCAGCTTCAACTGATCTGAGGCCAGACGGTAACCACGGCCCTCCACTTGCATAAAGATCGAATAGGGGTCCGATTCCGCGTCAAGGACCATCGCCGTGGGGGTCATTCCGTCGCGACCAAAAATTCCGATCTCCGCATGCTGCCCTTGCGGAGACCTCGCCACAATCGAGGCGATACCGGATTCCGGGAAATAGGCGTGCAGGGGCGTTTCGTTCGGAGCCGATAGCTCGGTTCCACGCGGAAGATCGACATGTTCGAGATGCGGCGCAATTGCTTCGAAGCTTTCTCGGGGCATCAGCCGGAGAAGCGAATTCCGGACCGTATCTTTCTGAATGTCACCCATCGCCAACCCTTGAAGGCAGAGACCAGCCTGCTCGGCCTATGGAGATATCTCCGCCTGAATAGAATGATTCCATCTATGTCCATAAAATAAGCGAGACAACCCGCTTCCCAACGTCGGTACGCTATCAGACCAACGGACAAAGTCCGAAGCAAATTGATTAGAACGAATCCGCGCTTTCAACACAGTGACCCTTTGGAACTGGTTTGTCGAAACATATGATTTTATTGCTTGAAGATCAGCCGCTCATTTCGTTGGATATCGAGGACGCGCTCGGGGCTGCTGGGCTGAATAGCGTCATCAATTTACGCTCGAAACAAGCTGCGCTGGAATGGCTGCAGAAGAATGTTCCGAGCATTGTCATTCTCGATCTTCATCTGACCGATGGTGACTGCTACGCGGTCATCCAGGTGTTGCATGACGCTCGCATCCCATTCGTGGTCTACTCGGGCAGTGAAAAGCCGCAGGACTGGGAAAACGAGCTCTTCAGCGATGGCGTCTGGATTGACAAGCCGGCCGATCCAGCGTTCGTCGTTTCCGTCGTCGAGCAGAAGCTCGCCGCGGTTTCAGCCAGAGCTTAGACTGACGCTGACATCTCCATCACGCGCTGATATTCAACCTCACCTCCGCCATAGCAGTCGGCTGCGAGTTTCTCCAGCGCCGGACGGTCTCGCACGACAATCGTTCCCCGATACGAATGGATCATTTGCCGACCTTCGAGCACATGCAGCGAGGTCGTTACACTCGGACGCCGGACGGCAAGCATGATTGCCAGGAATTCGTGTGTGAGGTTGACTTCGTCGCTGCCCGTGCGGTCGTGACACATCAGGATCCATCGGGCCAGACGCTGCTCGATCGTCTGGGTGGCATTGGTCAGCGCAGTCAGAGCAACCTGCACCGAAGAAACATGCGCCCACCGGAAAAAGACCCGGCGTATCTCCGGCCTGCTCCAGATGAGGTCAACCAGCTGCCCGACCTCAATGCGTGCGCCGTGCCCCGGAACCTGCATGATGACCTTGTACGGGTTGCGATCGGATCCCAGTATCGCCGACGCGGGAGACATGCCTTCCCGCCCGAACAGTCCGATCTCGGACTGCTTGCCGCGCGCAGAGATCGCGACGGTCGACCCAATCCCCGAATAGGGGAAATAGCAGTATCGGTCGACTTCGTCCGGTCCGGAAAGGAGCATGCCCTGCGGCAATTCGAGCTCCTCCATGCAGCGTTCCGCGTGCGAGTAGTCGTCCTCGGACAACAGGGATAGCAGCGTGTTGGGTGATCGCATTGGTTTTCACCCGTCCTCTGTGATCGTTACCCTGTTATATTTGGATCACGAAGTCGATCTGTGTAGCCCCCCGGGAGCACTTATCGTGCGGCTTCGAGATCCAGTCTTTCGAGAACCAGATCGGCGCCCTTCGATTTTTCCAGCACCAACCGAACATTCGGCATGTCGTTTCCGTGGATCTTGTCTTCGAAGGCCTGGCCGGACAGACCGTAGAACGTCCATCGCGCCTCCAGACGCCGTTGCAGCTCCTCGACCGGCGGGGCGAGCAGGATCCGGTAGTCGAACAGCGGTGCAAGACGCTCCCAGCCACCCTCGCCCAGCAGAAGATAGTTGCCCTCGATCACGATGAACCGATGGCGTGGCGAGACGACCCGTGCCGCAGCGATCGCCAGTTCGCGCGACCTGTCGAACACGGGCACGAGCACTTCATCCTCGGCCGCTTTCACGGCCTGGACGACATCGATAAAACCGCGCAGGTCGAACGTATTGGGCGCCCCCTTGCGGGCGAGCAATCCGCGCTCCTCGAGAATGCCGTTGTCCATGTGGAAACCATCCATCGGCAGGACTTCGGCTGTTTCCCCCGTCCGGAGAGCTTGGATGCCAGAATGTCGGCCAGTGTCGACTTCCCCGCTCCGGGCGGTCCTGCGACCGCGATGAGCGAGCGAGACTTTCCCTCCTCCGTCTTCAGGATAAGGTCGCACAGTTCGTCGAGTTGCATGTCCGCCATCACTATTGCCTTTTCGTTTGCCCACTCATTCCCGACGCGGTCGCTTCATTCAAGATGCGCGTGACGAAATATACCGTCGTGCGACAATCCAGCAGCCGGCAGCCCAGGCTGCACCCGCACACCACCCCGCCATCACGTCTGTTGGATAGTGAACGCCGAGATAGAGGCGGCTGAGACCGACAAGCAGGGTCAGCAGGATGCCGGTCGCGAGGAAAAAGATGCGGGTCGAGCGATATTGTTCGGCACGTGACAGCAGCGCCGCAAGGGTGAGATAGGTCACCGCCGAAAGCATCGCATGCCCGCTCGGGAAGCTCAGGTCGTGGACATTGACGAGATGCGGTACGATGTCCGGCCTTGGCCGCGCCACGCCGAGCTTGAGAAGGTTGCTGAGCAGCCAACCGCCGAGAATGGATAGAAACATGAAGACGGCGATCGAGCGGCGGCCCGCGAGCAGAAGATAGATCGTGGCAAGCACGGTCATAAGCGATAGCACGGTAATGCCGCCAAGCGCGGTGATGTCACCAACGGCATGGGTCAGCCAGTAGGGCCCGATGGGCACCGAAGGGTCGCCTGTCTGGCGGAGAGCAAGCAGTATCCGTTCGTCGAATTCGTGCGTTTCGCCATCGATCACGATACCGGTCAGGCTGATGAACAGGAAGAGGCTACCGGCCAGGAGTGAGAACATGATCAGGCCAAGAGGCTCAAACGTCATGAACCGCTCGGCAATGATCGTTCTCAGGCGTTGCAGCACGGCATCGTCTCCGGGTTTGCATCATCAGCCGCGATGGCGACGACGTCGTTGTCGGTTTCATTGCTGCAACAGATAGGCAGGAGAGACGTGAAGGCAAAGAAGGTGCATGAAGAATGTGTTGTGGAGGCATCATCGCTCCTTTCGCGTCACGGCCACAATTGATCCTGCTTTCGGCTGCCATAGGTATGGCTCGATCAATCGAGGCCCCGGGGCATTGCTGAAGACAGGAATTTTGGAACGCTGGAACCAACAGACGCTGGCGCGGCAATTCCTGTTTGCCGGCGGCATCGTGTCCATCGTTGCAATGCTGCTGGTCGGCGCCTTCGTGACGAACCTCATCGAGGACGCGGTCACACGCAATTCTGCGGCCACCACCGCACTCTATGTCGATAGCATCATTGCGCCGATCCTGCCGGATCTCAAGACAACGGACACGCTCGACGACGTGACCAACCGGGTTCTCGACGAAACCTTCGGTCAGGGCGCTCTCGGGAAGCAGGTCGTCTCCTTCAGGCTCTGGCGCGCAGACGGCACCGTTCTCTATGCGACGGACAAAACGATCCAGGGCAAACGTTTCCCGCCGGGCAAAGATCTGACCGCAGCCTTTTCCGGCAAGATGGTCGCACAGTTCGACTATGTCGATGATGCCGAAAGTTTCGATCAGCGCAGTTTCGGAAAGCCGCTTCTCGAAATCTACAATCCGATCCTGCAGCCCTGGTCCGGCGAGGTGATCGCGGTCACGGAATTCTACGAGATCGCCGATGATTTCCAGCAAAGCCTGTCGCAGGCGCGCCTTCAGAGCTGGCTGGCCGTCGCCGGGGTCACGACGACGTTCTTCCTGCTTTTGTCGGCGATCGTCTTCAAGGGCAGCCGGATGATCGAGGCGCAGCAGCGCAGCCTCACGGAGCGGGTGGTGGATCTGCAGAGCCTGCTGACCCAGAACAGGACCTTGCACAGCCGTGCACAGCGCGCGTCGCAACGCGCAACAGCGTTGAACGAAGGCTACCTGCGGCGGCTGGGTGCCGACCTGCACGACGGCCCGGCCCAGCTTGTCGCCTATGCGGCGCTGCGCGTCGACAGCGCGCTCCTGGTCGATCCGGAAGCTCCCCGCGATGTCCGGGAAGCGGAGATTGCTGCAATCAAGGCGCGCTTGCAGGAAGCGATGGATGAGATCCGCAGCATCTGCAGCGGGCTTGTCCTGCCGCAGATCGAGACGGCAGCTGTGCCGGAAATCCTCGAAAAGGTCGTTGGCGCTCACCGCGAGCGGACTGCGGCGACCGTTGACCTCAACGTCGCATCGCCCGCCAGACCGCTTCTTCCTTCCGCCAAGATCTGTATCTACCGGTTTGTCCAGGAAGCGTTGAACAACGGATACAGGCACGCCGCTGGCGCAAACCAGACAGTCACCCAAACCTACGAAGGCAACATGATCATTGTCGAGGTAAGCGACGATGGACCCGGCTTCGACAAATCCACTATGAGGCCGGAAGGATTAGGGATCGCTGGTCTCAGGGAGCGGATTGAAAGCCTCGGGGGAACCTTTGATCTCGCGACGTCTTCTCGTGGAACAACGGTCAGAATGTCGCTGAACGTTCATGAATCGGAGCATGTATGAAAGCCCCAACCAGAATAGCCGTCATCGACGACCATCCGCTGTTTCGCGAGGGAGTGATCCGCAGCCTCTCTGAAATGGAGGGTTTTGAGATCGTGGCGGAAGGTGGCTCTAAGGACGAGGCGCTTTATATCGTCGAGCATATACGCCCCGACGTGATGCTGATGGACATCTCGATGCCCGGAAACGGACTGCAGGCTGTCGCCGGCGCCGTCGAGGCCTGGCCCCCTATCAAGATCGTCATGCTGACCGTATCGGAAGCCAACGAGGACATTGCAGGTGCCCTGAAGCTTGGAGCCAAAGGCTATGTTCTGAAAGGCATCGGATCCCGCGAACTGGCCGATGTCGTCCGCACCGTTGCCTCTGGAGAACCCTACCTGGCCCCTAGCCTCTCCGCCCGGCTTCTCGCCGGCATGGCAAAGGAACGGGAAAATGCCGCCAAGCAGGATCTGATGGCGGAATTGACGGATCGCGAACAGGAAGTCCTCAACCTCGTGGCATCGGGTCTCAGCAACAAGCGGGTGGCGCAACTGCTCGATCTGCATGAGAAGACGGTCAAGCACCACATGACGCGCATTCTGTCGAAACTCAAAGTCTCCAACCGCACCGAAGCAGCGCTGGCCCTTCGCGATGCGACCGAAAGTCGGACGGGCGGAGCAGCCTAGTGCGGTATCCGTTAGCGGCTTAGCGTCTCAAGTCTCTTTCGGTCCGATCGTGTGGCCTCGCGGTTCACGATCGGTCTTTGCCGTGAATCCCGCATCTCGTACCGATCGCCTGAGATCCGCTCAGTGGTTCCGTTCGCATGACGAACAGACAGCGAGCGCGAATTCTTAGAGGTCTTCTTCCGTCCTTCGGCCGAGACGTCCGGTGTCTCGGGTGTCGTTCCGATCGCATTGTCCTTTTGGGTGCCGGTGTTCTGCGGTCCATCAGTCACGGCTCCATTCGCCGGAGCATCCGAGGGTGTCCCCGACGTTCCGGCATTTTGCGCGTCCCCGCGATTGCCCTCTCCCGGCGCACCGCTACCAGAGCCGCCCTTGCCCCCGTCACCCTTCGATCCGCCATCCGCGCCGTCACCCGCTGAGCCGCCGGCCTGCCCTGACCCGCCTTGGCCTGAACCACCTGGGCCTGAACCACCTGGGCCTGAACCACCTGGGCCAGAGCCACCGGGACCAGAGCCACCCGAGCCAGAACCA
This sequence comes from Neorhizobium sp. IRS_2294, assembly GCF_050500145.1. Lineage (NCBI taxonomy): Bacteria > Pseudomonadati > Pseudomonadota > Alphaproteobacteria > Hyphomicrobiales > Rhizobiaceae > Neorhizobium > Neorhizobium sp. IRS_2294. Next base: position 2,223,147 of record NZ_CP191439.1, read on the forward strand.
CCTTGCCCCGAGCCACCCTGACCCGAGCCTCCCTTGCCACCATTACCGCCGGCTCCGCCACCAGACCCTGCACCGCCATTGCCTTGCGCCTGTGCCTGGGCGATCCCGATCAGCATTCCATCCGACGCCACATCGAAACGAAGCTGCGCAGGCAGAAACACCGTGACGAATGCTGCGGTGGTGACGGCGGTGAGTATGTCTCGGCGTGTGATCATCTGTTGGCTCTTCAAATATGCCGTGACAACCGGCGCAATGCCCGTCTTAGCGGCCTCTTGCCACATGAGGTGTCAGCCTCCCGCCTGCGCAGGTGCACTGAGTATTTGAAATCCACCGGCCGCCGGAATTGTTCCGTTTTTTCCGTCTCTTCGGCAAGATCCGCCATGTCTCAGCCTTTGGTCCCATACCGCACAGGACTGAAGCCCAATGGCTGGAACGAACCATCCGCTCGGCCATTGTCAGGTCGTATCAAGGCGCTGAACACATTTTCCTTTTGGGTATCAGGACATCGCCATACTCATCCAGAACGGGGTCGAAAACGACCGTTGCATCTGGCGGAACATAAAACTGCCGGGCCGGTCCCGTCGCAGGCATCGAAAGGTAAACGTTATGAAAACGAAGATCCTCGTTCTTTCTACCCTTCTCAGCATCGGCATTGCGCCGGTCGCTATGGCGCAGCAGGGCACGGTTAATGGTGCAGCAGGCGGCGCGGTTACCGGCGCAATCGTCGGCGGACCAGTCGGCGCAGCCGTTGGTGGCGTCGCTGGCGCGATCGTCGGCAGCGCAATCGATCCGCCGCCGCAGCGCGTCGTCACCTATGTCGAGCAGCAGCCGATGCCAACCGAACGCGTCGTCGTCAAGGAGCGCATCGTGGTCGGCCAGGCGGTTCCTGAAACCGTCGTTCTCTCGCAGATCCCAGAAGCGCCGGAATATTCCTACACGGTCGTCAACGAGGAACGCGTGATCGTCGATCCGCAGACCCGTAAGGTCGTCCAGATCATCCGCTAATTGCGGACGAAGGATTTCCCGTCAGCCTCGCCTTCCGAAAGGAACGCGAGGCTGATTTGCATTCAGATGCCGGTCATCGGCGACGAACTCAGACCGCGCAATGCGACTTCGATATCGTTACTCGATGCGCAACTTTTCGCCCCATCTCGCTCGCAATTTGGAACAAACGTGGTGGTATTCAGTGGGCCGACCGCTAATATCTAAGGTGGCCCAAAGGCGGCGCCCGACCGGATATGTCGCCGTCACCGATCACAATGCGAAAAGCACTGGAGGACTTCATCATGAGCCTGCGTATCAACGACATCGCCCCGGACTTTACTGCCGAAACAACCCAAGGCACGATTGAATTCCACAACTGGATCGGCGATGGCTGGGCGGTTCTCTTTTCCCACCCCAAGAACTTCACGCCCGTCTGCACCACCGAACTCGGCACGATGGCGGGGCTCGAAGGTGAATTCACCAAGCGCGGCGTCAAGATCGTCGGCATCTCGGTCGATCCCGTCGAAAGCCACGGCAAGTGGAAGGACGATATTCGCACGGCAACCGGCTACGATGTCGATTATCCGTTGATCGGCGACAAGGATCTCAACGTCGCGAAACTTTATGACATGCTGCCGGCAAGCGCCGGGTCATCGTCTGAGGGCCGCACACCTGCAGACAATGCGACAGTACGTTCTGTCTACGTCATCGGTCCAGACAAGAAGATCAAACTGATCCTCACTTACCCGATGACAACAGGTCGCAATTTCAATGAAATCTTGAGGGCGATCGATTCGATCCAGCTGACGTCAAAGCATCAGGTCGCAACGCCCGCCAACTGGCAGCAGGGCGACGATGTGATCATTACGGCAGGGGTTTCGAATGAGGATGCGCTTGCGCGTTTTGGATCGTTCGACACGGTTCTTCCGTATCTGCGCAAGACGAAGCAGCCGTCGGCCTGAGCCCTACGGTCCACAATGTGCAAACAGGCGCATGGAAGAAATCCACGCGCCTGTTTCAGGTCTAATTAGTCGCGCTCAGCGGCACTGTACAGAAGGAAGCCGATTGCGGCTCCAATCGCAAGCGCGCCGACGAGTGCACCGGTTGCGGTACCCGGGTTGCGGCGTACGACCTCCGAAATGTCATGGCTGCCGTGCTGCAATTGCCGCGCCACCTGGCGGGCACGCGGCGCGAGATAGCTGGATGCCTCGCTTGCCGAAGAGCTGGCCTGTTTCATGAGAGCCGAACGCAGGTCGGCGAGCTGATCGGACAGACGATCGATGTCGGAGGAAATATCGCGAGCCATGGGGTATCCTTCTTGATAGGTGAATGACTATCAACGGGTACGTCGCGAGGTGGTTCCTGACTTATCTTTCTGAAGGTACAAAAGTTCCCAGAAAAGATGTCGAGACGAAACGATCTGGGAAAATAGTGGCGGAGAAGATGGGATTCGAACCCACGATACCCTTCCGGGTATACTCCCTTAGCAGGGGAGCGCCTTCGACCACTCGGCCACCTCTCCGCACCGTTCCCTAAAAGGGAACGATGGCGTCCTACCTGCTTCGCCCTGCCGGCGTCAACCGTGTTGCCGCTCGCACGCGACGATTAGGGCCTTTGCCCCACGGCAATCGCTCTCAATGCTTGTTCTCGCCCCAGTATCCGATCACGCACATGCGCTTCTTGTCGTGGCCGCGGGACTTCAGATGGTTGCGGATCGGCCGAGCTTCGGACTTCTCGCAGCCGATCCAGATAAAGGCTTCAGCCCCGGCCTGCTCGATGACGGGAAGAACGACCGGGCCAAGAATGCCGGCTTTGCCAGGCGCAATGCCCTTGCGATGCAGCCAGGTGATCTCGACAGATGCGCTGGAGCAGAGTGGCAACTGATCGGCAACGTCGTCGACCTCGATAAACACCTGCAGCCGTGCATCGGCTGGCGCTTCGGCGAGGATTCGGGAAATCGCCGGCAAGGCCGTATCGTCGCCGGCAAGGATCATGTGCCGGGCATCCGGCAAACCGCCGCCGCCCGGTCCCAGCAGACCTGCGACATCGCCCGGCTCGGCATGGCGGCCGAACTCGGCACCCGGCATGGGCCGGCCGTCGCTTTCGTGTAGAACGAAGTCGATATCCATCTCGCCGCGGACCACATCGACGCTGCGGATCGTGTAGATGCGGATCACCATTTCGTCTTCGCCGTTCAGCCAGCCGAGGCGACCATCCGCACGGGTAACCGGCCAGACGGGCTTGCGGCCCTTCTTCGGGATCAGCAGGCGAATGTGGTAGTCGGCGCCGACGAACCGGGCAACGTCGTCGCAGGCAAGCGTCAGGCGGCGCATATGCGGCGTTACATGCCGCGCGGCAACGACGCGAATTTCGGTAAGGCCCGGGATTGGCGTCAGGACCGCTTCGTCATGCCAGTTCAGTTCCAGCGGCTCTTCGCCGGCAAACATGAAAAGATGCTCGGCAATCGAGCTGCGCACCAGTTGCAGCAGCTGCGCCGACGGGCAGGAAATATCGATCGAAAGGCAGCCGCCCTGCTTGCGGATATTAGCTTCGCCAACCTCGCTTGCGAGATTGACGTGGTCGCCGTCGCGCTTGACCTCGCTATGCTCGACGAAATGTTCGCAGATTTCGCACAGCATGCGCTCCGGGTCGACCGGAATTGCCTGGCCGGAAAGCGTAAACCTGTCCATCAACATTCCCGTCGCGCTCCTCTGCGCTCACCCGTTCGTCAACAGTCTCATGAGCCGGTCAGTGTGAAAGGCCCCGTAGGGCCTTCCTGCTAAAGTTTACTAAGTTTGTCAAGTTACCAAACCTTACTGACTTTCAAGGTCAGCGTACGGGCTTCGCCGTAGCCGCAGAAATACATCGTGTTGCAGCCTGCGACATATTCCTTGTCGAACAGGTTGGTCACGTTGAGAGCAGCTTTCCAGTCGTTCTTTTCATAACGGATACCCGCATCGAACACGGTCGCATCCTCCACGCGAAGCGTATTGGCGTCGTCAGCCCAGGACTTGCCGCGGTAGCGCACACCGGCCCCAAGACCCAGGCCTGCGAGCGGTCCGTCCGTGACCGTGTAGTCCAGCCAGAGCGATGTCTGCGCGTTCGGCACCACCGCCGGCGTATTGCCCTCCAGCGACGAATCGCCAGGGTTTTCGGTGAACTCGAGATCGGTGTAGGAGGCGGCAGCGATGAGCTTCCAGTTGCGATCCAGATTGAACTTGCCTTCGAGTTCAACACCGCGCGAGCGGACTTCGCCGAGCTGACGGTCACCGATGGCCGGGACACTGACCGTGTAGTTCTGCTTGTCGATCTGGAACACCGATGCCGTCAGACTTCCATCGAGCCAGGTCGGCTCGTACTTGACGCCGGCCTCGTACTGCTCGCCTTCTTCGGGCTTCAGCGCGCCATCCGCACCGGTGCCGACAAGCGGGCTGAAGAAGGTGGCGACGCTGGCATAGGGCGTCACACCGTTTTCGAATTCGTAGGCGATGCCCGCACGGCCGCTCCAGGCGGTATCGTTCAGTTCGGCATCACCGGTGCCGAGGCGGTCGTCAACCTCGCTTTCGAGATAGTCGAAGCGACCGTTGAGGGTGGCGACCCAGCCTCCGCCAAACTTGATCTGGTCCTGAACATAAGCACCGACCTGATTGATCGTATAGATCTGATGCGTCGAAGGCACGAGTGTCGGTGTTGGCAGGTCATTGCTCGGGTTAAGCGGATCGTATTGCGGCGGATAGGAACCGAAGGGTGTCGCGAGCTGATCGTTATCGAGACGATAATAGCGGTAATCCACGCCGACCATGACCTTGTGGCTGGCGCCGCCAAGCTCGAACTCGTTCTCCAGCCGGTTGTCGACATTGAACGAGTTGGCCGAAGAGCGCACGTCGTCGGCGTAGGTCAGCACCAGGCCATCGGTCTGCGACAGGAAGTCGAATGCGTAGATCTGGCGTTCGCGCTTGTCGAGATGCGCGTAGCGCAGGTTATGCGTGAACTTCCAGCCGCTCTCGAACTCATGCTCGAACTCGTAGCCGACCATTGCCTGGGTCGAACGACCGATATCGAAGTCGGGGTCGCCGACAAACACGTCACGGTCAAGTTTGCCGAACACGGGATTGCTTTCCACGGTGCCCGTATAGGGCAGCAGACCGTTGGACGTATGGGTCTGATCGAGCTTGCTGACGGAGCCCCAGACATTGAGGCTGGTCGTGTCGGTCGGCTGGAATGTGATCTGCGGCATGAACACGCCGCGGATGTCATCCTGCTCATCCGAATAGCCCTGGCCGCCGGAAAGCTTGCCCGTGAAGCGGTAGCTGACGACATCGCTGCCGAGCGCCTTGTCCGAGAAGTCGAAGCCGGCATAACCGCTGCCGTTGCTGTCCACTCCGAGCTCGGTGTAAAAATAGGGCTCGTCCGTCGGACGCTTGCGCACCAGGTTCACGACACCGCCGGCATTGGCGCCCCCGAGCAGAACCGATGCCGGGCCTTTAAGAACTTCCACGCGCTCCAGCAGGAACGGATCGATCTGGAAATTGCCGAAGGCGTGGCTGGTCAGAGCCAGATTGTCGTAGAAGAGACCGGTCTGCGACGCGTTGAAGCCGCGCACATAAATCCAGTCGGTATCGGGATCCGAACCGTAAGGCTGCGCAAAGACGCCGGGCGTATATAGAAGCGCCTGATCGACCTTGTCGACGACGCCGCGATCCTCCAGCTCCTGCCGTCCGACGACGGATACGGACTGCGGAATTTCATTGATCGGCGTATCGGTCTTGGAACCCGTGGTCGTCTGCTTGGCAACGTAACCCTCAACAGGGCCGGTACCGCCGCCTTCCGTTCCTTGGCCCTCGATGACGATCGGTGCAAGCGTTGTCCCCTCGCTCTGCACCTGCGCCCGCGCGCTAAACGATGCGCTGAGCGCCATAAGGGCAACCCCTGCCCCAAGCGCCGCCTTCACCTTGTTCTTCCCCAACATTCCACTCATATTCGCCCCACTCACGCCGCCACACTACCTGGCACAATAGATGAGTGTTTAACTCAAATTAAACGCCGTCGCTTGCCCGCATCCGCGATATTTGAACGATCTTGGGCAAAGTTGCTGGACTGAACCCCATCGCAGCCGATTCAAACCGAGTGTGACTTTTTCCATTTCGACGGCGTGGTGCCGACATGCTTGCGGAACACGCGGCTGAAATGGGCGTGATCGGCAAAGCCGCTCTCGACCGCGATTTCGGTCAGCGGCCGGGCGCCGGAAATCAGCATCTGCTTGGCACGGTCGAGCCGGGCATTCATCTGCCACTCGTGCGGCGCAAACCCTGTCGACGCCTTGAACGAGTGGCTGAAATGCGATTGCGACAGCCCTGTCAGGGCCGCGATCTCCTGTAGCCGAATGCTGCGAAGGCAATTGGCCTCGATGAATTCCACGGCGCGCCGCAACTGCCACGGGGCAAGCGTGCTGCGCTTGCGAGCGTCCGACAGCTTGACGATCTTCAGCACATCGACGAGCAGCGCGACCGTCAGGCCATCGCCGTAGAGATCATGGAGCGGGTCCGGACTGGCGACTTCCGTCGCAATCAGCTGCGCCAGCGACATCACGCGCTGATCGGCAAACAGGAGATGCGGCTCGGTCAGACGCCGCGGATCGAGCTCGTCCATCAGCCGGCGCCGCAAACCATCCGCATCGAAATGAATGTCGAGGTGCCGCACATACTGGACGTCTTCGATATCCACCCACAGATCCATCTCGGCCGGGATATAGGAAATCGGGCTTTCGCAACTGTCCTGCGGCGAACCGCCCGCTCGTGGACTGCACTTCACCAGCGGCCGCCCGCCGCCGCGATGCTCCAACAGAATGAAAAGCCGCGGATCCTGCGCCACGTAATAACCGCCCGCATGCGGGCCGCATTCCACATCCCACAGATCTGCGGTGATCCCATTCCAGTGCCGCCGACGCATGCCGCCGATGACCGAAAAACCCTCGATCTGGTTTCGCATCCGAGGCTGGAAGGTCATCGATTCACCGTGGCACATTAAACTTGTTCGTGATTATCAAGTTTAAGCGCTTGCATCAATCCCCGCCAATTCCGGTTGCCCGTTGCAGAGGATCACGGTGATTGCACCCGGCGCAACATCTGCTACGCCGGGGCCAAATTCGGTTACGGCAGCGTATAGGCTGTCTTCACTACGGTGAAGAATTCCGCTGCATATTTGCCCTGTTCGCGTGAACCGAAGGACGACGCCTTGCGGCCGCCGAACGGAACGTGGAAATCGACGCCCGCCGTCGGCAGGTTGACCATCACCATCCCGGCTTCGGAGTTGCGCTTGAAATGCGTCGCATGCTTCAGGCTGGTCGTGGCGATGCCGGCGGAAAGGCCGAACGGCGTATCGTTGGCAACGGCGAGCGCCTCGTCATAATCCTTGACCCGGATAACCGACACGACAGGGCCAAAAATCTCTTCCTGGCTGATGCGCATCTGGTTGGTCGCTTCGGTAAACAGCGTCGGCTGCAGATAGAAGCCGGGCGTATCGCGAGACACGACCTCGCCGCCGAAGGCAAGCTTGGCGCCCTCGCTTTTGCCAATCTCGATGTAGTCGGTATCCTGCTTGAGCTGCCGTTCGTCGACGACGGGACCGATATGCGTGCCGGCCTTCAGTGCATTGTCAACGGTCAGTGACTTCAGCTTGTCGGTCATGGCAGCCACGAACTTGTCGTGGATGCCTTCCGTCACGATCAACCGCGACGAGGCCGTGCAGCGCTGGCCGGTCGAGAAGAAGCCGGAATTGGCAGCGGCTTCCACGGCGACGTTAAGGTCTGCATCGTCAAGCACCACCATCGGGTTCTTGCCGCCCATTTCCAGCTGGAACTTGCGGTTATGCTCGATCGAGGCGAGCGCCACCCGCTTGCCGGTGCCGGTCGAGCCCGTAAACGTGATGCCGCCGAGATCCCTGCTGTCGAGCATCGCCTGACCGACCACCGAGCCGCTTCCCATCACCAGGTTGAGCACACCCTTCGGCAGGCCTGCGCGGTGGAGAATGTCGACGATCGCCCAAGCGCAGCCGGGCACGAGTTCGGCCGGCTTGAACACGACCGTGTTGCCGTAGCAAAGCGCCGGCGCGATCTTCCAGGCCGGAATGGCGATCGGAAAATTCCACGGCGTGATGATGCCGATGACGCCGAGCGGCTCGCGGGTAATCTCGACGGTAATGCCCGGCCGTGCCGACGGCACGATCTCGCCGGTCAGGCGCAGCGCTTCGCCCGCGAAGAAATCGAAGATCTGCGCCGCGCGCGTCACCTCGCCGATCGCCTCGGGAAGGATCTTACCTTCTTCGCGCGCCAGCAGCTTGCCGAGCTCTTCCTTGCGGGCCAGGATCTCGTCCGCGGTCTTCTTCAGGATCGCGTGCCGCTCCAGGATGCCGGAACGCGACCATGCGGGAAATGCGGCCTTCGCCGCCGCGATCGCAGTTTTCGTATCCTCAGCGCTGCCGCGGGCATAGAGACCGACGACATCTTTGGTGTCGGACGGGCTGATGTTCTCGGATGCATCCGAGCCGACCCATTCGCCGGCAATCAGGTTCTGGTAGATCGTCATTGCAAAATTCCTATCTCAGATATCGTCCGGATGCCCGGCCGTGGTAAATGCACCGCCTTGATAAATGACCGCGGGATCGGCCGGATCGTCAACCGCAGCTGCCTCCACTTCCACGCGCCATTTGGCGGATGTGTCCTGCGGCCTCCAGCCGAGGAAGGAAGCGTTGCCGTTGTCCCACCATTGTTCATCGTTTGCCGAAGCGCCGTAGACCACTGTATGACCAAGCCGTGGAGCGGAGAAGGCCCGCCCGCACAGCGAAATGAAATCCTGGTAGCTCAGCCAGGTCGCCAGCATACGCCGGGTGAGCGGCTTGTCGAAGCAGGAGCCGATCCGCATCGACAGCGTCTCCTGCGCAAACTTCTGCCAGTACATGCTGGCAACCGCCTCGCCGAAGACTTTGGAAACACCGTAAAGCGAGTCCGGCTTCGGCGCGACGCTGTTGTCGATGAATTCGTCGCGTCTGTAATAGCCGACGACATGATTGGAACTGGCGAACACGATGCGCGGCTTGCAGCTGTGGCGGGCAGCCTCGTAGAGATTGTAGAGGCCAACGATATTGGCCTGCAGGATCATGTCGAACGGCTTTTCGATCGAAACACCACCGAGGTGGATGATACCGTCCACGCCTTCGACCAGTTTGGCAACGGCTGCGGCATCGGACAGATCGCAGCGCACAAAACTCTGGTTCGCACCGGGATCATCGATCTCTGTGAGATCCGACAGCACCACTTGTTCTGCAAGCTCGCTCAGCAGCGGACGAATTCCGCGCGCAAGCCCGCCGGCGGCGCCGGTCAGCAAAAGTCTCTTCAGCATTGATCCTCCCCAGGACAGCTTCCTATCACAATGTCATCATACATGATGACCTAACTCATACTATAAGATGCGCGAGGGAGGTCAAGCGGGCGGCGGCGGATTGCCGGCGATCAGTTGGCGCAGCACCTCCATATCGTGACCCAGCGGGCGATCGTCTGCGTAGATGGCCACATGCTGTCGCACCATATCGCGGACGTCCAGGGTGCCGATCGCGGGCGAATTGGTTTCGGCGAGAATGTCGTGCGCCTGGACGCCCGCCATCAGTTCGATCGCAAGCACCCGTTCGGCATTGTCGAGTATGGCGAGCAGCTTGTTGGCTGCCGCGGTCGGATGCGACAGGAAATCCTCCTGAAGGCCCGAGGTCAGGCCGCCATCGGTTGCCGCGGGCGCGGCCAGCCGCCGGTTGTCGTTGGCGAGCGCGGCCGCCGTATACTGCGCGATCATGAAGCCGGAATGGCTTCCCGCGTCGGTCGCGAGAAACGGCGGCAGGCCGCTCACCAGCGGATTGACCAGCCGGTCTATGCGCCGCTCGCTCATGGCCGCAACCTGGGCAATGGTACTCGCAAGCGCATCGGCGGCATGCCCGAGCGCCGGCGCCACCGCATGCGCTTCAGACCAGACGAGCGGCGCATCCGGCGTGCCCGCGATTGCAGGGTTGTCGGTGACGGAGGCAAGCTCCTGATCGACGATCCCGCAGGCATGGGCAAACACGTCGCGGGCCGCACCATGCGCATGCGGTATGGCGCGAAGGCTGAGCGCATCCTGCAATCGCCGCCCGACCGCGGCCGCGATGATACCGCTTCCCTGAAGACGCGACCGCAATGCGGCCCCGACGCTGGCAATACCCGCCGAAGGCCTCAGCGCCAGCACATCCTCGTCGAAAGCGGCCATCTGGCACCCGGCAGCCTCCAGCGTCACAGCGGCAATCGCATCGGCCCAGTCGAGTAACCGTTCGGTACGCGCGAGCGCCACGCAGGCAAGCCCGGTCGAGCAGGCGGTGCCGTTGACGAGGCTGAGCCCTTCCTTGGCGCCGAGCACCAACGGTTCGAGCCCGATTGCGGCAAGCGCCGCGCGGCCGGTCATCCGCTCCCCCGCCACGCAGGCATGTCCCTCGCCGATCAGCACCAGCGCCGTATGGGCGTTGTGAATGAGGTAGCCGGCCGAGCCTTTCGACGGCATATCCGGAATGCAATCGGCCTCGAGAAACCGGCACAGGTATCGAACGATATCAGGGCGTACCCCCGAAAACCCATGCACGAAATTGCCGATCTGCGCTGCGATCACCGCCCGCACCTCGCGGCGGCCAAGCAGTGGCCCGACACCACAGGCATGGCTCATGACGATATTGCGCGAAAGCCGGCTCTGCGCCTCGCGATCGACGACCGTATCGGACAGCGCCCCGACGCCCGTCGTGATGCCGTAAGCCCTCGCGCCGTTTTCCACCAACGCCTCGACGATACGTCGGGCATAGGCGACGCGGTCCCAAGCCCCTTGCGAAAGCGCGAGATCCTCGCCTTCCGCAACGTGAGCGACATCACGCCACGTCAGTACCTTGTCGATAAGGATCGTCACGGGCAGCGTCCCTTGAAAGGCCGGGGTTGGCGAAGGCGCTACGATAGGCGTCTCAAGGGATAAGGCAAAGTCCCGGCAGCGGCGTCGATGTGTCAGGCGACGGCAGGATAGCCAAGCGCTGCGGCCTGCCGCTCAAGCTCGAGCAGCCTCTCGTAACGGGAATCGTCGAGAACCGCGAAACCGGTCAGCGCCAGCACGTCACGCACATCCGTAAGCGACGGGTCAACGAGTGCTGCCTCAAGCGCTTCTCGCAAAAGCGCCACCTCGTCATCGGATGCAGATGCACGGGTGATCAGCGGCAGTCCTGGCCCAGACGGTGTCTCTGCCACCACGACGATATCAGCCAGATCGTCAGGCGCGAACCGCGCCACATGACCGTACGTGATGCAGTCTATCGCAGCGCAATCCGCCCTGCCCTCGGCAACCGCCGCGATGCTGGCCGCGTGCCCGCCGGTTTCGATCACCCTTCCGAAGAAGCGTGGTCCGCGTGCGATCGGCGCGATCGCGGCGCGAAACAGGTTGGCACCCGAATTGCTGTCGCGACTGTTGATCGCCGCCGTCCGCCCGCGCAGATCCTCAAGCGCAGCGATGCCCGCATCCTTGCGGACAATCACGAAGCTGCGCATATCCGGCCCGCTGCAACCGGGATAGTCATAGCAGGGCGTCGCCACCAGCCGCACGTTTCCGCGTAGACTGGTGACGTAAGGGTAGCCGCAGGTCTGCGACAACAGCAGATCCGGCCGCAGCCAGGCGTCGTCATGGGAGATCGAACGATCGAGCAAACCAGGAACCCCGGCCATGCCGGCATCGGTCAGGTGACGCGCAATAAACCCCCACAGCGCATCGGTCGCCTCAGCAACCGGTGGCGGCGCGACATACATCGCCAGACTGGCGAGCCGCGCCGGGCTGTCCATCAATGCAAACCGCCGACACCGAGCAGACGGTCCACCGTCGGCTGATCCTTGGAAAGGGCATCCGGCGTGCCGCTCCAGGCAATGCGCCCGCGCTCCAGAATGATGACATCTTCCGCGAAATCCAGCGCGCTCTGGATCCGCTGCTCCACCAGAAGGATGGTCATGTCGCCTGATGTCGCAAGTGCCGCGAAGGCAATCATCAGTTCCTCGCAGATGACGGGGGCGAGCCCCTCAAGCGGTTCATCGAGAAGCAGCACGGAGGGACGGCCGAGAATGGTGCGGGCCGTCGTCAGCATCTGCTGTTCGCCGCCGGAAAGCTGGTTGCCCAGATTGCTGCGCCGCTCCTTCAGCCGCGGAAACATGGCATAGGCCTCCTCGATCGCATCCTTCGGGCGCGCCTTGAGGCCAACGAACAGGTTTTCCTCCACCGTCAGGCTCGGGAAGACGCAGCGTTCCTGCGGCACATAGCCGAGGCCCGCACGGGCCCGGTCGGCGCTCGCGGCAGTGCTGATATCGGCACCGTCAAGCGTAATGCGGCCACCGTAACGACGAGTCTGCCCGGCAAGGCTCGCAAGCAGCGTCGTCTTGCCCATGCCGTTGCGGCCGAGAACCGCCAGCCGCCGTCCGGCCGGAACCGTGATGGTGATGTCTTCCAGCACCCTCGTCGGGCCGTAGCCCGCCGAAAGGTTTTCGATCTCAAGCGACGCGGCCGGCATCGGCATAGCTCCCCAGATAGGCTTCCCTGACGCGGGGATCGCGCGTGGCGTCGCCCGGCGCGCCGTCGAAGATCACGGCACCGGCGGCAAGCACCACGACCTTTTTGGCAAACCGGAAGACGAGATCCATGTCATGCTCGATCATCAGCACCGCCAGATCGGCCGGCAGATCGTTGAGAGCCTGCTCGATCAGCCCGACATCGCTCTGCGGCACGCCGGCCGCCGGTTCGTCGAGGAGAAGCACTTTCGGCTTCAAGGCGAGCGCGATGGCGATTTCCAGAAGACGCTGCTGACCATAGGCGATCTCTCGGACCTTGCGGTGCATGAGCGCGGTCAGCCGCAATGTCTCCAACCGGTGCTCCACCTCCTGCATCACGTCAGGCATGGTCAGGAAATTACCGAAGATGCGGCCGGACCGCCCTTCCCGCTGAAGAACCGCAAGGCCCAGATGTTCGGCCGCCGTCATATCCTGAAACAGCCGTGTCACCTGGAATGACCGCACCAGCCCGCGTTTGACGCGGGCGCTTGCATCGAGCCCCGTGATCACCTCGCCACCCAGCCGCACCTCGCCGGAACTGGGGGCCATCGTTCCCGTCACCAGATTGACGAAGGTCGTCTTGCCGGCACCGTTCGGGCCGATCAACGCCACCCGATCGCCCGCCGCCATCGACAACGAAACATCGTTCGTGACCACCAGCCCGCCAAACGACTTTTTGAGGGCGACGACTTCGAACACGGGGTTTCCGACAGCTGCGGTCATGGGCGTCCCTCCCGCCGTTTTTCTAGAAGCGCCGCCACCGTTCCATAAATGCCCTTCGGCGCAAACAGCACGACGGCAATCAGCAGCGCGCCGACCATGGTCAGCCAGTGGAACGGATTGACCGAGGATACATAGTCCTGGAACATCATGAAGGCGACGGTGCCGGCCAAGGCCCCGAACAGCGAACCGGTGCCGCCGAGTGCCAGCATGACCAGCGCTTCCGCCGACTGGGTAAACGACAGCGTATCGAGCCCGACCACCTGCGTGGAGATGGCGTTGAGCGCGCCGCCCAGCCCGGCGACAGCGCCGGAAATGCCATACATCTTGACGATCGCCCGCTTCGGTGAGGCGCCCATCGCCCGGATCCGCAGCGGATCCTCCTTCAGCCCGCGACACAGCATGCCGAATGGCGACCGCACGAGAATGCGCAGGAGAACGAACACGACGAGCAGCATCACGACCGCGAACACATAGGCCGTATTGCCGAACAGATCGAATTCGAAACGGCCGAAGATCGGATCCGGCGCAATTCCCGAAAGACCGTCGCTGCCGCCGGTAAAGGACGACATCTTGTTGGCAAGCTCGTGAAACAGATGAATGAGGGCGATCGACAGAACCAGTTGCGGCAGGCCATGGGCACGCAGCATGACGAGACCCGACAACAGCCCGGCAAGCGCTCCGCCGACAAGACCCGCAAGCGTCATCAGCAGCGGATCGTTGATGCCGTAATGGGCAGACAGAATACCCGCCGCATAGGCGCCGCTGCCAAACAGCGCCGCATGACCAAGCGTCGCCACGCCGCAATAGCCGGTGACGAGATCAAGCGAAAGCACGAGCAGCGCCACCGCGATGATCCGCGTCAGAAGCGCCAGATTATCCGGAAAGGCAAAATAGCCGATCGCCGCGGCAAGGACGATCACGCCGAACCCCACGACATCGCGCATCAGCGAACGCCGACGGCGCATTGCGCCCATATCCCTTGAACTCACATCAACCGCCATTCTATTTCGCCCCCTTCATGAGGCCGTTCGGAAACACGCAGATGATGGCGATCACCGCAAGGTAGAAGAAGAACTCGCCGAACTCGGGCAGGAGATAGCGGCCCGTCGTATCGACCGCGCCGAGCAGCAGGCAGGCGAGCAGCGTGCCCCCGATCGAGCCTGCCCCGCCGACGGAAACGACGACCAGGAATGTCACGAGATAGCGCAGCGCATAATAGGGTTCGACCGGCAGCAGCTCCGCCCCGACCACGCCGCCGAAGGCCGCAAGCCCGACCGCGACCGCAAAGCTGACCGCATAGATGATTTCGGTGCGAACCCCCAGCGCTGAGGCCATCGCCGCATTGTCGACCGAGGCCCGCAGCCTGATGCCGAAACCGGTCTTCTCGATCGCAAGCCACAGGCAAAGCGCCACGGCAAGACCGCAGAAGATCGCAAACAGCCGATGCGCGGAAATGCTGCGGAAACCGAGATCGACCGGCTGCTGCAGCATATCCGAAAGCGGAATGGTCTTCAGCGTCGGCCCCATCAGGTAATTGGCAAGCCCGATGATGCAAAACGTGATGCCGATCGTCATCAGCACCTGCGTCAATTCAGGCGCGCCATAGATGCGACGATAGAGAAACCGCTCGATCGGCACCGCAATCACGATCGTGGCGACCACGGCGGCAAGGATGGCCGGCGCATAGCCTAGGCCGAGGTCCCGCGAAATATAGGAGGCGACATAGCCGCCGATCATCGCGAAGGCACCATGGGCGAGATTGACCACCCGCATCAGCCCCATCGTCACCGAAAGCCCGATCGAAATCACGAACAGGATCATGCCATAGGCGAGCGCATCGATACCGATGCTCAAAATCGTCTGCAACCGTCTCGCCTCCCATGCGGTCCTGAACTGCAGGCTGCTTATAATTGAAGCCGAAGGTCAAGAAAATTGCTGGGGTGACAAAAGCCGGAATTCGCCCGACATGCGGTTATCCACAGAGCGGCGCTCCGGCATGGCGAACGAAGCGAACCGACCATGCAAGAACGCCCCCAGCCGCCGCCTCATGGCCGACCAGTCGCCAGCGAGTGGCCGAGAAGTCGAAGGCAACCGTGCTCCCGAATGACGCAACCGAACCCTCCCCGAACCGACGAAGCTGCCAATGGTCAAAAACCCACAGCCCGCCCGCATGCAGATCTTTTGCTAATGTGAGGAAACCTTTTGCCCGCCATCGGGTTAAGTCACCGTAGGGAATACAAGGAAACACCATAATGATGAAGCTTCTCGCAGTAACGATCCTTTCCGCTGGTCTCGCAACGTCGGCTATGGCCCAGACGGCAACGTCCGGCACCGCCGCAGACCGCAGCAACGTACAGCAGAACACCGCAGGCGAAGGTGGCAACATCCCGCCGAAGCCAGCAGCTTCCGGCACCGTCGATTCGACTGCTACCAACAGCACCATGACCGGCAGCAGCACGATGGGCGAAGGCAGCAAGAAGTGCAACAACGGCGGCCAGCCAGGTGACGCAGCCAACTCGGGCAACCTCCCGAACAACACCGGCACAACCGTCCAGGGCACCAACTGCTAATCAGCGTTTTTTCCCAAAAGCGCTCTTCGCGATATCGCGGGGGGCGCTTTTTTTGGGTGGTGGTGGGAGTAATTGGGGTAGTGTGCTGTCCTATCGATGGGCAGAGATTTAGGGCAACCGGTATTCTCCCCAGGGACCGGCGCCACTTTCGGCTCTGGCAGCCCTAGACATTGGTCTTCGGGTCGGTCGTCAGCACAAGACTATCCACAAAAACCTTCCAGTTCCCGGGATCGTTGATCCAGGTTCCGTTCTCAAGACGGGTCCTTGTCTATCCCGTTAGACCCTGAACAACGTCCCTGGCCAACGCCCGGCACGAACAGTCATCGCGGGCCCGCCCAACTCTGTTGGTGACGAATAACACCGGACCCGTGAGGTTCCCTGTGCGGAACGTCGAACAGGGAAATTTTCACCCGCAAATCAACCACCGAAAAATATCTGTTTATGAAGTACGTCTGCGACGGTCCTACTCCACAACCAAGACTTGATTCGGTTGACTAACTTCGTGGCTCGCGTGATTGATCGATCACTCGATTCAAGGAGAATTCTATGGCATCGCATCCGTATATCTCTGGCGCGGGCAACATCACACAGATGATTGGTTTCCTGCGTAAGAATTTTCCTGCGACCGTGTCTTCCGATACTGTCAAGAAATACCAAGTTGCTTCGAACAACGAGAGCTATGTGATCAATGCCCTGCAATTTCTCGGGGTCATCGACGAAGAAGGGAAGCGCACAGAAAAGGGACACGAAGTATTTGTCTTGCCTCCAGAAGAGTTCGAAAAGGCATTCGCATCTCTAGTCCGTGAGGCATATGCGGACCTCTTTGAAATTAGGGGTGATGATGCTTGGACTTTGACTAAACCCGAACTGACAGCGTATTTCCGCACCAACGACAAGACCAGCGAAGTCATCGGCGCGAGGCAGGCGGGGGTCTTTCAGGCGTTCAGCAGCCTCGCGGGAAACGAGCAGCAGGCGGCTCCCTCCAAATCCCGTGCAACCGCTTCCAATGGCAACTCCAAGACCCCGAAAGCAAAACCTGCAAAGGCCAAGTCAGCTCAGACCGCCGCGGAGCCTGTCTCCGTTTCCTTGCCAAACCACACATCATCTAAAAGAGATATGGCGCTGACGGTGCGGATCGAGATCAATCTGCCAGCCGAAGGATCGCAGGAAACTTACGACAACATCTTCAAAAGCATCAAGGCCAACCTGATCGATGTTTAAGAACCTCACTCGGTTCGAGCGGATCGCCAGAACGGCGGGAAATTTTGGGAGCACACCCCAGTCGTCAGTGCCGACCGCCCATCCATTCGACGAGCGAAACATTCACTCTGCAATCACCAAAGTCTCAAAGGCTCTTTTCGACGACGGACATTATTCGCAGGCGACTTTCGAAGCCTTCAAGTTCCTAGACACTCATGTAAAAAAAATCTCAGGTGTTAGCGACAGCGGTCATGGTCTTATGATGAACGCGTTCGGAGAAAAGAACACTAAGATCAAGCTGACAGAGATGCTCACCCAGAGCGAGCTGGACGAACAGAGCGGTTATAAATTCATATTCGCGGGTTCTATGTCGGCGATTCGTAATCCGAGGGGACATGAGATAATTCACGACACGATAGATCAATGCCTCGATCATCTCTCGATGGCCTCGACTTTGCTCCGGCGGCTTCAGGACAGGAAGTCACCGTGACCTTGCAGCGGCGGCCGAAATTGAATTCACCCCTCGCATAAGCGTTTGGAGCTTTCTTTTCCGGTCTGCATGTGCGGAATCCGACTTCATCTGACGAAGAATCCAGACTTGTGCGAGGAGAGTCCAGCCTGTTGTGGCGATGGACATAAATGGTGGGCCCAGAGAAAGTCGATTAGCGCAGCGAAAACAACAGCGTTCGGCCCAAAACGCCCCTCTGCCCTCCCCTGGATCTTATTGCGATTTTTTGAACGCCCCCCTCGCAAGATCAGCTATGAAACCGACCTCCGGTGTAATCAAAATGCCGCCCCCGCTCCCCTCCTCATATGGCTTTCAAATGACGGTGTCCATCGCCGCTGACAGATGTTGTCAAATGCCAAACTTTCGCTATTGCTAGTCCCGTGCAACTTGGAGGAGCAGAAACATTGACCGAGATCGTAATCACAAAGGTATTGAACTCTGTACCTGAGGGGTCAAAAGCTGGAACAGTGCTCGCCACGGTTTCGACGTTCCCTGAGCAGGCAGGCGTCACATATACGATGCAGTCCGAGCTTTATGGTGATCACGGATCTACGCTTCAGGACAACTCCTTCAGCATATCGGGCAACCAGATCCTCATCGCGGGGAAGTTCGATTATGAGCGGATGGAAGCGCTCGAGCTGCATATTTTGATACGCGTTTCAGCCCATCTCGACGGCCAAATACTGGAAACAAAAGGAATTCTGTACGACGTCTCCGACGTGATGGAAGACATAAGCGGCACGCCCGGCAACGATACCCTCAGTGGCAGTTTCGGTATGGATAAGCTGTTGGGCGGCGCAGGAAATGATAAGCTCATAGCCTTTGACGGAAACGACATTTTGTACGGCGGAATGGGGAAAGACTATCTTTCCGGCGGACAAGGAGCAGACACGTTTCTGTTCAAGTCGATCAAGGAAAGCACAGCCACTGCGTTCGACGTCATCACTAACTGGGAGCACGCCCCTAAAGGCGGCATCCGAGATCACGTGGATCTTTCCCAAATAGATGCGAACGCGAAGGTAGCTGGGGATCAGGGTTTCGACTGGATCGGCACCAAGAAATTCACTGGCCACGCTGGCGAGCTTAGATATGAAAAACACGGGTCATATTCTATGGTGTATGCCGACGTGAACGGCGACAAAAAAGTAGATTTCGCCATCAAGTATGACGATGCCGTAACCCTCTACAAGGACGACTTCCTGCTCTAGCGAGTGACATCTTAGCGCGGATGCGGGCCTCACCAGAGAAATTCGAGTCCCAATTGGACGGCGAAATAGCTGAATTTCGCAAGCGGAAACAACGAAGACCCGCATAGGTGCGGGGTTTCAAGGCCGCTTTGTTATGCTTCGAGTTTTTAGACGATCCCCGCACCGTTCACGAATAGTCGTCGCAGCAGTGGCACTAGCTACATCGGATGAATTAAGCCCAAAGTGCTTTCAGTTGCGGGAATAGCCTACCAGCCTCAACTTTGTAGCACGCTGCCACCGTTCTGGATCGGGCCTTACAGCTCGCGTCTAAAACAGAAAAGACGCTAGCGCCAAATGGTATCTTCTCTTTGACGGACGGCTACATCATTCCCTACAACCCACAAAGCAACTCGATATGCCGGTCCGCTATGGAGGGGACCGACCTCATGCTCTCTTTGGAACCTCCTGAAGCCTTCCCAAAATTGGTTTGGCTCCTGCAGATTTACATCACACATGGACGCACCGTGGAGCTAAAGCATTTCCGAAGTTACTACGAGCGACTCGACGGAATGGCATCCATCAGTGCCTCTCGGGCTGCTAACTGGCTCTGACAAAGATGGAATTTCCGGAACCTCGTGACAAAATTCCGGAAACTTGCGTCCGGCTACAATGAGGCTACGAAGCAATAGATAAAACAATGGTGGGCCCGGAGAAAGTCGATTAGCGCAGCGAAAACAACAGCGTTCGGCCTAAAACGCCCCTCTGCCCTCCCCTTGATCTTATTGTGATCTTTTGAACGGTCCCCTCGCAGTATCAGCTATGAACAAGACCTCCAGCTGTACAGGAACCCACTGGCACGATCGCTACATTCGCGAAGCCGACTATTTCTCGCAGCGAGACGTCATTAAAAATTAACCGATCCCTTTAACCGAATAGCATCATACGTCTGGTAGATCCGAAATGCGTTGAGACAGTCCGTCCAACGGAAAGGATCAAAGGAGATTCCTGTGTCGATATTTGCACGTTTCATGAAAGACGAATCTGGCGCCACTGCTATCGAATACGGGCTCATCGCAGCGTTGATTTCGGTTGCCCTCATCGGTGGTGCAACCACCCTCGGCGGCAAACTCAACACCCAGTTCACAAACCTAGGCAACAAGCTCAACTGCACCGCTGCCACTGATAAGTGCTGATCACTTTCTGCGGCGCGATCTTAACGTCAAGTTAGTCCTTGAGGTTGTACGCGAAGAAATGGACGCCATTTTGGTTTCCAGCACTCAACTCACCGAGCAAGAGAAATCTTTGCTCGGTTTTTTCGTTCAGGACGCGAACACACGGGAAGCGTTCGCGGAACCGCGCAGGAACCTCTGATAGATTTCTGCAGTCTCCAATGGCGGCACAGTTGCGCGCATTCGGATACCCTGTCTCGATCAAGATCTTGCGTGCGAAGAGAGGTGGCTCGGGAAATCTGCACAGCGGGGATAAGTGGAATTTCTGCCTGACTTCGGCTTAGATGCCAGGAACAGGAGATACCATGACGAGACGACCGCGCCGGAACCATAGCCCGGCTTTCAAGGCAAAAGTGGCGCTCGCCGCCATTCGAGGCGAGCAGACGCTGGTGGAACTGTCCCAGCAGTTCGACGTGCACGCCAACCAGATCAAGCAGTGGAAAGACCAGCTCCTTGAGGGAGCGACAGGCGTTTTCGGCGATGAAGCGAAGGCGGAACCGGCGGGTCCAACCGTCGATGTCAAAACGCTGCACGCCAAGATCGGGGAGCTGACGCTGGAGAATGATTTTTTAGCCGGAGCGCTCGGCAAGGCGGGATTGCTGAGCGGAAAGAAATGATCGACCGCGAGCATAAGCTATCCGTCGTGCGCCAGGCGAAGCTTCTCGGCTTCAGCCGTGGCAGCGTCTATTATTCGCCGCGTCCGGTGTCTGACGGCGATCTGGCTCTGATGCGCCGGATCGACGAGTTGCATCTCGACTACCCATTTGCCGGAAGTCGGATGTTGCAAGGGCTCTTGAGGGGAGAAGGGCTGGAGACTGGGCGGCTGCACGTCGCCACGCTGATGAAGAAGATGGGCATCGAGGCGATCTACCGTCGCCCGAACACTTCGAAACCGGCTCCCGGTCACAAAATCTATCCGTATCTCCTCCGCAAGCTGGCGGTCACCCGCCCCAACCAGGTCTGGGCGATGGACCTGACCTACATCCCCATGGCGCGGGGCTTCGTCTATCTTTGCGCGGTCGTCGACTGGTTCAGTCGGAGGGTTTTGTCGTGGCGGCTGTCGATCACGATGGAAGCAGCCTTCTGTATCGAAGCGGTCGAGGAAGCGCTTGCCCGCTACGGAAAGCCGGACATCTTCAACACCGATCAGGGCTCGCAGTTTACCTCCGTCGACTTCACGGCGGTGCTGAAAAAGGCTGAGATTGCCATCTCGATGGATGGCAAGGGTGCGTGGCGGGACAACGTCTTCGTCGAGCGGCTCTGGCGTTCGATCAAATACGAGGAAGTCTACCTCCACGCCTATAAAACAGTGTCCGAGGCCCGCGCTGGCATCCGCCGCTATCTGACCTTTTACAATAGCCGACGCCCACATTCATCCCTTGACCGGAGGACGCCGGATCAGGCCTACTTCAACGCGCTGGCACCAATGATGGTGGCGGCATAATCGAGGTGGAAATCCACTTAGCGAAACGCCCGAAACTGTTCAGACAAACCGAGCCAGCTCTTCACTTCCGGCTGCACTCAAAACTAAAATTTCCGGAACCTCGTGTCAAAATTCCGGAAATTCGCGTCCGGCTACAATAGTGAAGCGATATCAATGACTAAGAAATGAGGTTGTGCGTCTCCAGATAAGTCCGGATTCAGCTTTGCTGATTTCATTGCAAGAACCATAAGCCGCCACATTTCGTGGCTGGACTCGTCGTCGCATAAGCACGGATTCAAGGCGGCCATCGTCGCACAAGTCCGGACTCAGCATTTGTTATTGCCACCCATTATCAGATCGCGGCTGGCTTCGAGCGTAATGCGTCGATTTGCGGCGTTATAGAGCAAGTTCCACAAAGCGGCGCATTAGTTCTCGATCGGTGTGCGTCTCCGCTTCACCAAGACATCAACCAGCACGACACTGAGTAAGATAACGAGCCCGCAGCCGACGTATAGGTCGGCCTCTGTCGATGAAGGAAGTGTGATTGGCACAAGATATATCAACCCACCGAAGGCGCTGCTGAGCAGCGTACTGAAACCTTGCGCCCTGCCTATCATCTGGTTGTCGATTACGATCAGGAAATTGGCGCTGGCCAGCGATCTGCTGACGCTCCAAAGCATCCCAGAGGCGCAGTATATGATCATTGCTACGAATGACGTCTGCGAGTACGAGAAGGCGATCAGCGACAGCGCCGATAGAACAAGGATTGTGGTCGCCCGTCGTCTCAGAATCTCAGCAACCCGCCTTCCAGACAAAAGCAGGGCCGAGGCCGCGCCTGCGAGTGCGGCAACCATTTCGAGCGTCCCAAAGAGCGAGCTGTCGCCGTGGAGGCTGTTAGTTACAAAGCCTGGTAGGAGAAGGTTCGTCACCTGAAGGATCGAGTATGAAAGACCAGTGAAAAGGACGGCAGCAAAGCATTCCGGCTGTCGACGAAAGTAGCGGAGAGCTTGCAGGTTCGAGGCGATGAAACTTCCTTTGGCGGTTCCATGCGAGTGCGATTGCGATGTGGGTAGCATACGCAGCAGCCCAATCGAAACGAAGGTAATCGCACTGAAGAGATACGCAGCGGAGCTGCTTCCGAGGTAGTACAACGCGATCCCAGCCGCTCCGGTGCCACATGCTATTCCTACCTGTTTAGCTACCGACATCCTCAGGGAGAAGCTCGCCCGTTCCTCTGCTGGCACTAGACGTTGAAGCAGACCGCCTAGCGAGCCGGATAAGATCGCAAAACCGAATGCTCCTCCAATGCCGGAGGCAATGAGCAATATTTCCCCGATGAAAGCAGAGGAACCGTCCGCAAATCCTACTATGAGCATTGCAGCCGCGCGCGTCGCTTGTCCTGTGGCGGACATCACTCTTCGGTCGTGTTTATCGACTAGATGACCCGCCAATGGTGCGAGAAGAATTCCAGCAAGACTGGATGTAAGCAAGACAAGGCCAACAAGCTTTGATCCTCCAACCTGAAAAGCGATCCACGACGGCAGAACGATTCCGACACCTACCAACCCGAAGGAGAGGACCGTGAAGAGTGCAAACGCGATCTTTTGTTGGTTTGTGCGCATCTGAAAATCCGAGGTTCGATGCTTTGAATGATGAGGGGCGTAGCTAGGAAAAGTAAACCACAGAACACCACTGTCTTTT
This sequence comes from Neorhizobium sp. IRS_2294, assembly GCF_050500145.1. Lineage (NCBI taxonomy): Bacteria > Pseudomonadati > Pseudomonadota > Alphaproteobacteria > Hyphomicrobiales > Rhizobiaceae > Neorhizobium > Neorhizobium sp. IRS_2294. The sequence continues at coordinate 2,246,307 of NZ_CP191439.1, forward strand.
GCCACTCGACAATAAACACCATATCGTGCCGGACATCCTTCGCGCGCCGAGCGCCCGACGACGACGGCGGAGATCGGGGACAGGTTTGCGAACGAGAGCGATCTCGGAAGCGAAGTGGAACGCTGGAATCTGCTCTCACCAGTAGGTTTTCGGCAACGCCATCGGCATCAAGCCATCAACCGAGAGCCGCGTTATCTATGGCGGCGTTTACGTCCTGACTGTACCTTGATGGAAGAACATCTGCCACTTGAGCCCGTCGTACTTCCAGACGGAGCTTCGCAGCACAAGGCGCCTAGAACCATCCAGATACGAGCGCTCCGTTTCATATGTCAGAAGCACAGCGTCGTTCGAGATAGGCTTCAGGGCGTAGTTCGCTGTTCGAAGGTCGCCTTCATCGGTACCACTCTCCTGCGCGAGAAGATCGATGATGGCTGTTCGGTCGTACACGCTTCCAGATGCTCCGAATTCCACAAACCCATCGGCGAGCAACGTTTCGACGGCTTCCCGTGACCGCCTTATCTCTGGGCGGTGAAGGGCTTCTTCGAGAGACTGGATTTCCTCAAGGCTCGGAACGCTGGTCAAGGCTGGCACCTCCTTAGCGATACCGTTTGAATGTACCTGTGATCTTACCTTATGCAACCATCGTTCCTGCGGTTCACCGGTTCGTGGCAGTGTCTACCCCTCGGTGGTTATCGTCAGCAACGTAGCCACCAAGAACACTGTGGTCGAAAATCTCGAAATGCCCCGACACTGTAATTAGACCGATTTCATTCCCATAGTCGCTGAATAAAGTAACCTGCGAAACTGTATTTCTCCCGAGAAACGAGCCACAATCGAGGATGGCGCCGATTTTCGTCGAACTGCAACGAACTGAGGATCGTGTTTTATGTTAGTTCAATGTTCCGATTGCGGTTTCACATATGTTGATGACGAACCAGACGATGTGCACCGTCATGCTAGGCAACACGAAGAAGTCACCGCGCCAGACAGGCCGATGCCGAACCAAACGTTCGCGGCTATGACTGACCCTGAAAGCGGTTTGATCATCTTCAATGCGAACGACATGGATCTCCTGCACTACACGCTTGATCGGATTTCCCATCGCTTCAAACGCGAGATGGAATATGATCAAAGCGGCTGGGCTCCAAAAGGTCGTCAGATTGAACCAGGAGCGACTGGTGTTTTGTTTTGTGACGCAGAAGGTAGGGCGCTCGGCGGGGCTGGCATCTATACCAACACGCCGTACAAGGATGTCACACACATGATCGGTTGGATTTGGATCGCTCCACCATACCGACGTAGTGGCGTGTTCTCGCGTGTTCTGCCCGGACTTGCTAAACGTTATCCCGGCGCGCTGATAAACTTCCCTTACAGCGAAGCAATGGAGCGCTTCGCCGGAGGCTCGCCTTACATAGTTCGCAAATTCGGACTGCTATACCTGATCGACTAGACAATGATCACGTAGTGTAAGCGGTGTTTCACTTCCGCGTGGACAGCAAATCCTTGATCGGTGTTGAGCATCCGCAGCCAACATGGAAAAGCAACTATCTTGCCATCAGGGTGGCTTGCACCTTCGGGGGAGGAGCATCGAATTGGAAGATGACGACAGCGGTCCAAGCCTAGCTCGTGGCCTTTTCAGAGTTGGCGTTCTATTAGGATGTGTTGCTTTCGTGCTGTTCTTCTTATGGGGAACCTACAGTTCAAGCGCCGCCCTCAGCCGCCTATCAGAAGCGGCGAGAGACTTCTCCTATACAGAAAGGTGTGATGCCAATGGAAACCCGACGAATACGGGCGAACCAAATTGCATCGACCTTGGTCGCTACCTGTTTGTCTATAGCCCTGCGATGAAAGCCTTTCGAAAAGCGTGCTCCGGGAGTGACGAAGCCCCTGACGTCATAATCCTGGAGGAAGATAAAGCGCCAAGGATCGAAATCCAACGAGTAGAAAAGGCCTTCAGGTTTCGATCCCGCAATGGCGCAAATGTCCCCTGCCTGCCACCCCATCCGACGCCGTGAGAAGGAACCGTCCATGTCGTGGTGAGAGTTTTGCCCATCGGGCATTGTTGCTGCTAGCCTATTCCGTTTGAGGGCAGAAATCTCGGTTACAGCTTATCGATCTGGGTTTGCTTTCGAACGTTCACGATGACAGTGAGCGTCGCGGTCAGAAAAGCCAGTGGATGGGCGGCATTGAGCTTGCAGCTCTCGATGGGTGACGCATAGTCACCCTGTTTTCCTCTTCAGCGTCGTGATGTCAGGACCATAGCCCAGCCTTTGAATTATCCGGAAATATGTAGCAAATGCCACAAGAGTTCAAACAAGCGCATCTCACGAAAATTCAACTGCTCGGACGAAGGCGCTGTGACAAGGTAGCCTCATAGCCGATATCGTCGGGGTAGCTGGGCGGATGATAGGCAGGTCGCTAATTTGACTAGACTCCGCCCTCCGACACTTGGCCTCGCAGGCGATCAAGCGCTACAGGAGCGCAGGCCCACACCTGCCGAAACGCCGACGTTTTTTCGGCTGCATCACGGGTTTTCGCACAGAGCATACCGACTACGTCGAGTGTACGCTCGTAATTGGACACCACAGGTTTGCAGATCAGGTCCTTGTGGTGTGCAACGTTATTTCGAAAAGTCCGGACGAATTCGACGCCTTCGTGCAAGTCGTCGATGTTTTTATCTCTAGGGAAGCCAGCGATGATGGTATGAAGGTCGGCCTTCCAAAGATGCGGATGAAACTTCTTTGTGAATACGTTGACCCAGAAACCAAACATAAGTTCGCTAGTGATGTAGTCGGAAAGATCGCCTCTGCGACCCTTTTCTATCTCGCCTTGATAAGCGTCGTTGAGTTGCTCTGCTAGCCCCGATTTGCCCAGTCTGTAGGTGATCAGGTCATCGTTGCGGTACCACTGTTTACCGTATTTGGCCGCGAGGCGGCGCATTGCAAGGTTTCGGATAGCGACCTCGGTGAGGTGCAAGGTAGGAAGAAGTGAGCCAGCAACCGCTGCATTCCAGGTGTGGAGGCGAATTGCCAGCCGTAGATCGTTGTCGACCAATTCGAGATAGCGTTTTAGACGCGCAGCGGATATCGTTTTCTTGATTTTATCTAATGCGGCATTCGGCAACGAATTTAAATCTTGCAGAAGGGCATCCGCTGCCTTATATGTAGTGCATGCGCTTGCGGGTTCCATTTCTGCTTCGGCAGTTAAATCCCCGTTTGACACAGATATGGGGGCTGGGCCTAAGGGTGCCAGCCCTCCTTTGTTTTCAGACACCGCGTCGTTCATGCAAGTCTCCTCAAAAATCTATAATAATCCTCATGTAGGGAATTCCGAGCCATAATTCGAAGGAATTAAGGTTATGTGTCATATGGCGGTGTCGGGGCTTCAATATTTGCTATCTTGACAGGTTTGGTCGTGACGTGGCTTGCGATCGCCAACTTCGTGGCATTTGCTACGCAATTCCGGAAATATGTACCAGCGTGCCAGCCCAATCGGCGGGGATATCGGTTCGCTTACATTCTGGACAACGAACGGACGAGATAGGCCTGTCGTCACGTACGACCTCTCGCCGCTCTTCCAGCGTTAGCAAATCCGTATCAAATCTATGCCCGCAGTTCAGCACTGGAACCGCTTGGGCTCAGTCATATTCAATGCCCGCATGACCGATGAATTCGAGCCACAGGGCTTCCGCAACCTGGGGTGCGTCGTACTTGCTTTCGTCTCGACCCATCATGCCGCCAAAGCCCAAGGTGAGGTACATGTTGTAGTCATCGGCGGCGACACGGATGGCGCCATTCGAGGTTCCGCTGTCGGCATGTGCTTCGAAGACATAGTTGATGTCCCCGAAATGATGCCGTCTGCCCTTGCTGTTGTGTACGGTTATGTTCGCTTCCCGACCTCCCTTGATCCCGCGGTTGACGACCGTGCAGGTGAAAGAGCCATCGCTCATGCGGTGAAATTTCGCCCTCAGGTCTTCGATTCCGCTAATCTCCTCACAGGAGCTTCGAAAATAGTCGCTGATCACGCCGAACGCCTGATCGGTGAAATCGCTTTTCTGTATTGAATCGAATTCCTGCTTGATCTTTATCCGCCGCGACGAGGCCGCCGAAGGTGCGACGTTTGTACCGTCGTGTGTTGCCGCAGGCTGTGGCGCGCCAGAGCTAACCAATCGACGAATTCCAGAGACAACATCGAGGTAGGCGACGTTTGAGTTCGTCCATTCCGAGATTGGCTTTCCGTCTTTTGGAAGTGCAAGGAACTGGCTGAATGGGGAAGAAAGCCAATCACAAGGTTCGACGATAACCGGAAGGATCTGGAGTTCGCCAGACTCGGCCATGCGGAGGGCCGCTTCGAACTCCCGGTCGTAGCAGTAGTTGGAAGCTAGGTAATCTGGGCTGACAAGAGCAATGAATACGTCACTGCGCTCAAGGGCGTTTGCAACCTCGCTGTCAAGTCTTTTGCCAGGCGTGATCTGGTGATCCGTCCACGTTTCGACGGCACGCTCCTTCTGTAGAAGGGCCATGTGCTTGTGCAGCCTTTCCAGATATTTCTCGTCGGCATGCGAGTAGGAGATAAACGCTGTTAAAGCCAAGCTACACCTCATGAGACAATCTCGATAGACGTACAGCTTATGCCGAGTATCATCCGTCACCAAGCAGCGGCGTCTGGAATCAACAGGAATCCCGTTTAAACCTTGCGAACAACAGGCTTCTATTTAAAAAAACGGTAGACGCCGATCAACACGTCCACGGCGCGGGAGAGATCCGCAGACTTCAGTGCCACGAACACTAAACGCCATCCGTCGTCACCGTCGGTGCTTTCCCACTCCAGGAACCCCAAGGCCGCCCTGATCTCGGCCTCTTGCTTCTCAAGAATTTTCCAACGACGGGGTGTCACGATTGGATGAAGGTCGAAGCTCAGACGAATAGCGCCTGTCGTAGTATCCACAGTGGCATCCACAGCCACCTTTCTGGTTGCGGTCCGGAGCTTCGCCCCAAGTGCTGAAACAGTTGGCGGGACCATGAATACCGAACACCTCTCACTGACCAGGCGTCTGAATTCCTCCCAGAGATCGTTGCGCGCGAAGGCGGGGTCGTCTGGGTCGTGTGCCAGACCGAGAGCTCGGCGCGCGGGTGCCCGCTCGACAACAACGTTCAAGCCCCCGATGCCGAAGCAATACGGGACACCAATCTCAGCCATCCTAACTGGTACTTCGCTCATCGAGCAGCAGAGAACCGCACGGTAAATCTGCGCGTTCACGTAGCGGCCGTGGAACTCGACAACACTCGCTCTGCGCAACAAACCGTCTTCCGTCTTCTCAATGGCACCTACTTCGACGAGTCGGCTGATGACTTCGTAACTAAACCTAATAATCACCATTGCCTCGGCCAAGGTGACAGCCTCAGGAGCCTCCAACGCGCAAGGTGTCCTGAACCCGGCGCGACGACGACTTTCGGCCACGACCCTGACCGCGCGAAGATCGTTGCCTCCCGAGGAACGCATTCCGATCAGGTTTCCTTCCAGTACCTGGATCAGCACTGCGCCAGCTGACGTGCCGGTTCGACGGGCATAGGTACGTAGTGAAACAGACGTAGCATCGCTTCGCGGTACCCCGTTCAACGTTTCCGCGACGAAGCCCTGAACATCAGAACGCAGGAAAAAGCGACCTACCCCGAAGTGGCCAAACGACGTAAGTCTATTCATGGTGACAAGGTCTTGCCACTCCCAGGTTTCCAGGCCGAGAATGCCAGTGACTTCTGACGACGTCACCATCCCGGCGACAGCTCCGCGCAAGATGTCTGCCTGATTGGAGGTGACCATCCACGCTCCCGGCGTTTTGTGTACGATGCCGAGGTGACGGGCCAGCGGCAGAAGTGCATCCATTCTGACATTAAGTTCTTCGGCCACAGGCGAGAGCGCCCGCTCCGCATAGAAGTCGGCCGTTTCCCGAAAACGCTTCTTTCCCATCTTCCCGATCGGTTCGAACGCCTCGGTCGTGGCACGCTTCAGCATGTCGCCGATCTCGGTGCCTGGCAGTTTCGGCCGGGCCTTTCCCGCCCACCCCATGCTCTCCATCTTACCCGCACGGCGAACTTCCGATGGCACCCGCTCCATGAACCACGCACGCATTGCGCCGACGAGAGCATCCCATGCCCCCTCAAGTGCCGCCATGCCGACAGCGAGCTTCTCCATAGGGTTGGCGGGGACGACGCTCGTCCGCTCATTGCCGAGCCACATACCGAGATATTCGCACGCCTCGATCACCTCGAAGAGCTCGTAAGGCTCGAGAAGGGGCCACGATGTCTTCGGCGCGGCTCCGAGCCTTTCAAGGACAAACGCTTCAAGGCTACGTGCGTGCCGGTCCGCCCGAGAGACAGCCGAGGCCGCCAAAGGGTTGCCACTGGTGTCGCTGGCGATATCAGCCCACCACCAACCGATCGGTTGCCCAAAGGCATCCACGTCCTCGATAGTCGTCCCATGTTCTGGGCATGTCCGGAAGGAGAGGACGTCCCACCAGACGCGATGATAGGGAGACTCCGCCAGACAGGCCCGACAGAAACGGCGGGTGGAAAAGGACATCTGCCTTTGCCGCAACCGCTGACCTCCCAAATCGTAATATGCCCCGTCGGCGATCGGGCTGGAAAGCCTGAGCGCGTCCTTATGGTCGTCGCCGATCGGCAGCACCAACAAGGCTCCGAGCGTCTCCTCGGGGGTCAGACGGCGCCCGTTGAGGCCGATCTCGTTGGCGTAGACGCTGGCGCTGTAATGCCCCTCGTTGGCGACAAGGCGCAGGAAGTAGCCATGGGCTGGCTCACCGTGGCGAGGCTTCAGGCTCCAGTTCGAAAACGGCAGATACATCGTGGTATTGATGCCCATGGTCAGACCTTCCTGAAGTAGTTGCGGGTGTCGCCGACACGGACCAGCGTCTCGGAGGATCGCCGTAGGTGGTCGAGCATGATGCACGCGGTACCATCGTTCATCGCGAGCGCGGCGGCGTCGCGGACGAGGTTCATCACTCGGCCGATGGAGCCGCCCGTGAAGGCGTGGATGTCGGCTGCCACAGCGGAACTGCCGTGCATGACGGACTGCTCCTTGAACGGAAGTCGAGCGTCGATCTTGCTCAGGAGAAGGCGGAAGTCCTCGAATTCTTTGCCCGCGTCACCAAGCGGCTTCAGGACCTCGCGCTTGAAGCCGCCGCGTCCCTCGAGGTAGTCGACACCCGCGATGAAGTCACGGACGCTCTCTTCACCGACAAGGAGGACGTTGAGCGTCTGCAGGTCGGCCATCTGCTTCAGGAAACTCTGGAAGCCCGACAGGTGCGACTTCGTCCGTCCGAGAAACAGGAACTGCACGTCGTCGAGAATGACGAGTTCGGTACGCACCTGACGGAGGCGGTCGAGAACCATGTTGATGCGCGCCTGCGTCTTGATCTTGGCTGGCAGGGACCTCATGCCGGTGGCCGTGGCGAGGGTGTCAGCCAGGCTAGACGGCGTGGTCTGGTCGGTCGCCGTGATGTGCAGGACGGGATGGCGCTCGCCGTCCTCATCAGGACCGGGCGCGACGGTGCCAGCGACATAGTAGGCGCAGATCGTCGATTTTCCCGCACGCGACGAGCCGAGTAGGCCGCCGATCTTGCCCTTCCCGTGGGTACCTCCCACAAAGGGAAAATGGAAATCGCGGATGAACTGTTCGCCCTTTTTGAAGACGGGGTATTTGTAGAGCAGCCGTTCGATCATGGCTTGGCGTTCGGGAACTTCGAGCGCGGCGGCGGCCAGACGTTCCTCGGCGGTCTTGAAGGGATTCTCGTGGAAAGCGGTCATGTTCAGTCGTCCCATTCTTCATTGCGGGCGGCGATGTCGGCGATCGAGGAGCCTCCGGCGCGCGGAGGCTCCAGCTCAGGTGGCGGGGGCACATCAACCTCCTCCACGAAGACGCCGTCCTCATCGACCTCTTCGTTTTCGGACGTGCGGGGCGTTGGCATCCGAGCCTTGGTCATCGGCGATAGGGGTTCCAGCCTGGCGGCCTTCGCAGGGCGCGCCAGATCGAGACGCTGCGTCAGCACGCCGTCCTCGACGACCACAGGGCGCGAGCGCTCGATGCGCGTCGCCTGCCGCGTCATGAACTGGGCGAGCTTGATCGCCGTGCCGTGCTTCTGGCGCTTGGCATGAATGTCCACGATTTTCTGCATGAGCTCGGCCTTGGCGGCCATCAACGCAGGCGCGTTCGCGGCTTCGTTCGTCTTGGCGCGATGGTGCTCCATGATGCGCTTGTGCTGGTATGCCTTGAGACCCGTCGCGTAGGAGGCATAGGCGCCACTGATCGGGACCTCGATGAATCGGCCCTTCTCCCACGGGATTTCGATCCAGATTTTCGAGAGGTCTGCCGGATCGCGTGTCGCCGGATACTTGGTTCCATGGAACTTGCCTTCGCCGCGCTTGTGGCGAGCGGACAGTTTCAGGGCATTGGCCGAGGCGGATTGGTATTCGAGGTTTTCCCAGCGGATCATGCCGTGGTCGGAAATGCCGACATCGCGGGTCTGCCCTGCCAGCCTCACGAGGATGGACGGGTCCTGGATCGGCCGCCGCGGGATTTTTGCGATGCCGCTTTCCCAAAGCTCTTCGGGTACGGCCGACATGCTCAGAACCCGACCAAGGCCCTGGTGTGGCTGGCAGTTGTAGATTTTGGCGAAATAGAAGGCGAGGAAGCCGTTCAGTTCGGCGATGTCGATATGCGGCAAGGCCATGAGACGGTCGTCGTCGAACTTCTTGCGCTCGTCCGGCGACAGGGTCGTGTTCCCCGGAAGCCGCTCGACGAGGCTGACGCCGAGGATGCGGAACATGTGCTCCTCCGCGCCTTTTTCCCAAGGGTGGCCAGGACGGTACTTGACGGTCTGCATGCCGAGCTGCCGAGCTGCCTTGTGGATGTCCAGACCGATCAGGTGCTTGGCGTTGTCCACGCCCAGACGGAAGGGTCTTCCATACCAGCGATAGGTCACGCCAGACGGCAGACTGTCCGGATCTTTTGGAGACATCGCGTGCAGAAGTCCTTCGAGAAAGGTCTCGTAGGACGGCGGACCAAATGTCACCGCCCACCCAAGGATGATGCCCGAGTAGCGGTCGCGGAAAAGAACAAGATCTGGACGGCCGAACGAGACACCTTCGCCGAAGACGACGATGTTCAATGTAGAGTGGTCGACATCGACGATGTCGAGGAGATGATCGGGCCGTAACTGCCTGACGCGGTCGGCGAAGGCGAGTTCCGCACTGTCGTCGCCGTAGTCGAGACTGTGGCGCGTGAAGCGGTCCACCTGCGCCAATCGTCGCTGGATGGTCGTGTCGCTGAAAACGGGTTTTACTTCGCCGATTTTGCGTACCAGATTCGGCATGTCGGCATACTTGCCGTCCGGTTGCGACCAACCCCACAGGAGGGATTTCACACCGTTCCAGTCGCCGCTGACGAAGAGTGTCTCCTCGACGGCCTCGCGCATGGCGTGCTCGGCGCGGTTCGGTTTGCGCGCGGACTGATTGCCACGCCGCGGTCTGTCAGCGACGGCCGCAGTCCTGTCGAAATCGCGGTCCTTGCGCAGTCGGGCGAGCTTTTCGTAAAGCGCCGTCATCGACGGAGGCTTCTCGCCTCGTTTCGCGGCGAGTTCGTGGACAGCCCGTTCCATGACTTTCCGCGATCGGCCGCCCTTGCAGTACTCGCCGAACGCCTTGAAGACCTCGTCGATATAGACGAGCATCCGTTCGGCCTTTTCAAGCCGCGCGCCCTTGATGGCCATGCCGTACCCCGGTGTGCAGCCGCCACGTCCTTGCGAAGCCGCGGCGCCGACGGGCATGATGCGGCCCGCTTTCTCCAGGTGCGCGATCTGCCAATTGGACAGGTGCATCACGAGCGCGTTCTGCGGAGACTTGAGGCGGACGAGCAGATCGTTACCCGCTTTGCCCAGTTTGACCCATTCCTCGACCATGTAGGCCGTGAACACTGTGCGCTCGGCATTGAAGACGTGATAGATGTCGTCAGCCCGCATATCGAAGACGTGGTCGCACGTTCCGTTGGGCGGTGTCGCCGGGATGTTCTCCTGCGTGATGACACCCTCAACGAGTTTGGTAGGGTCGAAACGGTCCATTCCCATGTGTCAGGCTCCCCGAAGATTGCGTGCGGTGACGGAAGTCATGGCCGAGAACGGCATGGACAGGTCGATGTCGAGTTCTCCCGAGATGCACATCTGCATGACGGCGGTGTAGACGGTGTCCGCGCCGTCCACGTCGAGGGCGGCGAAAACACCGCACAGTTCCTCGTCGGCGTGCAGGGTCTTTTTCAGGACCCCGAGGCGTGAGGGAAATCGGCAACGGCGCAACGCCTTGATCACCAGCCGAACCTCGAGCGGATCGAGCGAGGTGGCCTTGTGCGCCCACATAGCCTTAAGGTTCGGAAACAGCGGACGTGCGAGGACGCAGAGTTCGTCGTGGACGGCGTACCCACAGCCGTAGTGAGCGGCGACGTGGTCCTCAAGGACGCGGGTTCGCCTTGCGATCCAAGGCTTCTCGGCCTGTTCGTTCACAGGTACGTAGTCGATGAAGACCACGCCGCCGTCAGCCCGACGAATGGCGACATCGGGAAGATGATCGCGCTTCACCGCCATATTGTTGCGGGTGGGTGCCCGATACTCGATTGTCATCGGATACGCCGCAATGGCGGTCACGTCGGGATCGGTATCCAGGTGGACAAGCCCGTCGGCCATCAGCGGCAGGCGTGCGATGACTTCGCCAGCGGGAGACTTGTCGGTCGGGAACGTCACCGGCAGCGTATGATAGCGCGTTCCCCACTCCGGCTTCCAGAGCGGCACGTGAGCGTGTGTGAACAGCGTCGGCGGAAGGTTCCTCACGCCGAAATCCATCAGGTCCATGGCCGACTCCCCCATTTTGCCTGCAGCGATGCCGCGTGGGTCGTCTTGGTGTTCCATCATGACCTTTCTGAAGGCTTCGCCGTCGCGGGGACCGAAGTCCCCGCGCAGGCTGCCTTTCGAGTGGGTTCGGGAGTGTTAGCGGCCGTTGCGATCGGGACGGTCGGACACCGAGCAGATCAGACGCTGGAGTTCTTCGTCGAGGTCGATGGCGCTGATTTCCGCAAGACCTTCGAGGTCGAAGTCGAGGGTGCCGAGGTGGATGCGTTTCGTGAATGCGTTCTTGACGAGATACATGGTCGCAATCTCCGTTTGCCGAGTGCGTCGCGCATCGGGCTTATGGGGAACCGTCCGCCTCCGCCGCCCACAGTCAGAGGGCGAAGGCGGTTCATGCGATTGAGGGCCCGTACCGTGCCGTTCGGGAGGCTCAGGGCGGGGCCGTCGCGGTCAGGCGTCGCCGCCTGCCTATTCGACCCGTTGTCCCGTGAAGCTTCCCAACATCGGCTTTCGACGCCGCGGAAACCGCAAGTGCACCAAAAGCCGGCATCCGGCGGGCGGGAAGACACGGCTCACCCGGGGCCGTTAACGCTTCACGCGTCAACTGCCGAAGTGGCCGGTTTCCCTGTTGATTTCCGGGTCTACCCGGAATACATCTGCGCCATGGCTTTTTCCTCAATGTTTGAGCCATCTGGCTGTCACCTGCTGCTAACAGGCCAGCCTCAATACGGGTCGCGGTCCAACGCGGCCCGTTTCCCGTTCTAAGCCTCCGCTTTACGTGAGGTGGTGGAGACCTCGTTTCGGCGTCGACGTCCCGGATATAGATCCAGCTCTCGGATGAAGACAAGACCCCAAGAAACTGCGTGAACGCGCTGTGAGACGCCGAACCGACATCGCTCCTCCTCTCGTCGAATCCGCTCCGCCGTCCGCCCGTGCACTCCATACGCGTCCTGGCGTTTTCACGACGACATTCGTGACGGCACTGCACGGAACAATAACGCGCTGCAGTCTGTCCCGACCGGACACGGAAATCGGTGTTCCTCTTGAAAAGACAAACGTTCTCAACGAGTTCTTGAATATATCGGTGAGTTCTTGAGTTTCCTCCGTCCTCTTCAAGCCCGTTTCGCGTCTGCGTTTCCGCCCGTACGAGATAAGACGCGGCAGGCGGAGTTACCCGTCGGCGCGGGACCACGGCGAGCCAGTCGCTACCGTCTTCAAATCCCACGTTCTCGGTCAACCTAACGACAACCAAGGGGCGCGCCGGGACTTTCGTTGTCCAGACGAGATTCAAAGCGATCGTAGGAACGATGTCGTACCCGTCCGGATAAATGCCTGCTGAAAGTCGCCGATTCTGTCCGCACGCATTGTACCGACTTTTAGAACGGGAGATCCGAAGCAGCGAAAAACGCTCTGAGTGGCTGACAGCGCCAATTTTCGAAGTCGATGCGCAATCCGCCCGCGAGTTCTTGAATAAGACGATATCCAGGAACATCATTACAGCTCGGTTCAAGCCCTCTTGTTCAGGCATAGATGTCCACGTCAACTCAACCCTAAGGCGATCGTCATAAATCAGGGAAACCTGATAAGCCCGGTGACCCGATAGGTCTCCTGGCACCGCCGAAGGCACATGAAATTCGTTAACCATACTCACACAACGTCCATTTTCTTTTGGTCTGAAGCCTAATTCCGGCGTGTACTCGCAGTTTCCGATCGTTGTCGGATGCCCGTCGGGTCCCGTTATCTTCCGAACTTTATCAGTTCAGGTCTCAGCCCACCTGCGATGATGGGCCGAGACAGAGACCGCTAGCCGTCAAGTCACGACGGATGCGGCATTCCGAGTCCCCGCGGACAAGATCGCCTGAACTCCGTCGCTATCCACCCGACCTACGGCGATCAAGGTTTCCACGAGAAGGTCGAATTGATCCCGGCATCCCGTCAGCAGGTCCACCGCGCGGTCCAATTGCGATCTCAGCCGAGCGTCCACGAGGCTGCGGAGTTCGGGATCACGAACACGGAGATATTCAAGTGGACGGCGCCCTTCGCCGAATTCCACGGAGAGAGCATCTCCCAGCCCGAGGCAGCGTTCCATGCGGGTGGCGACATCGCTTGCGACACCGAGATCGGACGAGGGATCGCCACCGGCGCCGTCAGATCGGTCGCCAAAGACGAGTTGCTCGGCGGCGATCCCTCCGAGCATCATGGCGATCCTGTTATCGTAATATGCGGGCGTACCGACCGTCTCGGTCGCATGCTGGAATACCGCCGCGCCGACGACCCGGCTTACCGTGTTCGCCGGAACGTCGCGCTCGACGTAGACGTGACGAATACTGTCAGGGAACAGCAAAGTCCCGACGACGGCGTGGCCCGCCTCGTGGACGGCTACCCGCCGCAGTTCTTCATCGCTGAGAACCCGGCGAACCGGCAGGGCCTCCATGACAAGCCCCTCGCTAACCGGGACGCGCTGGCGCCTTGCCAGCCTACGCACGTCACGGGCCAGCTTCTCGATGTCCGCGCCGCTCCAGCCGCGGGTGGCCTGGGCAAACCGTGCGAGGTCTTCACCGACGGCGTGGCCCGAGAGGTGCTGTCGCAGGATGCCCACCCTGGAAACCGCGTCGGGCAAAGGGATGTCGATCCGAATTTCAAGCCGTCCAGGCCGCAAAAGGGCGGGATCAATTCCGGATGCGTCGTTCGTGGCTCCGATCACCACGACACCCTCGCGACCTTCGGACGGATCGAGGCATTCGAGGAGCGCGTTGACCGTTTGGCGCTTGTAGTCGTGGTTGTCGCTGTCGACCGCAACGTCGCGACTGCCGACGGAATCGAACTCGTCGAGGAACAGGATCGACGGCGCCTTGGTCTGCGCCTGCTTGAAACTCTGACGCATGGCCTTCAGGTAGTCTCCGAGATGACCTGCTGCCTGCCAGCGTCCTGCGGAGGCCACGACGAGTTCGACACCGCAGGAGGAGGCCAGAGCCTTGGCGTAGCTAGTCTTCCCGCATCCCGGCGGCCCGCAGAGGAGCGCCCCTCTGTCCACGTCCTCCCACGCGATCTCTCCGCGTTTCCAGGCAGCGATATCTTCCGCCAGCCGCAGACCCCAGTCCCTTGCCTCACCGTAGCCGTGGGTCTCCTCAAGGCGCAGGGCAGACGGCTTGTCCACGGGCGCGGACGGCTCGACGTGCTTTTCGGCCATGCGCCGCAATTGCCGGACCGAATTGAGAAGCGGCCGTGTCGGTCTGATCACGGCGGCGATGATGTCGAAGGACTGGGTCGATAGGAACTCGGCGAACTCGTGCGTCATGCCCGGCACCTTCGCCCTTCTGGAGGCCGCCGTGAGATGTGCCGGGGTCGGCCTGACGACTTCCCTGACCAGGTCGGCGCCCGCGAGAAATTCGGGTGGCAGGCTGTCGGCCTTCTCCGTGACGACGACCACCTGACGACCATGCCTCAGACGCTCGTGGAAAGTGCGCGGTTCGATCGTCTGATCGCTGACGGTCATGACGACGGCGGTCTCGTTGCAATCCTGATCGACAGGCACCGGATCGCGGATGAATGTCGATACGGCGCGGCCGTAGTAGTCCGACGTATTTTCGGGCACGACCAGCACCGCGACGTAGCAGATATCTGGGCGACGGAGAAAAGGCCGCAGGGCGTTGCGGACACCGCAGCGTGCGACCGCGACGGCAAGGCTGGGCGGGCAGTTTCGCCGACTGGCTGACCTGTAGGACATGGCAAGGCTCTCTCATGGCTCGGAAACACGGGTACGCGGGGTTTCGTTACCGCGATATCCTGCGCACCGCCGTCTCGGGACCGAGCGGCGCGTCGTCGAGATCGACCTCGACGTAGCCATGGAGGATAAGGGCCGCGATCCCTGGAACGGGCCTCGTTTCCTGGAACGCCTTCAGACATTCCGCGAGCGGCAGGGAGCCGTGTTCGTCGAGGGCGGCGAGGAGCCTGAGGCGGTCGCCAAGAGGAACGACGTGGCCCGCATAGCGCAGGAGGTCCCTTGCGTTCCGCAACCTGAAGCCGTCGTAAACCTCGCCGCGTGACAGCAGTCGATATCTCGCGTTAAGACGGGCGGCTTCAGCCTCCATCAGAGCGGCATCTACTAACCTTGCCCTGTCTGGAGCGTCGATGAACATGGTTCCGCCATCCTCATTGAAGACCTGAAAGTCAGGGAGGTGAGCGGTTCCGTCGAGGTCGAAAGGCGGCGGCATACACCGCCACGCCGTCACCGACGGATTGACATCGAGAACACACGCGACATCGCGGGCAGACTGGGAACGGAACAACGCTACGCCGTCACATTTGACTGTGCCGGCAGGCTGGTAGGTTCTGATTGACGCGGAGTTTCTGGCGGCGCGCAACGTGGCGGCCTGCTTGGCAATTCCCATGGCATCCTCGGACAAAAACGATTGGTCGGCGCCGCGGTCATCGCGGCAGCGAGGTTCAACCTATTCGTATGAGGTGCTGTGTGTTCTGCATGGAAAGAACAAATAGCGAACAATTTTCGAGAGTCAACCGGGCCCTGTGCATTTCTCTTCTGCAACGTTTCCGAATAGGGCGCCGTTCACGCGCAGGAACGGTTCTAGATTCGTTCACGTCTGAGCGATGACTATTCGGCTCGAAGGACAAAACTATCATGGAAATTTGCAGGCAGAGCGCTCGAATATGACCGCGTCGGCTAAGACCGTTTCAGCGTTCGCCGATCAGTACCCGCATGTCAAAGGATGCCTTTCATGTCCGCAGTGCTTATCCCGTTTCGAATGGGTTGCTGATCCCGAGAGGGGGCGGCCCTTCCAATATCGGAATCAGCACCATCCGCCGCCATCGGCGCGGAATAGGAGATACTTGCCATGTTCAACAACACCCGCGTGATGTCGGACTACCTCGCCAACCTGGCAGACCTCGACACGTATGCCTATCAAACCATGACGATCGAAGGGCTCAGGGACGAGTTCCAGGTCTTTCCCGTTTATGACGACGAATTCGAGGAGTTGATGAAAATCTAACGATCTCCAGGCTCTTCTTGTCTTTGTCCTGATCTGCCGCCCTCATGAGCGTCTACGGATGAATATTGAAGCGGGCCAAGATGTCGCGAGGCCTCGTTCCACCCTCCAACCCTGACAGCCCTAATCACATTGTTCGTCGGTTAGAACACAGCGGCGTTCCGGTATTTTACGTCTGGCACGGGAGGCCGCTATGCCGGCAATGGTCCGCTCTGTAATCAGCCCTCGTTCAAACTCTGCGACAGAAGCCATCATTTTCATCTCATGATAAGATCATTTAACCGTCTCCACGCCGTTGTGCCGCGGAGCGTTGGATCGGCTTCTGCAATATCCGCCAATAGGGCAGAAAGTTCGTGAGGGACGTATGCTGGCTTGAGCGCAACAATACGGTCCGCAACTTCCAAGACCTCATGAGGCCATCGTTTGGAAAGAGAATCGCTTCCCCTCTTTTCGTCCTCTCGTCTCTGACGGAAAATAAACATGTCGGGATGATCGATAGGCCTGAGGAAGTCTTTGATCGTGTCCACTACTTCGGGGAATTGGTCTGGCTTATCCTCTGCTATACGTAGCATCGTGTCACTAGCAGCACCCGTTTGAAAACGTGCTTCTTGGGGCCACAATGCCGCGAAAAACCTCCTACCGAACGACTTCCAAGCATTTCCTTCCTGGATAATCCGGTGAAGGGTCCACAAGGCCGTTTGTCGGCCTACGTCATCCACTGATTGCAAAGCCTGCCGACATTCGTTGTCGCTGATGTATTTTCCGCTATTTTTATTCCAGTATGTCGCGATGATCAGCACAGCGACCGCGTGTCGCTCGTCGCGATCTTCCGACAACCATTCCTTTCGGTCATCGAAAATTCTAAGGAATTGCATTTTAAGCAGAGCAAAAAGTTCAGTCGGCTGCGGCACTTGTTGACTGGACAGCAATGCATTCCACGCCGCTTCGGCAAGGGGGTGAGAAAGTTCGAAAATCGGAACGACGACCTTTGTCGTCCAAGCCTTGTCTATGTAATACAACCAGTTGAGCCTCTGAGCTAGGAGGGAGGCTGCATGGTCTGCTCCTTCGCCAACTGATCCCAGTGAGCGCTCGAGCCTGATGATGTTGCTTGAGGGAATTCTCTCATTTTTCTTGAAGTTCCGTTCACTCATCGTCGCAAACAATGCTTCTACAAGATGCCCGACGGGACCATTGATAGCGTGATCGAGAGTCCTGCGGGATCGTTGTACGATTTCGCCCCCCACCGTTAACTCACCCATGCCGCTTGAGGTGGCGTCGTCACCAGATTCCTGCAGGACGGCGTAAACGTCGTCCCAGACCTGATAAAAGTCATCTGGGTGAGAGGTCGCGATTCCAGTAAAATGATCTTCGATCCAGCTTGCCAAGTATGCCCGCAACTCAAATTGAACTTGCCCGGGCAGCCTTGCCAGCCTAAGCCCACACAACCTCGTTGCCCTCTGAGAGGCTTCCTTTGGCCATTTCGAAAGTAACTGCCTCCAATGTCCAACCGGATATTTCTGGTGACGAGCCTGGAAGGCCAGTGCAGAAAGAGCAAGCGAAGGCCGTTCGGCCACAACGCCCTCGAACGGCGCGTACTCCACAAAAGCAACCTGATCGCGTCCAGACAATTCTATGGAGCGCTCGATGAGTTTCGAAACACTGACGCCCTCTAGATTAGCCGGGTCGACACGCCGTTCCACCCATCCCACCCGGCCATCCATATCTCGGTCGGCCCTTGTTTCTAAGTCTTCGGACCAATCAGCAACTGCTCTGATTTCGCCTAGCTTGCTCAACGCAACCTGTGAAAGTTGACAGTTATTCTGGTCCAACCAGCCAAGCCGGGAACCAATTGCGTACCGGAGGCGGCGTTCGACCTCCGGGGGATCATCTTCCGGAAACCGATCAGGTGGCTGGCACAGGCGTTCCTCTATTGCCCTCCGCTGATCGGCTAAAAAGTAACTCCATTTGGCCTGCAGCAAATGCAGAAGGTCACGCTCCAGATACGGGTCCCAAAACGAATCCTCCTGAAGAGCCGTAACACCTTCGGCGATTTCAGCGAGGTCGAAAAGGCTATCAATCTTCCACGCAAACAATCGAAACTTGTCGAAGAAAAATCGATCGCTCGGAGGCCATTTGGCGGCTTCCGCTAGGGCGGCTTGTGGGTCCGATGTGGCTAGTCGATCGAAAAGTTCAGTGGCCCAAAGAAAGAGTTCTGCAGGACCCTCGCTTGGAACATAACGTTTACCGCGTCCAGTATCTGGTTCTATGGCAGGCAGGTGAAAGTAAGCTGCGGACCTGCCAGTTTCTTTTAAAAGGTCGGCAGCTCGCTCTAGCGAGCGGTTCACTATCCCAGCTAGGCGGGGCAGCACTTCAACGGGAACGTCAATATCGTGGTTATGTCTCGACGGGCAATGCACTGAAAACCTAATCAGTTCGTAGAGCTTGCCGTTGCTGTCGTGGCCATCGCCCATCGGCAAAAGAGGCATTGATCGGAATGACGCCTCCACTTTCAACCGAGGTTTGATTGCCTTCTCAAAAGAACGATAAACCGTGCTGCTCCATCCGCCGCGTTTGAG
Source organism: Neorhizobium sp. IRS_2294 (assembly GCF_050500145.1). Classification (NCBI taxonomy): domain Bacteria; kingdom Pseudomonadati; phylum Pseudomonadota; class Alphaproteobacteria; order Hyphomicrobiales; family Rhizobiaceae; genus Neorhizobium; species Neorhizobium sp. IRS_2294. Next base: position 2,264,792 of record NZ_CP191439.1, read on the forward strand.
CAACGCCACGAATTCGAACCATCCGAGATCGTGGTCATTTTCTCCTCGCTCTTCTTCTATCTCAAGAATAAGGCTCCAAACCCTCTGGACGTCGTCGGGAAACTTCGTTCCATGACCAGTTAAACGTCGATTGACGCTCCAGAGAATATCGGGGTGGAGATTGAGTTGCCGACTGGCCCACCAAATTGCAATCCATTCGTGGGCTACCGTTTCGAACCAACGAGTTAGCGACCAAAGCCTACGGGGAATGGCCCCCCTTCGTTTGGGTGACGCCCCGGCTAGGCGGAAGAAAATGTCGCTGTCCGTGTCAGCTGGGAGTTTCCCTAGAAAATCTATCCCACCAGCGGCGGGACTTCTCCCGACGAGCCTGGGGGGATCGTCATCCAGACCATATTCCAAGAGAGGATCGATTTCCCTCGCCCCGTCGCCATAGCCATCCTTGAATGGCTGGGAATACCGGATATTGCGATCTAGTACACACAGCCATTCTGCACAGGGCGGAGGATTGACCTCTGCAAAGCCTTTTGCTCCCTCGGGCGTTGCAGTAAGAGCAGCTATCTGTCCGCGTTGATATGCCTTCAGCACCCGCGGAGAACCGTTCGCCATTGATAGCGTTTTGGCACGCCAGCCGTCCGGATCGTCAGCGCGCTCAGCCCATGCTTCAAGGGTGCCCCAAAGGTCCTGGAACTCCCGAAATGGAATACCCGACACGCCAAGGTCACGCCATTTAGAATTGACTTCGTTCTCTTCTCCTCGGTCGAATGCATATATCGGTTGAAGCTTCGCTGAAGTACTGGCGTTCAGCCCCTCAAGGAGATAGCGGATCGGAGGATCGCCTGCCGAATAGCCCAATAGGACTACTGTTTTTCTCTCCAAGAGTTGGCGGAAAAAAGCCGTCGCCCATCCGTCGGCAAGATAAGCTCGGCCGAAATCGCCTGATCCAAGAACGAGAGCGCTCGATGGTCCCTCCGTCTGGCGACCGCTCCCGAGTCGGCCATGGAGATAAACAACACCAGAGTGGAGGCTATCGCCCGTCATGATTGGTAGCATTGGCGGAAACCATCGCCTTAAACGCGGCATTGCTCGTTCGAACAGGTGGTCAAAGTTTGTCGTTACGACGAAAGGAATCCCTCGGGCGTCTTTCGACAGCCGGAGCACGACCTCGTGATTGTACGTGATTGCTTTTTTTGGTGTCTTCAGAAGGCGCGTGACCTCCTTTTCGATCTTCTCTGTCGTGTATACGCGCTGAAGCTGTCCAAAAACCTGATCGAAAGGCGGAGCGAGATCGGGATCGTTTTTCGCGATGGCATGAGCCATCTGCATACCGACCTTTGAGCTGGCCTGAACTCCTAACTTTCTCATAACCTGAACGGTAAGCTCGAAAAAGCTGAGCAAACCAGCAGGCTTGGAGACTCCCGCACCACAAAAGAATACGACTTCGCCTTGATCCCGCGCCGTAAGCAGTTCGATTGGAATTGATGGCCCTGATTCGATGAATCTCATAGGATGCAGTTTTGCACAGCACAGCTTTAAAGAGAACAGAGCTCTTAAAATTGAGTGGCCGCCGCGCGGATGATTCAAGACCTGGAAAGCCGTGGACGAAAGAAGTGGGGGCGGTTATGCGCCGGAAGTTTCCCTATCGGGGACTCGTCGAAAACCAAATCAGCAATGAAGTCAGTGCGCGCCGATTCAAGCGGGTTAGGAACAGGGGCCTGTACTCGACGTAAGGGACGCAGGTAAGTGTCGACCAATATCCATTCCCCGCCATATGACGCAGAGTCTTGACTTATGGGACGACGAATCCAGACTTGTGCGAGGAGAGTCCAGCCTGTTGTGGCGATGGACAGAGGTGGTGGGCCCGGAGAGACTCGAACTCCCAACCAAGCGGTTATGAGCCGCCGGCTCTAACCATTGAGCTACAGGCCCTGCCCTGTTCAGGCATGACGACTGGCGCAATGGTTCGCCGGCCGCAAGGGTCCCTCTAGCTCAAATTGTGAAAGCTCACAAGGCCTTGCCGCAATAGGTTCACAATCACACGTCACCTAGAGGATGTTCGGCTTTCAACTCAGGCATTTGGCCGGGATCGTCGAGGTCGAACAACCAGTATCAAAGGAGACACAATGCGCCGTTTGCCCACCGCCCCTTCTCTCGCGCCGGCTTTCCTAGCCCTTGCCCTCGGCACGGCCTTCCTCCCGCTGTCGCCGTTTTCGGCAACGGTCGCCTCTGCGCAGGAAGCCCGCACGCCGCGCGAACCGATCATCAGCGTGTCCGGCGAGGGCAAGGCCGCGGTCGCGCCCGATATGGCGATCCTGTCGCTTGCCGTCGTGAGGCAGGCAAAGACCGCCGATGCGGCCGTCTCCGCCAACAACACGGCAATGAGCGAAGTGCTCGCCGCCATCAAGGCTGAAGGCATTGCCGATCGCGACGTCCAGACCAGCAGCTTTGCGATCTACCCGCAATATCGCCAGGTAGCCCCGAAGGACGGCATCGAGCCGCCGCAGGAAATTATCGGTTACGAAGTGTCCAACACGCTGACGCTGAAGGTGCGCGATCTCGAAAAGCTCGGCGGTCTGATCGACAAGACGGTCAAGCTCGGTGTCAACCAGGGCGGACAGATCGAGTTCACCAATACCAATACCGACGAAGTGATGACGCAGGCGCGCAAGGCAGCCGTTGCCGAAGCGCTCGCCAAGGCAAAGACGTTGACGGAAGCCGCCGGCGTCAAGCTTGGCCGCATCATGGAGATCAGCGAGAATTCGGCACCGCCCATGGCCCCGCCGATGATGCGCATGACAATGGCAAAGGATTCCGGCAACGGCGTCCCGGTGGCGGCCGGCGAGACCAGCTACACGGTCAACGTCAACGTCGTGTTCTCCATCGATCCCTGATCGGATCGCTTCAACGAGAAAACCCCGCCCGGCGAATGCCGGACGGGGCTGAAGATAGACTGGGACGCTTGAGATCCGTTAGCGACGGATGAGCGGGCAGCCGCGCACGTTGGCAAACACGACCCGGTCGCGTCCGCGGCGGTCGACGCCGACGACGGTCACGCTGCGGCGGGAGATGTCGACGACGCGGGTACGGCGCAGACCCATCGCTTCGGCGCGACGTTCAGCCAGGCGCGGCGAGCAGCCGACGGGACGCATGTGGCGCGGGCGCTCATAGCGCGGCGGGTGATGCGGACGCCAGTCGCGCTCACGGTACTGTACGAATTCAGGGCCGGCGGCGGCGGCGATTGGCGCGGACGCCGAAATCCCTGTCAGAGCGATCAAGGCTGCAAGGCCGGCCTTCGCCATCAGGCGTGTGATTGTAGTCATCTTTTGCTTCTCCTGAACCTGTCACCGGTTGTCCGGCTGTCTCGCGCCGGCCTTTCGGGCCAACGGTCGATGCAACTCTATCCAACCCAGCTGAATGCCTGCAAAACCGATCATTCAGTATGTGTTCATTTGGAAAACAACGATCATCACGACGAAAGGTGCAGCACGATCTCGCGCCTGTGCGGGCTGTCGCGGTGCTCGAAGAGATAGATCCCCTGCCACGTGCCGAGCACCAGCCTACCGCCGGTTATCGGAATGCCGATCGAGACTGCCGTCAGTGCCGCCTTGATATGTGCCGGCATATCATCTGGCCCTTCCATTGTATGGCTGACCCAGCCCATCGAAGGATCATCCGACGGCGGAACGAGGCGGGAAAAGAACGCATTCAGATCGCGCTTCACGTCCGGATCGGCATTTTCCTGAATGATCAGCGAACAGGACGTGTGGCGAACGAAGACGGTCAGCAGGCCCTCGTCGCGCCCGGCCTGGCGCACGAAGCGTTCGGCTTCATCCGTGAACTCGTATAGCCCTTGGCCTCTGGTCGAAATCTGGATCGCGGTCTGCGGCATCGAAATTCTCTTGTCTGCTTGAAGATCAAAACTCGGGAAAACCGCGCTTGCGCCATTCCGAGCGCGGCACGAGGCCACCCAGATTCATCGAAAACGAAACGATTTTCGTGGCATCGGCATCGACTTCGCAGCGGAAGCTGACATCATGCCACTGGCCTTTGGCGCGAAAGCCGATATTGCGCGCCTCGAGAACCGTCCCATTGGGCAGCTTCGGTGCGGGCAAGACATCGGGATTGTAGGCGGGCGAGCCGTTCTGAAGTTGCGCGCTGAGTTCCGACGAGCAGAGCTGCCCTGCCCGAACGCCGCGCGGAATGCCGGCCATCGCGACGGTCGCCAGCGCATCACCGGTATCGCGCGCGGAAAACAGCGTTCTGACAGGCTTGAGATCGCCGGCGGCAGTGGATGGTTTCGGCGGCGCCGGCTTTTGCGTCGGCACGGGTGCGGAGGAAGGCGGCCCTGTAAAGAGCCCGGCCGTCATCGCATCAGGAGACGCACCGCCGGCAGGTCCGGGCATTCCCGACGGATCGGAGCCTGGAACACTGAGCTGCGGTGGCGTCATATTGGTCGGCACCGGCGCTTCTGCTGGCGCGCCCTCGCCCTGTCCGTCGGTACCCGCCGTCTGTGCAGGCTCCTCAGGCGCTGGCGGATCGGCATCGGTCGCAGCGGGCGCTGGCGTATCCTCCGCAGCATTGCCGTCAAGCGCCTGGCGCGGACCGCTATCCTTTTCGCCAAACTGGAACACAGGCCGCAGTGCGGACATCGGCGGCGCTGACGCCTGCTTCTCCTCCTCGGCCGGTGTCGGGCTTGCAGGCGGCGGCGGCGGTGCCGGCTGCTCGGCCTTCTGCGGTGCCTCGGGCTCTTTCGCTTCTTCCGGCGCCTTTTCTTCGGGCGGCTTTTCTTGAGGCTGCGGCTCTTCGGGCTTTGGTTCTTCAGGCTTGGGAGGCTGAGGTTCCGGCGGCTTCTGCTCCTCCGGCTTTTCGTCCTGCGCAGGGGAAGGCGGCGGAGCAGCTTCCGGTGCCGAAGCCTTGCTCGCCGAAATCACGGGGTCCTCGAGCGGATCTTCCTGAGGCTTCTGCTCGGGCGGCTTTTCCGGTGGCGGCTCTTCGGCCTTCGCCTCTTCCTTGAGGTTCAGCTCGTCGGGCTTCTTGGCCTCTTCGGCTGGCTCCTGCTTTTCCTCTTCCGGCGGCGGCACGATTTCCACCTGGACGGTCTCCTCCTCGGGAACCGCGTCGGTCGGCAGCGGCAATTGGACGAGAAGCGCGCCGGCAATGATCAGATGCAGAGCCACGGACGCACCCAGCGCCGTTGCGATCACCTTCTTATGCGGGGCGGGAGACATATCCGGCATGGCTCCCATGTAGGATGGTTCGCGGGTATGATCGAGCCCGGCCCGATCACAACATCAATAAAAAAGCCCGGCACGTCATAACGGCCGGGCTTTTAATGGGTCTGGTCCAGCGATCAGCTGTCGAGGAACGAGCGAAGCTTGCGGCTCCGGCTCGGGTGCTTCAGCTTGCGCAGCGCCTTCGCCTCGATCTGGCGGATACGTTCGCGGGTGACCGAGAACTGCTGGCCGACTTCTTCGAGCGTGTGGTCGGTGTTCATGCCGATGCCGAAGCGCATGCGAAGAACACGTTCTTCACGCGGCGTCAGCGATGCGAGAACCCGCGTCGTCGTTTCACGAAGGTTCGCCTGGATGGCGGCATCGATCGGCAACAGCGCATTCTTGTCCTCGATGAAGTCACCCAGATGCGAATCCTCTTCGTCACCCACAGGGGTTTCGAGCGAGATCGGCTCCTTGGCGATCTTCAGGACCTTGCGGACCTTTTCGAGCGGCATGGCCAGCTTTTCGGCCAGCTCTTCCGGGGTCGGCTCGCGGCCGATCTCGTGCAGCATCTGGCGCGATGTCCGGACGATCTTGTTTATCGTCTCGATCATGTGCACCGGAATACGGATCGTGCGGGCCTGGTCGGCGATCGAGCGGGTGATCGCCTGCCTGATCCACCAGGTCGCATAGGTCGAGAACTTGTAACCGCGACGGTATTCGAACTTGTCGACGGCCTTCATCAGGCCGATATTGCCTTCCTGGATAAGGTCCAGGAACTGCAGGCCGCGGTTGGTGTATTTCTTGGCGATGGAGATGACGAGACGAAGGTTCGCCTCGACCATTTCCTTCTTGGCGATCCGCGCTTCGCGCTCGCCCTTCTGCACCATCGACACGATCCGGCGGAATTCGGTGATCGAAATACCGGTTTCGGTGGCCAGGCTCTGGATCTCCTGACGGATATCGCGAATGGCGTTGAACTCCGCCTTGGCAAAATCCTTCCAGCCGCGTGCCGACAGATTGGCGATCGACTTCATCCAGTTCGGATCAAGTTCGGCGCCCTGATATTGTTCCAGGAACGAGTCGCGCTTGACGCCATAGGATTCGGCCAGACGAAGAAGACGACCTTCGTTCTGCATCAGGCGCTTCGAAATGTCATAGAGCTGTTCGACAAGGCTTTCGACGCGGTTCTGGTTCAGCGACAGCGACTTCACTGCCGTGATCAGTTCGTCTTTCAGTTCCTTGTAGCGGCGCTCCTGAGCGGAAGACAGCGTGCCGGAGGCGGCAAGCCGCTGCTCGACCTGCTGGTCCTGAAGCTTGCGCAGCTTCTTATAGGTATCCGCAATCGTGTCGAGCGTTTCCATGACCTGCGGGCGCAGTTCCGCTTCCATGGCGGCAAGCGAAAGGTTCGACTCGTCGTCGTCCTCTTCCTCTTCTTCCAAGCCCTGGTCGCCGCCGACAGCGGTGATGTCGTCATCGTTGGCAGCAGAGAAACGAGCCTTGCGGGTCTTTTCCTTTTCCTCGGCAGCCTTGCGGTCCGCCTCGATCTTTTCCGGGCTCTGGAACTGTGGCGCAGCCTTCGCCTCGGGACCCGAATAGGTCGTCTCGAGATCGATGATCTCGCGCAGCAGCGTCGTGCCTTCGTTCAGTTCGTCGCGCCAGATGATCAGCGCCTGGAACGTCAGCGGGCTTTCGCACAGACCGGCGATCATCGTCTCGCGGCCAGCCTCGATGCGCTTGGCGATCGCGATTTCGCCTTCACGCGACAGAAGCTCGACCGAGCCCATTTCGCGCAGATACATGCGCACCGGATCGTCGGTACGATCGGTGGGTTCTTTCTTCTTCGCCGTGGCAAGAGCTGTGCTGGACGTCGGGGCAAGTTCGCCGCCTTCGCTCTCTTCGCTCTCGTTGGAGTCCTCCTCCTCGGTGGTGGCCTCCTCGGCTTCTTCATCTTCAACGACGTTGATGCCCATGTCGGACAACATCGCCATCGTGTCTTCGATCTGTTCGGAAGTGACCTCTTCGGACGGAAGAACCGAGTTAAGCTCGTCCATCGTCACGTAGCCGCGCTTCTTCGCGGCTTTGATCATCTTCTTGACCGCGTCGTCAGAAAGATCGAGAAGCGGACCGTCGACCGAGCCTTCGCGCTCGGTATCGGCTTCTTCGTTTTCTTTGACTTTAGTTGCCATGTATGTCGTCGCTTTCCCTGAACGCCACTGCGCAGCGCTTCGTGGCCTGCGGCGGAGGGCAAAAGCCACACCAGCCGCGAATCAATATCCAACTCGTAACGGAATGACCTTTAACTCCCGATTACCATCGGCGACCGCTACTCGCGGGGACCGCCAGAACGAAGATGCCGAACATCGCCGCGGCGCTAGACCCACTCCACCAATATTGCCCGAAATGGTGATTCCCACAAAATAACGCTTCGTCAAGTTCTTCCAAAGCTTGTGCCCAGGAAAAGTGGAAATTACCTTTACGACCATGTCCCCGTTGGCGGTACTCCCGTCATATTGAAGCCATATGTAAGCGGTGCACAATGAAAGACAAGAGCCCGCCGCCCGGTAATAACCCCTGGCTCTACCCGAAATGCGCGGGATTGACGCCATTTTCCGATGCGTTGCAACAATACAGTGATCAATCAAGAGCTGTATAGACCACTCCACTCGCGCTGTTAATCCATCAGGCGACCAATTCAACACGGTTTAGTATCTGCGCAGCTCTCCTTTATCCGTGACTGACGGCAGCGCCCTTGACGCGTCCTGACAGAACACCGAAGCCGTCGATGATCGCTTCCTGGTTTTCAAGCCTGGAAATTTCATTCTGTACCTCCAGAAGTGCACGCAGCAAAATCTCGGCACGCTCGGCCTCGTCCTCGGTCATCTCCGCGAGTTCACGCTCCAGCTCGATCTTCTGCCAGCGGAGCTCCTTGTTTCTGGAATGCAGTGCCCGGGTCTGGCGGTAGGCTTGCAGCGAATCCTGCGGATCGGCCTCTTCCGTCGCCGTCCACAGTCGCGCATTGCGGATCTGCTGGTTCATCGACTTCAACAGTTCCTCAAAGCCATTCTCGCCGAGTTCCCGTTTCAGGTCCTGCACCGTCAAACCGGCACCGGCCTGCCCGACAATGGTCAGCACGCAAGACCACATCCGCTTCAGATCGCGGTTCTCGAATTCGATGGAGGCGATCTCGTCATACTCGTTGAGCAGAAGCTGCGGATGATGGACGATGGTCAGCGCCAGCACGCTTTCGCGCAGGGCCGGAAGGTCGAGATGTCCCCGCACTAGCCCCGATCGCGTCAGGCGGTCGGAAACACCCATTCCGCGCCCCTGCTGCTGGAACGACGATCCACCCCGTCCGCCGGCCGCACCGCCTCTGCCGGACCCGCCGCCTTCGCGCTGCTGGTAGCTTTGACGACGATCGCCACCGCCGCCATTGCGCTGCGGCTGGAACAAGCCGTTGAGACGATCGCGCACATTCTGCTGGTAGTGACGGCGCACACTTTCGTCGGCAATCACGGAAACGATCTGCTTGAGCCTTGCCTCGAGTTCCGCCCGCTTTTCCGGGGTCTCGAAGGCGGCACCATTGGTTTCCCGCTGCCAGACCATCTCCGCAAGCGGACGCGCCTGCGCGATCACGCCATCGAACGGCGCTCTTCCCTCGTGCTTGACGAGATCGTCCGGATCCTTGCCGTCTGGAAGCAACGCGAACCGCACCGAGCGGCCGGGCTTGATGGAGGGAAGCGCGAGATCCGCAGCACGGTTTGCAGCACGGATACCGGCACCATCGCCATCGAAACACAGGATCGGTTCCGGCGTCATCCGCCAAAGCAGCTCCAGCTGGTTTTCGGTCAATGCCGTACCGAGCGGCGCAACTGCATTTTCGACGCCCACCTGGCTGAGCGCGATCACATCCATATAGCCTTCCACGGCAATGATCGTGCCCGGTTCCTTCGATCCCGGCCCCGGCTGTGCCGCCCGCCTGGCGCGGGTGAAATTGTAGAGCACCTGACCCTTGTGGAAGAGTTCAGTATCCGGCGAGTTCATGTATTTGGCCGGCGCATCCGGCGCCATCGCGCGTCCACCAAAGGCAATCACCTTGTCGCGCGACGACAGGATCGGGAACATGATGCGGTCGCGGAAATAGTCGTAGGAAACGGCAATCCCCTCGCCGTGACGCACCAGGCCGCAGGCCTCGATCTGTTCCTTCGCGACACCTTTGCCGGCAAGGAACTCCTTGAGCGCATTGCGGCTGTCCAGCGCATAGCCGAGGCGGAAATTCTCGATCGTGCGCGCCGTCAGTCCGCGGTCGCGAAGATAGGCGCGTGCCTTGGCGCCGGTCGGGCTCTGCAACTGGTCCTGAAAGAAGCGCGTCGCCATTTCCATGACGTCGAGAAGCGACATCCGCTCCCGCTCGCGCTTTTCCGCCTGCGGATCGGGTTGCGGCATGGCGATACCAGCCATATCGGCAACCTGCTGGACGGCTTCTGGAAAGTTCAGCCCTTCCAGATCCGTCATGAAGCGGAAATGATCGCCCGATACGCCACAGCCGAAGCAGTGATAGCGACCCTTGCGGTCCTCGCAGTGAAAGCTCGGGCTTTTCTCGCCATGGAACGGGCAGCAGGCCCAGAAATCGCCGCGCGCAGCATTGGTCTTCCTGCGATCCCAGGTGACACGACGGCCGATCACCGTCGAAATCGGCACCCGATCCCGGATCTCATCAAGAAAACTGTTTGAAAAGCGCATGTCTACCTCGCGGGCCAGAGACCATATTAATGCTCAGTGCGCAGGAATGCCAGCCCGGCCGCAAATCATGCCCGCTATTCACAGGCCGCCGCTCCCGTGACCACCGACCCGATCAACCCACAGAAATTAACGAATTGTAACTTGCGATACGCAGGTTCCCTGCATAGCGTTGAATCCGACAAGACGTGCCGTCAGTCGCCTCGACAGGCGGGTACGGCATCTGAGATTGCTCTTCAGGACGGCTGCCTGCAATGACTGCGGTCGATCGTCCTCTCCTACCGGTGGCATGTCCGCGGTCGGCCGATGGGAGGCGTAGAAGAGCAAAAGGCGGGAACTCCATGAAGGACTTCCCGCCTTTCTCGTTTTATGCGTAGCGGCTAGACCTCAGCTCAGCTGCGCCTTGATCGTGCCGGACGCCTTGGCGAAATCCATCTGGCCGGCATAGCGTTCGCGCAGAATGGCCATCACCTTGCCCATGTCCTTCATTCCAGCAGCACCGATCTCGGCGATGACGGAAGCGACGATCTCGCTCGCCTTCTCGTCGGAAATCTGTTCCGGCATGAAGGATTTGATGACGGCGATCTCTTCGCGTTCCTGTGCTGCAAGTTCCGGGCGGGCGTTGTCTTCGTAGATCTTCGCCGACTCCTCGCGCTGCTTCACCATCTTCTGCAGGATCTGCAGGATTTCGTCGTCAGTGGCAGCGTCCTTGCCGGTGCCGCGATTGGCGATGTCACGGTCCTTGATGGCGGTCTGGATCAGCCGCACGGTCGAAAGCCTGCGGGTTTCCTTCGCCTTCATCGCTTCCTTCATCGCTTCGGAAAGCTTCTCGCGCAACATGGCCTGTCTCCTTGAACGTCACTCGATCCGCAGCGGACCGATCTTTTGCGACGTCATAGAACAAGCGTGAACGGCGATCAAACGTTTTGCCGACACGGCAAAACTCACCGAGTGCCGGCCTTTGCGCCCAGCTTTCTCATAAACGGCAATTGACCCGCTGTTCTGCCTTGTTTATGTCGAGGACCTGCACAACAATTGGATAGTGGGCCGCAAGCGGGTTTCCGCGCGCCCTTTTCTGCGACGAGAGATGACCTCGACACCCTGTTTTCCGTTTCGGGAAACGGGCCGCTGGGGCAGAAGGATGGATATGACCGCGACCACCCCTTGGACCACGAAAAAACCCACCGCCGTTCTCGTGCTTGCCGACGGAACCGTGATTGAAGGAACAGGCATCGGCGCGACCGGCAAGGTCACCGCCGAAGTGGTGTTCAACACCGCCCTCACCGGCTACCAGGAAATTTTGACCGATCCGTCCTATCTCAGCCAGATCGTCACCTTCACCTTCCCGCATATCGGCAATATCGGCACCAATGACGAGGACATCGAGGACCTGACGCCCGCTGCCCGCCGCGGCGCCGTTGGCACGATCTTCAAGGCCGACATCACCGAACCATCGAACTACCGCTCGGCAAAGGACCTCGACTCCTGGCTGAAGAGCCGCGGCGTCATTGGCCTCTCTGGTATCGACACACGCGCGCTGACCTCCTGGATCCGCCAGAACGGTGCCCCGAACGCCGTGATCGCCCATGATCCGAACGGCAATTTCGACATCGAAGCGCTGAAGGCGGAAGCCAAGGCCTGGAGTGGTCTCGAAGGTCTCGACCTCGCCAAGGAAGCGACCTCCGGCCAGTCGTCGCAGTGGACCGAAAAGCCCTGGGTCTGGAACGAAGGTTCCGAGGAACTGAAGGCCGAGGATGCCAAGTATCACATCGTCTGCATCGACTACGGCGTGAAGCGCAACATCCTGCGCCTGTTCACCGGCCTCGACTGCAAGGTCACGGTCGTCCCGGCCCAGACCTCGTCGGAAGACATTCTGGCGCTGAAGCCGGATGGCATCTTCCTGTCGAACGGCCCGGGCGATCCGGCAGCCACCGGCGCTTACGCTGTCCCTGTCATCAAGGACATCGTCAAGACCGACATCCCGACCTTCGGCATCTGCCTCGGTCACCAGATCCTCGGCCTCGCACTCGGTGCCACGACCGAAAAGATGCACCAGGGTCATCACGGCGCCAACCACCCGGTCAAGGATCACACGACCGGCAAGGTGGAGATCGTGTCGATGAACCACGGCTTCGCGGTCGACTCGAAGTCGCTGCCGCAGGGTGTTGAGGAGACTCACATTTCGCTGTTCGACGGCACCAATTGCGGTCTGCGTCTGTCCGGCAAGCCGGTCTTCTCCGTCCAGCATCACCCGGAAGCATCGCCCGGTCCGCAGGACAGCCACTACCTGTTCCGCCGCTTCATCAACATGGTGCGCGAGAACAAGGGAGAGGCAGCGCTCGCCGAGCGCTAAAACCTTCTCAAGTCACGGTTTCAATCAGATGGCCCGCTGCTCTCAGCGGGCCATTTGCTTATGGCGCTGCAAAAGAATCCAGAACCGTCCGCACAGGAAGAGAGCTGCGGCGGCAAGGCCGATCACGAAACCGAACCAGACACCCTCGCCGCGATAGCCGAGTGGAAATGCGAACACCCAGGCGCAGACGAAGCCGATCGGCCAGTAGGCGATCAGCGCCAGAAGCATCGGCACTTTCGTATCCTTCAATCCGCGCAAAAGTCCGGCCCCCACGGCCTGCAGCCCGTCGACCAGCTGGAAGATGCCGGCAATGACAATCAGCGGTGTGGCGAGCGCGAGCACCGCAGCGGCGTCCGGCTGGCTGGTGTCGAGGAAAAGCCCCGCCAGCGCGCCCGGCATCACGGCGTAAAGGACACCGCCGATCGCCGTGAAGATGATGCTGACGATCAGCACGGCCCCACCGGCCCTTCGAACACCGACCATGTCGCCACGACCGTTGGCAAGACCGACCCGAACCGTTGCGACCTGCGCCAGACCCAGCGGCACCATGAAGGCGATCGAGGCAAGCTGCAGCGCAATCCCATGGGCGGCAAGCTCGAGCTTGCCGATACTGCCCATCATCAGCGAAGCCGCCGCAAACAGGCTCGTTTCGGCAAGGATCGTGAAGCTGATCGGCAGTCCGAGCAGGAAGACTTCCCGAACCATCGACCAGTCAGGCTTCCAGAAGCGCACGAAGAGTTCATAAGCGCGCATGGCGGGCTGCGCCTGCACATAGGCAATCGCGATCAGGAAGCCGACCAGGTTGGCGGACACGGCTGCGATCGCCGCGCCATGAAGACCCAGCTGCGGCGCTCCGTAATGGCCGAAGATCAGCAGATAGGCGACGATCGCGTTCATGATGAACATGCCGATCGTGATGTAGAGAACGATCCCGCCCTTCTCCAATCCGGTCACGAAGCTGCGCAGAGCCATCAGTCCGAGCGCCGGGAACATGCCCCATTGCGCAATGCGTAGATAGCTCTGCGCATTGGCCGCGACATCGGGCGCCTGACCGAGGCCGAGCAGCATCGGTTCGCTAAACCAGAGCAGCGGCGCGACAACCGTGCAATAGGCAATCACCACCCACAGCCCCATGCGCACCGACCGGCGCACGCCGATCCGGTCGCCGTGGCCGAGCGCCTGCGCAACCAGCGGCACGACGGCGCTGGTGAACCCGGTGCCAAAGATGAACACGACGAAAAACAGCTGCGTCGCAATGACCACGGAGGCAAGTTCGGTCGTCCCAAGCCAGCCGACCAGAATGACGTCGGTCGTATGGATCGCCATCTGCGCAAGCTGGGCTCCCACCAGCGGGATGCCGAGCGCAAACGTGCCGCGCAGATGCGACGACCAGGAACGATCCGTAATGACGGCGTCATGCGGCGCAGATGCACCGCCAGTGTTCGGCAAGCCCGACATCGATAAATCCTACAAATGGAAAAAGCCGCTTCCAGAAACGGTCAGCGGCACGGTACCCTGCCTATAAAGAAGGCATCGGGGTTCATCAAGGCTCGGCACCGATCCAGCAAAAATTGTAGGGCGAAGTTCACCAACGTTGATGGGTGACGTGACTGGTCTGACGGACCGATCGATAGGAGGATGGTGCGGCCAGGAACTTGGCCTCGTCCATCGGCACGGGCTGGTGCCGAACGCAGCCCGGCATAGGTCCAGGATTTGCGGAGTCGAGCACGCCTAAACCGGGAAAGTGCGGGCGATCGGTCTCGCCGCCCACACGATTTTTCTAAGATTGATCTCTCAGTCACGGCTCTGCTGCTCGCCGGAGCAGCAAAGACCACTGCTCAGACATTGCCCGAGAACGTGTCGCAGGCCTTCATGTCGCCGGTGTCGAAGCCCTGCTTGAACCAGCGCATACGCTGCTGCGAGGTGCCGTGGTTGAAGCTTTCCGGGACGACATAACCCTGACTGCGCTTCTGCAGCGTGTCGTCACCGATCTGCTGGGCGGCGTTTAAAGCCTCCTCCAGGTCGCCGCTTTCGAGAAAGCCCTTCTGCTGGGTACGCTTGCCCCACACGCCGGCAAAGCAGTCCGCCTGAAGCTCGACGCGAACCGACATGCGGTTGGCCTCGGTCTCGCTCATATTCTGCCGCGCCTGGTTGAATTTCGGCAATACGCCGAGCAGGTTCTGGACGTGATGCCCGACTTCATGCGCGACCACATAGGCCTCGGCAAAATCGCCTCCGGCCCCAAGCCGCTGGCTGAGTTCCTTGAAGAACTCCGTATCCAGATAAACCTTGCGGTCACTCGGGCAGTAGAACGGGCCGCTTGCCGACGACGCAAAACCGCAGGCAGACCGAACCTGACCGCCGAAGAGAACCAGCGTCGGCTCCTCATAACGAGCGCCGTTGCTCTGGAAGATTTCGTTCCAGGTGTCTTCGGTATCAGCAAGGACGGTGCGGACGAAACCGGTCATCTCGTCTTCAGCCGGCGTACGCGGCGCCTGCTGCGTGGTGCTGGTGCCCGTATCCATGCCGGTATCGCCGCCCGACAGAAGCGTCAGCGGATTGATGCCCGTGACCCAGCAGATGATCAGCACGACGACGATGCCGCCGATGCTCAATCCACCACCGCCACGTCCGCCGCCACCGATCGGGATGCGGAAACCGCCACCGCGGCCACCCATCGAGGCACCCCGTTGATCCTCGACATTGTCGGATTGCCGACGCCCTTTCCATTCCATATCGCACCCCAGGTTCTAATCTATTCGGTCGGAAATGATCCTTGACGACGATATAGAACAGGCCCGCCAAATATCCATGTCGGGATGTCAGGCTGTTGGCTCAGGCGACCCTCAGCTGCGCCTTGCTGGGCAGGAACACGGTGAGAAGGCCAATCGCCGGCAGGAAGGCGCAGATGGAATAGACAAAACTGATGCCCCTGTGGTCGGCGATGATGCCGAGCACGGCGGCGGCGATACCACCCATGCCGAAAGCGAGCCCGAAGAAGATGCCGGCGATCATTCCCACCCGGCCAGGGACCAGCTCCTGCGCCATGACGATGATGGCCGGGAAAGACGACGCCATCAGCAGCCCAACGATACCCGACAGCACGATCGTCATCGGTAAATTGGCGAACGGCATGGCCAGCGTGAACGGCAGCACGCCGAGAATGGAGATCCAGATCACCACCTTGGAGCCGAACCGGTCGCCGATCGGACCGCCGATCAACGTGCCCAGCGCCGTCGCGCCCAGAAAGACGAACAGCATGATCTGCGACGACTGCACGGTGACGCCAAAGCGCTCGATAACGAAGAACGTGTAATAGCTGCCGATTGCCGCCATGTAGATGTTCTTCGAAAACGTCAGGATCGCCAGCACGACCAGTGCCACCATCACCGTGCGACGCGGCAGGCTGTGAATACCGAGGCTCTTCTTGCGCCCCTTGTTGGCCAGCATATGCGCCTTGTACCAGCGCGCGACCCAGGAGAGGATCACGATGCCGAGCAGCGCGATTGCCGAAAACCAGGCGACGCTGCCCTGCCCCATCGGCACGATGATGAAGGCGGCCAGCAGCGGCCCGATCGCCTGTCCGAAATTGCCGCCCACCTGAAAGGTCGCCTGCGCAAAACCATAGCGCCCGCCGGACGCAAGCCTCGCCACCCGCGACGATTCCGGATGAAACACCGCCGACCCGATGCCGATCAGCGCAGCCGCCACCACAAGCATCAGATAGACATGCGAACCGGCGAGCAGAAACAGCCCCACAAACGTCGCCCCCATGCCGATCGGCAGCGAGTACGGGAATGGCTTCTTGTCGGTGATGATGCCGATCACCGGCTGCAGCAGCGATGCGGTGCACTGGAAGGCCAGCGTCAGAATGCCGATTTGCCAGAAGTCGAGATTGTAGTCGGCCTTGAGCATCGGATAGATCGCCGAGATCATCGACTGCATGATGTCGTTGAGCATATGGCAGAAGCTGACCGCAAAAATGATCGGCATCACCGTCTTGTCCGCCTGGACGGGTGCATCGGCGGCGGTCGCCGCTTGCGCTATAGCGGCTTTCGAAGTGGCATCGGCCATGGTTTCCTCCGCGCAAGCGGTCGTCGTCATGGAGGGCCGTTGCTGTTTATATTATGTCTGCGCAATCTACTGGTGCGGTCGCAACCTGTCCATGTCACTAAACCCCGTTGCGGTACGCCTCGAAACGCCTGGGCAAAACTACCCGGCAGCCGTGTCGATTCCTGTCGATATGCTCAATTATGGGGTTCCGTTCCCCGGCACATTTCCCTATAAGCCGCGTCTAGCCAGAAAAAACATGCGCACGCCACCCGACCGGAGCTTCACGCCCCGTGCCGGTTTTTCGCGCAGAAAAAAGTGGATAGAGATCATGCCGAAGCGCCAAGACATCAAATCGATCCTCATCATCGGGGCGGGCCCGATCGTCATCGGCCAGGCATGCGAATTCGACTATTCCGGCACCCAGGCCTGCAAGGCGCTGCGCGAAGAAGGTTACCGGGTCATCCTGGTCAACTCCAACCCGGCAACGATCATGACCGATCCGGGCCTGGCCGACGCCACCTATATCGAGCCGATCACCCCGGAAGTGGTGGCCAAGATCATCGCCAAGGAACGCCCTGACGCGCTTTTGCCGACCATGGGCGGCCAGACGGCCTTGAACACCGCACTGTCGCTGAAGAGAATGGGCGTGCTCGACCGCTACAATGTCGAGATGATCGGGGCCAAGCCCGCCGCCATCGACATGGCCGAGGACCGCGCCCTCTTCCGCGAAGCCATGAGCCGCATCGGCCTCGAAACCCCGAAGTCGATGCTGGCCAATGCCACCGACATCAAGGATGCCGACCGCAAGACGCACGAAGCCGAGCGCAACAAGGTCAAGGCCGAACTGTCCGGCGCCGAGCTCGACAAGGCGCTCGACGCGCTCGAAAACCAGTGGAACCTCGGCGAAACCGACCGCAAGCAGCGCTATATCAGCCACGCGATGGCGATTGCGGCACAGGCTATCGACGTCGTCGGCCTACCCGCCATTATCCGCCCGTCCTTTACCATGGGCGGCACCGGCGGCGGCATTGCTTACAATCGCTCGGAATTCTTCGAAATCATCGGCGGCGGTCTCGATGCCTCGCCGACCACCGAAGTGCTGATCGAGGAATCGGTTCTCGGCTGGAAGGAATACGAGATGGAAGTGGTCCGCGACACCGCGGATAACTGCATCATCATCTGCTCGATCGAAAACATCGACCCGATGGGCGTCCATACCGGTGACTCGATCACTGTCGCGCCGGCCCTGACGCTGACGGACAAGGAATACCAGATCATGCGCAACGCATCGATCGCGGTCCTGCGCGAGATCGGTGTCGAGACCGGTGGCTCCAACGTCCAGTTCGCGGTCAATCCGGCCGATGGCCGTCTTGTCGTCATCGAAATGAACCCGCGCGTATCGCGGTCTTCGGCGCTCGCCTCCAAGGCGACAGGCTTCCCGATCGCCAAGGTCGCGGCAAAGCTTGCGGTCGGCTACACGCTCGACGAACTCGACAACGACATCACCGGTGGTGCAACCCCTGCCTCGTTCGAACCGTCGATCGACTACGTCGTCACCAAGATCCCGCGCTTTGCCTTTGAGAAATTCCCGGGCGCCTCGCCGGTGCTGACCACCGCCATGAAGTCGGTCGGTGAAGTCATGGCGATCGGCCGTACCTTTGCCGAATCGCTGCAGAAGGCGCTCCGCGGTCTTGAAACCGGCCTGACCGGTCTCGACGAGATCGAGATCCCCGGCATGGAAGAGGGCGAAGGCTCCAAGAATGCCATCCGCGCCGCGATCGGCACGCCAACGCCGGACCGTCTGCGCCAGGTCGCCCAGGCTCTCCGTCTCGGTCTCTCCGAAGCCGAAGTGCATGAAGCCTGCAAGATCGACCCGTGGTTCATCGCCCAGTTCAAGGCGATCGTCGACATGGAAGCCCGCGTTCGCGAACACGGCCTGCCTGCTGACGCCGAGAACCTGCGCATGCTGAAGGCCATGGGCTTCTCAGACGCCCGCCTCGCCAGCCTGACCAAGAAACGCCCGAAGGAAGTCGCGGAACTGCGCAACGCGCTCAACGTGCGGCCGGTCTTCAAGCGCATCGATACCTGCGCTGCCGAATTCGCGTCGCCGACCGCCTACATGTACTCGACCTACGAGACGCCGTTCGTCGGCGAACTGCGCTCGGAAGCCGAAGTCTCGACCGCCAAGAAGGTCGTCATCCTCGGCGGCGGTCCGAACCGCATCGGCCAGGGCATCGAGTTCGACTATTGCTGCTGCCACGCCGCCTTCGCCCTGAAGGATGCCGGCTACGAAGCGATCATGATCAACTGCAACCCCGAGACCGTATCGACCGACTACGACACGTCCGACCGCCTCTATTTCGAGCCGCTGACCGCAGAAGACGTCATCGAGATTCTCCGCGCGGAACAGGAGAAGGGCGAAGTCGTCGGCGTGATCGTGCAGTTCGGCGGCCAGACGCCTCTGAAGCTTGCCGAGGCGCTCGAAAAGAACGGCATCCCGATCCTCGGCACGGCGCCCGACATGATCGACTTGGCCGAAGACCGCGACCGCTTCCAGAAGCTGCTGATGAAGCTCGACCTGACGCAGCCGAACAACGGCATTGCCTACTCGGTCGAGCAGGCCCGCCTCGTGGCGTCGGAAATCGGGTTCCCGCTGGTCGTTCGCCCATCCTACGTTCTGGGCGGCCGCGCCATGCAGATCCTGCATTCGGAAAGCCAGCTGCAGAGCTACCTCCTCGATACGGTGCCGGAACTGGTGCCTGAAGACATCAAGCAGCGCTATCCGAACGACAAGACCGGCCAGATCAACACCCTGCTCGGCAAGAACCCGCTTCTGTTCGACAGCTACCTGTCCAACGCCATCGAAGTCGATGTCGACTGCCTCTGCGACGGCACCGACGTCTATGTCGCCGGTATCATGGAGCATATCGAGGAAGCCGGCATTCACTCGGGCGACAGCGCCTGCTCGCTGCCACCGCGCACGCTGTCCAACGAGATGATCGACGAGCTGGAACGCCAGGCAACGTCGATGGCCAAGGCGCTTAACGTCGTCGGCCTGATGAACGTCCAGTTCGCCATCAAGGACGGCACCGTCTACGTGCTCGAAGTCAATCCGCGTGCCTCGCGCACGGTGCCCTTCGTGGCCAAGACCATCGGCGCGCCGATCGCAAAGATCGCCGCCCGTGCCATGGCCGGCGAAAAGCTCGACGCGATCTTTGCGGCCTACGGCACCAAGCCCGATCCGCGCAACCTGAAGCATATCGCGGTCAAGGAAGCGGTCTTCCCGTTTGCCCGCTTCCCCGGCGTCGACATCCTGCTCGGACCGGAAATGCGTTCGACCGGCGAAGTGATGGGTCTCGATACGGACTTCGCGCTCGCCTTCGCCAAGAGCCAGCTCGGTGCAAGCGTCGAACTGCCCCGCGACGGTGCGGTCTTCGTGTCGGTCCGCGACGACGACAAGCCACGCGTGCTGCCGGCCATCCGCATGCTGAAGGAAATAGGCTTCAAGGTCATCGCCACCGGCGGTACCGCCCGCTTCCTCGCCGAAAACGGCATCGAGTCGACCAAGATCAACAAGGTCCTGGAAGGACGCCCGCATATCGAGGATGCCATCCGCAACCGCCAGGTCCAGCTCGTCATCAACACAACGGATTCAAACAAGGCGATCTCGGACTCGAAATCGCTGCGCCGTGCAACGTTGATGCAGAAGGTGCCGTATTACACGACGATATCAGGTGCCGAATCCGCTGCGATGGCGATCAAGGCGCTGAAGGCCGGCAATCTCGAAGTGCGTACGCTGCAAAGCTACTTCGCGTAACACTCTCCAACGGGCGCCTCTGGCGCCCGTTTTCTTTGCTGGCCCCGCGGTTGCCCGATCCTGAGACGTGCGGTAAATCCGCAAGCCGATATCTGGGAGAGGAACGATGCAGACGCCGTCGCAACATCCGGGCCACGAGCCTGCCGGTCGCCGGGAATGGATCGGTGCCTGCGTCCTGTCGATCGCCTGCCTGATCTACTCGATGGACTTGTCCATCCTGTTTCTCGCCGTCCCCGCGATCGTCGTGGATCTCGATCCGTCCGCGTCCGAACTGCTCTGGATCAACGACATCTACGGCTTCATGGTCGCCGGTTTTCTCGTCACCATGGGCACGCTCGGAGACCGGATCGGCCGCCGCCGCGTGCTGCTGATCGGCGCATTCGCCTTCGGGATCGCCTCGGCACTTGCCGCCTTCTCATCGACAGCGCAGCAACTCATCGCCGCCCGTGCGCTTCTCGGCATTGCCGGCGCGACGATCGCGCCCTCGACCCTGTCGCTGATCGTCAACCTCTTCAAGAACGAAGCCGAGCGAAACCGGGCGATCGGCATCTGGGGAACAGCTTTCGCACTGGGCGGACTAATTGGCCCGCTCCTCGGCGGCTTTCTCCTGCAGTATTTTCACTGGGGCTCGGTGTTTCTCATCAACATTCCGATCATGCTGGTGCTTCTGGTCGTCGCCCCGTTCCTATTGCCGGAATACAAGAGCCCGGAAAGTGCCAAGCTCGATCTCGTCAGCGTCGTCCTGTCGCTCGCGACCGTGCTGCCGGTGATCTACGGCTTCAAGCACATGGCGGCAGATGGGTTCCAGAGCCAGCATCTGGTCCCGATCGCGGTCGGCGTTGCGTTCGGCTACCTGTTCATCCGCCGTCAGAAGCGCCTGACGCAGCCTCTGATCGACCTCAAGCTGTTTGCCATCCCCGCCTTCACCGCCTCGCTTCTCGTCAATCTCGCGGGCATGTTCTTCGTCTTCGGGGTGTTTCTCTACCAGAACCTCTTCCTGCAGTTCGTGCTCGGCCTGTCGCCGCTCGAAGCCGCCCTCTGGTCGATCCCGTCATCGATCGTCTTCACCGTCATGTCGCTGCAGGCCTACCGGTTCACCAACCGGTTCGGCCCGGTCAACACCGTCCTCATCGGTCTCGTCATCAACGCGGCCGGCATGTTGTCCATGTCGATCGCTGCCTACTCGGAGAGCCTCTACGGCGTCCTCGGCTCGACCATGATCATCGCGATCGGCTTCGTGCCCGTCGTTTTGACGACGACTGGCCTGATCGTTGGCACGGCGCCACCGGAACGCTCCGGCTCGGCCTCGGCGATTTCCGAAACCAGCGCCGAATTCGGCGGCGCCCTCGGTGTCGCCCTTCTCGGCAGCTTCGGGACACTGGTCTATCGCATTCTAATGGATGGCGCGGATGTGGCCGGCCTCGACCCGGCCCAGGCGGCGACGGTCAGGGCGACCATCGGCGGCGCCGTCGAGACGGCCCGCGGGCTCGGCGGAAGCGCTCTTCAGGCAGGCGAAGGCCCGGTCTGGCTGGAGGCCGCCCGGCAATCCTTCTCGACGGGTTTTGCCAGCTGCTGCCTCCTCGCCTCACTGGTCCTGCTTATCCTCGCAGCGACCGCCCGCACGATCTACGCCCGCGCCCATATCGACGAAAGCGCGATCGGCTCGGGACACTGAACGCGCTCAGATATAAACGAGCCTTGTCCTGTTGAAGCAGAGCCGCAAGGTGCGGAAGACGTAGAACACAAGACCGATCCCGAGCGTCACGATGGAGATCAGGATCCAGATCAGGATGTGACCTATCATCTCCGCCAGGTTGAGTTCACATTCGAGCCGCGCGATCCGCTGGCCGTCCCGGCCGATCAGGTAGGTCTTGTTGATGATGCTCTTGTAGAAGTAGTAAACCGCGAAGAACGCACCGATCCCAAGTGTCAACACACTGATGATCACCCAGAGTATTATATACCCGACCGCCTCCATTAGCGAATATTCGCACCGAAGCGTGGAGCCGAAAGGTTGCGCCTTGAATGGCGGTGTGACCGCGACGTCTGTATTCGACATATTCCCCAGCTATAGTCTTGAGAGACCCCGCCGAATACAGCTTTCATTTCAAGACGAAGTCAATTGAAACCTGGGCCCACCAATGAAGCTGATGCTTCGCTTACGAAGCCAGGCGTCCGATCGCCACGATATCCTCTTTGAACCGCGCCACCTCCTCCGCCTTTCGCCCTTCATCGGGAATGCGAAGCAGGTAGGACGGATGCACGGTGACGAACAGCATCCGTCCGTTCTCCATGGCGATCGGTCTGCCCCGCACGTCCTCCAGCTTGTGGCGCATCTCGGTGAGTGAAAACAGCGCGGTCGCACCCATCGCGACGACCAGCTTCGGCTGCACCAGATCGAGTTCTTGGACGAGCCACCAGCGACACTGCTGCACCTCGCCCATATTTGGCTTCTGGTGAATGCGCCGCTTGCCGCGTGGCTCGTATTTGAAATGCTTCACCGCATTGGTGATGTAGAATTGCGTCCGGTCGATCCCGGCCGCGCTCACCGCCTCGTTGAACACTTTGCCCGCCGGCCCGACGAAGGGGCGCCCGGCCAGATCCTCCTGATCGCTCGGCTGCTCGCCGACGATCATCACCTTGGCATTGACAGGCCCCTCGCCGAAAACCGTCTGGGTCGCCATGCAATGGAGGTCGCAGCGGGTGCAGCGACGTGCTTCCTCCCGCAAGGCCTCGATTGTACCGGCGGTCGGCCCTTCTGGCGTGGGCACCCGTGCTGCGGCTTCCTGGATGCGATGGTGGAACGCCAGGGGTTCGCTCGCCGCCTTGCGTCCCATCTCGATCACATTTGCCTCGGCGCTGGCGATCATGCCCGGAATAAGCTCGGCCTCGGGCAGGTTCTTCCAGTACTTCTTCGGCATTTCCGACATCATCATCTTCACCTTCAGCCGCGCGGGGTTGAAGATATTGGCATAGTAAGTCCGCCACAGATCGTCCGTGTCGTCGCGAAGGTCGGGCTTTTCGGCGGGCTCATCGCTGGTCCGCAGGGTCTCGCCATCCCAGGACGCCGAACCCTTGGGCGTCACGATCAGCCAGTCCATGTCGTTGAAACGACGCTGAAAAAACGGGGCCACACGGTCGATGATAAAATGATCAGGCTCGAACCAGGACACAAAGCGCCGGCGTCCGGCAACACCCTCCGGCAGTGGGATTTCCTTGAAACGGACGAAGGCGGTCATCTTGTGATAGTCGCGGCCGATCGACTTAGACATCCGGTTTGCCGCAACCACATCCGGATCGGTCGCCATACCCAAAAAATTGCGCCCGTGCGCCATGCGAAACAGCATCCGGTAGAGAAGCGAGAACCGCGTCGGATCGGAATGGCAGATGACCGAGGCGGCAAGCTTCAGAAAGGCTGGAGGAACACCCTGCGTCACCGGCTTGTCGACAGGCGCAGGCAACTGGTTGCCGTCCAGCCCGAACAATCCGTCCGTGTCGTCCATCGTGCGCCACTCGACGCGATCAGGTGCGATGCCGGCCGCGAGATAGGCACGCGCAGCATCGCGCCACTCGGTCAGATCGCCTCTCCCCCGCAACAGGACTCGGTACATCATAGAAGCGACAGCTGCTCCGGCTTTGGCTGGAACATGGATCGCAGATCGGCCCGGTCGGCAAGCTTGCGCGGTGTCCACCCTTCGCAGGTGATAAAGGGCTGTACCTTCTTCAGAGACACGCTCAGCCGCTTTAAATCCTCCAGTCGCAGCTTGCGA
Organism: Neorhizobium sp. IRS_2294; assembly: GCF_050500145.1. Taxonomy (NCBI): domain Bacteria; kingdom Pseudomonadati; phylum Pseudomonadota; class Alphaproteobacteria; order Hyphomicrobiales; family Rhizobiaceae; genus Neorhizobium; species Neorhizobium sp. IRS_2294. The sequence continues at coordinate 2,288,735 of NZ_CP191439.1, forward strand.
AACCTGCGCGACGACAGGATCGCTCCGACGGTCTTGGTCCCGAAACCCGGCACCCGCAGCAGCGTCTCCTTGTCCGCCCTGTTCACATCGACCGGAAACTTGTCGCGGTTGCCGAGCGCCCAGGCAAGCTTCGGATCAAGGTCTAGATCCAGCATGCCGTTTTCCGTGGACGCCGTAATCTCGCCGATCTCGAACCCGTAGAACCGGTAAAGCCAGTCAGCCTGATAGAGCCGATGCTCGCGCATCAACGGCGGCTTGATCAGCGGCAGTGTCTTCGACGAGTCCGGGATCGGGCTGAAGGCGGAGTAATAGACGCGTTTCAGGCTGTAGCTGCCATACAGTCTGGCGCTCGTCCCAAGAATGGTCGCGTCGTTGGCGCCGTCTGCCCCGACGATCATCTGCGTGCTCTGGCCGGCAGGCGCAAACCGCTTGCGACGCTTGGTCTGCAGCGTCGGGTCGCGCATCTCCTCGATCTTCAGCCGCAGATCGCCCATCGAGCGACGAATATTGGCAGGCCGCTTTTCCGGCGCAAACTGGCTGATCCCGGCATCGGTCGGCAGTTCGATGTTGATCGACAGACGGTCGGCATAAAGCCCCGCCTCCTCGATCAGCTGCTGCGACGCTTCCGGGATCGTCTTCAGATGGATGTAGCCGCGAAAATTATGAACGGTCCGCAATTCCCGCGCGATCCGTACCATGTCGCCCATCGTGTGATCGGACGAGCGGATAATGCCCGACGACAGGAACAGACCCTCGATATAATTGCGCCGATAGAATTCCAGCGTCAGCCAGATAACCTCTTCGGGCGTGAACCGGGCGCGCTCGACATTGCTGGAGGAACGATTGATGCAATAGGCGCAATCGTAGATGCAGAAATTCGTCATAAGGATTTTCAGAAGGGAGATGCAGCGACCATCCGGGGCATAGGCATGGCAGATGCCGGACCCCTCGGTCGAACCCAATCCGCCGGATACCGACGAATCTCTCTTCGATGTCCCGCTGGAGGCGCAGGAGGCGTCGTACTTGGCAGCGTCCGACAGGATCGCCAACCGTTCTTTCAGCGACTTCTTCATTAGTGCGTTCTCTATATGTTCTTTATGACTGCGTCAACCCGTTGACAAATCGAGGGACGTTTGATTCATTCAACTCCAGCTGGCGCATCTGACACCATTTCGATTTTCCTAGCGGGAGCAGTCGAAATTCTGTTATGATGCCCTAAATTCAGATGCTGCAGATGGTTCCGAAGTTACCGCTCCGGAACCTGTTTCTTTTTGTGTCCGCGGCATCCGCGGACATGCGCCTTAAGGACAAGAAAATGGTTGAAAAGGTACCGATGACGCCGAAGGGGTTTACCCAGTTGCAGGAAGAACTGCGCTGGCGCCAGCAGGAGGAGCGTCCCCGCATCATCGAAGCGATTGCGGAAGCGCGCGCCCATGGTGACCTTTCGGAAAATGCGGAATATCACGCGGCCAAGGAAGCCCAGAGCCACAATGAAGGCCGCATCGGCGAGCTGGAAGATTTCACGGCCCGCGCCGAAGTGATCGACCTCTCCAAGATGTCCGGTTCCACGATCAAGTTCGGCGCAACCGTCAAGCTAATCGATGAGGATACCGAGGAGGAAAAGACCTATCAGATCGTCGGCGATCAGGAAGCCGACGTGAAGGCTGGCCGCATCTCGATCTCCTCGCCCATCGCCCGTGCCATGATCGGCAAGGAGAAGGGTGACAGTATCGAAGTCGTCGCCCCCGGCGGCTCCAAGGCCTACGAGATCCTCGCCATCTCCTGGGGCTGATCGCTCGTGGAAACGTCTGGCGAAGTCGCCACGGAGATGGGCAGCGGTATCGCTCCCGGCTCCGTGGTCGATATATCCGATATCGAAGTGATCGCGCCGAACTTCAAGAAGCGGCTCTCCGGCGTGACGTCCACGATCGTCCAGCTGATTCCGGTGCAAAGGGCAAAGGGTCAGAAGATCGCGGTCTTGGGACCTGGCCTGCCCTCCCACCTTCCCCACATCCGCTATGCCGACCTTGCCGCGCTGTGGTCACCGCCATTAGGGCGGCGCGCCCGTGTCTGGCATGCCCGCCGCAATATCGAGATGCTGCCCGGCCTCTTCATGCGCGATGTGCTGCGGATGCCGCTGAAGCTCTTGTTTACCTCCGCCGCGCAGCGAACCCATTCCGCCTGGACGGGTTTTCTGATCAGCAAGATGGATGCGGTCGTCGCGACGTCTGCACGATCGGGTTCATACCTGAAAGTGCCCTATAAGGTGGTGCACCACGGCGTCGATCTCGATCTCTTCCGTCCCTCCGGCCCATCCGACCCTTCCTCCCCGGCAGATGGTTTCGGCAAGCATCTGATCGGATGCTTCGGGCGCGTTCGGCATCAGAAGGGCACAGACCTTTTCGTGCGCGCCCTGATCGAACTGTTGCCGTCCTATCCCGAATGGACGGGCGTCGTCTGCGGGCGTGTCACGCCGGACAACACGGTTTTCGGCGATGCGTTGAAAGCCGATGTCGCCATGAGCGGTCTGACAGATCGCATCCTGTTCATGGGCGAAGTGGACGACATCAAGCCTTGGTACCGTCGCCTGTCTCTGTATGTGGCACCGTCCCGCAATGAAGGCTTCGGACTGACGCCGCTCGAGGCGATGGCATCGGGAACCGCAGTCGTTGCAAGTGATGCCGGCGCCTATTCCGAAATGATCGTCGAAGGTGAGACCGGATCGGTTGTTCCGGCCGGCGATTACACGGCGCTTCGCGATGCGCTGCGCACCTATTTCGAAAACCCTGCACTGGCCCGCCAGCAGGGCTGGAGCGGTCGCGAGCATGTGCGCGTCGCCTTCGCCATCGAAAAGGAAGCCAACAGTCTGGCGGAAATCTACGAAACGCTTTTAGAGACCGGACCATGAAAACTTCAGAGGCATTTGGTGCCACGCGACCGGTCCGGCTCTGCCCGCATCTGCATGGAGGACGCTTCGAATGACGGAACTTTCTGCCGGGATGGCGCAGCACAGACCGACGACGAGCGGACTTATGAGCGAGGAAGACTGGCAGCAGTTTTTCGCCGGCTATAGCCACATCGTTCTTGTCGCCAACAGTGACGAGCAGAACTTCAACGAGATCCACGCCGCCTATCCGGAAACGACGCTGTTCGTCTTTTTCAACTACGTCAGCAAGGTCCTGAAAACGCCGTTCACGCGCAATTCGCTGCTGGTGGCACGCACCAGCCGTGTCGGCTCCGAACTGATCTACGACAACGCTCTCGACAAGGTGCTGGCCCTGCTGCCGGGCCCCGGGTTTACTGGCGTCATGAGCATGCGCGCCGCCACGATGGAACAGGTGACGGAACCGGCCGAGTTCGGCGGCGTCGCAGCAGGCGCCATCGACCTTTGCAGCTACCTCGAAGATTTCTACCCGCGCGACCATACCGCCAGTTCAGGCTTCGCCCTTTCGGTCTGGCTCTGCGAGAAGGTGCCGCAGGCCAAGGTCGTGCTTTGCGGTTTCTCGGGACGCCGCAGCCGCAAGTGGCAGATGTTCCACATCCACGACTGGACGTTCGAACAGTCGGTGCTGCAGCTCCTCGCCAACAGCGACAAGCTCGAAATGGCAGGAAGAACAGCTTTCAATCCCTACAAGGCGCTGTCGCGCCACTTCCCCGATATCGACAACAGCAACTTCGTGTTCGCGGCGATCCAGGTCCTGTCCGAACGGCTGGAAAACAGCAACCGCAACCTCGGCAAGCTGATCACGATCACCATGCCGCTTCGCGTCATCTACAATCTCGCTAGAGGTCTGCGGATCAGGTCCAAGAAGGACAGGCTGGTCAAGCAGCGCAAAAAGCAGCGAGCGAAGAATGGCGAGCCATCCTGAACCGGGACAGCTTAAGCGCTTGCTACCACCACCCGCTGCGATCGCGGTGGTGGAGCGCTCGTAACCGGCTGAATGCCGTGTCGTTCTCCTGCAGGCGGTCGTAGATCGCCTTCGCGATCTCGCCGGCAATCCCCTGTTTGAAAAACGGATCGAGCCGCCAGCGCATGTTTCGCAGCGTGTCGTCGGTCCCCACCTTGAACAGGTACATCCCGTTGAACCTGTGCATCGGCGCACCTTGCGTCTGTTCGATCGCATCTTGTGAGACAGGACGCTCGTCGCCGCCATGGATAAAGCGGTCGGTCTCGTAGACCTTGATCGTGTTGGCAAGCGACGAGCCGATCATGGCGATCGCCCTTGCCGTCATGTCCTCGTCGAGATCGGCAATGCTGTCACTCGCGGAAATCAGCCAACGCAGATCGAGATGGGCGGTGAGGAACGGCGCTTCATTCTCCCACAGGGTCTTGAACTGCTGGTACGTCTCCCGGACATTATATTCGCGCCGCATGAGGACGATAAGCTGCGCATGATAGAACAGCAGTTCCGGCTGGCCTTTGAACTCCAGTCTCAGGTTCGCCATGTGATCGTCGAGCGACTTCTGCTTGCCCGACCGGTGCTCGCGATCCGAATCCTCGATCAGCCGCTGCTTCATGCCCGCGTAATCCTGGTCGAGCTTGGCGTATTTCGCAGCTCCCCAGCGCTTGCGGTAGCGGTTGAAGGACAGCAGTGCCTCAAGCTTACTCTTCTTGCGTACCACGCACGTTCTCCAAGTCTTGCTGCCGTAACCTCGGCAGTCCTGTCTACACCGGTAACCTCGTCAGTCTGCCGCCCGCAGGTGTTCGATAAGCCGGTGCGGCAGATGGGTGTGAAATTTCGTTATCATCACGTCAGTCAGCGCCTGGCGAAGCTCGATGCTGAGTTCGTCCTGGCTCTGGATACATCCGAACGGGGCGCTGCCCTGTTCGATCATGGCGAGTACAGGTGCGGTCGCCCGCTTCTGCCGCGGCTTGATATAGGCCGTGCGGTGTTCGGGTAACGGGGTCGCGCCAAAGCGCTCCATCTCGAGATGATTGGCAAGCGCAACCGGCGAATGCTGGGCGATGTTGCGAAAGCGATGGGAGAGCTGCTGGCGAAGCACGTCGGGATGCGCTGCATAGTAATCGGCAAGCGTTGAGCGTCTGACCGCGTGAAAGTAATGGCCGACCTGCAGAAACCGGTTCTTCGCACCCGCCAGCTCTGCCCCCTTCTCCTGCGCGACGGTAAAGCTCGGAACAGCGTTGGACGCTTCCGCCCGCTGCCGCTTGAACCACCGCAGGCACTGCTTGAGGCGGGATCGCAATCCGCTTTTCACGCGCCCGTAAATCATCGGCTTGCCGTCGCGAAAGAACGCGGAGGCAGATGTCGGAGCGTTCAGAAAGAAGTCGTCATTGCTGTAGACGAAATTCTCGCAAAGCCCCGGAATATTCCAGACCGCAGCCTCGATCGACAGCGAGTTGAACGTCGGCAGCACGGCCGGAAGCCCGTCGAAGACCACGTTGTGATCAACGATGGCGATGAAATCTTCCGTGCAGAAACCCGCCTGCGCAAAACTGTCGACGAATTCCGGCTTCTGCCCGTCCGTGACGATGTGAATTTTGGTGATGAACGGCGCGTATTTCAGCACGGAGGCGATGAGATAGTAGATCTCGCCGTTATCGGCAAACCGCGTCGGGCTGGATGCCACCGCGTGCGAACTCGACGCAACGTCATCGTATTGCAGGCGCTTCGCGCGATGATCCGGGTCCGAACCATCAACCCAGGTGATCACAAGCTCGATGTCGTGGCTGGACATGCTCTGGTTCCTGCTCCCTGTCCCTCGGACGACCTCGATCTCGACGATCCTAGATCTGCACGACCGGCGCATCCTTGACCTGCCGGATCGTCAGCATGGTGCGAACCGTATCGACATTGTCGACCGCGGTCAGATCCTCGATGACGAAATCCTGGAAGACGGTGAGGTTCTCGGCCACGCATTGCAGCAGGAAATCGGTCTCGCCGGAGACCATCCAGGCCTGACGCACCAAGGTCCGCGTTTCCATATCCGCCGCGAAGGCCTTCAGCTTGCTGTCCGACTGCTGCTTCAGTCCCACCATGCAGAAGGCGACAAGATCGTATCCGAGCAGCGACGCCTGCAGCATGGCGCGATAACCCTTGATGATGCCGTTCTCTTCCAGCTTGCGAACGCGCCGCAGACAGGGCGGCGCCGATATGCCGACCCGTTCGGACAGCTCGACATTGGTCATGCGTCCGTCCTTCTGCAATTCGCGAAGGATCTTCAGGTCGATGGTATCGAGTTCGACTTTCACGACCATGTGTAGTGCCTGCCTTCAAAATTGACGGGAGCACGCAGGCTCCCGGGTATCCATCTCGGTGTCGCGAAGACATACAATAACATCGTTCCGACGCAAGAAAATTTCGTGCGCCGGTCCAGTTGTTGTCAACCGAGGTGCACCTAGAGACACATCCAATCGCAGTTGGCCTGACGTTTCTACCCGGCAGTTCCAACTGTCTTGTTGTTATCGCAAGGCTGCCCTTGCAATGTTGCATGGATGGCCCTTACATGACGTGTCAAAAGCGGCAGACCGAATAATGGCTTCCTATATGAGGAAGCGGCGCCACGCGCCCGACACGGTCTTGGAAAGGAAACGTCATCATGTCCGCCCGTCATACAGAGGTTCTGATCATCGGTTCCGGCCCCGCCGGCTATACAGCTGCGGTGTACGCAGCGCGTGCGATGCTGAAGCCGGTCTTGATTGCAGGCATGGAACAGGGTGGTCAGCTGATGATCACCACGGACGTTGAAAACTATCCGGGCTTTGCCGATCCGATCCAGGGTCCCTGGCTGATGGAGCAGATGCTGCAGCAGGCGGTCCATGTGGGCACCGAGATCGTCAACGATCTCGTGACCGAGGTCGAGATGAATCATCGCCCCTTCACGGTCCGCACCGATTCCGGCACCGTCTGGACTGCCGATACGATCATCATCGCGACAGGTGCTAAGGCCAAATGGCTTGGCATCGAAAGCGAGCAGCAGTTCCAGGGTTTTGGCGTCTCCGCCTGCGCCACATGCGACGGCTTCTTCTATCGCAACAAGGATGTGATCGTGGTCGGTGGCGGCAACTCCGCAGTCGAGGAAGCACTCTATCTTTCCAATATCGCCAAGACCGTGACGGTCGTCCACCGGCGTGACTCGTTCCGTTCGGAAAAGATCCTGTCCGAGCGCCTGTTCCAGCGCCCCAACGTCAAGGTCATGTGGAACACCGAAATTGCCGAGGTCACCGGCAAGCCGGCCCGTGCGCCACTGCCGCCATCGGTCGAGGGTGTGCGCCTGCGTGATACCAGGACCGGCACGATCTCCGATCAGCCGATCGACGGCGTTTTCGTGGCGATCGGCCATGCCCCGGCGACCGAACTCTTCAGGGACAAGCTGAAGATGAAGAACGGCGGCTATCTCTGGACGGCGCCTGATTCCACAATGACCGACGTTCCCGGCGTGTTTGCCGCGGGCGATGTCACCGACGACACCTTCCGACAGGCGATCACCGCCGCCGGCATGGGCTGCATGGCAGCGCTCGAAGCCGAACGTTACCTCGCCGGCATTCAGCCGGTTGCCATTGCTGCGGAGTAAGCATGGGCGTACCTCTCGACTGGGACAAGTTGCGCATCTTCCACGCTGCGGCGGAGGCGGGATCCTTCACCCATGCAGCAGACAAGCTGCATCTGTCCCAGTCGGCAATCAGCCGGCAGGTCAGCGCGCTGGAACAGGACGTCGGCGTCAAACTGTTCCACCGCCACGCCCGAGGCCTCATCCTCACCGAACAGGGCGAGCTTCTTTATCGCACCGCCCATGACGTGCTTCTGAAGCTCGAAACCGTGAAGATGCAGCTGACCGAAACGACGGAAAAGCCGTCGGGCAAGTTGCGCGTCACGACGACGGTCGGCCTTGGCCAGGGCTGGCTCACCGACAAGGTGCAGGAATTCCTGCAGCTCTATCCGGAAATGTCGATCCAGCTCATCCTCGATAACGAGGAAGTCGACGTCAACATGCGCCATGCGGACTGCGCCATCCGCCTTCGCCAGCCGCAGCAGTCGGACCTGATCCAGCGCAAGCTGTTCACCGTGCACATGCACGTCTATGCAGCCCCGTCCTATATCAACCGCTATGGCGAACCGCAGTCGGTCGAGGATCTCGACACCCACCGCATCATCTCCTTCGGCGAGCCTGCCCCGAATTACCTTCTCGACGTCAACTGGCTCGAATCCGCCGGCCGTTCTTCGGACAATACCCGCACGCCGCATCTGCAGATCAACAGCCAGACCTCCATCAAACGAGCCTGCCTGCTTGGCATCGGCATCGCTTGCCTGCCCGACTATATCGTCGGCCGCGACCCTGGGTTGATCCAGCTGACGCTGAGCGCCGACATCCCTTCATTCGACACTTACTTCTGCTACCCGGATGAAATGAAGAACGCTGCCAAGCTGAAGGTCTTCCGCGATTTTATCGTCGCCAAGGCGCGTAACTGGAATTTCTGATCGCTGTCGAAGACGTTTCGCTCAGAATGGGCACCGGGATTCTCGCAGCGATTTCATACACGACTCAGTGACTAGAGTAAGCTGTGCAGAACGTGCATGGCAGTCCTGCGCAAAAAAGCGTTGCCGCCTGCCCAAAAAACCATCATATCGCACTCAGCTGATGCATATGGTGGCTTTCCTCCCAGTTCCACCGCAGCAGCTGTTCCCCTCTGGAGGTTGTTTTTAACCTTCATAATTATAAGGGCCCTGGAGTGATCCGGTGGCCCTCTTTTTTTGCCCTGCGGTTTGCCGGCCCGCCGCAATCCTCGGCTGCCTGTCAGAGTAATTGGACCGAAACGGTCAATATTTCGGCCACCCCCCTTGCTCTCACAAATCGCTGCGCCCATATAGGAGTCAGCCGGAGCAATTGATGACGTCCCCGTTATCAGCGCCGGCTGTTCCCCTCTGGAGGTTTTAGACCTTCACACCTGACGGGCCTCGGAGCAATCTGGAGGCCCTTTTTTTTGCCTTCCTGAAAAAAATGGGAACGTCATTCCTTTAAATCGTCTTCAGACGATCTATATATCGGTTAGAGACGATATGGAAAGACGATGGATCGCACCGAGATACTGAAAGCACTGTCCCATCCGACGAGGATTGAGTTCCTCGAATGGATGAAGCAGCCCGAGCAGCATTTTTCCGATCAGGATCATCCGCTCGAAATGGGCATCTGTGCCAAGCAGTTCGAAAGACGATGTGGTCTGTCGCAATCGACCGTCTCTGCGCACCTTTCGACCCTCGAAAAAGCCGGCCTCGTGAAAACGAGCCGGGTTGGTCAATGGGCGTTCTACAGCCGCGACGAGGAGAAGATCGCAGACTTCGTGACCAATCTTCGCTCCGCTCTCTGAATGCCACCCCTTAACTCAATCACTCCCAAAGCAGCATGGAAGGATATTCCTGTGACCTCACTCTTTGAACCGGTAAAGTTCGGCGACATCGAACTGAAGAACCGCGTCGTCATGGCGCCGCTCACCCGCAACCGTTCGCCGAAGGCGATCCCCAACGATCTCAACATCGCCTATTACGAACAGCGCGCCTCGGCGGGCCTCATCATCACCGAGGGCACCCCGGTCAGCCAGCAGGGACAGGGCTATGCCGACGTTCCGGGCCTTTACCTCGCTCCGGCCATCGACGGCTGGAAGAAGGTGACGGAAGCCGTTCACAAGAAGGGCGGCAAGATCGTTACCCAGATCTGGCACGTCGGTCGCGTTTCGCATACCTCGCTGCAGCCGAATGAAGGCGCACCCGTCGCGCCGTCCGCACTGGGCGCCAAGGGCAAGACCTACATCATCAACCCGGATGGCAGCGGCGCGTTTGCCGATACATCTGAGCCGCGCGCGCTCGAACTTTCCGAAATCCCGGGCGTCGTTGCCGATTTTGCTGCCGGTGCAAAGGCTGCGATCGAGGCCGGCTTTGACGGCGTCGAAATCCACGGCGCCAATGGCTACCTCATCGACCAGTTCCTGAAGACTGGCGCAAACCTCCGCGAAGACGAATACGGTGGCTCCGTCGAGAACCGCGCCCGGTTCGCGCTCGAAGTCGTTGACGCCGTCGCTGCAGCCATCGGCAGCGGCCGCGTCGGCATTCGCCTGTCGCCTGTTACGCCTGCCAACAACATCACCGAAGATGCGCCGCAGACGGTCTTCGACTATCTCGTCAAGGAACTGGCGACCCGCAACCTGTCCTTCATCCACGTCATCGAGGGTGCGACCGGTGGTGACCGCGGCTATGTCCAGGGCGGCAAGCCGTTCGATTACCAGGAACTGAAGGATACCTACCGCAACGCCGGCGGCACCGGCGCCTGGGTGGTCAACAATGGCTACGAAAAGGATACGGCTGAAAAGGCTGTGGCCAGCGGCTATGCGGATGGCGTCGCCTTCGGCAAGCTGTTCATTGCCAACCCGGATCTGGTCGAGCGGTTCAAGACAAACGCGCCGCTCAACGAGCCGGACAAGAACACATTCTACGGCGGCGGCGCAAAGGGTTATACCGACTACCCGTCGCTTGAATCAGCAGAAGCCTAAGCTTTAGGCCCGACTATCTGAAATCGGCCATGCCTGGCACAAACGCCGGGCATGGCCTTCTTTTTGGTCGCAGCGAATGCTTAGCGCACGTCCGCCTGATCGCCATCCACAACTTCGGCTTCGGGACGGTCACCGCCGTCGCTGTGCTCCGTGTGCCAGACGCCCTTTGCGTCCTGCCAGCTGATCTCTTCGGGCTCGCCACCCACCTGCTGTTCGGCAGCCACAATCCGGGCCGCCTGCAGCGCGTCGTTGTGGTTCGGGAATGTTTCGGAATAAACGTCGCCCAGTCGATAGGCCCAGCCGCCATCATGTGGCACGATTGTGTAAACGACCTTGGTCATAGATCCTCCTGTATGTTTTTTCGTGGCTGCCCCGACCGGTCTCGGTCCAGAAGGCCGCGTAGAGCAAAAAAGCCGGAATACGCCGCGAAGTTCCTTCCACTGGCGAGGATAATGGCACCAAAGACCGATTATCGCAAACCGTCCTCTGTGCAGGTCGACCGACAACCCTAGTTTCTCCGAGATCGTTTCCAGGAGCTTCCAGTGCAAATCGCGACCCACCTCCGGCAGGAGAAATTCCTGCTGATCGCCCTCGTCGTCGCCATTCTCGGCTTCTTCATCGAACACTCAATTCTGGAGGCCGGAAAGACGGTGTCGCTGATCGCAGCAGCGCTCTTCGTCGGTGTGATTGTGCTTGCATCCACACGCGTCGCCCATCATGCGGAGGTTTTGGCGCACAAGGTTGGCGACCCCTATGGCACGATGATCCTCACCCTGTCCGCGGTGGCGGTCGAGGTCCTGATCCTCGCCATCATGATGGGTTCGAATTCCTCACCGACGCTGGTGCGCGACACGATCTATTCGGCGGTGATGCTGGATATCAACGGCATTCTTGGCCTCGCGGCCCTGCTCGGTGGCCTGCGCCATGGCGAGCAACCCTATAACGACGATTCAAGCCGCACCTACACTGTCATGATCATGACGGCGGTAGGCATTTCGATGATCGTGCCGGAATTCGTACCGCGTGAAAGCTGGCACTACTATTCCGCCTTTACCATCTGCGCGATGATCGCGCTCTACGGCGTCTTTCTCAAGATGCAGGTCGGGCCGCACAGCTACTTCTTCAGCTACACCTATCCGCGGACCCAGAAGGCGGCAGCCGCCGGGACAGCGTCCGCGCCTCAGGAGGAGGCCGCCGAGGATTCCGCGGCCGTATCGATCGGCATAATTCTTCTGGGCGTTCTGATCATCGGCTTCCTGGCGGAATTCATGTCGGTCTTCATGGGCGAAGGCCTGGAAGGCTCCGGCGCGCCGATCGCGCTGACCGCTGTCGTTGTCGCCGCCATCTCCGCCGCGCCGGAAATCCTGACCGCCATGCGGGCGGCGCTCAAGAACCGCATGCAGTCCGTCGTCAACATCGCCATGGGCGCGTCGCTCTCGACGGTCATTCTCACCGTCCCGGTCATGGAAGGCATCGCGCTCTATACCGGCCAGCCCTTCATCATGGCGATGACGCCGGTCCAGACGGTGATGGTCGCAATCACGCTCGTGGTTGCGGCGATCAACCTCAACGACGGCCAGACCAACGCAATCGAGGGCATGACCCATTTTGTGCTGTTTGCGACCTTCATCATGCTGACGATGATCGGATTGTGACATCTGCAATAAAGAAGAGTTGAACACCCTGTGTTCGGTCTTCGGGACTGGCCGCCCTAGATGGGACAATGTCTGGCGAGCGATCGCCACTGAAAGGCATCAAGACAAAGTCCGGAGGTGACCCATGAAACGCACGAACATCTTCCTTGCAGGCACGGCCCTGGCTCTCGCACTGGTCGGCGCTCCCGCGATGGCGCAGACCAGTGGCAAACCGGTTGAAACAAGTGCTCCAAATGCGAAGGATCAAAAACCTGCCTTCACCGGTCAGACCCGCGCAGCGCAGCCGGCGGAAATGCCTAAGATCACCACCGAAGTCGTTGCCGAAGGGCTTCCGCACATCTGGTCTATGGAATTTCTCCCCGATGGCCGCATGCTGGTGACCGCCAAGGAAGGCGCGATGCATATCATCAAGGACGGCAAGCCCGGCCCTGCGATCGAAGGCGTTCCGAAAGTCCTGTCCTCTGGCCAGGGCGGTCTTCTCGACGTGGCCCTCGCCCCGGATCACGAAACGTCCGGCATGATCTTCTTCTCCTTCTCCGAAGAGCGTGAAGACGGCAACGGCACATCCGTCGCCTCCGCCAAGCTCGTCGCCAACGACGATGGCGGCGGCAAGCTGGAAAACGTCAAGGTGATCTTCCAGCAGATGCCAAGCTATGACGGCAACAAGCATTTCGGCTCGCGCCTCACTTTTGGCCCCAACAACGAGCTCTATGTCACGGTCGGCGAGCGGTCCGATCCGGAGCCGCGTGTCCAGGCACAGGATCTCAAAAGCGGTCTTGGAAAAGTGTTCCGCATCGACATGGACGGCAAGGCCCTGCCCGACAATCCCTTTGTCGATCAGCCCGAAGCGCGGCCGGAAATCTGGTCCTACGGCCACCGCAATCTCCAGTCAGCAGCACTCGATGGCAACGGCCGCCTCTGGACGGTCGAACATGGCCCCAAGGGCGGCGACGAGTTGAACCGACCGGAAGCCGGCAAGAACTACGGCTGGCCGGAGGTTACCTACGGCGTCGAATATAGCGGCGGCAAGGTAGGCGACGGCATCACCGAGAAGGCTCAGACCGAACAGCCCGTCTATTACTGGGATCCGGTCATCGGCCCCTCCGGTATGGCCTTCTACGATGGCGATGCGATCCCCGAATGGAAGGGCGCATTCCTGGTCGGCGGTCTGGTAACCCAGGGCGTGGTGGTCCTGCATATGGATGGCGACAAGGTGAGCCACGAAGAACACGTTCCGCTCAAGGCTCGCATCCGCGACGTCAAGGTCGGCCCCGATGGCGCCGTCTACGCCGTCACCGAAACCCGTTCCGGCTCCTCGACGATCGTCAAGCTAACCAAGGCTTAAACGCAGGATCCTCGAAAAGGGGCTCGGTCGGGGCTATAGCCGTGGCCCGCCCCGACCTTCCCTCCACTGGACCACCACTCACGAAAAAGCCCGGCGCTTGGCCGGGCTCTCCCATCAAACTCGTGTCTCGAAACTTACTTGCAGGCTGCGCAGAAGCGCTGGATGCGCTTGCAGGCTTCTTCGAGAATGTCTTCCGACGTCGCGTAGGAAATGCGGAAGTTCGGGCCAAGACCGAAGGCCGATCCGTGAACCACGGCGACACCTTCCGATTCCAGGAGCTCGGACACGAAATCCTCGTCCGTTTCGATGACTTTGCCGGTCGGAGCCGTCTTGCCGATCAGGCCGGCGCAGGACGGATAGACGTAGAATGCGCCTTCAGGCTTCGGGCAAACAATGCCGGACGCCTGGTTGAGCATCGACACGACGAGATCGCGGCGGCCTTCGAAGATCGCCTTGTTCTTGGTCACGAAATCCTGCGGACCATTGAGCGCCTCGACAGCCGCCCACTGCGCGATCGACGATGCGCCCGAGGTCTGCTGGCCCTGGATCATGTCCATCGCCTTGATCAGTTCGATCGGACCGGCCGCATAGCCGATGCGCCAGCCGGTCATCGCATAGGCTTTGGAAACGCCGTTCATCGTCAGCGTCCGGTCGTAGAGCTTCGGCTCCACTTCGACCGGCGTCGCGAACTTGAAGTCGCCGAAGGTCAGGTGCTCGTACATGTCGTCGGTCAGGATCCACACATGCGGATGCTTCAGCAGCACGTCGGTCAGCGACTTAAGTTCATCCGCGCTGTAGGCAGCGCCCGTCGGGTTCGACGGCGAGTTGAAGATGAACCACTTGGTCTTCGGCGTGATCACGCTTTCCAGCTCTTCGGCCGTCAGCTTGAAGTTGTTTTCCTGCTTGGTCGAAATCGTTACCGGCGTGCCGCCGCAGATCGAGACCATTTCCGGGTAGGAAACCCAGTAGGGTGCTGGGATGATCACTTCATCCCCTGCATTCATCGTCGCCATGAAGGCATTGAACAGAACCTGCTTTCCGCCGGTTCCGACGATGGTCTGCTCGACCTTGTAGTCGAGGTTGTTTTCGCGCTTGAACTTGTCGACGATCGCCTTGCGCAGCTCTGGAATACCCGAAACCGGCGTGTACTTGGTTTCACCGCGGTTGATCGCGTCGATCGCCGCCTGCTTGACATTGTCAGGCGTGTCGAAGTCAGGCTCACCGGCACCGAGACCGATAATATCACGACCTTTCGCCTTCAGTTCGCGAGCTTTCTGGGAAACAGCGATTGTCGCTGAAGGCTTTACACGGGAAAGGGCGTCGGCAAGAAAGGCCATGTCGTTTCGGTCCTGGGCTGATTGAACACTACGGCGGGGTGCGCTCATTCGCCGCCGAGCGGCCGCCTCAAGCTGTATGGAGAATGAACCGGCGCCTTTCAAGAAAAAAGCATGAATGAATGCGATCAATGTCGCTGATTAAAACCTTCGGGCGCGTATTTACGACCGCGTAACCCGTCTCGCCTACAATCTGCAAAATTGCGCAGGAGACGGTACGGGTATGGCATCGAGAAGCATTTTCGCCAACCTGGTTCGCGGCGACGACGGGGCATGGTCGACCGCGTACGGGCCTTTCATTCTCAGATCCGCGCTTCAGCCCATTTTCAAAACGTCGAAACCCGGCAATCGGCTGGCCATCGAAGCCTTTGTCGGGCTCGTGCGCGCCTATCGTGGCGAAGAGCCCGTTCCCCCGCACGAATTCTTCAGCCTCGTTGATCCCGCCGAAGTTGCCGATATCGACAGCATGGTCCGGACGATCCATATTCTCAACACCGGCCGGCTCGACAGACGCCAGGCGAAGATCTTCGTCAAGTTCCAGCCGGGTCTGGTGCGCACACCCGAAGACATGCGCCACGAAGTCGAACGCATCAAACTTGCGAGCCACGAAGCCGGACTTGCCGTCAACCGGATCGTCTGCGAAATCCGTCAGACCGCCGAGACCAACGCCGCCGTCATCGCCGACTTCACCAGCCACATGCGCGCCATCGGCTTCCAGGTGGCGATCGATGATTACGGTGCGGGCGAGTCCGATCTGGCGCTTCTCAAGCGGGTGAAGCCTGACTACGTCAAATTCGAACCCGGCTGGGTCCGCGACTTTCTCGACAATCCGGCAGGAGCGGCACTCCTGCGCGTCGTCCTGCAGCAGATGCTGGATGACGGGATCGAGCCGATCATCGAAGGACTGGAGGAAATGTGGCAGGTGGAGGTGTGCGAGGAATTCGGCGCGTCTCTCGTGCAGGGATATGCACTCGCACGGCCTGAACTCGCCCCGACCACGTTCGACAGGACATTCCCGGAACACGGCCTGCCGCGCATCGGCGGCGACCTCGACATGAGCCTCTCGCCTGCATCCGCCATTCGCGTCTCTGCCGCCGCCCCGTTTCCGTCGGCCACCCCTCTCAAGCGGATGAAAACCTTCGGCCGCAGACATCAGGGCAGCTAGCCGTCCGTACTTTCACCGGTTCGCAGTGGAACTTCCCGCAGAGAGTGTAGACGTTGGGAAACGGCTACAAACATGACGCGAACACGCATAGAGCCGATCGGGCGAAGCATCGCCAGCGATCCGTTGCCCATCCAACTTCCTTCGGACCATGCGCAAAGCCCGCATTTGCAGCGCTTTTGGCCAAATGAGGCAGGCTGAAACGGGCCTGCCTTTCAAAAAACTTTTTCTTGCCAATTTTTGATAAACACAGCACTCTGTCCATGTTCGGGCAATTTACGAGCATGGGAAGACCTATAATGACGCGCTCCGAAGGCGCCAAGACTTCGGGCGGGAACTGGGGGCTTGGTTTTATACCTTATCTGCCAGTCGCCGCGGTAAACACAGGGACCCTTTCTTAAAGCTGCCTGCCGCCGCCCGTGAGGGCACACTCTGATGCTGTCCGCCGCTGAACACGGACAGAAGGAAAAGGACCTGCTGCATGGCCGAGACTGGCACTGTGAAATTCTTCAATACGGACAAGGGATTCGGCTTTATCAAACCAGACAACGGTGGCGCCGATATCTTCGTTCATATCTCCGCCGTACAGGCTTCCGGCCTGTCCGGGCTGACTGAAAACCAGAAAGTAAGCTTCGACACGGAACCGGATCGTCGCGGAAAAGGCCCCAAGGCCGTCAATCTGCAGATCTCCGGTTGAGCTTCAAAAGCTCGCTCATTCCAGTTGGAGCCCGGCAGTGATGCCGGGTTTTTTTATGCCCGTGATACCGGTTGCCGGTTACAGGCCCTTCAGGAATGGATTGCTGCGGCGCTCGTCGCCGATCCGGCTTCCCGGTCCGTGACCGCAGAGAAAACCTACCTCGTCTCCCAGCGGCAGAACCTTGGTGCGGATCGAGTCCATCAGCGTCGCGTGATCGCCTCCGGGTAGATCAGTCCGTCCGACCGACCCGGCAAACAGGACGTCACCAAGATGTGCGAAGGCATGGTCTCTGTTGTAGAATATGATGTGACCGGGCGAATGTCCCGGACAATGAAAAACCTCGAACACATGCTCGCCGAACGAGACTGTTTCGCCTTCGTCAAGAAACCGATCAGGCACGACGTTGCGGACGTCGCCGTCGACACCGAACATCTGAGCCTGCTTTTCAAGATTTTTGAGAAGGGGAAGATCGTCGCGGTGGGGTCCGACGACAGGAATGCCGAGCACCTCGCGAAGTTCGTCGGCGCCTCCGGCATGATCGATATGCCCGTGGGTCAGCCAGATCTCGGAAAGGGTAATGCCACTTTTGCGCACGAGGTCCAGAATAACCCCGATGTCACCGCCTGGGTCGACAATGACGCCTGTCTTTGTATCGTCGTCAAAGAAGACGGTACAGTTTTGTTGAAATGGCGTCACCGGAATGACGCTTGCCTGCAATCGACCCATAATGCCTGTCCTGCCCTGAACGTTGTCGTTCTTCATAGCCGGAAGGCTTGCCGATGACAGCCTCAAAATCAGTTGATAGCGGCGGCCAGATACGTGCCTTCGGCAGCAACCGGCGGGGCCAGCGAAACAGTCGCCAGCAGAAATGCCGAGACGACGACTTTAAGCGCAATCACCGTGATGAAGACCGGGCGCAGCGGATGAGCTTCGGCCTTGGTCTGGTTCAGCTCGATCGGCGGCATTGCGGAATAAGTGTGCGCGTTCATTGAATAATCTCCAGTCGTTCGCTGGGAATAATGGCGCTTGGGGATAAAGGTTCCGCCGGACAAGTCGTGCGCGCAAAAGAAAGTGCGTGTTCTCCCTGAAAGCAACACAACCGGTCGAATTTTGACCGCCAGAGCGATTTATCACGGGCGACAGCGCAAAAGGATTACGTTAAACAGCTTCACACGATGAAGACGTAGCGAGCGAAAGGAAACGGCGTGCCGCCTGCAGCGACGGGAAAAGCCGTCAAGAAAGTCCCGCCACAGATGCCCGTGGTCGACGAGGGCCAGATCGATTTCGAAGCGATCGAGCTGTTCTTCTTTGCCTATCGCGACTTCGTGTCCGATCCGGACGCTATCCTGGCGAAGATCGGCATGGGCCGCGCCCACCATCGGGTTGTCTATTTCGTCTGCCGCCAGCCGGGGATGATGGTGACGGATCTTCTCGATCTGTTGCAGATTACCAAGCAGAGCCTCGCCCGCGTCCTGAAGCAGTTGATCGAGACTGGCTATATCCGGCAGATGGCCGGGGCCAAGGATCGCAGACAGCGCCGCCTCTATCCGACGCTTGCCGGCCGTGAACTGGCGCTGGCCCTGTGCGAGCCGCAATCCAAGCGTATCGCACGCGCCATGGAAGACTTCACCCCCGGGATGCGGGAAAGCGTCACCCTTTTCCTTCAACGGATGCGTGGACGTGACCCGAACCTCGTGATTTCTGATATCAACATCAGTCAGGATATCTGACCGGGACAGACAGATGACCAATACACCGCTTTTGGACGACGCCCCTCACCTTCTCGTTGTCGACGACGACACCCGCATCCGCGATCTCCTGAACCGCTATCTGGTGGAGCAGGGTTTCCGCATCACGGTCGCGGGAGATGCCGCCGAAGCGCGGCGCAAGCTGGAAGGACTGCATTTCGACCTCATCATTCTCGACGTTATGATGCCGGGCGAAACGGGCCTGTCGCTCACCCAGTCGCTTTATGAAAAGAAGACCACCCCGGTCATCCTCCTGACGGCACGGGTCGAGGCAGAATCGCGCATCGCCGGTCTCGAGGCAGGTGCCGACGATTACCTGTCCAAACCCTTCGATCCGCGCGAACTGGTCCTGCGCATCAACAACATCCTGCGCCGCAGCAGCTCGGCCGATGCACCCAAGATCGAGCAGATCATGTTTGGTCCGTTCACCTTCTCGATCCCGCGCAAGGAACTGCGCAAGGCTGCCGAGACGATCCGCCTGACCGACCGCGAACAGGAAATCATGATGCTGTTTGCCTTGCGCGCCGGCGAAACGATCCCCCGCCACGAACTGATCGGGGACGATACGGATGTCGGCGAGCGCACAATCGACGTGCAGATCAACCGGCTGCGTCGTAAGATCGAAGAAGACCCCGCCAACCCGGTCTATCTCCAGACCGTGCGTGGCATCGGGTACAGGCTGAGTATCGACTGATGCACAAGAGACCGACGACAGGACGATAACGGGCGGCGAATGGCAATTTTCAACACGCTGAAGCGAGAGACCAGCCGGTTGACCCTCCCCGGTTGGCGTCCGTTCACGCGCTGGCTGCGTCGCTGGCTGCCGACGGGCCTCTACACCCGTTCGCTGCTAATCGTCATTCTCCCCATGCTCCTGCTGCAGACAGTCGTCGCCGCGGTGTTCATGGAACGCCACTGGCGCATGGTCACGGAGCGCCTGTCTGAAGGCACCGTTCGCGACATCGCCGCCATTATCGAGATCATCCGCAGTTATCCGCAGGACAGCAACTACAACGAAGTCAGCCGCATCGCCGACAGCTCTCTCGGCCTGACGATTGCAATCGAGGAGAACGGCCAGCTCCCGCCGCCCCGCCAGCGCCCCTTCTTCGCGATCCTCGACAACATCCTTGCCGAACAGTTGAGCAGTCAGATCCGCATGCCGTTCTGGATCGATACGGTAGGCGACAGTCGGCTCGTCGAGATCCGCGTAAAAATGGACGAACGGGTGCTGCGGGTGTTTGCCAGACGCGGCTCTACCTACGCGTCCAACACCCACATCTTCCTGATCTGGATGATCGGCACCGCCTTCGTGCTGGTGGTGATTTCGATCCTGTTCCTGCGCGGCCAGATCCGCCCGATCCTGAGACTTGCCCAGGCGGCAGAAAGTTTCGGCAAGGGACAAAAGACCGAAGGCTTTTCGCCGCGCGGCGCAGACGAGGTAAGGCGCGCGGGCCTTGCCTTCATCCAGATGCGCGAACGGCTCGAACGGCAGATGGAGCAGCGCACCGCGATGCTGGCCGGCATCAGCCACGACCTGCGCACCATCCTCACCCGATTCAAGCTGCAGCTGGCACTTGCCGGCAACAAGCCTGAGCTCGCCGGCATGGAACAGGATGTCGAAGACATGCAGTCTATGCTGGAGGGCTATCTGGCATTTGCCAAGGGCGAGGCCGAGGAGGACTTCGGTACGCTGTATCTGAGCGAGCTTCTAGAGAAATTCCGCGTAAGTTTCAGCCTGCACGGGCAGATCCTCACCTACCACATCGAGGGCGACGACGAGATCGCCGTCAGGCCGAACGCCTTCAACCGCCTGCTTGGAAACCTCGTCTCAAACAGCCAGCGCTATGCCGACAACCTGCATATCGATGCGCGCCACAGCGCCAAATGGCTGACATTGACCCTCGATGACGACGGCCCGGGCGTTCCTGCGCAATCCCGCGAGGACGTGTTCAAGCCATTCCACAGGCTCGACGAGGCCCGCAATCTCGATGCATCCGGAACCGGCCTCGGCCTCGCGATCGCCCGCGACATCGCCCGCTCGCATGGCGGCAATGTCACGCTGGACGACAGTCCGAGCGGTGGCTTGAGGGCAATCGTTCGCGTTCCGGCCTGAGCGAAGGCCCGGCAGTCAAAGAGCTCACGTGAGAGTTGGGGAGACTGTTGGCGAAACGGCTAAGGTGTCCGGTGAGGACGCCCTCGCGCCTGATCACATCATCTTCTTGCCGTTTGGAACGCCCTGCTCGACGGCAGCCAGAACGATCGCGCCGTTCTCGTCTTCAAAGCCAAGCGTCAGCACTTCGGAACGGACCGGCCCGATCTGGCGCGGCGGAAAATTGACGACGCCCAGCACCTGGCGTCCGAGCAGCGTTTCAGGCGTATAGTGGACGGTAATCTGCGCCGACGATTTCTTGACGCCGATCTTAGGCCCGAAATCGATCTTCAGCTTGAAGGCCGGCTTGCGGGCTTCCGGAAACGGCTCGACCTCGACGATCGTGCCAACCCGGATATCGACCTTCTCGAAGTCGGCAAAGCTTATCTCGTCAGACATGGCTGCTCAGCGTCCCAGTTCTTCCGCGCGGCTCCGCGCTGCCTCGATTGCCTTGTCGAACAGCGGCTGCATCCCATCGTCTGCCATTAGCACGGAGAGGGCAGCAGCCGTGGTGCCGCCCGGAGACGTCACGTTCTGGCGAAGCCGCGAGGCATCCTCCGTCGATTGATGCAGAAGTTCTCCCGCACCCGACACGGTTTCGCGCGCAAGCCGCATCGCAAGATCGGCAGGAAGACCGGCTTTGCGCCCGGCCTCCGCCATGCATTCGACCAGATAGAAGACATAGGCCGGGCCACTGCCGGAAACGGCGGTGACGGCATCGATATCCGCCTCGCTCGAAACCCATTCCACCGGACCGCTGACCTTTAAAAGCGCATGCACCGCATCGCGCTGGGCGGCCGACACCTTGTCGTTGGCATAGGCACCGGTCACGCCGCGGCCGATCATGGCCGGCGTGTTCGGCATGGCGCGCACCATTGCACCGTCCCCGAGATGGCTCTGCATGGCGGACAGTGTCTTGCCGGCTGCGACCGAGACGACGACTGTCGAAGCGCCGACCACAGGCTTCAGCGGCGGCAGAACGGCATCCATCAGCTGCGGCTTGACCGCGAGAAACAGGATATCTGCCGACGCACCGTCTGGAAGTGCCGTAACATGCGTCGCGCCGGCGTCGGACATCATCGCTCTCATCGCCTCGGACGGCGATGGGTCAACGACGGTGACGGAAGCGCCGGGAACGCCGTTCTTCAACCAGCCGGAAAGCATGGCGCCGCCCATATTGCCGGCACCGACGAGAACGATCGAACCCAGCTGCAACGCCATCAAGCCTCGCCGACCGTCTCGAACAGAACGCAATCCATGGCAGCCTTCGCTTCCATGCCGGACCAGACGACGAACTGGAACGCCTGATAATAGGCCTCGCAGGCATCAAGCGCGCTGGAAAACAGAACCTCGACCTGCTGGTTCGTGGGTTCGGCACCGCCGGCCAGCAGAAGCGACTGGCGGAAAATCACCACGTCTTCCTGACGCCACAGGTCGAAATGCCCCATCAGCGTCTGACCATTCACGTAGGACAGAAGCCGGATGACCTCGTTCACACGGATATCGGGGATCTTCAGATCGAAGGCGCAGGCGAGATGCAGCGCCTCGAACTCCTCCATCCAGGAGAAGGATACGTGGTAGTCCGTCCACCGACCCTCCACGGTCATGGCGATCTCGTCTTCGCCGGACCGTTCGAATGTCCAATCGTTGGAAGCTGCGACGAACTCGATCATGTCCACCGGGTTCGACTGACGCTCAACGTTTAATTCCATGAGGCTCATGCGGCACCTTTTTGACCGGAATGAATGCGAATTCGAGCGGAACGCGCCAACACTTAACCGGAACTAAATTTCGATGATCGCTCGTCGCCGCCAGAATAACTGAGTTACCCTGTCTGGAGCTTACCTTCAGCCTCGTCGTTAACCTATCGGTCACCACCGGAAGCTCACCGGCTCGTTTCGAATCATCGTGTAAAATCAGTGTAGCTAGACGGAGTCCGGCTGCCATCCCCTGAATGCCGATTTCCGTGGATTGAACCCCGAAACCGGTTCGCGCATGAGATCAGAACGGATGGTTAAATGACTCTGGACGCTGGCTTTTTTAAGAGTGTCCACAGGGCTTAATTTTTTGTAAATTCATGGGGATTTGGCGAGGCGAAACAGACGCCTGACTGTGCCGATTAGAGGCGATGACGCTCAATTGCGAATAGGCTGGGAAAGATCGCCGCGCAGGCTTTTGGCGCTGGACTTTGACGGCGATCTCAAACGGGGATTGCGAATCCCCTGAGGGGCCACAGTTTATGGCCGGATCTGAAGTGGCTTACTGACCTGACTGGCCCTGGTCGTGGCTCTGGCTCTGGCCGAATTTTGCCTCCAGCGCATCGAGACGGGCCTTTAGCGCAACATTCTCGTCGCGGGCGCGGGCAGCCATCTCGCGAACGGCTTCGAATTCCTCCCGCTTGACCAGATCCATGTTGTTAAGGAACCGTTCCGCCTGGGCATGGAAAGCCGTCTCCACTTCCTTGCGCACACCCTGTGCAGCGCCGGCAGCGTCCGTCATCAGCCGTGCGAAATCGTCGAATATGCGGTTCGTTCCGGTCGACATAAGGTTCCGTCTCCTTGCCATCGGCAGCGATATCGGCCCGATATCGGC
This sequence comes from Neorhizobium sp. IRS_2294, assembly GCF_050500145.1. Classification (NCBI taxonomy): domain Bacteria; kingdom Pseudomonadati; phylum Pseudomonadota; class Alphaproteobacteria; order Hyphomicrobiales; family Rhizobiaceae; genus Neorhizobium; species Neorhizobium sp. IRS_2294. The sequence continues at coordinate 2,311,918 of NZ_CP191439.1, forward strand.
CTGTGTTTGTCCTATCGGATCTGAAGTAGGGCTTGGGTCGCCGCGTTGCAAGCGTCATCCACTGTTGCGCGCGTCTCAGAATGAGATTCATCTTGACCGGCGATGTCCCCAAGTCCATCTTTTCATACGACTGTGAGTAAGCGAGACACCTGTAATTTGTACGAAGCGCTTCATTTTTTTGCTCTCATGCCATTTCCCGAGATAAATCCGGTCGCGTTCTCCTTGGGGCCGCTTGCGGTACACTGGTATGGCCTTGCCTATGTTGCCGGTATCATGCTGGGCTGGCTTTACGCCCGCAAGCTGACCGCAAACGCGTCACTGTGGCCCAACGGTCAGGCCCCGATGACCGCGGTCCATCTCGACGACTTCCTCGTCTGGATCGCAGCAGGCGTCGTCCTTGGCGGCCGCATCGGCTACATCCTGTTTTACGATCTAGGCCCGATCCTGGAAAACCCGATCCGCGCGATCGAGATCTGGAACGGCGGCATGTCCTTCCACGGCGGTTTCCTCGGCGCGACGATCGCGATGATCGTGTTTGCCCGCCGCCATGCCATTCCCGTCTGGAGCATGTTCGACATCGTCGCCGCCGTCGTGCCGTTCGGCCTGCTGTTCGGCCGCATTGCGAACTTCGTCAACGGCGAACTCTGGGGACGGTTGAGCGATGCACCATGGGGTGTCGTCTTCCCGACCGGTGGCCCGTTCGCCCGCCATCCGAGCCAACTCTATGAAGCAGGCCTGGAAGGCATCATCCTGCTTCTGGTGCTGGCACTCCTGATCTATCGTTTCAAGGCCCTTCGTGTACCCGGCACCATCTGCGGCGCGTTCGTCCTCGGCTACGGGCTCTGCCGAATTTTTGTCGAGTTCTTCCGCGAACCGGATGTGCAGCTCGGCTATTTGCTCGGCACCAATTGGCTAACGATGGGCATGGTGCTATCACTACCGATGGTTGCTGTTGGCATCTGGGCGATCACGCGGGCTCGCGTCGCCTCCGCGGCGAAAGTGTGAGGCACCCGTGAACAGCCCAGAAGTAACCACGCCCCTTGCCGAAAAGATCAAGACGCTGATCCGCGCCAGCGGACCGATCAGCGTCACCGACTATTTCGCGCTCTGCCTTGCCGATCCGGAATTCGGCTACTACCGCACCCGCGAACCTTTCGGCCGACATGGCGATTTCGTCACCGCGCCGGAGATCAGCCAGCTGTTCGGCGAAATGGTCGGCATTTTCATGGTCCACGCCTGGCAGCGCCAGGGTAGCCCGGGCGATGTGCGCCTGGTCGAGATCGGTCCCGGCCGCGGCACGATGATGTCCGACATGCTGCGCGTCATCCAGCGCATCGCACCATCCCTGATGGACGGCCTGCGTGTCCATCTGGTGGAAACCAGCGAACGCCTTCGCGGCGTTCAGCGCGTGACGCTCGAGGCCTATTCGACCAAGATTTCCTGGCACGACAGTTTCGAAGACGTGCCGGAAGGGTTCACCCTGATCGCCGCCAACGAACTGTTCGACGCAATCCCGATCCGCCAGTTCGTGCGGACCCCGACCGGTTTTCGCGAAAGGCTGGTGGGCCTTGGCCCGGAGGACGAGCTGTCCTTCGTCGCCGGCATCGCCACGCTCGATCCGGTCCTCCTGCCGGCCCCCGTCGCTTCCATCCCGGAAGGCACGATCTTCGAATTCGCCCCTGCCCGCCAGGCCGTCATGCAGACGCTCTGCGAAAGGCTAAGGCATTTCGGCGGCAGTGCGCTCGTCATCGACTACGGCCATATGGTCACCAGTTTCGGCGATACTCTGCAGGCCGTAAAGAACCACGACTATGACCCGCCGCTTGCCAGCCCCGGCGAGGCAGATCTGACCAGCCATGTCGATTTCGAAGATCTCGCCAAGGTCGCCTTGGCGTCCGGCATTCATCTGAACGGCGGCCTCCATCAGGGCGAATTCCTCTATGGCCTCGGCCTTGCCGAACGGGCTTCAGCCCTTGCGCGCGACAAGGAACCGTCCGAACAGCGGCTGATAGCAGCTGCCGTCGATCGTCTTGCCGGCGAAGGTGCGGGCAAGATGGGCGAGCTCTTCAAGGTCATCGCCGTCTCGGGCTCCGCGGTCAACCTGATGCCTTTTCGCCCGGTTGATTGAGAGAGGACCGCTCGGAGCGGATTGACATGCGCTATCGGCTTGCGCCAATCTCCCGCGCAATCGAAGCAGCGAGTGCCTTCTGAGGCATCATGCAAAAATCAACAAAATCAGCAGGGTGGATAAGCCGATGCCGGAGAACGCCTCGCCGACGCCGATCGAAAGCGCCCTATTGAACGCGACAGCCGGCGCCAAGATCCGCCACGGCTTCTTCACGCGAAAGGGCGGCGTGTCGGACGGAATCTACGCCGGTCTCAATGTCGGTGTCGGGTCGAAAGACGATCAGACGCTCGTTCTGGAAAACCGCCGGCGGGTTGCGGCCTGGTTCGATCTGCCGCTCGAAAAGCTCGCAACCGTCCATCAGGTCCATTCGCCCGATGTGGTCGTGGTCGATGCCTCCTATTCAGGCGAGCGCCCGCAGGTCGATGCGATGGTCGCGGCCACGCCCGGCGTCGTGATCGGCGTCCTGTCTGCCGATTGCGGCCCCATCCTGTTTGCCGATGGCGACAATGGCGTGATCGGCGCGGCCCACGCCGGCTGGAAGGGCGCGCTCACAGGCGTGCTCGAAAACACGATCGACGCGATGGTGTCGCTCGGCGCCGTCAGGGAAAAGATCGTTGCCGTTCTCGGCCCGTCGATCGGGCCTGACAGCTACGAGGTCGGCCCGGAATTCGTGGAACGCTTCCTCGGCGTGAACCCCGAATACGCAGCCTTCTTCACGCCGTCTCCAAAGCCGCAGCATTCGATGTTCGATCTGCCGGCACTCACCATGTCGCGGCTGAAGGCGGCAGGCGTCACCGCTGAGAACCTCGGCCTCGACACCTACCCGGATCGGGAACGCTTCTTTTCCTATCGCCGCACGACGCATGACCAAGAGCCGGATTACGGCCGCCAGATTTCAGCCATCGCGCTTCAGCAATAAAAGTTCGGGAGGACTACCATGGCTCTGCACTTCGACAGATCGGAATATGCCGATCGTCTCGCCCGCCTGACGACGAAGATGGCCGAGGAAAAGCTCGATGCCATCCTGCTGTTTGCGCAGGAAAGCATGTACTGGCTGACCGGCTACGACACGTTCGGCTATTGCTTCTTCCAGACGCTGGTCGTGAAGGCCGATGGCTCGATGACGCTGCTCACGCGCTCTGCCGACCTTCGCCAGGCCCGCCAGACCTCGATTATCGAAAACATCGTCGTCTGGGTCGACCGGGTGAATGCCGATCCGACGCTGGATCTCAAGAACCTCTTGAGCGAACTCGATCTTCTCGGCGCAAAGATCGGCGTCGAATACGACACGCATGGCATGACCGGCCGCATCGCGCGCCTGCTCGACAACCAGCTCACCAATTTCGGTCAGCTCAGTGACGCATCCTATCTGGTCAGCCGGCTGCGCCTCGTCAAAAGCGCGGCCGAGATCGCTCATGTGCAACGCGCCGCCGAACTGGCCGATGATGCGCTCGACGCCGCTCTGCCGCTGATCAAGGCCGGCGGCGACGAGGCCGATATCCTTGCGGCGATGCAGGGTGCCGTATTTTCCGGCGGCGGCGATTACCCCGCCAACGAATTCATCATCGGTTCCGGCGAGGATGCGCTTCTGTGCCGTTACAAGGCCGGTCGCCGCAAGCTCGATGCCACCGACCAGCTGACGCTCGAATGGGCCGGCACCGCCGCCCACTATCACGTCGCGATGATGCGCACCGCGCTCGTCGGTGATCCCTCGCCGCGCCACAAGGAACTCTACAAGGCCTGCCTTGAGACGATCCGGGCGATCGAGGAGGTTCTGTCTCCAGGTCATACATTCGGAGACGTGTTCGATACCCATGCCAGGATCCTCGACGAACGCGGCCTCTCCCGTCACCGGCTGAACGCATGCGGCTACTCGTTGGGCGCCCGCTTCTCGCCGTCGTGGATGGAGCACCAGATGTTCCACTTCGGCAATCCGCAGGAGATCTTGCCCGGCATGACGCTGTTCGTGCACATGATCATCATGGACAGCGACAGCGGCGCGGCCATGACGCTCGGCCAGACCTATCTGACGACGGAAGGCGCCCCCCGGCCGCTTTCACGCCATGGTCTCGACCTTATCCAGGGCTGAGAAGCCCGCGATCATTGACAGGCCGGAAAATCCGACCTTAGCTTGTCGCGGGATGGGAACCGGCAAAGGGGCGAACGCATGCGGCTTATCGGAAAACTGCTTTCCGCCTGCATCGTTGCTCTGTCCGTCTCCGGCTGCAACACCAGCGAAGCGCTGACGCCGCGCGCCGAAATCGGCGGCGGCAATCGCGCATCGACACCGGTTACCCAGGCCGATACGGAGCGCATGGCCCGTTCCCCAAGGCCCGAGACCTACCAGAACCAAACCTACAGAAACGACACCTACCAGCCGCGCCCGCAAAATACGCTGGAGGCGCAGGCCCAGGCGATGCAGTCTGGCAACCAGACCTCGCCCGCCTCTTCAGGCCCACCGCCCGACTGGCAGGGCCAAAGCCAGGCTGAAGCCCAGTCTACCGCTGCAGCGCCCCAGCAGGAGGCTTCCCTGCCCGCCGCCGCAGGCAACACCATCCGCTTCCTGCCGATCATCGGTGCCCCTGTCCAGGCCGTAACGCCGCTGTCGCGACGGCTTGGCGCCGAGGCGCGCGCCGCCGGGCTGACGATCCGTCCCTCCAGCGATACGGGTACCGAGCAGATCCTCAAGGGCTATTTCTCGGCCTTCAGCGATGGCGAAAAGATCACCATCGTCTACGTCTGGGATGTTCTCGACAATACCGGCTCCAGACTTCACCGCATGCAGGGGCAGGAAAATGTGCCCGGCAGCGGCCAGGATCCATGGGCCGCAGTGCCCTCCTCAACCATGGAACTCATCGCCGCAAAGACGATCCAGGACTATATGAGCTGGCGGCAATCGCATGGCGGTTAGGTAACCATGATGTGACACGGTCACTGTTTCTTCGCAAAAAACGGTGGCCTGAGGGAAAACGCTATTGCATTCGAAGGTGGCGCCGGTAAAAGGCCGCCATCCAGCTTCAATACAGGCGGACCGCAATGAAGGTTTTCGCAGGCAATTCGAACCGGCATCTGGCCGACGCGATCTGCAGCTATCTTAATGTACCAGTCGGAAAAGCCTCGGTAAGGCGATTTGCAGACCAGGAAATCTTCGTTGAAATACAGGAGAATGTCCGTGGGGAAGACGTGTTCGTCATCCAGTCCACGTCGTTTCCGACCAACGATCACCTGATGGAACTGCTGATCATGATCGATGCGTTCCGGCGGTCTTCCGCCAAGCGCATCACGGCTGTGCTTCCCTATTTCGGCTATGCCCGTCAGGACCGCAAGGCCGGGCCGCGCACGCCGATCTCGGCCAAGCTCGTCGCCAACCTCATCACCGAGGCCGGCGCCAACCGTGTCATGACGCTCGATCTGCACGCAGACCAGATCCAGGGCTTCTTCGATATCCCGACCGACAACCTCTACGCCGTGCCGATTCTGGCGCGCGACGTGAAGGAACACTACGACCTCAACAACGTCATGGTGGTCTCGCCAGATGTCGGCGGTGTGGTTCGCGCCCGAGCGCTTGCCAAGCGCCTGGGCTGCCAGCTCGCCATCGTCGACAAGCGGCGTGAACGCGCAGGCGAGTCGGAAGTCATGAACGTCATCGGTGACGTGACCGGCAAGGACTGTCTGCTGATCGACGATATCGTCGATTCCGGCGGCACACTCTGCAACGCGGCCGAAGCGCTCTTGAAGAATGGCGCCACCAGCGTGACCGCCTACATCACCCACGGCGTGCTGTCGGGCGGTGCCGTTGCCCGCATCGCGGCGTCCAAGCTCAAGGAACTGGTGATCACGGATTCGATCCAGCCGACGACATCCGTTCAGTCGGCGCACAATATCCGCGTCATCACCACGGCAAACCTTCTCGGCGAGGCGATCAACCGTACCGCCATGGAAGAGTCCGTCTCGAGCCTGTTCGACTAGGATTGACGCATGACCGTGGGACGGGCTCGGCAGCAAAAATGCTGCGGCCCCTGTCCCACGGCTATGTAAGTCTGATAGAGGTCTGCCATCCATCTGCAGAGGGAGGACCTATCGCGATGTCGATCCTACGAAACAAGCCGAAATGGCTTGCACTTTTCATCCTGGCTCCAATGCTTTCCGCCTGCGTCGACGCAGGTCCGGGCCCCGGCTATCCGCCGGAACGTCCCGCCCCCGGCTGGAGCCGGCCCGATCGCCCCGATCCCCGTCCAGATTGGGATCGCCCATCCAGACCCGATCGCCCGGATCGTCCATCAAGGCCTGACCGCCCGGATTGGGATCGCCCCTCGAGGCCGGATCGTCCCGGCAGACCTGATCGTCCTGAAAATGGCGGCGGCATGTGCACCCGCGAATATCGCCCGGTCTGCGGCCAGCGTGGCGGTCGGCTCCAGACATTCCCGAATGCCTGCGAAGCCCGCAATGCCGGCTTCGGCGCGGTCTCTCCGGGCGAATGCCGCCGCTGATCGCGACGCGAGTTGAACGCCAAGAATATAAACGCCGGGATTTCCATCCCGGCGTTTTGCATTCGCGGCGTCTGTTGACTATGTAGGCGCGGTACCCAAGGAGTTCCGCATGGCCGCCCGCGACCGCTATTCCCGAAAACTCGAATGCTCGCAGTGCGGACATGCCGGTTATGCCGAAGTCTCCGAGTCCGACGACAAGCGCGCCAGCAATCGCGATTTTCGCATCGACGAACTCCCGAAAGGTTTTCAGACCGAGTTCGCCTCGAAAGATCCGCGCAAATACATGCTGCGCTGTAGCGACTGCGGCCACAAATTCCGGTTCGAGCAGAAAACGGCCTACGCCCCCGGCGGCGAACCCCGACGCTAGGTCAAACGTTTCTACGATCTTCAGGCAGCGTTCTGGTTGGCCGAGCCCATCTCTGACCCAGCCTGCGGATTCGGCTGATCTTCCATCGGCATCGGCCGACCGAGAAGATAGCCCTGCACTTCGTGGCATCCTTCCCGCCGCAGAATGTCGAGCTGGTTCACCGTCTCGACACCCTCTGCGAGAACCGGGATCTGCAGGCCCTGCCCCAGAGCCAGAATTGCTCGCACCATGGCCGTTGCCTGCTCGCTGCGGTCCACTTCGGTCAGGAAGCTCCGGTCGAGCTTGATCTTGTCGAACGGGAAGGAGCGCAGCGTCTCCAGCGACGAATAGCCGGTCCCGAAATCGTCGATCGCAATCGATACGCCCAGCGCCTTGATGGAGCGAAGCGCATTCATCGCCCGCTGCTTGTCGCTGATGATCGAGCTTTCGGTGATTTCAAGCTCGAGACGGCTTGGTTTCAGACCGGTTTCCAGAAGCACGGTATGAACCAGCGCCGGCATGTCGGCATGGGCGATCTGCACCGGCGACAAATTGACCGCGACCTTGTAGTCATTCGGCCAGTTCGCCGCCTCCCGGCATGCTTCGCGCAGAACCCACGCGCCGATCGGCAGGATGGCGCCGCATTCCTCGGCAACCCCGATGAAATCGGCCGGCGAGACATTGCCCCGCTCCGGATGGCTCCAGCGCAGCAGGACCTCGTAACCGGTGATCTCATCGGTCGCGACCGACTTCTGCACCTGGTAGTGCAGCCTGAGCTGATCCTGCTCGATCGCCGTCCACAGATCCTCGGCCATCTTGGTGCGGTCGCGGGCGGCCTCGTCCATCTCGATGTCGTAGAAGCAGATGTCGCGCGAGAGCGATCCCTTGGCGCGGTACATGGCCAGGTCCGCGTTCGCGATCAGCGCATCGGGGGATGCCCCGTCATGCGGGTAGAGCGCGACACCCATGCTTGCGCCGGGACTGAGACGATGCACCTCGATCTGGATCGGCTGCCCGAACGCATCCGACAATCGGTCCAGGAACTCGGACACTTCGCCCAAATCCCCGTAGCGCTTCACGGCCACGAATTCGTCGCCGCCGAACCGGGCAAACATCTCGTGCGGCCGCACGATCGAATTCATCCGCTCGGCAATTTCCTTGAGCACGGCATCGCCGGCCGCGTGCCCGAACTGATCGTTGATCTGCTTGAACTTGTTGAGATCGATGCCGACGACCGCAACATGCCCGCCCTCGCTCTCCGCGTTACGCACCTCGGCTTCGAGATATTCCATCAGGGCCGGACGGTTCGGAAGCTGCGTCAGGCTGTCATGCTTCGCCATGAAGGCGATCTTTTCCTCCGACCGTATCCGCTCGCTGATATCCTCGAATGTCGAGACCCAGCCGCCCTGATCGAGATAGCTGAAATCGATCCGGATCGTCCGATCGTCGCTCAGTCGGTGTAGAAGGGCTTCCTGCCTGGAATTGATGGCTGCGATGTTGCGCTGGTAATGCTGTTCTGCCCGTGCTTCCGCCTCCGCCGCGTCGGCAAACGAGGTCCTGTAGCCAAGAGCCACGATCTCGCGGTATGTCATACCCGGCTTCAGAGCGCCTTCCTCAAACCGAAAAATCTGGCCATAGCGCCGGTTCGTCAGCACCAACCGCTGCTCGCGATCGAACAGGCAGATCCCCTGCGCCATGTTCTCAAGCGCCAGATCCAGGTTCTGCGTCACGGAGGCGATCCGGTCGGTGTCCTGTCTCTGACGGGTGATGTCGCGCGTGATCTTGGCGTAGCCGGCAAGCACGCCATCGTCGTCGAGGACGGGCTGGATCACCACATGTGCCCAGAACCAGCTCCCATCCTTGCGGTAGCGCCGGCCTTCCGCCTCGAACAGACCGGTTGTGCGCGCTGTTGCGAGCGCCTGTTCCGGCAGACCCCGGGCTTGTTCTTCATCCGAATAGAAACGTGCAAAATGCTGGCCAATGATCTCGTCGGCCCTGTACCCCTTGGCACGCTCTGCCCCTGCATTCCAGCTGGAGACGGCGCCCTCGGGTGAAAGCATGTAGATCGCGTAGTCGGTCACCCCGCGCACGAGCATCTGGAAATTGGCTTCGCTGGCCTTCGAGGACCGCGCCGCACGCCCGGTGATGGTGGCAACGGCCAGGCCCGACCCGATCAGCGACAGCGAGACGGCAATGATCGTTGCCAGCATCAGCGGCTTCGACAGCATCCCGTCTTCAGGCAGGATCCCGAAACCCGGAACAAGCGTTGCCGCGCCCATCGCGATGAAATGCATAAAGACGATACCGAGCGACAGGAGACCTGCAGCAAGAATGTTGTTTGCAAGGCCTCCCTTCAGGATCATGAGGAAGGCTGTCGTCGACATGACGATCGCGGTGACGATGGCAGCGATGACCAGCGGCTGCGACCAGACGATCAGGCCGCCGAACTCGATCGCCGCCATGCCGGTAAAATGCATGCAGGAAACGCCGGTACCGAATACCAGGCCAGCGGCCACAGCGCCGGATTTGCCGGTAAACAGCACGGCAAGCAGTCCCGCCGCAAATGTCGCGAGAAATGCAATACCAAGCGACAGCAGCGTCAGCGACAGATTGAATGTGAAGAGCTGGCCCGGATCGTAGGCGAGCATGGCCACGAAATGTGTTGCCCAGATCCCGAAGCCCCCTGCTCCGCCGGAGACGATCACCCAGCCGTAGCGGCTGCGGTCGTTTGCCTGTCGTGACCGGGCGGCAAAAACCACGGTTCCCGCATTCGCAATGAAGCAGAGCGCCCCCGCCACGACGACGAGGAAGAGATTGTGCTCATAGGCCAGACAGGACAGAACGGCGTACATGTTAGATCTTGGTCTCCGGAGTTATCACCGTCTTGACCCTCACAATTTAACAAATTCGGTCGCCCGGACCTCGCATTTATCGAATCTCGCTAATTTCGAATGAACGTCATTAATGGATGGCAAAACGGCACATACCGGAAGTTTCATATTGGCCACGCAGGTATCTGGCGGTAGGTAACGACGACGACCGGTTTGCAGAGCCAACCACGCCGCAGATCCCTTGCGTCTCCTGCCCTGATGGACTATAGGGACCCCGTCCGCGTAGACACCCTTGGAGGCAACGCGGATGGAGAGCGTCGGACGATGCCCTCCGGTTTGACGCGGCACTGTCCGCGAAGAACTCTCCAAACAACCTCGAAAGGAATTGCCATGAGCAAGGAAACTTACGTGCTCAAGGCCGAGGCGCGCGAACGGGTCGGTAAGGGGTCCTCCCGTGAACTTCGCCGCAACGGTTTTATCCCTGCAGTCATCTATGGTGACAAGCAGGCTCCTCTGTCGATCGTGCTCAACACGAACGAAGTAACGAAGCGCATTCACGCTGGCGGTTTCATGACCACCATCGCGACGATCGAATTCGACGGCAAGAAGATCCAGGTCCTCCCGAAGGACTACCAGCTGGATCCGGTCCGCGACTTCACCATGCATGTCGACTTCCTGCGCGTTTCGGCCAAGACTGAAGTCAACGTCGAAGTACCGGTACACTTCGAAAACGAAGACAAGTCGGCCATCAAGCAGGGCGCCGTTCTGAACATCGTCCGTCACACGGTCGAGTTCCATTGCCCGGCCGACCAGATCCCGGAATTCATCACGGTTGATCTGACCGACGCCAAGATCGGCGACAGCCTCCACATCTCGGCCGTTAAGCTGCCGAAGGGCGTGACACCTGTCATCACCGACCGCGACTTCACCATCGCGACGATCGTTGCACCTGCTGCAGGCGTCGAAGAAGAAGAAGCGACTGAGACTGCGGCTCCTGAAGCCGAATAAGACATTTTCGTCTTGTCTTTCTGAGAGCCCGCCTTCCACCGAAGGCGGGCTTTTACGTTTTCCGGTCAGGATTACGTAACCCTCTTTAAGATCCGCTTCGCTTTACTCTTCCCGGCTTCAGTAAAGCTTAATCAATGGCTGGAATTATCCGGCCAATTACTGTGTTGGGGAACACGCAGTCGGCGGCTAACACCGACTACAAGCAGGCGGGGAATACGGGTGGCTCATTCCGTTGAGAGTCGGTTCATAGCCATTATTTCGGGCGCGCTTCTGGCCGTCGTCGTGCCGTTGTTCACGCTGCTTTTGGCGTTGTCATCGCAGCAGGCGGTTCGGGCGCTCGAAGAGCATGTCGACATCGTTCTGGCGACGAACTCGCAAGCGCTTGCCAAGCCCCTCTGGGATCTCGATACCGAAAGCGTTCACCAGATCGCCGTCGGCATGGTGAAAGATCCGACTATCTACGCGGTTCGCGTCACCGACACGACAGGCAAACTGAATATATCGGAAGTCACGCCGCAAGAGATATCCCTGAGCGACCTGACGATCCGCTCGCAGCCCATCACCTACATGTCGAACTACGGCGCTCGCGTTGTCGGTAAGGTCAGCGTCAGCATCCCGACAATCGGCTGGTTCTCGAAGCTTCACGAATTCGAGTTCGCCTTCATCTCGATCTTCATCATCGCCATCCTGACCGTGTTCGGCGCCGCCATTCTCGGCAACCGCGTGATGGTGATCAAACCTCTTCTGCGTTTGACCGCCGCAATCGAAGCGACCCGTCGCCTCGGTTCTCGTCACCATGTCGACTGGCGCTCCACCGATGAAATGGGACGCCTGGCCAAGAGCTTCAACGAGATGCAGACCCTTCTCGAACACGAGGAGCGCGAGCTGAAGCTGGCACATCGCAAGACGACGCAGACCTACAATCTCACGCCGGCCATGCTGTTTTCGCTCGACGCCGACGACAGGATAGCCGCCGTCAGCGACTACTGGCTCGTTGCGACCGGGTACAGCCGATCTGACATATTGAACCTGCCCTTCTGCGAACTGGTGATGCCGGAAGACCGCAGCCTCTACCACAACAGGAAATCGCAGGTGCGATCGCGCGGACCGGCGTTCGAAGTCACCGTGCGCTTCATCTGTCAGTCCGGCAAGACGATGAACGTCCTTATCGCGGAGACCGAACTCGGTTCGGCGGGCGACGGCGAGACCGGCTCACTGAGCGTGATGACCGACGTCACCGAGCTCAAGCAGTCAGAAATCCGCAACTACCAGCAGGCCATTTCCGACCACCTGACCGGCCTTCTCAACCGTCAGGGATTCGAGGCGGTGCTTGAGCAGAAAATCATCGAGGCGGATCGCAACGGAACCGACATCGCCTGTCTGTTCGTCGATCTCGATCGGTTCAAATCGATCAACGACAATCTCGGTCATGCGGCCGGCGATCTCGTGCTCGGCCAGTTCGTCGAGCGGATGCTGCCGCTTTTGGGCGACCACGACGCGGCATCGCGCCTGGGCGGCGACGAGTTTGCCATTCTTCTGTGTGGCGAGGGGTCGGAACGGCGCGGCACCGAGCTGTGCCAGAGAATCGTCGAGTTCTTTGACGTTCCATTCCGCATCGAGACCAACAGTGTGCGCCTTAGCGCCAGTATCGGCCTTGCCTTCTACCCTGCCCATGCCGCAAGCGGCGCCGAGCTTCTACAGAAGTCGGATCTGGCCATGTATGCCCGCAAGCGCGACGGCAAGAACGGTGCGCAGGTCTATAATTCGGCCATCCTCGACAAGACGCGGGAACGTGCCGAAATCGAAACCGACATCGAAGCAGCGCTTGCCGCCAACTGGTTCGAAGCGCATCTCCAGCCGATCGTGGATATCAGGACCGGCGCCTGCAACGGCTTTGAAGCGCTCATGCGCATGCGCCATCCGCGCAAGGGGCTTGTTCCTCCGGGCGCAAACGTCAGCGTCGCCGAGGAAACCGGTACGATCGGCCAGATCGGCAATCTCATCCTTGAGGACGCCGTCGCCAATCTTGCCCGCATCTCCCGGATACCGGGCATGTCTGACACCTATGTCGCCGTCAACGTATCGCCGCTGCAATTCGATGCGAGCCTTCCCGTCAAGCTGTCAACCTTGCTCGGCCGCTACGCAATCCGCCCGTCCCGACTGGTCATCGAGATCACGGAGGCCGTGCTGATGCATGACAATCCGGAAATCCGCAGGCTGCTCGACGAGATCCGCAACATCGGTTGCCGCATCGCGCTTGACGACTTCGGAACCGGCTATTCCTCGCTCAGCTATCTCAGCCGTTTCCCGGTCGATATCGTCAAGATCGACCAATCCTTTATCCGGTCTCTCAACAATGGCGACGATGATATCGATCGTCGAAACAAGATGCTGATCGAAGGCATTGCCGCGATCTCGCACAAGATGAACTGCCATGTCGTCGCCGAAGGCGTCGAAACCGAATATCAGCGTTCGACACTCATCGACATGGGCATCGAATACGCTCAGGGTTACTACTTCGCACGACCGCAAGCGATCGGCGATGTCCTTACGATGTTGAACGCCGACCGAAGCGGCGACCGAATTGATTCTATTGCAAGCTGAAATCCCGGCCCTCGATGTGGAGCAGCAGATGTCCTCGATCAGGTGTGGCATGACAAGCGCAGCACTCGTCGTGCTTGCTCTCGCTGCAACAATCGGACCGTGGTCTTGCCTGCAGGCGCACGCCGCAGACAGGCTCCAGCTCAAGACAGAGCCCTATGCACCCTTCAGCTACCGTGATCAGAACGGGCGCTATGGCGGCGCGGGCATAGACCAGATCGATGTCATCATGCGGCAAGCGCAAATACCCTATGACGTTGAAATGATCCCTTGGGCCCGCGCCATCGCGCTCGCCGAGACCGAGCCGATGACCTGCGCCTTCTCGGCAGCGCAGACAGCGGACCGCAAGCCGCGGTTCAAATGGGTCATGACGATCTCCGTGAACCATACGATCCTGGTCAAGCGGGCGGGCTCGTCGATCCACGCCACGACGCTCGATGAGGCGAAGAGCTTTCTGATCGGAACCCATCGGCTCGACTTTACCGAGGACCTTTTGAAATCGATGGGATTTGCGAACCTCGATCTCAGCGCCGATTTCGACACGTCGCTGCGCAAGCTCGTCCGGGGCCGGATCGACATGATGCCCATGTCGGAAGGCGTCTATCAGAGGCTGAAGAACAATGGCACCGACGTCGAGAGGGTGGTTCCCCTCTCCGAGGAGAAGCTCGGCATTGCCTGTCAGAAAACAGTCCCGGACGCCTTGATCGCTAAAATGCAGTCCGCACTCGACAGCATGATCCGCGATGGCCGCCAGGACACGATCTACCGGCGTTACGGCCTCAAGGCCGAACACTGAGCAAGCGATCAGCGGTGCCAATCAGTCGGCAGGGACGAAACCGGGTTGACTTCCGTTCCGTTTCGGGGTGGTGAGACCACATCCTGTACGAAAATTCGGACGCACTTCATGTTGATCATTGCGGGTCTCGGCAATCCCGGCAGCAAGTACTCCGGCAATCGCCACAATATCGGCTTCATGGCGCTCGACGCCATCCAGCGGCGGCCGGGCTTTTCGCCATGGGCAAAGAAGTTCAAGGCCCTCATTTCCGAAGGCGAGCTCGCTGGCGACAAGGTTCTGCTGATCAAGCCGCAGACCTACATGAACCTGTCGGGCGAAGCGGTCGGCGAGGCCATGCGCTTCTACAAGCTCGGGCCTGAAAATATCATCGCGATCTACGATGAGCTGGATCTTGCGCCCGGCAAGGCGCGCATCAAGACAGCCGGCGGACATGGCGGTCACAACGGCATCAAGTCGCTCGACGCCCATTGTGGCAAGGATTACCGCCGCTTGCGGCTCGGCATCGGCCATCCCGGGGCCAAGGAATTCGTCAACAACCACGTGCTCGGCGATTTCGACAAACTGGATCAGGCCTGGTTGCCGCAGCTTCTCGATGCGCTTGCCGACAATGCCGAAATGCTGGTGAAGGGCGAGGATTCGCAGCTGATGAACAAGCTCGCCCTTGCCGTCGGCAGCCAGCCGGACGAGGACGAAAAGCCGAAGCCCACCCCGAAGGCACCGAAACCTGCAGGCAAGAGCCATATCCACCAGGCGCGCGGCGGCATGAAACCGAACATCCCGGCCACCGGCCCGATGGCCGACATGCTGAGGAAACTGTTCGGCGACAAGGACAAGTAAGATGACACCAGCTATGACCGCTCTCACGACCGAACTCGTCACGCTGCGCGATTACTGGCGCTATGCAATCTCGCGCTTCAACGCCGCCAATCTTTCCTTTGGCCACGGCACCACGACTGCCGGCGACGACGCGGCCTTTCTGCTGCTCGATACGCTCGACCTGCCGATCGACGCACTCGATCCCTTCCTCGACGCGCGCCTCCTGCCGGCCGAGCGCCGACTTCTGGCAGAGCGTATCGAGGCCCGCGTCACGACCCGTAAACCGTCGTCCTATCTCACCGGCCGCGCCTATATCCAGGGCGTCCGGTTTCTGGTTGACGAGCGGGTCATCGTGCCACGCTCGCATATCGGCGAGATCCTGTTTCGCGAATATCTCGGTCCGAACGGATCGTCCTTCCTGCCCGACCAGATGATGGTCGAGACTGCTGTGGACATCTGCACGGGCTCCGGCTGCCTCGCGGTGCTGGCCGCCAAATTCTTCCCCAACGCCGCCGTCGATGCGGTCGATCTGTCGGCCGACGCGCTGGAAGTGGCAAAGCTGAACCTGCGGGAACACGAGGTCGAACAGCAGGTGAGCCTGCATCAGGGCGATCTGTTCCAGCCGCTCGCAGGCCGGAAATACGACCTGATCATCACCAACCCGCCCTATGTCGATCACGACGCGATGGATGGTTTCCCGGCGGAATTCCGTGCCGAGCCTTCGATGGCGTTCGATGGCGGTGTTGATGGTCTCGATCTGGTGCGGACATTGCTGGCAGACGCCGCAAACCACCTCAATCCCGAAGGCGGCATGATCTGCGAGATCGGCTCCGGCCGTGAAATCCTCGAGGAGGAATTTCCGGGTCTCGACTTCGTCTGGCTGGAAACCGAGGAATCGCAGGACGCGGTGTTCTGGATCTCCGCCGAAGCTCTCGGCGTCACCGCTTCCTGAGCCGACGACCGGCTATTCTTCAGGCTCGGTCGTGAACATCAGCGGAAAACCGGCTTCCTTGGCGAGATCGATCGCCTCGGTGGCCTTGGTCTCTGCAATATCCTTGGTGCAGACAACCACGACCGCCACACCCATCTGGTGGGCGGTCATCATCACCCGGCGGCCGGTATCCTCGCTCATCCGGAACACGGCTTTCAGAACCATGGTCACGAATTCGCGTGGCGTATAATCGTCGTTGACGAGCATAACCTTGTAGAGCTTCGGCCGCTCCAGCTTGGGCTTTGTCGTCGTCTTCGGCGTGAGGGTGGTGTCTCCGGCCATCCGCATCTCCTGATGACGTTCGCCATGCTCAAACAGCAATGATTGTATGCTGGCTATATCGCACCGACGGGTCCGAAATTCAAGCAACTGCGGTGATTTGCCCGATTGGGACCGGTG
This sequence comes from Neorhizobium sp. IRS_2294, assembly GCF_050500145.1. Classification (NCBI taxonomy): domain Bacteria; kingdom Pseudomonadati; phylum Pseudomonadota; class Alphaproteobacteria; order Hyphomicrobiales; family Rhizobiaceae; genus Neorhizobium; species Neorhizobium sp. IRS_2294. Next base: position 2,328,324 of record NZ_CP191439.1, read on the forward strand.
GGTCTGATTTGTGTTTGCATCGCAAGCCGACGTCTCGTTTCCGAATTCTGTTTTGCGTCGTTACCAGCGTTCCGACGACCTCCCTCACCCCGCCAACCCTTGACCGCCCGGCCTGTTTCCCCCATAGCCACGGCAACGAACAATTCTAGTCAGACGGGGTCCGTCCCATGGGTTTCAAATGCGGTATCGTCGGCCTGCCGAATGTCGGCAAGTCCACGCTCTTTAACGCTCTCACCAAGACTGCGGCGGCGCAGGCTGCCAACTATCCGTTCTGCACGATCGAGCCGAACACCGGCGAAGTCGCGGTTCCGGATCCGCGCATGCAGCAGCTGGCCACCATCGCCGGCTCCAAGGAAATCATTCCGACCCGTATCTCCTTCGTCGATATCGCCGGCCTCGTGCGCGGCGCCTCGAAGGGTGAAGGTCTCGGCAACAAGTTCCTCGCCAATATCCGCGAAGTCGATGCTGTCGTGCACGTGCTGCGCTGCTTCGAAGACGACGACATTACCCATGTCGAAGGCCGTATCAATCCGGTCGGCGATGCCGAGACGATCGAGACCGAGCTGATGCTTGCCGACCTCGAAAGCCTGGAACGCCGCGTCGAGCAGACCCGCAAGCGCGCCAAGACCAACGACAAGGAATCCGTCGCCCAGCTGCCGGTCATGGAAGCCGTCATCAAGCTTCTCAACGACGGAAAGCCTGCCCGCATTCTTCTGAAGACGCTGGCAGCCGACGACATCGAGATCTTGAAGGCTCTAAACCTCCTGACCTCGCATCCCGTCCTCTACGTCTGCAACGTCGCCGAAAGCGATGCCGTCGACGGCAACGAGCACACCAAGGCCGTGGCCGCGATGGCCAAGGAACAGGGTGCCGAATGCGTCATCATCTCGGCCGCCATCGAATCTGAAGTCGCGCAGCTGCCGGAAGACGAAGCCAAGGAATTCCTCTCGGCGCTCGGCCTTGAAGAAGCAGGTCTCGATCGCCTCATCCGCGCCGGTTACAACCTCCTTCACCTGATCACCTATTTCACGGTCGGCCCCAAGGAAACCCGCGCCTGGACGATCGTCCGCGGCACCAAGGCCCCGGCCGCTGCCGGCGTCATCCACACGGATTTCGAACGCGGCTTCATCCGCGCCTTCACCATCGGCTTTGATGACTACGTCGCCTTCAAGGGCGAAGTCGGCGCCAAGGAAGCCGGCAAGGGCCGCGACGAAGGCAAGGAATATGTCGTAAACGACGGCGACGTGATCCACTTCCGCTTCAACACCTGATCGGGACACCGCGGAGGCGCGAACGCGATGACGGAAATCGAATATCACTTCGAGGACTTCACCCCGGAACGCACCTTCCCGCTTGCGGATAAGCTTGTCACGGCCGAGGAAATCGTCGAGTTCGCCACCGAATTCGACCCTCAGCCCATGCATCTCAATGAAGCCGCCGGACGTGCCAGCATTCTCGGCGGTCTCTCGGCGTCCGGCTGGCATACATCGTCGATGTTCATGCGGATGATGTATGACGGCTGGCTGTCACGCGCGGCGTCCGAAGGCTCGCCCGGCGTCGAACTGATGGAATGGAAGAAGCCGGTCCTCGCCGGCGACACGCTGTCCGGCCGCTCCACCGTGGCCTCGACCCGCCTGCTCCGCTCCCGCCCGGGCATCGGCCTCGTCAACTTCCTGCACGAAGTCACCAACCAGCGAGGCCAGATCGTCATGCGCGGTGAAAACCCGATCATGATCCGGCTCCGAAACGCGGCCGAGGTCACGCCATGAGGCTGATCGAACTCTCTCCCCCGGCACGCGGATCGAAACCGGCACGCTGCTCTTCACCCCTGAAGACATCATCGGGTTCGCCCGTAAATTCGATCCTCAACCCTTCCATGTGGATGCGGAAGCCGCAAAACACTACGTCTTCGGCGGCCTCTGCGCCTCCGGCTGGCATACCTGCGCCGGCTGGATGAAGATGTTCATGGCCTATTGGACAGCGGAAGTCGCACGTCTCGAAGCCGCCGGCCTCGTCGCCCCGAAACTCGGCCCCTCGGCCGGCTTCAAGTCGCTGCAGTGGCTGAAACCCGTCTATGCCGGCGACAGCATCACCTATTCCGTGACCCTGATCGAATCCCGCCCGCTCGGAAGCCGCCCCGGCACCTTCATCAACCTGACGGAAAATGACGGCGTCAACCAGCACGGCGAAACGGTGATGCGCTACGAAGGCACCGTTCTCGAATTCACCTGAAAGCCTGCTAGCGCACTGCGACCGCAGCAACGCCGGCCCCCACCATCACCGCTCCGCAGCTCCGGTTGACGCGCCGCAGAACCGACGGCCGCTTCAGTGCCGCCCTCGCGCGGCCTGCCAGAACGACGTGGCCGCCGATCACCAGAACCTCGACGGCGACGATGACCAGCGCCAAAAGGCCGGCCTGCTCCATCGTGAGATTGGGTCCAACGACGTTGGGCAGGAGCGCTATGTAAAAGAGCGGCATTTTCGGATTGCCGAGATTGAGAAGGACACCGGTCGCAAATGTCGCCACCAGCCCCGACCGGCCCGTTACCACGGCATGATCGGCCGGAACCGGCTCGGCAAACCACAACCGCACGCCCATCCAGACCAGATAGGCAGCCCCGGCATAGCGCAGCACCGTCATTGCCATGCCCAGCTCCTCCGCCACCAGCGACAGGCCGAACACGGCGAGGAACAGAAAGATCAGGATGCCGGTGACCGTTCCGGCTCCGTAGGCGATACCGGCGGCCGCACCGTGCGACACCGTACGGGCCATGATCGTCACATTGTCGGGTCCGGGGCTTGCCGCGAAAACCAGAAACGCGGCGGCAAAGGCAGAAAGGCTTGCGATATCCATGTCCGTCTCCCCGAGGCTCCGGTCAAGTCCGGAACGGGTGAAGGATATCGCCTCCGCCGCCGGTCGCAATCCTCAAAACCGGCGGCATTTGGGAATTTTCTTCAGTGCCCTTCGAACTCGATCAGCGTACGCACTTCGACGCCAAGGGCTTCGAGCTTTCTGCGGCCGCCGAGTTCCGGCAGGTCGATGACGAAACAGGCCGATACGATCTCCGCACCCATCTGGCGCAGCAGCTTGACCGCACCTTCGGCCGTGCCGCCGGTCGCGATCAGGTCGTCGGTCAGGATGACTTTCTCGCCGGGCTTGACGGCGTCCACGTGCATTTCCATCTCGTCGACGCCGTATTCGAGGCTGTAGGCCACGCGAACGGTCTCGTGCGGCAGCTTGCCCTTCTTGCGGATCGGCACGAACCCTGCCGAGAGCTGGTGCGCTAGTGCACCACCGAGAATAAAGCCACGCGCCTCGATACCGGCCACTTGGGCGATGGACATGTCGGCATAAGGTTTCACCAGATCGTCCACCGCCTGGCGGAACGCCTTGGCATCGCCAAGCAGCGTCGTGATGTCGCGAAAGATGATACCTGGTTTCGGGTAATCACGGATGGCACGGATGGAGGCGGCGGGTGTGTCGTCACGGGAGGACATTGGGGCGGGAGCCTTGTTTGTTGTTCGTTGCTAAAGGAAAGCAATAGGCAGCTGCGGTCGACATTGTCCAGATCAAACCGCGCACTACCCGCCGACCCAACAGTGCCCCCCAGCGACGCATTCTCGTCCGCCGTCTCTTCAACCAAAACCGATCTGAGTATTCACCGCAATTGATACCTGCACTCTCGACATTCCGCCATCCATTAGAAATCACGAATAAGTAAACTGTCGCCTGGCCCTCGCATAACGCGCTGGCTCGTTTGAATGCGGAAGATCGATTTTCCGATTCATCATCACTTTATGTGATTTAGAGTAAATTAGTTACTTGTGAAAGAAACGGCATTAATGTTTCGTTAACAAATTGGACCGCAGTCTAGGGTTGGCAACATTGCCAATTTCTATCAAAGCGCGAATGATCGCGCCCATTGAGGTCCTTCATGACGAAGACAATACTCGCGACGATTTTCGCCGCTACAGCCATTTCCCTGACGTCCAGCGCCGCATTTGCCCAGACACTGGATGCCAACATGGATGTTTCGATGACCGTGGCTGCCGAATGCACGCTGGCCACTGATCCGGTCGCCTTCGGCAATCAGGCCCTGATCGATGTAGCCGTCGAGGTCCCCGGAAACATGACCGTGCAATGCACGGCGAATGCGCCCTATCAGATACAGCTCGGTGTCGGCAATGGCGCCCTGGCAACCGTTGAAACCCGCTTTATGACAGGCGTAGCCAACGGTGGTCTGGCGACCTATACGGTTCACCAGGGCTTGGCGACCGGCCCGATCTGGGGGGCCACCCTCGGCACGAACACGCTTGACGGCACCGCGACTGGCGGAGCAGACGTCATTCCGTTCACGGCAGTGCTTGCAGCGAACCAGAGCGTCCAGGCTGATACCTACGGCGACGTCTTGATCGCAACGATCAACTACTAAGCACGAACCTTTCGGCAAGCTCGGCGGCGCGGCGTGTCGCTAACCTAAAATAAGGATGACAAGATGATCTCCATGCGCTTCATGGCAGCGAGCCTATTCGCGTGCCTGATAGCCGGCGGTGCCGGAGCAGCTGCGTTGAGGGTTTCTCCGATCACTTTGGATCTGAAAGCCTCTTCCCCCACGGGAACGGTTCGGGTGTGGGAAGACGGGTTGCGGCCGGTCAAGGTGCAGGTGCGGGTTTTTCGCTGGACGAAGGTCAATGGCAAGGATCGCCTGGATCCCACCACGGACGTGGTTGCCAGCCCCCCGGTCACCACGCTGAAGCCTGGTACTGAGAACTCGATCAGAGTTGTCCGTGTCAGCAAGAAGCCGATTGTCGGAACAGAGTCCTACCGGCTTCTGATCGATCAGCTGCCCGAGGCCGGGCGAAAGACCCCCGGTCAGGTCAGCGTCATGATCCGGCATTCGATCCCCGTTCGGTTTACCGACTAGGGGGTCGGTCGCATGGCGCGTCAGACAGCCCTGCTCCTGGCGCGCTTGTGCCTCGCCGTCCTCGTCCTGCCGACCGCAGGTCATGCGGCATCCGGGGATACGTCTCCGGATGCCGATCTGGCGGCCGACGCCGATCCTTTTGACGTCCCTGCGGCCACCGATACGGGCGGGCCGAGCGACCTCTATCTGTACGTATCGATCAACGGCGTAAAGACCAATCTCGTTGCCGCCTTCCGGCAGGCACCGGACGGATCCCTCTCGATCGATATCGAGCAGCTGCGCAATATCGGCATCAAGCCCGCCAAGACGGCAATCGGCGCCGATGGCCGCGTGACGATCGATCAGCTACCATCAGTCACCTTCGTCTACGACGATCTGCAGCAAACGATCGATTTTACCGCATCGAACGGCGAACGCGCGCCAAAAATCATCGACGCCAAGGCGCGGCGCGGCGGTGCGCCGAAGAGACCGAGACTGAGGGCGCAATCCTCGTCCGGTGCACTCCTCAACTACAATATCGTCGCGTCTTCCGACAATTCCGAAAAGGATTCGCGGTTCGGCTTCACCGGTGTGAGCGGCGCTTTCGAAGCCCTGTATTTCAGCCCGCTGGGCGTCCTCAGCAATACATTTATCGCCAGCACCTCGGACGATACATACTACGGCTCGACGCGCCTGGACACGACCTGGCGCTATTCGGATCAGGACTCGATGATCACCTACAGCGCCGGTGACGTCATCACCGGCGGCCTGAACTGGACGCGCCCGACCCGTCTTGGAGGCCTGCAGGTGCAACGCAGCTTCTCGCTCAGATCCGACCTGGTCACCTTTCCCGTGCCGGAACTGTCGGCAAGCGCTGCCGTGCCTTCCACCGTCGATGTCTATCTCAATGATGCCAAGCGCTTTTCCAGTTCGGTCGGCGCAGGTCCGTTCGACATCACCAACCTGCCCTTCGTCGACGGAAGCGGCAATGCCCGGGTTGTCGTCACCGACGCTCAAGGGCAGCAGGTGTCGACCGAAAGCAGCTTCATCGCGTCCAGTCAGATGCTCGCCCGCGGGCTTTACGATTTCTCCGCCGAGCTGGGCTTTGCGCGACACGGCTACGGGATCGACTCGAACGACTACGATTCCCGCCCTTACGGATCGCTGACCCTGCGCACCGGCGCGACCAACTGGCTGACGATGGAAGGCCATGCCGAGGGCGGCGCGGATCTCGTCCATGGCGGCGTCGGCGCCGTGTTCGCCGCGCCTTGGAGTGGCGTCATCTCGCTCTCTGGCGCTGGCAGCTATCACGATGGTGCAATAGGCGAGCAGGTTGGCATGACCTGGGAGAGACAGATGCGGGGCTTTCACCTCAGAGCCCGCATGCAGCGCAGCTTCGGCAGTTTTCAGGACATTGCCTCGGTCACAGCCGACAAGCGCAGCTCCACCGACGGGATCTTGCTCGGATCAGCGGCGCCGCCCAAGGCGCTCGACCAGGTATCCCTGTCGGTCCCAATGCCTTTCGACCGATCGAACCTGAACTTCAGCTTTACCAATGCCGAGACCGCAGAAGGTGACCGGGAGCGTATCCTCGGCCTTTCCTACAGCCGCCCGGTGTTCAATGACAGCACGTTTTCCGTGTCCGCGATCAAGAGCCTGACCGACGGCACTGTCGGAATCTATGCGAGCCTCTTCGTCCCGATCGGCAAGCGGATCTCGGCCACCACATCGGTAGCATCGCAGTCAGACGAAACCAGCGTGACGCAGACGGTCAGCCGCACGCTGGGTCAGCAGATCGGCGACTACGGCTGGAGCGTTGGCCGGACGCAGTCGGAAAACGCGATCAACTCGGCAGCCGTCAGCTACCGCGCTTCGGCGGCAAAAGTGGCAGCGCGTGTCGACCAACGCGGCAGCAAGACAAGGGCCAGTGTGACCGTTGATGGAGCTCTGGTCGCGGCCGGAGGCGGCGTCTTCGCGTCCAACCGCATCAACGACGCGTTCGCCATCGTCGATGCAGGCGCGCCCGGCGTCGAGGTCCAGCATGAGAACAGACCAGCCGGCCGCACAAACAGCGGCGGCAAGCTGCTCCTTCCGAACCTGCGCTCCTATCAGGAAAACCACATTGCGATCGACCCCGAGGATCTGCCGCTCGACGCCGTCGTCAACACCACCCGCACCGTCGTGGTGCCGGCCGACCGATCGGGGATCGTCGTCAACTTCGAGGTCGACGTCGATGCGAACGCCGCACTGGTGACCTTCTCCGGACCGGACGGAAAACCCATCGCAGTCGGCGCCAGCGGCACGACGAAGACCGGATCGGAACCTTTCGTCGTCGGCTATGACGGCCAGACGCTCGTGGAAAATCTGAAAGCCAGCAACCGCCTCACCCTGACGCTGCCGGATGAGACCACCTGCGTGGCAACCTTCCAATACAAGCCCCAGCGGGGCAAACAGGTGAGTATTACCGATGCGATATGCCAGCCTTAAGCGCCTCAGAACGCTTCTTCTCCAGGCCGGGATCGGCCTGCTCCTCTATGGAGCCGGCGCCGCCGACGCCGCGGCCGCAAGCTGCACGGTCGACATCGACTCCGCCAATTTCGGCAATGTCGATACGCTCTCGGGCGCATCCGCCGATGCGACGGCGCAGGTTTCGATCAGTTGCAGCGGCGTCAGCGCCAACGCAACCGCGGTCACGCTCTGCGGCAATCTCGGCAGCGGTAGCGGTGGCACATCCGGCGGGACCCGCATCATGCGATCGGGCGCGAACGAGCTCGGCTACCAGCTCTACGCCGACGCCGGCCGCGCGACCCGCTGGGGTTCGTATGACGATACGACACTCGGCCAGCCACGGACGATCCGCATCGCCGCATCTGATGGCGAGGCGAGTGGCGCCGTGACGCTTTACGGAGGGCTGTCTGCCGGCCAGACGAGCGCTGGCACCGGCACCTACCTCTCCTCCTTCGCCACCGGCGAGGTGCGGTTCTACTACGAAGAGGGAAGCACCCTCGACTGCGCGGCACCGACCTCGGCGACACTGGCGCAGGCAAGCTTTACCGTCCAGGCAACCGTTGCGGCAAACTGCCTGATCGCCGTTTCGAACCTAGATTTCGGTCTTCACGGCCTGATCGATTCCGAAGTGACCGCGAGCGGCGGGGTCGACGTCACCTGCACGCCGAACTCAACCTACAGCATCGCCATGGATGGCGGCCTGGCTGCGGCCACCAACCCGGAACAACGGTTGATGCGCTCCGGTACCAACACGATCGCCTACGGCCTTTACGCCGATCAGGCCCATTCTCGACCTTGGGGTGCGACAGGTAGCGCACTGGTCTCCGGCACGGGGGCCGGCGCTGTGCAGTCGATACCGGTCTTTGGCCGCGTCGCTCCGCAACCGGCAGCCGCCGGCAACTACACCGACACGGTGATCGTCACGGTCACCTATTTCTGATCACTGCCGGGACCTTTGAGCGGCCAGCCGCAAGACAACAAAAAAGGCGGCCGAAGCCGCCTTTTCCATGAAGACCTTAAATATCAATGCGGCTTGCGGGCATAGACCGATTTCTTGGTCAGATAGATCAGCCCGGTAAAGATCACCAGGAAGATCATCACCATGAAACCGGTGCGCTTGCGCTCTTCCAGATGCGGCTCGGCAGTAAACATCAGGAACGCGGCGACGTCCTTCGAATACTGATCCACCGTCTGCGGCGTACCGTCGTCATAGCTCACCTGATCATTGCTGATCGGCGGGGCCATGGCGAGCGCTGAGGCATTGGCAAAGTACGGATTGTAGTGCGTCCCCGGTGCGACTTCCACGCCCGGAGGCGGATCCTGGTAGCCGGTCAGCAGCGCGTGGATATAGTCCGGGCCGCCTTCCTGGTACTGGGTAAAGATGTCGAACACGAACTGCGGGAAGCCGCGGGTGATGCCGCGCGCCTTGGCAAGCAACGACATATCCGGCGGTGCAGCACCGTTGTTGGCCGCCGCCGCGGCCTGGGCGTTCGGATAGGGCGACGGAAAGTGGTCCGATGGTACCGCCTTGCGGGTAAACATCTCGCCGTCGTCGTTTGGACCGTCCTGCACCTCGTAATTGGCAGCAAGCGCCTTCACCTGACCGTCCGAATAGCCGAGATCCTCGAGCGTGCGGAACGACACGAGCCGCATCGAATGGCAGGCGGAACAGACTTCCGTATAGACCTTGAGGCCGCGCTGCAGCTGGCCCTTGTCGTAGTGGCCGAAGGGACCGGCAAAGGTCCAGTCCACAGGTTCCGGATGACGCAGCGGATAATGCGGCGTGCCGCCTTCCGCATGGTCACCGCCGCCGCCACCGGCTGTGCCGGCGCCGACGTCATGCTTTTCCTGCGCGCTCAACGATCCCATGGTGAGGCCAAGTGCCAGTGTGAGCGAAGCGAGGCCGAGTGTTATCTTCTTCATGTATGTCTCCTCCCGCCTGCGCTCAGGCATTTGCCTGAGCGGCCGCGACGCCGGCATTGGCTGTTCTGCCCTGTTTCTCCAGCACCGCTTCCGTGATCGAATTCGGAATGCGGCGTGGTGTCTCGAACAGGCCGAGCAGCGGCATGATCACGAGGAAGAAGCCGAAATAGTAGGCCGTCCCGATCTGCGACAGCACGACGAAAATGCCTTCCGCCGGCTGTGATCCGAGCCAGCCGAGCAGGATCGCGTTGACGACGAAGATCCAGTAGAACGTCTTGTACCAGGGCCGGTACACGGCCGAGCGCACCTTCGACGTATCGAGCCATGGCACGAAGAACAGGATGATGATCGCACCGAACATCACCAGCACGCCGCCGAGCTTCGAGTCGATAAACAGGAAGTTGAAGGTGATCGCGCGCAGCATCGCGTAGAATGGCAGGTAGTACCATTCGGGCACGATATGTGCCGGGGTCTTCAGGGCATCAGCCGGGATGTAGTTGTCCGGATGGCCGAGATAGTTCGGCATGTAGAAGATGAACCAGGCGTAGACGATCAGGAACACCGAAACGCCGAGCGCATCCTTGAGCGTCGCATAAGGCGTAAACGGCACCGTATCGGTCTTCGTCTTGATCTCGACGCCGGTCGGATTGGTCTGGCCGGTCACATGCAGTGCCCAGATATGCAGGACGACGACGCCCGCAATCATGAACGGCAGCAGGTAATGCAGCGAGAAGAAGCGGTTGAGCGTCGGCTGGTCGACGGCAAAGCCGCCGAGCAGGAACTGCTGTATCCATTCACCCACCAGCGGGAAGGCCGAGAAGAAGCCGGTGATGACGGTGGCACCCCAGAACGACATCTGTCCCCAGGGCAGAACGTAGCCCATGAAGCCGGTCGCCATCATCAGGAGATAGATGACGACGCCGAGGATCCAGAGGATTTCGCGCGGCGCCTTGTAGGAGCCGTAGTAGAGACCGCGTCCGATATGCAGGTAGACGGCGATAAAGAAGAACGACGCGCCGTTGGCATGCATGTAGCGCAGCAGCCAACCATGGTTGACGTCGCGCATGATCTTCTCGACCGAGTCGAACGCGTCGACCGTCGATGCGGTGTAATGCATGGCCAGCACGACGCCGGTCAGGATCTGTACGATCAGCATGACCGCAAGCATGGCGCCGAACGTATAGGCGTAGTTGAGGTTTCTCGGCACCGGAAACGAGATGAAACTGTCATGGATCAGACGCGGCAGCGGCAGCCGCTGGTCGACCCATTTTTCAATGCCGGTGGATGGCTGGTAGGACGAATGATCGCTCATGAGAATGCTCCCCTCACCCGATCCGGATCACGGTATCCGACGCAAATGCGAACGTCGGGATGGCCAGGTTTTGCGGAGCAGGTCCCTTACGGATACGGCCTGCCGTATCGTAGTGCGACCCATGACACGGACAGAACCACCCGCCGAAGTCCCCGGACTGACCGAGCGGCACGCAACCCAGATGGGTGCAGGAGCCGATCATCACGATCCAGTTTTCCTTGCCGGCGCCGGCAGAACGATCGACGCCGGATGCTTGCGCATCGGCCGGCAAGTTGGCATTGCGCGCCACCGGATCCTTGAGCGCGGCAAGCTCAACCTTGTTGGCCTCTTCGAGTTCCTTCGGCGTCCGGTTGCGGATGAACACCGGCTTGCCCCGCCATTTGACGGTGAGCGACATACCCGGCTCAAGAGCTGCGACATTCACTTCGATCGATGCGAGCGCAAGCGTCGATGCATCAGGCCGCATCTGGTCGATGAACGGCCAGGCAACAGCCGCGACGCCCACGGCGCCAGCCATGCCGGTAGTCAAATATAGGAAATCGCGCCGCGTGGGTTCACCCGAATGGGGCTCCACGCGTGCACTATGCGTATCGTGCTCGCTCACGGTCAGTCATCCTCTCACGCTCCAGCGGATAAATCCGCATCGCTCCTCCGCGCGGCTCCCCCGACACACTCATGCCTTGGGAATCCCAGCAAATAGCGCCTCATGTGCTTGATCGCAGATAAAGTCCCAACTTGGCAAGTGCCTGCCCGCCACATTCTGGCCAGGATGCGGACCGTCCCCCTGTATTGCCGGATATGCGCCGCATTGGATCGAACTGCCCCACCCCGGGACGCGCGGGCGTGGCGAAGCGGCCACAACCCCAGATCGCCTGCCCTTCCTTGCCCCTGGCCGGGCCTGTTGCGTTGCCAGTGGCGGAACGGCATGCTAGGCGGCAGAAAGCTTCATGGCAGCCGGCTCGGAAATCCTGAATGAGAAAGACGTTATCGGTCGCCATCTGCGTCATCGTGTCGCTGGTCCTTCTCGCGATCTTGACACGCTATCTGCGGCCTCACTGGATCCTCGCAACGCTGCACAGCCTGCAATTTCATGCGGCCGCGGCCTGCGTCGTCGCCATGGCGGTCGCGCTTCTTATCCACCGCAACCTCGCAAGCTATGCCCTGCTTCTGGTCGCGCTGCTTTTGACCGCGCACCCTCTGTGGATGGCGCGCGAAATTGCGGCGGAGGTCACGCCTGCCGATCAGAGCGCACCGACCTTCCGGCTGATGTCCTTCAACATCCTCTCCGAAAACTACGAAAATGCCGAGGGCATCACCCGCGCCATCCTGTCATCGGGCGCCGATGTGGTGAACATCATGGAAGGCGAATCGCTTTACGAACATCTGACGCAGATCGCCACGGTCTATCCCTACCGCGTCGGCTGCGGCGTGCTCATGGAAGAGTGCGACCAGATGATGTTTTCAAAAACCCCGATCGAAAGCGCTTCGGTTCGAAGCCTGAGCAATATCTTCGACAATCGCTTTATCATGGGCGAGGTCACGGTTTCCGGGCGCAAGGTCCATGTCGTCGGCATCCATACGACGAAGCCGTATTTCGACAACTTCCACACGATGGAACTCATGAATGCAGCTCTCGCCATCACCGCCACCGATGGCCCGCTGGTTCTGTCAGGCGATTTCAACGCCTCAAGCCTGCCACCCAACATGCGGATGTTTCTGAACTCGACGGGTCTGAAGACAGCAGCCTTCGAGCCGCCCACCTGGCCAGTCCGGGCGCGGATGCTGGGTCTGGCGATCGACCACGTCTATGTGCGTGCCCCGCTCAAGATAAAGTCGCTCACCCGCATGCCGAACACCTACGGCTCCAACCACGCCGGGCTGATCGCCGACATCGCGATTACCGGACCTTGACCACGTCGCCTTCGTCTTCGATCCCCAGAAACCCGCCAGACTGGCGCGACCAAAGGTCCGCGTAGAGACCGCCCGCCGCAATCAGCTCGTTATGGGTCCCCTGCTCGATGATGGCGCCCTTGTCCATCACGATCAGCCGGTCGAGCGTCGCGATCGTCGAAAGCCGGTGCGCGATCGCGAGCACGGTCTTGCCCTGCATCAGCCGCTCCAGATTGGACTGGATCGCCGCTTCCACTTCCGAATCGAGCGCCGATGTTGCCTCGTCCAGCACCAGGATTGGCGCGTCCTTCAGCATCACCCGGGCAATCGCCACCCGCTGTCGCTGTCCGCCCGACAGTTTCACGCCGCGCTCGCCCACATGCGCATCGAACCCGCGGCGGCCGCGCTGGTCGGTCAGCGTCTGAATAAACCCGTCTGCCTCGGCCTTCTTGGCCGCATCGAGAAGCTGTGCGTCGGTCGCATCGGGTCTCCCGAACAGGATGTTGTCGCGAAGCGAGCGATGCAGCAGCGACGTGTCCTGCGTCACCATGCCGAGATTGGCACGCAGCGACTCCTGGCTCACCGTCGCAATGTCCTGCCCGTCGATGAGGATGCGCCCGCCCTCCAGATCGTAGAAGCGCAGCAGCAGGTTGACGAGCGTCGACTTGCCCGCACCGGATCGTCCGACGATCCCGATCTTCTCTCCCGCCCGGATGGAGAGCGACAGGTTGTCGATCACGCCCTCGCCCTTGCCGTAGTGAAACCGGATATTTTCAAACCGAATCTCCGGCTGCTCCACCTTAAGCTCCGTCGCGCCGGGCACGTCCACGAGCCCGATCGGCTTTGAGATCAGCTCGGCCGCATTCTGGACGGTGCCGAAATTGCGCATGATGCCGTTGAACTGGGTCATCAGACGGCCAAGCAGGAAATTGAGCCGCAGTACCAGCGCCAAGGTAAAGGCGACCGCGCCGGAACTGATCAGCCCGGACAGCCACAGATGGATCGACAGCGCCGCCATGCTGCTGATCATGATGCCCGACAGCAGCGCCATCGACGCCCGGACGCCGGTGATGAAACGGGTAAAGTGGATGAGCGTGGTCTGATAGGTCTCAAAGCCCTGCCGCATGTAGCGGTCATTGGCCTCGTCGCGCCCGAACAGTTTCAGCGTCTGGATGTTGCTGTAGGCGTCGACCATGCGGCCGTTGAGCATGGAGGCGGCCTCCGCCGTCTCGCGCGAGTGATAGCGGATGCGCGGCACGAAATAGCGGGCCAGAAATCCGAATACCAGCACCCAGACGCAGACGAGTACCCCGAGCCGCAGGTCCAGCCCGCCGACCAGGACGAGCATGGAGACCGAGTAGATCGTGACGAACCAGACGCTTTCCATCAGCGAGGTGACGAGATCGCCCGCCGCCTGCCCGCCCGACCAGACCTTGGTGACGATCCGGCCGGAAAAGTCGTTCTGGAAAAACGACAGCGATTGCCGCGCCACATGCATGTAGGACTGCCAGCGCATCAGGTTGTAGAACCCGGGCGTAATGATCTGCTGGTCGATCAGCGCGGTCGACATCGTCACCAGGAAGCGCACGACACCGATCAGCACCAGCATGCCCAACAGCTCGCCGCCATGTTGGTCGAGCAGCACCGTCCAGCCGTCACCCGGCTTGATCGTCGACAGGATATCCACGAGCCGCCCGACGAACCAGAACAGCGCCGCCTCGATCGCCGCCGTCAGACCACCCAGAATAAGCATCCCGAAGAACGGCGCCTTGGCCTGCGAGATGTAGAACCAGATAAAGGCGAACACGTCTTCGGGCGGACGCAGATCGTCCTTGCGCGCAAACGGCTGAACATAATTTTCGAAGGCGCGGAAGAGACGAATGATCATGCCGCAGGATATAGGCGGATTTCGAAAGGGGCAAAGGCTGGGATGCGGCTGTCGCCGGATAATTCCGCAATCGCCCCCTTTTCATAAGGCGGGCTTCAAAACGAAAACGGCCGCCGAAGCAGCCGTTTCCAGAACTCATCATTTTGGCAGAGGATCAGAACTCCGACCATTCCTGCTTGGCCGCAGCCTGACCTCCGCCGAATGCCGAGGCAATCCGGTTGCCCATTGCACGCACGGGTGACTGTGCCGGTCGCGATGCAGGCGTGGCCGAGCGGACGGCACTGCGTCCCTCTTCCAGCTTGAACTGTGCCAAAAGCTCGATCAGCGATGCAGCCTGCGCGGCAAGGCTGTGGCTGGCAGCCGTCGTCTGCTCTACCATCGCCGCGTTCTGCTGGGTGCCCTGGTCCATATGATTGACCGAGGTGCTGATCTCCGACAGACCCGTCGACTGCTCACGCGAAGACACGACGATCGAGGCGACGTTGGTGTTAATCTGCTGCACTTCGGTCACGATCGATTGCAAGGCAGCCCCTGTCTGGCCGACCAGCGCAACGCCGTCACGCACCTTTTCGCCCGAAGCACCGATCAGAACCTTGATCTCGCGCGCCGCTTTCGCGGACCGCTGGGCAAGTTCGCGGACTTCCTGGGCAACGACCGCAAAGCCTTTGCCGGCCTCGCCGGCCCTGGCTGCCTCGACACCGGCGTTCAGCGCCAGAAGATTGGTCTGGAACGCAATGTCGTCGATCACGCCGATGATGTTGCCGATCTCGCCGGACGACTTTTCGATCGCTTCCATCGCAACGACGGCCTGGCGAACGATATCGCCGGACTTTTCGGCACCGTCGCGGGTGTGCTCGACGAGCTTGCCGGCTTCTCCGGCACGGGCTGCCGAATCCTTGACGGCCGTCGTTACCTCCTCGAGCGCCGCAGCGGTCTCTTCGACCGATGCCGCCTGCTGCTCGGTACGCTTCGACAGATCGTCTGCGGCTGAGCGTATCTCGTTGGCACCGGCATCGATCATCCGGGCATTGTCACCGACCGACCGAAGGACAGTCTGCAGATTGTCCATCGAGGCGTTGAAGTTGACGCGGAGCTGATCGAGCTGTCCGGCGAACGGCTGTCCGATGCGGAAGGTCATATCGCCGTGCGAGAGGGAGTTCAGACCGTTGGCAAGACTATCGACGGCAAACGAAACCTCGGCCGCCTCATGCGCCTTCTGCTCCTCGCGAGCAATCCGCTCGCTCTCGCTCATCGAACGGTTGGCCTCGGTTTCCCGCTCCAGGCGCTCGCGCTCCAGGGCGTTGTTGCGGAACACGGAGACGGCTGCTGCCATCTCGCCGATTTCATCCTTCCGCCCCGCGTAAGGGATCGCAACCTGCGCATTACCGGAGGCAAGCGTGTTCATCGAACCGGTAATGTCGGCAATCGGGCGCGCAACGCGGAAGTAGGACAAAAGCCCTGCAGCAAGCGCGAGAAGTGTTGCGAAGACGACGACGACAATCGTCGAGATGGCTGCAAACCGTGCGGCGCTATCTGCGACCTTGCCGTATTCGAGGCTGTGCAGCCGGTTGTCGTTGATCATGTCCAGCATCACATCGCCGGCCTCGCCGCCTTTGGGCACCATCTGCGCGATGACGGCCTTGGCCTCATAGACGCGCGAGGCCCCCAGCAGGCTGACGAACTGAGCTCCCAGCTTGTCGTAATCGGCAACGATCGCCTCGAGCTTTTCGATCTTGTCCTTGGTCACATCGAGGCTGGCCGTGTCGGCGAATGTCTTGAAAGCCTCGGCACGCTCCTGCGTCTTGGCGCGGATCTGATCGAGCCACTGCTTCTGGTCAGCGGCATTGCTGGCCGAAAGCGCCATCAAATAAAGACGCCGGATATCGGACAGGATCCTGTCCATATTGGAGGTCATCACCGAGCGTTCCATGCGACGGCTGATATTGGACGTCTGAGCATCGAGCTGGTTGACGGAGCGCATGGCGAGTGCGCCCTGAAGGATCACCAGAAGAACGGTGATGCCGAAGAGAGCGGGCAGAAGAAACTTGATCTTTATCTTGCTGAACATCTGGGACCGGAGCCGAAATGAGAGGGAGTTTAATCCCTCGAGACTTGACAGCTTTAGATAAAGAAAAACTTACTGCGTCTCGGCCATAAAAAAATATTAGCGTCGTCGCAAATACCTGACATTGTTGAATGTTTCGCTGGCCGCGGCGTCGTTCCCTAGGGAGCCGCCGAGAGCGTGAGCGACCATCCCGGGGTGGCTCGGAACATGCGCAACAAGTTATGAATCGTTGGCGTCGCGCCCTCCCGCCGATCGGAAGCGTCCAGCGCCCATCGGACGCGTGACGACCGTTGTCGGCCGCCGGTTTCCCCGGCGACCGTGAGCCTCTTCCGACAACGGTTTACTCGGCAGCCTGGCCCTCGTCCTCATGCCCGATGAAGCCGCCGGACTGACGGTTCCAGAGGTCCGCATAGATGCCGCCCTGATCCGCCAGTTCGCGATGCGTGCCGGTCTCGACGATGGCGCCCCGGTCGAGCACGATCACCCGGTCCATCTCCGTGAGTGTCGACAGCCGATGCGCGATGGCGATGACCGTCTTGCCCTGCATCAGGGCAAACAGGTTTTCCTGGATTGCCGCTTCGACTTCCGAATCCAGCGCCGAGGTCGCCTCGTCCAGCACCAGGATCGGCGCATCTTTCAGGAACACGCGGGCGATCGCGATCCGCTGACGCTGGCCACCCGAAAGCTTTACGCCCCGTTCGCCCACATGCGCGTCGAGCCCCTTGCGCCCCTGAAGATCGACAAGGCTTTCCACGAAGTCCCAGGCATTGGCCCGCTTGGTCGCCTCAATGATCTCGGCATCGGTCGCGTCCGGCCGGCCATAGGCGATATTGTCGCGGATCGAGCGATGCAGCAGCGACGTGTCCTGTGTCACCACGCCGACCAAGGACCGCAAACTGTCCTGCGTCACACCGGCAATGTCCTGCCCGTCGATGGTGATCCGCCCGCTTTCCAGATCGTAGAACCGCAGGAGCAGGTTCATCAGAGTCGTCTTGCCGGCACCGGAGCGCCCGACCAGGCCAACCTTCTCGCCCGCCTTGATATCCAGCGTCAGCCCGTCGATGACGCCCGCTGCCTTGCCGTAATGGAAGCGCACGTCGTCGTAGACGATATGGCCTTTCGCCGCCGAAAGCTTCGACGCATCCTCGACATCGGTGACGTCATGCGGCTTGGTCATCATCGACATGCCGTCATAGACCGTGCCGATATTCTCGAACAGCGCCGAGACTTCCCACATGATCCACTGCGACATGCCGTTGATGCGCATTGCAAGGCCGATCGCGATGGCAATGGCGCCGATCGAGATCGCGCTGTCCAGCCAGAACCAGATCGACAACGTCGCGACGGCAAACAGTGCCGCGCAGTTGTAGAAATAGACCAGCACCTGGAACGCGGTCACCTTGCGCATCTGGCCATGCACGGTCTTAAGGAACACGTCCATCGCATCCTTGGCATAGTCTTCTTCGCGCCCCGCATGCGAAAACAGCTTCACCGTTGCAATGTTGGTGTAGCTGTCGACCACACGCCCGGTCATCATCGACCGCGCATCCGCCTGCGCTGCTGAGATCTTCCGAAGCTTGGGGACGTAGTAGGCGACGGTCGCCGAATAGAAGGCGATCCAGACCACCAGCGGCACCGCAAGCCGGATATCCGCGACCGCAACCACCGCCACCATCGAGATGAAATAGGTCGCGACGTAGACGAAGACGTCGAGCACCTTCATGACAACTTCGCGGATCGCCAGCGACGTCTGCATGACTTTGGTCGAGACGCGACCGGCAAACTCGTTGGCAAAGAATGTCATCGAGTGGTTGAGCAGGAACCGGTGCATCTGCCAGCGGGCGATCATCGGAAAATTGCCCATCAGGATCTGGTGCATGATCAGCGAATTGAGGCCGGCGACGAGCGGTAGCCCGACAAGCACCATCAGCGCCATGGCGACCAGCGTCATTCCCTCGTTCGCAAGGAAGGTCGAACGCTCGGCATGTGTCAGCCAGTCGACGATATTGCCCAGAAACTGGAACAGCATCACTTCGCCGAGCGCGATGAACATCGTGCAAACAGACATGATCAGCACCCACGGCCAGACCGGCTTGGTATAGTGCCACAGAAAGGCAATGAGGCCAGTAGGCGGCAGGCTTGGGGTCTCCTCGGGATAGGGGTGAACCTGCCGTTCGAACCAGGAAAACATGGATAGCTCCGTCAATCGGATCCGCTTTAAGCAACGCAAACGCGCCGACGGCGGACCGGTCAATTATGTGGTGAGCGAAGCCGAATATCGGCCGCGCAAAATACAAAGGTGGAAAAGGACTGCGTGAAACCGCGGACGCCTAAGCCTGTCGGACAAATACCGGGGGGCGGAGGCGCGTAAGCACGGTCATATCCATGTAGGCCTCCATAGGCTGGCGTTAAAGATCGATGCCCTTTTACCCGTTGATTGCCATTTTGAAAAGTCCCAAATCCGCAGCAATCCGATCGAAACCGCGCAGAACCGCTTGAGCCGGAACGGCGGCTCGGCTTAAGGAAAACCATGACAAAGCTGCGCATCGCCCTCTACCAGCCCGACATTCCCGGCAATACCGGCACGATCCTGAGGCTCGCCGCCTGCCTCGGCCTCGGCGTCGATATCATCGAACCGGCGGGCTTCGATATTTCCGATCGCAACCTGAAACGCTCAGGAATGGATTACCTGGCAAACGTCGAACTTACCCGCCACGTCAACTGGCAGCAGTTCGACGACTGGCGGAGATCCGAAAACCGGCGGCTGGTCCTCGCCTCCACAAAGGCCGCCCAAGCTTACGTGGACTTCCAGTTTCAGCCCGGCGACATCCTGCTGTTCGGCCGCGAGAGCGCCGGCGTTCCGGACCTCGTCCACGAAACGGCGGATGCCCGCATACTGATCCCGATGCGCGAAGGACAACGCTCCATCAACGTCGCCATGTCGGCCGCAATGATATCAGGAGAGGCGCTCAGGCAGACGGGTTTCGCCTCATAAACCTCACGCGCATTTCGCATCTTTTACACGCCTGAGTTTACTCTATGATGCGGAGAAATGCGTGTCGATCATGGCCTTGGCTACCGGCTCTATTTCATAAAGCGCGGAGACACCGTTGTCGTCCTTCTGTGCGGTGGCGACAAAAGCAGTCAGCAGCGCGATATTGCCGAGGCAAAGCGACTCGCAAATGAGTGGAGAGATTAGCCATGCCCCTCGAGACCCGTCTATTCGATCCTTCGGAATATGTGGATACCGAAGAAGGAATCCACGAATTCATGGTCGCAGCCTTCGAGGAAGGCGATCCGGCCTTCATCGCCAAATGCCTCGGAACCGTCGCCAAGGCCCGAAACATGAGCAAGCTTGCCCGCAAAACCGGCATGAGCCGGGCGGCGCTCTACAAGGCTTTGAGCGGCGAAGGCAATCCGGAATTTACCACAATTCTGAAGGTGATGAAGGCTTTGGGTCTTGAACTCATGCCGGTCCCGGCGAAAGAGCAGGCCACCGAAGACGCTGCCTGATGTCCTTTTGCCCCCACGCCAAAACGCGTAAAAAACTGTCGCGAACAGTGATTTGCACATCGGCGTAATCGGCCTATATTCGTTAGCCGGCAATTCATTATCGCACTTCATTCGATAGGAACCGTCCCCGGGCGAAGACAATCCGATATGCAATCCACCATCGTGATCATCAATCTTTTCGGCGCCGTGGCCCTGCTTCTGTTTGGCCTTGCGCAGGTCAAGGATGGCGTCACCCGCGCCTTCGGGACACGCCTCAAGACGGGTCTAGCCCGCGGCACCAGCAGCAGCCTGCGCTCCTTCGTCTCCGGCCTTGTCGCCACGATCGCCCTGCAAAGTTCGACCGCGACCGCACTGACGCTCGCTTCGTTTGCCGAACGCGGCATGGTGCGTCCACGCATGGCGCAGATCGTGCTCCTCGGCGCCAATGTCGGCACCGCCGTTACCGCTTGGCTGGTCGCGACCGGCATCGAGTGGCTGTCGCCCCTTCTCATCCTCATCGGTCTGGTCATGCTTCGCGGTGCATCGCCAGCCCGCAAAGGCGGCGGCACGGCCATGATAGGCGTCGGCCTGATGCTGCTGTCGCTGCATCTGCTTGGGCTCGCCACCGAACCGATGCGCCAGTCGCCGGCGCTCGCGGCCTTTATCGGCCTGCTCGATGACGCGTGGCCGGTGGCGCTGATCCTGTCGGCGGTTCTGGCTTTCGTTTCGTCGTCCAGCCTGGCGGTCGTGGTGCTGATCCTCTCGCTCGCCTCGACCGGAAATGTCTCCGCCGGCCTGGTAATCGTGCTCATCCTCGGCGCAAATCTCGGTGGCGCCATTCCGCCCGTCGTCGCCACTCTTTCTGCGCCGGCTGCTGCAAGACGCATCACGCTCGGCAACCTTGTAACCCGCGGCATCGGTTGCGCCATCGCGTTGCCGCTCGCGGGCCCTGTCGCCGATGCCGTTCAAGCCCTGCCGCTGTCGCCGGAAAAGCTCCCGGTCGATGCACACCTCGCCTTCAACATCCTGCTTGCGCTGGTCGTATTCCCGTTCTCAGCCCAAGTCTCCCGCCTTGCAGCTCGCCTCGTCCCTGATGATCCGCAGCGAGACGACGGCCCCCGCTTCCTCGATCAGGACGCGCTCGACAACCCGGTGATGGCGCTCGCCAATGCGACGCGCGAAGTGCTCGGCGTCGGCGACACTATCGAGCGCATGCTGATCCGCACCGAAAATGCCTTCAAACGTAACGATATCGCCCCGCTTGCAGACATCGCCGGGCTCGAGTCACGGGTCGATCACCTTCATCAGGATGTGAAGCTCTACCTGTCGGAACTGGGCCGCACCGGTCTCGATGCGGAGAACGCCCGCCGCTCCATCGCCATCATCGATTACGCTATCAACCTCGAACATATCGGCGACATCATCGAAAAGGGCATCGCCGAACAGGTCCGCAAGAAGATTGCGCACGGCCTCAAGTTCTCGGACGACGGCTTCGATGAATTGCAGGTGCTGCTCAGCCTGACTGTGGACAACCTGAGAACCGCCCAGACGATCTTCCAGACGGGCGATCTGGCGCTGGCGCGGCAGTTGATGGAAATCAAGGTGGAAGTCCGCCGGCTCGAAAAGCGGTCCGCCGAAAAGCATCTGGAGCGGTTGCGCGACGGACGACTGGAAAGCCTGCAGACCAGCTCGCTGCATCTCGACATGCTACGTGACCTCAAACGCATCAATGCGCACATCGTGTCGGTTGCGCATCCGATCCTCGATGACAGCGGCGCACTGATCGAAAGCCGCCTTCGCCTCGCCGAACCCGGCGCCTGAGGGACTTCCTTAGTCCGCCGTCGGAAGTCTCCGCATGGTGAACTCGATGCGGTCGCCCTCCAGCTGGCGCCAGCTTTCCACTTCGGTCCAGTAGGCAGCCTTCGGAAATTCGTCGAACCATTGCCGCGCTTTTTCGCGGGCATCCTCGCGGGTCATCAGAAATGTCTCGCGCACGAACATACTGCCCGGTCCGCCGGCCTGTTCCTGCCGGTGGCGGTGAATTCTGCGCTTCAGCCCGTCGAGTGGCGGGGGTGTGAATTTCGCCATCAAACCCTCTTATCGGCACCTGGTGACATCAAGATAATATGGTCTCACACGCATTGCGAGTCTGTTTTCCTGGCTTAAAACGGGCGGCCTCACGCGCTTGGGAATGGCCGGCGCAAGTCTGAGATGCTAAGTGCCGCCGGCGAGGATACGGAATCAGATCAAAGGCATAGCGGAAAAGGAAAAGACCATGGAACGGCCGGCATTGCCCAAGGAACTGCCCGAAAATCTCGAAGAGAAGAAGGCAGCCGCGCGAGCCTGGTTCGAAAGCCTCCGTGACACGATCTGTGCTTCCTTCGAGGCTTTGGAAGACGAGCTGACCGGCCCGCTCTCCGATCAGCCGCCCGGCCGCTTTACCCCGAAGAACTGGCTTCGCAACGAGGGCGAAGGCGGCGGCGGCACGATGTCGATGATGGAAGGCCGCGTCTTCGAGAAGGTCGGCGTCCACACGTCCACCGTCCACGGCGAGTTTTCCGAAGAATTCCGCAAGCAGATCCCCGGCGCCGACGAAGACCCCGCATTCTGGGCGTCGGGCATTTCGCTCATCGCCCATCCGGTCAATCCCAATGTGCCGGCAGTGCACATGAACACCCGCATGGTCGTCACCACCAGCCAGTGGTTCGGTGGCGGCGCCGACCTGACGCCGGTCCTCGACATCCGGCGCAGCCAGGAAGACCCCGATACCCAGCTTTTCCACCGGGTCATGGAAATCACGTGCAATCGCCACGCCGTCGCCGATTACCCGCGCTACAAGGCATGGTGCGAAGACTATTTCTTCCTGAAGCATCGCAACGAGCCCCGCGGCGTCGGCGGCATCTTTTTCGACTGGCTCCACTCGGATGCGGAAAAAGGCGGCTGGGATGCCGATTTCGCCTTCACGCAGGATGTCGGCCGCGCCTTCAACCTCCTCTACCCGAAAATCGTCCGCGGCAATTTCAACCGGCCCTGGACCGAAGAGAACCGCGACGAGCAACTGATCCGTCGCGGCCGCTACGTGGAGTTCAACCTTCTCTACGACCGCGGTACCATTTTCGGCCTGAAGACAGGCGGCAATGTGGAATCGATTCTATCCTCGATGCCACCGGCAGTCCGCTGGCCCTGATCATTTTGGCACGCCCGGGCAGTCTGCTCTCAAGAAATTGATGACTGTAAGGCCACTGGTAGTTGTCATCTGCGAAAAATTCGATGTTCGAATCGGTGTGTTCGGTGCTAGCGTGCGGTCTGGTTGCACGGGAGAACAGCCATGACCCCATCAAACAGCCTGACAAAACCAAGTCCATACCCCGTTTCGAAGTTGATGAAGACGCCCGAATTGGTCGAGCGTCTGGCCGTCGAAATGCGAGCCAGAAGCGGTGGCGAACTGCCCCACGCTTTCTGTGTCGAGCAAGTGAAGCGGCAGCTTGCCGGTAAGTCGGCGGAAACCGGTGCGGCCAATGCCGCTCACATGATGATTCCCGCGGAGCGGGCATCCGTATTCCACTCCTGGGCAATCTCCGAATAGGAGGATTGATCAGGAGCTCTGCTTCACGATCTCGTCCAGCCGGGCGGCCAGCGCTGCCCGGTCGGGGTTGAAGTTACGCTCCACCCAGAAGTCCTCGATCTGCTTCAGGATCTCACCGACCCTCTTGCCGGCAGGCACACCTGCCGAGAGAACGTCGGCGCCCGCGATCGGAAAGACCGGCTTGACGTAGCCCTCGGCCCGCTTCAGAAGAACCGACAGCCTTGCCGACTTGCGCATCGCCATTGGATCGCCCTCGGCCGCTGCTCTGGCCGACGACAGCGCCAGCTTGACGCGTGCAACCATGCCGGCCACGCCATTTCGGTAGAGCAGACGATCGAAGCCGACATCCGTCACCTCGTCGGGAATGGCGGGTGCGGACGCCCAGACGGCCAGCTTCGCCGCATCGGCATTCGAAAACCGCAGCCGCTTTGCCATCGCCGTAAGCCGTTCCGCATCGGGCGGCACGATCGCCGCAAGCCGCAGCAGCGGATCCGGCGTCCAGCCGAGTGCTGCTTCCGCAGCGACCAACGGATGAATGCCGTCGATGCCCCATTTTTCGGTTTCCGGCAGGATTTCCGTCAGCACGCCAGCCTGCCGCATCCACAAAAGTGCGCGCGACGGATCGGGGGCGGACAGCAGTTTCTTCGTCTCGCCCCAGACCCGCTCGCCAGAAAGCGTCGAAAGCCTGTCCTTGGCGCGTGCCGATGCCCGCAATCCGTCGGCATCCGGCCGGCCGGATCCGTAATAGGCGAAAAACCGGAAGAACCGGAGAATGCGCAGATGATCCTCGGCAATCCGCTGCGAAGCGTCGCCGATAAACCGGATCGTCCGGCTCTCGATGTCCTGCAATCCCTTGACGAGATCGACCACAGCGCCCGACGCATCCGCGTAGAGTGCATTGATGGTGAGGTCGCGCCGTTCCGCATCGGCCTGCCAGTCGGTGCCGAACGAAACCTTGGCATGGCGTCCGTCCGTCTCGATGTCGCGGCGAAGCGTCGTCACCTCGAACGGCGTGCCGTCGATCACCAGCGTCACCGTCCCATGCTCGATCCCGGTCGGCACAGCCTTCATGCCGGCAGCCTCTGCCCGCTCGACCACATCCTGCGGCAGAAGCGTCGTCGCCACATCGATGTCGGCAACGGCGAGCCCCATCAGCGCGTTCCGCACCGCGCCACCCGCCACCCGCGCCTCGCCGCCATCGGCGTTCAGAAGCGCTAGAAGCCGCTGCAGAGCGGCATCGTTGAACCATGCCTCACCGGCAACCGAGGGGGTAGCAATGGAGGTCATGCGTAAAGCCTTTCATACAACGTACGTAAAATTCCGGCGGTAATGCCCCAGATTTCCCGGTCCTCATAGGGCATGACGTAGAAGTGCCGGGTCGCGCCATTCCAGTCGCGGGTCCCGCGCTGGTGGTTCGCCTCGTCCATCAGAAACGACAAGGGCACTTCGAAAGCCGAGTCCACCTCGTCCGGATTGAGGGTCAGCTCGAAACCGCGGCTCACAACAGCCAGCACCGGCGTGATGCGAAAGCCGGTAGCCGCGTAATAATCGGGAAGCCTGGCCAAGGGCTCGACGAAGCGCCGGTCAAGACCGATCTCCTCCTCCGCCTCGCGCAGCGCCGCCACCTCAGGCGATCCGTCTGCGGGATCGATCGCACCACCCGGAAACGCGATCTGGCCGGAATGCTTGCGCAGCTTTACCGTCCGCTGCGTCAGGATCACCTTGGCGCCATCGGCATCGTCGATGACGGGCACCAGCACGGCGGCATCCTTCAGCTTGGATTGAATGGTCGCGTTCACCCAGGCCGGGTTAAGCACGTGATCGCCGTGATCGCGCCACGCATCCTCAATCGGTCCGCCCTTCTGGGAAAGCGAACGGCGGCGAAACTCTGCCGCTGAAAAGAAACCGGGAATGCTCATCGGGACAACAATTCCAGCTCGGCGGCAGGCATGACCGGAAACACCGCGTCGCCCGATCGAACCGCGAACATCGCGACGCCATCGATCTCGATCGTCTCGCCAAGCGCCACGAGATCATACATCACCGCCCGCGAAACCAGCGCCTCGAGCCGTCCGCGGACGTGCAGGTAAGGCTTCAGCTCCTGCCCCTCGCCGGCGATCGCAAACCGGATCGGATGGTCGCTGCCGGCCTCCACCACATCGCCGACACCGGTACGAAACGTCAGCACCTGCTGGCCGTCTCGTAGGCTCGTTTGCATCTCCACCGCCACGAACGGCGCATCGACGACACGAATCGCAACCTTTTCCACAGGCGTAACGAGATAGGTTCGGCCGTCCTCGTCCTTGCGCAGCACGGTCGAAAACAGCCGGACCAGCGGCGCCCGGCCGATCGGCGTGCCCAGATAGAACCAGGTCCCGTCGGCACGGATTTCCATGTCGAGATCGCCGCAGAACGGCGGGTTCCACCGCTCGACCGGCGGCAGGCCGGGCATTTCGCCCCTCGGGCCACCACTCGCCTGCTCCGACGCATGGGCGATCATTGCCGCGAGACCAGCGGCATCGGCCGCCTTATTAATTGGTTCTACTGCCATTTTTCAGTCCCGGTTCGACCTTAAGCATCAGCCAAGGTGAATGTTCTCACGAGATAGTCATTCATCGCGTGCTTGTCAGCCTTATTTGGCGGAATAAGTTTCAAGGTCTAAGGTGACTGCTGCGACGCAGCGATTCACGGTCGGACAAGTTGGTTCGGCGAAGCCTGCTGGATCTGGATACCAATCAAGGGTGATGGTGAACGACATGGGCATGATGAATTCTACGCAAACAGTCCTCGACGAGAAAGCCATCATCGCCTCGGCCGAAAAGGCACTTGCCGATATCGCCGCCATCCGCGAGGAAGTCGCCAAGGTCATCTTCGGCCAGGAGCGTGTCGTCGAAAACACCATGCTCGCGGTCCTCTCGGGCGGCCACGCGCTGCTGGTCGGTGTTCCCGGTCTCGCCAAGACCAAACTCGTCTCGACGCTCGGCACCGTCCTGGGTCTGGAGTCGAACCGCATCCAGTTCACCCCCGACCTGATGCCATCGGACATCCTCGGCTCGGAAGTGATGGATACCGATGAGACCGGCCGCCGCTCCTTCCGCTTCGTCAAGGGACCTGTGTTCGGACAGCTGCTGATGGCCGACGAAATCAACCGCGCCTCGCCCCGCACCCAGTCGGCGTTGCTGCAGGCCATGCAGGAATATCACATCACCGTGGCCGGCCAGCGCTATGACCTGCCGGCACCATTCCACGTCCTTGCCACGCAGAACCCGCTGGAACAGGAAGGCACCTATCCGCTTCCCGAAGCGCAGCTCGACCGGTTCCTGCTGCAGGTGGACGTTCTCTACCCGGAGCTCGCCGCCGAGCGTCAGATCCTGCTCGACACGACAGGCAGCGCCGAAGCCAAGGCGCGCAGCGTAATCGACGCGACGCGGCTGAAGGACATCCAGGCGCTGATCCGCCAGATGCCTGTCTCCGACAAGGTGGTCGATGCGATCCTGTCGCTCGTCCGCTCTGCCCGACCGGGCCACGGCAACGCTTCGACCGACAAGCATGTCGCCTGGGGTCCAGGCCCACGTGCCGGCCAGTCGCTGATGCTGACGGCCCGCGCCCGCGCACTTTACGAAGGCCGCCTGGCACCGTCGCTCGACGATATCTACGCGCTTGCCGAACCGGTCCTGCAGCATCGCATGGCGCTGACATTCGCCGCCCGCGCCGAAGGCATGTCGGTGCGCGATGTCATTGCCGGCCTGGTCAAACAGGCCCGCGGCTGAAGATCGCCGGTTCAGGCTAGAAAGGAACCTCCGTGGCATCCATCGGCCAGATCGTCGATCAAACCGCCAGCAGCGATGTCCTTCATCGCGCCCAGCAGCGCGCCATGCTGGTGCCCGATTGCATGGTCGAGGCCAAGCGCATTGCCAACACGGTAATTGCCGGCTGGCACGGCCGCCGCAAGCGCGGCATGGGTGAGAATTTCTGGCAGTTCCGGCCCTATGCGGAGGGCGAAAGCCTGTCGCGCATCGACTGGCGCCGTTCCGCCCGCGACGATCATACCTATGTCCGAGACCGGGAATGGGAAGCCGCGCACACGATCTGGCTCTGGGCCGACATGTCGCCGTCGATGATGTACAAGTCGACATTCGGATCGGTATCGAAGGAAAGCCGCGCGCTGGTCATCATGCTGGCGCTCGCCGAAATCCTTGCCCGCTCGGGCGAGCGGATCGGATGCCCCGGCATCATGGAACCGGTCTCTGCCCGCAACGCCGCCGAACGACTGGCGACCGCCATCATGCACGCACCGCAGGCGACTGGTCTGCCGGATACGGGGATGATCCGCGGCCAGAGCGATATCGTCCTGATCGGCGATTTCCTCGATGACGCCGACAAGGTAATGGACCGCATCACGCCGCTCGGACGCCGCGGCCTGCGCGGCCATGTGATCGAGGTTGCCGATCCCGCCGAAGAGACCTTCCCCTATACCGGCCGCACCGAATTCACCGATCCCGAAACCGGCGAAAAGCTCGTGTCCGGCCGCGCCGAAAATATCCGCGAGGAATACCAGCGCGCCTATCTCGTCCGTCGCGATGCGCTTGGCGAGGGCTTGCGCCGTCTCGGCTGGAGTTTCGTGTTCCACCGCACCGACCGTCTCGCCTCCGAAGCGCTGGTCGCCGTCCACGGCTACCTCTCCGGCATGCCAGCGCCTAGACGGATCGATAGCGGAAATATCGAGGACAGGTCATGAGCGCGCTCGCCTTCGCCTATCCCGCCATCCTCTTCGGCCTGATCGCCCTGCCCGCCATCTGGTGGCTGCTGCGGCTGACCCCGCCGAGACCAAAATCGGAAGTCTTCCCGCCTCTGCGCATTCTCGCAAGCGTCCTGAAGCGCGAGGAAACGCCGTCCCAGAGCCCGTGGTGGCTGACGCTCCTGCGCATGCTTCTCGCCGCCGCGATCATTCTCGCCATCGCCGATCCGGTCATCAACCCGCGCACGAGTTCGCTCAACACCGATGGCCCGCTGGCGCTCGTCATCGACAACGGCTGGGCGACATCGACCGACTGGGAACGCCGCGTTGAGACCGCCAGTCTCCTGATCGACGATGCCGAAAGTGCAGACCTTCCGGTCGCGATCGCCTTCACGGCCGATCAGAACCAGGAAGCAACACCCGGCAGTGCCGCCACAGCGCGCGACAAGCTTGCCGCCGCAAGCCCGAGGCCTCTGGTGCCCGACCGCGTTCGCGCCGTGACAGCGCTTCGGGAAGCTCTCAACGGCACCCGCCCCGGCACACTGGCGCTCGTCTCCGACGGCATCGCCGCAACGACTGACGCCGAAACGATGACCGCCCTTGCCGGCCTCTCGGCAGGCGACATGCGCGTCATCGAGGGCGATGGACAATCGGCCGTCGCGATCACAGGCGCCACCAACAATTCCACGGCGATGAATGTCAGCGCCACCCGTCTGTCCACGGCTGGCACGCAGCAGTTCACCGTCAACGCGCTTGATCCGCAGGGTCGCTCGCTTGCCGCTGGCACTCTGGCATTTGCCGATGGCGCCAACACGGCGACGACAGAAATTTCGGCGCCGTTCGAACTGCGCAACGATTTCGCTCGCCTTTCCGTCGAAGGCATCGCAACCGCCGGGGCCGCTCACCTTCTCGACGACGGTTTCCGCCGCCGCCGCGTGGCGCTGATCGCCGGCGAAAGCGGAAGCGATTTCCAGCCGCTGCTGCAACCGCTCTACTATATCAGCCGGGCACTGCAGCCCTATGCCGATGTGATCCAGCCCAACACCGCCGATCTCTCGGTGTCCATTCCGCAGATCCTCGAGGACAATCCCTCGGCGATCATCATGGCCGATGTCGGCCGACTGCCGCCGGAAATCTCCCAGCCGCTGCAACGCTGGATTTCCCGTGGCGGCACGCTCGTCCGCTTCGCCGGCCCACGGCTTGCCGCAGCACCGGCCGACGATCCGCTGGTACCGGTCACCTTGCGCCAGGGCGAACGTGCGCTCGGCGGCGCCATGTCCTGGTCGGAGCCGCAGGCGCTCGCCGATTTCCCGAATTTCGGCCCCTTCGCCGGTCTTCCTCGCGCAGCCGATATCACCGTGACCCGCCAGGTTCTCGCCGAACCGACGCCGGATCTTGCCGAGCGCACCTGGGCAAGCCTTGCCGACGGCACGCCGCTCGTCACCGAAAAGGAAGTCGAGGCCGGACGCATCGTGCTGTTCCATACCAGCGCCGAGGCGACGTGGTCGAACCTGCCGCTGTCTGGCAATTTCGTCGAGATGCTGCGCCGGCTGGTTCAAATGGCCCGCGTCGGCGGTGCTGCCGGTGGCAGCGCATCCGGAGCACCGGGCACCGAAGGCGCCGCCGCAGCCCTGCCGCCCTACCGCCTGCTGACCGCCGACGGCGTGATGACAACCGAGACCGGCGCTGCCCGCCCGATCACCATTCCCGCCAACGCCCGGCCTGTCGCGAGCTTCGATCATCCTCCGGGCCTCTACGGCACCGAAGACGGCTACTCCGCCGTCAATCTTCTAGCGCCCGCGACCGTGCTTGCCCCCTTCGATCCATCGGTCGGCGGAACGCAGGTGGCGCGCGAGCAACTGGCTGGCGGCGAGGCTCTCTCCCTGCGTCCGACTCTGTTTGCTCTCGCCTTCGCGCTCCTCGTCCTCGATAGCCTGGTAATGCTCTTCATGAACGGTGCCTTTTCCCGCCGCCCCGGACGCTCAAAGCCAACCTCCGCCCGGACGTCTGGCACCGCCGCGACCCTCATCCTCGGCTTCGCGTTGGGAATGGCGCTGCTCAACCCGAACCCGTCGCTCGCGCAGCAGCCACCGGCGCCCGCCGCGTCGCAACCGCAGTCGGCTCAGTCACAGCCGTTTCGCGAAATGCAGCCCGGCGAAGGCGCAAAGCCTGGCGACGAGCAGATCCTTGACCGCCTAGACACCACCCACCCTGCCTATGTCCAGACCGGCGAAAGCGATGTCGACAGCATCTCCGAACGCGGCCTCGACGGTCTCACCCAGTACATGAGCTACCGCACGACGCTCGAACCCGGCGCCCCTGTCGGCCTCGATATCGCCAAGGACGACCTCTCCTTCTATCCGATCATCTACTGGCCGGTCTCCGCGACAGCGCCGATGCCATCGCAGGCCTCGATCTCACGCATCGACGCCTATATGCGCAACGGCGGCACGGTTCTGTTCGACACCCGCGACCAGGTTTCAGCACTCGATGGCAGCTCCAGCCCCAACGGCCTGCGGCTGCAGGAAATCCTCGCCAGCATCGATATCCCGCCGCTCGAGCCGACACCGGAAAACCACGTCCTGACCCGCACCTTCTATCTGCTCAAGGATTTTCCCGGTCGCTATCGCGGCGGTCCGCTCTGGGTCGAAGCCCGTCAGGATGCCCGCAACTCCACCTCGCAGCTCTCCTCGGGCGGCGACGGCGTGACGCCGCTTCTGATCACCGGCAACGATTTTGCCGGCGCCTGGGCGGTCGATCAACAGGGGAATTCCATGCTCCCGACCGTGCCACCAGATGACATGCAGCGCGAATACGCCTACCGCGCCGGCGTCAACATCATGATGTATATGCTGACCGGCAACTACAAAGCCGACCAGGTCCACGTGCCCGCACTCCTCGAACGGCTGGGGCAGTAACCGATGACCATCGAATTCGCCCCCTTCTTTTCCTGGCCGATCCTCGCAGCCCTCGGTGCTCTGGCCCTCGTCCTTGCCGTCACCGCGCTGTTGCGCGGCGTCCGTGGCGCCACCCTTCGCACGCTGGCGCTTGCCGCCCTCCTGATGGCGCTTGCCAACCCGACGCTCAACCAGGAGGACCGGGAGCAGCTCTCCACCATCGTGCCAATCGTCGTCGACCGCTCCCAGAGCCAGGAGTTGGCCGGCCGCGAGCAGCAGACGGATCAGGCGCTGGCGGAACTGCGCGACCGCTTCTCCCGCTATCCCCGCATCGAGACGCGCATCGTCGAGGCCGGAGACGATGTAGACAGCGACACACCATCGACGAAGCTGTTTACGGCACTCCGCTCCGCCATGTCGGACGTGCCGCCCGCCCGTGTCGGCGGCGCCGTGTTTCTTTCCGATGGCCAGATCCACGATCTTCCCGGCATCAACCAGGATCTCGGCTTCAACGCGCCCGTCCACGGGCTGATCACCGGCCAGCCAAACGAATTCGATCGCCGCATCGAAGTGCTGCGCGCGCCCCGCTTCGGCATCGTCGGTGAGGAGCAGGAACTGACGCTGCGCGTGTTCGACGACGGTCGCCAGGGCGGCGGCCCCGCCGAAGTCATCGTGCGCATGAACGGCCAGCAGATCGCAACGCTGCAGGCAACGCCGGGCGTCACCACTCCGTTTTCGTTCAACGTCCAGCGCGGCGGCAACAATGTCATGGAGTTCTCGGTTGCCGAGCTGCCTGGCGAAGTGACCACCGCCAACAACCGCGCCGTCCATGTCATCGATGGTATCAGGCAGAACCTGCGCGTGCTGCTGGTCTCCGGCGAACCGCATGCCGGCGAGCGCGCCTGGCGTAACCTTCTGAAATCCGACGCCTCCGTCGACCTCGTGCATTTCACCATCCTGCGTCCGCCGGAAAAGCAGGATGGCACGCCGATCAACGAGCTGTCGCTGATCGCCTTCCCCACCCGAGAGCTGTTCGTCGAGAAGATCAAGGATTTCGATCTGATCATCTTCGATCGCTACAAGCATCGCGGCGTGCTGCCGATCCTCTATTACGACTACATCTCCCAGTATGTGCAAAACGGCGGCGCGCTTTTGATCGCGGCAGGCCCGGAACATGCTGGCGAAGATTCGATTGCCGCGACGCCGCTCGAACAGGTCCTGCCGGCCGCACCCACAGGCGAAGTCCACAATGCCGGCTTCTTCCCGCATCTGTCGGAAGTTGGCACCAAGCACCCGGTCACCCGCGGTCTTGAAGGCTCCAACCAGACGCCGCCCGCCTGGGGTCGCTGGTTCCGCACCATCGATGTCGACCCGCCGCAGGGTCAGACGGTGATGGAAGGCGATGGCGACCGCCCTCTCCTCGTCCTCAACCGCCAGGGTGAAGGCCGCGTCGCCATGCTCCTGTCGGATCAGGGCTGGCTCTGGGCCCGCGGCTTTGAAGGTGGCGGCCCGCATGTGGCGCTCTATCGCCGCATCGCCCACTGGTTGATGAAGGAGCCGGAACTCGAGGAAGAGGCGCTGACCGCCCGCTCCGTCGGCCGTACGCTCGCCGCCACCCGCCAGACGATCGGCAACGACCCCGGCCCCGCGACGATCCGCTATCCGTCCGGCCGCACCGAAACCGTCCAGATGACGCCCGCCGGCCCCGGCGAGTATCGCTATGAAAGCCGCATGGATGAAACCGGCCTGTTCGAAGTGAGGAACGGCGACTTCCAGACGCTCGTCCATGTCGGCGCCGTCGACTCGCCCGAGTTCAAGGCGATGATCTCCACCGAGGCGACCTTGCAGCCCTATGCCGACAAGACTCGCGGCCTCGTCACCCGCGTCGCATCGGGCGATAGCATCACCATCCCCGACATTCTGCCCGTTCGCGGCGAGGTGCGCGTTAGCGATCCCAACCGCATGGTCATCCGCATGACCGACGAGACGGTGCTGCGCGGCATCAACACGCTGCCGCTGTTTGCCGGTTTTGCCGGCCTGTCGGTGCTGTTGTTCGCAATGGCTGCGATGTGGTGGCGCGAGGGTCGCTGATGGGCCACGAGCTTTATCTAACCGACGCGCCGAGCCCAGACGATCTAGCAATCGTCAGCGGCGGCCTTACCGCCTTCAACGAAGGCGAAGTCGGCCCCTCCGACAGAAAACCGCTCGCCGTGCTGATCCGCGACGAGAGCGGCACGGTCATCGGCGGCCTCTCGGGCTACACGTCCTGGGGCTGGCTCTTCACGCAATTGCTGTTCATTCCGGAAACCCTGCGCGGCAAGGGGATGGCGGCAAAGCTTCTGACCAAGGCCGAAAACGAAGCTCGCACCCGCAGCTGCAAGGGCGCCTGGATCGATACGTTCAACCCACTCGCCCTCAAGGCCTACAAGAGCCACGGCTACCAAGTGTTTGGCGAGATTCCAAATTTCGTCGAAACCAGAACCCGCACCTTCCTTCAAAAAGCGCTTTAGTCTATCCATCTCGGCCGCAATCTGGGAGCATGGATATGGATCTGGAAATCGTCGAAGGCATCTCGCAGCAGGATGAAGACATCATCCTCGACAAGCTGAAAGCCTTCAACATCGAATGCTTCGGCGCGAGCGACCGCCGCGAACTGGCAATCCCGCTACGTGATACGGCCGGCGATATCGCAGGCGGCCTCGTCGGCTATACCGGCCGCGGCTGGCTTTACATCTCGATGCTGTTCATTCCGGAATTGATGCGCGCCAAGGGCCTCGCCGCCCGCCTCATGACCATGGCCGAAGCGGAGGCGGCCAAGCGCGGCTGTATCGGAGCCTATATCGATACGATGAACCCGGCAGCACTCGCGCTGTATCTGAAGCTCGGCTACCACCCGATCGGCAAGCTCGAAGGCCTCGCCGGCGGACATGATGTAACGTGGCTGGAAAAACGATTCTAGATCAAGGGCTTGGCGCGAAGTCCTGACGGATCACAGCTCCCGCCAGCCGATCACGCCCTTCAGCCCGTCATGCACACCGTCCTTGAGCGGCACGACCAGCACCCGCCCCGGATCGACCGGTCCCGGAAAATCGAGCGCATCGTAGGCCACCTTCTCGAAGCCGAGCGGCATGTAATAGGGCGGATCGCCGATCAGGATCACGGCTTCCGATCCATGGCGGCGGGCGGCATCGATGGCGATCCGCACCAGTTCGCGGCCAATCCCGAGGTTCTTGTGCGACGGCCTGACCGCCAGCGGGCCCAGCATATGGCCCTTCACGCTTCCCGCCAGAACCGGCGTCATCCTCACCGAAGCGATCGTCTCGCCATCGTCAGCGCAGACAAACGAGATCGACCGGTCATGCGGCCCCTGCTCGCGAATGCGGGACGCAGCGCGGACATGCCGACCGGGGCCGAACGCTTCCTCGTTGATCACCTCGATGATGTCATCGTGAGACGCATCCTCGGTCAGATAGACGAGGTCGTGTTTCGCCATGGACTTGGGGGTGTTTTCGGACGAAGAATTCTGGGATGTTGAGGATTGCGACGCAACAAGATGCAGGGACATGGAGAACCGAAGCCGTAAGGAGAGAGCAGACAGGACGAGCGATATCGCGACGCGTTTTCAGGCGTCGTGGTCGATCTTCAGCGTCGTCGCAGTGTCCGCACTTCGGTCATTCTCTGGCTGTTCCCGAACAATCGTGACAAGCGAGCTATCAGAAAATATTCCACCCGTCCAATCCAAAAACGCAGCGTTTACAAAATCGCACCTCGTCATTGTCAGGCTTTGTCGTATCTAACAGAAAGACAACCAAGGAGATTGCAATGGGCATGTTGGTAGACGGCAAGTGGCACGACGTCTGGTACGACACCAAGGCCAGCAAGGGTCATTTCAAGCGCTCCGAATCACAGTTCCGCAACTGGGTGACAGCCGACGGGTCCGCCGGACCGTCAGGCACCTCCGGCTTCAAGGCCGAGGCCGGACGCTATCATCTCTATGTATCGCTCGCCTGCCCTTGGGCGCACCGGACGCTGATTTTCCGCAACCTCAAGAAGCTGCAGGATCTGATCTCGGTCTCCGTCGTCGATTACCTAATGCTGGAAAACGGCTGGGAATTCCGCAAACGCGACGGCGCAACCGGCGACGCCCTGTTCGGCTCCGACTATCTCTACCAGGTCTATCTGAAAGCCGATCCCGCCTATTCCGGCCGCGTCACGGTTCCGGTCCTTTGGGACAAGCAGCAGAACACGATTGTCTCGAACGAAAGCGCCGAAATCATCCGCATGATGAACAGCGCCTTCGACGGCATCACCGGCTCCGATGTCGATTTCTACCCAGACGATCTGCGCAGTGAGATCGATAAGATCAACGCGGTCATCTACGACACCGTCAACAACGGCGTCTACAAGGCCGGCTTCGCCACCACGCAAGACGCCTATGAAGAGGCCGTCTCAAAGCTGTTCGAAACGCTCGACAGTCTCGAGACCCGTCTCTCGAAAAGCCGCTACCTGCTCGGAGACAAGCTGACCGAAGCCGACTGGCGGCTGTTCACCACACTCATCCGCTTCGATCCGGTCTATGTCGGCCACTTCAAATGCAACATCCGCCGCATCGCCGACTACCCGAACCTCTCAGCCTATCTGCGCGATCTCTACCAGCACGAGGGCGTGGCCGAGACCTGCAATCTCCTCCACATCAAGCACCACTACTACGAGAGCCACAAAACCATAAACCCGACCGGCATCGTCCCCACAGGACCAGAGCTCGATCTCGACGCACCGCATGGGCGGGGGTAGGAAAGCGGGTAACTCTCACCAGTACTCCCCCTTCTCGATCTTTCCCGAAAGCTCCTGCAATCGGCGCGCTGTCGCCTGGGTGACCTCAGGCGGTAGCGCGTCGAGGGCAAAGAAGCCGCTTTCCGCAATTTCGTAATCCGCGGCGCGCGGCGCCGTCTGGTTGACGTTGACCTTGTAGAACAGCACGTGGTCGCGCTTCGATGCGTTGCGGTTCAGGTAGACGTGGAAAAGCTCCGGCACTCCCAGGACTTCCAGATTGCCCTCTTCCCGCAATTCTTTGTGCAGCGCCTGAAGCGCGGTTTCGCCGCGTTCCATGCCGCCGCCGGGCATATACCATCCCGGGACATAGGTGTGGCGCACCAGGAAAATCCGGCCCTCGTCGTCGAAACAGGCGGCCCGCACACCCATCGTCATGCCTCGTGTGACGATGAACGCCTTGTGCATCAGCCAGACGAGAATGCGGGCCCGGCCGCCGGTAACTTCGGGAATGCCCTGCTCAACCATTCAGGCGTTCCACTTCATAACTTCGGGAGCGGCGATAAATTCGGTACCAATTGCTCTCTCATGCGTTATGTCTTCGCCATGTTCAAGTTCGCGCATATTTCCGATATCCACCTGGGGCCCCTTCCGCGGCTGACGATGCGCGAGCTTCTGTCAAAACGCATCACCGGTTTCGTCAACTGGCACCGCACCCGCCGAAAGCATCTTCTCGTCAACACGCTGGATCTGCTGTTGAGCGACATGAAGGACCGAGAGCCGGACCAGTTGCTCATCACAGGCGATCTGGTCAATTTGGCGACCAAGATCGAAACCCGGCTGGCCCGCGAATGGCTCGATACGATCGGCGAACCCGCCGATACGACCGTCGTGCCGGGCAATCACGACGCCTATGTGCCGGGCGCTCACGACAAGTCGGTTGCCGCTTGGTATCCCTTCGTGAAAAGCGACGACGATCCGGGCGAATGGCCGAAGGACGATCACATCTTCCCGACCTACCGGGAGCGTGGCCCGATCGCCATCATCGGCTGCTCCACATCCAACGCGACGCCGCCGTTTTCCGCATCCGGCTATTTCAGCCCGCGCCAGGCGCGCGAAACAGTGAACCTTCTTAAGAAAGCCGGCGAACGCGGACTGTTCCGCGTGGTGATGATTCACCACCCGCCGATCCACGGCGCGGCGTCATCGCACAAGCGTATGATCGGCATCCGTCGATTTGCTGCGGCCATCTCGACCGGCGGCGCCGAACTGGTGTTGCACGGCCATACGCATCTTAACACCGTCTACGAACTCAAGACCCATAACCGGCCCGTGCCGGTCGTCGGTATCGCGTCCGCCTCGCAGGGTCCGGGCGGCCACAAGCCACCTGCTTCCTACAACTTGTTTTCGCTGTCGGGCGAACCCGGCAACTGGAACCTGGTTTGTGAACGCTATGGGCTGACGCAGGCAGGTGACGGCATTGCGCTGGACAGCAGCCACGTCTTTTATGGCGATCAACCACTGCCTATGCCGGCGATCCAGCCCGAGACCGTCGAAATCTTGTAGATTAATTGCGTCGCCTGTTGCAAATGCATCACATTCGATTCATAGCTTAACGAGATGGCCGTAATCATAACGCATAGCCCCGTTAAGCTTGTTTCCGCATGAACAATCCGACCCAGACCATGGACATTCGCCGTGACCTCGTAGCCTTGCTGCCGAGGCTTCGTCGTTTCGCGTTGACGCTTGCAGGCACCGCCGAGGATGCTGACAGGCTGGTGCGCGAAGTCTGTTCGCGTGCAATCCAGAAAAGCCATCACTGGAAGGGCGAAGGCCGCATCGAAAGCTGGCTGTTCAGCCTGATGCGCACAGCCTGGTCCGACGAGATCAAGAAGCGCCGCAAGACCCAGCCGTCCTCCACCCCGAAGGCACAGGGCGTCGTATCGGCTACCGAAATTTCCACGATGGCCACATCGGATCAGATCCTGCTGTCCCTGCCCTCAGGCCTCGCCAGTGTCTTCCTTCTCGTGGACGTCGAGGCATTCGCCTATGGCGAGGCGGCTGCTATACTCGGCATTCCGGAACAGGCCTTCGCCGAACGCCTGTGTTCTGCACGGCTCAGACTGTCGGAAATCGCGCCGGAAGCATCGGAGCGCCGCGCATGAAAGCCAGTGCTTCCTCGTCCGCGCTCGAACAGCGCA
This sequence comes from Neorhizobium sp. IRS_2294, assembly GCF_050500145.1. Taxonomy (NCBI): domain Bacteria; kingdom Pseudomonadati; phylum Pseudomonadota; class Alphaproteobacteria; order Hyphomicrobiales; family Rhizobiaceae; genus Neorhizobium; species Neorhizobium sp. IRS_2294. Next base: position 2,366,498 of record NZ_CP191439.1, read on the forward strand.
TTTCGGCCTTCCTGGATGGCGAAGCCAACGAACACGAACGGCAGGAGATCGAAGCGCTTCTGGTCAACGAGCCGCAGGCGCGGGCCCTGCATGACAACCTGAAACGCGGCACGGATTACGGCCGGCGCGTCTTCGACGATGCCATGAAGGAACCATTGCCGCTCGAACTCGTCCGCACCATCAAGAACGCACCGCTGCCGCGCCGCGCGATCAGGCTGCCTGATGACAAAAAGCGCCAGTCACTCTCGTTCAAGCCAAGCAGAACGCAGGCCCTTGTCGCATGCATTCTCAGTCTCTGCCTCGGCGGCGGCATCGGCTATGCGCTCGGCACCCAGCCGGGATCGACCCGTCTCGGCGGCTCGGAAGTGCAGCTCGATTCGCGGGACTGGCTTGACGACGTCGTCGCCCATTACCGGCTCTATACCCGCTTGCCCGATCGTCTGGTGGAAATCGGTGCCGACAGGCCCGGCGATATCCTCGCATGGCTGACCACAGGCACCGGCATCGCCTTTCGCATTCCGGACCTGTCGCAAAGCGGGCTGACCTTCGCCGGCGCACGGCTTTTCACCGCCGACAACCGCCCCTCGGGCCTCCTCCTCTACCGCCGCGGCGATGAGGGAGAGATCATCGCGATCACCTTCTCCAAGACCCGTCCGGACACCAACAAACCGGTAGAGGACATCCGCGCCGATACGGGTCTTGTGTCCTGGAGCACGCCGCTCGCGACCTATGTCGTCGTCGGCCCCTCCTCCGCCGCCGATCTCGACGAGATCGCCGCCAAGGCCGCGGGACTAATCTGAGCCTCCGGCCTGCATCGAAGCCGATCCGCCCGATCTTATCCCAGCAAAAAGCCGCATCGGCTAGCGATGCGGCTTGTGTCTTCTGATACCCTACAGGCCCCGGCTTACCGGCCGCGTTCTTCCAACACGCGGTTGGCGGCCGACACGATCGCGTCGAGCGATGCCGTCACGATGTTGTTGTTGATGCCGGCGCCGAACAGCTTGCCACCCGGATGCTCGACCTCCACATAGGCGATCGCCGAGGCGTTCGAGCCATGCTGCAGCGAGTGTTCCGAATACTCGTTCACCGACAACTCGATCCCGAGATAGGCCGACAGCGCATTGATGAACCCGTCGATCGGGCCCGTGCCGCGGCCTTCGATCGTCTTCGTCTCACCACCATCGGTGATCTCGGCGGAAACGACGCGGATGCCCTTGTGCTCCATCCCGGCCGGGAACGTCTGGTGATCGACGAATTTCAGCCGTGCTGAAGGCTGGTCCACATAGCGCTCGATAAAGCGCTCATGGATACGCTTGGAAGCGACTTCCTTGCCTTCTTCGTCGGTAATCCGCTGGATGTCCTCGCGGAACTCAACCTGCAAGTTGCGCGGCAGGTTGATGCCGTAATCCTGCTGCAGGATATAGGCGATGCCGCCCTTGCCCGATTGCGAGTTGATGCGGATGATCGCCTCGTAGGACCGGCCGACGTCGCGCGGGTCGATCGGCAGGTAAGGCACTTCCCACACCGGATGGTTGGCCGTCTTGATCGCCTTCATGCCCTTGTTGATCGCATCCTGGTGCGAGCCGGAAAACGCCGTATAGACCAGTTCGCCGACGTAAGGATGGCGCTCGGGAATGACCATTTCGTTCGAATATTCGTAGACGTCCTTGATGCGCTCGATATCGGTGCAGTCCAGCCCCGGATCGACGCCTTGCGTGTACATGTTGAGCGCCAGCGTCACGACGTCGACATTGCCGGTGCGCTCGCCATTGCCGAACAGCGTGCCTTCGACGCGGTCGGCGCCGGCCATCAGCGCCAGCTCGGTCGCGGCAATCCCGGTGCCGCGGTCGTTGTGCGGGTGCAGCGAGATGATGACGTTCTCGCGATTGTCGATATTGCGGCACATCCATTCGATCTGGTCGGCATAGATGTTCGGCGTCGCCATCTCGACGGTCGAGGGCAGGTTGAGGATCAGCTTGTTGTCAGCGGTCGGCTTTACCACCTCGATGACTGCGTTGCAGATCTCCAGCGCCACTTCCAGCTCGGTGCCGGTGAAGCTTTCCGGCGAATATTCGAACCGGTAATCGCCGCCGGCCTTGGCAGCCATGTCGGTGATCATCTTCGCCGCGTCGACGGCGATCTGCTTGATACCGCGGACATCCTTGCCGAACACCACACGGCGCTGCAGTTCCGATGTCGAGTTGTAGAAGTGGATGATCGGATGCTTGGCGCCTTCCAGCGATTCGAACGTGCGGGTGATCAGTTCCGGCCGGCACTGAACCAGTACCTGCATCGACACATCGTCGGGAACGCCACCCTCTTCGATGCACCAACGGGCAAAGTCGAAATCGGTCTGCGAAGCCGACGGGAAACCGATCTCGATTTCCTTGAAACCCATATCCAGGAGCAGCTTGAACATGCGGGCCTTGCGATCGTGGCCCATCGGGTTGACCAGCGACTGGTTGCCGTCACGCAGGTCCACCGAGCACCAGATCGGCGCCTTGTCGATCACCTTCGACGGCCAGGTCCGGTCGGGAATATTGATGGCGGGATAGGCACGGTATTTCACCGCCGCGTCGGCCATACCCTTAGCCTTGTTTGCAGTAGTCACGTTGGAAGTCTTGGCGTCCATGGTCTTCAAGTCCTCGTCCTTTCCATCCGCCGCGCGCCGCACTTTTGGGGCCTGCTTGGTGAGGATGGCGACCTCTCAGGGTCTGTCTCAGCTATATCGGTAAATCTTGCGAGGAGCTCTTACGCCGGCGGGCTTTCGGCCGCCGGGCGCTCCTCAACGGACCCGGCAACCGAGTGTAAGGTCGAGGCTAAGAAGCGAGAGAGGCGCGAAAACCGTCGCCCCGGCAGCGAAGCTGCGGGTCGGCAAACGGTCGGACATGATCGCACCTGTCATGGTCATGGGAAAATCTATAGCGGGCGGGCAGAGAACGTGCAAGTGCACTTTCGAACGGCATTTGATGTTGCAACGACGGCCGCGGTTCCCTCTCAAGGCAATCTTTCGCGTCTGAGAGCCTTCTGCAAACCCATCATCACGCCACCGGCCAGCAGACCCCAGAACGCCCCTGAGATCCCGGCGAAGGCGATTCCGGAAGCGGTGACCATAAAGGTGATGGCCGCAGCCTCGCGGGTAGCGGGATTGTGGTAGGCGGCGTATGCCGCGTTCGAGAACGCGCCGATCAGCCCGAGCCCGGCGACTGCCTGCAACAGGATCGGCGGCGCGAGCGATACGAAGGCGATAATGCCGCCGGCCACCAGCCCCAGCGCCGCGTAGCTGAAGCCGCCGATGATCGCCGCTACGTAACGCCGGGCGGGATCCGGATGAGCGTCGGTACTGGCACACATCGCCGCCGTGATCGCCGCCATGTTGACCGGCACGCCGCCAAAAACGCCGACAAGCGAGGACAGGGCGCCGGTTGCCACGAACATCGGTCCGGGATGCGGCTCGTATCCGTGCGCCTTGAGGATCGCGATGCCGGGAATGTTCTGCGACGCCATGGTGACGATAAACAGTGGCACCGCCACGGAAATCGCGCCGTGCCAGGTGAAGACCGGCTCGACGAACACGAATTGCGGATGGATCGCAGCGCCGATCTGGCTCAGCGTATCTGCCGGCAGGTCGACGCCGAAGATCAGCACCAGCATCATCGCCGCAAGCGAGGCCGGCACGGCCAGAAGCCGCCAGCGCGACACGACGACCGCCCAGGTCAGCACGATCGGCAGTCCCAGCATCGGGTCGAACGCCACCGCCTTCACGGGCGCGAGACACAGGCCGAGCAGGATACCGGCCAGCATCGCGTTGGCAAGCGGCCCCGGGATCATCCGGATCGCGCGCCCGAGCGGCTGGAACAGGCCCGACAGCATGATCAGCCCGCCACAGATGACGAAGGCGCCGACGGCTGCGGGAAATCCACCCTCGATCATCCCGATCCCCGAGAGAAGAGCGGCACCAGGCGTCGACCATGCAATGCTGATCGGCATCTTGAGAGCGGCCGAGAAACTCACGGCAAGGATGCCGAGCGCCAGGGAAAGCGCCAGGAGCGCGGAGGCGACCTGATCGCTATTGGCGCCCATTGCCTGCAAACCCTGGATGATCACGGCAAACGAGCTGACGAAACCGACAAACGCGGTCAGCATCCCCATCGTCAGGGCGGAAAAAGAGAAGTCTTTGAACATGATGAGAACCCGACGCGGTGAAGGGTGCATGGAGCACGACCGGCCGCCGCGAGACAAGCCCATGAGATGACCAAGCCGACTGATTTTTTCCGATTTTCAGTCATGTATAAAGGGCCGGATTTCTCAAAAATATTAGAGTTTAGACCAGTATTTCGGCTCGACGACCCGTCCGGCGCCGTTCCATCTCAGACTAAATTAAGCCTTGTCTGAAATGTTGGCGGGAGACCTGTTGGAACATTGCATGCTCTTCTCTTCCTCCATGATAAAGCCCGGCCGAAGCCGGGAACGGCGATTCTACCGGTTCGGCTGGTATCTGCCCGCCTTCATTATGGTCGCCGCGGTCATTTTCGGAATTGTCCGGGCCGATCTGGAAGAGCGCGCCCAATACATGGCGCAGCAGCGGCTCGTCGCGTCGGAACAACTGGCGCGCGTGTCCTCAAGCCTCGAAACCAATATTCGCGGCAACGTCAATCTGGTCCAGGGTCTCGTTGCCGCGATCGCTGCAAACCCATCCATCACGCAAACGCAGTTTGCGGCGCTCTCCGAGCGAGTTTTCGCTGTTCCCTCGCAGCTGAAGAACGTCGCCGTGGCACCCGATCTTGTGATCCGGTACGTCTACCCTTACGACCAGAACAAGCAGCTTGTCGGACGAGATTACACGGCCGACCCCAAACGGTCAGTGTCCGTCATGGAGGCGATCAAGCGCCGGTCCACCACGATCGCCGGACCTGTCGAACTCGCTCAGGGCGGACTGGGACTGCTGGCCCGCTACCCGGTTTTTTCGCAAGCCAACGGACATTTCTGGGGCATCGTCTCGAGCGTGATCGACGTGGAGCGCCTGTTCCGCGACATCGACCTCGATACCGAACGGCAACCCCTCAGCATCGCGATCTCCAGGCGGCCGGCACCGGTTGCGAAGGACGTCTTTACCGGTGACCCGGCGATCTTCTCCGCCGATGCGGTTCGTGCCCGCATCGAGCTCGGATACGACACCTGGTATCTCGCAGCGGTCCCGAAAGCCGGCTGGAACACGACCCCGCCGGATATCGGTTGGCTTTATGCCTACGCGACGCTGATCGCACTCTGCATCGTCGCCCCGATGATCTGGGTGGGGATCTTGATGAGGCAGCGCAATCGCCACATCGTCGATCTGCAACACCGGGAGGAGCAGTTCGAGACCATTCACCACCGGTTGACGCTGGCACTCGAAGCGTCGCAGATCGGCGTCTGGGAATACGAGGGCGCCACAGACCGCCTTTTCTGGGACGAGCGGCTCAAGGACCTCTATTCTGCGCCTCCGGGCAAGGACATCTTCACCTACGAGGACTGGCGTTCGACTGTTCATCCGGACGATATCGAGACGGCTGAAAATCGGCTGAACGAGGTCATCGGTGCCACCGAGCCCTATATTACCCAGTTCCGGATTGTCCGACCTTCGGGCGAGATCCGTCACATCCGCGCGCACGGGAAGGCCTACAAAACATCGGGAGGCGTCGAACGCGTCGTTGGCGCCAATTGGGATGTCACTGATGACGTCAATCTGCAGATCGAACTGCGGGAAGAGCGCGCCCGCGCTGAAGAACAGAACGAGCGGTTGCGCGCGACTCGCCGCACGTTGCAGCACCAGTCCTTGCACGACGCCCTGACCGGCCTTCCCAACCGGCGCTTTCTCGACCAGTTCATGGAAGCCTCGAACGCGACGACGCACAGTCACCGCCTGGCCTTCATCCATTTCGATCTCGACCGCTTCAAGGAAGTCAACGACACGCTCGGCCACGCGGCCGGCGACGAGGTCCTGCGCCAGACGACGGCCCGGCTCCTGGAACTGATCGGCCATGACGAATTCGTCTCGCGGATCGGCGGCGACGAATTCGTGGTCGTCACCAGCGGCCCAGCCCCGGAAGAGCGCGCAAAACATCTCGGCCGCTCGATCGTCAAGGCGATCGCCAAACCGATGACGATCGACGGCCAGGAATGCCATGTCGGCTGCAGCGCCGGCATCGCCATGCAGACGCTTGCGTGCGAAGAACCGCGCCAGTTGCTGATCAATGCCGACGTCGCACTGTACGAGGCCAAGAAACGCGGCCGTAACCGCGCCGAGGTGTTTTCCGAGTCCCTGCTTCTGACGGCGATCCAGGTAAAGCGCACGTCCGACGAGCTTCTCGCGGCAATCGAGAACGACCAGATCGTTCCCTTCTTCCAGCCGCAGTTCGATGCCGTCACCCTCGATATCGTCGGTGTCGAGGCGCTGGCCCGCTGGGTCCACCCGACCCGCGGCCTGCTCGCGCCCGAAGCGTTTCTCGATATCGCCGAAGGTCTTCATCGCTCCGGTGAAATCGACGCGCTCATTCTCGAAAAAGCGCTGTTCCAGGCCACCCGCTGGCGTGCCCGCGGGCTTGCCGTCCCAAGGGTCTCTGTCAATGTCTCGGCCCAGCGCCTGAAGGACGAAAACCTTTTGGAGCAGCTGTCGCACCTGTCGTTTGCGCCGGGCAGCATTGCATTCGAACTTCTGGAATCGATCTCGTTTGAAGGAAACGACCGCGGCCTGCGCAAGATCATCGGCACGCTGAAGGATTTGGGTATCGATATCGAGCTGGATGATTTCGGCTCCGGACACGCTTCGATCGTCAGCCTGCTGGAACTCGGCCCCAAGCGGCTGAAGATCGACCGGCAGCTGATTTCGCCGCTTCAGGCGTCGGGTCCCCAGCACCGGCTTGTGGCTTCGATCATCGAGATCGGCCGTTCGCAAGGGATCGAGATCGTCGCCGAGGGCGTCGAAACGGAAGCCCATATGGATATCCTGCGTGGCCTCGGTTGCCAGGTGCTGCAGGGTTATGCCTTCGCGGAGCCGATGTCGCCCGATGCGTTCATGGATTTTGCCGCCCACTGGCAGCAGGGCCGCGTCCCGGCAACCGCCGTACCCACCCGCAAGCTCGCCTGATATCGCGCGGTGGTCGAAAGGGTTCGGGTCATCCGGACCTCTCGGCCCCTACCCGCGCCTGAAACGATTGCCCTCAAACGCAAACCCCCCCGCCGGCCTGAAGCCGACGAGGGATTTTGATTTGTCAGAACGACGTCTGGATCAGATTTCGCTCTGCGACGTCACGATCTTGGATGCGAGACCATAGGCCACGGCTTCCTGTGCCGACAGCCAGTAGTCGCGGTCCGTATCGGCTGCGATCTTTTCGATCGGCTGGCCGGTTGCTTCTGCCATGATCTTGTTCAGGCGTTCGTTCATCTTGATGATTTCACGGGCCTGGATCTCGATGTCGGAGACCATGCCGCGCGTACCGCCAGATGGTTGATGAAGCAGGAAGCGGGTGTTCGGCAGCGCGATGCGGCGTTCCTTCGGAACCGACACATAGATCAGGGCGCCTGCAGAAGCGACCCAGCCAGTGCCGATCATCCAGACCTTCGGCTTGATGAACTTGACCATGTCATGAATCGAATCACCCGACTCGACATGGCCGCCCGGGGAATTCACGTAGATGCGGATGTCTTCGTCGCTGGCTGCGGCAAGTGCCACGAGCTGCGTGTTGACCTTCTGCGCCAGTTCCTGGGTGATCGCTCCGTAGATGAAGATCGAACGCGACTTGAAAAGATTCGCCTCCGTTTCCTTACCGAGCGGCAGTTCCTTCGTCTTGTCTTCTGTGTCGTCTTCGTCGTTCAGCACGGTCAAAGTCTCCTGCATGAAATTCATATACGGGACATAATGTGTTCGCGGTCACAAAACAATGCACCCCGGCCTGAACATGGCAAGCTTCCAACGACTAAGGTGAATGACGTAGTCCGCATCGCCGGATCGTTACAATTGGCAATGGACGCGGTGACTGCTCTTGCCTATCGTTTTACGCTTCACGCATCATGTATTTCATCGGGGATCAAAATGTTGACCAGACCTTTCCAAACCGCGCTGAAGCATATTTCGCTCGCAACGGGCGCAGTCGTCGTTGCTGCCGCTCCAGCCTTTGCCCATCTCGATCCTGAAGCACATGGCTCGTTCATGGCCGGCATTTCGCATCCGATCTTCGGCCTCGACCACGTGCTTGCCATGCTCGCCGTCGGCCTCTGGGCAGCACAGATCGGCGGCAAGGCCATCTGGTCCGTGCCTGCCGCATTCGTCGGCACCATGGCGCTCGGCTTCGTGCTCGCGGTCTCCGGTCTCGATCTGCCTTTCGTTGAACCGGCGATCCTCGCCTCGGTCATCGCACTCGGTCTTCTGGTCGCCACCGCCGTCAAGCTTCCGACAGCCGCCTGCGCTGCAATCGTCGGCGTTTTTGCGCTGTTCCACGGCCATGCCCATGGCGGCGAACTCGGCAGCGCCGGTGCGCTTCAGTTCGGCCTCGGCTTTGTCATCGCGACAGCTCTTCTTCACGCAGCCGGCATCGCGCTCGGCCTCGGTATCGCGCGCTTTGCGCCAGCTGTAACCCGCATCCTCGGCGCAGCAACCGCAGTGCTCGGCCTGACGCTCGCATTCGGCTGATATTACAACAAGATAGGCTGCGCCGCCTGAATCATAGTGTCAGGCGGCGCATGTTCTACATGAACAAGATTTAACCCGGCAGCGGGTTTGAAATCCCGAAAATGCCGACTAACTCCTTGTCAGATGACGGCCGCTTGGGACGTCCACAAGGAGTGAGACCATGTCACCGGAAGAACGCCAGCTTCTGACCGCATTGTTCGATCGCGTAAAAACAGCCTCGACCACCCCGCGCGACCGTGACGCGGAGACATTGATCGATGACGCGACCCGCCAGCAGCCCTATGCCGCCTATTACCTCGCCCAGGCGGTGATCGTTCAGGAGAAGGGCCTTGAGGCCGCATCCGCCCGCATCCGCGAACTCGAAGAACAGGTCAAGCAGCTTCAGGCCGGCGAAAGCGACATCAGGCGCGACGAACAGGGCGGCGGTTTCCTGAGCTCGATCTTCGGCTCCGGTCAGGCGCCTCGCCCTCCGGCACCGCAAATGCCGTCCCAACAGGCCGGCCAGCAGCCATCCGGCCCCTGGGGTGCGCGACCGGGATATCAGCAGCCATACCGCGGCAACGACGACGGTTATCGCGCAGCACCCGCCCCGTCAGGTCCCTGGTCATCACAGATGCAGGGGACACAAGGCTATCCGCAGGCACAAGCCCCGTCCGCTGGCGGCGGCTTCCTGCGTGGTGCACTCGGCACGGCCGCCGGCGTGGCGGGCGGCATGCTGCTTGCCAATTCGCTTTCGGGCCTGTTCGGCAACCACATGTCAGGCCTCGGCTTGGGCAATCCCGCAGCCGAAGCCAATCCGTTCACAGGCGGCCCAACCGAGGAAACCGTCATCAACAACACCTATATCGGCGACGACGCAATCCGTGAGGCCTCCAATACGGACGCAGATAACGGCAACGACGCAACACCCGATCCCGGTGGCAATGACGGCGGCTGGCAACAGGCCGATTTCGGCAACGACGATCAGTCCGACTTCGGCGGCGGCGATTTCGGCGGCGACGACAACATGAATGTCTGAGGCGGAATGGCCCTCTCCCCGAACGGGTTGAGTGTCGCAATTAGCCCGGTGCGTGCCGGGCTAATTGCCAATAAATCTTACCCACGTCCCCGATAGGTCGCCACGCCCTGATCCGGCAACCACACGCCCTTCGGCGCTTCGCCGGTCTGCCAGAACACGTCGATCGGAATGCCGCCGCGCGGATACCAATAAGCGCCGATCCGCAACCATTTCGGATTGAGCAGGTCGACGATCCGCTTGCCGATATAGACCGAGCAGTCCTCGTGAAAGGCGCCGTGGTTGCGGAACGCATGCAGGAACAGCTTCAGCGACTTTGATTCGACCAGAAACCCGTCGGGAATATAGTCGATCACGATATGGGCAAAATCCGGCTGGCCGGTCATCGGGCATAGCGAGGTGAATTCGGGTGCGGTAAAGCGCACCACATAATCCGTGCCCTGGTTGCCGTTCGGCACCTTTTCCAGAACCGCCGTCTCGGGGCTCGTTGGGGCCTCGACCTGATTGCCGAGCTGCGACAGTCCGCTGACATCTGTCATCGTCATTTTAAATTCCCTTCAGATTCGCATGGCTTTCAATGGCAACACGCTTGCCATGCGCGTGTTCGCTTTCCGGCTCCACATGGATGGCCAGGGTGGCACCGGGAATAGCCTCCTTGATCGCATCTTCCAAGCGGTCGCAGATTTCGTGAGCTTCGCCGACCGACATTCGCGATGGCACCACCAGGTGGAAATCGATAAACGCAGCCGATCCCGCCCGTCGCGTCTTCAGATCGTGCACATCGAGAACCCCGTCGCAATGGGCGGTGATCGCCGCACGCACGGCCGCTTCCTCCTCCGGCTGCAGCGCCTTGTCCATCAGCCCGCCCAGCGAGTGGGTGATGACCTTGTAACCCTGCCAGAGAATGTTGAAGGCGACGAAGATCGCAAGCAGCGGATCAAGGATCAGGTAACCCGTCAGAACCGCGAGCACCAGACCGACGAATACGCCGGCCGACGTCACCACATCCGACATGATGTGCTGGCCGTCTGCCAGAAGCGCCGGAGACCGGTGCGACCGTCCGACCCTGATTAGCACGGTCGCCCAGACCGCATTGATTCCGCCTGCCGTAGCGTTGATGGCAAGCCCGAGCCATGGCGTCTCCGGCATGCTCGGGGCGCCCAGAGCGCCCCAGGCTTCCTGAATGATCAGGATCGCCGCCAGCACGATCAACGCGCCTTCCGCCACGGCGGATATGTATTCCGCCTTGTGATGGCCGAAGTGGTGGTCATCGTCCGCCGGCCGTTGCGCATAGCGGATGACGAAATAGGCAATAAATGCCGCCGCCACGTTGACCAGTGATTCCAGACCGTCCGACAGCAGCGCCACCGAGCCGGTTACCCACCACGCAGCAAGTTTGAGGAACAGCACGCCGATCGAGATCGGGATGCCCCACATCGCCAGTCTCTCGACCTTTTTGTCGTCCTTTGCCACTCTGTCCATATCGCCCATACCCGTCTTCACTAATCATCCTCCTGCATCTGCAAGCGATTTGCAGGAAGCTATGCCCAAAACGACGAAACCGCCGCGGCGAGAGCGTCTCGCAGCGGCGGTTTCGAATAATGGCCGGCTGTATGGCGCAAGCCTCGCGGTTTGTCAAAGCCGGTCTTGCGCGTCCAGTCGCCGGGTATGCTCGTCGTCAGACGTTATCAACAACGGGGCATCGTCGCAGGCGGGCATCGGGCGTCAGAGACCAGGCGTCAGGTAAAGATCAGCGCCATCCGCACGCTGTCCAGGTAGCATCCGTCGATCTTCAACGCATCGCGCGCCACGCCCTCCACCTGAAATCCCACCTTCCGGTAAAGCGCGATCGCCCGGTGATTGTCCGCATGCACGTCGAGTTCGACGCGGTGAATGCCGGACCGGTTGGCGGCCTCGACCGCGTTAACGATCAGCCGACGGCCTAGGCCTCTATCGCGAAACCCGGGAATGATGCCCATGCCGAGCAGGCCGCGATGAGCATGCACATCGCGCTCCAGCCTTCGGATATCGCACCAGCCGACGACCTCACCGTCAGCGACCGCGACGATGTGCGGATTGCCAGCAGCCACGCTCTCGCGCACGAAATCCCGCATCTCGTCGATCGGCGGGGCACGCAGAAACACCATGTAGCGCCGCTCCCGGCAGACGATATCGAGCGCCTTGTGAAAGCCCTCGATATGTTCGTCCGTGAGCTGTTCGATGGTGACGCCGTCAGCGCCACCGATCGCGTCGGCATCGTCCATCACGCCGCCTTCGTTGCGCGCTTTCTCGAAAGGTTCGCCACCACGTTCTCGATCATCCGCATGCCGGCATCGCCGCCCAGCGTCATGATCGATTCCGGGTGGAACTGCACCGCCGCGACCGGCTCCTTGGCGTGTTCGATGCCCATGATCGTGCCATCCTCGCTTTCGGCGGTGATGATGAAATCGGTGGGCAGCGTCGACGAATCGGCAAAAATCGAGTGATAGCGCCCGACGGTGACATCCTTGCCGAGACCGGAGAACACGATGCCGGGCTCCAGAACCCGGATGCGCGACGGCTTGCCGTGCATCGGCAAAGCCAGCTGCCGCAACTCGCCGCCATAGGCTTCGGCCAGCGCCTGCAGGCCAAGGCACACGCCGAAGATCGGCAGGTCTTTTGCCCGCGCCGCCTTGATCGTCGCCTTGCAGTCGAAATCCTTCGGCTTGCCCGGCCCCGGCGACAGAACCACGAGATCCGGATCGATCCGCTCGAACACCTCTTCCGGCACAGGCGAGCGAACGGTCGAGACCGTCGCCCCCGTCTGGCGGAAGTAGTTGGCAAGCGTGTGGACGAAACTGTCCTCGTGGTCGACCAGCAGGATCTTCACGCCTTGGCCCACCTTGGCGACGTCGCGCGAAGCCTTGGCCGTGTTGCCGGCGCGCGCATCGCGGATTGCCGAAATCATCGCCGATGCCTTCAGCTCGGTCTCGGCCTCTTCCTCATGCGGATCCGAATCGTTGAGCAGCGTTGCACCGGCGCGCACTTCGGCAATGCCGTCCTTGACGCGGATGGTGCGCAGCGTCAGTCCCGTGTTCATGTCGCCGTTGAAGCCGACCATGCCGATCGCGCCGCCATACCAGGCGCGCGGGCTCTTTTCGTTGGCCTCGACAAACCGCATCGCCCACAGCTTTGGCGCACCGGTCACGGTCACCGCCCAGGCGTGGCTCAGGAACCCGTCGAACGCATCCATGTCTGGACGCAGCCGTCCCTCGATATGGTCGACCGTATGAATGAGCCGCGAATACATCTCGATCTGCCGGCGGCCGATCACCTTGACCGAACCCGGCTCGCAAACGCGCGACTTGTCGTTGCGGTCGACGTCGGAGCACATGGTCAGCTCCGACTCGTCCTTCTTGGAATTGAGCAGCTTCAGGATCTGCTCAGAGTCGGAAATCGCATCCTCTCCGCGCTTGATCGTGCCCGAAATCGGGCAGGTCTCGATGCGACGGCCGGACACCCGCACGAACATTTCGGGCGATGCGCCGATCAGATATTCCTGGTTGCCGAGATTGATGAAGAACGAATAGGGCGACGGGTTGATCGCCTTCAGCCGGTTGGAAATCTGCGACGGATTGCTGTCGCAGCGCTCCATGAACTTCTGGCCCGGAACCACTTCGAACAGATCGCCGCGGCGAAAGCTTTCCTTGGCGCGGGTAACGAGGCTCGCGTATTCCCCCGGCTTGTGGTCGCCCTTCGGCGGCGTCACCGTGGTGCGCAGGAACGGCTCGGGCGCGATATCCTGCGCCTTGCCTTCCGTCGTCACGCCGTCCTTGGCAAAGTCGTAGCGATCGACCCAAGCCTTTGCCGCATGGTGGTCGACGACCAGAATTTCGTCGGGGAGATAGAGAACCATGTCGCGCTGGTCTTCCGGACGCTGCATCGAAAGCTTGATCGCATCGAACTGGAACGCAAGATCGTAGCCGAAAGCCCCGAACAGACCGATCGCCGAATCCGCATCCGAATGGAAGAGATCGACGACGGCTCTCAGCGCGGTAAACACCGTCGGCATCTTCGAGCGCTCTTCCTCGGTAAACACGCGGGACGGCTGGTTGACGGTCAGATCCAGACGGCGGTCGGTGCGCTCGCCGAGCGTCAGGTCGGAAATCGTCGCAAGCTTGTCGGTGATAAACGACAGAAGCACTTCGCCACGACCGTTATAGGCCTCGATCCACATCGCCCGGCCGTTGCAGGTAATGCCGAGCGGCGGATCGGCAATCGCCGTATCCCAGCGGGTATAGCGCCCCGGATATTCGTAGTTCGAGGAAAACACCGCGCCGCGGCGCTCGTCCAGCCGGTCGACGTAAGACGAGATCGCGGTTGCATATTCGGCCGGCCTGCGGGCGCGGCTGACGCTGATTCCGCCCTTGGTCTCGTAGGTCTCGGACCCGTCGTCGTGAATGATCGTCGCCATGTCTGCCTCTAAAATCCCTGTTGATCTGCCCGGATTTTGAGAAGCGGCCAATAAAAAAGCCGCCTCGGTAATCGGGCGGCTTGGTCGTAGTCTTGTCGATGGACATGACTGGTCAAGGCCGCGTCAGCGTGCCCACCACCAGTTACCGTTGTTGTTCATCGAAATCATCATGGAGCGAATTGTTAGCGCGGCTCCGGCAAACGCGCAAGTGGATTTATTTGGCCACAATGCGACCAAAACAGGGTCATCCGCGTTGCGTCTCCGAAACATGGGAAAGGACGACCGAAGGATGAAGCATACTCTATGCCTTCTCGCTTTAAGCACTTCGCTGGCAATGAGCGCACCGCTGACACTGGGTGCCGCCCCTCTGCCCGCCCGCCCAGCGCCGCAAGGCTCGACGCCGAACGTTGTCGAAATCAACATCATCGACCAGTTCATGCGCGATGCCGGACGCACCCGCAAACAGTCGACGCGCAAATCCTCGTCCGGCAAAAACCAGTCGACCCGCCCCGCACAGGGTGCCCAGAACCAGAGCCGAGCCGCGATCCACGCCGCCCCCGCCCTCGCTACCGTTCCGCTTCCCATGGCGAAGCCGGGTGGTGAACCCGTGCCCGAGGCAACGGCGGCAACGGCCGCAGCCGCTGCTACACCTGAGGTCGCCGCAAAGCCCGTCGAAGCAAAGCCCGAGAACCCGCCCGAAACCCCTGCGGAGAAGCCTGCAGAGCGCCCCGCAGAGCCACCTGTCCCGGCCCCCGAACAGACCCAGAGCCCGGAACAGACCGGTAAAGCTCCTGAAGAAACCATCCCGACCCCCACTCCCAAGCCGGAAGAACCCGCAGAACAGAAGCCCGCTGCATCGAGCGACGACGGCAAGACTGAACCTGCCAAACCGGACGCCGCCAAGCCAGACGACAAGGCACCGCAGGACAAGGCCGCTGATGACAAAACTCCGGCCGACAAGCCTGCGGACGAAAAGCAGGAACAGGCCGAGACCCCGCCTCCTCCGCCTCTCGTCGAGGAAGACGCCGCAGAACTGAAAGCCTGCCTTGCAGACCTCGGTGCCATCGGTGCCAAGTTCGAATCCGTCAAACCGATCGACGACGGCAATGGCTGCGGCATCAAGCAGCCGATCGAGGTGGCGCAGGTTCTGCCCGGCGTCGATCTCGGCGGCGCCACTATGCGCTGCAAGACGGCGCTGACCATGGCCCACTGGCTGAAGGATACGGTCCAGCCCGCGCTCAACATCGCCATGCCGGGCCGCAAGATCACCGGTCTTGTCCCGGGCTCCACCTACCAGTGCCGCCTCAGAAACAGCGCCTCGACCGGCAAGATCTCCGAGCATGGACGCGGCAACGCCTTCGATGTCGCCGCCTTCAAGCTAGACAATGGCGAGAAGGTCGTGATGAAACGGCGTGAGGACGATCACACGCTGGAAGGTGCCTTCCAGATGACCGCCACCGCCGGCGCATGCCTGCATTTCACCACGGTTCTCGCACCCGGCAGCGATGCCGCCCACGAGGATCACCTTCATCTCGACATCATCGACAGGGATGGCGGCTACCGCATCTGCGAGTAGCCGTTGAGGGCCAGGGTCAGGCCGGCGAGGAGCCGGTCAGCCGGCTTTCCTGCGTGCCGATCGTCATGGCATTGCCGCGCCATTCGAACGATCCGGAAAGCCAGCTTCTGATCCAGATTGCCGGCAGCATCACGTCGCGCACCATCATCGCCGGCAGCGACAGGATCGAAAGCCGCCAGCCCTTGGCCCGCGCAAGGGCCAGTTCCGGCAGGTAGGTTGCGGCGAACACGGTTGCGGCCACCGCTGCCGAATTGAGATCCAGCAGGACGGCAGCGATCAGCCCAAGCGTCAGAGGCGGCAGCGCCCCGAGCAGGATCTCCGGCGTGAAGAACAGCGGAAACGTCACCCGCCGCAGCCGGGCCCAGCGCGTCTGGCGCGACCAGATTTCCTCCAGCCCGCGACGCCCGAGCGGCTGCTCGAACGGCGCCGAGACCAGATGGACTTTCTTGCCGTGGCGGTTGACGAGCTTGGTCGACGCCGCGTCCTCGGCAATCTCGGCCGCCAGCGCCTGGATGCCGCCGGCCGCATCCAGAAACGGCTTGTGCCACAGCATGCTCTTGCCCTGCGCAAAGCCGAGCCCTAGCGCCTCGCCGACATATTGCCAGCGCGCCTGCAGCGTATTCAGGAAAGCGCATTCCACTTCGGCCCAGAACCCGTCCGGCCGCGATCCGATCGGTGTCGAACACACAAGCCCGGTATCGGCGCGCCATCCGGAGACGAGGTTCTGGATATAGTCCTTCGGCATCAGCACGTTGGAATCGGCAAGCACCACCCATTCGTGGCGCGCCGCGTGCCAGCCCTTGGCGCAGTTGTTGAGCTTGGGATTGGCGCTGATCCGGTCGTCGCCGATCAGCAGCCGCGCCGGCACCGCGGGATGCGCGGCGATTGCGGCACGGATTTCCCCGATGATCGGATCGCCCTCGTCCTGCACGCAGAAGATCAGCTCGTAATCGGGCCATTCGAGCTTGAATGCATGCGCAAGCGTCAGGCTGGAATAGGCCTCGATGCCGCGCACCGGAATGACGATCGAGACACCGTCCGGCGTGATCACCGCCGGCGTGTCGCTCGCCTTGTCCCGATGCGAAAGTCGCCGGCCGGCGATAGCGATGCTGAAGAGATTGATCGCCAGAAGGGCCATGGCGAGTGTCGCAAGAACAAGATCCATCCTGATGTTCCCGATGGCCGGCCCCGAATCGTCGGGTCACCGCCAGTGCCTGAAGAGTAAGGGCAAGCAGACCATTTCGGTGTGACAGACGCATGACGTTGCCCTTCACCCGCGAAGGCGAGAGGAAAGGACGATCCGGAGAAAACCCGCTGAGAACTATAAGGCCTAGAACAACCCCTCGATCAGCCCATCCGCGTTGAGATGGATCCGCTCGGCCGAAGGCGCGCTTGGAAGGCCCGGCATGGTCATGATCTCGCCGGTGATCGCCACGATAAAGCCGGCGCCGGCCGACAGCCGCACTTCGCGCACATGCACCACATGCCCTTCCGGCGCACCGCGCAGGTTGGGATCGGTGGAGAACGAATACTGCGTCTTGGCGATGCAGACCGGCAGATGGCCGTAACCAGCACTTTCCCAGGCCTTCAGCTGATCGCGCACCGCCTTTTCCGCCGTCACCTCGCCGGCATGATAGATCTTGGTGGCGACCGCCTCGATCTTCTCCATCAGCGGCATGTCATCAGGATAGATCGGCTTGAAGGCGGCGGCGCCGCTTTCGGCCAGTTCCACCACCTTGTAGGACAGTTCCTCGATGCCGGCGGAACCTTCCGCCCAGTGACGGCAGAGGATCGCCTCC
Source organism: Neorhizobium sp. IRS_2294 (assembly GCF_050500145.1). Lineage (NCBI taxonomy): Bacteria > Pseudomonadati > Pseudomonadota > Alphaproteobacteria > Hyphomicrobiales > Rhizobiaceae > Neorhizobium > Neorhizobium sp. IRS_2294. The sequence goes on from NZ_CP191439.1 coordinate 2,384,009, forward strand.
GCGCCGTGATGCGAGACGTATTCCTTGATCGCCGCCACTTCCGCATCGGTATCCGAGATGAAGTGGTTGATCGCGACCACGACCGGCACGCCGAACTTGCGCACGTTTGCGATGTGACGGCCGAGGTTCGAACAGCCGCGCGTCAGCGCCTCGACATTCTCGGCTCCCAGATCGTCCTTCTTCACGCCGCCATTCATCTTTAGCGCCCGGATGGTCGCAACGATCACGGCCGCATCGGGCTTCAGGCCTGCCTTGCGGCACTTGATGTCGAAGAACTTTTCGGCCCCCAGATCCGCTCCGAACCCCGCTTCCGTCACCACGTAGTCGCCAAGCTTCAGCGCCGTCTTGGTGGCGATCACGGAATTGCAGCCATGGGCGATGTTGGCGAACGGCCCGCCATGCACCAGCGCCGGATTGTTTTCCAGCGTCTGCACCAGGTTCGGCTGCATCGCGTCTTTCAAAAGCACCGCCATCGCCTTGTCGGCCTTGATGTCGCGGGCATAGACCGGCGAGCGGTCGAACCGGTAGCCGATGACGATATCGCCGAGCCGCTTTTCAAGGTCGGCCAGATCCTGCGCCAGGCAGAGGATCGCCATCACTTCGGATGCGACGGTAATGTCGAAGCCGCTTTCGCGCGCAAAGCCGTTCGACACGCCGCCAAGCGAGGTCACGGTCTGGCGCAGCGCCCGGTCGTTCATGTCCATCACCCGCCGCCAGGTGATGCGGCGCGTGTCGATGTCGAGCGCGTTGCCCCAGTAGACATGGTTGTCGATCATCGCCGACAGGAGATTGTGCGCAGAGGTAATGGCGTGAAAGTCGCCGGTGAAGTGCAGGTTGATGTCTTCCATCGGCACGACCTGCGCATAACCGCCGCCGGCCGCCCCGCCCTTGACGCCGAAGCAGGGCCCAAGCGACGGCTCGCGCACGCAGATGACGGCCTTCTTGCCGATCCGGTTCAGTCCGTCGCCAAGCCCGACCGTGGTCGTCGTCTTGCCCTCGCCCGCCGGCGTCGGATTGATCGCCGTCACGAGGATCAGCTTGCCATCGGGGCGGCCCTGGAGCGAGCCGATGAAATCGGCCCCGATCTTCGCCTTGTCATGGCCGTAGGGCACCAACGCCTCGGGAGAGATGCCAAGCGACGCGCCAATGTCCGCGATCGGTTTCTTTTTTGCCGCGCGGGCGATCTCGATGTCGGATGGAACGGGGGCCATGCTTGTCTCTCGCTTGTTGGTTTGCGTGAACCTTGGCCACAGCCGCTTCCCCACGACAAGCCCGGAACGGGAGCAGCGCCCTGATTATGCACACTACAACGCGCTCATCCACACACCAAAGTTGCAATTTAATTCGATACAATCTTATATATCTCTGATCCATGGGGGATCGAGGGGGAACGACCAATGAACCTTATTCTCTGCTGCGACGGCACCTGGAACACGCCCGACGATATGGATGGCGGCCAGCCTAGCCCGACCAATGTTCGCAAGATTTACAATGCGGTCGCCGACAAGGATGCCGCTGGCATCAAACAGGATGCCTACTATCACCCCGGTGTCGGCACAGACGGAACCTGGTGGCGACGTGCGGTGGAAGGCGGTACCGGCAAGGGTCTCGCTGACAACATCAAGGGCGCTTACAAATGGCTTGCCAGCACCTACAAATCCGGAGATCAAATCTATCTGTTCGGCTTCAGCCGTGGCGCCTACACGGTCCGCAGCCTCGGAGGCATGATCTCCAAATGCGGCCTTCTGGATATCAAAGCCTCTAAGCTCGACGAAGAGGGAACCTGGAAGGCGATCGAGGCGATTTTCACGGAGTACCGCGCCAAGAGCGAAGCCGGCACCAAGCGCAAACAGTCCGGCAAGATCCACTTCCACAACGTCGCCCCAGGCGGCACCCGCAATGCCTCAACGCTCATCCAGTTCATCGGCGTCTGGGATACGGTCGGCGCGCTCGGCATTCCCGATGACATGGGGTTTCTCAACCTTCTCGACAACCCGGAGAACCATGAGTTTCACGATACGACACTCGGTTCCGCCGTCCTCAACGCCCGCCATGCAGTGGCGCTCGACGAGTTCCGCCAAAGTTTCATGCCGACGCTCTGGGTCAAGCCGGATGGCTGGACCGGAACGCTGAAACAGGTCTGGTTCCCGGGCGTGCATGGTGATGTCGGCGGTGGCTATGCCGCAACGGGCCTTTCGGACGGCGCTCTCCTGTGGATGATGAACGAGGCAAAAAGCTGCGGCCTCGTATTCCGCGAAGGGGCTGAAAACCAGCTGAGGCCGGATCCGCGCGGCGTGCTGCATGATTCCGCCAGTGGCATCTTCGCCAAGCTGAAAACGAGACCGCGCGCCGTACCGCACGTGACCGCAACGCCTTCAGAAGATTTGCACAGCTCCGCCTCCGAGCGGCACCGCACCCCGCCCTTGTCGCAGGGGCGCTACCGGCACGCCAACGCAGACCTGCCCGCAGAGGTCGACGTCTTCGCACGCGACCACTGGAACGACACCGGCATCTTTCTGCAAAAGGGCATTACCTACACGTTCGTCGCGAAAGGCGAGTGGACCGATGGCACGGTCCTGTGCAACGCCGATGGCCCGAAAGATGGAGGAAACTTCCAGGCCGGTGAGATTGCCCATATTGCCTCGAGCGGCCTTGGCCAGCTCGAAAAGGCGTGGAAATGGTCGACCGGAAACCAGCAGGTGGATTTCTGGTGGACCCGTCGCGAGGAGGAGCTCCCCTGGTTCAGCCTGATCGGCGTGATCGCCAACGACGTGCCGCCGCCCGCTCAGCAGCAGACGCCCAAGAACGGCATTCTCAAACTGCCCCACGAGGTGTTTCTGATCCGCAGCAAGGCGAAATTCACACCGAAGGGCGACGGCTATCTTTACTGCTTCGCCAACGATGCCTGGGGCGCCTACGGCAACAACCGCGGCAGCGTCAGGCTGACAGTCGCCCCTTCCCCGTCTTCCGCAAACCCACCACCGAGCCACTGACCAACCACGCCGTGACGACGACCAACACTCGTCACGGCGTGCTCTCACCACACGCCGCGCAGAAACATGAGAATTACACTCAGATTCAAACTTGACTCATTTAGTTTAGATTTCTAATGCTTTTTGCGGGGCTTCTGCTTCGGCGGAAATCAAACAATCCGAACGTTACCCGGACGCAGGCTATCGCCGCGCCCGATGTCTCTGCATGTCTTTTTGAGGGGAACCACCATGCCTACCCGTTCGTCGCGGCATCGCCATCTCTACGCCGGAACTGCCGCACTTCTGCTGATCACGGCCGCGCCGCCGGCATGGGCGCAAGAGACTGCCCAGACCACCGCTGGAACGACCGCCGCTGGAGCGACCGCCGCGACCCAGGTTGCCGATGGACAGGATACGACCGCCCTGAAGCCGATCGTGTTGCGCGACGGGACTTACGTCGGCAAGTCCGACTCGCCGCTGACCGAAACGACAGATCGTCAGGTCATCCAGGACCGGATGGTCACCGATTTCAAGGATTTCTCCCGTCGCGTCGATGCCGGCGTCACCTTCAACCGGCAGAGCCAGAGCATCAACATTCGCGGTCTGCAAAACGAGCGCGTCCTGACGACGATCGACGGGATCCGCCAGCCCTGGCTGACCGACCCGCGCGATAGCGCCCGTGGTGGCAACAACGCCTTCGATTTCGACACGCTTTCGACGATCGACATTACCAAGGGTGCCGATTCGAGCCGCGTCGGATCCGGCGCCCTCGGCGGCGCGGTCCAGCTCTACACGATCAATCCGGAAGACCTGATCGAGGACGGCCGTAATTTCGGCGCTCTGACCAAGAGCACCTATGACAGCGCCGACCGCAGCCTCGGCAACAATGCCGCCATCGCCGCACGACACAATGACAGCTGGTTCATGCTCCAGGGCGGCTACAAGCGCGGCAACGAGACCGATAACGAGGGCGAAATAGGTGGTTACGGCACCACCCGCACGGAGGCCAATCCAAGCGATTACTGGCAGCGCAACCTGCTCGCCAAGTTCCACCAGTATATCGAGGGCGGCCATCGTTTCGGCCTGACCGGCGAACTCTTCAACAAGGAGATCGACAGCGACAACATGCGCGGCACGACCACGAGCTACCAGCAGGGCACGCTGAAGAGCGGCGAAGAGGTCGATCGCAAGCGGCTGTCGGCATCCTACGACTTTATCTCCCCCAGCGGCGGCGACATCGTCGATCAGGCGAGCATCATCACCTACTGGCAAAAGCAGCGACTGAACAACACGACGGACGGGTTCCGCCTTACCGACCCACGCGGCTCAATCATTCCCGGCGACCCCTTCTTCTACGGCTCCCCAAGCGGTATCTACAGCCGAGAAAACCAGCTGACACAGGATAGCTACGGCATCTCCGGCAGCGCCTCGAAGGAACTGACCATCGGCGGCGTCAGCCACGAATTCCGGTTCGGCGGCGAGCTCTCCTGGCAGAAGACCTATCAATACTCCTCCGGCGTCGACAATTGCCCTGATGTCGACTGGACGACCATCCCGCAACCCTTCGGTCCCCAGTCCTGCCGCATGCTCCATTCCAATTCGTCCGATATGCCTGACGTCGACGGGATGATCCTCGGCATGTATGCCGAAGACGACATCAAGTTCTTCGAGGACCGCCTGACGGTGACGCCCGGTGTGCGCTTCGACTGGTACGATTACGATCCGAAATCGACCGCAAGCTTCGAGGACAGCCCGAACTACGATCCGGCCTATCTCGAAAGCAACAACGACTTCGGCATCTCGCCGAAACTCCGCTTCGGCTGGAAGGCCACCCAGGAACTGGAACTGTTCGCCCAGTATGCACGCGGCTTCCGCGCACCGACCGCGACCGAGCTTTACCAGAATTACGGCGCTCCGGGCTCCTATGCCCGCATCGGCAATCCTGATCTCAAAACCGAAACCAGCAACGGTTTTGAAATCGGCGCCAAATACGACGCGGCCGACTATTCGTTCAAGGCGACCGCCTTCAACAACTACTACAAGAACTTCATCGACACGGTCACCATCGCGCCTCCAGGCGGTGAGTACCCGGTCGGCGGCATCACCGGCTACGAAAACCTCAACCACGTCCGCATCTACGGCATCGAACTGGGCGGCGAATGGCGCTTCGATCCAAGCTGGCGCACTTGGGGCTCGTTTGCCTATTCGCACGGCAAGGATACCGATACCGGCGACTACCTGAACTCGGTCGCGCCGCTGCGCGCCATCATCGGCCTTGGCTATTCATCCGAGACCTGGGGCTCGGACGTCTCGCTGACGCTTGCGTCCTCCCGCAACAAGGTCAGCGGCACCGGCTTCGAGGCACCCGGTTACGGCCTCGTCGACACAACCGTCTGGTGGGCACCCGAAAAGGTTGGTACCGTCGATCTCTCCGGCCTCAAGGTTCAGGCCGGCGTCTTCAACGTGTTCGACAAGAAGTACTTTGACGCGGTCAGCGTCCCGGACGGCGTTTCGGCTTCGGCGCAGGACTTCTACAGCGAGCCCGGCCGCAGCTTCAAACTGTCGGTGACGAAGAAGTTCTGATCCCTCCCCGACGATCGCCCTTTGATCCTGGACGCCGCATTCCCCGTAGGGGGTGCGGCGTTTTCGTCAGGATAGGCATCTTGCACCGGTTTTCGGCCCGGCTTATGGGAATCTCCAGCGCCTGCAACGGAGAACGGCCCCCATGAAATCGCTGGAACTGCTTGTCGAGAAGATCATCCTCTCCAGTCGCTGGCTGCTCGTCGTCTTCTATCTGGGCCTGGTTGCCGCACTCGCCGTCTACGCGCTGTCTTTCATGTTCAAGTTCTGGAAAGTCGCCAAGGAAGTCTTCACGCTGAGTGAAGCCGAAATGATCCTCGCCATGCTGGGTCTCATTGATGCGGCACTCGTTGCGAGCCTGATCGTGATGGTGATGATCTCTGGTTACGAGAACTTCGTTAGCCGCTTCGACGAAACGGAAGCCGACGTTTCGTTCCTCGGCAAACTGGATGCCGGAAGCCTCAAGATCAAGGTCGCCTCCTCCATCGTTGCCATCTCGTCGATCCATCTCCTGCAGATCTTCCTCAATGCCAACCAGTACTCGGATACCACGCTGATGTGGTACACGATCATCCACCTCACCTTTGTGGTCTCGGCCGTCATGCTCGGCTGGCTGGAGAAGATCATGGCGACGACAAAGGCCCACAAACACGAAACCAAGCTTTGACCGACTCAGGGTCTAAATTACCCCGGATCAGGCCGGACCGGTGATTGACGAACCGCAAAAGGGCTTGCGAATGAGCCCATCTCGGCGATACATGAGACAAATATAACAGTATCTCGGAAAATTACTCCACACGGGGGCTTTTGCTCACTTTTCCGCTGGATTTACAAAGCGATTAGTATATTTGTTGCGCTTAACATAATAACCATTCACTTTTTTCGAAGCTAATATGATCACGCTGGAGCGGCAATCGATCCTCAACGGCGAAATTTCTGCAGCCTACTCCCGTGCGGAGATTTCGACGGTCTTTGAACGGGCCACACGCGAATTTGGCTTGCGCCATTTCGCTCTGGTCAAGCTTCCGCCTGCAAGCGAGACGCTTCTGTCCCGCATCATCGTCGAGACCAATCTTCCCAAGGACTATATCCGCGAATTCGATCGACTGCGGCTGCTGCCACGCACCCGGATGGCGGATGCCACGAGCGGCTGGTCGCTCCCGGACTGTTGCTGTCTCGATGATCGCAACTCGCCTGGCCAGCTCCCGCCGGACCTGATCGCCCTGCGCCGTCAGTACGGCATGATCACCAGCGTGGCGATGGCGCTTCATTCGGTCGATGGTACCGGCTTCCGCATCCGCATGTCGGGAGATCGTCCGCGCCTGACCCAGACGGAACTGAACGAAATCGGCATGGTGATTTTGCACGCCTTCGCGGTGTTCGATCGCATCCGCCGATCGGAGCAGGCATCGACCTTCGGGCCGCTGACCACGCGGGAACTTGAAGTCGTCCGCTGGACGGCACAGGGCAAGACCTCGTCCGAAATCGGCAAGATCCTGTCCCTCTCCGATCACACGGTCAACGCCTACATGACCAATGCCATCAAGAAGCTCGATTGCGTCAACCGCACCCAGCTTGTGGCAAAAGCGCTGAGACTGCGGCTGATCAGCTAGCGCTGCCGCAGCCGCACCGTCTTACCGATCCAGTACGCCGCGCACTTCAACGAGGTTGGAGCGCACCATCAGCGTATGGAAGCCCATCACCGACAGATGGCTCGGCATGATCATCCCGTCTTCCGCCCCATTGGACACGATCGACGGCTGGATGCGAAGTGCTGCGCGGAAACGCGACAGCGTCTCGTTCCAAAGCTGCGTCAGGTTGCGCTCGCGGATGACCTGCGAGAAGTCGGCACCGGCGGCGGAAAGCACGGCGTAATAGCCGTAGAGCTGGCCATAGGCGAACCAGAAACGGTCGTCGGCACGGGTATCGAACCAGCCGGCCGCATGGTTTTCCGACCGGTCGCGCAGGATCGCAGCCGTCGCACCAAGATCATTGGCGATCCGGTCGACGAATTGCACGAGATTGTCGGAGCGGCTGTCGAAGGTCGCGTTGCAGGCGGTGAGATCGGCGTTGAAGGCCCGCAGCTTTTCGATCGCGGTGCGATAGTAGCTCGGCGTCGGCGTTTTGAAGCCAAACGGATCGACACCGAAATACCAGGAATACTCATCAAACTGCAGGTTGCCGCGGGCATCCTGTAGGTTGGTGTTGACACCCGACGTGCCACGCACGCGGCCGAGCGTATCGACAAGTTCGCTGGACGTGCGTCGCACCGCCTGGTTCACGCCGCGCTGGAACGAAGCTTTGTTGTCGAGAAATGGCGTGTTGTCCCAGCTGATGCCGAAGAAGCCGAGCCGGTAGAGCAGCATGGACGAGATCCACGCATTCTGGTTCACGTTGGCGTCGGTCAGATCCGCCGCCGCATCGACGATCGCCGACGACTGGCACTGGCGGGCAGCCACAACAGGCGCGGCGGGCACCGGAGAAGACGCGGCCGTCCCGTTCGATGTTTCCGCAGCAGCAGCCGCCACGGGCGCCGTCGCAGGAAGGTCCTGGCCGGCCGGCACGGTGCGCTCATTCCAGCGATAGGCATCGACAAAGCTCGGGTTGAACCCGGTCCAGATCTGGGTCTGCACGAAGAAATAGCCGTAAAGACCAAACAAGATAACGAGGAATGCCAGGATCGGCGCCTTCACCATCAGGTGCCGCTCGCCATACCAGCCGTGAGCGGCGCGAAACGGCCAGACGATCCCGGCGACGAGCAGTCCGATGCCCCTTGCGATCGCCTTGCCCAGGGTCTGAAGTGAGGCCTTGAGCCGGTCGAGCATCCTGTTCTCCTGTCTGTGGGGCCGATAGGTACGCCCGGTTGTTCCAACAGATATGGTTCCGCAAGCAGGCAAACAACCGCGCTGCACAAAAATCGGCAGCGGAGCACGGGTTTACGATCGCAGATAGCCGCCAAACGGCCAGTGCGGCATCCTCCAGCGCCCGTCACTGGGGCTCGTCACAGCCGTCACCTCTCCAGGCTCGCTCCCATCGGTCACGGACACCGGATCGGTCTCCGCCTTCGGCAGGAACCGGTCGGCAAAGGCCTGTTGCGCCGCCCGCTTTGCTTGCCCGGCACCGGAGGCCCGCCAGGCACTTTCGGCAAATACCCCTGCTACCGGAACACTGTAGGGGAGAAGGCCCTGCAGCGGTGGATCGCGCTGCCAGAGCGCCTGATGAACCGCCAGCAGGTCGCCGGTGTCGAAAAGCACCTTGTGGCGCAAGATATTGAGCGTCATCACGCTGGCATTCATCCGGTCGGTTATACCGTTCATCAGCCGGAAAAGGCCTTCCGTCCGGCCCACCGCGTCGGGTTTGGACAGATCCTCGCCCATCAACCCGCGCACCAGCTCCCTGCGGTGGTCGGCAAGGTCGAGAAGCCCCCTCTCGAACCGGTAGCGTCCCATCATCAGCGCGACACGTTCCTTGTCGAGCAGCGTGTAGAACGCATTTCCGACATCGAGGAGCTGCTTCACGGGCTCGATGCCCGTCCTGTTTTGCCCCGAACGTTGACCGGACCATTTCGTGGTCCAGCCGAGTATGCGCTTCAAACTGGTGGGCTCGACAGGATCGTCGAAGGTCTGCCGCAGCCTCGTCACCGCATCGCCGAACGCGCCGACCGCTTTGGCGAGATCCGCCTCCAGGCCGTCGCCCATCATCGTCACCCGTGCCTGCCGCTCGGCCTCGGCTTCGAGGTCTGCGACATCTGGAACGTGTCTGTCCTTCACCCCTCGCGAAAGCATCGCTTCGGATGTGGCGAGCTCGTCCCACATTGCCTGAAACGCCGTCGCGATCCGGGATATTTCCTCGTGAAATCGCCGGTAATCTCCCATGCCCTGCCCTCCCCAAAGCACTCCCGCGGCCATGCCACCGTCCGGGAGAATTTCAAGGTATCACAGGCTGGAAAAATCGCTACGGCGTTTCAACGCAAACGGGAACAATGCCAATCTTCGCGTCGCCGCTTACCAGCAACGCATCTTTTCTTCCCAGTGCCGCCGGCAAAGCGAGACGTAGCGGTCGTTACCGCCCACTTCAACCTGTGCGCCTTCGCGAAGCGCCTCGCCATCGGCATCCACACGCACGACCATCGTTGCCTTGCGTCCGCAATGGCAGATCGTGCGGACTTCACGCAGTTCGTCGGCAATCGCCAGCAACTCCTGCGACCCCGGAAACAGCTTTCCGCGGAAATCAGTCCGCAGACCATAGGCCATGACCGGAATGCCGACGCGGTCGGTGATGCGGGCAAGCTGCCACACCTGCTCGGAGGTCAGGAACTGCGCCTCGTCGATAAAGACGCAGGTCAGCGGCTCTTGCCCATGCAGCTTTGAGATCTCCGCATAGAGATCGTCCTCCGGGCTGAACGGGATCGCGTCGGATGACAGGCCGATTCGCGATGCAACGCGCCCCTGGCCGCCCCGGTGGTCGAAGTCGGCGATGAAGATTGCCGTGCGCATGCCGCGTTCGCGGTAGTTGTAGGATGCCTGCAGCAGCATGGTCGATTTGCCGGCATTCATCGTCGCGTAATGGAAGTAAAGCTTGGCCATGCGGCTTTGTGATGCCGATCGGCATCGAAGAAAAGCGCCGCCACGCAAAACCCACAAAAAATACGCGAACGACCCATCAATCGGCGCTTTGTCGCAAATGGTGGCTTCAGACGCCGTGATGCACAAGCTTGCCTGTTTCGGAGAGATATTGATAAGGTTGGGCATGATTTTAATGGGGAGCATAAAAATGACCATGACCGTTTCGACCAAGACCATTCTGGCCGCCGCCGTCTCCATGATGGCGCTGAGCGGAGCTGCTTCGGCCGCCGAGCCGGCAAGCTGCGGCACCGTCCGTTTCTCCGATGTCGGCTGGACCGACATCACCGCCACGACCGCCACCGCCTCCGTCCTTTTGAAGGCGCTGGGCTATGAGACGGATGTGAAGGTGCTTTCGGTGCCGGTCACCTATTCGTCGCTGAAGAACAAGGATATCGACGTCTTCCTCGGCAACTGGATGCCGACCCAGGAAGCCGACGTCCGGCCCTTCCTCACCGACAAGTCGGTCGAATCCATCGGCCCCAACCTCGTCGGCGCCAAGTACACGCTGGCAACCAATTCCAAGGGCGCCGAACTCGGAATCAAGGACTTCAAGGATATCGCAGCCAAGGCCGATGCTTTGGGCGGCAAGATCTATGGCATCGAACCCGGCAATGACGGCAACCGCCTGATCCTCGGCATGATCGAGAAGGACACATTCGGCCTCAAGAAGCTGGAAGTGGTGGAATCTTCTGAACAGGGCATGCTGGCCCAGGTCGCCCGCGCCGACAAGGCCGGCGAACCCGTCGTCTTCCTCGGCTGGGAACCGCATCCGATGAACGCCAACTTCAAGCTGACCTACCTTACCGGCGGCGATGACGTGTTCGGCGCGAATTTCGGCGGCGCCGAAGTCTATACCAACGTCCGCGCCGGCTACACGCAGGAATGCCCCAATGTCGGCACCTTCATCAAGAACCTGAAGTTCTCGCTGCCGATGGAAAACCAGATCATGGGCGGCATCCTCAACGACGGTGAAGAGCCGGAAGCAGCGGCGACCACGTGGCTGAAGGCCAATGGCGCTGCGATCACCCCGTGGCTTGCCGGCGTCACCACCAAGGACGGCAAGCCAGCCGAGGCCGCGGTCAAGGCCGAACTCGGCCTGTAAGACGCGTCGCAAACCGGCGAATGCCGGCGGTGTGATCCTCGGGCCCGTCCCGAGGATCCGCTGACGTTGGTAGACCCTTGGGGGCGCCCTCGAGGGTAACGCTTTCGCTCCTTGTATTTCCTTCCAGACGAGGCAGGCACGCGACGTGAACTGGCTAACCAACTCGCTCCCGAACTGGCTTGTGGATTCCACCGGCAAGATCCGCCTTGGAAACTGGGCGAAAGATGCGGTCGACTGGCTGACCACCAATGCCGACTGGTTCTTCAACTGGCTCGCCACCGTGCTGTCGGCGGTCATCGATGCGATCCTGTACGTGCTGCAGGGGCCGAACCCCTTCGTGCTGATCGCCATCGTCACGGCGCTCGCCTTCTGGCTGAGACGATCAGTCTCGATATCAGCCTTCACCGCAATCGGTCTGTTGCTGATCTATAACCAGGGCTACTGGAAGGAGACGACGGAGACGCTGGCGCTGGTGCTTGCAGCCACCGCCGTCTGCATGGCGGTCGGCATTCCGATCGGAATCGCTGCTGCCCGTCGCCCCTGGCTCTACGAGATCCTGCGGCCGATCCTCGACCTGATGCAGACCATTCCCACCTTCGTCTATCTCATCCCGGCGCTCATTCTGTTCGGCCTCGGCATGGTGCCGGGCCTCATCGCAACCGTCATCTTCGCTATCCCCGCCCCGGTCCGACTCACCCGCCTCGGCATCATCTCGACGCCCGGATCTCTGACCGAAGCAGCCGTCGCCTTCGGCGCGACGCCGTCGCAGGTCCTGCGCAAGATCGAGCTCCCTTACGCGATGCCGCAGATCATGGCCGGTCTGACCCAGACGATCATGCTGTCGTTGTCGATGGTGGTAATCGCAGCGCTTGTCGGTGCCCCCGGTCTCGGCGTACCGGTCGTGCGCGCGCTCAACACCGTCAACATCGCCCGCGGCTTTGATGCCGGCTTCTGCATCGTCATCCTGGCGATCATTCTCGACCGCATGTTCAGAACGGCAGAACCGGGAGGCAAGTCATGACCGACGCGATGAACCGGACAGCGCCTGCCGCCGTCACCTTCTCGAAGGTCGATATCATCTTCGGCAACAACCCGGAGCGGGCTGTCAAACTGCTCGACCAAGGCATGACGCGCGACCAGATCTCGGAAGAAACCGGGATCGTGCTCGGTGTCGCCGATGCCACGCTGTCGGTGCGCGAAGGCGAAATCCTCGTGCTGATGGGCCTGTCCGGCTCGGGCAAGTCGACGCTCCTGCGCGCCGTCAACGGTCTGGCGCCGGTCGTGCGCGGCGCGGTCAGCGTTGCCACCCCGTCCGGACCGGTCGATCCCTACAAAGCCGGCACCCGCACCCTGCGCGATCTTCGGATGCACACGGTTTCGATGGTCTTCCAGCAGTTCGCGCTGCTGCCGTGGCGTACCGTCGCCGACAATGTCGGCTTCGGGCTTGAACTCGCCGGCGTCGCCGAACCGGAGCGGCGCAAGCGCGTCGACGAACAGCTGGAACTCGTCAACCTCAGCCAGTGGGCGGATCGCAAGGTGGGTGAACTCTCCGGCGGCATGCAGCAGCGTGTCGGCCTTGCCCGCGCCTTTGCCACCGGCGCGCCGATCCTGCTGATGGACGAACCCTTTTCGGCGCTCGATCCGTTGATCCGCACCCGACTTCAGGACGAGCTGCTGGAATTCCAGCGCCGCCTGAAAAAGACCATCCTGTTCGTCAGCCACGACCTCGACGAGGCTTTCCGCATCGGCAACCGCATCGCCATCATGGAAGGCGGCCGTATCGTCCAGTGCGGCACCCCGCAGCAGATCGTCCAGGCACCCGCAAACCAGTATGTCGCCGATTTCGTCCAGCACATGAACCCGATCAGCCTGCTCACCGCGGGCGACGTGATGCGGCAAGGCGTAACCGCCGATGCCGGGGCGCCGCCGGTGTCGGCAACAGCGAGGAGCACCACGCCACTGGTCGACATCATGGATGCGCTGGCCCGACAGAGGGGATCGATCGCGGTCGTCGATAACGGCGCCGTCGTCGGCGCGATTACGGCTGACGACGTGATTGCAGGTCTGACACGCCACCGACGCCGGACTTGATGCAAATCAAGGCGGACTGACACTCGTTTGTTAATGATCTGCTGTTATAGAGATTTGAAATTTAGAACTGGTGAATATTTTGACCGACGAGCTGCAGGGCGCAATGACGGTGAGACAGGCTCTTCCACCGACCTCTGCGCAGGAACCTTCGAAAGATCAAAGCGTGTTGCGCGACACGGATGAGGAAGCACGCCACCTTGCGCGGATGCTGGTGCGCGGCGCCCGTCACATGGCGCTTGCGGTGCTTGATCCCACAAGCGGTTTTCCCTCCGCAAGCCGCGTGCTGACCGGAACCGATCTTGATGGCGTGCCGGTGATTCTCGTATCGGCGCTGTCGGGTCATACGAAGGGATTGGCAGGCGATCCCCGCTGTTCTCTACTCGCCGGCGAGACCGGCAAGGGCGATCCGCTCGCCCACCCGCGAATCACCGTTCAGTGCATTGCGGAAAAAGTGGAAAGAGATAGTCCCGTCCATCTGCGCATCCGCCAGCGGTTTCTGGACCGTCATCCGAAAGCAAAACTCTATATCGACTTTCCGGATTTCTACTTTTTTCGCCTTGTTCCGCAGTCGGCCTCGCTCAACGGCGGCTTTGGCAGGGCCTATGCCTTGGATGGCAGCGAGCTTGTCATCGCGAACCCTGGAAGCGGCGAGCAATGGAGTAATTTCTCGCGCGATATCAGAGAGTTGACGGACGAAGCGAACAGCCTTGCCGCACGGCTCGGCGCAAAGAATGCTGGTCAATGGCGGTTCGTCGGTGCAGATAGCGCCGGGCTAGATCTGATCGCCGGAGACACATTGCTGAGACATGAGTTCAGGACGTTGCAATCGTCCCCCGAGCACGCGTCCCAGTATATTTTCAATATGTCTAAAACAGTGTAGTCGACTACCCAAAATCTAGGGATATACAACTTTGATGTCTGCTGGTTTAGTCAGTTCCAGGGACTACGGCATTACCGGAGCACGGCATGCTCAGGAAGAGGGGATAGAGATATGATGGAAACGATGCCACTTTCAGACCACTCGAATGCAGCAGCGAATTTGCTGTCTGCGATGGCAAATCCAAAGCGGCTGATGATTTTGTGCTGCCTGGTCAAGGGCGAAGTAGCTGTGGGGGCACTGGCTACTCAAGTTGGCCTGAGCCAGTCTGCACTGTCACAGCACTTGTCCAAGCTGCGCGCGCAGAAATTGGTGAAGACGCGCCGCGATGCGCAGACGATCTATTATTCGAGTTCCGCGGACTCGGTTCTCAAGGTCCTGTCGACGCTTGAAAACATCTACTGCATCCCGGCTGAGACGAAATCTGCAGCCGCCTGAAATCTTGTCCGCTGCATGACGCGGCGGGTCAGAACGCATCCACACAGCGTTGCCGGCATGGCTGGTAGCATTTTTTCTTTTTGAAATTTGCTTTGTAAGATTTTTTGAAACCGATGAAATCTCTGGAAATGGCTCGTCTCGCGACGAGCCATTTCTGTTTTGACTATGCCTTGAAGAACGCCAGCAGATCAGCGTTGATGAGATCGGCATGCGTCGTCGCCATGCCATGCGGCAGACCTTCGTAGACCTTGAGCGTGCCGTTCTTCAAAAGCTTGGATGACAGCATCGCCGAATCGGCGATCGGCACGATCTGGTCGTCGTCGCCATGCATGACGAGAACCGGCAGGTCGATCGCCTTGAGGTCTTCCGTGAAGTCGGTTTCGGAAAACGCCTTGATGCAATCGTAATGCGCCTTGGTGCCGCCCATCATGCCCTGACGCCACCAGTTCCGGATGACGCCTTCTGAGACCTTGGCACCGTCGCGGTTGTAGCCGAAGAACGGTCCGGTCGGGATATCGAGGAAGAACTGCGCCCGGTTGGCCGCCTGCGCGGTACGGAAACCGTCGAACACCGACAGTGGCAGGCCGCCGGGATTGCTGTCGCTCTGCACCATGACAGGCGGCACCGCGCCAATCAGCACGGCCTTGGCAACGCGACCCTGCGGCTGGCCGAATTTCGCGACATAGCGCGTGACCTCGCCGCCACCCGTCGAGTGACCGACATGGATGGCTCCCTTGAGATCCAGATGCGCCGCCAGTTCGGCCACGTCGGCTGCATAGGTATCCATCTCGTTGCCGGTATCGGTCTGGCTGGAACGGCCGTGTCCGCGACGGTCATGCGCGATCACGCGGTAACCCTGGTCGAGGAAGAACAGCATCTGGGCGTCCCAATCATCGGACGAAAGCGGCCATCCATGATGGAAGACAATCGGCTGGGCGTCCTTGCTGCCCCAGTCCTTGAAATATATCTGCGTGCCGTCGCTGGTGGTGATGTAGCTGCTGCTCATGGCTTACCCTCGATTGATCTGACAGGTGAGAGGTGAACGTCTGCATTTGGCTGACCGGTACATCGGGCAGCGCCTGCAGATTATGATTCCCTCTCGCTTTTGCAACTCTTGATAAAAGCCAGAACCAGACATTCAACAATATGGTTGACAATTGCGGCGAAGGCTTTAAATTAAACCTTATGGTTGAATTAACGGAACATCAGATCGATGCGGTTTTTCAGGCTCTGAGCGACACCACGCGCCGGCAGATGCTGACGGCTCTTGGAAGCGGTGGGCAGACTGTCGGACAACTGGCAGCCCCCTACGACATGTCGCTGGCAGCCGCGTCGAAACACATCAAGGTCTTGGAGGCAGCCGGGCTGGTCCATCGGGAAATTCAGGGCCGTACGCATCTCTGCCGCCTATCGCCAGGCCCGCTCGCCGCCGCCCACGAATGGCTGGCCTTCTACGAACGCTTCTGGACCGCCCGCCTCGACACGCTCGACCGGCTGTTGCGCGAGGACGATGCGATCAAGACCACCGGCCCGCAAGGCGAGGCCACCACCAAAGCCGAAGGAAAACCGCACAGCAAACCGGGAGACGATCAATGACCGACATGACATCGTTGAGCAGGCACGCCTTCATGACAGAAGCCCTCGCCCTGACGATCCAGCGCAAGCTACCAGGGCCGATCGAACGCATCTGGGACTATGTCACCGACAGCGATCTGCGCCGCCAGTGGCTCGCGTCCGGCACGATGCCGCGTCAGCCCGGCGGCACGTTCGAGCTCGTCTGGCGCAATGATGAACTCAGCGATGATTCCGCCGGCCGCCCGGAAGGCTTTCCCGAAGAACAGCGCATGCAGAGCGAGATGATCGCCTTCGAAGCACCCCACCGGGTGGTCTTCTCCTGGCCACCTTCAGGCGAGGTCTCGATCGAACTGCAGGCCGTCGGCAAGGATGTTCTTCTGACCCTCACCCACCGCCGCATTTCCGACCGTCGAAACATGGTCATGGTCGGCGCTGGCTGGCATGCCCACCTCGACATCCTCGAGGTCAAGGCAGCGGGCAAAAATCCTGCCGCCTTCTGGCCCGCATGGCTTCGTCTGCGCGACGAATACGAAGCCATCGTTCCCGCCTGAGATCCTCTAGCGACCACACCCCGCCCCGGCGCGAGCCTCAGGCACCGGCAACCAGAAATGGAGCAGCGTCCATGCATGAACCCTTTACCGGCGGCTGCACCTGCGGCGCCGTCCGTTACACCGTCACCGGCGAACCCGTCGCCATGGTCGATTGTCAGTGCCGTCAGTGCCAGCGCGAAAGCGGCACCGGCCACACGTCCAATCTCGTCTTTGCCGGAGCGACGGTGACGATCGAGGGCCAGCCCAGTCACTGGGAAGCAACAGGCGATGGCGGCACCGTGAAAAGACGCGCCTTTTGCCCAACCTGCGGCGCGCCTGTCTCCATGACCTTTCCGGCCATGCCGGACGTGTTTGTCATCCGCGCAGCAAGCCTCGACGCACCGGACCGATATCGGCCGCAGATGATCACCTGGACCGACGCGGCCGAGCCATGGGACCACCTCGACCCGGCCCTCGCGCGCTTTGCGAAGATGCCGCCCGCAGCCTGACGCGAGGCAAACGGGACCGTCTCCGTCTCTGTCAAAAGGGCCGCCAAACCGCGGCCCTTTCGACAATCTTGGCCCTCGGGTCTTGAAGATGACAGCCGCCTGAGGCAATAGGCGCCATACGCTTTCCCTAGACCGTCACGAGGCCGACCGCACGATATGCTCCAGACACCCTACTACCTCATCGACAAGTCGAAACTTCTCCGCAACATGGAGAGGATCGCTGCTGTCCGCGAGACGTCGGGCGCCAAGGCATTGTTGGCGCTGAAATGCTTTGCCACATGGTCGGTATTCGATTTCATGCGCGACTACATGGACGGCACCACGTCCTCGTCGCTCAACGAAGTCCGCCTTGGCCATGAGCGCTTCGGCAAGGAAACCCACGCCTATTCAGTGGCCTATGCGGATTACGAGATCGACGAGGTCGTTTCGCATGCCGACAAGATCATCTTCAACTCGATCGGCCAGTTGCAGCGTTTCGAGAGCCAGTCGTCGGGCATTACCCGCGGCCTGCGCCTCAACCCCGGCGTCTCCTCGTCCACCTTCGATCTCGCCGATCCCGCCCGCCCTTTCTCGCGGCTGGGCGAATGGGACCAGAAACAGGTCGAGCCGGTCATGGACCTGATCTCCGGCTTCATGATCCACAACAACTGCGAAAACGGCGACTTCTCGCTGTTTGATCGCATGCTCGGCGAAATCGAGCAGAAGTTCGGCCCCCTGCTGAAGAAGGCCGAATGGGTCAGCCTCGGCGGCGGCATCCATTTCACCGGCGACGATTACCCGGTCGACCTGTTTGCCGAGCGCCTCAAGCGCTTCTCCGGCGAATACGGCGTCCAGGTCTATCTCGAACCCGGCGAAGCCTCGATCACCCGCTCGACGACGCTGGAAACCACCGTCCTCGATACCCTTTACAACGGCAAGAACCTTGTCGTGGTGGATAGCTCCATCGAAGCGCACCTGCTGGATCTCCTGATCTACCGTGAAAACGCGAAGGTTCATCCAAACCAGGGACCGTATCGTGCCATGGTCTGCGGCAAGTCCTGTCTTGCCGGGGATATTTTCGGCGAGTTCGATTTTCCGAATGAACTGAAAGTTGGCGACCGCATTTCCTTCCAGGATGCCGCCGGCTACACGATGGTCAAGAAAAACTGGTTTAACGGTGTGCAAATGCCGGCAATCGCCATCCGTGAACTGGATGGCAGCCTCAGGACGGTCCGCGAGTTCGGCTACGCGGACTACGAACAAAGCCTATCCTGAGCACAAAGCTCAGCGGCTTCTGACGATTGGACTTGAAGGAACTCGTCCCCACCATGAAAAAGAACGTACTCATCATCGGCGCCGGTGGCGTCGCCCAGGTCGTAGCGCACAAATGCGCCCAGAACAACGACGTGCTCGGCGATATTCATATCGCCTCCCGCACCAAGTCGAAATGTGACGCCATCATCGCCTCGGTCCACGACAAGAAGGCGATGAAGGTAGAAGGCAAGCTCGAAGCCCACGCCCTCGACGCCCTCGACATCGAAGCAACCAAAGCCCTCATCAAGGCGACCGGCAGCCAGATCGTCATCAACGTCGGCACCGCCTTCCTCAACATGTCGGTGCTGCGCGCCTGCATGGATACCGGCGTCGCCTATATCGACACCGCCATCCACGAAGAGCCGAACAAGATCTGCGAAACCCCACCGTGGTACGGAAACTACGAGTGGAAGCGTGCGCAGGAATGCGAGGAAAAGGGCATCACTGCCATCCTCGGCGCAGGCTTTGATCCGGGCGTCGTCAACGCCTATGCCCGCCTTGCCAAGGATGACTATCTCGACAAGGTCACCGACGTCGATATCGTCGACATCAATGCCGGCAGCCACGGCAAGTATTTCGCCACCAACTTCGATCCGGAAATCAACTTCCGCGAATTCACCGGTGTCGTCTACGCCTGGCAGGGCGGCGAATGGACCGTCAACAAGATGTTCGAAATCGGCAAGGACTACGACCTGCCGGTCGTCGGCACGCGCCGCGCCTATCTCTGCGGCCATGACGAAGTGCATTCGCTGGCAAAGAACATGGATGGCGCCGACGTGCGCTTCTGGATGGGCTTTGGCGATCACTACATCAACGTCTTCACGGTCCTCAAATCGATCGGCCTTCTCTCGGAACAGCCGGTCAAGCTTGCCGACGGTTCGGAAGTCGTGCCGCTCAAAGTCGTCAAGGCCTGCCTCCCCGACCCGTCGTCGCTGGCGCCCGAATATGAAGGCAAGACCTGTATCGGCGATTTCGTGAAGGGCATCAAGGACGGCAAGGAACGCACGGTGTTCATCTACAACGTCGCCGACCACAAGGAAGCCTATAACGAAGTCGGCTCCCAGGGCATTTCCTACACCGCGGGCGTCCCCCCGGTCGCCGCTGCCATGCTGGTCGCGACAGGCGAATGGGATGTGAAGAAGATGGCAAACGTCGAAGAACTGGCGCCAAAGCCCTTCCTCAACATCCTGAACAAGATCGGACTGCAGACCTGCATCCGCGACGAAAACGGCGAACGCGAGCTGCATTTCGACTGAGATCGAAACAGCCTCCGTTCAAGCAACAAAAAAGCCCGCGAGCAATCGCGGGCTTTTTTGTTTGTAACACTGTGAAAACGTGGCTGCCCTCACCATCCAGGCAAAGGCAGGCGCTTCCGCTCAGCGCCAGGACGTTCCGTCGGCGCTCGCGCAGCCATAAGGCGGCGGCACTTCGCCGAATGTGGCATGCAGCTTGTCGCAGCCCCATTTGTTCAGCGGTCCCGGCAGACGGCTGTTGATCTCGATACCGACCTCGTCATACGCCGAAGTCGTGTTTGACACATAGCTGTACCAGCGCTGCCCGATAAACCCCGTCGCTGCGATGAGAACAACCAGAACGACCAAAATAATTCTACTCATGAAAAACCCCTTAACTTTGAACCCCCTCCGTAGATAATAAGGCCTGCGACCGCAAGGGTAAGCGCTTGTCTTTCCTGAGGAAAATGTCATCCGCGGAGGGAAAAACGAAGGGTGGCTTCAGTGGTTCCTGCTCAGCGCGGAACTGCCGCCCGGTCGAATGCGGTGCGATGGCCATCCGGATCGAACGGCGCCTTGAAGTCGAAGGCGACGGAAGAGGACCCGTGGTCGTGCAGGTGCTCCAGACGTTCGCAGCCGTCCTGCCAAGTGGGAACGTATCCTTCAGAGACCCACCACAAAACGTAAGGAGGCCATGTATGCCGGTCGAACCACTGCCGCGCATTCTGCATCGCCTCGATGTGAATGGCCGAGTAGGTAAAGGCGTATAGCGCTGTCAGGTCGCGCCACAGGGAGAGGGTCGCCGGAGCCCAGCCGTCGCCATTGTCGATGTAGAAACGCGGAAACACCTGAGGGCCCCAACTCTCAGGCCCCTCCTCGCCCTCGTAACCCGACCGAGCCACAAACCCCTCGCTCATTTCCGCCGCTTGGAAATTGAGGTCGTTCCTGTCGTGAAAACCCTGGTTTGCCGGCTCGTCCGCGCGAACCCGGAAATTGTTGAAATTGTAGACGGCGAGGTAAGGCATGGATCCTCGTCTGCTTTCCCTTTGACGGCTTGACTTTCGTCAAGCTACGGGAGCCAACGCCAGGCAGCAAGTAGCCTGAAATCGAAGTTCTCGAGACATCAGAGGCCTCAGCCAAGACAAGGGTCAGAGCCACCACGAGGCGGTCGTGCGTCTCTATGCTTTCGGCCCGCGTCCCCGACCCTGTCGCGGCTCCTTCGGCGGAGCCGCATACCCCGGAGGTTTTGTTTTCACCCAGGCAACGAATGTCCGTATCGCCGGGTCTTCAAGGATAGCCTCGATCGTCGAGAACTTCTTGGCGAGCTGGGCATCCGTCAAATTCACATGGATCTGGTCGTGACAGATCCGGTGCAGGCAAACCGTTTCCTTGCCGCCTTTGCTCTTGGGGACAAGATAATGCTTTTCTTGCTGATCCTCCGGGATCACCCGCTCGCACATCGGACAATACACGGGCTCCGGCGCAGCCTCGTCCCATGAAGCCGGTTCATCTCTGTTCTTGCGGGCCATCGGTCCATCACCTGTTGAGCGCTGCCAGCCCTGCATCTCCATCTGGCTGGATCGATGCAAAGCCCTTGCCTCCAGCAGATATCGCGTCCCGCCCCGCGGAGCAATGCCGTTCGAAACAGACCCTGGACCCGGAATCGGCCAAAGCGCGCACCCACGAAGACCCGCCATCACCCGCACCGCCCGAAAACCGTTTTCCCTTTCACCCTCCCGCCCTACATGATGCTCGACGGATGCGCTGTGACGCACCCGGTCGATCACCCCTGCAGCGAATGACGCCACCCCCATGACCTTTTTCGAAAGCCTGCTCATCCTGATGCTGGTCGCGATCGTGCTGTTGCAGGTGTCGCGGCGGCTCTCTGTGCCCTATCCGTCGATGCTGGCTCTGGCGGGCGTCGCGGTGGCGCTGGTGCCGGGCGCGCCTTACTTCGCGCTTGATCCGGAGATCGCGCTGGCGCTGTTCATTGCGCCGGCTTTGCTCGATGCCGCCTTCGATTTCCCGCTGAACACCGCCAGGCGCTTCTGGCTACCGCTCGTGGTCTTTGCGCTCGGCGGCGTCGTCGTCACCACGGCGACGGTCGCGGTCGCCGGCTATGTGATGGCCGGCCTTCCGATTGCGGCTGCCATCGTGCTCGGCGCCATCGTTGCGCCGCCGGATGCCGCCGCCTCCACCGCCGTCCTCTCCACCATGTCGGTGCCGCGCACCACCGATGCCATCCTGCGCGGCGAAAGCCTGTTCAACGATGCGGCAGCACTTCTGATCTTCGGGGCAGCCCTTGCGGTCCAGTCGGCCGGCGGGCTTGATCGCGAGGTAACGACCCATCTCGTTCTTGCCGTTCCCGGCGGCATCCTGCTCGGCTGGGTCGCGGCGCTGGTAATCCGCCGCCTGTCGGCCTACGTCACAGGCACGCTTGGTGGCAATCTCCTGCAATTCGTCCAGACCTTCCTTCTGTGGATCCTCGCCGAACATCTGGAACTGTCTGCGGTGCTCGCAATCGTCACCTTCGCCATGACGATTGCCAGCACCAGCGAAAGCCTGTCCTCGGCGCGCATGCGGGTGCAGTCCTACGCGGTTTGGACGGTCGTCGTGTTCGTCCTCAACGTCGTCGCCTTCCTGCTGATGGGCATGCAGGTGCGCGACATCTACGCGGACATGGAGGTCGGCCATTTCGCCGAAGCTCTGCTGTTTTCCGCCGTGATCGTCGCCATCGTCATCGCCACCCGCTTCGCGCTCTGCCTCGCCTATAACCGCATCGAGGCCTGGCGGGCCCGTCGCGACGGCCGCGAGGAGCCGGCATCGACCAGACAGGCGATTCTCGCCTCCTGGTGCGGCATGCGCGGCCTCCTCTCGCTTGCCACGGCCTACGCGCTCCCTGCAGATTTCCCGGAGCGCGACATGGTCGTGCTCACCGCCTTCGCCGTGGTCATCGCCACGCTCGTCCTGCAGGGCCTGACACTGTCACCGCTCATCCGCTGGCTCGGCCTCGACCGGCGCCGTACCAGCGCACAGGAACTGTCTGAGATGCGCCGCCGTGTCGTCAAGGCAGGCATCGGCCGCCTCGACGGCGAGACGGGAACAGAAGCCGAAAAACTGCGCGCGAAGCTCACGATGGAACACCAGGCCTTCGACGACCCCGACCGCGCCGCCTCGATGGACACCTACCGCCGGCTGGTGCTTCTGTTCATCGCCGGACAACGCACCGAACTCGAAAACCTCCGCGCCTCCTACGAGTTGAATGTCGACGAATACAATCTCCTCCTCGAGGAAATCGACTGGCGCGAACTCTCGATCCTCCCCGAAGACGACCGACGGATCGAGGAGATCTGATTGGGGAAAGCGGTGGGGGATCAACGGGCGTTGAACCACCAAAATGTCTTGCTCCCGCACCAATCCACAGGCAACGGCGCCGATAGTTTTGCGCCGACAGTCCCCTACGCTCCCGCATTCCTGTGCTCGTCACAGGAACCCAGCCAGCCCAAGTCCTTGGGCTGAAAGAACCGTCGTCGCCCTACCGACGCGTCGGCAAAATTCCTGTGGCAATCACAGGAAAGAGGGGAAGATTGCCTCCCCTCCCATCCCACTCACACCTACGCCATCACACCCGCGCGCAGAACACATCCAGCGCATCGAGCTTTACGGCACCCGCTTCCAGCTTCGACACAAACCCCGGAAGATCGACCGGCATCACGTCGCCCATCCGCTTGGGCAGCACGAAGTTTTGCGGCTCGCGGGTCAGGTTGAACACGAACAGCAGCTTCTCACCGCCCTTTTCGCGGACGAAGGCGAGCAGGTCCTGGTTGGTCTCGATAAACGTCATGTCGCCGTCGATCAGCGCATGGTGGTTTTTGCGGAAGGCGAAGGTTTCGCGGTAGTGCTGCAGCACCGAATCCGGCATTGCCTCCTGCGCATCCACCGAACGGCTGGCGTGATCGGCCGGAATGGGCAGCCATGTCTTGGCGCCCTCGCTGAAGCCCGCATGGGTCTCGCCCGCTTCCCACACCATCGGCGTGCGGCATCCGTCGCGGCCCTTGAAGGCCGGCCAGAAGCGGATGCCGTAGGGGTCGCGCAGATCCTCGTAAGTCAGTTCCGCTTCGCTCAGGCCCAGCTCCTCGCCCTGGTAGAGGCAGATCGAACCGCGCAAGACAGAGATCAGCGTTGCCGACAGTTTGGCGACGCGGTCCTGCTCGGACGGATCGTCGGTAAAGCGGGTCACGTGACGCACCACGTCGTGGTTGGAAAACGCCCAGCACACCCAGCCGTTCACCACCGTATCAAGCACGGTCTGCATCACCTTGCGGATATAGGCGGCAGAAAACGCCGGGCCCAGCAGGTCGAACGTGTAGCACATGTGCAGCTTGTCGTCGCCGGTCGTATAGAGCGCGAGCGTGTTCAGCGAACGCGGCCCGTCGCCCACTTCGCCCACCGAGGCGCGGTTGTCGTAGCTGTCGAGCAGCGCCCGCAGCCGCTTCAGAAAGCCGATATTTTCCGGCTGCGTCTTGTCGTAGAGATGGTTCTGCATCGAATACGGATTGGTATCCGTCTCCATGCCGGCGCCGTCGGTGTCATAGACCATCGGCGGGTTGCTGCGCAGTTGCTTGTCGTGGAAATAGTAGTTCACAGTATCGAGCCGGAAGCCGTCGACGCCGCGGTCGAGCCAGAAGCGCACCGTATCCAGCATCGCGTCCTGCACATCGGGATTGTGGAAGTTGAGGTCCGGCTGCGAGATCAGGAAGTTGTGCATGTAATACTGCTTGCGCACGCCGTCCCATTCCCAGCCCGGTCCGCCGAAGATCGACAGCCAGTTGGTCGGAGCCGTGCCGTCGGGCTTGGGGTCGGCCCAGACATACCAGTCGGCCTTGGGATTGGTGCGGCTCGAGCGGCTTTCGATAAACCACGGATGCCGATCGGATGTATGCGAAATGACCTGGTCGATGATCACCTTGAGGCCAAGGCGATGGGCCTCTGTCATCATCTCATCGAAATCGGCAAGCGTGCCGAACATCGGGTCGACATTGCAGTAATCGGAAACGTCATAGCCCATGTCGGCCATCGGTGAGGTGAAAAACGGCGACAGCCAGATCGCATCGACGCCGAGCGAAGCTACATGCGGCAGGCGCTGGGTAATCCCCTTGATATCGCCCAGTCCGTCGCCGGTCGTGTCCTGGAAGGATCGCGGATAGATCTGGTAGATCACCGCACCGCGCCACCAGTTGCCGTCAACCTTGCGAGTGGTGTCCCTCGTGGTCTCCAATACCATTCCACAATGCTCCTTCTTGAAAATCGCTCATCCCAACCTTGGTCCCAAACTAGAGCCATGCCACCAAAAGACAACGCGGAAACGAAGCGCGACACGCTCTTGTCATGGCGGACGCTTCAGCTTATTCGAGCGTCAAACCCATGGGAGGGATGACACTTGGGCGGAAAGCTTCTTTCGATCGGCGAATGCATGGTGGAACTGTCGCAGGCGGGTGAAGGCCTGCTGCGCAAGGGCTTTGCCGGCGATACGTTCAATACGGCCTGGTATGCCCGCGCCTGCCTCTCCAAAGACTGGTCGGTGGACTATCTGACCGCAGTCGGCGACGATCCGATGTCGTCGGATATGCTTGGGATGATGGAGAAAGCCGGCATCGGCACCGGCCTCATCCGCCGCATCCCCGGCAAGACGCCCGGCCTCTACCTGATCACCCTCAAGGATGGCGAGCGCACCTTCAGCTACTGGCGCGACAGCGCTGCCGCGCGCAAGCTCGCAGACGACGCCGAGCACCTGCGCTCGGCAATCGAAACCGCCGACATCATCTATTTCTCCGGCATCACGCTCGGCATCCTGGCACCGGAAGCGGTCGAGACGCTTTTATCGGAACTGCGCCGCGCCAAGGCCGCCGGCAAGACGGTCGCCTTCGATCCGAACCTTCGCCCGCGCCTGTGGGTGAGCCGGGACATCATGCTGAAGACGATCGAGGATGGCGCAAGAGCCGCCACCATCGTTCTCCCAAGCTTCGACGATGAAGCAACCTATTTCGGCGATGCCACGGTGGCCGATACGATCGCCCGCTACCATGGTCTCGGCGTCACGGATGTCGTGGTCAAGAACGGCGCAGAAGGCGCAACCTTCAGCCTGTCGGGCGTGACCGGTCATGCACCGGCCGTCACCACCGGCAAGGTGGTCGACACGACCAGCGCCGGCGACAGTTTCAACGCCGGCTTCCTGTCGAAGTACTTAAGCGGCGCCGCACCGCACGAAGCCGCAGCCTACGGCGCCGCAGTCGCCGCCACCGTCATCGGCCATCACGGCGCGCTGATCAGTCCGGAGCTTCTGCCCGGCTGAACCACCGCGACCGGATGTGTCGGCTTGAGCTGGCAGATCCCTTTCGGCTCGCCCACCTTCACGCCAGCCTCGCAACCGTGTTGCGCGGCATCCGTCAGCGCGTCGTAGAGATCAAGCGTCTTGCCGAGATGGATCGACCCCAGATGCGAAAAATGCTCGTCGTCGAGGAACAGCGAAACGCCGCCATCCACCACCCGGCAGCTTTTCTCGTCGCAGAGATAATCTTCGAGCGACACGACCGGGAACCGCTTCGAAACGTCCGCCATCAGCCGCTCCACGAGGGCATCATGGGCGCGCTGTTCGTCCCGCTCCATCATGCAGGGCGTGTCTGCGACATCCAGCATGGCGCTTCGCACGACACAGCGGCCGATATCGCGACCATCGCGCGGCGGCGGCGCCATGAACACTGGCCGCAGACCGATCGAGCGCAGCCAGTCGGCAGTCGCCTCGACCTCGGCAAGCATCCGGCCGTAATCCGTCCGCATCGCCTGGCCTTGCTCCGTCATCACCCGGCGGTCAGATCGGAGATAGGTCAGGTACTGCGATCCGAGCACGACGGTGCGCAGCGAGGGCGTCTTTGCAAGATAGGCCTTTACCGCCTCGTTGTGACGAATGCAGTCGAGCGGCCATGACGCGGAATCGTTGAGCGGAATGGGCGCGATGCCGGTTGGAAACGCGCAGCTGTTCTTGTGAAGCTGCACCAGCCCCTCGCCCTGATCGGACGGCGTATCGTGCATGGACGCCGCCAGCCCGTCGACCAGATGCATCGCCAGCGAATCGCCCCAGACCGCCATTTCCGGGCCCTGACCGATCGTGCAGACATCCGGCCGCACTTCGCCGTTGCAGATCTTGCCGATGCCGAGGCTCGGCTCCCCCATGGCTGTAAGCACGGGATCGCGGCCCGGAAAGCCCTGCGCGTTGGTGGTCACGATGCCGAGCACCACCAGCACCGCCGCTAAGGACCCGCTGAGGGAAAACACCAAGCGACGGCCGACCTGCGGCTTCCGGAACGGCTGTTCCACCAGAAAATAGCTTGCGATTGCCAGCGCAAACACGAGCGCCACCAGCAGCCCGTAGGACCAGCCCGGCAGCATGTCCATCGAGCGCAGACGGGCAAAGGCGAACACCGGCTGATGCCAGAGATAGAGGCTGTAGCTGATCAGCCCGATCGCCACCAGCGGCCGAAGCGAAAGCAGCCGTCCGGCAAGATTGCCCGGACCGGCAAAGGCGATCACCAGAAGCGTGCCGACGACCGGCGCCAGCGTCACCGGTCCCGGCCATTTCAGCTCGGATGTCAGGAACAGGCAACTGCCGACGATCAGGATAAGGCCAGCAAGCCCCAGGGCCGATCGGGTCCGCTCAGAGTAACGGGTCGGTATGCCGCCGATCGCCAAAAGCGCGCCTGCGGCAAGTTCCCAGAAACGGGTAAAGGGGAGATAGAAATTCGCGACCGGATCGACCCTTGAAACCGGCCATGCCAGAAACAGGCTGATCAGCGCCAAAACCGCCACGATGCGGAAGATCACCTGCCGCGTCTGCTTGCGCACCATCCACAGAAGCACCGGAAACACCAGATAGAACTGCTCTTCCACCGATAGCGACCACGTATGCAGCAGCGGCTTCAGTTCGGTACTGGGCGAAAAATATCCCGTATTGTCCCAAAGCTCGAAGTTGGAAACCATCAGCAGCGAGTGGAACAGGTCCTTGCCGAAATCGTCCAGTTCCGATGGCAGCATCCACAGTGCCGCAAAGGGCAGACAGGCAATGCACACCACAAGCAGCGCCGGCGCGATGCGCCGCACCCGCCGCTCGTAGAAATTGACGATGCTGAAACGGTCTCTCGCCAGGTCGTTGAGAATGATCGCGGTGATCAGGTAGCCGCTGATGACGAAGAACACGTCGACGCCGACAAAGCCACCCGGCATTAACCCGAGACCGGTGTGGAAGAGGATGACGGGAACGACGGCGATCGCGCGCAGCCCATCGATTTCTGGTCTGTACTGCATGCCGGGGCTCTACCAATCCCGGCCGCGGAAGTCCATTGCTGAGGGGTGCTGCGAGCAGCGTGCGACTTTGACAATCAAACGTTGAAAGCGCGTCTTCATCGCCCTGTTACAATATTTTCCGATGAAGGAAAGGAAAACATGGTCGGTAGCCGCGAGTCGGTTCCGGCATGGCAACGGGGCCGGGTCAAACCATGACAAGGATTACCATTGTAACCGACGCCTGGTATCCGCAGGTCAATGGCGTCGTACGCTCGATCGAAAATACCAACCGCGAACTGGCAGGCATGGGCATCAATGTCTCGATGGTGACGCCGCTGGATTTTTCGAGCATCCCCTGCCCGACCTATCCGGAAATCCGCCTTTCGGTCGCAAGCTTCCGCAGCGTTGCCGCGGCCATCGAAGGAACTCAGCCATCCGCCGTGCATATTGCAACGGAAGGACCGCTCGGACTTGCTGCCCGCCGCTGGTGCCTGAAGAACGGCATGCCGTTCTCCACCAGTTATCACACGCGTTTTCCGGAATATGTGGCCGCCCGCTTTCCGGTGCCGATCCGGCTGCTCAACGGCTTCGTCCGCTGGTTCCACAATGCCGGCAACGGCTGCATGGTGGCAACCGCGAGCCTTGAGCGGGAACTGCACAAGCTCGGCGTGAAAAATCTTCTGCGCTGGAGCCGCGGCATCGACCAGACGGTGTTTCACCCGGTGGCACTCGAGGCAAAGCCCTTCGACCTGCCGCGCCCGATCTTCATGACGGTCGGCCGAGTAGCCGTGGAGAAAAACCTGCCCGCCTTTCTCGATCTCGATCTGCCGGGCTCCAAGGTCGTGATCGGCGACGGCCCCGCCCGCGCCGACCTTCAACGGCGCTACCCACATGTGCTTTTCACGGGAATGAAAACGGGAGAAGACCTGGCACGCGCCTACGCCCAGGCCGACGTGTTCGTCTTCCCGTCCAGAACCGATACGTTCGGCAACACCATTCTCGAGGCGCTGGCAAGCGGCGTCCCGGTCGCGGCCTATCCGGTCATGGGTCCGATCGATATCATCGAACAGGGCTCAGGCGCCGGTGCCCTCAACGAAGACCTGCGTCTTGCCTGCCTGGAAGCACTGACGTGTCGCCGCGAGGACGCAAGTCGCCTTGCCCGCCGCTACACCTGGGAAGCGGCCTCGAAACAGTTTCTCGGCAACGTGCTCAAGGTACAGGGTGTCAAGGCGCTGACTGCGCGATAACCGAATATTGCTGCTGTGGCCGGGGTTCTATGCGCTAGCCTGCATGTCGAACCGGCACGTCCCGCTGATGCCTATCCGCGCCAGATGAAATAGCCGATACCACCAGCACCAAGACCCACGGCAGTCAGCAGACCGAGTACGATCATGAAAAACCTCCCAAAAGGCCGCCCAACGCCCTCCACAGCACCGGGTCGACAAGAAGGAGTGGATCATAAAGACGAGCCGAATGCAAGCAGAGCGCGAAACTCCTGAGCGGTCGCTGCGTTCAGCCCACGTTCCGGCTTATATTTCAACCATTTGGCGAAATCGCTCGTGCCGCTGATGATCGACGTTCTGCGGTAAACGCGATCACCGAGCAGGTTTATCGCTTCTTGCGGCGGTTTTCGAACGGGTTCTCGCCCGCCTTGAAGTGAATGCGGATCGGCACGCCCGGGATCTGGAAATCGGCGCGCAAACCGTTGGTCAGATAGCGCACATAGCTTTCCGGCAGAGAATCGGGACGCGTGCAGGAAATCATGAAGGCCGGCGGGCGGGCCTTGACCTGCGTCATGTATTTGAGCTTGAGGCGGCGGCCCGAAACAGCCGGTGGCGGATGCTGCACCTGCGTGCCTGCCAGCCAGCGATTGAGCTTAGCCGTCGAAATGCGCTTGTTCCACACCATGTCGGTGTCGATGATGCTCTGCATCAGCTTGTCGAGCGAATAGCCGGTCTGCCCCGAAATCGGCACGGCGCGGATGCCGCGCGCCTGCGGCAGCAGCCGCTCGGTCTTTTCGCGCAGCTCGGCCAGCACCGCCTGCGGCTCTTCGACCAGGTCCCACTTGTTAAAAGCGAGAACGGCAGCGCGACCTTCGCGCAGCACCAGATCGACCAGCTGCAGGTCCTGCTTTTCAAACGGAATGGTCGCATCGAACACGATCACGACAGTCTCGGCAAACCGGATGGACCGCAGCGCGTCGGCGACGGACAGCTTTTCGAGTTTTTCCTGGACGCGGGCCTTTTTGCGCATGCCGGCCGTGTCGAACATCTTGATCGTGCGGCCGCGCCACTCCCAGTCGACGGAAATGCTGTCGCGGGTAATGCCGGCTTCCGGGCCGGTCAGCAGCCTGTCCTCGCCAAGGAAGCGGTTGATCAGCGTCGACTTGCCCGCATTGGGGCGACCGATAATCGCAACCCGCAGCGGCTTGGTATCGTCATATTCAGGCTCGAAATCGTCGTCGACCTCTTCACCCAGCACGGAATCACGAACGTCGATATCGGTTTCGGCCTCGTCGTCGTCGCCTTCCGGAAACGCACGGTCTTCGCCGATCGCCTCGACGATCGCGTCGCGCAGGTCGATCATGCCCTGACCGTGTTCGGCAGAAATCGGCACCGGCTCGCCGAGACCCAGCGTATAGGCATCGTAGAAGCCACCGTCGGAGCCTTTGGCTTCGGATTTGTTGGCCACCAGCACGACCGGCTTGCCGCTGCGGCGCAACAGTTCGCCGAACGTCTTGTCGAGCGGTGTCAGACCGAATTTCGCATCGACCACGAACAGCGTCAGGTCGGCATCCTCGATGGCGAGCTCGGTCTGGGCCCGCATGCGGCCCTCGAGCGTATCGGGACCGACCTCTTCGAGACCCGCCGTATCGATGATGATGAACCTGAGGTCGATCAGCTTGGCATCGCCCGGGCGGCGGTCACGGGTAACGCCCGGCGTATCGTCGACGAGCGCGAGCTTCTTGCCGACCAGCCGGTTGAAGAGCGTGGACTTGCCGACATTCGGGCGTCCTACGATGGCGACGGTGAAGCTCATAGTCGTTCCTTGCTGCCCTGTGGCGAAAAATCAGGGCGCCTTGCCGGATGCGGCGATGTTGTCGAGCATGATCTGGGCGCGGTTGGCAACGTTGCGCGGCGCACTGGCATCCTCGGCGATCCGCTGGAACCAGGTCTTGGCTTCCGCCATGTTGCCGGCCTTGTAGGCGGCAAGACCGAGTGCCTCGCGGGCGGAATTGGCAAGCGTCTGGCCCTGGTTGGCCATGGCCTGCGCCTGTGCAGACACCTGATCGTAGGTGCCGGCGTCGATCAGCAGCCATGCGGCGCGCAGTTTTGCGAGATCGCGGATTGCGGCCGGCGCTGAAGTGTCGCCGCCGATCGCTGTAAAGGTGGAGATGGCAGCGCCGGTATCGCCCTTGGCGGCCTGAACCGAGCCGGCGCGCATCTTGGCGAGAACCGGATAGGCGCCGGAGCCATCCTTTTCGATCGCAGACAGCGCTGCCAGCGCTTCGTCGTTCTTGCCCTTCGAGGCAAGATCGAGCGCAGCGATGAACCGGTCACCCGATTGCGACGAACCGTGGTTTTCCCAGTATTCGTACCCGCGCCAGCCCGCCGTGCCGAGGACGACAAGAACGGCAACGCCGATCAGGATACGGCTATAGCGCTTCCACACATACTGCAACTGGTCGGAACGAAGTTCTTCGTTGACCTCACGGAAAAAGCTGTCGTCGTTCTGCGCCATGATCACTCCGGCCTTGGTGGGGCCCCATCCATCTAAAGAGCGCCTAATAGCTTATTTTGCTAAGGATGTAAGGCCCCTCACGCAATTCTCAAACAAGCTTGTTGATGCAAGGAGCCTTGGTCCCTTCTATCATATCCCAATTCAAAGCTTCGCCTTAATCCGGGCGCAGGGAAATTCGCCTCGATTCTCCCCTTTGGACACAGTACCGGGTTGCCATGCGTTTGCTCTTTTCCTCCATCGCCCTTTGCCTCTGCCTCGCCTCCCCGGCGCTGAGCGCAGACGAGCGGCCGAAACAGTTGCTGATCGTCTCCTTCGATGGCGCCGGTCCCAACCACCTGTGGCAGCGCAGCCGCGATTTTGCGAGGGCCAACAACGCCCACTTCACCTACTTCCTGTCCTGCACGCTGCTGATCCCCCGCGCCGAGCGGTCGACCTATCAGGGACCGGGCCACAAGCCCGGCCGCTCCAATATCGGCTTTGCCCAGACGAAAGACGAAGCGCGAGAACGGCTTTCCCATATCTGGCAGGCGCATCAGGAAGGCCACGACATTTCCAGCCACACCTGCGGCCACTTCGACGGCAAGGACTGGTCCGCGGCAGACTGGAGCGCCGAGATGACGACCTTCTCGCGCGTGCTCGGCAATGCCTGGACGGCGGTCGGTGCTGGCGAAAGCGAACCCGACGGCTGGAAGGATTTCGTGGCGAACGACATCCATGGTTTTCGGGCGCCCTATTTCGCCACCAGCGCCGGCATGACCGTCGCCGAGAAAAAAGCGGGCTTCACCTATGATGCAAGCCTCGTCACCAAGGGGCCGATGATGCCGGACGACGAGGATGGGCTGATCCGCTTCGGCCTGCCGCTCATTCCCGAAGGCCCGTCGCAGCGACCGATCATCGCCATGGACTACAATCTGTTCATCCGCCATTCCGGCGGCATCGACAATCCCAGCCAGTCGTCCACGTTCGAGGACCGCGCCTATTCCGCATTCCGCGCCGCCTTCGACCGCGAATACGACGGTGACCGCATTCCTGTTCAGCTCGGCTTTCATTTCGTCGAGATGAACGGCGGTGCCTATTGGCGGGCGATGGAACGGCTGGTCTCGGAAGTCTGCAATAGGGACGATGTCGCCTGCGTCAGCTACAAGCAGGCCATCCCCATGATCGCAGAACGTCGCAAGGCCAAGGCAACGTCCGGCCTGTAGCCGTCTGCTGGACGCCGTTAACCGCGGGCGACGATTCGATTTTTGCAATGCAGCATAGTTCGGTATGACACCCTGATGACAAACCGCCTTCTCGCAAATCCGGCCAGAACCCTGGCCTGGCTGGCGCTCGCCGCAATCGTCTTCGTGACGATCTCGCCGATCGACCTGCGGCCGCACGACCTCCTGCCCGTCGATGTCGACCGGGCGGCGGCCTTCGCCGTGATGGCCTTCCTCTTCGTCGTCGCCTATCCGCGCCAGTGGATTTATTGCGCAGTTCTGCTCTTGATCGGGGCTGGCGGCATTGAGCTGCTGCAGCTCCTGTCGCCCTCGCGGCATGCCCATATGGATGACGCACTGGTCAAGGCTGCAGGCGCCGCCATCGGCTGCCTGGCCGGCTGGACGCTGAACCAGATGCGGTTCCGCCGCAAATCTATCGCCTAAAGGCGTCCGAAAAATCCGCTAATGCACGTTATCTCCGTTTCAAACCAACGGATTATCGTTTTTTTGAGAAACGCTCGTCCTCACGCTGTCGGGCCGCGCGATAATGATTGCGTCATCGGGTGGGAAACCGGGTTCGCGAACCGGCATCACCAAAAGGTTCGAAAGAACCGGTTCCGATGATGACCGTGACGGTTTTCGGCATCCCGAAAATCATCAGAAACGGTCCCGGCAGGCGGAAAGCCTGAACTCCAAAATACCCTTATTGCGCCGCCTGCCCTTCCCCTGAACGAGAAACCGCGCCGGACTAGTCACCCGGCGCGGCCAAAACTGCTGTCTGCTATCTGGAAACGACGATCAGGTCAGGTCGGCTTGTTCGCCGCCATCTCCCCGCCTTCCGCTTCACGCACCAGATAATTCCGGTCGATCTCCGGCAGCGGCTCACCATCGATCGCCGCCTCGAAGGCCTTCAGGCGCTTGTGGATCGATAGAAGCTCGATGATCGTCGTCCAGGAATTGACCAGATACTGGAACGAGTTCGACACCTGCCCGAAGGCCGTGGCGATCTGCTGGTAGATACCATAGGTAATCTTGCCGGCGACGATGGTTGGAACCAGCATGAACAGCAGGAAAAGCCCGTCCGCCTGGATGTAGAAATAGCGGGCGACGTTGAAATAGAGGTAATGCCAGTACATGCGGAAATAGTTCTTCCGCACATTCCCGTAGAGTTCTCTGACCGTCGCAGGCTGGGCGCGATCGGCATGGTCCTCGCCGTAAACAAGTTCCTTGCGGTAGGCGGCTTCAACGCGCTGATTGCGGAAATTTAACCCCGGAAGCTTGACGCCGACAGTTGCCAGAAGAACGGTACCAAAGGTTGCCCAGAAGATCGCCAACCAGAACAGCGCATGCGGTATCTGCCCGATAATCGGCAGTTCCGTCACGTAGCTCGACAGTCCGAACAGGATCGGCAGGAAGACGATCAGGGTCATCACGGAATTGATCAGCGTGATGCCAAGGCCTTCCAGCGTCGCGGAGAACCGCATCGTATCTTCCTGGACACGCTGCGATGCGCCTTCGATATGGCGCAACTGCTCCCATTTCGACATGTAGAAGTCGTTCATCGCCGTGCGCCAGCGAAAGATGTAGTGGCTGGTGAAGAAATCCGTGAGGATCGATACGGCCATGCTGAGGAAAGCCACCTGCGCGAAGATCAGCATCAGACTGTAGAAGTCCCATGCCGTCGTCCCCGGCTTGCCCTGCAGGGCGTTCATCAGCGTATCACCGAAAGGACGGCGCCAGTTGTTGATGACGACGGTCACCTGCACGCCGAAATAGGTGACGGCGACGATCAACAGGGATCCCCACACCGACCAGCCGATCCACGGATTGTAGCGATCGATGAAACTCCATGCGGCGCCGAACAACAGCATGCAGATTGCAAAATAGGCATAGAAAAAGACATTGGACGGCATCAGGAAGAAGGTGAGGTCATATGGTTCCACCGCCCCCTCCGGCGCGCCGAAGCCAAGACTGTCGCCGATACCGGCAAAAACAAAATACCAGGCGAGGACAGCGACAAACGCAAATGCAATCGCCGAAAGGAAAAACAGTTTGGGTCGGGGAAAGAAGGAGTGGAACACGGAGCGCGCGCTTTCCTGAGTTCGATTCTAGGATGATGTCGGGGTGGACGATGTGGCCGGAAACTAAGGCAGTTCCAAGGGAGCGGCAATGGTTCCCCACCATTGTTACATAAATGTAAGCATCAGCCCTCAGGCGTCCCGTCGAGGCACATGCCGGATCAGCGGCAATGCCAGCCCGACGCACACGACAAGCGCGCCGGCTGCAATCAGCGACGGCAGGGTGAAGCTACCACTTCGCTCGGCTATAAACCCTGCCACCAGCGGCCCGACGATCTGGCCGGTGCCGAAGGCGGCGGTCATGAAGGCAAAGGCGCGGCGCGGGCTTTGCGGCGCAAGCTGGCGACCGAGCTGCAGCCCGTAGGCGGTAACGACCATGAACGTCGCCCCGAGCAGCAATCCGCCGAACAGCGCACCTGGAACCGCAGGCAGTATCACCGAGCCGAGCACGCCGAGCCACAGCAACGCGATGGCGGCGCAATAGGCGGCCCCGAGCCCCAGCCGCCTGACGAATGGCTGCCAGGCAAACAGCGAAACCGTGGCCGCACACCCGGTAACGAACCAGGCCAGAAACTCGACCACCGACCCGGCATTGCCCATCCGCGCAATCGCGACAAGAAAGGTGGCGGTAATCACATAACCGAAGCCGAACAGGCCATAGGACAGCGTTATCAGCACGAGCGGACGGTTCCAGACGAGCCTGGGCTCGACGGGTACCCGCGTCTCCCCGGCCGGCCGCGGCAATCCGCGCGACACCAGGAGGAAGACAAGAAACGCGATTGCCGCACCCGCAAACCAGTTGATCCGCCACCCGTGCGCCGCATCACCCGCCACCGTGTTGACGATGAAGGCAAGCGCCGACGACAGCGCGATGCCGGCGCCGACGCCGCCGTAATGCAGCATGCCGACAGTCGGTCGCCCCACCGCATGCGGCAGCACGACGGCGGAGGTAAAGATCATCGAAAACGCACTGGCGAGCCCGGCGAGAAAGCGGATCACCACAAACACCGGGACCGATGTCGAAAGACCCATGGCCGCCAGAAGAACTGCAGTCGCCAGCAATCCTCCGAGCGCCACCTGCCGCTCGCGACCTGACGCCCAGCCATAGGCCGAAAGCACGGCACCGGCCAGATAACCCGCAAAGTTACCGGCTGCAATCGTGCCCGCATCGGCAGCCGAGATCGGAATGCCCGCAATCATCCCCGGCAGCACCGGTGTATAGAAGAACCGCCCGAACCCCATCGCCGCCGCCATCGCAACGCCGCCGGACACGCCGATCATAAGGGGGGTTCGAACCTGAGGCGTAGAGATCTGCAACATGCCGCCTTATCCCAGCGGCGGTTGCGCTGCACAATGCAGAAATTGTCATCGCTGCGATGACGAGCGCTGATGGGTGGTCGAGCAGCCGCAAATTCGGGTCACCTGCAATCCCATTCCCGACACCACAAATCACGACTTCTGTCGCTTTGCTGACACGAATGACGGGCATTATATGAAGGTCGACAGAGCTCCGGTGATTCGGATGTCCCGGCCGGCGTTCATTTTAGGAAATCTACGCATCGTACCCTTCGAATGCCGTTTCAGGTGTTCGGATCGATTTTGTAGGGATGATGGAGTTTATATTGATGAACCAGGATCTTACCCGTTCGGACGTGATGTCCGACCCTTTGATCTCGCAGCTGCGCGAGGCCGACCAGATCGGCAACGCGGCGTTTGCCCAGTTGCTCGAAAGCGCTGCCCGTCGCCAGACCAGCCTGATGATGGACAAGCTCAATCAGGAGCGCGCCGACGCTTTCTATCGCAGGCTAGATATCGTCTGCAGCAAACACAAGAAAAGCTGATCGGATCGACCCGGCCGACTCTTCGGCCGGTCTGCTGACAGAGCTAGGATAGCCTAGTCTGCCAGCGTCAGGATCAGCGGCCCGTTGCGCGTCACCACGATCGTGTGCTCGAACTGCACGGTCGGCGCCTTGGGTTCGCTGTAGAGCGTCCACGGATCGCTCTTGTCGTCGGCGTCCTCGGCCCATTCGCCGCCGAGCGACAGGAACGGCTCGATGGTAAACACCAGCCCCTCCTCCATGATACGGCTTTCCTGCGGATCCGGCCATGTCGGCACTTCACCCGGCTCCTCGTGCAGCGAGCGGCCGATGCCGTGGCTGGAAAGATTGGTGATCAGCGTATAGCGGTTCTTCTTGGCAAACGCCCCGATCGCGTTGCCGATGCCGGCAATCGGCTTTCCCGTCTTCACCTGCTGCAACCCGGTCCACAGCGCCCGCTTGCCGTCGCGGCACAGCTTTTCGACCTCGCGCTTGACCGGCGGCACGCAGAATGACGCGCCGGTATCGCCGTAAAATCCATCCTTGAGCGCCGAAACGTCGATATTGACGAGATCGCCAGCCGCAATCGCCCGGTCGCCGGGAATTCCGTGCGCCACTTCCTCGTTGACGGAAATGCAGGTCGCGCCCGGAAACTGGTAGTCATGCTCGGGTGCCGACTGCGCGCCACTGTCTTCCAGAAGCTTGCGGCCGATCGCATCCAGTTCGCGGGTGGTGATCCCGGGCTCGAGCGCCTTGCCCATCAAATCCACCGCGCGGGCACAGAGCCTGCCGATCTCCTTGAGCTTTGCAAGCTCGTCTTCGTTCGAAATGATCATCCGTCCCGCACGTCCATTCTCTGTAAGGTCGCCGGTTTCGCGCCAACGACCCGGCCCGTCAAATGCTTTTTGGGCTCCCGATCTCTTTTCTGACGATCGGCGCCACTTTCGTGCCGTAGAGTTCAATGCCGCGCATGATCTGATCATGCGGCATCAGGCCGATCGCCATCTGCAGCATGAAACGGCTCATGCCGAACACCGTGTGGGCAGCGATGATCTTTTCCGCCACCAGCTCCGGCTCGCCGACAAAGAGATTGCCGATCGGACCACGGGCCTGGTCGAAATGCGCCCGGTTGGTCGGCCCCCAGCCGCGCTCGCGACCGATCCGGTCCATCACCGCGGCCTGCGGCCCGTAAAACTGCTGGGCAGCGATATCGGTCGTATCGGCGATGAACCCATGCACAGCGATGCTGGTCGGCAGCGCGGCGGCATCATGCCCGGCCCGCGTCGCCGCCTCGCGGTAAAGCTTGAAGAACGGCGCAAAGCGCGGATATTCGCCGCCGATGATGGCGACCGCAAGCGGCAGGCCCATGGCCCCCGCACGCGCCACAGACTGCGGCGTACCGCCGACCGCGATCCACACCGGCATCTGGTTCTGCAACGGCCGCGGATAGACGCCGCGGCCATTGATCGGCGCACGCTTCTCGCCCTGCCAGGTCACGATCTCGTTGTCGCGCAGCGCGAGCAGCAGATCGAGCTTTTCCGAAAACAGGTCGTCGTAATCGCCAAGGTCGTAACCGAATAGCGGGAAGGATTCGATAAACGAGCCGCGCCCGGCCATGATCTCGGCCCGGCCGCCGGAAATCAGGTCGACTGTCGCAAATTCCTGAAACACCCGCACCGGATCTTCCGAAGACAGAACCGTCACCGCGCTCGTCAGCCGGATGTTTTTGGTGCGCACTGCAGCGGCAGCAAGCACCGTCGCCGGCGACGATATCACATAGTCGGCCCGGTGATGTTCTCCGAGCCCGAACACGTCGAGCCCCACCTGGTCGGCAAGCTCGATCTCTTCCAGAAGGTTCGTCACCCGCCGTGCCGCCTCCCCACCCTTGTTGAGCGCGGTCGGGTCGAGATCACCGAAAGTGTAAAGGCCGAGTTCCATCGTCAGAAGATATCCGGTTGCTGATGCCAGTCACATAGTCACCGGACAGACATCCCGCAAACCGGATTTTCTCGAACGGTTCGTTCGAGCAACTCGAGTGGCAAAAAGGGATCCGTTTTCAGACAGTTGAAGGCAAACCCGGATTCGCATCGTCAGCGCTCAGCCATGGCGGAATCAGGATACAAGCGAGACTGCCCAAGCGCTTGATAACCCTCGGCTAAACTACATCGTAGTTTCGTTATGGCGGAGAGTGAGCCGAACACAGGCCAGTTTTGCCATGGCGAGAAAGGTCACGCCAACCTGTCCCAAACTCCAGCCGCTCATTGCTGGATCTCAATCAGGTTATGCCGCGGCGGGAGGCCCCCGAAAACTGCCGAGCCCGCGCCGATTGACCTCGTCAGCTCGGGATGAACGACCATTCCTCTGCTATGAACTCGATCGTCTCGTCGCGGAAATAATATAGGAAATGCCGTGAGTGAACGGTGTCTGCCCCGATCTCGTCCCAAGACACGGCATCGCGGTCAGGGTCGGGACCGACTAGCTCATAGAACTCGCCCCAACGAGGAGCAATACCGCTGTAACGACCATGGCCGTCTACCTTATACCATTCATGATCATTGGTGCTGTCCCAGCGCCAGCGGCTGCAGCCAACAAATCTCAAGGTGCCCCATGTCTCCTCAAATTTCGGACTTGTCTTCGAAAAAAGGCTCAACGCCCTGCGTACACCTGTCGGCTTTTTGTCGGGAACGGTCCTGAACGCGCGGAACCGGACCTTGACGGAGGGGCCCTCAGCCGAAACTTGGGGCTCGGGCGCATTAGGTTCGGCCACCCAACCTCGGCCGAGTTGCAGTTTGACGAACTTGAGCATGGACTACACCTGGCCAAATTGCATAACCGATTCAACCCAATTCGAGAGTTCACGGCCTACATCGTCTTGGCAATCTCGGCCATCTGGTCCGCAACCACGCCCCAGCCTTGCTCGAACCCCATGTCCCGGTGGGCGATCATGTCTTCCTCGGCCCAGTGGACGGCCGTTGCCGTGTAGCGCGAGCGTCCGCCGCCGATATCCTCGAACGCGATGATGCCGGTCATGAACGGCTTGGCCGAGGGCACCCATCCGGCCGTATAGGCGTCGGTAAACACGAGCTTCCTGTTCGGCACGACTTCCAAATAAACTCCGGCATTCGGCACCGTTTCGCCTTCCGGCCCCTGCATCAGCACAAAACTCTCGCCGCCGGGGCGAAGGTCGGCGCGCGCCTGCGTCACTTTCCAGGGCAGCGGGCAGAACCACTCGCCGAACCGTTCCGGCGTCGTCCAAACCTTGTAGAGTTTCTCGGCCGGCACATCGAACTCGCGGACGATCTGCAGTGCGTAAGCGGCGTGTGTCATCCGTCTCTCTCCCGTGCGTGTTTAACGTGCTGA
This sequence comes from Neorhizobium sp. IRS_2294, assembly GCF_050500145.1. Lineage (NCBI taxonomy): Bacteria > Pseudomonadati > Pseudomonadota > Alphaproteobacteria > Hyphomicrobiales > Rhizobiaceae > Neorhizobium > Neorhizobium sp. IRS_2294. The sequence goes on from NZ_CP191439.1 coordinate 2,424,365, forward strand.
GGACATGAGCCTACAACGAATGCGTCGCAAGGGAAGCGCGAATACGAGGTTTTCGGATCTATCGCAGATAGTGGATATGCGGCCGCCCGTGATGCGACGAGGTTTCCACCCGCGCATCGACCGAAAACACGTCCCTCAGAAGTTCCTGCGTGATGATCTCCTCCGGTGTCCCTGATGCAACGATCTTGCCCTGCTGCAGGATGATCAGGCTGTCGCAGAACATCGCGGCGTGGTTGAGATCGTGCAGCGCGATCACGCTTGTGACCGGCAGACCGGCAACCAGCCGCATCAGGCTGATCTGGTGCTGGACGTCGAGATGGTTGGTCGGCTCGTCGAGAATCAGTTCCTTTGGCGATTGCGCGAGCGCCCTGGCGATATGCACGCGCTGCCTCTCGCCACCCGACAGGCTCTGCCAGCGATCGTTGCGCTTTTCCACCATGCCGGATCGTGCAAGCGCTTCTGTCACCGCCTCGTCGTCGGCCATCGACCAGCCCGAAAACATCGACCGGTGCGGAAAGCGCCCGAGCTTGACCACATCGATCACGCGCAGACTGGAATTGGTCGTCGCATGCTGCTCCACGAACGCCACCCTCTGCGCGATCGCGCGGCGCCCGATCGTGCCGATATCCCGGCCATCGAGCGTCACTTTGCCCGCATGTGGCGTCTTCAGTCCGGCGATCAGGCGCAAAAGCGAGGTCTTGCCCGATCCGTTCGGCCCGAGCAGCCCAACCATCTTACCCGGTTCGGCCGCGAAGGACACGCCGTCGAGAATGGTCTTGCGGCCGATCTTCCAGCTGAGATTTTCCGCTCTGATGCTCATGACGACTTCTGGAACCGGTAGAGAATGACGGAGAAGAACGGCACGCCGACCAAAGCTGTGACGACGCCGATCGGCAGAACCTGCTGCGGGATCAGCGCCCGCGAGGCGATATCGGCCAGCACCATGAAGATTGCACCGACGATGGCACAGGCCGGCAGCAGCCGGATATGCAAAGGCCCGACGATGAACCTCGCCGCATGCGGCACGACGAGACCGACAAAGCCGATCGTTCCAACCATCGAGACGATCGTCGCCGTCATGATCGCCGTCAGCGCAAACAGCACGATGCGGGCCCGACCGACATTGACGCCGAGCGAGGCGGCCGCCTCGTCTCCGAAGGCAAACGCGTCGAGCACCCGCGCATAGAACAGGCAGACGATCAGGCACACGCCGACGATGACCGAGACGAGCATGAATTCCGGCCAGCGCACGCCGCCGAAACTGCCGAGCAGCCAGAACATCACGTCACGCGCCTGCTGCGCATTGCCGGATGTGGTAACGATATAGGAGGTTGCCGCGTTGAACAGCTGCGATGCCGCTACGCCCGCAAGAATGGTGCGATCCGCCCCGCCACGCGCGCCGTTCGACAGCAACGCTACGAAAAAGAACGCCGCAAAGGCGCCGGCAAAGGCACCGGCCGAAAGCGACACCGTGCCAGCGCCAAGCCCGAGAATGACGATTGCCACCGCCCCGGTGGAGGCGCCGGCGGAAATGCCGAGCACATAGGGCTCGGCCAGCGGATTGCGCAGCAGCGACTGCATGATGGCGCCAGACAGCGCAAGACCCGCACCGCAGAAGGATGCGACCAGCGCCCGGCTGAGGCGGTAGTCCCAGATCACAGTCTCGTGGATCCGGTTGAGCTCGATCGCCGTCCAGCCCAGCCGGTTGGTGATCGCGGCATAGGTCGTCGAAAGCGGGATCGGCAGGTCGCCGATCCCGACGCTCACTCCGACCACGAGACCGATGGCGGCGAGCGACGCCAGCAGCAGGCCGAACAGGACGGCAAGCTGCCGCCCGTTCTGCCGGCCCGTATGCCGGCTTTGCTGCGGGATCGGTCGCTGCATTTGGCTCACTTCAGGAGACCAAGCGCCCTGAGCTGCGCGGCCACCTGTTCGGCGCCGTAGATCGTGCGGATGGTCGGGTTCATCGCCTGACCGTCCATCACCACCATCGCCTTGTTCTTGACGGCCGCAATCTGGCTGACGGCCGGATCGGTGGTCAGGAACTTGATCTTGGCGTCCGGCTTGTCCAGCTCCCAACGGTTGCGGTCGAGATTGGCGACCACGATCACATCGGGATTGGCAGCGATGATGCTTTCCCATCCAAGCGTCGGCCATTCGGCTTCCGCCGTCACGGCATTCTTGCCGCCCAAGAGATCGGCGATAAAGCCGGAGGCCGCGTTCTTGCCGCCGAGATAGGCATCGGCGGTCGGCGACTGGCTGGAGAACCAGAACAGGTAGGAGAGTGTCTTGCCGTCCTTGGCAACGCTCGAACGAAGGGCGGCCTCACGCGCCTTGAAATCGGCGATGACCGCTTCGCCACGCTCGGAAACGTCGAAGATCTGCGAAAGCTCGGCGATCTCCTTATAGAGCAGGTCCATATTCCAAAGCTGGTCGCGGCTGCCGTATTCGTTCTTCACCTTTTCGGTGGAAAGGCAGGTGCTTGGCGAGATGTAGGTGGGCACGCCGACCTTGTCGAAATCCTCGCGCTTGGCAACCTTGCTCGTCGGGCCGATCAGGCTCGGCAGGGCGGCGGCGGCAAAATCCGGGTTCTGCGCCAGGATGCTTTCAAATGTCGGAAATTCGACGGTGAGCAGCTTCACCTTGGCATTGGCCTCGGCAAGTTCCGGCAGAACCTTGCTCGGCCAGAACGCTGTTCCGACCATCCTGTCCTCGAGCCCGAGCATCAGCAGGATTTCCGCGCTGTTCTGGCCAAGTCCGACGGCCCGTTCCGGGGCCTTCTGGAACGTGACGGAAGCGCCACAATTGTCGATCGTCAGCGGGTACTGGGTTGCCGCCTCGGCAAGATCGGCAGTCGCGAGACCAAGAGCGGCGCAAAGGCCGGAGACGGCCAGAAGAGACTTAATCGCTGTCACGAGAGTGGTTCCCTGTTGAAGGACGATGGGCGCACGCGCCCTATATCCACGCCGCCGGATCAAAACAAGATGAATTCAATCATCTTTTGAAGAACAGCCGCCGCGTCACGCTGTCCTACCGACAAAATGCCGCAACGGGGGCTTGTCGGTCTATGATAAATCCCTTAGAGACCGCCGCGGGAGGAGCGAAACACCAACAATTCCGAGGTGGCGATGCCTTCCAAGAACAATAACATTTCGTCCTCCACAAGCGGCATGGCGGTCAGCCGTCGCCAGCTTCTCGGCTCCGCTGCGGGCGGCGCTGCTGCACTTGGCGCAACGACGCTTCCGAGCTGGGCGCAAACCACCTCTCCCGAAAAGACGGTCGACGTTCTCCTCGTCGGCGGCGGCATCATGAGCGCCACGCTCGGCGTTCTCATCTCGCAGCTCGAGCCGACCTGGACGATCGAAATGATCGAGCGCCTCGACAAGGTCGCGATGGAAAGCTCCAACGGCTGGAACAACGCCGGCACCGGCCACTCGGCGCTCGCCGAACTCAATTATTCGCCGATGGACAGCAACGGCAATGTCCAGATCAGCCGCGCAATCGAAATCAACGAAGCGTTCCAGGTCACCCGTCAGTTCCTCGCCCACCAGGTGGATGTCGGCGTTCTGAAGGATCCGCGCTCGTTCATCAACTCGACGCCGCACATGAGCTTCGTCTGGGGCGAAGACAACACCGCGTTCCTGGCCAAGCGCTTCGAAGCGCTGAAGGCGAGCCCGCTCTTCTCCGGCATGGAATTCTCCAACGATCACGCCAAGATCGCCGAATGGGTTCCGCTGATGATGGAAGGCCGTGACGCGAACCAGAAGCTCGCCGTCACCTGGAGCCCGCTCGGCACCGACGTCGAGTGGGGCGAAATCACCCGCCAGTACGTGGCGCACCTGAAGGCCCAGCAGACGTTCACCCTGCGCACCTCGTCGGAAGTCGACGACATGCAGAAGAACGACGACGGCACCTGGACGGTCAGCTATTCCAACCGTGACACCGGCGCATCCGAAACGGTCCGGGCGAAATTCGTCTTTATCGGTGCCGGCGGCGGCGCATTGCCGCTTCTGCAGATGTCCGGCATTCCGGAAGGCGACGAATATGCCGGCTTCCCGGTCGGTGGCTCGTTCCTCGTCTGCGACAAGCCTGAGATCGTCGAACGTCACCTCGCCAAGGCCTATGGCCAGGCCGAGACCGGCGCTCCGCCGATGTCGGTGCCGCATCTCGACACGCGCGTGCTCGAAGGCAAGCGCCACATCCTGTTCGGCCCCTTCGCCACCTTCTCCACGAAGTACCTGAAGGAAGGCTCGCTGTTCGATCTGCCGGCATCGGTCACGCTCGACAACATCTGGCCGATGGTCAAGGTCGGCACCGACGAGTTCGCGCTCGTCCAGTATCTCGCCGGCCAGCTGATCATGTCCGACGAAGACCGCTTCGAAGCGCTCAAGGTCTACTTCCCCAATGCCAAGGCCGAGGACTGGCGCCTGTGGCAGGCCGGCCAGCGCGTGCAGATCATCAAGCGCGATCCCGTCAAGGGCGGCGTGCTGAAGCTCGGCACCGAGATCGTCGCAGCCAAGGACGGCTCGATCGCAGCCCTTCTCGGCGCTTCGCCGGGCGCCTCGACCGCAGCCCCGATCATGCTCGATGTTCTGAAGAAGGTGTTCGCCGAAAAGCTGAAGACACCGGAATGGCAGGAACGCGTCCACACGATCGTTCCGAGCTACGGCCAGAAGCTGAACGACAACCCGGACATGCTTGCCAAGGCATGGGCCGCCACGGAAGCCCGTCTGCAGCTGGCCATCGCCTCCCCGGCGGTCAACGCAGCAGCCGCCGCCAGCGCAACGGTAACTCCCGCTGGCGACGTCAAGAAAGTCCCGGACATCGCTTTGTAATCGCGGCGGCCTGGACGGAATGAATGGAGCCGGGTGTCCGCAAGGACGCCCGGCTTTTTCGTGGTGCAATTCGGGCTGACAGCCACCGAAACGTTTCCTCTTTTCCACGGGCAGTCACCGAACTAGGGTGTTCTGGATAGTTCAACCCGAGGATCCCCCATGGCCGATCTTTCCGCTTATCCGATCACCACCCGCTGGCCCGCCCAAAACCCTCAAGTCCTTCAGCTCTATTCGACGCCCACGCCGAATGGCGTGAAGGTTTCGATCATGCTGGAGGAGACGGGACTGGCTTACGAGCCGCATTTCATCAATATCGGGGCGAACGAGACCTGGGAGCCAGAGTATCTGTCGCTCAACCCGAACGGCAAGATCCCGGCGATCCTCGATCCGGATGGTCCGGGCGGCAAGCCTCTTGCGCTGTTCGAATCGGGGGCGATCCTGATCTATCTCGCCGAAAAGACCGGACAGTTTCTGCCCGCCGACCCGGCGGGCCGTTACGAGGCGATCCAGTGGGTGATGTTTCAGATGGGCGGGCTCGGTCCGATGTTCGGCCAGCTCGGTTTCTTCCACAAATTCGCCGGCAAGGATTTCGAAGACAAGCGCCCGCGCGACCGCTACGCCAAGGAGAGCGCCCGGCTGATCCGCGTGCTGGAAACCCGGCTCGCCGGTCGCGACTGGGTGATGGGCGATGAATACACGATCGCCGACATTTCCATGCTCGGATGGGTTCGCAACCTGATCGGCTTTTACGGTGCCGGCGACCTCGTCGGCTATGACGAGCTTGTCCATGTGCCGAAATGGCTGGAACGCGGCCTTGCCCGTCCCGCCGTGCAGAGCGGACTGGATATCCCGAAACGCCCCGCCTGACATTGTCAGCATGATGCGCTATCTTCTCGGGGTCACCTGAGGAGATGCCGATGCCGAAACTGCCGCTCGGCGGGTCCTGCCGTTGCGGCGAAATCCGCTTCCGGATCAGTGCAGCGCCGCTGGTCACGATGGCCTGCCACTGCAAGGGGTGCCAGAAGATGAGCGCCAGCGCCTTCTCCTGCTCGGCCGCCATTCCTGCCGATGGTTTCGAGGTCACAGCGGGAAAGGCTGTCATCGGCGGCATGCATGGCGACGACGTCCATCACTACCACTGCTCGCGCTGCAAGAGCTGGCTCTACACGAAGGCGACAGGGATGGACGGGTTCGTCAACATCCGGCCGACCATGCTCGACGATGCCGACTGGTTTGCGCCCTTCATCGAAACCTTCACGTCCACGAAATTCCCCTGGGCAAACACGGGCGCCACCCACAGTTTTGCGGAATTTCCGCCGATGGACGCTTACGAAGGGCTCGTCAGGGACTACCGGGCGCAGGCCGGGAGCGCCGACCGATAACCCCATCGTGAGTACATCGTGTCCCCGTTGGTGGCGTTGATTAACGCCCTGCTAACCACGACCGACTTGAATGCCGCAGCCGGCCTTAGCTGGCTGCAGCAACGATGGCGGGTTGATGAAAACAAACGGAAAAATCGGAACGCGCGCCAGAGGAGCCTTGCCCGCTCTCCTGGTCCTGATCGCCATCCTGGCACCGGTCGAAACGGGGGGCAGCGTGCCGCAGGCGCAAGCCGCGTTCAACGACGGCTGGAAGAAAGGCCGCTCGACCGGGTTTCCGATCCCCCGCTTTGTGTCGCTGAAATCACGAACGGCGCATATGCGGGTCGGGCCCTCGCTGGATCACCCGACATCCTTTGTCTATTCCGCCCGTGGCCTGCCGCTTGAAATCATCGAGGAATACGGAAACTGGCGGCGCGTGCGTGACCAGCAGGGCGCGAGCGGTTGGATGTTTGCAGCGCTTCTGTCCGGCAACCGCACCGCCGTGGTCGGCCCCTGGATCAAGGAGACGGTGCCGTTGCGCATCGCGCCCGCATCCGACGGGCGGCCGGTGGCGCAACTGCAAGCGGAGGTGAAACTCGATATCGTCAGGTGCGACGGCCGCTGGTGCCGCGCGCAATTGCAGAACCGCCGGCTTGCCGGCTTCGTCAGACAGGCGGATCTGTGGGGCGTCTATCCCGGCGAAACGATCGAGTAAGGCCTCAGCGCACCACGAAACAGGTCATCGATTTCGCCTGCAGCGAGGCGCAGGCGCTGGCGGCAACCTCACGGCTGGCAAATCCAACAAAACGTGCGCGAAAATACTCGCGGGCGCCATCCTTGTAACCCTCGACGCTTGGTGCCGCCGGGCCGAACCCGCCTGCGAGAACCGGCAGTGCCCGCTCCAGCATCGCGGTCGCGGCCCTGCGGCTGCCGGCGGCGGCAACCTGGATGCTCCAGCCTGCGGCGTTCGACGCGGCATCCACCTGCGATGCAGCGCTCGACGCATCGGCGACCCGCGCGGAGGGCAAGGGAACCGGCGGTTCGATGCCGGTGCGCGACTGGGTTCTGCCGCCGGCACTGGCAGCGACAGTCCTCTGGCTCGACGATGCCATGCCGGGCGAAATCTGACGGCGCGGCTGTTCGGCATAGGAGAGGACCTGGCCCGCCGCCGGAGCTCCCGCCTGGCCCCCAGGCTGGACGCCGGGACGCTTTTGCGGTTCCGCCGTCGCCACAAGCGCACCGCCTGCCGGCCGCATCGGGTTGGTATACTGATCGAGCAGCGCCGCCATCTGGTCATCGCGCTTGCGGGCGGACTTGCCGCCCATCACCACGCCGATATAGCGCTTGCCGTTGACGACAACGGCGCTTGCCAGATTGTAGCCGGAGGCGTTGACGAAACCGGTCTTGATCCCGTCCATGCCGGGATAGCGGTACATGAGATTGTTATGGCCACGGATGGTCCGGCCGCGGAACACGAACGACCGCATCGAAAACAGCTGGTACTCGCTCGGATAGTCGCGGATCAGCGACAAAGCCAGGATCGCCATGTCGCGGGCGGTGGTGATCTGGGCCGGATCCGGCAGGCCGGACGCATTGCGGAACACCGTCTTCGACATGCCGAGCGCCCGGGCTTTCGCCGTCATCATCGTCGCGAACCGTTCTTCCGAACCGCCAAGACGATCGCCGAGCGCCGCCGCCGAGTCGTTGGCGGATCGGATGCCGGTGGCAAGCACCGCCTCGCGCACGGACAGCGTCTCGCCGGGCTTCAGCCCCAGCTTGAACGGGATCTTCGACGCCGCGTTCGGCGTCATGACGATCTGCTCGTCCCAGGTCATCCGGCCGCTCTTGATCGCCTCGAAGGTGAGATAAAGCGTCATCATCTTGGTGAGCGACGCGGGGTGATTGAGCACGTCGCCATTTTCGGACGCAAGAATCTTGCCCGCGCTCACATCATAGATAAAATGCGCGTAACCTGCCTGCGCCTCGGTCCGGCCGGCAGCGACCGCCAAGCATGACACCAGAAAAAACGACAGAACACGCAGCAGCCGAACCATTCTTCACCTTCTCGAATTTGCGGTGCGACCATAGGCGAGCGATACCGGCATGAAAATGGCACCGCCGAATTTTACCCGGTATGATGTGTCTTTTTATGGGACACCGGTCGGACGGCGACCGCGGCCTGCGCTGATCCAATCGGACCGGATCGTCTCGTGCCAAGATGATAAATAAGCAAACCGTCCGAAAGATACTGCTTAAACTGCGGGCAGACGACAGCGTGAGAAATAAATCCTGACCGATTGTCGATGAATACATCGATCTGCTAAGAACAGTTCCACAAACCGGGGGCGGTTGACGGGATTGGGGCAGCCATTGCAGACCTACAGAAAAAACAACGACGTCGATAGGCCGGCAAGCATATTCTTGTTTGCCGCAACGCTCCTGAATACGGCCCTTGCTTTCTCCAACAGCCTTCTGTTTCCCGTCAATTCGACTATCGCGTCCGTCGCTCAATTAGCGATTACTGCAGCAGCGATTGCTGTTGCTGTTCTGCGGCGGCCACAGCTTCCGTTGAGCTTCTGGATCGCCTGCGCCTGCCTTGGTGTTTTTGCACTCTTGGCGTCGATCTGGAACGAGCTCAATTCGAAACATTACTACGACCTGATGGTCATCCCGATCTTCATAATCTTCGGAAGTGTCATCAGGCAATTTCCGTTCAAGGCCTTAAAGCTGATCATCGCTGCGGTCGGTGTCATCTGCTTTCTGGATGCGTTCCTGGTCGGCCTCTATACCACGCTGTTCAATCCCCTCTCGTTCTTCCGCAACACCCGCGTCTGGGTCTCCGACCAGCTCGCCAGCGGCTCGGACGAGATGGGGCTTTATCTCGGCGCCAACCGCGGCGGCGGAAGTTTCTTCGGCTTCCTGACCGATCACCGGATCGGTGGACCGTTTCTGGAACCTCTGTCGCTCGGATATTTCGCAGTCGTCGCCTGCATGTTCTTCGCCGTCTGGTTCCGGCACTACCCCTGGCAACGCGCGGGCGCATTTGCCGCCTGCCTGGTCCTGGCACTGCTGGCCGACTCGCGTGTGCCGTCCGCCATGATCATCCTCTTTTTCGGTCTGTCATGTCTCCAGTCGCATATCAGAATGGCATGGTCGGCTTGGGGTCCGGCCATCGTGCTGGTCGCGGCATTTTTCTTCTACATGATGAGTGATGGCCGGCTTGCCGAGTCCGAAACCCCTCGACGCATCGCCATCACATTCGATGTCGTCACCAGTACCAACATCTTCGAGTTGTTCTCGGGCGCCTTGAACGTGAGCCGGTTCGGCGACAGCGGCATCCTCTATCTCGTCTACGCTGCCACACTGCCAGGCATGTTGCTCTGCCTCTACCTCTTTTCAGGCGTCCTGAGTTCGACCCGCCTGACGCCGCCGATCCTGCCACTGATGGCATCGATCTACATCACCACGACGGCGCTGTTCGGCGGCGCGTTTCTCTCGATCAAGACGTCCGCACTTTTGGGAATCATGCTCGGAGCAGCATCGGTCGGCGCAGTTCGTTCCAAGTTGAAAGCACGATCGATGCGGAAACAGCCGGCTCCATTCAGTCAACCCGGCTACAAGCCCGACCTGGGAGCGGTCGGTCAACAAGCGACAAATTGACTGGTGCTAGATAAGCAAGAGGGCTGAGGCCAAAATTCCCCCTCACCCCTTCGTCAACGTCCGCCTTACCGCGTCCTTCCAGCCCTTGATCTTGGCAACCCGTGTCTTCGGGTCCATCTCCGGCTCAAACCGGCGTTCTCGCGCCCAGCTTTTGGCAAAAGCCTTGCGGTCTGGCCAGACGCCGGCCTTGGAGCCGGCGAGCCAGGCGGCGCCAAGGGCGGTGGTTTCGAGGATCTTGGGGCGATCGACCGGCGCGTCAAGGAGGTCGGAGAGGCGCTGCATCGTCCAGTCGGAAGCAACCATGCCGCCATCGACCCTCAGCACCGTGTCGCCGCTGCGGTTCTTCCAGTCGCGGCACATGGCATCCAAGAGGTCGCGGGTCTGGTAGCAGACGGCTTCGAGTGCCGCGCGGGCAATTTCCGCCGGTCCCGTCGCTCGTGTGAGGCCGAACATGGCGCCGCGCGCCTCCGCATCCCAGTGCGGCGCGCCCATGCCGGTAAAGGCGGGCACCAGATAGACGTCCTGCTGCGGATCCGCCTTTGCGGCAAGATCTCCCGATTTCGACGCCTTGTCGATGACGCCGATTCCGTCGCGCAGCCATTGCACGGCAGCGCCCGCGATAAAGATCGAGCCTTCCAGCGCATAGGTCGTCTCGCCGTCCAGCCGGTAGGCGATGGTGGTGAGCAGCCGGTTTTTCGAAGGCACCATGTCGCGTCCCGTGTTGAGAACGGCAAAACAACCGGTGCCATAGGTGGATTTCATCATGCCCGGTTCGAAACAGGCCTGGCCGATCGTTGCCGCCTGCTGATCGCCCGCAACGCCGAGGATCGGGATCTCGGCGCCGAACAGGGATTTTTCCGTCACGCCGAAATCGTCGGCGCAGTCCTTCACCTCGGGCAGCATGGCGGCCGGGATCTTGAGGATATCAAGCAGCGACTGGTCCCAGGCATTGTCGGCGATATTGTAGATCAACGTGCGCGAGGCATTGGTGGCGTCGGTGACGAAGCTTTTTCCCCCGTCAGCCGCCAGATCAGAAACGTATCGATCGTGCCGAAGCAGAGTTCGCCCTTTGCGGCGCGCGCCCTCGCCCCCTTCACATTGGACAGCAGCCAGGAAAGCTTGGTGCCGGAAAAATACGGGTCGAGCAGCAGGCCGGTGCGCTTCGAGAAGGTCTTTTCGAGACCCTCGCGTTTGAGCTTTTCGCAATAGGATGCGGTGCGGCGATCCTGCCAGACGATGGCGTTGTGGATCGGCTTGCCGGTCTGGCGGTCCCACACGACGACGGTCTCGCGCTGGTTGGTGATGCCGATTGCGGCGATCTGCGATGCCTCAAGGCCTGCGGCCTCCAGCGCCTGCTTGACCGTCACGAGCACGCTCTCCCAGATCGCCTCCGGATCGTGCTCCACCCAGCCCGATTTCGGAAAGATCTGCGGAAACTCGGTCTGGCCGACACCGGCGATCTGCATTGTTTCGTCAAACACGATTGACCGTGTCGACGTGGTTCCCTGATCGATCGCCAGGATGTAACCCGCCATGCTGCCCTCCCTCACCATTTGCGCGTTGATCACGGTTTGAGCAGATGCCGCCGTCGCCGTCAAACCGCAACTCCCCGCCATGGAGGCTGGAATCGAGCGGGTGCCGCACCGTTATCCACAGGATCAGCGGCGAAACTGCTAAATTTCGCATTTGCCTTTTTGAGCGAGCGCCCTCTTTTGGACGCACCCATAGCTTTATGCGGTCTTTGGACCCCGCAGTGGGACTTGTATCTTCAAAAGGAGCCGGGATGAATCCGACCCCCCCGATGGCGCTGCAGCCTTTCAGGAAATCACTGACGGCCAAGATCTTCATGATCTGCTTTTTGTCCATCCACGTGCCCTTGATTGCCGTGATCGCCTATCTCGCGATCGGTTTCGAAACCCAGCCGCTCACGCTTCTTCTGTTGCTGCTCGGCGCCACGCTGATCGGCACCGTGGCCTGCCTTTCGGGCCTTTGGCTGCTGCTGCGGCCGCTCCGCAGCCTGACGCGCGCGGTCAAAACCTATCGCGACGAAGGCCAGCCGGTGCGGATGTTTTCCAAAGCCGATGATGAGATCGGCGTGCTCGCGACGGCTGTGACCTCGATGGTCGCCGAAGTCGAAACGCTGATGCAGAAGCTGCGCCACCAGGCGATGACCGACCCTTTGACCGGGCTTGGCAACCGCCGCTGGCTGAGCGAACGCGTTGCGCAGGAACTGGCACGCGCCGAGCGCCAGGCGGAACCGATCTCGGTCATCCTGTTCGACCTCGACAAGTTCAAGACCATCAACGACAGTCACGGACACGATGTCGGCGACCAGGTTCTGGTGGCAGCCGGCGAAATCGCCACAAATTATGTCCGCCCCTACGATCTCGCGGCGCGGATCGGCGGCGAGGAATTCTGCATCGTCTTGCCGAAGACGACCGAGACGGAGGCCGCTGATATCGCCGAGCGGTTGCGCGCAGCACTCGCAAAGACCACCGTCACGCCGCTCGCTCAAGGACGTCTCACCGCAAGCTTCGGAGTCTACCAGGGGGAGGCCGGCGAGAGCTTCGCACAGATGCTGCGGGTGGCCGATACGCTGCTCTACGACGCCAAGCAAGGCGGGCGCAACCGCGTGCGTCAGGCCGCCAGAAACACGGCCGGCAACCCGGCGCGATCCCCGTCTCATGCGCAGGCGACCCATGCCGCAACCGGTGCGGGCAAGCCGGCAAACTGAAGCTTGCTGCAAGGGCAAGGCTGGCGCCTGGCCCTTGCTCGCTCCCCTTCTTTCGGCACTCCTTGGCAATTGCCAGGGCGCAAGGTTTGAGCGTACCTTTCCGGTCGAGGCACCGCTCAAGCGCGGGCGCTTTGGCCTAGGGAGGGTTTTATAAAAATGGCAAGAACCGTCGTCGTCACCGGCTCAACGTCCGGCATCGGTCTCGGCATCGCAAAGGGTTTTGCAGCCGCGGGCGATACGGTCGTGATCAACGGCTTTGGAGAAAAGGACGCAATCGAGGCCGCCTGCCGGATGCTCGACGAGGCGGGTGCCGCAACCGTCCTCTACCACCCGGCCGACATGACCAGGCCCGGCGAGATCGAGGATCTGATCCGGAGCACGGCGAAGACATTCGGAACGGTCGACGTTCTCGTCAACAATGCCGGCATCCAGCATGTGGCAAAGATCGAAGATTTTCCGCCGGAAAAATGGGACCAGCTGATCGCCATCCTCCTGTCGTCGGCTTTCCACACGATGCGCCACACGATCCCGCTGATGAAGGCGCAAGGCAAGGGCCGCATCATCAACGTCGCCTCCGCCCACGGCCTCGTCGCCTCGCCGTTCAAATCCGCCTATGTGGCCGCCAAGCACGGCATCATGGGCCTCACCAAAAGCGTGGCGCTCGAGGTCGCGCAATCGGGCATCACCGTCAACGCCATCTGCCCTGGCTTCGTGCTGACGCCGCTGGTCGAAAAACAGATCCCCGCCCAGGCCCGCGAAAAGGGCATCAGCGAAGCGCAGGTGCGAGACGAAGTGCTGCTGCGGCTGCAGGCCACCAAGGAATTCGTCGCGGTCGAGGACGTGGCCGCCGCGGCGCTGTACCTCGCGAGCGATGCGGCACGAAGCATCACGGGGACGCATCTCTCGATCGATGGCGGCTGGACGGCGCAGTGAGGGTTGGGCGTGAAAGACGATGGGGAAGGTCTCGCCCGTAGCGCATTCCTGGCACCCCCGTTTCCCTCATCCCTGTGCTTGTCACAGGGATCCAGTCACGCGAAGTCTTTCGCGTGAAAGACTCTTCCGCGTCGCGGACGCGACGCTGCTGGATTCCGGTGACAAGCACAGGAATGAGGAGAGGTTGGGTGGTTGCCGCGGCGGAGACGTCCGGGTGGATGCCGCGCCGGAGACGTTGGGTGGTCGCCGCGACGGAGACGTTGGGCGGGGGTCGCGGCCGAGACGTTGGGCGATCGCTGCGACGAAGACGTCGGACAACTGCTTCGCCGGAAACGCCCACTTCCGCGTCCCCGCCAAAAATATCTCCATCGACGGCGACCGCACTGCGCAGTAGACTTGCGCGAAGCAAGCGATGTGGGTGACGGCGCCCACCCCCGCTACCCCCATTTCTGTGCTTGTCACAGGAATCCAGTCACGCGAAAGACTTCGCGTGGAAAGACCCTTCCGCGTCGTGGACGCGACGCTGCTGGATTCCTGTGACGAGCACAGGAATGAGGGAGGTTGGGGCGGATGCTACGGCGGCGACGTCGAGGCGTCGCGGCAGAGACTTTGAGCGGTTGCCCCGGCATCCGCCGCAATCGAATTGACAGCAGAAGCCGGTGACGGCGGACGAAGGAGACAGATGAGTTCAGCGATCCGCTTCATACTCAACACGGAAGAGTTGAGCCTTGGAGATTTCGGCCCCACGGAAACGCTTCTCGATTATCTGCGCCTCAGAAGGCGGCTGACGGGGACGAAGGAAGGTTGTGCCGAGGGCGATTGTGGTGCCTGCACGGTGCTGGTGGGGAGGCTGAGTGAACGCGGCCTGATCTATGAAAGCGTCAATGCCTGTATCCGCCTGCTCGGATCGCTGCACGGAACCCATATCGTCACGGTCGAACATCTGGCCGCAAAGGATGGCATTCTGCATCCGGTGCAGCAGGCGATGGTCGACTGTCATGGCTCGCAATGCGGCTTCTGCACGCCGGGCTTCGTGATGTCGCTTTATGGGCTCTGGCTTTCCAACGAACAGCCGTCGCGCCAGGACATCGAAAGCGCCTTGCAGGGCAATCTCTGTCGCTGCACCGGCTACGAGCCGATCGTCAAGGCGGCGGAACAGGTGGCGGAAAGCCGGCCGAGCGCGCTGTTTGATCCGCTGGAACGCGACCGCACCGAAATCATGGGCAAGCTTTTCTCCATGCAGTCGGCGACCGACACCATCGTCGTCGAAAAGGACGGCGCCCGTTCCATCGTTCCGGCCTCGGTCGAGGCCTTTGCCCAAGTCTTTTCCGAAAACCCTGATGCAACGGTCGTGGCCGGTGCGACCGATGTCGGACTGTGGGTGACGAAGCAGCTGCGGCTGCTCGACCCTGTCATCTTCATCAACCATCTCAGCGAGTTGAAAGCGATCACCATCGAGGATGGAGGCGTCTCCATCGGTGCCGGCGTCAGTTATGCGGATGCGCAAGGCGTGATGGATGCGGTGGTTCCCGCCTTTGGCCGGTTGATCGACCGGATCGGCGGCAGCCAGGTGCGCAACATGGGCACGATCGGCGGCAATATCGCCAACGGATCGCCGATCGGCGACACCCCGCCGCCCCTGATCGCGCTGGGTGCCGAACTGACGCTGCGGTCCCATTCCGGTCGCCGCACGATGCCGCTCGAGAATTACTTCATCGCCTATGGCAAGCAGGACCGGCAGCCCGGCGAGTTCGTGGAAAAGATCGTCGTGCCGCGCCCGGCAGAAGACAGCCATTTCGCCGTCTACAAGATTTCCAAGCGCCGCGACGAGGACATTTCGGCGCTCTGCGGCGCGTTCTACCTGATGCTCGACGCCGAAGGGCTGGTCGAAGAGATCCGCATCGCCTTCGGCGGCATGGCGGCGATCCCGAAACGGGCAACCCATGTGGAAGATATGCTGAAGGGACAGCCCTGGAGCTGGGGCGTGGTCTCTGCCGTGCGCGACGCGTTCGATGCGGATTTCCAGCCGCTGACGGACTGGCGGGCGACCGCTGAATACCGCAGCCTGACCGCCAAGAACCTGCTGACGCGGTTCTTTCTGGAGACCGCGGGAGCACCGAGCGAGCTGCACCGGTTCGAGCTGGAGGAAGCATGATGGACAATACAAGCTTTCCGATGAAGCCGGTGATCGACGGCCCGATGCATGTGTCGCTAAAGCATGATTCGGCGCACAAGCATGTGACCGGACAGGCCGAGTATATCGACGATATTCCAGAACCCGCGGGCACGCTGCATGGCGGGCTGGGCCTCGCCGATCGCGCCCATGCGCAGATCGTGTCGATTGACCTCGAAGCAGTCAAAGCAGCACCCGGCGTCGTCTGGGTGATGACGGCAGACGATATTCCGGGCGCCAACGACGTCGGCTCGACCGGCCGTCATGACGAGCCGCTGCTGGCGACCGATCTCGTGCAGTTCCACGGCCAGCCGATCTTTGCGGTGTTTGCGGAAACGCGCGACCAGGCCAGGCGTGCAGCACTTCTGGCAAAGATCGAGTATAGCGACCTTCCCCACTGGAGCGACATCGCAGGGGCCCGCGACAATGGCGCGCCATTCGTGACCGAACCGATGACGCTGAAGCGCGGCGAGCCGGAGGCCGAGATCGGCAAGCCGCCGCTTCGGGTTCAGGCCTCGATGGAAATCGGCGGCCAGGAGCATTTCTACCTCGAAAGCCACATTGCCTTTGCCATTCCGGGCGAGGATGACGACGTGATCGTCTGGTCCTCGACCCAGCATCCGAGCGAGGTGCAGCATATGGTGGCGCATGTGCTGGGCGTGCCGAACCACGCGATCGAAGTCCGCACCAGACGCATGGGCGGCGGTTTCGGCGGCAAGGAGACCCAGGGCAACCAGTTCGCAGCCCTTGCGGCCGTCGCGGCAAAGAAGCTCAACCGGGCGGTCAAATTCCGGCCGGACCGCGACGAAGACATGTCGATGACCGGAAAGCGCCATGATTTCCGGGTCGATTACGATATCGCCTTCGACGAGGACGGCCGCATCCACGCGGTCGATGCGACCTACGCGGCGCGTTGCGGCTTTTCCGCCGATCTCTCCGGTCCCGTCACCGACCGGGCGCTGTTTCATGCGGATTCGAGCTATTTCTACCCGCATGTGCACCTGACCTCGCAACCGCTAAAGACCCACACGGTGTCCAACACCGCCTTTCGCGGGTTCGGCGGGCCGCAGGGCATGCTCGGCGCCGAGCGGATGATCGAGGAAATCGCCTATGCGGTCGGCAAAGACCCGCTCGAGGTGCGCAAGCTCAATTTCTACGGACAGCCCGGCTCCGGCCGCACCACGACCCCCTATCATCAGGAGGTCGAGGACTGCGTCATCGCCCGCATCGTCGACGAACTGGAACAGTCGAGCGACTATCAGGCGCGGCGGCAGGCGATCCTCGAGTTCAACGAGCAAAGCCCAGTCATTCGCAAGGGCATCGCGCTGACGCCGGTCAAGTTCGGCATCTCGTTCACGCTGACGGCCTACAACCAGGCGGGCGCGCTCGTGCATGTCTATAACGACGGTTCGATCCACCTGAACCACGGCGGCACCGAGATGGGCCAGGGTCTCTATACCAAGGTGGCGCAGGTGGTGGCCGATGCTTTCCAGGTCGATATTGACCGGGTGAAGATCACCGCGACGACCACTGGCAAGGTGCCGAACACATCCGCGACCGCCGCCTCTTCCGGCTCCGATCTCAACGGCATGGCCGCCTACGATGCCTGCCGCCAGATCAAGGAGCGGCTGGTGGATTTCGCCTGCCGGCAGTGGAAGGTGGAAAAGTCGGAAGTGGAATTCCTGCCCAACCGCATCCGCATCGGCGGCGACACCGTGCCCTTCGATACATTCGTGAAGGCCGCCTATTACGACCGTGTGCAGCTTTCCGCCGCAGGTTTCTACAAGACACCGAAGATCCATTGGGACCGGGCGGCCGGAAAGGGCCATCCGTTCTACTATTTCGCCTATGGCGCCTGCGTGTCGGAAGTCTCGATCGACACGCTGACCGGCGAATACATGATGGATCGCACCGACATTCTCCATGATGTCGGCAAATCGCTCAATCCGGCGATCGATATCGGCCAGATCGAAGGCGCCTTCGTGCAGGGCATGGGGTGGCTGACTACCGAAGAACTGTGGTGGGACGCCAAGGGGCGCCTCAGAACGCACGCGCCCTCCACCTACAAGATCCCGCTCGCCTCCGACCGGCCGAAGATTTTCAACGTGCAGCTGGCGGAATGGTCTGAAAATGCTGAACCGACCGTCGGCCGCTCGAAAGCCGTGGGCGAACCGCCCTTCATGCTGGCGATCTCGGTTCTCGAAGCGATCTCGATGGCGGTGGCAAGCGTTGCCGATTACGCCGCCTGCCCGAGGCTCGATGCGCCCGCAACGCCGGAAAGGGTGCTGATGGCGGTCGAGCGGATGAAGGCTTTGGGGTAAAGCGCGATGCTGCAGCCGCATGAGCCCCAACCATGACCCTGCCGCTTGCCGCGTTTCTCGCCGCCAACCCCGCATCGGTCCTCGTCGAGATCACTGAGGCGAAGGGCTCGACGCCGCGTGAGCGAGGTGCGTTCATGCTGGTCAGCAGCACTGCGATCTGGGGCACGATCGGCGGCGGCCAGTTCGAATATATGGCGATCGACAACGCCCGCTCTATCCTCGCAGGCTCGGGCGCTGCGGTGATGGATATTCCGCTCGGGCCCGAGATCGGCCAGTGCTGCGGCGGGCGCACGAAACTCGTGTTTACCGTCGTGACGCCTGAAGTCGCTACGGATCTGCAAACCCGTATGCGCCGCGAAGAGGACACGCGCCCCGAAATCTACCTGTTCGGCTGCGGCCATGTGGGTCTGGCGCTGGCACGCGCTCTCGCGCCCCTGCCCTTTGCCGTGACCGTCATCGAGACACGCGCCGAGGCGCTGGAGGGACTGCCACCAGAAGTTTCCGAACGGCTGGCCGCCATGCCGGAAGCGCATGTGGCGGAGATTGCGCCGGGTGGCGCGGCTGTCATCCTCACCCACGACCATGCGCTGGATTTCCTGATCGCCGAACGGGCGCTCTCGCGGGGAGACCTCGCCTATGTCGGCATGATCGGCTCGGCCACAAAGCGCGCGACATTTGCAAACTGGCTGCAGCGGCAGACGGAGAACCGCGAAACGAGTGCAGCGATGATATCTAGGCTGACGCTGCCGGTCGGCAGTGTGTCGGCTGATGACAGCGTCAAGGACAAGCGCCCGGCGGTGATCGCAGCGCTGGTCGCCGCCGAACTGTTGCACCGCGTCCCCGCCGGGCACCCGGTCGAAGAGGGTATGCCCGCACGTTCTTCGGTCTGACACGCGCCTCACGGAAAGCGCTGGTAGCGATCCACCTCGGCCCACGCCTCGGAACGGAAGCGACGCTTGACGGTGCTGGGCGAGATCCTCTCGTCGAGCAGACCGAAGGCCCGCAGTTCGTCCTCGCTGACATTCTCCACGTCGCACCGCCGGCGGGCGCCTGCGATCATCGATGTCAAAAAACCCACGCTTGATTTCAGGCGCAGAAATGCAGCGCGCAAACCACTGAACATGGCCGCTTCTCCCTTGTTGAGTCATCACTGATTTGATGTTTGTGCTTGGAAGATGCGCGCAAAAATGCTCCGTTTCCAATGGAACATCCGTCTGTATGGATGAAGAGGGCTTATCCATGAAATTGTCGACGAACTTTCCGCTGAACGCCCTTCGCGTCTTCGAAGCGGCAGCGCGGCACCTGAGTTTCACCAGGGCCGGCGAAGAGCTGGGCATGACGCAGACGGCGGTGAGCTATCAGATCAAGCTTCTTGAGGAGACTTTGGGCGACCAGCTGTTCCTCCGCCGGCCGCGACAGGTGACATTGACGGCGGCAGGCGAGCGGCTGGCACCAAAAATATCGGAAGCGTTCGGCATCATGGACGAGGCTGTGGCGGCCTTGAGCGCTGTATCCAACGAGATGCTGACGATTCATTCCACCGCCACGTTCGCCTACCAATGGCTGTCGCGTCATATCGGCGCCTTTCAGCTGACGCATCCGAAGATCGCGGTGCGGCTGGAGACGTCGTCAAACCTCATCGATTTTGTCCGCGAACAGGCTGATGTGGCCATTCGCTGGGGCAAGGGCGACTGGCAGGGTGTTGTCGCTCACCGTATCATGCGATTGGATTTCACCCCGATGCTCAGCCCGAAGCTCGCCGAACAAGCGGGCGCCTTGGCCGAGCCCGCTGGTCTTCTCAACTTGCCGATCATCAGCGCCGGCGACAAATGGTGGAGCCAGTGGTTTTCCGCGGCCGGCGTGGAAAATCCGGGACTGGAGCGGTTCCCGCGCAACGAATTTGGCACACAGACCATGGATGCTCAAATCGCCATGGCAGGCCAAGGGGTCGCTATTCTCAACCCCCGGCATTTCCTCGACGACATCGCCGCTGGGCGTCTTTTCCAGCCGTTCGAACTCACCTGCAACGACGGTCGTGACTATTGGCTCGCCTATCCGGAAAGCAGGTACAACATCAAAAAGGTTAGGGCATTCCGGACTTGGATCACCGAACTTTTGCCGGAATGCTGAGCTCCCTCAAAAGCCCATGTCGGGCGCGTAGAAACAGCGCAGCGTGTCTTCCGTCGGATAAAGACAGATGTGATATTCGGAATCGGTGCTGCGACGGGCCTCGCTCTGCGGCAGCTGGAAATCATGGGTGCGGGTGACCAGACGGTGGTCACCGGGCTTCAGGATGATTTCGTAACCGCCGCTTGTGATCCTGACATTCCTGGTCGGGATCCTCTGGCAGTCGCCGGTATGATTGTTGCCGTTGCAGCAGTAGGACTCGTATTTGAAGCCGCTCACGGCCTCGTGCGCCCGCCCCTGTGGAATGGGAATGCCGCACGTGGATACACCGGATACAAACGCAATCACCGCGCCCGTTGGAAGGCACCGCCTGCTCGGCGTCATGTCGCTATGCATAAGCCTGTTCTCCGTTGATGAATGTCATCTCCGGCGACGCGCTCAACGCAATACCCGGCACCGCCGGAGAACTTGCAAAGTTTACAATACGCGAGTCGGCTGGTGCCGCTAAACAAAATAGTGCGGCGCACAACTTGCGTATTAGATTTTTCTTAAGGAACCTACACTCAGGCAGGCATTCAGAGGTGCGAGACCATCCGGTGCAGCTGAGCGGCGATCTTGGCGGCATCGTAGGGCTTGCTGTAGAACACGCTGCGGGCCGGCATATCGTCCTTGCCGAGCTTCACATGGCCGGACACGATGATGATCTCGATCGGCGGCCAGCGGTCGCGCACCATGGCGGCCAGCCGCATTCCGTTCATGCTGCCCGGCATATCGATGTCGGTAAAGACGATGCGGATATCCTTACGTTCCTGGAGAATTTCGACTGCCTGATCGGCACTTCGAGCCTCGACGGCTTCGAAACCGGCTTCTTCTACGAGGTCCGTCGCCATCATCAAGAGCAGCGGTTCGTCCTCAACTACGAGTACGACGTGCCTTGAAGGCGGGGTATGTGATCCCATTCAGATATCTGCCTGCTGGAGCTGAGGGAGAGACGCGTGCATCTGGGCGACGAAGCCCGATGGTTCATAACGAACGTTAACGCCGCCTGTTCCGGCCAGTCCCATACGAATAAGTTTCGATCCAAACCCATTGGCCTGCGGTTCGGCAACCTGCGGTCCGCCGCTTTCCTGCCAGCTGAAGTTGAACGACGAAAGATCGCCCTCGCCTTCCACGTGCCAGTTAATGGCAACGCGGCCTGTCGTGTTGGAGAGACTGCCATACTTGATCGCGTTGGTGGCGAGCTCGTGCAGCACGAGCGACAGCGACAGCGTACCCTTGGGTCCAAGCATGATCGGGTCGCCGACGATGTCGATCCGCTCGCGCACGGAGAGACGGTCGAGCGTCTTTTCAACGACGTTGGAAACCGGGGCACTGCTCCAGTTGCGCTCGAGAAGGATTTCGTGCGCGGTGCTCAGCGCATGCAGGCGACGCTCGAAAGCGTCCACGTGGTTGCGTTCCTTGACCGGACGCAGGGTCTGCGAGGCGATGGCCTGCACCATGGCAAGCGTGTTTTTCAGACGGTGCCCGAGCTCACGCTGCAGGACCATCTGTTCGGCCTCGGCATGCACGCGGGCAATCGCGGCCTGGATGCGATCGCCAAAGCTGCGCAGGAAAGCCAGTTCTTCGGTGCTCCACGCATAGGGATGCGTGTGATGGGCGAACACGACCAGATTGAAACGCCCCTGATCCATGATCGGCACATTGACGAGGACGCGGATATCCAGATCCAGCAGTGCCTGCGCATTGTCGCGGGTTCTCGGGTCCTGCGTGACATCGGGGATGACGACGGGGTTGCCAAGCCTCAGATCGTTGATGAACGAGCCGTAATCGCGGAAGTGATGCCGGCCGGAAAGAGACACGACACCGGGCGCCGTCCATTCCGGCTGCATCAGCACCGTCTCGTCAGCAAGGTTGACGATGCCGAAACCGGCGCGGGTGGCATCCAGTGCCTTGGCCATCAGGTCGGCCGCCGCCATCGCCATGGACTCTGTGTCGGTCAGATGATTGAGACGGTCGCCAAGATCGAGCAGAGCCTGGACGCGGGCAGCCGCCCGCTTGATGACTGTGACGTCCTTCACCGCACCGATCATCTTGATCGGCCGTCCGCTCTCGTCGTGAACGAAACTGGCGGTGCGCGAAATCCAGCGGATTCCGACATCCGTATTGATGCGATACTCGACGTCGAGCGAATCCGTGGCCTCCCGACGGCCGAGGTCGCTCGACTGCAAGCCCCGGTCGCTCTCCACGACCATTCCCTCAAACAGGGAGGACGGATAGATCGGTGCGACGGGCAGATGGAAGATGCGGCAAAAGGCCGGCGACGTCTTGGCCTGACCGGTCTCGATATCCACTTCGAACGTGCCGACGCCGCCAGCCTCCTGGGCAGCCAGCGTCTCGTTTGCAGCGGCCCGCATATGCGATGTCAGGCTCTTCTGCCGGCGAAACAGATCGTCCTTGCGCTGCGACAGCCGGCGCGCTTCAAACAGCGCAATCACCTGGCCTGCAAGCGCGCGCAGTCCTTCGCGCTGTTCGTTGTCGAGACCGTGCGGCCGCGGCACACTGTCGATGACGCAGAGGCTGCCGATGGTGATATTGTCGGGTGTGATCAGCGGTGCGCCCGCGTAAAAGCGGATGAATGGCTCGCCGGTCACCAGCGTGTTGTAGCACGTGCGCGGATCGTCCTTGAGATCGGGAATGATCAGAAGATCGGAACTGGCGAGCGCATGGCGGCAGACCGACTGGGAGAGCGGCGTTTCAGACGGGCTGAACCCGACACGCGCCTTGAACCACTGGCGTTCCGCATCGACAAGACTGATCAGCGCCACCGGCGCCTTGCAAAGCGCGGTGGCGATCTGGACGATCCCGTCGAACTCCGGTTCAGACGGAGAATCCATGATGTCGTAGGCTTCGAGGGCCTCGAGACGATCGAGAAGGGCGGCGTGTTCGTCGAGATCGGCGATGAGCAAGGGAAACTCTGAAAATTGCAATTGACGCTAAGATAGGGCGCAAAAATGATTTGTCACCACTGCACGGTCACTGCTGCTTCTCAACCGCGTATACCGCGGGTTGAAACAAATTGCCTAACTGATCATTCATAAGTAACAGCTAAGAAATACGCAGACAGAGACTCACATTCTGGGACATCATGGCCTTGAACGACGACGCGACGCTGCGGCAGATGGCCGGGCTGATGGAAGTTGCAGGCGTCCTGATCGCAGTGTTCGATCAGGACGACAGGCTACGTTTCGCCAATCGTGCGTTCCGGGACGCCTGGTGCCTCGACGAGACCGAAAATCCGCTCTGGTCGGAGATGATGCGCCGCAATTTCCTGTCAGCGCGCGGCACGGTCATCAAGGCGACGGATTTCGAGACATGGCTGCGCTCCACCCTTTCGCGGCGCGGCAAGATCGGCTTTCGCGCCTACGAAACCGACCTTCACGACGGCCGCTGGCTCTGGATGACGGAAACCATGCAGCCGAACGGCTGGATGCTGTGCGTTGCAAGTGACATCACCTCGATGCGCCCCGACGAAAGAACGCTCCGGCAGGACCGCGACGACGCGATCAGGGTCTCCCAGATCGACGAACTGACCGGCATTCCAAGCCGGCGGTTCGCGATGGCAAAGATCGACGATCTGTTGCGCTCGCAAGGTGGGGCGCCATCGCAGCCGGCCGGATGCCTGGCCGTGCTCGACATCGACAATTTCAAATATATCAACGACCGTTTCGGCCATTCGGTCGGCGATGCGGTGCTGAAGGACTTTGCCAAGACACTGCACAGCCATGTGCGAAAGACCGACGTACTCGGCCGTGTCGGCGGCGAGGAATTCGTGCTGATCCTGCCCAATGCATCACCGGAAAACGCGCTGACGATCGTCGGCAAGATGCTGGAGGCGGTGCGTCACTCGCGGCCCGTCGCGGAACAGCAGAGCTTCCGCTACACGTTTTCTGCAGGCATCGCATCCGGCGACAGCGGCGATAGCGCCGCCGACCTCTACCGGCGCGCCGACTTGGCGCTCTACGCCGCCAAGATGCGGGGCCGCAACCAGGTCTGCCTCGATCCGGAAACACGCCTGGGACGGATTACTACCGCTGTCTGACAGCCTCAGGATGTCGAGTATCTGAGGACACCTGCAATCCCCGAATTTGGATCGGCACCCGTATCAGCCGGATGACGGACGCCGTCCATGACCGTCACTTCGGGGAAATCGAACGGACTGACACCTTCGATGCAGGCGACATTGATGCCGAACTGCTCCGGATTTGAGCGTCGCTGGTGATGGGTATAGATGCCGCAGGTCTTGCAGAAATAGTGTTTCGCAGTCCCCGTATTGAACTGATAGAGCGTCAGGCTGTCCTCGCCTTCAAGGATGGTGAGATCGCTCAGCAGCGCAGAGGCAACGACGGCTCCCCGCATGCGGCAAAACGAGCAGTCACAGCGCCGGATCGTGTTGAACCCATCCGACAACTTGACCCGCAAGCGCACCGCGCCGCAGTGGCACGAGGCATGATGGGGTTCTGCGGTTTCGCTCATGGGTAGCTCCTCGATCCTGATACGCCCGAAAGCTAGTCCGAATGGACGGGCACGGCAACCTCGCCCGCTCCCCTCATTGCCATATGATCTGTATCGGAATGACGGCGGCGTCCGCCCCTCTTCCCTCGCGATCCTTTTTTGCCCAAAGTGCGCTGCAGGGGAACTGAATCGGGAACACACGGAATGTACGAATACGCGATCGCCTGGGAATGGCTGAGCTTTGCAGCGCGCTGGTTTCACGTCATCACTGCGATCGCCTGGATCGGCTCGTCCTTCTACTTCATCGCGCTTGATCTTGGGCTAGTGAAGCGGGCACATCTTCCCGTCGGCGCCTATGGCGAGGAATGGCAGGTGCATGGCGGCGGGTTCTATCACATTCAGAAATATCTGGTGGCGCCGGCGCAGATGCCGGAGCACCTGACCTGGTTCAAGTGGGAAAGCTACGCCACCTGGCTCTCCGGCTTCGTGATGCTGTGCATCGTCTATTATGGCGGCGCAGACCTGTTCCTGATCGACCGCACGGTGATGGACCTGTCATCCCTGCAGGCGATCGGCCTTTCGCTGGCGTCACTCGGTATCGGCTGGGTCATCTATGACCAGCTGTGCAAATCGCCTGTCGGCAAGAATACCTGGGCGCTGATGGGCATTCTCTATCTGGTTCTGGTCGCGATGGCCTGGGGCTACACGCAGATCTTTTCCGGCCGGGCGGCCTTCCTGCATCTCGGCGCCTTCACCGCCACGATCATGTCTGCCAACGTCTTCATGATCATCATGCCGAACCAGCGCATCGTCGTCGCCGACCTGATCGCCGGGCGCACGCCCGATCCGAAATACGGCGCGATTGCCAAGCAGCGTTCGCTGCACAACAACTACCTGACCCTGCCCGTCATCTTCTTCATGCTGTCGAACCATTATCCGCTGGCGTTTGCCACCCATTTCAACTGGGTGATCGCGGCGCTGATCTTCCTGATGGGCGTGACGATCCGGCACTGGTTCAACACCACCCATGCGCGCAAGGGCAAGCCGACCTGGACCTGGCTGGTGACGGTGCTCCTGTTCATCACCATCATGTGGCTTTCGACGGTGCCAAAAGTGCTGACCGGCGAGACCGAGATATCGAGCGCATCGGCCATGACGCCGATCCAGCAGACATTCGCATCCGACACGCATTTCGTCGCGGCGCGCAATGTCGTCCAGGGGCGCTGTTCGATGTGCCATGCGGCGGAACCGGTTTGGGAGGGCATCACCTTCACGCCGAAATCGGTGAAGCTGGAAACCGATGCGGAGATTGCCGCCCACGCCCGCGAGATCTATATCCAGGCCGGCCGGAGCCACGCCATGCCGCCAGGCAACGTGTCCGCCATCACCAGCGAGGAGCGCCGTCTTCTCGTTGCGTGGTATGAAAGTGCGATAGCGTCGAAATAGAGTTTTAGATGACCGATACCCTGATCCGCGGCCGCCTCCTGTCGTTCAAGCGCGCCCCCCTCGCGATGACCGACACCGACAGCTATCTGTACGAGCACGACGGCGCCCTGCTGGTCTCCGGCGGCCGGATCACCGCAACCGGCGACTACGCGCAGGTCAAGGCGCAGGCGACGGCCGACGTCGAAGAGATCGATCACCGGCCGCACCTCATTCTGCCGGGCCTGATCGATACCCATGTGCATTTTCCGCAGATGCAGGTGATCGCGTCCTATGCCGGAAATCTGCTGGAATGGCTCAATACCTATACATTCCCCGAGGAATGCCGCTTCGTCGAAAGCGATCACGCGACGCGCATCGCCACACATTTCTACGACGAGTTTCTGCGCCACGGCACGACGACGGCCGTTGCCTATTGCTCGGTGCACAAGACCTCCGCCGACGCGTTTTTCGCCGAGGCGATGAAGCGCAACATGTGCATGGTCGGCGGCAAGGTGATGATGGATCGCAATGCGCCGCAGGGCCTGCTCGACACGGCCGAGATGGGCTATGACGAAACCAGAGCCGTGATTGCCGAATGGCATGGCAAGGGCCGCAACCACGTCGCCATCACGCCGCGCTTTGCCATCACCTCGACGCCGGGCCAGATGAAGGCGGCGGAAGCGTTGGCGCAGGAATTCCCCGACCTGTTCATCCAGACGCACCTCTCGGAAAACCACGACGAAATCAAGTATACTGCCGAGCTCTATCCGGAAGCGACGGACTATACCGATATCTATGCCCGTTACGGCCTGCTGGGGAAAAAGACGCTGCTCGGCCACGCCATCCATCTCTCCGAGCGTGAGGCAGATGCGCTGTCGGAAGCCGGCAGCATTGCCGTGCATTGCCCGACCTCCAACCTGTTCCTCGGTTCCGGCCTGTTTCCGCTGAAAGCCTTGAGGAGGCGCGAAAAGCCCGTCCGTGTTTCCGTCGCGACCGATATCGGCGGCGGTTCCAGCTATTCGATGCTGAAGACCATGGACGAGGCCTACAAGATCCAGCAACTGCTGGGCGAACGTCTCAATCCGCTCGAAAGCTACTACCTGATGACCCGCGGCAATGCGGAGGCGCTGGGCATGGAGGCCGACATCGGCACGCTCGACATCGGGTCGATGGCCGACCTCGTCATCCTCGACGCCGGATCGACACCCGCAATGCGGCTTCGGATGGAAACGGTGAAGACCCTGCCCGAAGAGCTGTTCCTGCTGCAGACCATGGGCGACGACCGCGCGGTGGTGGAAACCTATGTTGCGGGCAAGGCGATGAAGACGGGGCTGGGCGGCGATGAAATGCAGACTGGTGCCGTGGAGGCCTGACGTCTCGAAGTAGCCGGGCTGTCGGGACAGGATACCCCATCCCTCCGGGCGCAACCGGCGAACGAAACACCAAGTCTAGAATCCAGTCGTGATGCATTTTCACTGTAATATCAGCGCTTAATTATATTTAAACTATAACTTATTACGCCTGTCTGCGACAGAATATCCCCTGGCAGCCATGAAGGCAGAGCGCAGCTGTCATGCCACACAAGTTTGCCTGACCAATCGATCAGTTTGCATGCGCTCCAGCGATCCCGGCTGGCGCCAGCAACGCTGATGGAATGGAGGCTTCTCCGCTACTCCACGAGGGGTTCTATGTCGTTTTTGAAAAATGCGAGTATTCGCACCAAAATACTGTCTGTCCTTATCCCGCTCTGCGTCGTTGGCCTGGGCGCTACAAGCTTCGTTGCAAGCCGCTACAAGGCTGCCGATACCAGCTACTCCGATTTTATTTCGACAGACACCGTTGCGGCTGTGGAAATGGCCCGCGCCAACCGCAATCTTGCGGCGACGGGCTATGCCGCCTACCAGACCCTTGCCTATCCCAGGGGCAGCGAGGGGATGACGGCTGCCACTGCTTTCTACAAGGAAAGCAAAACCAACCTGATGGTGCGTCTCGAGCATATCCGTACACTCGTGCCAACCAGAGCGGCAGACCTCGACCCGCTCGTGACCCGCGTCAAGGCAGTCCTCACGCTGACTGACGAGGCTGTTGCCCTCGGTGAAAACGACCAGGACGAAATCGCCAAGGCAGCTCTTGTGAAGGTCGATCAGCAGGTTCTGCCGCTGGCGAAGGACCTCGCGGCATTCCTCGAGCGGTTGAGCGCAGATGTGAATACCAAGAGCAACGCGATCACCGACGAAACGAACTCGACGATCTTCAACGCACTGCTCGTTCTCGCAGTCGTGTTTTCGGCCGGTATCGTCGGAGCGCTCCTCGTCTCCGCCAAGGGCATCACCAAGCCGATTGCCAACCTGCGCGAACGCATGGCGTCATTGGCACGGGGTGAAACAGAGGCACCGATCGAAGGTCAGGATCGCCGCGACGAGCTTGGCGCCATGGCGGCAGCCGTTGCCGTGTTCCGCGACAACGCGCTGGAGCGCATCCGCCTCGAACGCGAAGCCGATGCCAACCGGAGCCTGTCCGATCGCGAACGCATCGAACGCGACGCGCAAAAGGCAAAGGACGCCGCTGACACCCAGTTCGCGGTGGACCAGCTTGCCGGCGGACTGGCAAAGCTTGCGCAGGGTGATGTCGCCTACCGCCTCGACACGCCGTTCGTCGCGCATCTCGATGCACTGCGCAACAACTTCAACGATTCGGTTGCCAACCTTCAGGAAACGCTGCAGGCCGTCGGCAACAATGCCCGCGGCATCGACGGCGGCGCCAATGAGATCCGTGCGGCCGCCGACGATCTGTCCAAGCGCACCGAACAGCAGGCTGCATCGGTCGAAGAAACCGCAGCCGCCTTGGAGCAGATCACCACCACGGTGAAGGATTCCAGCAAGCGCGCCGAAGAAGTCGGCAACCTCGTCACCAAGGCCCGTGCCGGTGCCGAGCGTTCCGGCGCAGTCGTGCGCGATGCGGTCACCGCCATGCAGGGGATCGAAAAGTCCTCGGGCGAGATCTCCAGCATCATCGGCGTCATCGACGAAATCGCCTTCCAGACCAACCTTCTCGCCCTGAACGCCGGTGTCGAAGCCGCGCGTGCCGGTGAAGCGGGCAAGGGTTTCGCCGTCGTCGCACAGGAAGTCCGCGAACTCGCACAGCGGTCTGCCAAGGCCGCCAAGGAGATCAAGGAACTGATCACCGCATCGAGCGAGCATGTCCGCTCCGGCGTCCACCTGGTCGGCGAGACCGGCAAGGCGCTGGAAGTCATCGTCGCCGAAGTTCAGGAGATCAACCGCCACGTCAACGCGATCGTCGACTCCGCGCGCGAACAGGCGGTCGGACTGCAGGAGATCAACACGGCGGTCAACACGATGGACCAGGGCACCCAGCAGAACGCCGCCATGGTGGAAGAATCGACTGCGGCCAGCCACTCGCTTGCCAAGGAAGCAGCCTCGCTGAACGACCTCCTGTCGCGCTTCAACCTCGGCCAGAGCGAAAACCGCTCCGTATCGAACGGTCGTCGCGGCCATGCTCCGTCGGCTCCGATGGCCGTATCGCCGGCCTCGCGCCAGACACCATCGCCGGCACGAGCGCTCGGCAACCGCATCGCTTCAGCCTTCGGCGGCGGTTCGTCATCGGCCGCGGCACAGGCCCAGTCCTGGGAAGAATTCTGAGGCCCAGCCACAAAACCCGGCCACAGATTGAGTAAACTACGACGGGCGGCCATGGCCGCCCGTTTTCCGTTGCGGCGCGGCACCTGCGGTGCGGTTGAGAAAACTGCTCCCCCAAACCGACGTTTCCGCTGGCAAGGTCGCCCGGATATGGTAGTTGTCGGACAACCATCGAGGAGGAAGTTTTGCGCATGTCCAAGCCGCTGACCATTGCCGATCTGAAGACCATGGCTCGCCGTCGTGTGCCCAAAATGTTCTTCGATTATGCCGATAGCGGCGCCTGGACCGAAGGCACATACCGTGCCAACGAGGATGACTTTTCCAAGATCAAGCTGCGCCAGCGGGTGCTTGTCGACATGACCAACCGGTCGCTGGCAACGACGATGGTCGGACAGGCAGCGTCCATGCCCGTGGCGCTCGCGCCAACCGGAATGACCGGCATGCAGCATGCCGATGGCGAGATGCTGGCGGCGCAGGCGGCAGAAGAATTCGGCGTTCCCTTCACGCTGTCCACCATGAGCATCTGCTCGATCGAGGATGTGCGCTCGGTCACCACCAAGCCGTTCTGGTTCCAGCTCTACGTGCTCAAGGACCGCGGCTTTATCGAACGGCTGATCGGCCGCGCCAAGCAGGCCGGCTGCTCGGCGCTGGTCGTCACCGCCGATCTGCAGATCCTCGGCCAGCGTCATAAGGACATCAGAAACGGCCTGTCGGCGCCGCCCAAATGGACGCTGAACAGCGCGCTGCAGCTGGCGACCAGGCCGCAATGGTGCCTGGAAATGCTGCGCACCAAGCGTCGCGGCTTCGGCAATATCGTGGGCCATGCCAGCAACGTCTCAGACCTGTCGTCGCTCGGTGCCTGGACCGCCGAACAGTTCGACCCGCGCCTCTCCTGGGACGATATCCGCTGGATCAAGGACCTGTGGGGCGGCAAGCTGATCATCAAGGGCATTCTCGACGAGGAAGACGCGCGGGCCGCAGCCGACACCGGCGCCGATGCGATCATCGTTTCCAACCACGGCGGCCGCCAGCTGGATGGCGCCCCCTCCTCGATCAGCATGCTGCCGAAGATCGTCGAAGCCGTCGGCGACCGTATCGAGGTGCATTTCGACGGCGGTATCCGCTCCGGTCAGGATGTGCTGAAAGCCGTGGCGCTGGGGGCCAAGGGCACCTATATCGGCCGCCCCTTCCTCTATGGCCTCGGCGCGATGGGAAAGCCGGGCGTGACTGCAGCGCTCGACATCATCCGCAAGGAAATGGACATCTCGATGGCCTTGTGCGGAAAGCGCGATATCGAAACCTGCGGCCGCGACATCATCGCCGACATGAGGTTCTGATTTCTTCTTCTGAGCCTAGGCCCACAGTCTGCCGCAGGGCCATGCCTGGGACGACCGCGTGGAGGCCTGGGCGATCCGTGCCGCGAGCATGTCGAGCATTTTCGGCAGGTCATAGGGTTTGGGAATGAACGCGCAGCCGGGTTGAAGCTCGGCTTCGCACAGGACATGACCGCCTGACGTGACGATGACGGCGGTATCCCGGTAGCAGCTGCAGATCAGCTTCATCAGGTCGAAACCGTCGAGGGCGCCGGGCATGTCGATATCGGTAATGACCGCGTCAACGGTTCGGGACTGCCCAAGGACGGCCACCGCCTCGAGCACGTTCGATGCCTCGAGAACCGTATAGCCGGCATCCTCCAAAGTGTCTGCCAGATGCAGCCGGATTAGGGGCTCATCTTCTACGACAAGCACGGTACGCTGATACAAAGCCATGTTCGCCTCCGATGTAGTTCGCTCCCTCAACGCCTGCCATCTGATTTCGATGTGTCCCGTCCGTCAGTCTTTGCTAACAATATTAATAAAATGCGAACAATCGCATATTCGCCGCGTCTGTCCGTGGAACCTCGCCCCGTTCCTGCCCGTTCGCAGCCTTGGAGGATGGCCCTAATAGCATCGCTTACAAGGAGAATTTCATGCAGCGCTTCAGCGAAAAAGTCGTCATCGTCACGGGCGCGGGATCGGGCATCGGCAAGGCGACCGCAGAACGGTTTCTGGATGAGGGCGCCTTCGTCGTGATCGCCGGCCGCACCCCCAAAAAGCTCGAGGCGGTTGCAGCGCCCTACCCCACGGACCGCGTTCTCGTGCAGGCCTGCGACATGGCGGACGAGGACCAGGTGAACGCTCTGGTCGAGGCCGCGGTCAAGACGTTCGGCCGCATAGACACTCTCGTCAACAATGCAGGCGTGGCGGTGCAGGGCGATGTGTCATCGCTGTCGACCAGCGACTGGCGCAAGGTGATGGCGACCGATCTGGACGGCGTGTTCTTTGCCAGCCGCGCGGCAATCCCGCATCTGAAAACGACCAGGGGCTCGATCGTCAACGTCGCGTCTGTCTCCGGCACCGGTGGCGACTGGGGCATGGCGGCCTACAATGCCGCCAAGGGTGGTGTCGTCAATCTCACCCGGGCGATGGCGCTGGATCACGGCAAGGATGGCATCCGCGTCAACGCGGTCTGCCCGAGCCTGACGCGCTCCGGCATGACCGATAGCATCATGGACAATCAGGAACGGCTGGCCCAGTTCAACGCGCGCTTTGCGCTGGAAGGTCCCTGCGAGCCGGCCGATGTCGCCGCTGTGATCGCGTTTCTGGCGAGCGACGATGCGCGCTTCGTGACGGGCGTCAACCTGCCGGTCGATGGTGGAATCTCTGCCTCCAACGGCCAGCCTTCGAAGTAAGGCGGAGGCCACGGCGAAAGGCGGCTGAGGCTCAGGAGCACCAGCCGGATTTGCCGGCGCCCGGGCGCTTCGCCAGTCCCTCTTTGACGAGGATATCGGCAAGCGAGCGGCCGTTGCGGGTGACTTCGCGCAACTGGTGACCGTCCACCGCCGCATCATTGCCGCGCCAGCTCATCAGGTCGAACGGACCGGAATCGAGGAACGCGCGGACCCGCAGCTTGGCATCGCTTGCCTTGATCCGCTCGGCCTCGCACCGGGGCTTTGCGATATTGGGGACTTCGACGCCGACCAGCCGGATCTTCTGACCATGGAGGACGAAGCGGTCGGCGGACACGACGCAGTCGTCCTGCTTGGCGGTGCCGCAGAGAAAGAACTTTGCCTCATAGGCACCGGCAAGCTTTTCGCCCAGTCTCGGCGCCCCCGGCTGAGCAGCCGACTGTGCGGCAACCGCGTCCAGCCCCGGCTTGCCGATCGGCGCCGGTGGAATGATCGCGGCCGTCTGGCTCTGGTCAAGCGCAGCGGTCGGCCGCGGCGTGACCGGGCGCTGCAGAGGTGCAGCAGCAACAACCGGTTTCGGCGGTACCGGATTGTCATCGCGCTGCACCGGCTTCGAGGCCGTCTGAACGGGCTTTGAAGAGGTGAGACTGCTCACGAAGCGGTGCGCGGCAGTCGAATGATCGTAGAGCGCGATCGAGCCGCCGACCACGACAAGGGCTGCCCCCCAAAGCCAGAGCGAACCTCCCGAACGCGAGGAAGAGCGTTTGGTCCCGGCGCTGCGCTTGCGTTTCGCAGCCGGTTTTGCGCGTGATTGAGCCATCGAATCATCCCCTGTCTCGTCGCAGGGGAGTATCTGGAAGAAGCCTTGCGGAATGGTTTCCGTCGGAATTTTAGCGGTGGATAGAGAATTGAAGGGGATGGGCGCGGCCCGACTGACCCTCACACCCTGCCGGTCGCGAGTGCACTTGCCCAGTCGGGACGGTCGTTTTTCGCGGCGAGCCGGGACATTGCCATGTGGTCGTAGGCCACGGTGCGCAGTGTCGGCACGAAGCCTTTGTCGGTCTTTTCGATCACCGCGTAGGACGCCAGTGCATGGCCCGTTTCGACCTTGTGATAGACGGGGGCATCGTCGTCATAGGCGGGCTGGCCGACGCTGCCGGGATTGACGATCAGCCGGCCATCGGAAAGTTGGACGACCCGGGCCACATGGCTGTGGCCGCAGAGGATGAGCGATTGCGCGATGCCTTCGGCCAACGCTTCGATCTCGGCTTGCGGCCGCAGCGTCACATGGCCGTCCGCAGACACCGTTTCCAGCCAGTAGAGATTGTCGTTCTCAGGCGTCGCGTGGCAGAGGTAAACGTCGTCGCGCCAGACCTTGGTGAATGGCAGTTTGCGCAGCCATTCGAAATGCCGCGGTGCCAGCTGCCCGTGCGCGTGCCGATCCGAGGCCGCCAAGGCGTCGGGTGGCGTTTCCAGGAGGTAGCGATCGTGGTTGCCGCGCACGGTCTGCGCTGCGGCCTCATCGAGAAGCAGCAGCAGGTCACCGGTCCTGTCAGCCTCCAGTGGGCCGCTGAAACAATCGCCGAGATTGACGATGTCGCGGATGCCGAGGTCTGCGATGTCGTCGAGCACCGCCTGCAGTGCGGCGCAGTTTCCGTGGATATCGGCGATCGCTGCAAAGCGCATCAGCTTCCCCTGTAGGTGGAATAGCCATAGGGCGAGATCAGCAGCGGCACATGATAATGCGCCGAGACATCGGAAATGCCGAAGCGGATCGGGATGACGTCGAGAAAGGCCGGCTCGGTGAGCGCGACGCCGCGGGCACGCAGGTAGTCGCCCGCATGGAAGACAAGCTCGAAGATGCCGGTGACGAAGGTGTCGCCGGAGAGGATCGGTCCGCCATCAATGCGGCCATCGGCATTGGTCGTGACCGTCATGAGTTTTTCGCGGGCGTCGCCGTCGATCCGGTAGAGGTCGATGACGAGCCCGGAGGCAGGCGCACCGCTCGCGGTATCGAGCACATGGGTGGTGAGGCCGGTCATAGGCTGGGCTCCGTGATGCGATAGGGTTTGTCGAAGAAGAATTCCTCGAGGTTTGCCGCCGTGTTGTCGCGATCGACGACGAGAAAATCGCTGACCTCGCCGAGTGCCATCAGCGGATGATGCCAGGTATTGGCGAAATAGTTCACGCCCTGATGCGGCTGCGCCAAAAAGATTTTCGGACGCCCCGGCCGGCCGTCCTCGTCGTCGGAGACGCCCACCAGAAACGGCCGCCCCGACAGCGGCATGAAACTCTGGCTGCCGAACGGATGCCGCTCCATCATCCCGACCTCGTGCGGGAAACTCCGCGGCTGGCCGCGAAAAATGTTGAAGATCAGCCGCTCCGGGGCCCCGACCACGACCGGTGAGGCCAGCCCATGGTAGCGCTCCGTCGTGCCGTTGTTGATCAGCCGCATCGTCGCCGGATCGGCCTCGATCACGTCGCCATAGGCTGCGAAGGTGGCTTTGGTGAGCGGGAGGATGTGGAGGGTTTCGGGGTCGGTCAAATCATTCGCCTTGGGCATGGAAGTTGCGCAGAGAGTGGAGTTGGTCGAGAAGGTCGGGAATGGATGTCTGAACCGTATCCCACAGAGTTTCCACATTGATGCTGCGATAGCCGTGCGCGATGCGGTTTCTCATTCCGCGGATCTTGATCCACGGGATATCCGGATGGTCGGCCACGAATTCGGGAAACTCCTTGGCAAGCTGCATGGAGGCTTCGCCGATCATCAGCAGGTTCATCCCGATGCCCCGCTGCGCGAGAATATTGCCGGCGAAGTCCTCATAGGTCATGCCTGCGACAAACGTCCGGATCTCCTGCCCGATCTCAAGCATTTCATCGATGTAGGTCTGGAGCCGCTCGATGCTCATACCGGCTTGGCTTCCCGCAGTATCCGCTCGCGCAGGCGCTCGGGAAGATCCCCGGGTGTGAGAAGGTCGACATCGGTGCCCGACATCATTTCCTTCAGCTCCTCGAGAAGCCCGCCGAGATCAAACAGCGTCGTGCCGGGCAGTGCATCGACGAGGATGTCGATATCGCTATCCGGACGATCCTCACCCCGCGCCACCGAACCGAAGACGCGCGGGTTCGCCGCATTGAAGCGTTTCGTCGCTTCGCGGATAGCCACACGGTTTTTCTCCAGCACTTCCGACGGTCTCATGAGGGCGAGAACTCCTGTTGCGGTCACTATAGGCGAAGGACAGGCAAGGGAAAAGCAAACCCCTCACGTCTCCGGCAAAAGCGCCAGCAGCCGCAGATGCGCGATCCTTTCCACCTGGGCGCAGGCGGTCTTGAACTCCTCATCGGCGTCGTTGCCGACGCGGGTCTCGAAGGCGGCGAGGATGTCGTCCTTTGTCAGGCCTTTCACGGCGATGATGAAGGGGAAGCCGAATTTTGCGACATAGGCGGCGTTGAGTTCGGTGAAGCGTGCGTGCTCATCTGGGCTCAGACGATCGAGGCCTGCGCCGGCCTGTTCGCTTTTGCTCTCTTGCGTCAGTCCGCCGGCGATTGCGAGCTTGCCGGCAAGGTCCGGATGGGCGTTGAGGATGCCGAGCTTCTCCTGCGGATCCGCGGCGCGAAAAACCGCCACCATAGCCTCATGCACGCCCTTGGCGGTCAGCGGCACGAAGATCATGCCGCCGTCATAGGCGCGCTCGGCGATAAAGGGCGAATGTTCGAACACGCCGCCGAAGGTCGCGACGAAATCGTTGCGGGCGGTCATCGTGCAGCCACCGTGCTTGATGCCGACACATCTGACGGCTTGTGATGGGCATGCCAGTGGCGGGCGATCTCGATGCGTTGCGGCAGCCAGACCTTGTCGTGCGAGAGCACGTATTCCATGAACCGCCGCAGCGCCGCCACGCGACCCGGACGCCCGACGAGGCGGCAGTGCAGACCGACCGACAGCATCTTTGCCGCCCCCTCCTCGCCTTCCCGGTAAAGCGTGTCGAACGCATCCTTGAGATAGGTGAAGAACTGATCGCCGGTGTTGAAACCCTGCGGCGTGGCAAAGCGCATGTCGTTGGTTTCCAGCGTATAAGGGATGATCAGGAACGGCTTGCCATCCAGCCCCGGCACCCAATAGGGCAGATCGTCGGCATAGCTGTCGGACGAATAGAGGAAACCGCCCTCTTCCATGACAAGCTTCAGCGTGTTGTCGGATGGCTTGCCCTGATACATGCCGTAAGGACGCTCGCCGGTCAGTTCGGTATGCAGGCGCACCGCCTCAAGAATGTGTTCGCGTTCCCGTGCTTCGTCGAAATCCTTGTATTCGAGCCAGCGATAACCGTGGCTGGCGATCTCCCAGCCGGCTTCCTTCATGGCTGAGACAGCTTCGGGATTGCGGGCCATGGCAAGCGTCACGCCGTAGACGGTGGTCTGGACCTTGAGTTCGGTAAACAGCCGGTGCAGCCGCCAGAAACCGGCGCGCGAACCGTATTCGTAGATCGATTCCATGTTGAGATTGCGCTGGCCCGGCCAGGCGGCGGCGCCGACGATCTCCGACAAGAGGTTTTCCGACGCCGGATCATCATCCAGGATCGAGCTTTCGCCGCCCTCTTCGTAATTGATCACGAATTGCACGGCGATATTGGCGCCGCCGGGCCATTTCGGATCAGGCGTGTGGCGGCCGTAGCCTACGAGGTCGCGGGGATAGTCTTTTATGGTTATGGGCATGGTCCACCTCGATTATCTCTTGTGGAAGGTAGCCCAGCCTTTCCGCCGATGTCGAGACGGAACGTGATCGCTCAGGCGATCTTGCGGGCGGAAACGCGCCCCATCGGATGCAGAGAATGCACATGGAACGGCGCACCGGGCTCATTCTCGACGAACAGCGCGATATTGGCGATTTCCAGGGGACGCAGCAGATACGGATTGAAATGGGCGCGCAAGGCCGTTTCGAAACGCGGCATCTCGGCCGGTGTCATCGGGCCCGTCAACGTCATGTGAAAGCGGTATTCTTCCATCACGTAAGGGTTGCCCCAGCGATGAAGATTGGAAAACTGCGGTGCCGAGAGATCGCCGGGATCGGCGCGTTCCAGTTCGCCTTCCGAGAGAGGCGCCCGAAACGCATCGAATTCCTGCACGACGGCGCAGGCGAGAAACCGCATCCGCTCGCAGGGAAGCGCCGGCACGAGCCCGAAATAATTGCCGAGCCGCGCCACTTCGAGAGGCGGCAGTTCGAAAGGATCATGCGATCCCGCAAAGTGCATCAGATGGCGCAGCAGCATCTGTTCGGTAATATCAGGAGCGAGCCGGAACGGCGCCTTGAGCGTGGCGTGAAAACCGCAGCGGCGCGGCAGCGCGGTATGATAGGCGATCTCATGCAAACCAAGGTTGCAGATCTCGGGCGGCTCCATCGCCTCGCCGGAATAGGCACTGCGGCCGAGCCATTGCGCCGCGGCAAGCGTCAGCGGATCATGCGCAGGTGGCGTAAAATAGAGTGCGTAGCGCATGCGTCACCTTTTCTGCCCCTGTTCGTTTATTCACGCATGCTCATCAATCCCACGAATTGGGTTACGCGATTTGCGTGACAGATTAACGACGAGAAAGGGCCGAAACGCGCGTTTAACGCGTAGCAACCGAAAGATGATCCCAAAGTATAAAACTCTCGGGAAGCGAGTGCTCTTGACCGATGATGAAACCGAGCGCGGCATCCGCAAGCCTGTGGGCAAGCCCGAAGCTGACCTTGAAGCCGCCGGTGAGAGCAATGACGCGTGGATGGTCGGGATGCGGACCCACCATCGGCTCACGGCCGATCGCCTTGGGCCTCAAGCCGGCCCAGCGCTCCACCACTTCCGCACCGGAAAGTGCCGGCACGAGCGCGCGGGCGCGGACCAGGAGATCGTCGAGCTTGGCATCGGTGGCAAACGGCGCGTCGAACTCCTCCTCGCTGGTGCTGCCGACCGCCACGTGGCCATCGTCATGGGCGATGACATAGAGGCCGTTGAGGAAGAGGATCGGCAGCGACGGATCGATATCGGCCTTCAACAGCGCCGCCTGCCCCTTCACCGGCTGTCCCAGCGGAACCGAGATGGATGGAGACAGGGGACCAAGCAGCGGAAACGACTGCGGGCCGGCCGCAATCATGCAATGGCCAAAACCGATCGAGCGTCCATCGGCAAATTCGACGCGGTTTGCCACCGGGTCGATCCGCTCCGCCGGCAGTCCTTCGATCAGGCTCACATGCCGGGCGTTGCCAAGGAAGGCGGCGAGCGCAGCCATCAGATGACGGGGGGAAACGCGGGCGGCAAACGTGTCGTGCACGATGCCGGCTTCGGTAAAGGCCGGGTCCGGCCATCCGTCGAAAGGCGACGCATCGAGCACATGCCAGTGGAACGGATCGCCGTCGTGCCGCCAGTTGACCTCCGCCTCCTGCTGATGGCGTAGGGCGATGGGTCTGAGATGCGGCTTCGGCAGCGGGATCAGCCGACCGGAGCGGCGATAACCGCAGGACAGCCCGGCCTCGGCTTCGAGCCTCGCCACTTCGTCTTCGAGGGCGACGAGCGAGTCGAACTGGGCCTGTTTCTTGTCGTTCCAGCGGTCGGGCACATGCGACATCAGCGCGCCCAAAATGCCGCCGCTGGCACCCTGCCCCAACCGTCCCGCTTCGACCAAAAGGGTGCGGATGCCAAGCCGTTCCGCCTTGACCGCGGCCCAGAGGCCCATGATGCCGCCGCCGATGATCAGGAGATCGACATGATCATCGGGGAGATGAGGCATTGCTGGAGATTGACCCCGGGGACCTCGAGGATTATCCGCATCTTCCATGAGCAATCACGATCCCGAAATTGTAAAAGACGACGCCACGCCTGAAGCACCGGCGCTTGATTGGCATGACGGCGATATGCCGTATTCGACGGAATTTGGCGACCACTTTTATTGCCGCACCGATGGCCGCCTGGAATGCGGCCATGTGTTTCTGGCGGGAAACGGACTGCCGGAGCGCTGGAACGACATGTCACCGACCGAAGACACGTTCCGGATCGGCGAACTCGGTTTCGGCACCGGCCTCAACGCCTGCGAGACCTGGCGCCAGTGGGCGCTTTTCCGCAAACCCGGCACACGGCTGCATTTCACATCGTTCGAACTCTATCCGATGCAACGCGACGAGATCGGGCGGGCACTGGCGCGGTGGCCGGAAATCGATCCGCAGCGGCAGGCACTGACGCAAGCATGGCCGGATGAGCCGAGCGGCCGGATCACCATCGACCTCGATGACCAGACGACGCTCACGGTTGTCTGCGACGCAGCGCTCGACGGCGTCACGGCTGAAGAGGCTGACTTCGATGCCTGGTTCCTCGATGGCTTCGCGCCGTCGCGGAATCCCGACATGTGGTCGCCGGAGCTGATGCAGGCACTTTTCGACCGCACCCGCCCGGGCGGCACGTTCGGAACCTATGCGGCGGCAGGCTTCGTCCGCCGCAATCTGGCGGCCGCGGGTTTCACCGTGGAGCGCCAGCCCGGCTTTGCGGGCAAGCGCGAGATGCTGCGCGGACGCAAGGACTGAGGCTCTAAGACCTCAGTTGCCATCCAGCGCCGAAACGACGACGGCGCCGTCCAGCCAGTGGCGGATCTTGTTCTCAAGCGCTTCGGGACTGATCGGTTTCGACAAATAATCGTCCATGCCGACCTGGAAGCAGAGTTCGCGGTCGCTTTCGAGCGCATGGGCGGTGACGCCGATGATCGGGACATGCGTGCCGGTCGAGTTTTCGAGTTCGCGGATCTTGCGGGTCGCCTGATGCCCGTTCATCACCGGCATCGACACGTCCATGATGATCACCGCCGGATCGTACTTCTGCCAGGCCTCGACCGCTTCCGCGCCGTTCTTGACGATCTGGAACAGCCAGCCGGTCATCTGCAGGATCTGGGTAAAGACGATCTGGTTGACCTCGTTGTCCTCAGCGACGAGAACATCGAGCGTTGGTTTGATCACAGGAGCGACGGTATTTTCCTGCGCCACCGGTTCTGCAGGCTTTGAGCCAGCTGTGTCGACGGCTGGAGTAGACGACGCAATGAGCGGCACCGCCTGCCCGGATGCGCGGCGCCGGGTGCGGATGACGCGGACGACGTCGATGATCGTGCTGCGCAAAAGGGCTGCGCGGGCGGGCTTCATCAGATGCGCCTGAACATTGAGCTCGGCAAACATCGTCTCGTCGTTTGCCATGTCCATCGACGTCAGGAAGACGATGCCGGTGAAATCGAAGCGCCTGTCGCGCCGGATCGCCTTGGCGCAGTCGAACCCGTTCATCTCCGGCATGTGATAATCCAGCACGACCACATCGATGACGATGCCGAGCCTGGTTGCTTCGTGCAGGAAGGCAAGACCCTCCGCCCCGTTTTCAGCGGCAACGGTCTCGAAGCCCCACATGCTCAGCTGCTCGGTGAGGATGCGGCGGTTCACAGCGTTGTCGTCGATCACGAGCACCCGGGCACCGCTGGTGCTGACCGGCAGCGTCACTTCCATCTTGCGTTCGGCAACCACGGCAAACGGCAGGTTGACGGTAAAGACCGAACCGCGGCCAAGCTCGCTCTCGACCTCGACGGAACCGCCGAACAGCTCGACCAGACCGGACGTAATCGCAAGGCCAAGCCCTGTGCCTTCATGACGGCGCGTGGACGACGTATCCACCTGGCTGAACTTTTCAAACACCGACCGAAGCTTTTCTTCGGGAATGCCAAGGCCGGTATCCTCGATGCGGATCGACAGCATCAGCTGGTCACCATCGATCGGCCGCGACTTCAAGTCGATGAAGACATGGCCCTTTTCGGTAAATTTGACGGCATTGCCGACCAGATTGGTGACGATCTGGCGGAAGCGGCCGGCATCGCCGAGGACCGTTTCGCGCACCGAAACCTCGCCGCGGACAATCAGTTCGATATCCTTGTCGGCGGCGGCCGACGACAGAAGCGTCGCCACGTCCTCGATTGCCTCAACAGGATCGAACGGCGCCTTGCGCAGCTTCATCTGGCCGGCATCGATCTTGGAGAAATCGAGAATGTCGTTGATGATCGTCAAAAGCGCATTGCCGGATTTGACGATGATGTCGACGAAGGTCTTTTGGCGGGTATCGAGGCTCGATTTCGCAAGCAGTTCGGCCATGCCGAGCACGCCGTTCATCGGCGTGCGGATCTCGTGGCTCATGTTGGCAAGGAATTCCGACTTCGCACGGTCGGCCGCTTCCGCCCGGTTGAGCAGGCGCGTCAGGTCCGCCTCGCGTTCCTTGCTCTCGGTGACATCCGTGAAGACGGCAAGCCAGTGGTCGTCCCCGGTCGGGCGGGCCTCGAGCTGGATCCAGCGGCGGTCCTCGACGCGGAACGAGGTAAATACCGGTTCTCCAGAGGCAACGCTTGCTTCCCATTCGCGCAGCGCCGCGGTCGAGGTACGCGCATCGCCAAGATCGCCGCGTTTTGCGCAGTAGCCAAAGACGTTGCGCCAGCTTTTGCCGATCGACAGCATGTCGGCCGGCATCTCCAGCATGGCGGCAAGCGCATCGTTTGAAAAGATAATCGCGCCGTCGTGCAGGATGAGCAGCCCTTGAGACATTGCGCTGGTTGCGTCGCGCATCAGCGCGCCGTGTTTCTGCAGCGCTTCCTGCGCTTGCCGGATGTCCGCATCGCGCTGGCGCATCGCGGTGATATCGGTATGGCTGATGAGGATCTTGCCATCGGTCAGTTGCGTGCCCGAAATCAGCAGGTAATGGCCGCCATGGGTGCGGATCTCGATCGGCGGATGATCGTTGCTGGCTGTCAGTGCGGCGATGCGGGCATTGTAGATCGCATCGAAATCCAGGTCCGAGCCGGCATAGATACCGTTGTCGTAATTGACCTTCATGAAATCCCGGTAGGAACGACCGGCCAGATCGAAGCGCTTGTCCGTATCCCAGGATGTATAGAAGGCGGGGTTGGCGTATTCGAACACCAGATCCGCATCGAGAATACCGATGCCGACCGGCTGGGCCGACAGGATCGTCTGCAGATCCTGGCTGACCTTTTCCGCCTTTTGCTGCGCTTCCTTGATCAGCGACACGTCTGTGCGCGAGCAGACCAGATAGCGGCTGCCGTCGTCGACCTCAATCGAGCGCAGGCGGGTAAGAACCGGAATGACCGAACCGTCCGGGAAGGTCATATCCTCCGACTTGTCGATCGCCTCGCCGTCCAGCACGCGGGCGTTTTCGTTCCAGAACCGCTCCGCCGCCCAGGGAAACATCTGGGCTTCCGTCTTGCCGAGATAGTTTTCCCGTTCGCTGCCCAGCATTTGCTCGTAGGCGTGGTTGGCATAGGTCAGCTCGTGCATTTCGTTGCGAACGAACACGGGGGCCGGCAGGTCTTCCAGGATGGCGCGGAAAAGCCCGGTTTCCGCCACCTGGCTGCGCAGCAGCATCTCCTGGTCCTTGAAGTCGGTGACGTCGTGGCGGATGGCGATCAGCAGGCCGTTTTCCAGCCGTTTGTTGAGACTGCGCATCCAGCGCCCATCCGGCAGCTTGTCGATCCGCTCGTGATAGGGAACGAGGAAGGCACGGAGACGCTGTTCCACCCACTTCTCGCGCGGCGCAAGCGTTACGGACGCATTGCCGCTTGCCGCACGTTCCCGCTGATCATAGGCGCGGTGGATGATGTCCTCCAGCGCTATGCCCGGCTTGATGACGATGCCACAGGCATCGAAATGGTCGACAAGCTGCGAATTGCAGTAAACGAGCACATTGTCGCGGTCGTAGATGCCGATGCCCATTTCGAGCATGTCGATCGCGTCGTCGAGAAGACCGTTCTCAAACAGCGAAAACGGCTTCGCCGCCGTCTCGAGCGGCGCGGGGACGCCATTACCCGTTGGGCGCGATGCAGCGCCGACCGGCAGGAAATGGCCGAAGACGTAGGATTGATCGTCTTCCGTCAGAAACCGCTCGATATGGATCTCATGGGAAAAGATCCCGTCGGCGTTGAACGCCAGCGCCTTTTCTTCGGCACCGAACACCAGGGCGCGGCATTCCTTTTCCTTGCGCTCATCCTTTTCGCCTTCGCTGCCGAGGCTGAGGCTTGTCTGGCCGACGAGCTCCTCAGGGCGAGCGCCGACCATGGCCGCATAGGCGGGGTTGACGGCGACGTATGCGAGCCGGCAGTTCTTGATATAGGCGGGTTCGGGGAGATCCACGATGCGGGCGCAGGCCCGCTCCAGAAACTTGCTTTCCAGGCGTTCGCTCTTCGTGTGCACCCTGCCCCGCTCACTCCCGCGCATGCGGGATCCCACCATTTTTCGGAAACCGACCCGATAACACCATAGCGAGTATTAACAACACGTTGCCCGGAACACAGGGTTGTTTAATATTTGCGTTTTCGCAAGTTCGAATGGAGTGCGGCCGGGGGCGTTTCACGCATCGAGGATCAACGCAATGACACTAAATCGGCCGCATCAGGCAACCTTGGACGCCGACGCCGGTTAACCCTGACGTGAAGCGAACAAAGGAAATTTTCGATGATGAAACTTGTGACGATTGCCACGCTGACGCTTGGCCTTGCAACATCGGCATTCGCTCAAGGTGCATCCGGTGGATCCGCAGGTTCCGGCGCGTCTGGCGCAGGC
The DNA here is from genome assembly GCF_050500145.1 of Neorhizobium sp. IRS_2294. Lineage (NCBI taxonomy): Bacteria > Pseudomonadati > Pseudomonadota > Alphaproteobacteria > Hyphomicrobiales > Rhizobiaceae > Neorhizobium > Neorhizobium sp. IRS_2294. Next base: position 2,468,444 of record NZ_CP191439.1, read on the forward strand.
GCTGCATCCGGAACGAGCAGCGGTACAACCGGCCAGACGCCGTCCAACACGCCGTCCAATAGCGCCAACGATGGGACGACCACGGGCAGCACGGACTCCAAGAGCATGACGACCGGAAACGGCACGAGCAAAGGCGGCTGCGACACGACGGGTGTCGGTGGCGCACCTTCGGCAACCAGCGGTTCGACCGACGGTTCCGGCACCACGACGAACAACTGCTGATCAGCTCCAGCGCCGGGATTAGACCCGGCGCTTTTTCTTGCCCGCCAAAACCGCCAGACAGCTCGAGCCACAATTCCTCCCGAAAATTGCCGGGTTTTCGCCGCAATTCAATCTCCGGGCAGACCCTGGGTTGCCGACACCTTTCGAAAAGCAATTTTTCCACGGTGGAGTCTGAATAGGCGTTCAGACTACGGCGATAAAACTTCCATCAATCCGCCGTGATTGAGAGCGACGCTTTGAACGTACCTCGAAACACCACGGGGAAAGGAACCAGGCATGTCGATCATGAAGAAGACCATTACTGCTGGCATTGCGGCTCTCTCAGTCGCCGGCGCACTTGCTGCGACGGCACCGGCAGCGCAGGCCCGCGATCACTACCGTCACCACGGCGACGATGTGCTGCTGGGTGCCGCGGCCGGGATTGCCGGCGGCCTGATCGGCGGCGCGATCGTGTCCGGATCGCAGCGTCCGGTCTATGTGGAGCCGCAATACGAATATGCTCCGCCGCCACCGCCGCCGGTCGTCTATCGTCGCGCCTATTATGCCGCACCGCCACCACCACCGCGTTGCCACCATGAATGGGTGGAAAACGAGTATGGCGAAGCCTACCGCGCACGGGTCTGCTACTAAAGCGTCCAGGCGTCCATCAAGATTTGCGATACGGCGGTGCGATGCACCGCCGTTTTTCGTTTTGGGCCGCCACTCTGCGCGACCATTGCCTTGGGGATCGCCGTTCGTGTGGCCGCCGCTCGGAGGGCTGACGACTCGAGAAAATCCCCTGTGACGTGAGTGCCTACCGGGTCGCAGCTAGCGGACAGCCTGCGTCGTTTTGCAGAAGAACCTTGACTTTCGGCGGCAAATCAACCAAATGCATGCCAGCTTTCACCTTCCGGCAGCCGCGTGAGCTGCCCCGCGTCCATACTGACAGCGCGAAGAAGGAACAAGGCGCACAGATAGATCGCCCTCGGGATGAGGGTTCAAGCGCTGGAAAGTAATTTCCAACACACAAGTTCCCAAATCACGCGGGGTTCTTGACGCCACAAGCAGCCCGGATGGCATGGTGCCATTTCGGAGCGTCCGCTTTTGGCGCCCCGAAAGGTATTCGACTTGACGAATTTTGAATCTCTTGGCGTGTCCAAGCAGATCGTCGCCACGCTCACCGAGCTTGGTTTTGAAACCCCGACGCCGATCCAGGCCCAGGCAATTCCGCTTCTCCTCGAAGGCCGCGACCTGATCGGCCTTGCGCAGACCGGCACCGGCAAGACCGCAGCTTTCGGCCTGCCGCTGATCGAGCGCCTGATGGCCGACGCGACCCGCCCCGACAACCGCACCACCCGCGCGCTGATCCTTGCGCCGACCCGCGAACTGGTCAACCAGATCGCCGCCAACCTGAAGACCTTCATCAAGGGCCGCCCGCTCAAGATCAATCTCGTCGTCGGCGGTGTCTCGATCAACAAGCAGCAGCTGCAGCTGGAAAAGGGCACCGACATCCTCGTCGCCACCCCTGGCCGCCTGCTCGACCTGATCTCGCGCCGCGCGATCGGTCTGACGACGGTTCGCTTCCTCGTGCTCGACGAAGCCGACCAGATGCTCGACCTCGGCTTTGTGCATGACCTGCGCAAGATTTCGAAGATGGTGCCGAAGAAGCGCCAGACCATGCTGTTTTCGGCCACCATGCCGAAGGCGATCGCCGATCTGGCCGCCGACTTCCTGACCGACCCGGTCAAGGTGGAAGTGACGCCTGCGGGCAAGGCAGCCGACAAGGTGGACCAGTTCGTCCACTTCGTTGCCGGCAAGGGTGACAAGACCGACCTTCTTCGCAAGTCGCTGCTCGACAATCCGGATGGCCGCTCGATCGTCTTCATGCGCACCAAGCACACCGCTGAAAAGCTGATGAAGCACTTTGAAAACATCGGTTTCTCGGTCGCCTCGATCCACGGCAACAAAAGCCAGGGCCAGCGCGAACGGGCACTCAAGGGTTTCCGTGATGGGGAGATCAAGACGCTGATTGCGACCGACGTCGCGGCCCGCGGCATCGATATCCCGGCCGTCAGCCACGTCTACAACTACGATCTGCCTGATGTCGCGGAAGCTTATATTCACCGCATCGGCCGCACGGCCCGTGCCGGCCGCGAAGGCATCGCGATCGCCTTCTGCGCACCGGACGAAACGATGCTGCTGCGCGACATCGAAAAGCTGATGAACATCGAGATCAAGACGCTGACCGGCGAGCGCCCTGAGACGATGAACCGTCCGGTTCGCGCCAACGGCAACAACAACCGTGGCGGCGCCAATGCCCGCGGCGGCAACAAGGGCGGCCGTGGCGGCCAGCCACGCGGCAATGGCGGCGGCGGCGAAGGCCGCGGTGCCGGTGCTGCCGGCGAAGCCCGTGGCCCGCGCCGCGAACGTCCGGCGCGCAAGCCGTTCTTCGCTGGTGACGGTGCAGAAGCGCCAAGAAGCCAGGCTCCCCGTTCACAGGCTGCACGGCCGGCAGCGGCAAGCGTAGCGCCCGACAACGATCTGTCCTCGACTTCGGATTTCCGTCCGGTCAAGAAGCAGTTCGGCAACCCGGGCGCAAAGACTGGCGGTCGTCCTGACAACCGTGGCTCAGCCAAGCCAGCCGGTTCCGGCAACCGCGACCATGCAAGCCACGGCGCGCATGAAGCCGGCAGCCAGCGCAAGGCCCATCAGGGCAATGCGGCCGCCGCATCCGGCGAAGCCAAGCCAAACCGGCACACGCCGGCCGCAGCCCCCAAGGGCGACGGTCGCGGCCCGGTCCGCTTCGGCAACGACAACCGCGGCCAGGCCCCCATCGACCAGCGCACCGCCGGCCATCAGGGCCGCAAGCGCACCACGCGCGCTTAACGCGAGACGCGGTTGAGAGAGTTCAGACGGCTGGGAGAAATCTCGGCCGTTTTTGTGTGGGGTATTAGGGGTGGTTGGTGAGGCCGCTTTCACCCCGACACTCAGGATTTCTGCGACAACCGGATCGCTCGATCACAGTTCATTCCATCCGCGCAGAAACATGTATGCGGCAATCGCAACCAGCACCAAACCAGCCACCCGTCCTGCCCAGATCGTCAAAGTGGGTTTGGAGACGATGGCATCGCGTCCTCTCGCGGCGGCCAGAGCCAGTCCACCGTAAACGGCAAGCTGAACGAGCACGGTCATCAAACCCATCGCAAGTGTCTGGGGCCAGAGCGGCCCGAAAGCAGGCTTCAGGAACTGTGGATAGACGGCGAGAATGAACAGCCATGCCTTCGGATTGAGGAGGCAAGTGACGACGGCCTGAATGAAGACCCGCCCGGAAGATCGAGCCGCACCGCTATCAACGGACCCGATCACGATCGAACTGCGGGCAAGACTGACTCCGATCCAGATCATATAGGCCGACCCGAGTATGAGCATGGGGCCGGAAACAGCCGGGATCAACCTGGTAAGCCCGGCAACGGCGAAAGCGCCGAACAAGGTGTGGCAGGCTCCACCGGCCATCATCCCGAAAGTCGCTGCGAGCCCGGCGCGTCTTCCACCCGCAAGAGTGTTCGCAAGGACAAACACCATGTCCATGCCCGGAACGGCGATAATGCCCGTCAGCAGAAGGAAGAAAAGCCAGAGATTTTCGACGTAGGTCATGTCAGTTGCCGCCCGTTCCATTCGACTGACGGTCTCGATACCGCCTGTTTTTCAGCGTGTTGCGGCATGCTATACAGGGGCTCACTGACAGGGGTGTGTCAGTTGTGATGGGGTAATCAGCATGCGCAAAGCTTCCAGGCTCTTCGAGATCATCCAGATTCTGAGACTGGCAAAGACGCCTATAACGGCGGCGAAGATGGCAGCCCAACTGGAAGTCAACATGCGCTCGATCTATCGGGACATTGCCGGCCTTCAGGCTATGCGCGTGCCGATCGAAGGCGAGCGCGGGATCGGCTATATTCTCCGACCCGGCTTTGATCTTCCGCCACTGATGTTTACGGCTGAGGAGACCGAGGCTGTCGTTCTCGGCATGGCGCTGATCGAGCGTACAGGCGACACTGACCTCAAAAAGGCATCCGAACGGGTCGTCGCTAAAATCGCAGCTGCCGTGCCCGCGCCGTTGCGCGAAGCACTGACATCGCGTGCCCTTCACGCTTGGGGCGCAAGCACTCCAGCTCCGGAAGGCATCGATTTCGGGATTGTCCGTCGTGCGATCCGCGACGAGGAAAAGCTGTTGCTCGACTACCGTGACCAGCAGAACAATCCAACGCGTCGCATCGTCTGGCCGCTGGCGTTGATCTACTATCTGGACAGTGCCGTCATCGTCGGATGGTGCGAACTGAGACAGGCAATTCGGAATTTCCGGATCGACCGCGTGGAAAGCTGCAGTTTGACGGGAAACCACTTCCCCAAAGAGGGAGATAGGCTGCGCAGCATCTGGATTTCCGGCTGGCAGATCGAACAGAGAGACCCTGCATATCCGGCAATCCAATTGTGAACCAACGCCGGGTTTCGGGAAACTCGCGATGAAGCGACATTGGTGTTTCTGAGCTTTGCGACGTGGCAGACTAGGGAGTTCTACGATCGTCCGCAGTGTCGCGTGTAGGGGCAGAACTGTCGAGGTCGGCTGTCTGCCCAATGCGGACGCAGACCTCCAACCCAGTAGCAGCATCAGCAATCCATGATGTCGCGTTCGTTCAATGCGTCGTATTTCTTGAGTTCGCCTCGCATCTTACCGATCCAGCGGCTGACGAACGCGATCGTGTCGGCTGCCTGCAAATGAGCGCTAAGCGCAGCCTGATCGACCCAACGTTCCGATATCAGCAATCGACCTGATTGTGGATCGTCCACGGCAGCATCATACGTGATGCTGCCCGGACGCTTCCGTGTTGTGGATGCCAGCGCATTCAGTTCCGTCATGAATTGCGCCAGATCGGCTGGATCGACGTGCATGTAGCCGGTGATAATCAGCATGGGATAGCCCCTCTATCAGCGCCCCGACCATCTGTTTGCGGCGGCCTGGGCCTTGACTGGTCAAGTGGTGATCAGACGGCGACCAGCACGATCTTGCCCTGGATGCTCCCTTCGGCAGCACGACGATGCGCTGCCGCTGCCTCGGCCAGCGGATAGGTGCTGTCGATCACCACCCGTATGGAGCCGTCCTCAAGCAGACGGCCGGCCTCTGCCAGTTGCGCGCCGTTCGAGCGCACCTGCGTCGTCGAGACGGTGATCTTTCGCCGCGCGGCTTCGTCATAACCTGAAAAGCCCAGCGGGTTGACGAGAAACAGGGCGCCAGTCGGCTTAATGCTGGGGAGAAAGCGTTCCATATTCGCGCCGCCGACGGCATCGAGCACCAGATCAACATTCTTCGCCACTTGTTCAGCAGCCGTCTTCGTGTGGTCGATGAAAATATCGACACCAAGATCATTGAGAAGCGCCTCGTGCTTGCCGGAAGCAACGGCAACCACCCTCGCCCCTTGCCATTTCGCGATCTGGACTGCGAGATGGCCGACGCCGCCGCCGGCGCCGTTTACCAGCACGGTCTTGCCGTCGAGCAGAGCCGGTGCATGCGGGAAGGTCTGGAAAGGGTTCGGCGCATCGTGTCCCAGATCGACCAAAAATTGCCAGGCGGTCAGAAGCGACATCGGCGCGCCGGCGGCCTGGACGTGGTCGATCCCGACGGGCTTCAGCGCCAGGTCCGATGCGGGAACACGAACATATTCGGCATAGGCGCTGCTTCCCGTCATGAGGTCATGCGGGAACCGGACCATCGCATGGACCTCGTCGCCGACCTTGAACTGCGACACGTCTTCGCCGACGACCGCAACCGTGCCGGAAACGTCCGTACCAAGGATCAGCGGAAAGCTTGGATTGGGCTGCCATTCCGGCGGGAGAGCCCGGTAACCATCGCGCAGATAGAGATCCGGCGGGTTGAGGCTCGTGGCATGGACGCGAACAAGCACGTCGACAGCCGAGATTTCCGGTCGGGGCGCATCCTCGTAGAGGAGTACATCTGGTCCACCGAACTCGTGCAATCGCACGGCTTTCATCATGTCAGTCATCATGGCCTCGCTTGGATAGTCATTTCGATGACTGAAGATACGATCGACATCTTCGATTGATAATCATCAGATAATTCGCTTTAGTAGTGCCATGAAGGAACAAATGGGAATTGATAGGCTGACGGGGCTGATTGCATTCGCTCGCGCCGGCTCGCTCGGAAGCTACACTGCCGCCGCCCGCTCCTTGTCCATCTCACCCTCGGCGGTCAGCAAAAGCATTCAGCGGCTGGAAAAACAGCTCGGCGTTTCGCTTTTTGCGCGCACGACACGTTCTCTGACGCTGACGCCCGAAGGCCGCGATCTGCATGAGCGTGCGCTCAGGCTGCTGCACGACGCAGAAGAGATCGAGCAGGCGGCGAAAGCAGCGCGCACTGAGCCCGCCGGCACATTGCGGATCGCGGCCTCTCTGCCGATCGGCCTGCACGTCATAGCGCCGGTGCTTCCTCAGTTTCGCAGGCTCCATCCGAAGGTTAACATAGACCTGCGTTTGAGCGATCACATGGTTGATCTTATCGAAGGCGGCTTCGATGTCGCGGTCCGCATTGGCGATCTGGCAGACTCGCGCCTGCTTTCCCGCCGCCTCCTGCCGCATCGGCTATGCTGCTATGCCTCGCCCGAATATCTGGCCGGGCGCGGTCCGCCGACCCACCCGGACCAATTGGCAGAGCATGAAACTGTCAGCCTGCGCTACCAGAGTAGCGGCCAGCTATTCCGCTGGCCTTTCCGCGTTGGGGACAGGGAGGTCGAGATCGTACCGTCCTCGGGTATTATTGTGGACGCGAGCGAAGCCGTGCTTGCGACGATCGCAGCGGGTAGCGGCATCGGAATGGCAACCAGTTTCATGGCAAGCGCTTGGGTGAGGCGTGGAGCCCTTGTGCCGGTTCTGGCCGATTATGCGGTAGACCGGCACAATATCACGGCGCTGTGGCCCGAGAGCCGACGGTCGAACCCCGCCGTCCGCGCCTTCCTCAACACCCTGGCAGCGTTGTCGTAACATTGGCAGTGAACGACCGCAGTTGGGCCGAAGCGAACACGTCCATTTAGTCATCAATCATAACGAGTGGTGGGGCAGTCTGGGGCTAACCTTATTGTTGCGTTCAATGCCGGATGCCGCTATTTCGCAATGGGTTATTTGAGACCTTTTATGATGGCCGTCGATGATGTTGGCGACCTCCGGCGGAGAGACATAAAGCATGGCTATCGGTGATATTACGGGTCTTCCGACTGAGATCAGAGAAAATACGAAAGCGGGAACGGTCGTGGCGACCCTGGGGGTCGAGGGCTACGATACGGCGGACCTGCAGTTCGATTTCAGCATGTATGCCATGGTCTGGTACGGCTCGGTCGGCAACGTAGATACATTCAGTGACCTCTTTGCTCTGGAAGGCAATCAGATCGTTGCCGTGAGGGACGTGCGCTACCAGGCTTACGACCTCAACTCTTTCCACTATGAGCTGGAAGTCTCCGCACACGACAAGGCGGGCAATCCTGTAGGCGCTCTCACGGGTTCTGCTCTGAACGTTGTGGATTATCTGGATGATATCAGGGGAACCGCACGTGCCGACACGCTGAAGGGCGACACAGGCATGAACAAGCTCATCAGTGGCGCCGGTGATGACAAGCTCTACGCTGGTCGCGGAGACGACGTGCTTTACGGTGGCGCCGGCAAGGACGTTTTGTCGGGTGGCTGGGGAGAGGACACGTTCCTCTTCAAGTCGGTTAAGGAAAGCACCGTCAAGGCGGCGGATGTTATTACCGACTGGGAGCATAATTCCGCTACGCGCGACCTGATCAACCTCACTGCCATCGATGCCGATACCAAGATCAGCGGAAACCAGGATTTTGACTGGATCGGAGCCAAGAAATTTACCGGCAACGCCGGCGAGCTTCGCTACGAGAAAGAAAAGTCGCATACTTACGTCTATGCCGACGTCAACGGTGACAAAAAGGCCGATTTCATGATCGACCTGCATGGCTCCCACAAAATGTATGCGGACGACTTTCTACTCTGATGCGGATTGACGCTGTTACGACGTGATGGCAGCGGGTGCGGGGAGCGCGATCGATAGTCTGCGCGCATTGCTGTTCCTCATCTTGAATAAGATGAGGGATAGCCGTTGCTATGAAATGTCATGATTGCAGCGCATCCTCCGGGTTAGCGTTTTCGGTTGCCCCGCATTTGATGGTGGGGAGACTGGGACAGTTGCCCGGAGCGCACCTTAGGCGGCGTGCTATCAGTTCAAAGACATGCGCTCATCATTTATGAGCAGCGCCTGCGTCAATCCGAAGGATCGTTCCAGAATGATCGATATTGAAGAACGCATTCGCGAAGTGCTCGTGAGAAAAGGACGAGCTTTGGTTGAGCGCAACGCTTTGAAGCTCGGTGAATTGCTTCATCCAAACTTCGTCTATCTAAATGCCAGGGGCAAGTCGTTCCATAAAGCCGGATACATCGACACGTTCTGCACATCCACATCATTGGTGTTTCTTGACCAAAGCGTGGTTGAGGTTGCGGTGAGGCCAATCGATGATTTCGCGGTGGCGACACTGGTGCTGTCGGATAGGCTGGCAATCGATGGGATCGAGCAATCCGGGCGTGTACGATCGCTGTGCGTGTTCACTCAGGCAAATGGCGAGTGGCTTTGGGCAGCAGGGCAAACAATGTCCGAAAGTTGAGCCCTGGCCAACGTCGCCTTATGGCCCGACGCGGTCATGGCTGTGGCGACGATCTCACCTCCCTTTGCTCAATTTTGATGTGGTGAAGCCTATTAAGTTACCAAGCATAGCCGAAAGCACGGCGATAACTGGGACCATCGAAAGAAACGTCCACGGAAGCGAAAAACCACCCATCAGGTAAAATGTGAGAATAAGCGGAAAGAACAGCGGAACTAATATTACTGCTATTAGCAGCGAAGCGCCGAATAGGATGGCGGAAATCATATTCGCCATCGACTCATTTGTCTGCATCCCACTTACATCAACAAATGGACCAATGCTGAGAGTAAGCGCTGCCATTATAAGTATCAGTGCGGGCAACACAATTTGCTCGAAAACTGCAAATTTACCCAAATTGCCCCGCGCGAGACGCCTGTGCATCAATAACGCAGCGAGAGATGCGGAAACGCCTGCAATCAACCAGAGAATTAGGTAATGTTTCCAATCCACTGTTCACCTCTTCGACGAGCAGAATGATTGCTCCATGCTCGACATTCTTCGACAACGAACCGAGCATACGCAATGGACCTCCCGCTGACTACGTCCGCTTCTACCGCGAGCGGACTTCAGACATGCGAGATAACATTGCATTTCCATTGCGAAGTTAAGAAGTTTCCAGAACAGACTCCGCTATCCTTCGCGAACGAATTCCGCGGAGAGTGTAATGAGTCGATTTGCTTTTACTCTGCTAGTTGCTCTGGCGGTCGCCGCAATTGGATTTGGCGCAAGACATTATGTTCAAGCGTTAGGACCCTATGGGCTTGTCGGTGTGATGTGGGCAACCATTGCGATCTTCATGGTGATCTGGCGTCCGCTTTCGGTCTCAGCGTTTATTTCAAGCATCACTATTTCCAGCGCGATCTGTCTGCCTATCGTTGCATACCTGATCAACCAGTGGCTAGGTTTTGGAGTAGGTGCGGTAATTTTCTATCTAGCCTCTAAATGGGCTGAAAAACTGAAGGATCGGTCGTCACCAAACGCTGGTCAATGACCGGATCCCGCCGCAAAACTGCCAAAGCGCATTCGTCCGATAGCGGCTTAAAGCCAAGTCGGCTCATTGCCCACGTGCCAGCGATCACGCCGCTTGCCCCCGCACATCCCACTACTTCTTCTTCTCCTGATCCCTATGCCACTTGATGGCGAAGAACATGCCTGTGCCGAGGACGATGATCTTGAGCGGGAAGAAGACGATCGGGAACCAATCCCACATGTCGGTGATATCCAGGCTTTTGAGTGCATTAACGGGCGTGGCGGAGCAGTACATGAGAACGGCTGCGTACAACATCCGCCATGTTGACGCAGAGGAGGTCGGAGCGAGAGAGGTTCAGCCCCAAATGGCCCTCACCCCGCCTTCGCCTTGCGGTTCACCAGATACACGCCGAGAACCACGATCGCGGTGCCGGTGACCATGGGAAGGGTCAGGGGTTCGCCAAACAGGATTGCCGCTTCGATGGCAACAACGGGGGGCACGAGATAGATCAGCGAGGCTGCGCGTGAAACCTGCCCGCGGCGGATGAGGTAGAGGAGCAGTGCGACGGCACCGAGCGAGATGCCGATGACCGACCAGGCCATGGCGGCGAGTGCCTGGGTGGTCCAGTCGAAGCGCATGGGCTCGATCAGATAGGCGACCGGCAGCGTCACGATGAACGCTCCGACATATTGCAGCGTGCCGATGGCAACGAGGTTGCCCTGCTGCAGGTAGCGCTTCTGGTGGATCGTGCCGTAGGTGACCGACCCCATCGCCATGAGATTGAGGAGAAGCGGCAGGCCGAGCCCGGTCATGCCGGCCGACAGGCTTCTAAAAAGCTGCGGCGAGATGGCGATGAAGATACCGGCAAAGCCGAGCGCGAGGCCGAGCTTCTGCCGGCGGGAAAGCGTTTCGCTAAGCAGGAACGGCGCGACCGCCGCCGTCATCAGCGGCTGCAGCCCGGCAATGATGCCCGACAGCCCCGAGGGCACGCCCTGCCCGATCGCATACCAGACGCCGGCGAGATAAAGCCCGTGCAGAAAAATGCCTGAAAGCACCGCATGGCCGATCTCGCGTCCGGTCTTTGGCCACGTGACCCGCAGGGCAAGCCCGAGACAAAGGAAGACGACGGCCGCCAGTGCATGCCGGGCGGCCAGAAAGGTGACGGGGTCCGCATGGGCGGACGCATATTTGGCGACGATCCACCCGGTCGACCACAGGAAAACAAAAACGGCCGGAGCCAGGCGGTCGAGCATCGGAATGTTCCGGAGAGTGGCTTTGACAAGGCCGGTGGGCGGGAAATGATCCGGCGTCTGATTAGGCTGTGGCGGCGACGCGGTCAAAGTAGAAATACTCACCGTTCCCATCAGCGCATCTGACGGTGTGCGACTAAGATCCGGTCTCCGGTGTGATCAGCGATGAGGCAGTTGCTGCTTTGACGAGCGGTCTTTCTACGACCGAAGATGAGCCGTCGCTAATTCCATCGGCAGTTGCCCTTTTTGATCGTCGTTCAGGCCCTATCTCACCGCATCAGGACGGGTCGTATATTTGTCATACGCAACTGAGCATGGTTCTTGCATTGCCAATGCCGTTGTATTCTTATGACCAAAAATGGGGAACATACCTTTGGCATTTGATGAAATGTTAACCGCGGACGACCAGCCGCGTCTGCCCTATAAGACCTACCACGATTGGTATGCCAGCCAGGATACGGCGCATCTGATCCGCAAGACGCAGGATGCCGAAAACATTTTCCGCAAGACCGGCATCACCTTCGCGGTCTATGGTCATGCCGACAGTTCCGAAAAACTCATCCCCTTCGACATCATTCCCCGCATCATTGCCGCCCGCGAATGGCGCAAGCTCGCGCAAGGCATCGAGCAGCGCGTCGTGGCGCTCAATGCCTTTCTCGACGACATCTACCACAAGCAGGAAATCATCAAGGCCGGCCGCATTCCGCGCGAGTTGATCGAGAAGAACGTGGCCTTCCTGCCCGAAATGATCGGCTTCAAGCCGCCGGGCGGCGTCTATACGCACATTGTCGGCACCGATATCGTGCGCACCGGCGAGGACCAGTTCTACGTGCTGGAGGATAATGCCCGAACCCCGTCCGGCGTCTCCTACATGCTGGAGAACCGCGAAACGATGATGCAGATGTTCCCCGAGCTGTTTACCCTGAACAAGGTGCAGCGTGTCGAGGATTATCCGCGCCAGCTGCGCCAGTCGCTGGCCTCGCTCGCACCCCCCGGCTGCAAGGGACGGCCGCGTGTCGCGGTGCTGACACCCGGCATCTACAATTCTGCCTATTACGAGCACTCGTTCCTGGCCGACCAGATGGGCGTCGAACTGGTCGAGGGATCGGACCTTCGTGTCATCGATGGCAAGGTGAAGATGCGCACGACGCGCGGCTATGAGGCGATCGACGTCCTCTACCGCCGCGTCGATGACGACTACCTCGATCCGCTGACATTCCGGCCGGATTCGGCGCTTGGCGTTCCCGGCATCATGGATGTCTACCGCTCCGGCAACATCACCATCGCCAATGCGCCGGGCACCGGCATCTGCGACGACAAGGCGATCTATTCCTACATGCCTGAGATCGTCGAGTTCTATACCGGCCGCAAGGCGCTTCTGGAAAACGTGCCGACCTGGCGCTGCTCGGAAGCCGACAGCCTCAAATACGTGCTCGAGCATCTCGAAGAACTCGTGGTCAAGGAAGTGCATGGATCGGGCGGCTACGGCATGCTGGTCGGCCCGACCGCGACGAAAGCCGAGCGCGCCGAATTTGCCGCAAAGCTCAAGGCGCGACCGACCAACTACATCGCCCAGCCGACGCTGGCTCTGTCCACCGTGCCGATCTTCGTCAACAAGGGCGTTGCCCCCCGCCACGTCGATCTGCGCCCTTATGTCCTCGTGTCCGACAAGGTGAAGATCATTCCCGGCGGATTGACACGCGTAGCCCTGAAACAGGGTTCACTGGTGGTCAATTCCAGCCAGGGCGGCGGCACCAAGGACACATGGGTATTGGAAGATTGAGGGCGTAAAACATGCTGGGAAGAACTGCAAACGGCCTCTACTGGATGTTCCGCTACATCGAGCGTGCCGAAAACATCGCCCGCCTCGTCGATGCCGGTCTGCGCGTCTCGCTGACGCGGGCCGGATCCTCCGACGAGGACTGGCACGGCGTTCTGGAAAGTGCGGGCGTGCGCGATGCCTATAAGCAGGTGCATGCCAAGCTGACGGCAGCCGACGCGGTGGATTATCTCCTGCGCGACACGGCCAATTCGTCGAGCGTCCTGTCCTGCATCGAATCGGGCCGCAACAATGCCCGTATGGTCAGAACCGCCCTGACGCGCGAGACCTGGGAGGCCACCAACGAGGCCTGGCTCGATCTCAAGGCACGGCTTGCGCGCAACCTCAAGGCCACCGAACTGCCGGAACTGATCGACGTCATCAAGCACCGCTGCGCCCTCATCCGCGGTGCATTCCACGGCTCGATGCTGCGCAACGATCTCTACAATTTTTCGCGCATCGGCACCTTCATCGAACGGGCCGACAACACGAGCCGCATTCTCGACGTGAAATATTACGTGCTTCTGCCCTCCGTCAGCCAGGTCGGCGGCGCGCTTGATAATTTCCAGTGGGAATCGATCCTTCGCTCGGTTTCCGCACACCGCTCCTATGGCTGGGTCTATGACGGCGACTATCAGGCCGGCAATATCGCCGACTTCCTGATCCTGAAAGTTCAGATGCCGCGCTCGCTTGCCTATTGCTACGAAAAGATCGTCAGCAATCTCGGCTACCTGCAGCGGGAATACGCAGAGCGGCACACGGCGCACGACACGGCCGACGCGATCCGCGCGACGCTGACGCGGGGCTCGATCACCGAGATCATGGATCACGGCCTGCACGAGTTTCTCGAGGAATTCGTATCGCGCAACAACCAGTTGAGCGCCGAGATTTCGCAAGGCTATCGCTTTTACCAGTAGGACGGGCCGAGTGGCGTCCCTTGAGGATTTGAAACAATGCGCCTGAAGATTTCCCATACGACGGAATATACCTATGACGAACCGCTGCCCTACTCGCTGCAGCGGCTTCGCCTGACGCCGACCGCAGGATCCACCCAGAAGATCATCAACTGGACGGTGAGCGTGGATGGCGCCACGGTCGAGGCGGGCTATGCCGACCAATACGGCAACCGCGTCGAACTGGTGTCGTCGGAAGGCGGCGAGAACACGATCCGCATCGTCGCCTCGGGCGAAGTGGAAACCGTGGACAAGGCCGGCGTTTTCGGCACCCATCAGGGCTTCTGCCCGCTCTGGCTGTTTCTCCGCGAAACCCCGCGCACGTCAGCCGGCCCGCTGGTAAAGGCGCTGGCAGAAGGCCTGACCGGCGACAGCGAACTTGCCCGCATGCATGCGCTGATGGAAACGATCCACGAGACCGTGGCCTATACGCCGGGCACCACGACGACAGAAACCACCGCCGAAGAGGCGCTTGCCGCAAAGACCGGCGTCTGCCAGGACCACACCCATATCTTCCTGGCCGCCGCGCGGTTGCGCGATATCCCCGCCCGCTACGTTTCCGGCTATCTGCTTATGGAGGGCACGACCGAACAGGTGGCGACGCATGCTTGGGCGGAGGCGCATATTCCGGGCCTCGGCTGGGTGGGCTTCGATGCGGCCAACGACGTCTGCCCGGACGAGCGCTATGTGCGGCTCGCCACCGGCCTCGACTACCGCGACGCAGCCCCGATCTCAGGCATGCGCATCGGCCGGGTCTCCGAGACGTTCGGCGAAAACCTCAAGGTGTCGCTGACGGTGGAGGATGAGGGCCAGACTCAAGCTCAAGGCTCACAGACCCAGGGTTCGCAAAGCCAGAGCGGTGGACAGAGCCAAAGCCAAGGTGGACAGAGCCAGGTCCAGGGCGGGCAGAGCCAGACCACGCAAGGACAAAGCCAGTCGTGACATCAGGATCGGCTGCCTAAGACAGCCGTCGTTGTTTACGTAAATTTAACCGACTCTCCCGCAAGCCCGGCACCATCCAGGCATGATTGTCTGCGCCGATAGCAAGGGAGCGGAAATGCTGCTGGGACAATCGATCTTCCAGTCGGTGCTGACACGGCTGAAGCGCGAGCGCGACGACGAACAACCTGTCGAGGCGGCAGCGGATTTCCGCGTCCGCGGCCTTGGAACGGGTTTCGTCATCTCGACGACCGACGAGGAACCAGAGACAGGTGCGACTGGCGACACCAACGCCTATTTCGCAGACCTCGCCGACATCTCGGAACTCGAACCGGGAGCCGGCACGCAGCAAGAGATGGGGGCGCAAGCTCCGCCTTTGCCAGGTGATCTGACATCCGAAACCCCGCAGCCGCAGCCGATCGATCCGGTAGAACCGTCCATACCTGTACACCTGACCCGGTTGACGACGGACGAGATTGCCGGCGAACTTGCTATTGTCGACGTCGACACGGAAGCCACGCTCAACGACAAGCGAAGACGGTTTGCCAAGACCAACCATCCGGACGGCGTGGCCGAGCGGTTCCGTCCGGCGGCGACCACGCGGATGCAGATCGCCAACCTGCTGATCGACCAGGCGATCAGGGCGCGGGAAATCCACGCGCGGATGTTCGGCTGATTTTAAGGTTCAGGTCTTGTCGAACGTCCTGTCGGCAGGCAGTTCAGACGCATTGCGCACCTGCGCATCGTCGGCCGGCGCATCCTGGTCCTGTACAGGGTCGGCCATCGTAACCGGTGCAGCCGGCCGCTTTTCGAGGAACAGCTTGTAGGCCGCATAAAGGCCGAGACCCCCGGAAATGACCGCCCAGGTGACCGAACCGGCATAAAGCTCGAACACAGCCCAGCCGAAGCAGATCGCCGGAATGAGGATCCGCCGCCAGAGCGGCCCATAAAACGGGTGGTTCGGATCGATCATGCGTGCCTGCTCCCCTCGCGGCCAGATACGGCCCTGCCCCGACGATATCCCTGTCCCCAGCGAAAATTGCAAGGGATCACTCCCACTTTCCCTCTCCCCGACGCAGCCCCGCGGGACGCCCACGGCCGCTATCTTGCCCACAGGCTGCGATTTCCCGATTTTGCCAATTGATGCCGCAAGCATCCTGGGTTAAGAACCGTCTCATCGGACGAAGCGAGTCATCGCTTTTCGGCATGCACCCGTAGCTCAGCTGGATAGAGTGTTGGATTCCGATTCCAAAGGTCACAGGTTCGAATCCTGTCGGGTGCGCCACTAAACCTAAGAAATCATTGATTTTTATTTTTATTCTTGATTTCTAATGGATCGGAAATACGCTAGCGCAGCGTTAGCACAATGATTACCCTCTCCACCCCAAGGTTCTTTCCTCAACGCATTCAGCCCCCTAGATGCTTATTTCTACCTGCGCCAAAATAATAACTGACTGAATTAACGTGAACGCTCCGAAATGAAACATACGCGCCAGCTTTATCTCGACAGCAAAAAACTGCTTGGCCTGCTTGCAAAGGCCAATGCGAATGCCGGTTTCGATGGTGCAATTCGAAGTGTGTTCGGTAGCGAACTGATGCCCAACCAACAGATCGGGATCGGTGATCGCCATTTCTTCTATGCCGGATCGGCTAAGAACCTTGTGGCGTTCCTTCCTGTCCAATGGCGGGATGAGCTCGACAAGGTGGGTATCGTCTGGAAGGGTTGCGAAAGATGGTGGGCGGGTTATCCATTGATCGTTCTGGCCGAGATGCGGGTGAGCGAGGACGGCATATCAGGATATCTGCGATTGAATGCCGAGGTCGGCCCGGCTTCTGCACGCGAGTTTCGGAAAGGCATGATCGAGGCGATCAAGACCGCGGCCGTCGTCAGCAATCTTGACCGCATTCAGTTCCAGCCGGACGCAGCCGAAACGGGTAGGCTCTACTCACGTTTTCTACGCAGGAACGTGATCCCGCTAACCGACATCACCAATGCTGGGGAAATCCAAGCGCAGTTGAAGATGCTCGTCAGCGACTTCGAGCCGGAGTTGGAACTGGTCGCGACTGTCCTTGGCAAACGGTAGACCGGGCGATCGGGCTGCCGGTCGGAACGCTTTCCCACAGGTACCTGGCCCTTACTGCCGCCGCAGAAATTTGCGGGATATCAAGTTCTGCTTGCAGCTTTTAACCGTCCGTTAACCATTTCCGGTCGAAAACTACAATACAAGTGCACGGCGATCATTTGCACCACAAGATTGCTGCGCAGCCTTGGAACCCAGACCTGGGTTTCCAAGGTTACGGTCCCGCCATTACGACGGGCACCCTTTGGGTTAACCGTTAACGATGTTCCGATCATTGCTAGCTTATTTCGCCGGACCCGTTTTCGCGTCCGGGGGCTAGCCCTTGCTTTTGGGGCTTTCTAACGTGACCAGCATACTAACCAATACCTCCGCAACATCAGCACTTCAGACCCTTCGCACGGTCAACAACCAGCTCGATACCGCACAGCAGCAAGTCAGCTCCGGCCTTCGCATCCAGACCGCGTCCGATAACGTGGCGTACTGGTCGATCTCGACCACGATGCGCTCTGACAACAAGGCCAACTCGGCAGTCAATGATGCCATAGGCATTGGATCTGCAAAAATCGACGTCGCGGTGGCGGCGATCGACACGACGATCGATATCGTGAGCGACTTCCGTGCGAAGTTGGTGACGGCGACAGAAACGAGCATCGACAGGTCGAAGGTTCAAAGCGAACTAGATGCACTGAAAGAGCAGCTGGTGGCCACAGCGACATCTGCGAGCTTTAGCGGCGTGAACTGGTTAAACACCAAGTCCGACGACAATCTTGCGGTCCTTTCTTCCCTGCCGGACTACGTGGTCTCCGGTTTCATCCGTTCACCGGATGGGACCGTTCAGGTCGACAAGACGGAGATTGATACCGCTGATGTCAGCGTGTTCAATGTTGGCGGCGGCGGCTCACTGCAGAAGGACATTCGCTCGCTCGGTGGTATCGGAGGCTTCCGCAATGCCGATCCGGCTGGCCAGAACCGCAACGGCTATCAGCAATGGGAGATGACCGGACCGGTGACGTTGGCTGCCGGAGAGAGCATCTCATTTGATATCTCAATTGATGGAACGCCGGCAACGAACGTCTCCATCGACAAGGCGACTGTCGATGCGGCGCTTGGCACCACGGATGGCATCATTTCGGACGATGACGACTATGCCACCGTGATCCGCAAAGCCCTCGCAGATGCAGGCCTCTCAAGCCGCGTCTCGACCTATGGAAGCTCCTATAGTAGCTCCCTCCTCTCCATCGTAAGCACAGAGCAGAGCGGAAACAGCGGGTCGAGCATTCAGGTGACGAACGTAATCAGAAGCCCAGCGGCTACTGCCGGCGGGTTCGAGGATACGCCGTATCAGGATGCCCCGGGCAGCTACGCGCAGACCTCCTTTGCGTTCACCGGGCCCTTCCAGATCTATCGTGATGTTGATTTCACCTTCGACTTGAATTTACCAAACACCGAGGAGCAGGAGTTCGTCGTCACCCGCGATATCGTTGATGCCGCGCTCGGAACGGCTGACGGCATGGTTAATTCCGCAGCCGATCTCGCCTCCATTCTCAATCTGGCGAAAAACATCGACGGTGGAACGCTCTCGACATCCGGCGTTATCGTGTCTTCTAGTGGAGGAAGTGTCGTCTTCACTATCGACAGCTCCCTATATCCCGACAAGGGCAATCGCTCCTGGTTTTCGATCGACAACGTCGAAGACAACGTTCGGGGCCCTAATTTCGATATCCTCGATGTCGATATCACCGATCCGGCCAATGATCTCGACAACTACATCAACGGTCTCGACATGATGCTGGAGCGCGTCATCAAGAGTGGTGCGACGCTGGGTGCGGCGGAAAACCGGATCGACATACAGGCACAATTCAATGCCACGCTCATGGACAATATCGAACAAGGCGTCGGTCGCCTCGTTGACGCCGACATTGAAGAGGCATCGGCGATCCTTTCGGCGAAGCAAACGCAGCAACAGCTCGCCGTGCAGTCGCTCCAGATTGCCAACAGCGCGCCGGAGACCATCATGCAGTTGTTCAACTGATCGATACCGGTCGCGTGAGGTGGGGCCGACATAAAGCGGCCTCATCATTCCTCACAAACTCGCTGAGTTATTTCCGGAAGGCGACGCCGACGCCCTTGCAGACGAATTGCGCATCGAAAACCCGACGGTAGTTGAAGTTTGCGCTGATCGTCTCGGCCGCCACCAGAGTGTCGAAGAATGACCTGTAGCGTTCTTCGGTGATGCAGCCGATGCCAGTCTTCACCGTCTCGTCGTTATCCACGAGGCCATATTGTCTCATGACGTCGAGCGCATAGGCAAGAAGCTCGTCCGTCATGTCCGGGTTCTCGAGCTTGATAAGCTCGTTTGCCGAATGGTTGTCGCCGTAAAGGTAGGTATTCCAGCCTTCGATCGTCGCGTCGATGAAACGCTGGATGACATCGGGCCTGTCAGCAATGAACGATGGTCGCACGGTGATCGTCTGGGCATAAGGCTTGTAGCCCTGGTCGGCGAGCAGAAACACTTTCGGTGACCATCCCGCCTGCAGCTGCACCGAGTACGGCTCGGACGTGAGAAGGCCCTGTTGCGCGGAATGCGTATTGGTAACGAAGGGCGTGAGACTGCCATTGTATGGCCGATACTGCTCCTCGGAAAAACCCTGGAATGACGCGAGCATCCACGCGAAATAGCTTTCGTAGCCGCCTGCACTCATGAATATGTCGGCAAGCCGGGTCAGGTCCTGGAACGTCTCGACACCGGGATGGGCCATCAGGATCTGTGGTGCTTTCTGATAGATTGCCGCGATATCAACGAGGGGGCTGCCGTCGACCGTCGCGTTGATCACGTTCTGGGGCGTACCAAGATAGAAATCAATCTTGCCGGACGTCAGCAACGCCTGGTTTGCCGCATTCGGGCCGCCGGGTATGATCTCCACATCGAGCCCATGCTTTGCATAGGTGCCGTCCGCTAGCGCCTGATAAAAGCCGCCATGGTCGGCCTGCGCCAGCCAGTCGGTGCCGAAACGAACCTTGTCGGCTGCGAGAGCCTCCTCGCTGCAACCTGCAAGAATTGCGATGATGGATGCAGTTTTCAATCGAATGTGCATGACGGTTTCCCAACCCAGCTCGGGACATCTACACTTTCGCCAGCATGTCGACCCAGACTGCTGTTTCACAGATGACCTACAAGAAGTTCAACTTCAGGAATTGCAACCATCATCATGCAAAGTCAACCGTCATTGCCGCGCCATTGGCCAAGCGACAATTTGGACATCATTCCAACGGCTTCGATGAGCAGGATCCCAACTGCGGTGACGAGCAGGGCTTCGCCGAACACAAGCCGGATATTGCCCTGCAGTGCGCTCTGGATACGCATGCCAATACCGGAATACTGTCCGCCGCGACCGGTCATCATGTCAGCAATGACGGCGCCGACAAGCGCCAGCCCGACTGCGGTGCGCAACCCGCTGAAGAAGAACGGCAAGGCGAACGGCCATCTCAGATAACAGAATGTCTGCCATCGCGACACGGGATAGATCCGCATCGCATCGAGCAGAACCGACGGCGTACTCTTTAGCCCTTGCAAAGTGCTGACGGTGATCGGGAAGAACGCCACGAGGAAGGCGACGATGACCTGCGTCAGCCCGGGTGGGGCGACCACGACCACGACCGGCGCAAGCACGATAACGGGAGTGACCTGGAGCGTCACCAAGAGTGGCAGAACGAGCGGCTCTAGCAAAAGCCAGCGATGCAGAAGAAGTGCGATAGCGACGCCCGCGACGACGGAAACCAGTAATGCGATCAGCGTCGTCTGGATAGTTACTCCTAGCGATCGAAAGACGCCCTTGCTCTCCAGTAGCGCGATCACCGCATCGGCCGGGGATGGCAGTACACTCAGTGGGATATCGAAGGACGCAGTGATCAACCACCAGATTGCAAGCAGCGAAAGGAAGCCTGTTGGCAGGCTGACCCTCTGTAGAATTGTCGCGGGCGTTTCGTTCGCGTCCATGAGCCCGGATTAACGAAAGAACGCTAAAATTCGTTGAATTTATTGCGGCATCGCAAGTTCGAGTCCGACGTGCATCACGGTTTCACGAGTTTCGGAAACTGCAAACCGATTACTGAAGGCGAACTACGCATCCAAATCTTCGGTCGCTCTTCTTTCAGACGGCTGTATCTCGGAAGTACGATCAACGGCTCCTGAAGTGTAAGCCGCCTTGTCGACACGGACATGGAGGAAGCCTCTGCTAGGCTGTCCGCAATCCAGACGCAGCAGCAACTTGCCGTTCAGACGTTGCAGATCGCCAATAGCAGCAGCGAGACGATTATGCAGCTCTTCAACTCCTGAACGCACCTGGAGCGCTGGCCGAAGTTCTTTCACGGATCCAGCCCTCCTTTCATTCTCTGGTCGACATCGTCATGACCAGGCGTTCGCCGGTTCACCGCGGTTCCGCTGTGGCGCGTATCGAGACCACCCTGCCCTACACCATTGCCACCATCTGGCCGCTCACGGCACCGGACGCTCTCTCGCCGTACGAGGCGATGCCTCAGGCTCCACATCCACCAGCATGTCGTCACACTCGAGACAGGTTATGCAGATCCCGCAGCAATCCTGATCAAACTCCTCAGCGGATCTTGGTTGTCGACAGCAGTCGCAAATGGGCGAGCCCGGGCCGGCGACCCGGGTGGGAGACAGAATTTCCATGACGTTGCCATCGCGTGCGTGCGCAGAGGTATCTGCCATCGCAACCTCCCTATTTCAGTTGATGATCATAAGATGGGAGCGACTAGCTCAAGAATCCAGAGAGGGCGTACAGACAGGAAGCACCTGAACCATCACGCGTTTGTTGCGTTCCTTCGGTAGATCTGGAGATGACCGCATGAAACGAACACTCATCGCCTTCGCCCTCTCGCTCGCAACCTCGCAGGTGTTTGCCATGGACAGCCTTTCACACCTCGAATGGAAAAAGCGTGTCCTCATCCTTTTCGGTGACAAGGGCGATGCATCGATTGCCCGACAGGTCGGCATCCTGACATCGCAAAAGGCGGAATTGGCGGAGCGCGACATGGTTGTGCTGCAGGTTTCCGGAGATGTCGTGGAAACGATCTATGGTGACGCCGACCGGATCGACGCGCGCAGGCTGCGCGCGGAGGCAAATATTGCGGACGGTGCGTTTCATGTCGTCCTTGTCGGCAAGGATGGCGGCGTGAAGCTGAAAAGCGATACGGTCGTCAGCGACGTCGAGATGTTCGACCTGATCGATCGCATGCCGATGCGCCGCGGCGGAAAAGGCTGAATGACCTCGGACAACGTTGGGGTATCCGTGGCACGCAACGGCGCCAATTCGTTCAACTTTTCGCGACCATTTCGGAAAACGCGGGCATATCCCCGATCGACATTTGCGTTGCGACGCGTTCACCCTACCTTAGGCGCCTAGGCCATGAATTGAAGGAGACGATGACAGATGAGCGCCGAATTCGGTCCGTACGTGCAGATGGGTAAGCTTGCTCAGGTGATGGCCCACCAGTACCAGAAGGACACCAACCTCGCTTTGGCGCCCCTGCTGTCGCATTACATGGACGAGGTCGAGGTCAACGTGGCCGCCGACAGTTTCAACCACTCCGGTTTCATGAACAATATCCGCGGGCCGCTCAAGGTCACGGCTGACGCAACGACGGACGAGCGGCGCAAGGCGTTCCTGCAGGCCGTCGTTGATGCGCTTCAGGAGCGCATGCAGCGTGTATAGGCCCTGCCGCAGCAGGATTCTTCCAAGACTGAACTCATAAGATCTGATGCAACGCGCCTTTTCGCGCACGTGCCGGCGTTGCGCTGTGCACGGCGCGGATGGTCGTGGAAGACGGAGGGGTTGCCATCAGAATACGGTCTCGGCACAGCTGTTAGGCGGACGATCGACCTTAACAACCGCCCTGATCACCGCGTCAGTTCACGAATCGACATACTTGGACACGCAAAATGAGTTCCCATTTCGCGTTTTTATGGTGCACTAGGTCTCAAAGATATTCGAGGGATCGATTCCGGTCCTTTTTGAGAGAGTTTGCGCCATGGAAAATCCGATCCCCCTGAAACGCATTTCCCAAAATGTCGTCTTTCGCAAAGGTGACGTGTTTGTTCTGTTCGGCGAGCTGTTCGGGCGCGGTTACGCGACCGGGCTGATCGAAGAGGCCAAGCGTGCGGGCATGAAGATCGTCGGCATCACCGTCGGGCGCCGCGACGAGAACAACGCGCTGCGTCCGCTGACCGATGACGAACTGCAGGCTGCGGAAACGCAGCTCGGCGGCAAGATCATCAACGTTCCGCTGATGGCGGGCTTTGATCTCGACTCACCGGCCGGCACGCCGACCCCGACCGATCTTCTGGCCGATATGACGCTCGAAAGCTGGCAGACCGACAAACTGGACTGGGATCACATCGAGGCATGCCGCACAGTCGGCGTGGAGCGCTTCCGGGATTCGCTGACGAAAGTCATGGCGATCCTCGAAGACATGATCCCGGCCGGCAAGAATGTCTTCTTTGCTCATACGATGGCGGGTGGCATCCCCAAGGCGAAGGCTTTCCTCGTCATTGCCAACCGCATCTACAAGGGCCGCGGCGCCCGCCACATGTCCTCGCAGACACTGCTCGACAGCGACATGGGCAAGCTGATCCTTGCAAACTTCGACGAGGTTTCCGCCAACACCTATCACCACCTGATCGATCTCAGCACCGCCATCCGCACGCGGATCGAAGCAGCGGGCAACCAGGTGCGCTACACGGCCTATGGATATCACGGCACCGGCATCCTGATCGGCGACGAATATCGCTGGCAGACCTACACCAACTACACGCAGGGCTATGCCAAGATGCGCCTTGAGGATGTAGCGCGCAAGGCTTGGGCCGATGGCATCAAGGCGACCGTCTACAACTGCCCGGAAATCCGGACCAACTCTTCCGACGTGTTTGCCGGTATCGAACTGCCGCTCATCCCTCTCCTTCTCGCATTGAAGAAGGAAGGCGGCGGCGCCTGGGCTGAAGAACTGTGGCAGGCCTGCCAGGAGCGCCTGGCAGACGGCTACACGGTTGAAGACACGCTGCAGAAGATCATCGATCTTCAGGCAGACGAAGTCATGCAGCCCTTCTACGATTTCAAGCGTTGGCCGATGCCAAACAGCCAGGGCCAGTCCGATCTCACCATCGGCACCTCGGCCGAGATCACGCAGATGCACAAGGACAGCAAGGTTCTGATCAGCGATCTGCTGAGCACGCTGGTCGTTGAGGCAACCGGACAGCTGATCTTTGCGGAAACCTCGAACCCGACCGGTCCTGTCGTGTGGCTCAACCACGACATCGTCGCCCGCAAGCTCAATTCGACCCATGAGTCGAATGCGGATGCAGGCGTGACCGAAAAGGTCAGAATGCTCGCCTGAAAAAGGCCGCTGCACTCCATCGTGCCCGCCGACCCCGCGTCGGCGGCACCATCGATGCAAAGATACTCCCTGACCGTCGCCCGGCATCGCTTTGCCCCTCAGGCCCTAGTCCGGGTCTTGCCCTGACGGTTGCTCCGGCCTACCAAGCCTTGAACGATCAACCACCCTTGATCCGTCTAAGACGCCGGATGGGTGAGCCATGGAAACCGTGATGGCAGACGAGGACAGGCAGACCACATCCGGCGAAACGATTACTCTTTACGAGGCGATCGGGGGTGATGCGACGGTTCGGGCCCTCGCGGCGCGCTTCTACACCCTGATGGATACGCTGCCGGAAGCTGCCCGCTGCCGGGCCGTTCATCCGCAAAGTCTGACGGGAAGTGAAGCGAAGTTCTATGACTATCTGACCGGCTATCTCGGCGGCCCGCCCGTCTATGTGGAAAAACACGGGCACCCTCGCCTTCGCTCGCGCCATTTCGGGGCTGAGATCGGACCGGTGGAGCGCGACGAATGGTTGCTGTGCTTCCGCCGCGCCATGGACGAGACGATCGCAAGCCCGGCCCTGCGCGACATCATCTGGCCGCCGATCGAGCGGCTGGCTCATCACATGCAAAACAGGGAATAGAGCCTTGGCGAGACTCGATAAACTGCGGCCGTTCATTCTCTTTACGAGCGGTCTGATGGGCGCCTGCGGCGTAGGCCTTGCGGCTGCCGCAAGTCATGGCGGCGATACGCTTCTGCTCGGCTCTGCCTCGATGATGTGCCTGGCGCACGCGCCGGTGCTGCTCGCTCTTTATCTTGGACATCAGCAGATCCGCACAGCGACGCTGGCCGGTCTCATTCTGGGCCTTGGGACGATCGTGTTTGCGGGTGATCTGGTGGCGCGTCATTATCTCGGAAGCCGACTGTTTCCGTTTGCCGCGCCACTCGGCGGCAATCTTATGATTCTCGGCTGGCTCGCAATCGCGATCGGAGCGTTTTTGCGCGCCGAGGCCCGGCGCTAGAACGTCCGGTTTGGCTCGAAGGTATCGATCTCGGCAAAGCCGTATCCTGCGAGCGGTCCATCGCGAGCCGGTAAAGCTCGGTCACCATGCCGTCGCCGCTCTGTTCGGCGAGCTTGTGCAGGACCGCCATCGCGTCGAGATCGCGCCCCTCGCGATCGAGAATAGGCTGATCAGGATAACCTGTTTTCATCATTGCGATCCTTGATGGTCTGCAGCGCCCGCTCAAGGCTTGACTTCGACCCGTTGCGCAAGGGGATGAAGGTGACGCCGAACTTCTTGCATCCGGTCTTTACCCGCAGACACGCATCGTGGCTGATACAGTCGATCGGGCAGAACACGCAGTCAACCGAGGGAAGCACCGTATCGATGCGGGAAACCGCCTCGCGCAACCCACCGTCGTGATGGATCAGTTCCGCGCCGTGGCGGGTGGCGATGGCGCGCAGATGGGCCACCTGGCAGTCCCGGCCGCCGACATAGAGAAAGCTGCGGATGTCGACCACTTCCCCGCCGATCCCGGAGGCGCCATTGGCAGCGCTGCGGTTCGAGGATGCCGCAGCATCGGATGCGGCATTGCCGCCACTCGTGTTTTTCCGCTTCTGTTTCTTCGCCATGATGCTCTCCGTATTGGGCCGGAATAATTCGGGGCAAACCCCGTCGTTGGCGCACCATATGAAACTTGAATTTGAGAGTAAAGATTAACGTCGACTCTTTCACTCATATTAATTCAGGGACGCAGCCCGCGTCGTTTTCGACCGACACGCGCGCCGAATGGCAGTTTTTCTGCTCACGTAGCGTATGGTAGCGGACCGTGGTTTTTAGGGGCATTGATAGGGCAGGCCGGCGTCGGCTTACAGCTCGATCAACGAAGCCTCGGGATTCACAGCAGTTTTAGCGTACCCTATACTGAGCATTTGCTCAAAACCGAGAATAAATTCAAACCCTAGCGTGTACTGTCAGTTTTCGCCCAAGTCCGGACAAATATTCGCCCGCTATTTTAACCAGCGATTAGCGCAATTACGGCAATAGGTTAGGTGGGCGTCCTCGCGCATGCCGAGAATTGGCGGGTTGGGATGTATTGTTGGGCAAGTTGAAGTGGTGTGCACTATGGCAATTCGGGATATGGCTATTTCGAAGAAACTCGGCCTCGTTACCGTCGTAATGGGCCTTTCTTCTCTTATTATTGCAGGCGTTGCGGGAAGCGGGCTCTATGGCCTGCAAAAGGCAATCATTTCAGTCGGCGCGCGTGAAGAAGTCGCTCGTGAAGCGATGGATCTGCGGGTCGACATTATCGCAATTAGCCGCATGACCTATCAGCTGGCCGCGGCGCCGGACAAAGCCAAGGATTTCCGCATCGACGCCGAAAAGCGCGCCGGCGAAATGCTGGCCCGCCTGCCGAAGATCGAGGCAACCGCAGACGCTGCCGAACAGGATCAGCTGAAGACGGTGAGAGCCGCCCTCGACAGCTATTTCGTCTCGATCCGCAGCATGGTGGACACCGCCGAAAAGAATGCAGCCGACACCGCCGCCATCTCGGCTGCGCTGAAAAAGGCGCTGGATGGCCAGAAGGTCGTCACCAACTCCGTCAAGGTCTACAGCACCTATTCCGGCAAGGAACTGGCTGTGGCCCGCGAAGAAGCCGTTGCGTCCTCGACCACCGCCATGCTGGTTTCGGCGCTGTCGGCCCTCGCCTTCATCATCATCGGCGCCACGATCAGCACGATCGTCGCACGCCGTGGCATCGTTCGCCCCATCCGCGAGCTGACCGAAGCCATGACCCGCCTTGCCAAGGGCGATATGAACATCGATGGCGTCGACGCAAGCCGCGGCGACGAAATCGGCGCAATGGCCCGTGCCGTCGAGGTATTCCATACCAACGCTGTCGCCATGACCGACCTCAAGGCACAGGAAGCAGCCCTTCACGAGCGTTCCAGCGACCTGCAGACGTCGATTTCGAAAGTTGTCGCATCCGCTGTCGCCGGCGATTTTTCCGGCCGCATCCGCAAGGACTACCAGAACGAAGACCTCAACCGCTTTGCATCGGGCGTCAACCAGCTGGTGGAAAGCGTCGACAATGCCGTCACGGAAGTTCGCCGCGTCATCGCAGCGCTTGCCGATGCCGACCTGACCCAGAGCATGAACGGCCAGTTCCAGGGTGCATTTGCCGAGCTTCAGACCAACGTCAACTCGACGATGGACCGTCTCAGCGCCACGATGAGCAACGTGCGCGGCGCAGCCGGCACGATCAATGACAACTCTGCCGAACTGTCTTCGGCGGCAAACGACCTCTCCAAGCGGACCGAGCAGCAGGCTGCAGCGCTTGAAGAAACGGCAGCCGCCCTCGACGAGATCACCACGACGGTGCGTGCCGCCTCTGCCCGCGCCACCGAAGCCCGCGACATGGTCTATGAGACCAAGCAGAGTGCGGCAAAGTCGGGCGAAATCGTTCGCAGCGCCGTCACCGCCATGAGCCGCATTGAAGACAGCTCGACGAAGATCAGCCAGATCATCGGCGTCATCGACGAGATTGCCTTCCAGACTAACCTGTTGGCGCTGAACGCCGGCGTCGAAGCCGCCCGTGCTGGCGAAGCCGGTCGCGGCTTTGCCGTCGTCGCTCAGGAAGTGCGTGAGCTCGCCCAGCGCTCCGCCAATGCGGCAAAGGAAATCAAGACGCTGATCAGCGCCTCGGCTTCCGAAGTCGCAGGCGGCGTTTCGCTGGTGCGCTCGACCGGTACAGCACTTGTCGAGATCGAAAGCCTGGTCAACAAGGTCAACGAACATGTGGAATCCATCGCCACGGCTGCCCGCGAGCAGTCGACGGCGCTGGCCGAGATCAACTCCTCGGTCAACCACATGGACCAGATGACCCAGAAAAACGCCGCGATGGTGGAAGAAACGACGGCGGCGAGCGAGACGCTTGCAGCCGAAAGCCGCCAGCTTCAGGCGCTTCTTTCCAACTTCAAGCTGGAAGGTGGCAGCGAGCTCGGCGGCATGGCACGCCGGATGCGCGCGGCCTGATAAAAGCCTGGACAGTCAGACCGTAAAATCCCGGGGGCAGCGATGCTCTCGGGATTTTTCAATTCGGATCGGCCATCCGGCGATGGCCCGCAACGCTCAGCAGGGTTTCGGTCCCTGTTCCGGCTTGGTGTCGACCAACGCACTGCTCACTGCTTCTTCATGATACCAGCAGTGGTCCTGCACCGCGACCGGGTAGGTCCCGACCGGCACCGTGGCGCCGTTCTCAAGACGGATCCGTGGCGTCAATGGAAATTGCAGGATCTGCGCTGTCTCACGATGGATGCCAATAACCATCCTATCGCCTCCTCCTCAATGCGCACTCAAACGCATACCAACCAGAGATATGCACATTTTTTGTGCTTTCTGCACTATTTTACATCATTTGCCTGTTCGGCGCTAGGCACGAATGAAAGCAAACGAGCTCAGGGCGATATAGTTTCGTCGGCGGAACTCAGACGCTAAGCATAATTCCTTGTTTCACGACCCCCGGTGGGTACGCGAAAAATCGATTGATTTTCAAACGGGCTGGGATGATGGCGTTACAGTCGTCACCCGCAGACATGTAAACCCGGCCAATCCTACGACTTTTTTATCGGGATTTTTGGGCGACGACAAAAACTGGCACGGTATGTGCGTTCTATGTCTCATGCCCGGGATGCAGCGCTTTCGCGTCGCAGTCTCTGGATGGCTCAACCATGAACACCACGGCCTGAGAGATAAAATATGACCAAGTTTAAGCTCGAGTACATCTGGCTCGACGGTTACACCCCCGTCCCGAACCTGCGTGGCAAGACGCAGATCAAGGAATTCGACACCTTCCCGACGCTGGAACAGCTGCCGCTGTGGGGCTTCGACGGTTCGTCGACCAATCAGGCCGAAGGCCGCTCGTCCGACTGCGTGCTGAAGCCGGTCGCCATCTACCCGGATCCGGCCCGCACCAACGGTGCGCTGGTCATGTGCGAAGTGATGATGCCTGATGGCGTTACCCCGCACGCGTCCAACAGCCGCGCGACCATCCTCGATGACGAAGATGCATGGTTCGGTTTCGAACAGGAATACTTCTTCTACGAAGACGGCCGTCCGCTCGGCTTCCCGGAAAGCGGCTACCCCGCTCCGCAGGGTCCGTACTACACGGGCGTCGGCTACAAGAACGTCGGTTCGGTTGCCCGCGAAATCGTTGAAGAGCATCTCGACCAGTGCCTCGCAGCCGGCATCAACCACGAAGGCATCAATGCCGAAGTGGCCAAGGGCCAGTGGGAATTCCAGATTTTCGGCAAGGGCTCCAAGCGCGCCGCCGACCAGATCTGGATGGCCCGCTACCTGCTTCTGCGTCTGACGGAACAGTACGGCATCGACATCGAGTTCCATTGCAAGCCGCTCGGCGACACCGACTGGAACGGCTCCGGCATGCACTGCAACTTCTCGACCAAGTACATGCGCGAAGTGGGCGGCAAGGACTATTTCGAGGCGCTGATGGCGCAGTTCGACAAGAACCTGCAGGACCATATCGACGTCTACGGCCCGGACAACCACCTGCGTCTGACCGGCAAGCACGAAACGGCGCCGTGGAACAAGTTCTCCTACGGCGTTGCCGACCGTGGCGCCTCGATCCGCGTGCCGCATTCCTTCGTCAACAACGGCTACAAGGGCTACCTCGAAGACCGCCGTCCGAACAGCCAGGGCGACCCCTACGCGATCGCCTCGCAGGTTCTGAAGACGATCTCGGAAGTGCCGCTCGCGAAGTCCGCTGCCGCTTAAGACACAACGTCCTCCCAGGACAACGAAGACGCCGGCCTCGCGCCGGCGTTTTTTTGTTTCGGGGGTTCTGCACGTGAGGCTTTCCCGGCACGCTCCCCTGGATCGGTACCTCTCCGCCCTCAGGGCTCAGGGCTCACCCCTATCCGCCCTCATCCCCCTCTCCGCACCCTGAACCCTCTCCAAACCCTAATCCCTGTGCTCGTCACAGGGATCCAGCAGCGTCGCGTCCGCGGCGCGGAAGGGTCTTCTCAGCCCAAGGACTTGGGCTGACTGGATTCCTGTGACGAGCACAGGAATGAGGGAGTGTGGGAGGGCCGCTCGCAAAGACGGCTGCCGCTTGTGATCCCAAGTCGGCTGTCGCTTAGGACGCTGGAGCCATTGCCGCTTGAGGCGCAAAAGCTCTCTCCACCCTCATCCCTGTGCTCGTCACAGGGATCCAGCAGCGTCGCGTCTGCGGCGCGGGAAGGCTCTCCTTAGCCCAAGGACTTGGGCAGCCTGGATCCCTGTGAAAGGCACAGGAATGAGGGAGTGTGTGAGGGACGCCTCGCCAAGACGGCTGCCGCCGGAGATGCAACATCGGCTGCCGCTTGAGACGCAAAGTCCTCCGGGAAGCCCTAGGGCTTCAGCCCCTCCAGAAACAGCCCCTCCAGAAACCGCGCCGCATCCTCGAAACGGTCCTCGTCGTCCCGGTCCTGGCCGAGGACGGCGCGGACCTGGACGTCGAAATCGGCGTAATGTTGCGTGGTGGACCAGATCGAGAAGATCAGGTGATAAGGGTCGCAGGTGCGGATCTTGCCGGCTTTCGACCAGGCGCGGATGACGTCGGCCTTTTCATCGACCAGGTCTTTGAGGGGCCCCTTCAGCTCGTCCTCGATATGCGGCGCGCCCTGCAGGATTTCGTTGGCGAAAAGCCGGCTTTCGCGGGGGAAATCCCGCGCCATTTCCAGCTTGCGACGGATATAGGAGCGGATTTCCGAAGCCGGATTGCCTGTAGCGTCGAAAGCGCGCAGCGGCTCCAGCCAGGTCGAGAGAACCCGGTCGATCAGCTGGCGGTGGATCGCCTCCTTGGTGCGGAAATAATAGAGCAGGTTCGGCTTCGACATCCCCGCCGCCTCGGCAATCTGGTCGATCGTCGTGCCGCGGAAACCGCTGACCGAAAACACCTCAAGTGCGGCCTCGAGAATGACCTCTTCCTTCTCCTCCTGGATGCGGGTGCGCCGCTGCGTTTTCGCCGCTCGTGGAATGGCCATCCGTGTCCTGCCTTGCCTTCCCAAACGCTGATCCAGGCTCGTGTCACAAGGCCCATTTTCAAGGCATCTGGCGCGAAAATAGGCGAGTATTTTTCGTGATTTACGGCTTGAGTGGCGGTCGGGAAATTGTATGTTTTACCAGTCGGTCAAATTATCGATCACAGACAAAACAAACGCAATGCCGATGTTTCAGATCTGGCCAAACGTGGGTCGGGAACGCGGCTCTTGCAGGCATAACGGGTAAGGACAAGATGATGGCGGCAGCACCGGGCGAGAACATGCGTGTGAACGGCGACCGGCTGTGGGACATGCTGGAGGAGATGGCGAAGATCGGCCCCGGTATTGCCGGCGGCAACAACCGCCAGACCCTGACCGACGAGGACGGCGAAGGCCGCCACCTGTTCAAGCGCTGGTGCGAAGACGCCGGCATGACCGTCGGCACCGACAAGATGGGCACGATGTTTGCGACCCGCGCCGGCACCGATCCGGATGCGCTGCCGGTCTATATCGGCTCCCACCTCGATACCCAGCCGACCGGCGGCAAATATGACGGTGTGCTCGGCGTGCTGGCGGGGCTCGAAGTCGTGCGCTCGATGAACGATCTCGGGGTGAAGACGAAGCATCCTGTCGTCGTCACCAACTGGGCGAACGAGGAAGGTGCGCGGTTTGCGCCGGCCATGCTCGCCTCCGGTGTGTTTGCCGGTGTTCATTCGCTCGACTACGCCTATAGCCGCAAGGATCCGGACGGCAAGACCTATGGCGAGGAGCTGAAGCGGATCGGCTGGCTGGGCGACGAAGAGGTCGGCGCCCGCAAGATGCATGCCTATTTCGAATATCATATCGAGCAGGGCCCAATCCTCGAAGCCGAGCAAAAACAGATCGGCGTCGTTACTCACTGCCAGGGCCTGTGGTGGCTGGAATTCACGCTGACGGGAAAGGAAGCCCATACCGGCTCCACCCCAATGGACCGCCGCGTCAATGCGGGGCTCGCTTTCGGCCGCATTCTGGAACTGGTGCAGGACGTGGCGATGGCGGAGCAGCCGGGCGCTGTCGCTGGCGTCGGCCAGGCATTCTTCTCGCCCAATTCCCGAAACGTGCTGCCCGGCAAGGTGGCCTTCACCGTCGACATGCGCACGCCGACGCAGGAAAAGCTCGACCGCATGCGGGCGAAGATCGAGGCGGGCGCAATCGAGATCTGCGAAGCGCTCGGTGTCGGCTGCGCCGTTGAAGCCGTCGGTCATTTCGATCCTGTCACCTTCGATCCGGTTCTGGTCGGCCGGGTGCGCGATGCCGCGGTCAAGCTCGGCTACAGCCATCTGGACATCATTTCCGGCGCCGGCCACGATGCCTGCTGGGCATCCAGACTGGCACCCTCGACGATGATCTTTTGCCCCTGCGTCGACGGCGTCTCGCACAACGAGGCCGAGGAGATCTCCAAGGACTGGGCCGCCGCCGGCTGCGACGTGCTGCTGCATGCGGTGCTGGAAACGGCGGAGATTGTGGCGTGAGGAGATCCGAGCTACACTCGACGCCGGCAACAAAAGCGGAGCCAGCCGCATGTCACCCGCACCGGAAATTCTTGTTTTCAAGCATCGCCGCGCCGTCAGCGCGACGGGCAAACGCGCGTGCGACGAGGTTCGAGCCATCGCATTGAGCTCGACCCGGAAAACTCGTCCATAGCGCGGCATCGCGCCATCAGTGACAGGAGGCAATGACATGGGCAGGCCACGCGAAGTCTCTGAAGAAGAACGCGCCGAGCTGATCCGCAAGGGCTACCGGCCGATCGAGGTTTGGGTGCCGGATCTCGACAATGAGACCGTCCGCGAGCAGCTACAGGAAGAGGCCCGGAAGATCGCCGAAGCGGACAAGGCCGAAGGGGTCATGGACTGGCTCGATGCTGTCGGCCCCACGAATTGGGATAAGCCGTGAAGCTCAAGCGTGGAGATATCGTTATCGCGGTTTTCCCCGGTGAGCTTGGAAAGCCAAGACCTGCCGTCATCCTCCAGCACGACGACCTCAATGAAATCCTCACGACGATCCTGGCATGCCCGATGACGACCCATGTCATCGAGACCCCCTGGCTTCGCCCGATCATCGTGCCCACCATCGACAATGGCTTGCAGGAACTGTCCCAGATCATGTCGGAGAAAATCTCACCTTTGCGCAGGGAGGTCATCCGGCAGCGGATCGGCCGATTAGACGAAGACGATCTGAACCGGCTGGAAATCGCGTTGCTGCACATTATCGGGCTGACGCACAAGATGCAGTTGCAGGCCCAGACATCAGAACAAGGGAGCGAGCCATGACCACCATCATCAAGAACGGCACTGTCGTGACAGCCGACCTCACCTACAAGGCGGATGTGAAGATCGAGGGTGGGCGGATCGTCGAGATCGGGCCGGATCTCCGGGGCGAGGAAGTCCTGGATGCGTCAGGCGCTTACGTAATGCCGGGCGGGATCGATCCGCATGTGCATCTGGAAATGCCGTTCATGGGCACCTATTCGGCCGACGATTTCGATAGCGGCACGCGGGCGGCGCTTTCGGGCGGCAGCACGATGGTGGTGGATTTCTGCCTGCCCGAGCCGGGTCAGTCGCTGCTTGATGCGCTCAAGCGCTGGGACAACAAGGCGACCCGCGCCCATTGCGACTATTCCTTCCACATGGCGATCACCTGGTGGAGCGAGCAGGTGTTTGACGAGATGAAGGCGTTGGTGCGCAACCACGGGATCAACACGTTCAAGCACTTCATGGCCTACAAGGGCGCGCTGATGGTCAATGACGACGAGATGTTCGCCTCGTTCTCGCGCTGCGCCGAGCTTGGAGCCCTGCCGCTCGTACATGCGGAAAACGGCGATATCGTCGCCGCCATGCAGCAGAAACTGATGGACGCGGGCAATGACGGACCCGAGGCGCATGCCTATTCCCGCCCCGCTTCCGTCGAGGGCGAAGCGACCAACCGCGCCATCATCATTGCCGATACCGCGGGCGTTCCGCTCTATGTGGTGCACACGTCCTGCGAACAGGCGCATGAGGCGATCAGGCGCGCCCGCCAGTCCGGCATGCGGGTCTATGGCGAGCCGCTGATCCAGCATCTGACGCTCGACGAAAGCGAATACGCCCATCCGGACTGGGATCATTCCGCCCGCCGCGTGATGTCGCCGCCGTTCCGCGACAAGCGCCATCAGGATTCGCTATGGGCGGGCCTGGCGGCCGGTTCGCTGCAGGTGGTAGCGACCGACCACTGCGCCTTCACCACCGACCAGAAACGCACCGGGCGCGGCGATTTCCGCAAGATCCCGAACGGCACCGGCGGCCTTGAAGACCGCCTGCCGATGCTGTGGACCCACGGCGTCGAGACCGGCCGCATCACCATGAACGAGTTCGTGGCAGTCACCTCCACCAACATCGCCAAGATCCTCAACATCTACCCGAAGAAGGGCGCGATCCTGGTTGGAGCCGACGCGGATATCGTGGTGCTCGACCCGAAGGCCTCAAAGACGATCTCCGCCGCAACCCAGCAATCGGCGATCGATTACAACGTGTTCGAAGGCAAGCATGTGACCGGGCTGCCGCGCTTCACGCTGTCGCGCGGCAATGTCGCCTATGCCAATGGCGAGATCCGCACGAAGCCGGGCGACGGCAAGTTCGTTTCCCGCCCGCCGTTCCCAGCCGTCAGCAAGGCGCTGTCGGCCTGGAAGGAGATCACCGCGCCCCGCAAGGTGGAACGCTCCGGCATCCCGGCATCAGGCGTATGAGCGGCTTGATGACAGCGGTACCCGGTAAGGCGAGGGCCGGTGGCTCAGTCCACCAAAGCATCCAGCTCCGGCAGCAGGACGACGCTCTCCTGCTCGTTGGGATCGGTGCGCGCGATGATCGCGGTGCAGGGCGTGCCCGACCGGTTGGCTGGCAGATGCGGAACACCGGCCGGAATGTACATCAGCTCGCCCGCATGCAGCACGACGTGGTTCTCCAGCCGATCCCCATACCAAGTGTCGGCGGAGCCGGAGAGCATGTAGATCGCGGTCTCATGGGTTTCGTGCAAATGCGCCTTGGCTTTTGCCCCCGGCGGAATGGTCAGAAGATGCATGCAGATGCCCTTGGAGCCGACCGTTTCGGCGGAAATGCCCTGAACATAGGTGAGACCCTGCTTGCCGTCATAGGCGGCATCGGGCCTGACGATACGGCAGGTCGGTCTTGATGACGTGTCCATTGAAACTCCCCCTCTCCAGCAGAACCGCGGCAGCCTCCATGGCGCCGACGGCCGGATGTGCAGCGTGATGATACCAGAAAACCCGGCCTTTCAAACGATCAGCCACGCTTTCGACGGAGCGCGCCCATGACCTACTCCGTCGTCTCTGCGAGAAAGCTCGGCCTGACATTCGAGACCGGCGACGGGCCGGTTCATGCGCTGTCTGATGTCGATCTCGACGTGAAAAAGGGCGATTTCGTTTCCTTCATCGGCCCTTCCGGCTGCGGCAAGACGACGTTTTTGCGGGTGATCGCGGATCTGGAACGGGCAACCTCGGGCGAAATCCTCGTCAATGGAATGACGCCGGAGGAAGCGCGGAAAAGCCGCTCCTACGGCTACGTGTTTCAAGCGCCGGCGCTTTATCCCTGGCGGACGATCGAGAACAACATCGCCCTTCCGCTCGAAATCATGGGCTATTCGGCAGCGGAACGCGCGAGCCGCATCGAGCGGACGCTCGATCTCGTCAATCTCTCGGGCTTCGGCAAGAAATATCCTTGGCAGCTTTCCGGCGGCATGCAGCAGCGCGCCTCGATCGCCCGCGCGCTCGCCTTCGATGCCGATCTCCTTCTGATGGACGAGCCCTTCGGCGCACTGGACGAGATCGTCCGCGACCATCTGAACGAGCAACTCCTGAAACTCTGGGAGCGGACGCAAAAGACCATCTGCTTCGTCACCCACTCGATCCCCGAGGCGGTCTATCTCTCCACCAAGATCGTGGTGATGTCGCCGCGACCCGGGCGGGTGACCGACGTGATCACCTCGACCCTGCCGAAGGAACGCCCGCTCGATATCCGCGAGACGCCGGAATTTCTGGCGATCGCTCATCGGGTCCGCGAAGGTCTGCGCGCGGGGCACAGCTATGAGGAATAGGGATTTGCACTCTTCTCTCACGCTGAAGGCTCGGTCTCTTCCGGCGGCAAAAGGCGTTCATTGGGAGATCTCACCATGAACGCTGCCTTCCTGCTCTGGCTGTGCGGCGCCATGGCGACATTTCTTGCGGCGGCAACCGCCTCGCGTGCCTATATCGCCTCCAGCAACATCCTCCTTCTCCTGCTGTCGCTGGTGCTCTACTGCGCAGGCAACCTGATGATGGTGAAGCTGATGCGCGAGGGCGGGCTGGGGCTCGCCATCTCCGTTTCGGCGATCGCGCAGCTGCTTCTCATCAACGTCATCGCCTTTGCCGTTTTCGGCGAGAAACTGACGCCGCAGCAGCTGGCCGGCGTCGGGCTCGGGGTCGCTGCCATGGTGCTGATGCTGGTGCCGATGGGGGCGAAGGGCTGATGCACAAGGAAACCCTCTTCCGTCACCGCATCCTGCCCGTCGCAACAGTCGTCCTCGTCATCGTCGCGATCTGGTATGTCGGCGCGTATTTCATGAACGCGCCATTCCAGCGCGATCTCGACCGGCGCGCCAGTGTGACCTCGACGCCGATGGAATTCCTCGGCAAGACGATGTCGCAGCCGAAACCGATCCTGCCGGCGCCGCATCAGGTGGCGTCGAATGTTTTCGCGAACACGTTTCTGCGAAGCGTTTCCTCGAATCGCAGCCTCGTCTATCACGCCTGGGTGACGCTCTCCTCGACCCTTGCGGGCTTCGGTTTCGGAACGCTTCTCGGCATCCTGATCGCGGTCGGCATCGTCCACGTGCGCGCGCTCGACCGCAGCCTGATGCCGTGGATCATCGCGTCGCAGACCGTGCCGATCCTTGCCGTCGCGCCGATGGTGATCGTCACGCTCGGCGCGATCGGGATTTCCGGTCTGGTGCCGAAGGCAGTGATCTCCACCTACCTCTCGTTCTTCCCCGTCGCAGTCGGTATGGTGAAGGGCCTGCGCTCGCCGGAACTTATCCAGCTCGATCTGATGCGCACCTATCATGCCAGCGCCGCACAGACTTTCTGGAAGCTGCGTGTCCCCGCCTCGGTGCCGTTCCTGTTCACCTCGATGAAGGTGGCGATTGCCGCAAGTCTCGTCGGCGCGATCGTCGGTGAGCTCCCGACCGGCGCCGTCGCCGGCATCGGCTCGAAGCTTCTCGCCGGCGCCTATTACAGCCAGACGATCGATATCTGGGCGGCGCTGGTGGCGGGCTCCGTGCTCGCATCGCTTCTGGTCGCAGTCGTCGGGATCGCCGGAAAGATCGTCAACCGCAACATGGGAGGAAAGCCGACATGAGCGCATCTCTGCGAACCTCCCTCCTCCAGTCATGGCAGGGCTGGCTATCGCTGGTGCTGTCGCTCGCAGCGCTTGCGGCCCTGCCGCTCCTCGATCCCGATGCGGTGACACGTTTTGCACCGATGACGCTGTGTGCGATTTTCGCCCTGTCCATTGCAGGCGCGGTCGTTTCGTTTCTGCCGCTGCCGCCCCTGTTTCTCGCGGCCGCGATTTTCGTCTTCTGCCACCTCTCGACCGGCATCCTGGTTTCAGGCCTCGCCGGAAACGAGGGCAAGGCCTCGACGGCGTTCTTCCTGATGATCGCGGCCAACTGGCTGCTGGCATGGCGCTGCGTCAGCCTGTTGTCGGAGATCCGGACCCGTTCCAGGTTCGCGGACGGACTGCTGGGGCTTGCGATCCCGACGATCTTCGGCGCGTGGCTGCTGATCCTGTGGGAAGCGCTCACCCGCGGCTTCGGCGTGCCCTTCATCCTCCTGCCGCCGCCCTCCTCGATCGGCGTTCGCATTGCAGCCTCGCTGTCGATCCTCTGGGCGGACGTGCAGCAGACGATCTTCAAGGCGGTGCTGGCGGGCTACATCCTCGGCTGCAGCGCGGGCTTCGTGGTGGCGATCCTTGCCGATCGCTTCGCCTTCCTGCGCGCCGGACTGATGCCGATCGGCAATCTGATGTCGGCGCTGCCGATCATCGGCGTCGCACCGGTCATGGTCATGTGGTTCGGTTTCGACTGGCAGTCGAAGGCCGCCGTCGTCACGATCATGACCTTCTTCCCGATGCTGGTGAACACGGTGGCCGGGCTTTCCGCCTCCGGAACGATGGAGCGTGACCTGATGCGCTCCTATGCGTCGGATTACCGGCAGACGCTGATGAAGCTCAGGCTTCCGGCCGCCATGCCGTTCATCTTCAACGCGCTGAAGATCAACTCCACCCTGGCGCTGATCGGCGCCATCGTTGCGGAATTCTTCGGCACGCCGATCGTCGGCATGGGCTTTCGCATCTCCACCGAGATCGGGCGCATGAATGTCGACATGGTCTGGGCCGAAATCGCGGTTGCGGCGCTTGCCGGATCGCTCTTTTATGGCGTCGTCGCCCTTGCCGAGAGAGCAACGACATTCTGGCATCCGTCTAACCGTGGGGGTTAGTCGCTGACGATCCGCATCCCGAAAACGGGGGCGGCAACAAAAGAGGGAAACGACAATGAAAAAGATGATCATGGCACTGATGGCGGGGGCGTTCTCGCTTGCCGCATCCAATGCGTTCGCCGCCGACAGGCTGACGCTGCAGCTGAAATGGGTGGCACAGGGCCAGTTCGGCGGCTATTTCGTGGCCAAGGACAAGGGCTTCTACGAGGAGGAAGGCCTTGACGTGACGATCAAGCCGGGTGGTCCCGATATCGCTCCGGAACAGGTGATCGCCGGCGGCGGCGCCGACGTGATCGTCGACTGGATGGGCGGCGCGCTGGTTGCCCGCGAAAAGGGCGTACCGCTGACCAACATCGCCCAGCCTTTCGCCAAGTCCGGTCTCGAGCTGATTTGCCCGAAGGACGGACCGGTCAAGACGGAAGCCGATTTCAAGGGCAAGACGCTCGGCGTCTGGTTCTTCGGCAACGAGTATCCATTCTTTGCCTGGATGAACAAGATCGGCTTGAAGACCGAGGGCGGTACGGATGGCGTGACGGTTCTGAAGCAGAGCTTCGACGTCCAGCCGCTGATCCAGAAGCAGGCGGACTGCATCTCCGTCATGACCTATAACGAATACTGGCAGGCGATTGACGCCGGCTTCAAGGCCGAAGATCTGGTCGTCTTCAACTATACCAAGCTCGGCAACGACCTTCTGGAAGACGGGCTCTACGCTCTCGATACCAAGCTGGCCGATCCAAAGTTCAAGGAGAACATGGTCAAGTTCGTGCGCGCTTCGATGAAGGGCTGGAAATACGCGATCGAGAACCCGGAAGAAGCCGCAGAGATCGTCATGGACAATGGCGGCCAGGACGAGAACCACCAGAAGCGCATGATGGGCGAAGTGGCAAAGCTGATCGGCGACGGCAAGCTGGACATGGCGACCTACGAGCGCACGGTAAAGGCGCTGCTCGACCAGAAGATCATCACCAAGCAGCCGGATGGTGGCTACACGACCGATGTAACGACCGCCGCTCTTAAATAAGCAGGCCCTGATCGAGCCGATCTAACCTGCCGAAAACAGTATATGCCCGGCGCGCTGCCGGGCATATTTTAGGGGGCGGTAACCATCACTGATCTTGGTCTTGGCATTTCCGCGAGCAGATTGATTTGCGGCGACGGAAGCCGTAAAAACACGGGACATGAATTTGTCGGGTGACGGACTTGTGGCGGCTTTGGGTCGTCACCACCTCATCAGGTACTGCGCAGGGAGGGGCGCGGATCCCGGACAGCGAAATAAAGACCCTCTGGTGCATCGGAAGTCGTCGCATGTTTCGCATTTCGTCAAAGCTCGCGTTGTTGGCGGCGTCCCTCGCCCCTGCCCTGATCACGCTCCTCGCCTTTCCGGCATTGGCGCAGCAAGCACAGCCGACCGCACCGCAGAAGAACCTTCCGTCGATCATCGTGACCGAGGCCAAAACCCGCCCGATGACCGATCGGGTCATCGCGACCGGTACGATCCGCCCGATCGAGGAAATCTACATCCAGCCTCTGGTCGACGGTCTCTCTATCCGCAGCGTCGATGCCGATGTCGGCGACGAGGTGAAGCAGGACGCGGTTCTCGCAACCCTCAACGACGACTCGCTCATTCTGCAAAAAAGCCAGCTTGAGGCAAACAGGGCCAAGGCCGAGGCCGGCGTCGCGCAATACAAGGCGCAGGTGATCGAGGCCGAAGCCAATCTTGCCGACGCCATCCGCCAGCGCGACCGCACCAGAAAACTCGGACAAAACGGCACCAGCAGCCAGAGCCAGGTCGAACAGACGCAGGCCCAGGTTGAAGTCGCCGAAGCACGGCTGAACGCGGCGAAACAGGCCGTTTCCGTCGGTGAGGCCGACGTCAAGGTCGTCGATGCGCAGATCAAGGACGTCGACCTCAACCTTGCCCGCACCGGCGTCAAAAGCCCGGTTGATGGCGTCGTCACGGCCAAGAATGCGCGGATCGGCGCGATTGCCGCCGGCGCCGGCGAACCGCTCTTTACTATCATCAAAGACGGCGCGATCGAACTCGTGGCCGATCTTTCGGAAACAGACATCCAGAAGGTCAAGCTCGGCCAGAAGGCGATCATCACCATTGCCGGCGGCACACGCAAGATCGAAGGCAAGGTGCGGATCGTTTCGCCCTCCGTCGATGCGACCACCCGCCTCGGCGCCGTGCATATCGTCGTGGATGACGAAAGTGGTGCCCGATCGGGCATGTATGGCAGTGCGGAGATCGTCATCACCGAAACGACGGCGCTGGCCCTGCCGCTCTCGGCCGTGACCACGGCGCCGTCGGGCTCGGTCACCCGCAAGGTGGACGGCGACACCGTCAAGCAGGTCAAGATAGAAACCGGCATTCAGGACGGCGGCTTCATCCAGATCGTCAGTGGCATTGCCGAGGGCGACCGGGTCGTC
Source organism: Neorhizobium sp. IRS_2294 (assembly GCF_050500145.1). Lineage (NCBI taxonomy): Bacteria > Pseudomonadati > Pseudomonadota > Alphaproteobacteria > Hyphomicrobiales > Rhizobiaceae > Neorhizobium > Neorhizobium sp. IRS_2294. The sequence continues at coordinate 2,509,856 of NZ_CP191439.1, forward strand.
GCCAAGGCCGGCGCCTTCGTGCGCGACGGCGACAAGATCAACCCGGTCCTGCCGGGCTCAAAGGCTGGCGCCGACAAGGCCGAAGCTGACCGGGCCCCGCCCGCCGCTGTTTCGAATTGAGGACGCGAAGATGAACTTCTCCGCCTGGTCCATCCGCAACCCGATCGCGCCGCTTCTCGGCTTTGCCCTGTTGCTGTACGTCGGCATCCAGTCCTTCTATGCGCTGCCGATCACCCGCTTCCCGAATATCGACGTGCCCGTCGTCTCCGTCACCGTCGTCCAGTCCGGCGCATCGCCTGCCGAACTGGAAGTACAGGTGACCAAGGAGATCGAGGATGCCGTCGCCTCGATCAGCGGCATCGACGAGGTCCAGTCCACCATCACCGATGGCCAGTCGCAGACGGTCGTCGTCTTCCGCATCGAAAAGCCAACGCCCGAAGCGGTGCAGGATACCAAGGACGCGATCGACAAGATCCGCGGCGACCTGCCGGCCGGCATCGAGGAACCGATCGTCACCAAGGTCGATGTCGAAGGACAGGCGATCCAGACATTCGCCGTCTCGTCGCCGAACATGACGCTCGAAGAACTCTCCTGGTTCGTCGACGACACGGTGACGCGGGCGCTGGAAGGCCAGGCCGGGATCGGCCGTATCGACCGTTACGGCGGCTCCGATCGCGAAGTGCGCGTCTCGCTCAATCCCGCCAAGCTCGATGCCTATGGCATCACGGCAGCCGACGTGAACCAGCAGATCCGCGGCACCAACGTCAATCTCGGCTCCGGCCGTGGCCAGGTGGCGGGCAACGAACAGACGATCCGCACGCTCGGCGATGCCCGCGATGTGGCGCAACTGGCCGAGACGTCGATCAGCCTTTCCAACAACCGTTTCGTGCGGCTGTCGGAGCTCGGCACCGTCACCGATACCTACGAGGAGCAGAAATCCTTCTCGCGCTTCAACGGCACGCCGGCCGTCACCTTCGCGGTCTTCCGCGCCAAGGGTGCGAGCGAAGTCTCCGTCGCCGAAACCGTCGCGGAAAGCCTCGACGGCGTCCGCAAAGCCCATCCCGACGTCGCGATCGCCATGGTCGACGACTCCGTCTATTTCACCTACGGAAATTACGAAGCGGCCCTTCACACGCTGGTGGAAGGCTCGATCCTTGCCATCATCGTCGTCATGCTTTTCCTGCGCAACTGGCGCGCTACACTGATTGCGGCCGTCGCCCTGCCGCTGTCGGCAATCCCCACCTTCTGGGTCATGGACCTGATGGGGTTCTCGCTTAACCTCGTCTCATTCCTGGCGCTGACGCTTGCGACCGGTATTCTGGTGGATGACGCGATCGTCGAGATCGAAAACATCGCCCGCCATATCAAGATGGGCAAGACGCCGTACAAGGCCGCACTCGAAGCGGCCGACGAGATCGGCCTCGCGGTCATCGCGACGAGCTTCACCATCATCGCCGTCTTCGTGCCCGTCTCCTTCATGCCGGGCGTTCCGGGCCAGTATTTCATCCAGTTCGGTCTCACCGTCGCCTTCTCGGTCTTCTTCTCGCTGGCGGTCGCGCGCCTGATCACGCCGCTGATGGCGGCCTATCTGATGCGCGCCGAAGACGGGATGGAAGACCACCACGACAATGACGGCTGGATCATGCGCGCCTACACGCGCCTGGTCACCGGCACGACCCGCAAATGGTACTGGCGCTATGCGACGCTTCTCGGCGCCATCGCCTTCCTCGCAGGATCGCTCATGCTGCTGAGCCAGGTGCCCGGCAGCTTCCTGCCGCCGGACGATTCCTCGCGCGTCGTTCTCTCCGTCGAGCTGCCGCCCAATGCGACGCTGGAGGAGACCGCCGAGACATCTGAAAGGATCGACCACGCGGTTCGCGATATCGACGGCGTCGAAAGCGTCTTTGTGCTCGGTGGCGCCTCGCCCAAGGGTGATCTCGAACTGCGCCGTTCGACCGTTCGTGTCATCCTCGAAAACATCGACCATTCGCTGATCAAGACGCTGGTCAACAAGGGGCTGGGCAGCCTGCCGCTGATCGGCTCTTCTTTGCCGAAAATGGAAGAACATGGCCGTACCCGTCCGCAATGGGACGTGGAAAAGGACATTTTTGCCGCAATCCGCGATATCCCGGACGTGCGTATCTCGAAGGTCAACGACCGTGCCGAGCGCGAACTAGCGTTCAACTTCCTCTCCGACAACGAGGCGGACCTGAACGATGCGATCGGGCTCCTGGAATCGCGCCTGCGCGCTTCGCCGATCCTTGCCAATGTTTCCTCCGACGGCGCCCTGCCCCGGCCGGAACTGCAGATCCGTCCGCGTATGGCCGAAGCCGCGCGCCTCGGCATCACGCCGCAGCAGATCTCCGAGACCGTACGCGTCGCGACCATCGGCGATATCGACGCCAATCTCGCCAAGATCAACCTGGATGACCGGCAGATCCCGATCCGTGTCCAGACCTCACTCGATGTGCGGCGTGATCTAGCAGCGATCAAGGCGTTGAAGCTGAGGACCGCAAGCGGTGCCACGGTGCCACTCACCAGTGTTGCCGACGTGGATTATTCGGAAGGCCCGAGCTCGATCACGCGCAACGACCGCAACCGCGTCGTGGCGATCGGCTCGGATGTGCCCTTCGGCACGGCACTCGACACGTCGTCGGCCGAGTTCAAACGCATCGTCGACGAAACCAACCTTCCGCCATCCGTTCGGCTGGCCGAAAGCGGCGACGCCAAGGTGCAGGCGGAAATGACCCAGAGCTTCGGCAATGCCATGCTGATGGGCCTGCTTCTGGTTCTGGTCGTGCTGATCCTGCTGTTCAAGGACGTCATCCAGCCGCTGACCATCCTGTTCTCGCTGCCGCTTGCGATCGGCGGCGTGGCGGTGGCGCTGATCGTCACCCAGAACGCGCTGTCGATGCCGGTTCTGATCGGTATCCTGATGCTGATGGGGATTGTCACGAAGAACGCCATCCTGCTCGTGGATTTCGCCATCGAGATGAAACGCCACGGACTGGAGCGTGTTCACGCGATGGTCGAAGCCGGCCGCAAGCGCGCCCGCCCGATCATCATGACGTCTATCGCCATGTCGGCCGGCATGTTGCCCTCGGCGATGGGTATCGGCGAAGGCGGATCGTTCCGCGCCCCGATGGCAATCGCCGTGATAGGCGGCATCATCGTTTCCACCGTCCTGTCGCTCCTCGTTGTCCCCGCCTTCTTCCTCATCATGGACGATCTTTCCGGCCTGCTCGGGCGGATCTTCGGTCGCCTGGTCGGCAAGAAAGAAGAGGAGGATTTCGGCCTTTCCAATGAGGAGCTGACCCAGGAGAACCGTGACCTCGGCGAGCGGCTTCGCCGGCTGGAACGCGAAAACGGCATCGACCACGATATGCTCAGCGCCTCTGGCGGCGCCAAGGTCCTGCGGCTTCCGCCCATGGCTGCGGAGTAAAAACACCGTTCCGAGCAAGCGATTCCGTGTGGGGCAGGAGACGTCGAAGGGTGCGGAAATGCAAAAGCGCATCCCGATCGCAAAGAATCTTGGACGATTTGATCGACGTCAAAACGCGCTTCGGAGCACGTGTTAATTTAGAATAATTACATTCTAGGAAGCTCCCCGCCAGAAAAGAAGAACGGACATGGGAAACGGCGACATCAAACTCAACAATCGCGACCGCGCGGTTCTCATGAAAACGCCTTTCATGCACGGCCTGACCGGTAACTCGCTGGTCAAGATGCTGTCGGCGATGAGTGTCGAGACAGTGTCCGCCCGTGACCTCATCGTGCGAGAGGGCCAACGTGCCGAAGCGTTTTACTGTGTGCTGAATGGCTATGTCCGCCTCTACCGGCTGAGCCGAGACGGGCGCGATGCGGATATCCGCATTTCCGCACCGGGAGATACGTTCGGCGAGTGCATGCTTTATGCGGACCGGAAGTATCCCTTTTTCGCCCAGGCCGCAGAGACCTGCACGCTGGTGCGTTTCGACCTGCAGACGGTCAAGGATCTGGCTGAAGAGGATCCCGGTATCTCCCGCGCCGTGATGACGACCCTGTCGCGTCATCTGATCAGCACGATGGACTGTGTTGCCAACGACCGGCTGTTCACGGCGCCGCAACGGGTGGCAAACTACATCCTCAGCCGCTGCCCGGTTGACGGTGGACCGGCAGCCATCCGCCTGCCGTTCCAGAAAAGCCTGCTCGCCGGCATGCTGGGACTGGCTCCCGAAGCCCTGTCGCGCGCCTTTTCGTCCCTGCGCAAGACAGGCGTCACGGTTCGCGGCCGCATCATCCAGGTGGTGGACGTACAGGCGCTGCGGGAAATCTGAACCGTCGAAGCAAGTAACCCGGGAGGCCGGCCCGAGCAGGCCGGCCACTCGCGTCAGCATGGCTTGCCTCAAAGGGTCAGGAAACCGCAGACCTCGTCATTGCGATCTCACAGCCCGCCCTGCGTCTCCAGAAACCGCACCACATGCTCGACGCCCTCGCCGCGCTTGAGGTCGGTGAAGACATGCGGCTTCATCTCGCGCATCCGCGAAGCATCCCTGTCCATCACGTCGATATCGACATCGACGTAAGGCGCCAGGTCCTTCTTGTTGATGATCAGGAGATCGGAGCGGGTGATACCCGGCCCGCCCTTGCGCGGAATTTCCTCGCCCTGGCAGGTGGAGATCACGTAGATTGTGATATCGGCGAGATCCGGGGAAAACGTCGCCGCCAGATTGTCGCCGCCGGATTCGATGAACACGATGTCGAGATCGGGAATGCGCTCGTTGAGACCGGCGATCGCCTGAAGATTGATTGTCGCATCCTCGCGGATCGCCGTATGCGGACATCCGCCCGTCTCGACGCCGACGATCCGGTCCGACGACAGCGCCTGCATCCGCACCAGCGCTTCGGCATCCTCTTTCGTGTAGATATCGTTGGTGACGACTGCGACCGAATATTTGTCGCGCATCGCCTTGCAGAGCTTTTCGGTGAGCGCCGTCTTGCCGGAGCCGACCGGCCCGCCGATCCCGACGCGAAGCGGTCCGTTTGCCGATTTCATGAGGACATTCCTTTCGATTGCTGGAGCAGCTTATCCCGGTCGCTAGGACCGGAACAGCCGCGAATGCTGTGTTTCGTGGCGAAGCGAGGCGATCTCCGCCTGCACGGCGGCACCGCCGAGATCATCGAGCGTCGCGCCTTGTGCCTTCTCCGCGACCTCGCCGAGCAGCGCCTCAAGATCGGCGAGTATCCCGACACCATGAGCCTGGCCACAGACACCGAGCCGGATGCCGGCCGAGACCGACTGCGACACCGCTGCGTGAAGGTAAGCCGCGATCGCACTCGTCTTCGGCACGCCATGGGCCGCCGAGATGGCGCCGACCGCGACCGGAAACGGCACCTGTTTCGGCAAAAGCTGCAGCACAGCGTGCGGCCAGGCGATGGCCGCCGTGACGAAGGCTTGGCCGAGCGATAACGTTTCCGCATGACGCTCCGCCGAGCCTGCCAGCGCCAGACCGAGTTCGGACAGGTCCTTCAACGCATCCCGCTGATCGACAGCCTCGAACGCGCTCGAAAACAGCACCGCATCGTTCCACAGCGAACCGTGAACAAGGATGGTTTCGAGCCAGGATGTGAGATCGGGCGCCGACGTCACCAGCCGATCCGCCACCGCGCGCTCCAGCCCGCCCGACCAGGCAAAGCCGCCGATCGGAAAAGCCGGAGACAGCCATGCCATCAGACGGAGCAAGGCGTGCGTATCTAGCCCCTGCCCAAGCTTACCCTGCAGACCCACGTCTTGCATCATACCGGTTCAGTCATGGGCATGATGACCGTGACTGCCGTGATCATGGCCGCCATGCGCGTGATAGGCGCCGCGGGCCGGCTGGAAGGGTTCGTCAATGTCGGTGACGGTTGCGCCGAGGCCCTGCAGCATGGAACGGATGACGTGATCGCGCAGGATGAGGATACGGCCGTCCTCGATCTGCGCCGACAGGTGCCGGTTGCCGAGATGCCAGGCAAGCTCGATCAGGTGCAGCGGATCGCGCGCCTTGACCTCGAACAGCTTTTCCGGCGCCGCCTGCACTTCCACCGTATCCCCGTTCTCAAGCACCAGCCGGTCACCATTGTGAAACAGCACCGCTTCCTTGAGATCGAGCATGACCATGTCGCCGTTCGACAAATGCAGCAGCTTGCGGCGCAGGTGCCGCAGATCATGCGGCAAGGTGACGACATCCACCGGCGGATCACTGATTTCACCGGCGGGACGATAGGAATGGATATGCTGCATTGATGTCTCCTTGAGGCGGCATAATCACCAAGCGTGACGCTCGGCACAAGGCCTAGTTACGCCCCGGCCGCAAAATCCGTGGCCAGGATTATCGATGTTTCTCAGTTGTAAAGTCGGAGCGACAGCGCCAGCAATTGCGGCAGGGGATTCCACAGTCCTGTGCGCAGGCCCGCGGCCCTCAGCGCCCGTGCTGTCCAGGTGTTGCAGCCGACAAGCGCGTTGAACGATCCATGTGCTTCGAAGAAGCGGTCATTGACGCCGTAGCCTGCTCCGGGGATGGGCACGACCTTGCTATCCAACTCCACGAAACTGGCACGGATGAAAGCCGACAGCCGTTCGAACTGACCGGCATCGAGATCGAACGACTGCACCGCCGGGTGCGCGTCGTCGATGCCGCCGGCCACATCGACATGCATGACCGACCGATCGATGGTGAGCGCCCGGAATGCCGGTATGGGCTTGAGCTCCGCCCACGTCGGTGTTTCCAGATAGAATGACCGCCCTCCCCAGCCAATCACCAACCATTCCGCCGCCGGATCTGAAACGGGAATGCCCGATGCTTCCAGAAACGCATAGGACGTCCGCGTTTCCTCGTTGAGCGGGATGACGATATCCGTATGGATCGGGTTGGCAAGCACGAGGATCCGGCGCGTGTTTTCGGAAGCGTGCGGGGGATCCGGCGCAAACAGTGGCCGCGGCACGAATGTGCCAACGGCGACGGCGAGAACGATCAGGATAGCGATTGCCGGGATCGCCAGCAGCAACCGCCTTGCAAGCCTCTTCATGCGCCGTGTCCGGGAAGGTATTGCATCAGAAGAGGAAGTACCGCTGTGCCATCGGCAGAACCGTTGCCGGCTTGCAGGTCAGGAGCTCTCCATCGGCGCGCACTTCGTAGGTTTCCGGATCGACCTCCACATGCGGCGTCAGCGAATTGTGAATCATCGACGCCTTGGAGATGCCGCCACGGGTATTGCGCACAGCGAGAAGCTTTTTAGCGACCCCCAGCCTGCCGACGATGCCCGCGTCGAGCGACGCCTGGGAGACGAAGGTGACGGAGGAATTGGTGCGCAGCTTGCCATAGGCTGCAAACATCGGGCGATAGTGCATCGGCTGCGGCGTCGGGATAGACGCGTTCGGATCACCCATCGGTGCTGCCGCAATCGAGCCGCCGAGCAGCACCATTTCCGGCTTTACGCCGAAAAAGGCAGGGCTCCAGAGCACCAGATCGGCGCGCTTGCCGACTTCGACCGAGCCGATTTCATGGCTGATGCCGTGCGCGATCGCGGGGTTGATCGTGTATTTGGCGATATAGCGTTTGACGCGGAAATTGTCGTTGTCGCCGGTTTCGCTGGCCAGATGGCCGCGCTGGCGCTTCATCTTGTCGGCCGTCTGCCAGGTGCGGATGGCAACTTCGCCGACGCGGCCCATTGCCTGGCTGTCCGACGAGATGATCGAGAAGGCGCCGATATCGTGCAGGATGTCTTCGGCAGCGATCGTCTCCTTGCGGATGCGGCTTTCGGCAAAGGCGATGTCTTCCGGGATCGACGGCGACAGGTGGTGGCAGACCATTAGCATATCGAGATGTTCGGCCAGCGTGTTGATCGTGTAGGGCCGCGTCGGATTGGTCGAGGACGGAATGACGTTGGGATTGCCGCAGATCTTGATGATGTCAGGCGCGTGACCGCCGCCGGCCCCTTCCGTGTGGAAGGCATGGATGGTGCGGCCCTTGATAGCGCCGATCGTGTCTTCCACGAAGCCGCTTTCGTTGAGCGTATCGGTGTGGATCATCACCTGCACGTCAAAGGCGTCGGCGACTGTCAGGCAGTTGTCGATGGCAGCGGGCGTCGTGCCCCAGTCCTCGTGCAGCTTCAGCGATGACGCGCCGGCAAGGATCATCTCCTCGAGCGGCGCCGGCAGCGAGGCATTGCCCTTCCCGGCCAGCGCGAGGTTCATCGGAAACGCATCAAAGCTTTCGATCATCCGCTCGATATGCCAGGCGCCGGTGCAGGTGGTGGCAAGCGTACCGTGCGCCGGTCCCGACCCGCCGCCCAGCATCGTCGTGATGCCGGACATCAGCGCTTCCTCGATCTGCTGCGGGCAGATGAAGTGGATATGCGCATCCATGCCGCCGGCCGTCAGGATCTTGCCTTCGCCGGCGATCGCCTCGGTCGATGGCCCGACGATGATCGTCACGCCCGGTTGCGTATCCGGATTGCCGGCCTTGCCGATCGCATGGATACGGCCGTCCTTCAGACCGACATCGGCCTTGTAGATGCCGGAGTGATCGACGATCAGCGCATTGGTGATGACAGTATCGACAGCGCCCTCGGCCCGCGTTGCCTGGCTCTGTCCCATGCCGTCACGAATGACCTTGCCGCCACCGAACTTGACCTCCTCGCCATAGACGGTGAAATCCTTCTCGACTTCGATGATGAGTTCGGTATCGGCAAGCCGCACCTTGTCACCGGTGGTCGGGCCGAACATGGAAGCATAGGACGCGCGGGACATTTTGTAGGGCATGGATGGTCTAGCTCCGAAGCTCGGTGAATTGGGGTGATTTGGCCGCAGCCTTGTCGAAGGTCATCGTCGTGCTGCAACCTTGACGGCGATTGATTTCGCCAATGAGATGGTCAGAAAAATCGCCTGCAAAATTTTCGTAGGATTTCAGAGCCGCGTGCAGGACCTCCCGGTCCTGCACCACGGCATTTTCGAGATCCAGCACAATCGAGAGAATGTCCAGGATCTGCGCTTTCGGCAGTCGCGCGCGCTGCTTCAGAACCCACGCGATTTCGACCACGACAATCTCGTTAATGAAGAAGCCGTCGACGTTGTGTGCAAACATGGACTCGAGCGCTTCTGCCTGGTCTTCTGCCAAGCCACCGATCAGCTGATCGTGAACAAGCCAGCGGATCAGAACATTGGTATCAAGTCCGATCATTCCTCGACGTCGCCCTCTACATTCCGTCCCCGGGCTTCCGCGACCCAACGATCAAGCTCTTCCGAGGTGACCGGCCTCTCCAGTTTGACGATCCCCCGCAAGTCGGCAAACGTGCGACGCTTCGGTCTGATTTCCAACGCACCGTCCTGCGTCGAAATGATATCGACCTGATCGCCTGCCTTTACTCCAAGATTTGCGAGCGCGTCGTCTGACAGCGTGATCTGATTTCCAGAACTGATTTTGACTGTCTCCGTCATGATCCTCTCCTCATCGATCCGACCGCCATTGCCGCAACAAGGCACCCGCTTCAGTTCCCCTCTTCCGTCAGCTCCTTCAGCTCCTCCGTCCGCTTCGCAGTCAGATCTGCCTGGCAGCCGTAGATCAGCATCGGTTCCATCGAGCCGCCGCGGGCCTGGAAGCCGTAGGAGGCGCATTGGGCGTCGCGGTAGGTGACCCAGGCGCGTTGTGCGGCGACGAGCGCCTTCTCCGCACCCGTCGTGGAGGGATCGGCATCCGCATCACGGGCCCGGATCAGGTCGCGGGTCTTCTTGTACTGCGTGTTGAGAAGCTTGTCGGCGGCGATGAACTCCTGCTCGGCGCAGTAGGTCATTTCCATCTGAACCTGGGCGTTGTCGCAGTCCACCTCCGGCCTGTCTTCGCCGGACGCCGGGGCGTCGATCAGGAGCACGCAGCCACAGGCGGCTAGAAGCGCCAGCGATTTCATAGGGCACCCATGATCTTCTGCTGGAACCCGTAGACCTTGCGGGCGCCAGACAGCGGGATCAGCGTGATCGACCGGGTCTGCCCCGGTTCGAAGCGAACGGCAGTGCCGGCGGGGATATCGAGCCGCATGCCGCGCGCCTTGTCGCGATCGAACGAAAGCCCGTTATTGGTCTCGAAGAAATGGTAGTGGCTGCCCACCTGCACCGGCCGGTCGCCGGTATTGGAAACCTCGATCGAGATCGTCGGGGCGCCGACATTGAGTTCGATCTCGCCTGCAACGGTAAAGACTTCACCGGGTATCATGGTCCACCTCCTCAGGCGCTCAATAAGAGTTTCGGCTGGCAGCCTTCGGCCTTCAGGACACGCACCGTAGAGGCCGGATTGTTGACGAGTGCGGCGGCCGGGCGCACCGGACGACGCACCAGTTCACCATTGCAATTCGGGCATGTACCGGCAAGCACGCCGGTGGCGCAATCGATGCAATAGGTGCATTCGAACGTGCAGATCATCGCCTCGCGGCTGTCGGGGGCGAGATCCTTATCGCAGCATTCGCAGTTGGGGCGCAGTTCGAGAGCCATGGCGAACTCCTCAGCGGATCGGTTCGTGCACGGTGACGAGCTTGGTTCCGTCCGGGAACGTCGCCTCCACCTGCACGTCGTGGATCATTTCAGGGATGCCATCCATCACCTGGTCGCGGGTGATGACATGCGCGCCCTCCTCCATCAGAGCCGCGACGGAGCGGCCATCGCGGGCGCCTTCCACCACGTAGTCGGTGATCAGCGCGATCGCTTCTGGATAGTTCAGCTTGACGCCCCGCTCCAGCCGACGGCGGGCAACGACCGCGGCCATGGAGATCAGAAGCTTGTCTTTTTCGCGTGGGGTGAGGTTCATGGGCGTCCCGCAATCGGCGTCATCAATGACAAATCAGATGTTCCAGACTTTCGGCACTGGCGCGCCGTTACGCAATACGGAAATTGCCGGTACCAGGATTTTTCTCAGCTCGAACCCGGTCGGCGCGGTGAGACGCGCAACGATCTTGCCGTTGAAGAAGCTGGCCCCGCCGGATGTGGGCCCGAGACAGTCCCGCAACTTCGGAAACAGGGCTTCTGCCAGCGGCCCCGAATAAAACAGCGTCGCGAACGCGACCTGGCCGGAGAGAACGGCGGCCGCTTCCGCCAGCCTCGCGATCTCGCCGTCGAGACGCATCTCTTCCGCGTGAATGAGGGAGCCCGCGCGCCGGACACGCCAGCGATCCCGGAAGAAGCCGAGATTGACCGCTTCGCCCATCATCTTGCGACCGAGAATGACGGCCTCGACGGCGAGGAATTCGGCGGTTTCGGCGAGATCCACATCGAGCCTGCGCGTCAGCGACGAACGGTCGAACAGGATGGTTTCCTGCGGCAGCCAGTGGACGGAAGCGTTTTCGCCGACGGTGATATGGGTGGAGACGGAGGCCGTGTCTGCGGCCGCCTTGTAGATCTTCTCGTTGGCCTGCGTGGTGACCGAGAGGCGGGTGGAATCGGATGCGGCGACGGACCAATCGATCACGTCGCCGCCCGTCAGTCCCCCTGACGTGTTGATGAGGATCGCCTCCATTTCAGGCGAAAAGGTTTCCGGAAGGCGTATTTTTGCGCAGCCTTCCTGGAAAAACTGGTCAAGCCGTGTGCGCCCGGCAAACGCCTTGGTTACAAGGCGTCCCGAACCCCTTGCCCGCTGCGGCGGGGTGTCGTCGGCTGAATGCTGCTGCACGTCGTGTCCTGCATGTTGATCTGTGTCGCGCAGTCAGACGCAACAGTCGTGCCAGACTTCGATCCGCTAGAGGATTTCGCAGGCGCGGCCGTGGCGACCATATCCGTCGTGTCGGCCTTCGAGAAGAAATCCCACATGCGGAAAGCCGGGTCGACATTGGCGTCGAAGGCAGGCTTTGCCGGTACCACGCTTGAAACCTTGGTCACGCCGGCAACGCCATCCTTGGCGGCAGCCATCACCGCTTCCCGGGCTTCCGAAGGCCTCGGCCAGTCATGCGTGCCCTTTTCGAACACGTAGGTGGCGATGCGGGCGCCGTTGGTGCAGGTGCCGTACATGGTGTAGGTGACGCCTTCGACAGTCTTTGCGTTGCCGTTGCCCTTGCAGCCGTCGAGATCGGTCCAGCGCTTGATCGCCGTCTTGAAACCATACTGCCAATAGGCGCTGCCGCCGCCGGCATAGGGGTTCTGCGCATCCTTTTCGCCCGCAAACGCCACGATCGAGATCGGCTTGGCCGGATTGCAGTTGGCGGCATCGGGCCCCCACTTGCCATCGGTCTCGACGGGACGACCGGCGCGCAGCGAATTCACAAAACCTGCCGCGACGAAATCGTCCTGACCGGAGCAGACATAAGCCGACAGCATGCGGCCGCCGCCGGAATAACCCGAGGCAAAGATCCGGTTCGGATCGACGCAGAGGTCATCCTTCACCTCTTCGACGGCATCCTCGATAAAGGCGATCTCGTCCTGGCCGCCCTGGGCGCCATTGGGAAGAATAGCCTGGCTCACCTGCACATGCGGAACGTTCCAGCCATAGGTGCCCGGCGCCTTGCCGGACAGGCTGCCTTGCAGCGCCACGGCGATAAACCCGTTCTTTTCGGCAACCTTGTCCCAGGAAGAGCGCTTCAACTGGCCGACCGGATTGCTGTTGCTGCCGTGAAAATCGAACACGACGGGCAGTTTGTCCTTGCCTGTATAGGAGGACGGCACGAAGTAGACGGCCTGGCGTTCGATACCGTCGGTCTCGATGGTGACCGGATGGAGACCCGGCGTCATAGGCTGGCCACAGCCGGCAAAAGCGGCACCTGCGGCCAAGAAAAACGCTCCGGTCGCGGTAGCGCGAAGGGCGGAGCGGGAACGAGAACCAACAATGCGTTCAAAGACCATCAGCGCCTCATCATGGGGTGCGGGGGTTATCTACGATGTTCGGAAGATGCGTTCATCTGCTGTTCATCTAGCACACAGGCCCAGGCTTTGAAACCGCGTTAACGAATAGAAGCCATGCAAACATTGACCCCTAAACAGTTAGGTGTCGCCTTGCTTCTGCCGTATCCAGTGTCTCAGCGGCGCCTTCGTGCACGATCTCGCCACGATCCATAATATAGACATGATCTGCCAGCTCCCGGCAGAAGTCGAGATACTGTTCGACCAGCAGGATCGCCATGCCGGTACTGTCGCGCAGGTAACGGATAGCCCGGCCGATATCCTTGATGATCGACGGCTGGATGCCTTCGGTCGGCTCGTCCAGCACCAGGATTTTCGGCCGCGTGACCATGGCCCGCCCGATCGCCAGCTGCTGCTGCTGGCCGCCCGACAGATCGCCACCACGGCGTCCGAGCATGGATTTGAGCACCGGAAACAGCGCGAAAATGTCATCCGGGATGAACTTGTCCTTGCGCTCCAGCGGCGCGTAGCCGCTCTCAAGGTTTTCCTGAACGGTCAGCAGCGGAAAGATCTCGCGCCCCTGCGGCACATAGCCGATGCCGTGCTTGGCACGGTGATAGGGTGCAAGCCCGTTCAACGTCTCGCCCTGAAAGCTGATCGTACCCGCTGACACCGGGTGCTGCCCGGTGACGGCGCGGAGCAGCGACGACTTGCCGACGCCGTTGCGACCGAGAACGCAGGTGATCTTGCCCATATCGGCCTTGATCGACACGCCGCGCAGGGCCTGTGCCGCACCGTAATGGAGATTGACGTTTTCGACTGTCAGCATGGTTGGTCTCTTTTCTCTTTGTGTCGGCCGTTGGAGGATCGACAAGCTTGCGGCATCCTTCCACCTCGCCCTTAAGGGGGAGGTCGCAGCGAAGCTGCGGGTGACCGCCGGGATCCCAAAGATCACCCCACCCCGGCGCTTTGCGCCGACCCTCCCCCTCAAGGGGAGGGTAATCCCTCACCGTCCGAGATAATTCTCAATCACCTTTGGATCGTTCGACACGAAATCGATCGACCCTTCGGCCAGCACCGATCCTTCCGCGAGACACGTCACCTTGACGCCGAGGTCGCGGATGAAGCCCATGTCGTGTTCCACCACCACGACCGAGCGGGTCTTGGCGATTTCTTTCAGCAGCAAGGCGGTCTCGGATGTCTCGGCATCCGTCATGCCGGCGACCGGTTCATCGACCAGAAGCAGCTTCGGTTCCTGAGCGAGCAGCATGCCGATCTCAAGCCACTGTTTCTGGCCGTGCGAAAGATTGGCGGCATATTCGTTTTTGCGGTGGGACATGCGGATCGTCTCGAGGATCTCCTCGATGCGGGCCTTGTCGTCGGCAGACAGCGTATAGAACAGCGTGCCGAACACAGTGCGTGACCGGTTGAGCGCCAGTTCGAGATTGTCCCACACGGTGTGGCTTTCGAACACGGTCGGCTTCTGGAATTTGCGGCCGATGCCGAGCTGGGCGATATCGGCTTCGTCCTTCTTGGTGAGGTCGATCGTGTCCTCGAAGATCACCCGGCCGGTATCGGGACGCGTCTTGCCGGTGATGATGTCCATCATCGTCGTCTTGCCGGCACCGTTCGGGCCGATGATGGCGCGAAGCTCTCCCGGTTCGACCACGAGCGACAGCGAATTGATCGCCTTGAACCCGTCGAAGGAGACAGAGACGTCTTCCAGATAGAGCAGGCTTTTGGCGCGTGTTTCGGCAATCGTGTTCATCGTCTCACTCCGCTGCCTGAACCTGTCGGGCGACCGGGACTGCCCCGGCATCCCTGCCCTTTTCCGCCTCCACCGCTGCCTTCAGCGCCTTGCGGCCATCAAATCCGTGCTGGATGGTGCCGACGATGCCGCGCGGCAGGAACAGCGTGACGGCAATGAACAGGCCGCCCAGCGCAAACAGCCAGATCTCCGGAAAGGCGCCGGTAAAATAGCTTTTGCCGGCATTGACGAGGATAGCGCCGATGATCGGGCCGATCAGCGTGCCGCGGCCGCCGACCGCCGTCCAGACGACGACTTCGATCGAGTTGGCGGGGGCAAATTCGCCTGGATTGATGATGCCGACCTGCGGCACGAACAGCGCACCGGCAATGCCGGCAAACATGGCCGAAACGACGAAGGTGAAGAGCTTGATATTCTCCACCCGGAAGCCGAGGAAGCGAACCCGGCTTTCCGCATCGCGGACGCCAACCAGCACCTTGCCGAATTTCGAGCGGGTGATGGCCGAGGCGACCAGAAGGCAGAGAGCCAGCATGATCGCCGACATCGCAAACAGCGCTGCACGGGTGCCGCCGGCCTGCACGTTGAAGCCGAGGATTTCCTTGAAGTCGGTGAGGCCGTTATTGCCACCGAACCCCATGTCGTTGCGGAAGAAGGCGAGCAGAAGCGCATAGGTCATCGCCTGGGTGATGATCGACAGGTAGACGCCGTTGACGCGGCTGCGGAAGGCGAACCAGCCGAAGACGAAGGCTAGCAGGCCCGGCACGACTAGAACCATCAGCATCGCAAAGGCGAAGTAATCGAACCCGTACCAGAACCACGGCAGTTCCTTCCAGTTGAGGAAGACCATGAAATCGGGCAGCAGCGGATTGCCGTAGGTGCCGCGCGAGCCGATCTGGCGCATCAGATACATGCCCATCGCATAACCGCCGAGCGCGAAGAACGCGCCGTGGCCGAGCGAGAGGATGCCGCAATAGCCCCAGACCAGATCCAGTGCCAGCGCCAGAAGCGCGTAGCAGAGATACTTGCCCATCAGCGCCATGGCATAGGTCGGGATGTGGAACGCGCTGTCTGGCGAGGTCAGGAGATTGAGCGCCGGGACGAGAATGGCGACTCCGAGCAGGATGGCGATGGCAACGACGATCTTGCCTTCGAGTGCACGCAGAATGAAGCCGGTAATCATGCTTCGATCGCCCTTCCCTTGAGCGCGAACAGGCCGCGCGGACGTTTCTGGATGAAGAGGATGATAAGAACCAGAACCAGGATCTTGCCGAGAACGGCGCCAACCGAGGGTTCGAGGAACTTGTTGAGCACCCCGAGCGAAAGTGCCCCGACCAGCGTGCCCCAGAGATTGCCGACGCCGCCGAACACCACGACCATGAAACTGTCGATAATGTAGCTCTGGCCGAGATTGGGCGAGACGTTGTCGATTTGGCTGAGCGCGACGCCCGCAATGCCGGCAATGCCGGAGCCGAGCGCGAAGGTCAGCGCGTCGACCCATGGCGTGCGGATGCCCATGGAGGATGCCATGCGACGGTTCTGGGTGACGGCGCGCATGTTGAGGCCGAAGGCGGATTTCTTCATCACCACCAGCAGCGCGAAGAAGATCGACAGCGAGAAGATCACGATCCACATGCGGTTCCAGGTGATCGTCATGCCGCCGAGCGGAAACGAACCGGACATCCAGGACGGATTGCCGACTTCCTTGTTGGTGGGGCCAAAGATGGAGCGGATCGTCTGCTGCAGGATCAGCGACACGCCCCAGGTGGCGAGCAGCGTTTCCAGCGGCCGGCCGTAAAGAAAGCGGATGATACCGCGCTCCACGACGAAGCCGACGGCACCGGTCACGAGAAAGGCCACCGGCAGCGCAATCGTCAGCGACCAGTCAAACAGGCCGGGCGCGTGACTGCGGATCACTTCCTGCACCACATAGGTGGAATAGGCGCCGAGCATGACCATTTCGCCATGCGCCATGTTGATGATGCCCATCACGCCGAAGGTGATGGCAAGCCCGATCGCGGCCAAGAGCAGCACCGAGCCGAGCGAGACCCCGTACCAGACGTTCTGGGCCAGATCCCACAGCTGCTGCTCGTTCTGGATTGCTTTGATCGCCGCATCGAGATCGGCCTTCAGGCTCGGATCGATCGTTGACGAGACCGAACTCAGGATACCGAGCGCACTGCGCCCGCCAAGATTGCCCATGGTCTGGATGGCGGCGCGCTTTTCGTCGAGCGAGCGGTCGGAGGAGAGCACCGAGACGGCGCGCGCCTCCTCCATGCGGAATTTGACGTCGCGGTCGGTTTCCTTGGCAATCGCAGCCTCGACCAGATCCAGCGCCTCCGCACTCGGCGACAAAAGGATCGCATCGGCTGCGGCAAGACGGACACCGCGATCCGGGCTCATCAGCGTCAGACCGCCAAGCGCTGCACGAATGGCGCGCCGCAGCGTATTGTTGACGCGGATCTTGGTGACGGCGCCCTTGGCGACCTGGCCGGCGCTTTCCGCCGTCACCGGATCAATCAGATCCAGCTGCGAGCCGGCGGGTTTGGCCACGAACACGGCCTTGTCGGCCTTGCGGAAATAGAGATCGCCCTCGGCAAAAGCCTCGAGCGCCGGCACCACGCGGATATCGCCGCTGGTGGCGATCTTGGCGACGATCGATTCAGCCTGGCCGAAATCGGCATCGGCGAGCTGGTTAAACAGCGGCTTCGGATCAGCCCCTTGCGAAAGGGCGGGTGCTGCGAGAGCGAGGAGGAGAACGGCAAAAACCGCTCTGACGAAGCTTCTTGTTGTCACGACATCGCCCTTCACACATGGCGGATACTTGCGGATTGGAGGCTGGCTCAACACTCCTCATTCCTGTGCTCGTCACAGGAATCCAGTCGGCCCAAGTCCTTGGGCCGAAAAAACTCTTCCGCGTCGCCGACGCGACGCTGCTGGATCCCTGTGACAAGTACAGGGATGAGGAGAGGAGATGCGGCATTCCGCTCGCTCCCCTCTCCGATCATGAAGAGATAACCCGGATCAGCTGCCGCCCTTGCCGCCGCACTTGCCGGTGGCAACGTTGAAGTTGCCGCAGGACATGGGCTTGCGCCAATCGGAGATCAGGTCCTTGGAGTCCGGCAGGTAATCCGACCATTCGTCACCGACGACGGCCGGCGTTTCCTGGACGATTTCGAACTGGCCGTCGGCCTGGATTTCACCGATCAGCACCGGCTTGGTGATGTGGTGGTTCGGCATGACGGTGGAATAGCCGCCCGACAGGTTCGGCACCGAAACGCCGATGATCGAGTCCAGAACCGCGTTCGTGTCGGTCGTCCCGGCGGATTCGACGGCCTTAACCCAGGCCTGGAAACCGATATAGGCGGCTTCCATCGGATCGTTGGTCACGCGCTTGTCGTTCTTGATAAACGCGTGCCATTCCTTGATGAAGGACGCATTGACCTCGGCATCGACGGACTGGAAGTAGTTCCAGGCGGCGAGATGGCCGACCAGCGGCTTGGTATCGAGACCGGCTAGCTCTTCTTCGCCGACCGAGAAGGCCACGACCGGAATGTCTTCGGCCTTGATGCCCTGGTTGCCCAGTTCCTTGTAGAACGGCACGTTGGCATCGCCGTTGATGGTGGAGACGACGGCGGTCTTCTTGCCGGCAGAGCCGAACTTCTTGATGTCGGAAACGATTGTCTGCCAGTCGGAATGACCGAACGGCGTGTAGTTGACCATGATATCGGCCTCGGCGACACCCTTCGACATCAGGTAGGCCTTGAGGATCTTGTTGGTCGTCTGCGGATAGACATAGTCGGTGCCGGCGAGAACCCAGCGCTGCACGCCTTCTTCCTTGGCAAGATAATCGACCGCAGGAATGGCCTGCTGGTTCGGCGCGGCACCGGTGTAGAAGATGTTGCGCGAGGATTCTTCACCCTCGTACTGAACCGGGTAGAACAGGATCGAGTTCAGCTCTTCGAAGACAGGAAGAACCGACTTGCGCGACGACGAGGTCCAGCAACCGAAAACGGCTGCAACCTTGTCCTGGCTGATCAGCTGGCGGGCCTTTTCGGCAAACAGCGGCCAGTCGGAGGCCGGATCGACGACGACGGCTTCGAGCTTCTTGCCCAAAACGCCGCCCTTCTTGTTCTGCTCTTCCACCATCATCAGCATGGCGTCTTTCAGCGTCGTCTCGGAAATCGCCATCGTACCGGACAGCGAATGCAGAACGCCGATCTTGATCGTATCGTCGGCAGCGTATGCGCCCGAAAGCGCCGTGGCGGACATGGCAGCGGCAAGCAGCGCGCCGGTAAGTTTCACCCTGAATGTCATTGGTCGAACCCCTCTTCTTGTTCGTTCAAGCAACCGGAGATTTAACCGTTGCTTAACCGGACTATCGGCTGCTGCACCGCAAAAACGTATACGTCGAATGACGTATCGGGAGGGGTGAACCGGCCCGTTGGAGGGCAAGTCCTCTCCAGTCTGACAGTTTGCTGACAGCGGCACTCAGTGGCCTGTCAGGGCCCCGATGGCATTCTGCACTCGTCAACCAAATACGAGAGGAAACATGCCATGAAAACGAAACTTGCTCTGACGACCTTCGCCGCCGCACTCGCCCTCACCGCTTCGCTGCCACTGGTCCAGGCAGCCGTTCCCTTTGCCGGCACATCCGCAGCCTTTGCCCGCCAGGGTGCGGACGATGGTCCGAACCATGATGCCAATGACGACAAGGGTGGCAAGCGCGGCGGCAAGAGCCGCGACGACGCTGCAACCCATGACAAGAATGACGACAAGGGCGGAAAGCGCGGCGGAAAGAGCAGCGATGACGCCGCGACCCATGACAAGAACGACGACAAGGGCGGAAAGCGCGGCGGCAAGAGCAGCGATGACTCTGCAAACCACAACAAGAACGACCACAAGGGCGGCACGCGCGGCGGCCACAAATAGGCTTTGTCCGACCACAGTCCGCACCCCCGCCGGATGCCGGCGGGGGTGCGGCCGTTTGCAGCAACATCGCCATCATGGCAGAGTAGTATTTCGCGGCTCAAAAGCGCTGCCACACAGTCCTATCCGGAGTATCAATGGGCGTGACCCGTCGTATCTATCTTGCTGCGCTGCTCGCGGCCACACTCGGGTCGGCGATCGCCACGCCCGTTGCGCCCGCATTCGCCAAGGATGGCGACGGCGGCGGCGATGGCAGCGGATCTTCCGGCTCGGGCAATGACGGCGGTGGCGATGATGGCGATAACCACGGCGGCGATGACGATGGCGGTGATGACCACGGCAAGGACGGTGCGGGAAGCCATGACGCATCGGGCGGCGGCTATGGCCCAAACGATTCCGATCGGGCCCGCGATGCGGTTCGCAGCGGTCAGATCATGCCGCTAAAGACGATGCTGAGAAAGATCGACGCCACCAGGTATGGTCGCATCATCGACATCCGTCTCAGCCGCTCGCAGTCGCGCGACGTCTATCAACTGAAACTGCGCGACAACAACGGTGCCATCCGCACCCTGCGGGTCGATGCGAGAAGCGGCTCGCTTCTGGGAGGCGGTTGATATCATGAAGATCCTGCTTGCCGAAGACGACCCCCAGATCGCAGCGCTCGTCGTCGAGAAGCTCAGTCGCGAGGGCTATTTTGTCGAAACTCTCTCGAACGGACCAGACATTTGGGAACGGGGCGAGACAGGCGACCATGCAGCCATTATCCTCGATCTCGGCCTGCCGGGGATGGATGGGCTTTCAATTCTCAAGCGCTGGCGGGCAAGCGGCGTCGATACGCCCATCCTCGTACTGACGGCGCGCGGTTCCTGGATGGAACGCGTCGATGGCTTCGACGCCGGCGCCGACGACTACCTGCCGAAACCGTTTCGCAGCGAGGAGCTGCTCGCCCGGCTGAAGGCGCTGCTTCGCCGAACCGGCAAGGTTCAGGCACGCGTCAAATCGGCCGACCGGTTCACGCTGGATGAGCAGGCCCGCCGTGTGACGTTCGACGGACGCGAGCTGGATCTGAGCCCTCTGGAATACCGCATGATCTCGCTGTTCATCGACCGCCCCGGCGCCGTCCTGACGCCCGCAGAACTTGCAAGCCAGGTTCAGGGCCGCGACGACGACGCCGCCAAGAACGCCGTCGAGGCGATGGTTGCCCGCTTGCGCAAGAAAACTGACAGCGACGCGATCGAGACCCGCCGCGGCTTTGGCTATGTCTTGCCGGAGAAACGCCCGTGATCCGCTCCCTGCGTTTCCGGCTGGCAATCGGCGCCCTGATATCGATCGGTGTGGCCCTGTGGCTCGCCTGGTTCGTGCTTGGTCACCTGTTCGAGGACTATGTTGCCGACCAGTATTCCGCAGAGATGACGGCGGTATCGGACGCGCTCGGCGCACGGCTGACCATTCAGAAGAACGGTCTCTCCCTGGCCAGCGAGCCGTCCGATGCACGCTTCCAGATCCCGGCCGGTGGCCTCTACTGGCAGATATCGCCGGCCGACGGGAAACCTCCGCTGCGCTCCCGCTCGCTTTGGGATCAGGAGCTGGCGCGGCAGATGTTTTCCCCGATCTCTATTGCGGCTTCTTCCAGACGGAAGGACCCGATGGTGGCACGATCCTGATCACGGTCAGGGAGATGTCGATCGGCGAAGGCGACGCCCTGCAGCGCTTCACCCTCTACACCGCCTTCTCCAAGAACGACATGGAGGAAGCGCTCGCCACCTATCACCGGCCCCTGGTCATGATGCTGATCGCCATCGGTGCCCTGCTTTTCCTTGCCGCACTCCTGCAGAGCCTCGTCGGTCTGAGGCCGCTTTCCCGCCTGCGCCAGGATGTAGCCGATATCCGGGCGGGTCGCCTGCCGAGCATCGGTGCGCAGGGGCCAAGCGAAGTCACGCCGCTCGTCAACGAGATCAACCTTCTTCTGTCGGAGCGGGAAAATGCCGTCGAGAGGGCGCGCGCCCGGGCAAGCGATCTGGCACATGGCCTGAAGACGCCTCTGACCGTCCTGTCCCATCTCGTCGAGGATCTGCCGGGCGCCCGTCGCGAAACGGCCCTGCAGCAGATCGAGCTGGTGCGCCAGCGCGCCGACCGGCAGTTGCAGGCCGCTCGAATGGGCGTCGAACAGATGGCGACGACATCGCTTCTCGGCATTTCGGGAAAGCTTGTGAGCGTGCTGTCGCCCGTCACCGAAAACCGCGGGATCGACTGGGAGCTCGATATCGATCCGGCGCTCACGGTCCAGGCGGACCCGGCCGACGCAGCCGAAGCGATCGGCAACATTCTCGACAACGCTGTCCGTTTTGCAAGACGGCGCATCGCGCTGACGGCATCGAGAGGCGATGGCGGGATGGTGTTGCTGCGTATCGCGGACGATGGCCCGGGCGTCACGCCGGAGCGTTACGCCTCCATGCTGAAGCGCGGTGTCCGCGGCCAGCAGGAGGAAGACAGCGATGGCGCCGGAACAGGCCTTGGCCTGGCGATTTCCGGCGACATTGCAAATGCTTACGGCGGGAAGCTGAGCCTCTCCCGGTCGCATATGGGAGGTCTTGAAGCCGTCCTGTGTCTGCCGGCGACCAAGGAGATCGCGGCATGACGACGGAGCGGATTACTTCTTTTTGGTGTTGCTTTCGGCCGACTTGACCTGCGAACCCAAAGTCGGCGCAGCCGCTGGAGCGGCCTTGTCCTTCTTGGGTTTGCGCGTTTCCTTGTTGCCGCGTACCTGACCCTTGGCCATGACCTATCTCCTCATGTTGATGATGAAGCATAGCCTCTGATCCGGGTAAAATAGCAAGCGTTATTACACGGGGCCGACGGGGCATTTTGCGAGCCTTGATCGCAAACTCACAATCGGGCGGGAACAATTTTGCGGCTGACGCGATTGCCTCGGATCGAACGAAGCCGTGGAGCATCCCGTGATCAACGACCTCTGGTACAAAAATGCCGTCTTCTATTGCCTCAATGTCGAAACCTTCATGGATTCCAACGGCGACGGGGTCGGCGATTTTCAAGGGGTGCAGCGGCGCCTGGATTACCTCGCCGGCCTTGGGGTGACCGCGATCTGGCTGATGCCGTTCCAGGCGTCTCCCGGTCGCGACGACGGATATGATGTCTCCGACTATTACAATGTCGATCCGCGCTACGGCACGCTCGGCGATTTCGTCGAGTTCACCCACAGTGCCAAGCAACGCGGCATCCGTGTCCTGATCGATCTCGTCGTCAACCACACATCGGACGAACATCCCTGGTTCAAGGAGGCCTGTGCGGACAAGAATTCGCGCTACCGCGACTGGTATGTCTGGTCGAAGACAAAACCGGCCAATGCCGATGAGGGCATGGTGTTTCCCGGCATCCAGAAGACGACCTGGACGCGCGACAAGGCCTCCGGCGAGTACTACTTCCACCGCTTCTACGAATTCCAGCCGGATCTCAACACCGCCAACCCGCATGTGCAGGCCGAGATCTTGAAGATCATGGGGTTCTGGCTGCAGCTCGGCGTCTCCGGCTTCCGCATGGACGCGGTGCCCTTCGTGATCGCCGAAAAGGGCGCCGACGTCACAAAGCCGAAGGAGCAGTTCGACATGCTGCGGTCCTTCCGCGAATTCCTGCAATGGCGCCAGGGTGACAGCATCATTCTGGCCGAAGCGAATGTCGTGCCGAAGGAGAACCTGCAATATTTCGGCGACGACGGCGACCGGATGCAGATGATGTTCAACTTCCACGTCAACCAGTCGCTGTTTTACGCGATGGCCAGCGCCGACGTGCGGCCACTGGCGAAGGCAATGAACGACACCAAGGAACGCCCGGCGACCGGCCAGTGGGGCATTTTCCTGCGCAACCACGACGAACTCGACCTCGGCCGCCTGACCGACAAGCAGCGCCAGACCGTGTTCGACAAGATGGGTCCGGATAAGGACATGCAGCTTTACGACCGCGGCATCCGCCGCCGTCTGGCGCCGATGCTGGGTGGCGATCCGCGCCGGCTGAAACTCGCCTACAGCCTGATGTATTCCCTGCCCGGAACCCCGGTTCTGCGCTACGGCGACGAAATCGGCATGGGCGACGACCTCTCACTGCCCGAGCGCAACTGCGCCCGCACGCCGATGCAGTGGTCGAACGAACCGCAGGGTGGCTTCACCAAGAGCGACAAACCGATCCTGCCCGTGATCCACGAGGGCCCCTACGGCTTCGACCACGTCAACGTCGCCATCCAGCGTCGCGATCCCGATTCCATGCTCAACTGGACAGAGCGGATGATCCGAATGCGCAAGGAAGCACCGGAGATCGGCTGGGGCACGTTCGAATGCCTCGATACCGGCGATGACGGCGTACTCGCCATGCGCTACGACTGGCGCGACAACGCGCTGGTGATCCTCCACAATTTCCACGACCGGCCGGTGGAGATCACCTTCGACGTCGGCCTCAAGGATGCGGGCAAGAACCTGATTGACATCGCCGATGACTCGGACAGCACAGCGGACGAAAAAGGCAAGCATCACATCGTGATCGAGCCCTATGGCTATCGCTGGTATCGCGCCGGTGGGCTGGATTACCTGCTGAAGCGCAGCGAGGTGTGAGCAGCGGTAAAACCGCCCTTGCAAAACGCTCCACCAAAGTCGAAACTGCCTAAATATCAGTCTCCCCGATAAAGGCGATCGTTTTTAGGCATGGCAGCACGCCAACGCATCATACCGGTTCGCCGTGAGTACAATCGCTGGGTCGCAAACCAGACGCTGGAAGACTATGCGCTGCGGTTTACCGCCAAGAGCGCTAGGCGGTTTTCGTCGAGCCGGATTTCGCAGACGGCGATCGGCGCGATCTCGTTTCTAGCGCTGGAGGCGATCGGCGGGGCGATCACGCTCTCCTACGGCACGACCAACGCGTTTTTCGCCATTCTGGTGGCCGCTCTCGTCATGCTGGTCGTGGGGTTGCCGATCAGCCGTTATGCGATCCGCCACGGGGTCGACATCGACCTGCTGACGCGGGGCGCCTCGTTCGGCTATATCGGCTCCACCATCACCTCGCTGATCTATGCGAGCTTTACCTTCATGCTGTTTGCGATCGAGGCGTCGATCATGACCGGCGCGCTGGATCTCGCCTTCGGCATTCCGCCCTGGATCGGCTATATCATCTCGGCCGCGGTGGTGATCCCGCTCGTCATCTACGGCGTGCAGCTGATCTCGCGCTTCCAGCTTCTGACCCAGCCGTTCTGGATCATCCTCAACATTCTGCCCTTTGTCTTCATCGCCTTCATGGACTGGCAGAAATTCGACCTCTGGCGCGCCTTTGCCGGCATTGGCCATTCGAACGGCGAAATCGGCGGTTCGGCGCCGTTCGATCTGGTGGAGTTCGGGGCGGCGTCTGCCGTCATCCTAGCGCTGATGCCGCAGATCGGTGAGCAGGTCGATTTCCTTCGCTTCCTGCCGCCGGAAGGGCAGCGGAAATGGCGCCACCGGTTCGCGGTGTTTCTGGCGGGACCCGGCTGGGTGCTGGTCGGCGTGCCAAAACTTCTCGCGGGCTCCTTCCTCGCCGTGCTGACGCTCTCGAGCGCTGTGCCGGTCGAGGACGCGGCCGATCCTGCCCACATGTATCTCGCCGCCTTCGGCTACATGATCCCCAACGAGACCGCGGCGCTGATGCTGATGGCGGCTTTCGTGGTGGTGTCGCAGCTGAAGATCAACGTGATGAACGCCTATGCGGGGTCGCTTGCCTGGTCGAACTTCTTCTCGCGGCTGACCCACAGCCATCCCGGCCGCGTCGTCTGGCTGGTGTTCAACGTCATCATCGCGCTGCTCCTGATGGAACTCGGCATCTACCGGCTGCTGGAGGAAACGCTCGGCATTTTCTCGATCGTGGCGATGAGCTGGCTCTGCACGATTTCGGCGGATCTCTTCATCAACAAGCCGCTCGGTCTGTCGCCGCCCGGCATCGAGTTCAAGCGTGCCCATCTCTATGACGTCAATCCGGTGGGGCTCGGCGCCATGTTTACAGCGACCGGCATTGCACTGACCGCCCATCTCGGCCTGTTCGGCCCGCTGATGGCGTCGCTCGCTACCTATCTGACACTGACGGCCTTCCTCGTGTCGCCGGCGATCGCCTTTGCCACGAAGGGCAAAT
This sequence comes from Neorhizobium sp. IRS_2294, assembly GCF_050500145.1. Taxonomy (NCBI): domain Bacteria; kingdom Pseudomonadati; phylum Pseudomonadota; class Alphaproteobacteria; order Hyphomicrobiales; family Rhizobiaceae; genus Neorhizobium; species Neorhizobium sp. IRS_2294. The sequence continues at coordinate 2,535,541 of NZ_CP191439.1, forward strand.
ACTATCTCGCCAGAAAGCCGCGCCAGAGCTGGAAGACGCTGGGTTCGATCACCTGCTCGATCTGCGAACACCCGTTCGAGCATGAGGACATGGCCTGGTGCCCGGCCTATGCGGCGCCGATCTGTTCGCTGTGCTGTTCGCTCGACAGCCGCTGCCACGACATGTGCAAGCCGCACGCACGGCTGAACACGCAGATCGGCACCGTGGCGCGCACCTTCCTCACCGAAAGCGTCATTGCCAAGCTCACGACCCGGCTCGGCCGCTACGGGATGACGGCGGTGATCTCGATCTCGGCGATCGGCGCCATCCTGTCGCTGATCGCCTATCAGGTAGGCCAGGCAGCGCCTGCAAATGCCGATGTCATCTACGGCACGATCCTGATCGTCTTCTTCGTCTTTGCCATCATCACCGGCATCTTCTCCTGGTTCTACGTGCTGGCGCATGACAGCCGAATGGTGGCCGAAGAGGAATCCTCGCGGCAGAACACGCTTCTGCTGAAGGAAATCTCGGCGCACAAGAAGACCGACGCGGCGCTGCAGGATGCCAAGGAAACCGCAGAAGCCGCCAACCGCGCCAAGAGCCGGTATGTGGTTGGCCTGAGCCACGAGCTGCGCACGCCGCTCAACGCCGTTTTGGGCTATGCCCAGATCCTCGAGCGCGACGACACCATCCCTGCCCCGCGGCAATCGGCGATCAAGGTCATCAAGCGCAGCGCCGATCATCTTTCCGGCCTGATCGACGGGCTGCTCGACATTTCAAAGATCGAGGCCGGGCGGCTGCAGGTCTATTCAAACGAGATCAACATCCAGGATTTCCTCGACCAGATCGTCGAGATGTTCAGCCTGCAGGCGCAGGCCAAGGGTCTCGCCTTCGAACACGTGCGCGCCCGCACGCTTCCGCAATATGTGCGCACCGACGAAAAGCGGCTTCGCCAGATCCTCGTCAACATCCTCTCCAACGCGGTCAAATTTACCGACGAAGGCACTGTTCGTTTCGAGATCGGCTATCGCAGCCAGGTCGCGACTTTCACCGTGACCGATACCGGCCGTGGCATCGCGGAAAAGGATCTCGGCCGCATCTACGAACCGTTCCAGCGCGGCGAAGCGGAAAGCATCCGGCCGATGCCCGGGCTTGGGCTCGGGCTCACCATCACTCAGCTTCTGACCAACACGATGGGCGGTGAAATCTCCGTTGCCAGCACGAAGGGTGAAGGCTCGACCTTTAAGGTGCGGCTCATGCTCTCGGCCATCGAGCGGCCGAACACGACACCGGAGGCGGAGCGAAAGATCGTCTCCTATACCGGGCCGCGCCGCACCATCGTCGTAGTGGACGACAACCAGGATCACCGCGACCTGATGCGCGAGGTGCTGGCGCCAATGGATTTCGTCATCCTGACGGCCGTCGACGGGCCGGAATGCCTGACGCTGATCGAGGGTGTTCGGCCGGATCTGTTTCTGGTCGATATCTCCATGCCCGGCATGAGCGGCTGGCAGCTTGTTTCGAGGTTGCGAGAGGAAGGCCAGACGGCGCCCATGATCATGCTCTCGGCCAATATCGGCGATGGCACGACCGCGGATGCGGGTGGCGAAGGGCATGACGATACGCTGTCCAAGCCCGTCAACCTGCGCCGCCTTGCCGACAAGCTTGCCTCGCATCTCTCCCTCAAATGGGTTTACGAGGACGAAGCACCGGCACTGGCGCTTTCGGCCCTCGTCAAGCAGCCGGTCATCAGCCCCGGGACGGGCCATCTTCAGGATCTGCTGCGGCTCGGTGAAATCGGTTACGTGCGCGGCATCGAAGCCAAGCTCGCGGATCTCGCCACGGACCAATCGCACCGCCCGTTCGCGGAAGAGCTCGGAACCTATGTAAAGGCCTTCGACATGGCCGGTTACATGAAATACCTGGAACGCATGGAGACACAGGAACTGGAAGAACGGGAAAACAACGATGGCTGACGCGACGACACCGCGCGATATCGTCCTCCTGGTGGACGACAGTCCCGACACGCTCGGTTTTCTGACTGAAGCGCTGGAGCAATCCGGCTTTTCGGTGCTGATCGCCACGTCGGGACAGGCAGCCCTCTCAATCGTCGAGCGCATCACGCCCGATCTGATCCTGCTCGACGCCGTGATGCCCGGCATGGACGGGTTCGAGACCTGCCGCAAACTGAAGGCGCATGCTGCAGCTCAGGTGCCCGTGATCTTCATGACGGGCCTGACCGAGACCGAGCATGTCGTCAACGCGCTGGACAGCGGCGGCGTCGATTATCTGAGCAAGCCGATCAATATCGACGAATTGCGGGCGAGAATACGCGTGCATCTTTCCAACGCCCGCTCCGCCCAGAGCGCCCGCGTCGCGCTCGATGCCGCCGGCCGGCATCTGCTTGCGGTCAGAAACGACGGTTCGATCCGCTGGTCGACGCCGCAAGCAACGCGGCTGATGAATGCCGCAACGGAAAGCGACGACGGCATTGCGATCGTCGCGGGCCGCATCGGCGCCTGGATGGCGGAGCGCGATACGGCAGGCTTTGCCCGCAACGCCGCCTTCTCGCTGTCCGAAAACCTGCAGACCAGCCTGCAGTTTGCGTTTCTCGGCGCGATCGGCGCAGACGAATTCCTGTTCCGATTATCAGCCGCTGTCATCAAGCGGCCGGACGACGAAATCCTGCGCCAGCATTTTCCCCTGACGCAGCGGGAGTCGGAAGTGCTCTTATGGATCGCCAAGGGCAAGGCGAACAAGGATATCGGCGATATCCTCGGTCTGTCGGCCCGCACCGTGAACAAGCATCTCGAGCAGATCTACATCAAGCTCGGCGTCGAAAATCGCGCCTCGGCAGCGGTCATGGCGGCGAACGTCCTGCACGCAGGCGACCGGCCCGACTAGACGCAAACGGGCCGACCGGGGCCAGACACTTGCAGTCGGCGATGCCAAGGGATAGATCCGCGCGCACCCTCAACGGCCTAGACAAGCCGCATCCGGAACTCCGCAGTCATGACTACACAATCGCCTTTGACGGCACAGACGCCCCACGACGCAGATAACTCCCCGACGGCGGACCGGGTGAGGAAACGCGTCGTCCTGCATTTCCCGGGCTTCGAGCCGCTCGACGCCGGCATGCACCATGCCCGTTATGCGCGCGCGGCGGCACAGAGCGCCAAGACATGGAACCTGGATCTCCAGACAGGTGAGCTGCAGCGGACCGCAAAGACGGCGTATTTCGACATCACCTGTCGCGCCCCGGATGGTGATGATGGCGTCACGCAAAGCCGGTTCTACATCTTCGACCACTGCGCGCTGGTCAACAGCCTGAACGGCAAGCCGCTGCCGCGCCGTATCCTCGACGGTTATCGAAGCGCCTTGCGTATCGTCACCCAGGGCGGCATGGCCGGCTATCTCAGGCATGCATGGCGGTTCGGCCTATTTTTCCTGTTTCCATTCCTGCTGGTGGCGGTAGCGTTTGGGCTCACCGCCGTGATCGCTGCCCTGCCCGCACTGCTCGGGCTCAATATGTTGCATCTGTTGTGGAGCATACCGCTTGGTCTTGCGCTGTTCCGCTACGCCTTCCTGCCCTTCATGGCACGGTTTCACACGCTGCACCTGTTTGCCGACTGGGAGATGGCCGACGCGATGGGCAATCTCGACAGGCCCGATGTCAACGCCTGGCTGGCGAGCTGCATGGAGGGTGTCCGCGAGGCACTGACTGAGGATGCGGACGAATATCTCATCACGTCGCACAGCATGGGATCGGCTGTCGCGACCCACGTGATCGGCATGCTGCTTGCGGAAAGTCCTGATGTGTTCAGGCGGGGCGCAGATCAGAGCGACCGCAAGGCGAGCTTCGTGACGCTGGGAGGCGCGATCCTGCAATGCTCGCTGCTGCGGCCTGCCGCAACATTGCGCGCCTGTGTCGGCCGCATTGCCCGAGCACCACAGATCTTCTGGCTGGAGGTTCAGTGCCTCACCGACAGCATTCATTTCTACAAGAGCCGCGTCGTGGCGCTGGCAGGACATGAAGATGCACCCCAGGCGACGCTTGCCTTCATCAGGGTCAAGCGGATGATGGCGCCCGAGCGCTACAACAGGATCAAGCGCGATTTCCTGCGCGTGCACCGTCAATACGTTCTGGGATCGGAAGCAAAGTCGAATTTCGATTTCACACTGATGACCGCCGGCCCTCTCCCCGCCGCGCGGTTTGCCAGTTTCACCCCCGAAAGTTTCTGATGGGATTTTCAGGGTTTGAGCTCGGGAAACTCAGAGCTCGATATCTGAACCCTGCAGGCATCAATGTAAAAAGCCCGGCCAATGGCCGGGCTTCCTGTCAATCGATGGTTCAAGCCTTGAAGGCTCAGCCCTGCGGGAAGTAGCTGTACTTGCCGTCCGGACCCTTCTTCCACTCGTACATGACGTAGCCTGGGAGCTTCGGGTCGCCCTTGGCGTCGAAAGCCATGTCGCCGAGAACGGTCTTGAACGGACCCTTTTCCTTGAGAGCCTTGGCAACGACTTCTGCGTCGTCAGGGCTGCCAGCAAGCTTGATGCCTTCGGCGATGACCTGAACGGCTGCGTAGGAATAGAGCGTGTAGGCTTCAGGGTTGAAGCCGGCAGCCTTGAACTTGGCAACCAGTTCCTTGTTCTCAGGACGCAGTGTCGGATCGGGGCCGAACGTGTTCAGCGTGCCTTCGACGGCATCGCCAGCGATCGAGGCCAGTTCGTTGGAGACGATACCGTCACCCGATACGAGCGTTGCCTTGAGGCCAGCATCCTTCGCCTGACGGATGATCAGGCCGGCTTCCGTGTGGAGACCACCCCAGTAGATGATCGAAACGCCGGCTTCCTTCATCTTGGAAATCAGCGCCGAGAAGTCCTTGTCGCCGACGTTGACGCCTTCGCGGATGACCTGCTTCTTGCCGGCCGCGTTGTAGGCTTTCATGGTTTCTTCAGCGAGACCCTGGCCGTAAGGTGTCTTGTCGTCGATGATCGCGATCTTTGCATCGGCGAACTTCTCGGCAAGATACTTGCCGGCGACGCCGCCCTGCTGGTCGTCACGGCCGCAGGTGCGGAACGTGTTCCACAGGCCGCGCTCGGTGAAGACAGGGTTGGTTGCTGCAGGGGTGACTTCGAGCATGCCGTTTTCGGCATAGACTTCCTGCGAAGCCGGGATCGAAACGCCCGAGTTGAAGTGACCGACAACATACTTCACGCCATCGGACGCGAACTTGTTGGCAACGGAAATGCCCTGCTTCGGATCGGAAACGTCGTCGCCGAGCGCGATGACCAGCTTTTCGCCGTTGATGCCGCCGGCGGCATTGATATCGGCGATAGCCTGTTCAGCACCCTTCTGCAGCTGCGCGCCGAATGCAGCATTCGGGCCGGTCAGCGGGCCGCCAACGCCGATGATGATATCGGCCCAGGCGTTGCCGCTGAATGCGACCATCGCCGTCAGCGCGACGGCGGAAAGAAGAGACTTCTTCATTGATTTACTCCCAGTTTTTAGGTGAGCGGTTTTTTGGGACCCGGACGCAATACCCACCATCATTGCGCCGGAGAAATGTTCCACCCTCTGGTGTATTCTTATTTGACCCAACCCAATCTGAAGTCAGAAATGAGCGACTGTCAATCTTTCTTCTTCCATGAGAAAGCGGAGACAGGCTGATAGAGCCAGTAGTAGTTCTGAACCATCTGACGGGTGCGGCGAATGCGGAATCCGGAGATGGAAAACGCCATCAGCAGCACCACATCGATGATGTAATGGAACGGGCTGATGAACGGTCCCTGGAACAGCGCGTAATGCATGAACTGCATCGCGACGGCCAGCAGCAGCGTGTAGGCGATGACATGGCCATAGCCGTTCCAGCCTTCTGCGACCGCCTTGCCGGCGCGCCACGCCGTCCAGAAGCCGAGGACCATGACGAGTGCGCGCAGGAAATAACGCACGCCAGTATCGGTTTCGAAAAACAGGCCCTGCATCTCAGTGTCCCCCGGTCGCCGGTATGATGATCATGGTGCTCAATGCCGGCCCCCCTCGAGATAGGCGGCGCGGACTTCGGGATTTGCGAGCAGTTCCTTGCCGGAGCCGGACATCGTCACCTTGCCATTGACCATCACATAGGCGCGATCGGACAGTTTGAGTGCCGCAAACGCGTTCTGCTCAACGAGGAAGACGGTGAGCCCCTCTTCCTTGTTCAGCTTCTTGATCGCCTCGAAAATGCCCTTGACGATCAATGGTGCGAGGCCGAGCGACGGCTCGTCCAGAAGAAGCAGTTTCGGACGCGCCATCAGTGCACGGCCGATCGACAGCATCTGCTGCTCGCCGCCCGAAAGTGTGCCGCCGCGCTGGGCCTGGCGTTCCTTGAGGCGCGGAAACAGGGTGAAGATCTTTTCGACGTCCTCTTTGAAATACTTGAGGTTGTCGAGACCGGCGCCCATCTGCAGGTTTTCGTGCACGGTCATGCGCGGAAAGATGCGGCGGCCTTCCGGCGACTGGGCGATACGCCGACGCGCAATCAAATGCGTCGGCACCTGCGTGATGTCTTCGCCGTCGAAGATGACCTGACCCTTGCGGGCCTGCGGGCTGCCGCAGATCGTCATCATCAGCGTCGACTTGCCGGCACCGTTGGCGCCGATCAGACTGACGATCTCGCCCTTGTTGACTTCGACATTGACGCCGTCGAGGGCCCGGATGTTGCCGTAGTAGGTTTCGACGCCCTGGACTTTCAGAAGGGGTTCACCGGCCATCAGACGGACCCCTCTTCAATAATGCCCTTGTCGAGCTTTTCCTCGATTTCTTCAACTTCATCATCCTCGACGCCGAGATAGGCTGCGATCACCCTCGGGTCGTTCTTCACGTGATCAGGCGTTCCGTCGGAAATCTTCTGGCCGTATTCCAGAACCACGACGTGATCCGAAATCTCCATGACGACGGACATGTCGTGCTCGATCAGGAGCAGCGACGTGCCTTCGTCGCGGATGCCGCGCAACAGCGCGTTGAGCGTCAGCGATTCCTTCGGGTTGAGACCGGCGGCAGGCTCGTCCAGGCACAGAAGCTCCGGCCCGGTGCACATGGCGCGGGCAATTTCCAGCCGGCGCTGGGCGCCATAGGAAAGGTCGCCGGCCGGGTCGTCGGCGCGGTCCGTCAGATCGGCCTTGTCCAGCCAGTATTCGGCCTTTTCGATCGCGGCCTTGGCAGCGTTCTTGTAGGTCGGCAGACCCAAGAGGCCGAGGATCGTGTAACCCGAAGCCTTCATCAGCACGTTGTGCTGCGCGACCAGCAGGTTTTCGAGAACCGTCAGGCCGGAAAACAGCCGGATGTTCTGGAAGGTACGGGCAACACCCGCGACCTTGTTGATCTCGAAATCGCGAAGGCGTTCCAAAAGGAACTCCCGGCCGTTGCTGCGATGCAGGGTCAGCATGCCCATCGTCGGCTTGTAAAAGCCGGTGATGCAGTTGAACACCGTCGTCTTGCCAGCGCCGTTCGGGCCAATCAGCGCGGTGATTTCGCCGCGCTTGGCTTCGAACGAGAAGTCGTCGATCGCCATCAGGCCACCAAACCGCATCGACAGATGCTCGACCCTCAGGATCGTGTCTTTCGTCATAGTCGTCATATCCGTCGCCATCAGCCGTGGCCTTCCTTGGTGAAGCTGCCGGAGATGGCCTTGCGCTCCTTCAGGAAGGCTGTCGGCTCACGCGAGCCCACGAAGCCACGCGGCTTGAACAGCATGACGATGATCATCGCCAGCCCGAACAGCAGCATGCGGTAGAGTTCCGGGGTGAAGTCGGGGCCGAAGATGATCTTCAGGAACGACATCTCGCGCAGGATCTCGGTGCCGCCGACCATGATGACAGCGGCGATCGCGATACCGGTCAGAGAACCCATGCCGCCGAGAACCACGATGGCCAGGATGACAGCCGATTCCAGGAAGACGAAGCTTTCCGGAGAGACGAAGCCCTGGCGGGTCGCAAAGAACGAGCCTGCAAAACCGCCGAACATCGCGCCCGTGGCAAATGCCGTGAGCTTGGTGGTGACGGTGTTGATGCCGAGCGAGCGGCAGGCGATTTCATCTTCGCGCAATGCTTCCCATGCGCGACCGATCGGCATGCGACGCAGGCGAATGGTGACGTAGGCCGTCAGCATGCAGAGCGCGAGGATGATGTAGAACAGGAAGATCTTGTAATAGACCGACGAAGCCGAGAGGCCCCAGGCCTTGACGAAGTTGTTCGGGGAGCCCGTATCGAACGACCAGATGCCGAAGAACGACGCCTTGGCGATGCCCGAGATACCGAACGTGCCCTTGGTGACGTCGGTCCAGTTGATCAGAACAAGCCGGATGATTTCCCCGAAGGCGAGCGTCACGATGGCAAGGTAGTCACCCCGCAATCTCAACACCGGGAAGCCGAGGATGACGCCCCAGAGTGCGGCGAGAATGCCGGACATCGGCAGCAGCAGCCAGAACGAGAAGCCGAAATACGATGACAGAAGCGCGTAGGAATAGGCGCCGACCGCATAGAAGGCGACATAGCCAAGATCGAGCAGACCGGCGAGACCGACGACGATGTTGAGGCCCCAGGCGAGCATCACATAGATGAGGATCTGGATGCCGAAGTTGTCGACATATTTCAGCGAGCCCTGCTTGCCGACAATCAGCAGCGACAGGAATGGATAGATGAGCAGGAAGACCAGCGCGAACTTGAGGAAGTGGCGATGGAAGAAGCTCTTCTCATCCGAAATCTCGAGAATGCCGGCTTTTGCCTTGGCAAGTTTGCGACGGTCGAGATGGGGCTTGATAAAGGCGACGGTCAGGAAGCGACCGACGGCAGCGACTGCCACGAACACTGCAAGCAGGCCCCAGCGGGTGCGCCAGACGAGCTGGTTGTTGATGTCCTGATAGGTCTCGATGCCGACGAACAGGGAGAACATCAGGAAGGCGATGACGCCTGCAAAGATGCCTTCCTTGATCGCCTTGGCCATGACGTTGTTGGGAACGGTTTCCGATACGGTCGCCATGTTACACCTTCTCCACTTCAGGACGACCGAGGATGCCGGTCGGCTTGAAGATCAGCACGAAGGCGAGGATCGCAAAGGTCGCGACATCCTTGTAGGCGATCGAGAAATATGCCGACCACAGGCTCTCGATGAGGCCGATCAGCAACCCGCCGAGAACAGCGCCCGGCAGCGAGCCGATGCCGCCGAGAACGGCTGCGGTAAATGCCTTCACACCCGGAATGAAGCCGTCGTTGAACGAGGCGACACCGTAATACATCAGGTACATGGCACCGGCGACGGCGGCGAGAGCCGCGCCCATGATGAAGGTGATCGAGATCGTCTTGTCGACATCGACGCCGAGCAGAGCCGCCATCTTGCGATCCTGTTCGGTGGCGCGCTGGGCACGGCCGAGCGGCGTCTTGTTGACAATGTACCAGAACGCGAACAGCAGGATCGAGGTGATCACGACGATCAGGATCTGCTTCAGCGACACCGTGATCGCACCGAAATGATAGGTGTCGGTGACCAGCGGCGGGATCGGCTTGTTGCGCGGACCCTGCGTCACCTGGATGAAGTTCGACAGGAAGATCGACATGCCGATCGCGGTGATCAGCGGCGCCAGGCGGAACGAGCCGCGCAGCGGCCGGTAGGCGATCCGCTCGATCGTCCAGTTCCAAAGGCCTGTCATCAGCATGCCGACGAGCAACATCAGCAAAAGCAGCAGCGCCACCGGAATGCCGGCGAAGAAGGATGTGGCAAGCAGGAACACGATCAGGGCGGCAAAGCCGCCGAGCATGAAGATGTCACCATGGGCAAAGTTGATCATGCCGATGATGCCGTAAACCATCGTATAGCCGATTGCCACGAGCCCATAGATGGATCCGAGAGTCAGCCCGTTTATGAGCTGCTGGATAAAATATTCCATATATTTTCCCCTGCGGATGCGATCCTTGGCGGCCGCATCTTTCGCTTGAATGTCCCTGATAGGATCTTCAATTTTTTTGATTCCTACCGGTTTCAATCGAAATGTGAAGTGCAAAAGAAAGAGGCAGACATAATTTCAGTGGCTTTTGCAGCACGTGACGCAAATCCGCTTGGCATTGTTGAAAAAACGGCACGATTTCCACACGAATGGCAAAAACTATAGAGAAATAACCTTTGGTCTGCTTCGGTCTTGGCTTATCCGCTTTTTCAGCTTTCGACGGTCAGGACCGCATGCGCGAGCCGTTGGCGTCAAAGATCGGATGCGGCTGAAGCCGGGCGATGAGCATCTCGCCTAGCACCTCGATCTGCCACCCCTCCTCCGTTCGGGAGACCTCTTTCGGCACATAGCCCATGGCGACCGACACGCCGGCGGCATGGGCGTATCCACCCGAGGTCACCCAGCCGCAGACCTGGCCGTCAAGCGAGATCGGCTCGTCGCCGAGCACGTCCGCATCTTTTGCATCGACGACGAAGGTGACGAGACGCAGCGCGCCGCCCTCCGACTTCTCCTCAAGCGCCGCGGCCTTGCCGATGAAATCGGCCTGCTTGCCATAGGCGATGAAGCGGCCAAGCCCGGCTTCCAGCGGACCGTAAAGCGGCCGGTATTCGCGAGACCAGCTGCCGAAGGATTTCTCCACCCGCAGCGCATTCAACGCCCGAAGGCCGAACAGGGTGATCCCGAACTCGGCACCGGCTTCCATGATGAGATCGAACAGATAGCGCTGATATTCCGGCTTCATCCACAGCTCGAAGCCGAGATCGCCGGTATAGCTGACACGGCCGAGGATGACCGGCGCCATGCCGAGATCGATCTCGACAATGCCCATGAACGGCAGAGCCGGATCCGACAGGTCGAGATGGGTGAGTTTTTGCAGCACATCGCGTGACCGGGGGCCCGCAATCGACAGGCCGACCAGACCGAGATTGAGACAATCGAAGGAAACCGAATCGTCATCCGGCAGATGCGTCTCGAACCAGCGCATATGATAGTCCTCGGCAATGCCGGAGCCGATCAGCAGGAACGCGTCGTCGCCGAGATTGGCGAGCGTGAAATCGCCGATCAGCTTGCCGGCCTCGTTCAGCATCGGCGAAAGCGCCATACGGCCGACGGCTGGAACCTTGCCCGCAAGAATATGGTCGAGCCAGGCATGCGCGCCCTCGCCCCCGATCGAATATTTGGCGAACCCGGATGTCTCCATCAGCCCGACGCTGTCGCGCACCGCCTTTGCCTCGCGGCCGACATGCTCGAAATCGGTGGAACGGCGCCAGGAAAACGCATCCTCGACGCCTTCAGGCGCAAACCACAGCGGCGTTTCGAGCCCGTAGGACGCGCCGAACACTGCACCCCTCGCCTTCAGCGCGTCGTAGATCGGCGTCGTCAACAGTGGCCGCGCAGCCGGCAGTTCCTCGTTCGGGTAGCGGATCGAGAAGCGGCGGGAATAGTTTTCGCGCACCTTCGCATTGGTATAGGCAAGCGACGCGTAATCGCCGTAGCGGGTCACATCCATGGCGAACACGTCGAAGCCGGGATCGCCCTCGACGATCCAGTTGGCGAGCGCGAGTCCGACGCCGCCGCCTTGGCTGAACCCGGCCATGACAGCGCAGGCCGACCAGAAATTCGTCATGCCGCGCACGGGGCCGACAAGCGGGTTGCCGTCAGGCGAAAAGGTGAAGGGCCCGTTGATGATCGTCTTGATGCCGGCATTGTTGAAGGCCGGGAAATGCCGGAAGCCAACCTCCAGCTCGTTCGTGATGCGCTCAAGGTCCTCGGCCAAGAGTTCATGGCCGAACGTCCAGGAAGTCTCGATTGGCGACCACGGCCGGCAGTCCTTTTCATAGGTGCCCATCAGCATGCCGTTGCGTTCCTGGCGAATGTAGATCTCGCCGTCGAAATCGACGCAGTGCATCAGTTCGCGGCCGGACGTCTTGTTGAAGTCGATGACCTCAGGCATGTCCTCGGTGATCAGATACATGTGCTCCATGGCCAGCACTGGCAGCTCCAGCCCGACCATGCGCCCCACTTCGCGGGCCCAGAGACCGGCCGCATTCACCACATGTTCGCAGCGGATCTCGCCCTTGTCCGTGATCACCCGCCAGGTTCCGTCGGGAAGCTGCACCAGGTCCTCTACCTTGGTGTGCAGATAGATCTCGGCGCCGTTCTTCTTGGCCGATTTCGCATAAGCATGGGTGGTGCCGTAGGGGTCGAGATGGCCCTCGTGCGGATCGAACACAGCGCCCACGAACTGCGTCGGGTCAAGCAGCGGCATCATCGCATGCGCTTCCTCGACCGAGACGAGCCTTGCTTCGCCGTTTGCATATTTACCTTTGGCAAGCAGCGACTTTAACCAGTCGAACCGCTCCGGCGTCGCCGCCAGCATCAGGCCGGAGGTCATGTGCAGGCCGATATCCTGGCCGGAATAGGCCTCGATCTCCTTGTAGAGTTCGACCGTGTATTTCTGCAGCTTGGCGACGTTCGGATCGCCGTTGATCGTATGCATGCCCCCAGCCGCATGCCAGGTGGAGCCGGAGGTGAGCTCCGAACGCTCGAGCAACACGACATCGCTCCAGCCGAGCTTCGTCAGATGGTAGAGGACCGAACATCCGACGACACCGCCACCGATGACGACAACTCGAGCATGGCTTTTCATGGATCCCGTTCCCCTAACTTGATGCCTGTTTGGGGTGAGCCTAGAACCTCCGGGGAATTGCCAATAGGCTGTTCTGCGAACCCGGATTTGTCGTTTCCGACATAGTCGCTGTTCGTTTCGCGCCATGTTCGAGCAAGAGCGTGAAACTTATTTTTCAATCCTTGCGTATGCCCTTTCATGAACGCCAACCGACAGGGAATAGCGCAATGACAAACGTGCTGAGCTTCGACGAACTGGTAGGCAGCGTATTGACCACGATGCGCGATGCGACACCGCGCAAGACAATCGAGTTCGGCGTGATCCAGGGCTTCTGCCGCGATTTCGCCGAGGACCTCGCCCCCGAATTCGTCGACCTCCTGAACCGGGTCGAAGGCCTCTCAAGTCTCGTCCCGGCGCTCGAAAAGCGGCCGGACCTCGTCATGGCAGCATCCGAAGAAAAGGGTCTCTGGAGCTTCGTTCGCGAGAAGCACTGAGGCGCTTCGACTTGACGCCTTTAGTATCAATGCGTGATACTAAAAGTCGGATGCACCCATGAGGCATCGAGGCGACGTGAATGGTGAACTCTGTACTCCCGGCAATTCATCCAGGCGAGATCCTGCGAGATCTCTATCTTGAGCCGCTGGACATGACCCCTTACGCTCTTGCCAAGAAGCTCAATGTTCCACGCACGCGGATTGAACGCATCGTCGGGGAGAAAGTCGGCATCACGCCGGATACAGCGCTGTGTCTCGCGAGGTTCTTCAAGACCTCGCCGGAACTGTGGATGAATATGCAGACGAGCTACGACCTGAAAACGCAGGCGCAGGCTCTTGAGGCGGAACTCGCGACTATCGAGGAATATGCCTTGGCGAGTTGAGACCTGTCACGGCCCGGATGAATTTCACCCGCCCGAAAACGATGCCGTCAGGGCGAATTTGCGGCCCATTTCCATCAGGTCCTCGTAGACCGAGCCGGCGAACGACCGGGGCGCGATGATCTCGAAGGCGTCCGGGCCGGAGCGCGCCAGGTTCACCGCGACATGGCCGAACAGCATGTTGGCGGAATGCCCCTGCGCGAAGGCATCCGGATGCAGATCGACGGCGACGGATTTTGCGAGAATCTGTCGCACGCTTGGGCCCGAAATCGCCATCAGCACCTTGCCGTCGCTCTGGTCAACGACGGAGGCGCCGGGAATTTGAGACAGAAGACCGGCAACCATCTCCGAGCCTGCGGTGAGCGACACCGCCAGCCATTCCGCCGGGCCGCAGAAGCGCGGCGCGATATCCGGGGCAGCCTTGAGTGCTAGGCCCACGGCCTGCTCCTGGCCCGCATGGGCAAGCACCGAAAAGATCACCGGCCGCCGCGCGACGGACAGGTGGTTGGGGTTGGCGCTCGTCTCGAAGCCCAGGATGTGATCTTCGAGCGCATGGCGGTGGAGAAGTGTCAAAGCCATCGTCATGCCCTCAAAGATGCTGTTTTGTGTTTTGCGGATCGACAAACACCGGCAGGCAGACTTCCGCCGCGACTTCGGTGCCGCGAAGACCATCCCAGATGGTGATCTTCTCGCCGATCCGCTCGCGGCCGGATTTGAGAAGGCCGAGACCGATCGTGTGTCCGAGCGTCGGCGAATAGCAGGCTGATGATACGAAGCCCTGGTCGCCCGCAAGCGTCGCGGCTGCGCCGTCTTTCAACAGATGGGCGCCCGCCATGAACTCCTTGTCCGTTTCCACAGGCTTCAGGCCGACGAGCTGAAGGCGATCGGCGGCGGTCAGGCCGAAACGGGTCGAGAGGCGCTTGCCGATGAAATCCGGCTTGGTCATCGCCATCATTTTCCCGTAACCGACATCGTCGGCCGTGGTCCGGCCTTCCAACTCGCTATGGGTGACGAAGCCTTTTTCGATGCGCAGGACATTGAGCGCCTCGACGCCGTAGGCACAGATACCGTCCTCGCGGCCCGCTTGCATGATCGCATCGGCCACGGCTTCGCCATAGCCTGCGGGCACCGCCAGTTCGTAGGCGAGTTCGCCCGAAAACGAGATGCGGAACAGGCGCGCCTTCAGCCCGCCCTTGAGCGTGACGACCTTCGCACCGAGAAACGGTATTGCCGCATCGGAAATGTCGTCTTCCACGATCCGGGCAAGGATGATCCGCGCCTTCGGTCCGGCCAGCGACATCTGCGCCCACTGGTCGGAGGAGGACACGAAGCGCACGTCGAGATGAGGCCAGAAGGTCTGGCTTGCAAATTCCAGATGCGCCATCACCTCTGTCGCGTAAGCCGTCGTGGTGGTCATTACATAGTGGTTTTCGGACAGGCGGCTGGTCGTGCCGTCGTCGAACACCATCCCATCCTCGCGCAGCATCAGGCCGTAACGCGCCTTGCCGACCGGCAGCTTCAGGAAGGCATTGGAATAGACCCGGTTCAGGAATTCCGCAGCACCCTTCCCGAAGATTTCGATCTTGCCGAGCGTCGAGACATCGCAGAGACCGGCATTTTCGCGCACGTTGCGCACTTCGCGGTCAACGCTGTCGCGCCAGATCTTTTCGCCATCGCGCGCAAACCACGACGAGCGGTACCAGAGGCCGCTCTCGACAAAGGTCGCGCCATTCTTCTTGGCCCAGCCATGCAAAGGCGAGGTCCTGACCGGCGCTGCGTGTTCGGCCCGCGATGTACCGGCAAGCGCACCCATCGAGACCGGCGTGTAGAACGGCCGGAAGGTCGTGGTGCCGATTTCGGCCGGCGAGACGCCGCGCATGGCAGCGACAATCCCGATCGTCGCGACATTGCCGAGCTTGCCCTGATCGGTCGCCATGCCTGTCGTGGTATAACGCTTGGTATGCTCGATATGCCGGAAACCCTCGCGCTGGGCGAGGCCGAGATCGCTGACATGGACATCGTTCTGGAAATCGACAAAGGCCTTGTCCTTGGCCCCCGGCACATACCAGAGCGGCGCGAAATCAGGATCGTATTCGCCTTCCACCTCGGGAATGTTTGCTTCATAGGCGGCAAAGCCGAGTTCGGTCGAAAACGCAGCTGCCTTCGATGCCCCGTCGCGAAGGCAGGCGGCGATGGTGTCGGCACCGGCAGCCGAGCCGGCAGCAACAAAGTTTGCGCCCACATCCGGCGCCACAAACGCCTTCGCCGCGTCCGACCACACGGGCTTGGCACCGCGCTGGCACATCAGATGCACGATCGGCGACCAGCCGCCGGCCATGGCCAGCGCATCGCAGGCGATCTCCTCCTCGAAACCCGCCCGCTCTGCGACCAGCGCATCGATACGGTTGCGGCCCTTGGTTGCGACGACGGCACCGCCATGGATGACACGAATGCCGTAGGGTGCCGGATCGGTGGACGCGGCGCGCGCATCGATGATCGCGGCAACCTCGACGCCACGGGCGGAAAGATCGGCCGCCGTGCGATAACCCGAGCCACCGTTGGTGAAGACGGCAACCTTGGAGCCGACGGCGACGCCGTAGCGGTTGAGATAGGTGCGCGCCGCATTCGCGGTCATCACGCCCGGCCGGTCGTTGCCGCCGAACACAAGAGGCCGCTCTTCGGCACCGGAGGCTAGGATCGCCCGCTTGGCGACAATGCGCCAGACACACTCGACTGGCAGATCCGGCGACGGCGTTTCCACGTGCTTCTGCACCCGCTCGACGGCGCCGAACACCATGTCGTCATACCAGCCGAACGCGGTGGTGCGCGGCATCATCGTCACGTTCGGAAAGGACGCGAGCTCCTCGACCAGACCGGCGGCGTAGTCGCTCGCCGCCTGCCCGCCGATCACGACGTTTTCGGATAGCAGCGAGCCCCCAAAGCGGGCACTTTCATCGGCAATCAGCACACGCGCACCGGCGCGGGCGGCAGAAAGTGCCGCCATCAGGCCGGCAGGCCCTGCGCCGACGACCAGCAGATCGCAATGCGCCCAGGCTTTCTCGTAGCGATCCGGATCCGCCTCCATGGTCAGCTTGCCGAGCCCGGCGGCACGACGGATGACAGGCTCGTAAAGCTTTTCCCAGAAGATCGCCGGCCACATGAATGTCTTGTAGTAGAAGCCGGCGCCGAGAAAGGGCGACAGCAGGCCGTTGACCGCTCCCATATCGAAGGCGAGCGACGGCCAGCGGTTCTGACTGACGGCGGTGAGGCCATTGTAGAGCTCGGCGACCGTTGCGCGCACGTTCGGCTCGGACCGGGCACCGCTGCCGATCGTCACCAATGCGTTGGGCTCGGCGGAACCGGCCGTCACCGGGCCACGCGGGCGGTGATACTTGAAGCTGCGGCCCATCAGCATCTGGTCGTTGGCAATCAGCGCCGAGGCGAGCGTATCGCCGTCGAAACCGGTATAGCTCTTGCCGTCGAACGTGAATGTCAGGGGATTGGCGCGGTTGACGAGACCGCCGGCATCGAGACGGTAAGCGCTCATCGGCTCCCCTCCTGAGACGCTTGCGCATCCGTCACGCCGAAGACCTCATGCGTAAGGTTGTCGCGATCGACCACCAGCCAACGGCGGCAGCCGGCCGCGTGATGCCAGTATTCCTGATATCGACCCTTCGGATTGTCGCGGACATAGACATAGCGGTGCCAGGCCTCGTCCTTTTCGGACGCCGACGGGCGGGCAATCACGGCGCCGCGCACCGAAAACTCTTCCTTCGGCCGCGTTCCGCAATGGGGGCAGGTAATCAGGCTTGCCATGTCTTAATCTCGGTCTTTGTGTCAGGCTCAGTCTTGGGTCTTCGTCTCGGTGCGGATACGGCTCAGTGCATGTTCGGTTGCGGGCCTTTGCCACCCTCGTCGAGCACATAGCCCCGCTCGAACCGGTCGAGCCGCATGAAGCGCGAGACGTGATGGGTTTCGTTCTTGGCGATCAGGTGCGCGAAGCAGAAGCCTGAGGCCGGCGTGGCCTTGAAGCCGCCATAGCACCAGCCGGCGTTGAGATAGAGATTGTCGATCGGCGTGCGGTCGATGATCGGTGATCCGTCCATCGACATGTCCATCACGCCGCCCCAGGCCCGCAGCGCCTTGGCCCGCGACAGTCCGGGGATCAGCGACACGCCCTCCTGCATCGTCTCCTCGACGGTCGCAAGATTGCCGCGCTGCGCATAGGAGGAATAGTAGTCGATATTGGCACCGAACACGAGACCGCCCTTGTCCGACTGCGAGATGTAGAAATGTCCCGCGCCATAGGTGATGACGTTGTCGATGATTGGCTTCAGCCCCTCCGACACGAAGGCCTGCAGCACATGCGTCTCGATCGGCAGGGCAAGATCCGCCATCCGCCCGACCGTCGTCGTGTTGCCGGCAGCCGCCAGCGCCAGCCGGTTGCAGCCGACAAAGCCCTTGCTCGTCTCGACACCCTCGACTTCGCCGCCCGGTCCGCGACGAATGCCGGTCACCTCGCAGTGCTGGATGATATCGACGCCTCTGGCATCGGCACCCCGTGCGTAGCCCCAGGCGACCGCATCGTGACGCACCGTGCCGCCGCGCTTTTGCAGGAGGCCGCCCATGACGGGAAAG
This sequence comes from Neorhizobium sp. IRS_2294, assembly GCF_050500145.1. Classification (NCBI taxonomy): domain Bacteria; kingdom Pseudomonadati; phylum Pseudomonadota; class Alphaproteobacteria; order Hyphomicrobiales; family Rhizobiaceae; genus Neorhizobium; species Neorhizobium sp. IRS_2294. Next base: position 2,553,641 of record NZ_CP191439.1, read on the forward strand.
CGGGCGTGATCGAAATTGAGATAGGGCGCGAGCCTGCGCACCTGTTCGCGGTCAAGCAGATCCGCATCGACGCCATGAAGCCGCATGGCATTGCCGCGACGCGCGTATTCATCGCGCTGGCCGTCGGAGTGAAACAGGTTCAGCACGCCACGCTGCGACACCATGGCATTGTAGTTGAAGTCCCTTTCCAGCCCTTCCCACAACTTCAAGGACATCTCGTAGAACGGATTATTGCCTTCCAGCAGGTAGTTGGACCGGATGATCGTGGTGTTGCGGCCGACATTGCCCGACCCGATATAGCCCTTCTCGATCACAGCGACATTGGTGATGCCGAATTCTTTGGCGAGGTAATAGGCGGTCGCCAGACCATGGCCGCCACCGCCGACGATGATCACATCGTAATGCGGTTTCGGCTCCGGCTCGCGCCATGCCGGCGTCCAGCGACGATTGCCCGAAAGCGCCTGCTTGATGATCGATAAGGCGGAATATCGCATGCCGTGTTCCCGTGCTCGTTGCGCCCACATTCGCACATGCGGACGAAGAAACAAGGGCAATCGGGACATCGGAACGCCTGTTTCCAGCCATGGCGAGACAAGCCCCCACACCGTTGCCGTCCCGCCACGCAGGATGTTGCTAACGCTGGTTTCGGCGCAGGCACGTATTATATTTCAGTCACTTAACACGAGTTACATCCTCACGCGCGGGCACGGCCGTAAAATCCACGCGACCAACACTGGCCAACCTTTGGGAGCGCGACATGCCCGATACGACCACCCAACTCGACATGCCCTTCATCCTGCCGTCGCAGGCGCAAAAGCACGTCACCCATAACGAGGCGCTGCTTGTTCTGGATGCGCTGGTGCATCTGACAATTCTCTCCGAACTGTCGGCCCCACCGACCTCGCCGGTTGACGGCAATCGCCATCTGGTGGGCGCGAGCGCGACCGGGGCATGGACTGGCAAGACCGGCAGCATCGCCGCCTGGCAGGACGGCGCCTGGACCTTCCTGACCGTGAAGACGGGATGGCGGGCATGGTTTGCGGAAACTTCTCGCCTGCGTGTGTTTGATGGCGCTGCATGGCGGGATGTTCCGCTGCCGGATCAGGGCACCCTGAGCCTGCTCGGCATAAACGCTGTCGCCGATGCCACCAACCGATTGTCGCTGTCGTCTCCTGCAAGCCTCTTCAACCATGCCGGCAACGGTCACCAGATCAAGGTCAACAAGGCGGCCGCAACCGACACCGCATCGCTGCTGTTCCAGTCCAACTGGACCGGGTTCGCAGAAATGGGGCTTGCCGGAAACACCGAATTCTCCATCAAGATCAGCGACGGCACCACCTGGCGCACGGGTCTCGCCATCAGCCCGACAGGTCGTGTCAGCCGACCCAACCAGCCGGCAGCGCGCGCCTATCGCACCGGCACCACATTCACGCCGACATCAGGCCAGCAGAGCGGCTTTACCACCTACGCCCTCAACCAGGGCAGTTTCGGACTTGGCGCTTCGGCAGCCGGCGGCGGCAACGCGATGACGGTTCCAGCAGCCGGCATCTACCTCGTTACCCTCAATCTCGTCGTCACCACATCGTCGGGACACGGAGCAGTGCTGCTGCGCAACGGTACGGAAACACTGATGACCCTCACCGGCATAACGGGTGGTGCGCAGTCGCAGAGTGCGAGCGGCGTGTTTTCGCTGAGCGCAGGCGATAGCCTGACGCTTCAGCACTCCGGCACCGCACAGGTGACACTGGGTGCCGGCAAGACGGAGCTCTCGCTGACCCTGCTCTGACTAAAATCGACGTGGCCGATTATCGCAATTTCAGTTGCAAAGATCGGCCATTTTACCCGCGCGGTGGCCACAATGTGTCCTCTTCCGGAGCAACCATGAAATAAACCAAGAAATTCATCACTTAAGACAACTCTAACAATGCCTTGTTTTAAAAGGTTTTTGTCGGCTCGAATCAAGTGAATTGCGACCAATGCGGGTTTGGCCACAAATGGCGCCTCTCGTTTAGTCAAATGTTAAAACTGCCCCGGTAGGCTCTCGTTTGTGGTCTTGCGTTGTGTAGAGAGTCCAATGACCGAAATGATACGTCCCCGAGTTAAATATGTCATCGGTCCCGATGGCAGCCCGCTTACGATTGCGGATCTTCCGCCGGCCAATACGCGCCGCTGGGTTATCCGTCGTAAGGCAGAGGTTGTCGCCGCGGTTCGCGGCGGCCTGTTGAGCTTGGAAGAAGCCTGCGAGCGTTATACGCTCACCGTAGAAGAATTCCTGTCCTGGCAAGCGTCTATCAACGACCACGGCCTGGCCGGTCTTCGGACCACCCGCATTCAGCAGTACCGCCATTAGGCGAAGTCAGCAGACCACTGTTCATCGGTAAAATCGAAGTGCCGTTGCCTCACCGCAGCGGCACTTTTTATTTGCCCTGGTTTGAATCTTACCGGGACAAGGACGGTTCTCGCCTCGCCAGTTGCGGCAATATGCCGGCGATGATCGCCGAGGCCGCATAGAACCACAGGCCGGGTTGCGTTACTGCCTGCGCGAGGCCGGACGTCTTGGCCGCAAACACCACGAGTGCCACCAGCATCACATCCATCATCGACCATTTCGCAAGATGCGGCATCACGCGCGCAAAAAATCCCGGCTGACGATTGCCGCGAAAGGCTTGTGCGCCGAGCGCCATATGCTTTGCAACCGGGAAGACAATCGAGAACAGTCCGACGATGAGCGCAAGCGCGACATCGCCCTGCCCCCATAGAGCAGAAACGAGTTCGACCAGCGACGGCGTCTCGCGAAAGAAATACAGCCGGTCGAAGCGAATGATCGGCAGGGTCAGACCCAGGGCCAGAAAAACACAAGCGACGGCATAAAGCGAAAACCAGATGAGCCTTCTCATCGGGCACCCATAGCAAAGCTTGGGCCACACGTCTGCCCTGCCGCTCCGTGGAAAAAGTCGAAAAAGCAAAAACGGGGGCACCGGTCCGCGGTCCCCTCGTCAAAGTCCTCTCGCTATCGTGTGATGCGCTCGGCTGGCAACCAGCCGTAAGGCATCAGGCGCGGGCGCGCATACCGGTGTCGCGCTCTTCGAGCGCCGACGCCTTTGCAAATTCGGCTTCCGCCTCTTCCAGCGCAAGCTCGGCGGCATCCTGCTGGATCCGAAGTTCCCGGATCGAGACTTGCAGATTGTCGGCCCGCTGGCGGGCAGCCTTGGCAAAAGTTGGATAGGCGAAGTGATTCGGGTCGGAAATTCCCGATTTCTTCTCCTCGACGGTGATCTGGTGCTCCAGTTCCTTCGCCATTCTTTCGAATTCGGCCATCATCGTCTGCAACTGCTGCAGTTGACGACGCTTTTCGTTAACCTGAAAGTTCTTCAGGCGAACAAGATTGTCACGCGATTTCATACGCAATACTCCGTGGATAGCGAGACCCAGGCCGGTAAACCCCTGTTCAATACAGTGCGAGGCTCAAAAAATTTCCGAGGCGTTAACAAATTCGGCGCCGCGTTAACCTTTCATTTACAGGCATCATTAACAATAAGCCTGATCATTTAAGGGTCGGTAAATGCCAAGGCCGGTTTTCGGTCACGACAATGTCGGAGTCGTTTGAATCACTTAGCGGGGTTTCCTCCTCCGCTGAATCAAGCTGGCGATGGCCAATCCTTAAAGTAAAACAGGCTGCTACTAATTTTGCTTAACAAAATGATGCACCTTGCCAGGACCGCTCATAATTTGTTAACCAGTTTCTGGCAGCTTCCAAATCAGGCTCAGTCTGGATCCGTATCGAGTAAGGGGGCATCGGTAACCTTACGCGGCGGTAAAGGGGAAAATTATGCGGGTTCTACTCATCGAAGATGACAGCGCGACGGCCCAGTCGATCGAGCTGATGCTGAAATCGGAAAGCTTCAACTGCTATACGACCGACCTTGGCGAAGAAGGCGTCGACCTTGGTAAGTTGTATGACTACGATATCATTCTTCTTGACCTCAATCTCCCCGACATGTCGGGTTATGAAGTGCTTCGCACTCTGAGATTGTCAAAGGTCAAGACGCCAATCCTGATTCTGTCGGGCATGGCGGGCATCGAAGACAAGGTACGAGGCCTTGGTTTCGGCGCAGACGACTACATGACCAAGCCGTTCCACAAGGACGAACTGGTTGCACGTATCCACGCCATCGTTCGCCGTTCGAAGGGCCATGCCCAGTCGATCATCATCACCGGCGAACTGATCGTGAACCTCGACGCCAAGACCGTCGAAGTCGGCGGCCAGCGTGTGCACCTGACGGGCAAGGAATACCAGATGCTGGAGCTTCTTTCGCTCCGCAAGGGGACCACGCTCACCAAGGAAATGTTCCTCAACCACCTTTATGGCGGTATGGACGAGCCGGAACTAAAGATCATCGACGTCTTCATCTGCAAGCTGCGCAAGAAGCTCGCAAATGCGGCCGGTGGCGCGAACTACATCGAAACAGTCTGGGGCCGCGGCTACGTGCTGCGCGAACCTGACAATGTCGAGCTCGCAGAAACCGCCTGAGCCTGAAAACTTTCCCTATCCCGGATTGAAGAGCACCCGCGCAAGCGGGTGTTTTTGCGTTTGAGGATTGCCGAGGTGGAAGCGCTGAGGATCGACGCCTTAGCGCGGTGTCCGGATCAAGTTTCCATAAACACGGTTCGAGCTTGTTGCCACTCAACCCAGCAGTTCTCAGGATCGATGTCGAGATAGCCGCGCTGCTCGTCCATTTTCTGAGCAACATCACGGGAAACTGCGATGACCTCACACGTGTCGGTAATTTCGAGGACCTCGTCTTCCGTCAGAGGGCTCCCCTTCGCTCTCTCGCTTTGAAGTAGCGTCGCGATGAGACTGGGTACGGGGTAGAGAACGAGAAGTTCGTCATCGCTCACAGGACACCTCCGAGACGCGGCTTCACTCAGCGCACGCCGCAAACGCTGAAACTATCAAGCCGCAACAGCAAAGCCGCCGAACACTGCTGTCAGGATCTTGCGATCGAAGGGTTTGAGGAGAAAATCGCTGGCGCCGGCGCGTTTGCCGGCCATCATCTTCTTCAGGTCCGTCTCGATGACGCAGTAGAAGATCTTGACGTCCTTGCCGCGATCCATTGCCCGGACAGAGGCGATCAGACCGAGCGCGTCGTCGAGGCCTGCATCGACGATCAGGAAGTTCGGCAAGGTTGCACGGCAGCCGGTCAGTGCTTCCTGCGCAGTGCCCGCTTCGGAAACCAGGAAGCCGATCTCCGAGAGAATGCGCTTGCCCACTTTGCGCACGATGTCCGAACTGTCTGCAATCATCATTCGCTGCATCGTGTTTCCCCTGATGCTGTGCCCGTCCCTAGGCAACATCCACCATGACCCGAATGAAGCTAAGAAAGAGTTACGCGTCAGGCGCAGCGCGAAAAGCGCGGGCCGCCTCAGGGCAACCCGCGCTTTTCACATGTCAGAGCGCTTGATCGGGTCTCAGACCTCTTCGGAAACGGCCGGCACTTCGGCAGGGACGGTTTCCGCGATGAAGGTGATCTTGTCTTCAGACACCACGTATTTCAAATCCATGCCGCATTCGTCGGCCAGCAGAACCGTGTAATACGGCTGGATCGTGTGGGCATCGACCGCCTCTTCCATGGCACCCGACAGCACTTCGACGAATTTCGCCGGCACGCGCATCATCCGGCCTTTGATGGTGATAATGAACTTCGCGTCGAATTCCGGGTTTTCGAGTGTCACATCGAGAGAGCCGCCGCGCGGAATGCCGCCGTAAGCGACAGTGAAGAGGTTGAGGAGCAGCTTGACCCGGTTCTTCGGGATGATGGCGCGCGGGCCGTTCCAGGAGACTTCCGTCTTCTTTTCGGCGACCGCGAACTCCTTGGCAGCCTTTTCGGCCTCGCCCGTATCGATCGAGGCACCAACAGAGCCGGAGGCGCCGAAAGCAAGCCGCGCGAATTTCAGACGCACCGAGGCGTTCATGGCCGACGTACGGATCAGGTCGAGCGCATCCGCGTCGGCGGCTCCCTCATCGAGAAGCTCCAGGCCATTGTTGATGGCTCCGACCGGCGAGATGATATCGTGGCAGACCCGGCTGCAGAGGAGAGCTGCCAGATCCGGACCGCCGAGGGTTAGATTGGGATTTTTAGGCATGCGTGTCTCCGGCTGGATGAAAATATTCCCTCGCGCATGTGCCACAGCAACATTGCGCGGGGATTGTCGACGGTCAATGTGTATAGGTGCCGCCATAATGACACCATTTGTGGTAAACCGATTGTTAACGTCATGCCGCCAAGATAGAGGCGGCTTAAGCATGACGCTTGATAACGGAAGATTTAACAAACGGACTTCAATATGCGCCGCCAGAACCTTTCCGCCTTCGCTCGCTTTGCCACCGCTTTCGTGGTCATGGCAACCGCTTTCTGTGTCACAATCGAAAGGGCATCCGCCCAGCAGAATGCTTCGCAGTATTCGATGCAGGAAATTGTCGATGCCGGCCACGGCTTTTTCGGCTCCACCAGCGGCGGTCTCGCCAAGGTGGTGGAAAACGCTTTCTCGAAATACGGCCTGCCCAACGGTTACATTCTCGGCCAGGAAGGCTCCGGCGCCTTCATCGCCGGCCTGACCTATGGCGAAGGCCAGCTATACACGAAAAACGCCGGACAGCATCCGACCTACTGGCAGGGCCCATCGCTCGGCATCGATTACGGCGGCCAGGGCACCCGCGCTATGATGCTGGTCTATGACCTGCCGACGGTCGATTCGCTCTATGCCCGCTTCGGCGGCGTTTCCGGCTCGGCCTTCGTAGTCGCCGGCGTCGGGATGACTGTCCTGCGCAACAACAACGTGATCCTGGTGCCGATCCGCACCGGCCTTGGCGCCCGTCTCGGCATCAATGTCGGCTATCTGAAGATGACCCGCGAAGCCACCTGGAACCCCTTCTGAGCGGCAGGCTGACACCTCCACCGGGCGAGCCCACTTGCCGGGTGCAGGCGCCCGTGCTTAAAAAGAGCCTGTCCGCTCCAGACACAAAGAACGGCTTTCCGTGATCCAATACGCACTCCTGTTTGGCCTGGGTTTCCTCAGCGCGGCGCTGCTTGCCATCCTGATTTCGCCGGCGATCCACAGGCGGATCGTGCGCTACACAGAAAACCGCATCCGGGCGACACTGCCGATCAGCCCTGAGGAAGTGCGTGCCCAGCGTGATATGGCACGTGCCGTCTATGCGGCGGAAAACGCCCGGACCTCTCAGGAACTGATCCAGGCGCGCGAGAAAAACACCCGCCTGATGCTCGATATCGAGGCCCTGAACGCGACCATCCGCACGCTTGAAGACGACCGGCAGGACCTGAAGATGCAGGCCGACACGCTGGATGTCGAGGCTGCCGCCACCCGCTCGCGTCTTCGCCAGGAAGACAGCTATATCCAGGAGCTGAAGGTGGCGCTGGAACAGTCCCACGACGACCTGCGGATGCGCGATGTCGAGATCGGCGAACGCCAGCAGCACGTTGCCCGGCTGATTGCCGATACGGACAATTTCCGCATCGACCTCTCGTCTCATGCGGCAGAGATGGAAGGGCTCAAGGCCCGGATCGGCAATCTTCGCGACGAACGCGAGACGCTGCGAACGGAAATCCGCGACATGACCACCCGCGCCAAGGAAGCCGAGGGCAAGGTCAAGCTGGAAGAGCAACGCCGGATAGCGCTGCAGGAAAGGCTGGACCGGGAGATCGCCGAGGGTGCCGACAGGGCAGAGGCGCTGGACCGCCGTCAGCAGGAAATCGAAAGACTACGCGAAAAACTGAAAACGGCCAATGCGGAAGCCCGCGACGCGAGCCGCGCCCTCCGCAAGACCGGGTCGCCAGCCGGATCAAAAGCGAAGTCGAATTCAGGCAAGATCAACACGCCCGGTCCCGAAGACATCCAGGCGGCGCATCTCCTCGAGGAGGGTGTGTTAGCCGTCGCCCGCCCGACGGGCATGGACCCAGAGCCCACCATGATGACAGCTGCGATGATGACACCGGCCATGATCGATCTCGCAGACGATGCCCGCAACCGGGCGACCGCCGTGTCGGAACGGCTTTTAAAGAGTCGCGATGGCGCTAACGATGCAGCGCTTCGGCAGGAGCTTGCAACCATCGCCGCAAGCCTTGTGGCGCTGACGGCCGCGCGCGAAGGCAAGGCCTCGCCGATCAATACGATTTTGTCGGGCAAATCCGGCAACAGCGAGCGCGAAAGCCTCGCTGCCAAGGCCAAGAAGGCCATGGCGAAACTGAACGAGCAGTCGTCATCCTGAACGACACCTAAAATCCCTAGAGCCGGCCCTGCCGCATGGCGATCTCGTAGAGCGCGATACCGGTCGCGGTTGCGGCGTTGAGACTGTCCAGTCCCGGCATCTGGGCAATGCGCGCGGTCTTGACTGCGGAGAGGATATGCGCCGGCAGTCCGTCGCCCTCGGTTCCGGTGATCAGCGCCATCAGCGGATGCGCCGGTACGTCGCGGATTTCGGCATGTCCGGCAGGCGACAAGCCCCAGATCGCGAAGTCGCGCGACATCAGCGCGTCCAGAAGCTCCGTCATCGTCCCGGTGCGGGCATAGGGCACCGAGAGCACGGAGCCGACAGAAACCCGCAGCGACTTTCGATAGAGCGGATCGCAGCAGGCGGCATCCAGCAGCACCGCATCGGCGCCGAAAGCGGCCGCATTGCGGAAGATCGAGCCGATATTGTCGTGGTTGGAAATGCCGAAGGCCGCAACGACCAATGCCTTTTCCGGCAGGTTCTGCAGGAGGTCCGCAATCGACGGCTCCTCAGCCCTGCGACCGATCGCCAGCACGCCGCGGTGGAGGTGGAAGCCGACAATCCGGTCGAGAACGGCAGAGGATGCGACATAGACCGGGACATCGTCAGGGAAACGCCCAAGGATGTCTTCCAGCCCGGACACCCGATTTTCCAGAAGCAGAAGCTTCTCCGCGACGAAGGAGGACTTGGCCCTGTGGGCCTGCGCCAGCATGCGCAGCACGACCGTACCCTCGGCGATAAACCGCCCGCCCCTCCCCGTCAGGTCGCGATCGCGGACCGCCTGAAATTCGGCGATCCGCGGGTCGTCCGCATCCTCGATGCGGATTGTCTCCATCACGGACCGGTGGCGATCGTCACGTCGGCGACGATCCGCCCGAGCACGATGTCGAACACGAACACCTTGCGGGCGCCGTTGAGCTGGCCCAGGAAGACGAGCTGGCTGCCGGACATCGACACATTGTCGATTTGGAAACCGGTCGGCAGTGCGGCGGTGGCCTTCAGCGGCTGGTCGGACGGGACGGTGAAACTTCCCGACGTGGCGACCGTTGCCGGGCCGTCTGCGGGCCGCTGGGAGATCTTGTAGACAATCGCGGCGAGGACCGCCATAAAGCAGACAAACAGGATCCCGCCCGAAACGAGCTGCAGAAGCACCATCTTCCGGCGGATTCTCTCCATCGCCGGATCAAGCGGCTCTTCCTTTTCCTCGACTTCTGGTTGGGGCATGAATTGTCCTTATGCGTGCAAGATTGCGAATTGACGGAAACCGGAATGAACGACCCCTTTAAACAAGCCGAAGCCCCGAGGAAAGTCCTGACTGCCGATGAGGCAGCAGAAGGACGGCTGGATGCGTGGCTGACACAGGTTCTGGACGGCGAATTCTCCAGAAACCGCATCAAGGCGCTGATCGAACAGGGTGTCGTACTGCTGAACGGCAAGGCCTGCACCGAGCCGAAGAAGAAAGTGTCCCCCGGCGATCAAATCGAGATCACATTGCCGGAACCGGAAGATCCCGAACCCAAGGGCGAGGATATTCCACTTGATGTTCTCTATGAGGACGAGGACCTGATCGTCATCGCCAAGCCGCCGGGTCTCGTCGTGCATCCGGGCGCCGGCAACTGGACCGGGACCCTCGTCAACGCGCTGATCCACCATTGCGGCGACACTCTTTCCGGCATCGGCGGCGTCAAGCGGCCGGGCATCGTCCACAGGCTCGACAAGGATACGTCGGGCGTCATGGTCGCTGCCAAGAATGATCTGGCGCATCGCCACCTCGCCGACCAGTTCGCCGACCATGGTCGTTCCGGTCCGCTGGAACGCGCCTATATGGCGGTCGTCTGGGGCCGCCCGAAAGGTTTGAAGGGCACGATCGACGCACCGCTCGGCCGCGCCGGTGGCGACCGCACCAAGCGCGCCGTCACCCGCGAGAATGCCGTGGACGCGCGCGAGGCGGTTACCCATTACGAGGTGATCGAGCGTTTTCACGAGACGCCCGAGGCAACCTCGCTGGCGGCCCTGATCGAATGCCGTCTGGAAACCGGCCGCACGCACCAGATCCGCGTCCACATGGCTCATATCGGCCATCCCCTCATCGGCGACCTCGATTATGCCGGTGGCTTCAAGACCAAGGTCAACAAGATCCCCGAGCCCGCCCGCACCGTCGTCAGCGCCTTCCCGCGCCAGGCGCTGCACGCCTATCTGCTTGTGTTCGAACATCCCCGCACCGGCGAGGTGATGGAATTCGAGGCTCCGATCCCCGACGACCTGGAAGAGTTGATCGAAGCCCTGCGGCAATGACGGCCTGACCGTCGCCGGAAGTCCGGCCGATCATTACGCAATTGTAATGTCATAACGTTGGTGTGAACGCTTGAATCGCTGTTCCGCCACACTTATCTGACACTTGCATTGGTGCGGGGTCGGGAACGATCCGCGCCATAATCGGTTCGCCGTAAGGGCAGGTGAAATCTGCCGGGAACCGACAACGATCGGAAAGGGGTGCTTCATGGCCCGTAACAATCTGCCTTCCATTACCGCCGGCGAAGCCGGTCTCAATCGCTATCTCGACGAAATCCGCAAATTCCCGATGCTGGAGCCACAGCAGGAATACATGCTCGCGAAGCGTTACGCTGAGCATGGCGACCGCGCGGCCGCCCACAAGATGGTGACGAGCCACCTGCGTCTCGTTGCAAAGATCGCCATGGGCTATCGCGGCTACGGCCTGCCGATCGGCGAAGTCGTGTCGGAAGGCAATGTCGGCCTGATGCAGGCCGTCAAGAAATTCGACCCGGAACGCGGCTTCCGTCTGGCGACCTATGCCATGTGGTGGATCAAGGCCTCGATCCAGGAATACATCCTGCGCTCCTGGTCGTTGGTCAAGATGGGCACGACCGCCAACCAGAAGCGGCTGTTCTTCAACCTGCGCCGCCTCAAGGGCAAGATCCAGGCGATCGAGGAAGGCGATCTGAAGCCGCACCAGGTGACCGAGATCGCCACCAAGCTGAACGTATCCGAGGAAGAAGTGATCTCGATGAACCGCCGCCTCTCCGGCGACGCTTCGCTCAACGCCCCGATCCGGGCGGCTGAAGGCGAAGCCGGCCAGTGGCAGGATTGGCTGGTCGACGATCACGAGAGCCAGGAAGCGGTCCTGATCCAGCAGGACGAACTCGACACGCGCCGCCGCATGCTCGGCAAGGCACTCGCCGTGCTGAACGAACGCGAACGCCGCATCTTCGAAGCCCGCCGTCTGTCGGAAGACCCGGTGACGCTCGAAGAACTCTCGACCGAGTTCGACATCAGCCGCGAACGCGTTCGCCAGATCGAGGTTCGCGCCTTCGAAAAGGTGCAGGATGCGGTGCGCAAGGAAGCGCTCGCCCAGGCTCAGGCCCTGCGCGTCGTCGACGCGTAACGAGAGACACCAGCACTCGCAGACCGAAGGCCGCATTTTGCGGCCTTTTTCTTTGACCGGAGCCATGGGAGTTCGCAACGGGAGGCTGGAAATGGAAAAGGGCCGCTTTCGCGACCCTTCTCGTATGACCTATGTCCTGCGACCGGTCGATTACTGGCCCGTCTGGCCGCCGGCCTGGCCCCATTCGCGGATGGCCTCGTTGAACGCCTTCTCGCCCTCAGGCCCCTTCTGGAGCGTGAACAGCGCGCGGCGTCCGTTGCGATAGGCGACCGGGATGTCGATCCAGTTGCGGGTGCGCAGCAGCTCCATATTGGTGTTGCGAGCATCCGGGAAGTCGTTGAGCGCGATCATGTGGAAGTCGTCGGTGATCTTGGCCGGAACCGCGATCAGGGCGTTGCCGCGATCCTGCTCGGATGTCTTCATCGCAATGCGCTGGACGCTGTCGATGGCACCGCCCTCGAAGTCCGGCGGGACGGCAAAGACGATCTCGATCAGATGGCTCGCGGGCAGCGACGGATCCGAGTTGCGCTTGAACGTCACAAGCGCGGTCAGACCACGACCGGGTATGGTGATGCGGGCCTGGACTTCAGCCTGAGGCGGACCGCCGTTGGAACCCGGTTCGCGCTGCAGAGACCAGGAAACGCTTCCGTCGATCGCGGTCGGCGCGGTCTGGCCAAGACGCTCTTCATAGAGGAACATCTTTTCGCCGGAGACCGCAGGGGTCGCTGCCGGATTGGCGTCGGGGGCAGTCGCTGCAGGTGCGCCGGGCGCGGTTGCAGCCGTCGCGGCAGCACCAGGCGCCGCAGGCGGCGTGGTCGGCGGGGCGTTGAGCTGCGCCACCGACTGCCCTTCGGCGTTCTGGGCAAGGCTTCCGGCCGAACCCGGACCTTCATCCACCTCTGTGCCATCCGGCATCAGACGCTGGGTGAATTTCGGGCTGGCGGTCGAACCGTCCGCGGCTGGCGGCGGGCTCGTCTGACCGGCGGGCTGGCCATTTGCCTGCTGCGTCGAAGGCGTCGGGTTGGCCGGCGCTGTTGCCGGAGCCGTAGTTGCGTTCCCGGAGGCCGGTTGCGAGGTCGTGGGCGTTTCAGCGGTCGAGACCGCCGTGTCCGTCGAGGAAGATGGCATGAAGCCTTCGACCATCTCGCTCAGCGCGTCGCGGTTCATCCAGGCGGCATAACCAGCGCCACCCAGCAGCAGAAGGCCGACCAGTCCGAGTGCGAGGCCACCGTAATTGCGCTTGCGCGTCGTCGTCACCCGGTATGGCTTAGCCGGGGTCGGCATCAGGTCTTCGAGATTGTCATCCGACTGGGCCTGTCTCGGGCTCGAGGCGGCAGCGCCGGCGCCGGCAATTGCCGCGCCCTTGCTGTACCCGATGAGGTCATCCAGATCGCTCCAGGGATCCTTCTCGTGATCCTTGCCGGCAGGCTTTTGTGCCTGCTCGTCCGCTTTTGCGTCAAGCTGGTAGCCTGCGAAGAAATCGTCGCTGTCGTCTTTGCGCCCGGTCTCCGTCCCGGTCTGGCCGAAACTTGGGAGCTCAGCGACCGATGGCATGCGAACTGCATCGGCAGAGACATGGGTTTCCTGGTCGAAATGCGCGTCGACGCGATCACCACTGTGAAGATCGGCCTGCGGCTGGTGCTGATGGACCGGCTCGACGGGACCGGCCGGCACCAGTTCCGGAACGTCGTCCCAGGCGGCTGCGGCGGTGTTTTCGGAATGCGCCGGCTCATGCCAGGTGGGCTCTTCGAAGAGCGGCGCATGTTCCGTGCGCGCTGGCTCCGCACTGGTCTGCGGTGGCCACTGGACGTGGGCGACGTCATCGTCCTGACGGGCAGCCGAGTAGGGAAGATCATCATCCCGCTCGTTTGCGACAGGCTCGTCGACAGTCCCGGGATACTGCTCGATCGGCGCTTCGACGGAATGTGCCCGGCCGTCATCGGCCACAGGTTCGTTGTGGACCTGCTCATCGCGTTCACCGACGGCAGCGACATCACCGACCGGCCATCCACCTTGATGAACAGTGTCCTGCTCCTCGGACGGCACAGGCTCTTCGTAAAGCGGACGCTCTTCGTAGGCCGTGCGTGCCTCATACGTCTCCGGCTCTACAGCCGGTTCGTAATGGGCAACGTCAGGTTCGCGTTCTTCGGCTGCAACAGGAGCAAAAGGCTCGTGCCGTTCCTCATAGAGCGGAGGCTCGTCATACGAATAGCCAGCCGGCTCGGTAGCGGCGAGCGGTGCTGCCTGTTCGGGCTCTTCGCCCGGAGCGGGTGCCGGTTCCTGCTCGGGCTCCGCTGGAGCCGGCAACACCGTCTCTTCAGCGGGCGCAGGCTGGCCAGCGGCAAATTCGTCGTCGGCAAAACCAGCCTCGTTCTCGAACGGCGCCAGCGCCTCCGCGTGCTCGCTCTCGACTTCGACGATCGCCGTTTCGAGCTTGTCCATCTGCCGCCGAAGCATTTCTTCCGGCGGCCGCGGCTTCATGTTCTCGAGCTGCCGTTGAACGGCACCACGCGCTTTTTCATATACTTTCGCGCGGGCTTCAGGCGAGTTTGTCGCCAGACCATCAACAGCGCGGCGGATCACCGCTACAAAATCTGCCATCAGCACTTCTCATTGTCGCCGGGCTCAAGCCGGCTGAATGGATAATCAATAGTTGACATTAATCTTCAAACGGGTCCGTCACAAGTATGGTGTCGTCGCGTTCCGGACTTGTGGAAAGTAGCGCAACTGGCGCGCCAATCAATTCCTCAACCTGACGAACGTATTTGATCGCCTGTGCCGGCAGGTCCGCCCAGGACCTTGCACCAACGGTGGATTCCTTCCAGCCTTCCAGCGTCACGTAGATCGGCTCGACCCGAGCCTGCGCCGCCTGGCTTGCGGGAAGATGGTCGATCCGCTGGCCGTCGAGCATGTAGCCGACGCAGATCTTCAGTTCTTCCAGACCGTCGAGAACGTCGAGTTTCGTCAGCGCGATCCCGGTGATGCCGTTGGTCGCGACCGACTGGCGAACCAGCGCCGCGTCGAACCAGCCACAGCGACGCTTGCGACCCGTGACGGTGCCGAACTCATGGCCCTTTTCACCGAGGAACTGACCAATTTCGTCATGGAGTTCGGTCGGGAACGGGCCTTCACCGACGCGCGTTGTGTAGGCCTTGGTGATGCCGAGGATGTAGCCCAGCGAGCCCGGGCCCATGCCGGAACCGGCAGCAGCCTGGCCGGCAACCGTGTTCGACGACGTCACGAACGGATAGGTGCCGTGGTCGATGTCGAGCAGCGAGCCCTGCGCGCCTTCAAACAGGATGCGCGAACCCTTGCGGCGCTCCTTGTCCAGCAGTTCCCAGACGGTTTCGCGGAACGGCAGAACCTGTTCGGCGACGGACGTCAGTTCCTGCATGATCGTCTCATGGCTGACTTCCTGCTCGCCCAGACCGCGGCGCAGCGCGTTGTGATGGGTGAGGATGCGATCGACCTTGGCCGACAGCGTATCGAGGTCGGCAAGATCCATGACGCGGATCGCACGACGGCCGACCTTGTCTTCATAGGCCGGGCCGATGCCGCGGCGGGTGGTGCCGATCTTGGTGCCGGTGTTGGATGCCGCATCTTCGCGCAGGCCGTCAAGCTCGCGGTGCAGCGACAGGATCAGCGTCGCGTTGTCGGCGATGCGCAGCACGTCCGGGGTGACCTTGACGCCCTGCCCGTCGAGCTTTGCGATTTCAGCGACCAGCGCGTGCGGATCGACGACGACGCCGTTGCCGATAACCGAAAGCTTGCCGCGGACGATACCGGAGGGCAGCAGCGACAGCTTGTAGCTGACACCGTCGATGACGAGCGTATGGCCGGCATTGTGGCCGCCCTGGAACCGAACGACGATATCCGCCCGTTCAGAGAGCCAGTCGACGATCTTGCCCTTGCCCTCGTCACCCCACTGCGAACCAACCACGACTACATTCGTCATCTTTGCTTTCCTGCGTTTCGGGCCTGCCCTTCAAGCACGCCACGGCGCCGCGACAGCACCGCTGCTCTGAGACAGCGGCGTTGCGAGCGCCAGATAGAGTTCTCTCCCACAAGGGCGCTCGTCCGAAACCGCGCCGGACCCGCCCCTGCAAACGCGCGCATCTATAATGCCTTGGCCCGAGGAAAGCGACCTGTTTGTGAATGCTGGACGGTTTTTGCGTGACAATTTGCAAATTCCCACGCTATGGCCCACGCCAAGCGTTACGGCCAAGGTCGGCGCCGACGAAAGACGATAGGGCAAGGACGGGCCGTCGATACGGCCCGCGGAGGAGATTATCGTGTACCGCAGAGCCTATATCTTCCTGATCGTCGCGACGCTGTGCTGGGGCGGCAATGCGGTCGCGGGCAAGCTTGCCATCGGTCATGTCAGCCCGATGCTCCTGACCTTCTGGCGATGGGCGTTCGCGACCGTCATCATTTTCGCGATCTCCATACCCGATCTTCGCCGCGATTGGCCCGTGATCCGGTCGAACCTGCCGCTTCTCGCCTTTCTCGGCCTCGTCGGCTACGTCGTCTTTAATGCGGCGCTCTACACCGCGGTCAATTACACCACGGCGATCAACGTCACCGTCGAGCAGACGCTTATTCCGGTGCTGATCTTCCTGTTCAATTTCGTGCTGTTCCGGATGAAAGTATCCTGGCTGCAGATCGTCGGCTTCGCGCTGACCCTGATGGGCGGGCTTTTGACGGCAGCCCATGGCGACCTGTCGACCATCGTCACGCTGAGCGTCAATTTCGGCGATGCGGTCATGATGATCGCGATCGTCGCCTATGCGGTCTATACGGTGGCGCTGCGCTTTCGCCCGGCCATCAGCTGGCGCAGCCTGATGGCAATCCCGGCGCTGTTCGCCCTGCTCGGCAGCATTCCCGCCGCCGCGTGGGAATATTCGGCTGACCGAATGATCTGGCCGGACGCCAACGGCTGGATCATCGCAGTCTACACCGCCGTCTTCGCATCGCTGATCGCGCAGGTGCTCTACATCCGCGGCGTCGAGGAGATCGGTGCCAACCGGGCCGGCCTGTTCATCAATCTGGTGCCGGTTTTTGGCACCCTGCTTTCGGTGATCGTGCTTGGCGAAAACCTGCAGGCATTCCACATCGTGGCGCTGGTTCTGGCGCTTGGCGGCATTGCCATCGCAGAATGGGGAAAGCCCGCACAGCGATAGACGCGAACGGGCGACAACTTGGAAAAAAAGGGCCGGCAGCGTCAGGGCACGTCGACGCCACCGGCCAGCAGGGTCAGTGAGCTTTAGATATCGTAATGGTCGGCAGTGGCAGCTGGCGCAGGCAGAGCATCGCTAGCCTTCGTGGTCTCGGTCATCGTCTGGGCAGTCCTTTCGACCGTCAGGCCGCCATGCGAGAGCACGATGTTACCGCGCGGCGTTGCAACAACCAGGACCCGTTCGATCCGGCCCTCGTCGTTGAGAGCGTAGCCGATCGTCAGGTTGCGGCTATCCCAGCCGATGGAAACGAGATGGTCGCGCTTGAGATCGGCGCAATCGAGGCAGAGATCCTGATCGACCGCGAGGTCGTCGGCGAACGTGTCGAGATAGCCGTCGACGACTGCAAGCGTGCCGTCGACCGCGTCGTTGACGCGCTTCAGCTCAACGGCCTGGTCGATGGTAAATTCGGAAATCGTGTTGGAGCCTTCAGCGCCATGGGTACGGTTCTGGGCGACCTGCATGTGGAGAGCGGAAACGCCTGAGAGCGAGCGGGCAAACGAGCCCGGACCTGCAGCATTGGCTTCCTTGCCTGCAACCAGCGCGGTCAGTACGATCGCGGAAATGATGAGCTTCTTGATCATGGCCCGTACCCTGTTTGGCGGATGGCTCTGTTGCCATCTCGTTTCGTTATGGGACGACCATACGCAGCCAGGTTTGCGGCGCGCTTAAACGAATAGATGCAATTTTATTGAAATCCATTTTTTTCCCGCGCTGGCACACAAAAGGAATTGGCGCGCAATAGCTGGAACCAACTGCACCTGGGGCGGTTTGGTAACTGTGAGGACAACAAGAAGGAAACATTCCCATGAGCATTAAACTAATCACCGTCGCAGCCCTTTCGCTCGGTCTCGCAACCTCGGCTTTTGCACAGACCAGCGGCTCCGGTTCGGGCGGCAATGACGGATCCGGAAGCACCGGCAAGTCGATGCCGATGTCCGGTGTCGAACAGACCGCGCCGACAACGTCGCTGCCGGGCGTGGATTCGTCCTCGACCAACAGCACATCCGGCACAACGCCATCGACCAACTGCCAGGCAGGCACGATGAAGGATCCGGGCGTGGCTTCCGGCAACAACTCCAATCCGGGCGCCAGCACCAACACTGGTACCGCCGGTGGAGCCATGATGACCATGGAAACCAATCCAACTTGCTGATCGCCCTCTGGCGTATCGCAGACATGATCAAGGCCGCTCCATTGAGCGGCCTTTTTCTTTCGATATCGGGGCTTCAGCGAACGCCCCTGCGACTGCGCTATAAAACTTTTCTGCGCAGCTCGTGTATGTGAAAACATACTCATGAATTGGAGAGATCTTCGTGCTATGTGTGCGGGCCGAGGCAACCGATCGGGCAACCTGGATGAAGCCGATGATCAACCGCATTCTATGGGCGCTGGCCGCCCTCGCCTACGGTGTCGCCACCGTGGTCGCGTTTATCGTGCTTTTGCCCGCAGCGCTGATCCAGTCAGCCTTCTCCAAAAAAGTGATGGTCGAGGACCGCGAACGATAACTCGACGATTAGTCCTCGTCTCCGCAACCCCTTCAATGTCGACGATCGCAAACCATCGCGCCGAGGCGAGCGCGTGGAGCCTTTCGGCTGCTTTCTGGGCCGTTAAACTTTTCGTTAAGTTTTAGTGGCATTGTTCCAGTCTGAAACCTCAGAGATAGAGCCTTAAGTCCAAGCCTGAAAGAACGCGCGATGCGTAATGCGTTTTACATCGCCCTTCTGATGATGTCCCTCACGGCTTGCGCCTCCGCGCCGAGCCGGATCGGAGATGCCTGCGCGATTTTCGAGCAGAGAGACGGGCTTTTCAACAACTGGGCCCGCCAGGCGCGCGCAGCAAGCCGCGAATACGGCGTGCCGGTCCCGATCCTGATGGCGACGATCTACGTCGAGTTGAGTTTCCGCGCCCGCGCCCGCCCGCCGCGCAAATATGTGCTCGGCATCATTCCCTGGGGCCGTATCTCTTCGGCCTATGGCTACGCACAGGCGCTGGACGGAACCTGGGACGGTTACCGCAAATCGACGGGTCGCTGGGCCGCCAGCCGCAGTGACTTCGGCGATGCCATCCGCTTTGTCGGCTGGTATCACCACCAGAGCCATATCCGGAACAACATCCCCCTCAGCGATACCTACAACCTCTACCTCGCCTACTATACCGGCCACGGCGGCTATGAGCGCGGCCAGTTCGGCGGCGGGGTTCGCCAGACCGCAAAGAAATCCGCCGCCATGGCAGCCAGATACGAGGCGCAACTGCGCCGTTGCGGATACTGAACCTTGGTTCCCGTGCACGCTAAGCTGCACACGGCCTAATAGCCGACGACGATGCGGGTGTTAGCGGTTCCATACCGGCTCGTCAGCGCGAAAAAGGTTGCGGCATTTTCCGGATGCAGCCTGATACACCCATGGGAGGCTGGTCGACCCAGGCGCTTAGTATCGAACGTCGCATGCACGGCATAGCCGCCATTGTAGAACACGGCGAACGGCATTGGCGCGTTGTCGTACTTGCGCGACCTGTGGCTCCTCGACAGCCATTTTGCGCTCCAGCTGCCGAGCGGCGTGCTGTAGCCTTTCCGAGCGGTCGATACCGGCCAGCGGTAGACATCAACACCGTCTTCGCTCACCGTCATCGTCTGGGACGACAGGCTGACGCTGGCGACCAGGCTGGCGGACAGTGCGGACGACGCAAAGAAAAGCGCGCACGAAAACAGTGCAGCTCCAACCATGTAGTGGCGCATGAAATGTCCCCCGGAAAGCCCCTTACCCTGAAAGGACATCATCACTTTGCGAGAAACGTTTCAATATAGTCTAGCGTGCCCGTCGTTGATTATTTCGAATTTTGTTTAATCGGCACAGTAAATTTCGAAAACAAGGCATCAAATGACAAGATTATTACCATTTGATCCTGATAGTATCGTGGCAAAGCGAGATCCGCCCTAAAATACCTTTGCAGCCGTCACCTCGACCTCGACCAGAAATTCCGCGCGGGTGAATCCGCCGACGATGATCAGCGTCGAGACTGGCTTTGGGTCGAGCGTGAAACGATCGCGCACCGCCATGTAGGCCTGGAAGTCCTCGCGCCTCGTCACGAAGCCGGAAATGCGGATGACGTCGGCATAGGTCATCTTGGCCTCGTCAAGGATCGCCCCAATCGCCTTAAAGCAGAGTTCTGCCTGGGCGGTAACATCGGCCGGGATCGCATCGTCAAGGCCAATGCCGAGCTGGCCCGAGGTGACCAGCAGACTGGCGCCTGGCGGCACGAGCAGACCGTGATTGTAGGCGCCGAACGGCTGACGGACGGATGGCGGATTGAATGTCGTCTTCATCGAGGAATGCTACTCTCTTCAAAGCATGGCAATGGCGCACTAGACCTCTCAACGGCCGACGCTGCAAGCCAACCCTCCCCTGAAAACGAGCCTGGGACGGGGCAAAGAGCAGGCGACCTGATCCCTTGCGGCCTCAATGCCTGATGGTATGATCGCAGCGACGAAGATACGGGGTTGGGTATGGCGCAGCAGACAATTCAATGGTGGCGCTATCCGCGGCTGGCGCTTGGCATTCTTGGCAGCGACAAGTCGTTTCGCAAAAACCCGCTGATCGGCCATCCGCACCTGAACGAGCTTGGCCTGCATCGGGAGCGGGTGCGGATAGCCGCTTGGATGGCAGACTACCGTCGCCGCATCCTGGGGTCACAGGTCAGACCGGAGGAACGCAGCGCGTTTGATCGCGACGGGTTCGTGATCCGGCAAAACGCATTGCCGCAGGACGTCTTCCTGCGCATCCGGGATTTCCTCAAGAGCGAGCCTCTGCCGGCACGCGAGATGCGGCAGGGACAGGCGGTGACGCGGATGATTCCGATCGGCCCGACAGCGCTGAATCGCCTGCCGGATCTGGCTCGCTTCAGCCACAACCAGTCGATCGCCGGCCTCCTGCGCTATGTCGGCGGTGCCGGCGGCGATCCGATCCACTTCATCCAGACGGTGATTGCCGAACCGGCGCTGGCCAAGGCCGATCCGCAGACCGCACTGCACGCGGACACGTTTCACTCGACCTCCAAGGCCTGGCTGTTTCTCGATGATGTGGAGGCGGACAACGGTCCCTTCGTATTCGTGCCGGGCAGCCACAAGCTGACGGAAAAGCGGATCGAATGGGAATATCGGCAAAGCCTGATCGCCAGCACGGACAACCGCGCCCATCACGCGGACGGATCATTCCGCATCACGCCGGAAGAGCTGACCACGCTTGGTGATTTCGAGCCGAAGAAGGTGACTGTGCCGGCCAATACGCTTGTCGTTGCCGATACCTATGCGTTCCATTCGCGCGCGGTCAGCTTCAAGCACACGATGCGGGTCGAACTGCATGCCTATCACCGCACCAATCCGTTCTCGCCGCTGCCCTTCTCACCGCTGAGCCTGGTTCCCGGCCTGCACGACCGCCGCCTCGATCTCTATCTGGGGCATTCCGATCGCAAGGCAAAGCGCGCCGGCAGAAAGCCGACATGGCAGGATGTCGGCGAGTGCACGGCCTATTCCGAGCCGCATATCTGACGGTTCCGCCAAACTCGCGGATTTGCGGGCTCGGCGGACTTGTTTATTCGCTTCGGGCGCCGTAGGGCGCTAGGAACGTCTTGATCGCTTCGATCTCGTTCGGGCGGATCTCGTGGCCGCTGGCATGCCATTCCAGCGTGACCTCGTCACCGGCCGCGCGGAGATAATCCGCAAGTGCCTGCGTCTGCGGGACCGGGCAGATCGGATCCCGCTCGCCGGCGGTGATCAGCACATGCGCCTTTTCGCCCGTCGTGCGCTTAGGCGGCGTGAACGGGATGAGCGGATGCATCAGCACGCCCGCCTCGAACAGGCCGGGCCTTTCGATCATCACATTGGCAAGAATGTTGGCGCCGTTCGAAAATCCGAGGCCCAGCACGGTCGAGGATTCGTAGCGGTCGCGATTGGCCTCCACGAATTCCGACATCCGCTTGGTCGCACGGGCGAGATCGTCGAGATCGTAGACCCCTTCCGCCTTGCGTCGGAAAAAGCGCGCAGCGCCATGCTCGGCGACGTCGCCGCGCGGAGAGATGATCGTCGCGCCCGGAACGAGCCGGCTCGCAAAATCGAAGAACTGGTTCTCGTCGCCGCCCGTGCCGTGGAAGGTAAACAGGATCGGCGCACCGGGTGCACCGGGCCGCGCCCGGTGCTCATAACTGTCGAAACTCATCGTATCTCTCCTTAAGCCAGCGGCTCCAGATGCCCTTCGAGCACTGAGCGCATATGCTCGTGCTGGGTCGGCAGCTTCAGGGCCTCGCCCAGATGCGCGGTATCCTCGTCGCGGTCGAAACCGGGTTCATTGGTCGCGATCTCAAACAGCACGCCGCCGGGCGTGCGGAAGTAGATGGCCCAGAAGTAATCGCGGTCGATCACCGGCGTGACCTGGTACCCCGTATCCATCAGCGCCTTGCGGACTTCGAGCTGCTTTTCACGGTTTTCGACCGCAAAGGCCAGGTGATGCACGGAGCCGGCACCGAGACGGGCGCCCGAAATGTTCGGCATCGTCTCGACGTCGATAAAGTCGGCGCCGTTGCCGCCGGGCATGCCGAAGCGGGTGACACCGTCTCTCGCATCAACCTGCTCGTAGCCCATGAACTTCAAGAGCTCGGCATTGGCACCGTCGTCGCGCAGTCTGAGCGACGCTGAATGAAAGCCGCGGATCGCTTCGTCGGCACCGACGCCGTTGCCGGTCCACTGGGCACGGTCGTCATCCTTGACTTCGACCAGCGCAAACCCGTCGCCGTCGGGACCTGCAAACTGCAAGCGCTTTTCGCCGAAGGCTTCATCGGCCTTCAGACCATCGGCACCCGCTTTCGTCAGACGATCCGTCCAGTAGCCGAGCGAGCCCTGCGGCACGGAGAACACGGTCGTACCCACCTCGCCTGAGCCCGGACGACCCCTGGCGATATGCGGGAACGGGAAATAGGTCATGACCGAGCCGGGCGTGCCGATTTCGTCGCCGTAATAGAGATGGTAGACGTCAGGTGCGTCGAAGTTGACGGTCTTCTTGACCCGGCGCAGACCGAGCGTATCGGTGAAGAACCGGTTGTTGGTGGACGCGCTGGCCGCCATCGACGTGACGTGGTGGAGGCCCTTGATCTGGTTAATCATGTCAAACCCCTTTTCAATTTGTCGGCTCGGGAGCGAGCCGTTGTCTGGGGTGATAATTGGTGATCGGATGCGAATTGGATAGAGGATCACATCCGAACGAATTGTTCATTTTTCGTTGACGAGGTGACCGAAGCGTTCACCGCTCAGACGGTTTCCGGCAGCTCCCAGTCGAC
The DNA here is from genome assembly GCF_050500145.1 of Neorhizobium sp. IRS_2294. NCBI lineage: Bacteria > Pseudomonadati > Pseudomonadota > Alphaproteobacteria > Hyphomicrobiales > Rhizobiaceae > Neorhizobium > Neorhizobium sp. IRS_2294. The sequence goes on from NZ_CP191439.1 coordinate 2,576,895, forward strand.
GGGATCCTTGCCGATGGACTGCAGATACTCATTCGCCTTGGAAAACGGCTTCGAGCCCAGAAACCCGTTATGGGCCGAGAGCGGCGACGGGTGGGCGGACTTGATGACGAGATGCCGTTCCTCATCGACAAAAGCCGCCTTCTTCTGGGCATAGGCTCCCCAGAGAATGAAGACGACGCCGTCGCATTCCTCGTTGACGGTGCGGATGACAGCGTCCGTGAAGCGTTCCCAACCCTTGCCCTGATGCGCCGCGGCCTTGCCCTCTTCCACGGTCAGCACGCTGTTTAAGAGCAGCACGCCCTGTTCGGCCCAGTGCTCAAGGAAACCGTGCTTTGCCGGCGCGATGCCGAGATCTGCTTCCATTTCCTTGTAGATGTTGACGAGTGACGGCGGGATACGAACACCGGGCCGGACGGAGAAGCACAGGCCATGTGCCTGTCCTTCGCCGTGATACGGGTCCTGTCCGAGGATCACCACCTTCACCTCATCGAGCGGCGTCAGGTCAAGTGCGCGAAAATACTCCGAACCCTTTGGAAAGATGAGCTTTCCCGCCTTCTTCTCGGACACAAGGAAGCTCTTGAGATCGGCCATATACGGATCTTCGAACTCGGTTTCGAGCGCGAATTTCCAGGTTTCCTCAAGCTTGATATCGCCGTCCGCCATACAGGTGTCCTTTAGGTGAAACGTCCGCCGCGCTGGATGACTTCGGTCCTGTAGCCATCCGGATCGGTGACGAAGAAGAATTTTGCAAACGGCCGGCCTTCATGCGGCATGTCCGCAAGCTTGCCCACCGTCAGGCCCAGTTCGGAGAAGCGCTTGTGTTCCGCCTCGACATCCTCGACCGTCACCGCCAGATGGCCGTAACCGTCTCCAAGGTTGTAGGGTTCAGAACGATTGCCGTTGACCGTCAGTTCCAGTTCGAAACCGGTTTCGAGATTGGAGAGGTAGATCAGCGTGAACCCTGCGAACGGCCGGCGATCGGCGACCTTCAGGCCGAACGCCTTGTCGTAGAACTCGACCGAGCGAGCTTCGTCCAGCACGCGGATCATCGAGTGCACCATCTTTGCCATGAGGGGCGCTCCCTATTGGAGGATGTGGTTGGACTTGGAGTGCCAGTCCCAGGCGGAGCGGATAATGTCTTCCAGGGAATATTGCGGCTCCCAGCCGAGCACGGCCTTGGCCTTGTCGTTGTTGGCGACGAGCGAGGTGGAATCGCCTTCGCGGCGGCCGACATATTCGACCGGGAACGGCTTGCCCGACACATCGGAGATGGCGTCCAGCAGTTCCTTGACAGTGGTGCCGGTGCCGGTGCCGAGATTGAGCTCGACCGTATCGCCGCCGGCGAGCAGGTAATCGACCGCGCGTACATGCGCGTCGGCCAGATCGAGCACGTGGATATAGTCGCGCACGCAGGTGCCGTCACGCGTGTCGTAATCGTCGCCGAACACCTTGAAGCCCTGGCGACGGCCAAGCGCCGCCTCGATGGCAAGCGGGATCGCATGGGTTTCTGGCGTATGCCATTCGCCGATCCGGCCTTCGAAATCGGCACCGGCCGCGTTGAAATAGCGCAGCATGACCGATTTCAGGTCCTTGTAGGTGCCGTAGTCCTTCAGCGCCTGCTCGATGATGAATTTGGTGCGGCCGTAAGGGTTGATCGGCGCCTGCTTGTGAGTCTCGTCCATCGGCACCCGGTCTGGAAGACCGTAAGTTGCGCAGGTCGAGGAGAACACGAAGGCCTTCACGCCAGCGTCGATCGCGGCCGACAGAAGCGTCAGCGCACCGATGACATTGTTGTCGTAGAAACCGACCGGGTTCTTGACGGATTCGCCGACTTCGATCAGCGCAGCGAAATGCAGGATGGCGTCCGGCTTGTGCTTGGCGAGCACTTCGTCGAGCCGTGCACGGTCGCGGATATCGCCCTGTTCGAGCTCGCCCCAACGGACAAATTCCGCATGGCCGTTGGAGAGATTGTCGAAGACGACGGGCTCGTAACCCCGGTCCGCCAGAACGAGGCACGTATGGGACCCGATATACCCTGCCCCACCAACGACAAGCACCTTTTTCTTAGACATCATCGCTCCTGCTTCTTCGAAATCGGCGGCACTATACCGACAGGGTTTCAAATGGGAAGGGTAGAGGCCATATCAGGGGTCCCGCTCCCCATGGCAGAACACCAGACAGCATCCCCGTGCAGTTGATTCTTTACATGAAGACGGGCGCCGCGAACTTGTCTATCCTCGTCAGCAGATTCCCGTAGGTCCTTTGATGCGTTACATCTTTCTCAGTCTCGGCTGGCTGTTCGTGGGTCTCGGCGTGATCGGCGCCTTCCTGCCGATCCTGCCGACGACGCCGTTCCTGCTGCTGGCCGTCGCCTGCTTTGCACGGTCCTCGCCAAGGCTGGAAGCCTGGCTGATGAACCACGCGACGCTCGGACCACCACTCCGGAACTGGCGCGAGCGCGGCGCGATTTCGCGCCGGGCAAAGGTCACGGCGATCTCGCTGATGGCCGTCAGCTATACAGGCTTTTGGTTCGGCTCGCACCCGGCAGCCTGGCTCGCCATTCTGGTTGCCGCGCTGATGATCGGCCCGGCCATCTTCATGCTGACGCGACCGGACGCCTGAGCTAGCGATGCCGCGACTGCGGCAGAACGTAAGGCACATGCGCTGCCGGCACGCGACCGACGGCACCGGCGATGCCATAGACGGAAGCAATCATCTCGTCGCTCACGGTGTCATGGCACGGACCTTCCGCCACCACGCAGCCGTGGTTGAGAACCACCAGATGGTCGGCAAATTCCGCAGCAAGGTTGAGGTCGTGCAGGATGGCGAGAACCATGCCGCCGGCGGCCGCAAAATCACGGGCGGTTTCGAGCACCGAAATCTGGTGGCCGAGATCGAGGCTGGCGGTCGGCTCGTCGAGGAACAGCGCGCAAGGAATGCCGTCGACCACCGGCTTCGGCACCTGCGCCAGCGCCCGAGCAAACTGGACACGCTGCTGCTCGCCGCCCGACATCGACGGATAGGGCCGGCTTTCGAAACCGCGCAGGCCCACGCGCGACAAGGCCTTGCGCGCTTCTTCGTCCGGATTGAGCGAACCATGCGCGACGGCACCCATGCGGGCGATCTCAAGCGCCGAGAAGGGAAAGGCCAGCTGCGTCGCCTGCGGCAGCACGGCCCGGCGCCTGGCCAGATCGGCCGGCTTGCAGGCGGCTACATCGGCACCGTAATAGGAAACATGCCCGCTATCCGGCACCATCTCACCGGACAGAACCTTCATCAGCGTCGATTTTCCGGCACCGTTCGGGCCGATCACCACGCTGAAACGGCCGGGCTCCAGCGTCAGGCTGACGCTGTCGATCAGCTTGCGACCGGCGCGGCTGACGGTGACGTTTTCTGCCCTGATCATGCCCGTCCTCCTCGTATGCCCCTCATGGCAGGTCCCGCATGCCGATGCCGTTGCGTCCGATCAGCAGAAACAGAAAGACCGGCGCGCCGAAGAGCGCGGTGATCACCCCGATCGGCAGTTCCGCGGGGGCGGCAACGGTACGTGCCACCGCATCGGCGATCAGAAGAAGCGCGCCGCCGCCAAGCGCCGAGCCCGGCAACAGAAACCGATGCGACGGCCCCATCGCAAGCCGCAACAGATGCGGCACCACGATGCCGACGAAACCGATCGATCCGGCGACGGCAACCGTCGAGCCGCAGGCCGCGGCAACCGCGACGATGACGATCCGCTTCAGCCGCTGCACCGGCACGCCCATGTGGAAGGCCGCGGCATCGCCGAGCACCAGCGCATCGAGACCGCGCGCGACGAAGGGGATGATCGCCATCACGAAGACGATAAACGGAAGGATCGACAGCACCCGCCCGTAGGTGGCACCGCCGAGCGAACCGAGGCTCCAGAACGTGATGTCGCGCAACTGCCGGTCATCGGCCATGACGATCAGAAGACCCATGAAGGCGCCCGACAGGGCACCGATCGCGATGCCGCAGAGGATCAGCGCCGTGGTCGAGGTTCGCCCGTCGCGGGTGGCGATGACGTAGAGCATCCAGGTGTTGATCAAGCCGCCGAAAAACGCCATCAGCGGCAGGAACTGGTTTCCGAGCAGCATCGAGAGCGGGGCAAGCACCGTGCCGCCGAGCACGATCGCCAGCACCGCCGCGAGCCCGGCACCGGATGTGACGCCGACAATGCCGGGATCGGCAAGCGGATTGCGAAACAGGCCCTGCATCATCGCACCTGAGACAGCCAGCCCCGCGCCGACCAGAAGGCCGAGCGCCGTGCGCGGCAGGCGGACGGCTTCGAGGATGACCCGTTCCTGGGTGGTGAGGCTGTCGCCGTTGCCGGTCAGGTAGGCGAAGAGATCGCGAAGGCCGACGCCGGTCGGGCCAACGCCGAGCGACAGAAGGCAGGCGGCGATCAGGAGCACTACGAGAAGGACGATGACCAGCACGCCCTGCGACGTGCGATCGCCCTCGCCCGTGTTGCGAAACGGCATGGCCAGCGTCTTCATCATCAGTGCATCGCATCCGGATAGAGTTTTTCGGCAAGCGCCCGGCCGGCGTCAGGCGTGCGCGGACCAAAGCCCAAGAGCAGCAACCCGTCCATCGAGATCAGCGCCTTCGACGCAGCGGCCGGCGTCGTCTGCATCGACGGCAGCGCGAACATCTCATCCGGCGTGGTCGAATGGTCGCCGCGTGACATGGAGAGGATCACGTCAGGAGCCGCGGCAATCACCGCCTCGTCGGACAGCGGCTTGTAGCCTTTGATCGAGGGCGCGGCATTGACGCCACCCGCCATTTCGATGATTGCGCCGGCTTCCGTATCGCCCCCCCCCGCCATCAGCCGCCCGTTGGCGACGGAGAGAACGAACAGTACCTTCTTCTTTTCGCCGGGAATTTTCGCGACATCGGCAGCGAGCGCTTTCAGTCCGTCCTCGGTGTTTGCGGCAAGTACCCCCGCCTTGTCGGCAAGGCCGACGGCCGCACCGACGTCGCGGATCTTCTGGCCGATCTTTGCCGCATCCGGCGGTGTCGGGATGACCACGACAGGGATCTCGCTGGCCTTGAGGATCTCCAGCACCGGCGGCGGGCCGGACCCCTCTTCCATCAGAATGAGATCCGGTTTCTGGCCCAGAATACCCTCGGCAGAGAGTGCCCTGATATAGCCGACGTCAGGCTTGGAATTTGCGGCGGCAGGATAGGAACTGGTGGAATCTCGCGCTACAATACGGTCCTCGGCGCCCAGATCGTAGAGGATTTCGGTGATCGTGCCGCCGATCGAAACGATGCGCCGGGCGTCCGGATTGCCCGTTTCCGATGCCGTGGCGCTGCTGAATGCGACCGCGGAGGTGACGATGGCAAGCGCGATCAGACGTGTAACGCTTGGTGAGGAAGCCCGGAGAGAGAAAACCATGAGACCCGCCCTTGTGATACCAGAGGGCAAACTCGGTTGCGATGCGATCCGCCCCAGCCGCCCTATAACTTGAGTTGACTAGACAAGTTTTTTCCGGTTTTCAAGACAGGCATCAAGAGATAACTTGAGTGCGAAGTGAAACTTATGTGAGGATTGATTCCATGTACATCGCCATGAACCGTTTCCGCGTCGTGCCGGGCTTCGAGCAAGCGTTTGAAGACATGTGGAAAAGCCGCCAGGGCCGGCTTGCCGAAGTGCCAGGCTATCTCGAGTTTCACATGCTGAAGGGACCGAAGGCCGACGATCACACGCTCTATGCCTCCCACACGCTCTGGGAAACCGTCGAACATTTCCAGGCCTGGACAAAGTCCGAACAGTTCCGTGCAGCCCATGCCAATGCCGGCCAGAACCGCGGCGAGGTCGAATACCTCTCCGGCCCGCAGTTTGAAGGTTTCGAAGTCATCATCAGTGAAGACAAGAACGGCGTCCGCGCCGCCGACGCAGCCTGAGGTCCGCAATGGACACCCACTCGGAGATCGCGCCCGACCGCCGCGAACGCGCGCTCAAAGCCCTCTCAGAAAAGCCCGACGGCGTCGTTGAATCGATTGCAGCAGGCGCCGGTGTGACGGCGGCAGAAATCCTGGCAGTCCTGCCGGAGGGGTCGGCCGTCATTGCCGGCAAGGAACGCTTCGACGAAATCTGGTCGGAGCTGACCACCTGGGGCGTCGTGCTGTTTCTCGTTCACACGGAGGACGTGGTGGCCGAGATCGACGGCATCCTTCCGGCCGGATCGGAAAGCCACGGCTGGTTCAACATCCATGGCGACAGCCCGATCGGTGGCCACATCCGCAAGGACAACTGCGCCTCTATCACCTTCGTCGACCGTGCGTTCCATGGTCGCCGTTCCTGCTCGGTCTGGTTCATGAACCAGAAGGGCGCCGCCATGTTCAAGGTTTTCGTCAAGCGCGACGCTGGCCGTGAACTGATGGCGGATCAGCTGGTGAAATTCGAGGCTTTGCGCGATCGTTACGCGAGCCTGTAAGTGATGTAGGTTCGGATTGGATAATTTCCGAACCTACACGATTTGCGCAGCAGCGCGGATCAGCGGACAACAGGCTCCTTAAAGAGCCGGCACCCATTTCCAGAACACGCCTTCCAATCTTTCCGGATAATATTTGAACTCGCACTCGAGTTTTCGGCCGTAGGTTTCGGCCTGCGACAACGCCTCGGCACTGACAGGGCTCATGCCCGTCCCTGGCGCAAACCAGTCTTCCAGAAGATCTTCCGGCACATAGATGCCGGTCCTCAGAGGCAACGCCGTTAAGGCAGCATCGAGTTCTGCGGGTATCGTCCGTGGCGCCATTGTTTCATCCCTTCGATCGTTGATTGGAATCGAGCTCGATCTGTGAGCTTTCAGGAGGTTGTCCGTTTACAAGAATGCCCCACTGACGCCGTTGCGTCGAGAAGAAATGGCGCCCGCGGTTCCCGCTCGCCCGCTGCCGACGGCATGAGCGCACAGGCAGAATGGTTCAATCTAGCCAAAAGCGCTCTGGACCCTAAGTTGGATAGAGGTGGGTGCAGCGTGTGCTAACCAATGAGGATAATGTCATGAAAATCGTCGCCTTCTCTGCCGGCCTTCTGGGACTTGCCCTGGCGCTCAGCAGTTGCACGACCGCCGGCGCCAGTGGTGGCGGATCTGACATTGCCCCGATCAAGGGGAGCATCACCTATGGCGGCCAGCCGCGTTCGAAGCTGACCAAATCCCCCATCGGCAGCACGTTTCCGCATGAGTTCATCGACCAGTTCGGCGACCGGGTGAGCGAGACCTATGTGATCGAGCCGGACCGCAGCCTGCGCATCATCGATCGGCACGTGATTTCAGAGTCTTTCTCCGACTAGAGGGCGCCCCGCGATCAACTTTCGTCGGGCGAGGCAGATTGACGCGCCTCACGCGCGCCTCTTGTGGGTTGCAGCCGTTGCACCTATTCCGTGTCGGGTAGATCGACATGGCATGATTGGGAGGCAACATGGCAGACGACGGGAACTGGGCGCCGCTTTCGCCTTACGCAACGGGCGTGCGAGGGCGCTGCCCGCGCTGCGGCCAGGGCCATCTCTTCAAGGGCTTTCTGACGATCAGGCCGCGATGCGAAGCGTGCGGGCTTGATTACGCCTTTGCGGATCCCGCAGACGGTCCGGCCTTCTTCGTGATCTGCTTTGCCTGCGTGCCCTCGGTGGCACTCGCAGTGTGGATCGAGACGGTTTTTTCGCCGCCGTTCTGGGTGCATCTTCTCATCTCTCTCCCCTTCCTGCTTCTGACCTGCATCCTGCCGTTGCGACCGCTGAAAGGCTGGCTTGTCGCCAGCCAATATATCTACCGGGCGCGGGAGGGCAGATTGCAAGGAAGCCCGAACGACGTCTGATTCTGGTGCGACCGGGTGGTCTCCGACTGCCGCTCGTCGCGCGAGTACCGGAACAATTTCCCGCGCCAACCATTCGACATGACAAGCAAGGAGCCTGTCATGCCGGAAATGCAAGAGACTGAGACGGAAGCACAGCGGCGGTCGCTGGCGCTTGAGGGCGCAATGCTGCTGATGATCGACGGCCTTGCCGCAAGAGGCACCATTTCGGTGGATGAGGCAGAAGACATGCTTCGCATCCTGTCCACAAGCTCCGACGGATCGGCCCTCCGAGCCAACAATTCCCTGCGCGTCGTCAACCAGCTGAAGCGGTTGCGCCGGGGCGATGGCAGTGCAGCACCCGGCGCCTGAGGCGGACTCACATCTGTCGACGCAGAGATCACGTTTTCAGGAACCTTTTTTACGCCTCACCGTTCACCTCCCAACAGCAAAAGGAGACACTATCATGAATAGCATCGTATGGTTGGTAGGCGCAGTCGTCATCGTAATCGCGGTTCTGAACCTCGTTGGATTCGCTTGATTTGATTGCCCTTTTCCACTGAACTTCAAGTTCAGGTGGAGAAACAAAAAGGCGCCGGTTCTGATCGAACCGGCGCCTTTTTCGTATCTGTGACGTCCCGCCTGGGTAGGTCACTGCCCGCCGTCACTTCGGCGAGCAGTGTGATTAGATGAGGGCTCGCCTATTCGGCAGTCAGCAGTGCAAACGGATGATCGGCAAAGGCGAGGTTGACGGCGATGCTGTCCTTGGCCTCGATATCCTTGCCGGTGGAGAGATCGCGGTAGCGACGGTTGGCGAGCTGTGCAGGCAGCTCCACTTCCGTCTCCGCCCAGCGCTCGCCCCGTGACGGATAGACGTCGCCGTTGAGCGCGCCGAAGACCAGCCGCGGTACGATCACGATCACGGCTTGATCGCCATCGGTGCGGGCGAAGGCCAGGATGTTTTCGGCCCGGTTTCCGGTCGCCTTGAGCGGCATGTAGTCGCCCTTGCGGAACAGGTCCGGCGCGTCGCGACGCTGGTGCAGCAGACGCTGGATCAGGTGCTGTTTCAGCCGTCCGCTCAACCATCCGTCCTCTGTCGAGGAGTCCGGATTGTCGTTCTCCGCAGGGAGGTCCTGCAGCATGGCGAAATCCGGTTCGCGACGGTTGTCGGGGTCGACAAGGCTGAAATCGAGGGCTTCACTGCCCTGATAGATGTCAGGCACGCCCGGTGCCGTCAGCTTGACGATCGTCTGGGTCAGGCTGTTGACCAGACCGGCCCGGATGAAGGGCTGGAGCGCCGAGGAGAAGTCCGCCAGGAATTCCTGGTTTTTCGGCGACAGCATGTAACGGGCGTAGTCGAGCACAGCTTTCTCGTACGCCTCGTTGCTGTCGCCCCAGTTGGTGCGCAGCTTGGCTTCCTTGATCGACTTCTCGACATAGGCAAGGAAACGCTCCTCGAGTGCCTTGAGGCCGGTCTCGTCCTTCGGCTGCAGCATCGTCGGCCAGACGCCTGCGAGCGCCTGATAGAGCATCCATTCGACCGCAGGCTCCGGTGCCGGGCCATCATCCAGCGAGACAACCTTCGTCTCGTTCATCTTGCGCCAGCGGGCAATGCATTCCGACCAGAGTTCCGGCGCCTCGGTCAGCACGTAGAGACGGGCACGGGCATCTTCGCCGCGCTTGGTGTCGTGCGTGGATGTCCCAGACAGCGCATCCGGCTGACGCTGCAGCCTTGTTTCCATGTCGTGGTGGAAACGCTCGATCGAGAAATCGCGCGGCAGCGGTTCGGCGCCGACTTCGTTGAGTGCAAGCGCCATATGCTGACGGAAGAACAGCGTGTCCTCGACGGACTTTGCCATCAGCGGGCCGGTCAGCTGCTGGAAGCGGGTGCGGAAATTCGCCGCATCATGAGAGGCCTTCTCGGAGACGTCGTTGCCGAGGATGCGGGTGATCAGATCGAGGCCTGCCTGATCCGGCGCATTCGGTCCCTGTTTGACCTTGTCGACGACGCTCTTCAGCATCTCGTGGCCTTCCGGCGGCAGACCTGTTTCCGTCCCGTAGGTCCGGTAGACCGGGAATGCGACCAGCAGTTCGCGCAGTGCAGACCTCGTGGTTTTCTCGTCCACGCTGATGCCATCCGTGTTGGCGATCGCGACGGCAAGTTTCAGCAGCGTCGTGAACTCGCCCTCGAAGTTCTTGTCGGCCATCAGAAGCTTGGCAGCGCGCAGTTCGGCCGCCATGTCGACCGGCTTGCCGACAACGTCGTCATAGGCTTTGCGCAGACCGTCGATCTTTGCGCCGTCCACAAGAGCGTCGGACAGCGAGGCGATGAACTCGTAACCCGTCGTGCCTGAGATCGGCCAGTCACTCGGGATGTGCTCACCTTCGCCGAGGATCTTTTCAACGGTGATGTAGCAATCGGGACCAGCTTCCTGGCGCAGAAGCTCGATATAGGCCTTTGGATCGGCGAGACCGTCCACGTGGTCCACGCGCAGACCGTCGACGGCGCCGGAGTGAACCAGTTCGAGGATCAGGCGGTGGGTGTCGTCAAATACCTGTCTGTCTTCGACGCGGACGCCGGCAAGGCCGGTGATCTCGAAGAAGCGGCGGTAGGAGAGATCGCGCGGCGCTTCCCGCCACGACATCAGCCGGTAGGGCTGGCGCTCGTGCAGTTCGACAAGTGATGCCTTGTCGGTAAGTTTGATCACCTCGGTTTCGCGGCCCTGATAGGTTTCCGGCGCAAGCGGATAGTAGCTGTCGTAATAGGCGAAAGCCGGCTTGCCGGTCTTCGGGTCGGGCTTCACCGAGATATCGCCATTGGAAAGTGCGGTCTCGAACGAGTCGCCGAGGAAAGGCAGCGTCAGCGGGCGCGACCAGTTGATGTCGAAATGCTTTGCGAACCGGCTGTTCTGGCCATTTTCGATAACATCGCGCCACCACGTGTTTTCAAGCGAAGCGGCCATGTGGTTGGGAACGATATCGAGGATCAGGCCAAGACCTGCGTCCTTCAACGTTTTCACCATGCGATCGAAGCCTTCGCGACCGCCGATCGATGGCTCGATCTCGTTAGCGTCGGTCACGTCATAGCCATGGGTTGACTCCGACGTGGCCGTGAAGATCGGCGACGCGTAGAGGTGGCTGATGCCGAGGCGCTTCATGTAAGGCACGAGCTCACTCGCGCGATCGAAGGTCATGCCGTTGCGAAACTGGATACGGTAGGTCGATGTGGGGATTTTCACTTGGTGTCTCCGGCGGGCGCGAGGCGGACGATGATAGAGTTCTGGGGCAGATCCGGCGTTTCGGACGGCCAGGCAAAGAGCGTCTCACCCGGCAGATCGGGAAGCGGCTGCGCCTTTTCGCCGATGTTGAGCGCGATCGACAACGTGCCTTTCGGGAAAGTCCAGCTAACGGCCAGGAAGCCCTCGCCGGTCTTCAGAACCTTGCCTGAGTTGCCGGTGGCCGTTGCAAGCATCGGCACGATGTGCTGCTGGCGAAGGGAAAGCAGTTCCTTCGTCAGCGCAAGCCACTCCTTGCCATCGCGGCTATCGTGCTTCTTCCAGTCGAGCTTGGAGGCGTCGAAGGTCGTCTTGGCATTCGGATCGGGGACGACATCGCCCTCGTGGCCGGCATGGCCCTGGAATTCCTTCGCGCGGCCCTCGCGCACGGCCTTGGCAAGGTCGCCGTGGAAATCGGTGAAGAACAGGAACGGGTTCGTCTCACCATATTCCTCGCCCATGAACAGAAGCGGGATATGCGGTGAGAACAGAAGCGAGGCGTAAAGGACCTTCGTACGATCGGCACCGGCAAGCTCGATCAGACGTTCGCCCTCGGCGCGGTTGCCGACCTGGTCGTGGTTCTGGATGAAATCCACAAAAGCGACGGGCGGCTGGCTTGCGCTTTTCACGCCGCGCTTTTCGCCGGCATGCGGCGAGACTTCGCCCTGATAGGCAAACCCTTCGGCCAGAACCCGGGCGACGAGCTTTTCCGGCTGCTTGGCGAAATCCTCGTAATAGGCGTGCGTTTCGCCGGTCGCGAAAACATGGACGGCATTGTGAAAGTCGTCGTTCCACTCCGCGGTAAACAGAGGTGCGTTGCCGTCTTCGTCGCGCGGATGCAGGTCGATGATGTTGCGGGCATCCTCGGTCGTCAGGTGGATCGGCCGGTCGGTAATCTCGGCGCGGATGCGCTCGGCGATCTCGTTCAGCACGTGGCTGTCGGAAATATCCTCGATCTGGTCGATCGCATCGAAGCGAAGGCCGTCGAAATTGTATTCATGCAGCCAGTAGAGCGCGGCCTCAACGATGTAGCGGCGGGTCGCATCGACGTCATAGGCGATGGCCGCACCCCACGGTGTCTGACGCTCCTTGTGGAAGAAGTCGGGCGCCAGAAGCGGCAGATAATTGCCCTCGGGGCCGAAATGATTGAGCACGAGGTCAAGCACAATGGAGATGCCATGCGCGTGAGCGGCATCGACGAAGGCTTTGACATCATCGGGCGAGCCATAAGCGGCATGCGGCGCATAAAGAAGAACGCCGTCGTAACCCCAGCCACGGTTGCCGCCGAACTGCGCAATCGGCAGGATCTCGACCATGGTGATGCCGAGTTCGGCGAGATAAGGCAGCTTCTCGATCGCCGAGCGGAACGTGCCGTCAGGGGTGAAGGTGCCGACATGCATCTCGTAAACGACGGTTTCTTCCCAGGGGCGACCGGTCCACTCCGTTGTCTGCCAGTCGTAACTGGTCGGATCGATGACAAGCGAAGCTCCGTTGACCTCGGACTTCTGGGCACGGGATGCGGGATCGGCGACAGCGGTACCATCGGCCAGCACGTAGTTGTATTCCGCGCCTGGTTCGACGCCGGTTGCCAGGATCTCGAACCATCCGTCGTCGCTGCGGCTCATCTCGGCATCCTTGCCGTCGAGACGGAGCATGACCGTTTCCTGGCCCGGAGCCCAGAGACGGAACCTTACCTCGCCAGCGGCGACATATTCCGCTCCCCAGGTTTTCGGAAAGCTTCGGAGTTCGGCGACGGCATTGACGTCCGACATGGGGTCCCTTTCATCAGGTTGAGAGCGACCGGCAAACGAGTGAAAGGCGTGACAGTTCCATCATGGAACAGGCAAACCTTTCACGATCAGTGATTTTCACAGGCTGATGTTTTTCAGCCTGGAAAGCGCTCAGAGATCGAGCAGCGCATAAGGCCGACCTGTCGGCTTTTCGATATGCGAAGCAACGTTATAGACCGGCGCGCCGCCCGGTGTCCTGCCTTCGTAGCGGCCGCGGTGGGCATGGCCGTGGACAACGGCCTTGACCGGGAAGCGGTCGATCGTTTCGGCCAGACGCGACGAGCCGAGGAAGGGGAAGATTTCCTCCGGTTCGCCTTCCACCGTCTCGCGGATCGGAGCGTAGTGGAGCACGACCATGGCGCGTTCGGAGCGAACCTGACGCAGCGCGTTTTCGAGCCGCATCGTTTCCTCGACGCTTTCGGCCACCATCGCCTTGATCGCCGGCTCGCCGAAGGAACCCAGCATGTGACGCCCGAAGCCACCGGCAAAACCCTTGGCTCCGGCGAAACCGACGCCGTTGATTTCGACTGCCTGACCTTCAAGAAGGTGAACGCCGGCGTCCTTTAGGATGTGGGTGACTTCCTCGACGCAGCCACATTCATAATCGTGGTTGCCGAGTACGGCGACCATCGGGATCGAGCATGAGCGCAGATCGGCGGCAAGCAGTTCGGCTTCCTTGACCTTGCCAAGGTCGGTCAGGTCCCCGGTCAGGACCAGAATGTCCGCCTCCTGCGAGATCTCGGCAAACAGGTCCTTGTAGGATTCCGAGCCGTGTTCCTTGACGTGGAGATCGCCCATGGCAGCGATACGCTGCAGGCCCTCAGGCTTCTTGCGATCGCTTTTCTGTTTTTCGGCAGCCTTGTCAGACTTGCTCATACCGGGCCTCCTTCCAAAGTTTTTTCATCGACGCCCGCGCGCAGTTCTCCCTCGCCACCGACGTCGGCAAAACCCCATTCCTTGACGTCGATCTCGAAATCGATGCGGCTGAACATGCGGCCACGGCAGACCTTCATCTGCGGCAGGGGCAGTTCGCGCTGCGCCTTCAGGCGGTCGAGAAGCTCGTCGAGCAGCCAATCAGGAACCTTGTCGCGCTCGGTCGGGTAGATCCAGCGGAAGTTGAGAAGGTGGATCAGCAGCACTTCCCAATGCACTTCCATATGGTTGAGCAGCCGCTCCCAGTCGATCTGGTCATGGGCGCGCAGGATCGTGTGGACGATGTCGCCGCCGTCGTAGCGGTGGCGAAGCTGGACGAAGCATTTCGACCAGATCAGCTCCGTCGGGGCGATAATACGGACCTTGTGGCCGTTCATCTCGATCTGTCTGGCATTCTCGAACCAGCTGTCGCTGATCGGCATCGTGCCGTTGGAGGCTGCAAAGATCACATCGAAGAAGTGCTTCCCCTTCTTCACCTTGCCCAGCCAGCGGTCGTCTTCGACCTCGATCTCGTATCCCTTCTGCTTGAAATGCGAGAGGATCCGGGCGTAGTCGCCGGCCTTGCAGAAGATATCGAGATCCTTGGTCTGACGGGTAATGCCGGTATAGGCGCTGAGCGCGAACGTGCCGGCCAGAAGGAACGGGATGTGGCAATCGACCAGATCCTCCAGCGCCACGGCAACGAAGGCCTCCGCATCGGCATCGGCCAGAAACGGCGCCGCCTTGACCTCGAGATCGGGCATTGCCTGGAGCGGATGGGGCGGCGTTTCTCGCGCCGCCGTCGGTGCGGGGGCGAGCCCATGGCGCTTTTCTACATCGGCATTCATCGGTTTTCTCCGAATGTCAGTGGGTAGCGGGAACAGCGCGTTTTCCCGCTGTTTCCCGCCTGAGCGTCAGGCTCAGCCTCACGGCTTTTCCTGGTTGTCCGCATTGGCCATCGGGCTTGGGCGTCCGTCCGGCTGGTCGCCGTCTTCGCGCTGGTCGATGTCTTCAAGATCGGTCTTGACCATGAAACGGTCGATTTCGCCGCGACGCGCGGCTTCGCGCACGGCTGCCGGGTTGGTCGTTTCCATCTGCTCGCTCAATTCGTCACGAACCGGTTCGCGCGCCTTGTCGTCTTCGTGCTTTTCGTTTTCCATCATGGTCTCCTTTGACGTCGTCAGGCCAGCAATGTGGCGAGCCGGTGGGGAAACCGCCGAGACGCTGCAGAGGTTCCGTGCTGTCGGGAACCGGGACACGGTTTGCCAAGTTTTAAGCGGAAACGAAGGAGGACGACATGCCGGCAAAATCAAGTGCGCAGCAAAAGGCAGCAGGCGCCGCGCTTTCCGCAAAGCGCGGCGAGACCAAGAAATCGGAACTGAAGGGTGCTTCGAAAAGCATGGAGAAGTCGATGAGCGAAAAGCAGCTCGACGAACTGGCCTCCACGAAACGCAAGGGAAAGCCGGAACACGCTTCCTGAAGCTGGAGCGGCAACGTCTTCTCCTTTTGCACGAATCCGTTACACCTCTGATCCCAGGTGAACGGATAAAGGATGAGCACTGTGACCAAGTCTTACGGATCGATGTCGATTGCCGAGCTTTCGACGCTTTTGCAGCTTGGCAAGGTTGATGCGGTTGAAGTGACCGAATCGGTCCTGTCGGCGATTGAATCCTATTCCGACAAGGCCGTGTTCGTGACGCTTCTGCGGGACCGTGCGCTTTCCGAAGCCCAAGCTGCGTCAAAGCGCCTGCGCGAAAATCGCTCGCTCGGCATTCTCGATGGTATCCCGATCGCCTGGAAGGACTTATTCGACATCGAAGGCCTTTCGACCACGGCAGGCTCGAGCGTGATGGCCAAAGATCCGGCGGCGACCAAGGATGCAGCGGTCGTCGATCTCCTGAAACAGGCCGGCATGGTCGCGATCGGCCGCACCAACATGAGCGAATTCGCATTTTCGGGCATCGGCATCAATCCGACCTACGGCACGCCGGAAAATCCGCGCTCGACAGACATGCCCCGCGTGCCGGGCGGATCCTCGTCAGGTGCTGGCGTGGCCGTGGCCGCTGGCCTCGTGCCGGTTGCCATGGGGACCGACACGGGCGGCTCGGTCCGCATCCCGGCTGCCTTCAACGGCGTCGTCGGCTACAAGGCAACCCGTGGGCGATATGCCATGGATGGCGTCTTTCCGCTGGCGAGAAGCCTGGATTCGCTGGGACCGCTTTGCAATACCGTGCAGGACGCCGTGTGGATCGACGCGGCAATGCGGGGTCTCGGCACACCGCTGACACCGCGAAAGCCCACGCAGCCGCTCGATATCGTCATCCCCACCAATGGTGTGTTCGACGGCGCCGAGCCGGGTGTGGTCGAGGCGTTCGAGGCAGCGATCGAGAGGCTGGCAGCAGGCGGTGCCCGCATCACCCGCCTCGCCTTCCCGTCCTTCGACGAGCTGCCGCAACTGATGGCGAAATACGGACCGATGGTGACGGCGGAAGCCTTTGCGCTCCATCGAGAACGACTGGCGGGTGCGGATGCTGGCGGAATGGACCCGCGCGTCGTTGCCCGCACCAGGCTTGGCGAAAAGACCACGACCGCCGACTATCTCGCAATCATCGATGCTCGCGCCCGGATGACGGCAGAGACCGAGGCACTGATCGCCGGTCGCCTCGTCGCCTTCCCCTCCGTCGCCCATGTGGCACCCGCCATTGCGCCATTGAAGGCCGACGACGAGGCGTTTTTCGCGGCCAACGGCAGGACGCTGCGCAATACCGGCTACGGCAATTTCCTCGACTGGTGCGGCGTGTCGATCCCCTGCGGAACCGGCGAAGCCGGCATGCCGGTCGGATTCCTCCTGTCGGCGGTTGCTCACGACGACGAGATGCTCCTCGCCGCCGCGATGGCAGCGGAAGAGGTGATCCGGGGCTGACCCCGGATCATTGTTTCGCAGGTCTCAGAACCCTTCGAGCACGATCTTGCCGCGGGCTTTGCCGCTTTCCAGCGTGGCATGCGCCTTCTTCAGGTTTTCCGCATTGATCGGGCTCATCACGTCGGTGACGGTGGTGCGGATCCGGCCGGCATCGATCAGTGCGGCGACTTGGTTCAGAAGCTCTCCCTGCTCGTCCATGTCGGCCGTTTCATAGATCGACCGGGTGAACATCAGCTCCCAATGCACAGAAAGAGCCTTGCGCTTGAAACCGGTGATGTCGAAGGTTTCCGGATCATCGATCAGCCCGAACCGACCCTGCGGCGCGATCAGTTCGATGATCTCTTTCGTATGACGTGGCGTTTCGGTCGTCGAGAAAACGAAACCGGGCGCGCCGATCCCGAGCGCCTTCACCTGTTCGGCGATCGGCTTGGAATGATCGATGACGTGATGGGCGCCCAGTTCCTTGACCCAGGCCTGGGTCTCCGGCCGTGACGCCGTCGCAATCACGGTGAGGTCGGTCAGAGCCCGGACAAGCTGGATGGCGATCGATCCGACACCGCCAGCACCACCGATGATGACGATCGCATTGGCTGCACCTGGAACCGGCTTTTCGATATCGAGCCGGTCGAACAGCATTTCCCAGGCGGTAATCGCCGTCAGCGGCAGGGCGGCCGCCTGCGCATTCGAGATCGACTTCGGCTTGTGGCCGACGATCCGCTCATCGACCAGATGAAACTCGCTGTTGGCGCCCTGCCGGATCAGCGAACCCGAATAGAACACTTCGTCGCCCGGCTTGAAGGCGGACACGTCATCGCCGACTTCGACCACCTCGCCCGCCACATCCCAGCCCAGCACCTTCCACTGGCCGTCTTCAGCCGAGACGTTCTTGCGGATCTTGTAATCGACCGGATTGACCGAAATCGCTTTCACCGCAACGAGAATATCCCGCCCCGTCGCCTTTGGCCGGTCCAGTTCGACATTTTCAAGCGCGTCGTCCCGATCAAGCGATCCGGCAGTTCTGTAGGCTATGGCTTTCATGGCGTTCTCCTTTGCTTGCAGAATTGATGTAGGCTTCATATGGCGCTATGATCATCCAATGCCAATACGCACAAAAACAGCCTATAGTGTCAAAAAGGATACCGTGATGGCCAAGGCCCACCATACCAGGTTCGACTGCAGCCCCGGCTGCTCGGTGGAAGCGGCGATCGGCCTGATCGACGGCAAGTGGAAGTCCGTCATCCTGTTTCATCTGTTGGACGGCACGCTGCGCTTCAACGAAATCCGCCGCCAGATTCCCGCCGTGACCCAGCGCATGCTGACCAACCAGCTACGCGAGCTGGAGGCGGACGGGTTGATCACTCGCAAGGTCTATGCGCAGGTGCCGCCCAAGGTGGAATACAGCCTCTCGCCGCTCGGCCTCACCATCAAACCGATCCTGACCGCGTTAAAGGCCTGGGGCGACGAGAATATCGGGCTCTACGGCAAGCCGAAACAGACCGCGACCGATGTGCAGGCGGCGTCGATTCCGGCCTGAAAGAGGGCCTGACCTGCTCCGCACCAGCTACGGGGACTATCGCAGAGAGACAGGATCGGCGGGGGCAAGACGTTGATCAGCGACTGCGATAATCGTTTCCATAGGGGGCAACGTTGAGACTTTCCGTACTGATCCGGGGCAACAATTACATCGAGAAGGACCGTTTCGGCCTGCCGATGGATGCGCGCAAGAACATCGACTCGATCATCGAGAACATTGTCGCGCCGGTGCGTGGAAGCAATCCCGATGCGAAAATCTACCTCGCCACCTATGACAGCCCGGCCCTGGCCGAGCTTCAGGATAAGCTTGGACCGTGCGAGCTGATCAAGCTGGATGCGCAGGGCAGCTCGCAGATCGAGACCTACAAGGAAGGCCTCAAGCACGTCTTCGCCCAAGACGAATACGATGCGCTCGCCGTGATCCGCTTCGACCTGCAGTTCAGGAAGAAGATCACGGACTGGAATGTCGATATCAGCCGCGACAGCATCTACTTTCCTTTCAAGGAATACAAATCCTACTGGCGTGACCACTGGCGCGTCGGCGACGCCGTGCATGTGATCGGCAAGAGCGCGATTTCACATTTCTACAATGCCATGATCATGAACCAGCTTTCGGGTCGCGCTCACCTGCATCTGATGTACTATTTCCTGCGCACCATGCACGCAAATCTGCGCTTCATCGAAGACGGCTACTTCGATTCCAACACGCTGTTTGCCAATCCGGAATGCGACAACCCGCTCTACAAGATCTTCAACCGGCCGCGACTGACCACGCCGTCGCCGTCGATGGGCATGCAGCTCGGCGAAATCCAGGCCGAATAGCCGGTTTCGCCCTCGCCCGCCGTCAGGCACTAACGCTGTGAGCGCCCTTTGCCAGCCTGGCACCAGCTTCAAGCTTTAAGGTTTCGGGCACTGGATCAACTGCAACATCTCTCTTGGATACCGCAGATGCTCAATATCGTCGTGCCAATGGCAGGTCATGGCAGCCGCTTTGCAAAAGCCGGCTACACGCTTCCAAAACCGCTTCTGCCCGTGCATGACGTCGCGATGATCCGCCTCGTGATCGAGAACCTGAAGCCAAAGGTCGAGCACCGCTTCATCTTCATCTGCCAGGCATCGCATGTCCGGGACTACGGTCTCGATGCCCATCTGCGCGAATGGGCGCCGGGTTGCGACATCTATCTGGTCGAGACCGTGACCGAGGGTGCTGCCCGCACGGTGCTTCTGGCCCGCGACGCGATCGACAACGGCGACCCGATGATGATCGCCAACTGCGATCAGTATGTCGATGTCGACATCAACGCCTACCTTGCCGCTGCAGACGGTCTGGATGGCCTGATCATGACCATGTCGGCGGACGATCCGAAGTGGAGCTTCGTCTCCTTCGGCGACAACGGCTTTATCGACAACGTCGTGGAAAAGCAGGTGATCTCCAACCACGCCACCGTCGGCATCTATAATTTCCGCAAAGGATCGGATTTCGTCGCCCATGCGGACCGCATGATCGAGCGCGACTTCCGCGTCAACGGCGAGTTCTATGTGGCGCCGGTCTACAATTTCATGATCGAGGATGGCATGAAGATCGGCTCCTATTCGATCGGCTCCGTCGACAAGGGCATGCACGGCCTTGGCATTCCAGATGACCTCGAAAGTTTCCGCAATCTGCCGCTGTCGCTGAGCGTCACGCAGTCGATCAAGGCGCCCGCATGATCCAGATCCTCAGCCATCGGGGATACTGGAAGTTTCCCGCGGAAAAGAACACGGTCGAGGCCTTCGTCCGGTCGTTCTCGCTCGGCTACGGCACCGAGACCGATGTGCGCGACTGCCTTATCGGCGGCAAGCCGCGGCTGGTCATCTCGCACGACATTCCTGATGGCACCGAAATCTCCTTCGCTTATCTTCTGAGCATTGCCAGACAGCACGGCTCTCCGACGCTGGCGCTCAATATCAAGGCCGACGGGCTTCATGACATGCTGGCCGAGGTCCTCGCCGCCGAAGGCTATGACAACTATTTCCTGTTCGACAGCTCGGTTCCGGACCTGATCCAGGGCGTCAAGCGCCGCATGACGTCGTTTACAAGACTAAGCGAATACGAGCGCGTTCCTTCACTCTACAACGAGCCCGGCATCACCGGTGTCTGGCTGGACAATTTCCTCCCCGGCCGCTGGTACGAAGCGCCGCTGGTCGAAAAACTGCTTGATGACGGCAAGCTGGTTGCGCTGGTCGCGCCCGACCTGCACCGCCGGAACGATGAATACGAACCCTTCCTCCACTGGCTGGTCTCGTCCGGCCTGCGGGATCGCGAAGGGTTGATGATCTGCACCGATTTTCCCGAGAAAGCCAAGGAACTGCTGCGGGTGTAGCGCAAACTCAAGCGCACGAGGTTTGATGACGATGATCAAGGCTGTAGTTTTTGACATGGATGGCGTGCTGATCGATGCCCGCGATTGGCACTATGAGGCGCTCAACAGCGCGCTGGAACTGTTCGGCTTCACCATTCCGCTGCACGAGCACCTGACCACGTTCGACGGCCTGCCGACCCGCACCAAGCTGCAGATGCTGACCGCCACCCGCGGTCTTCCGGAATCCCTGCACGGTTTCGTCAACGAGATGAAGCAGCGCTATACGACCGAGCTGATCCACACCAGATGCAAGCCGGTGTTTCGCCAGCAATACGCGCTCGCGCGCCTGCGCGGTGAAGGCTACCGCCTGGGCGTCGCCTCGAACTCCATCCGCAGCACCGTCAACCTGATGATGGCAAAGGCCGGCCTCGAGGACTATCTGGAATTCCAGCTCAGCAACGAAGACGTGAGCGTCGGCAAGCCCAGCCCCGAGATTTACCTGAAGGCCATCGATATCCTTGGCCTTGCGCCCGAGGAATGCCTGATCGTCGAGGACAACGACCACGGGATCCGGGCAGCGTGTGCTTCCGGTGCCCATGTCATGGTCGTCAACGATGTGTCCGAGGTGAACTACCAGTCGATCTGCAAGGCGATCGACAAGCTGCAGGCGTCGTTCGAACTTCCGGCCCTGCAGGTGGTCGCATGAACATCCTCATCCTGATGGCGGGCGAGCCCCGCATTCTCTCCTCCGAAAGCTTCCCGACCCCGCTGGTCGAGGTGGACGGCATGCCGCTGGTGCAGCGTCTTCTTGAGCAATGCGCACGGATCACCGGTCACCGGGTGATCATCGCGATGCAGGAAAAGGAACTGCGCCGCTACCATCTCGACGACGTCGTGCGGCTGATCGATCCGACAGCCGAGATCGTTGCCGTCAAGGACAAGACCCAGGGTGCTGCCTGCACTGCACTGCTTGCCGCCGGCAGCATCGACAACGACACACCGCTTCTGATCCTCAACGGCGACGAATTCCTGACCGTTCCGATGGAAACCATCATCGCCGATTTCAACCGGCGCCAGCTGGATGGCGGCACCGTCACCTTCCGGTCGGTGCATCCGCGCTATTCGTTCGTCCGGCTCGACGAGCGCCAGATGGTGGTCGAGGCGGCCGAAAAGCACCCGATCAGCGACAATGCGACGGCGGGCTTTTACTACTTCCGCAAAGGGTCCGATTTCGTCAAGGCAGCCAAGGCCGCGATCCGCAAGGACGCCCGGCACAACGACATGTTCTATGTCTGCCCGGTCTATAACGAGCTCGTCCTTGAGGACAAGAAGATCGGCGTCTACCCGATCGACGCGAAGGACTATCATCCGATCAAATCGGACCGCCAGCTGAGCGAACTGTCGATCTGAGAGGGCAAGATGAGCGAAACCTCCTATAATCTCGACGACATGATCGGCGGCTGGTTCGTCGGCGATTTCGATCCGAGCGTCGTCAAGACCGACGCGTTCGAAGTGGGCGTCAAGAGCTACAAGGCGGGCGATCGCGATGCCCGGCACTACCACAAGATCGCCCGGGAAATCACGCTCGTCGTCTCCGGCCGTATCCGCATGCTGGACAGGGAATGGGGCGAAGGCAGCCTGATCGTCATTGAGCCCGGCACGGTCAACGCGTTCGAAGCGCTGACGGACGCGACGCTGACGGTGGTGAAGATACCGAGCGCGAAGAACGACAAGTATCTCGTCGACTGACCAAGAATCCTGTCCTCTCAACGAACGATATCAGCAGGTTAAGTCGGCCTGCTGAACGGATACCTGCGCGCCGGGCCGGGATATTGCCCGCAAAGCCTTGACGGACGGCTCTGCGTTCGCGACGATCTCCACCCCGCTGAACCACAGCGAAACGCTGGCGAGAGCCCAAAAAAGCTCAGCCGCAAATCATTCGATCGGAGACATTCATGGCCGAACTCTCAACCCAGGCGTTCAATCCAGAAACGCTGGCCGAGAGCCTGATCACGCTGCGTAACGAAGGCCGCAAGGCGCCGTCCGCAAGCTTTGCCCTGCCCCAGGATCTGAGCGCCGGCATGGCGGCACAGAACGCCGTGGCACAGAGGATCGGCGCCAGCGCGAAGATGATCAAAGTCGCGATGTCAACGGACAAGCAGCCAGTCATTGCGCCACTGTTTCCCTATGTGGAGACGACCAGCGAAGCGAAGCTTCCCTATTCCCCCGGCACACGGTTCGAAGTCGAGATCGCCGTCAAGCTCGGCGCGGATCTGCCGGTAAGATCCGAAGCCTATACAAGGGCGGAAGTGCTGGACGCCGTGGCGGACGCCTATCTCGGCTCGGAACTGCTGGTCACCGCAGTCGAGGAAGGTGGCAGCGTTTCCTTCCCGCTCTACCTCGCCGACCGCATCGGCAATGGCGGCTATGCGCTCGGCCCGAAGGTCCCGAAGACGCTGATCGACACGGTCGGCGGGCTTGTCCTCAAGGTCACCCACGACAGCAGCCCGGTCTATGACGGACCAGTGGCCCATCCGGTCGGAGACGTGCTCGCCTGGCTGGTCGCCTATGCCAATGACGCCGCCCGTCCGGCCACATCACTCACGTCAGGCATGGCGGTGACGACAGGTGCGCTCTCGGGCGCAATGCCGCTGCCCGGCGCCGGACGCGTGGTGGTGGAACTCGAAGGCGGTTATCAGATGAGCGTCCTGCTCACGGCTTAACCGGAAATCTGCAGCACGCGACCCCAAGGCTCGCGTGCTGCCTTCACGACGTGAGGATCACGGGC
The DNA here is from genome assembly GCF_050500145.1 of Neorhizobium sp. IRS_2294. Lineage (NCBI taxonomy): Bacteria > Pseudomonadati > Pseudomonadota > Alphaproteobacteria > Hyphomicrobiales > Rhizobiaceae > Neorhizobium > Neorhizobium sp. IRS_2294. The sequence goes on from NZ_CP191439.1 coordinate 2,600,270, forward strand.
AGGTGTTGACCGGTGCTGCCTTGACGATCGGGAAGCAGCCTTTCCACTGTTCGGTGCGGGCCGGCCACGGCGTCAGCGTCTTCGGGCTTTCCTCGAGCTGCAGCACGCCGAGCGCCTGCAGATCCTTCACCCGGCCGTCGAGATATTCCTTGATCACCGAAATCTTGCCGTCCTTGACATGGGCGATCCAGACATCGTTGACGACCTGGCGGTTGCCGCGCTGAAACGTGCGGAACTGCAGCTCCACCGCGATGCGGCCGGTCGTCGTATCGATGAAGAACGCGTCTTCCGGAAGGTAGATGCTGGTATCCTTGGCCGCCTTGCAGAACGTGTCGAGGTCGGCGAGCATCTTGTCACGGCCGGTGATGCTGCTGGTCGGATAGGAAAAGGCAACGTCCTCGGTGACAGCATTCTTCAAGAGTTCGGCGTTGCAGGACGCCCAGGCGGATGCGAGGTCGAAGACCAGGTTCTCCATGGCGGCACGCGCGGGATCGGTGGACGGCGTGCCCGCGAAGGTGACACCGGGACGGATGTCCGCCGCCTGAGCTGCACCGACGGAGGCGACGACGAGAGCGGCGGAAAGCGTTTTCAGCACGAAGCTGCGAAGATGAGAGGTCATTATGAGTTCCCCGTTTTGTTCGTTTATCGAACTTGTGTTCGGATATGAGTAGAAAAGCGCAAAACCTGGTGCAGTGCAATATCACCTTACTGATTTCCGTCAGGACGATCCGAGCGCTGCATCCGCGACATTGCGCATCAGGCAGGCCGTTGTCACCGGTCCGATACCATCGGGCACATGCGTTACCGTGACGTTGCGACCCCCAACCGCGTCGAGATCGACATCGCCGACAAGTCCGCCCGGACCGCGATTGATCGAGACATCGAGAACGATCGCTCCATCGCGAAGATGCTCCGACCCGATCAACCCGGCAACGCCCGCCGCGGTGACGACGATATCGGCGCGTCGCGTATGAGCCGCCAGATCCCGTGTCGCCGCATGCGCGATCGTCACGGTCGCCTCGGCGTCCAGCAGCATGCTGGCAAGTGGTCGCCCGACGATCCGCGACGCCCCGACCAGCACGATCTCACGCCCTTTGAGCGAACCGGCCAGCGCCTGCGCCATCAGGAGACAGGCCTTCGCCGTCGCCGGCGGACGTGTTACGGCGCCGAGCGCGAGATCACCCGCATTGAGGGGGTGCAGCCCGTCCACATCCTTGTCCGGCCCGATCAGAAGCGCAGCCGTGCGGGCATGCATGCCGGCCGGCAACGGGTAAAGCGTCGCAACCGCATCGATTTCGTCCCGAGCGGCCAGTTCTTCCAGTCGAGCCGTGAGCCTCACTACGTCTGACGGATAAGCTTCGAGCTGCAGGTCTATGCCGACCTCCTGCGCACTGGCCTTCTGGCGACGCGCATAGGCGGCCATGCCGGGGTTGCCATCATCGAGCAGCACGACGCAGCGAACCGCGCGGCCGCTTGCCGAAATGCGCCGGCGTGTTTCGGAATTGATCCCGGCTGCAATTTCGAACCCTGTTACGATCTCAAGCATGTGACTTCCCTAGAGTGTGGAGCCGATCTGCCCGGCGCAGACCTTCAGCCGTGAAGCCATTTCGGAAAGCGCCGCCTCGTCATACTGTCCATGCTCGAAGATGATCGACACGGCACCGACGACCTCGCCGATGCCGGGGTGAAACACGGGAGCCGCCAGCGACGCAACGCCGCTGACATATTCGCTGTCGGTCAGCGCGTAGCCGCGCTTGCGGATCTGTTTCAGCGCCTCCTCCAGACGATCCCGGTGGGTCTCGGTCTGGTCGGTATGGGCTGAGAAGGCGGCACTATCGAGGATCGCATCCAGCCGGACGGTATCGAGGAATGCGAGGATCGCACGCCCCGAAGCCGTCGGCAGCAACGGCACCCGCGTGCCGGTCGTGACGCGGTTCAGCGTGAATTTCGACGGTAGGAACGCATGGGCGACATAAACGGCATCCGTCTCGTCCAGCATCGCATAGGACACGGACTCGCCGACCTCCTGCGCCGCATTGCGCAGCACCGACTGGATGATCTGCGGAATGCCCCGGCCCTCGATGAAGCCCTGGCTCAGCCGCAGCACGTGCGGGGTCAGCTCGTAGCGGCCGCGATCGCAGGCGAGATAACCGAGCTGTTCCAGCGTCCGCACCAGCCGCCGTGCGACAGCACGGTTGAGCTGGACCTTGTCGGCAATCTCGGTGATCGTGATAGCGCGATCCTTCGCATCGAAGGCAAGCAGGACAGCAAGACCCTTGGCGAAGGTCAGCGACACTTCCTTGTCGTTTTCGTCCAGCACCGGCTCTCCTTCCAGATCCGAGGTTAAACCCGTGTCTGCCTATCTTTTCCGCATCGCAACATTTTTCACCTTGACGAACCGGTAGCATGGGTTACGATTAACGAACAATTGCTCGATAAGCGAACAAACCATGTCGTTTCAGTTTTGGCAAGACCTCAAGACCACCGATTTCGCAGCCATCGACAAAGGTCGCGCTGTCGCGGTCCTGCCTGTCGGCGCGACGGAGCAGCACGGCCCGCACCTGCCGCTGGCGACCGACAGCATCCTGGCTGAGCGCATGGCAATCGAGGCAGCGCCGCTCGCCAAGGATGCAGACGTCTACATCCTTCCGACCATCGCTTACGCGAAATCCGACGAGCACCTGTCCTTTCCTGGAACGCTCACGCTCGATGCCGCGACGCTTCTGGCAACCCTCACCCAGATTGGTCACGGCGTCGCTCGCGCCGGCTTTCGCAAGCTGGTGTTTCTGAATGCCCATGGCGGCAACGTTCCGGTTCTCCAGATCGCCGCAAGAAGCCTGCGGCTGGAAACGGAGCTGTTCGTGGTGTCGGCAGGATGGATCTCGATGGGCTTCCCGCCAGGCCTCGTCTCACCGCTCGAACAGCGCGACGGCATCCATGGCGGACTGGTCGAAACCGCGGCCATGCTGCATTTCCGGCCGGATCTGGTCGACATGAACGAAGCCCGCAATTTCGTGCCGGCCTCTGCGGCCATTACCGACAACAACGAGGTCCTGCGCCTGCTCGGCCCGATCAGCGCCGGCTGGGTCGCGGAGGATCTGCACCCGGCAGGCGTCGCCGGCGATGCCGCATCCGCAACGCCTGATATCGGCGCCGTCATCGTGGCCCATGCGGCAATCCGCTACGCCAAGCTATTGGACGAGGTCGCAGCGCATCCGGGCATGGCAGCCATCGGGACACAGCCGCTATGAGCGCCGTGATACCGCCCTTCGGCGACGCGCCGCTCACCATCCGCAATCTTCGCGCACCGGCAGCGCTGGTCGATGGCCTTCCCCACCACGCAGCAGACACCCGCAGCGGCCTCGTCACCTTCGACGTGACGATCCGCGACGGCCGTTTCCATGCGCCAACCTCAAGTGAACGCGATTGGGATGCGCAGGGCCGCCTCGCTTTGCCCGGCTTCATCGACATGCACGTCCATCTCGACAAGGCGTTCACGTCCGAGCGAACCGGCTTTTCCGACAACGGCCTTGCCGGCGCGGTCGAACTTGCAATGGCCGACGCGCCCGACCGGACGGTCGAGGATATCGTGGAGCGCATGGACCGCGCACTCGTGAGAGCCGAACAGCACGGCACCTTGGCGCTGCGCACCCATCTCGATACGTTCGAGGAACCCGAAAACAGCCCCGCCTGGATTGCCTTCAGCGAAATCCAGTCTGCCTGGAAGCACCGGCTGACCCTGCAGGCCGTGGCGCTGATGGCATTGTTTCGGGTGGAGCAGGACGATTTCGATCGTCGCTGCACCCAGATCGCCAAGCGCGGCGGCGTGCTTGGCGCCTTTATCGGACCGGGCAGCGCCACGCCGGAGCGGATCGAGCGGCTGTTTCTTGCAGCCGAAAGACATGGACTGGACCTCGATCTTCACGTGGACGAAACGACGGACGCGTCCGCTGACGGCCTGTCACTCGTCGTCGAGACGGCCCTGCGGCACCGGTTTGCCGGGCGTATCGTCGCCGGACATTGCTGCGCGCTTGCTCTGAAAGACGAAACCGAATCGCAGGCCCTGATATCCGGCATTGCCGAAGCCGGAATCCATGTCGTGGCGCTGCCGCTCACCAACGGCTTCCTGCAGGACCGCAAGGCCGGCCGCACGCCGCGGCTTCGCGGCCTTGCCCCGGTCACGGAACTGCGCGCCGCCGGCGTCAACGTCGCCTTCGCCTCGGACAATGTGCAGGACGCATTCTACCCCTACGGCGATTTCGACATGCTGGATGTGATGCGCCAGGCGCAATTCCTCGGCCAGCTCGAAAGCGATCCCGCCGGCTGGGCCACCGCCTGCCATGCGGGACCGGCAGCCGCCATTGGTCTCGGAAATGCAGGCGCGATCCGCGCCTGCGGACCGGCGGATGCCATCATCTTCGAAGCGACCGGCTGGACCGACCTCTTCTCCCGCACCAACACCGCCCGCACTGTTTTGCGCAACGGCAAACCCTTCGGTGCTGCCACTGCCGAGGCAGTCCGGATCGAACGGAGGCGCGCGTGACGGCAGATCTGGAAACCTGCCGGGCAGCGCTCGCCCGGTTCGACATCGACGACAACCCGCGCACGGTGCAGCAGAAAAGCCGGGACTTCTACTGGTACAGCCCGGTCCTGAAAGATCTTCTGCAAGACGTCTGCGGCGATCTGGTGGTTGCTCCCCGCAGCGAAGCCGAGGTGATCGAGATCCTTTCGATCTGCCACCGATGCAACGTGCCCGTCACCGTCAGGGGTGCCGGAACAGGCAATTACGGCCAGTCCATGCCGCTACAGGGTGGCGTTATCATGCATATGAAGCATATGAACCGCATCGGTCGCATCGGCGACGATCATCTCGTTGCGCAAGCCGGCGCTGTCATGGCGGAGCTCGAACAGGCGGCACGCGAAAAGGGCCTGGAAATCCGCCTGTTTCCTTCCACCACGGCAACCGCAACCCTCGGCGGTTTCATCGCCGGGGGATCGAGCGGTGTCGGCGCCATTCGCTGGGGCGGCCTGCGCAATCCCGCCAACATCCGCCGCCTGCGTCTCGTGACGATGGAGGCAGAGCCCCGCGTCCTCGACCTTGTCGGCGACGACATCGCCAAGGCGGCGCACGCCTACGGCGTCAACGGCGTCATCACCGAAATCGAGATCCCGATCGATCCCGCCGGAGACTGGGTCGACGTGCTGATCGGCGTCCCCGAGTTTGCAGCAGCGAACCGCCTTGCCTTTCGTCTCGGTGAAGATGACGCGATCAGCCTGCGTATGCTCTCTACCTTCGAAAGCGCCATCCCCGATCGATACTTCACCCGGCATGCACCTTTTCTGAAATCCGACGAGGCCCTGATTGCCGTCATGGTCGCAAGGCAGGATCTCGATACGCTAGTGACCGCAGTCGACGATACCGCCGGCGCCGCCATCCGCTTCCGCGCCGACCGGGATGGTGCCGGAATGCGCCTGCCGCCAGCCTATGAGCTCGCCTGGAACCACACAACGCTGCGAGCGATCAAGATCGATCCGTCGATCACCTACCTGCAGATGATGCTGCCGCAGGACGATCTCTACGACGCGATCGACCGCATTGCCGAGACATTCGGCGACGAGCTGATACTGCATTTCGAATTCACTCGGTTTTCCGGCAAGGTCGCCGCCGTCGCCATGCCGCTGCTGCGCTATGAAAGCGCTGAGCGGCTCGAAGAGGTAGTCGAGATCCTGGAAACACGGCTGGGCGTCACCGTGTTCAACCCGCATCGGGTGACGCTGGAGGAAGGCGGCATGAAGCGCACAGATCCGGCCCAGCTCGAATTCAAGCGCCAGACGGATCCGAAGGGCCTGCTCAACCCCGGCAAGATGATCGCCTGGACGCATCCTGACTGGGTCCCCGCTCCCGGCCGCATCTTCCTTTTCAACCGATAACGAGAATTTTGGACCGATGAAGGTACATGTCATTTACGCCCACCCGCTGAAGGAAAGCCTCGCCTCGCGTCTGCACGATACGGTCGTTGAGAGCCTGCTCGAGGCGGGGCATACGGTGGACGACCTGGATCTTTATGCCGAAGGGTTCGACCCGGTTCTGTCGGCGGAGGATCGGCGCGACTATCACGACCTTTCCATCAATCGCAGCCGCGTCGCGCCCTATGTCGACCGGCTGATGTCCTGCGATGCGCTGGTTCTTTGCCATCCAGTCTGGAATTTCGGCTGGCCGGCGATCCTCAAAGGTTATTTCGACCGGGTGTTTCTGCCCGACGTGTCGTTCAAGCTGCAGGACGGACAGCTTTCGCCGGGCCTTACCAATATCCGCAAGCTCGCGACCGTCACCACCTACGGCTCGAAACGCTGGCGTGCGATGGTTCTCGGCGATCCGCCACGCCGCAACGCCACCCGCTTCCTGCGCGTCGTCTGCAATCCGCGGGTCAAGGTGAAATATCACGCGCTCTACGATATCAACAACGTCACCAATGAGCGCACGGAGGCCTTCATCGAGCAGGTCCGCATGTCCATGCTGCGGTTTTGAGAGACGGGTCTGAGATGAGAAAAGGGGATTTGTCATGACGGGATCGCCGACAGTCACCGCCACCGAAATTGGTGCACGTCCCCATCCGACCCTGCCCGGCGGCAATGCCGTGGTGTTCGAAAAGGTCTCGATGACGTTCCCGGATGGAACGGAAGCGCTCTCCGATGTCGACCTTGCCATCGGCCATGGCGAGTTCGTGTCGATCGTCGGCCCGTCCGGCTGCGGGAAATCGACACTGCTGCGGATCGCGAGCGGCTTGTCGAGCCACAGTTCCGGCGATGTCTGGGTTGATCGGCAACAGCTCGGCTACACGTTCCAGGACGCGACCCTGCTGCCATGGCGGCGCGTGCAGGGGAATGTCGAACTGCTGATGGAGCTGCGCGGTTACCCAGCCGCGAAGCGCCGCGAAGTCGCGAAGGAAAAGATCGAGCTGGTCGGCCTTTCCGGCTTCGAGGCCCATTATCCGCGAAGGCTTTCCGGCGGCATGCGGATGCGCGCCTCGCTGGCACGGTCGCTCGCGCTCAATCCCAACGTCTTCATGTTCGACGAACCCTTCGGCGCGCTCGACGAGATCACCCGCGAACGGCTGAACGACGAGGTGATCGACCTTCACTGCCGCGAAGGTTTCACCGGCATCTTCGTCACCCATTCCATTCCCGAGGCCGTCTACATGTCGAGCAAGGTCGTGGTGATGTCGCGCCGTCCGGGCCGGATCATCGATACGTTCGACATCGGCTTTCCCTTCCCGCGCCAGCCGGACCTGCGTTACGAGCCGGAATTCTCGAAACTGTGCGGAGCGGTATCGCGTGCCCTTCGCCATGCCATAGAGGCCTGAGCGCCATGTCGGATCCTATTGTCGCCGCTTACAAATCCCCGCCGCTGAAGGCCCAGGTCGAGCGCTACAGTCCCGTCCCGCTTGCACCGGCGCCGAGCGTCGTCCGCCGTCTCGTGTTGAGCTTCGCACCGCCTCTCATCCTCGGCATCCTGATCGTCGCAGCCTACGCCCTGATCCGGGCCGACCTTCCAGCGCATCGCCAGTTCCTGATGCCGAGTGCGGAGGGCCTGTGGAGCCAGGCATTCGGCATTGCAGCCTTCCGCTCTGAGCTGCTGATGCGGGCGCTGACCACGATCTCCATCGCCATCACGGGACTTGCGGTGTCGATTCCCGTCGGCATCATGCTCGGCATCGTCATGTTCCGCGTCTATGCGCTGGAAAAAGCCGTCTTCCCCTATCTCGTGGCGCTGCAGTCGATCCCGATCATGGCGATCATTCCGCTGATCCAGAGCGCCCTCGGCTTCGGCTTTATGCCCAAGGTGCTGATCGTCGCGCTGTTCACCTTCTTCGCCATTCCAACGACGCTGCTGCTCGGCCTCAAAAGCGTCGACCGCAACATTCTCGAATTGTTCAAGCTGCAGAATGCCTCCTGGTGGGTGATGCTGCGCAAGGCCGCGCTGCCGTCTGCCGCGCCGACGCTGTTTGCGGGCTTGAGGATTTCCGGAAGTCTCGCCGTCATCGCCGCGATCGTTTCGGAACTGTTCTTCCTGTCCGGCAAGGGAGGCCTCGGCCAGCTGCTGATGAACGCCAAGATCGATTTCAAATACGAGCAGATGTATGCCGCGCTGATCGTCGCCTCTGCCCTGTCGATCACCGTCTACCTGTCCTTCAACTGGCTCGGCAACAGGCTGTTTGCGCATTGGCACGAATCGAGCGACAGGCAACGCTGACACCGCCGCTGAACTGACCTAGAAAAAAGCAATCAGGGGAACAAACATGACAAATAAACTGACTGCCACACTGACCACCGCAGTGGCGATCGCCACGTTCGCAACGGCCTTGTCTACAAATGGCGCGACCGCCGGCGAGTTCGCCAAGAGCCGCTACACGACGCCGCTCGCCGATGTCTGCCCCAGCCCGTTCATCATCCAGAAGGACTGGCTGGCCCAGGCCGAGCAAGGTCCCCTCTATCAGCTGATCGGCTCGGGCGGAGAGATGACGTCGGGACAGTATACCGGCCCGCTGGGCTCGACCGGCATTGACCTCACCATCCTCGAAGGTGGCGGCGGGCTTGGCATGGGCGATGGCGAGACCGCTTATTCGGCGCTCTACATGGGCAATTCCAAGGCCGGCGTCACGCCGCATCTCGGCTATCAGGAACTGGACAACGCCTTCATCTTCTCCAAGCGCTTCCCCGTTGTTGGCGTCATGGCGCCGCTCGATATCGCGCCGACTGTTCTCCTGTGGGACAAGGCCACCTACCCTGACGGCTTCAAGTCGATCGCCGATCTCAAGACCTTTGCAGAGAGCGGCAAGGGCAAGATCTACGTCTCGACCACCAAGCGCACCTTCGGCCTCTACCTCGTCGAGCAGGGCATTCCCGCAGACGTGTTCGTCGAGGGCTATCGCGGTGACGGCGAGAATTTCGTCACCAACAACGGCACATGGCTGAACCAGGGTTTTGTCACCAGCGAAGTCTACAAGTTCGAGCACGGCAACAACTGGGGCAAGCCGATCGGCTACCTCAACATGAACGACCTCGGCTATCGCAACTACACCGGCATGCTCTCCGTCGCGACGGCTAGAATGGAAGAGCTTGCACCGTGCCTCGCAAAGCTCGTCCCGCTTCTGCAGCAAGCAACTGCCGACTATGCCAGGGATCCGGCCGAGGCAAACAAGGTGATCGTCGACTTCAACGCTGCCGGTCACGCTGCCAGCTGGTGGAAGACCGCGCCGGAGCTGATGGCCTATGCCGCAAAGACGATGGTCGACACCGGCATTATCGGCAACGGCCCCAACGCGACGATCGGCGATTTCGACATGGACCGCGTCGCCGAGATGCTCAAACTGGTCAAGCCGCGTTTCGACGAGCGCGCCGACCCGGATGTGAAGCCGGATCAGGTCGTCACCAACCGCTTCATCGATCCCTCGATCGGGCTGAAATGAGCGTGACCCTGCCGAGAACGACCGCAACACTGCTGGACGGCGAAGCTCTCGCCGCCCGGCTGAGGCGCGAGATGGCAGCGCAGGTTGCCGGTCTCCGCGCGCGCGGCATTGCGCCGAAGATGGTGACGGTGCTGGTGGGAGACGATCCGGCCAGCGCCACCTATATCGGCCGAAAACATGCAGACTGCGTCGAGGTCGGTATCGAGGCCATCGACCTGCGCCTGCCCTCGGATACGACCACCGAAGCCCTGCTCGAACGGATTGCCGCCGTCAATGCCGACCCCGCCATTCACGGGCAGATGGTGCAACTGCCGCTGCCGCCTGACATCGACGAGACGAAGGTGATGACCGCCGTGTCGCCGGCCAAGGATATCGATGGCCTGCATCCGCAAAATCTCGGGTTGCTCCTGGCGGGAAAGCCGGGCCTCCTGCCCTGCACCCCGGCCGCGATCCTTGCGCTTTTGCAGGACAATGCCGTTCCGCTCGCCGGCCGGGGGGTCGCCATCATCGGCCGCGGCCAGCTCGTCGGGCGACCGCTTACCGTGCTTTTGTCGGCCAAGGGAATCGATGCGACGGTGACGCTTCTACATAGCGGCTCTCGGGATATCGCCGAGGACATCAGGCGCGCCGACATCGTCATCGCCGCCCTCGGCCAGCCCGGTTTCGTCACTGCAGACATGGTCAAGCCCGGTGCCGCCGTCGTCGGCGTCGGCATCAGCTACGGCGCAGATGGATCGATGGTCTCGGACGTGGCAGCCGATGTCGCTGAGGTCGCAGGCTGGGTAACGCCGCCGCAGGGTTCGGTCGGCGCGCTCACCCGTGCGATGCTGCTGCGCAACCTGCTACAGATCGCCGCCGCCTAGACCGGTTCACATCAGGAACTGGATATGCAGCCGGCCGTGATGCGGCGAGGTCGAAACATGGGCTTCAACGCCGAACACGTCGGCGATCATCTTCTCGGTCAGAATTTCGACCGGCGAACCGCAGGCGACCAGCCGTCCCGCCGAAAGCACGGCGATCACATCGCAGAACCGGGCGGCGAGGTTGAGATCGTGGATCGCGACGACCGTCGTCAGCGGCAGCTCCGAGACCAGCCGGAGGATGTCGATCTGGTGCTGGATGTCGAGATGGTTGGTGGGTTCATCGAGGATCAGCACCGACGGCGATTGCGCCAGCGCTCGGGCCAGCTGCACGCGCTGACGCTCTCCCCCCGACAGCGTATGCCAGAACTGCTCGCGGCGATCATCCAGCCCGACGCGCACCAAGGCTTCGGTCACGATCCGGTCGTCCTCTTGCGTCCATGGCGACAGCGCCGACCGGTATGGCGTGCGTCCAAGCCGGACCACGTCGATAACCGTGACATTCGCCTCGGTTGCGGAATGCTGTTCGACCACCGAAACCCGGCGCGCGAGCTCGCGCCGTCCGAAACCGCTCATCGGCTTGCCATCCAGCGTGACATTGCCGGCGGCGGGTGGCCTCAGACCGGCGAGCAGACGGATCAGCGACGACTTGCCGGAACCATTGGGTCCGATCAACCCGAGCGTCCGGCCCTCATCGACCGAAACCGTGACGCCATCGACGATCACCTTGCGCCCGGCGAGCCAGCGGACCGCACTGGCGGCCAAGACCGGGGCGGAGACGGTATCGGTTGTCATGCGACCCTCCTCGCCCGGTAGAGAATGACGCAGAAGAAGGGAACGCCGACCAGCGCCGTCACCACCCCGATCGGCAGGATCTGCGGTGCGATGACGATGCGCGACACGATATCGGCGAGCACCATGAAAAGCGCTCCAATCAGCGCACAGGCAGGCAGAAGCCGGATGTGGCCGGGACCGACGATAAACCGTGCCGCATGCGGAATGACGAGACCGACAAAGCCGATCGCACCCACCATGCTGACGATCGTCGCCGTCATCAGCGCCGTGACAAGCAGCAGCACCACGCGGACCCGCCGGACCGCGATGCCGAGCGAACGCGCCGCATCCTCGCCGAAGGTAAACGCATCGAGCGCCCGCGCATGCCAGATGCAGACGATGAGCCCGACCGTCACGACCGATGCGGCGAGCGTCACCTCCGGCCAGCGGACGCCGGCAAGGCTGCCGAGCAGCCAGAACATCACGCTGCGCGCCTGTTCGGCATTGGCAGACGTCGAGACAATGTAGGAGGTGAGCGCATTGAACAATTGCGAGGCGGCAACGCCCGCAAGAATTGTCCGGTCCGCCGTCTGGCGTCCGCTCGACAGCATCACCACGAAGATAAAGGCGATCAGCGCGCCGGCAAAAGCTCCGGCGGAAAGCGAGATTGCGCCCGCCCCAAACCCAAGCAGCATGACGCTGACAGCACCCGTCGAGGCTCCGGCCGAAATGCCGAGAACATAGGGTTCGGCAAGCGAGTTCCGCAGGAGCGACTGCAGGATCGCCCCCGACAGCGCCAGTCCGGCGCCGCAGAATGCCGCGACCAGCGACCGCGACAGGCGATAATCCCAGATCACCGCTTCCTGGATGCGCGGCAAGGCCACGGCCGTAAAGCCGAGCCGGTTCGTCACCGCCGCAATCGTCGTCTCCATGGGAATGGTCATCTCACCGATCGCCACCCCGGCAACGATGGCGACGAGAAGCGCTGAGAGCACCAGGAACACGCCCGCGGCACCCAGCGCCCAGCGTCCGATACGGGATCGCCTCACGGGAGATGCCTGAACTGGTCGAGCGCACCCGCCATATCGACGAAGGCGGAACGAGCGGAATGCGTGATCACCTGCCGCACCTTAATTCGCGAGGCCAAAGGACTGGATGCCCCGGGCGAGCGTCTCGATGCCCTCGATCGTGCGGATCGTCGGGTTCATCGACTGGGCATCCATCAGCACGAAACGTCTGTTCTTGACCGCGTCCAGCTGGCTGACGACGGGATCGGTCTCCAGAAATTTGATCTTCACGGCCGGATCGTCGGCGGCATAGCGGCGACGGTCCATCGTTGCGACGACGATGACGGAGGGGTTGGCCTCAGCGATCGTTTCCCAGCCGACCAGCGGCCATTCTTCTTCCGTCGTCACCACATTGCGGGCGCCGATCGTCTCAAGGATATAAGCCGGTGCGCTGTTCTTGCCGGCTATAAAGGCATCGCCCTTGGTTTCCTTGCTGGAATACCAGAAGACGATCGGCAGGTTCTTGATCTCCGCGCCCTTGATCGATGCGACGGCTGCGGCTTCGCGCTGTTTCAGGTCTGCGATCAGAGCGGTGCCCTTGTCCTCGACATCGAAGATCTTCGAGAGCTCTGAAATCTCGCGGTAGATCAGGTCCATCTTGAACAGTTCGTTGCGAACGCCGTCACCGCCATCGGCATTGGTCTTCGCGACGCAATCGGCGGGCGAGACATAGGTGTTGATGCCGAGATCGGAAAACTGCTCGCGCTTGCCGACCGATCCCATAGGCCCAACATGCCACTCGAACTCGGCAGCGACCAGATCCGGTTCGAGACTGACGACCGATTCAAAGCTCGGGTCGTTGTCGGCAAGCCGTTTTATCTTCGCGTCCACCCCGGCATAGGGCGTAAGCACCGGCCCGACCCAGACGGCAGTGCCCGCCACCTTCTCGGCCAACCCGAGCGAATAAAGCACTTCGGTCATGCCCTGCCCGATCGAGACGATCTTCTCGGGCGCCTTGTCGAACGTGACGGGGCGACCGCAATTCTCGATCGTCAGCGGGTAGCTGGTCGGTGCTGCAAACGCCAATGTGGGAAGTGCCGCAACTAAGGCGGCGATAAGCCCTGATTTCATGTCCTGTCCTTTAATGATCGGAAAAAAGGGCAGGACGACCTGAAGCCGCATCGCGGCTCGACGTCGACATGGCGCACGAGCGCATTGCTTGCGACATAATCATCTCCCTGCCGGAACCCCTCGTCCGGTGTTGGTTGTCCATGCCACGGCAGGTCTCCTGACTTGCGGCTCGAACGCCTTCCATCGCCTTCCCGATCGGATGATCAGTGGTATCGATGGCTGGCTCGCCGCTTACAGTTGCGAGGGCAGTCGCGGACTTGGCCCGAAAGCCTCACCGCATTCCCTTTTCATCTGCGATTGCAGAACCGTAGCGCCCCAACTGATAGGGAACACGCCGGTGCTTGTCCAGAGCGATCCCCGCGCGATCTCTGCCGTTGCAGAGTGTAATAGTATAACATACCAATTTACGCAACGGTCTATTTTGGATTGGTCGCGACCTTTGTGAGGCGCTCAATTCAGGGATGCTGTACATTAAATCGCGATGACATCGCCCTCACCCTACTCCTGCCTCTTTGGCCTGACAGCGCTCTGGTCTATGACCTTGCGGACAGATAGCCTGCGGGGCGATTCGCCGTCCTTCTGGTATGGGACGACCGGAAGGAGCTGAAGGAGACGAAGATGACGGATATTAAGAGCGGCTTGACCGAATTGAAACCGCAGATAACCGTGATCGGTGTCGGAGGCGGTGGCGGTAACGCGATCAACAACATGATCACGGAAAATCTCCACGGCGTGGAATTCATCGCCGCCAATACGGATGCCCAGGTTCTGGCGACATCCAAGGCGTCGCGCCGCATTCAGCTGGGTGCGCAGGTGACCGAAGGTCTCGGTGCGGGATCGCTGCCGGATATCGGCCGCGCGGCGGCTGAAGAATCGATCGACGAGATCATGGATCATCTCGCCGGCTCGCACATGTGTTTCGTCACCGCCGGCATGGGCGGCGGCACCGGAACGGGTGCGGCCCCCGCGATTGCACGCGCAGCACGCTCTGCCGGCATCCTGACGGTCGCGGTTGTCACAAAACCCTTCTCGTTCGAAGGACACCGCCGCATGAAGACGGCCAACGAGGGTATCGAAGCCCTGCGTGAAGCCGCCGATACGGTCATCGTCATTCCGAACCAGAACCTGTTTCGCATTGCCGACGCCAAGACCAGCTTTGCCGACGCGTTCATGATCGCGGACCGCGTGCTGTTTTCCGGCGTCAGCTGCATCACCGACCTGATTGTCAAGGAAGGCCTGATCAACCTCGACTTCGCCGACGTGAAATCGGTGATGAAGGGCATGGGTCGTGCGATGATGGGAACCGGCGAAGCTTCCGGCGATGGCCGCGCGCTGATCGCCGCCGAAGCCGCCATCGCCAATCCGCTGCTCGACGACATCTCGATGAAGGGCGCCAAGGGCGTGCTCATCTCGATCTCAGGCGGTACCGACATGACACTGTTCGAAGTCGATGAAGCTGCGAGCCGCATCCGTGACGAAGTCGAAGCCGAGGCCGACATCGTCGTCGGCGCGATCTTCGACAAGAACCTCGACGGCAAGTTCCGCGTGTCGGTCGTCGCAACCGGCCTCAACGGCAACCAGCAGGGCTCTTCGTCCCCGACTGCGCAGTACTAAGATCAGTCTCAGCCAATAAAAAAACGCTCCGTGGACATCCGCGGAGCGTTTTTTGTTTGTCAGACCCGAAGCCGGTCAGCTTCTCGGCTTGAGATTTTCAGGGTCGTAGAGCGGCTTGTAACCGACCGCTGCGACTTCCACCGGGAAGGCCTCGTTGAAATAATCCACCGTCAGTTTCCGGCCGACCTGGCAATGCGACCAGGGCAGATAGGCGAGCGCGATATTCTTGCCGATCGTCGGGCCGTAGGCGATCGACGTCGTATAGGAACGCCGTCCGAGTTCATCGATCAGAACCTCGCCCGTGTCCGGATCCATGACCGGCAGCGAGCCGACCGGATAGCGGGCGACACCGGACGCATCGACATTGTCGGTCATCACGAGCGTGCAGAGCATCGCCGGCTGATGGTCGCGGGCCTTGTATTCGAGATGCTTCGCCTTGCCGCAAAAATCGGCTTCCTTGACCTTTGGACGGGCAAGATCCGCTTCGATCAGGTTGTACTGGGTCAGGAGATCGCCGTTCTGCAGGCGCAGGCTCTTTTCCATGCGGCGTGAGTTGGCATAGGTCTCGACGCCGAAGGCCATCACGCCGGTGGCACGCAGCGCATCCCAGACGGCAACGCCGTCCTCGTATTTCATATGCAGTTCCCAGCCCTGCTCGCCCACATAGGAGATGCGGAACGCCGTGACATGCTTGCCGGCGATCTCGATCGGCTTGATCGCGGCGAAGGCGAAGTTCTCGACATCGAGACCTTCAGGGTCGGCCACGACCTTCTTGAGGTTTTCGCGAGCGTTCGGGCCCCAGATGCCGATGGTGATGAACTTTTCCGAGACATCGGTAATGGTGACGTTGAGGCCACGATCCTGCGCGACACGCTTCATGTAGAGCAGGTCCCGCGGCCCGGCATCGGCGCCGTTGACGAGACGGCCGCGATCAGCCAGGCGGAAGACGGTGAAATCGGCCCGCACCATGCCCTCGTCGTCGAGGAAGTGGGTGTAGATGCCCTTGCCGATATTGCCGTCGCCGCCGATCTTGGCCGCGCACAAGTATTCCAAGAGCTCGACATGGTCGGGCCCCTCGATATCGACCATGTGGAAATGCGAGAGGTTGACGATGCCGCAATCCTCGCTCATCGCCAGATGCTCGGCGTTCGACACGCGCCAGAAGTGGCGGCTGTCCCACTCGTTTTCGCGCGTCGGCACCCGGTCGCCGTATTTCTCCAGCAGATGCTCGTTGGCCGCGTAGCCGTGGGCACGCTCCCAGCCGCCGAGTTCCATGAAGTAACCGCCGAGTTCCTGTTCGCGGTCGTGGAACGGCGAACGCTTGGCGCCGCGGCCCGTCGCATAGGGTTCGCGCGGATGAACGGCCGGGAAATAGATCTTCTGGGCCGCCTCAAAGGTGCGCCCCTCGATGAACTCTTCCGTCAGCTGATGCGGATAGAAGCGCGCGTAATCGATCGAGTTGTGGTCGATCTCGGTGCGACCGTCGGTCATCCAGTCGGCGATCAGCTTGCCATAGGCCGGGCCGTCCTTGACCCAGATGGCAACGCAGTACCAGAGCCCGCGCACCTTCTGGCTTTCGCCGCAGGAAGCACCGCCGCCGGCCGACACCTGCAAGAGACCGTTGAACGAATGCCCTTCGTTATAGCCAAGCTCGCCAAGAATCGGCGTCAGCTCGATCGCCTTTTCCAGCGGCTCGATGATCTGTTCCATGTCGAGATCGCGCTGCGACGGCGACAGCCGCGCTTCGTGCTTTTCAAGAATGTCGCGGGGATGACAGAGGCGCGGATGGGTGGTCTCGTAGTAACCCCACTCGATCTGACCACCCTCGGTCGTCTTCGGATCGCCGGTGTCGCGCATATAGGCCGAATTGCCCTGGTCGCGCAAAAGCGGATAGCCGATTTCCTTGCCGGTGCCTTCGAACTCGTTATAGGGCCCGAAAAAGGTCAGCGGATGATCGACCGGCATGACCGGCAGATCCTCGCCCGCCATTTCGGCAATCAGCCGGCCCCAGATGCCGGCGCAGACGACGACATGGTCGGCCATGATCGTGCCGCGGTGGGTGACGACGCCCTTTATGCGGCCGCCCTCGATAATCAGAGACTGCGCCGCCGTATTGCCGAATACCTTGAGCTTTCCGGCTTTTTCGGCGGCGTCTACCAGCTTGCCGGCGACTGTCTGCGAGCGCGGAATGACGAGACCGGCATCTGGATCAAACAGACCGCCCTGCACCTGATCTTCCTCGATCAGCGGGAACATCGCCTTGATCTCGGACGGCGAGACGTAATGCGCCCGGGTGCCGAAAGCCTTGGCGGAGGTTAGCTTGCGCTTGATCTCTTCCATCCAGGCATCGTCGCCGGTGCGGGCGACTTCGAGGCCGCCGATGCGGGCGTAGTGCCCCATCTTCTCGTAGAAATCGATCGAATACTGGGTGGTCCAGACCGACAGGTAGTCATGGCTGGTCGTGTAGCAGAAGTCCGAGGCATGCGCGGTCGACCCGATATCGGTCGGGACCCCAGACTTGTCGATGCCGACGATATCGTCCCAGCCGCGCTCGACAAGGTGATGCGCGATCGACGCACCGACGATGCCACCGAGCCCGATGATGACGACCTTAGCCTTTTGCGGAAATTCTGCCATTGCATGCCCCAACCGAGTGAAGCCGCGATACTAGAGGGACAGACGCGACAGGTCACCTCAGATTACGACATCAAAAACTGTTGCAGCGCCACGCACGCCCGAAGAGGTATATGAGGAACTTCTTGGCCCCTTCTCCTGTTTAGCACTCGATAAAATGGTAACAGGGGCAATCACATGAAATTCAGAGCATTGAAGGCGGTGACCGCTGTCGGTCTTGCCTGCCTGATGCTGGCGGGCTGCGTCAGCGAAGGCGGCACCTACACCGAGTACCGTTCGTCCGATCGCTACGACCGGTTCAACCGTTACGACGGTCCGAACTACCGTTACCGTCATCACCGCGACCGCGATCGCCACCACGGCCGTCACGACGGCCGCCGGCCCGACCGTGACAACGATCGGCCGCATCGGGACTGGAACCGTGGCGACCGCCCGGAGCGCCCCGGCTACATCCGCAACGACCGCGACGGCCGCAATGATCGGGGTGGTCGCGATGGCCGTGACCGTTCCAGCGGTCGTGGCGGACCGGACCGTTCAGACCGCGGCTCACGCGGCGATCGCGTCGTTGTCCCGCAGAACTAAAGTGATCCGTCATCGACGTGATCTCGTACCATGTATGGCATAAACCAACGGAGGAACTATCCATGAGCATATTCAGCAAGATCAAGGACGCCATCTTCGGCCATCCTGCCGCGGCTGCACCGGCTTCGCCAACAGGCGCCGAGCCGACACCGACGTCCATGGCAACGCCAGAACCTGCTGCGACCACAGCCCCGCCGGTCGGCGGAACAGCCCAGGCTGCGCCGAAGACTGCAGGCGCACCGCCAGTCGCAACTCCAGGCTCGACCTCTGCCACGATGCAGACCGTCGATATCGCACCGGTCCTCGACGCAGCCGTCAAGAAGAGCGGCCAGAAGCTCGACTGGAAGCATTCGATCGTCGACCTGATGAAGGCGCTCGGCATGGACGCGAGCCTTTCGGAGCGCAAGGAACTGGCCGAAGAACTCGGCTACACCGGCGACCAGAGCGATTCCGCCACGATGAACATGTGGCTGCACAAGGCGCTGCTGAAGAAGCTGTCCGAAAACGGCGGCAAGGTGCCTGCCGAACTTCTCGATTAATGGTTTCGGGCGCTCCACTGCGGGCGCCCGAACTTCTATCTGATAAAAACTGCTTGCGATTCCCGTCATCCGGACGGTTGAGACATGACGAAGGCCCGGCTGAGACCGGCTTCCGCGTCATGTCTCAGTAGGCGAGAGACGTACTCCAGAGAAAAATGTCCTGCTGGTCGGTAACCGTCAGTCGATCGGCATCAGTCTCCTCGACCTTCTGCGTCTCGAGCCGTGGCAATGCCGCGGCTTCTTCTTTTCGGTCACCGGCCAACTGCCTTGTCGATCCGAACAGATCGATCCCAAATATCGAAAAGCCGCCACCAATCATCACGCTCTCCATTCCTTCCCGATCTTTGATGTGTAATGTCGCGTCAGAGGGAGTCGTGAACAATATTGCCTGCGAGAACACTGGACTAAATTTAGCCGCGCCAAGGGATAAACGTGCTCCGTTTCCGATGCCTGGGAAAAAGCCCTTTTTTCAAGCGCAGCGCCTATCGATTTTTGATTCAACGACGTACCGTGCGAGTTTAAAAGAGCGGCCGCGTCTAACCGAAGTGACTGACAGTGACAGCATCGACGACGTCTGAACGGCCTGAACCAACACGATCTTCAATCGCCATTATCGGCGGCGGCGTGACCGGGGCAGCGGTCGCTTACCATCTGGCGACCGGCCACAAGGCGGACGCCGTCGACATCACCATTTTCGAGCCGCGTGCCGAAATCGGCAGGGGCCTGGCCTACGATACGCGGGACCCGGTGCACCGGATCAACGTCCCGGCAACGCGAATGAGCATACTTCCTGGCGATCCCGAGCATTTTTCGAGATGGATGGAAACGACCGGCTCCGTTGCGGAGGATGAGGCGGCATTTCGCGCTGATGGCAACGTGTTTCCGCGCCGGGGCATCTTCGGAAACTATGTCCTGTCCAACCTTCAACCTCTTTTGGCATCCGGAGCCGTCCGCCATATCTGCGCCGCGGTGACCGGCGTCGAAAAGCGGCACGACCAATGGCATGTCACCGATACCACCGGGCAGACGCTGGTTGCCGATATCCTGGTGATCGCTGCCACCCACCCTGCTCCGGTTGCCCCACGCTCCTTGAGACGACTGGCCGAGCATCCGCGCTATGTCGCGGACCCGACAGCGCCGAACGCATTGGCGCCGATCCGGGCCGACGATCGGGTCCTCGTCGTCGGCAACGGGCTGACCTCCGCGGATGTCATCGCCTCGTTGAAGCGTTGCGGGCATAGCGGCAGCATTACTGCCCTTTCGCGCCGTGGCCTGCGCTCGCGCGGACACGCCACCTTTGCGCAAGAGCCGTTCGGCGACTTTCTCGACCGTCCCGCCACAAGCGCATCCGAGATCCTGTACCGCGTGCGGGCCGCGATCAGGGAAGCGCAGGCAGAGGGTCAGACCTGGCATGCGGTTCTCGACCAGTTGCGCTCGCAAGGCGGCGGCATCTGGAAGCATCTGCCGCTCGAGGCACGCCGCCGGATCGTGCGACACCTGCGTCCCTATTGGGACGTCCACCGCTTCCGGATTGCGCCGCAGGTGGAAGACGTGCTCGACGCGGAGGCGGCAGCCGGCAGGCTCGACATCCTCGCCGCAGGCATCGTCGACGTCAGCACCGACGGAGACATCATCGATGTCACCATCAAGCGGCGCGGGAAGAATGGTGTCGAAGTCCACCAGTTCGATGCCGTCGCGGTCACGACCGGCCCCGCCCACGGCAACGTGCTGCAGAGCCAGCAATGGCTGCGGCAACTCCGCGATCAAGGCTTTCTGCACCTCGATCCGACGGGGCTTGGTCTTTCCTGCAACGAGCAGTCCAACGCGATAGACGCGGATGGCAAGCCCGAACCAAGGCTCTTCATCGCCGGCCCGCTGGCACGCGGACATTTTGGCGAGTTGATGGGATTTCCGCAGGTTGCGGAACATGCGCTGCTCGTCGCCGATTCGATTGCAGCAAACCTCTGAGCTCACCGCCCTACGGAGCCGGCTGAGAGCCGGCCCCTTGGTTCGCTGAAATCAGCGGCCGGTGACCCGTATCGCGCCTGCTTCGCCAAAACTCTTCTGCACCGCCGCCATCTTGCTCTCAGTGATATCGGCAGAAACCTCGATCTCGCCCTCCAGCGGGCCATCGGTGCGCTCTCCGCCATCATGCGACGCATCGCCACCCGACGGCGCGGATCCGACCGTGTTGTCGGCACCGACGGACTGGATGAAGATATCCGGACGCGAGATACCGTGCTGCTGCACCAGATGTTCGACCGCAAGGTCTGCGGCCGCACGGGTGTCGAAAGTCGCTCGAATGGTTGTCGTGCTGTCGTCAGCCATGAAACTGTCTCCTGTTGATGATCACCAGAAGCAAACGCCTTCAAAGCCCGCTTGTTTCCCTCATGCACAGGAAGCTGGGCAGAGAGCTTGGATATTTGTCGGAAGACTGCTATGTTCTCTTTTTGTTTCCATACGATCCAGCAAACCGCACGCCCGCATGAATGTCACGGCCTCCATATCCACCCGCAAGATCATCCATGTCGACATGGATGCGTTCTATGCCTCCGTCGAGCAGCGCGACAATCCTGACCTGCGCGGCAAGCCTTTGGCTGTCGGCGGATCCGCGGCGCGCGGCGTTGTGGCGGCCGCAAGCTACGAGGCGCGCGCCTTCGGCGTTCACTCCGCCATGCCCTCCGTCACTGCCAAGCGCAAATGCCCGGATCTGATCTTCGTGCCGCCGCGCTTCGAGGTCTACAAGTCGGTGTCCCGGCAAATCCGGGAGATCTTTGCGGAATACACGCCGCTGATCGAACCGCTGTCTCTCGACGAGGCCTATCTCGACGTTACCGAGAACCTGAAAGGCATGGAGATCGCAACCGAGATCGCGCTGGAGATCCGTGCCAAGATCAAGCAGGTGACGGGCCTCAACGCATCGGCCGGCATTTCCTACAACAAGTTCCTCGCCAAGATGGCAAGCGACCTCAACAAGCCGAACGGCCAGGCCGTGATCACGCCAAAGAACGGCCCGGGCTTCGTGGAATCGCTTCCGGTCAAGAAATTCCACGGCGTTGGGCCGGCGACTGCCGAGCGGATGAAGAAATACGGCATCGAGACCGGCGCTGACCTCAAGTCGAAGTCGCTGCAGTTTCTCGCCGAGAGCTTCGGCAAATCCGGACCCTATTTCTACGGCATCGCCCGCGGCATCGACGAGCGCCAGGTGCGTCCCGACCGGATCCGCAAATCCGTCGGCGCCGAGGATACATTTGTTGAGGATATCGACGCCCTCGACCTTGCGACCGCCGAACTGAGGCCACTTGCCGAAAAGGTCTGGCGCCACTGCGAAGCGCATCGCATTTCGGGCAAGACGGTCACCGTGAAGATCAAATATTCCGACTTCACCCAGGCGACACGCAGCCGCACGGCGTCCCTCCCCTATGCAAGCGTCGCGGAAGTGCTGGCGGCGGCATCCGGGCTCCTGGCAACCGTCTATCCGTTCCGGCGTTCGGTAAGGCTGCTGGGTGTGTCCCTCTCGTCGCTGGTCGGCGCCGGGCCGGATGACGTGGAACAACCGCAGCTCGGTCTCGATTTATAATCGACAAGCACACAAAGAGCGCGGCCAATAAGCGTCGACAAGGACTTCGACATGAGCAATCCCACCATCCGCGTCATCGACCTCGAGACCGGCGGCAACGGACCGAACGACGTCTGCGAGATCGGCTGGCAGGATGTCACCCTAGGGGCAGACGGAAGATGGCAGATTAACGAGGACCGCGGTGCGCTTCTGGTCAATCCCGGCCGTCCGATGTCGCCCGACACGATCGCGATCCATCACATCCTTGACAGCCATGTCGCCGACGCGCCGTTCTGGAAAGATATCGCACCGACTGTCCTGCGTCCCCCGCACCGGATCGAAGCGCTTGCCGCCCATCGCGCAGCCTTCGAACAGCGATACTGTACACCGCGGCTGACGGGTGGCCTGCCCTGGATCTGCACCTGGAAATGCAGCCTGCGGGTCTGGCCCGAACTGCCGCGGTTCTCCAACCAGATGCTGCGCTACCTGCGTATGCCAGAAGGTCTGGTCCACGAGATCGGCCTGCCGGCGCATCGTGCCATGCCTGACGCCTATGTCACGGCGCACCACCTCCGCGACCTCCTCAACGAGGCATCGCTCGAAGACCTCCTGGCCTGGAGCAGCGAGCCGGGTCTGCTGCCGCGCGTGCCGTCAGGCGCGGATCGCGGCAAGCCCTGGGACCGGATCAGCGAAGATGCGCTTCGGGACCTCGCGGAAGACCGGGATATCGATATCCGCTTCACCGCCCGCGCCGAATTGACGCGCCGCGGTGAACAACCACAGCCGCCCGTCGTTGACCCTCCGCAGGGAACGCTCCTGTAATCGGTATGGCGAAAACCGGGGTTGGACGATGAGCGAGACGTATCCGGATACACCCGACGGCAAATACTTCGTCGTCCGCGGCAGGCTCTGGCGTCGAAGCAACCCGGCGCTGGACGCGGAGACGCGTCAACGCCTGGTCTCGGACCTGATGTCGGCACGCCGGGCCGTCCGCGATGCGAAAGGCAAACCCGACGCGATGGCCGAAGCGCGCCGGCGGGTCGACGATGCCAAGGTTCAGCTTGGCGAACGCGGCCCTGTCTGGTGGGATGACGGCGAGCCCGATCTCAACCGGCATATGGCCAAGAACACGCCCTATGCGGACTGGTTCGCGAAACTGAAGGATTGATATCGCGGGCCCGGATCCCAGATCTCGGCTTCAAAGACCCGTTCGAAACCTGGCCCGGAAGGTTCAATCCCAGTGAAGACGCTTCAGCCGCTGATCCTGACAGCCCGTATTGCGGAAGGCGACAGAGCGCCTTTCGATCTGTTGCGGAAAACCCATTTCCCGCCGGACCGGAATTTCCTCGATGCGCATCTGACGATGTTTCATCGGCTACCCGGCGAATATACGGAGCGGATCGTCGAGCACCTCAAACGGGTCGCCGAGGCTGGGTCATCGATCAAAGCCGAGGTCAGCGGCGTCCGCCATCTCGGTGCGGGCGTCGCCTTCACGATCGACAGTGCCGCGCTTCAGGATGTGCGAGCCCAGTTGAAGGAGGCCTTCCTACCATGGCTCGGTCCGCAGGATATGCAGAAATGGCAGCCGCATATCACGATCCAGAACAAGGTATCGAAGGACCGGGCCGACCGGCTGTATCAGGAGCTTCGTGCGGAGTTTCAGCCATACACAATCGAGATTACAGGTGTTGATCTGTGGAAATACCTCGATGGACCCTGGCAGCATGAAACCTCCGCGATATTTGCGGAAGATCGAGACGCCGTTGTTTCCGGTCGCGATCAAAGAGAGCGTGCCGGCGTCCAAAGCCATATCAAGGAATGAAAACTAATGCCCGGAGCGTTCAAATCTATCTTCGTCCTCGCCTTCGATCTCGATGAGAGAGGGCAGACCGTTCCGGTGTTCGCTGTCAGGGAAGCACAAGACGAGACGGCTGCGATCGATGAGGCCCGCAAACTCGGCGATCGACATGCCGGAGCCGTCGTCTGGAAGCGCGAGGCATCGCCAGCTGTCGGGGAGGAAGGCGAACCGGTGGTTATCTTTCAAACCGGAACGATCGGCGATTTCAACTGAGACGCCGGCCCGTCTATGCGGGCCGCAGAAGAATGGCGGACGGTTGCCCGTCCGCCTTGAAGGTTACATCTGAACCTTGGCATTGTCGCCCATGTCGGGCTTCGAACTGGAAACGGCGGCTGCCGCCATCTTGATGTAGCTGATGACTGTGCCAGGGCTATCCCAGTATTCCGCTGCTGACGGCGTGATCTTCAGGACGCGGATCGAAGGATCCTCGGGGCTGTCCCACCACGCCTTTGCCGGTGTCGCCCAGAGGTCGCGGATCTTCTCGCGATCGTTCTGCACTTCTGCCGTCGCCGAAATGGACACGTATTTCTGGCCCTTGGAATCGGCAAACGCCAGGCAAACGTTCGGGTAGCGCGCGATTTCCTCGTCCTTGTGGCTTGCCACATCCGTCAGAAAGTAGAACGCATTCTCAAGACGCTCGGCATAGGCCGCCATCGGCCGAGCCCGCAGATCCGTACCCGACTGGGTCGTGAGCATGCAAAACCCGATCTTCTCCGCAAGGTCCCAGACCTTCTCGTGTTCGTCTTCGATGTGAGCCATGCGATTTCTCCTTTTGATGACGCGGGTCAACTGGCGAGCTTGGCTTCTGTTCCAGACCCGCCGATATCTTGCACCGGAAACGTGCAGCGGCAGGAACAGGATGACCGGGGCGCCGTTAATCTAACTCAAGGTCCGATCTCATGAACGCTTGCGACAGCGCTCAGCCGAGGTCGAGGCGACTTGGCAGACGATTGACGCAACGGGAAGGAACCGGTTCATGACCGATCAGGAAACCTCGACCAAGAAACTCGCGATGAAATATCTCGAACTCGGCGGCACGCGCCGTGCAAAGCTCGACGACAATATCGCCGACGTCCGCAAGTGGGATGACGAACCGGCCGAGGCAGACGAGTTCTGGAAGACGCAGATCGAACCGCTCGAAGCCGCGCGCCTGCGAGAAGTCGAAACCCATCTGCCGACCATCAACTCCGACTGACGACGCCTACCCAATACCGTGGAGTTCGGGCATAGTGCGATGAAGAAGCGACCTACACGCGCGTATCTCGGATATGTCAGACATGGCAGGCACTGAAACCAGTCTTCTCGCATCGCTGCCGAACGGGTTCCGGGCGGCAGTGATCGGGGCAAGCGGCGGTATCGGTTCCGCGATCTGCGAGTGTCTGCAGAACGAGCCGCATCTCGGCGAACTGATCGCCTTTTCCCGCAGCCGCGACGGTCTGGACTTCGCCGACGAGACGAGCGTGGCGGACGCCGCAGGCTCGATCTCGGCAAAGCCGATCCACCTCCTCATTTGCGCCACCGGCATCCTGACGACCGATGGCCGCGGCCCGGAAAAGTCTCTGCGGCAGCTCGATCCCGAAACGATGATGGCCCAGTTCCGCACCAACGCCGTCGGCCCCGCCCTTGTCGCGAAACACTTTCTCCCACTGTTTGATCGCGAAACCCGCTCGATCGCCGCATTCCTGTCAGCCCGTGTCGGATCGATCGGCGACAACAGGCTCGGCGGCTGGGTGTCCTACAGATCCGCCAAGGCGGCGCTCAACCAGATTGTCCGCACCGTTTCGATCGAATATGGCCGCACCCATCCGGCAGCGGTCATCACCGCCATTCATCCGGGGACGGTTCGCACGGGTCTATCAGACCCCTATTCACGCGGTCACAACACGGTCAGCCCGGAACAGGCGGCAGCGTCGATCCTCTCAACGCTCAACAGCCTCGCCCCGGAGAATTCCGGCTCTTTCGTCGCCTATGATGGAAGCAGTATTCCCTGGTAAGATAGAGCGGTCAGGGTTTAGCTGATGCCGCGCGGTCGGCAACGCGCTGCCGGATTCTCGCGGCCATCGCCGGATCGACCGGGTTGTAGACCATCATCCCGAGATCCGGACGACCGTCGACGGAGAATGCGGAATATTCCAGCTCGACCGTGCCGAGATCCGGATGTTCGATCCGCTTCAGGCCATCGCTTTGAAGCCTCACGTCGTTTTCACCCCAGAATGCCGCAAATTCCGGACTGGACTTCGAGAGCTCGTCGACGAGATCCGAAACCTCCGACATCGCACCGGCCCGTGCGGCATCGGCGCGAAAGGCGCCGACGACAAACCGGGCGAGCCCTTCCCAGTCATGTTGCTTGGCGCGGAGCGACGGGCTCGAGAAAATCTGTCGCAGGAGGTTTCGCTGGCCTTCGGGCAGTTTCCCGTAGTCGGTCAGAACCACGGCCGCCGCCGCATTCCACGCCACCACGTCCCATGTCGCGGTCTTGACGAAAGCGGGGCTCGCATCGAGCGTATCCAGCAAACGCTGGAGCCTGGGCGTGATTCCCTCCGTGGACTTGTAGCGAACCTCCGGCGGCCGTCCGAGACCGAGCATGAAAAGGTGTTCGCGTTCCGGCTCCGTCAGCATCAACCCAGAAGCGATCCGGTTCAGAACGTCCGCCGAGGGCGCGCCGCCGCGGCCCTGCTCCAGCCACGTGTACCAAGTCGGGCTGATATTGGCGCGTTGAGCAACCTCCTCCCTGCGCAGCCCAGGCGTCCGTCGTCGTCCCGAAAACCCGAAGGCAGCAGGGTCGAGCCTCGTGCGGCGATCTTTCAGAAACGCTGCCAATGAATTCGGGGTGATGTCCGGCATCGATACCCTGTTAGCAATTATACCCTGATACGATCACTACTTTAACGGAATAACAAGAGCGCAGATAGTCCCGGTGTGAAAGCAACTGGAGAATGACAATGCGTGTGTTTCTCACCGGAGCCACGGGCTTCATCGGCTCCGCGCTGGTTCCTGAACTTCTCGACGCGGGCCACGAAGTCATCGGCATGACCCGCTCGCAGGCAGGCGCACAGAAACTGATCGCATCAGGGGTCGAACCGCATCTGGCGACGCTCGAAGACGTCGAAAGCATAGAACGCGGCGCCCGGAATGCGGATGCCGTCATCCATACGGCGTTCGACCACAACTTCGAACGCTTCGCCGAGAACTGCGAAAAGGACCGGCGGGTCATCGAAGCGCTGGGGGCAGCCCTTTCCAGCTCCAACCGTCCGCTGCTGATCACCTCGAGCATCGCGATGGGTGCGCGCGGCAAAGGCGAGCTCGCTGTCGAAGACGTCTTCGATACGGATCATCCCAATCCGCGCATTGCCTCCGAACAGGCTGGGAACCGGCTTCTGGCCGCCGGGATCAATGTTTCCGTGCTCCGTCTGCCGCAGGTCCACAATACGTTCAAGCAGGGCCTCATCTCGCCACTCCTCGACATTGCAAGAGCAAAAGGTGTTTCAGCTCACGTGGGGGACGGAACGAACCGCTGGTCGGCCGGTCACCTTGGCGATGTTGCGCGCCTCTACCGCCTTGCCATCGAGAAAGCGGAACCCGGTGCGCGCTATCACGCGGTCGGCGAAGAAGGCGTGGAGATGCGCCTTATCGCGGAAGCGCTGGGTCGCGGCTTGAATGTCCCTGTTGTTTCCATCTCAGCCGACGAGGCTTCGGAGCATTTTGGCGCGATGGCACGGTTCGTCGGTCTGGACATGAGGGCGTCGAGCGCAAAGACACAAGCAAAGCTCGACTGGCACCCGACCGGCCCAACGCTGATCTCCGACCTCGATGCGATGGTCTATTGATGGACTAGCCCGCAAAGCGCGCCAGCGCCTCATTGGATAAGAAGGACTGCAAGCGACAGGGCGAGCGCCGGAAGCATGACGACGGCGCCCAGCTTGAGAAAGCTCAGGGCGCCGATGTGCAACCCTTCGCGCTTCAGCGCCGTCAGCCACAGAATGGTCGCGAGCGACCCGGTGACCGAGAGGTTGGGGCCGAGATCGACGCCGATCAGCACCGCGCCGGCGATCTTGTCGGACACATGCGCCAGTTCCACGGCGCTTCCGGCAACAAGGCCGGCCGGCAGATTGTTGACGAGGTTGGAGCCGAGCGCCACGACCGTGCCGGCGATCGCCGCCGTCTGGGCGGGATAGAGCGAGGCATTCTGGGTCAGCTGATGCGCCAAGGCATCGATCAGGCCCGTCCGGTTCAGGGCTTCGACCACGACGAACAGGCCGGCGACGAGCGGCAGCACGCTCCAGGACACGCCCTTCAGCGTTTCGACAGGGCTCTGCCGGGTGATCGCGAGAACAGCCGCCGTCGCGATGCAGCCGGCCACAAAGGTGGGCAACCCGAGATCGAAATGCAGCGCCGATGCGCCGAGCAGCAGGACCGCCGTCGCGCACAAGGCAATCCCCGTCAGCCTTGCGCTATGCGACAGCGGCACGCTTTCAACCACGGGGGACACGCTGTCGGCCGCGATGGTCGAGCGCTGCGTCCAGTAAAGCGCGATAAACGTCACGACGATCGAGACGATCGAGGGAAGACCGAACGTGGCGAGCCAGCGCGACAGAGGCGGCATCGTTCCGCCGCCGAAGATCACCAGATTGGCCGGGTTGGAGATGGGCAGCACGAAGCTTGCGGCATTGGCGATGAAGGCGCAGATGAGGAGGTACGGCATCGGATCCTTCACCTTTGCCGTGCGGCATGCCGCATAGACGGCAGGCGTCAGCACGACCGCGGTCGCATCGTTCGAAAGGAACGCGGTGACGACGATGCCGACTCCATAGATCAGGACGAACAATCGCTTCGGCGAGCCTTTTGCATAGGCGGTCGCAATCGATGCCAGCCAGTCGAACAGCCCTTCCCGTCTGGCAAGTTCCGACAGCAGCATCATGCCGATCAGGAACAAGTAGACGTCGAGCCCCTTGGCGACCCCGGCCCACGCATCCCAAGGCGCGATCAGGCCAAAAGCCAGGAGCAGCGATGCGCCAAGCACCGCCCATATCGCTTCCGGCCAGGCAAACGGCCGGGTAATGACGCCGAGCGCTGTCAGGCCGGCGATGCTCCAGGTCATGGTCAATGCGTTCATGGATGGTCCAACCGAAACGATTATGGTGCGACAGGGATCTCGCGATCGTCTCCTGCCTTGTTCGCACCTTTTTGGGAAGGGGCAATGCTCTTGCGCCCGGCGAGAAAGGCGGCAACGGCAAGCGCTGCAACGCCGCCATGCACCCAGTAGGCAAGCGCATAGCCGCCGACATCCGTCAGCCAGCCGGCCACCACGTTGCTCAGCGATGCGCCGATGCCCTGAACGGTCATGACCGCAGCCAATCCGACATTGAAACGACCGGTTCCCGCAAGGATCCGTTCCGCAGCAATCGGGGTTGCGATACCGATCAGGCCTGCGCCAACTCCATCGAGGATCTGCACCGGATAGATCACAGCGAAATTGCTGAAGGAGCCTGCGATCGCACCGCGGATCGGCAGTGCAAGCAGCGCGATGAGGAAGACCGTCGCCAGCCCGAACCGCCGGATCAGGAAAGGCGCCGCTAAAGCCATGACGATCATCGACAGCTGCGACACGCCGGTCGTCACCGCCGTCGTCTGAAACGGCGTCCCGAGATGGATCGAGAAGTCCTGGGCAATGAGGCGGCTGATCGGCGCGTTGCCGAAGTGGAAGATCATCAGCGTCACGGCAAGCAGGATCAGCCCCTTGCTGCCCACTAGGACGGAATAGCCGGAGGGACCCGGCGCTCCATCGTCATGCGCCAGACCGCGCGCCGCGTTGTGATTGATCCGCTCCGGGTCGATCGCAAGCGCTGCCAGAATGGCGGCGACCGCCGTGACGATCATCAATCCGATGACACCGCTGACGCCGAAGTAGACCGTCGCTAAATAGATGCCGGCGAGCGAGACGACGTTGCCGAGATGGTTCCAGAATTCGTTTCGCGACACCTGACGGGAAAACGCCTTTTCGCCGACGAGGCCAAGCGTCAGCCCCATCAGCGCCGGACCGACGACGGCGCCAACGATGGCGGTTGCCGACTGACCGCCGAACACCGATGCGTTTCCGGGGCTGGCAAGCGTCCACAAGGCTGCCGCCGTCACCAGGATCACCGGGATGATGATGAGCGTGCGTTTACGCTTGGAGGCATCCACCCACGCCCCAAACAGCGGCGTGGCGATCATTCCGAGTACACCGCCAAGCGTGGCGATGAAGCCGAGCGTCATCGGCGACCACCCGTGGGTAGCGAGAAACCCGTCGAGAAACGGTCCAAGCCCGTCGCGGGCGTCGGCGAGAAAGAAGTTGAGGACGGCAAGTGCCACCAGGGATCGATCAGTCAGGCCTGTCTGTAGGGTGGATCGCATGCCAGCCTCGCTTCATCATGCTACATGCTTGAAAATTGTGGCGTCCAACGCCGGTGGCGGACGCGGGGTTCCAGCGTGCCCGAAAGAAGATCGGGCACGCTTTCCCGTTACAACCGTGCCGTCAGGGCTCCGCCACCAGGTTTTGCAACCAGGGCTTTACCCCTATGGCGCAGGGGGTGTCGGCATATCACCGCGCGGGCCATCATGCGGAGACCCACCGGCCGGGCCATGAGGCGGAGGGCCACCGGCAGGTCCGTCATGCGGAAGGCCGCCAGCTGGTCCGTGACGCGGAGGGCCGCCGGCCGGGCCGAGCGCTTCCATGCTACCGTCCTGACGAACGATGTAGGTCGCATGCAGGAAGCCGTTGTCGAAGCGACCCTGGACGCTGACGGCTTCGTTGAGATCGACAAGCTTGCCGTCGTCACCCGATGGCCCGGTTTCAACCAGTGCCCGTCCGCTGTCGTCCTGAACGACGAACTTGTTGCCGAATACCTCGGCTACCGTCCCCTTAACCGTCACCAGGCTGTCCTCCTTGACGGCGGAGATGGCGACCGGGTTCATGGGCGCAAGCTCGACGCTCGGCCCGGTCAGCTTCATTGCGCCGGCTCCGGCTGCGGCCCCGATGGCAAGGATCGCCAAGGCAGTGACGCCGAAGGTTGCCATACGCCGGTTGCCGGTCTTGTGCGGGGGCTTGGGTGCATGCGGCTTGTCGGCCGGACCATCCTTCTGATCGACGGTCGTGTTGTTGTCCGAAATTGACATGGTCTTCTCCTGTTTCTGTATGCCAGGAGAGATTTATCAGTCGACGACCGATAACAGCCTGAACCTTGTGGTTCAGTTTGAGTTAAGCCTTGCCGCCATAGGACAGCGTCTCTCCACCACGGCAAACGGGTTGCACATGCGCGTACTTCTGGTCGAAGACGACACCGATCTTTCCAAACGCATCGCAGCCAGCCTGCGGGCCGAAAGTTTTGTCGTGGACATTGCAAAGAACGGCGAGGATGCCGAGCACGCAGGACTGACCGAACTCTACGACGTTGCCATTCTCGATCTGGGCCTGCCGAAGATCGATGGCGTGTCGGTTCTGAAATCGTGGCGGGCCGCGGGCCGCACCCTCCCCGTCCTGATCCTCACCGCCCGCGACGGATGGCCGGACAAGGTCGAGAGCTTCAAGGCGGGCGCCGACGATTTCCTCACCAAGCCGTTCAAGATCGAGGAACTGGTGCTGCGCATGCGCGCCCTCGTCCGCCGCGCCACGGGCCATGCATCCTCCAAAATCCTCTGCGGTCCCCTGGAGTTCGACGCCCAGCTCGGCACCTTCCAGTTCAATGGCCTGTCGCTGAAACTGACCGCGCTGGAATGGCGCGTGCTCTCCTGCCTGATCCTGCGCAAGGACGTCATCGTCGATCGGCGCGAGCTGATCGAGCGCGTCTACGAAGGCGATGCCGAGGTCGATTCCAATTCGATCGAGGTGATCGTCGCGCGCCTGCGCCGAAAGATCGGCGCGGAACTGATCGAAACGGTTCGCGGCCGCGGCTACATGCTGACGGCAGCGCCATGACCGGGCTCAACCTATCCGGCCAGGCGTCGATCGCCCGGCGGCTCGCCGGCTTTTCCATCATCTTCGTAACGGCGACAGTGATCGTCGCATCCGTCATTCTCTACCTGATCGTGGCGGGCGTGGTGAGGGAGCAGATCGATCAGCGGCTCGACACCCAGATCGAGGGATTGCGAAATGCACTGACCACCGACAGTGCCGGCGACGTCGTCCTCTCTGCAGACCTCGACGGCCCGCCATTCGATCGTCCGCGCTCCGGATGGTACTGGCAGGTGTCCGACGATCGGACCCGCATAACCTCCCGCTCGCTGGCCGAGGAAACCCTGGAAAGCCCGCCTCGCCCTTTCGACTGGCGCCACGCGGCGAAGCCCAAGCCACTTCCGGCCGATCGTGTCGCCTTCCGCGAAGAGACACTGTATCTGCGAACGCTGGAAACGATGGTCGGAGATCGGACGGTCGAGATCATTGCATCGGCGCCGCAATCTTCCCTGAGCGCACCCGCCGGGCGGGCATTGTTGTGGCTGGTTCCTGCGATGCTTCTTTTGGGTGGCGTTCTCGTCGGCGGCATCCTGCTGCAGGTCCGCTACGGGCTTCGACCGCTGAGACAACTGACGTCAGACATCGCATCCATTTCCGCAGGCGCGCTGCCGCGGTTGCCGGATCAGGACGTCGAGGAGTTGCAGCCCGCATCCCGCGAGATCAACCGCCTCGTGGACAAGAATGCCGAGAGGCTCGCCGAAACGCGCCTGCATTTCGCAAACCTCGCGCACGGCCTGAAGACACCCGTCGCAAGCCTGCAATTAGCCTTGAACGGCGCCAACGACCCCACCAACGAGATGCGCGATCTGGTCGACAGGATCGACCAGCGCATCCGCCATCATCTCGCCCGTGCCCGCAAGACTGCCTCCAGCGGCACCGTTTCAGCAACGCAGGTGAACCCCCGCATAGACGATCTCGTGCTTGTCATGTCGCGCATCCACGCTGACCGGGGCATCTCGGTGCAATGCACGATCGAGCCGCAAATTTCGGTTGCCTGTGCGGCCGAGGATTTCGACGAGATCGTCGGCAATCTCCTCGACAACGCGTTCAAATGGGCTGGCAGCCTTGTCGCGATCGATGCCCGCACGGACGGACGCTCGATCGTCATCACGCTCGAAGACGATGGCCCCGGCATCTCCGACGATACGATCGAGAAGGCATTTCTGCCGGGTGTGCGGATGGATGAGACGGTCGCTGGAGATGGGTTCGGCCTGACGATCGCCAATGAACTCGCACAGCTCTATGGCGGAAAAATTGCGCTTCGCAATCAAGACGATAAGGGACTGCGCCAAACCATCACATTGCCGAAAACGGCCGCAGGATCGTCACCCGTTCCAGCTTGAACCGTCCTCTCCCCAACCCCTGGAACAACAATGGCCGCCCCGTTTCCGGAGCGGCCATTGTTTTAAACGTCTCGACATTCACCCGGCCTGCTGAGACGCAGGCTCCAGATGCTGCCCGCCTCAGTGAGCCGCGACGAGCTTCGTCACGTGCATCTTATGCATTTCAAGCTTCGGCAGAGTCTTGGCCGCGAACTCCTTGACCGCCGCATCGTCACCGCCCTTGGCATAGGTCGCAAACAAGCTGACCGCTTCCATATGCGCTGTTGCCTGCATGTCGATATAGAGCGGCTCGAAGTCCTGGTCAGATGCACCCTTCAGCATTTCAAGCATGGCCGCGTGCTTTGGCGACATAACCGGTGCCTCGTCTCCGAGCTTGGCCGCCTTTTTGAGTTCTTCGCCCGCCATCGTATGATCCTTGATCATCTCTGACGCGAACTTCTTCACGTCGGCATCCTTGGCCTTTTGTTCGGCGAGCTTGCTCGACTCGATCTCGAAGGCGTTGGAGCTGGTGACGGCTTTGACGAAGGAAGCCTTGTCGACGTTGAACGCGGCAGCGGCTTTGTCGGCGCTGGCGGGCTGTGCCGCAAAGCTTGCCGAGGACATCAAAAGCGAGAGCGATACGAGCGAGGCTGAAATCATCTTGTTCATAGGGGCTCTCCTTACTTGGCTTTGTCGAAGGCTGCGATGAGATCGGCGACGGCGAGATCCAGTGCCTGCTTGGCTTCCGGAACGACCTTGCCCATGCCGAAGAACTCGTGTGTCACGCCGTTATAGGTCTTGGTATTTACCGCAACGCCGGCGTCCTTGAGCTTGGACGCATAGGTTTCACCGTCGGACCGCAGCGGATCGATCTGCGCGAGGATCACGGTTGCCGGAGCAACGCCTGCAAGGTCCGAGCGACCGTTGAGGTTGATGCGCGGGTCCTTGGTCTCATCCATGGACGTGACCGTGTTCTTGACGAACCATTCCATATCGGCCTTGCCGAGCGGCTTGGCATTGGCGTTTTCCTTGTAGGACGCCGTTTCCATGTCGTTGCCGGCGACCGGGTAGACGAGAAGCTGGTGAACCGGCTGCTTCGCCTTCATCTCCTTGGCCATCAGAGCGACGTTGGCCGCGAGGTTGCCGCCGGCGCTTTCGCCCGCAACCGCGATCTTGTCGGAGTTGCCGTTCATGTCGTGAATGTTCTCGACAACCCACTTATAGGCCGTCCAGGCATCGTTATGAGCAGCCGGGAACTTGTGCTCCGGCGCATGACGGTACTCGACGGAGACGACGATGGCTTTGGCGCCGAGCGAAAGGGCACGCGGTGCGCCGTCATAGACGTTGATGTCGGCAACCACCCAGCCACCGCCGTGATAGTAGACGACGACGGGGAACGGACCCTTGCCGGCCGGCATGTAGACGCGCGCGGCGATACCGCCTTCAGCCGTCGGAATGGTGATGTCCTTGGTGGTCACCTGCGCTTCGGGATTGGACGACAGGCGCTTTTCCCACTGGACAGCCTTCGCAGCATCGGCAGGGCTTGCCTGTGTGCGGGCTTCCGGAACGCTCAAGCTCGAGAACGGCTTGGCGTCTAGCGCACCAAGCTTGTCGAGCACCGCCTGCATATCTGTGGTGGGTTTTGCCATCTCCTGCGCAAACGACGGGGCGGCAAGCGGGGCGGCCATTATCAGTGCGAGAGGAAGTGCTTTCGCAAACATTGAGGACTTCATGTCGGGTCTCCGGTTTAGATGGCTAGCTAACCGGGACGAGGGCCTTATGTTCCAGATAATGCTGTTTTTTCAGATGCTAATCTACAGATGCTGATTTCGGCGGACACCGCTTGCCGGGTGCAGCGACGGCGAGTAGCGGCCAAAACCGACAGGCGACCGTTGCCGGCCGCCTGCGATAGTTGTCAGATAGAATTACTGGTGGGCGGCGTTATTCCAGAGCCATCCATCGGATGTTCCCAATCGAACGACTTCCGTTTTCGATCAGGTGCGGATCGTAAAATCGACGTCGACGCTTGCCTTGATCGCGTTGGAATACGGGCAGATGTCGTGGGTGACTTCGACGAGCTTCTGTGCGTCGGCTTCCGACATACCCGGCAGATAAACATCCAGGGCAGCGGTGATGCCAAAGCCGCCTTCCGAGCGCGGGCCAATGCCGACGGTTGCATCAACGGTCGAACCATCCGGAACCTTGGTCTTCAGCTGCGTAGCGCCGACGCGCAGGGCGCCGAGGAAGCAGGCCGAATATCCAAGCGCAAACAGCTTCTCCGGATTGGCGCCATCACCGCCGGGGCCACCGAGTTCCTTCGGCACGACCAGCTGCAGTTCCAGCGTCCCGTCGGAAAGCGCCGTCTTGCCGTCACGGCCACCGCCGGATGCAGTTGCGCTGGTCTTGTACTTCGCGTCGACAGACATAGTCTTCTCCTGGGTTGGGGCGGATGAATTTTCTTAATTCGCAACTCAATTGCACGCCATTGATATCGCGCTCTGCAGCGCCTGTCAATTGCTTGCAATTACCTTGCGCACAATATAGATTGCGCGAATGACAGATATCCCTGAAAAACCGGCATCGGTTGAACTCGACCAAATGCTGTGCTTCGCCGTCTATAGAGCGGAACAGGCCTTCAACCGGGTCTACCGGACTGCGCTGGCGCCGACGGGGCTGACCTATCCGCAGTTTCTCACGATGAAGCTTCTGTGGAGCGAGGGCAGCCTTTCCGTGGGCGAGATCTCGCAAAGGCTCGGCGTCGATTCCGGCACGACCACGCCATTGATCAAGCGGCTTTCGCTGATGGGTCTCGTGACAAAGATGCGCAGGGACGACGACGAGCGCCGCGTCGATATCTACCTGACGGAAAAAGGCCGCGCCCTACAGGAGAAGTCGGACGCCGTGACGCAGTGCATCGTTGATGCCGTCGGCATGGATCAGCCTCAAGTCAACGCGACCTTGGCGACCATAAACGCTCTCAGCGCGAAACTGAGTGGAACCACGTCGGACCTCTAAGGACGCAGTCCCACGACACCCTCCTCAAAACAGGCTCACGGGATCGTGCCCTTCCCGGATTCGTCGTCTGTCTCATTTACGTCCTCGCCGGACACGATCGACAGGAGGATGTCATGTCGGACACCAATTCACTACCGCCACCGCCCGACCTTTGCGAGACGGTCTTTTCTGCCTGCGAGGACAAAGCCGGCCTTCCCCTCAGTAAGATGATCATTCTCGGCATGCTTGCCGGCATTTACATCGGCTTCGGTGGACTGTTTGCGACGGTGGCACTGGCTGGCGCCGACAGCCTTCCCTTCGGCGTCGGGCAGATCCTCGCCGGCACGGTGTTTTCGCTCGGTCTCGCACTGGTGATGGTCGCCGGCGCAGAATTGTTCACCGGCAACACACTGATGATCGGTCCGGTGGTTGCCGGACGGATCCCCGCTGGCCGGGCGGCGGGGGCGTTGACGACTGTCTATCTGGCCAACTTCGCCGGTTCGATTGCGCTTGCTGTCGTCGCGGTTTTCGCCGGCTTGCATGAGGCCGGCGACGGAGCGGTCGGTCGCGCGGCATTCGAGCTTGCTGAAACGAAGACTGCCAAGGGGTTCGCAACAACGCTTGCAAGCGGCATCCTTGCCAACACGCTTGTCTGTCTCGGTGTCTGGCTGGCCTATGCGGGCCATACGGTCACGCAGAAGATTTTCGGTCTGCTTCTGCCGGTCGCAGCGTTCGTCGCGGCAGGCTTCGAGCACTCCATCGCCAACATGTATCTGCTGACCTATGCCACTCTCGTCCAGGGCATGCTTGAACCCTCGACGGCGCTGTTGGGCATCAGCGACATCTTCGGCAACTTGCTGCCGGCAACGATCGGGAATGTGATCGGCGGAGCCTTCGTGGCCCTCGCCTATTCTGCGGCTTACGGAAAGCCGGTTAAGAAGTGACCTCGGCTCAGAGGGTCTTGAGCAGTCTCAAAAGAGCAAGCATTTCCAGAGGGCTGCGACGCTTGAAGGCGATGTAGGTCGGCTCTTCGGCGCCATGGAACCGGCGCTTGAATGCCGCCTGTCCCTGCAGGTTGAAGATCCTCTTGTTGATGGCCGGCGACTTGTAGGCATATTCGAACCTGCCGCGCCAGAATGCGCTTTCCGCAAACCCGCTTGTCGTGATCGCCGCAAGGGGCGAAAGCCCAAGCGTCACCAGCGACCTGCCCTCTTCCCTGAAGCGGTCCGTCGCAAACTTCGTCAGACCGATCTCGGCATGCGGGGTCGTCCCTGTCTTCTTCCGCTTGAACGTGGACGTGTATCCCGTCACCTGCCCCGCATCGAAAATCGGATCGAAATCGAGCACGGCGATGGTTTCGCCTTGCGGATCGAGGATCAGGAACCGGCGCATATGCGCCGACAGCTCGGCTTTGAACGGCCTGTTCAGGAAACACATTTCCCGCCGACGGACGATGCGGCCAGCGCGCCATTCTTCGGAAACGGCCTTGATCTGGTCGGGCCTGGCCAGACTGCCGTCACACTCGACAATCCGGTAACCGTTCTTCAGCAGCCACCGCTCCGAATAGCGGACCGTCTCGTTCTTCTTTCCGGCAAACGAATGCTCGTTGAGCACGAGATGGGTATCGACGCCCATCTGATTGATCCGGTAGCCGAGCCGAGACAGTGTCTCTGCCGTCTGCCGGCCGATCTGCACGAAACAGGGACGTTCGGCCGCTGCGACGAAATCAGACACGTACCGGGCACGATCGGCCTTGTCGGCGACAGGATCGCCCAAGGCAAACATGTGCCCCATCTTCGTCGCGTAGGCGATATATCCCTTGTCGTCGCCGAAGTGGCTGAGGTTCTTCTGAACCGCCGTCGAATACGCCAGCGAGAAGTCGCCGTGTTGCCGGCAAAGCTCCATCCTGCGTTCATCTGACAACTGAGCGGACGCGAGATTCGGAAGGCCACGGTCAAGAACCGAGTCGATATACCCGCGGAGGCCTGCCATACGATTTTCCTCAAAGTCGATGTCCGTACTTTTGGCATGCGCGTCTTACGGTACATAGAGATATTCTAAACTGGGAGGGCATCTCCCCGCTGTTTCAGGATTGGGTGTTGCAGCAGCGCATGTTTTTCAGCATTGTCTGGCCATGAATCTGCCCGCTGAGCCTCTCCAAATCGAAGATGTCGTGGTCATTGGTGCCGGGCTTTCTGGAATGACCGCCGCCTATGAGCTGGGAAGGCGCGGCATCCGCGCCCGAATCATTGCCCGTGAAGAGCAGGTCGGATCGACCTGGCGCAAGCGCCATCCGCAGCTCTCTCTCAACACGCATCGCGACATTTCCCACATGCCGGGGCTGCAATACCCGAGCGGAACCTCGGCTTTTCCAAAACGCGACGTGGTGGCCGAGCATCTGGCGCAGTTTGCCCGTGACAACGCCCTTGATATTGAACACTGCGTTTCGGTTGAGGCGTTGAGCAGACGCGACGGCGTCTTCCATCTTGCAACATCCGCCGGTCCGGTTTTGTGCCGCAACGTCGTGGTCGCCACAGGACGCGATGGCGATCCGTGGCAACCTCTGTTCAAGGGTGCGGAAAACTTCGGCGGACAAAGCATACACGCTTGCGACTTCGGGGATGCGAAGCAGTACCGGGGAAAGCGGGTGCTGATCGTCGGCGCCGGCAATTCGGGGTTCGACATTGCCAATCACCTGGCGAAGGTCGATCTGGCCGACTGCTGGTTTTCCGTTCGCACCGGTTCATCGGTTCTTCCCAAGCGATTGTTCGGCGTGGCCGTCCATAAATTCTCGCCATGGCTGGCACGTCTTCCCACGCCTGTGGTCGATATCGCAATCTCGCTGACGGAACGCATGGCCTTCGGGGATCTGACCAAGCTCGGGTTTCCCAGATCATCGCACAAGGCCGCAACGCGGCTTGCCCGCGATCATGTGGCGATCCCGGTCGATGACGGCGCCATCAAGGCCGTACGTGAAGGCCGCATCAAGGTTGTCGGCGAAGTTGTCGAATTCACGCAAGCCGGCATCGTTCTGCACAAGAACGGCGTGGTGACAGCCCCGGATGTGATCATCTACGCGACCGGTTACGGCGCGCACCATCAATCGCTTCTTGGCAAGCTGGTCATCGAGAACGGTCACGTCCCATCCCCGAGCGGCCCTGATATTCCAGGCCTCTGGTTCATCGGTATGACGCCGGGCCTTATCAGCTATTTTCACAATGCCAGAGAAGAAGCAGTCGAGATGGCCGCCGCGATTCGATCGCGCCTGGACACGGACGCGCGCTCAGGCCGTTGACACAGAGTTTTGCCAACCGGTGATGCGGCGGACAACGGCCCCATGGAACATTTTGCCGTGCCCACCCATTCCTGACTGAGCCTCTACAGTCTTGTAGCAGCCGAATGGGAGATATCATGGACGATAACAAGAACGCTCAGGAAGCCGTCGAAGAAACTGGCAAGAAAGCGCCGGCGACATCGGATAGCCCCGCCGCCGGTCCGCACGCCAAGCCTGAACTGATGGATGAGAGCAAGACGCCTGGCACAGGCTCGTTGCCGGATACGGATGACGAGAGCGTTTCGCCGGGCGGCGGCTGAGGACCGCGAAAATAATGACAAAAAGCCCAGCGCAGGCATTGCAGGATGAAAGCGCCGAGTGGTTCGCGTCCCTTGAGCCGGTCAGGCCTCAGGACATGGTCGGCCTGTGGAGAGGCCGCGGCCACCCGTCCGGCCATCCGCTCGATGGCGTCCTTGAAAACCTGCGCTGGTTCGGAAAGCGCTTCCATCCGGACGGGCGGGCTGATGCGCTGCTGTTTGAGGGCGCACCGGGCAGGCTGGTTGCAGTCGACCCGAAAGTGTTTCCCATCCGGTGGGCGATCCGGCTTGCAAGGTTCGGCCGCACCTCGAGCGCGGTGAACCTGTTTTCCCACATACGCCCGCGCGTGCGCGCAAAATCCACCACCGCATCCCTGGAAAACAGGATGGATCGCGACGTGTTGACTGCCGCGATGGTCTACGACCAGCAACCGATTACCGACATGTTCCGGCGGATCTCCTATACAGAGATTGCGGGCAAGATGATCGTCGAAGGCGACCCACGCCGGTATTATTTCCGTCTCGAGAAAGTCGTCGATTGACCGCTGCGCAAACGGTCCTCGCCGCCTGCGATCACAACCACATTGGTCGGGCGGAACAAGGTGAACAACACAGGGTTATCTCTGCACTTCAACCCTGATGTGGAACGCCTCATGAAATCTCTCGCCATTGCCTATGTGGCTACTCTCGTTTCCTTTCTCGCAATCGACGCTGTGTGGCTCGGCCTTGTTGCCGGCAAGATGTACCGGGAAAAACTCGGCGACCTCATGCTTCCCTCTCCCAATCTCGGGATCGCTGCGATCTTCTACCTCTTCTTCGCGGTTGCGATCGTCATCCTGGCGGTAAAACCGGGTCTCGATGGAGGGTCTTTGTGGGTTGCGATCGGATGTGGCGCATTGCTCGGTCTGGCCGCCTACGGCACCTATGACATCACCAATCTCTCGACACTGAAAAACTGGCCGGCTTCGCTTGTCGTCATCGACATGATCTGGGGAACAGTCCTGACGGGCATCGCCAGCGCCTGCGGTTACATCGCCGCCCGCTCCATGAGCTGAGCTTGATCCGCTCAGTCCGCCCCCCTACGAAGCAGCTCCGTCGTTGCTCCCTGCTTCCCAGCCATTGGAAGCAGGGGAAAGTTATGATTTATGGGCGGCCGTAGAACACTCTTCTAGCACCTGGAACAAACGACCGGTAAAGGCGTTCCTGTGCGCGCGCTGATGAAGGACGGTAAGGAATTGACGCTGGAAACCAATCCAGAGTGTCGAAATCTATTCGACGTATATGACTGGGAATCCTCAGATATAGGCCCGAAGGATCGCTGGGCCGTGGAGTTGCGGACTCTGGTGAACGTCATGCTCGGGTCGCTGCAACCGATGCTGATCGTGTGGGGCCCTTCACAGACGACGCTCTACAACGACGGCTACGCCGAAATGTGCGGCAAGCGGCATCCGGCCGCATTCGGAAAACCCTTCGGCGAACTGTGGCACGACATCTGGGATCAGGTGGAGCCGATCATTTCTGCAGCCTATGCCGGACAAGGTACGTCGATGGACGATATCGAGTTCGTCATGCATCGCAACGGCGTTCCCGAAGAAACGCATTTCGCCTTTTCCTACACGCCGGTCCGAGACCCCTGGGGAACGGTGCTGGGAATGTTCTGCGCCTGCACCGAGCAGACATCGACCGTGGCGGCACGAAACGCCGAACGGACCCTGCGGGAGCGCTTCGAGCAGGTCTTCGAGCTCAGCCCCGGCGGTATCGCCATGCTGACCGGACCCAATCACGTCTTTGAATACGCCAACGAAGTCTACTATTCGATGATCGGCAGCGGCCGCGACATCATCGGCAAGACGGTCGCCGAGGCCGTGTCGGAAGTGGTCCGCCAGGGTTACATCGACATCCTCGACAGAGTTTACCAGACGGGCGAACCCTTCGTTGCGAAAAACCTTCGGATCGAATTGAACAGAGGAACCGCCGGCGAAAAGCAAGACCGGGTCATCGATCTCGCCTATCAGCCCATGGTGGAGGACGACGGCAAGGTCATCGGCATTCTCGTTCAGGCAATCGATGTCACGGAGCTTCGAGCGGAGGAGGAAAAACAGGCACAGCTGTCGCATGAACTGGGGCACCGCCTGAAAAACCAGCTTGCAATGGTGCAGGCGATCGCATCGCAGACGCTTAGAAATTCGACAGACCTCGCCAGCGCCAGAGTCCGCCTTTCGGACCGGATCGCCGTCCTCAGCGCCGCCCACGATACCATTCTGCTAGGCGGTATGGGCGCCTCGACTGTCACGCAGCTCGTCGACAAGATGACGTCCCTTCATGACGACCCTGCAAATCCCCGCATCACCGTTACAGGCACGAATATCAAGGTCGGCTCGCGCCCTTCCTCTCTCTCTCGTTGATCCTGCACGAACTGGCGACGAATGCGGTCAAATACGGAGCCCTTTCGCTTCCGGACGGGCGGGTCAATATCCAGTGGAAGATCGCCGGCCCGAAATCGGATCGCTTCGAACTTATCTGGACCGAGACAGGCGGGCCGCCGGTGCAACAACCCGAAGGCCCCGGCTCCGGTTTGCGTCTGATCAATGCCGGGCTCAACGGGACCGCAGACAGTACCGTCGCCTTCACATTCCAGCCTTCAGGTCTCACCTTCCGGATTGACGCAGACCTCCAGGGTTTCCAGCAGGAACATTGATGAAACATCATCCCATCCTCGTGGTTGAAGACGACGGTCTGATCCGCATGGATCTGGCGGACGTCC
The DNA here is from genome assembly GCF_050500145.1 of Neorhizobium sp. IRS_2294. NCBI lineage: Bacteria > Pseudomonadati > Pseudomonadota > Alphaproteobacteria > Hyphomicrobiales > Rhizobiaceae > Neorhizobium > Neorhizobium sp. IRS_2294. The sequence goes on from NZ_CP191439.1 coordinate 2,642,959, forward strand.
TCAGCGACAGCGGCTTCGATGTGGTCGAAGCCGCCAATGCCGATCAGGCGCTTGCGCTTCTGGAGGCCGGCATTCCGGTCAAGGCGATGCTGACGGATATCGACATGCCGGGATCGATGAACGGCATCAAACTCGCAAACCTGACGGCTTCGCGGTGGCCGGAATGCAGAATCATCGTCATCTCTGGACGTTTCTCGCCCGATCAGGGTAGTTTGCCGCAGGGAGCACGCTTCCTGTCGAAACCGATCTCGGAACGCCAGCTCAGCGTCGCGCTCTTCGAATTGGGATTATCTTCAACGATCTGAATGAGGTACATCGAGATCGCCCACCGCGAAAGAACCACGAGATGACAAGACCTCTGTCCAATATTGGCAACGGCCGGATGGCGAGGCTGACGGCTGAATACGACTGGTCGCCAACATCGCTGGGACCGATTTCGTCATGGTCCGAAGCGCTGACCTCTGTCATCGAAATGATGCTGGGCCAAAAGCATGCGATCTGCGTGTTCTGGGGGGAGCAACTCAACATCCTCTATAACGATGCCTACGCACCGCTTCTGGGCGCAAAGGAAGCCGGCGCCCTCGGTCAGCCTGCCAAACAGGTCTGGTCGGAAATCTGGCCGGATATCGAGCCTTTCGTCAACCAGGCGCTGTCGGGAGATGGAACCTGGGCCGAGGAACTTCCTCTGACGATGCGGCGCAACGGATACGACGAAGAGACCTTCTGGACCTTTTCCTACAGCCCGCTCTACGAGAAGGGCGAGATCAAGGGCATGATCAACATCGCCCTCGACGCAACGCCGGGAGTGCTCGCCCGCAGGAACCAGCGCGCATTGCAGCGCGAGCTGGTACACCGCGTCAAGAATACGCTTGCGGTAACAGCCGCGGTCGTTTCCTCGACGCTGCGTCAGGCAAGCAGCCTCGACCAGGCAAGGGCCACCGTCTCGGACCGGATCGCCGCGCTTGGGAGCGCGCAGGAACTTCTGCACGATTCTGCCGACAACACCCCCGTCCGGGGGATCGTCGAGGCAGCCCTTGCAGCGCATCTCGATCGGTCCGATCGTGCGGTGATCTCCGGGCCGGACCTCTACGTGGCATCGCAGCAGGCGATCGGACTCTCGCTCGCGGTCTACGAACTTGCGACAAACGCCGTGAAATACGGCGCCTTATCCACAGAGACCGGGCGGATCGGAATTTCGTGGGAAGTGACTGCGGATGGGACGTTCCATTTGGTCTGGCAGGAAACCGGGGGCCCACCCGTAATGGCTCCGGCCAGGACGGGATTTGGATCACGGCTGACCAACAAGATCGTGCCCGCGTATTTTGAAGGCGAAGGCAAGACCCTCTACAACTTCGACGGCGTGCGGTTCGAGCTTCATGGCAAGATCCAGACCGGGCGCCTGAACAGCGCCCGGGAGAACGCTGCCGCCCTGGTCTGACGGGGCTTCGGCAGACGGGATTTGGCCGCGATGACGATCTCGACATAAAGTCAGGCGGGCTCAACGTCGCTCGGCGTTGCATCCACCGCACGGGTATCGACTTTGGCGACAAGCTCGCGAGGATCGAAATAGGCCCGGAACGACTTGATCTTTTCGCCATCGCTTTCGAGAACGCTGACGCCTGAATAGGCCACGGACTGCCCCTCGACAACCGCGTCACTGCGCCATTCGAGTATCGCGACGCCATCGGTTTCGACGACGTTGATGAATTCGGACTCGATCGTTGAAAACGCGGCGCGATAGGCCGTCCAGAACGTCTGTGCGGCTCCCGACTCGGCTGAATCATGGATCGACAACGGGTTGGACAGGACAGCATCGTCGCGGAACAGGCCGGCGATGGCATCGACGTCGCTGGACTTTTCCAGACGATGAAGGGCAGCGATGAAATTGTCGGCCAGTTGGGTCATATCGGTTCCTTCTTGGATCTTGCAATTGGAACCAGCACCGGACGATGATGTTCCGGACAAAGACGAAGCGCATTCCGGAGGAGGTCGTCATGACGGTCGTGCGAATGGGTGGTTGCCTCTGCGGCAAGGTGACGTTCAGTGTGGCGGGCGAACCCACGCGGGTTGGGCTCTGTCACTGTACCGACTGCCGTCAGGAGAGCGGATCGGCTTTCACCTATTTCGGCATCTGGCCTGATCATGCTTTCTTGAGTGAAGGAACGACGGCCGAACAAGGGGGACGGCGCTTCTGTCCGTCGTGCGGTTCAAGGCTTTTCGCCTGCGACGAGCACGAAGCCGAGGTCAAGCTCGGAAGCCTGCGCGACGCGCCTTCGGGTATAGTGCCGACCTACGAACTCTGGATCAAACGACGGGAGCCATGGCTTGCCGCGCTGCCGGACGCGGAGCAGTTTGACGAGGACCGACCTTAGCTCCCGGGCGGTGCCCCGCGCTTGTTGCTAGCGATCAAACCGGTCGCGCAGAAAAAGCACGGCTTGCCTCGCCTCTTCGGACGAGATCGTGTGCCCGACCTGGGGATAGAGTTTCAAAGTAACGTCGTAACCCGCGCCCCGCAGCTGGCCGGCGGCGGCAACGGATGCCACGGACGGGATCGTCTGATCCGCCTCGCCATGCATCAGAAGAACCGGTATCTTCGAGGCCGAGGCCTTGGGCGGCAGCGGCAACAGGCCGGCAATACTGACGACTGCGCCGACCTTCCAGCGCCCGGAGGACACGGCATCCAGCGCCATGATTGCACCCTGAGACACGCCGACAAAGGCGACACTTTCCAGATCACTTTTGAAACCTTCGCGTTCGACGATGCCGGCCATCAGCTTGTCGAAAGCCTTTCTGGCACCTTCGATACGATCCGGCCGCAGCACCTGATCGTCGACCGCAAACCACTGACGACCGCCGGATCGATGCGCAAACGGCGCATCCGGCGCGACGAACCGCGTGTCCATCAGGATTGACTGCCAGGAATTGCCGATGGCCGCCATGACCGAACCGGAGCCTCTGATGCCGTGCAGGAAAATCACAAGACGACGCGGTTTCGTTTGAGAGGTTTTGATGGCAACTTCTCCTTTCGCCTGATCGACAAGAGGGACGCCCGCCTCGATCGGCCCTGCAACCGGTTTTGGCGCGCGCAGGTCAGCGCGCGTTCCCGAGGCATCCACGGCATGAGCCGGGCTGGACAGAAGCGTCATCAAGAAGATGGAAGCAGATGTGAACGGGACGGCGAAGTTCAGGCGCGGCATGGGTATTCCTGATTGATCCCACCCGAAACCACAGCCATCCCAAATCGTTCCGGAGACCCGCGGCAACGATTGCCCCTCGGCGATTACACTTTCGTGTGCAGTCCGGCGGCGGTTCGGCCAGAGCCGGTGCGAACCGCGTCCCGCATCGCCTGAGGTGGCGTCAAAACAAGACGGGCAGCGATGGAGGGGGAAGATACCCAACCCCTAAAACGACAAAACCCGCCGTGGTGAACGACGGTCTGATCAATAGTGTGGTAGCCCGCTTACTTCTTGGCGGAGCCGCCGCGGGGCGACGCCTTGCGGCCTTGGCTGTGCGCGCCGGTCGTCTTGGCATCATAGCCTTGGCCGTGATTTGTGCCACCGAGATGACCACCGCCGCTGGTATTCGCAATCTGTCGCTCAGCCTTCCTGAGAAGCAGCGCCGCATCGGTCTTTTTCATGATTGTCTTTCGGTATGTTTAGAATGAAAAAAGGCCGGGCAAAATTGCACCGACCTTCCTCATCGTCGCTTCATTCACCGGTGCCAGTACATCCGTGGTCAAAGGTAGGAAGCGAAAGCGGCAGTTGCGAACATCGAATAGCCCGACGCTCATCAGCAATGCCGATGCGCAGACCATGTCATGAGAATGTGTTCCTAACAAGTTGAAGGCACAGTCTTTGCCGACACAGCCAAATGAGAGCGTTTCGTCTGTGTTTCATACAACGCACAGCATCGGCCAAGTCTCAGCCAACAACGGCATTGACGCTAGTGACCCCGCGGACCATTTATCCTTGATGCCAAAACAAAAGACGAATGAGGGGCCGGAACTGTTTAAACAGTGGCCCCTGCCTCCCAAGGCAACGCTCGGCTCGGCGGTCCGCGCCAAGGGGATCCTGCTGGAGATCCGCGCGCGCCTGCCTGCCGCTTCGCGCAAGTTGCTGGATCTCGATGGAGGCAGCCTTGTGCTTGCGATGCCCGAGACGTCGAAGACCGAATTCCGTTTTGTGTCGGGCGTTGTCAGCCAAGCGCTCGTCGGCATCGAAGGCCTCGCCGTGATACCGCGCGAAATCCAGGATATCCTGACGATTTCCGCGACCGAAAGACTTCGCTGGCTCACCGATGGCCGCTTGCCCAGCGCCGGAACTCGCACCGTGCGGCTGGCGGGACGCGCAAAGAAGATCACCTTCCATGTCTTCGATCCACGCCTCGTCGAAGAACTCCTCGACGGTGGCACCGTCGACGAGTGGCGGGAGGACGACAAGGCGATGGCGGCGGAAAACAGACGGCGGGCCGCGCTCAAGACGAAGCTGACCCGCTCGCTGAAGACCGCCGCCAAACGCCAATCGACGGCTGGAAAAACGGCTGATGACAACGAGGGCGCGGGCCTGTCGGGCTGGGAAGAATTCGGGCGCGACGGGTTGCTCGGATAGTCCCACAGCCTTCGATCTCGCCGCGCACGGACGGCCGCTACGAGGTCCTCACAGATTCGTGTCCTGGAAAGACGGGTACACGGCTCCATTTACGCACGCTTGCACCACATCCGTCATGCATTGGGCCGGTATTGATCATCGCATTTCTGAAATTCGTTCACATCACCACGATTGCCATCTGGGCAGCCGGGTTGATCAGCTTACCGGGCCTCTACGTGCAACGTGCCCATGTGAAGGATAAGGATGCGCTTTACCGTCTTCAGATGATCGTACGCTACGCCTATGTGGCGATCATTTCGCCCGCGGCTTTCGTGGCGGTGGCCAGCGGCACGGCTCTGATTTTTGGACAGCAGACGTTTGCCGGGTGGTTTTCGATCAAGCTGCTGTTCGTTGGCCTGCTCGCCATCTTGCATGTCCTGACAGGCCTGATCATCATCCGGCTTTTCAAGGAGGGAGAGACGTATCCCGTCTGGCGCTTTGTTGCGGCAACCATCGTCACCACCGCGGTCGTTGGAGCAATCGTGTTCGTCGCACTCGCCAAACCGTTTATCGGACTGGAATTGCCCGGCGAATTCATGCGCCCGGGCGGCCTGCGCACGCTTGCCGAGCGCATCAGTCCTTGGCCGATACCATGAGGCCGACACCATGATCGAAAATCAGCTTGCCGCCATGCCATCCAGCCATGCCCGTCATGATGCAGGTGAGCAGAGACACAAGGATTCCATGCGGCAACACGTCGCCGGCGCCAGTGACCCGCAGACCCCAGTTGAGGCCGGCGCAGGCGATCAGCGTCACCGCGGCGATCGCATGTGCCCAGCTGGCGACGCGGCCGCGAATGCCCGGCACCGACAAAAGCTCGATCGTGCCGACAGCACCGGCTGCGAGACCGAAGAAAAAGACGCCACCGGAACTCCAGAGACCGGCCCGCAGCCAGAACGGATCGGCGGACCACCAGAACAGCGCATCGACCGCAAGCGTTATGAAGGCAAGGGCGATCGGGAAGTGCACGCTCATCGCATGCAGCGGGTGCCCGGCGACGGCAATTGCCGAGCTGGCATCCTTGTCCCTGACATCGGCCACGACCGGGTTCGTCGTTTCGGTATCGTCTTTCATTACGTCCCTCCGTTCGCAGGGCAAATCCATCAGGTCCGCACTTGGTTCCGCGTCCTCGCGCTGGCCTCTGTTTCTGCAGCGCTCAGCGGTTGCACCGGCGACCTCTCCGCGCTCGACCCCGCCGGACCATCCGCGGGTTCGATTGCCCAGCTGTGGTGGGTGATGCTGTGGGGGTCTGTCGTCCTCTTTACCCTCGTCGTCGGGCTCTTTGCCGCCACCCTGTTTCGCCCGTGCTTTGGACGCGGCCTCTCCCAGAGCGGCTGGATTGTATGGGGCGGCCTCGTTCTTCCCCTGCCCGTCCTCACCGCACTGACTTTCTACGCGTTTTCTCAAGGCGAATTTCTGTTGAATGGCGGCAGCGACAAGACCGAGGACGTGCTGGAGGTCAGGGCTTTCGGCAGCATGTGGCAATGGCAGTTCTCCTACCCGTCCCTGCCGGGCAGCCGGACCGCAACCGACCTCCTGCATATCCCGGCGGGCAGAACCATCGAAATCATCGCCGAAAGCGAGGACGTCATTCACAGTTTCTGGGTTCCCCGCCTTGGCGGCAAGATCGATGCCGTTCCAGGCCATGCCAACCGGCTGCGCATCCGCGCCGACCAACCCGGACGATATGGCGGCGTCTGCTCGGAATATTGCGGCACCGGACATGCCGGCATGCGTTTCGAGGTACAGGCGCACACGGCTGACGATTTCGAAAAGGCAATCATCGGGGAAGTCGCCCGATGACCGAACCCACGTCACCCGGGCACGACCCGATTGCGCTGCATCGCGCGCTGGACCGCTTATGGGCTGGAAAGCCCGGCTGGGGTCGTCTCGCTGCCGTCAACCACAATGTGGTTGGCGTCCGTTTCATGCTGACCGCTCTCGTGTTCTTTGGGATCGGCGGCATCCTGGCAATGTTGATCCGCACCCAGCTTGCCTCCGCCAACAGCGTGTTCATGGACGCCGAGACCTACGGTCAGGTGTTTACGATGCATGGCACCATCATGATGTTCCTGTTCGCGATCCCCTTCTTCGAGGGCATGGCGATCTACCTCTTGCCGAAACTGCTCGGCACCCGCGACCTCGCCTTTCCCCGTCTCGGGGCCTACGGCTACTGGTGCTACCTGTTCGGCGGCATGATCCTGATCGGCGCGCTGATCGGCGGCGTTGCGCCCTCCGGCGGCTGGTTCATGTACACGCCGCTATCTTCATCGGTCTATTCTCCCGGAATCAATTCCGACGTCTGGCTGCTCGGCATCACCTTCGTGGAGATCTCTGCCCTCTCCGCTGCCGTCGAGATCATCGTGACGATCGTGAAGATCCGCGCCGCCGGCATTTCGCTTGACCGGATGCCGATCTTCGCCTGGTACATGCTCGTGGTCGCAACCATGATGCTGGTCGGATTTCCGCCGCTCATCCTCGGATCGATCCTGCTCGAGGTGGAACGCGCCTTCGACCTGCCGTTCTTCGACCCCACGCGAGGCGGCGATCCGCTTTTGTGGCAGCATCTGTTCTGGCTGTTCGGTCACCCGGAAGTCTACATCATCTTTCTGCCCGCAGTCGGCGCGATCTCGACCATTCTCCCCGTGCTCTCAGGCACGCCGCTCGCGGGTTACCGGGTGATTGTCGCGGCCATCGTCTCGATGGCGTTTCTGTCCTTCGGCCTCTGGGTGCATCACATGTATACGGTCGGCATACCGCATGTGGCGCTCTCCTTCTTCTCGGCGGCGAGTGCGCTGGTCGCCGTGCCGACGGCGGTCCAGATCTTCGCCTGGCTCGCCACCATGGCGCATGGACGCCCGCGCTTTTCCATTCCGATGCTGCATATTTTCGGGTTCTTCTTCGTCTTTGTCATCGGGGGCCTGACGGGGGTTATGCTGGCCATGGTGCCGTTCGACTGGCAGGCCCACGATACCCATTTCGTCGTTGCCCACCTGCATTACGTTCTCGTCGGCGGCTTTATCTTCCCGATGCTGGCGATGGCCTATTACTGGCTGCCGCATTTGACCGGAAAACAACCCGTTCAACACCTGTCGAATGCGGCGTTCTGGATGATCTTCATCGGGTTCAACGTCACCTTCTTCTTCATGCACCTGACGGGTCTGCTCGGCATGCCGCGGCGCGTCTTCGAATATCCGACCGAGTTCGGATGGGAGACCCTGAATTTCATCTCGTCGATGGGAAGCTTCATCATGGCGATGGGGTTTGCGCTGGTGGCGCTCGATTTCATCCTTCTGTTCAAGTTCGGTCGGCCGTTCAGACGAAATCCGTGGAAGGCCGGGACGCTGGAATGGGCGATGCCGACACCCCCTCCGTCCTACAACTTCGCTTCCATTCCGAGGGTGAACAAACGCGCGGACCTGCTCGATCCCGATACGCTCGGCCCCTACCTTGCGTCTGGCCGCGGCTACCTCGGCATGCCGCGCAATGATCGCATGGAAGTGCTGGGCGTGGATCCGGTAACGGGAGAGCCGGACCAGGTGGTGATGCTGCCGCGCCAGACATACCTGCCGCTCTGGACCGCGATCGCCACAGGCGCATTTTTCCTGATGATGCTGTTCAAGCTTTATTGGGCAACGCCCCTGGCGCTGATCTCCATCATCGCCTGCTTCTGGCTTTGGACACGCCGCGACCCCCTCCCCGTCGAAAACGATCTCGTTCCGATCGGGCATGGGTTAAGCGTGCCGGTTCACCTGCATGCGAGCACGCCGCCATCCTATCTGGCGATGGTTCTCACGCTTGTCGCTGATGCGACGCTCTACATATCCCTGTTGTTCGGCTGCCTTTTCCTGTGGGTTTCCGCACCCAACTGGCCGCCGGCCGGCTTTGTCGTTGACGTAAAGCTGTTGGCGCTCGCCGTCGGCGGAGTGATCATGAGCTGTGTTGGAGGTCGTCTCGCCGCACGTCGCAACGGGGCAGTGACGGTGGGCAGCGCGCTGGCGCTGCTCGGACACCTGATCTCGACCGGGCTGTTCCTCGCCATCGCGTTGCTGGTCCTCCCCGCGCCGTCGGGCCATGCCGCGATCGCCTCCGTGTTCGTGATCTTCATCTACGCCGCCCTGCACGGCACCATCGGCGCCGTGTTTGCGGCCCACGCCCTGTGGACGAGCCTCGGAAACAGGAAGGCTATTCTCTCCCTCGATCTCAGGATTGGCAGGCTCTGGCATGACTACACGGCAGCAGCAGGCATCAGTGCCGCAGCATTCTATCTGACGCTGCAAAGCCTGATCGGCGAAGGAGGCCTATAAATGCGCCATCCGCTTCTGCTTGCAATCTCGGCGTTCGTGGTCTGGAGTGGTGCATTCCTGACGATCTACGCGGTTCAGGCGACCGGCTGCAGCCTGGACTGGCAAAGTGGCAACCTCGGAGCCTGGACATCGCCGCTCCGGCTGCTGTTGATAACGATGATGGTCGCCAGCGTTGCGGCGGTTGTCGTCATCCTGCTGCGCCAGTTACGACCGCGCCTGAAGGCACCGGTTTCGGAGACGTCCAGCTTCATCAACGGCGTTGCGATCTACGTGTCGATCGCCGCGCTGTTCTCGACCGCCTTCTGCTTCACCGGCGTCGTCTGGCTGACACTGTGTTCAGCCTGACGCGATCCGATCATCTGGCATTCAGATCGATGCCACGGTGGAAACAGTCTCGCCCATCTGGGCGGCGAGGAAATGCCGTGCCCGGCTGATCCGGCTCTTCACCGTACCGACGGCGACATTGCATTTATCGGCTGCAACGTCATAGGACTGACCGTCCTCGATCACCAGCTTGTAGGCATCCCGGTACGTCTCCGGCATCGCCATCAATGCCCGGTCGAACTCGCTCTTGCGGATGGCCCACTCCTGGGGCGAAGACGCTGCAGGCATGAGGTGCTCGAGATTTTCGGTTCCGATGCTCATGCGCTTTGCCCGCTGAAAGGCGGTATGATGGGTGTTGCGCATGATGGTGAACAACCATGATTTGAGGTTGGTCCCGGTGGCGAACGAAGGCAGCGCCGCGAGGCCCCGGAGCAAGGTTTCCTGGACAAGGTCGTCAGCATCGGTCGCGTTTCGATGGAAGCGCATCGCAAAGCGCCTCAGCGCTGGAATAAGTGCTACGACTTCGTGGTGCAATCTGAGATCGGCATCCATTCTCGTCTCCTCCTACTAGAGGTAACTCAAGTCGCAGTTGCGCTCATCGTTCCGTTCGATGACGCCCAATCCGGGAAGGGTACGTTAACGTACGTAGGTAGGTGACCGGATGCCGGTCTATGGCGCCCGAGACTGGCGCACCGGAACCAACGAGAGAACCGCCAGTTCCTACTCCATTCGAGCAACACCTGGAGCAACCATGTCCGAACTTACGCTGCACGACCTGTCGAAGAAGATGGCAAAGCTGGACTTTGCCATGCTGACCACCACGACATCATCCGGCAACCTCACTTCGCGACCGATGAGCAACAACGGCGACGTCGAGTACGACGGCGACAGCTATTTCTTCGCCTACGAGCAGTCGAGAAAGATTGCGGAAATCCGCGCCGACAGCGCAGTCGGCCTTACCTATACGGGCGCAGTCGGCATGCTGGGTGGTTCGCCGCTCTTTGTCGGCGTTGAAGGCTCGGCAACGCTCATCACCGACAAAGCGACATTCAAGGATCACTGGACCAAGGACCTCAACCGGTATTTCCCGGAAGGGATCGACACTCCCGGTGTCGTGATGATCCGCGTGACGGCTAAGACGATCCGCTATTGGGACGGCAGCGACGAAGGCCAGATCTCGCTGTAAGCTGATCTGTCCTTACGTGGGATGGCATTACGACTTGGGCCCGGTGTTTCCACCGGGCCCAAGTGCGTTTCGGGATAATGTTATCGGGCGACCCGTTACGCTGCACGCTTCGGCAGCCGCCAGTTGGGCCGCGGGAAGTGGCAGGTATAGCCATTGGGGATTCGCACCAGATAATCCTGATGCTCAGGCTCTGCCTCCCAGAATTCTGCCTCAGGCACGACTTCCGTCACGACCTTGCCCGGCCAGATACCGGACGCATTCACATCGGCGATCGTGTCAGCGGCAACATTCTTCTGTTCGTCACTGGTGAAGAAGATCGCGGAGCGATAGCTCGAGCCGACGTCGTTACCCTGCCGATTGCGGGTGCTTGGATCGTGGATCTGGAAGAAGAACTCAAGCAGGTCGCGGTAGGTCGTCTTGGTCGGATCGAAATTGATCTCGATCGCCTCCGCGTGGCCCTCGTGATTGCGATAGGTCGCGTTTGCAACACTTCCGCCCGTATATCCCACGCGTGTGGATTGGACACCGGGAAGCTTGCGGATCAGATCCTGCATTCCCCAAAAGCAGCCGCCTGCTAAAACTGCGCGTTCGGTTGTCATGATGTATCTCCTGTTCGTCCGTCTCGCCAATATATGGTGTCGCCTTCCGCATTTAACCAGACGGCTCGAACGACCGATCGCAGCACTTGTCGGTAAACGAGCAGAGCAGTGGAACTGTGCAACCCGCCGTCAGTTCGGGAACCTTGCAGGAGAAAACGCAATGTCTGATATCGACGACATCCACGGTGACAAATTCTCGGACACCTCGATCAGCGAGACAAGGGTTGGGCAATCGGTCGAAAGCCAGGCCCAGATCAGAGACGCGTCGGTGACGACCACGCCCGGCGAAACGCTCAACATCTACAGGCTCGAACCGACCGCCCGTAGCGACGATCCGCGGTGGCAGAATGCTCCCATGCAGGGCGCAGTCACGGTTGCCGCAAGGACTGCCGGCGATGCAAGGATTGTCGCGACCAGCCAGGAAGTTGACTTCCAGCAAGTTGACGCAGCGCCCGCCGAAGGCGTCAGCACCGACTTCGCCAGCGCGTTCCGGGATGAAAAGCTCTACACCGTCATTGAAATTGCGCGTGGCCGAACCGATCTCTCTCGCGGCGTCATCGACGCCGGTGGTGTGATCGAGACGATCAAGCCGCTTCAGGACTAAAAACCCAAAACCTTTGCCGGGAGATTGCAATCATGGGCCTTTTTGACGGATTTCTGGGCCATGGATCGACAGTCGACCCGGCGGACCTGAACAAGCGCCTCGATGGCGTGCTGATCGATGGAGAACAGCCGCAACTCGCCTTCAAACTCATCCGCGATTTCTTCGTCTTCACCCAGTATCGCATCATTATGGTCGACATCCAGGGTATGACGGGAAGTAAGGTCGACTACATGTCGATTCCCTACCGGTCGATCACCCGGTTTTCGGTCGAGACTGCGGGAACGTTCGATCTGGATTCGGAGCTGAAAATCTGGGTATCGGGTAGCGACAGCCCGATTGCGAAAACGCTGAAAAAGGGCACCGATGTGCGCGGCATACAGCGCGCGCTCGCGACCGGCATCTTCCGTTAAAATCAAGGTATCAAAACGACAATGCGGTTGAATGCACGGTACGTGCCCGGTGCTTCGCCGCATCCTCTCATGCTTACAAGGGAATGGCCTGCGGCAGATGCCGCAGGCCATTCGATCTGTTTAGCCGTTCGGGCGTATCACGACCTTGACGCAGCCGTCCTGCTTGTCGCGGAACGTCTTGTAGGCCTCCGGACCTTCCTCAAGTCCGATGCGGTGCGTGATCAGGAATGACGGATCGATCTTGCCATCCTGGATCAGCTTCATCAGCGGCTCGAGATAACGCTGAACATGGGTCTGACCGGTCTTGAGGGTCAGGCCCTTGCCCATGAAGGCGCCCAGCGACGTCGGAACGGCCGGACCGACAAACACGCCGGGAAGAGAGACCGTACCACCGGGCCGGCAGGCGAGGATTGCCTGGTTGAGCGCGTAAGGACGCTCGGTTGCCGACAGTTTGGTCTGAAGCGTTTCCATCACGCCACCGGCGCCATGGCTCTCAAGACCCACCGCCTCGATGACCGCATCTGGCCCAAGACCGTTCGTCATGTCGAGAATGCGCTGCTGCAGATCCTCATCCGCATAGTCAAGCGTCTCGGCACCGGACTGTTGCGCAAGCGCTAAGCGCTCCGGCACGGTGTCGATCGCAATCACGCGCTCTGCACCGAGCAGAAACGCCGACTTTATCGCAAACAGGCCGACTGGACCACAACCGAACACGGCAACCGTCTGGCCCTGCTTGATGTCGCAGTTTTCGGCCGCCATGTAGCCTGTCGGGAAGATGTCGGAGAGGAACAGGACCTGTTCGTCGGTCAATCCATCTGGCACCACGATCGGCCCGACATCGGCGTAGGGAATGCGCAGGTACTGGGCCTGGCCGCCCGGGATCTGGCCGTACATTTCCGAGAAGCCGAACAGGCCGGCCGTCGGATAACCGATCTGCTTGGCCTGCATCGCGCCGTTGGGGTTCGATCGTTCGCAAAGCGAGAACTGACCCCATTTGCACTGACGGCACTCGCCGCAGGAAATCGTGAACGGCACGACCACGCGGTCGCCGACCTTGAGCTTCGAGTTTCCGCGGCCGACTTCGACCACCTCACCCATCGTTTCATGGCCCATCACGTCGCCTGCGTGCATGCCGGGAACGAAACCACCATAAAGGTGAAGATCCGAGCCGCAGATGGCGCAGCTCGTGACCTTGATGATCGCGTCGCGGTCATGCTGAATGATTGGATCGTCTACTTCTTCGCAGCGGATATCACCGCTGCCGTGCCATGTAAGAGCTTTCACGTTCTAACCTCCGGTCGTGTTGCATTCGCGTTGGTGTTCATGCGCATGTTCATGTTCAAGGTTGCCCGCTGCCACCGGCAGCACCGTAGATCTGTCCCGTCGAGAAGCTTGCGCCGTTGTCGGCAAGCTGGACGTAGATCGACGCAAGCTCGGCAGGCTGACCCGGTCGGCCGAGCGGCGTATCGCCACCGAACTCGACCAGCTTTTCCATCGTCGCACCGCCCGACACCTGCAGCGGCGTCCAGACCGGGCCCGGCGCAACGCCGTTGACGCGGATGCCTTTCGGGCCGAGCTGCTTGGCCATCGACTTCGTGAAGCTCATGCCGGCAGCCTTGGTGATGGCGTAATCGACCAGGTTCTCGGACGGATCGTAGGCCTGTTCGGACGTTGTCTGGATGATCGACGATCCCGGCTGCAGATGCTTGAGCGCCGCCTTGGTCAGCCAGAACATCGCGTAGATGTTCGTCTTCATCGTCGCGTCGAAGGCTTCGGTGGTGATATCCGACAGCGACTGGGCCTGCTGCTGACGGCCCGCATTGTTGACCAAAATGTCGAGACCACCCAGAGCCTTTGCGGCATCTTCGACAAGCTTCACGCAGAATGCCTCGTCGCGCAGATCGCCGGGAAGCGCGATGCCCTTGCGACCTTCCTTTTCGATCAGGGCGATGACTTCTTTGGCATCCGGCTCTTCATCGGGAAGATAGTTGATCGCGACATCGGCACCCTCGCGGGCATAGGCAATGGCAGCCGCACGGCCCATCCCGGAATCGCCGCCGGTGATCAGAGCTTTGCGACCAGCCAGCCGGCCAGACCCCTTGTAAGACGTCTCACCGTGATCCGGCTTCGGCGTCATCTTGCCGGCCAGTCCTGGAAATGGCTGGGTCTGCTTCTGAAACGGAGGCTGCGGGTACTTGGTCGTCGGGTCTTCCATACTGGATGCCTTTACAGTCGTATCTTGAGAAAATGCCGGCAACGCCGAAGCGGCGAGCGCCGCTGTGGTGGACGCAAGCATGTGTCGGCGGGAAAGAATGAACGATGGGAATGTCGGCACGGTAATGTTCCTGGATTATAACCCAAGAACTAAGGTGGACGGGGAGTGTTCCCACATTCGCCTGTCTATCTTCACGGGAGGCTTCGTTCAGCCATCAGACCAGGCGTAATCCATGCAAAGAATGCACCGGCCGCAGCTCTGCAGCCGGTGCAATATGTCAGTGGTTCAGCGGATACGGCTCAGAAGCTGTCCGGCGATCAGCGGAACGGCAGCCGTCCCCACGGGCCCAAGCCGCAACCGTTGTGCAAGCCGACCAAGAACGAAGGTTGCCGTGGCGGTTCCAATCAACTTCACCCACGAATTTTCTGGGGTCTGGGAGGACGGCGATGCACGCCGGGTCTGGCCCTCGCCTTCGATCTCGGCAATCCGGTTGCGCAGATAGACGACTTCCCGACGCAGCCGTTCCATTTCGGCCTCGCTGCCGGACATGGCCCCGGCCGATGCGCCGCGATCGCCATAAGCGACGTCGTCCAACTCGTCGAGATGTTCATTAAGAAGAGCGGTGCTTTCGAACCCGCGTGCTTTGATATTGGTCATGGTTGTCCCTCAGATCGCGCTTGGAGCATAGATACGGTTGTCGACGTCGAACCGGTTCTGTTGAAGCCAGCCGTCGATATAGGCGGCGACCTCTTCCCAGCCGGGTTCGCCGCAGATGTAATGGCCACGGTTGGGGAACTCGCGGAAGTCGGTCACGCTGCCGGTATTCTCGTAGGCCTTGAAATTCTTCTCGTTGAGATCGGCAGGAATGATCTCATCCTTCTCGCCGGCAACCAGAAGCAAAGGTTCATGCGGACGGCTGAGATCGATCTTGCCGGATGAACCCATGCAGTCGCGCAGAACGTTGCGGCTGTCGTGGGTCGCCGTCTTCTCGAACTCGACAGCCGCCTGCTCTTCCGACAGCGTGTTGGCGAAGGAGCCATGGAACGTCTTTGCGTCCATGTAGACCGGCTCGTCGCCCTTCAGCGGATTGGTGATGATGGCGCTGTTCTTGATGAAGCCCCAGTCGAAATCGAGCATGGCATTCGGCGCAACCGACGAGATCGCCACTGCACCCGAGACGTGGCCATCCGCGAGCAGCTTCTGCGCGATCAGGCCGCCGACAGAGTGACCGATGACGACAGGCTTATCGAGGCCTGCGACCGCCGATTTGATGGATGCATAGATGGCATCGAGGCTCAGCTCACCGAGCCCGGCTGGCGGGTTGTCGCGCAATGCCTTCGGATCGCCATCGTGGAGAGGCCATGCCGGGGCGCTGCAGTCGTAGCCTTTGTCGCTGAAGTAGCGAACCCAGTTGTCCCAGCTTTTGGGATTTTGAAACATGCCATGCACGAAAACGATCTGCGTCATCGATAATCCTCTCTTTTCTGAGAGAGAGGAACCGAAAACCCGCGCCGTTGTTCCCACGCGCTGAAAGACTTGGGCAAGCAGATCGCAGATTGCTGAGTCCAGAGCTGTAAGGCCAGTCGTGCGACTGGCCTTATGCGATGTCGCCCCGGATGGGGTATGCCGGGATTACGCTCCGAACGCACCGTCGATCGTGTGCATTGCCCCGGTCACGAACCCCGCCTCCGGGCCGGCGAGCCAGGCGACCATTCCGGCAACCTCTTCCGGACGACCGTGGCGCTTGATCGCCATGAAGCTGTGCATCAGGTCTTTCATCGGTCCGTTCTCCGGATTGGCATCCGTATCGATCGGCCCTGGCTGAACGACGTTGATGGTGATGCCGCGTGGCCCGAAATCGCGCGCCAGCCCGCGGGCCAGTCCCTGCAGGGCAGACTTGCTCACCGCATAGGAGGCCATGCCCGGAATGGGCATCCGGTCACCATTGACGGAACCGATGACGATGATCCGCCCGCCGTCCGGCATCTGACGCGCCGCTTCGACCGAGGCGTGATAGGGCGCATGGATATTGATCTGGAAAAGCCGGTCGATCGCGTCCGGATCCTGTTCAAGCGCATCGCCGAAGACAGCAATCCCTGCATTGACCACCAGCACGTCCAGCGGGCCGCTTTCTCGCACCCGGGCAATCACAGCATCGCGGCTGGAGCTGTCGGTCTGAACAGCCGTAGTCTTGGTCTCTGCCGTCAGCTCATCCGCCGCCGCGCGAGAGCCGGCATAGGTGAAGGTCACGTTGGCACCGTCGTTTGCAAACCGCCGCACGATGGCGGCGCCGATACCCCGGCTACCGCCGAGAACCAGAACGGATTTTCCCTGAAAAGTCGTCATCTGAGATCCTTGAGAAATACAGTAATGACTGCTACATAAATCATCAGGGTTCATCGTCAAGGTATTTTGTAATAATGACTACAGATATTCCGCGTACCCGCGGTCGCCCACGTCGTTTTGATGCTGACCAAGGTGTGGAGATTGCCCAGAAGCTGTTCCATGCGCGCGGCTATGATGCCGTGGGGGTTGCCGATGTCACGCAGGCACTCGGCATCAACCCGCCCAGCTTCTATGCCGCATTCGGCAACAAGGCCGGGCTCTACGCACGCGTTCTCGACCGCTACTCGCTCACGGCAGCCGTTCCGCTTGCTGATATCCTGAGGCCCGACCGGCCGGTAGCGGAATGCCTAGCGGCCGTGCTGGAAGATGCCTGCAGGCGCTATGCGGCCGACCCCGCGGCCGCAGGCTGTCTCGTTCTGGAGGGAACCCATTGCGATGATCCGGAGGCACGCGCGGCGACCCGTGCATTGCAGGCAGCAGCGGAGGATGTGATCCGCGGCTTTATCGCAGCGCGGCATCCGGAAAAGGCGGAAAGCGTGACCGATTTCGTCTCGACCACAATGACCGGCCTCTCCGCCAAGGCCCGCAGCGGATTGGAACTGGACCGCCTCATGGCCATTGCCCGCCTTGCCGGACGGATCCTGACGCAAGAGATTGCGGATTGATCATCGCCGCTGCGGTCGGGCCCTGCAGCGACGGAACGCGGTTGCTGCGCACCCATCGGGTGGCACGCAGCAATCAATTCAAATGATCTACGTCGCGCTATCAAGCGCCGGTGACGCGCCAGATGACGTCGCCGACATCGTCCGCCATCAACACGGCACCGTCGGCGGCGAGAGCCACTCCGACCGGACGGCCGAAGGAGTGCTTTTCGTCCTTGGACAGGAAGTCGGTGAGGATTTCGCGCGGCATTCCCACGGGCTTGCCGTTCTCAAAAGCGACGAAGGCGAGCTTGTAGCCGGAAAGCTTGGAGCGGTTCCACGACCCGTGCTGGCCAATCGCCATCCCCGCCGGAAAGCCGGGAAGCGTGCCCGCGGGCAGCCAGCAAAGCCCAAGCGACGCCGTATGGCCGCCCAGCGCATAATCGGGCTGCTGCGCGGATGCCACCTTGGCGGCATCCTGCGGCACCCGGTCGTCCACGACCCGGTTCCAGTAGCAGTAGGGCCAGCCATAGAAGCCGCCGTCGCGGACCGATGTCAGATAATCCGGCGGCGTCTCGTCGCCCAGTCCGTCGCGTTCGTTGACGACCGTCCACAGCATGCCGCCCTCGGGCTCGAACGCCATGCCGACGGGATTACGAAGACCACCGGCAAAGATGCGCGACTGGCCCGTCTGAAGGTCGTATTCGTGAATGCAGGCGCGGTTTTCTTCCACGCCCATGCCTTCGTCGGCAATATTGCTGAGCGATCCGACGGCCACGAAAAGCTTGGTGCCGTCCTGGCTGACGATCAGGTTGCGCGTCCAGTGGCCGCCGGGCACCAGATCCATCAGCTTCTTCGGCTGCGCGGTAATCTTCGTCGCGCCCGCCACGTAAGGATAGGCCAGAAGCGCGTCACTTGCTCCCACATAGAGCGTGTCGCCGACCAGCGCGATACCGTAGGGCTGGCGCACGTTTTCGATATAGGCGAAACTTTGCTCGGCCACCCCGTCGCCATCGGCGTCGCGCAGCAGCGTCACGCGGTTGGGGCTGTCGCCGGAAGCGCGCGCCCGCTGCATCGTCGCCGACATGGCATGGTCGAACAGGCTGCGTGGATTGCCCCGCTCGCCCATCGATTCCGCCACCAGCACATCGCCATTGGGCAGAACATGCATGTTGCGCGGATGCACGAGCCCGCGCGCAAAGGCATTGACCTTGAGGCCCGCCGCCGCCGTCGGCTTGTGATCGCCTTCCCAGCCCTTGGCTGTCGGCATCTTCAAGGTCGGGATCTTGCCCTGCGGCTTTGCGGCCGGAATGGCCGGCGTCGTGCCGAACACCGGCTGTCGCGGGCCATCCCCCGAATGACGGATAAGAACAGCGCCCTGGCCGATAAAGGCGACGACGCGGGCAAACAGAGAAGGCTCAGTCATGGGGGAACTCTGCATTGAGGAATCCGAAAAGCAGAACGCTAAAGGCTTTATGCAACAAGCACTAGAGGGCAAAGGCACAATTTATCAGAGCATCCACCGCGGCTCCGGTTGCCGCCCGGGTGGCCCTTCGACCACCGGATACGGCCCGTTCCGGCCTATGGCTGAAGACCTGCGCAGCGCGCGGTGTTGCGGATATGCGTTTCCATTTCGCTGCGCGCCAAAGCCGCGTCATTCGCTCTCAGGGCCGCAATGATGCGCCGGTGCTCGGCGATCGACTGTCGCATCCGCTCGGGATCGGTCATCGGAATCGGTTGCCGCTGGGTTTCGGTGACCTGATCGCGAACCGTCTGGTATAGCGCCTTAAGCATGGTATTGGCGCAGGCCGAAACGATCGTGCCGTGGAAGTCGAGATCCGCCTCGACGTTTGCAAGAAGGTCCTGGCGGGCCCAGCAATCCTCCATCGTCTGCGTCGCTATTTCCATCTTCTCAAGCTGCGCCTGCGACAGGCGCCCCGCCGAAAGACGCGCGATCTCGCCTTCCAGCAGAATGCGGGTCTGGAACACGTCGAACACCGAATAGCTGTCGGAGTAACGCCAGGGCGCCATATGACCCGACTGGCTGATGGCGCCGTCCGAGACCGAGCTTGAACCCGCCGTCACGAACGTGCCGCAACCGGCTTCGGTCTTCAGCAATCCCAACGTTTCGAGCGTGAGCAGCGCCTCGCGCAACGATGCCCGGCTGATCCCGAACTTTTGAGAGAACTCCCGCTGTGACGGGATTTTTTCGCCGGCCTTCAGCTGGCCGGCCTGGATCATCGTCTGGATTTCGCGGGCCACCGACTGCGGAACGAGCGTTTTGTTGAGCATGCAAACCTATTCCAGCTGAGCCCCTGTGGCCTCTTAGATATATTTTTACCCAGGCCACCTTGCAAAGCCCAAAGTGCCGTGCTTGTTTGGTCGGACTGGTCTGACCAGTTAGACCAACATAGATTGCGTCATATCATAAAAACAAGGGGTTCTCTTCATGCTACACGCGTCACGCATCAAAACCACAGTTCTCGCCGGCCTGTTTTCAGCGCTCGGCGCGATCGGCGTTCATGCCGCCGATCTTACCGTCGGCGCCAATATCGGCAACGTGCCCTGGGAATTCGAGGATGCCAGCGGCAAGGTGACCGGTTTCGAGATCGATCTCGTCAACGAAATCGCCAAGCGCCTCGGCAAGACCGTCGAATTCGTCAACACGCCCTTCAACGGCCTGTTCCCGGCCGTCCAGTCCGGCCGCATCAACATGGCGGTGTCGTCGATCACCATCACTGAGAAGCGCCTGCAGTCGGTGTCCTTCGCCCAGCCCTACTACGACAGCGACCAGTCGCTGACGGTCACGGCCGCTTCCGGCATCACCGGCCTCAAGGGCATGAGCGGCAAGGTCGTCGGCGTCGATACCGGCTCGACCGGCGACATGTGGGCAGACAGCCACAAGGGCGAATACAAGCTCGGCGAAATCCGCCGCTTTGAAGGCCTTCAGCCGGCCATGCTCGATCTCGTTGCCGGCCGCGTCGATGGCTACATCTCCGACATCCCGGCCCTCCTCTACTACGCCAAGGACAAGCCGGAACTGAAGGTCGTCGAACGCATCCCGACCGGCGAGAAATACTCGATCATGTTCAACAAGGGTGATCCGCTCGCAGCCGAAGTCAACGCCGTCATCACCAAGCTCAAGGGCGAAGGCTTTATCGCCAAGCTGCACCAGACATGGTTCGGCGCCAAGGCCGAAGACACGACCTCGACCGTCGCCGTCCTCGACATGCCGAAGGCCAAGTAAGGCTCATCCAAGCACGCTTGAATTGCATCCGGCGGAGCGCCAAACGCTCCGTCGGCTTGCCAAGGGAGCCGATCCGGCATGAACCTACTCAATACATTCTTCAACATACCGGTCTTCCTGAACAGCCTGCCGCAGCTGCTCTGGGGTCTGGTCGTCACGCTGCAGATCGGTATTACCAGCATTCTGGTCGGCCTCGCCGGCGGACTGTTTCTGGCGGTGGCAAGGCTCTACGCTCCGTCATTCTTTCAGGTCCTGATCCGCATCTATATCGACATCTTCCGCTCGATACCGCTGCTGGTGCTGCTGATCGTAGTCTACTACGCCCTCCCCTTCGTCGGCATCCGCCTGTCGCCGTTCCTGTCGGCCGTCACGGCGCTGTCGCTCGTCTCGGCCGCCTATACCGCCGAGATCTTTCGCGCCGGCATCGAGGCCATTCCGCACGGGCAGTTCGAGGCATCATCAGCGCTTGGCCTTTCGGGCCGCAGCACGATGATGGATATCATCCTGCCGCAGGCGATCCGCATCGTCATTCCGCCGCTCACCAACAATTGCATCAACGTCATGAAGGATACGGCGCTTGCCTCCGTCGTCGCCATGCCGGATCTTCTCAAGCAGGCAACCCAGGCGCAGGCGCTCAACGCCAACCCGACGCCGCTGATCGGGGCTGCTCTCATCTATATCGCGCTGCTCTGGCCGATGGTGGCCGTGGTTGCGCGTCTCGAAAAGCATTACAGCCGGGGGAAACGCTGATGGCGAAGACAACCGGCCCCCTCATTTCGATCCGCCGCCTGAACAAGGCCTATGGCACATTCACCGTTCTCCACGATATCGATCTCGATGTGGCCGAAGGCGAAGTGGTCTGCATCATCGGCCCCTCCGGCTCCGGCAAATCGACGCTGATCCGCTGCATCAACCACCTCGAAGCCTTCTCGCCGGACAGCACCATCACCGTTGACGGCACCCGCGTCGCACCGGGACCGGCGCTTGCGAAAGTCCGCGCCGAAGTCGGCATGGTGTTTCAGTCGTTCAATCTCTTCCCGCATATGACGGTGCTGAGAAACGTCATGCTGGCACCGATGCGCGTCAGAAAGGCATCGCCCGAAGAGGCCGAGCGCAAGGCCCGCGAACTACTGGCGCGGGTCGGCATTTCCGAACAGGCGGAAAAGTTTCCGGGCCAGCTTTCCGGCGGCCAGCAGCAGCGCGTGGCGATTGCCCGGGCGCTTGCCATGGAACCCGGCGTGCTGCTGTTCGACGAGCCGACCTCGTCGCTCGATCCCGAAATGGTCGGCGAAGTGCTGGATGTGATGCGCAAGCTCGCCGGCACGGGCGTCACCATGATCATCGTCACCCATGAGATGGGCTTTGCCCGCCAGGTCGCCGACCGGGTGATCTTCATGGATGCGGGACGGCTTGTCGAGGCGGGCACGCCGGCCGAGATCTTCGACAATCCTAGGGAAGAACGGACACGCAGCTTCTTGCGCGCCGTACTCAATCATTGAAGAACAACAAACGCAGGACTACAGGGATGAACACCAAATCTCCACTCGATCTTGATTACGTGCGCAGCCAGTTCCCCGGCCTCGCCCGCGGCTGGACGCTGTTCGACAACGCCGGAGGGTCGCAGATCCTTAAAGGTGCCGTTGAGCGCATCAACACATTCCTGATCGAGAAGAACGTCCAGATCGGCGGCTCCTACGCCGTATCGCAGGCAGCAGCCGCCGCACTCTACGAGTCACGCACCGCGGCCATGAACTTGGTAAACGCCTCGCGTCCGGAAGAAATCGTCTTCGGCGCTTCCACCACTCAGCTGCTGCAAAACCTCGCCCGCGCCATGCAGAGCCAGCTCTCGCCCGGCGACGAGATCATCGTCACCGTCAGCGATCACGAATCCAATATCGGTCCCTGGGACCGGCTGCAGGAGCGCGGCATCACGCTGAAGTTATGGCCGCTCAACAAGGACACGTTGACGCTCGATCTCGCCGACCTTGCTCCGCTGATGAGCGATCGCACCAAGCTGGTCTGCGTCACGCACGTTTCCAACATTTTGGGATCGATCAACCCGATCAGAGAGATCGCCGATTTCGTGCATGCCCGTGGCGCCAAGATCTGCGTCGATGCCGTGGCCTATGCCCCGCACCGCGCCGTCGACGTGCAGGCGCTGGATGTCGATTACTACGTCTTCAGCCTCTACAAGACTTATGGTCCGCACTACGCGCTGATGTATGGCAAATACGATCTGCTGGCCGAGCTCGACACGCTCTACCATTACTTCTACGGCAAGGACAAAGTGCCGGGCAAGCTGGAGCCGGGCAACCCGAATTACGAGCTCGCCTATTCAACCTGCGGCATCGTCGATTACCTGACGGCGCTCGGCGAACAGGCCGGCGAGACCGGCACGGTGCGCCAGAAGATCGAAGCGGCCTTCGCTGCGATCACCGCTCAGGAAAACCTGCTGGTGGAACGCCTTCTCGCTTACCTGCGCACACGCAACGACTGCCGCATCGTCGGCCAGACGACAAACAGCGGTAGCACGAGGGTCCCGACGATCGCGTTCCGCTTCGATGGCCGCGACGCCGGCGAAGTCTGCAAGGCGATGGACGGCGACAAGATCGCCATCCGCTTCGGCGATTTCCACTCGCGCCGGCTTGCCGAATATCTTGAGCTGACCGACCACAGCGGCATGGTTCGCGTGTCGATGGTGCACTACAACACGCTGGAAGAGATCGATCGCTTCACCGCAGCACTCGATCGGATCCTCGCAACCGACGCCGGTCGCGCGGCCGCCGCCGCTTGAAGAAGGAACGGATCATGCGCTTCGATACGGTCATCAGACACGGCACGGTGGTCACAGCGAGCGACACGTTCGTGAGCGATGTGGGCATCAAGGACGGCCGCATCGCTGCCCTTGCGGCAGAGCTTACCGAAGCCGATGAGGTGATCGACGCGACAGGACTGTTGGTCCTGCCGGGTGGTATCGACAGCCATGTCCATCTCGACCAGCCGTCCGGCGACGGCATCGTCATGGCAGACGACTTCGATTCAGGCACCCGGTCGGCGGCGATCGGCGGCAACAGCACGGTTCTGGCCTTCTGCATGCAGGAGAAGGGCCAGAGCCTGCGCGAGGCGCTGAAGATCTATCACGCCAAGGCCGAAGGCAAATGCCATGTCGACGTCGCCTTCCATCTTGTCATCACCGATCCGACCCCTGAAGTCCTCGGCCAGGAACTGCCGGCACTCGTCGAGGACGGCTACACCTCGCTCAAGGTGTTCATGACCTATGAGGGTCTGCGGCTGCGCGACGACGAGATCTTGGCCACGCTCGACACCGCACGGCGCACCGGCGCGCTGGTCATGGTTCATTGCGAGAACGAGGATGCGATCCGCTACCTGATCGGCCGGCATGAGGAAGAAGGCAAGTTCGCGCCGAAATTCCATGCCACGACCAGACCAATCGCCGCCGAACGCGAAGCCACCCACCGGGCGCTGTCACTGGCCGAAATCGTCGATGTGCCTGTTGTCATCGTGCATGTCTCGAACCGAGAGGCGATGGAAGAGATCCGCCGCGCCCGAAAGCGGGGCCAGAAGATCGCCGGCGAGACCTGCCCGCAATATCTGATGCTGACCGCCGATGATCTCGACCAGACGGAGATGGAAGGCGCCAAATTCGTCTGCTCGCCGCCGCCGCGCGACAGGGCCAGCCAGGATGCCTGCTGGGAGGGACTGGAACAGGGCGTCTTCGACCTGTTCTCCTCCGACCACTGCCCTTTCCGCTTCGACGATCCGGAAGGCAAGCTCAACGACAAGGGCAAGCGGAATTTCCGCTGGATCCCGAACGGCATACCGGGCGTCGCCACCCGTCTGCCGATCCTGTTTTCCGAAGGCGTCATGAAGGGCCGCATCGACATCAACACGTTCGTTGCCGTGACCTCGACCAATCATGCCAAACTCTACGGTCTCTATCCCCGCAAAGGCACGATCGCGATCGGCGCCGATGCAGACATCGCGCTTTGGGATCCGGACAAGCGCGTCACCGTCACGAACGACCTCCTGAAACACGGCGCGGACTATACGCCCTATGAAGGTCTCGATATCCGCGGCTGGCCGGTGCAGGTGCTTCTTGGCGGCAAGACCATCGTCAAGGACGGAGAGCTGACCGGGCCCGAAAGCCGCGGCCGCTATCTCCCGCGAAACCGCTCGTCCCTGACATCGAGCCGCGGTTCAACCTGAGGCGTTGCACAGCTGCAACGCCTTTCGCTGGCGACCACGTCTGCCTGACGGTCCGATCGTGACTTGACCGCCGCTATGAGGCGGCGGAGCCCACACGCAAGCGGTGATTACTTCGTCACCGTGAGGGTCGCATGCATGCCGGCTTCGTAATGGCCCTTGATGTTGCAAAAGAGCATATACGTTCCGGGGACGAGCTTGGCCTTCAACTGGCCGTCGGCACCGGGCTTCAGATCGGCAACTTCGCCAAGGCTTTTCAGCGTCTTCTCATCGACGCGATGTTTGGCCTTGACTACGGTGAGTGTCTGATCTGGCGACTTCAACTTGACGAGCACCATTTCGTGCTCCTCGGTCGTCGCGTCGTTGTGGACCATAAACGTTGTGTCGCCTGCCGGAACGGTCGTCTGATCCATCGTCAACGTCATCGGCTCACCCGCTTCGCCGGACTCGACAACCTTGACCATAGAGCCGGCCAGTGCAGGCGTTGCAGCAACGAAAAGGGCAAGTGCAATAGCGGTGTTTCGGATTGTGAGCATGGGTTTACCTCCGGTTGTCATCACCGGATGGGTATGACGGCAAGCTGACAGCGGCCTGAACGAATTGGAGCGTGTTCTCGCCGCCTACCGGACAGGCCGTTACATCGTGGCCACCTTATGCGCGTCGAGAATGACCGCGATGTCTTTGCTGTGAACGACACAATTGCGCCCGGACGCCTTGGCAACGAACAGCGCCTTGTCGGAGGCCTTGTAGAGATCCTCGAACGTAGGGTAGTCCTCCTGGTCCGCAACGCCACCGGACACCGTGATATCGACCTGCCTTTTGCCCGCTTGTATGGGCCGCGCAGCAATCAGGGCCCTGCAGCGGTGCGCGAGCGAGAGACGCTCCGTCGGCGAAAGCGCTGACACGAGGACTGCGAACTCCTCACCACCGATCCGGGCGACGGCACGACTTTGCGAAAAGATCTCGGCGAGCTGATGCGCAACTGCAATGATGGCCTGGTCCCCGATATCGTGGCCAAAGCGGTCGTTGATCGCCTTGAACTTATCGATATCGAACAGGATGAGAGAAGATGCGGCGGGAGCGCGCGTCACCTCATCCAGGAACGCTCGCCGATTCATCAGCCCCGACAACATGTCCGTCCGGCTCAAATGCTCGAAAGCCGCCCGGGAGATCGTGAGGTGATGAATTGCTAGACCAACGATATAGAAGATCGAAAATGTCAGCGCCGATGCAACGACAGTCGAGATGATAACCCCAACCGTTGCGGCGGGCACGACGTCATACGGCAGCCATCCCAAGGCATGAAGCGTGTAGTGGGCCGCAACGTTGAGAATGTCGGCAACAACGGTGACGCAAACGGTCATGAGCAATGCGAATGCGAGGACTTTGCGTCGCGTCTCGAACCGGTCCGACGCACAGGCCTGCTTGATGTAGCGGTCGATCAAAGCAAGCATGCGGTAATTCCAATACGGTTCGAAGCGACCACGCGGACGCGCCTGACGGCTTTCAGCTCGCCACACTGAACTACAAACGCATTGAGACTTCGTGAATCCGAACACAAGTTAATTTGCGATTAAGTGTCGCAAATAATTCTCGTATTTCCTCGTCAAATTGATGCAGCCATGGAACATTGGTGTAATCGTGGGAGCCCCTGCCGGTAATCAAACGTCAGAAGACCGGGGATCCGGCTGGGGCCATCTCTCCAGTGCTTCACGGCCAGCGTCGGTGAGGCCGTAGACGCCTCTGTCGAGCCGCTCGAACCATCCATAGACGTTGGAAAGCAGGATCTTGCCGGCATCCGGGGCAACCGCCCTGATATCGCGCACGCGGGACGGACCGTTGGAGACCATGGCGGCGCAGCTAAGCGCCTGCTGGCGATAGGCGGTCATGACGGGAACCCGCGTACTGCCGCCCAGCACGGGATCGCCGCGTCTCTTCTGGTGTTCGCGCATCAGCCTGGAACGTCGTTTCGGATTGGTCCGCGGCATCGGCGACACGGAGCCGACGATGACGCTCACATCTCCTGCGGCCGAAACGCCGAGAATACCGATGCCAAGCCGGCGGCAGAGGTCGCGGTAGCGCTTGTCCGTTTCGCGGCCCTTGCCCTTCAGCGAAAGCTTTGCCGCAATCCACACCTCGTCCGCGATAGCCGCCCTGTCGACCGCCTGCAGAATGAGCTCGAGATTGAAGCTCAGCTTGAGCTCGCAGATCACGACGACGGTCGGATCGCCCTCGCTCAGGCCGACGAGATCACAGCCGCCGACTTCGCCCTTCACCACATAGCCTGCAGTCTCGAGGAAGGATTTGACCGGTAGATAGAGGGAGGTTTCCATGGATGCGCATCACAGTCGGGAATCAGGCTGCAGACATACACCGATCAACCGGCCAGATCACCCCGCGGCCGGATTTCAGCTTTCGGCCAGCCGGTAGCCGACGCCCGTTTCGGTCAGGATGTATCGCGGCTGGTCGGGCGTTTCCTCGATCTTCTGGCGGATCTGGCGCACGTAGATGCGCAGGTACTGGATGTCGGTGACCTCCCCCCAGACCTGATCGATCAGGTATCGGTGGGTCAGCACGCGCCCCGCATGCTGCACGAGGATCCGCAGGATGTCGTATTCCTTGCGCGAGAATTTTACCTCCTCGCCCTTCACCTTGACCACGCGCCGCACGAGATCGACACTGAGATCACCCGTCTGGAAGATCGGCTTTTCGCCCTGGGTCTGCAACCGGTGGCGCAACGCAACCCGGATCCGCGCAATCAGTTCGTTCATGTTGAACGGCTTGGTGAGATAGTCGTCGGCACCCATTTCCAGCGCCTTGACGATCCCCTCCTCATCCGTCCGGCTCGACAGGATCACGATCGGCAGCGTCAGCCCCTCGGCCCGCCATTTCGCCAGAAGATCGTGCCCGGCCATATCGGGCAGGCCGAGATCCAGCAGAACGAGGTCGGGCTGATCGGCAGCCACGAGCTCCATCGCGGTCCTCGCGTTCGGTGCTTCGATGATGACGAAATCCTGCGTCGAAAGCCCGACCCGCAACAGCTTGCGGATCGGCGGCTCGTCATCGACGACCAGAATTCTCGTGGCGGCGTGGTTCATCGCATGTCTCCGTCAATCTGCAGCTGGGCCGGAATTGGCATACGGATCGTAAAGATCGCTCCCTCACCCGCTGGTCTGTTTCCGGCCGTCAGACGCCCGCCCATCGCTTCGATGAAACCACGGCTGATGGACAGTCCAAGGCCGGTGCCTGCCTTGACATGATCGATCTTGCGCACCCGGTAGAAGGTGTCGAACACCCGCTCCAGGTCGGCATCGGGGATCCCCGGCCCCTCGTCCAGAACGGCAAGGGTGACGTATTTCGCATCTGACCAGCCCAGAACTTCAATCGTTGTGCCCTCTGGCGCATATTTGGCCGCGTTGTCGATGAGATTGAAGAGTGCCTGCTCCAGTAGGACCGGATCGCTTCTGATCATCGGCATTTCGGATGGAATAGCTACCTTCAGCTTGTGATCAGCAGTGATTTTCTGTGCACGCTTCAAGGCTGTCCCGACGATATCGCCGACATAATGAAGCGCAAAGTTTGGCTCCATGGCGCCTGATCCGATGCGTGTCATGTCGAGCAGGTTGACGATGAACCGGTTGAGACGCTCCGACTCTTCGATCACGGTGGTCAGAAGTTCATCTCGCGAATGATCGGTCAGGTTCGCCCCGAAATCCTTGAGCGTGCTCGCCGACCCGAGCACGGCCGAAAGCGGCGTCTTCAGATCATGCGAAAGCGAGGTCAGCAGTGCGGTGCGCAATTTGTCCGTTTCGGCGGCAAGCTTGGCCTTGTCGACGTCAGCGACGAGTTGAATGCGCTCGATCGCGAGTGCTGCCTGATCGGCCAGCGCATCGAACAGACGCTGCTGGTCCGGGGTGAGCAACGGTCCCTGCCTGTCGTTGTCGAGCCCGACAACGCCGATCGCCCCGCGTCCTGTGCGCAACGGCAGGTACAACCGCTTGGCGCCGGGTAACGTATCGGCAGCGCGGCCGGCCGGACGATTGTGTTCCCATGTCCATTTCGCCGCCGCGATGTCGGCATCGACAAGCGTGTCATCAGGCGGATAGCCGGCCCGGACGGCAAGGGTGTCGTTCTCGGGCAACAGAATGACGACCCGAACCTTCAGCATGGAGGCGATCTGGAACGCGGTGGCCCAGAGCACGTCGTCAAGCGTTCCCGTGCCGGCGAGCTTTTTCGAGAACAGGTAGAGATCCTCGGTCGTGCGGGCTCTCTGCCGGGCGGCGATCGCCTGCCGTTGAACCGACGCGGCCAGATTGCTCGCGACAACGGCGGTTCCGAGAAACGAAAGAAGCGCAACGACGCTTTCCGGATCACGGATCGTGAACGTGTAGCGCGGCTCGAGAAAGAAGAAATTGAAGGCGAGAGCGCCGATGAAGGACGCATAGAGACCCGGCCCCAGCCCTCCCCGGATTGCCGAAGCGAGCACGCCCATCAGAAAGACGAGCGCCAGGTTCTGCACGTCGAGCGCCCGGTCGAGCAGCGTGCCGATCGCAACCGCCGCCGTCATGAACAGCGATGCGCGGATATAGTGTTTCGGATTGAGCCTTCTCGTCGGCGGCGCTGTCCTGACGCCCGTTCGAGACAGCCTCCTCGCTGCCGCCGGACATGACATGAACGCTGATTGCCCCGGAATAGCGGATGAGATCGTGCGTGATCGACCCATCCCACAGCTCTCGCCAGCGCGGCTTGGTCGACTTGCCGATGATCAGGTGATTGAAGTTGTGAGCATTGGCGTAAGCGATGATTTCGCGCGACACCCTGGAGGCGGGCAGTGTCACGGTTTCGGCGCCGAGCTGTTCGGCGAGCCGCATCGCAGCCGATAGCCGGTCCTTCTCGGCCTCGCCTAGATTGGCAGATCCGGGCGTCTCCAGATGCAGCGCCGTCAAGGGTGCCCGCAGCCTGTCTGCCTGGCGTCTGGCGTAGCGCACCAGCGCCGCGCCGTTTCGGCCATGATCAAGGCAAACGAGAATGCGTTCGCCCGCAGCCCAGGGACCCGCAATGGCATGCGCCTGCATGTGATTGAGGAGCTGATCATCGACCCGCTGCGCCGTGCGACGCAGCGCCAGCTCGCGCAGAGCCGTCAGGTTGCCCGGAGAAAAATAGTTCTCGACCGCACGCCGCGCCGTCGTCGGCAGATAGACCTTGCCGTCATGCAGACGCTTGATCAGGTCCTGCGGCGTAATATCGATGATCTCGATATCGTCGGCGCGGTCGATCACCGAGTCCGGCACCGTTTCACGAACCCGAATGCGGGTGATCTGCGCGACGATGTCGTTCAGGCTCTCGACGTGCTGGATATTCAGCGTCGAAAAGACGTCGATGCCGCTGGCGAGAATTTCGAGGACGTCGAGATAGCGCTTCGGATGGCGGCTGCCGGGTGCGTTGGTGTGGGCGAGTTCATCGACCAGCACCAGCCGCGGCTTCCTGGCAAGGATCGCATCGAGATCCATCTCGTCGAGCTGCTGGCCGCGATAGTCGAAGACGCGGCGGGGAATCATTTCGAAGCCCTCGACCAGAGCTTCAGTTTCCTTCCGCCCGTGGGTTTCGACCACGCCGATCGCCACATCAATGCCATCCGCCTTTCGGCTGCGGCCGGACATCAACATTTCATAGGTCTTGCCGACGCCGGGTGCGGCCCCGAGAAAGATCTTCAGCCGGCCACGCCCCTCCTGCCGGGCGTACTCAAGAAGAGCATCCGGTGATGGTCTGCTAGCGCCTTCGTGTTTTGCTTCCGGCATGGAGGTCTTTCGTTCCGCAAACGAGCGGCGGCCAAACTGACCGCCGCTCGTTCAACTACGACTTCTCAGCGTCGAGCGCCATATTGAGCGCCAACACATTCACCACAGGCTCACCCAGAAAGCCCAGTTCTCGCTGTTCGATATGACGCTCGACCATGGCGCGAACCGCGGCTTCATCCATGCTGCGCGCCTTTGCGACACGCTGCACCTGAAATAGCGCAGCCTCCGGCGAGATATGCGGATCAAGACCACTGCCCGATGCGGTGACGAGGTCGATCGGCACATCCGCGCCCGGGTTGGTCGC
The DNA here is from genome assembly GCF_050500145.1 of Neorhizobium sp. IRS_2294. NCBI lineage: Bacteria > Pseudomonadati > Pseudomonadota > Alphaproteobacteria > Hyphomicrobiales > Rhizobiaceae > Neorhizobium > Neorhizobium sp. IRS_2294. The sequence continues at coordinate 2,673,810 of NZ_CP191439.1, forward strand.
TTTCGCAGCCTCCGTGTCGGCCTTCACGCGATCGATCAGCTTCTGGCTGGTCGGGCCGAGGTTGGAACCGGACGACGAGGCCGCGTTGTAGCCATCGCCTGCAGCAGACGGGCGACCATGGAAATACTGCTCGCCGGTAAACGCCTGGCCGATCAGCGCGGAGCCGACGACCTTGCCGTTCTGTTCGATCAGGCTGCCATTCGCCTGGACGGGGAAGATCGCCTGGGCAATGCCGGTCATGGCAAACGGATAGATGAGGCCGGTGATGACGGTGACGGCAACGATCATGACGATTGCCGGACGGATCTGTTTCAACATGACGAATGCTCCTTAGGCAAGACCGATGGTCGTGATGACCATGTCGATCGCCTTGATGGCAAAGAAGGGAAGGATGATACCGCCGAGGCCGTAGATCAGAAGGTTGCGCGACAGCAGCGCACCGGCACCGACAGCGCGGTATTTGACGCCGCGCAGCGACAGCGGGATCAGTGCAACGATGATAAGCGCGTTGAAGATGATCGCCGACAGGATGGCGCTTTGCGGTGTCGCCAGTCCCATCACATTGAGGACGCCGAGCTGCGGATAGAAGGCCAGGAACATGGCCGGGATGATCGCGAAATACTTGGCGATGTCGTTGGCGATCGAAAACGTCGTCAGCGCGCCGCGGGTCATCAGCAACTGCTTGCCGATCTCGACGATTTCGATGAGCTTGGTCGGATCGCTGTCGAGATCGACCATGTTGCCGGCTTCGCGCGCCGCAACCGTGCCGGTATTCATCGCCACGCCGACATCGGCCTGAGCGAGCGCCGGCGCATCGTTGGTGCCGTCGCCGCACATGGCGACCAGCTTGCCCTTGGCCTGCTCCTCGCGGATCAGCGACAGCTTGTTTTCCGGCGTCGCCTGGGCAAGGAAGTCGTCGACGCCTGCCTCTGCCGCAATGGCGGCCGCCGTCATCGGATTGTCGCCGGTGATCATCACCGTGCGGATGCCCATGCGGCGCAATTCGGCAAACCGCTCGCGGATGCCGCCCTTGACGATATCCTTGAGCTGGATGACCCCGAGCAACCTTCCGCCGCGGGCAACGGCCAGCGGCGTGCCGCCGGCCTTGGCGATCTCGTCGGCAATCGCCTGGCATTCCACCAGAACGGCGTCCTGCGTGACGGGGCCACCGGCCACGGCATTCTGGCGGATATAGGAAAGGATGGAATCGACCGCACCCTTGCGGATCTGCTCTCCGTCCAGATCGACACCGCTCATGCGGGTCTGTGCGGTGAACGGGACGAAGGTTGCCTTGAGGCTCGCCATGTCGCGGCTGCGGATCGCGTACTTTTCCTTGGCAAGCACGACGACGGAACGTCCCTCAGGCGTTTCGTCGGCAAGTGAGGCCAGTTGGGCTGCATCGGCAAGATCCTGTTCCGATACGCCTTTGACCGGACGGAAGGACGTCGCCTGACGGTTGCCGAGCGTGATCGTGCCGGTCTTGTCGAGCAGAAGCGTATCCACATCGCCGGCAGCCTCAACTGCGCGGCCGGACATGGCTAGCACGTTGAAGCGCACCAGGCGGTCCATGCCGGCAATGCCGATCGCCGACAGCAGGGCGCCGATCGTCGTCGGGATCAGTGTCACGAACAGCGCGACCAGCACGATGACGGGGATGGAGCCGCCCGCATAGGAGGCAAACGCCGGAATGGTCGCAGTTGCCAGAACGAAGATCAGCGTCATGCCCGCGAGAAGGATGTTGAGCGCGATTTCGTTCGGGGTCTTCTGACGTTCCGCGCCTTCGACGAGCGAAATCATCCGGTCGATAAAGGTCGAACCGGCGGCTGCCGTGATGCGCACGCGGATCCAGTCGGACAGGACCTGCGTGCCGCCTGTCACAGCCGAGCGGTCACCACCGGATTCGCGGATGACCGGAGCAGATTCACCCGTGATCGCGGCTTCGTTGACGGAGGCGACGCCCTCGATCACTTCCCCATCCGAGGGAATGATGTCCCCGGCTTCGACGAGAACGATGTCGTTCAGCTTGAGAGTGGTGCCGGCGACCATCTGGAAATCGGTCCGCTCTTTGCCGGTGAGAAGTTTTGCCTGGACCTCGGTGCGGGCCTTGCGCAGCGATTCCGCCTGCGCCTTGCCACGTCCTTCGGCAACGGCTTCCGCGAAATTGGCGAAAAGGACGGTGAACCAGAGCCAGATGTTGAGCTGCAGGGAGAAGCCCAGGTCGTCGCTGCCGGCGGCAAGATCGCGCAGGAACAGAACGGTGGTCAGCACCGACACGGTGGCCACGACGAACATGACCGGGTTTTTGACGAGGGTTTTCGGGTTCAGCTTGGTGAAAGCACCGCCGATTGCCGGAACGAGGATGCGCTTGTCCAGGATACTTGCGGATCTTGGTGCGCTATCGGATTTTGCCTGGCTCATATGAGGCTCCAGCCTTGGAAAGGGAGGCGACCGGGAAAAGGTCAGCCACGAAGGATTTCTAGTGTTGCGACGATGGCGAGCACGGCCGTCATCATCACGAGAATGGCGTTCGATCCGCACCACCAGCGGGGGACCGTCCCGCCACGCTTTGGCGTGACGGGAGGTGACTGTGCGGGGTGCGTCTGACGGTTACGCATGGTGCGACCTCAGAACGTTTGGCCGGCGATCATCATCAGGTGCTCGACGACGGGACCGAGCGCCAGTGACGGCAGGAAGGTAAGGCCACCGACGATCATGATCGTGCCGACCAGCAGACCGACAAACAGCGGGCCGTCGGTCGGGAACGTGCCGGCCGATGCCGGAACGGTCTTCTTCGCGACCAGCGAACCGGCAATGGCCAGCGCCGGAATAATCACCAGGAAGCGGCCCATCAGCATGCCGATGCCGAGCGTGATGTTGAACCAGGGCGTGTTGGCCGACAGTCCCCCGAAGGCGGAGCCGTTATTGGCGGCGGCCGAGGTATAGGCATAGAGGATCTCGGAGAAGCCGTGCGGACCAGCCGTCCCGATAGAGGCGACCGCCGAAGGCAGCACGCTGGCGATAGCCGTAAAGATCAGCATGGCGAGCGGCAGGCAGAGAATGGCCAGAAGCGCCATCTTCATGTCCTTGCCCTCGATCTTCTTGCCCAGATATTCCGGCGTACGACCAACCATCAGGCCTGCCACGAACACGGCGACGATGATGAACAGCACGATGCCGTAGAAGCCCGCGCCGACACCGCCGACGATGACTTCGCCGAGCTGCATGTTGATGAGCGGGATAAGGCCGCCGAGTGCCGTGAACGAGCCGTGCATGGCATTGACCGCGCCGCAGGAGGCCGCCGTGGTGATGACCGCAAACAGCGACGACATGACAACGCCGAAGCGGACTTCCTTGCCCTCCATGTTGCCGCCCGAAAGGCCGAGCGTATGCATGATCGGGTTTCCGGACGCTTCTGCCCAGTAGACAACGGTGACGCCTGCCAGAAACAGGATGCCCATCGAGGCGAGGATCGCCCAGCCCTGGCGCTGATTGCCGACCATCCGGCCGAACACGTTGGTAAAGGCGGCACCGATCGCAAAGATCGACAGCATCTGGATCATGTTGGAAATGCTGTCGGGGTTTTCGAAAGGATGCGCCGAGTTGGCGTTGAAGAAACCGCCGCCATTCGTGCCGAGCATCTTGATGGCAAGCTGCGACGCGACAGGGCCGACGGCGATCGTCTGCTGGACGCCTTCAAGCGTCGTGGCATTGACGTATGCCGAAAACGTCTGGGGAACGCCGAGCGAGACATAGATGAGCGTCAGCAAGACGCAGAGCGGCAAGAGAATGTAGAGCGTGGCACGGGTCGTATCGACCCAGAAATTGCCGATCGCCTTGCCCGATGCCCGCGAAAACGCGCGAATGAGGCCGATGGCGATCGCCATGCCTGTCGCAGCCGAGGCAAAGTTCTGCACCGCGAGCCCAGTCATCTGGCTGAAATAGGACATGGTGCTTTCGCCGCCGTAACTCTGCCAGTTGGTGTTGGCGACAAAGCTGACAGCGGTGTTGAACGACAATTCCGGTCCGGGCGATGCGAGACCTGCCGGGTTCATCGGCAGAACGTCCTGCAGCCGCAGGATACCGTAGAGCAGCAGGAAACCGGCGAGATTGAACATCAGCACGGAAAACGCATAGGCGGTCCAGTGCTGCTCTTCACGCTCGCTGGTGCCGGCCAGCGCGTAGAGCCCGCGTTCGAGCGGACCGAACACGGGGGAGAGAAAGGTACGCCCGCCGGAAAACACAAGGGTCATATAGGCCCCGAGCGATTTGACGAGCAGAAGGAGGATCCCGCAATAGACGAGGATCTGTAGCCATCCGTTGAAGGTCATGGGAAGAGACTTTCGGGCAAGCTGAAGCTTTGGTCAGAAGCGTTCGGGGCGAATGAGAGCATAGGTGAGGTAGAGGGCGAGGAAGACGGTCACACCGCCGCCGAGGATATAATCGAGGGTCATGGCATCCCTCTCAAAGCCTGTCGCAGGCACGGGTATAGACCGAGCAGAGACCGAAGAAGCCAACAGTCGCCGCGACGAGAATAAGGTCCATCATTGTTCTGGAATCCTGGTTGTTCGTGGTGTCAGCCAGGAAGGGCGTCGTTCTGGTAACGCGTCATTCTCTCTCCGGCTGGAGACGATCACGATCCGTCTCGTCCTCAATATGCGGCGGAACCCCATAGGGATTCGAGATGGCCCAGAAGCCTAAGAAATATAAACCGCATAGGAATTTGCCCGCACGCTCGCGTGTCGGTATCTTGCCGTCGGCCGCTTAGGGCTTGGCCTTTGCGGAGTTCCCGTTGCGGTTTAACCTCCAAATCCTTACATATACGGAGTTGATATCACTCCGGAAAAGACAGGTGCGCGATGATTTGGGTAATAGGCGCAGCAGCCGTCGTGGTTCTCTTCCTGTACTCGCGACGGGCGGGCATCGCGGCGGTCGCCGTTCTGGCGGTGCTTTATGTCGGGCTCTTGCTGATGTCGGGCCAGATCAATTCGCACGTGCCGACCAACCAATCCGTCGCTGTGGTCGCAAGCTCCTCAGGCGCGACCTGCCAGGCACCCGGCGCGCCCGTCTCCGTTACCTTCACCAACAACGCGGACAGACAGCTGCTCGCGACATCCTTCACGCTGAGTGCGCGCCAGGCGGGTCACAGCTCGCTGATCTACAGGGCAACGCTTCGAAGCGACAAGATCATCGAACCGGGCGGCAGCTGGACCGAGTGCTACGGCCTCAATCCGCTGTCGTTTTCCGAACGGGACGTCCACTACAACCCCAGCGACCTCGAATGGTCGGCCGAGGTCTCGCTCTCGCGATTTGCGTCCAGCTAATCGTTTCTGGGACAAACCGTGCCGCAACGACTTGCGGTTTTGCTTGGCTTGAACGCTTCCACTTTCCCCGTCAGCGTGACCCGCAAACGGCTGTCGCGAATTATTTTTGCGTCACCGCTCGATAAGTTTTGTTCCAAGCGCATTTACACTGTCATGCCTGGCTTCTGGCAGCAGCGCATTCAATCGGGGACGGCTATGAGCGACATGAGTAAAGGGGCTATCGCAGCGGCGGGGATCGCGAACAAGCCTGTAGGGCTGAGCGCGCCGACCCTTTCGGGCCGAACGATCCTTATTCTCATCGGCGTGGCGGTGATCCTCTATGTCGGCCAGGAAGTGTTTGTGCCGCTTGCGCTCGCACTCCTTCTTACCTTCACGCTCGCACCCATCGTCAGTTTCCTGCGCAAGCGCTACGTCCCGAGGATCGCCGCCGTCCTCCTCGCCGTCGCCACCGCGTTTTTTGTCATTGCAGCCTTCGGTTTCATCGTGGCCGGACAGGTCGCCAATCTCGCGGACAATATTCCGACCTATCAGCGCAACATCGTCGCGAAGGTGCACTCTCTCAGCCAGGCGGGCTCCGGCAACGGCGTTTTCGAACATCTCAGTAAGGTCGTCGAGCGCATAGGCTCGGAACTGCAGGACAACGCCGAAGAAAGCAAGGAAGACGCGCCGCCACAGATCAAGCGTCGCGATCCGATGCCTGTCGAGATCGTAACCCGCGCCAACCCGATCGAAACGCTCGGCAATTTCATTCTGCCACTCATCAGTCCCTTTGCAACCGCGGGTCTGGTTATCGTCCTCGTGATTTTCATGCTGCTTGAGCGGGAGGAACTGCGCGACCGGTTCATACGCCTTGTCGGCCTCGGCGATCTCCACAGGACAACGGCGGCTCTTCAGGACGCGGGAAAACGCGTCGGCAAATATCTGCTGATGCAGTTGGTCGTCAACGCGCTTTATGCCTTGCCGATCTCGATCGGCCTCTGGCTGCTCGGCATTCCGAACGCCATCCTGTGGGGACTGTTGACGCTCGTCCTGCGCTTTGTCCCCTATATCGGTCCGGTCATCGGCATGATCCTGCCGCTGTTTCTGGCACTGGCGATTGCCCCCGGATGGTCGCTGGTTGCCTGGGTCGCCGCACTGTTTATCGTCACCGAACTCGTCAGCAACAACGTCGTTGAACCGTGGCTCTATGGAAGCCATACGGGCCTTTCGCCGCTCGCCATCATCGTCTCGGCCATCTTCTGGTCGTGGCTGTGGGGGCCTGTCGGGCTGATGCTTTCGACGCCCCTCACCGTCTGTCTCGTCGTTCTCGGTCGCTACGTCCCGCAGTTCAGCTTTCTCGACGTGCTGCTCGGCAATGAGCCGGTTCTGCAACCGCAGGAAAAACTCTACCAGAGGCTGCTTGCCGGCGATCCCAACGAGGCGACCGACAACGCGGAGGATTTTCTCGAGGAGGAGTATCTCGTCGACTATTATGAAAAAGTCGGATTGCCTGCACTCAGGCTGGGTGAACTGGACCGGCAGCGCGGCGTGATGAGCGAGGCCCAGATCGCCCTGTTTGCCTCCACCACCCAGACGCTGATCGGCAATCTGGCAGAGATCGCGATCGAGGAAGAAGCGGAAGACGATCCGGCCGAAGGGGAAGCCGCTGTCACAGAGCAGATCACCGGTGAAATCGACCTGCCCAGCGGCGAAGGGAAATCCGTTCTCTGCCTCGGCGGCAGAGGCGCGATTGATGATGCAGCGGCCGCCATGTTGTCGCAGGTTCTCGCCATTCAGGGCGCCACCGTGTCTCAGGCCGACCACACGGCCGTGAGCGGCAAGACGGTAAGCCTGATGAACCTGACCGACGTCGACACGGTCCTCATCGCCTTCCTCAATGGCGGCTCCAAAGCCCACGCCCGCCAGGCCGTCCGCCGGTTCAAGCGACAGAAGCCGTCGGTTCGGGTGGGGATCATGATCACCGGCGTTGACGGTCAGCGGGAAAGCCCCCTTGCGACAGAGGACATCGATGCAGACTTTGTCGTCACCACCATTTCCGATGCGGTTCGTGGCGCGCTGACCACCGCCCAGGCGGTCGAGATCAAGGCGCCGAAACGGATCGGCCGGCCGCGTGAGCGCAAGACCACGCCGCTCGTCGCGTGATCGGAGCACCCCGCAGGCATGCCTGACCTGTGGGGTCCTCGATGCCGACGCGCCTGAGTGCATCGAAATCTGGTTAGACAAGGATCAACTCGTCAAGACCTGTAGAGCCCGGGAGGCATGGACATGACTGAGACATTTACCGCCATGGTGATCGATACCGTTGACGGCAAGCCGAAAGGCGCCTTCCGGGAAATCTCCGTCGCCGATCTGCCTGACAATGACGTTCTGGTCGAAATTGCCTATTCGACGGTCAACTACAAGGACGGTCTGGCCATCACCGGCAAGAGCCGGATCGCTCGCCGGATGCCGATGGTCGGCGGCATCGATCTTGCCGGAACCGTGGTCGAATCACGCTCCCCGGATTGGAAGCCGGGCGACAAGGTGGTCGTGAACGGCTGGGGCCTGTCAGAAACGGAATGGGGCGCCTATACCCGCTACCAGCGGGTCAAACCGGAATGGCTGATCCCGCTGCCCGACGCCTTCACGATGGAACAGGCGATGGCAATCGGCACGGCGGGCTATACCGCGGCACTCTGCGTCGACGCGCTTGAAAAATGGGGCTCGATTAAACCCGGCGCAGGCGAAGTCCTCGTGACCGGCGCCGCCGGTGGCGTCGGCTCGGTGGCGATCGCGCTTCTGGCGGCGCGCGGCTACGTCGTCACAGCCTCGACCGGTCGCCCCGAAACCCACGACTATCTGGCCTCGCTCGGTGCCACCAGCTTCATCGATCGCACGACGCTTGCCGAAAAGGGCGGCCCGCTGCAGACGGAGCGCTGGACCGGCGGCATCGACAGCGTCGGCTCGACGACGCTTGCCAACGCCTTGTCGCAGACCATGCGGGGCTGCGCAATCGCAGCCTGCGGCCTTGCCGGCGGACCCGACCTGCCAGCGACGGTCCTGCCGCATATCCTACGCGCCGTCACCCTGATCGGGGTCGACTCGGTCATGGCCTCGCGCCAACAACGCCTCACCGCCTGGTCGCGCCTTGCCCGCGATCTCGACAGCCGAAAGCTTGCCGCCATCACCAGAACGGAACCGATGTCCAACCTGCCGCAACTGGCAGTAGAGATCATCGCCGGCAAGGTGCGCGGCCGGATCGTGATCGACGTCACGAGGTAACCCCGCGCGCCGTACGCAATGGCCGGCCTCCCTCTTCAGCCGCGTTCGCGCTAGAACGGATAGTGCTGGTGCGGATCCTCGATGGTGATCCAGCGCAGATCGGTGAATTCGTTGATCGCAGCCCTGCCGCCGAAGCGGCCATAGCCGGAGCCCTTGACGCCGCCGAACGGCATCTGTGCCTCATCCGCGACAGAGGGGCCGTTGATGTGGCAGATCCCCGATTGCACCCGGCCGGCGACGGCGAGCGCGCGCTGGATATCGCGGCTGTAGACCGAACCCGAGAGACCATATTGCGTATCGTTGGCGATCCGGATCGCCTCCTCCTCGTCCTTGACCCGGATGATCGGCTTGACCGGACCGAAGCACTCCTCGTCATAGATGCGCATGCCGGGCTTGACGTGATCGAGCACCGTAGCCTCCACGACGCTGCCGGTGCGCTTGCCGCCCGCGGTGAGACTGGCCCCCTTGGCGATCGCGTCGGCAATGATCTCTTCCATCTTCTCCGCGGCACCGATCGTCACCAGCGAACCGAGCACGACGTGACCGCGGGGATCGCCCGCCGGAAGCTTGGCTGCGCGCTCGGACAGTTTCGCCACGAATTCGTCAGCAATACTGTCGTGGACGATCAGCTTTTCGGTCGCCATGCAGACCTGGCCCATGTTGATGAACGAGCCGAAGATCGCGCCGTTGACGGCAGCATCGATATCGGCGTCTTCGAGCACGAGCATCGGTGCCTTGCCGCCGAGCTCGAGAAGTGCCGGCTTCAGATGGCGGCCACAGAGTTCGCCGATGATGCGGCCGACCTTGGTGGAACCGGTAAAGTTGACGCGGCGGACTTCGGGTGCCGAAACCAGCGCCTCGACAACGACGGCGGCATCCTCAGGCGCATTGGTGATGACGTTGACGACTCCAACCGGGAAACCGGCCTCGATAAACACCTTGCCGATCGCGACATGCAGTCCGGGGCATGCTTCGGAGGCCTTGAGGATGACCGTGTTACCGCAGGCAAGCGCCATGGCGATGGCCCGCACGCCGAGAATGATCGGCGCATTCCACGGCGCGATGCCAAGGCAGACGCCGACCGGTTGGCGCATCGCCATCGACAGGTTTCCGGGCTTGTCCGACGGGATGATCTCACCCTGGATCTGGGTCGTCATGGCCGCCGCCTCGCGCAGCATGTTTGCCGCAAGATGTGCGTTGAAGCCGGCCCATCCGCCGGTCGCGCCGGTCTCGGCGGTCATCAGCTCGGTGAGCTCGCCACCCTTGGACGCAAGCACATCGGCCGCCTTGTTGAGAAGCGCGCGACGTGCACCGGGACCGGTTGTAGACCATGCCGGAAAGGCGGCCTGGGCTGCCGCGACGGCTGCCTTGGCATCCTCGATGCCGGACGCCGGCGATCGGCTCGCGACATCGCCCGTAAAGGGATTGATCCGTTCGAACGTCTTGCCCGAAATGGCGTCGGCAAACTGGCCGCCGATGATCTGTTTGATGTCCAAGGTCGCATCCTTTCTTCGAGAAACCAGATAGCCAGCTTCGAGGGATGCGCCACAGCCGTAAACGACGGCATCACACGTCCGCTTTCTCGACCGATCGCGCGAACAAACAGTCAGCCTGCGCATGACTTCGCACGTCTGACCGTCAGTCTCCGCGGTTTCCATCGAGAACCGAAGCCCCTCCTCCAACAGGCATGTTAACGAACTCCAGCCGCGACTCAAGGGGAGGATCAAACAGCCGCAGCCACGAACATGGCACCTGCCTCAAGCCATCAAACGGAAAGATACGGGACTGATCTGCGCTACTTCGAGCAGACACGGCCCGCTCGGCTCTTCCACACCCTATCGACGAGGGATAGGTAGGATTGCGGAACCGGCGCCGCAGTCGACATGCGCAACTGAAAGTACCCAATGTTTCATCTCATCTTTGGACTGCCCTGGCTGATTGTCGTCCTCCGCTTCATTCAGCCGCTGCCCTGGCACTGGTCGGCGAAGGTGGTAGTGGCGGTGCTTCTGCTGATCGCCTCGCAATACCATTTCTTCAGCCGGCTCTCCTCCGGCTCGGTCTTTTCGCCGGAGTTTCCGCGACCGCTGATCATTGCGTTCAACCTCCTGTTTGGCGCGATCGTTTTTCTGGCCGTCTTCCAGATCGCGCTCGATGTCGCCTCGCTCCTGATCATGCTCTTCAACGGACACTTCCCCGCCGCACCCGCCGGGCTCCGTTATGCCATGGGTGGCGTCGCGCTCTGCCTTTCCGCCTATGGTGTCAGCCAGGCAATCCGTGTGCCGCCACTCAACGATATCGAGATTGCAATCGCAAACCTGCCGCCGGAATTCGAGGGCTATCGCCTCGTCCAGCTGACCGATCTCCACATCAGCCGACTGTTCCCAGCGAAATGGGCCGAGGCGGTCGTATCGAAAACCAACGCGCTCGATGCGGACCTCATCGTCATCACGGGAGACTTTATCGACGGCAGCGTCGCAGACCGCCGCAGCGACGTCGCTTCGCTGGCAAACCTGCGGGCGCGCGATGGGGTCTATGCCATCCCTGGCAACCACGAATACTTCTTCGATTACCGGGAGTGGATGCGCCACCTCGCAACCCTCAACATGACGATGCTTGAGAACGCCCACGCGGTGCTGACGCGAGGGAGCGGCAGGCTCGTGCTGGCCGGTGTCACGGACCTTTCGGCACGCGGACACGGAGCGCCGGCCCCGGACCTTGATACGGCTATTGCGGGTGCCCCCGCCGACGCGCCGATCATTCTTCTCGACCATCAGCCCAGGTTGGCACAGAAAGCCGCCGCATCGGGGATCGCCCTCCAACTGTCGGGACATACCCATGGCGGCATGGTTGTCGGCCTTGATCGCGTGGTCGCACGCGCCAACAACGGCTTTGTTTCGGGCCGCTATCAGATCGGCGGCATGACCCTCTACGTCAACAACGGCACGGGCATTTGGCCCGGTTTCGCGCTGCGGATCGGTGTTCCCTCCGAACTGACCCGGATCACGCTTCGGGCCGGTCAGCCGCTTTGAAGGCTGAAGTGACACCGCTTCATCTGCTTTCTCTATCCACAACCATCGGCTCGCCGCGAACGACAGGTGTTGACGTGGGCGCTCTCGCCAACACATAGTCGCCGCCAATGCGCCGTCATCGACACGGTGCGTCGATCGGGATTGGAGGATCTCGACCGGTATTCATGCCAAGGGAGGAATTTTCATGAAAGTCATTACAGGCTCGGCAATTCTGGCGACCGCATCGTTTCTGATGGGATCAACCGCCATGGCCGCGACGGAAATCTCGTGGTGGCACGCCATGACCGGCGCCAACAACGAGGTTGTCGACCAGCTCGCCAAGGAATTCAACGAAAGCCAGTCGGACTTCAAGGTCATGCCTGTCTTCAAGGGCACCTACCCGGAAACGCTGAACGCCGGCATCGCCGCCTTCCGCGCCAAGCAGCCACCGGCCATCATGCAGGTGTTTGACGCCGGCAGCGGCGTCATGATGGGCGCCCAGGGTGCCATCGTGCCGGTTGCGGACGTTCTGGAAAAGGGCGGCTTCAAATTCGACAAGAGCCAGTACCTGCCGGGGATCGTTGCCTACTATTCGAAGCCTGACGGCACGATGCTGTCCTTCCCCTACAACTCGTCCTCGCCGATCCTCTACTATAACAAGGATATCTTCGAGAAGGCCGGGCTGAACCCCGACACGCCGCCGAAGACCTGGGGCGAGGTGTTTGACGCCGCCAAGAAGATCAAGACCAGCGGTGCCGCTCCCTGCGGCTTTACCTCGACATGGCTCACATGGATCCAGACGGAAAACTTTGCGGCCTGGAACAACCTCTCCTACGGAAGCAATGAAAACGGCCTCGGCGGCACCGACGTCAAGCTTGCCTTCAACGCCGAACCCTTCGTCAAGCATTTCCAGGCAATCGCCGATCTCGCCAAGGACGGCACGTTCCGTTACGGCGGCCGCACGTCTGAAGCCAAGCAGCTGTTCACCTCGGGCGAATGCGCCATCCTGACCGAATCCTCCGGCGGTCTGGGCGACATCGTCAAGTCCGGCCTGAAATACGGCATCGGCCAGCTGCCCTATGCAGAAGGTCCGGGACGCCCGCAGAACACCATCCCCGGCGGCGCCAGCCTCTGGGTCTTCGGCGGCAAGAGCGATGCCGAATACAAGGGGGTCGCGACCTTCTTCAACTTCCTGTCCCAGACCAAGATCCAGTCTAGGCTGCACCAGGTCTCCGGCTACATGCCGGTCACGATGGCAGCCTACGAGGATACCAAGAAATCCGGCTTCTACGAGAAGAACCCGGCGCGCGAAACGCCGTTGCTGCAGATGATGGGCAAGGCTCCGACCGAGAACTCCAAGGGCGTTCGCCTCGTCAACCTGCCGCAGGTCCGCGACATCATGAACGAAGAGTTCGAATCGATGCTCGCCGGCAAGCAGGATGCCAAGGCCGCCCTCGACAAGGCTGTCCAGCGGGGCAATGCCGCCATTCAGCAAGCCATCGGCAAGTAAGCGGTAAGCATAAGGGCCGCCCCGGCGACTGTCGCGGGCGGCCTGCAGCATTTCAACGGAGCCTGCCCGTGCAAAGCGTCGTATTTCCCAACAAGGTGCTGCCGTATTTTCTGGTGGCGCCGCAGATTGTCCTGACCGTCGTGTTTTTCTTCTGGCCAGCCAGCCAGGCGCTCTACCAGTCGGCCATGCGCGAAGATCCGTTCGGGCTGCAGAGCAGCTTTGTCGGCTTCGCCAACTTTTCCGCCATCCTGGCCGACGAGAGCTATCTTCACGCGCTCCGCGTCACCGTCGTCTTCAGCGTGGCAACCGCGCTGCTTTCCATGGGTGTCGCGCTTCTGCTGGCGACAGCTGCCGATACCGTCGTGCGTGGTAAGGGTTTCTACCGCACGATGATGATCATCCCCTATGCGGTGGCGCCGGCGGTTGCCGGCATGCTGTGGCTGTTCATGTTCAACCCGGCCATGGGCACGTTCGCCTATATCCTGCGGCGCAACGGCATTGCATGGGACCCGCTGCTGAACGGCGATCAAGCCATGTCCCTCGTCGTAGTGGCAGCCGCCTGGAAACAGATCAGCTACAATTTCCTGTTCTTCGTCGCCGGCCTGCAGGCAATCCCGAAATCCCTGCTCGAAGCCGCCGCGATCGATGGCGCGCGAGGGAGCCGAAGGTTCTGGACGATCGTCTTCCCGCTGCTTGCACCGACCACCTTCTTCCTTCTGGTCGTCAACACCGTCTACGCCTTCTTCGACACGTTCGGCATCATCCATTCGGTGACCGGCGGCGGACCGGCAAAGGCCACCGAAACGCTGGTCTACAAGGTCTACAACGACGGCTTCGTGAACCTCAATCTCGGTTCGTCTGCGGCCCAGTCGGTGATCCTGATGGTCATCGTCATCGCGCTGACCGCCTTCCAGTTCCGCTTCGTCGAGCGACGCGTCCATTACGGGTAAATTATCAGATGATCGAGAACCGTCCTGTCGCACGCCTGATGGCGCATCTGATGCTGATCCTTGGGATCATCATCGTCGCCTTCCCCATCTACTACACTTTCATTGCCTCGACGGCGACGTCGAGCGCGATCATCCGCCCGCCGCTGTCGCTCTTGCCGGGCGGCCATATGGTCGAGAATTATAGCGAGTCCATCTCCGGCGGCGTCGAACGCGTCGTCGGCGTCAGTCTGGAAAGACTGCTGTTCAACAGTTTCGTGGTGGCGGTCGCAATTGCCGTCGGCAAGATCATCATCTCCTTCCTGTCGGCATTCGCGATCGTCTTCTTCCGCTTCCCGTTCCGCATGGGTTTCTTCTGGATGATCTTCATCACCCTGATGCTGCCGGTCGAAGTACGCATCCTGCCGACCTACAAGGTGATCGTCGATCTTGGCCTGCTCAACACCTATGCAGGCCTCACGCTGCCGCTGATGGCGTCGGCGACGGCGACCTTCCTTTTCCGCCAGTTTTTCCTCACGATCCCCGGCGAAATGGTCGAGGCGGCGCGGATCGACAATGCCGGACCGTTCCGCTTCATGCGCGATATCCTGCTGCCGCTGTCGACGACCAATATCGCGGCACTGTTCGTCATCCTGTTTATCTACGGCTGGACCCAGTATCTCTGGCCGCTGCTCGTCACCGACCGCGCGGAGATGAACACGATCATCATCGGCCTGCGCCGCATGGTCGATTTCACTGATGCATCAACTCCTTGGAACTACGTCATGGTCACGGCGATCCTGGCAATCATCCCTCCCGTCATCGTCGTGGTGCTCATGCAGCGCTGGTTCGTCAAAGGTTTGGTGGAGACCGAAAAGTAATGGCAACAATTGAACTGAAAGACGTCCGCAAGGTCTATGGCGGCAATATCGACGCCATCAAGGGCGTGTCACTGGACATCGCAGACGGCGAGATGATCGTTCTGGTCGGCCCATCCGGCTGCGGCAAGTCCACGCTGCTGCGCATGGTCGCCGGGCTCGAAAGCATCACCGGTGGCGACGTCATCATCAACGGCAAGCGCGTCAACGACATGGAACCGGCCGAGCGCGATATCGCGATGGTGTTCCAGAACTACGCGCTCTATCCGCACATGACGGTCAAGCAGAACCTCGCCTATGGTCTGAAGAACCGCGGCACCCCGAAGGACGAGATCGAACGGCGCATCACCGAGGCAGCCCGCGCGCTCGAAATCGAGCCCTTCCTCGCCCGCAAGCCGCGCCAGCTGTCCGGCGGCCAGCGGCAGCGCGTCGCCATGGGCCGCGCGATCGTGCGCAAGCCCGCAGCCTTCCTGTTCGACGAGCCGCTGTCGAACCTCGACGCGAAACTGCGCGTGCAGATGCGGGTCGAGATCCGCCGTCTGCAGCGGTCCTTGGCCACGACGTCGATCTACGTCACCCACGACCAGATGGAAGCGATGACGCTTGCCGATCGCCTCGTCGTTCTCAATGCCGGCCGGATCGAGCAGGTCGGCACGCCGATCGAGCTCTACGAGAAACCCGCAACGACCTTCGTTGCAACCTTCATCGGATCGCCCTCGATGAACCTGATGACGCTCGGCAAGGCCGGCGGCTGGAGCGTGGCCGAAGGCCTTCCCTCCACTGTCGCCACCGTCGGAATTCGTCCGGAAGACATCGTGATTGCCGAGGGAGAGGTTACCTCGCCTTTCAGAGCCGAGGTCGAGGTCATCGCTGTCGAACTGGTCGGAGCAGAAAGCTATGTCCATGGTGCGACGTCGGACGGAAGCCCTCTTGTCTTCCGGGTCCCCGGCCGCTCCCGCATCGCGATCGGCGAGAAACTGCCCGTGACGACAGCGCCCCACCACCTTCATCTTTTCGACAGCGCCGGAAAGCGCATCGAACGTACCGGTTGATCCGGGACGCGCAAAGATGCGCAGGAGTGCGCTCTCGACGGACGCCTGCGCACTCCTGCAACTTCGCGACATTGACCCTATCGGAAAGTGAGCTATTACTCATGCGAGCAAAAAGGTTCGCATCGCAATAATGGTCACCATTCTCGTAACACTGCTGGGTTTCCTGGTCCTTCTGATTGCAGCCGTGTTCTTCGCAGTTCGGGCGCGCGCGCTTGCGTACGACAAGCACTTCCGCGATCAGGTCCGCCTGCAGCGAAGACTGGAGAACCGGGAGGCCAAGCTCAAGATCAGAGCTCGCAAGCACCGCCGCAACCTCGCAAAGAAACGCCTCGCCAGGATGAAGCGCGCAAAGGCGCTGGCCGCGCGGGCGAAGTGATTTTCCGCAACAGCTGCTGCCTGTGAAAATGTGCGGGCTGCAGCACTTCGCACCGAGAAGCTGCGGGCGCAGAAGCATCCGGGCCAAGCCTCGGATATCACCCGCAGGATACAGCTGAGATCAGATAGAAATTTAGGGAAATTTGGTAGCGGAGGGCAGAATTGAACTGCCGACCTCAGGGTTATGAATCCTGCGCTCTCACCAACTGAGCTACCCCGCCACAGGGTGGATCGAGTGTCTCGATCCGTTTGGATGTGCGGCTTATAGAACCCGCGTCACTGAAGTGTCAAGCGCAGGATGGGAGAAAAACGGCGAGATTTGAACCGCTATTTTCCCGATCCCTCGTTCATTCTCCAGGCCGAATAAAACCGGTCTTTCAAGCGGCTACAGGGGTCGCCAGAAGCGCCCGCAACGATGCCTCGGCATCGGCCGCCCGTTCGGACCGCTCGACGAAGCCGCCGCCGTGAACGCGCGCATCGGCACCTTCTGCCGAATAGAGGACGCAGGCCTGACCGGGGGCTACGCCCTGCTCTCCGAACGCCAGATCGACATAGACGCCCAGCTCGTCCGTATGCAGCGTGGCAGGTGTCGGCGGGCGCGTCGAACGCACCTTGGCAAAGCACGCAAAGCCGTTGCCCGCATCATCCTGCAGCGTCCCGTCGCCGATCCAGTTGACGTCGCGCAGATAGACGCGGTGCGTATCGAGCGCTTCCTTGGGACCTACGATGACGCGGCGCGAGCGGGCGTCCAGATAAACCACGTAAAGCGGCTCGCCTGTCGCAACGCCCAAACCCTTGCGCTGACCGATCGTGTAATGAACGATCCCCTCGTGGCGGCCCAGCACGCGGCCGTCCATGTGGACGATATCGCCCACCAAAGCCGAGTTCGGTTTCACCTTGGCGATGATATCGGCATATTTGCCGGCGGGGACGAAACAGATATCCTGGCTGTCGGCCTTCTTGGCAACCACCAGCCCCATGTCTTCGGCCAGCTCGCGCACCTGCGCCTTGCCCATGCCACCCAACGGAAAGCGCAGGTAGTCGATCTGCTCCTGCGTTGTCGCAAACAGGAACCAGCTCTGGTCGCGGTCGGCATCGATCGGCCTGAACAGCGCACGGCGGCCCGGATTGTCGGCCGTGGGGTTCGGCGCCGAACGGATGTAATGGCCGGTCGCCAGTGCATCGGCCCCGAGCTCGCGCGCGGTCGCCAACAGATCGGCAAACTTGACCGTCTGGTTGCAGGCAACGCAAGGCACCGGCGTTTCGCCCATCGCATAGGCTTCGGCAAACGGATTGATCACCGTCTCGCGGAAACGCTTCTCGTAGTCGAGAACGTAATGCGGAATGCCAAGCGTTTCGCAGACCCGGCGGGCATCGTCGATATCCTGGCCGGCGCAGCAGGACCCTGCCCTATGCACGGCCGCGCCGTGATCATAGAGCTGAAGCGTGATCCCGATCACGTCATAGCCTTCGCGCTTCAACAGCCCGGCCACGACGGAGGAATCCACGCCGCCCGACATGGCGACCACGACGCGCGTATCTTCCGGCTTCTTGTCAAAATCCAGCGTATTCACGGGGTACTTTCTTAAAGTCTCTCAGGCCGCGGCAGCAAGCACGCCGGCAGAGTGGCACCAGATGTGCGGGATCGTCCGCGCAAAGGCTTTCAGAAAGAGGATATAGAAAGGAATGAGCTGGCGCGCAAGAGAAGCCCGTTCACCCCATCTGTGCCCTCAGTGTCAGAGAGCAGCAACATCAGGACTGGAAGTTCGCGTGACGCAGGGCCGTATCCGCGACGGCGCCGTTTGCGTGCCCGTTGCTGTTGCTCGCACCTTCGGCCCTTAGACGAGGCAGCGCTGCCGGATATTCCCGCTGAACGAAGTTGATGATCTTCTCGCGCATCTCGCAACGCATGTCGAACGTCTTCGGCGCGTTGTTGGCGGAGATCAGGATCCGGATCTCCATCACGCTTTCCTTGAAATCCGTCACCTGAACATTGACCACGCGCCTGTCCCAGATCTTCGACTCATTGGCGATTTCCTCGACCCTGCGCCTGATGGCGCTGACGGGAACGGAATAGTCGAGATAGATCATCACGGTGCCAATCAGGGCCGAACCTTCGCGGGTCCAGTTCTGGAACGGATTCTCGATGAAATAGGAGAGCGGCAGGATCATGCGCCGCCAGTCCCACAGCTTCACCACCACATAAGTCGAGGTGATTTCCTCGACATTGCCCCACTCCCCTTCGACGATCAGCGCATCGTCGATGCGGATCGGCTGCGTGATGGCAAGCTGGATGCCGGCAAAGATGTTTTTAAGCATGGGCTGCAGGGCAAGACCCAGCACGATACCGGCGACACCGGCGGAGGCGAGCACGCTGACGCCGTATTGCTGGACGGCCGGGAAGGTCATCAGCATCGCGGCGACCGTGACGATGACGATCATCGCGCCGGCAATGCGCTCGGCAATCCGCGACTGGGTCACGTGGGTGCGGGCAAGAAGGTTGTCTTCCGCATCCAGCTTGAAGCGGCGCAGATAGACCGTCATCCAAATATGCAAAGCCGTCTTTGCGACCCAGCCGAGCACGAGGATGAAACCCAGCAGCAGCACATGCCGGATGATTTCGGCGGGTCGAGCCGCAAGCGGTGCGATAGATGATGCAAACGATACAGTGAATGTCAGAACCGTCAAACGCATCGGCCGGCGCCCGCGCGACACCAGCGATCGCCAGAACAGGTCCTTGTCTTCCACCAGCCGCTTGAAGATACCGAACGCGAAACGGTGGATCGCCAGACCAATCAGGACCGCGCCCACGAGAAGGCCGACGCTCACCATCCAGTTCGGCAGCCAGTCGGTATATTGACGAAACTCTGTAATCAAAAAATCCATCCAACCGATTTAGGGTGCAGTGCAGCATGAAACACCCCTGCCGCAAAAATTTCACAGTTGCGGTGTCTTCATGGCGGCCGTTGGGAGATGATGCGAGGAGCGCGGCATGACTGTCGATAACGGAAAATCCGACCTGACCCGGTTCGTGGATGCACAAGACCCGGTCTACGCGCAGGTCATGAGCGAACTGCGAAACGGCCGTAAAGAGTCGCACTGGATGTGGTACATTTTCCCGCAGATCGCCGGTCTTGGTCCCTCGATCATGTCACAACGCTTCGCACTTACCTCTCTGGAAGAAGCCCAGACCTATCTCGACCATCCGGTGCTTGGACCACGTCTCCTCGAATGCACGCACGCCATGCTTCCGCATGAAGGACTTTCGGCGCGCACCATCCTCGGGTCCCCCGACGACATGAAGTTTCGCAGTTCGATGACGCTGTTCGATAAAGCCGCAACAGAAAAGGGCTCGCCTTTCGAGCGAGCCCTTGAGAAATTCTTCGGCGGGCAGCGCGACGACAAGACGATCGCGCTGCTCGGGATCTGCTGATCAGGCAGCCGACTGGATGGCCGAAACCTTCCAGTCATTGGCGGGCTTGCGCACGAAGGTCCAGATCTCGACCGTTTCCGTGACGGCATTCGGATCACCTTCGGCGACAGCGCCGGTGTTGCGATCGCTGAGGAAGTCGACGCTCGAGTAGCGCATCGCAACCGTTGCGTATTCCTGGCCGTTTTCGCGCCAAGCTTCCGAAAGGTCGCCCTGCAACAGGGTCACGTCGCGGACTTCGTTCTTCACGCCATTGGTGGCGTTTTCACCAAGCTCTTCGGCCAGATAGGACATGGCTTCCGGCGTGGTGAGATTGCGAAGCTTCGCGTAGTCTTCCGCGCCATAGGCAGCCTGGACATCCGTCAGCATCTTTTCAAACAGGCCGAGATCGCGACCGGTGATACCGACTTCATCCGTATCGGGACCCGCCTGACGCGGAGCAGACGCAGCCTGCGTGGCACCGAAGCCACCCATCGCACCGCCGCCAGAACCGATCTTAGGGATCTGGAAGCCGCCACCGTTGTTCTGCGGTGCCTGATAGGCATGGTTGTTGTTGTCACGGCTGTTACCGCCGAAACCGTTATCGCGCGCGTTGCCGGCAGGACCCGCCGGGTGCTGCTGCTGGCGACGACGGGCGAAGAAGCGGAAGGCCAGCATGGCAAGACCCGCAATCAGCGCGATCTGCAACAGCATGCCGAACATGCCGGCCATACCGCCAAAACCGTTGCCCATCATCATGCCGAACAGGCCACCGAGAGCCAGACCGCCGAGAAGACCACCAGCCATGCCGCCGAACAGGCCACGACGCGGCTGAGCCGCCTGGGCGCCTGCGCCGTTAGCAGGAGACGCTGCGTTCTGCTGCGTGTTGGGCGTCATCGAACGATTGATGCCGGTCGCCGTGCCCGGTGCCGTGTTCGTGGTCGGCGGCGGTGCGAATGTGCGTGTACCGCGGCTGCCGAAGCTGGAACCGCCGCCGGCGCGGCGCGCCTCCGCCATATCGACGGCTGTTAGCGAAACTGCCATTCCGACCGCGAAGATCGCGAAGAGTTTCTGGAAACGCCGAAGCTTGGATAACATTGGTTTCTCCTCTGGCCGCCCGATGCGGTCGTGATCCTAGATATAGAGAGTGGCAGGCGAGAATTTTAGAGCCACCACAATCTTTTCCCGCCGAAGTAGATATCGGACGATGAAACGGGAGCCAAGCGATGCAAATACAACCAGCGGGAGATTTAGCGTATGGACCGATCACAACGGCTTGATCACAACGAAAAAGCCCGGCACGCTGGTACCGGGCTTTGTCTTGGTCATCCGGGAGGATGGTTTATTCGACGTTGAAGACTAGCTGGCGGGCCTGACGGATCGCCGGGTTGGCGGTCAGGCGGGCGAGCACGTCGTTCGAGACCGGACCATCGACATAAAGCAGCGCGATCGCATCGCCGCCATCCTTCTCGCGGCCGAGATGGAAGTTGGCGATGTTGACGCCGGCATCACCGAGAGTGGTGCCCATGAAGCCGATCATGCCAGGTACGTCGGTATTGGAGATGTAGACCATGTTGGCGCCGACATCGGCGTCCATGTTGATGCCCTTGATCTGGATGAACCGCGGCTTGCCATCGGAAAACACGGTGCCGGCGACGGAACGGCTCTGCTTGTCGGTGGTGACCGTCAGCTTGATGTAGCCGTCATAGACACCGGTCTTGTCGCGCTTGACCTCGGACAGGACGATGCCCTTTTCCTTGATCATGATCGGCGCGGAAACCATGTTCACGTCTGCCACCTGATTACGGATCAAACCAGCCAGAAGCGCGGAGGTGAGCGCCTTGGTGTTCATTCCGGCCGTTGCGCCATCAAACAGGATCTCGATTTCCTTGATCGGATCTTCCGTGACCTGACCAACGAAGGCACCGAGAACATCGGCAAGACGGATGAACGGCTTCAGGATCGGTGCTTCTTCAGCGGTGATCGAGGGCATGTTGATGGCGTTGGAAACGGCACCCTTGACCAGATAGTCCGACATCTGTTCAGCCACCTGCAGCGCAACGTTCTCCTGGGCTTCCGTGGTGGAGGCGCCCAGATGCGGCGTGCACACGACGTTGTCGAGGCCAAACAGCGGGCTTTCCGTCGCAGGCTCGACTTCGAACACGTCGAAACCGGCACCGGCGACATGGCCGGACTTGATGGCTTCTGCAAGCGCTGCCTCATCGACGAGACCGCCGCGGGCGCAGTTGATGATCCGCACGCCCTTCTTGGTCTTGGCAAGGTTTTCCTTGCCGAGAATGCCGCGGGTCTTGTCGGTCATCGGAACATGCAGGGTGATGAAGTCGGCGCGCGCCAGTAGATCGTCCAGCTCGACCTTCTCGACGCCCATGTCCAGCGCGCGTTCAGCCGAGAGGAAGGGGTCGTATGCGATGACATGCATGCCGATGCCGATCGCCTTCTTGCAGACGATGCCGCCGATATTGCCGGCGCCGATGACGCCAAGCGTCTTGCCGGTGATTTCGACACCCATGAACTTCGACTTTTCCCACTTGCCGGCCTGCGTCGAGGCATCGGCCTGCGGCAACTGCCGGGCAACGGCAAACATCAGCGCGATCGCGTGTTCAGCCGTCGTGATCGAGTTGCCGAACGGCGTGTTCATGACGATGATGCCGCGCTTCGAGGCAGCCGGGATGTCGACATTGTCGACGCCGATACCGGCGCGGCCGATGACCTTGAGGTTGGTCGCAGCAGCGATCAGCTTCTCGGTCGCCTTTGTGGCGGAACGGATGGCGAGGCCATCGTAATTGCCGATGATTTCGGCGAGCTTGTCCTTGTCCTTGCCGAGCTTCGGCTGGAAATCGACTTCGACGCCGCGATCGCGAAAGATCTGGACAGCGGTTTCGGAGAGTTCGTCGGATACGAGAACGCGAGGTGCCATGGGTTGGGCTCCTGATAAGGGGTGTAATCTCTAAATGCGGATGAAACGGTGCCGCGTCCCTAGACGGGTGAGCGGCGGCACCGGAATTCGATCAGGCAGCGGCCTTGGACAGCGCGGCCTTCTGCGTTTCGAACGCATAGGTGAGCCACGGCATCAGCGCCTTCATGTCCGCCTCTTCGACGGTGGCGCCAGCCCAGATGCGCAAGCCCGACGGTGCGTCGCGGTAAGCGCCGACGTCGAGTGCGACGCCTTCCTTTTCGAGGATCGAGGTCACGCCCTTGGCAAAGGCTGCCTGTGCGTCAGCGTCGAGAGCGGCGATGTCGGCATCGGCGATCTTCAGGCAGACCGAGGTGTTAGAGCGGGTCTCATCGACCTGCGCCAGATTGGCGATCCAGTCGTTGGAAGCCACGAAATCGAAGATCACCTTCGCATTGGCGTCGGCACGGGCAATCAGCGCCTTCAAGCCACCGAGCGACTTCGCCCATTGCAGCGCATCGATATAATCCTCGACGCAGAGCATCGACGGCGTGTTGATCGTCTCACCCTTGAAGATGCCTTCGGAAATCTTCCCGCCGGATGTCATGCGGAAGATTTTTGGAAGCGGCCACGCCGGGACGTAGCTTTCAAGACGGGCGACAGCGCGCGGCGACAGGATGATCATGCCGTGGCCGCCCTCGCCGCCCAGCACCTTCTGCCAGGAGAAGGTGGTGACATCGAGCTTGGAGAAATCGAGGTCCTGCGCAAATGCGGCCGACGTTGCGTCGCAGATGGTGAGGCCCTTGCGGTCATCAGGGATGAAGTCGGCATTCGGAACGCGAACGCCCGAGGTCGTGCCGTTCCAGGTGAAGACCACGTCACGGTCGAAATCGATAGTGGAAAGATCGGGAAGAACGCCGTAATCGGCCTCGATCTTGCGGACATCCTTCAGCTTCAGCTGCTTGACCACGTCGGTGACCCAGCCGGCACCAAAACTTTCCCAGGCGACCATGTCGACGCCACGTTCGCCAAGCAGCGACCACATCGCCATTTCGACGGCGCCGGTGTCGGATGCGGGAACGATGCCGATACGGTAATCGGCCGGAACGTTCAGAACTTCACGGGTGATATCGATGGCCTGCTTGAGCTTGTCCTTGCCAACCTTGGCGCGGTGCGAACGACCGAGCGGGGCATCGGAGAGAGCGTCGAGCGACCAACCGGGGCGCTTCGAGCAAGGGCCAGAAGAAAAATGGGCGTTATTCGGACGCAGGTCCGGCTTTGCGGCATTGGCCATATGTATACCCTTCCAGGTAATTGGCTCCTCGTTGGGGAGGAGTGTCCCGCCGCCGTGGATAGTGGAAAGATGAGAAAAGCGCAAGTGGAAATGGGTTTCTGGAGAGTGCGGCTAGCAAGATCGCGCTGATGGAGCCGGAGTAGCACAAGACCGGGATCGGTCTGCTAGCATATGTTTGATATGCCGATTCCCCGACTGATCACCCTTGCAAAGTTCAAAGACTATCGCGCCAATACTGTCGAAATGGCGTGCAGCCCTGCAACGTCAGTGCGTCTTCAGCAATATGAGTCTGAAGCCCGCAGCCTATCGGGAAACTTTTCTCCGCCCAGGCTGTTTGACAGCTTACCTACAAATCCAGGAGCAGACCATGAAACGCTTTCTTGTACTGGCTGCAGCAGGCCTCCTCACGGCCTGCTCGACATCACAGGTCGACCTTTCCCCCATCCCCGGGAGCATCACATACAAAGGGCAGCCTCACACGCGGCTGAAAAACGCACCGGTGGGCAGCAGGATACCCCATGAATTTCGCAACCAGTTCGGTGAACGGATCAGCGAAACTTACGTCATCGAACCTGATCGTAGCCTGCGCATAATCGACAGACATAGGATCGACGGTCCGTTCGATGACTGACCGTCGATCATACTCACCTGTTGTCAGTAACGTGGCCGACGTCTTGGATCGCAATCCTGGCGATCAAGCCTGTCGATGTCGTCGATCACGCCTCTGCCTCCGTGCAACGCGAGGCAGGTTCGGCCGTCGAACATGAGTGCGTAGCTGCCGCGCCGGTCCGAAATGCGTCCAACATCGCGAAAGCCCTGGTCGCGCAGATCGTCTTTCACGGCATTGATGCGCTGTCCAACGTAGTCATCAAGGTATCTCTGGGCCGATGCCGAACCGGCAAACGCTGATAATGCAACGCCAGCTACAACCGCCGAAACAAAATACTTCTTCATTCATCCTCTCCCACAGCGCGATCAAAATCGCGTTTATCGACATTTCGGGCGGAGAGTGCGTTCGTCAAGAGTTCGTGATCGGCTGCCGATGCGGTTG
Source organism: Neorhizobium sp. IRS_2294 (assembly GCF_050500145.1). Lineage (NCBI taxonomy): Bacteria > Pseudomonadati > Pseudomonadota > Alphaproteobacteria > Hyphomicrobiales > Rhizobiaceae > Neorhizobium > Neorhizobium sp. IRS_2294. The sequence continues at coordinate 2,698,809 of NZ_CP191439.1, forward strand.
GTGCTGTGACCGGGCTCTACCGCGCAGTCCTCGTAACGCTCCCGGTGTCCCAGTGAGATGACAGGGCGAAGCAGCGGGGCCAAACGGAAATTCGTCTTCGTCTGGGCCGCCAAACGACAAAAGGCCGCCGGGAAGGCGACCCTTTTTTCTCGAGATCGAGATGAAGCTTACTTGTAGACCAGCGGAGCCGGTTCCGGCTCGTAGGCGACGGGTGTCGCGCAGCCGCCGAAGACGTAGCGAGCGCCAAGGCGTGCTTCGTGGCTGTAGAAGCCCTTGTCGCGGCCCGGGCCACCATTCGAGGCGTAACCGAACATGTCGCCGCCGTCGACATAGCGGAAGCGGTAGCCGACATCGGCCTTGACGTTGCAGGTCACGTCGATGGTCGCGCCAGCCATCAGGGCACCGGTCGCGCGCCACGAGCCCTTGCCGCCGTGTTCAACCGAATCATCGCACAGCGCCGGGTTTCCGGTGGCGCAGGACGTGTTGCGCAGCTTGTCCCATTTCACGTAGGTCGCACCGATACCGGCGCCGACATAGGGCGTGAAATACGCATAGGTGCCGAGGTCGACATAGACGTTGGCGAGAAGGCTATACGCCCTCATCGAGGCGCGATCCTTGGAAATGCAGTCCGTCGCCACGCCGCAACTGCCGCTTGTCGACCCCTCGAAGTCGCTCTTCGTCAGGTAATCGAATGTCACGTCCGAGCGCAGGTAGTTGTTGATCTGGTAACCGACACCACCGCCGAACGTGAAGCTGTCGTCGATGTCAGTCGACCGGAAATCCGTTTCGCTTTCCGAGCTGCCGCCCTGAAAGAACTTGGCGCCGCGCAGCTTGTTGAAGGAATAACCGACGTCGCCGCGCAGGTACCACCCGGTCGACTCCTGAACGGTCACTTCCGGTGCATCCTGAAAGGCTTCCGGCTGCGGCTGATAGACATCCGCGGAATAGGCAACGGTGGTCGTCAGCAAGAACGCCATCGTGGCTGCTAGGCACTTCTTCATGGCTCATCTCCAAGCTTGTCGCGTCAATGGCAGGCACGACGCCCGGCCACCTCTTTGACAATGAAGAATGAAGAAAAAAGGTTAAATGCTGATTAACTATAACCCCAGCAAGGTTATATTCGTGAAGATTTGCGGTTAACAGCACACTGCTCTTAACGACATGTTCACATTATATAAGTGAATTCTAAAAAATTATCGGCGAATTTTTCGTGAATGACGCCCTCGCCTGCCGCCCACTCGCGTCGGTCAGCCTTCCCGGTCCGCTTTGGCTTTGCGTTTCAGCTCGGCCACGGATCGAAGATGGTCGGCGAGCGCAGTCCTCAGTTTCTCCTGCTCATGCCTTGCTACAAGTTTGACCGCTGCCCTGCGGACAGCTTCGATTTTCACGTGCTGCATCTCTTCCATCCCGTCCTTGCGGGAAAGAGAACGCACCATCTCGAAGTTCGATCCCTAAAAAATCAGGGGTAACTTCTTGGCGAGCCAAGACGTTATCGGCGAACCGATCTGCTGCTTCGGAGTTGTCCGTTCTGCATAGGAAAGGGTCAGGTTTTGACACAACTGAATACCGATACTGGGAAATCATTGGCGATCCACGCCGACGTGCCGCGACCGATCGCCGAACATGGTGCGGTCGGCAATCTGAGAACCCTGGCGCTGGTTGCGCGCGATGGTGCGATCGATTTTCTCTGCTGGCCGGATCTGGACAGTCCCAGCATCTTCGCCGCACTCCTCGATCCGGAAAAGGGCGGCGCGTTCGAGCTTTCGCCTGACATCGACGATGCCCGTCGTCTGCAGATGTATATCCCCGAGACCAACGTCCTCCTCACCCGCTGGCTCGGACAGCACCAGAGCGCCGAAGTGGTCGATCTGATGCCGGTGCCAAAAACCGAGGACGGGGTGGAGAACCTGATCCGCCGGGTTGAAGTCACCCGCGGCGAGATGACGTTTTCGCTGCGTTGCTGGCCGCGCTTCGACTATGCGCGCAAGGTGCCCGAGGTCACGGTCGACGGCGGCGTTTCAACGTTCCGCTGCGGTGATTTCACCCTTCGCCTCTCGGGCCCGGTGACCTTCGAAAAGGAAGACGGCGGTGTCAGCGCCACGTTTTCATTGAAAGCCGGAGAGACGGCCGACTTTGTTCTGGACGGAAATGACGGCGACGTCTGGGACAAGGACGCTGTCAGCGCTGCAATCGCGGACGCCATAGAATACTGGCAGGGCTGGGCAAAACGCTCGACCTATACCGGTCGCTGGCGCTCCTCCGTCACCCGCTCGGCACTGGCGCTCAAGCTTTTGACCTCGCAAAAGAACGGTTCCATCGCCGCAGCGGGCACATTCGGTTTGCCCGAAGCTCCGGGCGGCCCGCGAAACTGGGATTACCGTGCGACCTGGATCCGGGATGCCTCCTTCACGATCTACGCGCTGATGCGCCTTGGCTATCAGGACGAAGCGAACGCATTTTCCCATTGGCTCGTCGACAGGACGGACCGGTCGCCAGGTGGGGAAATACAGATCATGTACAATCTCGATGGCAGTCGCGTCGACACCGAACAGGAACTCGACCACCTCTCGGGCTATGGTGGCGCCAAACCCATCCGCGTCGGCAACAACGCAGCTGAACAGATCCAGCTGGACATCTACGGCGAGCTTCTCGATTCGGTCTATATCAGCAACAAATACGGCGAGGCGATCTCCCACGACAACTGGAATGCTGTCCGGCGCATCGTCGACCACGTCTGCGACATCTGGCAGGACGCCGATGCCGGCATCTGGGAAATCCGCAGCGAGCCGCAGGAACATCTGCATTCCCGGCTCATGTGCTGGGTCGCGGTGGATCGTGCCATCCGGCTGGCTCAGAAGCGGTCGCTAACAGCTCCGTTCGGACGCTGGGTCGAGGCACGCAATGCCATCAGCGACGACATCTGGGCAAACTTCTGGAATGCCGATCTCGGCCACTTCGTTCATGCCAAGGGGGGCAGTGATCTCGACGCGTCCATGCTGATGATGCCGCTCGTGCGCTTCATCAGCGCCACCGACCCGGCCTGGCTGGCGACGCTCGATGCAATCGGCAACGAACTTGCCGATGATGCGCTCGTCATGCGCTACAAGCGCAAGGACGGCCTGGAAGGCGATGAAGGCTTCTTCGCCGCCTGTTCATTCTGGTATGTGGAGTGCCTCGCCCGCGCCGGTCGCCTGGCGGAAGCCGAGATCAACATGGAAAAGCTGCTTCTGTTCGGCAATCACCTGCAGCTCTACGCGGAAGAATTCGATCCGCGCGGTGAGTTCCTCGGCAACTTCCCGCAGGCCTTTACCCACCTCGCCCTGATCAGCGCCGCCTTCTACCTCGACGGCGCTTTGGACGGCAAGTTCAGGCAGTGGCGGCCGTAACAGCGAACGGCCACAAGGTCGTGGCCCATCCCTCTCCCGTCATAGCCGGGAGAGGCTAGATCCGAACGATCCGTCAGGCCGCTTCCGGTCTGGCGTTGGCAATCACCGTGACGAGATCGCCGACGATGCGCTCCACCTGGGCCCGGTCGTCGCCTTCAGCCATGACACGGATCAGCGGCTCGGTGCCCGACGGGCGAATGACGAGGCGGCCCTTGGTGGCAAGCTCGGCTTCCGCATCCGCGATCGCCTGCCGCACAACGGCGTTTTCCAGCGGCTTGCCACCCGCAAAGCGCACGTTTTTCAAAAGCTGCGGCACTGGCTCGAACCGGCGGCAGACTTCGCTCACCGGGCGATCGAGCCGCTTGACGCGGGCAAGAATCTGCAAGGCTGCGACAAGACCGTCACCGGTGGTGCCGAAATCCGACAGCACGATATGACCGGACTGTTCGCCACCCACGTTGAAATCGTGATTGCGCATGTGCTCGACCACATACCGGTCACCGACCTTGGTGCGCGCAAGCGTCAGGCCCTTGGTCTCCATGAAGCGCTCGAGCCCGAGATTGGACATGACGGTCGCGACAATGCCGCCACCGGTCAGCTTGTCGTCTTCCGCCCAGCTTTCGCCGATAACCGCCATCAGCTGGTCGCCGTCGATGATATCGCCATTCTCGTCGACGATGATGACACGGTCCGCGTCGCCGTCGAGCGCAATGCCGATATCGGAGCGCGTCTCGTGGACCTTGCGCTGCAGCGCCGCCGGGCTGGTTGAGCCGCAATCGAGATTGATGTTGGTGCCGTTCGGCTCGTTGCCGATCGTGACCACTTCGGCGCCGAGCTCCCACAGAGCCAGCGGCGCGACCTTGTAGGCGGCACCATTGGCGCAATCGATCGCGACCCGAAGACCGTGCAGCGTCACGTCACGCGGGAGCGTGCGCTTGGCCTGTTCGATATAACGGTAGATATCGCCCTCGACGCGCTTGGCGCGACCGATATCGGCCGATTTTGCCAGCTGCGAATGGAGGTCGCTGTCGAGCAGATCCTCGATCCGCATTTCCAGCTCATCGGAAAGCTTGTAGCCGTCGGGGCCGAACAGCTTGATGCCGTTATCCTCGAACGGGTTGTGTGAAGCGGAAATCATCACGCCGACATCCGCACGCAGGGAGCGCGTCAGCATGGCAACCGCGGGCGTCGGGATCGGGCCAAGCAAAAACACGTCGAGGCCGGCTGCGGTAAAGCCTGCGACCATGGCATTTTCCAGCATGTAGCCGGAAAGACGAGTATCCTTGCCGATCACCACGCGGTGGCGGTGCGTTCCGTTGCGAAAAATTGTTCCGACGGCAATACCGACGCGCATCGCAAGATCTGGCGTCATCGGATAGACGTTGGAATGCCCGCGGATGCCATCAGTCCCAAAATAGCGGCGTGTCATGTAAGCTCCCTGGTACACGCGCTCTCAAAAGCGCGGTCTTCGCCCGGTTATGTCTGTATGTGCAACATGCCCGAGCGGATCGGCGGCACTGCCGTCCAAGATCGGCTCATGCCACAGTTCATCTGCGTTGGCACCTAAATTACCGTCAAAATCGCTTATATCCCGTTACCGAACCAGTCCCGCTAAGGTCGATAAGCAAAAGCCGCCGCGGATGTTTCCGCAGCGGCTTTAATAGGTTTGATGCAGTAGAGATCAGTGCGGCTGAGGTTCAAGACCGCCTTCGGGCGCATCGCCCTTCGGCTCGTCCTTCTTTGCACCGGCGCTCGGCACAGCCGAACCACGGCTTGGCGTCGAATCGTCGCCAAGGTCGCGCGACGGCTTCTGGCCGAGAATCAGCGCTCTGATTTCGTCACCCGAAAGGGTTTCGTACTCGAGCAGGCCCTCCGCGATGGCCACGAACTGATCGTGGTATTCGGTCAGGATGTGGCGCGCTTCCGTATAGGCTTCGTCGATCAGACGGCGCACTTCGCTATCGATCTTCTGGGCCGTCGATTCGGACACGTTCTTCGACTGCGAAACCGAATGTCCGAGGAAGACTTCCTGCTGGTTTTCACCATAGGCGACCTGACCGAGGATGTCGGAGAAGCCCCACTGGGTGACCATGGCACGCGCAAGCTTGGTCGCCTGCTCGATGTCAGAGGATGCACCGGACGTGATGTTTTCCTTGCCGAATGTCAGTTCTTCGGCAACGCGGCCACCCATCATGATGGTCAGGCGCGACACCATCCACTTGTAGCTCATCGAATAGCGGTCGCCTTCCGGCAACTGCATGACCATGCCGAGCGCACGGCCGCGCGGAATGATCGTCGCCTTGTGCAGCGGATCGGCAACGGCCACCTTGAGGGCGGTGATCGCATGACCGGCTTCGTGATAGGCGGTGAGCTTCTTTTCGGCTTCAGTCATGGCGGACGAGCGACGCTCGGCGCCCATCATGATCTTGTCCTTGGCGTCTTCGAATTCCTGCATGGTGACGAGACGCTTGTTGCGGCGCGCTGCCATCAGGGCAGATTCGTTAACGAGGTTCATGAGGTCGGCACCGGAGAAACCAGGCGTACCACGGGCAAGAACCTTGAGATCCACGTTGGGAGCAAGCGGGACGTTGCGCGCGTGAACCTTGAGGATGCGTTCGCGACCGACGATGTCAGGGTTCGGGACGACGACCTGACGGTCGAAACGGCCTGGACGCAGAAGTGCCGGATCGAGAACGTCGGGACGGTTGGTTGCGGCGATGAGGATGATACCCTCGTTCGCCTCAAAGCCGTCCATCTCGACCAGAAGCTGGTTCAGCGTCTGCTCGCGTTCGTCGTTACCACCGCCGAGGCCTGCGCCACGGTGACGGCCGACGGCGTCGATTTCGTCGATGAAGATGATGCAGGGCGCATTCTTCTTGGCCTGCTCGAACATGTCGCGCACACGGGATGCGCCGACACCGACGAACATTTCCACGAAGTCCGAACCCGAGATCGTGAAGAACGGCACGTTGGCTTCACCCGCGACCGAACGGGCGAGCAGAGTCTTACCGGTACCCGGAGGGCCGACAAGCAGCACACCGCGCGGGATACGACCGCCGAGGCGCTGGAACTTCTGCGGATCGCGCAGGAATTCGACGATTTCCTCGAGGTCGGCCTTGGCTTCGTCGACGCCGGCAACGTCCTCAAACGTGACGCGACCATGCGCTTCGGTCAGAAGCTTCGCCTTCGACTTGCCGAAGCCCATCGCACCGCGTGAGCCACCCTGCATCTGACGCATGAAGAACAGCCAGACACCGAGGATCAGCAGCATCGGCAACAGCGTGCCGATATAGCTCAGGAAGCCAGACGATCCGTCTGTCTCGGGGCGAGCCATGATCGAGACGTTCTTCGACTGAAGACGCTCCATCAGGCTGTCATCGATGACCGGGGAGTATGTCTGGAAATTGGTGCCGTTCTCGGTATAGGTGCCGAGGACACGATTGCCGGTCACGACGACGTCGCGAACGCGGCCGGAATCCACGTCACGCAGGAACTGCGAATACGGAATTTCGCGCGAGGACGTCTGCGACGGCGCCGTCTGGAACATGCTGAACAAAGCGATCAGCAGCAGGGCTATAATGGCCCAGAGGGCAAAATTGCGAAAATTTGGGTTCATCGAACTCCCCAGTATGCCAACGGTCACATCATGGCGACCGCCCTTCTTGGAACCTAACATAGGGTTGAGCTTTGGCATTGCCAAGGCGAACCGGCACGGACGCCTAGCTTTTCCGCTGCGAAAGCTTAACCGGAAGCGGGGGTATATCGTCGCATCCGACCAAATCGGCGAACTGGGCTGCAATCTCGAGCTCGAACTGCGACAGGAAGCGTTCGAACGTCCCCAGGACCGGGTGCATGTCAATCGCGTGCAGCAGGCCAGTTTCGAGTGTTTGCACCTGTGGCATTGCCGCCATGGCCCGCATCGCGACCGACCCGGGCGCATTCGGGAAAAGCGAGCCCGCCAGCGTGCGATCGGGAATGGTCGGCCCGATCACGATTTCGCTATTGGTTGGGTTGTGGACGCGGTATCGGCCATCGCAGACCTTCACCGCCCCCGCCGCGATGCGAACAGGGTTCAGATTGCGGCTTTCCCGGTAAAGATACAGCCCATCCCGACGCAGATCGAGGATGACCCGCCCTCCAGACATTCGGCCGAGGTGCCGGCCATCCAGAAATGCCGCGACCCGTGTCATCGTCTCGGTCGAAGGAACGTGTTCCCGTCCGCCCAGGAGCGCGATGAGATGTCCGAGCAGATGGTCCCGAGCCAGTGGATCGCCGCCCAATGCTTCGACCGGAAGATAAGCCAGAACCCCATGGCTGATGGTCAGCTGCTCGCGGGCCAGTTCCGCCGCATGGCGGGACAGACGCGTTCGCGAAGCGCCGGCCGCAGCGATCTCGTCCATCGTCACCGTTTCGATGCCCGTGAGGGCATTTCGAGTTCTGACCCTCTCGTAATGGCTGTCGAGATTGCTAGGGTCGTCGATCCAGCCCTCGCCTCCCGCTGCAAGAAAATCCCGGATCGCTGAGCGACGCACAGACAGAAACGGTCGCAGCAGCCAGCGCCGTCTGTCGAGCAGGACTGCACCTGCCATGCCCGCCAGACCCAGCTTGCCCTTCGTGCCGTTGCGCACTGCGCGCATCGCCACCGTTTCGATCTGGTCGTCCAGCGTATGGCCCGTGAGGATGGCGGTGGCTGCGATCTCGTCAGCGATCTCCATCAGCAGCCGGTAGCGAGCTTCTCGTGCGGCAGCCGGAATGCCGGTCGTTGGTTTGTCGCCGTCCCAGCGGCGGATCGTGTGGGGAATGCCCTTGCGTGCGCAAAGAGATGCCACCGAGCCGGCCTCCGCGCCTGATTCGGCTCGCAGCGCATGATCGATCGTGGCGGCGGCAAGTTCGATCCCGCCTTCCGGGTCAGTAGCCAGCGCCTCCTGAAGCGCGAGCAGAAGCCCGGTCGAATCACTGCCGCCGGAGATCCCCACAAGCAGTTTCGCCGGCCTTGAAAGACCGGCGAGAAATTCACGAACCGCTGACTGCGGGGATGGATCCGGGGTGGTCACCGCCGCAGGATCAGCAGGACAGCCGCTTCTGCTCGGTCGTCACCTTGCCGAGCACGGCGCGCTGCGCATTTGGATAGCGCTTGGGTACCTCGCGAAGCGTCGCGCAGGCCGTATCCTTGTTGTCGAGAGCCGCAAGCGACATGCCGAGCTTCAGCAGCATTTCCGGCGCCTTGGCGGACTTGCCGTAGGTCTGGTGCGCGTTGAGAAAGGTCTTTGCCGCATCGGCATATTTCGCCTGCGAGAACTGCGCTTCGCCGAGCCAGAAATTGGCGTCTGCGGCCCGTGAGCTCTTCGGGTAGCTGGCGAGGTAGCTGGAAAACTCTTTCTCGGCGAGCGGGTAGTCGCCGGAAAGAACATGGTCATAGGCGATCTTGTAGCTGTCGCCCTCACTGCCAAGCGAGGCCGTCTGCTGCGGATCCTGCGACCCACCGCTGCGCGACGAGCCGGAAGCAACACCGGGAAGACCGGCCGAATTGCGGGCATTGTCGTTGCGGGACGCACCGACAGTATTCCCGCTCGTGTCGAGATTCATCGATCCAAGTGTTGTTGGCGCAGGTGCGGCGCGGTTGCCTGTGGTCGCGGATGGGCTGGAAGGCTCACCAATGATGCGAGCCACGTCGTCGGCGCCTTGCGCGGCAGGTGGGGAGGGTTCGCCGGAGGAAGCCGAAGACGAAGGGCGGTTGGACGCCACGGCCGGTTGCCCGCCCGTGTCGCCCAAGTCGCTTCTCTTCTTCTTTTCCAGGTCCTGGAAACGGAATTCGTTATCTTCCTGCGTTTTGCGCAGTTGTTCCTGCATCTGCAGGAGCTGATAACTCATTTCCTCGATACGGCCGTTAAGCTGCCGTACCTCTTCCTGAAGCTGCTGCGTCCGGACGGCATCGCCGCCCTGCGCGAGGATCACAGGCCGTTGTTCGGCCTGCGGCTGTTGCGGAACGCTTTGCTCGCCCTGGAAGAGTTTCGGAAATGAGAAGGCCCCAGCAGGGCCCGCCATCGCCGCCAGCCCCAGCATCGCTGCCAAGACAATTTTCTTCATGTCGTCCGTCCTGCTTCCCGCGCTTCGGCCCTCAAGCCGGAATGGCTTTCGGAAAGAACGAAGCGCAACCTATGTTCTACAACGCGCTGTGCGCATCGGAAACCCGGTGCGCGGCGCTGTAGCTTGCGCCGGATTGGCGCAATACGGATTTTTCTGAACTGCCGTCAAAAAGCAACCAAGTCGACGTTCAAAATCAAGGGAAACGGGGCCAAACTAAGGAAAAACAAAAAAGGTGGCGCGAAGGCCACCTTTTCTCACCAAAATGTCATGTGTGGAACGGGGACTGGCCCCGCCCCTCACCGGCATTACATGCCAGCGCCACCGAGAACGGTAACCGCGCGGCGGTTCTGCGACCAGCAGGAGATGTCGTCGCAAACTGCGACCGGACGTTCCTTGCCGAAGGAAATGGTCTTGATGCGGTTGGCAGGAATGCCGCGCGAAGCAAGATATTCCTTGGTGGACGAAGCGCGACGGGCGCCGAGTGCCAGGTTGTATTCGCGTGTACCGCGTTCGTCGGCATGGCCTTCAACGGTGATCGCGTAGTTCGGGTAACGCTGCAGCCACTGAGCCTGACGATCGAGCGTCTGCTGGGCATCTGCACGGATCGAGGTCGAGTCCGTATCGAAGAAGATCCGGTCGCCGACATTGACCGTGAAGTCCTGGCTCGAGCCAGGTGTTGCCGAGCCGCCGGCACCACCGCCGTTGAGGCCAAGGTCACCCGCGTTGTTCGGAAGGTTCTTCTTGTTGGCGCAGCCTGCGAGAGCGAGGGCCAGCGTCAGAGCGATGACGGCCGGGTTGCGAGCGAGGGTCTGCATACGGCTCATCGCCGGGGTATGAATGCGGCTCATGGCCGTTCTCTCCTTGATCATTTAATTTAAGAGTTGCCGAACTCTAACGGATTTAGGTTAACCATGATCAAACGCTTATGGTTAACGAATTCCTTCCGGTGCCCTATTTTTCAGTCGTTCGCTGCCGGTTGGAACGCAAGCGCGGCAGATCTGCCGCGCCTCAAACGTGCCTCCTATTCAAGAAGCGGCGACCAGGCCGGGTCGGACCCGAATGCCGGTGTCTTGACCATCTGCTCGTTATAGCCGCTGAGATCGATCGAATAAAGCTGCGGACCACCGGCGCCGGCGTTCTGGCGGAAGAACATCAGAACACGCCCGTTCGGTGCCCAGGTCGGACCCTCGTTATGGAAGCCCGATGTCAGAATGCGCTCGCCAGAACCGTCCGGACGCATCACGCCGATCGAGAACTTTCCGCCCGACTGCTTGGTGAACGCGATCAGATCGCCACGCGGCGACCAGACCGGCGTCGAATAGGAACCATCGCCGAACGAGACGCGGCTCTGGCCCGAACCGTCGGCCCCCATCACGTAGATCTGCTGGCGGCCGCCACGGTCGCTTTCGAACGTGATGCGCGCACCATCGGGCGAATAGGATGGCGCGGTATCGATCGCAGCCGTCGACGTCAGGCGCGTCGTCGTGCGCGAACGCAGGTCCATCGTGTAAATATTCGCGTTGCCTTCCTGCTGAAGGCTCATGATCACCTTCTGACCGTCAGGCGAGAAGCGCGGCGAGAACGTCATGCCCGGGAAATTGCCCACCACTTCGCGCTGTCCGGTTTCCAGCTGCAGCAGGTAGACCCGCGGCTGGTTGCCCTCGAACGACATGTAGGTGACTTCCTGACGGCTCGGCGAAAAGCGCGGCGTCAGAACGAGATCCTTGGTACCGGTCAGCATGCGGACGTTGAAACCGTCCTGGTCCATGATTGCCAACTGACGCTGACGGGCAGTCTTCGGACCGCTTTCGGATACGAACACGACGCGGGTGTCAAAGTAGCCCTGCTCGCCGGTGATCTGCTTATAGATCGCGTCGGCGATGATGTGCGCCAGACGACGCCAGTTTTCCGGCTGGGTGAAGAACTGCTGGCCGGTCATCTGCTGGCCGGCAAACGTATCCCAGAGACGGAATTCGGCGCGCAGACGACCGTCGCCTTCACGGCTGACACGGCCGACGACCAGCGCCTGGGCGTTGATCGCCTTCCAGTCTTCGAAACGCGGCGCGCGGCCCGGATCGGTGATCTTTTCGATGAACGCCTGCTTGTTCACAGGCGCAAAGAGGCCCGAGCGCTGAAGATCGGCGGCGATAACCTGCGAAATCTGCGGTCCAAGCTCGTTGTTGGACAGGAAATCGGTAATCGCGATCGGCAGCGGCTCGACATTGCCCTTGTTGATGTTGATCTCGACCACCGCGTTTGCGGGGTTGGAGATCGCGGCAGCACCGGCGGACGCCATCATGAGCCCGAGGAAGGAACGTCTGATCATGGTTTGGCCTTTCAAAGCATATCAAGATCGCTGGGGCTGAAGTTCACGATGACTTCGCTCCACGCATCGTATTTGTCTGCCGGCAGGTTCTTGAACGGCGACGAACGCAAGACAGCGCGGCGCGCGCTGGATTCAAGCGTCCGGCGGGCCGTATCTGAACCGCCGCTTGAGGAAACTTCGGGTTCGCCGACGATCATGCCCGACTGGTCGAGCCGCATATGGACGCGGATCACCACGCCTTCTGCACCTTCGATGCCGGCGATATAGGACCAGTTCTTGCCGATCTGCCCGCGCAGTGCGTCCATTTCGCTGACGCTGAGCTTTGAACCAGTAGACGGCTTAGTGCTGCCGGTGGAAGCAGGCGACGTCGAACGCTTGGCACCGCCGCCCGACGCGTCCTGCTTGTTGAGAAGCGCTGCGATCTGGTCGGCATTGAAGTCGCTGGCCTTGGAAGACGAGGCCTTCGCCGTCTCCTGCTTCTTGCCTTCCTTCTTGTCGGTCGGCTTTGAAGCTTCCGTCGCCTTGGTATCCGCCTTGGCGGTTTCGGTCGGCTTCGGCGGGTCAGGCTTTTTCTCGACCGGCTTTTCGACGGGCTTTGCCTGCTCCTTCGGCGGTTCCTGCTTCGGCTTGGCAGCGGGCAGCGGAACGCTGTCGGGAAGCGGCGCTTCCTCGGTCTTGGCTTCGGTCGGAGTTGGGGTCGGTGGCGGTGTCTCGGCCTTGGGCGGCGTCGGCTCGGGCTTTGGCGGGGTCGGCTCCGGCTTCGGCTGCGGCAATGCTGCCACTTCCTGAGGCTTCGGTGCCGTTTCTTCCTTGACGATATCCTTGACCTGGTTGTCCTCGTCCGTCGGGGTCGGCGTCGGGCGCTCCACCGGCTTTGGCGCGGCGGCGGCTTCGGTCTTCAGGGGCTTCTTGGCCGGCGTCGGCGGGGACTTCAGGTCGATGTCGCTCTCGCCGGCATTCTCGGCGTTTTCGACGACCTTCTGGTTCTTGGTTTCCTTCACCGAAGGCTTTTCGGTGAGAGGCGCCTTCTTGTCACCCTGCTGCATCTGGGTGATCGATTCCACCGGGACGATGTCGACCGGAAGCGCCTCGACGTCGGCGACGTTGAGCTGCATCGGTGAACTCAGCGAGACAAGCGCCCAGCCGAGAAGCACCGAATGGAGAACCAGCGATGTGCCGATACTACCCTTCATGGCGTGGGATCACTGCTCCTGTTCCTGAAGGGTAACGAGGCCGAGGTTCTTGTAACCGGCAGACGAAATGCGGGCCATGACCTTCATCACCACGCCATAGGCAGCGGCAGTGTCGCCCCGCACATAGATGCGCTCGTTATAGCCGGTCGTGGCGATCGCCTGCAGCTTCGGCAGGATCTCGTCGATCGTGATCGGGGTTTCCTGCAGGAAGATCTGCCCTTCCGGATTGACCGAAACGGTGATCGGCTGCGTATCGGAATTCATCGCCTTGGCCTGGGTTTCAGGCAGGTCGATCGGCACGCCGACAGTCATCATCGGTGCGGCGACCATGAAGATGATGAGAAGCACGAGCATGACGTCGACAAGCGGCGTGACGTTGATTTCGCTGATCGCGCCGCTACGGCTTCGCCCACCGCGACGTCCGCGACGACCGCCTCCCGACTTTGCTCCTCCGGCCGACATGCCCATGGTGCTTACTCCTGGCGTTGTGCCTGATTACTGAGCGGCCTGGCGTGGCTGCAGCTTCTCGTCGATCTGGCGCGAAAGGATGGCCGAGAATTCGTCGGCAAAACCTTCCATCCGCGATGAAAGCTTGCCAGCCTCGCCCATGAAACGGTTGTAGGCGATAACTGCCGGGATAGCGGCGACGAGGCCGATGGCGGTTGCCAAGAGCGCTTCGGCGATACCCGGTGCAACGACCGCAAGGTTGGTGGACTTCGATCCTGCGATCGCCTGGAAGGAGGTCATGATACCGATGACGGTACCGAACAGACCGATGAACGGACCGGCCGAACCGATGGTTGCGAGCGACCCAAGACGTGCCTCGTAGGCCTCGCCTTCGCGCGACATCGTCACGTCCATGGCGCGGTCGATACGCATCTGGAGACCGATCGGCGAACGGGCGCCGCGTTCAAAGCTCTTTTTCCACTCGCGCATGGCAGCGACGAAGATGGCGGCAAGGCCTGTATTCTGGCGCTCGCCAAGGGTGCGGTAGAGTTCTTCGAGCGACTGACCCGACCAGAACACCTGTTCGAACTGATCGAACTGACGCCGCGCCTTTGAAAAGGCCATATATTTGTCGATGACGATCGCCCAGGTCCAGACCGAGGCACCCATCAGCCCGATCATCACCATCTTGACGATCAGTCCGGCCTGCATGAACAGCGCCCAAAGGCTCACGTCATGCGTCGCAGCTTCCAGAGCTACCTGTTCCATCTGTCTTCAATCCCCGAATCCAAACGCCCGGCATTTCACAACCGGGCGGGTTCCAAAGCGCGCTCTCGCGAGAATGTTTCTGTCCGCCGAGATCGCCGCCTAACGCCCAAGATGTCCTGAGTTTTCAGCTTGGCTTCTCGCCTTCAAATTTGGTCAAAGGAAGGCGTGCGTTGCACAAATCCCTCACGGGTTAGTAAGACTACATTATCGTTAATAATGTGTTACGGCCGCAAGCTTGATCAGCGCTTTGGCTCTATTGTCTAAAGCTCAGATCGGCGCTGTTAGAAACTTCTCCGCGATCGCCTCCGGCAGTCGTCGTGGACGGCCGTGTCTGTTGATGACGGCGATGACCACCTTCGCCGCGATCAGCAGCGTTTCGCCGCGGCGGATTTCCTGGGTCAGCACCATCTTGGCGCCACCGGCCTTTTCGGTGATCGTCCGGATCGTCAGGATATCGTCCATCCGGGCCGGTTGCTTGAAGTCGATCTCCATGCGGTGAACAACGAAGACCAGCCCCTCCTCATCCGCAGACAGAAGCGCACCCTGCTCGCAGCCGAGGCACCGCAGATAGTCTGTTCGGCCGCGCTCGAGAAAGTGTAGGTAGCGGGCGTGATAGACGAGGCCGGAGAAGTCCGTGTCCTCGTAATAGACCCGCTGGACGAGGCTGTGACCGCCCTCGATCAGTTCTCCGGATAACAAAAAATTCTGCTCTGTCATAAGCTTGCCTTGAAATTCCATCTTCATCCCCTGGATAAAGGCGGAATACCGATCCACTTTCGGTGTCCTGTCATACTTCCCGCCCGCATAAAATAGGGCACCCGCGAACGGAGAGAACATTCATGAAGATTGCAGTCCTTGGCGGCGATGGTTTCGTCGGCTGGCCGACATCGCTTCACCTGTCCGATGCCGGCCACGAGGTGCATATTCTCGATAACCTGTCGCGCCGCTGGATCGATACGGAACTCGGTGTTCAGTCGCTGACGCCGATGGACAGCATTCAGGAACGGACCCGCATCTGGCACGCCGAGACCGGCCGCCGCATCCACTTTCACCTGATCGACCTTGCCAAGGATTACGAGCTTCTGAAGGGTTGGCTGGCGGCGAACCGTCCAGACGCCATCATCCACTTCGCCGAACAGCGGGCAGCCCCCTATTCGATGAAGAGCGACCGCCACAAGAACTACACTGTCAACAACAACGTCAACGCCACGCACAATCTGTTGAATGCCATGGTCGAGCTCGATCTTGACGCGCATCTTATTCACCTGGGCACGATGGGTGTCTACGGCTACTCGACCGTCGGTGCTGCGATCCCGGAAGGCTACCTTCCTGTTGGCATCGAGACGATGGATGGCCGCACCGTCAGCCAGGAAATCCTCTATCCGAGCAATCCCGGCTCGATCTACCACATGACGAAATGCCTCGATCAGCAGCTGTTTGCCTTCTACGCCAAGAACGACGGTCTGCGGATCACTGACCTGCACCAGGGGATCGTCTGGGGAACCCACACGGAGCAGACACGCCGCCACGAACAGCTGATCAACAGATTCGATTACGACGGCGATTATGGCACGGTTCTCAACCGCTTCCTGATCCAGTCGGCGATCGGCTACCCGCTGACGGTACACGGAACCGGCGGCCAGACGCGGGCCTTCATCCACATCCAGGATTCGGTACGCTGCATCGAAATCGCGCTCAACACACCGCCTGCCCGCAACAACCGGGTCGAGATCTTCAACCAGATGACGGAAACCCACCGGGTCCGTGATCTCGCCGAAATGATCTCCAAGATGAGCGGCGCCCAGATTGCCTGGCTGCCCAACCCGCGCAAGGAAGCCCCCGAAAACGATCTCGTCGTGAAGAACGACAAGTTCCTGAGCCTTGGCCTGCAGCCGACCACGCTCGGTGAAGGCCTGCTGGCCGAGATCGTCGATGTTGCGAAGAAATACGCCTACCGCGTCGATCGCAGCCGTGTCCCCGCCGTTTCCGCCTGGACGCGCGATATCGCCGCCAAAGTCGAGCACGATCCGGAAGGCATGCGGCTGAAATCCGTCTCGTGATGGCGCGATGAAAACCGCCTTCGTCACCCTCGTTACCAATGCCGATTACGCGATGGGCGCCACGGCACTGGCCCGATCGATCAGGTTGACCGGGACCACGGCCGAGATCGTCGTGCTGCATACGGCTGCGGTCTCAGCTTCCGACCTTGGCCCGCTCGAGGCCCTAGGCTGCAGGCTGGTGGAAGTCGCGCACCTTCCGCTGTCCGACGCGTTCAACGACCGTCACGCCCGAAAGAAACTGCATGGGGCGGCGCCCTTTACCAAAGGCAACAAGCCGGATTTCCACACGCCGCTCGACAACTTCTGTAAGCTTCGCCTGTGGCAGCTGACCGACTACGACACAACAGTCTTCATCGATGCCGACGCGCTGATGCTGAAGAACATCGACAAGCTGTTCGCCTATCCGGAGTTTTCCGCGGCACCGAACGTCTACGAGAGCATGGCCGACTTCCACCGGATGAACTCCGGCGTGTTCGTGGCCAAGCCATCGCTGCAGACCTTCGACGGTATGATGGCGGCGCTGGACGTTCCCGACGCCTTCTGGCGGCGCACCGACCAGACGTTTCTGGAACACTTCTTTCCGGACTGGCACGGCCTGCCGGTGACCATGAACATGCTGCAATATGTGTGGTTCGCAATGCCCGATCTCTGGAACTGGGAAAGCATCGGCATCCTCCACTACCAGTATGAAAAGCCCTGGGAGAAGGATCACCCGAAGGCGCAGCAGTTGAGACCTCTGATCGATCTCTGGTGGGACTTCTACGAAGGGCGCTCGCCCGACATCACCGCGCTGCCCAATCCGGCGCCGTTGCCATGAAAGTCCTCGTCTCGGGCGGGACCGGGCTCGTTGGCCGCTATATCGTCGAAGCGCTGCTGGACGCCAGCTACTCGGTCACCGTCGGCGGCCGGACACGGCCGCAACCCGACCTGTTCTCGAAACCAGTCGAATTCGTCCCCCTCTCGCTCGATTCCGATCTCGACCAGAGTGATGTCTTCACCGGTGCCGATTTCTTCGTCCACGCCGCCTTCGACCACGTCGCGGGGAAATACCGGGGCGGCGAAGGCGACGATCCCACGCGGTTTGCCCGCATGAACCTCGATGGCACGATGAAACTGTTCGAGACTGCCAAACGAGCCGGTCTCCGCCGCGCCGTCCTCATCTCCAGCCGCGCTGTCTATGACGGCCTGCCTGACGGGTTGCCGCTGACCGAAGACACGGATCTTTCACCGACAAGTCTCTACGGCGAAATCAAGCATAAGGGCGAAGTCGCGGTCGCCGGACTTTGCGACCCTGACTTTACGACCGCAAGCCTGCGGTTGACTGGTGTGTACGGAGATCTGAGACCCAACAAGTGGGATCAGATGTTTGAAACCTACCGTTCCGGGGGCGTCATCGAACCGCGTGCGGGAACGGAAGTACACGGCAGCGATGTCAGCTCCGCCGTTCGTCTGATGCTGGAAGCCGAGGCCGTCAGGATCGCCGGCGAAAGTTTCAACGTGTCAGACATACTCACCGATCGAAGCGAGATCCTCAGTCACGTCGACAATTGCCGCCGCTTGCCCGAGAAGGCTGATCTGTCGCGAGTGCGCGTCATGCCGACGGCAAAGATCGAGGCGCTTGGCTGGAGGGGCGGTGGCAAACCGTTGCTTGCACAAACAATCCGCCGCCTCGCCTCCTCCTGATCTTATCCCCGCTACGATCCTAGTGGGACGAGGTGCGTTGCGTCTTGGCCTCTTGCTTCGTCTTGTCGATCTGCTTCATGTGCTCTTCAGCCCACTTCTGGCCGGCGTCGCCGCCCCACAGAAGCCAGGCAATGTAACCAGCAGATGGGTTGCCGTCGTCGCCGAAATTGTCGGAGCGCTTGTCGACATTGTGACGCTTGAAGTAGCTCACCATCCGCTTCACCGTCTGTTCCGACAGATGCTTGCGATGCTGAAGATCGCGAGCGCGTGCTATCCCGACCGTCGTGCCGCCGCGGCGGTATTCGGCGCGCAGCTTCAAGCCCTTCTCGGCCGCAGCCGCAACGTCGGCCGGCGGCTTGTGGTCAAGCTGCGATGGTTTGGACGGGCTGCGCGCGCGAGTCTTAGACTGCTCGTGCTGATGGTCGTGCGAAGATCTTTCAGCCATCGGTCTTCTTCAGCTCCGATTGGCTTTTCAAAACCTTGTCGCCGTCTTCCTGCTTGACGAGGAAGGCGGGCTTGTCGGCATCCGCCTTGCGCTTGATCGTCTTGCCCTTGATCTTGCGCTCGACATCCTTGGTGAACTTCTCGGCGACCTTACCTTCGGCCTTCGACTTTCCCCATTTCCATTCGACTTCGTTTCCGACGCTGATCTTCTGCATGGATCATCTCCTTCTACTCCTGGAAAACTCGAGGGAGTAAAGGATGTTCCAACATCAGTCTTTCAGATCGAGATCGCCATCGCGCCAGACCACGTGTTTCGGGCTCGCAGGCAGATCTTCGATTTCCTCCGCGATAAAATACGGCGGGATATCCAGCGCCTTCAGCGAGTCCCTCGTCGCCTTCACCCACTTGAACTCGAGTTCGTGCGTGTCGATGATCCGATGGATGATATCGGTCGAATGAAACGGGAAACTTTCCGGCAGCTCCATCAGATAGTAGAAGCCGAGTTCGTGCCAGTCGCGGTCTTCGTAGCGGAAGAAGTTCTCGACCGCCCAGAGCAGCCGCCCGACCTTCACCTCGGCCCCGAGTTCCTCGACCATCTCGCGCTTCAGCGTTTCCTCGGAGGTTTCGCCCACTTCCGCGCGTCCGCCGGGAAAGGTCCAGAACGTCTCATGCACGGCGCGGTGCACCAGCACATGGCCGTCGCGAAAACCAAGCCCCGCGATGCGCATCTGAAAAATGCGCTTCGGCTTGAACTTCATCCGGATGCGCAGATCCTGGGGTTCGTCGCTTTTACTCATCGTCGAAACTGATCCTGAACTGGGCCGCTTCCATATCCTTGGGCGGCTGCAGGCCGAGATGCTTCCAGGCGACTGCCGTCAGCACCCTGCCCCGCGGCGTGCGCTGGATAAAGCCCTGCTGGATCATGTAGGGCTCGATAATGTCCTCGATCGCGTCGCGCGGCTCCGAAAGTCCCGCCGCGATCGTCTCGATACCCACGGGCCCGCCGCCGAAGTTGACGGCGATCATGTTGAGATAGCGCTTGTCGAGCTGGTCGAAACCGGCGTGGTCGACATTGAGGCGGATCAGCGCCTCGTCGGCGATCTCCTTGGTCACGGCTTCCGCACGCGCCACTTCGGCAAAATCGCGGACACGGCGCAACAGCCGTCCGGCGATACGCGGCGTGCCACGGGCGCGCCGTGCGATCTCGCGCGCGCCGCCATCGGTCATCGGCAGGTTCATCAGGCGCGCACCACGCCGGACGATACCTTCCAGTTCCTCGACCGTGTAGAACGACAAGCGCACGGGAATGCCGAACCGGTCGCGCAGCGGCGTCGTCAACAGCCCGATACGGGTGGTGGCAGCAACCAGCGTGAATTTCGACAGGTCGATCTTCACCGACCGTGCCGACGGCCCTTCGCCGATGATCAGATCGAGCTGAAAATCTTCCATCGCTGGATAGAGGATTTCCTCGACCGCCGGGTTGAGACGGTGGATTTCATCGATGAACAGCACGTCTCGGTCTTCGAGATTGGTCAGAAGCGCCGCCAGATCGCCGGCCTTTGCAATCACAGGACCGGAGGTCGAGCGGAAATTGACGCCCAGTTCCTTGGCCATGATCTGCGCAAGCGTGGTCTTGCCGAGACCCGGCGGGCCGACGAACAGCACGTGATCCAGGGCCTCGCCCCGGTTCTTGGCGGCCTCGATGAAGATCTTGAGGTTGGCGCGAGCCTCTGCCTGCCCGGTAAACTCGTCGAGCGACTGCGGGCGCAGCGCCGTATCGAAATCTTCGCCCCGTTTTTCCGGCGAGATGAGGCGGTTTTCGTCGGTCATGCAAGAAATTCCATCTCGGGCGCGCATGCGGCCTTTGTGTCTGATGTCATGGAGCAGTGGCACCGGCCATGTGGAGCAGCAACTCTCGGCACGTCGCGACCCTTGATCGCTATCCTGATCTGACCTTCAAGAGCCATAGTCGTGAACGCACCCAATCTGTTACTTCCCGTAATCGTCTGGCCCTATCGATATCCCAGTGCTTACCCCGGATATCACGACCTCGCCAGTTCCTTCAGACCCAGCCGGATCAGCTTGGCGCTGTCGGCATCCTCACCGGCTGCCTTCAAAGCTGCGGCGACTGCATTGGCCGCCTGATCGCGAGAATAGCCAAGATTGGTGAGCGCCGAGACCGCATCGCTGACGGGCGCAGACGCCACGCCCTCGCCCAGTTCCTGCTTGAAGCCGATATTGGCGGATGCCTCGCCGGCAAAGGCGGGCGCCTTGTTCTTGAGTTCGGTGACAATGCGGACGGCGACCTTGGGGCCGACGCCGGGTGCCCGCGAAACTGCGGTCTTGTCCTGCAGCGCAATCGCATTGGCCAGTTCGCCCGGTGTCAGCGTTGAGAGCAAGGCCAGCGCCACCTTGGCGCCGACGCCCTGCACGCTCTGCAGGAGGTTGAACCACTCGCGCTCCAGTGCCGACAGGAAGCCGAACAGTTTCAGCTGGTCCTCGCGCACATAGGTCTCGATAAACAGCACTGCCGCTTCGCCCACATTGAGGCGGGCCAGCGTGCGGGCCGAACAGAAGGCTTCGTAGCAGACGCCGTGCACGTCAACGAGCGCGTAGTCCTCGCCGATCTCGTCGATAGTGCCTTTGAGCTTGCCGATCATGTCTTAGGTCCGCCGCTGAGGATGAAGGAGAATGGGTTCCGGAAATCATGATGCCGAGCATCGGGAAACAGGCACGATAGCGCGCTGCATCGCGCGTCAGAAGCCGATGCGAGCGTACGGCCTCTGCCGAAATACCTACTGAGGGCGTCAGAACAAGTCAAGAACAGAGGAGGCTGATGCGTCAGCCGGCCAAAGCTTGGCGCATGCGGTTTGCAACGCGGTTATGGGCGTGGCAGATGGCGATCGCCAGCGCGTCGGCGGCATCATTACCCTTGAACTCCGCCTTCGGCATCAGAATCTTCACCATCATGTGGATCTGCTGCTTCTCGCCGTGGCCAACGCCGATGACCGCTTTCTTGACAGCGTTTGGCGCATATTCCGAAACAGGCAACCCGGCACGCGCCGGCACCAGCATCACGACGCCACGCGCCTGACCAAGCTTCAGCGTCGCCACCGCATCCTTGTTGACGAACGTCTGCTCGACCGCCGCCTCGTCTGGCGTGTAGGTATGCACAACTTCGGCCAGACCATCGTGCAGCTGGCAGAGGCGCGAGGCGAGGTCGATGTCACCGTCGGACACGACCGTCCCCGATGCCACAAAGCGCAACGAGTTTCCCAATGTCTCGATAACACCCCACCCTGTGCGGCGAAGCCCCGGATCGATGCCGATGATGCGAATCGGTTTTGTCATGGCAACTGTTGTGTCACGCCGGGAATCCTGCGCCAAGGCCGAAACGCGGAGTGAGTCTGCAGGCCAACATGCGGACCGAAGCCGTCGGAAGCGTTCATATTTTGTTAACCATAACCGCATCGTTTTGGGCAGAAGTGGTGATCCAACCGCAACAACCTTTTCCTAATGGCGTTGGTTCGTCACAAAGGGTTTCTTAAGAATCACGAGGAGGCGCCCGAATGATACGGGACTATGATCGGAATGAGACCGAGCTGCGCGATCTTCGCAGAACCGCCGACATCCTGGACGGCGGTCTGCGCCGCTTTGCAAGCGGTGATATCCGCACCACACTTGATGAACCCATGCCGCTGCGTTTCGAAGGCATGCGCCGCGATTTCAATCGTGGACTCGCAACAATCGACCGGACCATCGGCACCGTCGTTTCGAGTGTCGAGACGATGCGGGCCGACACCGAAGCCATGGCCGCCATCCTGCGCAGCCAAGCTCAGGCCCGCCAGGATCAAGCAGACAGAATTACCCGCGCGAAGTCAAAGACCAGCGCGCATGAGAGAAGCGCCAAGCAGCGTCAGGCAATCACCCGTCATGTCGGCACGATCGCCCACAACACCAAGCTCGACATGCGCCGACCGCGCGAAGCGGTTGCTGCCGCGTTGAAGCTCATTGAGACGATGGAACTGTCGGCCGGCACGTCCAGTGCTACAGGCATGAGCGCAATCCGCGCCAAGACCGAAGAGATCGAGCGCGAACTGCGTGCGATCGGCCTTTACGTCGATGCATTGGCCCAGAACGTCGAAGAACTGACCGAATCCGCCGATGCTCAGGCGGCCGAGGCCGAGGCTATCCGTGGCGAACTCGACGAAATGGCCAAGGCAAAGGATGCCCAGGCCCCCGAAATCCTGACCACGCCGCTTGTTCTCGACAGCCTGAACCGCAGCATCGGCGAGATCGATCGCGCTGCCGCACGCTACTCCGACGTGACAATTTTGCCGGCGCCACCAGTCTTTCCGCCTGAAGGATCGCCCCCGTCGTCGGGAGGTCGCAAGCCCTTCCTGCGCCTGATCAAGACCTGAGGCAGCGACCTCACTGTCGGACCTCCACCGACCCCGCCGAGCGACTTTCATCGCCGGCGGGGTCGTATTTGCAAGACCGGCTGCCTAGATAGGGAGAACACGTTTTCCTATCCATTTCAGGATATGCCGATGATCCCGTTTTCCATTCTCGACCTTTCGCTGATCGGCGAAGGCTATTCCGTCAGCCAGGCTCTCGACCAGTCCCGCAGGCTGGCGATTAAGGCCGAACAGCATGGCTATAACCGCCTCTGGCTTGCCGAACACCATGGCATGCCGGGCATTGCCAGCGCGGCCACCGCGCTCGTCATCGCCCATGTCGGCGCCGCGACAAAGACCATCCGGGTTGGCTCCGGCGGCATCATGCTGCCAAACCATTCTCCTCTTGTGATCGCCGAACAGTTCGGCACGCTGGAAGCGCTGCTCCCCGGCCGCGTCGATCTCGGCCTCGGCCGAGCGCCCGGAACCGACATGCGCACGGCAAATGCGCTGAGACGCAATCTCGATGCCGGCGCAGAAAACTTTCCGCAGGATATCGTCGAGCTCAAGCATCTGCTTGGAACGCCCGTCCCGAACCAGGCAATCCTTGCCGTGCCGGGAACCGAGGCGAATGTGCCGATCTGGCTTCTCGGCTCCTCGACCTACAGCGCCCACGTGGCGGCCGCTTTGGGTCTCCCCTACGCGTTTGCCTCGCACTTTGCGCCAGATATGCTGCTCGACGCGATCGCCATCTACCGCGATCGCTTCCAGCCCTCGGCGGATCTCGACAAACCGTATGTGATGGCCGGTGTCATGGGTGTGGCAGCAGATACGGATGAGGAAGCAAACAGGCTCTTCACCTCGTCGCAGCAGCAGTTTGTCAACCTGCGCAAGAACGTCCGCGGCCTTTTCCCGAAACCGCTCGATACGATGGACGGTTTCTGGACGCCGATGGAGAAGATGAATGTGGAGCACACGCTGCGCTACGCAGCGGTCGGCTCGCCGCGAACCATCGAACGTAAGCTTGGTGAGTTCCTGGCCGAAACCCAGGCCGACGAGCTCATCATCTCAATGCCGATCCACGATATCGACAAGCGTCTCCGCTCGGTGGAATTGTTTTCGCAGCTGTCGCTGATGGATAGCCAGCTGCAGCGAGCCGCGTAAACGAATACGGGCCGGTCTCAACGACCGGCCCGCTTCATTTCAGGACTAGAGGCGATCAGGCCGACAGCTTGGCCATGACCTCATCCGAGACTTCGAAGTTCGAATAGACGTTCTGCACGTCGTCGTCGTCTTCGAGGTTGCCGATCAGCTTCATCAGCGACAGCGCACGTTCCTCGTCGACTTCGATCGTATTCTGCGGCTTCCAGATCGACTTGACGGTCTCGGCACCACCGAGCGTGGCGTCGAGCGCCTTGGAGACTTCACCGAGCGCCTCAAACCCGCAGATGATCGTGTGGCCTTCCTCGTCGGAAATCACATCGTCGGCACCCGCTTCGATCGCAGCCTCCATGACCGTATCCGCATCTCCGACCGACGCCTTGTAGGTGATCTCGCCGACATGGTCGAAGGAGAAGGACACCGAACCGGTTTCGCCAAGAGCGCCGCCGGCCTTGGTAAAGATCGAGCGAACGTTGGAGGCGGTACGGTTGCGGTTATCGGTCAGAGCCTCGACGATCACGGCCGTGCCGCCTGGGCCATAGCCTTCGTAACGCACCGCGTCATAGTTCTCAGCATCGGCGCCCGACGCCTTCTTGATGGCGCGGTCGATATTGTCTTTCGGCATCGACTGCGCTTTGGCGTTTTGAACGGCAAGGCGCAGTGCCGCGTTCATATCCGGGTCGGGTAGACCGGACTTTGCCGCAACGGTGATCTCGCGTGCAAGCTTGGAGAACATCTTGGAACGGATACCGTCCTGCTTGCCCTTGCGGTGCATGATGTTCTTGAACTGTGAATGGCCAGCCATGGCACCCCTGTCTGCATCATTATCTGGAATTGTGCCGCCTTATAGTTTCGAAGCGGATGCCGTTCAAGAGCCTTTCGGATGAGGAACAAACCCCGCCCCGCCTCCGTTCTTCAACCGCACGACAAAGAAGGAGAATTATAGATGGCGAGCCTTACCGAAGCACGCGAAGCCCCCGAACGTCAGATGTGGGACGAAATCAACGGAATCCATGCGGGCATGCTCGGCATCGAAGGTGCGCACATGCACTTCCAGCCGATGGCGCCGAATGTCGATTCCGAGACCAACACGATCTGGTTCTATACCAGGACCGATACGGATCTGGTGAAGGCGCTCGGCACAGCCTCCCGCGCCCACTTCAACGTGGTCGGCAAGGATCACGATTACCACGCCTGCCTGTCGGGCATCCTGGAAGTCCGCAAGGACGAGGCGAAGATCGATGAATACTGGAGCGCCGTGACGGCTGCCTGGTACGAACACGGTAAGTCCGATCCGCATCTGACCATGCTGGCCTTCCGCGTCGACGACGCCGAAATCTGGGCGTCGACCGACAGCACGCTCAAGTTCGGCTGGGAAATCGCCAAGGCGAACCTCAACGACGAGAAGATGCCGGAAGTCGGCGTCAACAAGCGCCTGACCTTCACGCGTCACGCCTGATCAAACGAAAGACAGGGGCTTAAACAGCCCCTGTCACAGCCCTCGCGGCACCATGATCGTCGGCTTCTTCGGCAGGCTGCGCATCGACACGGTGATCGTCTCGCTTGGCGCGTAGGCGATCTCGAACTTGCCGTCGAACATCGACAGGAACCGCTCGAGCGGCGGTCCGAAACGGTGCATCGGCAGGATCAGCGACGACCGCAGCCGTTGAACGACGCGGCTCATGCTGTCCGCCCCCATCGTCAAACCACCATCGACCGGCACCATCAGAATATCGAGCCGACCGATCTGCGTGTACTGCTGTTCGTTGAGTTCGAAATGCAGGTGGCCGAGATGCCCGATGCAGAGACCGGCGACTTCGAAGATGAAGATCGAGTTGCCGTCCGGCTCGATCCCGCCGCCCCAGTTGCGGATATCCGAGACGACATTGCGGATATAGACATCCCCGACCATTTCCCGATGCTCGGCCTTTTCACCCGGCACATCGCTCCATCCGCGCATCACGTGGGCGATCGCAGGATCCGGCATCATCGTGTAGTGGGTGGAATGCGCCTTGTTCATCGTCACCACGTCAGGCATCCGCGACGGCTGGTGAACGCCGCTGTAATCGGTGGCGATGCCGATACCGTCGGGGCTCTCGATAAAATAGGTCGAGTGGCCGACGAAGGTTATCTTCACCTCTTCCCGCGCCGACAGGTTTACCGGTTTGATGACTGGCGCAAGCGTGGGACCCGAGGGATTGAAGCTGGCATAGCGGACATGGGGGAAATTCTCGCCCGGCAGGTTCTGCGCAATCGCCTGGCATTGGCTGACCGGCAACCCGCCCTCCTGCGCCAGCGCCGATATGGCGGATAGAATGAGAGCCGAAAAACCGAATGCCAGCGTTCGCAGCTTCATGCCACACCCCGAACCGCGTTGCGAAAAATCGAGCCGATGCGTTCATGCCATTCCGGGGCTCAGGATGCGGCAAGCATGGCGAAGCGTCCAGCGACGAAGCGCCGTGGTCGTCTCACAATCATGTCATTGAGTGGTTAGCGCCTCAACGCGTCCGGCAGACGAAGGGCAGAAATGAGCTCGCTGTCCCAAAGTTCATCGCGGCCATGGTGAGGCGATTGGCAAGATCGATATCACCCTTGGACGACGGGCACACATCCGCACCGTTGGAGCAGCCGGCTGCAATGAAAGCATTGTTTCCATCGATAAAGGCGCGGGTAATGTCCCGATCTTTGGACATGGAAAGCAGGTCTTGCCAGGCTTTGGCGTAGAAACTGCACTTCTTCTGAGCCCACGTTCCGGCTGAAGGCTGGACGCTTTGCTGTGCCGATGCCCCGAAAACCGGAAGCATCAGAACCGCAAACAGAAGCAGCGCCCGAACCATTCTACCGCCAGAAGCTCGGAATGGTCTCCGCGAGCCGCGGCCCGATCCGGAGCGGCTCGATCTTCTCGGCCAGTCCCGTGGTGTCGGAAATCTCGATGCCGAGACCGCAGATCGTTGCGGGGCCGTTTGCCGCCTCGAAACGGCCTTTCGGCATTTTCGAGATGAACCGGTTGAGCGGCTCTTCCTTGTCCATGCCAAGCGACGAGTCGTAGTCGCCGCACATTCCGGCATCCGACATGTAGCCGGTGCCGCCGTTCAGGATCTGGCAGTCGGCGGTCGGCACATGCGTGTGCGTGCCGACGACGAGCGACGCACGACCATCGACGAAATGGCCGAAACACTGCTTTTCGCTGGTGGCTTCCGCATGGAAGTCGAAGATGATGGCATCCGCCTGTTCCTTCAGCGGAGCAGCGGCAAGGATCGCCTCGGCGGACTTGAAGGGATCGTCGAGTTCCGGATGCATGAAGACCCGGCCCATGATGTTGGCGACGAGGATGCGCGCGCCGTTGCGGCCGTAGAAGATGCCGGATCCCTTGCCGGGCGTGCCGGCCGGATAGTTGGCCGGGCGCAGGAACTGGTCGTGGCGACCGGCAAAGCCGACGGCTTCCTTCTGGTCCCAGACATGGTTGCCGGTGGTGACAACGTCGGCACCGGCATTGATCGTCTCGAGAAAGATCTCCTCGGTAATGCCGAAGCCACCAGCGGCATTCTCGCCGTTGACGATCACGAAGTCGAGTTTCAGGTCGGACACCAGCCCCGGCAATTTGTCCCAAACCGCCGTACGGCCGGTTTTGCCGACCATGTCACCCAGAAACAAAAGACGCATGCTTGTCCAATCTACGCGGGCATATCCGCGAACGGCCGATAGCCGCTTTCGGTCAAGACGGCATCGAGCTTCATATCATGAGGTTCTTCAGGCACTGATGCCACTTCCTGGCAGTCGAATGCAATGCCGATCAACCGCGGGTTCAAGCCTTTTTCGCGCAAACGGTGAATGGCCCGGTCATAATATCCGCCGCCATAGCCGATCCGGTGACCGCGGGCGTCGAATGCGGCCAGTGGCACGAGCATGATCTCGGGCTCGAGTTCTTCCTCCTCGGGTCCAGGACCCGAGGTCCCGAACGTACCGGGCACAAGCACCGTCTCAGGCGTCAGTTCGCGAAACACGATCGTTTCCTTGTCGAGGACGACCGGCACGCAGATGCGCCCGCCGCGATCCCGCAGCAATGCCATCAGAGGATGGAGATCCACCTCGGATCGGATCGGCAGAAAGCCCGACACGATCGCTCCGGCATGCGACACGATTGCCCCGGCGCCATGAACGGCAAGCGCTTGGCTCTTTTCGACCCTATCCGAAACAGACAGAGCGTCTCTCGCGGCGAGGCTCTGGCGCCGCAGTTCCGTCTTGCGCATGCGATTGTCGGAAAAAGCCTCGCTCATCGGTCCCGTACCGTCAGTCTGGTGCTCGGCTGAGCAGCAGCTTGTCGATACGACGTCCGTCGAGATCGATCACCTCGAAGGTCCAGCCTCGTGTGGTGAACTTTTCGCCCAGTTCCGGCAGATGCTTCAGCTCGTCGAGAACGAAGCCTGCAACGGTCTCGTAACCCGGGTCATCCTCGATCGGCACGCCCATCTGCGCGGAGAACTCGTCGACTGCCATCCAGCCGGCGACGAGATAGGATCCGTCGTCGCGCGCGACGATGGCGGGTTCTTCAACCTCGTCCTCCTGGAACACGCCGGTGATGGCTTCGAGCACGTCGCCGGAGGTGATGATACCTTCGAAATGGCCGTATTCGTCATAGACGAGAACCATATGTGCCGGTGACTTGCGCAGGGCCTGGATGACGTCGAGCGCGCCGGTCAGGTCGGAAACGACAGGCGCTTCGCGCATCAGCGAGGCGGGATCGCCGCCCCTGCCGCCGGCCATGAATTCATAGGCGTCCTTGACGAAGAGCACGCCCTGGATCTCGTCCGACGAGCCCTTGCGTACAGGCAGACGCGAGCGTGTCGTCGCCCGCAGCTGGGCACGAAGCTCTTCGGGCTCATCTTCGGTATCGAGCACCTCCACATCGCGGCGTGGCGTCATGAGGCCGCGCGCGGTACGGTCGGCCAGTCGCATGACGCCGGAGATCATCGCCGATTCCTCGGTCTCGATCACGCCCGCGCTATGCGCTTCGGCAAGCACGGTGCGGATTTCCTCGTCGGTGACTTTCTCGTTCGATTCCCCGCTCTGGCCGAGAAGGGCCAGAAGAAACCGGCCCGAGATATCGAGAAACCACACGACCGGGGCACCGACTGTCGCAACCATCTTCATCGCCGGCGCCACTTTGGCGGCCACGAGCTCAGGCGCCCGCAATGCGATCTGCTTCGGCACGAGTTCGCCGACAATCAGCGACATATAGGTGATGACCACGACGACACCGCCGACGCCGAGCCAGTCGGCGAAGTTTTGCGGCATACCCTGCTCGGACAGCCAGTTGGTCAGACGGGTGCCGAGCGTTGCACCGGAAAACGCGCCGGAGAGAACGCCGACAAGGGTGATGCCGATCTGAACGGAGGAGAGGAAGCGGCCCGGATCTTCAGCCAGCTTGATGGCGGCAGCTGCGCCACGATTTCCCTGCTCTGCCATGACCCGGAGACGCACGGGACGCGAGGACACGACGGCAAGTTCCGACATTGCGAGGACACCATTGAGAATGGTGAGTGCAACGACGATGAATATTTCGGTTAACAAAAGGGGCTCTTAATCTGGAACAATATCCTGCCTGCAAAACTGACGCCACGGCCCACTTCAACGAGAACCGTTATCGAACGCACCCTATGGGCGCGTCGGCGCTGCTTCGCGCACAGTTCGGAAAACCGCCCGCAATCCTTGGGGGTTCTCGGAGCTATGCACCTTCGCTCGCGGTGGAAATCATAGGGTCAGCATGCGTCCAATGCAATGGCCGTCACTGTGGAACTTGCGAGCGTCCGGTCGGAAAGGGAGAAATCACGCCGTCAGGTCGATCAGCAGTTCGGCGCGGGTGCCGCTTTCGCGCGGCACATACTGGATGGAAGCACCAAGCGTTGCCGCCATCGACTTGACGATCCGACTGCCAAGACCCGTGCCCTTCGGCATGTCGCCTTCCTTCCAGCCGACGCCGTCGTCCTCCACCGCAAGCAGCGCCTTGTCATCATCCTGCCGCTTGAGAAGCACGCGAACCTCGCCCTCAGCGCCCGGCGGATAGGCATATTTCAGCGCATTGGTGAGAAGTTCGGTCACGATCATCCCGACGGAGACGGCCCGGTCGGACTTCAGCGAGAGTTCGTCGGCCTGCAAAAGGATCGTCGCGCTCTGGTGATCGTTGACCGTACCCTGCACTTCCTTGACCAGAGTGCCGAGATACTTGTCCATCTCCACCTGGCGCACGTCGTCGGACGTATAAAGGCTGCGGTGCATGCCGGCGATCGCGGAGATGCGCGCCTGCGTCTCCGACAGGGCCGCCTTGACGTCGTCGTTCTTGCTGCTCGACACCTGGAGACGGATCAGCGCGGCGACCAGCGCCAGGCTGTTGGCGACGCGGTGGTTGACTTCCGTCAACAGCACCTCGGCGCGTTCCTTGCCAAGCCGGATCTCCTGATCGGCGCGCTCCTTGGCGCGGCGAAGCTCGGCGGTCGCAATCCCCTGGCCGATCGCGCTCTGCATCAGCGGCCAGAACTCGTCGCCCACCGTCTTGATGACATAGTCGGACGCGCCGTTCTTCAGCGCGTCGATCGCGATCGTCGCATCGCTCGAACCTGTGACGTAGATGACCGGGAGCCCCGCCCCCATCTCGTTCAGCCTGTGAAGGATTTCGAGGCCGGTACCGGTGCTGAGATAGTGGTCGAGAACCACTGCGTGCACGCCACCCTTCTCAACGGTCTCCATTGCCGCGGACAGATCCACGGCATGGACGACCTGATAGCCGAAGCGACCCAGATTGCGCACGGCAAGCCGCGCAAGGGCAAGGTCGTCATCGACGTAGAGAATGGTGTGCTGCATCACGTCTCGTCATTGTCCGGGAATTTGCATCACGGCAAAGAACAGACCGAGCTGTCTGATGGCGTGCGCGAAACTCTCATAATCCACTGGCTTCGTTATATAAACGTTGGCACCGAGATCGTAGCACCGCTGGATCTCTCGCTCGTCGTCGGTCGTGGTCAGGATGACCACAGGCAGTCGCTTCGAGTGAGGGTTGGACTTCACCTTCTCAAGTATGTCAATACCCGACATATCGGGGAGGTTGAGGTCGAGAAGGATCAGCAAATACCGATCCGCATTGGCCGCTCCCAGGCGGTCAGCGCCGAGAATATAATCGAGCGCTGCGTTTCCGTTCGTGAACGGTACGATCTCGTTGTTGACGCCTGCTCGACGGACATTCTTTTCGATGAGGCGCGCATGCCCCTCGTCGTCCTCGACCATAACGATGGTAACTTCTTTGCCGGCAGCATTCATGACCCATGACTCCTGACATATTGGGACAGATCGGTGGGCAGGCGGATGATGAAAGTCGCACCGCCGCCCAAGGTTGACGTGATCGTAATCTCGCCACCTAAATTTCTGACTAATGATCGCACATGCGCAAGGCCGATGCCCTCGCCGGGCTGGTTCTGCACGCCGGAACGGCGGAACAGCTCGAACACCCGTTCGTGGTCTTCCGGCGCAATGCCGCGCCCGTTATCGGCAACCTCGATCCGGACAAAGCTTCGCCCGAGCGGCGTTGACGTGATTGACAGCGCCAGCGGCCGGTCGGGATGCTGGTATTTGACCGCATTGTCGAACAGGTTACCGAAAACCTGCTCCAGCGAGAACCGGTCGGTGACGAGGGTCTTTGCGGCCGACGTGGAAATCGCCACTTCGCCGCCGCCCTCGTTGACCTGATGGTAGAGACTCGCGGCAGTTGCCTCCAGGAGTTCGCTCAGGTCGATCCTCTCCGGCTTCAGCTCACGCCGACCGTCGCGGGAGATCTTCAGGATGGCGTTGATCAGGCCATCCATCTTCTTGGTCGACGAACGGATAAAACCGATTGCCTCTGGAAGATCTTCCTCGACTGCAAGCCGGGCGTCCCTCACCTGAAGTTCGCTCGGCTTGACGTCATCGGCCAGCACGTAGGCGGAGATCGATTTGAGCGAACTATCCAGCTCGCTGGTAAAGCCCATGATGTTGACAAGCGGCGCTCTCAGATCGTGCGAGACGATATAGGCGTAGCGCTGGATCTCGCGGTTTGCCTGGATGAGGTCTTCGGTACGCTCGTTGACCCGCTCCTCCAATCCGGCATTCAAGGTTTCCACCTCGGCACGGGCCTTCTGAAGCTGGCGGACATGCTGGAAGACGATGGCAATCGCGCCGCCGAGAACGAGAATGATCAGGATACCGCCGCCGACGGTAAACCACTGCAGCTTTTCGGAACTTCCGCGAATCTCTCCGATTCCAGAAATCAGGTGTCCATCCAGTTCGCCGATCACGCCGCCAAGCAGGGCGCGCAATTTCTGCATGGCCTCAAGGCCCGACTGGTTGCGAACGATGGCGACTGCCTGCTCGACCTGACCCGAACTTGCGAGCGACAGCGTCGCCTGCATCTCATTGGTCTTTAGCGCGATCAGGCTGCGGATCTCGTCCAGCGGAACGCTGACGATGTCCTGATTGGCCGCCGTCCGCTCCACCTTCTGCAGCTGGAGCGGCAGCGCACCGATGGATGTCCGGTAGGGCTCGAGAAACAGCGGATCCTGCACCAAAAGGTAGCCGCGCTGTCCGGTCTCGGCGGTCTGCACAAGCAAAAGCAGATCGGCAGTGGTCGCGCGCAATGCTCTCAGCTTTGTGACGTCATCGAAATAGGTCCTGGTCATCTGCGCCAGGAAGAAAGAAGACATCACGATGCCGAGCAGGATGGCCGCGCCGATGACGAGCATCAGGAGCGACGAGCGGGCGAACGTGGCTTTTGCGTTGGGCATGAAGAAGTCCGCCGATTGAAAACACGGAGACTTACTCGGAAACGGCGCGGCCATTGTCAAGCGTCAGACAGGGGCGCCTGATGCCACATCAGGGGAAAACCGGACTGGCAATCTGACGAACTCGTGTACTGGAAAAAGAAATTAGAAAAAGCGCGGACACATTCGGAACATAAACGTAAGACAACAGTTCATTCATCAGACGTTCATGTTGGGAGTTTCGACAATGTTCTTGAGCAGCCTTCAGCCTACCGCTTCATTCGCCTTTGCCCATGACCACGGCATGATGATGGAAAAGACCGCTATCGAAACGGAACTGAGTTACCTCCCCAACTTCGACAGCAGCAACCTCACTGTCGACGTGACCGGCGACTTCATTGTTCTTGAAGGCGTTGTCAGCTCCAGTGGCGACCATGCCCGCGTTATGCGGATCGCTCGCGAAATCGTCGGTTATGAGCGCGTTCTCTCCCGTGTTCTGGTCTGCTCGATCGAAAAGCGCTCGTAAGCATCCCATCGACTAGACGTGCAAAACCCCGCCTTGAGCGGGGTTTTTCGTTTTTGGGCCCCACCATTATGAATGATCGAGCCCGAATTCTGTAAGGTGCGATCCGCGGCGACCGATGGATTTTTACGATCCTGGGTGCCTACAAACGTAGGTGGGCGCCATATGTCCAAGCCCACGGGCCTGGCCAGGGACAGCTCCCTTTGGATCGAGTATGGCCCCAGGGATTGTGGTTCCTGTCGAGAAGCGCAGAACGCATTTTCAATATAAGGCTGAAGTCGATGGCGCGCCAGTGGCATCGCGAAGCATTTTTTTCTGCAGGCTTTCAGCGACGCTGAACACCGGCGTGAGACGGTCTTAGTTCGCCGGCACACGGCCGTTGAGCTTCGCGGTCAGGCCTTCGAGCCTGGATGAAAGCTCGCTCAGGGCGGAGACGACAAGCTCGTCGCTGCGGCTCTGGTTTTCAGCGGCACCGGCGCGGTTGGATTTTAGCGACTGCACCTCGCCTTCGAGCGCACCGACCTTGCGGGTCAGCTCGGAAAGCTCATCCATGATCATGATCCCGGCCATGACCGTGATGCGAAGATCACCGATCTCGCCGAACTGGCCCTTCAGATGTCCGACATAGCGGTCGAATTGGTCGGCGAGATCCGTCAGGTGCTGTTCCTGACCTTCTTCGCAAGCCATCCGATAGGCTTTGCCGTCGATCGTTACCGTTACCTGGGCCATCTCTTTTTCCTTACCGGTCCAGAACCGCGCGGATCGTCTCCATCGCCGTCACCAGACGGCGGGAAACCTCGCGGTTGACCTCTTCGAGACGATTGGCCCGAAACTGCGACTGATCCAGCTCCTGCGCCAGGCGCGATCGATCGGCATGCACGCGCTTGACCTCGCCTTCCATCTCGCCCTGGTCTCTTTGCTGCTCGATGCGCACATCGACGGCATTCTCCAGCCCGCTTATCGCAGCCCGAAGTTCCGAAAGCGCCAGATCCACCGTCTTTTCTGCCGGCATGCGTATATCCCGTGAGGTCGCGATCGGCGCCGAATCGTACGGCAGCGCCTCGCCAACAAGCGCCGTAGACTATTCACCGCTTGAAAGCCGGTCAATAAAACACGCAGACGATACCGCATCGAACTGTGGATCGTCGCTGATCAAGGGCACTCGGCGGCCCTGCCGAAATAGCAGGCAGACTGTGCTAAACCCGATCATTATGTGCCGCCGGTGGCCCGCCTTTTGTTGACTTGCGCGCCCCACCTGATATGGATCGGACGCTTCCTGACGAGGCCCGATCATAGGGCCTGACCGACACTCGGACGATAGTGGATTAGCCATGATTTCTCGCGAACAACACGACCGGATGGCCAATGCGATCCGTTTCCTTGCCATGGATGCCGTCGAAAAGGCGAATTCCGGACACCCGGGCATGCCCATGGGCATGGCTGACGTCGCAACGGTCCTGTTTACCAAATACCTGAAATTCGACCCGACCAAGCCGCATTGGCCCGACCGCGACCGCTTCGTGCTGTCGGCCGGCCACGGCTCGATGCTGCTGTACTCGGTACTGTATCTGACCGGCTACCCTGACTTGTCCATCGACGACCTGAAGGGCTTCCGTCAGCTTGGTTCCAAGACTGCCGGACACCCGGAATATGGCCATGCGACCGGCATCGAGACCACCACTGGTCCGCTTGGCCAGGGCATCGGCAACGCCGTCGGCATGGCAATCGCCGAACGCAAGCTGCGCGAAGAATTCGGCGCCGACCTGCAGGATCACTACACATACGTGATCAACGGCGACGGCTGCCTGATGGAAGGCATCTCCCACGAGTCGATCGCACTTGCCGGCCACCTGAAGCTGAACAAGCTGATCCTGTTCTGGGACAACAACTCGATCACCATCGACGGTGCCGTGTCGCTGTCCGACTCGACGGACCAGATCGCCCGCTTCAAGGCCGTGCACTGGAACACGATCGAGATCGACGGTCACGATCAGGCCGCGATCGCCGACGCGATCGAGCAGGCCCACAAGTCCGACCGCCCGACCTTCATCGCCTGCAAGACCACGATCGGCTTCGGTTCGCCGAACAAGGCCGGCAGCCACAAGGTTCACGGTTCGCCGCTCGGCGCCGAGGAAATTGCAGCGACCCGCAAGGCCCTGAACTGGGAATACGAACCCTTCGTCATCCCGAACGACGTTCTGTCCGACTGGCGCGAAGCCGGCGTCCGCTCTTTGGAAGCCGTGAAGGCCTGGGAAGGCCGCCTTGCAGCGTCTGCCCACAAGGCCGAATTCGACCGCCGCTTTGCCGGTGACCTGCCGGAAGGCTTCGACACTGCCATCAACGACTACAAGAAGAAGCTTGCTGAAACCAAGCCGACCGTTGCGACCCGCAAGGCGTCGGAAGACGTTCTGGAAGTCATCAACGGTTTCGTGCCGGAAACGCTCGGCGGCTCCGCCGACCTGACACCGTCGAACAACACCAAGACCAGCCAGATGGTCTCGATCACACCGACCGACTTCTCCGGCCGCTACATGCACTGGGGTATCCGCGAACACGGCATGGCATCCGCCATGAACGGCGTTACCCTGCATGGCGGTCTGATCCCCTACGGCGGCGGCTTCATGATCTTCTCGGACTATTGCCGTCCGCCGATCCGTCTCGCCTCCCTTATGGGTATCCGAGTCATCCACGTCCTGACGCATGACTCGATCGGCGTGGGCGAAGATGGCCCGACCCACCAGCCGGTCGAACAGGTGGCAAGCCTTCGCGCCATCCCGAACCTGATGGTGTTCCGCCCGGCCGATGCGACTGAGACGGCCGAATGCTGGCAGATCGCGCTCGAAACCAAGGACCGTCCGTCAGCGCTTGCGCTGACGCGTCAGAACCTTGCACCGGCCCGCACCGAATATTCGGAAAAGAACCTCTGCACGCTCGGCGCCTACACGCTGTCGGGCAACGCGGATGCCAAGGTCACCATCTTCGCATCCGGTTCGGAAGTCGAACTGGCGATTGCGGCGGCAAAGACGCTTGAGGAAAAGGGCGTCAGCGCACGCGTTGTTTCCGTGCCCTGCACCGAACTGTTCTTCGAACAGCCGGACGACTATCGCCGCGAGATCCTCGGCAACTCGCCGGTCAAGATTGCGGTTGAAGCAGCCGTCCGCGAAGGCTGGGATGCCTTTATCGGTCCGGAAGGTTCGTTCGTCGGCATGAAGGGCTTTGGTGCTTCGGGTCCTGCCAAGGACGTCTTCAAGCACTTCGGCATCACGGCTGACGCCATCGTCGCTGCGGCCGAAGCAAAGCTCGACTGATCATTCAAACGACGGGGCGACGGTAAAACGCCCGCCCCGTCCAGCTGCCAAACTATTTTCTCGGGAGAACTCTATGACTGTAAAGGTTGCCATCAACGGCTTTGGCCGTATCGGCCGCAACGTCCTGCGCGCGATCGTCGAATCCGGCCGCACGGACATCGAAGTGGTCGCGATCAACGATCTCGGCCCGGTCGAGACCAATGCCCACCTTCTGCGCTACGACTCGATCCACGGCAAGTTCCCGGCGGACGTCAAGGTCGAAGGCGACACGATCATCGTCGCCGGCGGCAAGCCGATCAAGGTAACCGCGGTGCGTGACCCGGCCCAGCTGCCGCACGCCGAAATGGGCGTCGATATCGCGCTCGAATGCACCGGCATCTTCACCGCCCGCGACAAGGCCGCTGCCCACCTGACGGCCGGCGCCAAGCGCGTCATCATCTCGGCGCCTGGCGACAATGCTGACCTCACGGTCGTGTTCGGCGTCAACGACGATCAGCTGACCAAGGACCACCTGGTCATCTCCAACGCATCCTGCACCACGAACTGCCTGGTTCCGGTCGTGAAGGTGCTGAACGACGCGGTCGGCATCGACCACGGCTTCATGACCACGATCCATTCCTACACCGGCGACCAGCCGACCCTCGACACGATGCACAAGGACCTCTACCGCGCCCGTGCAGCGGCTCTGTCGATGATCCCGACTTCGACCGGTGCAGCCAAGGCCGTCGGCCTCGTCCTGCCGGAACTGAAGGGCAAGCTCGACGGCACGTCGATCCGCGTTCCGACCCCGAACGTCTCGGTCGTCGACTTCAACTTCGTCGCCAAGCGCGCCACCACCGTTGCCGAAATCAACGACGCCATCAAGTCTGCCGCAGACGGCAAGCTGAAGGGCATCCTTGGCTACACCGACGAGCCGCTGGTTTCCCGCGACTTCAACCACGACAGCCACTCCTCGATCTTCGCCTTCGACCAGACGAAGGTTCTCGAAGGCACGTTCGTGCGCATCCTGACCTGGTACGACAACGAGTGGGGCTTCTCCAACCGCATGTCGGACACCGCAGTTGCCATGGGCAAGCTGATCTAATCTCTGAAACGCCAATGCCGGTTCTCAAGGACCGGTCCTGACGCTCAGGCTTTTGACCCCCTCCCCTTAAAAGGAGGGGGTTTTGCGTTATGGGACATGGTCGGGAGAGAGATCGCCCGCGCGTAAATCCCTCAGGACGCCTTAAACTTCACCGTCACGCCGCGCTGGCGAAAATAGGCCTGCATCAGCTTGCGGCCCTGGCGGTTGTTCTGCACGATCCGCGCGGGGTCGAACTCGGCTTCCTTCTGGCCAGCCTGGGTGAGCGCTGCCTTGAGAGCGGCGATATGCGTGTCGAGATCGGCATTGTTGGCCTGAAGCGATTCATAAATGCGGTTTGTCGCTTCGGCTACGGTCGGTTCGCTCATGTCATACTCCAGTCATTGTTTCGCCGGCGCTTAGCACACTTTCTGGCACGACCCAATTGCGATGATGACCCGTCGGCGTCAGCAGATACCCTATGTGAGGGATGTTATTGTGCGTGAGGGTGAAACCACGCAATATCACCGCACGTATTGGCTTTGGACAGACAAACGCCAGCACCACCTGGAGATACGCCATGTTTCTGCGACGCCAGTTGCTGATCGCCTCCGCCCTTGCCCTGACCAGCAATGCAAGGGCGCAATCCGATCCGTGGGCAGAGCTTCGCACTGGCGCGGCTATCATGCTGCTTCGCCACGCGATTGCGCCCGGAACCGGCGATCCGGCGAATTTTGCGGTCAATGATTGCAGCACGCAGCGCAATCTCTCCGCGCAGGGCATCGCGCAGGCGGGCCGTATCGGCACGCTCTTCCGGGAGAATGGCGTGGCGCAGGCGCAGGTCTTTTCCAGCCAGTGGTGCCGCTGCATCGATACCGCCAAAGGTCTTGGTCTTGGACCGGTCGAGCCGCAGCCGCTGCTCAACTCGTTTTTCGGCAGTCCCGAAGATGGCCGGCCGCAGACGCAGGCCCTGCGCGCCTGGATGACGGGCCTGCCGCCCGGCCGGCCGGTTGTGCTGGTCACCCATCAGGTCAACATTACCGGCCTCACCAGCATCGTTCCTGCTAACGGCGAACTCCTGTTCGTCACGGCAGCGGCTGCCGATCCACTGACCGTGATCGGCAGGGTCGCCGTTGAGTAATAGGAGCGAGCGGCAATGCTTTCCGGCTCCTTGACGCTGCGCTGGGGTCAGCTCTTCGGCGTGTCCGCGACCACGCCTACCTTCGCAACGCGCTGACCGACATTGACGCCATCGTGGCCGAGGTCGCTGCCGGTCGGGCCTGCGCCAACGATTCACTTCGCACCGGCGTGCTTTTTCTTCGCCCCCGGCCCTTCTCTTGCCGGATTTGTTCCCGTCTATTTGAATATGCACATCGAATCGCCCGGCCACTGACCGGGATCTGCTCCATGGCTATCTTGCCGCATCGCGGCAGCGGCACAGGATCCGACAATCGCCGGGCCTGCTGATGGATGGATTTCCGTAAACGGCGGCGAGAGGAAGGACGGGGACTTTGGAGGCTTTCTACATCATCCTGCTGGTCGGCACGGTTCTGGTGTTGGCTGCGGCCTTTTCCAGCCTGCTTGCCTTCCGGTTCGGCGCCCCCCTGCTTCTCGTCTTCCTGTCGATCGGCCTGCTGGCCGGTGTCGATGGTCTTGGCATCCGCTTCGAGAACTACTCCTTCACCTTCATGCTGGGGTCGTTGGCGCTCGCCATCATCCTGTTCGATAGCGGCTTCGGCACCTCGCTCCACTCCTTCCGCATAGCCGCGGTTCCGGCGCTCACGCTCGCGTCCGTCGGCGTGCTCTTGACCGCCGGCGTATTCGGCGTCGCGGCCAAGTATTTCCTGGGCTTCAGCTGGCTCGAAGGCTTCCTGCTCGGGTCGATCGTCGCCTCGACTGACGCAGCCGCGGTGTTCTTCCTGCTGCGCATCGGCGGCATCAACATCCGCGACAAGGTGCGCTCGACGCTCGAAGTGGAATCCGGCACCAACGATCCGATGGCGATCTTCCTGACGATCGCGCTGTCCGAGCTTCTGGCCACCGGCCAGGGCTTCGGCGGCCTCGACCTGCATTTCGCCGTCATGTTCCTCGAGGAAATGGGGCTCGGCGTCATCTTCGGCCTGCTCGGCGGCTTGATGATCGTCTGGGTCCTGAACCGCTTCACCTCCGATCGGGGTCTGGCGCCAATCCTCGTCCTGACGCTTGCCCTGCTCGTGTTCGCCTTTACCGGCGCGATGGGCGGCAGCGGCTTCCTTGCAGTCTATGTGGCCGGCATCTATTCGGGCAATCGCAAGATGTTCGCCAAGCATCAGATCACGCGCTTCAACGAAGGGCTGACGTGGCTGGCGCAGATCATCATGTTCCTGGTGCTCGGCCTGCTCGCGACACCGTCCCAGTTCCCGATCCTGCTCGTGCCGGCGATCGGTCTGGCGCTGTTCCTGATTTTCGTCGCCCGCCCCATCGCCGTGTGGATCAGCCTGATGGCCTATGACTTCACGCAGCAGGAAATCGGTTTTCTGTCCTGGGTCGGCCTGCGCGGCGCGGTCTCGATCCTGCTCGCCATCACGCCGATCCTGTCGGGCGCCGAAAACGGGTCCGTCTTCTTCAACGTCACCTTCATCATCGTGCTCGTCTCGCTTCTTCTCCAGGGTTGGACGATCAAGCCGGTGGCGCGGTATCTCGGGTTGATTATCCCGCCGCGGATCGGCGCCGTCGACAAGCTGGAACTCGACCTTCCCGGCAAGGCGACCCATGAACTGATCTCCTACCGCGTCCTGAAAGACAGCCCGATCCTGTCCGGCGAACGCATTCCCCGCTGGGCCATGCCCTCGCTGGTGATCCGCGACGGCCGCAGCCTGCGCTACCAGTATGCCGGACGCCTGCGGGAGAACGATCAGGTCTATCTGTTCGTGACGCCGAACTACACGAAACTGCTCGATCGGCTGTTTGCGAGCCGCGTGCCTGTCGATGATGACGATGCCGAGTTCTTCGGCGCCTTCGCCATCTCGCCGACACGGCCCGCAACCGAATTGGACCTCGCGTATGGTCCGGGCCTGCTCTCGGCAACCGAGCAGGCAATGACGATCGGCGAACTGATGCATTCCCGGCTGGGCGGCAAGACGGAATATGCCGACCGCATGCGTTTCGGCTCGATCGTGCTGATCGTCCGGGAAACCGACGAGCTTGATCATGTCACCAAGATCGGCGTTTCGCTGGAACCGGTGGAGCCTGCCACCAAGCTGCCGATCTTCATCAACATGCGCGAAATCGCCCACCGGATAAGGGACCAGATCCGCAAGTATCGCGGCAAGCCGGTGCCCGGCCGCCCCTCCGCCTGAACCCTGGCCGCCATCCGGCAACCGGCGCAAAGGCTATTTCATTGACCCGACAGCCTTGCGCCGTCGGACAAGAATAGTATGGTCCCGCCACCCTTTATCAAGCAACGGGATCAGTACCATGCCGGCCTTCAAGACCCTCGACGACCTCACCGATATCGCAGGTAAGCGCATTCTCGTCCGCGTCGACCTCAACGTTCCCGTGAGCGACGGCAAGGTGACGGACGCGACCCGTATCGAGCGCGTTGCTCCGACAATCACGGAACTGTCGAAGAAAGGCGCCAAGGTCATCC
This sequence comes from Neorhizobium sp. IRS_2294, assembly GCF_050500145.1. NCBI lineage: Bacteria > Pseudomonadati > Pseudomonadota > Alphaproteobacteria > Hyphomicrobiales > Rhizobiaceae > Neorhizobium > Neorhizobium sp. IRS_2294. Next base: position 2,740,063 of record NZ_CP191439.1, read on the forward strand.
TGCTCGCCCATTTCGGCCGCCCCAAGGGCGAACCGGTCGCCGACATGTCGCTGTCCCAGATCGTCATGGCCGTCAATCAGGTGCTCGGTCAGAAGATCCTCTTCGCATCCGACTGCATCGGCCCTGAAGCCGAGGATGCTGTCGCCTCGATGAAGAACGGCGATGTCCTGCTTCTCGAAAACACCCGCTTCCACACGGGCGAGGAAAAGAACGACAGCGGCTTTACCGAAGAACTGGCGAAGAACGGCGATATCTATGTCAACGACGCCTTCTCGGCCGCCCACCGCGCCCATGCCTCCACGGAAGGTCTTGCCCACCGCCTGCCCGCCTATGCCGGCCGCACGATGCAGGCTGAGCTCGAAGCGCTGGAAAAGGGTCTTGGCGAGCCTGCCCGCCCGGTCGTTGCCATCGTCGGCGGCGCCAAGGTGTCGAGCAAGATCGATCTGCTGCAGAACCTGGTGAAGAAGGTGGATGCGCTGGTGATCGGCGGCGGCATGGCCAACACGTTCATTGCAGCGCAGGGCATCGATGTGGGCAAGTCGCTCTGCGAGCATGATCTCGCAGACACCGCCCGCGCCATCATGGCGGAAGCCGAAGCGTCCGGCTGCACCATCGTGCTGCCGACCGACGGCGTCGTTGCCCGCGAATTCAAGGCGAATGCCGCAAACGAAACCGTCGCGATCGACGCGATCCCTTCGGACGCGATGATGCTCGACGTCGGCCCGAAATCCGTCGAAGCCGTCAACGAATGGATCGGCAAGGCCTCGACGCTGGTCTGGAACGGCCCGCTCGGCGCCTTCGAGATCACCCCGTTCGACACGGCGACCGTCTCCGCTGCAAAATTCGCAGCCAGTGAGACGAAGGCCGGCAAGCTGGTTTCGGTCGCGGGTGGTGGCGATACGGTGGCAGCACTCAACCACGCGGGCGTGGCCGACGATTTCTCCTACGTCTCGACCGCAGGCGGCGCCTTCCTGGAATGGATGGAAGGCAAGGAACTGCCCGGCGTTTCGGTGCTGACCAAGGCCTGATCGACCGGCTTTCCAGGACGCAACCCTCGATGGGTTCGGAGGCGCGGGACATAGGCTTCCGCGCCCGATCGGCAAGGCGGATTTAAAGAAATTCAATATTTTAAACGATTGAAACGATTTCAATCGTTTCAATGGCTTAGAGCATCATTTCCCTTTAAAAGAACTTCTGTTATCGGCGGGAGAGAACTTCGGATATGCTCTTCAATATCGGGCTCTCCGAAGATTGAATGGGCACACGCGCGCAACGCGCCATTGTGAGGGATAGGAGCGATTATGGTAGACGCGAAGATGTTGGACAAAGTCAGGTCGGCGCCCGGTTTTATTGCGGCGCTTGATCAGAGCGGTGGTTCGACACCCAAAGCGCTGCTGCTCTACGGCATTGCCGAAACCGAATACCAGGGCGACGAAGAGATGTTTCGCCTGATGCACGCCATGCGCGCCCGCATCATGAAGGCACCGGCCTTTACAGGCGACAAGGTTGTCGGCGCCATCCTGTTCGAGCGCACCATGGAAGGCGATGTCGATGGCGAACCTGTTCCCTCCTACCTCTGGGAAAAGCGCGGCGTCGTCCCTTTCCTGAAGATCGACAAGGGCCTTGCTGCCGAAGAAAACGGCGTGCAGCTGATGAAGCCGATGCCCGATCTCGACGCTCTCCTGATCCGCGGCCGCGAAAAGGGAATTTTCGGTACAAAGATGCGCTCGGTGATTGCCTCTGCCGACAAGGCCGGCATCGCTGACGTCGTGCAGCAGCAGTTCGAAGTCGCGCGCCAGATCATCGCACAGGGCCTCGTTCCGATCATCGAACCGGAGATCCTCATTAACAGCCCGACCAAGGCTGAAGCTGAGACCATCCTGCGCGACGAGATCGCCCAGCAGCTCGACACGCTCGGTCCGGGCGAAGACGTGATGCTGAAGGTAACGATCCCAACGGTCGCCGATTTCTATGCGGATCTCGCCGCTCACAAGTCGGTCGTTCGCCTCGTTGCCCTGTCGGGCGGCTACAGCCGCGTCGATGCCTGCGAAAAGCTCAGCCACAACCGCGACATGATCGCGAGCTTCTCGCGCGCGCTCACCGAAAACCTGCGCGTCTCGATGAGCGATGCAGATTTCGACGCGAGCCTGGCTGAAACCATCGACGGGATCTATTCCGCGAGCGTCAACAAGGCCTGATGCTCTAACCCAGATGCTGCGGCATCGGGAACACGAACCTGGAAAAGGCCGCCTCAGCTTTAATAGCTCTGGCCCTTTTCATGGGAGGAAGAGGCCGCACCGGGGGGTGCGGCCTTTCTCGTTTCCAGACCCTGCCCAGACAATCAGGATTGATGTCTTCCATCAAAACCATTGTCTGGTGATGGGAGATCGCAGGCTCTAGAAGTTGGGTTCTCAACTGGGGAGCCCGTCCATGCCTGTCGTCGATTTCGTCACCGTCGATGTCTTTACCGACCAGCGCTTCTTCGGCAATCCGCTTGCGGTCATCACAGACGCCCGCGGCCTTTCGGGCGATGAGATGCAGGCGATCGCAACGGAGTTCGGCTATTCCGAAACCACGTTCGTGCTTCCACCGGACAATCCAGCCAACACGGCGCGCGTGCGTATCTTCACGCCGACGACAGAGGTTCCCTTTGCCGGCCATCCGAATGTCGGAACTGCCTTCGTCCTTGGCAATCTGCCCGACCTGTTCGGCAACGCTTTAGGCAAAATGCTCCGCTTCGAGGAAATCGCCGGACTGGTCGAGATCGACCTGATCCGGGAGGGCGGTGTGGTTGTCGGCGCAACCATCCGGGCACCGCGGCCACTTGAACTGGGCGCCGAGATCGAACCTGAACGTATCGCCGACTGCGCATCCATCGGCGTCGGGCATGTCGTCATGCACAATCACGCACCCGTCTTCGCATCGGTCGGCCTGCCATTCGCAATTGCTGAGTTGGACGGCCTGCAGGCGCTCGCCGCGGCCAGGCCGGATCTCACGTCATTCCATCGCGCGGCCGAGATCAGCCCGGGCGATCAGATGGAGTTTTCGCTGTTTCTCTATGTCCGTGATGCCAAGGATCCCCTGCATATCCGTGCCCGCATGTTCGCACCGCTCGACAATGTGCCGGAAGACCCGGCAACGGGTAGCGCGTCTGCAGCGCTCGGCGCGTTCCTCGCGATGCTTGACCCTGAAACCGACGCCGATATCCGCATGACCGTCGAACAGGGTGTGGAGATGGGCCGCCGCAGCGTGATCGAGCTCGCCATGGTCAAAAGACAGGGTCGCGTCACCGATGTGCGGATCAGCGGAAGCTGCGTGAAGGTGATGAGCGGCCGGATCGAGCTGTAATCAGCCGACGAACTCGCGCAGCAGCAGTGCCACGGACCAGAGCGCGAAGGCGACCAGCGCCAGCTTCCAGAAATCCATCCGGCGCCTGAGGCCCGGGAGGTTCAATGGCTTGATGATCTGCACGACCATGGCCAGCATCAACAGGACGGAGATTGTTTTTGTCATCTGTCTTTCGTCACTGTTTCAAAGGCTCGCCACAGGCTGGACATTTTTGCTCTCCACCACAGTTAGACCGGGAGGAGAATCGGGGTCTGTTGCGTCATGATCTCTGATCTGCCTTACCTTCGTTAACGTCCTGTGCCGGTCTGCGCAACATCGCTCCGGCACGGCAGGGCGGATCACCGACCACGAAGAGAGCTGACAGTATAGACGATGAGCCGTAATCTCCTTCCCGTTCTCGCCCTCCTCACTGGTACGCTCTTTCTGTTCCTCGGCAATGGCCTGCAGGGTCTTTTGTTGCCGGTGCGCGGTTCGATCGAAGGCTACTCGAACGAGGTTCTCGGCCTGCTGGGCACAACCTGGGCCTCAGGCTTCGTCATCGGTTGCTTCGTGGCACCGAATGTCGTGCGCCGCATCGGGCACGTTCGGGCCTTCTCCGGCTTTCTGGCCCTGATCTGCCTCAACGTGCTTATGACCGGCCTGCTGGTCGATGACGTCGCGTGGCTCATCCTGCGGGCAATCACCGGCTTTTGCACTGCCGGTACGTCGATGATCATCGAAAGCTGGCTCAACGAACGTGCCACACCGGAAAACCGGGGCACGATCTTTTCCTTCTATATCTCCATCACCCTGTTCGGCGTTGTCGGTGGCCAGTTGATGGTGCCGTTTGCCGATGTGACGCTGCCGACGCTGTTCATGGTCTGCGGCATCCTCTACTCGATCGCCGCCCTGCCGACGACGCTGTCCAAGGCTGCGTCACCACAACCGCTGAAACGCGCGCGGCTGGATCTCAAGGGATTGTTTCGAAACTCGCCGATCTCCTGCGTAGGCATTCTCTTGGTCGGCATCGCCAACGGCGCCTATGGCACCCTCGGCGCCGTGTTCGCCACCAAGGTCGGCCTCGACAAGGGATCGGTCGCCGCAATGGTCTCGATCACCATCTTTGCCGGCGCGATCATGCAGTTTCCGGCGGGCCGGTTGTCGGACAGGCTGGATCGCCGTCATGTCCTTGCAGTCCTCTCCGGCGTCAGTGCGCTGGCAGGCCTTGCCGTTGTGCTGGTTGCGCCGACCAACGTCTACACGATCGTTATCCTCGTCGCGACCTATGGCGCCGCCGCAAATGCGCTCTACCCGATCGCCGTTGCCCATGCCAACGACTTCGCCCAGCCCGAGGACTTCGTAAAGGTCTCCGGCGGCCTGTTGCTTCTTTACGGCATCGGGACGATCATCGGCCCGACGCTCGGAGGTCCTGTCATGACCTGGGCCGGCCCGCACGCTCTGTTTGGCGTCACGGCTGTCGCCCATCTGATGATCACCGTCTATGCGATCGTCCGAAGCCGGCAGCGCGCACCCGTCCCTGCCGGCGAACGCGACGCCTACACGACGGTGACTGGAACCAACGGACCACTCGCGACACCCGAGGGCCTCTCGCTCGATCCGCGCGCAAGACCCAAGGATGCAGCCGCGCCTGAACAGCAGACGACGCCATAACGGCCAAGGAGCCTTGAAATGTCATTTCTCGACGACGACCGCCCGAAGAAACCCGCAGCCCACGAGATCGGCGCCGATCTCTCGCTGCTCTCTGCGGACGAACTGCAGACGCGCATCACCATCCTGCAGGAAGAGATCGCGAGACTGGAAGCAGAGAAGGCGAGGAAGGCTGAGGGTCGCAAGGCCGCTGACAGCTTTTTCCGGACCTGATCTGCCGGACTAAGAATAAACCGCAAAACCACGACCAATCTTAAGCAAACATTAATCATTAACAGAGAATATAGCGATGTTCGGTTCTGCCGGACTCAGACAGTTTCACCGCTCGGCGAATGGTCTGATTTCTCCCTGTTTTACCTTGAGAGCCGCTTTTGCGGCTCTTTTTTTTGGCTGTCAGTCCGTACAAGCTCACGCAGCCATCAAAAACCCGTTCCAAAGGCCATTTTCAGGGGACTTGCGCTTTCGCAAGATCTGTTTCATTTCAAGAAGATCGAGGGCGTTTACCGGTTCCTGTGGGTATTAACCTTTCATTAAGAAACGCCTTGCGGATTTCCAGTATAAGGATCATGTTCACTTCATTCAGCGGGCCAGATGGAACTTTTTGAGCCACTTCGCCATTGCCTGAGTAAGAAAGCATTAGCAGGAATGAATTCGATGTCCGAGCAGGGATTGAACACAGTGAGTTTTGCGGGCCGCGCCGCAAGCTCTGCCCAGTTCAAGTCACTATACTCCGAAGGCATGGCTCTTGTTGAAGAGACAGCAAGCTATCTGGACGGTCAGGGTCGTGCTGCATCCAAGGTTCTGCCGCGCATGGCCTCGGTTCTGTATGCAGCTGAATCCATGCGTCTGACGACTCGCCTGATGCAGATGGCATCGTGGCTTTTGCTTCAGCGTGCCGTCAACAACGGCGAGATGAGCCGCGATCAGGTGCTTTCGGAAAAGAGCAAGGTGCGTCTCGACGGCTTCAATGTCGATCGCAACGCTCCGGGCTGGCTCGATCTGCCGGAAAGCTTCCGTGATCTTGTCGAACGCTCGCTTCGTTTGCAGAACCGCGTCGCTCTTCTGGACCGCGAAATCTATCGCGCCCCGGAAGCCGTTGTCATCTCCGACAACGAAAACAGTGTCCGCGCCCAGCAGAACCTGCTTCACACCGCATTTGGTGGCTGAGATCTGAACGGCGACAGTCCAAAGGCAGGCATTGGCCTGCCTTTTTGCGTTTGGGACTATAGAGATAGCGACGCCAGATAGGCGTTGACACTGTCACGACAGTCAAGCCGGTGTTTCTGGCCCTCGAAGGCGCTGAACATCCGGTCATGCGCCTCGAATGAATTCCAGTTGTTGTGTCGGAAGCGATAGCCCGCCACCCAATGGAGTAGCTCTTCGAAGGACGCAACGCTTCCCCCACCCTGAAGACCGCGATGGCGAATGTTTTCGAGGCAGACGTCGTCGGCGATGTCGAGGAAGATCAGTGTCGTTGCCCGGGTGATGGCGAGACTGGCAAGCCGGCCATAGACGCCCTCGATCAGCCAGACATCCTGTGCTGCAATCCGGCAAACGTCGTCGTCAACGACCTGCCTGTCACGGGCGATGCCGTAACGCCCCGGCTCCCAGTGGACGTCGTCCAGATGAATCGGGTGATGGCCGAGCGCCGCCCCCATCCTTGTCGCAAGCCACGTCTTACCCGATCCGCCATTGCCGAAGATGAGCACGCGGCAGAGCGGAAGCGGCAGCTTGGACAGACAGTTGGCCTTCTCCTCCATGCCTTCTAGAAAAACAAAAAAGCCCGGCTTTCGCCAGGCTTCTTTTGTCAAAATGCAAAAAGCGATTAGAGGCCGAGACCGCCGAAACGCTTGTTGAACTTGGAAACGCGGCCACCGCGGTCCAGCATCTGCTGGTTGCCGCCGGTCCAGGCCGGGTGCGACGTCGGGTCGATTTCGAGGTTCATCGTGGCGCCTTCGGTGCCCCAGGTCGAGAACGTCTCGTATTCGGTACCGTCGGTCATGACGACCTTGATCTTGTGGTAGTCGGGATGGATGCCAGCCTTCATGTCGATATTCCTGCTCTGCGAGGTCCATTCGTCGCATTGCGCGAGCAAGAACCGTCTTTAATGAATGAAGCCGCAAACCGGCGCGGTCACGGCTTCCCAATTGGATGCGGAGCCTATACAGGAAGGGCGCCGCAAGTACAAGTCCCCGAAAGGCTGAGATTCCGCTGCCCGGGGGCCATGGAGACGACATGGCCGAAAGCCGAGAAAATCAGAAGAAAAACCGCAGTCTCAAGCCGCTTTCCCGACTGCTCCCCTATCTTTCCCGCTATCGAGCCATGGTCGCCGGCGCGACTTTTTTTCTCGTCCTTGCCGCCTGCACCACACTAGCGCTGCCGCTGGCTGTCCGCCGCATGGTGGATCATGGATTCGCATCCTCCGACGGACATTTCATCAACAACTATTTTGTCATGCTGTTCGTTCTGGCGGTCCTTCTCGCGATCGCAAGCGGCATGCGCTACTATTATGTCATCACCATCGGCGAGCGCGTGGTGGCGGATCTTCGCCGCGAGGTCTTTTCGCATGTGACGCGGCTGTCCGCTTCCTTCTTCGACGTCAACCAGTCCGGCGAGATCGTCTCGCGACTGACCGCCGATACGACCCAGATCAAGTCCGCCTTTGGTTCTGCCGCATCGCAGGCCCTGCGCAACACCATCCTCTGTCTCGGAGCGATGGGCATGATGGTCTATACGAGCCCCAAACTCTCGGCTCTGGCACTCGGCGCCATCCCGCTGATCGTCTTTCCGCTCGTCGGCTTCGGCCGCTCGGTGCGCCGCCGGTCGCGCGCCGCCCAGGACATGCTGGCCGCGACCGCCGCCTATGCAGCCGAAACGATCGGCGCCACACGCACCGTTCAAGCCTTCACCGGCGAGGCTGTCGCCACCTCGCGCTACAGCGACACGGTCGAGAATGCCTTTGAGGCCGCCCGCAAGTCGATCCGCGCCCGCGCGCTTCTGACCGGCTTCGGCATCGTGCTGATCTTCGGCTCGATCGTCGGCGTCCTCTGGTACGGCGCCCAGAGCGTGCTTGCCGGCACGATGACACCGGGCACGCTCGGCCAGTTCGTGCTCTATTCGGTGATTGCGGCAAGCTCGCTCGGCACACTGTCGGAAGTCTGGGGCGAACTGTCGTCTGCAGGCGGCGCCGCCGAACGGCTGTCCGAACTGCTGGATGAAGTGTCCGCCGTGCGTGACCCGGAACACCCGAAAGCGCTCCCCTCACCCCCGCTCGGTGATGTCGCGTTCGACAGCGTCTCGTTCGCCTATCCGGCACGCGTCAGCGCCATCACGCTCAATGCGCTTTCCCTGCATGTGGCACCGGGAGAAACTGTCGCCATCGTCGGTCCTTCCGGTGCCGGCAAGAGCACGATCTTTTCGCTGCTGCTGCGCTTCTACGATCCCACAGCCGGATCGATCCGCCTCGACGGCGTCGACCTCCGCCATGCGACCCTTGAAGACATCCGCTCACGGCTTGCGATCGTACCGCAGGACGTGACGATCTTTGCAGCCTCCATCCACGACAACATCGCCTTCGGCGTCCCGAACGCGACCCGCGAGGCCGTGCGTGCAGCAGCGATCGCTGCCCAGGCAGACGAATTCATCGCGAAGCTCGACAACGGCTATGACACGCTCGCCGGCGAACGCGGCATCACCCTGTCCGGCGGCCAGCGCCAGCGGATCGCCATCGCCCGCGCCATCCTGAAGGATGCTCCGGTCCTGCTGCTCGACGAAGCCACCTCGGCGCTCGATGCGGAAAGCGAAACACTGGTGCAGAAGGCGCTCGACGGTCTCATGCGCAACCGCACCACGCTCGTCATCGCCCATCGCCTTGCGACGGTGTTGAAAGCTGACCGGATCCTGGTCCTGGAAAACGGTCGCGTCGTCGAGGAAGGCACGCACCAGAGCCTGGTGGCGGCTGGCGGTCTCTATGCCAAGCTCGCCCGGCTGCAATCCCATGATCTCGAGCAAACTTCCGTCAGCGCGATCTGATGGACGCGACCCCCATCATCTCCGCAGATCTGGATAGTCTGCTCGATGACGTTCAGCAGCGCACCTTCCGGTATTTCTGGGATGGTGCTCATGCGCAGAGCGGCCTCCCCTATGACAAATGCCTTCTCGACGGCACACCCGGCATCGATGCGATCTCGATCAGCGGAACGGGCTTTGGTCTGATGGCAATTCTGGTTGCCTGCGAGCGCGGCTGGATCACCAGCGACGAGGCGCTGGTTCGCATCACCACGATTGTCGAGAGCCTCGAACTGGCACCGCGCTACCACGGCGCGTTCTCTCACTTCATCAATCCCGCTACCAGCGCAATGATCCCGTTTTCGGCGCTGGATGATGGGGGCGACATCGTCGAAACGACGCTTCTCCTTCAGGGCCTGATCTGCGCCCGGGAATATTTCGCGGCAGAGACCATTTCCGAAAAATCGCTGCGCACCGCGATCACCCGGCTGTTCGACGAGGTCGAGTGGACCTGGTACACCCGCGGCAAGACCGACGGCCCGATCTACTGGCACTGGAGCCCGATCAACGAGTGGGCGATGAACCTGCCGATCACCGGCTGGAACGAGGCGCTTTCAACCTATGTCTTTGCCGCCGGCTCGGACACGTTTCCGATCGATCCGCAGAACTATCACTGCGGATGGGCACGCAACGGCGCCATGAAGAACGGCGAGGAATATTTCGGCATACAGCTGCCGCTGGGCGAACCCATGGGCGGGCCGCTGTTCCTGTCGCAATATACCTTCTGTGCGCTCAATCCACGCGGCCTGTCCGATCGCTACGCCGATTACTGGCGCCAGGCGGTCGCGCATTCACGGATCAACCGCGCCTATTGCCTGACCGTGCCGGAATATGCCGCAGCCGGCGTCTGGGGCCTGACGGCATCGGAAGCCCAGGCCGGCTACGCCGCCAATTCGCCGCTGGTCGATTTCGGCGCGATTGCACCGTCTGCAGCACTGTCGAGCTTTCCCTTCGTTCCCGGCCATGCGGAAGAAGCCTTGCGCGCCCTCCTTGCCTATGAGAACGGACGGCTGGTCAACCGCTTCGGCTTCGCCGACGCCTTCGCGCCGAAGACCGGCTGGGTCGCATCGACCTACATCGCTATCGACCAGGGTCCGATCGTCGCGATGATCGAGAACCACCGCTCGGGTCTGTTGTGGAAACTGTTCATGGCCGCTCCGGAAGTTCGCCGCGGCCTCGACCGGCTGGGATTCCGCTATCCGGCCACTCCGCTCGAGCACAAAAACGCCGGCACCTGATCACTTCGCGCGTTTGAACGTCCATTTGACGACATGATCGCCATTGCGCTTGATCTTGGTCTTCATCTTCAGCTGGACCGATTGCTCGCCGAACGCAGCCTGCGCCTCCTCGAAAGCACGGCGCGCCTGCGCCATCGCCTCGTGATAGGCGGTATTGTCGCGGCGAGGCGTATCTGCCACCGCCTTGGCGATCGCGTCGATGTCGGGTTTGCTGTAGGTCATGTCAGCGTTCGGTAAGCTTCAGTTCGATGCGGCGGTTCTGGTTTCTGGCATCCGGCGTATCGCCAGCCGCGATCGGCTGGAACTCGCCAAAGCCCGCGGCCACCAGCCGGTTGGCCGGCACGCCCTTCGAGATCAGATACTTGACCACGGACGTCGCGCGCGCAGACGAAAGCTCCCAGTTGTCGCGGTAGCGTCCGGTGCCGGAAAGCGGCGCATTGTCCGTATGCCCATCGACCCGCAGCACCCAGTTGATCTCGGCCGGAATTTCCTTGGCGAGATCGAGAAGTGCGGCGGCAAGCTTGTCCATCTCCACGAGACCGGCCGCATCGAGTTCGTTGCCGCCGATCGGGAAGAGAACTTCCGACTGGAACACGAACCGATCGCCGACGATGCGGATGTTTTCGCGATCGGAGAGAATCTCACGCAGACGGCCGAAGAAGTCGGAGCGGTAGCGATTGAGCTCCTGTACGCGGGCAGCAAGCGCCACGTTGAGGCGACGACCAAGATCCGAAATCTGCGCCTGCGAGTTGGCGTCCTTCGTTTCCGACGCCTGCAGCGCCTGTTCGACGGCGGCGATCTGGGCCCGCAGCGCCGCGATCTGCTGGTTGAGAAGCTCGATCTGGCTCATCGCCCGGGCGCTGACCTGCCGCTCGTTGGAGAGTTCACCCGTCAGAGTGGTCACCCGGGAATTGGCCGCGTCGCTTGCACCACTGCCCTGGTTGAGAAGCTGCTGCAGCCGCGACCGGTCGCTTTCAGCAACCGCCAGCGACGATTGCAGGTTGGCGAGCTGGTCTTCGATATCCTGATTGTTGCCCTTTTCCAGCGCCAGAAGCTCTGTCAGTTCCGCGATCTGGCTGTTCAGCCGGTTCAGAACCTCGTCGCGACCGGAAATCTCGCGGGTGAGCAGAAACTGCGCCAGCACGAACACCGTCAGCAGGAACATGATCGCCATCAAAAGCGTGGTCAGCGCGTCGACGAAGCCCGGCCAGTAGTCCACGCCGTGCTGGCGGCGACGGTTCTTGCCCAGCGCCATGGTCTACTTGCTCCCGATCTTGTCGGACTGACCGATCTTGTCGGAGAGCCGGTCCAGCGTGCGCCGCAGGGCCTTCGATTCTTCCTGCTGCGCCTCGATCCAGTCGCGCAGCATCTGCTGCTCGTTGCGCATGTTCTTGACCAGCCCCTGAATGCCTTCGGCAAGGTTTGCCATGGCAGCAAGCGACTTCTCGTTCTGCTGGACATCACCGCTGCCGGTTCTGCCCTGAGCCGCCGCAATCTTGCGCAGCTCGTCGGCGAGCGTCTTGAATTCGCCGGAAGAGCCAGCTGAAAGCCCTGCCGCCGCAACCGGCGCGTCCGATCCCGTATCGGTCACCGATGACAGCCAGTTTTCGAGTTCCGTATAGAAGCGGTTCTGCGCACGTCCTGCCTGGAGATCGAGGAAGCCGAGGATCAGCGAGCCTGACAGACCAAGCAACGACGACGAAAACGCCGTGCCCATGCCGGCAAGCGGCTGCGCAAGACCGGTCTTGATCGCCGACAGAATGTCGTTGGAGCCGCCGGCGCCCGGGTCGAGCGCGCCGATGACGTCGCTGATCGAGCCGATCGTGCCGATCAGTCCCCAGAACGTGCCGAGCAGGCCGAGAAACACCAGGAGCCCGATCAGATAACGAGACGTGTCGCGCGATTCGTCGAGGCGGGTACCGATCGAATCGAGAATGGAGCGCAGCGTTGCGGTCGAAAGCGCCGTCTTGCGGCGACCACCGATCAGCGAGCGCATCGGCGCCAGAAGTTTCGGCTCGCGGCCCACCTTGTCGACGGTGCCGGCAGCGCGGAACGAGTTGAACCAGCGCACTTCCGGAATGAGGCCGATGACCTGCAGGAAAACCAGGACGATACCGATCAACAGGACGCCGAGGATCAGACCGTTCAGACCCGGATTGGTCTGGAACGCTTGTGCGGCCTGGCGGTACAGGATCGAGCAGACAAAACCGACGATGATCAGGAAGATCAGCATCGTCCAGAGGAAGGAAGCCGGGTTGGAAAGCTTTTCGGTAAAACGGCGGCGGTTAGCTTCAGTTTCGTCCAGATCGTCCACTGTCGCATTCGCCATAATAAGCCTCGCCTCTGGGTCGCGTCGCGCGGAGGCTAGAGCAAAATTGCGACGAATTGAAGTGTCGCCACGGTGCAAAGACCGGGACAAGCCGAAGTTTTTTCCTCGCCATTTCAAATGACAAGCAGCACTCCGGCCGTCACCGCATCAGCAATCAGCGCGACGGAACCGGACGATTGGAAACTTCCAGCAGCGCCTTCTGGATCAGCTCGTTGCCGGCAACAATGCTCTTGGTGCCGAACATGTCGGTCGAGCCCTTGATGTCGCTGACAAAGCCGCCCGCTTCGCGGATAAGGACGAGGCCGGCAGCAATGTCCCACGGCGAAAGACCAATTTCCCAGTGACCGTCGAAGCGACCGGCAGCGACATAGGCAAGATCAAGCGACGCAGCGCCAAGGCGACGAACGCCCGCCACTTCGCCCATCACATGGCGCAGTTCGACCAGGAACTTGCCGTGATCGCCGCGGCCGAGATGCGGCACGCCGCAACCAACCACGCAATCGGACAGGACCCGGCGTGCGGCAACGCGAATGCGACGGTCGTTCAGGAACGCGCCGCCGCCCTTTTCTGCCGTATAGAGTTCGTCGGTGCCCGGGTTGAAGATCACGCCGGCGACGATTTCGCCATTGCGCTCCAGCGCGATCGACACCGCGAACTGCGGAATGCCGTGCAGGAAGTTGGTCGTGCCGTCGAGCGGATCGACGATCCAGCGATGGGCGCCGTCCGTGCCCTTCTCCTCCTGGCTTTCCTCACCGAGGAAGCCGTAGGTCGGGCGCGCCTTCATCAGCTCGTCATGGACGATCTTTTCCGCCTTGAGATCCGCCTGGGTCACGAAATCGCCCGGTCCCTTGACCGAAACCTGCAGGTTCTGAACTTCGCCGAAATCCCTGGAGAGCGACTTGCCAGCCTTGAGGGCGGCCTGAACCATGACATTGAGAAGGGCTGAGCGGGCCATGCGGGAAATCCTGATCGTATGGTCCCGAACATGCATCAGCCGGGACGTGTCTGTGGCGAATTGTCTTGATTGGCCGGTTCAAGACCACAAAACCAAGGGAAATTCAAGTCGAAGCCGACAAAGCCCGCGTGAACGGACAAAATGCGACATTGCCCGCCTGCCTGCGATCTGCCAGAACGCCGGCTATCGAGATTTTAGGAGTATCACCGTGAAGATCGCATTGCCATTCGGCATCAGCCTCGGACTTGTGGGCGTGATGACCATGCTGTCGCTGGGTCTGATCTCGGCGCTGCCGGCCGATACCCAGTTGCCGATCCACTTCACCCTGACCGGCACACCGACCAGCACGGCACCGGCCATGATCGCGCTGCTGCTTCTGCCGGCCTGCGCGCTCTTCGTGACAGCCATGTTCGCACTTGGCCCCCGCATGGGCGGCCGTATCAAGGCCTCGCCGGGCATCTACCTGATCGTCTGGCTGGTAACGCTGCTGATCCTGGCGCTTGCCCACGGCTTTATCATCCGCCACGCCCTGTTCACGCTGGCGGCGATGAAGGCAACCGCCTGACCACTCGAACTACTGGCGGTTGACTACTGGCGGCGGAAGCGGTTCGCCGCGTCGATCGCCTGGCGCTGCTGCTCGTCGTTGATGCCGAGGTAGAAATCCTCAAGCGCCGCATCCTGCAACCCGGCACGCCTTGAAAGCACATACCACTTGGCGGCCTCGACCGGGTTCGGTCGTGTCCCCAGCGCCTCGATATAGAGATGCGACAGCTTGTTCTGGGCAACCACATTGCCGCGATGGGCCGCAATCCGCAGCCATTCGAAGCCCTTGTCGTAGTTGCGTTCGCCGCCGACTCCGTTGACGAACCAGATGCCCATGTCGAGCTGCGCCGTGTCGAACCCGGCCTTCGCCGCGCGCTCCAGCCAACGGCGAGCCTCGGCCTTCTTCTCCTCGGGCACGCCCTTCATGTTCACGTAGAGCTGGGCCACCGCATATTGCGCATCCGCCACGCCCTGCTTTGCCGCCCGCTCGTAGAAGGGCAACGCCAGCTTGAAACCTTTGTCGCCCGGATTGTCCGACACCAGGATCTGGCCCCAGTTGAACTGCGCCGATGAATTGCCGGCTTCCGCCGCCTTGCGCATATAGTCGTCGGCCTTCTTCTTGTCGGCGGGCACGTAACGGCCGCTCATCAAAAGAAGCGAATACTGGAACATGGCGGCAGGATCGCCGCGCTCGGCAGCCTGCCCGTACCAGAAGGCCGCGGTCTTTGCGTCGCGGTTGATGCCGAGCCCCTTGCTCATCATTTCGGCGACAAGCGTCTGCGACGCCGCATCGCCGGCCGACGCACGCTTCAGTGCGACATCGAGCGCCTTGACGTACAAGCCGCGCTGGAACGCACCATAGGCCTCGTCGATCGGGCCCGTATAGGGCTTCTCCGGCGGCAGTGGCGGCAAGGTCACGCCCATGCGCTGATAGAGTTCGACACCGGCGGACGGCACGATGCCATCGGGCTGTGCACCGCGTTCGACGCCCATTGCATCCGGCGCGACCGGTCTCGTCACCACTTGACGCGACTGCGCCGCCGTCGGCCCCTCCTGCTCCACCGCACCGGGTTGCTGCACCTGCGCAATTGCCGGATGCGGCAAGACGGCCGACGCGGAAAGGCTGGCGGCAAGCATCAGGACGGTGGATGAGGCGCGACGAATCGATGGCATGGAGACCATCAAGCCTCAAACCGTGGCGCTTTTTCGTCCAGATCGGCGTTGACCAGTCGAACTGCTTCCTGCGGTCCTTCGGGATGATCGAAGACAGCCAGTCTCAAAGCCACAAATTCCGCTCCGTTTTCGGCAACCTCGAGCGCCGAGGAAATGTCCGTGCCGCCCATGGCGATGCAGGGAATTTCCACCATCGAAGCCCACCATTCCGCAAGCGCGACGTTCTTCGGATGCGCCTCCGGCTTGATGTCGCCATCGAGCTTGCCGAAGAAAATATAGTCGGGGCGGCGCTCGCCCACTTCGAGCGCCGTGTGACGCTCGGATGCACCACCGGCGCCGACGATCATCTTCGGGCTGAATTTCTCGATCGTTTCTTCCAGCTCTTCCATCGAACCGGCCATATGCAGGCCATCTGCCTTGACGCGACCTGCGACGCGGCTGTCTCCGGCGATCAGCGCTGCGGCACCCGCGGCCTGGATCATCGGCACCATGAGTTCGGCGCGGTCCTGGAACGCGGTATCGTCTTCATCGTATTGCGGCAGGATCACCGAGGCGACATCGCCGCCCGCAAGCGCCTTCTCCAGTCGGTCCGCCTGCGCTTTCGCATCCGCATCCTGCGGCACGATCAGCACCAGACGGCAACGCTCTTCCTGTTTCTTCATGTTTCTTCCCATGCAGCGAACCGCAACCCGGCGATCCGCACTCGTTTTCTCTTGAATGATTCGATAGACCGGAAGGATTGCGCAATCAACCGCTCATCCCATCTGCCCGCCTCAACGGTGCAAGCCTGAAGTGCCCATGCCAGACATATTTTCCTCCGATACGCTCAGCCTCGCCTTCTTTGCAGCAGCGGTGCCCGCCGTGATGCTGGTCGGGCTTTCCAAGGGCGGCATTGGCGGCGCGATCGGCCTGATGGGCATGCCGCTGATGTCGCTTGCCGTCGACCCGGTCAAAGCGGCGGCGATCTTCCTGCCGATCCTGATCCTGATGGATATCGTGGCGCTTTGGTCCTGGCGCCATTTCAACGACAGAAAAACCCTGCTGATGATCCTGCCGGGCGGTGTCATCGGCATCGCGCTCGGCTGGGCAACATCGGCCTATGTCTCCGACGACGCATTGCGGATCGTCATTGCGGCAGCAACGATCTTCTTCGCCCTCCGCTACTTCTGGCAGGTCTACGGCCCGGCTAAGAACCGTCCGGCCGCCGCACTGCCGCATCGTCCGGCGGCCGCCACGTTCTGGGGCGCGCTGTCGGGCTATGCCAGTTTCGTGGCGCATGCCGGCGGCCCGCCCTTCCAGATCTACGTTCTGCCGATGAAGCTGGATCCTAAGAAATACACCGGGGCCAGCATCCGCTTCTTCGCCATCGTCAACGCCGTCAAGATCATCCCCTATTTCCTTCTCGGCGCATTGGGGGCCGAAAACCTGACGATCTCGGCGACATTGCTGCCGGCAGCCCTGGTCTCGACCATGCTCGGTGCCGCGATCGTCAAGCATCTGAAGTCGGAAGTGTTCTATCCGATGACCTACGCGCTCGCTCTCGTTGCCGGCGTAAAGCTACTGTGGGACGGCCTGCCGATCTGACCGGTCCATCCAAACATCATAAAAAACCCAATTACAATAAGGCCTTCCGCCGGTCGCGAGACACGAAAACGGTTGATGCTTCGTCAAGTTATGCTTAGCTTCAAACTATGACACTCGATCCGTTTTCAGCCATTGCCGATCCGAACCGGCGCCATCTCCTCGAAGAGCTGAGACGCGCGCCGAAAACCGTGAATGAACTTGCACAAGGACTGCCGATCAGCAGGCCGGCCGTCTCGCAGCATCTGAAAGCACTGCTGGACAGCGATCTCGTGACTGTCACACCAGAGGGAACGCGGCGCATCTATGCCGTGAACGGCAGCGGCTTCACCCGGCTCAACCTGTGGCTCGACCAGTTCTGGACGTGAATTCTGGCCGCGACTGTGACGTTACGACCAGAACTATTGCTTTTAGTCTTGGAATTTATCGTGCCGCTGTGGGCACCCTCTCACGAATGTACGTGAGGCGCGTGGCGCTTTTGATCGCCTAATGACGGGTGTCGGTCTTTAACCGCTCCACCTCGTCTTTGATGCGCAGCTTGCGGCGCTTGAGCTCTGCGATCTCACGATCGTCGGCGGATGGAGATGCGAGAACGGACTGGAGTTCCTCTTCGAGGTCGCCGTGCTTCTTTTCAAGCGATGCGATATGCGCCTGGACGGTCATGTGGCATGTTCCTTCCTTAGGTACCTGCCTTGGCACTCCTCTGAGCCAAGGCTTCAGGTTTGCAACAGAAGTGTGACACGGTTGGTCCGCTTTGTCGAAGGAGAAATCATGGTCTCTCAGCGGCAAATTCGTGGCGTCGGCTAACTTCCAGTTAACGCGGTTTGATGGTAGGAGCTTGCGGATGAAGCCGGGGTTTGCAAAAAGCCGGCGTAAAGAATGGGGACTGAGCATGCGTGATCAGGAACAGGCGGATAACCGGCTGGTACTCGCGAAACTTCGCCAGGAACACGAAGATTACGACGCCGCGATCAATGCCATGATCAAGGTCGGCTGTGAGGCTCTTCGCATCCAGCGCATGAAGAAGAAGAAGCTGGCCATCAAGGACCGGATGACCCAGATCGAAGACCAGATCATTCCCGACATCATCGCTTGAGTTCACCTTAAAGGGCCTGGAATGTCAGAAAGACCCGCAGTCGCCATCATCATGGGCAGCCAGTCCGACTGGGAGACCATGAAGAACGCCGCCGACACGCTTGATACGCTCGACATCGGTTACGAAGCACGGATCGTCTCGGCACACCGCACGCCGGACCGGATGTACGAATTCGCTAAGAGCGCCCGCGACGAGGGCTTCAAGGTCATCATCGCCGGTGCCGGCGGCGCTGCCCACCTGCCGGGCATGACAGCGGCCCTGACGCCGCTTCCGGTGTTCGGCGTGCCCGTCCAGTCAAAGACCATGAGCGGAACCGACAGCCTTTACTCGATCGTGCAGATGCCCGCCGGCATCCCCGTCGGCACGCTGGCCATCGGCCGAGCCGGCGCGATCAATGCCGCCCTTCTTGCTGCAGCGGTGCTTGCCCTTTCCGACGATGACCTTGCCGACCGACTCGACGCCTATCGCGCGCACCACACCGCATCGGTCGCCGAATATCCCATCGACGAAGCACCCTGAGAAACATCATGACGATCCGCACCATCGGCATAATCGGCGGCGGCCAGCTCGGCCGCATGCTGGCGATCGCTGCCGCACGCCTGAACTACCTCATCATCATCCTTGAGCCGCAGGCCGACTGCCCGGCCGCCCAGGTCGCGAACGAACAGATCACGGCGGCCTACGACGACAGGACGGCGCTGGCCGATCTCGCCAGCCGCTGCGACGTCGTGACCTACGAATTTGAAAACGTACCGGTCGAGGCAGCCGAGTTCCTGCAGCAGTCGGTTCCGGTCTACCCGCCGGCCAAGGCCCTGGAAGTGGCGCAGGACAGGATTGTTGAAAAGCAGTTCCTCAACGGCTGCGGCATCGAGACCGCAAGGTTTCACGCGGTCGACAGCCAGTCCGATCTCGAAGCGGCACTTGCAGACTTCGGCGGCAAGGGTGTCTTGAAGACCCGCCGCATGGGCTACGACGGCAAGGGCCAGCGCGTGTTCCGCTCCAGCGACGACAAGGCCGATGGCGCCTATGCGGACCTCGGCTCGGTGCCGATGGTTCTCGAAAGCTTCGTGCCCTTCGATCGCGAAATCTCGATCATCGCCGCGCGCGCCAAGGACGGCACGGTCTCCTGCTACGATCCGGCCGAGAACATCCACCGCAACGGCATCCTTCATACCTCCACCCTGCCCGCGACCATTCCAGACACGACCGCGCAGACCGCGCGCAGTGCCGCCGAAAAGCTCCTCGCTGCCCTCGACTATGTCGGCGTGATCGGCATGGAATTCTTTGTGATGGCCGATGGCACCCTGATTGCCAACGAGATCGCACCGCGGGTGCACAATTCCGGTCATTGGACAGAGGCTGCCTGCGTGGTCTCGCAGTTCGAGCAGCATATCCGCGCGGTGGCCGGCGCAAGCCTCGGCGATCCGCGCCGTCATTCCGATTGCGTGATGACCAACCTGATCGGCGACGACATCCTCGACGTGCCCGGCTGGCTCGCGAGGACCGACGTGCTGGTCCACCTCTACGGCAAGACGGAATCCCGCCCGGGCCGAAAAATGGGCCATGTCACGGAGCTGAAGGGGCGGAAAACCCGGTCATAAAGTGCGTCACAAGGTTGACACGCATCCAGCCACGGGTTATCTGCACGCCAACCTGAGCGCGCCCCTCGTCGACAGATAGGCGGCACGCTTTCGATTGATAGAGACAAGCGGCTCTTTGAGCCCACAGACTTCTGGACCAGTACAATGAAGATCAAGAACTCGCTCAAGGCGCTGAAGGCTCGTCATCGCGATAACCGTCTGGTTCGCCGCAAGGGCCGCGTTTACATCATCAACAAGCAGAACCCGCGCTTCAAGGCCCGCCAGGGCTGATTTGCGCTGATATCGACGGGTTGTCCGGGCACGCCTGAGACGATCAAATTGTTGGCAGCGTGAAATTTCGGGTTTGACCTTCGGCGCATGCGGATTACTTTATCCGCATGCGCTATTTTCGTTCAAGCTTCGTGATCCTTTCTGTGTGTGTTGCGGTGCCTGCCTTTGCGCAGACCCTGCCCCAGCCCATGCCGCCATCCCAACCGATGCCGCCCGCTTCGCCGCTGGAAAGTCCGGCGCAGGGAGGTCCGCAGGCAGCACCAAATGCCGGCCAGCCTCTCAACGCCAGGGTCGACCCGCTATTTGCGGCGCTGAAACGTGAGCGCAATCCGGAAAAGGCGCGCGGAATCGCCACGCAGATCGCCATGAACATGGGTGAGTCGGACAGTCCCACAGTCAATCTTCTGATGGGCTGGGCGGCCACGGCCGCCAAGGAAAAGCGCAACGCCGCCGCCCTCGACTTCCTCGACCGCGTCACTCTCATCGATCCCGCCTATGTCGAAGGCTGGAACCGC
The DNA here is from genome assembly GCF_050500145.1 of Neorhizobium sp. IRS_2294. NCBI lineage: Bacteria > Pseudomonadati > Pseudomonadota > Alphaproteobacteria > Hyphomicrobiales > Rhizobiaceae > Neorhizobium > Neorhizobium sp. IRS_2294. Next base: position 2,760,427 of record NZ_CP191439.1, read on the forward strand.
CGCGCCACAATGCATTACGCGATGGGCGACCAGCGCAAGGCGATGGCCGATATTGCCGAAGTGCTGAAGCGTGAGCCTCGCCATTTCGGCGCGCTGGCCGGTCTTGCCGGAATCCTCACCGAAGCCGGACGGGACAGCCAGGCGCTGAATGCGTGGGAGCGTTATCTCGACATCTACCCCGCCGATCGCGAGGCGCAGGAGGCTGTGACCAAGCTATCCGAAAAGATCGCCGGCAACCGAACCTGATGGGCCGCCATGGGGATTGTACCTCTTATCTTGTCTCTCATCGCATTCGGCTTCGGCTTCACGGCCTGGAAGGCGAAAGCGATCGAGGCCAACCTGCCGAACGACGGTGAACTCACCGATCTCGGCGATATCCGTATCAACGCCCTTCATGTCGCAGCACCAGCCGAGGGCGACCTTCCCCCGATCGTCTTCATCCACGGCGCCAGCGGCAATCTGAAGGACCAGGAAGCAGCGTTCCGCAGACCGCTAGAAGGGCGCGCCGAAATGCTGTTCGTCGACCGTCCCGGTCACGGCTATTCCGAGCGTGGCGGCGAAGAGAACGGCTTTCCGGATGGCCAGGCCGAAACGATCGCTCGCCTCATGGATCGCTACGGCATCGAGAAGGCGATCATCGTCGGCCATTCCTTCGGGGGTGCGATCGCCACATCCTTCGCGCTCTACCATCCGGAAAAGACGGCAGGCCTGCTTCTTCTCGCGCCCGCCACCCATCCCTGGCCGGGCGGCGTCGACTGGTACTACAATCTCGCAGCCCGCCCTTATCTCGGACGCCTGTTTACCCGCTTCCTGGCGCTGCCTGCCGGGCTGGTGCTGATGGAGAAGGCAACCCATGCCGTCTTCCATCCCAACCCCCGTCCGGACCGCTACCTCGACGGCGGCGCCACCGCACTGGTGTTGCGGCCTGAGAACTTCCGCAACAACGCGATCGACGTCGCCAATCTCAACGACTACGTCACCAGGGTCGCACCGCGCTACAGCGAGATCACCGCACCGACGCTGATCATCAACGGCGACAGCGACAAGATCGTCTCGATGGATATCCATGCGAAGGCGCTGACGGCCGCCGTCGCCGGCGCCGAACTGGTCGTCATCCGCGGCCTCGGCCACAAGCCGGATTACCTCGCGACCGATCTCGCCATCGCCGGGATCGAGAAGCTTGCGGGTCACCACCGCGACCTGCAGTCCGTTGCCCGCAGGGTCGAGGCGCGACTGGCGAAAGTGGTCGACGAGCCGATGCCGGACATGGATTTCTCGATCGAAAAGACCTGAAACGACAACGGCCGCCGGATCACTCCGACGGCCGTTTTCATTTCACGCTGTTGATAGCGGGTTTAAACCCCACTCTGCCCATCTGCACCGATATAGGCGATGCGCAGCATGTTGGTGGCGCCAGGTGTGCCCAGTGGCACGCCGGCCGAGATGATGATCCGGTCGCCCGGCTTACCAAAACCTTCGGAGGCGACGATGCGGCAGGCGTTGTTGACCATGTCGTCGAGGTCAGTCGCGTCGTGGGTGACGACGCAGTGCATGCCCCAGCCGATCGACAGTCGACGCGCGGTCTTGACGCTCGGCGACAGTGCCAGGATCGGAACGTTCGGACGCTCGCGCGAGGCGCGAAGGCCTGTTGTGCCCGACGATGTGTAGGTGACGATCACGGCGAGCCGCAGCGTCTCTGCAATCTGGCGGGCAGCAAGCGAGATCGCATCGGCACCGGTTGCTTCCGGTGTGGCGCGCTGCGCGTAGATGATGCTTGGATAAAGCGGATCATCTTCCACCTTGCGGGCAATCGACGCCATCATCGAAACGGCTTCGACCGGATACTGACCGGACGCCGATTCGGCCGACAGCATGATCGCATCGGCACCTTCGAACACGGCGATCGAGACGTCGGAAACTTCGGCGCGGGTCGGAACCGGCGCGCTGATCATCGATTCCAGCATCTGGGTCGCGACCACGACCGGCTTGCCGGCACGGCGACATGCGCGTGTCAGCTGCTTCTGGATGCCGGGGACCGCCTCGATCGGCATTTCGACGCCAAGATCGCCACGGGCCACCATGACGGCGTCGGAGAGATCGATGATCTCATCGATCCGCTCAAGCGCCTGCGGCTTTTCGATCTTCGACATGATGCCGACGCGGCCGCGGGCAATCTTGCGAACTTCTGCGAGATCTTCCGGCCGCTGAACAAAGGACAAAGCGACCCAGTCGACATCGTCGGTCTCAAGCACGGCGTCGAGATCGGCTCGGTCCTTGTCGGTGAGCACGCCAACGGCGAGCAGCGTATCGGGAAGGCTCACACCCTTGCGGTCGGAAATGCCGGTGCCGGCCACGACGGTGCAGGTGATCGACGTGCCGTCAACCTTTTCGGCCCTGAGCGCCAGCTTGCCGTCATCGATCAGCAGGCGATCGCCGACCTTCACCGATTCGAGAATTTCCGGATGCGGCAGGAACACACGGTTCTCGTCACCGGGAGCCTCGTTATTGTCGAGTGTAAACGTCTGGCCTGGGACCAGCGTCACCTTGGTATCGGCAAACTTGCCAACGCGCAGTTTCGGACCCTGTAGGTCGGCGAGGATGCCGATCGGGCGACCGGATTTCTTTTCCACCGAGCGAATACGCTCGATCAGCGTCCGCATCATCTCATGGCTCGAATGGCTCATGTTGATGCGGAAAAGATCCGCGCCTGCCTCGTGCAGCTTGGCAATCATCTCCTCGTCGGAGGATGCCGGGCCGAGTGTGGCAAGGATCTTAACTTTGCGGTATCGCCTCATCAATTCTGGCCTTCCTGGGATCCGGACGTGTCTGAAAGCTGGACCATCCAGCTGCCCTGACGGCCCGTGTCATATTCCTTGAAACCCATGCGCTGGAAGCCACGGGTGAAGCAGTCGTCGACGCCGACGACCTTGAACTCGTTCTCGGCGACGCACATGTTGACGCCGCCGGTCCAGCGGCCGCCGCGGGCCGCGTCCTCGGCATAGAGATAATAATAGCGGGACTGCAGCTCGCCCTCGATCAGCGTCGCGCAGGTTGATGCGGGTACCTGCCACCAGCCTTCGGTGTTCCAGCCATCCTTGGCACGGTAGCCGATCGCCACGCCGACGAGGTTCTGGGTTCCGTTGCAGACGCGGAAATCCGCAAGTGCCGGAGACGCCATCAACAGCGGCGCACTGACGCAGAGCGCGGATGCCACGGCAGGCACAGAAAACAGGGCGGAAAGATATGTTCTAAGGGATTTTTTCGACACGGTTTCCGTCAGGACTCCATGGTTATTCGTGATGCACTTTCTCGCGCGGCAGGGTTTGAAAGTCAACGCAATCTAATCGATTATATTCTGAACGCCCGCCGGGGGCCGCTTGCCTTGTCCGCGGCGACCATGGCAGGAAACGGCCGAGATATCACCGGGACAGGCTGCGCAAAACAATGGTACAAGCCCCGATGGACACAGACGACTTCCAACCGTTCGAAATCATAGACGGCGATTATGACGGCGGGATGGTTCTTCTCGCCGACCACGCGATGAACCGCCTGCCCGCCCGCTACGGCGATCTTGGCCTGCCAGAAGACGCATTCCGGCGCCACATCGCCTTCGATATCGGCATCGAGGGATTGACCCGCCGGCTGGCCGACATTCTGAACGTGCCGGCCGTGCTCGGTTGCTTTTCCCGCCTGCTGATCGATCCGAACCGCGGCGAAGATGATCCGACGCTGATCATGAAGATCTCCGACGGCGCCATCGTTTCCGGCAACCACCCGATCACCCAGGAAGAATGGGATTTCAGGCTTACCACCTACCACCGGCCCTATCACCGCGCCGTCGAACAGACGATTTCAAGGGCCAGCGCGTCCGGCCGGGCACCGCTTGTTCTGTCGCTGCATTCCTTCACGCCGTTCTGGCGCGAAACGCCGCGGCCCTGGCATGCGGGCGTACTGTGGGATACCGACGATCGGGTCGTGGTGCCGCTGATCGAGCAGCTTCGCCTTCCCGGCGATATCGTCGTCGGCGACAACGAACCCTATGACGGCGCACTCAGGGGCGACACCATGTACCGGCACTGCATGATCCCGGGCATTCCCCACACCCTGCTGGAAGTGCGCCAGGACCTGATCGGCGACGAGCAAGGCATCGAGGACTGGGCACAAAGACTGGCGCCGATCTTCACGACGCTCAATGCAGACCCCACATTGCACGAGTACAAAATCTTTCCGTCGCGCACCGGCCCCTACCCCGCGTGAGCGTTCAGACAAAGGAGGTCACGATGACCGAACTTTCCAAGGAACAGCAGACCGAGCTCGAGGCTGCAGCCTTCCGTCGCCTCGTGTCACATCTGCGCGAGCGGACCGACGTTCAGAACATAGATCTGATGAACATGGCCGGCTTCTGCCGAAACTGCCTGTCCAACTGGTACAAGGACGCAGCCGACGAGGCAGGCCTTGCGCTCACGAAGGATGCATCCCGCGAGATCGTCTATGGCATGCCCTACGAGGACTGGAAAAATCTGCACCAGGGAGAATCCACAGGCGCTCAAAAAGCCGCATTCGAGGGCAACAAGCCGACCCATGGCTGACGCCCACGGACAAGGCCCGCGTATTTGGGCCTTGACCTTGCCGCCGCTTTTCGGCAGGTGACAGCCAATCAACACAGATCAAGATCAGGAGGCCCCGATGTCTGATGCTCATGGCGTCGCCCGCGACCAGCTCCGCGCATTTATCGAGCGTATCGAGCGACTGGAAGAAGAGAAGAAGACCATCGCCGACGACATCAAGGATGTCTATGGCGAGGCAAAGGGCATGGGCTACGATACCAAGATCATGAAAAAGGTCATCGCCCTTCGCAAGAAGGACGATCAGGAGCGGATGGAAGAGGACCTCATCCTCGACACCTATCTGGCCGCCCTCGGCATGATCGAAAGCCCGGCCGAACAGGACGCCGCTTAAACAATTTCGAAGACGACAAGGAACCCGCCGGCCACGGCGGGTTTTTTCATGGGCGCAAGCATCGCATCTTCCTCAGAGACGCTCGGAATCGGTCATGGATTATGATGTCATCGTCGTCGGCGCCGGCTTTACGGGTCTGACTGCTGCAACGCAGCTGATGAAAGCGGGCGTGAACGTTGTTCTGCTCGAAGCGCAGGAGCGCGTCGGCGGCCGCGTCGAGGCGCAGGTTTTTGAGGATGGCACGGCCGTCGATGCAGGCGGACAGTTCTTTTGCCGCGACATGCCGGAAGTGGTCTCATTGGCAAGAGAGTTCGGCAGGACCTTTGTGAAGACCTATGCCGAGGGCGACACCACATACCTTCCCGAAGTCCCCCGCGGGCGGGCAGAAGCGATCTGGAACGGCGTCGATGCACTGCGCGAGACGATGATCGCGAGCGATCTTTCCGATCCGGCGCTCAGAACGCTGACGGCTTACGACTGGGCGCAGAGACAGCCGGTCGAGGACGATATACGGCAGGGGTTTTTGCGCATGGTGACCGGCCTCTGGTGCCGCGCGCCGGAGGAGATTGCCTTCACCTATCTCGCGGCAAATGACAGACGCATCACCAACACCACGTCCGAGCTCGAGCTGTTTCTCGCCGGAACGATGCATGCGCTGGCCGACGATCTGGCGGCAACTCTCGGCGATCGGCTAAGGCTTGGCATGCCTGTCACTGAGCTTGCCATTTCCGGTGACGGCGTCACGTTGATGACCGGCACGGGAAAAATGACGGCCGCGCAGGTCGTGCTCGCCGTGCCGCCCATCATGGCGCGCCGCCTGTCCTACGCCCCAGCACTCCCGCCGCATCTGACAAGAGCACTGGATGCGTGGATCCCCGGCATGGTCATCAAGCTCAACATCCGCTTTGAGCGACCCTTCTGGCGAGACCGGGATCTCAGCGGCATGACCATGTGGAATGATCCGCAAGGCCTGTTTGCCTGCGACGCCAGTCGCGACGGTTACGCCGGACTGATCGTCTTCGTTAGCGGACCTTTGGCGGCGACGTGGCACGACAAGCCCGCCCGTGAGCTTGAAACGTTCGTGATTGAGAAACTGGCGGAGGCGTTGGGCGACGAGGCCAGACACAGTCTGGACATTCGCATGCGTGACTGGGTCGACGACCGCTGGAGCGACGGCGCCTATAGTGACGTGATCACCAGTCTCGACGCCACCGACGCGGAAGCGACCCTGACAACCGGCATGCCGCCGGTACATTTCGCATCGTCGGAACTGTCGCCGTCTTTCCCGGGCTATGTCGAGGGGGCAATCGTCGCCGGCAAACAGGTGGCGGCCAAAGTCCTGAAACTCAGTCCTGGCCGCTGAACCGGTTGGGATCGATGGCGACGGCAGCACTCACAGGCTTGAAGCCGCTGCTGGTGTAACCGGCCGAATAATCACGATCGAGCGTCCGGCTGACCACGCGAGGCGCCTTCATCGAAACCGGGTTCTGACCTTCGGCGCGATTGTTGTTCACCGCCCATTTCGCCACCATGTCACCGGTCAAGCCGTTCTTGCCAGCTTTGGCCTGCCCCTGTGCAGTCGCAGGCTTGCCAGCGCGGCCGCTCTTGGCGGTGCCGTAGCTCGGCATGGTACCCAGCGACGCCGTTGCAGGACGCGGCGCGTCAAACCCGTCGCCGAACTGCATCTGCTTGGCGGACGGCTGGATCACCTTGGGCGAAAGAGCCGCCATCTGGCGCTGCGCAGGCGCGGCCATCGGCACCGGTGCCGACACGGCGACGGCCTGGGCTGGCGCTCTTGCAGGAGCCGCCTGCGGTGCAGGAACAACAGGCGCTTCGACGCTTCGCGACAGCGCTGCCACCAGTTCCGGCGTAAGGCTCTGCTGATCGCTCTGCGGGCGCGATGCAACGAGCGGCGCTGAGGGAGCACCCGGGCGGTGGATCGGAACTGGCACGGAGCCAAGGTTTTCGAATGGCGCCGGCTCTATGGAGGCAGTCAAGACGCTGGTTTCCGAATCACCCTTCAGCCCGCGAGGACCAAGGAGGGTCGGAACCGGAATGGCGTAACCGGACAGATCGGCGAAATTTTCAGCCCGCTGCACATCGGCTGCAGCAGCCGTCTGCATGGCAAGCGCGTCCTGCGCGGCATTGCGGGTCGGCTGATAGAGCGCCGTGGCAAGCCCACCCGGACCCGCGGTGCTGGAGTCAGAACGGAAGGCCGGCCGTGACAGCGGCACAGGCGCTGCAATCGCCGGCTCGACCGGCTCAGCAGCAGCAACGAGTGTCGGCGCAGTCGGCGTCGGGGCAGTTGGCGTCGGCGCAACCCGTGCAGTCGCGACCGGTGCCTCTTCGCCATCGTCGGCAGCCGGAGCGGAACGCGGTGCTCCACGGCTGGCGACCATTGGTGCCTTCATGTCTTCGTTGTCTTCGACCTCGTCGGCACCACCGCCGCCAAACAGTGCGGCAAGGAACCCGCGACGCTTGGGTGCTTCGCCGCGGATCGAGCCGCCGGCTGTGCTGGCGATCGCAATTGAATCAGAACCAACGCGCTTCTTGTAATCGGCGAGAGCGACCTCGTAGCCCGGCAACGGATTGCCGTCAGCCGGAAGATGCAGCGTGTTGCCCTTCGGGAAGATCTGAACCAGTTCCTTGCGGGTCATGCGCGGCCAGGCACGAACGCCGCCAACATCGAGATGCACGAAAGGGGAACCGGAAGTCGGGTAGAAGCCGACGCCGCCCACCTGCATCTGCATGGCGAGCGCCCGCAGGGTCGAGAGCTTCACGCCCGGAATGTAAAAGTCCATCGCCTTGCCGAGCATGTGCTGGCTGTTCTTCGCGACGCCCGTCTTGCGCGAGCGACCGCGCAGCATGCCGTTTGTGGTCGGCGAACGGAAAGCGGAGACGATGTGGATGGAATCGGTGGCGCCGGAGCGCTGGTAGACTTCCCAAACCAGGTCGAACAGGCGCGGATCCATCTTCGTCGGCTGGTTCTGGCGCCAGTCGCGGAGGAACTGGTTGAGCTGTGCCAGACCGCGCGGATCGAATCGGCCATTGCGCTTGTAGGTGATGGTGGCCTTCTCGCCGGTGTGGACGAAATAGAGCTTCAGGCTGCGGGTATCGCCAGCGGCCTCTGCCTCGTGCACCGAAGCTGGAAGAATCGTAAATGCGATTGCAGCAAGGGTCGACGCCACGACGAAACGCTTGGCGATCCGCTTGAAGATCGACGATCTGATCCCTGCAAGACGACCAGATCCGGCGCCAACGCGCGCCGCACGGTCATCGTCAGAGCGCACACCCGAAGGCGTTTTCTGAACTTTGAAATACGGCAAAGCGTTCCCCGTCCTGTCGACAACTACCCTCGTCGTCTCATCTGACTGCTAAATGCGGTGACAGCATGGCAAATGTGTCACACAAGCACAAGCACCTCTCGTATAGTCAATGAATTGCTAATGAGAGATTGACAAGGTTAGGGGAAGAGGCTTGCGCGAAGATTATCGTCATTAAAATCCCGATTTCGCGCCGATTCAGGCCGCTTCCTTCAGCGGATCGTCGGGATCGATGCCATAATCCTTGAGTTTTCTGTAGAGGGTCGAGCGCCCGATGCCGAGTTTGCGCGCCACCTGGCTCATCTGTCCGCGATAAAATTTCAGTGCAAAACGGATCAGCTCTTCTTCCACGTCGGCCAGTTTACGCACCTCGCCGGTGTCGTCCGTGCTGACGATGACGTTGTCGGAAGCCGGATAGGCGGCCGCCAGCAGCGCGCGCGGATCGGGCCGCATCGGCTGGGTATGCATGGCGGACCGTACCGGGATCGGGAAGCCACCATCGACAACGGCCTCGTGCCGCAGACGCGGACGCGGATCCATCTCGAGCGATGAAGGCTGCACAGCAGCGCCGGTCGCGGCCAATTCTTCGCTGCGGAATTCCGGCAGCTGAGCTGCAATCTGCGGGAAATCTTCGTCCGTCAGCTTGTCGCCCTGGGTCAGAACCACGGCGCGGAAGATCGCGTTTTCCAGCTGGCGGATATTGCCCGGCCAGTCGTAGGCGGTCAGAAGTGCCATCGCGCTGGCGCTGATCCCGACACTGCGTTCGAGTTTCTGTTCCGCCGAAAAGCGCTCGGCGAAAACCCGGACCAGATGCGGAATGTCTTCCTTGCGGCGACGCAGCGCCGGGATGGTGATGGGGAAGACGTTGAGACGGTAATAGAGGTCCTCGCGGAACCGCCCTGCCCGGACTTCCTCGATCAGGTCCTTGTTGGTCGCCGAAATCAGCCGCACGTTGACCTTCTGGACCTTGCCGGCCCCGACAGTCTCGATTTCGCCCTGCTGCACGGCGCGCAGAAGCTTCACCTGAACTTCGAGCGGAAGATCACCGATCTCGTCCAGAAACAGCGTGCCGCCATCAGCCTCGACGAACTTGCCGGTATGACGCTCGGAGGCGCCGGTAAACGCGCCCTTCTCGTGACCAAACAGGATGCTCTCGACAAGATTGTGGGGGATGGCACCGCAATTGACGGTGATGAACGGCTTTCCTGCGCGGTCGCTCGCGGACTGGATTGCGCGGGCCACCATTTCCTTGCCGACGCCCGATTCGCCTTCGAGCACCACCGGAATGTTGGAATGCGCGGCGCGCTGGGCCAGATCGATGACGCGCAGCATGTCCGGGCTTGCCGAAACGATATCGTTGAAACCGACGATGCCGGCGCGACGTCGACCGGTGCGCGACTTGGTTTCCTTCTGGCCAACCTTCAAGGCATTGCCGATCGACGCACCGATCCGCTCCGGTGACACCGGTTTGACGACGAAATCGAAGGCACCGGCGCGCATGGCTTCCACCACCGTTTCGATGCCGCCCTGGCCGGTCTGCACGATGACGGGCGTATCGATGCCCATGCTGCGGATGGTTGAAAGAAAGCTCAGCCCGTCCATTTCCGGCATCATCAGGTCAAGCACGATGACATTGACCGGTCCGCTGAGGTTCTGAAGAAAGTCGAGAGCAACGAGGCCGTTCTCGGCGAGATGGGCGACATGTCCGAACCGTTCGACGGCATTCTTCAAGAGGCGGCGCTGGATCGGATCGTCATCTACGACTAGGACATGGGCAATCATGCTCGGCTCCTGCAACGTTCATCGTGCACCCTTGATGGGCTCTTATGCTGCAAGTTGTGTCAGAGAGGCTTGAACATCCCCTTTTGAGAAAAGCTTGCATTTTAACGGCCGAGGGGGAAAACAGTCGGTTCTGGCACAGGATCGCCGTCGACAGGAGAAAACCGTGAGAAATTTCCGTAACTGGCACACCATGACCGCCTCTCCTGCTTTTTCCGGCGCGTCCCCCGCTGCTTCGCCCGCCGACCCCGCGCTCGGTGTCCTGCCAGTCTGGAAATTGTCCGATCTCTACGCTGCCAAGGATGCCCCGGAATTTGTGGCCGATCTGGAGAAAGCGCGCACGCTGTCGCTGGCTTTCGAGGAAAAGTGGAAAGGCAAGCTTGCAGACGCTGCCGCAAAGACCGGTGCCGGCGGACTTGGCGAGGCCTTGTCGGAATATGACGCGCTCGACGACCTCCTCGGCAAGATCGGCTCGTTCGCCGGCCTCACCTATTTTTCGGACACGTCCAACCCGGCAAACGGCAAGTTCTACGGCGACATCCAGACAAAGCTGACGGATCTCTCCTCGCATCTCCTGTTTTTCGCGCTCGAACTGAACCGGATCGACGATGCGGTCATCAATGCGGCGATGGACCGCGATCCCGCAACCGGCCATTTCCGCCCCTGGCTGGTGGACTTGAGAATGGACAAGCCCTTCCAGCTGGACGACAAGCTGGAGCAGCTCTTTCTCGAGAAGTCGATGACGTCGGCCGCAGCCTTCAACCGCCTGTTCGACGAAACCATGTCGGAACTTCGCTTCGAGGTGGATGGCGAAAAACAACCGCTCGAAATCACGCTCAACATGCTGGTAGAGCCCGAGCCGGAAACCCGCGCCAAGGCGGCCGTAGCACTGTCAAAAACCTTTGGCGAGAACCTGCGCGTCTTCACGCTGATCACCAACACGCTCGCCAAGGACAAGGAAATTTCCGACCGCTGGCGCGGCTTTGAGGATATCGCCGACAGCCGTCACCTGGCGAACCGTGTCGAACGCGAAGTCGTCGACGCGCTCTCGGAAGCTGTCACGCAGGCCTATCCGCGCCTGTCGCACCGCTATTACGCGATGAAGGCGAAATGGCTCGGCGTCGACCAGCTGAACTACTGGGACCGCAATGCGCCGCTGCCGGAAACGCCGAAAGGCCTGATTTCATGGCCGGAAGCAAAGGACACCGTACTATCCGCCTATGGCGCCTTCTCGCCTGAGATGGCCGCCATCGCCAGCCGCTTCTTCGACGAGCAATGGATCGACGCGCCGGCAAGACCCGGCAAGGCACCGGGCGCGTTTGCGCATCCGGTCGTGCCGTCTGCCCACCCTTATGTTCTCGTCAACTATATGGGCAAGCCGCGCGACGTGATGACGCTCGCCCATGAACTTGGCCATGGCGTGCATCAGGTTCTCGCCGGCGGCCAGGGCGCGCTGATGTGCCAGACACCGCTGACGCTTGCCGAAACCGCCTCCGTGTTCGGCGAAATGCTGACGTTCCGCGCCCTCCTGGAGAAGACCAAGGACAAGCGCGAACGCAAGGCGATGCTCGCCCAGAAGGTGGAGGATATGATCAACACGGTCGTCCGCCAGATCGCCTTCTACCAGTTCGAGCGCAAGATCCACACGGCCCGCAAGCAGGGCGAACTGACGTCGGAGCAGATCGGGGAACTGTGGCTGTCCGTCCAGAACGAGAGCCTCGGCCCGGCAATCCGGATCTCGGAAGGCTACGAGACGTGGTGGACCTACATCCCCCACTTCATCCATTCGCCTTTCTACGTCTATGCCTATGCCTTCGGCGACTGCCTGGTGAACTCGCTCTACGCGGTCTACCAGAACGCCGCCCCCGGCTTCCAGGACAAGTATTTCGACCTTCTGAAGGCAGGCGGCACCAAGCATCATTCGGAATTGCTCAAGCCATTCGGCCTAGATGCCACCGATCCGTCCTTCTGGTCGAAGGGCCTGTCGATGATCGAAGGTCTGATCGACGAGTTGGAAGCTTTGGACAAGGCTGTCTGATCAACGGACGGTCAAACGCAGGTCGGAGGGGTTGCGATGTCTGTGAAGGCCAAGGGTCGCGGTGCAAAACCGGTGGATCTTTCGCTGATCGAAACCATGCGCTGGGAGCCGGGTTCCGGTTTTACCCGGATCGACCAGCATTTGCGTCGGCTGAACCGTTCGGCCGATGCCCTGGGCTTTCGCCCGGCCCCGCCAGACCTGATGAAACAGCTCCAGGCCTCGGTCGAAGGAGAGACGCCGCTTCGCGTGCGGCTGGAAATGACGTTCCGCGGCAAGGTCGAGATCGTCGCCACGCCGTTCGCGCCCGTTGTCAAGGACGCGATCTGGCGGATCGGGATCGCGCAGACGCGCCTGCCCTCGGATGATCCGATGTATCGCCACAAGACATCGCGCCGCGAAGTCTATGACGCCGCCCGCGCCGAATTCTCTGAAGATGTGGACGAGGTGATCCTGCTCAACGAACGCGCAGAGGTCTGCGAAGGCACGCGCACCAATCTCTTCGTGGAGCAGGCCGACGGCACGCTGACGACACCGCCGATCTCATCCGGTCTGCTTGCGGGGATCCTGCGCGGCGATCTGATCCGCGAGGGCCGCGCGAAGTCTGGCCTTGTGAAACAGACCGACCTTGCCGGGAAACGCCTCTTCGTCGGCAATTCCCTGCGCGGCCTGATCCGGGCCGAACTGGTCTGACGCGAAGCCCCTACTGTTCCCGGTAGAGCACCATCCCCGCATGATGCAGCACGCCGTCGATGAAGTCGCCATCGGCGGTGAACCCGGTATCGTCCCAATAATCGATGTGATCGCCGGTGACGAGATACCGGCCCTGATACGCGCTTTTGCGAGAGCCGCGTGCTTCATCATAGCGGTTATCTTGCTGCAGCTCGTGGCGGATATGTCCGTCTGCCGTTACCCACATTCCGACGTAGGGATGACTCGCGGGTTGGATCTTGTTGTCCATGATGTCCTCTGCATGGGAAGGAAGCGCCGCGCCGAAAGACGCGGCGGCAACGAGGAGGAGATGGCGGCGGTTCATGGCAGCCGTACCCTTCACTGCGCCCGCGTCGGGCGAACGACAATCTCGTTCACATCGACATCGTCGGGCTGCTCGATCGCGAAGCGCACGGCGCGACCGATCGCATCCGGCTTCAGGGCAATGGCGCGGTAGGTCTTCATGGCCTCGGCAGCCACGGCATCGGTGATGGTATCGGCAAGCTCGCTTTCCACCACACCCGGATGGATGCAGGTGACGCGCAGGTTGTCATGCTCCTGCCGCAAGCCGTCGGAAATCGCCCGCACCGCATATTTGGTGGCGCAATAGACCGCAGCCGTGGGTGAAACACTGAGAGCGCCGACCGATGCGATATTGATGATCTGGCCTGAGCCCTGCGCCGTCATCAGAGGCAGCACGGCAGCTATGCCGTAGAGCACGCCCTTGATATTCACGTCGATCATCCGGTCCCACTCGTCGACCTTGAGCGAAGACATCAGCGATAGCGGCATGACGCCCGCATTGTTGACGATCACGTCGACCCGGCCGAATTCCGCCACCGCCGCCTGCGCAAATGCCGCGACATCGGCGCGATCGGTGACGTCAAGCCTGCGGATCGCGACCTTGGCGCCCAAGTCCCGGAGTTCCCGGGCGAGCTCCTCCAGCCGGTCGGTGCGGCGGGCGCCCAGCATCAGTGCCGCCCCGGCTTTTGCCAGTTCGCGGGCGATACCTGCACCGATCCCGCTCGATGCGCCGGTGATGAGAACAACCTTGTCCATGTGATTAGCTCCTTCGCTCTCCGCTTGCCTGCGGATTGCAAGGACCCTATTCCTCCTCCATTGTCGCGATAAGCCGCCCAGCTGTTTCCACAGTGGCAAGGAATTCTAACCAATGCTGACGGATTACAATGCGCTCGCGGTCTTCACGCTGGTCGCAGAAGAAAAAAGCTTTCGTGCCGCCGCCGACCGCCTCGGCGTCACCCGCTCGGCCGTCAGCCAGACGATCCGCCGGTTGGAAGAGACGCTCGGCATCGCGCTCGTTGCACGCACCACCCGCAGCGTTGCCCTGACGGAGGCGGGCGAGCGGCTCTATTCCGAGGTTGCGCCAGCGCTGTCGGAGATGCGCGGCGCCACCGAGGCGGCAGCAAACCTGCACGGACGTCCGCGCGGCCGCCTGAACCTTGCGGTCTCCTCGATTGCCGAGAGCTTTCTATCCGGCCCCGTGCTCGCGTCCTTCGCCGAGGAACATCCGGAGGTGACATGGCATATCACTGTGACCGACGAAGAATTCGATATCGTTGCGGAGGGCTATGATGCGGGCGTGAGGCTCGGCGAAGTCATCGCGCAGGACATGATCGCCGTGCCGGTTTCCGGAAACCAGCGCCAGATCGCCGTCGCCTCGCCGGGCTACCTCAAAGGCTACGGCACCCCGGCTCACCCACGCGAACTTGGCGTTCACCGTTGCATCGGGTGGCGGGCCTCCGTCCATCAGGCGCCCTATCGCTGGGAGTTTTCGCAAGACGGCAAGGAATTCTCGGTCGCCGTTTCTGACACGATCACCACGACCGACATGGCGCTGATGGTTCGCCTGGCCATTGCCGGCGCGGGCATCAGCTTCGGCATGGAAGAGAGCTTCCGCCCGGCGATCGCCACGGGCGAGCTGGTGCCGGTGCTCGAAGAATTCAGCCCGTGGTTTCCGGGCTTCTATCTCTACTATCCGAGCAGGCGGAACATGGCGCCAAAACTGCGCGCTCTGGTGGATCACCTGCAAGGGACCAGATGAGTGATGTCAGGCGGGCGACCGGGCGACAGCCACCGCCATGGTGCACCCAAGCGCCAGCACCAACCAGAACACGACCCACAATCCCCACGCCGGAAAAGCACGTCCCATCGACACATTGCCGCGACGGATCCTGCTAAGCTTCGACGGCACCACGATCGCCCCGATGCCCCCGCGCCCTGACCTATTCGGCGACAAACGCAAACCGAATTTCAACATGACATTCCCCTGGTCGTTCCCAGCAGATTTTAGGGTGCGCGAAAACGGTTCCAAGGGACAGGTGCTAGATTTAGCATTATCCACGCAAAACGGACCAACCGAGCGGAAACCACATTTTGGGCGCCCGGCGCGCCGGTCGGGCGAAAACAACCTCGGGACCGTTATTCCAGCGTACGCCTCAAACGCGACCCCTTTATTGTGACGAAATTTTGTGATCTAGGCCGGGCATCAGATGCATGTCACACGGGTCCGTTACGCCTGCAAAACGCAGGCTGCGGCGGTGGAAGAGCAGTCGACCCATAGGGAGAATACGATGAAAGACGAGACCTATCCGGTATATGGCGAAATCACCGGTCCGATCGTGATGATCGGTTTCGGATCGATCGGCCGCGGCACGCTGCCGTTGATCGAACGCCATTTCAAGTTCGACAAGAGCCGGATGGTGGTTATCGACCCGCGCGAAGAGCCCTCCGACATGGAGATCCTCAAGAAGCACGGCATCCGTCACATCAAGGACCATGTCACCAAGGAAAACTACAAGGAGCTGCTGAAGCCGCTTCTGACCGAAGGCGAAGGCCAGGGCTTCTGCGTCAACCTGTCGGTCGACACCGGCTCGCTCGACCTGATGAAGATGTGCCGCAAGCTCGACGTCCTTTATATCGACACCGTCGTCGAACCCTGGCTCGGCTTCTATTTCGACAAGAGCATGAAGAACTCCGAGCGCACCAACTATGCGCTGCGCGAGACCGTGCGCCATGAGAAGAAGAAGAACCCGGGCGGCACCACGGCCGTTTCCACCTGCGGCGCAAACCCGGGCATGGTCTCCTGGTTCGTCAAGCAGGCGCTGGTCAACCTTGCCAACGACACCGGCCTCAAATTCGATGAGCCGGACCAACACGACCGCGAAGGCTGGGCTAAGCTGATGAAGAAGCTGGGCGTCAAGGGCGTTCACATTGCCGAGCGCGACACCCAGCGCACCAAGAACCCCAAGCCGCTCAACGTGTTCTGGAACACCTGGTCGGTCGAAGGCTTCATCTCGGAAGGTCTGCAGCCGGCCGAACTCGGTTGGGGCACCCACGAAAACTGGATGCCGAAGAACGCCAAGAAGCACAAGAAGGGCTGCCAGGCCGCGATCTACCTCGAACAGCCGGGCGCCAACACCCGCGTTCGCACCTGGTGCCCGACGCCGGGTCCGCAATACGGTTTCCTCGTCACGCACAACGAGTCGATCTCGATCGCCGACTATTTCACCGTCGAGAAAGACGGCGAAGTCATCTACCGTCCGACCTGCCACTATGCCTACCACCCGGCCAATGACGCGGTTCTGTCGCTGCACGAAATGTTCGGCAATGGCGGCACTCAGCAGCCCGTCCTGCACGTGCTCGACGAGCATGAACTGGAAGACGGTGTCGATGAACTCGGTGTGCTGCTCTACGGTCACGAGAAGAATGCCTACTGGTTCGGCTCGCGCCTGTCGCTGGAAGAAACCCGCCGCATCGCGCCTTACCAAAACGCAACCGGTTTGCAGGTAACTTCGGCGGTTCTCGCTGGCATGGTCTGGGCGCTCGAAAACCCGAAGGCCGGCATCGTCGAAGCCGACGAGGTGGATTACAAGCGCTGCCTCGAAGTGCAGATGCCGTATCTCGGCCCGGTCGAAGGCCACTACACCGACTGGACCCCGCTCGAAGGTCGCCCGGGTCTGTTCCCGGAAGACATCGACGAAAAGGACGCCTGGCAGTTCAAGAACATCCTGGTTCGCTAGGAATCAATGAGGGGGCTCGCGTCAGCCGCGGGCCCCACCCCCTCTCCCGCTTGCGCGGAGCGGAACCCCGCCTCGATCGCGCCTCAGCACTCTTGCCTCTGTTCGCCGGGACAGATCCCAATTCCATTCTCGGTCACGACGAATGCGGCGGCAACTTGCGGCCTCTTCCAGGCCATGACGGGAAGAACCGGCTGGAGCGTATAAAAGCCACACCCGCGCCCGTTCTTCACAAAGCGAAAACTCCTGCCTGTCCCCAGTCTTCCCAATCCGCAGTCTTGCTTTACATAGGCTCCAGAAGGCATGGTTGCAGACCACAAGCCGGACCGAATCGCGGGAGACAGATCATGAACTTCAAAACGGGCCTCGTGCTCATTGCGGCAGCCAGCCTCACGGCCTGCGTCTCTTCTCCGCCGCCACGCATGGTATCAGCACCAGTGCAGCCGCAGGGCGTCGAGGGTGCATGGGTCGATCCGAACGGTATCGTCTCCACCTTCCAGGCGGGCACGTTCAACACCCGTGCAAGCGACAGCAACGCGCTTCTCGCCTCCGGCACCTATAACAAGCTCTCGCCGACGCTGGTCGAGATCAACATGACCTCGCTGGTGCGCAAGACGCAGTCGCGCGTCAACTGCTCGTTGGTCACGCAGAGCCAGCTGAACTGCACGCAGGATAGCGGCGCGCAGTTTTCGCTCGCCCGCCGCAGCTGATCGCCCAGCTTCACAGTCATTCCAGAGTTAGGGAGGGCCTCGCTTGATGCGGGGCCTTTCGCGTTGTGCGCGAGGGCGAATAGCTCCGGCCTTGTCACATTTACCTTGAAACCAGTTTTGCTTGGTGAAAACATGCGCTGCACAACGATCGTCACCATGGCGTGATACAAAAATCGGGAACATGCACGCCCACACGCGCGCAATCATAAAAGGAGAGAGATGATGATGAGAACTATCGGATTGGGGATCGTGACCGCATCGGTCATTGCCCTTTCGAGCGGCGTCGCGATGGCCGACTTCGAACTCAACATTCTCCACATCAACGACCTGCATTCCCGTATCGAGCCGATCAACAAATACGATTCCACCTGCACGCCGGCCGAGACCGAAAAGAACGAATGCTTCGGTGGCATCGCGCGCATGAAGTCGGCCATCGACGCCCGCCGCAGCGAGTTGCAGGGCAAGAACGTTCTCGTTCTCGACGCCGGTGACCAGTTTCAGGGTTCGCTGTTTTACAGCACCTACAAGAGCGCACCCGTTGCCGAATTCATGAACGGCATCGGCTTCGATGCGATGGCGATCGGCAACCACGAGTTCGACGACGGCCCGCAGGAACTGCTGAAGTTCATTACCGCGCTGAAGTTTCCGATCATTTCCGGCAATACCATCGCCAAGGCTGGAACACCGCTGGCCGACAAGTACAAGGGTTACGTGATCAAGGATTTCGGCGGCCAGCGTGTTGCCATCGTCTCCGTTCTCGCGAAAGATACGAGCGAAACCTCTTCGCCTGGTCCCGACATCACCTTCGAGGACGAGATCACCTATGTGAAGAATGCCGTAGCGGACCTTCAGTCGCAGGGCATCAACAAGATCGTGCTCCTCTCCCATGTCGGCTACGTCAAGGACAAGGAAATCGCGGCAGCCGTTGCCGGCATCGACGTGATCGTCGGCGGCCACAGCCATACCTACCTGTCCAGCACCGATCCCAAGGCATCCGGCCCCTACCCGACCATCGTCAAAAGCCCTGCTGGCGTCGATATTCCGATCGTGACGTCCTACGCCTATTCCAAATATCTCGGTGATCTCTCGGTCGTTTTCGATGACAACGGCGTCGTGAGGTCTTCCGCGGGGGCACCGAAGCTGCTCGATTCCAGCGTTCCGCAGGACGCGGCGTTTGTCGCCAAGGTCAAGGAACTCGGCGGCCCGCTCGAAGAGATCAAGAAAAAGGTCGTCGGTTCTTCCGAAGGCGTCATCGATGGCGACCGCCTGAATTGCCGCGCCAAGGAATGCACGATGGGCAACCTGCTTGCCGACGCGCAGCTTGACCGCGTCAAGGATCAGGGCATCACGCTTTCCATCCAGAACGGCGGCGGCCTGCGTGCCTCGATCGATTCCGGCGAAGTGACGATGGGCGAAATCCTGACCGTGCTGCCGTTCCAGAACACGATCGCCACCTTCCAGCTGAAAGGCTCGGATGTTGTCACCGCCCTTGAAAACGGCGTCAGCCAGATCGACGACGGCGCCGGTCGCTTCCCGCAGGTGGCAGGCATGAAGTTCTCCTTCGACCGGTCGAAGTCGAGCGGCAGCCGCATCAGCGACGTTCAGGTCAAGGAAGGCGAGGCCTTCGTTCCGATCGACCCGAACAAGACATACGGCGTCGTTACCAACAACTACGTCCGCACCGGCGGCGACGGCTACAAGATCTTCAACACCGCGGCCGTCAACGCCTACGACTTCGGACCCAACCTCGAAAACGCCGTTGCCGACTACATCTCGGCCAACAGCCCCTACAAGCCCTATACCGATGGCCGCATCACCGACCTGACACCGGCAGACTACAAGCCGTTACCGAAGGCAGCTGCCGCCCCGGCACCGGCACCGGCACCGGCACCGGCTGCAACGCCTGCTCCGGCGCCTGCCGCAACTCCTGCTCCGGCGCCTGCTACAACTCCCGCACCGGCTGCACCGGCAACGACGGCCCAGGCTCCTGCCACTCCTGCCCCCTCTGCCCCGGCTACCCCCGCCCCGGCCACTCCGGCTACTCCTGCTCCGGCCACACCGGCGCCAGCGGCACCGGCAACCCCGGCACCTGCGACCCCCGCACCAGCAGCACCGGCTCCTGCACCAGCCGCTCCAACCGCTCCCGTGCCCATGACAACGGAACCGGCAGCACCTGCACCAGCCGCACCGGCACCGGCAGCTACAACGGCGTCCCCGGCTCCTGCCGGCCCGAGCAAATACACTGTGGTCAAGGGTGACTCGCTGTGGAAGATCGCCGAAAGCACCTATGGCGACGGCGAGAAGTGGATGGACATCTCCAAGGCCAATAGCCTTCGCAACCCGGATGTCATCCAGATCGGCAAGGAGCTGGAACTGCCGGCCAGATAAAAACGAAAGCGGGACAATTTGTCCTGACGCAAGCGACGGCTCGGGGCTTCCCCGGGCCGTTGATTGTTTCTAAATATAGCCAGACAATCCTCCGGCCGCATCCTGCGGTCGAACCCGATCGGAAGTGACCGCATGAATATCGTGCCCTCAAAACTGCCCACCGGTCATCCGAAGGTTACCTTCGGCAAAGTTGGCGTCCTGCTCGTCAACCTCGGCACGCCCGACGGCACGGACTACTGGTCGATGCGGCGTTATCTCGCCGAATTCCTGTCCGACAAGCGCGTGATCGAATGGTCGCGGCTGTTCTGGTATCCGATCCTCTACGGCATCGTCCTCAACAAGCGCCCGCAGAAGGTCGGCAAGGCCTATGAGGAGATCTGGAACAAGGATCTCGACGAGAGCTATCTGCGCACCTACACCCGCAGCCAAGGCGAGAAAATGGCCGAGCGGCTGGCCGATCTGCCGAACGTCGTGGTCGACTGGGGCATGCGCTACGGAAAGCCCTCCATCGCCGAGCGCATGGACGCGCTGAAGGCGCAGGGCTGCGACCGGATCCTGCTGTTTCCTCTTTACCCGCAATACGCGGCTGCAACGACGGCGACCGTCAACGACAAGGCGTTCGAATACCTGATGAAGCAGCGCTGGCAGCCGGCCTTGCGCACGGTGCCAACCTATCACGATGACCCCGCCTATATCGTGGCGCTGGCCAATTCCGTTCGCCAGACGCTGTCGACGCTCGAGTGGGAACCGCAGCTGCTGATCACCTCTTTCCACGGCATTCCGCAGTCCTACTTCAAGGCCGGCGACCCCTATCACTGTTTCTGCTACAAGACCGCACGGTTGCTGCGCGAAGAGCTCGGCTATACCGAGAAGCAGTTGCGCCTGACCTTCCAGTCGCGCTTCGGGCCCGAGGAATGGCTGCAGCCCTATACCGACAAGACGATGGAAACGCTTGCCGCCGAAGGCATCAAGCGCGTCGCCATCATGAACCCCGGCTTCGTCTCCGACTGCCTGGAAACGCTTGAGGAAATTGCCGGCGAGGCTGGCGAGATCTTCATGCACCATGGCGGCGAGAATTTCGTCCATATTCCCTGCCTCAACGACAGCGTCGACGGCATCAACGTGCTTGAGACGGTGGTTCGTCGCGAGTTGCAGGGCTGGGTCTGAGCTTTAGGGAGATCGCGATGAAGCGAGCCATCGTTACCGGCGGTGCCGGCCTGATCGGAAGCGGGATCTGCACTGATCTGGCCGACCACGGTTTCGAGGTCGCCTCGTTCGACTTCAGCGAAACGGCTGATGTTCCGAAGGGCGTTCAGCCCGTTCTCTGCGATGTCTCCGACGAAGCCTCGGTCGAAGCGGCGTTTGCGCTACTCGGCTGGGACAGTCTCGACCTGCTCGTCAAAAATGCCGGCATCGCCAGCCCGAACCATGGCCCGATTGAGCAGCTGT
The DNA here is from genome assembly GCF_050500145.1 of Neorhizobium sp. IRS_2294. NCBI lineage: Bacteria > Pseudomonadati > Pseudomonadota > Alphaproteobacteria > Hyphomicrobiales > Rhizobiaceae > Neorhizobium > Neorhizobium sp. IRS_2294. The sequence goes on from NZ_CP191439.1 coordinate 2,781,818, forward strand.
CGCTGGCCGACTGGCGCCGCGTGACCGACAGCCACCTGACCGGCGCCTTCCTGATGACCCGCGCTGCGGTGCCGCTGATGTCAACAGGTGGGTCCATCGTCAACATGGTATCGACGCGGGCGTTCATGTCGGAACCGGATACCGAAGCCTATGCCGCCTCCAAGGGCGCACTGGTCGCCTTCACCCATGCACTTGCGATCAGCCTTGGCCCGAACATCAGGGTCAATGCCATCGCGCCGGGCTGGATCACCAATGAGACGAAGCTGAGCGACGAGGATCACGCACAGCACCCTGTCGGCCGCGTCGGTCGCCCGAAGGACATTGCCGACGCCGTTCTCTATCTGTCGAGTGCCGGCTTCATGACCGGCCAGGTCCTGACGCTCGACGGCGGCATGACCAAGAAGATGATCTACGCCGAATAGCGCTTACCGCACTTCGTCGGCGCGAAACCCGTCCGTTGCAGCCTTCCAGAAATCGGCATCCTCATACTCGGTCGGATCCGCGACGCCAGCGAGATGAAACGCTTCGCGACGCTCGACACAGGTGCCGCAGCGGCCGCAATGCGTTTCGCCGCCCTTGTAGCAGGACCAGGTGTCGCCAAACGGTGTCCCGTGTTTTGCGCCGTCGGTGACGATATCGGCCTTCGATCCGTTCACATAGGGTGCCAGCAGCCGCACGGAGGCGTAACCATCGAGCGCATGATACTGCATCGTCTGGAATGCGTCGATAAAGCCCGGTCGGCAATCGGGATAGATGAAATGGTCGCCGCCATGGACGGCGATCGCCACCGCATCCGCGCTCTGGGCTGCCGCCACGCCGAACGCGACCGCGAGCATGATCGCATTGCGGTTCGGCACGACGGTGACGCGCATCGTTTCCTCAGCGTAATGACCGTCAGGCACGTCCAGATCGTCCGTCAGCGCCGATCCCGTCAGCTGGGCACCGATCGAGCGCATATCGATGATCTGGTGGGATACGCCCAGCCGCAGCGCACAGGCCGCGGCATAGTCGAGTTCCTTCCTGTGTCGCTGGCCGTAATCGAACGAGACGAGCCCGATCAAATCCTGCTCGGCATCAATCTTGTGGGCAAGCGAAACGGAATCCAGTCCGCCGGAACAGACGACGATGGTCTTCATGGTTTTGGTCCTTGTTTTGTCGGGGTAGGCTGCGACCCGTGTGTCCGGCGGTTTCTAGTGCAAGAACATGCGCTTGTGAACACCTCCGCACATCTCTAGGGTTGTCGGGTATGAAACGAACGCAATTTATTGGGCAGGAGGACTCTTCATGAGCCTGGACGGTTTCGACTATTTTGTCATCGGTATCGTAATCCTCGCGATACTCCTGCTCTTTGCCCTCGTGAAGACCGTGCCGCAGGGCTATAACTACACCGTCGAGCGGTTCGGCCGCTACACGCGCACGCTGGAGCCGGGCCTCAATATCCTGACACCGTTCATCGAGCGCATCGGCGCGCGGATGAACGTCATGGAACAGGTGCTCGACATTCCCACCCAGGAAGTCATCACCCGGGACAATGCCAGCGTTTCGGCCGATGCCGTCGCCTTCTATCAGGTGCTCAACGCCGCGCAGGCCGCCTACCAGATCACCAATCTCCAGCTCGCCATCCAGAACCTCACGATGACCAATATTCGCTCGGTCATGGGTTCGATGGACCTCGACGAGCTGTTGTCCAACCGCGAAGTCATCAACGAACGGCTGCTGCGCGTCGTCGACCAGGCGGTTCATCCCTGGGGCATCAAGGTCACCCGCGTCGAGATCAAGGACATCCAGCCGCCGGCAGACCTCGTGCAATCGATGGGCCGCCAGATGAAGGCGGAGCGCGAGAAGCGCGCCCAGATCCTCGAGGCCGAAGGCTCACGCAACGCGCAGATCCTGCGGGCCGAGGGCGCGAAACAGGCAGCCGTGCTGCAGGCCGAAGGCGAACGCGAAGCCGCCTTCCGCGATGCAGAGGCGCGCGAGCGTCTGGCAGAAGCCGAAGCGCGCGCAACGCAGGTCGTTTCCGAAGCAATCGCCTCCGGCAACGTTCAGGCGATCAACTACTTCGTGGCGCAGAAATATACCGAAGCGCTGGTCGAGATCGGCAAGGCGAACAATTCCAAGATCGTGCTGATGCCGCTTGAAGCCTCGTCGCTGATCGGTTCGCTCGGCGGCATCGGCGCCATCGCCAAGGAAGTCTTCGGAGATGGCGACGGCCCTGCCCCGGCAGCGCCCCGCACGCAACCCGGCCAGCCTTCGCGCACCACCCGCAGCACGCCGAGCGTGACCGCCGTCATCCCGCCCTATACGCCCTCCTCCGACAAATGAGGCTGCAATGATCATCGACTTGGTACGCAGCCTCGGCTCGTGGAGCTGGTGGCTCCTCGGCCTCGTCCTGCTCGCAGCAGAACTTGCCGTTCCCGGTGCCTTCCTGATCTGGATCGGGCTTGCTGCCATCATCATCGGTGCGCTGTCTCTGGCACTCTGGGATACCGGCATCTGGACCTGGCAGGTGCAGCTTCTGCTGTTTGCCGTGCTAGCGGTCGGATTGGCGGTGGTTGGGCGTCGCTTCTATTCGGGCCGCGGCGGCATCAGCGATCAGCCGAACCTCAACCGGCGCGGCGAAAGCCTCGTCGGGCGCACCGCAACGCTGCACGAGCCGATTGCGGAAGGTCGCGGACGGATCAGGCTTGATGATACGTGGTGGTCGATCATCGGGCCGGACCTGCCAGCCGGCACTCAGGTGGTGATCATCGAATCAAATGGCCGCGATCTTCGCGTCGAAGCAACGGCGACAGTCTTGCGTCCCACCTGAAACTAAGATGGGTTTCAGGCGACGCCGACGCGCAGCAGATCGTGGAAATGGACGATGCCGATCGGGCGCTGATCTTCGCCGACGACGAGAAGCGCGCCGATACTGTACTGGTTGAGCAGCGCGAGAGCCGCCGTCGCCAGCGTATCCTTGCCGACAGTCTTCGGGCGCACGGTCATGACCTCGTCCACGGGCATCTTCGTCAGGTCGACGTCGAGATGGCGCGCAATGTCGCCATCGGTGACGACGCCGACGAGCCGGCCTTCGTCATCGGTAACACCGACGCAACCGAACCGCTTGCGCGACAATTCCTGCACCGCTTCCGGCATCAGCACGCCCTGGCGCACCAACGGAATGCTGTCGCCGACATGCATGAGGTCGCTGACATGCGACAGCATGGCGCCGAGCTTGCCGCCAGGATGATAGACGCGGAAATCGGTTGCCGAAAAACCGCGCGCTTCCAGAAGCGCCACAGCGAGCGCGTCGCCCATCGCAAGCTGCATCAGCGTGGAGGTGGTTGGAGCCAGCCCGTGCGGACAGGCTTCCTGTTCCTTCGGCAGAAGCAGAACGACATCTGCCGCTCTGCCGAGCGCTGAGACCTCACCAGACGTGAGTGCGATCAAAGGAATAGAAAAGCGACGGGTGAACGATACGATCCCCTGCAACTCGGCGGTCTCGCCGCTCCAGGACAGCGCCAGCACGACATCGCCGGGCGCAATCATGCCGAGATCGCCGTGGTTTGCTTCGACCGGATGCACGAAGAAGGCCGGCGTTCCTGTCGAGGCAAAGCTTGCAGCAATCTTTTTGCCGATATGGCCGCTCTTGCCGATGCCGGTCACGATGACACGACCGCTGATGCCGCCGATCAGCTCGGCCGCTGCGCGGAACGGGCCGCCCAAGCCATTCTGAAGGGCATGATCAAGGGCTACAAGGCCCTGTTTTCCAAAGGCAATCGTCCGCAGGGCGGAATCAATGACATCGACCTCTGCGGCCTGCAACGCTCTCTTTATCATGTCGCAGGCTTAGCGCTTTTTCCTGGTCAAGTCCATCGCATTAGCCGCTGAGCAAGTATTGCGGACTTCGAGAAAACAATGCGTCGATCTTCGAAACCGGTCGCTGGCTAGAGTGTCGCTGAGCAAGGAAAGAACCGGGCAACGGGAAATCGCACAGCTGTTTGCGTACATCACTGACGCGCTCAGCGTTCCAAGATATTCGCGGAATAAATACGTCCAACGGCCCCCAGCACACTGCAGCCTGATGACGAACGGAGCCCCCTCGAATGTCGAGACGGCTCCTTCTACGGCATTTCGCAGACTGCAATCAGCAAGTGGTGGCACTTCCGTCGCAGGTGAGCTTTCCTGCTATGTTGCTGAACTGGTTATTCAAAGCGCCGCCGAGCGTTGTTGCGCCGGCAATCAAAGCAACGGAAATAAGTGCGGCAATGAGGCCATATTCGATGGCAGTCGCGCCCGACTCATCCTTCATCATGCGTGCAAGAATTGACATATAACTCTTCCCTGACTCGCCCCTCGGAACGGAATTGCTCCGATATCAAGTTTCTATACTTGAACTGTAGATACATTTTCTTAATGCGCTTCAACAAATCCAATGTGTGTAAATGTCACGTTTCACTTGGTTAAATCACCGTAAACGCGCGAATTCACTTGCCTGGGCAACCGGCGTTTGTGCCCTGCGACCATTCATGCGCGTTGTGAATGTTCATGCAAATGTAGTGGCATCTCCTGGCGAGTGGACGGATAGCGTGAAGGGCAGTCGCGCAGCCCCACGCGGCCGGTTTCACCAACTGTTAACCATAAACTAACCCTTTCGAGGCATACTTCGCGATAAATCCGACAAGGTGACATTCGTGTTTCAAAGCATACACTTAGCCAGGACGGACCTGTGGATGCGGAGCGACGCTGGACTTTGCCTTTGGATCAGCATTTCCGATTTCCGGGCAGTCCGATGATTATCAGCAGGACAAAAGCCACGACGCTTTCGTTGCGCGGCCGTGCGTATGGACTGCTGCTGGCCGGCTCGGCACTGATCCTCCCGTCGGCTGCCGTTTCGCAGAGCCTTTTTCCAGACAGTGGCAGCGCGCTTCCAGCCATTCCCAGCAGCCAGGTCGGAACAGCCGGAACATCGACGATTACCCGCAATACCCCGACTGCACCGGTCGGCGGGACGATTCCCGGCATAGTCGCCGTTGCCGGAGACGAACGGGCCGCCGATACGACGGCGCAACAGAGTGCGGCCGCGCGTGTTCAGGAGCAGGAAGTCGACCTCAACCAGCCGATCGGTCCGTCCGATCTCGAGCCGCTCGATGATGGTCCCGAGGCAATCGATCCGCAGGAGGCTCCGCGTCAAGAGGTGGATCCGACCGGCATCCGGCTCGGCACGTTCATGCTGCGCCCGTCCATCAATCAGAGCATCAACACAGAAATCACCCGCGAGAACGGATCGAAGGAAACGCGCAACTACGCGGCAACCGGGATTCGCGGAACGCTGACCTCCGACTGGTCACGGCATGCGCTGACAGTTACCGGCGAAACCACGATCGAGCACAATTTCACCAAGAGCAAGGAAGGCGAGGATCCGGAGGGCAAGATCAGCGCGGATCTGCGTCTCGATCTTGCAGACGATACCATTGCGCATCTGACCAGCGGCTACAGCTTTACCCGTGAGGACAATGACGACCCGAACGCCGTCGGTGGCGCCGACGTCCAGTCCGGCGTGCATCTGTTCCAGACCGGGGCCTCAATCGGTCGCGACATCGGCAAGATCAGAGCACTCGCCGCCGTCAACGGCTCTCGATATGTCTATACCGAGGCAAAGCTTGCGGACGGCGGCACGCTCAACATGAAAGACCGCAATCGCAGCGGCATCGATGGACGACTGCGCCTCGGCTATGAACTTTCGCCTGCCCTCATCCCGTTTGGGGAAATCGCATCGGGCCACACATTCTACGATCGCAAGCGCGATGCTTCTGGCTATCAGCGCTCATCGCAGACCTATGCCGCGCGCACCGGCGTCGAGTTCGATTTCGGCGAGAAACTGCGCGGCGAGTTGGGAACGGGCTATGAGGTCGTCGACTACGAGGATAACCGCCTCAAGAATGTCGGTGGCATCAGCTTTGATGGCGATGCGACCTGGTCACCTCAGCGCGGCACCGACGTCAATCTCGGTCTGCGCACGACAGTCCAGGATTCCACAACGCCCGGCGAAGGCGGATGGGTGGAGTATGAACTCACCGCAGCGCTTGCGCACGAGATGCGCGACAGCGTCGTGGCACGCCTGAGCGGCAGCACCGTGTTCCGCAACTTTGATTCCGGTAGCGAAGACGAGGTCACCTGGCTTGCCGGCGCGGGGATAACATGGGCGATCAACCGCTATCTCGATCTCACGAGCGACGTTGAATACGAGAAAACCACGGGCGGCACCGAACAGAACATCGTCCGCGCGGGCATGGGCCTGACTCTGAAGCGATAGCGCCCATCAGGCAATCACGTTTCCGTGATATCTATCCCGGTACTGCCGCCACTCGGCGCCAATGCTTCGACATGTGTGCCTTCACAATAGGCATAAAGTACGAAGTCGCCCTAAACGGCCCGGGATCGGAATGGGTTCTGTCTCCAACATACCTTTCGGCGAACAATAATTTCCGCACTGCAGCAATCGTTGCTCCAGCTACTCCTCCAGCGCATGGCTTCTCCAGCCGATCACGCCGTCCATGCACGTTGTACAAAGCTTGCGCCCGGGCTTCCGCCCACTTCCCCTCAGGACTGTCCGCAACATATAAGCGCTCACGACGAATTGTCGCAGTGCAGCATTAATGCACTCCATCGATACATCCTGATAGATTAGAGGCTCAACGTGGCTGGAATTCCAACAGACAGCGCGACCACACCGCGCACAGCAACGAGTTCGACGGCAGGTAACAATTACCGCTTCGCTCTCGTTGCCCTGACTTCCCTGTTTTTCATGTGGGGCTTTATCACCTGCCTGAACGACATTCTGATCCCACACCTGAAGAACGTCTTCCAGCTCAACTACACCCAGTCGATGATGATCCAGCTGTGCTTCTTCGGCGCCTATTTCATCGTGTCGCTGCCGGCCGGCGCGCTTGTGAAGCGCATCAGCTACAAATGGGGCATTGTCGTCGGCCTGCTGATTGCAGCGATCGGCTGTGCGCTGTTCATCCCGGCTGCCAGCTACCGCGTCTATGCGCTGTTTCTCGGTGCGCTGTTCGTGCTGGCAAGCGGTGTCACCATTCTGCAGGTTGCCGCCAATCCCTATGTGACGGAGCTGGGCGCCCCTGAAACTGCCTCGAGCCGGCTGACGCTGACCCAGGCCTTCAACTCGCTCGGAACCACGATCGCACCGCTCTTCGGCGCCTTCCTCATCCTGTCGGCCGCGACCGGCGACATCCAGAGCGCCAGCGGCGAACAACTCGAAGCCTTGCGCCTCGCAGAGGCTGATGCCGTCCGCTTCCCTTACATGCTTCTGGCAATCGCCTTCCTCGTGCTGGCCGCCGTCTTTGCAGCCCTGAAGCTGCCGCATGTCGAAACGGAAGACACGACGGTCGCTGAAGGCGGCGAACGTAGCTCCGCGTGGGCCTACCGTCACCTCGTTCTCGGCGCGATCGGCCTGTTCGTCTATGTCGGCGCCGAAGTGTCGATCGGCTCGTTCCTGGTCAATTACCTGGCAGAACCAAGCATCGCCGGCATGCCGGAATCGGAAGCCGCCCATTACGTCGCCTATTTCTGGGGCGGCGCCATGATCGGTCGTTTCGTCGGCGCCTATGTCATGCGCTTCGTCGACGACGGCAAGGCGCTGGCGTTCAATGCCGGTGTTGCGATCCTGCTCATCCTGCTCACGGTGTTTGCCGGCGGCTCGCTGGCGATGTGGTCGGTGCTCGCCATTGGCCTGTTCAACTCGATCATGTTCCCGACCATCTTCAGCCTGGCACTCAAGGGTCTTGGTCGCCACACCAGCCAGGGATCGGGCATCCTCTGCCTGGCGATCGTCGGCGGTGCCATCCTGCCGGTCGTGCAGGGCATGCTGGCCGATACGGTCGGCATCCACCTCGCCTTCCTGATGCCGGCGATCTGCTACCTCTACATCGCCTATTACGGCCTCAAGGGCCACAGGGCCGCCTGATCGAAGGCATCGATCCCTGAAACGAGAAACGCCCCCGCGATCATCTCGCGGGGGCGTTTTCTTTTGCAGTAAAGGATAGGCTTACATCAGCTTCGAGACGAGCGCCTTCAGCGGCTCTTCGATCGCCGGGCGAATGTCCGGGCGCTGCAGGGCAAAGGCGATATTGGCCATGATGAAGCCGTCCTTGGCGCCGCAGTCGTAGGTCTCGCCCTTGAAGTGGTAGCCGGCAAATTCCTGGCTCTTGGCCAGCGCCAGCATGCCGTCGGTCAACTGGATCTCGTTGCCGGCGCCACGTTCCTGGGTTTCCAGGATCTTGAAGATTTCCGGCTGCAGGATGTAGCGGCCGTTGATGAAGAAGTTCGAAGGAGCTGTGCCCTTGGCAGGCTTTTCGACCATCTCGGTGATCTTGAAACCGTCGCCGACGGTCTCACCCTTGCCGACGATACCGTACTTGTGGGCCTGATCCGGATCGCATTCCTCGACCGCGAGAACGTTGCCGCCGGTCTGATCGTAGAGTTCGACCATGCCCTTGAGGCAGCTCTTTTCCGACGACATGATCATGTCCGGCAACAGGACCGCGAAGGGTTCGTTGCCGACGATGTCGCGCGCACACCATACGGCGTGACCGAGACCGAGCGGAACCTGCTGGCGGGTGAAGCTCGCCGTACCGGCCTTTGGCAGGATATGCGAGAGCAGCGTCAGTTCGGCATTCTTGTTCCGCTCGCGCAGCATCTGCTCGAGTTCGAACTGAATATCGAAATAGTCTTCGATCACACCTTTGCCACGGCCGGTCACGAATACGAAATGTTCGATGCCGGCTTCCGCCGCTTCATCGACCACATACTGGATGACCGGCTTGTCGACGACCGTCAGCATTTCTTTTGGCACAGCCTTTGTGGCCGGCAGGAAGCGGGTGCCGAGGCCCGCAACAGGGAAGACTGCTTTACGAATTTTCCGTTCTTGTGACACTCATGCCTCCTGATGCATTTCGCTGTGCGGTTTCGGGTCTTTTGTCGGCTGTAATAAACATTTGCTACCTTTTAGCAAAGATCTGCCCCGGCCGCGCGTTTCATGGTAAAGAATTTGTTGACCCTATCCTGTTATCACATCGTTGAGCCGCATCCCGATCTCGCCATGATGGCCAGAATAAAAATGGACCGACTGCCGATGAAAAAAATCAGCCCCAATCGCTTCCGCGCAACGATCTTCTCGCTTGTCGCCGGCCTTGCCATATCGACCTGCGCGATAGATGCCCGCGCCGATGCCGGTTTCAAGACGTGGGTTGCAAATTTCTATTCGACTGCTGCCAAAAGCGGAATCAGTCGCTCGACCTATGATCGCGCCTTTGCAGGCATCAGCGGTCCCGATCAGGAAGTCCTGCGCAAGGCCGAGTACCAGCCGGAATTCAAGTCGAAAATCTGGGATTATCTCGACAGCCGCGTCAATCCCTACACGGTCAAGATCGGCCGCGAAATGGCTGCCCGCCATGGCGCGACGCTGAACGCCGTGGAGCGGCATTTCGGTGTCGACAGAAACATTCTCCTCGCCATTTGGTCGATGGAATCCAACTATGGCGCAGCTCTGGAAAATCCCGAACGTCTGCACCACGTGCCGCAGGCACTGGCGACGCTCGGCTGGGGCGATCCGAAGCGCGGCAAGTTCGCGCGCAACCAGCTGATCGCCGCCTTGAAGATTCTCCAGGCTGGCGACGTATCCCCCAAGCAGCTGACCGGTTCCTGGGCAGGCGCGATGGGCCATACCCAGTTCATCCCGACGAGCTACCTGCTCTATGCGGTCGACGCTGATGGCAACGGCAAGCGCGACATCTGGCATTCGGTTCCCGATGCGCTGGCGACCTCCGCCAACCTCCTGGCCAAGAACGGCTGGACTGCCGGCAAGACCTGGGGCTACGAATCCGTGCTTCCCGCCGGCGCCGCAAAATACGAAGGCCAGAGCAAGACCCTGGCACAGTGGGCAGCGCTGGGCTTCCAGCGTCCGAACGGCAAGGGTTTTCCGCGCGGAGCAGACCGCGCGACATTGAAGCTGATGGCCGGCGCGAACGGTCCAGCCTACCTGATGCTCTCCAACTTCTTCACCATCAAGCGCTACAACGCAGCCGACAGCTACGCGCTCGCGGTCGGTCTTCTCGCCGACGAGATCGCAGGTTTCGGCGGTGTACAGCAGTCCTGGCCGCGCCCCAACGGCACGCTCGACATCAAGGAGAAGTTCGAGCTGCAGAGCCGCATGAAGGAACTCGGCTATTACGAAGGCGAAGTGGACGGCAATTTCGGCTCCGGCTCGAAGGCCGCGATCTCCGCCATTCAGAAGCGCCTTGGCATGCAGCCGGATGGCGAGCCGTCGCATTCTCTTCTCAAGGCGATCCGTTGAGGCTAGCATGCGATGCGCCGCATCGTGAACGGTGCGGCCAAAAGGCATGAAAACGATGAAGCTCTTGCGCCACAACAGGCCAAACCGACGCCTGGTCCGGACGGTATTCATGGTAGCGACCAGCCTCGTGCTGTCGCTGCCATCAACCGTTTCGTTTGCCCAGGACGGCGGCGATCGGCGCAACCTGTTCAACATGCTGTTCGGTGCGCCCCGCACAGAGCGATATGAACGCTACGAACGTCCGACCCGGCGATATGACCGGCAGGATGGATCGATCATCGAGATGGCGCCACGCCGGCAGAGAAGCCGTGCCACTCCGCAGGCTGCGGCTCCCCGCACGAGGACGGCGCCGATACCCTCTCAGCCCCAGGCCGAACCCGTCGCCAAACTGGAAACCGCCAAAAAGATCCTCGTTATCGGCGATTTTCTCGCCGGCAATATCGGGGGTGAGCTGGAAGCGACGTTTGCGACCTCCCCGGGGGTTTCGATCATCAGCCGCAGCGACGGATCCTCCGGCCTGGTGCGCGACGACCATTACGACTGGCTTGGCCAACTGCCGGCTATTCTCGACGAGGCCAAACCCGCGATCGTGGTCGTCATGCTGGGTGCCAACGACCGCCAGCAAATGGACACCGCCAGCGGCCGCGAGAAATTCCGCACGGATGCCTGGTTCAAACAATATGAAACCCGTGTCGCGGAGCTTGCAGGCATGATCGCGCAGCGCAAGCTGACGCTGCTTTGGGTCGGCCTGCCGGCGTTCCAGTCGCCATCGATGATGGCGGACGCGGTCACGCTCAACACGCTTTATCGGGGACAGGTGGAGAAGGTCGGCGGCGAATTCGTCGACATCTGGGACGGCTTCGTCGACGAGGACGGCAGGTTCGTCCTGACTGGCTCGGACGTCAACGGACAGCAGGTACGCCTGCGCAATTCCGACGGCATCACGCTCACCAAGCCCGGCAAGGAAAAGCTCGCCTTCTATGTCGACAAGGTCCTGCGCCGGCATCTGGGCGACATGGCAAGCCCCGATCTCGCCAAATTCGACAGCAGCACCCTCCCGCCGCTCCAGACGCTCGAATCTCCTGCCAACCCCGAAGTGCCCGTACGGCCGATCAGCCTGGTTGACCCGGAGCTGGACGGCGGCCAGGAGCTTCTGGGCGGCAATGCGCCACCGGCCCGTCTGACGGAAACGCCGCGCGACAAACTGGTCAAACGCGGCGAACTCGAGCCCGCCCCGGCCGGTCGGATCGACGACTACCGGCTCACGACCCAGTAGGTCTTTGACACGAGCGCGAGCTCTCGCCTGTAGCTTCGTGAAAAAACGTGCTACATAGTCATAAATTCCCAGTTCAGACGTGCATGGCCTAGCTGATCTCTTTTATCGGAGTGCCCGCATGAACCTGCTTTTTCGCGTTATCGTATCCACGATCCTGCTTGCGACGCCGGTCCTTGCAGAGGTTCCGCCGTTTCCATCCACCTTCAGGACCCAAACTGTCCATGTCGGCAACGTAGACATCCATCTCCGGATTGGCGGCAGGGGACCTGCCGTCGTTCTGCTACATGGCTACGGCGAAACCGGCGACATGTGGGCGCCGCTGGCTGCAAAGCTCGAGATGGATCATCTGGTCATCGTTCCCGATCTTCGCGGCATGGGTCTGTCATCACACCCCGAAGGCGGCTTCGACAAGGCGAGCCAGGCCCGCGACTTGGCGACCATTCTCGACGGACTGCACATCGATCGTTTCGCGCTGGTTACGCACGATATCGGCAACATGGTGGGCTTCGCCTTCGCGACGCAGCAACCCGCCCGCGTGACCCGCTTCGCGCTGCTCGATGCGCCCGTTCCCGGCATCGGCCCATGGGACGAGATCCTGAAAAACCCGCTTCTCTGGCATTTCCGCTTCGGGGGGCCGGACATGGAGCGTCTCGTCGCCGGGCGCGAGCGGATCTATCTGGACCGGTTCTGGAACGAATTTTCCGCCGACCCAAAGCGGTTCGACGAAGCATCCCGCAAACACTATGCCGCCCTCTATGCCTTGCCAGGCGCCATGCATTCCGGCTTCGCCCAGTTCGCGGCCTTCGACCAGGATGCGATCGACAACCGCGCCTGGGCAGCCACAGGCGCAAAACTGGAAATGCCCATTCTGGCCGTTGGCGGTGAAAAGTCCTTCGGGCCGGGCATGGCGGCGGTGATGCGCACGGCAGCCACGCAGGTCAGCGAAGGCGTAATCGCCGATGCCGGCCACTGGCTGATGGAAGAACAGCCGGATGCCACCGTCAAGATGATCGACGCGTTTCTCTCCAGCAGCGAGTGATACGATCGTTAAACCAGACGCTTATCGTGGAACGCAAGTGTCACCCAAGCAGCAATTCGGGTCGATCCTTGTGATGACCGTCTGCGCGCAGGAATCGGATCGTGAAATTACTGATCCGGGCGATGCACAGCGTATCGAGCAGGCCAAGATCGATTGCGGGATGGTCATGGGCAAGCATGACCTGATTCTGCCGAAACAAAAACGTCCCCTCCCCGCGAAACGGAGAGAGGCCGTTCATTTTGACATATCAGTTAGCGCGGCAGGACGCTCGATCCCATCAGCGCTTCGTCGATGGCTCTTGCTGCCTGACGGCCTTCGCGGATCGCCCACACCACCAACGACTGGCCGCGGCGAACGTCGCCGGCGGTCCACAGCTTGTCGACCGAGGTCTTGTAGTCGCGCTCGTTGGCAATGACGTTGGTGGAGCCGCGGCGGTCGACATTGAGCGCCAGCTTGCCATCGAGTTCGGACAGCACGCTATCCGTTGCAGGGCCCGAGAAGCCGATGGCGATGAAGGCGAGATCGGCCTTGATGATGAAGTCGGTGCCCGCGATCGGCTGGCGGCGATCATCCACTTCGCAGCAGCGAACGCCGGTCAGCTGGCCGTCTTCGCCGACGAATTCCAGCGTTGCCACCTGGAACTCGCGGATCGCGCCTTCGGCCTGGCTGGACGACGTGCGCATCTTGGTGGCCCAGAATGGCCACACCGCGAGCTTGTCTTCCTTTTCCGGCGGCTGCGGGCGGATGTCGAGCTGGGTCACCTTGACGGCGCCCTGGCGGAACGCGGTCCCGACGCAGTCGGAAGCGGTATCGCCACCGCCGACGACGACGATATGCTTGCCACCGGCAAGGATCGGCTCGGCGGCCCAGGCGACGCTGTCGATATTTTCGCGGCCGATGCGGCGGTTCTGCTGCACCAGATACGGCATCGCATCATAGACGCCGTGCAGTTCCGTGCCGGGAATGCCGGCCGGACGCGGAGTTTCCGAACCGCCGCAATAAAGCACGGCGTCGAATTCCGCGGTCAGTTCCTCCACCTTCTTGTCGACGCCGATATTGACGCCGTAATGGAAGGTCACGCCTTCGCCGGTCATCTGCTCGACGCGACGGTCGATGAAGTTCTTCTCCATCTTGAAATCAGGAATGCCGTAGCGCAGCAGACCGCCGGCCTTCGATTCCCGCTCGAACAGATGCACGTCGTGACCGGCGCGCGAAAGCTGCTGGGCCGCCGCCATGCCGGCCGGACCGGAACCGATCACGGCAACCTTGCGGCCACTCTTCACCGTCGCCGGCTGCGGCACGATATAGCCGAGCTCATAGGCCTTGTCGGCAATCGCCTGCTCGACGGTCTTGATCGCGACCGGCGCATCTTCGAGGTTGAGCGTACAGGCTTCCTCGCACGGCGCGGGACAAACGCGACCGGTGAATTCCGGGAAGTTGTTGGTGGAATGAAGGTTGCGGATCGCCTCCTCCCACTTGTTGTTGTAGACGAGGTCGTTCCAGTCGGGAATCTGGTTATGAACAGGGCAGCCGGTCGGGCCGTGGCAATAGGGAATGCCACAGTCCATGCAGCGGGCCGCCTGTTTCGTCACTTCCGCATCCGACATCGGAATGGTGAATTCGCGGAAATGGCGGATACGATCGGACGCCGGCTGGTACTTGCCAACCTGCCGGTCGATTTCCATGAATCCCGTAACTTTGCCCATAGTCTTCCCCTCAGTTCACAGAGGCGGCCATTGCGGCCCCCAGTACCAGTAGGCGAAACCGATCACCGCCCCCAGCACCACAAATTCCAAAACTAGCGCACCATTGACCAGTGCGGCGACCGTTGGAACGGCCGCGGCGATTGCCACGGCCACTCCGGCATGAACGATGCGTCCCTTTCGGTTCACTCCGCAGCCACGCCCATCCGCATCCGTTCCATCTCCACCAGCGCACGGCGATATTCGACCGGCATGACCTTGCGGAATTTTGGACGGAACTCGCTCCAGCGGTCGAGAATGTCCTTGGCGCGGGTCGAGCCGGTATAATGCATGTGGTTGGAAATCAGCTGGTAGAGCCGTTCCTCGTCGTGACGCGTCATGTCTTCGGAAACGTCCACGCGTCCCTTGTGCATGATGTCGCCGCCGTGGTGGTGCAGCTTTTCCAGCATGTCGTCTTCTTCCGGAACCGGCTCCAGTTCCACCATCGCCATGTTGCAGCGCTTGGCGAAATCGCCCGTCTCATCCAGCACGTAAGCCACGCCGCCCGACATGCCGGCTGCGAAGTTGCGGCCGGTTTCGCCGAGCACGACGACGATGCCGCCGGTCATGTATTCGCAGCCGTGGTCGCCCACGCCCTCGACCACCGCGATGGCGCCCGAGTTGCGCACCGAGAAACGCTCGCCGGCAACGCCGCGGAAGTAGCACTCGCCGGTCGTTGCGCCGTAAAGCACGGTGTTTCCGACGATGATCGAGTTCTCAGCGACGATGCTGGAGTTTTCCGGAGGCCGCACGATGATGCGCCCACCCGACAGACCCTTGCCGACATAGTCGTTGCCGTCACCGATCAGATCGAACGTGATGCCGCGTGCGAGGAAGGCCGCGAACGACTGACCGGCCGTGCCGCGCAGCGTCACATGGATCGTATCGTCCTTAAGACCCTTCTGGCCCCAGCGCTTGACCAGCGCACCCGACAGCATGGCGCCGACGGACCGGTCGACGTTCTTGATCGGCACTTCGAAGACGACAGGCTCCTTGCTTTCAAGGGCTGCCTGCGACTTCTCGATCAGCTTGCGGTCGAGAATATCGTCGATCGGATGCTTTTGCCGCTCGGTCCAGTAGGTCGCAGACTTCGGAGCCTCAACCTTGTGGAACAGTTTTGTGAAGTCGAGACCCTGCGACTTCCAATGCGCCAGCATGTCGTCCTTCTCGAGCAGTTCGGAAAGGCCGATGATCTCGTCGAACTTGGTGAAGCCCAGCGATGCGAGGATCTCGCGCACTTCCTCAGCCACGAAGAAGAAGTAGTTGATGACGTGTTCCGGCGTGCCCTTGAAGCGCTTGCGCAGGACCGGATCCTGCGTCGCGACACCAACGGGGCAGGTGTTGAGATGGCACTTGCGCATCATGATGCAGCCGGCGGCAATGACAGGCGCCGTCGCAAAGCCGAACTCGTCTGCTCCGAGAAGGGCACCGATGATGACGTCGCGGCCGGTCTTCAGGCCACCATCGACCTGCAGCGCGATCCGCGACCGCAGACCGTTCAGCACCAGCGTCTGCTGGGTCTCGGCAAGGCCGATTTCCCAAGGCGAACCTGCATGCTTCAGCGATGTCAGCGGCGAAGCGCCCGTGCCACCGTCGAAGCCTGCAACCGTGATATGGTCGGCGCGGGCCTTGGCAACGCCTGCCGCAACCGTGCCGACGCCCACTTCCGAGACCAGCTTGACGGAGATGTCGGAGGTCGGGTTGACGTTCTTCAGGTCGTAGATCAGCTGCGCCAGATCTTCGATCGAATAGATGTCGTGATGCGGCGGCGGCGAGATGAGGCCGACACCCGGCGTCGAGTGACGGGTCTTGGCCACGGTCGCATCCACCTTGTGGCCGGGCAGCTGACCGCCCTCGCCGGGCTTTGCGCCCTGCGCCACCTTGATCTGCAGCATGTCGGCATTGACCAGATACTCGGTCGTCACGCCAAACCGGCCGGATGCGATCTGCTTGATCGCCGAGCGTTCGGGGTTCATCGAACCGTCGGCCAGCGGCAGATAGCGATCGCTTTCCTCGCCGCCTTCACCGGTGTTCGACTTGCCGCCGATGCGGTTCATGGCGATTGCAAGCGTCGTATGCGCCTCACGGGAGATCGAGCCGAACGACATGGCGCCGGTCGAGAAGCGCTTGACGATATCGACTGCCGGTTCGACCTCGTCGAGCGACACAGGCTTGCGGCCCGACCTTTCCGCCGACTTGATCTTGAACAGGCCGCGAATGGTGTTCATCCGCACCGCGCTCTCGTTCACCATTTCGGCAAACTCGCGGTAGCGATCCTGGCTGTTGCCGCGCACGGCATGCTGCAAGGTGGCGACCACATCGGGCGTCCAGGCATGGCTTTCACCACGCATGCGGTAGGCATATTCGCCGCCGATGTCGAGCGAGGAGGCGAGAACCGGATCCTTGCCGAAGGCTGCACGGTGGCGGGTGACGGTTTCCTCGGCGATGTGATCGAGGCCAATGCCTTCGATCGACGTCGCAGTGCCGAAGAAATACTGGTTGACCAGCTCGGTGTTCAGACCGACGGCGTCGAAGATCTGGCCGCCGCAATAGGACTGGTAGGTCGAGATGCCCATTTTGGACATGACCTTGAGAATGCCCTTGCCGACCGCCTTGATATAGCGCGAGACGATCTCGGAACTGTCCACTTCCTTCGGAAACTCGCCCCGCATATGCATGTCGGTCAGCGTGTCGAAGGCAAGATAGGGGTTGATCGCTTCGGCGCCGTAGCCGGCGAGAAGGCAGAAATGGTGGATCTCGCGCGGCTCGCCCGATTCGACGACGAGACCGACCGAGGTGCGAAGACCCTTGCGGATCAGGTGGTGATGCACGGCAGCAGTCGCGAGAAGCGCCGGGATGGCAATCCGGTCCGGACCGATCTGGCGGTCGGAGAGAACGATGATGTTATAGCCGCCCTTGACCGCCGCTTCCGCACGCTCGCAGAGGCGATCGAGCATTTCCGGCATGCCTTCGGCGCCGCGCTCGATATCGTAGGTGAAATCGAGCGTCTTGGTGTCGAAACGGTCTTCCGTGTGACCGATCGAGCGGATTTTTTCCAGATCGCCGTTGGTGAGGATCGGCTGGCGCACTTCCAGACGCTTGGCGTTGGCGGCACCTTCATGGTCGAGAATGTTCGGCCTCGGCCCGATGAAGGAGACGAGGCTCATGACGAGCTCTTCGCGGATCGGATCGATCGGCGGATTCGTCACCTGCGCGAAATTCTGCTTGAAATAGGTGTAGAGCAGCTTCGACTTTTGCGACATCGCCGAAATCGGCGTGTCGGTGCCCATCGAACCAACCGCTTCCTGACCGGTCGTCGCCATCGGCGACATCAGGATCTTGGTGTCTTCGGATGTGTAGCCGAACGCTTGCTGGCGATCGAGCAGCGACACGTCGCGACGCAGCGCCCGCGGTTCGACCGGCTTCAGGTCCTCGAGGATCAGCTGCGTGCGATCCAGCCACTTTTCGTAAGGATGACGGGTTGCAAGCGTGGTCTTCAACTCCTCGTCGGAGATGATCTGACCCTTTTCCATGTCGATCAGCAGCATCTTGCCCGGCTGCAGACGCCACTTCTTGATGATGCTTTCTTCCGGAACCGGCAGCGTGCCGGCTTCGGATGCAAGAATGATGCGATCGTCGTCGGTGACGAGGTAACGGGCCGGACGCAGACCGTTGCGGTCGAGCGTCGCGCCGATCTGGCGGCCATCGGTAAAGCACACGGCAGCCGGACCATCCCATGGCTCCATCAGAGCCGCATGGTATTCGTAGAAAGCCTTGCGCTCCTTCGACATCGACTGGTTGCCGGCCCATGCTTCGGGGATCAGCATCATCATCGCATGCGCCAGCGAATAGCCGCCGCGCAGCAGGAATTCGAGCGCGTTGTCGAAGCAGGCCGTATCCGACTGGCCCTCGTAGGAGATCGGCCAGAGCTTGGAAATGTCGTCGCCGAACAGCGGCGATGACACCGACGCCTGACGCGCCGCCATCCAGTTGACATTGGAGCGCAGCGTGTTGATTTCGCCGTTATGGGCAACCATGCGGTATGGATGCGCGAGCTTCCAGGACGGAAACGTGTTGGTCGAGAACCGCTGGTGCACGAGGGCGACAGCACTTTCAAACCGCGGGTCGGCCAGATCCTTGTAATAGGCGCCGACCTGATAGGCGAGGAACATGCCCTTGTAGACGATCGTCGTCGATGACAGCGATACCGGATAGAAGCCGGTTTCCTGACCGCCGAACTGATCGTAGATACGGTTGGAGATGACCTTGCGAATGAGGAAGAGCTTGCGCTCGAAATCCTGATTGGTCGCGGCATCGCGGCCGGCGCCAATGAACACCTGGAGGTGATAGGGCTCGGTACCGGCAATATCCGGCGCCTTGGACAGCGAGGAGTTGTCGACGGGCACTTCGCGGAAGCCGATGAACTGCTGGCCCTCTTCGGCCGTCACATCGACGATGACCTTCTTGAAGTGCTCGATCTGATCCGGGTCACGCGGCAGGAAGAAGTGACCGACGGCATACTCGCCAGCCTTGGGCAGGGTGATGCCCTGCTTTGCCATTTCCTCGCGGAAGAACTTGTCGGGGATCTGCAGCAGAATGCCGGCACCATCGCCCATCAGCGGATCAGCGCCGACGGCGCCGCGATGGGTGAGGTTTTCCAGAATGAACAAGCCGTCCTTGATGATCTGGTGCGACTTCTGGCCCTTCATATGGGCGATGAAGCCGACGCCGCAGGCATCGTGCTCGTTGCGCGGGTTGTAAAGCCCCTGCGCTGCCGGAATACCGGAGGCAATGAATGGCAGACGCTGTTCGACGCCCGGGCCAGCTTCCGCCGCGGTCGCGGTGGCGGGCAGACAGTGCACTTCAGGAACATTCTTCGTCATTGCTATTCCTCCTGTTGGCCACTCACGATCGAGCTTGCAAACGGCGTATTCTTCATTTCACCCGAAGAAATGCCTCGTCCTTTCAGGCGGCAGGCTGCGGAAGCAGGAAGCCCTTGAGAGCACGAAGCATACCCTTGAACACGTCGACGGTCACCGCTCGGAAACGAAAAACCGCCTTCACTTCAGAAATTAGGACAACAATTCTGTCCTAATTCACGAATTTTATGACATATGTGCCGCCTGTCTTCAATCCCCGGCCCACGAAAAAGTTGAGGCTAAACGACAGTTGATTACTGGTTGCGATGCCAGCTTGAAACAATCTTGCGCCGCAAATGACAAAACTCGGCTTTGATTACGCGGCACGAGCAGACACCGCTCATTCGGCATGTTTCCGGATTGATCAACGGTCCAAAAGGCTTATGGTCCGCCTCGCTCAAAGCCCCGCATCTTATCCCACATCGCTTGCAAGGTAACGTCATGTTCTTCGCCTCGGACAACTGGGCTGGCGCCCATCCCGCAATCAATGAACGCTTGTCGAAGGAATCCACCCGCTTTGCCGCGGCCTACGGCAACAGCGAGCTCGACCGCTCGATCGAGGCTCGCTTCAACGAGATGTTTGAACGCGACGTCGCCGTCTTCTTTGTCGCGACCGGCACGGCAGCCAATTCGCTAGCGCTTGCCAGCGTCGCCCGCCCCGGTGGCCTCACCTTTTGTCATTCCGAAGCGCATGTGATCGAGGACGAATGCGGAGCACCCGACTTCTTCTCGGGCATGCGCATGGTCGCGGTCGAGGGCCCGGCCGGCAAGATGCTGCCGGGAAACCTCGTGGAGCGTATTTCACGCTACCCGCAGGACGCCATTCACCACGGCCGCGCCGCCGCCATCACCATGACGCAGGCAACAGAAGTCGGCACGATCTATACGCTCGATGAAATCGACGCGATCGCAAAGATCGCCAAGGACAACGGTCTGCCGCTGCATATGGACGGCGCCCGCTTCGCCAACGCACTCGTGGCGCTCGATTGCTCGCCCGCCGAGATGACCTGGAAGCGCGGCGTCGACGTGCTGTCCTTCGGCGGCACCAAGAACGGCTGCTGGTGCGCCGAGGCGATCGTGTTCTTCAATCCTGATCTCGCCAAGGATTTTGCATTCCTGCGCAAGCGCAGCGCACAGCTGTTTTCGAAATCGCGCTTTATCGCAGCCCAGTTCGACGCCTATCTGAAGGACGACCTGTGGATGGGTCTCGCCGGCCATGCCAACACCATGGCCGATCGCCTGCGCACTGGCTTCGGCGCGCTCAACAGCGCAAGGCTTGCCTGGCCGACGACATCGAACGAAGTGTTCGCGGTCCTGCCGAAAGCCTCCGCCAAGGCCGCCGAAGAACAGGGCGCACGCTTCTACAACTGGCCGGCACCCCGCGACATTCCGGAAAAGGTCAAGGCAGACGAAGTGCTCATCCGCATGGTCACATCGTTTGCGACCACGGAAGAAGACGTCGACCAGTTCCTGTCGATCTGCGCTTCCGCCTGATCGTCAGCCCTGCTTTTGCGGCGCAATCTGCGCCGTAATAAGGCTGGACAGGGCCTCGACCAGCGCGGCATCTGCGCCGCGCCTGGAAATCAGCACGAACTCGACATCCTGCAGCGTTGGCAAACGGTCCCCGGTGATCTTCTTGAGGCCTTCGGGCGCCATGCTGCGCGGCTGCACGAGCACGCCCATTCCCGCCCGCGCCGCAGCCGTCAGACCGCTGAGACTGCCGCAGGTGCAGACGATCCGCCAGGACATACCGGCTCCATCCAGCGCCTCCTGCGCCACCCGCCGCGTGATCGAGGGCGACGGGAAGGCGATCAGCGGCAGAGCATCGGTCCGGTCGATCATGCGCTCCGGATCCCGCGCCAGCCACACAAGCGGCTCGCGGTAGAGCAGACGCCCATGGGTTTCCCCCACATGCCGTTTGGCGAGAACCAGATCGAGATCGCCCGCGTCCTGCATCTGATTGAGCACGGCCGACAGCGCCACGGTCAGCTCCAGATCGACGAGTGGATGCAAACGAATAAAATCTTCGAGAATGCCCGTCAGCCGGCTCGCAACCACATCCTCGGAAACGCCGAGCCGCAATCTGCCACGCAGCCGGCTTTCGCCGAACAGCGAGGACACCTTGCTGTTGAGATCCAGCATTCCGCGCGCATAGCCCAGCAGCGCCTCCCCTTCCGTCGTCAGCCGCACGTGGTGCGTATCCCGCGAAACGAGTTGACGCCCGAGCGACTTTTCCAACCGCTGGATATGCTGGGTAACGGTCGACTGCCCGAGCCCCAGCCGCGCTGCCGTATCGGTAAAACTTCCCGTCTGCTCCAGCACGAGAAAACTGTTCAGGTGATGCAGGTTGAGCATGGTTATCCGACTTCACGATAGCTGTTAGTGTTTGCATTCAAATTCATGATAAGCGAAGACAGCCTCGACAAACAATGAAATCGTCGAAGGATTTTCCATGCGCCGCTACCTGCCGGATCGCTTCACCGTCATGCTCGTCTGCACCGTCATCCTCGCCTCCTTCCTGCCGATCCAGGGCGTATGGGCGGAATGGTTCGGGGTGGCGACCGACATCGCCATCGGCCTGCTCTTCTTTCTGCATGGCGCGCGCCTGTCGCGGGATGTGGTGGTCGCAGGCGTCCTGCACTGGCGCCTGCATCTGACGATCCTTTTGACGACGTTCGCGATCTTCCCGATCCTTGGGCTCATGATCGGGTTCGTTCCAGAAGACATCCTGCCGGCACCGCTTTACATGGGCATCCTCTTCCTCTGTGTGCTGCCGTCCACCGTGCAGTCGTCGATCGCCTTTACCTCGATGGCGGGCGGCAACGTGCCGGCGGCGATCGTCGCGGCATCCGGCTCCAACATCCTCGGCATGTTCCTGACCCCGCTTCTGGTCGGCCTGCTTCTGTCGACGACTGGCGACGCCGGCGTTTCGACCGATGCCATCCAGAAGATCGGTCTTCAGCTTCTGGCACCGTTCATCGCCGGCCAGATCCTGCAGCCGTGGATCGGCAACTGGATCCGCTCCAAGAAGAAGATCCTCTCGCCCGTCGACCGCGGCTCGATCCTGATGGTCGTGTACCTCGCCTTCTCGGAAGCGGTCATCGAAGGAATCTGGAGCCGATTTTCGGTGAGCGACATCGCGGCAGTCGTCGTCATCGACATGCTGCTTCTGACCGTCGTCATCTGCATCACCATGTTCGGCAGCAGACTGCTCGGCTTCAAAAAGGAAGACGAGATCACCATCACCTTCTGCGGCTCGAAAAAATCGCTGGCAAGCGGCGTACCGATGGCCAACGCCATCTTCTCCGGCCAGTCGGCCTCGATCGGCGCCATCGTCCTGCCGATCATGCTGTTCCATCAGATCCAGCTGATGGCCTGCGCCGCGATCGCCCAGAAATACGCCGATCGCGCCAGGGCCAAGGAAGAAGCCCTCGCCAAGGTCGCCGCAGCCTGAAGCCGGCGTACAGACCTTAAGGTCTGCCAATCAGGGCCGAAGCTTTGGTCCTGATTTCCTGAAGCTCAGAGGCTGAAACACGGCTCTTGCGTTCGGCGCGGCGTGAGCGCCAGTCGAGGCTTTTTACCTGATCTGCAAGGACGCATCCTTTGTCGTCCTTCAGAACGACCTCGAATGGATACCCTTTCACCTTCGTCGTCATCGGGCAGCAGAGCATCAGTCCGAAACGATTGTAGCTTGCGGGACTAAGGACGACTGCAGGCCGCCGCCCCGCTTGCTCGTGTCCGGACTGAGGCGAGAAATCAAGCCAGAGGATGTCGCCGGCATCGGGAACGTTGGACTGAGCGTTCACAACGCTTCTCTGCCGACCGGCGCACCAAAGTCGGCCTCGTCATGCAGATTGTTGGCGTTCATACCGGCAACAAGGTGGTCTAGCGTTGTGTCCAGTTCGGTAACAGCCTGGATAACGATACGGCCGTTTTCTTCGGATACTTCGACGACGGAATCCGGCTTGAGGTTTGCCGCTTCCATGACGGCTGCCGGAATGCGAACAGAAGCGCTGTCGCCCGATTTCTTGACAGTAACACGCATCGGCACTCCCTCACGTTGAAGATCAGGCTGAGATAATGTCGATACGGTAGGCCGCCCGGCAAACCCGGTCAATGCCAACCAAAAACGCCCCCTCCCGGCGTGGGAAGAGGCGTCTGTATGCTACCCGTGACTGGAGGTCATTGGGCTGTCATTACTCTCCGTGGCGGGTCAGTTGACCTGCTGCGGAGCGATCTGTGCTTCGATCGTCTTGACGCTGTCGGACGCATCGGCCGCAATCGAGATACGGCGTGGCTTGAGCGCTTCCGGAATGTTGCGCACCAGATCGATGTGCAAGAGACCATTCTTCAGCGAAGCGGTTTCGACTTCCACGTGATCGGCGAGCTGGAAGCGGCGCTCGAAGGCGCGCTTGGCGATGCCGCGGTAGAGATATTCGGTCTCGGCACCGGCTTCGTCATCGCTCTTCTCGCCCTTCACGGTCAGCGAATGGGCCTGGAATTCGATCGAGAGTTCCTTCTCGTCAAATCCCGCGACAGCCATCGTGATGCGATAGGTGTTGTCGCCGGTCCGCTCGATATTGTAGGGCGGATAGCTCTGCGCCTGATCGCCAAGATTGCGATTGTCGAGCAGATTGAAGAGACGGTCGAAACCGACGGTGGAGCGGTAAAGGGGGGAAAAATCGACGTGACGCATAAAGTCCTCCATTGAAGCGACGTTGCGGTTTAGGTTTGGCGTCTCACCCCGTTCTGGCGATGAAGACCCCGTTCTGCAGGCCCTTTCGGCGCCTGCAGAGGAAAGATGGGAATTGATTTTCCGTCATTCAAGAGGTTTTTTCATTGGGGGAATTCATCCGGTGACGGGCTCGGCTTCCTGGTTATAGGCCGACAGGTCAGAGTTCTCCGCTCCGGCCTCGCCTCTATCCGCATCCACCATTTCAGATGATTTCACTTGACGTGGCGACCCGGATCGCTTGACCCTGTCGGCATGACTGACACGCCACACGCCTCACAGACCCTGTTGCGATCGACACCGGAAAACCCGGCGCCGGACGATTACACCGCTGGCCATTTCACCGGTCACCGCGGTACGAAGCTGCGTTATGCGCTTTTCCGCTCACCGGTATCGCCAGCCCGCGGCACGATCGTGCTGTTGCAGGGGCGCAATGAGTTCATCGAGAAATATTTCGAGACGATCCGCGAGCTCAACGCCATGGGCCTATGGGTTGCGACCTACGATTTGCGCGGCCAGGGCGGTTCCGACCGCGAGACACGGCACCCGAAAAAAGGCCATGTCAGACATTTCTCCGACTACCAGAAAGACCTCGACATCTTTCTCGAGCAGATCGTGCTGCCGGATGCGCGCCTGCCCTTTTTCCTGGTCGCCCATTCCACCGGCGCGCTGATCGCCCTGTCGTCGGCGCCGAAACTCGCCAACCGGATCAGCCGCATGGCGCTGCTGTCGCCCTATATCGGGTTCCAAGGACAGGCCCTGCCGGAACGCATCGTCTGGCCGCTCTCGACCGTCATGCGCTGGACCGGGTTTGGCAAGGTTCAGCTGGGCGGAGACAAGCGTTTCATACCCTTTGAGCGCAACGGCCTGACCGGCGATCGCACCCGCTTCGAGCGAAATCTCGGCCTCTACGCCGCCTATCCGGAACTGACGGTCGGCGCACCGACGGCCGGCTGGGTTCACGAGACCCTTCGCGCAGGCCGGCGCGTCTCGTCGCAGGCGCATCTGACACGGATCACCATTCCGACGTTGATCATCGCGCCTGTCCTCGATGGCGTCGTGCCCTATTCGGCCCAGGAGGAACTCTCGCGCAATTTCCGGGCGGCACAGCTCATCACCATCACCGGCGGCCGCCATGAGCTGCTGCAGGAAAAGAATATCTACCGGGCCCAGGTGATGGCGGCGCTCGAGGCCTTCATGCCTGGGCTCGATGGCGGCATAGACCTCACCGAAACCGCGGCCTGACCCGTCTTATCGGCGCGCCAGCAGCGCAAGCGCTTCGGCGTGCACGCTACGCGAACCGGCGGCGATGATATTGCCGCCGTTCTCCGGCCGGCCACCATCCCAATCGGTGATGATGCCGCCCGCCTGCTCGATGATCGGGATCAGCGCACCGACATCATAGGGCTGCAGATTATTCTCGACCACGAGATCGATATGCCCGCCCGCCAGAAGGCAATAGGCGTAGCAATCGCAGCCATAGCGGAACAACCGCACCTTTTCTTCGATCGAGCGGTAAAGGGCCAGATCCTCGCCCTCGAAAATATGCGGTGACGTGGTGAAGAGAACGGCGTCGGACAGCTGTCCGCAGTCACGCACCGAAAGCACGGCCTCGCCGCCCGGCCCGCGATAGGTCGCAACCTTGCCATCGGCAAAATAGCGTTCGCCGGTAAACGGCTGGTCCATCATGCCCATCGTGGCGCGACCATTCCACTGCAAGCCGATCAGCGTGCCCCACAGCGGCACGCCTGAGATAAAGGCCCGAGTCCCGTTGATCGGATCGATGACCCAGACATGCTCGCGGTCGAGCCCGACATTGCCATGCTCTTCGCCCAGGATGCCGTGTTCGGGGAAACGCGCCTCGATCAGGGTCCGGATCGCGGTTTCCGCCGCCCTGTCGCCCTCGGTCACCGGATCGAAACCGCCGGCCAGCTTGTTGACGACGGAGACACCGGTGCGGAAGCGCGGCAGCGTCTGCTCGCGGGCGGCATCGGCGAGCGTATCGAAAAAGGCGCGATCAGGCAGCATCAACAACTCCGTCCCAGAAAAGCTGCCCCCGTTCTAAAGCAGGTCTTGACGCTTAGAAAGGCCTGAACCGTTCTTCGAGTGACCAAAACGCGGTCACATCGCCAAATAATGATGCAATTTTCATCACACAAAATAATTGATTGACAAATGTGCATAACGGACGTAGCGTCTTCATACAGTCTTTGACTGTAAATACCCTCCTTGGGTGTTTCCTCCCTAGACTTAGCCGCGCTGTAAGCGCGGTTTTTTTTGTCCAAAATACAGGGGTGGAAGGGTATCGCGATGAGCACGCAGATTTCTGCGTCCAGCGGCATCGAATGCGTTCTGTCAGGGAAGTCGGCTACCTCGGCGATCGAAGTCAGCCTGATGCGGGGATACTATTCCGCGGCGAGCGCGGTATCGCCGGCCGAGAAATCAGCGACGAAGTCCGCCATCTGGCGCATGAAGAGCGAGAGTGCGGCGGCGATCGCATCAAATTCCGGCCGCTTCGAAAGCGTCCCCTCATCCACGTAAAGCCCGCGGTTGATCTCGATCTGCAGCGCGTGCAGGCCGCGCACGGGCCGGCCGTAGTGTTCGGTGATGAAACCGCCCGCGTAAGGCTTGTTGCGCACGGCGGCAAAACCCATCTCGCTCAGGAAGCTGAGCGCTGCGCGGGAAAGCTCGGCAGACGCGCTTGTGCCGTAGCGATCGCCGATGATGAAGTCGGGCTTCACGTTCGAACCCGAAAGCCGGATATTGCCAGGCATCGAATGACAATCAATCAACACGCAGATGCCGAACCGGGCATGCGTGGCCGCGATCAGCCGGCGCAGGCAGGCATGGTATGGCTTGTAGATTGCCTCGATCCGGGACAGGCCCTCCGCCACCGAAAGCTTGCGCCGGTAGATATCCATGTTCTCGGCGACGATGCGCGGAATGGTGCCGAGGCCACCGGCAACGCGCATCGATCCGATATTGGCGTAAGGCGGCAACGGACCATCGAACATACGCGGATCGAGTTCGAACGGCTCGCGATTGACGTCGAGATAGGCCCTGGGGAAATGGGCGGCCAGCAAGGGCGCGCCAAGTTCCGGCGCATCGGCAAAGAGATCGTCGACATAATGATCTGCCGAACGGCGAATCGACATCGAGTCGAGATTGCTGTCGGCAAGAAAGCTTTCCGGGTAGCACCGGCCGCTATGGGGAGAGTTGTACACGAAGGGAATGGTTTGCCTGGCGGGTTCCCTTACCTCGAAATGCTCAGGATCGCCGGCGTTGAAATCCATTCCGTTTTTACCATGTCATGAACAAGTCGGATGAGGTATGTTGCCAGTTGCCCGGCGGGAAGTCCATACTATGTAATCCCACCAAGGCTGCTTCGGCTCTTATTAAACGGATGTTTACCGTCAATTGAGAGTGTAGACGGCCATACAGCCACGACTCATAGACAGATAGCGGTCCCCGAGATGCTTCCAAAAATCCTTCTCGCCGAAGATGACAACGACATGCGCCGGTTCCTGGTGAAAGCGTTGGAAAAGGCGGGCTACAAGGTCATTTCCTTCGACAACGGCGCCAGCGCCTACGACCGGCTCCGCGAAGAGCCTTTCTCGCTGCTCCTGACCGACATCGTCATGCCCGAGATGGACGGCATCGAGCTCGCCCGCCGCGCGACCGAACTCGACCCCGATCTCAAGGTCATGTTCATCACAGGGTTTGCCGCAGTCGCTCTGAATTCTGATTCGAAGGCCCCGAAGGATGCAAAGGTTCTCTCCAAGCCCTTCCACCTGCGCGATCTTGTGGACGAAGTGAACAAGCTTCTGGCCGCGTAAGCCCGGTTTTCCGGCGGCTGTCAAAAAGACTTCACAAAACCGGAAAAAGCCTATTGACGGCACATCGGTTTCTGTGGTCTTAAGCCGCCCATCGGATGGGCGTATAGCTCAGCGGGAGAGCACTACGTTGACATCGTAGGGGTCACAGGTTCAATCCCTGTTACGCCCACCATCCTGATTAGCCGCAAGGCACGAAAGGCTTCCGGGAAACCGGAAGCCTTTTTCGTTTCAAGCCGTTAACCGACCGCATAACGTCCCGTCACCATTCTTCCATCCGTAACAATACCAATAGCGCGAGGCTTGCGGATGCGGGAGCTTGTGGGTCTGAGTTTGTGGCTGGCCTCTCGGCCAGTGGCACTCAGGCGGCCGGGGTCGTGTGGGGCTCCGGCCGCTTCAATAGCGCTTCACTTCCCGAATTTACCGCAAACAAAAGCCGCCCGTGGAAGCTCCAGGGCGGCTTTGCTGTGTTGATCCTTGGGGTCTTTCTTAGAAGACCACGGCGCCTGCCGTCAGTGCCAGAACCAGGAAGATCAGGAAGATCACGATAGCGATAAAGAACAGGATTTTCGCGATGCCCGCGGTGGCAGAGGAGACGCCGGAGAAGCCGAGGAAGCCTGAAATCACGGAGATGACGAGAAAGATGAGAGCCCATTTCAGCATGGTATTATTCCTTCATATTTGATGCGGGAACAACGTGACAAAAGGTTCCAGGTTCCAGCGCCGTGGTGGCCGCGAAGAAATATTCCGGCAAAAATGTGAACTACGCGTCGGCAAGCAGATGCACTCGTCCCGAGATGCCGATCGACACCCGGTCGCCTGACGCAAGCAGCTCGCGGCCGGGGATATCCAGGCGGAAGGAAATCTCGCCCTCGGCGATACCGTCTCCGGCGAGTGTTATCCTCGCATCAAGCGATGGCCCGCAGAAAACCACGTCGCTGACCACAGCCGAGACCCCGTTGTCCGGCGCGTATTCGATCCGGCTGACGGTAAACTGCTCAGGCCGGATCATGATCTGCGCCCGGCCGCGATAGGTGACGTCCGCAACCTCTAGCCGGCCGATCGGGCTGTCGGCTATCCCGTCGCTCACCATGGCCGGCAGCACGACCGCTTCTCCGAGGAAGGTGGCCGTCGCCCGGTCGACGGGTTTCAGATAGACCTCGCGCGGCGTGCCGACCTGGGCGAATTTTCCCGCCCGCATCACGACCAGCTCATCGGCGAAGGCAAGCGCTTCCGCCTGGTCATGGGTCACGAGAATGGTGGTGACGCCGGCAGCAGACAGCACGTCTGCCACAGCCTTGCGGGTGGCGGTCCTCAGGCCCATGTCGAGCGCCGAGAAGGGTTCGTCCAGCAGCATCAGCCGCGGCCTGCGGGCAAGCGCCCTTGCCAGCGCCACGCGCTGCTGCTGGCCGCCGGAAAGCTGATCCGGCTTGCGGGCAAGCATCGCCCCGTCAAGTCCGACCATTTCCATCAGTTCCGCAGCCCTTGCCTGTTTGGCAGTGCGATCCGCATCCATGCCGAAACCGATATTGTCGAGCACCGAGAGATGCGGAAACAGGCAGCCGTCCTGCGCCACGATGCCGATATTACGTCGGTAGGCAGCAACATGCGCGTCCGCATTGGACATGATCTCGCCGCCAAGCGTGATCGAGCCGGCGTCAGGAACCTCGAACCCGGCAATCAGCCGCAAAATCGTGGTCTTGCCGCAGCCGGAAGGGCCGACGATGGCCGTGCGGCTTCCGCTTTGGGCTGCAAGGTCGACACCGGCAACGGCTGCGACGGAACCGTAGCTCTTGGCAACGGAGGAAAGGGTAAGCAGCGTCATCGCCCGGCGATCTTTTTTGACTGGTGGTGAAGGAGAAGGGTGAGCGGAAGCGAAAACAGGATCATCAGCAGCGCATACGGTGCGGCTCCCGCATAGTCGATCTCGCTGGTCAGCGCCCAGAATGCCATGGCAAGCGTGCGCGTGCCGTTGGGCGCAAGCATCTGGGTCGCGGTCAGCTCGTTCATGATGCCGAGCGAGGAAAGCGCCATGGCAGATGCAGCGCCGGGCGCCGCCAGCCGCACTGTGGTGGACCAGAGCGCCCGCGCGGGCGAACGTCCGAGACTTTCGGCCGCCTGTTCCAGCTCTGCCGGCACCTGCGCGATGCTGGCGCGCAGGCTGACCAGCGCCCGCGGCAGAAACATGATGACGTAGGCGATGACGATCGTCGCCACCGTCTGGTAAAGCGGCAGCATCACCCGGATCGAGATCGTCACCAGAGCGAGCGCTACAACCACGCCCGGCATCGAGCTTGCGAGATAATAGCAGCCTTCGAGAAACCGACTGGAACGCGTCGGGCGGCGCACCGAAAGCCAGGCGATCGGCACGGCGGCAGCAGCCGTCGCCACACCGCCGATCACGCAGATCGTCAGCGTCTGGGAAAGGGCCAACCCGATCTCGCTGAATTGCCAGATATCAGCACCACCGGCGATCAGCCAGCGCCCGAGCGTCAGCACCGGCACGCCAAGCGAAACCGCAGTAGTCACGACCGGCAGCAGCAGGCAGGGATATCGCCAGACGCCAAGCGAGGCGCGCACCGGATGGCGGGCAACGCCCGAGCCCAGCCGGGCATAGCGACGGCGGCCCCGCACGGCGGCATCGACGCCGATCAGCACGAAGCAGCAGGCCACCAGCACCAGCGCCAGCATATGCGCTGCAACGCCGTTGTAGGTGGACTGGAACTGGTCAAGGATTGCCGTCGTGAATGTATCGAACCGGATCATCGCATAAAGCCCGTATTCCGACAGGAGATGCAGGCTGATCAGCAGCGCCCCGCCACACAGTGACAGTCTGAGTTGCGGCAACACAACACGCCGCAAGACAGCAGCGGGCGAAAGACCGAGAGAGGCCGCCTGATCCTCCAGTGCCGGATCGATCAGCCGAAGGGCCGCCGACACGGGAAGGTAGACGAAGGGAAAGTAGGTCACGACCGAGATCGCGACGCCCGCTCCAAGCCCGTTCAGCCGCGGCCACATACCGATCCAGGCATAGGACTGCACGAAAGCGGGAATGGCGAGCGGCACGATGGCAAGCCAGGCCCACAGCTTTGCACCTGGCAGGTCAGTACGCTCCGTCAGCCAGGCAAGCGCCGTTGCCAGAACCGTGGCGACCGGCACCGTGAAGACGATCAGCGCAACGGTATTGAACAGGAGTTCGCCGACACGGGAACGGAAGATCAGCTGCGATGCCGTTTCCCAGCCGGTCGCAACCGTTGCCCAGAACACGAACCCGAGCGGCGTCAGTGTCAGGGCGGCAATCGCCACCGCAATTGCCAGCGTCCATGACGATCCGGCAAGGGGTTTCCCCGCAGGCTTCCGGCGCGGCCGGCTGGCAACCATGCTCTCGGTGGTAAACGTCATCGCGTGCTCAAGAAAGAAGAGACATCGCAGGTACGCCCTGCGATGTCCGTGCGCAACAGGATTCGATGGTGTTTAGAGAATGCCGGCGGCTGTCATCATGTCGGTGACCTTGGCATTGTTGAGGCTCGAGGGCTCGACCTTTGGCGCCTGAAGGTCGGCAATCGGAACGAGCGCCTTGTTGGAAGCCTCGTCCTTGCCGACGGCGTATTCGAACGAGGTGCCGTCACGCAGAATCTTCTGGCCGCCCTTGCCGGCAAGCCATTTCAGAAATGCCTGCGCCTGCTCCTTGTGCTTGGAAGAGGCCAGAATGCCACCGCCGGAGATCGACACGAAGGCGCCCGGATCCTGGTTCTTGAAGTAATGCAGCGCAACGTTCTTGCTGTTTTCGCCGGTCTTCGCCTGATCGCCGAAATAGTAGTAGTGATAGATCAGCGCGCCTTCGAACTGGCCCGCATTGACGGCCTTCATGGCGGTGGAATTGCCACGCACGGCCGTGAAGTTCTCCTTCATGCCCTTCAGCCAGGCAGCGGTTTCCGGCTCACCCTTCAGCTGCAGAAACGCGCCGACGATCGCCTGGAAATCGGCACCCGACGGAGATGCGGCCCAACGGCCCTTCCATTCGGGCTTGGCGAGATCGAGCATCGATTTCGGCAGCTTGTCCTCGGTGAGCTTGGTCTTGTCATAGGCAAACACGGTGGAGCGCGCGGCAATTCCGGTCCAGTGACCGTTGGCCGGGCGGAACTGCTCGGGAACGAGATCAAGCGTTGCCTTGTCGACAGGCTCAAACAGCCCCTTGCCATCGACAAGCGCCATGGCCGGCGAATTTTCCGTCAGAAACAGGTCGGCCGGCGAGTTGGCGCCTTCCTGCACAATCTGGTTTGCCATTTCGAGGTCGGATCCGTTGCGCACCGTAATGACGATGCCGGTCTCTTCCTTGAAGGCCTCGACCCATTCCTTGGTCAGGCCCTCGTGCTGGGCGTTGTAGATCGTCAGGCTGTCGGCGACCTGCGCGTTGGCCGGCATGGACAGAGCGAGTAGCGAAACGGCGAGCGAAGCTCCGGCCGAAAGAGCAGACAGAATTTTCAAGTTTGCCTCCAATTTATAAGCGTCATCGCATCGATAGCCAAAGCCGACCTGCGCAGTCAAGTTTAAGAATCGAACGGGGATGGAGACCGATTGCGGCAAATGCCGGCGAATCAGGTAGAGCTGAAACGAACACATCAAGAACAAGCCGCGGAAGCTGAATGTCGGTTGCTTATCTGGAAAAATTGAATGAGGCCCAGCGCCGCGCGGTCGAACATGGTTCGGACGTGCCGGATGGCGGCGCTGCCGGACCGCTTCTGGTCATTGCAGGCGCAGGCTCGGGCAAGACCAACACGCTTGCCCATCGCGTCGCCCATCTGATCGTGTCAGGCGCCGATCCGCGCCGCCTGCTGCTGATGACGTTTTCCCGCCGTGCGGCCTCCGAAATGGGCCGCCGCGTCCAGCGCATCTGCCGCGAAGTGATGGGGGCGAAGTCCGGCGTCATGACCGATGCGCTCGCCTGGGCCGGCACGTTTCACGGCATCGGCGCAAGGCTGTTGCGGATCTATGCCGAACAGATCGGCCTCGACCAGGAATTCACCATCCACGACCGTGAGGATTCCGCCGATCTGATGAACCTCGTTCGCCACGAGCTCGGCTTCTCCAAGACGGAGAGCCGGTTTCCGACCAAGGGCACCTGCCTTGCGATCTATTCGCGCGCCGTCAATTCCGAGACGCCGCTGGACGAGGTGCTGAAGACCTCCTTCCCATGGTGCCTTGCCTGGGAACCGCAGCTGCGCGACCTGTTCGCCTCCTATGTGGACGCCAAGCAGGCGCAGAACGTTCTCGATTACGACGATCTTCTGCTCTACTGGGCGCAGATGATGAGCGAGCCGCTGATTGCGCAGGATGTCGGCGAACGGTTCGATCACGTCATGGTCGACGAATACCAGGACACGAACCGGCTGCAAGCCTCGATCCTGATGGCGATGAAGCCCGGCGGCCGCGGGCTGACGGTGGTGGGCGACGACGCCCAGTCGATCTATTCGTTCCGCGCCGCCACGATCCGCAACATCCTCGATTTTCCCGCGACCTTCGACCCGCCGGCCAACATCGTCACGCTCGACCGCAACTACCGCTCGACCACCACCATTCTGGCAGCCGCCAATGGCGTCATCGAACTTGCCCGCGAGCGGTTTACGAAAAACCTCTGGACCGACCGCCAGTCGGAGGAGCGGCCCCGTCTGGTCACCGTCAAGGACGAGACCGAACAGGCGAACTATATCGTGGAAAAGATCCTCGAGAACCGCGAAACCGGCATGCTGCTGAAGCAGCAGGCCGTCCTGTTTCGCGCCTCGCACCACTCCGGCCCGCTGGAAGTGGAACTGACCCGCCGCAACATTCCCTTCGTCAAGTTCGGCGGCCTGAAATTCCTCGATAGCGCCCATGTGAAGGACATGCTGGCGGCTCTGCGCTTTGCCCAGAACCCGCGTGACCGGGTTGCGGGGTTCAGGCTTCTGCAGCTCATTCCGGGCATCGGCCCGCAAACGGCGGCGAAGATCCTCGATGCGATCGCCGCCGATCCGGAACCGCTGGCGGCACTCCAGGAAATCCCCTCGCCTCCGAGGTCCGGAGAAGACTGGCCGGCCTTTGTCGAGATGCTCGGCGCCGTCAGGAAAAGCGAAGGCTGGCCTTCCGAAATCGGGCTCGCCCGCCGATGGTACGAACCGCATCTTAGCCGCATCCACGAAGATGCCGACACCCGCAAGGCCGACCTTCTGCAACTGGAGCAGATCGCTTCCGGCTACGCGTCGCGCGAACGCTTCCTCACCGAACTGACGCTCGATCCGCCGGATGCGACGAGCGATCAGGCCGGTGTGCCGCTGCTGGACGAGGATTACCTAATCCTCTCGACCATCCATTCCGCCAAGGGCCAGGAATGGCGCTCGGTCTTTCTGCTCAACTGCGTGGACGGCTGCATTCCATCCGATCTCGGCACCGGCACGACGGCCGAGATCGAGGAGGAACGGCGGCTTCTCTATGTGGCGATGACGCGGGCGAAGGATCATCTACATCTGATCACGCCGCAGCGCTTCTTTACCCACGGCCAGCATTCCCAGGGCGACCGGCACGTCTACGCCTCACGCTCCCGCTTTATCCCGGCAACGCTCCTGCAGTTCTTCGAAAGCACCGCCTGGCCGGTGGTGGCGCAGATGACCGAAGCCGAACGCCAGGCCCGCCACCAGATCCGCATCGACGTAACCGCAAGAATGCGCGGGATGTGGCGGTGACCGCCACAAGTTGCGCGAACGTATAGGCCGCTGCCTGACATTGGAGATTGCGTGGTGGAGAAATCGTCGCTGGAAGCCGCATTCTCGATGAAGGTACCCGTCATCGGCCTCCGATTTGCATCCGAAGACCTGACCGATTTCATCACGTCCGAGTCGAAATTCGCAGATTGCCGGTTCAACGACTGCGTCTTCGACGGCGCGAAGATCAGGGAATGCGAATTCATCGGCTGCAGCTTTTCCAACTGCTCCTTCAAGGAAGCCGAGTTTTTCAACTGCATCTTCGTCGATCGCGAAACGCAGGCAGGATCTGCGTGGAATTACTGCGACCTCAACGAGGCGAAGTTTAAGGCCTGCAACCTTTCCAACAACCGCATCGTCAAATGCGAAGCCTTCCTGCTCGAGATCACCGATTCGTCGGCCGTCGGTCTGCAGTTCGACGCCGAGGTTCATCGCAAGATCAGCAAGCGCATGATGTTTGGCGGCGTCGTCTTACAGCGTTGCAAGCTGCAGTACGCGGTGTTTGCGGCCTCAAGCTACGAAGAGAGCCGGTTCGAGAGCTGCGATCTCAGAGACTGCTCGTTTGTCGAAAGCAATCTCAGCCGCGTCAGCCTGATGGGATCGAGCCTCAACAATATCGATTTCACCGGCGCGACGCTTGATTTCGCCAACCTGTCGCAGGCGACCTTCGATGAGATGGATCTTGCCGCCATCGCATCGTTCAGGGGCATGACCGTCAGCCGCGACCAGCACGAAAACCTGCTCCGCTCGATGGGAATCCTGACCTCGGGATAAGCGGCAGACACAACCGGTGGGCGGAAAGGCTTTCCTTTCAAACCGAAAAAGCATTAGAGCGACCGTTCTGCGTCAAAGGAGACTGAAGTGGACAGCAATCAATCGGCAAGGGCCTCGCGGGCGACGTCGTCAGCCCAGCCGGCCCCGTCGACGAAGAAGGCTGCAGCCTGGATGCTGACGTCGATCAGCCTGCTGCTGCTGATGGCGATTTCCGGCCGGATCATCACCCGCGAGATCGACGTCTTCCAGGTGATGGAAATGCGCTCGATCATCGCCTTCTTCATGCTTTTGCCGCTGGTGTTTCGCGAGGGTGGCTTCAAAGCCATGCGCACCACCATCCTGCCGGCCCATATCGGCCGCAACGTCGCCCACTATATCGGCCAGTTCGCATGGCTGATGGGCCTGACGCTGATCCCGCTCGCGCAGGTGATCGCCATCGAATTCACCGCCCCGATCTGGGCGGCGCTGATGGCAGCGGCTTTCCTCGGGGAGAAGCTGACATGGCGCAAGGGTGCGGCGATCGGCTTCGGGCTCGCCGGCGTGCTTCTGATCCTGCGGCCAGGCGCCGCCCCGCTCAACCCAGGCCACCTGATCGTGCTCGGCGCTGCCTTCTTCTTCGCCATTTCCTTCATCACCACCAAGCTTTTGACGCGCACCGACAGCGCCACCAAGATCATCTTCTGGATGCTGATCATCCAGTCGATCATCGGGCTGATCCCGGCGCTCCGGGTATGGACCTGGCCGTCCGCGGGGATCTGGCCGTGGATCTTCCTGATCGCGTTCACCGGGACATTCGCGCATTACTGCATGGCAAAGGCGCTGTCTTATGCCGATGCGACGGTGGCGATGCCGATGGATTATCTCCGCGTGCCGGCCTCGGCCCTCATCGGCTACCTTCTCTACGCCGAAGCCATCGACGGCCTGACCGCCGCCGGCGCAATCCTCATCCTCGCCGGCAACCTCTTCAACCTGCGACGCCCGAACGCCGGAAGAATCCAACAGACGCCGCCGTGAGATCGGTTTAGTCTTGTTCCTTGAATGCTGCGGGGATATCGCGCGCGCCGTGCAGGATGCGCTCAATTCTCACACCATCCTGGGACACGGTGTAGAACATCACGTACCGTTTGAAGTGGATGCAACGAAGCCCGGTCGCGCATCAGGAGCGGCGTCCGCCATATCTGGCTTCAAGCCGATGGAAGACGTCATCCGCCGGAATGCCCGGCCCACTCTCGATCCCGGTGCGGATATCCGCCTTCAGTGCATCGAGCCCAGCCTTGCCGTGCTCCTCCATCTCTTCGAGCAGGCGAAGGCTATCGCGCATGACCTCGCTTTCGCTCGCATAGCGTCCGCTTTCCACCAGCCTGCGCACGAAGCTTTCGTAATGGGGGCCGAGTTCATAACTGGAAGGCATAAGATCCACGCTTGTTTCCTCGAAATTATCAATCTCCGAGATCCACGTAAAGCGTGTCCCCTCTCATCCCTCACGCCGACTGATCATCGTTTCTCCAGCAACTCGATCTGGATCTGCTGCAGTTCCGCGAGCCGTTCCCACTGCTTGGCCATCTGGTGATCGATCTTTTCATGCAGCTGGCGGATTTCGAGTTCGGCTCGAAGGTTGACCATGTAGTCGTTTTCGCTGCGCAGCCGGTCCTTGTCCTCCTGCCGCCTCTGACTCATCATGATGACGGGTGCCTGCAGGGCGGCAAGCGAGGACAGGACGAGATTGAGCAGGATGAACGGATAGGGGTCGAACGGATCGGCGGACAAACCGACCACGTTAAGCGCCATCCACAAAACCAGCACGGCTAAAAAGGACAGGATGAAGGTCCAGGAGCCTCCGAAGGCGGCGACCCTGTCGGCGACCCTTTCCCCGAACGTTTCCGCCTGGTCGATTGCGGCGGGCGCGCCCGCCTGAACCGTCAGCGTTCCCTTTTCGAAACTGTCGAGCACGCGGGCGTCAAGCTCGGTGATCTCGCCCCGCTCCTCTTCCAGCAGTGCCTCCACGTAGCGCCGCCTGAAGCGCGCCAGATCCTCGTCGCAGATCAGACTGTCGGCGCTACAGGTCTTTACCTCCTCCGCGATCATCTCGAAGAGATGCGGCCTTAGAGTGCCCGCCTTGTGAAGCTTCGATACCGCAAACGTGCGACCGCAGATGAGGCATTGCCCGGTTCTCCCTGTCGTTTGAGAAGCATGCTTACCCATTGTCTCAAGCCTCGTTCTTCGTATCGACAGCCAGGAGCGGCGCCAGATGAAATACCTTTGGTGAAAATCTGTCCGAAAACACGTCGGAGCGGCCGATATAGATCAGTGTCGAGCCGGTAAGCCCGGCCAGCACGTCGAGCAACAGCGCCTGCGTCTCCGGTTCGAGCCCTTCCAGGACGTCGTCCATGATCAGCCAGTCCGGCTTTCGAAGCACGGCATTGGCGATCTGCAGCGCCACTTCCTCGTCCTTGTCGAGCAGCCGGTCCCATCGCTCCACCTCGTCGAGTTTATCGACGAGCCGATGCAGACCGACTTTCTCCAACGCTTGCGCCAGCGCCGCGTCGGTCATGTCGGGAATGCCATCGCGCATGCCAGCAGGCCCAGTCGCCGGATAGGTCATGACCTCGCGCAGTGATGCGGTCGGCAGATAACCTTCCTGCGGCATCATGATCATCCGATCTGCGGCCGGCAGTCGGATCTCGCCCTTGCCCCAGGGCCAGATACCGGACAGTGCCTGGAACAGAAGATGCCGGTCTGTCCCCGGATTGCCGTTGATCAGCACGCGCTCGCCGGGTCGGATGGTGAAGGCGCCTTCCGCGACCCTGATGCCATGGCCGTCCCCACCCTTGTCGGGTTCGCCGAAGACCGCAAGGTCGGTGACGGACAGCACGTCCTCCCCATCGCTTTTCCGGTAGGTGAGGACGGAGCCTTCCATCGCCGGCGTATCCATCGAAACCAGGGCATTGCGGAACGAGGAGACACGGCCGAGCGTCGCCCGCCAGTCGGCGATGACGCTGAAATTCGCCACATACCAGCGCAGCGCCTGGTTGACCTGGTTGAAGGCGCCGACCGCCATCATCAGACCGCCGAACGAAAGATTGCCGGAAAAATACATCGGCGAGGCAATGATGATCGGCGCCACCAACGCCAGCCAACCGAAACCGGCCGACACCCAGGTCAGGTTAGTGAGCGCCCAGGCAAGCTTGCGCAGCATGCCGAGCACACCATCGATTGCGGCGTGAACGCGAAAAAGCTCGCTTTCCTCGCCGCGCGCAAGCGTGATCGGCTTCATGTTCTCGTTCGCCCGGACAAGGGTCGCGCGCAGATCAGCCTCGCGGGCATAGCGCTGCGCATTCAGTCGCGCCAGCCGGCTGCCGACGACGTTGCTAATGACGGATCCGAAAAGGGCGTAGAGGATCGTCGCCCACAGCATATAGCCGGGAATGACGATGGTACGACCGCCGATCTGCAGGCCAAAAGCAGTCGAGATCGCCCATAGCACGCCGATGAAACTTGCAAGAAGAATGGTCGAATTGACGAGGCCGATCGACAGTGACGTCGTGTTCTCGGCCAGGATGCGGGTGTCCTCGTGCAGTCTCTGGTCCGGATTGTCGGCGATCGCGCCGGCACCGGCAAGCTTCAGGGCCCGCCCCGGCGTCAGCCAGACATCGGCGAGATCGCGGGCCAGCCCTTCTCGCATCCGCATCGCGGCGATCTGGTTCAGCCATTGCTGGATGACGTTGAGCAGTGTCAGGAGCGAGGCGAGGACTCCGAACACCACAAGCTGGTGGAGGAATTCGGGCATGTCGCGCCGCGCCAAGGCATCGTAGAACGGTCCGTTCCACTCGTTCAGCCGATAGGTGGCGTAGGTGGTCGCAAAGATGACGCAGAGCAGCGCGGCCGTGAGCGCGAGAACGGGATTGCGCACCGGGGACGCCCAGAACGCCCCTGTCATCATTTTGAGCTGGCCAGACAGAGGAAGTTCATAGGGCTCCGCCTTATCTTGCGAATTCACCATCTGCCGCCGGCTCCTGCCTGTCTGTGTCGAGTCCTAACTACCACAAGGGAATTGCGAAGGTGCGAGAAAGGCGTGCCGTTCACGGCTGACCGGGAACAGCGTCGAGCGTCCCACGATCGAATGCGGACGTCCCCTCGTCACATCGCCTTGAACAGCACACTCGGATCGGTGAGGTATTTCGCAAAGATCGGCAGGCTGGCGCCGCCGATGGCGCGGGCGTGGCTGCCGACCTTGCCCTCGATGATATCGGGGATGATGACACCTTGCAGGTCCAGCCGCTTGACGGCCTCGATCGTCTCGGTGACGATCCGCTTGCGCACCCAGGACGGAAATCCGCCATCGATCACGGCAGCCCCGAAATCGATGATCGAGGCGCTGGCAATGATGGCCTGGGCAAGCGCTGCCGCCGTCTCGCCGATCCACAGATCGAGCGGCGCGCCGAAATCGATCCATTCGTCGGCCGAATACCAGAGCGGTTCCGGATCGATACCCTTTTCCTTCAGCATATTTTCGAGAACGAAAATTGAAGCGACGTCGAGCAACTGCCGGGTTGAACCGTCCCTGCCGCGCACCGGAAGTGGCGCGACAGCGCCTGCAGTCCCGGTTCGGC
This sequence comes from Neorhizobium sp. IRS_2294, assembly GCF_050500145.1. Taxonomy (NCBI): domain Bacteria; kingdom Pseudomonadati; phylum Pseudomonadota; class Alphaproteobacteria; order Hyphomicrobiales; family Rhizobiaceae; genus Neorhizobium; species Neorhizobium sp. IRS_2294. The sequence goes on from NZ_CP191439.1 coordinate 2,821,831, forward strand.
CGGAAAACACCGCGGAGTTCAGAACGATGCCGCCGCCGATAAATGACCCGATGAAGAAATAGACAAAGTCCGGGTAGGACGGACCGATCCCGAACACCAGCTCCGCACCGCAGGCGCTGGTCGCGTCGTTCTGCAGGTAGACGGCATGCTTGGTCGAGGCGGAGACCTCCTGCTGCAGGTCGAAATCGCGCCAGAGATCCATCGCGCCCTCGGGCGCGCCGACTTCGTCCGCCCAGTTCCACAGTTCGAACGGCGCCGAAATACCGATGCCGGCGATCCGCTCACGCTCGACCATGCTGAGCTGGCCTTCGAGCCTGCCGATCCCCTTGCCGATGATCTCGATGATCTTCTGCGGCACTGGGTAGGCATAGGTTTCGTGATGATGCATCCGGATCTTCCCGACGAAATCCATCAGCACCAGATCGGCGCTGCGTCGGCCGATTTTCACCCCGAAGGAAAACACGGCATCCGGATTGAGCCGCATCGGGACCGACGGCTGCCCCACCCGGCCGCGGATCGGTTCGCCGCGCAGCAGAAGCCCATCCTTTTCGAGCGATCGCATGATCACAGATACGGTCTGTGCCGAAAGTCCGCTGGCGCGGGTAATGTCCGCCTTCGACATCTCGCCGTGCATGCGCACAAGCGAAAGGACCAGCCTTTCGTTATAGGCGCGCACGCGGACCTGGTTCGATCCACCCGAGAAACTGCCGAGCGGCATCGACCCTGTCGCGGTACTTCCCGCGATCGACATTGGAACTCCTCCCGAAACTCGCCGTGGATCGTCATCTCCACGCATGCCGAATATGCCACCGTGGATAAATAATTCAATCGGAATTAATTATTGACAGCTCATGGAAAACTGGTCTTAATCCTGGCTGCAGAGGACATGGGAGGCTTGGAGACGGCGCTCGTCGAATTCGATGGCACCCGGTGTTTCTGAACATTTGCATCAATCGCCCCAAGCTTGGGGAAAAGATCTCTCGGGAGGAGATATCATGAAAAAGACTGTGCTTTCTGGCGCCTTTGCGGCGCTTGTCCTCGGCGTTGCGTTTTCCGCTCCGGCGCACGCAGCCGGCGTCTCCGCCTGCCTCATCACCAAGACAGATACCAATCCGTTCTTCGTGAAGATGAAGGACGGTGCGACTGCGAAAGCCAAGGAACTCGGCGTCACGCTGAAATCCTATGCCGGCAAGATCGATGGCGATTCCGAAAGCCAGGTTGCCGCGATCGAAACCTGCATCGCCGATGGCGCCAAAGGTATTCTGATCACCGCGTCCGACACCAAGGGCATCGTGCCGAACCTCAAGAAGGCCCGCGACGCCGGCATGCTGATCATCGCGCTCGACACGCCGCTGGAGCCGATCAATGCGGCCGATATGACGTTTGCGACCGACAACCTTCTGGCCGGCAAGCTGATTGGCCAGTGGGCCAAGGAAACGCTCGGCGACAAGGCCAAGGAAGCCAAGGTGGCCTTCCTCGACCTTACCCCGTCGCAGCCTTCCGTCGACATCCTGCGCGACCAGGGCTTCATGATCGGTTTCGGCATCGATCCGAAGGATCCGAACAAGATCGGCGACGAAGACGATCCGCGCATCGTCGGCCATGACGTGACCAACGGCAATGAAGAAGGCGGCCGCACCGCGATGGAAAACCTTCTCCAGAAGGATCCGACCATCAACGTCGTTCACACGATCAACGAACCGGCAGCAGCCGGCGCCTATGAAGCGCTGAAGGCCGTCGGTCGCGAGAAGGACGTGCTTCTGGTCTCCGTCGACGGCGGTTGCCCGGGCGTCAAGAACGTCGCCGGCGGCGTCATCGGCGCGACCTCGCAGCAGTATCCGCTGCAGATGGCATCGCTCGGCATCGAGGCGATCAAGAAGTTCGCCGATACCGGTGAAAAGCCGAAGCCGACTGCCGGCAAGGACTTCTTCGATACAGGCGTGACGCTCGTGACCGACAAGCCGGTTCCCGCGATCAAGTCGATCGACACTAAGGAAGGTCTGAACAAGTGCTGGGGCTGATCCCCACCTGCATTTGAAAGATCAAACCACTACCCTCCCCGCAGCGGGGAGGGCTTGATCCGGCGGCAACCGCTCAGACAATCCCTGCGTTTGCCGCAAGTCTTCTCCCACCGGGGTGGGAGAGATGGCCGGCAGGCCGGAGAGGGTCTCTCACTGTCGAGCGACAACGGAATTTCTCGGAGGAACATCCATGACCGAGCCAACGGCGGCATCGCCGCATCATGACTACGAAAAGGTTCTGAAGGACAGTTCGACCGACGTCGCGTCCTTCGACGGCGACAAGAAAACGCCAGTCCAGAAATTCCAGCACTTCCTGCACACCAGTCCGTCGGCGGTTTCGCTGATCGTCCTCGTCGCAGCCCTGCTGGTGTTCGGAATCCTTCTCGGCGGAAAATTCTTCAACGCCTTCTCCCTGACGCTGATCCTGCAGCAGGTGGCAATCACCGGCATTATCGGCGCGGCACAGACGCTTGTCATCATGACCGCCGGCATCGATCTTTCGGTCGGCGCCATCATGGTCCTCTCCTCTGTGGTCATGGGCCAGATGGTCTTCCGCTACGGGGTTCCTGTTGAAATCGCCATTCCCTGCGGCTTCGCGGTCGGCGCGATTTGCGGCTTCATCAACGGCTTCCTGATCGCCCGCGTGAAACTGCCGCCCTTCATCGTCACGCTCGGCATGTGGCAGATCGTGCTTGCCACCAACTTCCTCTATTCCTCCAACGAGACGATCCGCTCGCAGGAAATCGAGGCGACGGCTCCGCTTCTGCAGTTCCTCGGCACGACGTTCAAGGTCGGCGGTGCGGTGTTCACCTTTGGCGTCGTCGCGATGGTGCTTCTTGTCGCGGCACTCTGGTACGTCCTCAACCAGACCGCCTGGGGCAGACATCTTTACGCAGTCGGTGACGATCCCGAAGCGGCAGAGCTTTCCGGTGTCAACGTCAAGCGCATGCTGATTTCGGTCTACGTTCTGGCAGGCACCATCTGCGCGCTTGCAGGCTGGGTCTCGATCGGCCGCAATGGCTCGGTTTCCCCGACAGTCGGCCAGTTCGCCAACATCGAATCCATCACCGCCGTGGTTATCGGCGGCATATCGCTGTTCGGCGGCCGCGGCTCGATCCTCGGCATGGTGTTCGGCGCCCTCATCGTCGGCGTGTTCTCGTTCGGCCTTCGAATGCTCGGCACCGACGTCCAGTGGACCTACCTCCTGATCGGCGTGCTGATCATCGCCGCCGTCGCAATCGATCAATGGATCAGAAAGGCAGCCGGCTGATGGCACGCGATCCGAACACTCAACCCATCCTGGCCGCCCGCGGCCTCGTCAAGCGCTACGGTCGCGTGACCGCCCTCGACAACGCGGATTTCGACCTCTACCCGGGTGAAATCCTCGCCGTCATCGGCGACAACGGCGCCGGCAAGTCGTCGCTGATCAAGGCGATCTCAGGCGCGATCCGTCCCGACGAGGGCGAGATCACGCTCGAAGGCAAGCCGGTCCAGTTCCGTTCGCCGATCGAGGCCCGCGATGCGGGCATCGAGACCGTCTACCAGAACCTCGCGCTGTCGCCGGCACTGTCGATCGCAGACAACATGTTCCTCGGCCGCGAGATCCGCAGCAAGGGTTTCATGGGCAAATACCTGCGCAAGCTCGATCATGGCGCCATGGAAAAATTTGCCCGCGGCAAGCTTTCCGAACTCGGCCTGATGACCATCCAGAACATCAACCAGGCGGTCGAGACACTCTCGGGCGGTCAGCGCCAGGGTGTGGCTGTGGCGCGCGCTGCGGCCTTCGGTTCCAAGGTGATCATCCTCGACGAACCGACGGCGGCGCTTGGCGTCAAGGAAAGCCGCAAGGTGCTGGAACTGATCCTCGACGTGCGCTCGCGCGGCATTCCGATCGTGCTGATCAGCCACAACATGCCGCATGTCTTTGAAGTGGCCGACCGTATCCACATCCACCGGCTCGGAAAACGACTGACCGTCATCAACCCGAAAGACTACACGATGTCCGACGCGGTCGCCTTCATGACCGGCGCCAAGGTCCCGACGGAAGCCGTCGCGGCCTAACGGAAATACCTGGGAATGCCCACTCCCCGCTCGCGGGGAGTGGGCACGTACCCTGATCTGACTCTGAGCGCGCAGCCTGCGTCCTTCTCCCCGCCCGCGGGGAGAAGGTGCCGGTAGGCGGATGAGGGGCAATCTCAGCCGGATGACCCTTACCCGGCACAACGATCGAAAACCGAACGAAGCTCACCTTTCGAAGTGAGCGGGAAAACAGCCTGCCCCGCCTTGCATTCTTTTCATGCATTGCACAAACTCGCGGCAACGATGACGTAACGGCCCATTCAACAAGGCCGGCAAGGGGCATAATGTCGATCAAGGCGAGCATCTACCACCTCACCCATTACAGCTATGACAGGCCGGTCCGCATGGGGCCGCAGATCATCCGGCTGAAGCCCGCCGCCCATTCCCGCACAAAAGTGCTGTCGCATTCGCTGAAGGTCACGCCGGAGAATCACTTCGTCAACCTGCAGCAGGACCCCTACGGCAACTACCTCGCCCGCTTCGTGTTTCCCGAACCGGTGACCGAATTCAAGATCGAGGTCGACCTCGTCGCCGACATGACGGTCTACAATCCCTTCGACTTCTTCGTCGAGGAAGAGGCGCAGGCCTGGCCGTTCACCTACCCGGCCGATCTCATCGAAGACCTGTCGATCTACCGCACGCCCGAGCCGCCGGAACCTGCCCTCGTCGAATACCTGAAGACGCTGGACGTGTCGCCCGGCCAGCCGACCGTGGACATGGTCGTCGGCATCAACGCCCGCCTGCAGCAGGCGATCGGCTATGTCATCCGCATGGAACCCGGCGTCCAGACGCCCGAGCAGACGCTGACCTCGGCAATGGGCTCCTGCCGCGATTCGAGCTGGCTGCTGGTGCAGATCCTGCGCCATCTCGGCTTTGCCGCCCGTTTCGTCTCCGGCTACCTCATCCAGCTGACGCCGGACCTGAAGGCGCTCGACGGCCCCTCCGGCACCGAAGTCGATTTCACCGATCTGCATGCCTGGTGCGAAGTCTATCTGCCAGGCGCGGGCTGGATCGGCCTTGATCCGACATCGGGCCTGCTGACCGGCGAAAGCCACATTCCGCTGGCCGCCACGCCCCATTACCGCAACGCCGCGCCGATTTCAGGCGGTTACTTCGGCGAGGCGAACACTTCTTTCGACTTCGCCATGAACGTCACGCGCGTTGCCGAACATCCGCGCATCACCAAGCCCTTCTCGGATGACAGCTGGGATGCCCTGAACGATCTCGGCGAACAGGTGGACCGCGTGCTGGAAGCCCAGGACGTGCGCCTCACCATGGGCGGCGAACCGACCTTCGTGTCGATCGACGACTTCGAATCCGACGAATGGAACACCGGCGCCGTCGGCCCTACCAAGCGCGAAAAGGCCGACGTCCTCATCCGCAAGCTGCGCGAAAAATTCGCGCCTGGCGGCTTCCTGCATTACGGCCAGGGTAAATGGTATCCGGGCGAAAGCCTGCCGCGCTGGACGTTCTCGCTCTACTGGCGCAAGGACGGCAAGCCGATCTGGAGCAATCCGGATTTGGTGGCCGAGGAAGGCCGCGACTATGGCAGCGGCGAACAGGACTCGCAGCAATTCCTGACGGCACTCGCAGCGGAACTCGATATCGGCGCAGAGATGGTTGTGCCCGCTTATGAGGATCCGGCCGAGTGGATCATCAAGGAGGGCTCGCTGCCTGATAATGTCGATCCATCCAATTCGAAAATCAAGGACCCGGAAGAGCGCAACCGCATCGCCCGCGTCTTCGAACGCGGCCTGACCAACCCGTCCGGTTATATCCTGCCTGTGCAGGCCTGGCAGTCGCATGCGAGAGGCGGCAGCATGGGCGCAAAGCGCTGGATCAGCGAAAAATGGAGCACCCGTCGCGGCAAGATCTTTCTTGTGCCCGGCGACAGCCCGGTCGGCTACCGCCTGCCGCTCGGCACGCTTCCCTATATCCCGCCATCGCAGTTCCCCTATATCCACGAGGCCGATCCCTCGATCCCCCGCACCGCCCTGCCCGACATGATCGTCCCGCCCGGTCACGAGGCGACGGAAGGCCGCGCGATGCCGGAGCAGTCGTTCACGGCAGGCGACCCGGTCAATCCCGGCCGCGTCGAGCAGACGCTCGGTGAAATCGGCGGCGCGGTGCGCACGGCGGTTTCCGTCGAGCCGCGCGACGGCCGGCTCTGCGTTTTCATGCCGCCGGTCGAAAAGATCGAGGACTATCTCGAACTGATCGCCGCTGCCGAAAACGCTGCGACGAAGCTCGGTCTTGCCGTCCATATCGAAGGCTACGCGCCGCCGCATGACGAGCGCATCAACGTCATCCGCGTCGCGCCCGATCCTGGCGTCATCGAGGTCAACATCCATCCGGCCACAAGCTGGAAGGAGACGGTCGAGACCACAACGGCGATCTATGAAGAGGCCCGCCAGAGCCGTCTCGGCGCCGACAAGTTCATGATCGACGGCCGCCACACCGGCACCGGCGGCGGCAACCACGTCGTGGTCGGCGGCGCCAACCCGAACGACAGCCCGTTCCTGCGTCGCCCGGACCTGCTCAAAAGCCTCGTGCTGCACTGGCAGCGCCATCCGTCGCTGTCCTACCTGTTCTCCGGCCTGTTCATCGGCCCGACCAGCCAGGCACCGCGCCTCGACGAAGCCCGCCACGATTCGATGTACGAGCTTGAAATCGCGATGGCACAGGTGCCGATGCCGGGCCAGGGTGCCGCACCGCTGCCATGGCTCGTGGACCGGCTGTTCCGCAACCTCTTGACCGACGTCACCGGCAATACCCACCGTTCGGAAATCTGCATCGACAAACTGTTTTCCCCCGATGGACCCACCGGTCGCCTCGGCCTTGTCGAATTCCGCGGCTTCGAAATGCCGCCGAATGCGCGCATGTCGCTCGCTCAGCAGCTTCTTGTGCGGGCACTGATCGCCCGCTTCTGGAAAAACCCGGTTCAGGGCAGGTTTACCCGCTGGGGCACGGCGCTGGCGGACCGGTTCATGCTGTCCCATTACATCTGGGCCGATTTCATGGACGTGCTGGCGGACCTTCGCGAAAACGGCTTCGACCTTAGGCCCGAATGGTTCGAGGCACAGCTCGAGTTCCGCTTCCCGTTCTTCGGCGAAGTCGAGTACGAGGGCGCAAAGCTCGAACTGCGCCAGGCGCTGGAACCCTGGCATGTGATGGGCGAACAGGGCGCGATCGGCGGCACGGTGCGCTATGTCGACAGTTCCGTGGAGCGCCTGCAGGTGCGGCTCGAGACCAGCAACCCGCAGCGCTATACCGTCGCCTGCAACGGTCGCGCCGTCCCGCTGACGCCGACGGGCGTGTCCGGGGTTTCGGTCGCCGGCGTCCGCTTCAAGGCCTGGCAGCCGTCCTCCGGCCTGCATCCGGTTCTGCCAGTCAATACACCGCTGACATTCGATATCTATGATACATGGTCCAGCCGCTCGATCGGTGGCTGCATTTATCATGTTGCCCATCCGGGCGGTCGCAACTATGAGACCTTTCCGGTCAATGGCAACGAAGCGGAAGCGCGAAGGCTCGCACGGTTCGAACCGTGGGGACACACGGCCGGCAGTTATGCTTTGATGCAGGAAATGCCATCGCCCGAATTTCCGCTGACACTCGATCTGCGCCGGCCACCCGGGATTTGAACGGACCACCTGGGTTTTAACTGGAGTTGACAGCAAGCCATGTCCAACGGACCGGCAACAGAGAGCGCCAAGGCGGAAGCAGGCGTTGGCGAGATCGGCATTGACCCGATCCTCGGCTACGCCGCCTTGGCCGGCGTCACCGACGAGATGCTAGACGCCGAAGGCCGTATCAAGCCGGTGTGGGAGAACCTGATCGCGCATCTGAGCCGTCTCTCGGAAGCCGAGCTGCACGAACGGTTTGCCCGCGCCAACCGCTATCTTCGCGATGCCGGCGTGTTCTACCGCACCTATGCCGCACCCGGCAGCACGGCCGGCAGCGGCAGCGGCGAACGGGCGTGGCCGATCAGCCATATTCCGGTTCTGATCGCAGAAAAGGAATGGGAAGAGATCTCCCGCGGCCTCAAGCAGCGCGCCGACCTTCTCGAAGCGATGCTTGCCGATATCTACGGCGACAACAAGCTGGTCGAGGAAGGCTTCCTGCCGCCGCAGCTGGTCGCCGGCAACCCGGAATTCCTGCGCCCGCTGGTGGGCGTAAAGCCGGTCAGCGGCCATTACCTTCATTTCTGTTCGTTCGAAATCGGCCGCGGTCCGGATGGCGACTGGTGGGTTCTCGCCGACCGCACGCAGGCTCCATCCGGCGCAGGCTTTGCGCTGGAAAACCGCGTCGCCACCACGCGCGCGCTGTCGGATATCTATGCCGAAAGCCATGTCCACCGCCTCGCCTCCTTCTTCGGCGCCTTCCGCGATGCGCTGCAGAGCCACAAGCAATATCCCGACGACCGGATCGCGGTTCTTTCCCCCGGCCCCGCCAACGAAACCTATTTCGAACACGCCTATATCGCCCGCTATCTCGGTTTCATGCTGCTGGAAGGCGAGGACCTGACCGTTCTCAACAACCGCGTCATGGTCCGCACTGCTGCGGGTCTGAAACCCATCGGCGTTCTCTGGCGCCGCCTCGACGCCTCCTATGCCGATCCGATGGAATTGAACCAGAGCTCCCATATCGGCACGCCCGGCATGGTGCAGGCGCTGCGGTCCGGGTCGCTGACACTCGTCAATGCGCTCGGCTCCGGTATCCTCGAAACCCGGGCGCTGCTCGCCTTCATGCCCGCCATCTGCCGCCGCCTTCTCGGCGAAGCGCCGATCATGCCATCGATCGCGACCTGGTGGTGCGGCCAGAAGGCCGAGCGGGACCATGTGGCCAAGAATATCGGGCGGATGGTGATCGGCCCGGCCTATTCCGGCCTGCCCTTCTTCGACGACAACGGCCAGTCCGTCCTCGGATCAGCCCTGAGGGAGACCGCAAAGGAATCGATCGGCGAATGGCTGTCGAGCGAAGGCGCCAAGCTCGTCGGACAGGAAGTCGTGACACTGTCGACCACGCCTGCCTATGTCGAAGGCAAGCTGGTGCCGCGTCCGATGTCGCTGCGCGTCTTTGCCGCCCGCACCGAAGATGGCTGGCAGCTTATGCCCGGCGGTTTTGCCCGTATCGGCTCCGGCGACGACGTGGCCGCAATCGCCATGCAGGCCGGCGGCACCGCGGCCGATGTCTGGATCGTTTCCGACAAGCCCGTCGACAAGCCGACCCTGCTGCCGCCCGAAGAAAGCTTTACCCGCAACATGCCGGGGTCGCTGCCTTCGCGCGCCGCCGACAATCTGTTCTGGCTTGGTCGCTATATCGAGCGCTCGGAAGGTGCGTTGCGCATCCTGCGCTCCTGGCACCTGCGCTACGCGGAGTCAGCAGATCCCGACGCGCCGCTTCTGGTCGACGTCGCCGGCTATCTGAAGTCGATCGATATGGACATGGCAAAGGCCGTGCCGGCGCCGCTTCTGTCCCACCTCAACAGCGCCATCTATTCGGCCAGCAACATCCGCGACCGCTTTTCGCCGGATGGCTGGCTGGCCCTGACGGACCTTGCCAAGACCACCAAGCGCTTTCATGAGACCGCACAACCGGGCGACGATGCCGCCCATGCCAGCACCATCCTTCTGCGCAAACTGGCGGGTTTTGCCGGTCTCGTGCACGAAAACATGTATCGCTTCACCGGCTGGCGTTTTCTTTCCATCGGTCGTTACCTTGAGCGCGGCCTGCATATGACGCGGCTGCTCGCCCATATGTCCGGCCCGGACGCACCGGATGGTTCGCTCGACATGCTGCTTGAAATCGGCGACAGCGTCATGACCCATCGTCGCCGCTACAACGTCAACACCGCGCGGCTGACAGTCGCCGACCTCCTGGCGCTCGATCCGCTCAACCCGCGTTCGATCCTGTTCCAGCTGGCCGAGATCCGCACTGAAGTCGAGCAGCTGCCGAATGCCGTCCTCAACGGCCAGATGTCGCCTTTCTACAGGGAAGCGATGCGGTTGCATTCGGGCCTTGCGGTCATGACCCCCGAGGGCATGGATGTGGAGGTTTATCGCAAGCTCGAGCAGGAGCTTGAACGGCTTTCCGATATTCTCGCCCGAACCTATTTCAACTGAGCGGGAGAGAGGAAACGCCATGCTCTACGACCTCTCCATGCACATGGGCTATGTCTATGACCAGCCGGCCTCGGTCGCACGGCATGTGATCCGCGTCCTGCCTTTGTCGCTGCCCGATCGCCAGCGACTGATCGCCGGCACCATCACCGTTACGCCGAACGCCGAGGAGAAGGCCACCTTCATCGATTTCTTCGGCCAGCAGGCGACCTCAATCCTGCTGCGCGCGCCGCATGAGCGGTTCGACATCCGTATGCAGGCGCGCGTCATGGTCGAGACTCCGACGATCTCCGCGGATCTGTCGCCACGGCTCGATGGCTTGAGGCGGGAGCTTGCAGCGTATCTTAGCGTCGACGGCGGCTCGCCGCACAACCTGACGGGCGCAAGCCCTCGCCTGCCCGAAGATCCGCAGATTGCCGCCTATGCCCGCGACGTCGTCAAGCCGGACCAGACGGTGCTGGAGATCGCAAAGGAGCTCTGCACCCGCATCTACGACGACTTTAAGTATGACTCCAAGGCGACCAAGGTCGACACAACCCCGCGCGAGGCCTTCAAGCTGAAGCGCGGCGTCTGCCAGGACTTTGCCCATATCATGATCACGGCGCTGCGCAGCCTCGGCATCCCCGCAGGTTATGTTTCGGGCTTCCTGCGCACTCTGCCGCCCCCGGGCAAGGAGCGTTTGGAAGGCGCCGACGCGATGCATGCCTGGGTCAAGGTCTGGTGCGGCGAGGCGGTCGGCTATGTCGAACTGGACCCCACCAACGACATCATGGCCGGCACCGACCATATCGTTGTCGCCTACGGCCGTGACTATTCCGATATCGCACCTGTCATCGGCGTGCTCAAAGGTTACGGAAATCGAAAGATCATCCAGGGGGTTGATGTGATACCGGTCAGATAGACCCGTTTTGGCGCTGAATCGTCGTGTTGGTTCAATTTTTAAGGGTTGATTTAGCGGTTCCTCCACCCGCTCCGCGCTATCAAGACCACGTGTTAGTGCAAATGAGTTGCGCGGTTTCGGCACGGGGGTAAGTGCGATGACAGCATCAATTTGGACGCGGTTTGCCAAGAACCGCGACGGAAATTTCGGCCTTATGACAGCGGTGCTCCTGCCCATCCTCCTGGGTTCGGCGGGCGTCGCGCTTGATTTCACCAATGCCATGCAGATCAAGAGCAAGATGCAGGGTCTGGCGGATTCCGCGGCACTGGCAGCTGCCTCATCGATGGCCCAGAAAGGCATGAACGAGAAGGACGCCCAGGAACTGGCGACCGACTACCTTGCCGGCCAGATCCTTGCCAATGGCATAGACGCGAACGCCACACCTGAAGAAAAGGCAGCGCAGCAGGAGGCGATCCGCAAGGCCACCGCCGTCAGCGCCAAAACCACCAACAACAGCGCTTCCAGCAAGGGCTATACGGTGGCGCTCAACACCAAGTACACGATGAAGCTGAACCCGATCACCAGCATGATCGGCGGCCAGTCCATCACGCTGAATATCGCGGCCACGGCATCCAGCAGTTCGGAAACGACCAACGGCATCTCGATGTACCTGGCGCTTGACCGGTCCGGCTCGATGTCCTTTGTCACCAGCGACAGGAATACACTGCGGTCCTACTGTGACAACTACACCAACGCTGACTGGCCGTCGGTCGCCTTCTACTGGCCCTGCTACATCCGCAAGATCGAGGCCCTGCAGACGGCGGCGACGGGGCTGTTCACGTCGCTGAAGACGTCCGACCCGAAAAATACGCTGATCCGTGTCGGTGCGGTTTCCTACACCGATGAGACGCAGTCTCCGACACCGATGACATGGGGTACGACCGAGGCTGCCAAGTACGTGGCGGCGCTTCCAAGCGTTCCGACCGGCGGCACCGATGCCAGCGGCGCGATGACCCTCGCACTGAATGCGCTGAAATCGAGCAACACGACCGAGGCAACGGCGCATACGGCCAAGGGCAATGCCACCTTCAACCGCTACATTGTGCTGATGACGGATGGCGAGATGACCGGCAAAAGCGCCAACTGGAATCCGGCGCTGGACAGAACAGTGCGCAGCCAGTGCGAAACCGCCAAGGCCGATGGCATCAAGATCTTCACCGTTGCCTTCATGGCGCCGGACAAGGGCAAGTCGCTGCTGAGCACCTGCGCAAGCGCCAGCGACTACTATTACGAGCCTGAAGACATGACCGATCTCGTCAACGCGTTCGGCGATATCGCCAACAAGGCGGCAAAATCCGCGGTTCGCCTCACCAACTAGACGGCAGTCTAAGTCTCTCGGAACGTTTGATTATTTGCAGAACCCCGTCCAACCGGCGGGGTTTTGCTTTTTTGCGATTTTACATGCCCATGACATATTTCAAGACCAATATCATTGCCCGTTGCAAGCGTTTCGTAACGGTGCATAACTGGTTTCCCAGATCTTCAACGAGGGTCCGAATCGGACGCAATTCTCACGCTTAACCAGAAAGTTAGCGCGACATGGACAAGACCTCTTCTAACGTCGAACTCCCCTTTCCGGCACCACGCAGCTCCCGGCCTGAAATCATGGCAGAGGAGATCATCGAGCGCCTGACCTACCGGATCGGCAAGGATGCGCAGGTCGCCAAGCCGCATGACTGGCTGACCGCAACGATCCTCGTGGTGCGCGACCGCATTATCGACCGGTGGATGGATTCGACCCGCAAGGTCTACAAGACCGGCGAGAAGCGCGTTTACTATCTATCGCTGGAATTCCTGATCGGCCGCCTGATGCGCGATGCCGTCAGCAATCTCGGCCTGATGTCGGAAATTCGCGACGCGCTGACATCGCTCGGCGTCGATGTGGCTGTCATTGCCGGCCTCGAACCCGATGCCGCCCTCGGCAACGGCGGCCTCGGCCGTCTCGCCGCCTGTTTCATGGAAAGCATGGCAACCGTCGAGATCCCGGCCTACGGCTACGGTATCCGCTATGTCCACGGCCTGTTCCGTCAGCAGATGGCCGACGGCTGGCAGGTGGAACTGCCGGAAACCTGGCTTGCCCACGGCAACCCCTGGGAATTCGAGCGCCGCGAAAGCTCCTACGAAATCGGCTTCGGCGGCACGGTCGATACCGTCGGCGGTTACGACGATGCGCCGCGCTACGTCTGGAAGCCGGCCGAACGCGTCATCGCCATGGCCTACGACACCCCGATCGTCGGCTGGCGCGGCAAGCGCGTCAACACGCTGCGCCTCTGGTCGGCCCAGCCGATCGATCCGATCCTGCTCGATGCCTTCAATGCCGGTGACCACATCGGCGCGCTGCGCGAAAGCAACAAGGCCGAAAGCCTGACCCGCGTCCTCTACCCGGCCGATGCCAACCCGGCCGGCCAGGAACTGCGCCTGCGCCAGGAATTCTTCTTCTCCTCGGCCTCGCTTCAGGACATCCTGCGCCGCCACCTGCAGCAGTATCCGGACTTCACCAATCTTCCCGACAAGGTCGCGATCCAGCTCAACGACACCCATCCGGCGATTTCGATCGGCGAACTGATGCGCCTTCTGGTCGACATCCACGGCGTGGATTTCGACGAGAGCTGGGAAATTGTCCGCAAGACCTTCTCCTACACCAACCACACGCTTCTGCCCGAGGCGTTGGAAAGCTGGCCGGTACCGTTGTTCGAGCGCCTGCTGCCGCGCCACATGCAGCTCGTCTATGCGATCAACACCAAGATCTTGCTGGAAGCGCGCAAGCTGAAGAACTTCTCCGAAACCCAGATCCGTTCGATCTCGCTGATCGACGAGGGTGGCGAGCGCCGCGTGCGCATGGGCAACCTTGCCTTTGTCGGCTCGCATTCGATCAACGGCGTCTCGGCCCTGCATACCGACCTGATGAAGGTCACTGTGTTCCAGGACCTGCACACGCTCTATCCCACACGCATCAACAACAAGACCAACGGCATCACCCCTCGCCGCTGGCTGATGCAGTGCAATCCGGGCCTCACTTCGCTGATCCAGGACGCCATCGGCGACAAATTCCTTGATGACACCGAGGCGCTGACAGATCTTGAGAAATTCTCAAGCGACAGCTCGTTCCAGGACAAGTTTGCGGCGATCAAACGCACCAACAAGATCGCACTTGCCAATCTGGTCGGCAGCCGCATGGGCATCAGGCTCGATCCGTCGGCCATGTTCGACATCCAGATCAAGCGCATCCACGAATACAAGCGCCAGCTCCTCAACATCATCGAGGCGGTAGCGCTCTACGACCAGATCCGCTCGCATCCGGAACTCGACTGGGTGCCGCGTGTCAAACTGTTCGCCGGCAAGGCGGCGCCGAGCTACCACAACGCCAAGCTGATCATCAAGCTGGCCAACGACGTCGCTCGCGTCATCAACAACGACCCATCGGTGCGCGGTCTCCTGAAGATCGTCTTCATACCGAACTACAACGTGTCTCTCGCCGAGATCATGGTCCCCGCGGCCGATCTTTCCGAGCAGATCTCGACGGCCGGCATGGAAGCGTCGGGAACCGGCAACATGAAGTTTGCCCTGAACGGGGCACTGACGATCGGCACGCTCGACGGCGCCAATGTCGAAATGCGTGACCATGTCGGGGAAGACAACATCGTCATTTTCGGCCTGAAGGCCGACGAGGTGCAGAAGGTCCGCGACGAGGGCCACGATCCCCGCGCCGTTATCGACCAGTCTCCGGAACTTGCACAGGCCCTGAATGCCATCGCGACAGGCGTGTTCTCTCCGGATGACCGGTCGCGTTTCACGGTCCTGATGGACGGGATCTACAATCACGACTGGTTCATGGTTGCCGCCGACTTCGATGCTTACGCAGCAGCGCAGCGCAGCGTTGACCAAATCTGGTCGGACCCTAAATCATGGTATTCGAAGACTATTCTCAACACCGCCCGCATGGGTTGGTTCTCCTCCGATAGAACCATTCGCCAATACGCGTCGGAAATCTGGAGAGCCTGATGACAAAAGCGCCGCGTACGCTCGATGACGGGAGAGCTCCTGGAGAAATCCCGTTATCCGAGATCGAGGCGATTTTGGAAGGCAGGCATACAAACCTCTTTGCCGTTCTCGGCCTGCACAAGGTCGGGGACGTCTACAGGGTCCGCTGTTTCATCCCCGGCGCCGAGGCCGTCACGGCCACGGCGCTGAACGGCACGGAACTGGGGGAACTCACCTGCCGCCACGAAGCCGGTTATTTCGAAGGCATCGTCTCCGCCTCGCAACGCCAGCCCGTCCGTTACCGCGCCCGCCGCGGTGATGACGAGTGGGCGGTGACGGACCCCTACTCGTTCGGCCCGGTTCTGGGACCGATGGACGATTATTTCGTCCGCGAGGGATCGCATCTGCGCCTGTTCGACAAGATGGGCGCCCATCCGATGAAGCACGAGGGCGTAGAGGGATATCACTTCGCCGTCTGGGCACCGAATGCCAAGCGCGTCTCTGTCGTTGGCGATTTCAACACCTGGGATGGCCGCCGCCACATCATGCGGCTGCGTCAAGACACCGGCATCTGGGAAATCTTCGCGCCCGATATCCTGGCTGGCACCCCCTACAAGTTCGAGATCGTCGGCAGCAACGGCGAAGTTCTGCCCCTCAAGGCCGACCCTTACGCCCGGCGCGCCGAAATGCGCCCGAAGACGGCGTCCGTCACCACGCCGGAACTGGTGCAGAAGTGGGATGACGAGGCGCACCGCGAATTCTGGGAAAAGGCCGATCACCGCCGGCAGGCGATCTCGATCTACGAAGTGCACGCCGGGTCATGGCGCCGCAAGCAGGATGGTTCGTTCCTCTCGTGGGACGAGCTTGCCGCCGAACTAATCCCCTACTGCACCGACATGGGCTTTACCCATATCGAATTCCTTCCGATTACCGAACATCCCTATGATCCGTCCTGGGGCTACCAGACCACCGGCCTCTATGCTCCGTCGGCCCGTTTCGGCGAGCCGGAAGGCTTTGCCCGCTTCGTCAACGGCTGCCACAAGGTCGGCATCGGCGTCATCCTCGACTGGGTGCCCGCCCACTTTCCGGTCGATGCGCACGGGCTTCGCCATTTCGACGGTACCGCACTCTACGAGCATGAAGATCCGCGCCAGGGTTTCCACCCCGACTGGAACACGGCGATCTACAATTTCGGCCGACTGGAAGTCCTGTCCTACCTCGTCAACAACGCGCTCTACTGGTCGGAGAAATTCCACCTCGATGGCCTGCGTGTCGATGCGGTTGCCTCGATGCTCTATCTCGACTATTCCCGCCGCGAGGGCGAATGGGTACCGAACGAATATGGCGGCCGCGAGAACCTGGAATCTGTCCGCTTCCTGCAGAAGATGAACTCGCTTTCCTACGGCAATCATCCCGGTGTGATGACCATTGCCGAAGAATCCACATCCTGGCCCAAAGTCTCGGCGCCGGTCCACGAAGGCGGTCTCGGCTTCGGGTTCAAGTGGAACATGGGTTTCATGCACGACACGCTGAGCTATCTCGCGCGCGAGCCTGTTCACCGCAAGCATCACCACAGCGCCATCACCTTCGGCATGGTCTACGCCTATTCCGAAAACTTTGTCCTGCCCCTCAGCCATGACGAAGTCGTGCACGGCAAGGGGTCGCTGATCGCCAAGATGGCCGGCGACGACTGGCAGAAATTCGCCAATCTGCGCGCCTATTACGGGTTCATGTGGGGTTATCCGGGCAAGAAGCTGCTGTTCATGGGCCAGGAATTTGCCCAGTGGAGCGAATGGAGCGAGGAGCGGTCGCTGGACTGGAATCTGCTGCAATACAGCCCGCACGAAGGCATGCGCCGTCTCGTCCGCGATCTGAACTTCTGCTACCGCTCCAAGCCCGCCCTGCATGCCCGCGATTGCGAGAGCGAAGGGTTCCGCTGGCTGATTGCCGATGATGCCGAAAACTCCGTGTTTGCCTGGCTGCGTATGGCGCCGGGGGAAAAGCCGGTGGCGGTGATCACGAATTTCACCCCGGTCTACCGGGAAAATTACCGTATTCCCTTGCCAAGCGAGGGCAGATGGCGGGAAATCCTCAACACCGATGCCGAGATCTATGGCGGCACCGGCAAGGGGAATGGCGGACGCGTGCAGGCGGTGAATGCGGGAGGAACGATCACCGCCGACATCACGTTGCCGCCTCTGGCGACGATCATGCTGGAATTGCAATAACGACCGGGAGGGAGAACCATGAACGACAAACGCATACAGCCACTCTCACGCGACGCGATGGCCTATGTCCTGGCCGGCGGCCGCGGCAGTCGCCTGAAGGAACTGACGAATCGCCGCGCCAAGCCAGCGGTCTACTTCGGCGGCAAGGCGCGCATCATCGATTTCGCGCTGTCGAACGCGCTGAATTCCGGCATCCGCCGCATCGGCGTTGCGACCCAGTACAAGGCGCATTCGCTGATCCGCCACATGCAGCGCGGCTGGAACTTCCTGCGTTCAGAGCGCAATGAAAGCTTCGACATCCTGCCCGCCTCCCAGCGCGTTTCGGAAACGCAATGGTATGAAGGCACGGCCGACGCAGTGTTCCAGAACATCGACATCATCGAAGGCTACGCGCCGGAATACATGGTAATCCTTGCCGGCGACCACGTCTACAAGATGGACTACGAGTACATGCTGCAGCAGCACGTGAACTCCGGCGCCGACGTCACCGTCGGTTGCCTCGAGGTTCCGCGCATGGAAGCCACGGGCTTCGGCGTCATGCATGTCAACGAGAAGGACGAGATCATCGATTTCGTCGAAAAGCCGGCCGACCCGCCGGGAATTCCCGGCAATCCCGATTTCGCGCTGGCCTCGATGGGCATCTACGTCTTCCACACCAAATTTCTGATCGAAGCGCTGAAGCGCGACGCGGAAGCCGAAGGCTCCAGCCGGGACTTCGGCAAGGATATCATTCCCTATATCGTCGAGCACGGTAAGGCCGTCGCGCACCGCTTTGCCGATAGCTGCGTCCGGTCCGATTTCGAGCGCGAGCCCTACTGGCGCGATGCAGGGACGGTGGACGCATACTGGCAGGCCAATATCGACCTGACAGAAATCGTCCCCGGTCTCGATCTCTACGACAAGTCCTGGCCGATCTGGACCTTCGGCGAAATCACGCCGCCCGCAAAGTTCGTGCATGACGACGAAAACCGCCGCGGTTCCGCGACGTCCTCGGTCATTTCCGGCGACTGCATCATTTCAGGCTCGTCGCTCAACCGAAGCCTGCTGTTTACCGGCGTGCGCGCCAATTCCTATTCCAAGCTCGAAGGCGCGGTTGTGCTGCCGAACGTGCGGATCGGACGGCGCGCCCAGCTTCGCGACGTCATCATCGACCACGGCGTGACCATTCCGGAAGGCCTGATCGTCGGGGAGGATCCGGAACTCGATGCCAAGCGCTTCCGCCGCACCGAGAGCGGTATCTGCCTGATCACCCAGGCGATGATCGACAAGCTCGAGCTGTGAACGGGATCCTCCGATGAATGTTCTGTCGGTCGCGTCCGAAGTCTTTCCGCTGGTAAAAACCGGCGGCCTCGCCGATGTGGCCGGCGCACTGCCGCTGGCACTCAAGAGCCAGGGCGTCTCGATGAAGACCCTGATGCCGGGCTATCCGGCTGTCATGCGGGTGCTGAAGGATGCAAAACTCGTCATGAGTTTCGACGACCTTCTCGGTGCCAGTGCCGATATCCTCGAAGTCACGCACCAGGGGCTAGACCTCCTGGTGCTCGACTGCCCCATGTTCTTCGACAGGCCGGGCGGCCCCTATCTCGATCAGACGGGCAAGGACCATCCCGACAACTGGAGACGCTTCGCGGCACTGTCCAAGGCGGGTGCGATCATCGCGCAGGACGGTATCGCGGGCTGGCGGCCCGACATCGCACATGTCCATGACTGGCAGGCGGCCATGCTTCCGGCCTTTATGCGCTACTCGGAAACGCCCGAAATCCCGACGCTGATCACCATTCACAACATCGCGTTCCAGGGCATGTTCGGCGCCGATATCTTCCCCTTTCTCGGTCTGCCGGACCATGCCTTTGCGATGGACGGGATCGAATATTTCGGCGGCATCAGCTATTTGAAAGCCGGGCTGGAGACGAGCTGGGCAATCTCTACCGTTTCTCCCTCCTATGCCGAGGAAATTCTGAGCGGCGAATACGGCATGGGGCTCGAGGGTCTGCTCTCCCGCCGCTCCGTGGATCTGACGGGTATCGTCAACGGCATCGACGCTGAAATCTGGGACCCGGAAACCGACATCAACCTGCACACCCGCTACGGTGCCGAAAGCCTTGCAAGCCGCGCCGGCAACAAGCGGGCGATCGAGGAGCGGTTCGGCCTCGTCGAAAGCGACGGTCCGCTGTTTTGCGTCATCTCCCGCCTCACCTCGCAGAAGGGCATGGATCTGCTGGCGCAGGAGATCGACAACCTTGTCGAAGCCGGCGGCAGGCTGGCGGTGCTCGGCTCCGGCGATCAGGCGCTCGAAACCGCATTTCACGCCGCTGCAGGCCGCCATCCGGGCAGCGTTTCGGTTCTGACCACCTATGACGAGCCGCTGTCGCACCTGCTTCAGGGCGGCTCCGATGCCATCATCATCCCCTCCCGGTTCGAGCCGTGTGGCCTCACCCAGCTTTACGGTCTGCGTTACGGCTGCATCCCGGTCGTTGCCCGCACCGGTGGCCTCAACGACACGGTCATCGACGCTAGCCCCGCCGCACTCGCTGCGAAGGCCGCAACCGGTGTCTCCTTCGGCCCGGCAACAGCCGACAATCTTGGCCGCGCCCTGCGCCGCGCCATCCGTCTCTACAAAGACCCTGATGTCTGGACGGAAATGCAGAAGCAGGGCATGAAATCCGACGTTTCCTGGGACAGGAGTGCTGGCCTCTATGCCGCGCTCTATTCCGACCTACTTGCAAGAAAAGGCATTTGAGATGATCAAAACCGTATCGACCACGCCCTATCAGGATCAGAAGCCTGGAACCTCCGGCCTGCGCAAGAAGGTGCCCGTCTTCGCCCAGGAAAACTACGCCGAAAACTTCATCCAGGCGATCTTCGACAGTCTCGAGGGATTTGCCGGCAAGACGCTGGTGATCGGCGGCGACGGCCGCTATTACAACCGCGAAGTCATCCAGAAGGCGATCAAGATGGCCGCGGCCTCCGGCTTCGGCAAGGTCATGGTCGGCCAGGGCGGTATCCTGTCGACGCCGGCCGCCTCCAACATCATTCGCAAATACCACGCCTTCGGCGGCCTGATCCTGTCGGCCAGCCACAATCCCGGCGGCCCGAACGAAGATTTCGGCATCAAGTACAACACCGGCAACGGCGGCCCGGCGCCTGAAAAGATCACCGATGCGATCTATGCCCGTACCAAGGTCATCGACACCTACAAGATCGCTGATGCGGCCGATATCGACCTCGATGACGTCGGAACGTTCAAGATCTCCGGAATGGAAGTCCAGGTCATCGATCCGGTCGCTGACTATGCCGAACTGATGGAGCAGCTGTTCGATTTCGTGGCAATCCGTGCCCTGCTTGCGAGCGGCGTCCGCATTGCGATCAATTCGATGGGCGCCGTCACAGGCCCCTATGCCGTGGAAATCTTCGAGAACCGGCTTGGTGCGCCCGAGGGCTCGGTACGCAACGCGACCCCGCTTCCCGATTTCGGCGGTCATCATCCGGACCCGAACCTTGTCCATGCCAAGGAACTCTATGACGACGTGATGAGCAAGAGCGGCCCGCATTTCGGTGCCGCCTCCGATGGCGACGGCGACCGCAACATGGTCGTCGGCAAGGGCATGTTCGTGACACCGTCGGACAGCCTGGCGATCATCGCAGCAAACGCGACGCTCGCACCGGGCTACGCCAAGGGTATTGCAGGCATTGCCCGTTCGATGCCGACAAGTGCGGCAGCCGACCGCGTGGCCGAAAAGCTGAAGATCGGCATGTACGAAACGCCGACCGGCTGGAAGTTCTTCGGCAATCTGCTCGATGCCGGCAAGGCCACCGTCTGCGGCGAGGAAAGCTTCGGCACCGGTTCCGACCACGTGCGCGAAAAGGACGGCCTCTGGGCGGTTCTGTTCTGGCTGAATATCATGGCAGCCAGAAACGAGAGCGTCGCTGAAATCGTCAAGTCGCATTGGGCCGAATACGGCCGCAACTACTATTCCCGCCACGACTACGAGGAAGTGGATTCGGATGCAGCGAACGCTCTCGTGGCGGCCCTGCGCGAAAAGCTCCCGACGCTCCCCGGCCAGACCTTCGGCGCACTCAAGGTCGAATTTGCTGACGATTTCGCCTATCTCGACCCGATCGACGGCTCCGTTTCGAAGAACCAGGGCATCCGCATCCTGTTCGAAGGTGGCTCCCGCGTCGTGTTCCGCCTGTCGGGCACCGGCACGTCGGGTGCGACGATCCGCGTCTATGTCGAGCGCTACGAACCCGATGCCAGCCGCCACGACATCGAGACCCAGACGGCGCTCGCCGACCTGATCGCAGTGGCAGACGAGATTTCGGATCTCAAGAAGCGCTCCGGCCGGGATGCCCCGACGGTGATCACCTGATCGAGGCTGCCGGGTGACATTGCCCCTCATCCGGCGACAGCAACCTTCTCCCCGCAATCGGGGAGAAGGATTTGCCGCAGCGACACGGGACCCTACTTCCATAGGACATGTCTCTTCTTCCCACCAAGCCGAGAGAAGGCAGGCTGATTGTCAGCCGCGAACGCACGGTCGCTGGCGAAATGGATGAGCGATAAGGAACCCGATATGTCTCACGCACACGCTCAAAGACGCGGCGCTGTTCTCCTGGATAAGATGGCGGAATTCTCGGTCTGGTCGCAGCATGCGGAAAAGATCGAACTCTGCCTGTTCGATGCCGATGGCGAGACGGAAACCGCCCGCCACCCGATGACGCGCGGCGACGACAACCTTTACCGCATCGACCTTCCCTCGATCAGACCCGGCCAGCGCTACGGTTTTCGTGCCCATGGCATCTACGATCCGGATAAAGGCCTCTGGTTCGACCCGTCGAAACTGCTTGTCGACCCCTACGCCAAAGAACTCGACCGCCCCTTCGTCTACGATCCGAACCTCTCGCAGTTCAACTTCGACACGGCCGGCCTGGTGCCCAAGGCAATCGTCACGGAGCACGTCGCAGCCAAGATCGAGGCGCCGCGGTTTAACGCCGGCGGACTGATCTACGAAGTCGCCGTAAAACCCTTCACCATTCTCCACCCCGACGTGCCGGAAGATATCCGCGGCACGGTCGCGGCGCTCGCGCATCCAGCGATCATCGCCCATCTCAAAAGGATCGGCGTCGACGCGATCGAGCTGATGCCAATCACCGCCTGGATCGACGAACGGCACCTCCCGTCGCTGGGTCTCACCAATGGCTGGGGCTACAATCCCATCGCCTTCATGGCGCTCGACCCGCGCCTTTGCCCGGGCGGGGTTGAGGAACTGCGCGACACCGTCGCCACCCTGCACGAGGCCGGCATCGGCGTCATCCTCGATCTCGTGTTCAACCATTCGGGCGAAAGCGATCGCTACGGTGCCACGCTGTCGATGCGCGGGATCGACAACCTCGCCTATTATCGTCACGCGCAGGGTGAGCCCGGCCTTCTCATCAACGACACCGGTACCGGCAACACGCTCGCCTGCGACCATCCCGAAGTCCGGCGCCTGATCGTCGATACGTTGCGCCATTTCGTCATTCATGCAGGCGTCGACGGCTTCCGCTTCGATCTTGCACCGATCCTCGGTCGCACCTCGAACGGTTTCGATGCCGATAGCGAAACGCTGACCACGATGCTCGAAGACGAGGTCCTGAAAGACCGCGTCATGATCGCCGAACCCTGGGATATCGGCCCCGGCGGCTATCAGCTCGGCAATTTTCCGGAAAAATTCCTCGAGTGGAACGACCGCGCCCGCGACGACATCCGCCGTTACTGGCGCGGCGACGAGTGGACGACAGGCGCGCTCGCCACCCGGCTTGCCGGCTCGTCTGACCTTTTCTCCGGACACACGCGCACGGTCAATTTCCTCGCCGCCCATGACGGCTTCACGCTGATGGATCTCGTGTCCAACGAGCACAAGCACAATGAGGCGAACGGCGAAGACAACCGCGACGGTCACGGCGACAACATGTCCTGGAACAATGGCGCCGAAGGCGTGACCCGCGACCGCGATATCCTCGCCGACCGTCGAAGGGACGCCGAAGCCCTGCTCTCGACGCTGTTTGCCAGCCGAGGCACGATCATGCTGACGATGGGCGACGAGGCCGGTCGCTCCCAGCTCGGCAACAACAACGCCTATGCGCAGGATAACGAGATCACCTGGATGGACTGGGCAACGCTCGACGAGGCGCTGGTCGAGCACACGGCAATGCTTTCAGCCCTCCGCAAACGGTTCTCCGTATTCTCCGAAACCAGCCTGCTCACGGGCGATGGCGATATCGAATGGATCTCGCCAAGCGGCCAGCCGATGCAGGTCTCCGACTGGGAAAACCCCGCCAATCCGGTCCTCGGTTTCATGCTGAAAACCGACGATGCAACGACCGAAAAGGCCACGCGGCTCGCCATCATCGTCAACCGCGGCCACACCCCGCAAACCTTCGCCCTTCCCGGCCCGAACTGGCGTTGTTATCCTGATAACCAGCCGTGGGATACGGCACTTGCCCCCCGGTCGGTCAGCTTTTGCATCGAAAATTGATGCACTGCAAAAACCTGTCGCCAAGTCCTTCAAAGCCTGTAAGAGTCCGCATCACAACCAACGGAAAGAGCAGCGCATGCGTGAAATTTCCCTCGCCGATGTTGCAGGACTGGTCGGTCAGGAACTGGGTGTTTCCGACTGGATTACCGTCAACCAGACAATGATCGACCAGTTCGCCGATGCGACGCTCGATCATCAGTTTATCCACGTGGATCCAGAGCGCGCCAAGGCCGAAAGCCCATTCGGCGGCACCATCGCTCACGGCTTTCTGTCGCTGTCGCTGCTGTCGGCCATGAACTACGAGACCATGCCGAAAATCCGCGAACAGACGATGGGGATCAACTACGGGTTCGACAAGGTCCGCTTCATGTCGCCCGTCAAGAGTGGCGCGCGGGTCCGCGGCCACTTCACGCTGGCCGACAGCCGCTTCCGCGGCGCCGGCATGCTGATGACCACATACGAGGTTTCGATCGAGATCGAGAACGAGAAAAAGCCGGCACTGACCGCCACCTGGATCACTATCGTCCAGTTCGACCCGAAGGATCGGCCGGAAGACGCCTGAGTTACCTCCCGTTCATCTCCTGTCGCGTCATCCCAATTCCATCATCAGCAACCCGATGAGTGGCGGCAAGGCGGCACCGATCAGAAGGGGCGCCGTCCGGGATGCCGTCAGCCCCAGCGCAGAACCGGAAATCCCGGCCGCGATCAACCCGGCGATCGGCATCGACAGACTGCGGTCGATCCCCGGCACGAGCGAAGCCAGTAGCGCCGCAATGACCGCTACTCCGCCGACCAGAATGCCCTTCCACAGTTCGACACCGGACAACTTCGCAGCCACCGCGCCCCCGGCAATGGCGGCAGCGATCCCGAGCAAGACCCACTGAATATCCGGCCAACCAGCGTCCACCATAAAAAACCCTCCCATTCTGCAATGGGAGGGTGCGGTATTGTCGAACCCAATTCAAGTCAGGCGATGGTCGAAGAGCTAGAGCGCAGCGTCTTTCGCGCCCTCCGAAAGAAGGCCGAAGGCGTAGTCGGAAAACGACCGCCATACTTCCATCCGGAACGCCTCCTCGCCCGTGCGCAGAAGCACCACTTCCACCTTGCCAAACAGCGTGCGCGAGCAGGCACCGACCGGAAAGACTGAAAGCGACAGATCCTGCGGGCAACCCGTGTTGATCGCGGCCTCCGCACCCGGACCCGAAATCAGGATCGCGGTGTTGCGGTGAGACACGTCGGTCGCGGAATGCAGCACACCGGAATTGGCGGCAGCGGTCATCAGGCCGCTTTCGCTTTCGTCGATCACCAGCCACTCGTCCGGTCCGAGCCATAGCGCGGTGCGGCCATTGGCGGATGCGGACGTCTTCGGCCTGACCGGCAGATCGACGCCGAGCGAGCCTGAAAGTGCGGATACATCCTGCGCCTTCGCCCGCAGCGAAATGCGGCCGGCCGGAGCTGCCGGTTCGAGCCGGACGACGGAAGATCCGCCGTGAAAACCGGTCATCGGGACTACGCGCTGAGCCATTGCAAAATCAGCCATTGATGCGGCCTCCTTCCTTGTCGAAGAACACCATGTCGGTCACTTCCACCGAAATCGTCCTGTCGGCCATCGGCACGTAGAGCGTGCTGCCCATCTTTGCGCGTCCGCCGGCAACCAGCGCGATCGCGATCGATCGGCCGAGAGTTTCCGACCAGTAGGACGAGGTCACATGGCCGAGCATGGTCATCGGCTTCGGCTGGTTCGGATCGGCAACCATCTGCGCGCCCTCTTCCAGCACATCCTTCGGATCCTTGGTGAACAGGCCGACCAGCTGCTTGCGTCCCTCGCGCACAAGGTCCGGACGCTTCAGCCCTCTGATGCCGACGAAATCGGTCTTCTTCTTCGAGACAGCCCAGCCATAACCGGAATCGTCAGGGGTGACCGTGCCGTCCGTATCCTGGCCGACGATGATATAGCCCTTTTCGGCGCGAAGAACGTGCATGGTTTCCGTGCCGTAGAGGCAGGCCCCCATCGATTGCGCCCGTTCCCAGATCGCCTTCCACACCGCCGCTCCGAAATCGGCGGGGACATTGACCTCGAACCCGAGTTCGCCGGTAAACGACATGCGGAACAGCCGCCCGGGCACGCCCATGATCGTGCACTCCGCAACGCTCATATGCGGGAAGGCTTCGTTGGCAATGTCGAGCCCGTCGATGAACGGCGCGATGATCTCGCGCGCTTTCGGACCCTGAACTGCGATGACAGCCCATTGTTCGGTGGTCGATGTCAGCCAGACGTTGAGATGAGGAAATTCCGTCTGCAGATAGTCTTCCATATGCTGCAGCACCCGCGGCGCGCCGCCGGTCGTGGTCGTCACATGGAAACGATCTTCCGCCAGGCGCCCGACGACACCGTCGTCATAGATGAACCCGTCTTCCCGCGTCATGATCCCATAACGGCTCTTGCCGGGTTTCAGCGTATCCCAGGCATTGGTGTAGAGAAGATTGAGGAATTTCGCCGCATCCGGGCCAACCACCTCGATCTTGCCGAGCGTCGAGGCATCGAACACGCCGCCGACCTCACGCACGGTTCTGCACTCGCGGTTGACGGCTGCGTGCATGTCTTCGCCGCGCTTTGGAAAATACCAGGCGCGCTTCCAGTTGCCGACATCCTCGAACTCGGCGCCCTCAGCCGCTTCGAGCGCATGCATCGGCGTCTTGCGGGCCGGATCGAACAGGTCGCCGCGCGAATGGGCAATCAGCGTGCCGTAGGTGACAGGCGTGTATGGCGCACGGAACGTGGTGAGCCCCACCTGCGGGATTGGCCGGTCGAGCATTTCCGACGCGATGGCGAGACCATGCATGTTGGAAAGCTTGCCCTGGTCGGACGCCATGCCATTGGTCGTAAAGCGCTTTATATGCTCGATCGAATGCATGCCTTCGCGCACCGCAAGACGGATGTCCTTGGCGGTCACGTCATGCTGGAAATCGACGAACGCCTTGACCGCATCCTCCGGTCCCGCCCCTTCGGCCGCACCGATCATGCCGCCGGTCCATTCGAACCGGTTTTCGCCCGAGACCACAGCTGCACCGCCGCCTGCGGCAATCGCCTCGTCGATCAGGTCCGCCAGATCGTCGGTTCCGTTGCAGGCCCCGACCGAGATGCAGTTCTGGGCGTAGATATCCGGCAGGAACCGCTGGTTTGCCTCGTCGAAGCGCAGTTTTCCGCGAGACTGCGAGAACAGATGCACTGACGGAGTCCAGCCTGCCGAGATGAGCAGCGCGTCAACCTTGATCTTGCGCGCATTGGCGCCGCCATTGCGGGTGACGGTGATGGAGTTGATCCGCAGCCGGCCGGACGTGTCGGTCACGGCATGGCCTGTCAGCACGTCGATCCCGAGCGCACGGGCCTCGGCAAGCACACCATCACCCGGATGGCTGCGGCTGTCGACGATCGCAGCGATCGAGACACCCGCCCGCTTCAGGTCGAACGCCGCCTCATAGGCGCTGTCATGGGCGGTATAGACGCCGACATTGCGGCCGACGGCAACGCCGTGATGGTTGAGGAAACTGCGCGCGGCAGACGCCAGCATGATGCCCGGCCGGTCATTGTTGGCAAACACCATATGCCGTTCGATCGAGCCGGTCGCCAGCACGACCTTTTTCGCACGCACCTGCCAGAGACGCTCACGCGGCAGGTCCCTGCCCGGAAGCGCGACATGGTCGGTCACCCGTTCCACAAGGCCTAGGAAACCGTGATTGTAATAGCCAAACACAGTGGTGCGGGTGAGCACGGTGACGTTGGGCATCGCCTTCAGCTTTGCAGCCATGGCCTGCGCCCAGTCGAAACCGTTCTGGCCGTCGATCACCGTGGAACTGTCGAAATGCAGCGCACCGCCGACTTCCGGCTGTTCGTCAACGAGAATGACCTTTTTGCCCGTTGCCGCCGCCGAAAGTGCCGCCGTCAGGCCGGCGACACCGGCGCCGGCGATCAGCACGTCGCAATGCACGTAGCGGCTGGCGTAATGATCGGGATCCGCTTCCTTCGGCGCTTCGCCCAGACCCGCAGCGCGACGGATGATCGGCTCATAGAGTTTGTGCCAGGCTTCCCGCGGCCACATGAAGGTCTTGTAGTAGAA
Source organism: Neorhizobium sp. IRS_2294 (assembly GCF_050500145.1). NCBI lineage: Bacteria > Pseudomonadati > Pseudomonadota > Alphaproteobacteria > Hyphomicrobiales > Rhizobiaceae > Neorhizobium > Neorhizobium sp. IRS_2294. Next base: position 2,849,838 of record NZ_CP191439.1, read on the forward strand.
ACCGGCGGCGAAGAACGGCGACAGCATGTCGTTGAACGCGCCGATATCGTATTTCAGCGACGGCCAGCGGTTCTGCGAGGCGATCTTTGCGCCATCGAACACTTCCTGCACCGTGGCGCGCACGTTCGGCTGACGGCGAGCGGCATCGCGAGACACGTCGAGCAGCGCATTCGGCTCTTCCGGACCTGATGTCAGGATGCCGCGCGGGCGGTGGTATTTGAACGAGCGGCCGAGCAGATGCACGCCATGCGCCAGAAGCGCTGACGCGACCGTATCGCCCTCCAGCGCCGTGTAGCTTTTGCCGTCGAATGTGAAGCGCGCCGTGCGGGCCGGCGTATGACGGCCGGCGCCCTTGATGCGGAATTCGCCCGAGTTGGAAGAAGAACTCATCTCGCGTCTCCTTCCGTAGCTTCCCAGGTTTCGACGGTCTTTTCCTCGGCAACCGCCGCAGCATGGCTTGCGACCGGGATCGGCTGTTTCGGCAGACCCGCCTTGTAGGTCATCAGGAACCTGTCGCTCACCGTATCGCGGGCCGCGTTGAAGAAGCGGCCGCAGCCGTGAATATGCCTCCACCGTTCATAGGTGAGACCCTTCTCGTTGTTGCGCAGGAAGAAGAACTCCGCGAACTCCTCGTCGGATATTGCCGCGATATTCTCCGGCCGGGCAATATGCGCCTCGCCGGCCCAGCGAAATTCCAGTTCCGAGCGATCTTCTTCGCAATAGGGGCAGTGGATCAAAAGCATCTGGTCTATCCCCTCACTATCAGTGCGCGACGGCAGCAGCAGCTGCCTCGTCGATCAGGCGGCCCGTGCGGAACCGGTCGAGATTGAGACCCGACGCCAGCTTATGCGCTTCGCCCTTGGCGATCAGATGCGCAAACAGGTTGGCCGAGCCGGGCGTCGCCTTAAAGCCGCCGGTTCCCCAGCCGCAATTGACGAACAGTCCCGGAACCGGCGTGACACCCTGGATCGGCGACCTATCCGGCGTGTTGTCGGTAATGCCGCCCCACTGCCGCATCATCTTGACCCTGCGGAAGATCGGAAACAGTTCGCAGATCGCATCAAGCGTATGGGTGATGATCTGCAGGCCGCCGGTCTGCGAGTATGAATTATACTGGTCGGTACCGGCGCCGATCACCAGCTCGCCCTTGTCGGACTGCGAGATATAGGCATGGACCGTGTTCGACATGACGACGCAAGGGAAGATGGGTTTCAGCGGTTCCGACACCAGCGCCTGCAGCGGGTTGGAATGCAGGGGCACGCGAACACCTGCCATTTCCATGACGACCGACGAATGGCCGGCCGCCGATACGCCGACCTTGTTGGCACCGATAAAGCCTTTGGAAGTCTCGACGCCCTGAACTTCGCCACCCGGTCCGCGGCGGATGCCGGTGACTTCGCAGTTCTGAATGATATGGACGCCGCGATCGGCCGCCGCGCGCGCATAGCCCCAGGCGACGGCATCGTGGCGGGCTGTGCCGCCGCGGCGCTGCAGGGCAGCACCATTGATGGCGTAGCGCGCCGTCTTCGAAATATCGAGAACCGGAACGAAGGCCTTGGCCTGTTCCGGCGTCAGCCACTCGTTGTCGATGCCATAAAGCCTGTTGGCATTGATATGGCGTTTGAACGACTGCTGGTCATGGATGTTGTGCGACAGCATCATCACGCCGCGCGGCGAATACATGACGTTGTAGTTGAGCTCCTGGCTCAGGCCTTCCCACAGCTTGAGGGAATGCTCGTAGATGTCCATGCTCTCTTCATAGAGATAGTTCGAGCGGATGATGGTCGTGTTGCGGCCGGTATTGCCGCCGCCGAGCCAGCCCTTCTCGATCACCGCGACATTGGTGATGCCGTGTTCCTTGGCGAGATAATAGGCGGCACCCAGACCATGACCGCCGGCACCGACGATGATGACGTCGTAAGAGCTGCGCGGCTCGGGAGAGGTCCACTGCGCCTCCCATCCCTTGTGGGCGCGCAGTGCCTCGCGGGCTATGGCGAAAACCGAATATTTGCGCATGAGGCCGCTTCTCCTTGATCCGCCGGTAAGGCTCTTGGGTAGAACCATACCCATCGCAAATCAATATGCGCCGCAATGGCCGTTTTGCGACGCCTCAGAGGATTGTTTCGACACACGCGGAAAACAGGCCCGGGAACCTCGGACGAAAGGCCCGGCCGACGTTCATGTGACGACGGCGGAGGGAAGATGGGGTCGTGACTTTAGAGCGACCGGCCGTTGACGCGGCCGCAGGCCTCCTTTGAAATTTGGACAGACAGAAACCGGGGAAAGTTTCCCCGGTTTGTCATCGAGAGGCAAAATCAGGCCCGGAGCAGCACCTTGCCGGTGCGGCCGTGCTCGCCGGCTGCCTTGGCCGCCTTGGCGATGTCATCGAGACCAAAGACCTCGGAGACGGTGAGGGTCACGGTGCCGTTGGCGACGGCTTCGACGATCTCGCTGATATGGCTCTTCATCTTTTCCGCAGGAAGCTTGGGCGCGATCTTGGCGAGCCAGAAACCCTTGACCACAGCCTGCTTGAAAATCATGTCGCTGGCAGAAAGCTGCATCGGCGTTCCCGACATCAATCCGAACGAGATCAGCAGTCCGTTTTCGCCAAGCACCGACAGCAGGTCTCCGGAGGCCGGGCCGCCGACGCCATCAACCCCCGCCTTGATCGCGGCTCCGCCCGAGAGCGCATTGACCGTCTCGCGCCATCCGGTCTGCGACGTCGAGACGACATTCTGGATGCCGAGATCCGCCAGTTCGCGAACCGCCTCGTCACGTCGGACGAGGTTGATGACATTGATCTGACGCGGCTTGGCAAACATCGCGAGCGTCTTGCCGACCGCACCATTGGCCGCGTTCTGGATGATCCAGTCACCTTTTTCGACACCCGCAAAATCGAGCAGTGTCAGGGCGCTGAGCGGCATCGAGATCAGCTGCGCGCCGGCCTCATCGGAAATCGAATCGGGAAGCGGCACGGCCGCCATGGCCGACGCGATATAATACTCCGCCCAGGTGCCCTGCCCTGAGGCCGCCACACGCTGCCCGACCTTCAGGTGCGAGACACCCTCGCCCAGCGCATCAACGATACCGGTTCCTTCGGTGCCGGCGACGGCGGGCAGGTCGGGCTTGTAGCCGTAATCGCCGGAAACCGTCAGAAGATCGTGATTGTGGATCGCCGCCATCGACATGCGGATCCGGATCTGGCCGGGGCCGGGCTGCGGAATTGGGCGATCCTCGATCGACAGGACGGAAGACGGATCGCCGAAACTGGAATGAATGGCACTACGCATGAGATTTCTCCGTTCGGTCCCGCGTGGCTCGGCAGGACAAGGCTTGGGCCGGTTGGGAACAGGTTCCCGCATGGGCGCAAATCGACTATGGCTTGGTGGCGGATATAGGACATCGCTGGGCTGATATAACCCCGCGCGGAGCAGCGGCTGTAAAATTCTTGAGAAGCCCGCAGCCGCGGGTAGACTTTTGACATCTCCTCTGTTAAGTGCCTTCACCAATCGCTTCGGCTATCCGCCGGGCTCCGACATTCTTTCGCCTCGAATCCTGCAGATTCCCTGGCGATAACAAACCAAAGGAACGGGATTTCACGTGCAGGTACTTGTCCGCGACAACAACGTTGATCAGGCTCTCCGCGCTCTCAAGAAGAAGATGCAGCGCGAAGGCATTTTCCGTGAAATGAAGATGCGTGATTACTACGAAAAGCCTTCGGAAAAGCGCGCCCGCGAAAAGGCTGAAGCCGTTCGCCGCGTCCGCAAGCTGGCCCGCAAGCGCATGCAGCGCGAAGGTCTTCTTCCGGCAACGCCGCGCCCGGCAACCGCCCGTCCGGCTGCTCGTTGATCGGTCGTTTTTTCGACGTTTTCATGTGATTATGAGCGGTGGCGACATGGGCGCCGCCGCTTTTTTGATTCGGAACGGACGACATTCCGACACCGTTCTGCCGATCCCGACAGCCCGATACGAGGACATGCGCCTGATGGCCGCCAAGACTGCCGTTTTTTCCGATGGAACCCGAAACTCCGGCCATTCCTTGACCGTCGCCCCAATTCGCAAGGCCCTCGCTCCGATCGGTATCGTGGCAGTGCTCGCGCTGGCCGGCTGCTCGACGACCACGTCGACGGACATGATCAGCGTCGATCGCGCCCAGGGGTCGGAACAGAACATCTCGTCCCTGTCCTCCGTCATCAGCTCGAACCCGTCTGATCCGGAAGGCTACAACATTCGCGGGTCGGCCTATGGTCGCGCCGGCGAATTCAAGCGGGCACTGGAAGACTTCAACCGCGCGCTCCAGATCAATCCGCAGTTCTACCAGGCCTATGCGAACAGGGCGCTCGTCTATCGCAACATGGGCAAGCCTGTCGAAGCCGCGAACGACTACAACCGCGCGCTCCAGATCAATGCCAATTACGACGTCGCCCTGATCGGCCGCGGCAATATCTATCGCCAGGCCGGCCGCCTCAACGAAGCCTTCAGTGACTTCAACAAGGCCATCGATCTCGATACGACCGATGGTCGCGCTTATCACAACCGCGGCCTGATCTATCAGGCCCGCAATCAGCACGCGCAGGCGATCGACGACTTCTCCAAGGCGATCTCGCTCTCCTCCAGCTCGGCCGAGCCTTATAACGGTCGCGGTATTTCCTATCTCGCCATGAACGACGACGAGAATGCGTTTGCCGACTTCAACCGCGCTATCGAGCTGAACGACAAGCTCGCCGAATCCTGGGCCAACCAGGCACTGGTGTATGAGCATCGCGGCGACCGTGCCCGCGCCAACCGTTCGTTCTCGCATGCCGTCCGTCTGGACCCGAACTACAAGCCGGCCCAGGACGGCGCGGCACGTACGCGCGGCGGCAATAGCTAAGCGGAGCCATGACGATGCAGCAGTCCGGTCGCCATGATATCATCGTCATCGGCGGCGGGATTGTCGGCGCCTCGATTGCCTGGCACCTCACGGTGTCAGGCGCCAAAGTTCATCTTCTTTCTGAGAAACCGGGCGGCATAGCGACGCCGAATTCCTTCGCCTGGATCAACGCCAGCTGGGGCAATCCGCGCGCCTATTTCGACCTGCGCATGCGCGCCATCGCCGAATGGAAGCGCCTTGCGAAGGACGTCCCCACCCTGCCCCTATCTTTCGCGGGCGGCCTATGCTGGGACATGTCGCAGGCTGACCTGACGACCTACGCCAGCCAGCATTCCGGCTGGGGCTACGACATTGCTGAGGTCGATGCCGTCAGGATTGCCGCCATCGAACCGGCCTTGAACGACGTGCCTAACACCGCGCTTTACGCCGCGATGGAGGGTGTAGCCGAGCCGCAGGCGAGCGCCGAGATCCTCATCGCAGACGCCCAAAGACGCGGCATGCTCCTCATCGAAGGCGTCCGGGTCACTGCCCTCAGGCGCAATGGCGAAGGCAATGTCGCAACTGTGGTCACCGATAGCGGCGAATTCGCAGCCGGTGAGATCGTACTCGCCGCCGGCGCCGGCAGCGCGACCCTTGCCGCTTCTGTCGGAATAGACGTTCCGGTCGAAACACCACCCGGCCTCCTCGTCCACTCGACGCCGGTCGCGCCGATTCTTAACGGCCTCGTCATTGCGCCGGAACTGCATGTGCGGCAAACCGCGGAGGGTCGGCTCGTCGCCGGCACCGATTTCGGCGGCATGGATCCGGGTACCGATCCGGATGGCGCGGCGGAAGAGCTGTTCTGCAAACTGAAGCGGTTCGTCAAAGGCGGCGACAGCCTGGTCATGGACTTCTACACCGTCGGTTATCGCCCCACGCCAAAGGACGGCTTTCCGATCATCGGACGTGCCGAAGATCAGACCGGTCAAACCCTCACCGGCCTCTACATTGCCGTCACCCATTCGGGCATCACGCTCGCTCCGGCGATCGGCCTGTTCGCCGCCACCGAAATCCTGGAAGGGGCGCAAGAACCGCTTCTCGCCCCCTACCGTCTGTCGCGCTTTAGCTGACAGCCCTCAGCGCCAGCCGAGCGCCGGCGCCACATGCTTCAGGATCGACTCGATGACATGGGCGTTGTAGTCGACGCCAAGCTGGTTCGGCACGGTCAGAAGCAGCGTATCGGCCTCGGCAATGCCCTCATCCTGGCGCAGCTCCTCGATCAGGGCTTCCGGTTCTGCCGCATAGGAACGACCAAAGATCGCCCGCGTGCTGTCGTCGATATATCCGACCGAGTCCTGCTCCTTGCCACCCCGACCGAAATAGGCCCGGTCGCGATCGTCCGTCAGCGCGAAGATTGAGCGGCTGACCGATACCCGCGGTTCGCGCTGATGGCCGGCCGCCTTCCAGGCGTCGCGATAGGCGCGGATCTGCTTTGCCTGCTGGATGTGGAAAGGCTCGCCCGTCTCGTCGTTCTTCAGGGTCGAGCTCTGCAGGTGCATGCCCTTCCCAGCCGCCCAGACTGCCGTTGCATCGGAGCTTGCGCCCCACCAGATGCGGTCTCGCAACCCTTCCGAATGCGGCTCCAGACGCAGCATGCCCGGCGGGTTCGGAAACATCGGGCGCGGGTTGGGTTTGGCAAACCCCTCGCCCTTTAGCACGTCGAGAAAGACTTCGGCGTGGCGGCGGCCCATATCGGCATCCGTCATCCCCTCGCCCGGCTCGTAGCCAAAATAGCGCCAGCCCTCGATCACCTGTTCCGGCGAACCGCGGCTGATGCCAAGCTGCAGGCGCCCTTGCGAAATCAGATCCGCCGATCCCGCATCTTCCGCCATGTAGAGCGGGTTTTCATAGCGCATGTCGATGACGCCAGTGCCGATCTCGATCTTCGACGTGCGCGCACCGACGGCGGCCAGAAGCGGAAACGGCGAAGCCAACTGGCGGGCGAAATGGTGAACGCGGAAATAGGCGCCGTCGGCACCGAGTTCTTCGGCAGCGACGGCAAGATCGATCGACTGCAACAGCACGTCGCCCGCAGAGCGCGTCTGCGATTGTGGCGACGGCGTCCAGTGGCCGAATGATAGGAAACCGATTTTCTTCATAATAGGGCTCCGGCAATATGCGCATGAGAAGAGGTGTTGCCCCCTACATGGCATGCCGGAGCAGCATCCGTTAGGGCCCTGCCGCGAATTGGGCGCAGACGGATTGTTCGCAGATTGCGAACGAGTGTTGTGAAGATGGAATGAAATAACGTCTGGAGTACCTGTCGGCAGGGTCGCGCGGGTGCAACGTCACACCCGCGCTCCGACAGAAACAGATCCGGCTTAGCGCAGCAGGAAGACGCCAGCGATATTCAGGATGATGAAAACGATGAGGCCGCCGAGAAGTCCAGCGCCGCCGAAAAAGCCGGCCGCCATGGCGATCATCAGAACGACGGTGGACATCGTGCCCCATTTTGCAGCGGCCAGAAAACCCTCGTAGGTTTTCTCGTGCTCGCGATAATCCATGGGAGCACCGGTCTCCATAGGTCCGCTCTGGTGTTTGTCCATCATCGATCTCCTTCAACGCCGCGCCCACGAGCCGATCACGGCGGGGTGGCGCGGTAGCCTCCTCCTCGCTCTTCGAATCCTTGGCAGATCACCGAAAAGCGCCTCTCGATCCAGATTACACACACCGCTTCAAAGCGCAATCGCGCCACGCCGCGGCTGGTGCTTTAACACCTACTCGGCGAACGCCATTTCCTGAGAGGTCGGCCTTCCCGCGATCCTCGCGGTCGGCAGAACGGTGAGTGGCGGACTGTCGAACTGCGCTTCGTTGCCGAACATCATCCGCCGTTCATAGGCCTCCGACCGGAACAACGGGAACCGCCTCATCAACTGCGGCCTTACCTCCTTGACTCGTGACGCAAGAAGCGTGAGCTCGAAGCCGTAGATGCCGGCCATCGTTGGCGGCACGACGATATCCGCCAGGAAGATGCGCTTGTAGAACGAGGCATGCGGCGGGCGGATATGCTGCAACACCCGGTCGGCATCGAAATGGATCGCAGCCATGATGCTGGGCCGCAGCGTGATATAAGGGATCGTCGGCAATTCGGCGACGACAGCCGGATCGACCGCAAACCGGGCCGGATCGATCAACGTCATCCCGGCATCGAGGAAAGCGTGGACCGCATCGGGAAACACGCCAGTCGACTGGCACACACGATGGTCCGGCGTCACGTAATGGACGCGGATCGTCGCGATGAGTTCTTCGTAATGATGAATGCCGAAGACATAGGCGTTGCGGTCGAAATCGATCTCATCGAGCATGTCCACCGCACCGACGGGGAGAACATCCTGCGCCTTGTAGGCTTTGTATCTTAATCTGGCGATATCTTCGAAATCTTCGGCGCTCTGAATGCGGCGGTATTCGATGTGGTCGAGAGATGCGAGGAGCTTTTCGGAAAATGGTGCTTCAGGAACAGATTGCTTTATCGGCATGTGAATTATCCATGGGACGTTAACCCAGGATTAACCGTGAACTGAGCCTTGATCGCAATCGCCGAAATTATGTTTAACAAATTTTAAACAGAAATAGTTAACCGCCAGCGGTAACCTTATGCCGCGGGTGCAAAAAATAGCCCGTGAAGATATGGGGAAGCGCTCTTAGCCAGCCGCGCTCAATGACCGCGGCGCGTCGTTCTTGCGGCTCGATACGGCACGACTACCCGCCTTGCTGAGAGCAACGCCGTTAACGCGCAGACTCTCCAACGCATCGACCGGCACCGGCGGCGAGAAGATGTAGCCCTGAACCAGGTCCGCAAAATTGTGCTTGCGCACGAGATCCAGCTGTTCCTGGGTTTCGACGCCTTCGAGAACGATGCGGAGATCGAGTTCGCGTGAAAGATGCACGATGCCGCTCAAAAGCTTCATGCGGCGCGGATCGGTACCGATGTCGCGCACGAAGGCGCGGTCGATCTTGACGATATCGATCGGCAGGGAATCCAGATAGCTGAGGCTCGAGAACCCGGTGCCGAAATCGTCGATTGCGATCGTCACGCCGTTGGCGCGCAATCGGCTGAGCGTCGCACTCACGGCGACAGGCTCCTCCATGAAGCAGCTTTCGGTTACTTCCAGATGCAGCCGTGCGGCAGGCAGACTGTAGCGCGCCAAAGTCTCGGCCACCATTGCCGTGATCGCACCGCCACGAAGATCCTTGACCGAGAGATTGACGGAGACCGCCATGCCGCCCGACCATTCGGCGCAGTCGGCGCATGCCTTGTCCAGCACGAACCGGGTGACGTCCGAAATCAGGCCCATGCTTTCGGCAAGCGGGATGAAAATGTTGGGGCCGATCCAGCCGCGCTCGGGATGCGACCATCTCACCAGTGCCTCGCAGCATTCCATCTCGGACCCGTCCGGCCGGTACATCGGCTGGTAGACGACGGACAGATGGCCGTTTTCGATGGCATGGCGCAGATCGGTCCGCAGACGCTGCTCGGCCACATACCGACCATCCATTTCCGGCCTGAAGGTTCGAACCGTGCCGTTGCCGGTCGACTTTGCCTCGTTGAGGGCAAGGTCGGCCTTGATCTGCCAGGATTCCATGTCGAAATCTTCAGCGGGCAGAATGACGCAACCGCTGTTGAGCGATACCGAAAGACTAAGCCCGTCGACCCGGTAATCCCCCTCGAATGTCCGATGAATCTCGCGGATACGCGCCTCGATCGCGCAAGAACCGTCTTTGCCGGTCACCAGCAGAACGAACTCGTCGCCCACCAGCCGGCCGATCAGAACCTCGTCGCTCGCAAACGCCGCTGCCCGTTCGGCAATTGCTGCAAGAAGCTTGTCGCCCACCACATGGCCGCGCATGTCGTTGACATGCTTGAACCCGTCGACATCAAGAATAGCAAGCCCGGCCCACATCTCCGGACCTGCATTTGCCAGCCGACGTTTGACCTGTTCGGTGAAATGTCCCCGTGTCGGCAGGCCGGTCAGCGTGTCGAAACGAACAAGGTGAAGGATTTTCTCTTCGGCAGCGACCCTTGCGCTGACATCCTCGAAGATCATCACGAGACCGCCCTCGGAACGGCGGCTGAGCGAGAATTCCAGATAGGTGTCGTCATTGAGACGCAGCAGCGTCTTGCCCGCCTGCCCTTCCAGCAAGCCGCCGATCTGCGTCAGGATCTCGTCCGGAAACGCATTTTCGCGGTCGCGAAGGGCGGCGATGAAACTCGCGCCCATCAGGTCTTCGGCATCGCCCAGTCCCAGCAATTCGTGCGCGCGCCGGTTGACGACCTGCACCCGGCCATCGGCGTCCAGCATGATCAGCGCATGCGTCATGGTGCTGAGCGCACTGTCGAGCTGGTCGGCAACCGTCTTCATCTCGCGCGAAACGATGACGTTCTTGTAGAGAAATTCCCGCACCCCCGTCGCCATCGACTGGGTGGTCAACCCGAACGGCACGAGAAAGAGCGCCATCAGCGCAAGATTGATTTCGCCGGTCAGCACGCAGGCAATGATCAGCGGCAAGCAGCAGCCGGTCGTCTGCAGCGCAACCGCGCGAGCAGACCCGTAGTTGCGGCCGACGATCGACACCATCGACGCCATGGTGACCGCGATGCACATGAAGGCGGCCATCATGTCCCGCAGGACAAGAACCGCATAGGCGCTGCTGATACCGAGAAGGAAAGCAGTCGCCGCGGCGCCGTAGACATAGCGTGTTTCCCAGCTTTCGATCTCGTCGCGGGAAAGAACCGCACGGTCGAGACTGTCGAAGCGACGGAACGAGATGACCCGGAACGTGAAGACGGCCAAGAACACCGCAATCAGCATGATATAGAAGGTAGAGCCCGTCGTCGCAAAAATCACTGCGCACGACAGGATATGGACCACCATGCCAGTCCACAGCGTTCCACGATTTCTAAACAGCGATTCGACGAACGACAGATACACTTCTGTCGGCAGCGTTTGCGCTTCCGCATTCTTCATAGGGGCACATTCCCTTGCCATCAGACCGACAATGGAGAAAACGTTTTAAAAATTGATTGTTGTCGGAGTGCGACCCCTTGGATTGTGGGGGTTCGTCGAAAAGCGATCAATGAACGGTAACAGGGATTGCTAAAACTCTCCAAACTCAATTATGCGCTCTCGCGACCACCTTCGCAATAATATTTCGCGCAATGCCTGGAAACGGCATTTATGCGACCTATGGGGGTCTTTTCTTTTAATAAGCGTTCGTTTACATCGCCTCATTCGGGCAGAGGTAAAGACCTGCTGGGGAGCGAGTGAGTATGGCGGGCCTGTTGAAATTCAGCGTGTTAATTGACCGTGTCAGCGAAATCGTCGGAAAATTTGCGGGTTATCTCGTTCTGGCCTGCTGCCTGATCAGTGCCGGTAATGCCTGCATCCGCTATGCGTTCAACTACAGCTCGAATGGCTGGCTGGAAATCCAGTGGTATCTGTTCGCGTTTATAGTTCTCTTGGGCGCATCCCATACGCTTCGTCTCAACGAACACGTCCGCGTCGATCTGATCTACGGCGCCGTCTCGGATCGCAAGCGGTTGTGGATCGATGCGATCGGCCTGGTGATCTTTCTGATCCCGGCATGCCTCTTTCTGGCATGGCTGTCCTGGCCGTTCTTCTCCCTGTCTTTCATGCAAGGCGAAGTGTCTTCGAATGCCGGCGGCCTGATCCGCTGGCCCGTCAAATTCATCATCGTCTCGGGGTTCGTGCTCCTTGCCTTTCAGGGCCTGTCCGAGCTGATCAAGCGCATCGCCGGCCTCACAGGCACCCTCCAGGTCGACACGACCTACGAAAAGCCACTGCAATAAGACCGCGCCATTCCGGGGGGAAACCAAGCTCATGTTTGAATACGGCGTAATGCCACCGGCCATGTTTCTGGGCATGATCATTTTCATGCTCTACGGCTTTCCGGTCGCCTTTTCCCTTTCGGCGGTCGGGCTGTTTTTCGGCTTCCTCGGTATCTACACCGGTCATTTCGAATATGCGTTCATGCAGGCCCTGCCGCTGCGCATTTTCGGCATCGTCTCCAACGACCTGCTTCTCGCCATTCCCTTCTTCACCTTCATGGGTGCCATTCTTGAACGCTGCGGCCTTGCCGAGGACCTGCTCGAAGGCACCGGAAAACTGTTCGGCGCCATTCCCGGCGGCCTTGCCTATGCGGTGATCATCGTCGGCGCAATTCTCGGCGCCATCACCGGCACGGTTGCCGCCTCCGTCATCACCATGGGTGTGATCTCGCTGCCGATCATGCTGAAATACGGCTACAGTCCGCGTCTCGCAACCGGCGTGATTGCAGCCTCCGGCACGATCACCCAGGTCATTCCGCCGTCGCTCGTCCTCATCGTTCTGGCCGATCAGCTCGGCCGTTCGGTCGGCGACATGTATCTCGGCGCCATCGGTCCTTCGATCCTGCAGGTCGTGATCTTCCTGCTGTTCATTCTCTTCACCTCGATCGTCCGGCCCCAGGATGTTCCGGCGCTGCCGCCGGAGGCCCGCGGCGAACTCAATGCCGCGCTGGTGTTGAGAGTGCTGTGGGGCATGGTCCCTTCGGTCGTGCTGATCTTCCTTGTCCTCGGCACCCTGTTCATGGGACTTGCCACACCGACGGAAGCCGGCGCGCTCGGCGTCGTCGGCGCCATGGCGCTTGCTGCCATGCACCGCCGCCTGACTTGGGACCTCGTCAAGCAGGCCATGCATTCGACAATGACGATCACCTCGATGGTCGTCTTCATCCTGGTCGGCGCCACCTGCTTCAGCCTTGTGTTCCAGGGCATGAACGGTGGGCTTTGGATCGAATTCCTGCTGTCTCATATTCCGGGCGGCGCCCTCGGCTTCCTGATCTTCGTAAACATCTTCATTTTCTTCCTGGCGTTCTTCCTGGATTTCTTCGAGATCGCCTTTATCGTCCTGCCGATGCTGGCGCCGGTCGCAACGGCGCTCGGCATCGACCTGATCTGGTTCGGCGTGCTGCTCTGCGTCAACATGCAGACCTCGTTCATGCACCCGCCATTCGGCTTCGCACTCTTCTACCTGCGATCGATCGCGCCGAAGACTGTGAAGACGAAGGACATCTATCTCGGCGCCATTCCGTGGCTCGGGATGCAGTTGATCCTCGTCGCCATCATCATCTTCTGGCCGGAATCCGTCACCTACTGGCTGGACAAGGCGCCGGACGTCGATCTCAACACGATCAAGATCGAAATCCCCGGCTTCGGCAATGATAGCGGCAACAACCAGATGCCCAATTTCGGCCTGCCGCCGATGGATGGTGCACCCGGCCAGGGCGGCGGCGCGCAACCTGCCCCCGGACTACCCGGCATGCCCAACTTCGGCGAGCCACCGAGGATCAACCCTTAACGGCTTCGTCTTGCCAGAAAACCGGCGCAGTAGTACATTGGAGTGGAGAGCAAAGCGCGAACTCTGCTCTCCCTTTGTTATCTGATGTAGAAAATGAACCGGACGGACACTGACCAGCCCGTCCGGTATTTCCTAACCAGCAACGTAATGCTCAGTGGAAACCACATCGCATCACCTCCTGTTCGACGGCAAGGCTTTTGCCTTAAGTCGGTGAAGCCCGTCTTCACCGATACTCCGGCTGGCCACGGAGTGCTCTGCTTTTGCCTTCGAACGCCACCATCATAGATACCAGCGTGTGATTGTCGAGCCGACACAACCGGGCATACGTGCAGCGCGTCTATTGCGTGAATCCAGTCCGGCGCCATCCCTCAGCTGCAAAAGAAAACCCCGGACCTTGCGATCCGGGGTACGTGTCTAAGCAACGCTGTAGACGTTCAGATCTTGCCGTTGCGCTGCTGGATCATCATGAACGTGTCGAACGTGTACTCCGAAAGCTGCATCCAGAGGTAACCTTCCTTCTTGAATGCGACCTGGTCGTCGTAGACCTTCTTGAAATCCGCGTTGGTTGCGGAGATACCCTTGTAGACGTCCATTGCCGCCGTGTAGCAGGCCTCGAGGATATCCTGGCTGAATGGCCGCAACGTCGTCCCCTGCGATACGATCTGCTTGATCGCCATCGGGTTCTTCAGATCGTATTTCGCCATCATGTTGGTATTGGCGAAAGCGCAGGCATCGGTCAGCGCCGACTGATAATGCTTTGGCAGGCTGTTCCACTTGTCGAGGTTGATGAAGGCATGGATTGTCGGGCCGCCTTCCCAGAAAGCCGGATAGTAGTAATACTTGGCCACCTTGTAGAAGCCGAGCTTGTGGTCGTCATAGGGACCGACCCACTCCGCCGCATCGATCGTGCCCTTTTCCAGCGCCGGATAGATATCGCCGCCGGCAATCTGCTGCGGTACGGCACCGAGCTTTTCAAGCACCTTCCCGGCAATGCCGGCAATGCGCATCTTCACGCCCTTGAAGTCGTCGACGGTGTTGATTTCCTTGCGGAACCAGCCGCCCATCTGGGCCCCGGTATTGCCGGCGGGCATGCCGTAGATCTGATGCTTGGCATAGAACTCGTTCATCAGCGTATTGCCGTTGCCCTGGTAGAACCACGAGTTCGTCAGGCGCGCATTCATGCCGAAGGGGATCGCCGTGCCGATCGCAAAGGTCGGGTCCTTGCCGACAAAATAGTAGGAGCAGGTATGGCACATCTCGACCGTGCCAGCGGAGACCGCATCGGCCGCCTGCAGACCCGGGACGATCTCACCACCTGCAAACGGCTGGATCGTGAAATTGCCGTCGGTGGCGGCTGCAACATGCTTCGCGATATCGTCGGCGCCGCCATAAATCGTGTCCAGCGATTTCGGAAATGACGATGTCAGGCGCCAGTTGATCTTCGGGTTCTGCTGGGCAATGGCAGGTGTCGAAAGCGGAACAGCAAGCACTGTGGCTGCAGCGGCTCCCGCGCCGCCGACTGCCGTCTTTTTCAGGAATGAACGACGATCCATCAAAAATCCTCCCGGGTTGAACAGACCGCGAAGATGTCTCCTCCCATACCTCGCCAGTCCTAGATGAGGTAATCATGTTGCTTGAATGCTTGCAAGCAGACCATGTAACAATGACGGCGGACCAAGGTTAAACCGCATTATACTTTCGTCTTCCGCGATCGTCGTGGTTCACGCTGCACGGCGTCGCTACGGCTTGACTTCACCCCGCCTCCGGCAGCAATACGGGATAAGAACCACTGCCCCGCCTGGAGATTGTTCATGCCCGTCTCGTGCCGTAAGCCCATCGTCGCCGTTCCCGCCGATCTCAGGCAATTCGAAGGCGCCCTCTGGCACGCCACACCCAACCAGTATGTCAATGCGGCGCTGAAAGTGGCGGACGTCATGAGCTTCATCGTTCCCGCCTTCGAGGAGGGCAACGATGTCGACACGATCCTCGACCGGGTCGACGGCGTGCTGGTTTCCGGCGCCGTCAGCAACGTCCACCCGTCGCTCTACGGCCGCGAAGCGACCGAGGGAGACGGCCCCTTCGATCACGGCCGCGACGCCACCTCGCTGCCGATGATCCGCCGCGCGATCGAGCGCGGCATTCCGCTTCTCGCCATCTGTCGCGGCATCCAGGAGCTGAATGTCGCGCTGGGTGGCACGCTGGCAAGCGAGATCCAGGATCAGCCGGGCAACTGGGACCACCGCAAGCCCGACGTGCCAGACCGCGACGCGATGTACGCGATCCGCCAGCCGGTCTTCGTCAAGGAAGGATCCTGCATCGCGGATTTCCTCGGATTTTCCGGCGAAGTCCAGGTGAATTCGCTCCACCGCCAGGCGATTGCAAAGACCGCTCCCCGCCTGAAGGTGGAGGCGACGGCCGCAGACGGCACGATCGAGGCGGTGTCGGTGATCGACGCGAAGAATTTCGCCGTTGGCGTCCAGTGGCATCCGGAATACTGGGCCGAAACCGATGCGCCCTCGGCCGCCCTGTTCAAGGCGTTCGGCGATGCGGTCCGCGCCTACGCGGCATCGGCGAGCGGTGATACCAGCACACCGGTTGCCCGCACCGCGTGAATCAAACACCCTCGCCGTGTTTGCCGGTTATCCCTTGACGGGGGTTTCCGGAACCGGCGTCAGCACGCGGCCGTCCTTGAACCAGCCGATCAGGTTGTCGACGACGAGATCGGCCATCGCATTGCGGGTCTGAACAGACGCGGAGGCGACATGCGGCAGAAGGCAGGTATTGTCGAGAGCGATCAGCTCCGCCGGCACGTTCGGCTCGTCGAAGAAGACGTCGAGGCCGGCTGCGGCAATCGTCTTGTCGCTGAGGGCGGCAATCATTGCTTCCTCGTCAACGCTCGATCCACGGCCGACATTGATGAACACGCCACCCGGGCCAAGCGCTTCGAAGATCTCCGCATTGATGATCTTGAACGTATCCGGCGTCCCGGGCGCGATGCAGATGAGCGTATCGACGGCCTCAGCCATCTCCTTCAGGGACGGATAGTAGATATAGCCGACATCCGAGCGCTGGCTGCGGCTGTAATAGCCGATCGTCACCTTGAACGGCTCAAGCCGCTTTGCGATCTCGAGACCGATGCGGCCAAGGCCGAGAATGCCAATGCTGCGGCCCTTTAGTGAAAACGGCGACAGCGGAAACGGGCCTTCGCTCGCCCAGCGTCCCTCGCGCAGATAGGTTTCCGCCTTCGGAAACTGGCGCAGCGTGTTGAGGAGCAGCGCAATGGCAGTATCAGCCACTTCGTCGTTCAGAACGTCAGGCGTGTTGGTAACGATGATGCCGCGCTCGGCAGCTTTCTTCGTATCGGTCCCGTCGTAACCGACGCCGAAGCTGGAGATGACTTCGAGATTGGGAAACGCGTCGATGACGGCAGCATCGCATTTGCCGGAAACCGCGATGCCACGCACGCGCGCCCTCGTCTCGGCGTCGACGGATGCCAGTTCGGCATGCGGAGCCGAGATGACCTCGAAACTGTCGTTCAGACGCTCCAGAACGCGCGGATGAATACGGCCCGGCACGAAGATGGTGGCAGGATTCTCAGACATGCAGCAACCTCTTTATGAAGAATAATCAGCGTGGACGAAAGACGCCGGTCGACTGGCGCAGACGCATTTCCGGCTTGATCAGATGGAGACCGTCAGGCTCATGGCTCCCGGCAAGACGATCGAGCAGTGCCCGCGCCGCTAAGCGCCCGACATCGGCCTGTCCGTTGGAAACGGTGGTCAGAGACGGCGTCGAGATCGACGCCTGTTCCAGATCGTCATAGCCGGTGACGGAGATATCGACGCCCGGCGTCAGCCCGGCGCGCGCAATGCCGTTCATCAAACCGATCGCCACCAGATCGTTCCAGCAGACCGCAGCCGTCGGCTTTTGCGGTAGGGACAGGAAATGCACCGCCGCCTCGAACCCGCCCTGCATCGAACGGGGTCCCGGAATGCGCAGGTTCGGATCGACCTCGATATTGGCTTTCAGCAGCGCGTTGACGTAGCCCTGGTAACGGTCGCGACCGGTCGATGTCTGGTCGGTGCCGCCGATCATGGCGATCGCCCGGTGGCCGAGGCCAATCAGATGGTTGGTGGCCAGCGAAATGCCATAAGCATCGTCGCCACGATAGGTCGGCAGGTCGAGGCCTTCCATCGAGCGGGCAACAAGAATGGCCGGCATGCCGTTTTCTTCGGCAAGCTTCATATCCTCGATCGGCGTCCCGATCGCCGGCGACATGATCACGCCGTCGCCACCCAGCTGCAGCAGCGTCTCGATGAACGTGCGCTGCTTTTCGACCGAGTCGTAATGGTTGGAGAGGATGAACGTATGACGGCTGCGGTCGAGCTCGCTCTCGATGGCTTTCAGGATTTCACCGTAAAACGGGTTCATCACGTCATGCACGACGACACCGATAATGCCGGACCGCGAGGTGCGAAGGCTGGCGGCACGGCGATTGTAGATATAGCCAAGCGCCCGCGCTTGTTCCTTGATCTTCTCGCGGGTATCAGCGGCGACAAGCGGACTGTCCCGGAGAGCAAGCGAAATCGTAGCTGTAGAAAGACCGAGACTTTCGGCAATCGTCGACAGTTTGATTTTCTGCGCCATCTAGCCCCGCGTTCTCATGCAGCCTGCATTCTTACGCAGAGCACCCGAATTAAAGTTTAAATAAACAATTTAATTCCATGCGACAATCCTGTGACGGGATTTTTCGGACGAGCAGGTTGGCAAACGCAACCCTCAGTCGCGATCGCCCTCATCCGACTGAAGATTGTGCTCGACGGCTTTGAGAAGCTTCAAAAGCGTACGCACTTCCTTGTCGGACAGGCCTTTGACCGCAAGCTCGCCGCACTCGGCCACCGCGCGGCCGATTTGTTCCACGCTCTTCAGGCCGGTCTCCGTCAGATGCACCTTGGTCAACCGACCATCCGTTCCGTCGGATCGGCGCTCGAGAAACCCCTGCGCCTCCATGCGGCCGATCGTGCGGGTCATGGTCGGCGCCTTGACGCCCATGCGGTTGGCAAGATGACCCGGCGTCATGCCGTCTTCCTCGGAAAGCGCCAGGATCACCCCGTCCTGCCCGGCATAAAGGCCGCTTTCGACCAGACTGCGGGACAACGCGGTGCGCATCGACCGGGCGGTCTGCGTAATGACAGGCGCAAGGTCGGTTGCAGAAAGACCAGCGCCGTCTTTCTTCTTGCCCGACTTGGATTTCTTGTCGCCTTTTTTCTTGCTCATAGGCTCCGCCCGTTTTGCGTCATGGAAGTCGGCGCTATAACTATACCACGCCACCCTTATCGAAACCCGGAATTGACCGCCAGATGCCGCATCCCTTGCCGCGCTATCATGACAACGATGTTACGCCCCCGTCCACAGAAAGCGCTAAAAGCGGCGACTGGATCGCCGTTCTGCCGCTCGGCGCCCACGAACAGCACGGTCCGCACCTGCCTTTCGAGACCGATACGCTGATCGCACAGGGCCTTGTCGACCGCATCATCCCTGCCCTTCCGGCTGATCTTCCGGTCACCTTCCTCCCGGTGGAGCCGGTCGGCTACTCGATCGAGCATATGGATGTGGCAGGAACGAAGACGTTGGCCTTCGACGAGGCTGTCCGCCGCTGGCTCGGCATCGCCGAGGAACTTCACAAGCAAGGCATCCGCAAACTGGTGATGCTGAACGCCCATGGCGGCAACGCGCCGCTGCTGACGATCGTCACGACAGAGGCCCGCGTCCGTTTCAACATGCTGGCGGTCGCAACAAGCTGGACCCGCTTCGGCCAGCCCGAAGGCTGGATCGCTCCGGAGGACAAGGCAATCGATATCCACGGCGGCGATATCGAGACCTCCGTCATGCTGGCACTGTGGCCGGACTGTGTGAGCATGGAAAGGGCCGAAAACTTCCCATCGCGCCAGACAGATTTCGCGAAAGACTTTCGTCACCTGCGCGCCTACGGCCCACATGCGTTCGGGTGGAAGATGTCTGACCTCAACGCCAAGGGCGCCGCCGGCAACGCAACCGCTGCCACCGCAGAACGGGGCGAGCAGCTGGTGAAGCATGCGGTCAACGGCATCATCGAGTTGCTACGGGATGTGCAGCGCTTCGATATTGACGCGTTGAAGTAGCGCAGAGCCGCATAGTGTGCGAGACTTGGCTACACGAAGGTGATGTCTCATGACCCTCAATATCCGTAACGAAGAAGCTCAGGCACTTGCGAGAGAGCTTGCGCAAATAGACGGAACGACAATCACGCAAGCGGTGGTCACCGCACTGCGGGAGACCATCGACAAGCGCGCGCAGCAGGAGACGGCGAGCGAGACGGCCAGCCGCATCCTGGCAAAGCACGGACTTTCCTTCAAACAGACCCGACCCGTGCCCCCAGCTTCCGCCTATCACGATCTCGACCACGACCTGGATTGATCGCACATGTTTGTCGATGCTTGTGCGATCGTATCGTTGATGGCTGGCGAAGATACCGCGGAAGCCTATGAAAGGGCGTTGGCAAAATCGACACTGCCATTCACGTCTCCTCTCGCTGCCTGGGAGGCTGTCATTGTTCTCTCCCGGCCCGACCAGCTAGACTGCGCATACGGCCAGGCAGAAAGCGCTGTCGTGGAATGGCTCGACGCGCGCGGCATTGATATCCGTGAGGCGGGCTCGCCGCGTGCGCTCTTAAGCTTTGCTGTCGCGGTGGCTCAGAAACATGGCATCGGTAAGCGGCACTTGAGCAACTTCGACTGTTTCCATTACGCGCATGCGAAAGTGGCCGGCGAGCCGCTTCTCACGCTCGACCAGCTTCTTCGGCAAACCGACGCGGTTACATTGCCCTGATGTGATCATATAACATTCAAAACCCCTTTGAACTCGCGCGGCCTTGCCCTTATATGAGGCCAACACGCTTCCGCGCTCCCCCGAGCGCTCCAGAACCCTTAGAGGTTTCCCATGACTGAAAACACCGCTCCCGTCGCTGCAAAGCCAATTCCTGTGACCGTGCTGACCGGATATCTCGGCGCCGGCAAGACGACCCTGCTCAACCGGATCCTTTCGGAGAGCCACGGCAAGAAATACGCCGTGATCGTCAACGAATTTGGCGAAATCGGCATCGACAACGATCTGATCGTCGAGTCCGACGAAGAGATCTACGAGATGAACAACGGCTGCGTCTGCTGCACGGTTCGTGGCGACCTGATCCGTGTCGTCGAGGGCCTGATGCGCCGCCCGGGCCGCTTCGACGGCATTATCGTTGAGACGACGGGCCTGGCCGATCCGGTTCCTGTTGCCCAGACCTTCTTCATGGACGACGATGTTCGCGCAAAGACCGAACTCGACGCCGTCATCGCTCTGGTCGATGCCAAGCATCTGCCGCTGCGCCTCAAGGATTCCCGCGAGGCCGAAGACCAGATCGCGTTTGCCGACGTCGTTCTGATCAACAAGACCGATCTCGTGACCCCGGAAGAGCTGGCGATCGTCGAAGACGTGGTTCGCGCCATCAACCCGACAGCCCGCATCTACAACACCAGCCGTTCGGGCATCGATCTCGCCCGCGTGCTGGATCAGGGTGCCTTCAATCTGGAACGGGCGCTGGAAAACGATCCGCATTTCCTCGACCACGACCACGAAGACCATGTCTGCGGCCCCGATTGCGGTCACGACCATAGCCACGATCACCATGGGCATGACCATCACGCGCACGACCACGATCATCATGATCACGGGCACGATCACAAGCATCATGACCACGGCCATCATGCGCATCACGATGCGATGTCGCCGATCCACGATATCACGGTCAAATCGGTCTCCCTGCGCGGCGGCGAGATGAACCCGGATCGTTTCTTCCCATGGATCCAGAAGATCACCCAGGCAGAAGGTCCCAACATCCTGCGCCTCAAGGGCATCATCGCCTTCAAGGGCGACGAGGAGCGTTACGTCATCCAGGGCGTCCACATGATCGTCGAAGGCGATCACCAGCGTCCGTGGAATGATGGCGAGAAGCGTGAAAGCCGCCTCGTCTTCATCGGCCGCGACCTCGACTTCGACAAGATCCAGAAGAGCTTCATGGCTTGCCAGGCTGAGGTTGCTGTCGCCTGATGCCAACCGTTGCACCTCTTGATATCGACGGTCATGTCGTCGCGGCTCACTTTCTCGGCGACATCCCGATCTTTGCCACTGCAGCCGGCACCATTCACCGCCTTGACGGCGGTGAGAAGGTAACGGACGCGCATCACGGCCTGTTGACCTGCATCCGCGACCCCTTCAGCGCCACGCTATTGAGTGGCGGCGAAGACGGCCGGGTGCAGCGCATTTCCCATGACGGCACGGTCAGCACGATTTCGGAAACGCCGCGTAAGTGGATCTCCGTCGTCGCCGGTGGCCCTCAGGGTGCGGTCGCCTGGGCGCAAGGCAAGTCCAGTTTCGTGAAGCTCTCCGACGGCACCCTCAAGGAAGTGAAGGAAGAGCGCAGCGTCGAAGCGATCGCCTTCGCACCCAAGGGCCTGCGGATTGCGGCCGCACGTTATAACGGCGTATCCTTGCATTGGGTCGGCACCAACAGTCCGATGCAGGATCTCGACTGGAAGGGTGCCCATACCGGCGTCACCTTCTCGCCTGACGGCCGCTTCCTCGTGACCATGATGCAGGAAAACGCCCTGCACGGCTGGAAGCTCGACAGCAAGTCGGGCGAAAGCCGCCATATGCGGATGACCGGCTATCCGGCCAAGGTGAAATCTTTGTCCTGGTCGGTCAAGGGCAAATGGCTCGCCTCCTCAGGCGCGCCGGCCGCGATCGTTTGGCCGTTTTCGGCCAAGGACGGCCCCATGGGCAAGGCACCGATGGAACTCGGCACGCGCGCCAATATCATGGTAACGCAGGTGGGGTTTCATCCGCTAGAGGAAGTACTCGCCATCGGCTTTATCGACGGCATGGTCCTCGGTGTGCGCATTGCCGACGGCAAGGAAGCGCTGCTGCGCCGGCCCGGTAAGGGCGCCATCACGGGCTTGAGCTGGAGTGCCAGCGGTAAGCTGCTCGCATTCTCGTCTGAAGCCGGCGACTGCGGCGTGATCGACATTTCCGGCTGAGCCGACTGTCTAAATTCCCAGTGAAACATGCGGGGTCTGCCCCGCATGCTAGTCCCCCATATCACGGCGGAGCTTGGCGCTTACGCCGACGCGACAGCGCCGATAATCTCGGCGAGAAGGTCGTGCAACTGGTCGCGGTAGCCGTTTCGGGCAGACGGACCGCTTTCCCTTGATGTCATCACCACGGTCATATCGAGCGACGGAACCACGTAGACCATCTGCCCGCCATAACCCCAACCGAACTTCACATCGTGTCCGCCCATCTCACGCAGAAACCATCCGTAGCCATAGCCATCGCCGGAAAAGCGCGAGTTCGTGCGCTGGGTCCAGGACTGGTCGATCCAGCTCTGAGAGACCACCTGACGGCCGCTCTTGGTTTTCCCGCCATTGCGATAGAGCTCCCCGAATGCCAGCAGGGACGCCGCCGTCATCGCCATCTGGTTGCCGCCGAGATAGATGCCCTGCGGATCGCGCTCCCAGGCGCCGATGCGAAACCCGTCGACCGGCTCCAGCCAGTCGCGCGCCAGCGCAAGCGTCGGCCGTTTGCCGACGCGGGTGAGGATGGCCGACAGAAGATGCGTCGAGGCCGTCGAATACAGCATCTGACCGCCCGGCTCGCCGTCGAACGGCTCCGACAGTGCAAACCGCACCCAGTTGGAACTGGCCACCCAGCGCCCGTAATTCGGCCCCGACATGCGAGACAGACCGGCCTGCATGGAGAGAAGATTGCCGATGGTGACCTCGGCGAGCCGCGGATCGGCATTGCGTGGCAGATCGGCCTTCAGGATCGAGGCAATCTTCTGGTCCGGCCCTTCGAGCAGATTACGATCGATCGCGATGCCGACAAGGCAGGAGATGATCGATTTCGACGCCGACTTGATGTTGGTCGAGGCGTTGAGGCCGCTGCCGTTGAACGCTTCCCTGGCAATCGTCTCGCCCTTGCGCGACACCATCACGACCTTCAACGGCTCGAGGTCAGCCGCCCGGCCGAGCACGGCCTTCAGCGTCTGCGGCGCCTGCGCCACGCCAGTCCCGCCGGTTTGCTGCGCGAAGGCCCGCATGGATGTGAGGACGAAGGGAGTGGCAAGAAGGGCTGTGCGGCGTGTGATCATGGATGCCAATCTAGGTCGAGACCAGCACGCGACTATGGCCGAGCCCAACGATTCACGCGAAGGTGACGGAGCGTGAGACCATTGCGTCAGCTCTCTCCCGTCGAAAAACGAAAGACCCCGCCCCCCTTTCGGGGAGACGGGGTCCTATGGATCTCTCAATTGCAGCAGCCGTTCAGGCGAGCTTGCGCCCACTCGCAACGATCATGCCGGCTGCACCTTCGAGCCAACCGGCTTTCAGCTCCAGCGCCAGGAAGCGCGCACGGTCGCAGGGGCCGGGCATCACCAGATGCTGGGTCTTGCCACCGAAGAAGCCGAAGCGCTCGTAATAGGCGGCGTCACCGACCAGAAGCACGGCGCCATGGCCACGATCATGCGCCTGGCCGATCGCCGCACGCATCAGAGCCGCCCCGATGCCCTTGCCCTCATGCGACGAGCAGACGGCAAGCGGTCCGAGCAGAAGCGCGTCGATGGCGTTGCCTTCTGGCGAAATGCCGGCCTCGATGTTCCACAAGCGCACCGTGCCGATGACGTGGCCGTCCTCGTCGCGCGCAACCAGCGCCAGGCCTTCGGCCGGCACGCGGTTCTGGCGGATCTTTTCGGACGACTTCAAGCGTCGGTCGGCGCCCATGGCGCGATCGAGCAGAGTTTCACGAGCCACCACGTCGGCCGGAGTTTCGGCAGTGATGGTGAATGTGGACGCGGGCGCAAACAGCGCACGGACAGAATCAAGAACAGTGGCCATCTTGGCCTCCCGCACTTAAAACCGTTTCAAACGGTATCGGACGATCATTGTGAATTTGCGGCTCCCGTCTGGAGGTCGGGAACCGCGAAAGTAGTGACGCTTGTAACGCCTTAGATGACGTAGGCCTTGAGCGGATCGAAGCCGTTGAACGCAACCGCCGAATAGGTGGTCGTGTAGGCGCCGGTGCCCTCGATCAGAACCTCGTCGCCGATCGAAAGCGAGATCGGCAGCGGGTACATGTTCTTCTCGTACATCACGTCGGCCGAATCGCAGGTCGGACCGGCCAGAACGCAAGGCTCCATCGCGTCGCCGTCGCGCTCGGTGCGGATCGGGTAACGGATAGCCTCGTCCATGGTTTCGGCGAGACCACCGAACTTGCCGATGTCGAGGAAGACCCAACGGTGGTTGTCGTTGTCGGACTTCTTCGACACGAGAACGACTTCAGCCTTGATGACGCCTGCATTGCCGACCATGCCGCGACCGGGCTCGATGATCGTCTTCGGCAGGTTATTGCCGAAATGCTTGCGCAGCGAAGCAAAGATCGCCTGGCCGTATTCTTCTGCCTTCGGCACGTCGCGCAAGTACTTGGTCGGGAAACCGCCGCCCATGTTGACCATTTGCAGAACGATACCCTGCTTTGCGAGCTGGCTGAACACGCGCTTGGCATCGGCCAGAGCCGCATCCCAGGCATCGACCTTCGTCATCTGCGAACCGACATGGAACGAGACGCCGTAGCTTTCGAGACCAAGCTGGTGTGCGTAGACGAGAACGTCGACGGCCATCTGCGGCACGCAGCCGAACTTGCGCGACAGCGGCCATTCGGCGCCTTCGCCATCGGTCAGCACGCGGCAGAACACCTTTGCACCGGGAGCTGCACGGGAAATCTTTTCGACTTCCTCATGGCTGTCGACGGCGTAGAGGCCAACGCCGAGCGCGAAAGCACGCGCAATGTCGCGTTCCTTCTTGATCGTGTTGCCGAACGAGATGCGCGATGCGTTTGCACCGGCATCGAGTGCCATCTGGATTTCGGCGACGGAGGCGCAGTCGAAGTTGGAACCCATCGAAGCGAGGAGCTTGAGGATTGCCGGCTCGGGATTGGCCTTCACGGCGTAGTAGATCGCGCTATCCGGCAGGGCATGACGGAAGGCGTTGAAATTGTCGCGCACGACATCGAGATCGACCACGAGGTAGGGACCATCGGGACGCTGGGTCTTGATGAAGTCGAGGATGCGGGCAGTGGTCATGGTCAATCCCTTCCAAATCTCAAAGGCTCCGGCTTGCGAACCGGAGGACAAAGGACGGATGAACATGCGCCAGGATCCAGTCGGTGGAGACACCGGTTCCCTGACACGCTCAAACGCGCGGTAAGTGGATCAACGTTCTGCCAAGAACGAAAATCCGGCTTTGTCTGCCATGGATTGGAGGGAGGTCCCTACCGCACTTCCGGCAATGATGGTGTGCCTCTTCAGTAACCCCGGCTGTTGGAAAGCCGGGAGAGAACAAAAAGGCCCGCACCGTCGTTGCTTTAGATGTCCTCGCATTTCCCGGATGGCCGGAATAGCGACTGGAGGGGTTAGTTCCAGGTACCTTACCGATGACCTCACCAAATAGAGGGTCGGCGGACACCCACGGGCACGTGCGACTTTGGGCTGCACGGGAGATAAGAATATTCGCGGTCATAATCAAGCGGTATTTTGGGCCGGGGGGAAAATAATGGGAAGGCAGCCCCCGGTAGAATTTGCGCACGGGCACGCGTCGGTTTACATTACGGAAATAGAGGCACGACTGGAGAAATCAGATGCCTACAGCAAGAAAGCCAGAAGCCGTCGAGACGCCGTTGAGGGAGGTCTTGCACCCTGAAAGACTGGTGTCGGTCCCGGATGCAAACGATCCGGTCTTCCGCGCTCGTCTCAAGGCAGCCATTGCCGCTATGGACCCCGAAGAGGAAGCGGATGTGATGCGCTGGATAGAGGCTGTGTCGATGTTCCACAATGAGGACCGCGATCTGGAATGAAGCGCGGCGATGTCGTAACGGTGGCCACGGCGGGAGATTTTGGAAAGCCGCGCCCTGCGGTCATCGTCACGCAAAATGCTCTCCTGGAAGATGGCCATCAAGCTGTTGCAGTCTGCCAACTAACTTCAACCATCAACGAACTGGCCGACTTTCGTGTGACGGTTGATCCAACTCCAGAAAATGGGCTGCGTGTCAGGTCCGATATTATGGCAGACAAACCGGCAACGGTGGTTCGCCATAAAATCGGTGCCGTCATCGGCTGCCTAAGCCAACAAGATATATTACGCCTGAATGTGGCGCTAACCTATGCGCTAGGCCTTCAAGGCTGATCGATTTCCCGGAGCAGATTCGCCACATGGACACACTCACCCGCATGCGCGCCTTCATCGACGTGGTCGAGGCCGAGGGCTTTTCGGCCGCCGCCCGTCGCACCGGCCGTTCCAAGGCGCTGCTGTCGAAATATGTCCGCGAACTGGAAGACGATCTCGGCGCGCTTCTTCTCAACCGCACCACCCGCCAGTTCTCGATGACGGAGGCGGGCCACACCTATTATCGCACCGCTGCCGATATCCTGAAGGAGATCGACAATCTTGCCGACCTCGTGCGCGAGAACAATGCCGATCTCAAGGGCCGCCTGCGGATCTCCGTGCCGCGCACCTTCATCGATGCGGATGTCGGCCAGTCGTTCATCGATTTCGCCAAGGCGCATCCGGACGTCCAGTTGGAAATCGTCGCCGATGACCGGTTTGTCGACCTGATCGAGGAAAATTTCGACCTGGCGATCCGAATCACCCGGCTGGAGGATTCCGGCCTGATCGCCAAGAAGCTTGCCGATTTCCGGGTCCATGCGGTCGCGACGCCCGATGTCGTGGCGCAATACGGGCCCCTCACGCATCCGCAGCAGCTGAACAAGGTGCCGTTCATTATCGACACCAATTCGCGCTGGCACAACAATATCCGCTTCGTCGATCCTGATGGCTCGATGATTTCAGTTGCGGTCTCCGGCCCGATCGAGGTCAACAGTCCGCAGGCAACCTTGCGCGCGGCCCGTGCCGGTCTCGGCGTCGCGATCATCCCCGACTTCGTCGCCATGGCCTCGATCCAGTCGGGCGAACTGGTCAACCTGTTCGACGAATACATCACCCGTGAACGCGGCATCTATGCGGTCTATCCGCATCGCCGCTACCTCCCGGCCAAGGTGAGAAGCTTCGTCGATTTTCTCGCCAACTGGTTCCGCCAGCCGCGCTGACATGTAATGCTGTAACGCCGCAGTCGAAATTCCGTCCCATTTCGGGGCCAGACCACAGCTTGCGGACGGACGAACGACACCCCTTTTGATTTGGCGCAGGTCCGGACGCAATGCCGCTGCGCAATATGCTGGACCTGCTCGGATATGCGAAACAGACTTGCGACAATTCTGACGGCAGCGGCCATGGCTGCACCCTTCGCCGTTCCAGCGCCGGCACTTGCGCATCCGCATATCTTTGCCGAGGCCCGGCTGGAGATTGTCGCAGGCGCCGATGGCACCGTGCAGGAACTGCGCAATGTCTGGCGCTTCGACGAGGTGTTCTCGTCGAGCGTGATCCTCGATTTCGACAAGAACGGCGATCTCAAGCTCGATCCGCATGAGCTGGCCGAACTCGGCGAAACCATCCGCACGTCGCTTGCGGACTACCATTACTTCTCGACCGTGACGCTGGACGGCGCCCAGATCGGCATAAAGAAGCCGGAAGTCTTTCACACCACGATGCAGGACAAGCAGTTGATGCTGATCTTTGCGGTGAAGCCTGAAAAGCCGGTCCCTCTCAAGGGCAAGCTCACCTTCGGCATCTACGACCCCACCATGTACACGGCGATCGACTTCCCCACCGACAAGGATCTGGTGCTGAAGGGTGCGGGCTTCGAGAAGTGCCAGCACAAGGTCGTACGGCCCGATCCAGACGACGTGATTTCGCAAAACAGCGCGTCTCTGACAGATGCTTTCTTCAACGATCCGACGGGGACCGACATGACCAAGCTCTTTGCCACCCGCATGGAAGTGACATGCTGAGGAAAGCGTCGACCGGCCTGCTGTTTGCCGCTCTCGCGGCGGCGCTGGTCGCCACCGCCGCCCACGCCCAGTCTCCGCTCGGCGTCGGTGCAGCAGAACCCTCCTTCTCGGTAGGCGGGCCGCTCGCCCCCTTCTTCCAGTGGATCAATGCCTACCAGCAGGGCTTCTACCGCTCTCTGACCGGCGCGCTGCGGGCGATGCGTGAGGATCCGTCCGCGCTTGTCGGGCTCATCGGCCTGTCCTTTGCCTATGGCGTCTTCCACGCCGCCGGCCCCGGCCACGGCAAGGCGGTGATTTCCTCCTACATGATCGCCAACGAAGTCGAACTGCGCCGCGGCGTCACGATCTCCTTCATCTCAGCGCTTCTTCAGGGCCTCGTCGCGATCCTCGTGGTCGGCGCTGCCTTCGTCCTGCTCCGCGGCACCGGCATCACCATGACCCAGGCCACCTGGACCATGGAAGTCGCAAGCTTTGCGATGGTCTCCCTGTTCGGCGCCTGGCTGCTGGTCAAGAAGATCCGGGCACTCCGGATGCAGGTCGTGCGCGCTCCCGACCGCGGCCGCACGGCGGCAGGCGCGACCGCAGCCGGCGGATCGACCGCCATGCTGTTCGACGGCTCTTCCACGGGCCAACGCTCGACCGGCCTCAAATTCCAGGCAGTCGAAATCGACGACCACGCATTCCAGGGAGACAGCGACACCTGCGAGGCCTGCGGCATCAGTCACATGCCGGATCCGTCGACGCTCGGTGCCAAGAATTTCAACCTGAAGGAAGCCTGGTCGGCGATCATCGCTGTCGGACTGCGCCCCTGCTCCGGCGCCATCCTCGTCATGAGCTTCTCGCTTCTGAACGGGCTTTACCTCGGCGGCGTGCTGTCCGTTCTCGCCATGTCGATCGGTACGGCGATCACGGTGACGATCCTTGCAACCCTTGCCGTCGGCGCCAAGGATATCGCGCTGAAATTCGCAGGCCCCGGCTCGCGCAGCGGACGACGCATCGGCCATGCGATCGAGATCGGCGGCGCCCTGTTCATCCTGCTAATCGGCCTTTCCCTGCTCGGCGCCTCGCTGCAGGGCTGAACGCTCAGCGCGTCTGCGGCATCGCCTTGATAAAATCGATGAAGGTGCGCAGCGGAGCCGGTACCAGTCGTCGCCCGGGATAATAGAGAAACGGCCCTGAGAATGAGGGCCACCACGGCTCGAGCACCGGTTCCAGCGCACCACTGTCAAAATGCGGCTTCAGCCAGTCCTCGAACAGCGCCACGATACCGGTGCCCGCGATTGCCGCGGCAACGCCCAGATCAGACCCGCCACCCGCCTGCACGATCAGCTGCGCCGGCGGATCCACCACCACCTCCTCGCCATCGCGTTCGAATTCCCAGGGCGTGACCGGACGGTCCCTGAACCGGCTCCTGATGCAGGAATGCGCCAACAGATCGCGCGGATGGTCCGGCCGCCCCCGTGCTGCCAGATAGGCGGGCGACGCGCCCAATGCGAAACGCTGCACGCGCGGTCCGATCGGCACGGCGATCATGTCCTGCTCCAGCCGCTCGTCATAGCGAATGCCGGCGTCACAGCCGGCAGCGATGATATCGACGAAGCTCTCGTCAGTCATGATGTCGAGACGGATATCCGGATAGGCCGCCAGAAACGCCGGCACGATCTGCGGCAGGACGATCCGCGCCGCACTGGCCGGCACATTCAGCGTCAACAGCCCGGCCGGCCGGCCCCGAAACCCGGCCGCCATGTCGAGCGCCGCTTCCATTTCCGAAAGCGCCGGCCCCAGCCGGTCGAGCAGTGCCCTGCCCGCCTCCGTCGGCGTCACGCTGCGGGTCGTGCGGTTGAGAAGCCGGACCCCGATCTTCTCTTCCAGGCGCCTGACCGCATCGCTCGATCCGGAAGCGCTTCCGCCGGTCAGCCGGGCCGCATCGCGAAACCCTTTAGTCCTCGCCACCGCGACGAATGCCCCGAGATCACCAGCGTCGTATTTCATTGTCCGCCCTGCCGTACAGCCCGTCCGAATTGTAACCAATTATCGCGCGGCCTGGATAGCGCTATCTCTGCCTCACCGATAGGGAGTAAAACCATGACCAATCTTGAAAAAGCCGGCACCTATAAACTCGGCGACCGACACGTAAAACGTCTCGGCTACGGCGCCATGCAGCTAGCCGGCAAGGGCGTGTTCGGCCCGCCGAAGGACCGCGCGGAAGCGGTTGCGGTGCTGCGCGAAGCCATCGAAGCCGGCGTCGACCATATCGACACCAGCGACTTCTACGGTCCGCATATTACCAACGAGATCATCCGCGAAGCGCTGCATCCCTATGGCGACGATCTCGTCATCGTCACCAAGGTCGGCGCCCTCAGAGGCGAGGACGCATCCTGGAACCCGGCCTTTTCGAAAAAAGCACTCACGAAGGCCGTCCACGATAACCTCAGGAATCTCGGTCTCGATGCGATGGAGGTGGTCAACCTGCGCTCCATGCTGGACGTCCATGGCCCGGCCGAAGGCTCGCTGGAAGAACCGCTGACGGTCCTTGCCGAACTCCAGCACGAGGGCCTTATCAAGCATATCGGCCTGTCGAACGTGACGCGAAAGCAGGTCGAGGATGGCCGCAAGATCACCGAGATCGTCTGCGTCCAGAACCAGTACAATCTCGCGCACCGCGACGACGATGACCTTATCGATCATCTGGCGGCAGAAGGCACGGCCTACGTCCCCTTCTTCCCACTCGGCGGCTTCTCGCCCCTGCAATCCTCGACGCTGTCGGATGTCGCAGCAATGCTCGACGCAACGCCGATGCAGGTGGCACTGGCCTGGCTGCTGAAGCGCTCGCCGAACATCCTGCTCATCCCGGGCACGTCGTCGCGCGGACACCTGCGCGAAAACCTCGCCGTCGCCGATATCGAACTGTCGGCGGATGTGATGGCGGAGCTGGAAGCGATCGGCGCCAAGCCGGCTTAAGGGCGAGCGGCTAGCTCTCCACGCTCATCCCTGTGCAAAGCGCAGGGATGAAGACGTTTTCGGGCTTCCGCCCGACCCTATCTCACGATTACTTCCGCCGCTGATGCCGGGCTCGCAGCCAGAAGATCAGGAAGAAGCCGAGAACCAGCAGCGCGCCGACGAAAAACGCCAGCAGCGGCGAGTAATTGCCGATCCACAACACGATGGTCGGCATGAGATAGATGACCAGCGCCGCGCCGAAGAGAATGGCGGCAGCCGCGATCGCCTGTGATTTCGCTTCTGGCGTCATGTGGTTTTCCCGCCGGCAAATTCGGCCCTGAGATCTTCCAGCCGCTTTTTCTGCCGGCCGTCTTCATCGAAATTATCGGGCGAGAGCCAGGCCTCGAACCCGGCCTTGATCACCGGCCACTCGCTGTCGATCATCGAAAACCAGGCCGTATCGCGGTTGGCACCGCGCGAGATGATGTGCTGCCGGAACACGCCTTCGAAGGTAAAGCCGTAACGCAGCGCGGTCACCTTGGAAGGCTCGTTCTCGTTGTGGCATTTCCATTCGTAGCGACGATAATCCAGCGTCTCGAACACGTGGCGAGCCATCAGGTAATGCAGCTCTGTCGACATCGGCGACCGCTTCATGGCAAGCCCATGCGCCACGGACCCCACCTCGATCACACCGTTCTTCGGGTCCGGCCGCATATAGCTCGCCATGCCGACAACCGCGCCAGAGGCGTTTTCACGCGCAACCAGCGTTACGAAGCCGAGATTCGCATTCACATTGTCCAGCCACGCGCCAAACTCTTCGGCGGTCGAATATTGATCGTTCGGAAAATAGCGGATCAGCTCGTTGATCCCCTCGGCACCGCCCAGCGCCTCCCAGAGATCAGCCAGATGCTTTTCACGGTCATAGGGCTCGAGCGTCAAGAACCGTCCGGTCAGGGTGACGGGGCTGGGGGCGGCAACTTTGTAATTGGAAAGATCGCGCATTCGGGCAGGTCCAGCAAGATGCGCAGCGGCTGCGTCGCAACCGCTGCAGATGAGGCATCAAGGCTTAGGCCAGCACCTGTCGAAAGGCAACCGGCGGAGACGATCGATGGAGCTCACAGCTGCGCTTCGATGGCGGCTTTGTCGACAATCGACCAGACCTGCACGATCTTGCCGTCGCGGAACCGATAAAAGACGTTTTCACTAAACGACACCCGGCGCCCGTTGACCGGAAGCCCCAGAAACTCGGCCCGAGGCGAACATTCGAACAGCAACCGGCTGACCACATGCGGCGGATCGACGACCAGCAGATCAATGCTGAAGCGAAGGTCGGGAATATCGCTAAAATTCCCGACGAGCATGTCGCGGTAGCCGAACAGCCCGAGCAGCCGGTCGTTATGGATGACATCGTCATCCACAAACTGCCCGAGCCGCCCCCAGTCCTGCCGGTTCAGGCAATGGATGTAATCGCGGTAGACGTCACCGAGATCGTTACCCATGTTCTCGCCCTTTAAGCGGGCACTTTTGCCGCGGTGACCGTCGCATCGATATGCTCGATCAAGGCATCGGGCAGGCCCAGGCGTCCCGCGAGAAGATCGAGGTAACCGCGCTCGGCACGCGTATCCGGATCGATCGTCATGCGGGTCGCGGTGTAAAGCTCCACCTTCTGCTCCTCGGTGCGGGCAGCGGCGACCAGATCGTCGATATCGACAGGGTTCGCAAGCTCGTCGCGGATAAAGGCTTCCGCCTCGTCGCCGAGATCGACCTCATGCACCTTGTTCATGATGTTGGCCCGCTCGGCCGCATCGATATGGCCGTCCGCCTTGGCGGCAGCGATCATGGCGCGCACCAGGGTCAGGGCGAAATCGTTGGTTAGCTCAGGCGACTGCAGCGAAAACGGGCTGTCCGGCGGCGGCAGCGCGATAGGCTCGGCAGCAGACGGAGCCGGCTGCAGCGCTGCCTGCGGCGACTGGCCGGACTTGTAATTCTTGTAGGCGAGATAACCGAGACCCGCGACAGCTGCGATGCCACCCACCGTCACCACATTGCCGGCAATCTTGCGGCCGGTCTTGGTGCCGAGAAGTGCGGCGGCAATGCCGGCAGACTTCAACGGATTGTTCTTCGCCATATCGCCGAACTGCCCAGCCCGGCCCTTCACGCTTCCCGAAAGACCGGGAACCTGCGAGCCCAGGAACTGGTCAAGAAGCTTCTTTGCGTCGAACATCCGTATCTCCTACTGTTGAATTCGAACACGGAGATAGGAACGGCAACACAGGAAAACAATTTTCCCGCGCTGCCGATAACGAAAATGTCAGAAACGGCGTCTGGCCCCACGCCCTATCGCAGGTTCTGCGGCAGTCCATCGGCGATGTCGTAATAGTCGCCCTTATCGGCCACGAAGATGTATTTCTTCAACCGTGCACCGGTCGAGGCATCGAACGCACCCATCGCGACCGCGATCCAGTCGCGCTGCGTCGGATCCCAGAACAGCGAGGACCCACAGGTCCCGCAGAATCCGCGCCGCACGTTTTCGGAGGATTGATACCAGCAAACATTCTCACCACCCTCGACGGCCAGCTTGTCCCGGGCGACATCGACGGATGCGAAATAGTGGCCGGATTGCTTTCGGCACGCCGAGCAGTGGCACGCATCGGGCGCGGCAATGTCACCTTCTACGGTGAACGTCACTGCGCCGCAGAGGCATGATCCCCTATGGCGCAGTTCATGTTCGTATGAGCCATTCTGCATGGGGACCTCCATGGTCCCATGCTGGTCATTCCACCTTTTACCGTCAACTCCTGAGCGCGAAGGCCTCGGAGGCGAGCTTGGTGATGGCGGCCCAGTCGCCGGCTGCGACGAGTTCCTTCGGGGCTACCCAGGAACCGCCGACGCAGATGACGTTGGGGAGCGACAGGTAATCGTTGGCATTCTTCAGCGAAATGCCGCCGGTCGGGCAAAACAGCGTGCCTGCGAGTGGCGACGACAGGGCCTTCAGATAGGCGGCGCCACCGGCCTGTTCGGCAGGAAAGAACTTCATCACGTTGTAACCGGCTTCCCGGAGCGTCATCACTTCGCTGGCAGTCGCTGCACCCGGCAAAAGCGGAACCGGCGAATCCTTGGCGGCCGACAGCACGCCCGGAGAAACGCCCGGCGACACGATAAAGGTCGAGCCCGCCTTCACGGCGGCTTCCCAGTCTTTCGCGTTGAGGATCGTGCCGGCACCGACATTGGCGCCTTCGACTTCGGCTGCAACCGCCTTCACGGCGTCGAGTGCTGCCGGCGTGCGCATGGTGATCTCGATCGCCCGGAGCCCGCCGGCGACCAGCGCCCGCGCAAGCCCGACAGCAGACTTCGCATCGTCAACGATCAGCACCGGAACGACGGGCTGCAATTTCAGGATGGTCAGCAGCTTTTCAGTCTTGCTTGGGTTCTGGCCCGGATTCTGGTCAGCCATGAAGAACACTCCCTAAAACGATTGAAATCCCTTGCCCGGAAATAACGGTCGATCACGTCATTGTCGAGAACAAATCCCCCGATCGACGCAACCTCGGGCCCCTTGCCGACTTCTCTTAAGCACCCGGCCGAAGCACCGCTTTACCATGCTCTTGCCGATACTCTTGCCCTTGTGCATCTTTGCGCTACGGTACATCTCAACAACCAAGACGGGACTTATGGGACAGGAAATCGAGCGCAAGTATCTGGTCAAGAACGATGCCTGGCGGGACGAGATCGCATCCTCCTCGCGGTTCCTTCAGGCCTATATCGCTGTCGCGGACGATCGCTCGGTTCGCGTCCGTATCATGGATGACGAGAAGGCCAAGCTGACCATCAAGATCGGCTCGGAACTGTTCTCGCGCTCGGAGTTCGAATACGAAATCCCGCTGGCCGATGCGAAGGACATGGCCGCAGGTGCCACCGGCATCGTCCTCGACAAGACGCGCTTCAATGTCGAGCATCAGGGCTATACCTGGGAAGTCGATGTCTACGCGGGCGTATACGATGGGCTCGTCGTCGCCGAGGTCGAACTTGAAAACGAAACCGATAGTCCGCCGATACCGGACTGGATCGGTGACGACGTCACCGGCGATCGCCGCTATTCCAACGCCGTCATGGCCAACCAGGATCTGAGCCAGGAGCTTCTCGATGGCCTACCACCTGCGACCCGATAAGCCGTTTACCGCCGAGTTCGTCGCGGTTGCCGAGCAGCAGCTGTCGAAGGCGGTCCGATATCTCGCCGACAAGCCTGATGGGGCGCACACGGCGATCCACGATGCGCGCAAGCGTTTCAAGCGCGTGCGGGCGCTGTACCGCCTGATCCAGCCGGACGCCAAGGAATTCAGAAGCCGGGAAAACACCCGGATCGGCGACATGGCCCGCAGCCTCTCTGCCGTGCGCGATGCAACGGCGCTCGTCGAAACGGTCGATTATCTTGCCGGCCAGTCCACGCTGCCGGAGGAAAAGGCAGCGCTTGAATTCGCCCGCGACGCGCTTTCCAAACGCCGCGACGAGATTGCCGAGAGCCAGGAAGACCTGCCCGCCCGCATGGCGACGGCGGTGATCATCTGTCACGAGGCAATCGACGCGCTGCACGGCCTGTCGCTGGACGACAAGCCGGAAAAGACCGCCCACCGGCTTGCCAAGGTCTGGAAGAAACAGCGCCTGCAGGCGCTGGCGGCGATCAAGGAATGCGAAGGCAACGCCCATGCCGAGGCATTCCACGAATTGCGCAAGAGCGGCCAGACCTACTGGATGCATCTTGCCCTCCTGCGCGACATCTGGCCGTCGGCGATGCGCGCCAAACAGGCCGAGGCGAAATCACTGGTCGATCTTTTAGGTCACGAGCACGATCTTTCCGTTCTCTCGGGCCTCGTCAACGAAAGCCCCGACCTTTTCGGCGACAGCGACACGCTGGCGCGGCTACTCGCCGCCATCATCGCCCGCCAGCAGGCACTCCGGAAAGAAGCACTGCCGATCGCCCAATCGGTGTTTTCCGATAGTGCCGCCACCGAAAGCAGGATGATCGCGCTCCTCTGGAAACACGCGGCGTCGTGAAGACGACAGCGCCCAATCCATTGCGCAACAGCGCATCTGGTTGTATGGGACCGGCATGACCGAAAGCCACCTTCTCCCCCGCCCCGAAGCCACGGGCGCATTTCTCGTTGCCGCGCTCTATCACTTTGCGCGGTTCGAACGTTTTGCGGATTTCCAGACGCCGCTGCAGGCCTTCTGCGACGCGCGCGGCATCAAGGGCACGCTGCTGATCGCGCGCGAAGGCATCAATGGAACTGTGGCGGGCTCCGACACTGATATCGCGGAGCTTCTGACGTTCCTACGCGCCCAGCCGGAATTCACCAGTCTGGAGCACAAGGAAAGCCGCGCGTCGAAAATGCCCTTCGTGCGCATGAAGGTTAAGCTCAAGAAGGAAATCGTCACGATGGGGGTCGAGGATATCGATCCTAACAGAATCGTTGGCACCTACGTCGAGGCCAAGGACTGGAACGCGCTGATCTCGGATCCCGAGACCATCGTCATCGATACCCGCAACGACTACGAGACCGCGATCGGGATTTTCAAGGGCGCAGTCGACCCCAACACCAAGACGTTTCGCGAATTCCCGGACTGGGTGAAGAACAATACCGGCCTGCACAACAAGCCGAAGATCGCCATGTACTGCACCGGCGGCATCCGCTGCGAAAAGGCGACAGCCTTCATGAAGCAGCAGGGTTTCGAGGACGTCTACCACCTGAAGGGCGGCATCCTGAAATATCTGGAACAGGTGCCGGAAGAAGAAAGCCTCTGGGAAGGCGCGTGTTTCGTGTTCGACGAGCGCGTCTCCGTTGAGCACGGCCTGAAGGAAGGCAACCACAAGCTCTGCCACGCCTGCCGCAATCCGATCACCGCCGAAGAGATCACCTCGCCCAAGTATGAGGAAGGCGTCTCCTGTTCCCATTGCTACGACAGCCGCACCGAGGAAGACCGGTTACGCTACCGTCAGCGCCAGTTGCAGATCGCCCTCGCCAAACAGCGCGGCGTCAAGCATATCGGTAGCTGAGCGTCCCCGAGAAGGATGGCCTGAACTGAAAAACATCCTTTTCGTCTGCAGCCAGAACAAGCTGCGCAGCCCGACGGCCGAGCAGGTTTTTGCAGAATGGCCCGGCATCGAGGTGTCGTCCGCCGGCACCAACAATGATGCCGAAAACCCTCTCTCAGCCGAATTGATCGAATGGGCCGACATCCTGTTCGTCATGGAACGGACCCACCGGGCAAAGATCCAGCAGAAATATCGCTCGCAGCTCAAAAACAAGCGGCTGATCTGTCTCGATATCCCCGACGACTACGGGTTCATGGATGCGGGCCTGATTGCAATCCTGAAGACAAAGGTGCCGCGGCATCTTTAGCCTGAGACGTTTTCAGGCAATCCGCTTTCCGTCCCGTCCCCGGTCGGTGCGGTAGATGACGTCGATCTCATGGGATTCCATCGGCCGACCGAAGAAATAGCCCTGCAATTCATCACAGCCCGTCATCCGCAACTTCAGCGCCTGGTCCTCGCTCTCGACGCCTTCCGCCGTCACCGGCATGCCGAGCGAACGGGCAAGCGCCACGGTCGCCTGCAACGTCTGAACCGCGTGGTCACCCTCGGACATCGCATGCACCAGCGAGCGATCGATCTTCATCCGGTCGAAACCGAACTGCCGCAGATATCCGACGCTCGAAAAACCAGCGCCGAAATCGTCCAGAGCAATTTCGACACCGAGCTTTTTCAGCCTGGCAATCGCTGCGCGAGCGCGGTCTGGGTTCTGAATGAAATACCCCTCGGTCATTTCCAGCGTGATGCGCGACGGATCGGTGCCGGTCTTGCGGAACATCGAGGCCACATGCTGCGAAAACTCAGGGTCGCGGAACTGACCGGGCGAGATATTGACGGCAAGCTTGATGCCGGGCCAGTCGGCGATGCGCTCGCAGGCCCGGTGCATGACGAACAGACCCAGCTGGTCGATCAATCCGCTTGATTCCGCAATCGGAATGAAAACGTCCGGCGGCACCGGTCCGTAACCCTTGCGGGTCCAGCGGGCCAGCGCCTCGACGCCGATCAGCCGCCAGTTCGTTGCATCCACCACGGGCTGGTAGACGATGTTGATTTCGCGCCGCTCGATGGCGATCCGCAGGTCCACTTCCAGCCGGTTGCGCTCCTCGCGCTCGGCATCCATTTCCGGCCGGTAATTCTCATAGCGGCCGCGGCCGGTTTCCTTGGCACGGTACATCGCCATGTCGGCCCGACGGACAAGCTCTTCTCCCGGCACGTTGCCGCGCGGCGAGATGGCGACACCGATACTGGTTCCGATCACAGCCACCCGTTCGCCGATGACGAAGGGCTCGCCGAAGAAGCCGAGAATGCGGTCGCAGAGAATAGGTGCCACCGGAGATGCCCCCATCACCGGAAGAGCGATAGCGAATTCGTCGCCGCCAACGCGCGCCAGGATCGCCTCGCTGCCAACAAGCGTCTTCAACCCGGCCGCCACGCCGCGGATCAGCTTGTCGCCGGTCCCGTGACCATAGGCATCGTTGACTTCCTTGAAGCCATCGAGATCCAGATAGAGAAGCAAAACATGCGCGCCCTGCGCCCGGCTTTCGAGAACAAGGGCGTCGAGAGCGGTAAAGAAACCTGACCGGTTCAAAAGCCCGCTCAACCGGTCGCACATCGCGAGCCGTCTCGCATCGGCTTCGTCGCGCTTGAGCTGGTTTAGGGTGATGCTGCCACTGACCACGAGCAGCAGGAAAAACAGCCCGACCATGGCAAGCGCGCCGTAGACCAGAGGCTGCACCTGGGAGAAGCCGAGGTCGCCCGGACGCCGCGGCTGCCACGAAAGCTTGACCAAAAGCTTGCCGTGCAGGTTGCGAAGTTCGACGCTGTTGCTCGTCTGATCTGTCTTGTCGATGAACCGCAAACCCTCGACAACATAGGTCCTTGCAAGTTCCGCCACCTTCTTTTCGTCCAGCTGGCGGGCAAAGACGAGAAACCGTCTCTCCGAGAGCGGCTTGTCGAGCGCGCCGGATTTTTCGCGCACCAGGGCGACGCCGACAGCCGCAACGCCGTCGCGTGTCTGAACAAAGCCCGTGGCTTCCGGCAGACCGTCGCGACCCGTGGACAGGACCCGATCGAACAAGGTCCAGAGCGACGTATCGAAATACTCGCGCGGGTTCCATTCCGCCGGACGTCCCTCCTGATAGGACATCAGCACGTTGCGCTCGGTGTCCATCACGATCGCGATATCGAACAGGCCGCTGTTGGACGTCATATCGCCGTAATTGCTGACAACCCAATCCTGGCCGTCCTGGGCATAGACGAACTGGGCAGCATCATCCCATGCCGAATAATCGTTGAGGGTGGCCTGAAGCTGGGATCGGAAGGTCTGCAGCGCGCCTTCGGTGGTCTGCATCGAGCGGCTGTCGTCATACCGGTTGGCATAATCTGCAATGCGGCCGACGGCCGTCAGAATGAAGACGGTCACGAGCGTGACGACAACTGCGAACAGGACAAGTTGCATCGCCACGACAGACCGACGGCCGGCCGGAACGGAACGCCGGAAATGTGACGGCATGAACAACAATAGCCCGCCCCTT
Organism: Neorhizobium sp. IRS_2294; assembly: GCF_050500145.1. Taxonomy (NCBI): domain Bacteria; kingdom Pseudomonadati; phylum Pseudomonadota; class Alphaproteobacteria; order Hyphomicrobiales; family Rhizobiaceae; genus Neorhizobium; species Neorhizobium sp. IRS_2294. The sequence goes on from NZ_CP191439.1 coordinate 2,889,700, forward strand.
CATTAAGGGGGCCACATTGGACGGCGATCTCTTCAGATATCGTTAACTTCAATAAGAAAAGCCGGTCTCCGCGGAGACCGGCTCGATTAGATCACTTCACTCTGAGATCCTACCGTCTTTCGACGTGTTACCAGGACGGAATGACGACGCCCTTGAACGTGTCGAGCACGAACTGCTTCACCTCAGGGCTGTGATAGCTGTCGACCAGCGTCTTGACCCAGGCTGCATCCTTGTCCTTCGCGTTGATCGCGATGATGTTGATGTAAGGTGCCTTTTCGCCTTCCTTGGCGATCGTGTCCTTGGCCGGGTTGAGACCGCCCTCGACTGCGAAGTTGGTGTTGATCACTGCCGCATCGACGTCATCGAGCGAACGCGGAAGCTGAGCTGCGTCGAGCTCGGCAAACTCGATCTTCTTCGGGTTTTCGGTGACGTCGGCCGGCGTGACCTTGAGGCCCTTGTCGGCATTGAGCTTGATGAGACCCTTGTCGGCCAGGATCAGCAGCGCGCGGCCGCCATTGGTCGGGTCGTTGGGGATCGAAACCGTAGCACCTTCCTTCAGTTCGTCGAGGCTCTTCACCTTCTTGGAATAGACACCCATCGGGAAGTTGACGGTTGTGCCGACGGCGATCAGGTCGAACTTGCGGTCGGTTACCTGATTGTCGAGATACGGCTTGTGCTGGAAGGAATTGGCCTGAAGCTCGCCATCAGCCAGCGCCTGGTTCGGGACGACATAGTCGGAGAATTCGAGGATATCGATGTTGAGGCCCTTGGGGGCTGCGATTTCCTTGACCTTTTCCATGATCTGCGCGTGCGGACCGGGCGTCACGCCGATCTTGATGTCTTCGGCAAAGGCCGATGCGGCAGTGAGCGCACTGAAGGCGGCCGCGAGAATGATGTTCTTCATGTCTGTCTCCTTGGATTTGAAAGAATGAATGGCTTGTTGTTGATCAGGTCTTGCGGTTGCGCCTGTCGAACCGTCGGGCCAGACTGTCGCCGGCGCTCTGGACCAGCTGAACCAGAACGATCAGCACCACGACGACGGCAAGCATGACTTCCGGCATGAAGCGCTGGTAACCGTAGCGGATCCCGAGATCGCCGAGACCACCGCCGCCGACCGCACCGACCATCGCCGAATAGCCGATCAGGCTGACCATGGTCATGGTGAGCGCGAGGATCAGGCCGGGCCGGGCTTCCGCGAGCAGCACCTTGAAGACGATCTGCATCGGCGAAGCCCCCATGGCGCGGGCCGCCTCGATGAGACCGCTGTCGATCTCGCGGATCGCCGCCTCCACGAGCCGCGCAAAGAACGGAATGGTGGCGATCGTCAAAGGCACGATCGCCGCATTGGTGCCGATCGAGGTTCCCGTGATCAACCGGGTAAACGGTATGATCGCAACGACCAGAATAATAAACGGCGTCGAGCGCGCGGCGTTGACGATGAGGCCGATGACGCGGTTGGCCGCCGGTGCCGGAAACAGCTCGCCACGGCCGCTGGTGGCAAGAAAAATGCCGATCGGCAGCCCAATGGCCGAGCCGATCAGGCCGGCGATCGCCACCATCTGCAGCGTCTGGGTCAGCGCCTTGGTGAGAAGGTTGATGAGCATCTCAAGCGACATAGCCGAGCACCTCCGTCTTCAGGCCGGTCTCGGCATAGAATTGTTGCGCCCTCGCCATCACGGCCGGGTCCGCGGAATAGGAAACGACCAGCGATCCGAACGGCTCGCCGGCGATCTCCTCGATCGCGCCCGCGAGAATGTTGACGTCGGCGCCAAGTTCGGCAACCAGACGTCCCGTCAAAGGCTTGAAAGCCGTGTCGCCGAAGAACACCAGCCGCACCAGCGCCCTGTCCCCCGCCGATGGTTGCCGTTTGATGCCGTTGCGCAGCCATTCCGGCAGGTTGAGCGAGGAGGCAAGCAACGTGCGCGTCGTCTCGTGCCTGGGATCGGCATAGACTTCGAACGTCCGCCCGGCCTCCACGATGCGCCCGGCATCGATCACCGCTACATGGCTGGCAACCGTCTTGACCACTTCCATTTCGTGGGTGATCAAGAGCACGGTCAGCCCGAGTTCGGCATTGATGCGCTTCAGAAGATCAAGGATCGAATGCGTGGTCTCCGGATCGAGCGCCGAGGTGGCTTCGTCGGACAGCAGCAGTTTCGGATCGGTTGCCAGCGCGCGGGCAATGCCGACGCGCTGCTTTTGCCCACCGGAGAGTTCGGACGGGTAGCGCCCGGCCTTGTCGCCGAGACCGACGAGATCGAGCAGCGGGCCAACCTTGGCCTTGATCGCCGCCTTGTCCACACCGGCAATCTCGAGCGGCAGCGCCACGTTGTCGAAGGCCGTTCGCGAGGACAGCAGATTGAAATGCTGGAAGATCATGCCAACCTGGCGGCGCAGCGAACGCAAACCGTCTTCGCTGAGCCCGCCCACTTCGACGCCATCGACCACGACCGTGCCGGACGTCGCCTTTTCAAGCCCGTTCACAAGCCGGATCAGCGTCGACTTTCCGGCTCCGGATCGGCCGATGATACCGGCGATGGAGCCGCGGGCGACCGAAAAATCGATACCGTCGAGCGCGGTGAATTCGGGCTGCCCGGACGCACCGCCGAACCGCTTCACCACCTTTTCGAACGACACCATGGGCGCAGCATTCGCCACGTCAGGCGAAGCGGCATCGGCCACGGCAGTAACAAGTGTCATGATAAGCTCACACGTTCAGTCAGGTCATCCCGGCGACAAGGGTCGCCGTCTCAATTCATGCAGCCAAGCGGCACATTCGATGACAGGTGACTTTGCGGAGCATTCGATCGGCTTTCAATGAAGCCGGGAGGCCTCGTTATTGATGGCGCATCAATGCCCCGCCTGCGCCACGTTTTACAGGGATGAGATTTCAAATTCGGCGAAAACGAGAAAAAATCTTCTACGCAGCGCAAAATTAAGCCGGTGCGTGGTTACCCTTGGGGAACTCTGCAGCCAGATCCCGATACCATTTGCCGCTCTGCTTGATCGTGCGAACCTGCGTCTGATAGTCGACATGGACGAGGCCGAACCGCATCTGATAGCCCTTGGCCCACTCGAAATTGTCCATCAGGCTCCACGCGAAATAGCCCTTCATCGGATAACCGTCGCGGGCGAGATCCGCGACGACGCCGAGATGTTCGACATAGTAGTCAAGCCGCATCGTGTCATCGATTGTGCCGTCGGCGCCAAGATCGGTATTGTCGCAGGCACCGTTTTCCGTGACGTAGCATTCCGGCAGGTCGTAGCGACGGTAGAGATCCTCGACCAGCAATTTCATGGCGGGCGCATAGATCTCCCAGCCGATATCGGTCACCGCTGTTTCGACGAAGGGCGCAGGCTGCGTCGCCGGGAATTCCGCACCCTCAGCGGTATCGGCAAGAACGCGCATCGGCGTGTAATAATTGAGGCCCCACCAGTCGAGTTTCTGACTGATGACGGCAAGATCGCCCTCTTCCACTTTCGGCATGCGATCGCCGAGCGCCGACATCACCGACGCCGGATATTCGCCCTTGAACACCGGGCCGAAAAAGGCGCCGTTGTGGAAGTCGAAGGCACGCTCGGCAGCAGCACCGTCTTCGGCGCTATCGGATCCGGCAATGACGGAATGGGCGTTGAGGACGAGACCAACAGGCACATTCGGCGTCACATGCCGGATCGCTTCGACCGCCAGTCCATGCGCGAGGTTGGTGTGGTGCATGGCGGCAAGGGCCGCCTCCATGTTGCGCTCGCCCGGCGCATGCTCGCCGTAGAGATGGCTCAGCCACACCGAGCACCAGGGTTCGTTGAATGTCGCAACCGAATCCAGCCGGTCCCCAAGACGCGCCATCACCACCTTGGCATAGCGCTGGAACGCGTAAGCCGTCGAGCGCGCGGCCCATCCGCCGTCGCCCATCAGCGAAAGCGGCAGGTCCCAGTGATAGAGCGTTGCAAATGCCTTGATGCCGCGCGCCTTCAATCCGTCGATCAGCTTGTCGTAGAAATCGAGCCCCTGCTCGTTGATCCGGCCGGTGCCCTCAGGAATGATCCGCGGCCAGGCCAGCGAGAACCGGTAGGCGGAAACACCCATGTCCGCGATCAGGTCGAGATCCGCTTCCCACCGATTGTAGTGATCGCATGCGATATCGCCATTGTCGCGGTTATGGACGCGCCCCGGCATGTTGGAAAACGCATCCCAGATGGAAGGCTTCCTGCCATCCGCCTTGGTCGACCCCTCGATCTGGTAGGCGGCGGTCGCAACACCAAAGGTGAAGTCACCAGGGAAACGGGCTGCGAGGGTCTTTGGATCAGTCATCAGGATGCCGCCATATGGAGGTGCGACCGAGACAATGACCCCGGCCGTCATAGCAGCGACGTGTACCCAAATGCCCGCCCGTTGTACAGGTTTTGGAGCGCGAAAACCCGTTCAGCGCGACGAGCTCGTTCGCGATTATCGTCTTGGGTGCGCTCTATACTATCTCTCATAGTGAAAACGGCACTGGATGATTTCGAGTTGCTGGGTGCTTCCTTTGCCCGACACACAATACACCAGTCGGTGTTCCCCATGAATGCGCCTCGACCAAAACCCGGAGAGACTGCCCTTCAGCGGTTCCGGTTTTCCAAGCCCCTTGAAGGGCGATCTCTTCGTATCCCTGATCAGCTCGTTGATTTTCTCGACCATCGATTGATCGACGCTTTGCCAGTATTGGTACTCTTCCCAGGCGTTTCCCGTCCAGAGAAGGTTCATGTCAGAGAGTCGGGTCTTTTTCGATCAGCTCTTCTCCGCGAAGCTGCGCAATACTCTCGCGCAGCCGATCAGAATTCGCTGGAGTGGAAAGAAGGTGCAGAGTTTCCTGCATGCTCTCGTATTCGCCCTCAGCAATCAGAACCAACGCCTCTGACCCCTGACGCGTGACCAGCAAAGGAGCGCGAGAGGCGAGCACGTTGTCGAAGTGGGTCGCAATGTTCTGCCTAAACTCGGTCAAACGAACGTGGGCCACAATGCTCTCCTCTCAGAATGTACATATATCTGTACAGATTGAATGGAAATGTCAATATTGGGCTCCTGACACTGAGGGCAAATCCGGCCGCGGCGAGGGTTCCAACGCCTATCCGGCTGCCGCCACCTCTTCCCCAGGCCCCTCATCCGGCTGCGTCCTGCGGACCCTTGTCTCCGCAGTTGGGGAGAAGGTCCTTTGCCGCACGCGCCTTGCCCCGATCGAGCCACGTCCCCTCTCCCCGTCTACGGGGAGAGGGTTAGGGTGAGGGGCAGACGCTGCCCACCAAGTCTTTACACCTTCACCCAAGCACCATTGTTCCGAGACGACTCCACGCAGGCCTCGACAAAGGCGACGCCCTTCACGCCGTCGTCGACGGTTGGATAGATCACCGCCTCGTCCAGTTTCGCGCCCGTCCGGTGGGCGTGAATTGCCAGTGCCGCCTCCGTGTAGATCGTTGCAAAGGCTTCGAGATAACCTTCCGGATGACCCGATGGAATGCGGGAGACACGCGCAGCAGCGGCGCCGGAACCGGCGCCATTGCGGGTGATCAGCCGCTTTTCTTGCCCGAACGGCGTGAACCACAGGTAGTTCGGATCGGCCTGCACCCATTCGATGCCGCCCTTGGTGCCGTAGACGCGGATTTTCAGGCCGTTCTCGTGGCCCGGCGCCACCTGGCTGCACCAGAGCATGCCCTTGGCCGGCTTCTCGCCGTGTCTTGCCGCGAAGCGCAGCATGACATGGGCATTGTCGTCGAGCCGGCGGCCCTCAACGAAACTGTCTAGATCCGCGGCAAGGCTATCGAGCGTCAAGCCGGTGATGAAGCAGGCGAGGTTATAGGCATGCGTGCCGATATCGCCGGTCGAGCCGCCGGCACCCGACTGGGCCGGATCGGTGCGCCAAACCGCCTGCTTGGCGCCGGTCTGTTCGACCGCCTCGGTCAGCCAGTCCTGCGGATATTCCGCCTGGACGATGCGGATATCGCCGAGCGCGCCGCTCTCGACCATCTCGCGGGCCTGGCGCACCATCGGATAGCCGGTGTAGTTGTGGGTGAGGATGAACAGTGCGCCGCTCTCGTCGGCTACCTGCTTCAGCGCCTTCGCGTCGGCAAGGTTGGAGGTCAGCGGCTTGTCGCAGATGACGTGGATACCGCGCTTGAGAAAAGCTTTGGCGGCATCGAAATGAACATGGTTCGGCGTGACGATCGACACCGCCTCGATGCCATCCTCGCGCTCCGCCTCGCGGCTCGCCATCTCCTCATAGGAGCCGTAGGTCCGCTCCGTATCAAGCCCGAGTTCCCGCCCCGATGCCGCCGATTTCTCCGCCGTCGAGGAAAGCGCGCCGGCGACAAGCTCGAACCGGTCATCCAGCCGCGCCGCCATCCGGTGCACCGCGCCGATAAAGGCACCTGATCCGCCGCCGACCATGCCGAGCCGGATACGGGGTGCGCGTGTCTGTTCGTCCTTGGCTTCGATGGTCACGATGATGTCTCCTTGGAAATTCATTGCGGGGAAAGTCCCCTCTGGCCTGCAGGCCATCTCCCCCACAAGGGGGAGAGACCCCTCCGCACCGTCTCGGGTCATGACCGAAGGGTGCGGCAGGTTAAGCCCTCCCCTTGTGGGGAGGGGTTTCTATGAAAGCCCCAGCATCCGCCTGTTGGCCGCCTCGTCCGTGCCGCCGGCGGCAAAGTCGTCGAATGCATGTTCCGTCACGCGGATGATGTGGTGCTTGACGAATTCCGCGCCTTCGCGGGCTCCGTCTTCGGGATGCTTCAGGGCGCATTCCCATTCGACCACGGCCCAGCCGTCGAAATCGTTGGCCGCCATCTTGGAAAAGATCGCCCCGAAATCCACCTGACCATCGCCCGGCGAACGGAACCGTCCGGCCCGGTTCACCCAGCTCTGGAAGCCGCCATAGACGCCCTGCCGCCCGGTCGGATTGAACTCCGCGTCCTTGACGTGGAACATCTTGATCCGGTCTTTGTAGATGTCGATATTATCGAGATAATCCAGGCATTGCAGCACGTAATGCGACGGATCGTAGAGCATGTTGGCGCGCGGATGGTTCTTCACCCGCTCCAGGAACATCTCGAACGTGACGCCGTCATGCAGGTCCTCACCGGGATGGATCTCGTAACACACGTCGACGCCGTTTTCGTCCGCATGATCGAGGATCGGCGTCCAGCGGCGGGCAAGCTCGTCAAAGGCGGTCTCGACCAGACCGGCCGGGCGCTGCGGCCACGGATAGATGTAGGGCCAGGCGAGCGCGCCGGAAAAGGTGGCATGCGCCGTGATGCCGAGATGCTTCGAGGCTGTGATCGCCATCTTCACCTGCTCGACCGCCCATTCCTGACGTGCCTTCGGATTGCCGCGCACTTCCGGCGCAGCGAAGCCGTCGAAGGCGTCATCATAGGCCGGATGCACGGCGACCAGCTGCCCCTGAAGATGGGTGGACAATTCGGTCACTTCGACACCGTTCTGGCGGGCGACACCGGCGAACTCGTCGCAGTAATCCTTCGACGAGGCAGCTTGTCTGAGGTCGATCAGCTGGCCAGCCCAGGTCGGCACCTGCACACCGAGATAACCCTTGTCGGCCGCCCATTTGGTGATGCCGTCCCAGCTGTCAAACGGCGCCTTGTCTCCGGCAAACTGACCGAGAAAAATGCCCGGACCCTTGATCGTCTTCATGGTGTTTCCTTTCCGATATGCCGCCCTCGATGTCGGGCTCGGTGCGTTCCGCAAACTCTCCGGCATTCCTGTGCTTGTCACAGGAATCCAGTGACCCGATTTCCGTCGGGTCAGAGCAATTTTCTTCAGCCCAGCGACTTGGGCTGGCTTGAATCCCTGTCACGAGCACAGGGACGACGCGAGGAAAGAGGGCGTCTTGCGACAAACGCCCCCTCTCGCCTTGGTGATCTCAGAACGGCGAGTCGGCGAAGTAGAAGTTCTGCGCATTCTCCTTCGTCACCAGCGTGGCGTCGAGGATATAGTTGCCGCTGACCGGGACCTGATCGTAGAAGTTGGCCGCCGTCAGCTGCATGGCGGTTGCCACCATCGCCGGCGGATAGAGCACGTCGACCGGCATCATCTTATCGCCGTCCATGACGCGCTTGATCATGTCCTTGGAGCCGGCACCACCAACGACATACTGAATGTCGGTGCGCTTCGCCTGCTCGATCGCCTCCAGCACGCCGACGGCCATGTCGTCGTCCTGGCACCAGACCACATCGATCTTCTGATGCTTGGTCAGAAAATCCTGCATCACCTTGAAGGCGTCGTCGCGGCTCCAGTTGCCGTACTGGCGCTCCAGCACCTTCACCTTGGAACCGGCGATCCCCTTGTCGAACCCGTCCTGACGCTGCTGGTCGATCGGGATCGGCAGGCCGCGGATCACGACGACCTGCGCTTCCGGCGTCTTCTCGGCGATGTACTTTCCAGCCACTTCGCCAAGCGCCGGGTTGTTGCCGGCCACGTAGAGATTACGGATCGTGTTGTCGTTGACCGATGGTGCACGGTCGACCAGCGCCACGAACTTGCCGTCGTCCTTCACCTGCTGGATCGCGGTGACCAGCTGATCCGGATCGCTCGGCAGGATGACGAGCGCATCGATGCCCTGCACCGCCAGATCCTGCACCGCGTTTGCCTGGCTCGCCGGATCCGCCGAGGTCTTCACGATGACATTGAGGCCCTTGTGCTCGGCCATCAGAAGTTTCGCGACGCGTTCGGCATGGAACACCACGCCCGCCGTCCAGCCATGGTCGGCTGCCGGAATGGACACGCCGATCGTGACCTTCTTCGCCTCCTGTGCAAGCCCGAGGCTTGGTGCGGCGGCAACCGACGCTGCAAGTCCTGCAACGCCGAGACCGAATGTTCTTCTATGCATGTTCTCTCTCCCAGAGTTTAAGGGGTCATCCTCCCGAAACCGGACCCGCCCCAGAGGCCCGGCCAAACCATTGGTCTCAGCGACCCGAAACCCCTCCCCGCCCTGCCCACAAGGGGGCGGGCTTAACCCGGCAGCTAACGCCAACACTCGATCGAGGCAGGCGATTGCGGCGAGTCTTCTCCCCCCTTGTGGAGGAGATGGCCGGCAGGCCGGAGGGGTCCCGTAACAACCTCTTACTTTCGCATCAGCGACCTCTGCACCAGCATGGCGATGATGATGATCGCGCCCTGGATCGCTCCGATCAGATATTCCGACACGAAGTTCGACAGGATCATGATGTTGCCGACGATTTCCAGAATGAAAGCGCCGCAGATCGTGCCCCAGATGCGACCCACCCCGCCCCGAAGTGCCGTCCCGCCAACAACGACCGCCGTGATCGCCTGCAATTCCCACAGGATGCCTGTCGTCGCAGACGTCGATCCCAGCCGCGGCACGTAGATCATGACAGCAACAGCCACGCAGAGCCCCTGCACCACATAGGCGATGGTGCGCACCTTGTTGACCGAAATGCCCGAATAGCGCGCCACTTCCTCGTTCGACCCGACGGCAATGACGTGCCGGCCGTAGCGGGTGCGGTAGAGCACGAAGGCAGCGAGCGCCGCCGTCACGAAGATCACGATGATTGGGATCGGCACGCCGAACACGTCGCCGAAATAGACCGGCCGGTAGAGCTGCTGCAGCTGCCGGTCCTTGAGCGTGATCGCGCCGCCCTGGGAAAGCCAGGTCGTCAGGCCGCGATAGATGCCCATCGTGCCGAGCGTCGCAATAAACGGCTCGATCCGCCCGAGCGTCGTGATCAGCCCGTTCGCCAGCCCGCAGGCAGCTCCCAGAACCAGCGCCACCGCCATGCCGGCCATCAGCATGAGCATCGGATCGGCAATCACGCCGGAATTCATAAACAGGATCATCAGGCTCGCGACAAAGGCGACCATCGCCCCGACCGAGAGATCCAGCCCTCCCGCCGAGATCACGTAAGTCGCCCCAAGCGCGATCACCGCGATAAAGGCGCTGCGGGTGATGACATTGGTGAGGTTGGCCAGCGACACGAAATTCGGGTTGGCGAAATAGCCGAGCACCAGAAGCAGCGCCAGCGCCACAAACGGCGCGATGGCCGCCATGTCCCAGTCGCGCGAAGTCTTCGGCGCCTTCGTCTCGGTTACGACCGCACTCATGCCGCCTCCCCCGCATCACGGCCGACATTGACCCCGGTTGCAAGCTGGACGATCTCGTTTTCCGTCATGTGGTCTCCCTGAACTTCGCCGACGATCCGGCCGCCGCGCATCACCAGAATGCGGTCGCAGATGCCGATCAGCTCCGGCATTTCGGACGAGACGACGATGATCGAACGCCCTTCCGCGGCCAGAGCAGCGATGAATTTGTAGATCTGTTCCTTGTTGCCGATATCGATGCCGCGCGTCGGCTCGTCGATGATGACGACCTGAGGGTCGAGTAGCATCATCTTGGCAAGCAGCAACTTCTGCTGGTTGCCGCCGGAAAGCTGTCCTGCGAGGATCGTCTTCGTGCCGGTCCGGATGTCGAAATCCTCAATCGCCTTGTCGAGCGCCTGCGCCTCCCGCTTGCGATCGATCTGCAAGCCGCGGATGAATTTGCCGAGCGAAGCAAGCGTGAGATTGACGGTGAGGTCCTTGGTAAGAAGCAGGCCCTTGCCCTTGCGGTCTTCGGAAAGATAGGCGACGCCCGCCTTGAGGCTGGAATGCACGTCGGTGAACTGAACCGGCCGGCCCCGCAGCGTCGCCTTGCCCTTGGCCGGTCGGAGCCCGACGAGCCCTTCCATGAGCTCCGTGCGACCGGCGCCGATCAGTCCGGCAAAGCCGAGGATTTCGCCCTTGTGCAGGGTGAAACCGGCATCGCGGGCATAGCCCGGCACATCGAAACCTTCCACCTGAAGCACCGTTTCTGGCTCAATGGCCGCCTGCCGGTCCGGGTAAAGCTTTGCGACGTCGCGACCCACCATCAGCCGCGCCATGTCGGCCGGTTCCAGCTCGCTTGTCGGGTGCGAAGCAACCAGCCGCCCGTCGCGCAGCACCGTCACGCGGTCGGCGATCTCCTTTACCTCCGGCAACCGGTGCGAGATGTAGAGAACGCCCACGCCCTTGGCGCGGATATCGGTGATGACCTTCAACAGCGCTTCGGTTTCGTGCGGCGTCAGCGAAGCCGTCGGTTCGTCGAAGATGACGATGCGATGCGGCACCAGCAGGACCCGCGCGATCTGCACCAGCTGGCGCTGCGCGATCGAAAGCCGCGACACGATGGTCTCGGGATCGATATCGGCGCCCAGATCGCGGATCGCCTCTGCGGCGCCCGTGTTCATCGCACGGTCGTCCAGCGCGATGCCCTTTCGAACCTCGCGTCCAAGATAGATGTTCTGCGCCACCGTCAGATCCGGTGCCAGCAGGATTTCCTGGTGTACCAGCACGATGCCATGCTTTTCCGCATCGACTGGGCCCGCGAAACTCACGACCTGTCCGTCGATCGCAAGTTCGCCGCTTGTCGGCTGATGGTTGCCGGCAAGAATCTTCATCAGGGTGGATTTGCCGGCGCCGTTTTCGCCGATGATCGCGTGGACCTCTCCGGCACGAACAGTGAGCGCGATATCCTTGAGGACTTCGACAATGCCGAACGTCTTGGAGAGGCCGCGTGCATTGAGCAGAGGCGCAGCCGTTTGCCCGGGCGCATCAACCATGCACCGGCCTCAAAATCAGAAGCGTCGTGAAGCAGCCGCAACGCGGCACGCCCACAACACCCGCCTCCTCGCAAGTGGTGTGATGCACTGAAATTCCTCCCTGAATTTCAGGCTAGCGAAGATTTTGAGGTACGTAAAGCAGTTTCAGCTCATGAGCTTCGTTCACATTCGCGACACCACCGGAAGTGGCGTTAGCGGCCGCGATAGACGAATTCAGGCGGCTCGGCGCGGCTGTCGATCTCCGCTTGCTCGACCAGGAGGTGGCGCATCGGCGACAGGATGCAGACCGGGTCGGTGGTCGCAGCGTCGCCGGCCAGCGCCATCGCCTGGCAACGGCAACCGCCAAAATCCACGCCCTTGCGATCGCAGGACCGGCAGAGATCCGGCATCCAGCTATCGCCTCTGTAGGCGTTGAACGCCTGGCTGTCATACCAGATGTCGGTCAGCGACATGTCGCGCACGGTCTCGAAGTTGAGCGACGGAATGCTTTCCGCCGCATGACAAGGCAGAACCTTGCCTGATGGCGTCACATTGAGGCCCGTGCGTCCCCAGCCGCCCATGCAGGCCTTCGGAAAGGTCGAATGGTGGTCGGCCGGCACGTAATCGATGACGATGATGCCTTCCAGCCGTTTGCGCGCTTCCTCGACAAAGGCATTGGCGTGCAGCACCTGTTCCTTGGTGGGCATCAGCGCCTTGCGGTTCTTCTCGGCCCAGCCGTGAAACTGCACGGTGGCGATCTCGATGCGGCGCGCACCGAGTTCAACGGCAAGATCCAGCATGGCGCCCAGCTCGTCCATGTTCTGCTTGTGGCAGACGGCGTTGACGGTGAGCGGAATGCCGGCCGCATGTGTCCACTCGGCCACCGCGATCTTGCGATCGTAACCGCCTTTGTAACCACCCACCTTGTCCGCCAGAACAGGCGTCGCGCCCTGGATCGAAAGCTGCAGATGGTCGAGGCCTGCTGCGGATAGCTCGGCGATGCGTCTCTCGTTGAGGCCGATGCCCGACGTGATCAGATTGGTATAAAGCCCGGCCTTGGCGGCAGCCGCCGTCAGCTCCACCAGATCGCGCCGCGACGCCGGTTCGCCGCCGGAGAGATGCAGGTGCAGCACGCCGAGCGCTGCCGCCTCCTGAAACACCCGGATCCATTCCTGCGTGGAAAGCTCGGTGCTGATGCCTTCCAGCTCCAGCGGATTGGAGCAATAGGGGCAAGCCAGCGGACAGCGATGCGTCAGCTCCGCGAGCATGGCGATCGGTGCGGGAATGCGGATACGACCCGTCACCCCGTCCCGGTCGGTCCATTCGCTCGTTCTGTCGGTGGTCTTGGCACTTGTCCGCGCAATGCTGACATGCTCGTTCACGATTTCAACTCCAGCATGCGCCGCTTGGAAAACTCGTCGACGAAGGCAATCACGTCGACCAGGATCTGCTCCTTGGGCGCTTCGAATTTCACGGAGAACTCCTGCGCGATCGCATCGAGATCACGCTCGCCGTCGAGCGCGTTGACGATCATCACGGCGATCTCGTCGAGCGCCAGCGCCCGTTCCGGCGCAAGCAGCACCGTCTGGCCGCGCACCGGATCTTCCCGAAGCCGCACACCGCGGGCAAGCTTCGCAATCGTCTGCGCCGTCACGGTGACTGCGGAAGGTTCGCTCATTCCGCCGCTCCCCGCACAGGCTCTCTCAGAGCCGGCTGGTCGAGAGCGCCGATCACGCCCTCCTTGCCGTCCCATCCACCCGGCGGCAGAAGTGCCGGCGATACGTAAGCGCTCTGCAACGCATCGAGCTGCGCCCAAAGCACATCCGTCTTGAAGGTCAGCGCAGCGGCAGCCGCATCCTGCTTTTCCAGCGTGTCGGCATGGTCGAGCACGTAGTTCAGCCCGAAGGCGACATCGACCGGCGCCTCGTCCAGACGCTTGCGGAAATAGGAGAGCGCGTCCTCATTGGCGAAGGCGTAGTGCTCGAGCAGTCCGGCAATGCGGTTCTTGTGGATCGTCGGCGCGAAAAGCTCCGTCAGGGAAGCGGCAACCGCATCGAGCATCGGCATATCACGCACGAAACGCACATAGGCGTCGCAGGCAAACCGCGTGCCCGGCAGAACGCCCCGGGTTGATTCGACGTAATCCGGATCAAGCCCGACCGCTTCGGCAAGCTTCAGCCAGCGCCGGATACCGCCGCCCTCTTCCCGGCCGCCGTCATGATCCTCGATCCGCTTGCGCCAGGCCCGCCGGATCGAGATGTCCTCGCAGCGAGACATGAAAGCGGCATCCTTCAGCGGAATGCGGCTCTGGTAGTAGAAGCGGTTGATCACCCAGGCGCGCACCTGCGTCATCGAGCAACCGCCACCATGCAGCATGCCGTGAAACGGATGCTTGTCGTGATAGCGCGCAGCACCGATGGCGCGCAGCCGGGCTTCAAAATCGGTTCTGTTCAGGGCAAGCTTCAGGGCGTCAGGCAAGTTCGATCTCCATGCCGTCATGGCCGACTTCGAAGCCGGCATCTGTGACCGCGTCCCGCTCCGGGCCTTGGCGCCAGATCGGGTTCGTATTGTTGATATGGACATAGACCATGCGGCCTATGCCAAGTTTCGACAGCGCTTCGAGGCTGCCGCCCCCGGCGTCGTCGCCAGTAATCGGCATGTGCCCCATGCGCTGCCCGGTCTTGATGCCGGTACCGACGCGGATCATCTCGTCATCGGTAAACACGGTGCCGTCGAAGAACACGAGGTCGGCGCCGCGGATGCGGTCGCAAAGCCAGTCCGGCAGCGTCGCACAGCCCGGAATATAGTAGGCTCGCTTGCCGTTTGCCACGAATTCGACGCCGATTGTCTGCTCGCCTTCGAGACCAAGCTCTGGCTCGCCATCCTCGAGAAACAAGGCGACCTTGCCGGGCACTGCAAAGATGCGCGCCTCAAGCCCGTCGAGCGGTGAAAAATCCTCGTCGAGACGGATCGTCTTGCGCGCCACAAAATGAGGATCGAGCACCCGAAACACGGGGCTGGCGTCGAGCACCGAGCCAATCGCGGCGGTCGAGAAAAGCGAAAACGCCTGCTTCTCGCGGATCGTCAGGAGACCGCCGATATGATCCACATCGGCATTGGTGATGACGACGCTTTGGATCGGGCTGTGGCGGAGGGCTTTCGGATGAAGCTGCGGCGTCTGCTGGATTTGCTGGCGAATGTCCGGCGAAGCGTTGAAGATCGCCCAGTTTTCACCGTCCACATTGACGGCGAGCGACGACTGTGTCTGCGGCGAAAGTCCCGAAGACGGATCGCGGGCGGCGGCGCAGTTGGAACAATTGCAGTTCCACTGCGGTAATCCGCCGCCGGCTGCAGAGCCGAGCACCAGAAACCGGAGACCGGTCATGGGTCCCGTGCTCTTCATAATTAAAACAGAACCGGCTCGCTGCCGTCTGCAGGTGCGTAACGGTTGATTTCCATGCCGCAGCTTACTTCGACAAACTTAGGTGCAGTCCACTTCATGTCATTCTCCTTCGTGTCGTTGGAGGCCTTAAGCCAGCCGCTTTCGCGACCGAGGCCCCGGCAGAACTCACGTTTGAAAGGGTCGCAGGATAATCCCGTTCGCCAAGCCATAACATAAGCACAGGATCAAACGTTTCCAGCCCCGAAATGTTGCGCGATTTCTCGCCATTCCGGGGCCGTTCACGCCTTTGTCACAGGGGGACGAGGCTGCTTGTCTCAGACGTAGCGGTTTATCACGTTTTCGAGATATTCCTGGCGTCCGGACTTCGGCTCGGGATTGATCCCTTCCTTCTCCACGCGAGCAGCGATTTCGTCGAGCTTGTACTCGCCGCGCAGCATCTTTTGAGCCTCAGGGCTGTCCCACTTCTCATAGCGTGCATCGAGCGGCGTCTTCAGGGCACCGTCATCGATCATCTTCGCAGCAGCCTTCAGGCCACGGGCGCAGCAATCCATGCCGCCGATATGACCGATCAGCAGATCTGCCGGATCGAGCGACTGGCGACGCAGCTTGGAATCGAAGTTGGTGCCGCCGTTCTTGAACCCGCCGCCGGCGAGAACATGATAGTAGGCCAGCGCCATTTCCGGCACGTTGTTCGGGAACTGGTCCGTATCCCAGCCCGACTGGTAGTCGTTGCGGTTCATGTCGATCGAGCCGAAAATGCCGAACGTGTTCGCCATGGCGATCTCGTGCTCGAAGGAATGGCCGGCAAGAACCGCGTGGCCCTGCTCGATATTGACCTTCACTTCCTTGTCCAGCCCGTGCTTCTGCAGGAAGGCATACACGGTGGAAACGTCGTAGTCGTACTGATGCTTGGTCGGCTCCTGCGGCTTCGGCTCGATCAGGATCGTGCCTTCAAAGCCGATCTTGTACTTGTATTCGACGACGAGGTTGAGGAAGCGGCCCATCTGGTCGAGTTCGCGGGTGAAATCGGTGTTGAGGATCGTCTCGTAACCTTCGCGGCCGCCCCACAGGACATAGTTCGCACCACCGAGACGCTTGGTGGCGTCGAGGCAGGTTTTGACGGTCGCCGCCGAAAAGGCAAACACGTCGGGATCGGGATTGGTGGCAGCGCCGGACATATAGCGGCGATGCGAAAACAGGTTCGCCGTGCCCCACAGAAGCTTCACGCCGGTCTCGGCCTGCTTCTTCTCGAAATAGTCGACGATCTCGTTGAGGTTCTTCGTGTTTTCCGCAAAATTTGCGCCTTCAGGACGCACATCCGCGTCGTGGAAGCAGTAGTAAGGCGACCCAAGCAGATCGAAGAATTCGAACGCCACGTCGGCCTTCAGCTTGGCCGCCTGCATGCTGTCGTCGAACCACGGACGCTCGAATGTCTGGCCGCCGAAGGGATCGCCGCCCGGCCATGTGAACGTGTGCCAATAGGCAACGGCAAACCGCAGATGTTCTTCCATCCGCTTGCCGCCGACCATCTCGTCCGGGTTATAGTGCCGGAATGCCAGCGGATTGGTGCTGTCAGGACCTTCGTACTTGATCTTGGTGATATCGCCGAAAAAGCCTGTGCTCATGGTGCTTTCCTCCTTGGTAAAAACTTGGTTCTGGTAAGTGCGCCAAGGTGAGGTACGTACCTCACTGTAGCGGGTAAAGCGTGGTTCGAGTTGCCCGCCTTGGGGGAGGAGATGTCTCCTCCCCTTTGCCGGTTAGTTCATCAAGCCGCGAATTGCTGGATAGGCAGCCCGGTAGCGCTGGTATGCCGCCTCATAGGCGTCGTGAAGGCCGGCTTCAGGTTCGATCACCGCTTCCGTTTTGGGAGCGGCGCAGACGGCAACCGGGTCGGCCCCGGTTGCCGCGATCAGCCCGAGCCGGGCCGCGCCAAACGCCGCACCGAAATCGCCGTCGGCTGGAATATCAACGGGCACGCCGAGCGAAGTTGCAATCGACGAAAGCCAGTAGCGCGAGCGCGAACCGCCGCCGATCGCGGTGACGCGGGAGATCGAGGTTCCCGCCGATTTCAGCGCTTCGAGATTG
The DNA here is from genome assembly GCF_050500145.1 of Neorhizobium sp. IRS_2294. Lineage (NCBI taxonomy): Bacteria > Pseudomonadati > Pseudomonadota > Alphaproteobacteria > Hyphomicrobiales > Rhizobiaceae > Neorhizobium > Neorhizobium sp. IRS_2294. The sequence continues at coordinate 2,906,807 of NZ_CP191439.1, forward strand.
TCGCGGATCGCAAAGGTCACGCCTTCCAGCACCGCCTGGGTCAGCACCGCACGGCTGCTCTCATGCTCAAGCCCGAGGAACGCGCCGCGGATGACGGCATCGTTATGCGGTGTGCGCTCGCCGGAAAGGTAGGGAAGGAAAGTCACGCCGGTCGGCGCCTTCAGGCCTTCGCCAAGCTCGGCGACCAGATCGGCGGCAGGCTTGCCGGACACTTTCGAATGCCAGTTCAGGGCATCGGTCGCCGACAGGATGACGCCCATCTGGTGCCAGGTCTTCGGCAGCGCGTGGCAGAACGCATGCACGGCACTTTCCGGCTTCGGCAGATAGGAGGCGTTGGCGGCAAACAGCACGCCGGATGTGCCAAGCGAGACGAACGCATGCCCTTCGGCGACGGTGCCCATGCCGCAGGCAGACGCCGCATTGTCGCCGGCACCGCCGGCAACGACGACATCGCCGGCAATTCCCCATTTCGACTTCAGCTCGCCCCGCAGGCGCCCGGCTTCCTCGGTGCCCTCGACCAGCGTCGGCATCTGATCCTCGGTAAGATCGGTCGCCGCCAGGAGTTCCGATGACCACTTGCGCGCGCCCGTATCGAGCCAGGACGTGCCGGCCGAATCGGACATTTCGGAAATGTGCTCACCCGTCAGCCACAGCCGCAGGTAATCCTTGGGCAGCAGAACCTTGGCGACCTTCGCAAAAATCTCGGGCTCGTTGTTCTTCACCCAGGCAAGCTTCGGCGCAGTAAAGCCCGGAAACACGATATTGCCGGTGATGGCACGGAACCGCGGATCCGCATCGAGCGCCGCTGCCTCCTTAAACGAGCGTGTGTCGTTCCACAGGATGCAGGGCCGCAGCACCTTGTCGTCGGCATCGAGCAAGGTCGCACCATGCATCTGGCCGGAAAGGCCGATACCCTTTACTGCGGCAAGCTCCTTGGGAAACTTCGCCTTCAGCCCGTCGATCGCCTCTTCGCAGGCGCGGATCCAGTGAGCCGGCTCCTGTTCCGACCAACCGGAATGCGGGCGCGATACGTCGAGCGTCCCGTTCCCCGAGCCGATGATCGTCTGATCGCCGTCGATCAGCATCGCCTTGACGCCGGAAGTGCCCAGATCGAGACCGAGATACATGCTTGCCTTCTCCTGTTGCTGCCGCGTTTCGGCAGATCTTTGTTTCGCCACGCGTCGTGTCCGAGCCGCTTAACACGTTCCGGAGCGCGATTTGCCCGTCAGGGCAGGTTATCCTTCAAGAATATGTCGATACGAATGCGCTCCTGTGCGGCGATCACGGGAAGCCCGTCCGCCTTCGCCTTCAGAACCCTTATGGCGCTGCGCACTTCATGGCCCGCATCCTGGTTCAGCACCGCATCGACGACACCGTCGGCCAGCGCTACCCGCGTCGATCGCGTCAGCTCATGCGCGATAATCACAGGTCTGCGTGCTTCCGGCAGGCTGCGCACAGCCTTCAGGATCCCGCGATTGCCGGCGCCGAGGCTGTAGAGTCCGATGACATCCGGATAGCGGCGAAACAGGCCCGTCACCAATTCCTCGGCAATAGCAGGATCGTCGCGCGCTTCGATCACCGGCAGGATGGCAAGCCGCGGAAAATCCTCCGATAGCACGGACAGAAACCCTTCCAGCCGCTCGCGGTGATCGCGCACCAGCATCGATCCGGCAACCATCGCCACCCGCCCGTCGCGACCGCTGAGAAACCTTCCGAGGAGATTGGCAGCGGTGCGCCCGGCCGCGTGGTTGTCGATCCCGGCGAAATGGTGCCGCTGCGAGCCCGGCAGGTCCGACACCAGCGTCACGACGGCAATGCCCGCCTCCCGCAGCCTTGCGACCGCTGCCTGCACGTCGCTGCTTTCCACCGCCACGAACGCGACACCGTCAGGCCTCTCGGCAAGCACGCCGTCCAGCATGGTCGACAAGGCCTGCCCGTCGAAAGGCGGCACGTCGACGACGCGGATACGGGTTCGTTCGGCGCCGGAGCGACCAACCGCCTGCTCCACCTCTTCGCGCAAGCCGATCATAAACGAGTTGTCGTTCTCAGGCAGCACGAAGGTGAAGGCGTAAGTCCGTCCCTTGGCAAGGTTCGCAGCCGCCACGTCCCGCACGTAGCCGAGGACGGCGATCGCCTCCTCGACCTTCTCCTGGGTGATGCGCCGCACGCCCGGCCGACCGTTCAGCACACGGTCGACGGTCGCCAGGCTGACGCCGGCGCTACGCGCGATATCGTGTACGGTTGGCTTCATGCGGTCCTCCGCCGATCTTCGTAACGGAGAATTTGAGGTACGTAAATCAAATTTATTCGAACAACGCGCTGGATGAATCGCAAAGGGGCCGCCGCGGTTTGCGACGACCCCTCTGCAGGCGGTGGTTCTTAGAAATCTTCAGCGCGAAGTCCGCGATCAGTGGCCGCTACCACCGCCACCGCCACCGCCCTGGGGGGCTGGCTTTTCGATGGCGGCAACGCCGAGGATCATCATCGCAAACAGCACGGTCAGGATCAGGAACACGTCCGAGAACGACATCACCACGGCCTGCTTGGTCACCAGCTGCACCATCTGCCGGATCGCGCCGGTCGCACCATCGAGCCCGTAGGTATTCAGATTGGATGCCATCGAGTCGAGCTGGTCGGAAGCGATCCGGTTGCCCCAGTCGAGATGCTCGCGCAGCCGCTCGTAATGCACGTCCTGGCGGTTGGACAAAAGCGTGCTGATGATCGCAAGCCCCACCGCGCCGCCAAGGTTGCGGGTCAGGTTGAACAGGCCGGACGCCCCCCGGATGCGGGCCGGAGACAAAGTGCCAAGCGCGATATTATTGATCGGCACCATGCACATCATCAGGCCAAAACCGCGCAGGATCTGCGGGATCAGAAGCTCGTAGAAGTCCCAATCGGCGGTGATGCCGGTCATGATATAGGTGCCGGAGGCAAAGCTGATGAAACCGATCACCATCATCGCTCTCAGGTCCATCTTGGTCGACAGCTTGCCTGCGATCGGCGCCGTGACGAACATGGCAAGGCCCGAGACGAACATGGTCTCGCCGATCATCTGGCTGTCGTAACCGCGGATGCGGCTGAGATAGACCGGGTAGATATAGGTGAGCCCGTAGAGCCCGATACCCATCACGAAGGAGAAGATCGAGCCGAACGCGAAGTTCCGGTTCGTAAACGCCGTCAGGTCCACGACGGGAAATTCCGAGGTAAAGGCGCGATAGAAGAAGACCAGGCAGCCAAGCCCCGATGCGATGGCACCGATGACGATCATATGGTCGTTGAACCAATCGTTGGAATTGCCCTCTTCCAGCACATACTCAAGACCGCCGAGGAACACGCCCATCGCGGCAAGACCCCACCAGTCAAACTTCTTGAACAGCGACAGTTCCGGCTTGTCGAAGTCGATGAACCGCCAAGTCAGGATCGTCACGAAGATGCCGGGAATGATGTTGACCAGAAACAGCCAGTGCCACGAAAACGCATTCGAGAGATAGCCGCCGACCGTCGGCCCGATGGTTGGCGCAAGCGTCGCGATCAGCCCGATGATTGGGGAGACGAACGCCCGCTTCGACGGCGGGAAAATGGTGAAGGCTGCCGCAAACACAGACGGAATCATGCCGCCGCCGATAAAACCCTGGATCGCGCGGTAGACGATCATCTGGTCGATATTGGATGCCGTCGCCGCAAGCGCGCTCGCAGCCGTAAAGCCGGCAGCCGAGAACGCAAACAGATAGCGCGTCGAGACGATACGCGCCAAGGTGCCAGAAAGCGGGATCATGATGACTTCGGCGATCAGATACGACGTCTGCACCCAGCCGATCTCGTCGGAACCTGCCGAAAGGCCCGCCTGGATTTCAGACAGCGAGGCAGACACGATCTGGATGTCGAGGATCGACATGAACATGCCGACCACCATCGCGAAAAACGCGATCAGCCGGCCGGTCGGCATCTTCTCGTCCACCTTGGGAGCAGACGATGCCTGTGCCGCGGACGATATCGATCCTGCAGTTGTCGTTGCGCTCCCAGCCATGGGACCACCTCCGCCCCGATGGGGCTGTTAGGCCAAAGCCCAGTTACTTTTTGGGTGCGGTGCGGATATCCACGTCGACGACGACGCTGAGGCCCGCGCGCAGGCGGCCGCTGTCGAGCGCATCCTGCGGGAGGGCAATCCTGACCGGAACGCGCTGGATGATCTTGGTGAAGTTGCCCGTCGCGTTTTCCGGCGGCAGCAGCGAGAATACCGAGCCGGAAGCCGGCGCAAGCGATTCTACCGTCCCGATGATCGGCTCCTCGCTATAGGCATCCACATGCACTTCCACCTTGGAGCCGATCTCCAGATGCTGGATCTGCGTTTCCTTGAAATTGGCGTCGATATAGAGCTGGCGCGTCGGCACCAGCGCCATCAGCCGCTGTCCCGGCGAAACGAGATCGCCTTCCTGCACCGAGCGATTGCCGACAATCCCGTCATAGGGCGCCTTCAGAACGGTAAAGGACAGGTCGCGGGCCGCTTTGTCGCGCTGCAGTTCCAGCGTCCGGACTTGGCCTTCGGCTTCCTTGCGCTGCGCTTCAAGAATGGTGATGTTGGCTTCTGCCGACTTGATCGACGCATCGCCGCCGACAAGGTTGGCCTTGGCCTGATCGAGCGCAATCGTGGCGCTGTCGAGATCGGCGGTCGTGCCGACCGACTTGGCGGCAAGCTCGGTCTGGCGCTTGAGCGTGATCTCAGCACCGCGGACCGCTGCCTGCAGTGCAACCTTGGAGGCCTGCGCCTGGGCAAGGGTTGCCTGCGCACCTTCGACCTGTGCGTCGATGCGGGTCAGCGACAGCTTGCCGGTTTCGATGGCGGCATTGGCCTGATCAAGCGCGTTCTGGTAATCGCCATTGTCGAGCGTCGCCAGCACATCGCCGGCCTTGACCTGCTGGTTGGCGGCGACATTCACTTTCGAAACGAAAGCCGTGACCTTTGGGGAAATCGTGGCAATATCGCCTTCGATATAGGCATCGTCCGTCGACACCATGAACCGGCCCGTCGTCCACCACTGATATCCATACCAGCCGCCACCGGCGAGCAGCGCCAGCACGATGATCGGCAGGATAAGGCCGCGCTTGCCCTTCTTTGCGGGTGCGTCGGCCTTGGCTTCGGGCGATGGCGTTGCAACAGGTGCCGCAGGTTTCTCGGCAGCCGGCGACGCGTCGTCGCGCGCCGTGTCATCGGCATTCACATCTTCGTTTTTTACGGTGCGCAGCGCGCCGGCATTCTTGGAGGCCGTCATTGTCGTAACCATCTTTGAAAAGCGAAAACCGATCGAACCGATCAGTTCGGAGCGTTGACATAAAGCCTTCGATCACACATATCAAGACCACATCGAACCAATCGGTTCGAAAAAAACCGGAATGCTGAATTATAATGCCGAAACCGTTAAAGAGATCCGCGCCGCGAGACACGTCCCCCCGCACTGCAGGGCGTTTTGCTGCGGGCGAGGATCCGGCCAAGCGCAGCCAGATCATGGAAGGCGCGACGCGGGTTTTTATGAAGCTTGGTTTCGAAGCCGCAAGCATGAACGACATCACGCGCGAGGCCGGCGTTTCGAAGGGAACGATCTACGTCTACTTCCAGAACAAGGAAGATTTGTTCGTCGCCATGGTGGAACAGGAGCGCGCCGCTTTCCTCGCCACTGTTCGGTCCGTTCTGTCGACCAACGGCAACGTGGAAAAGAGCCTCTACGATTTTGGCGTCTCGTTCCTCAGCCACATGACGGAAGAGAAAATCATCACCGCGATGCGCACCGTGCTTGGCGTCCGCGAGCGTATGCCGGACCTGTGTCGGCGCTTTTTCCGCGGACCCGAAAATCTGCGCACCGTGATGCGCGACTTTCTCGCCCTCCACGTCGAGGCCGGCAGGCTGAATATCGACGATATCGAACTTGCCGCAGGCCAGTATATCGACCTCGTCAGCGGCGGCTATTTCAAGGTTCGTCTGTTCGGGTCCATGGAAGACGCCCCGTCAGACGAGGAAATCCACCGGACCATCCAAGGTGCAGTCCGCGTTTTCATGGCGGCCTATGGTTGTCATAACAAACCCGTGATCGATAATGGGGCTGATTCCGCCTGATTCTGGTCGGTCCATATTCAACCTACTCTTGTTTTTAATGGGTCGATCCCCAAATGCGGCGGGAAATTGCGCCCTTTGATTGAAAACAGGAGAGATGGATGGACATTGCAGCGCTGGTAGCAGACCCGACGGCCTGGGTAGCGCTCGTTACACTTGTGGTCATGGAAGTGGTGCTTGGCATCGACAACCTGATCTTCATCTCCATCCTCACCAACAAGCTGCCACCTGAACATCGGGAAAAGGCACGCAAGATCGGTATCGGCCTGGCGCTGGTCATGCGTCTTGGTCTGCTCGGCACCGTTGCCTGGATTGTACAGCTTACCAATCCGGTCTTTGAAGCCTTCGGTCACCCCTTCTCCTGGAAGGACATGATCCTGATCGCCGGTGGTCTGTTCCTCGTTTACAAGGCGACCAAGGAAATCCACCATTCCGTGGATGTGGTCGACAACAAGGAAGACATGGTCGGCGCCGGCAAGGAAGTCGTGCAGATGAGCTTCAGCGCCGCCATCGTGCAGATCCTGATCCTCGACCTGGTTTTCTCGATCGACAGCATCATCACCGCAGTCGGCATGACGCCGCATCTGCCGATCATGATCGTGGCCGTCGTCGCCGCTGTCACCGTGATGCTTCTGGCAGCAACCCCGCTCGCCAACTTCATCGAGAGAAACCCGACCATCGTCATGCTGGCTCTCGCCTTCCTGCTGATGATCGGCGGCACCTTGATCGTCGAAGGTTTCGGCGTGCACGTTCCGAAGGGCTATATCTACGCCGCCATGGCCTTCTCGGCCGGCGTCGAGGCCCTCAACATGTTCGCGAAGGGCGCCCGCGCCAAGAAAAAGGCCTCCGGCACGCTGCATTGACGTTGCCACAAACATCGACACGCAAAGGGCGCCCGCGAGGCGCCCTTTTTTGTGTTCAGTCCAAACGCCTGGTCCCGGCGGATCACCGCTCGGACAGTTCCCGGTCCAGCGCTTCGAGCAGCCGGTTATCGTCTGCGGTCACGTCAGGCGCGAAGCGTGCCTTGATCCGACCATCGCGTCCGATCAGAAACTTTTCGAAATTCCAGACGATCTCGCCATCCTTGACCTCCATGCCGCGGCCGCGCAGGCGCGCCTTCATCGGACCGTCGCCGGTGGTGGACACCGGATCTGCGGTCAGCGCCTTGTAGAGCGGATGCTTGGCATCGCCCTTGACGGAAATCTTTGAGAAGATCGGAAATTTCACGTCATAGGTCAGCTGGCAGAATTCGACGATTTCCGTATCCGAGCCGGGCTCCTGCCCCATGAAGTCGTTGGCCGGAAAGGCTGCGATGACAAAGCCCCTGTCCCGCTTTTGCTCGTAGAGTTTTTCCAACCCTTCATACTGCGTGGTGAGGCCGCATTTGGACGCGACGTTGACCACCAGCATGACTTTTCCACGGTATTCGGCAAGCGTCGTGTTCCGGCCGTCGGCAAGCTTGACGGGGATGGCAAGGATATCGGTCATGACGGCTCCGGGGGCTTTGGCGCAGGGGAATTGGCGCAAACAACTGCAGTTGATATCGTCTACTTATGCGTCCACCACGGTTTGTCCAGCAGACACGCCATGAGCGGCGATAGACGCGTTTTGCGAAACGTCATCAGACTTTGCAACATTTGTGGCACTGGGGCATTCTAGGGCACGATCTTATCACCACGCCGATCATCGCCTCTCGCTGCATCCCATTTCCAGCGCCCCCGGAGCCACATGACAACCCAGCAGATCCTTGCCTTTTCCGTCATCGCCGTGATGATGGCCGTCTTCATCTGGGATCGCTTCCGCTACGATGTGGTCGCCTGCTGTGCGCTCGTCGTGGCGGTGACGGTGGGGATCGTTCCGGTCGACCAGGCGTTTTCCGGCTTCTCGGATGATATCGTCATCATCGTCGGCAGCGCGCTGGTCGTTTCGGCAGGCGTTGCCCGCTCCGGCATCGTCGACATGGCGATCAAGAAGTTCTTCCCCAACCTCAACACGCTGCACACCCAGCTGGCCTTGCTGATGATCGTCGTCGCCGTGCTGTCGGCCTTCATCAAGAATATCGGCGCGCTTGCCATCATGATGCCGGTAGCGTTCCAGTTCGCCCGCAAATCCGGCGCCTCGCCGTCGAAATACCTGATGCCGATGGCTTTCGCCGCTCTGCTCGGTGGCCTGATGACGCAGATCGGCACCTCGCCCAATATCGTCGTGTCGCGGATCCGCCAGGAACTGACCGGCGAATCCTTCACGATGTTCGACTTCACCCCGATGGGTGCGATCCTCGCCTTTGTCGGCATTACTTTTCTTCTGTTCTTCCACTGGCTGGTGCCCAGCCGCACAAAGCAGAACGATTCCCTCGAGGAAGCGGTCGAGATCACCAACTATACGTCCGAGGTGATGATTACTCCGCTGTCGACTGTTCTTGAAAAGACGGTCGCCGAGCTGTTGAAGATCGGTGACGGCGAGGTGATTGCCAATGCCGTCCTGCGCGGTCCATCGCGCATGGCGCCGTTCCCGGACCTCATCCTGCGTGAAAACGATGTCGTGCTGCTCGAAGGCCCGTCAAAGGCGCTCGACCGGATGGTCTCCGGCGGCAGGCTGCAGCTCTCCGGCAAGCCGCTGATGGAAAACGGACAGGCCCAGGCCGATGTCATCTCCATCGAGGCGATCATCACCCAGGATTCCCCGCTCAAGGGGCTTTCCGCCAAGGAACTGGCGCTCTCCTACACCCGTGGCGTCAATCTTCTGGCAATCAGTCGGCATGGCGAACGCCTCAAGCAGCGTCTTGGCACCATCACCCTGATGGCCGGCGACGTGATCGTGTTGCAGGGCAGCCGCAAGAACATGCCGACGGTGATGCAGGACTTCTCGCTCTTGCCGCTCGCTCAGCGCGAAGTGCTGCTCGGCACGCGGAGGCAGGCCTTCATTCCACTGATCATCCTGGCACTGGCGATGGGCACAACGGCCGTCGGGCTTGCCCCTGTGCCGGTCGCTTTCTTCGCGGCCGCTCTCGGCATGGTGGTTTTCCGCGCCATTCCGTTGACCGATTTCTACAAATCCGTTGATGGCCCGATCCTCGTCATGCTGGCGGCGCTCATCCCGGTTTCGGATTCTCTGCGAACCTCCGGTGGCAGTGAACTGATCGCCGGCTGGCTTGGCCAAGCCGCGGCGACCTTGCCTGCCTGGGGCGCGATCGGTCTGATCCTCATCACCGCCATGGCCGTCACGCCCTTCCTCAACAACGCAGCAACCGTGCTGGTCATGGGGCCGATCGCCGCAAGCTTTGCCACCAATCTCGGCTTTCGCCCCGAGCCCTTCCTGATGGCGGTGGCAATCGGCGCAGGCTGCGATTTCCTCACCCCCGTCGGCCACCAGTGCAACACACTGGTGTTCGGCCCCGGCGGCTACAAGTTCTCCGATTATCCGCGGCTAGGCCTGCCCTTGTCGTTCCTGATCATCGTCGTCAGCGTCCCGGCCCTCCTCTATATCTGGCCGGTAAACTAGTCCTCCCCGAGCTCGACCCACCCAGGCTGACCCCGTCCCTTCAACGAGGGGATCGGGGCAGCCGTTTTCGCCAAAAACCTTGACGCTCCCGCCTGAATATGGCCTAAGCCTGCGCCAATCCCTATTCAAAGGCACAGGCTTTGCGCAGCCATGCGCGCCGTGGAAAGAGCAGCATCCATGATCAATCCGACCCCTCGCGTCCGCATCGCTCCATCGCCCACCGGCGAGCCCCATGTCGGCACCGCTTACATCGCCCTCTTCAACTACCTCTTCGCGAAAAAGCACGGCGGCGAATTCATCCTGCGCATCGAAGATACCGACGCGACCCGCTCGACGCTCGAATACGAGCAGAAGGTGCTGGACGCGCTGAAATGGACCGGGCTTACCTGGGCGGAAGGTCCAGATATCGGCGGTCCCTACGGCCCCTACCGCCAGTCGGACCGCAAGGACATGTACTGGCCGCACGCCCAGGATCTGCTCGACAAGGGCCACGCCTTCCGCTGCTTCTGCACGCCGGAGCGTCTGGAGCAGATGCGCGAAGGCCAGCGCGCTGCCGGCAAGCCGCCGAAGTATGACGGTCTCTGCCTGAAATACTCGGCCGAGGAAGTTACCGAAAAGATGGCGGCCGGCGAACAGTCCGTCGTGCGCATGAAAATCCCGACCGAAGGCTCGTGCGATTTTACCGACGGCGTCTATGGCGATGTCTCGATCCCGTGGGATTCGGTCGACATGCAGGTCCTGATCAAGGGCGACGGCATGCCAACCTATCACATGGCCAACGTCATCGACGACCATCTGATGAAGATCACCCATGTGGCGCGCGGCGAAGAGTGGCTGGCATCGGTGCCCAAGCACATCCTTCTCTATCGCTATTTCGGCTGGGAAGCGCCTGTCTTCATGCATCTCTCCCTCATGAGAAATGCCGACAAGTCGAAACTGTCCAAGCGCAAGAACCCGACCTCGATCAGCTATTACTCGGCGCTCGGCTACCTGCCGGAAGCCCTGATGAACTTCCTCGGTCTGTTCTTCGTGCAGATCGCAGAAGGCGAAGAGCTTCTGACCATGGATGAGATGATCAGCAGCTTCGATCCGGAAGCCCTGTCCAAGGCCGGCGCCATCTTCGATCTGCAGAAGCTGGACTGGTTGAACGGCCGCTGGCTGCGCGAAAAGCTGTCGCCGGAAGAGTTCGTGTCACGCACGCTGGAATGGGCGATGGAAAACCAGCGCCTGATCGAGGGTTTGAAGCACTCGCAGAGCCGCGTTTCCAAGCTCGGCGACCTGCCGAACCTCGCCGGCTTCCTGCTCGCCGCCGACGTCAACCTGACCCCTGCCTCGTTTGCCGGTCTGAAGACCTCGCCGGAAGACACGCTCGCGATCATCACCATGGTCCAGGCCGACATCGAGAAGATGATCGAATGGAACGTCGAGGCGATCGATGCCGAACTGCGCTCGGTTGCCGACAAGCTCGAAAAGAAGCTGCGCGTCGTCACCCCGCCGCTGTTCATCGCCATGTCCGGCTCGCAGCGTTCGCTGCCGCTGTTCGACAGCATGGCAATCCTCGGCCGCTCGGTCGTGCGCCAGCGCCTGAAGATCGCCGCCGCCGTGGTGTCGTCCATGGTGGGTGCGCAGAAGTAATACCTGCGGCGACAGCTTCCCTCCCCCGTGTGGGGAGGGTTAGGGAGGGGCCTTTTCTTTCGCAATCCGGGATACCCCTCCCCGTCGCTGCGCTCCGACCCTCCCCACAAGGGGGAGGGTTAGCCGAGCCCGCCGCATCGGCGAACCAGAACAACCAGCCTCGAAGGCAAAAACCATGACCGAGAACACCAAGACCGAAACCGCCCTCTCCTCCGACGCGACAGAAGTGCGCGCCCAGAAACTGGCAAAGCTGCGCGAAACCGTCGGCGACGTCTATCCGGCCCATTTCCACCGCACGATGACCAATGCGGAACTGGCGGAAAAGTACAAGGATCTCGAGGCTGACGTCGAAACCACCGATGTCGTCACGGTTGCCGGCCGCGTCTTTTCCTCGCGCAATTCAGGCATGTTCATGGATATCCATGACGCCGGCGGCAAGATCCAGATCTTCTCCCACAAGGACGTGACGCCCGAGGAAGCAAGGTCGATGCTGTCGATGATCGATCTTGGCGACATCATCGGCGTCACCGGCATCGTGCGCCGCACCAAGCGCGGCGAACTGTCGATCAGCGCCCGCGAAATCACCATGCTGACCAAGTCGCTTTTGCCGATGCCGGAAAAGTGGAACGGCATTGCCGATGTCGAGATCCGCTACCGCAAGCGCCACCTCGACATCCTCAGCAACGAGGAAAGCAAGCTGCGCTTCCAGCAGCGCTCGAAGATCGTGTCGGGCATCCGCCGCTTCATGGAAGACGACGGCTTCATGGAAGTCGAAACGCCGATGCTGCATTCCGTCTATGGCGGCGCCACGGCCGAACCCTTCAAGACCCACCACAACACGCTGAAGCTCGACATGTACCTGCGCATCGCGCCGGAACTGTTCTTGAAGCGCACGCTGGTGTCGGGCCTCACCGACAAGGTGTTCGAGATCAACCGCAACTTCCGCAACGAAGGCGTCTCCACCCGGCACAATCCTGAATTCACCATGATGGAATGCTACTGGGCCTATGCCGACTACGAAGACATCATGGACCTCGTCGAACGCCTGTTCGCCGACCTTGCCATGAAGATCCACGGCTCGACCGAATTCGCCTACGGCGACAAGGAACTGTCGTTCAAGGGTCCGTTCAAGCGCGTGCCCATGCCAGACGCCGTCAAGGAAGTCACCGGCATCGACTTCCTCGCCATGAAGACCGACGAGGAAGCCCGCACCGCGGCACTAGACGCCGGCTTCGAAGTCGAGAAGGACTGGACCTGGGGCGAATGCCTCGCCTTCATCTTCGAGGAAAAGGTCGAGGCGACGCTGATCCAGCCAAGCCACGTCACCCACTTCCCGAAGGACATCTCGCCCTTCGCCAAGGAAGTCCCGGGCGAACCGCGCCTCGTCGAACGTTTCGAGACCTATTGCAACGCCTGGGAACTGGGCAATGCCTTCTCCGAACTGAACGATCCGGAAGAGCAGCGCAAGCGCATGGTCGAGCAGCTCGAACAGGCCCATGCCCGCGGTGAAAAGGACAAGCAGCTCGACGACGAATTCCTCGACGCCATCGACCAGGGCATGCCCCCCGCCGGCGGCCTCGGCATCGGTGTCGACCGCCTGATCATGCTGCTCACCAACGCCCCATCGATCCGCGACGTCATCCTCTTCCCGGCCCGCCGCGCCAAGGCGGATTGATCAGCCAGACCTGCTCCTCTCCCCTGAAACAGGGAGAGGGTCAGACTGCCGACAAACGCTGAATAAGCTTGTTTGGCGAGAGGGACACCACACTCTCCCTCATCCCCGCCCTTGTGGCGGGGAGCCAGCGACACGACGTCCGTCGGGTCAAAGACTCTCTCAGCTCAAGGACTTGAGCTGACGGGATCCCCGCCAAAAGTGCGAGGATGAGGGGAGGTTGCGAACCGCATCGGTTCCAAAGTGACATCAAGAGTTGTTTGATAAAACCTTTGTCAGCAGCCTGACTCCTCTCCCTGAAACGGGCAGAGGATTAGTGGATCTTCTCGCAAGTTCCGACCATACGCAGCAACAGCCAACATGCTGTCCCCGCCCCGCCGCGCCAACGGGGCTCGATGGCAAGGGCCTCTCTGGACGATGGAGCAACCGATAGGTTGTTTTTTGACTAGGGCTTGCTGGCCGAACCAGCCTGTTGCGCCCGCAGCTTCTCAAGCCACGCAGCACCGGCCGCATCCGCGGCATTGGACCCGCCTGCTGCCGCGCCCGGCTGATCCGACGCGACCGTAGCGGCTGGTTCAGCGGCCTTGTCGTCATGTGCGGCGTCGCTTGCTGAAGGCCCGCCGGAACGGATCTCGTCGCTGCCATCCTGCTTCGACCAGCGCTTGCCGCCCTCGGCAGAGGTGCGGGGCTCTGGCGCGGGCTCGGTCTTTGGCGAAGCCGGCTCTGCCGAGACTTCGTCATGTGTGGCATCCGGCGCCGCGTCCGGAGCCTTGTCACTGGAACCGAAGAGCATCTCCTTCATGGAAGAGACAAAACTCTTCTCTTCGGTCGGTGCAGGTGTTTCTGCCGGCGCAGAGATAGGCTCACCCTTTGCGGCATGCTCTTTCGAACCCTCGGCTGTGTCATCCCCCGCTGCGGCTGGAGCTGGTGCATGACCATCCTGCTTCGAGTCGATTGGATGCTCGCCGCCTTGCGGTGCAGCGTGCCCCTCGCCGTCCGGCGCATGCGCGGCGGCGGCAGGCGCTGCTTCCTCTTTCGAACCGAAGATCAGGCCGGTCACCGAACTCAGGAGACCGCCGCTTTCCTTGGCGGCAGGTTCCCCGCCCTCGCCATGGCCCGAGGCCGCTGCCTCGCCATGTCCTTCCGCAGGCGCGCTGCCGTGCTCGGCTGCCGGCGCCGCTCCGTCAGCGGCTGGCGCGTCATGCCCACCGGAGGCTTCGCCATGTCCGGTAGGTTCATGCCCCTTGGCAGGCTTCTTGTCATGCCCCTTGGCCGCGCCGTGTCCTTCTGCGGCAGCAGCCTCGGCCGCGGCAATCGCCACGGGGTCGATACAATCGGTCTTGTCGGTGAGACTTGCTTCGAGATGCTCGATATCGGCGAGCGGCATGTCGATGCGCTGGCCGTAATACTCGCCCTTGGACGTCGCAGCACCCTCGACATAGAATGCGGAATAGGGTTCCCGCGCTGCGCCATCAGGTGCCTTGGAAACATCTGGAATGTAGACGACCTGCGCGCCAATCATGCGGCCGCGCATTTCGGCACGGTCCTTCGGACCTGCCTTGGAGACCATCGCCACCTGGACGATGTCGGCCTTTTCCTTCTCCTGGATGGATTTTGCCACGCGCAATGCGGTGCGGATGCGGGCCATGCCGTCACCAACGCCATCCGCCGAGGCAACCTCGTCGGCATTCACATAGCGGCGCACCCAGGTGCGTCCGTCGCGCTTGGTCGTGAACGTCTGCAACACCGAACAGGTCAGGCCGTTGAGATCGGCGTAGGACGGGCCGAAAAACTTTTCTTTGCCCACGAACACGGCCGCCGCGCCGCTGCCGGCGCAGAGCACGGAAACACCGCCGACGACCGCGAGCAGCTTCTTCGATAGCCGGATCTTCACGCGCCGAACTCCGGCATCATCACCCCATCACGCACAACAAGACATGGAATACTCAAGCCGCAGTCTGCGCTACTCTGATTGAAGAAGCTTTAAGCCTGGGCTTTTCCTTCGCCCAACGCCTGTCCCGGAATGAGGCTCCCGAAGCGCATCCACGCTCCGGCCGGCACATCGCCCATCATGCCTGACCTTCAGACGACAAAAGGCCCGCATGACGCGGGCCTCTCCACCGGTCGTCGCTCGCTGTTGCGTCAAGCGGCCCTGCGTCCGCCGCCGGCACGCGGTGAACCCGTTTCGCGCATTTCGCCGCGCCTGTTGAGCTTGAAATGTCCGACCAGTTCCGACAACAGAGCCGCGCCGCTTGCAAGCTGGCGGCTGATGCCGGTCGTGTGCTCCACCATCGCCGCGTTCTGCTGCGTCATCCGGTCGAGCTGCGAAACCGTCTGGTTGATGTCGGACAGGCCACCCGACTGTTCCTGCGCCGCAGTGGCCAGCGACTGGACATTCTGGTCGATCGAGGCGACAAACCGTTCGATCTCGTGCAGCGCGGCGCCCGTCGCGTCGACAAGGCGCACGCCCTCCGTGACCTGCCGGCCGGAATTCTCGATCAGTCCCTTGATCTCCTTGGCGGCTTTGGCGGAACGCTGCGCCAGTTCACGCACCTCCTGTGCCACAACCGCAAAGCCCTTGCCCGCCTCGCCCGCACGGGCCGCCTCGACGCCGGCATTGAGCGCCAGAAGATTGGTCTGGAACGCGATCTCGTCGATCACGCTGATGATCTTGGTAATCTCGGACGATGCGCCTTCGATCCGCTTCATCGCCGTGATGGTTTCCTGCACCACGCAGGAGGACGTGGTCGCAGATTGCAGCGCCCCCTTGACCAGCTTGCGGGTTTCCTCCGCATTGGTGTTGGAGGACCTTACCGTCTCCGTCACCTGCTCCAGCGCCGCCGTCGTTTCTCGAAGCGACGCTGCCTGCTCCTTGGTGCGGGCGGACAGCTGGTCGGCCGCCACCTGCATGTCCTGGCTGCTGTCGTTGAGGCTGGAAGTCTGCTGCAGGACCCCCATCAGCGTCTTCTGGAACGCCCCGATCGAGGCGTTGAAGTCCCGGCGCAGCGGCTCGAATTCCACGATGAAGGGCGTATCCAGCGTCTGCTGGATATTGCAATCGGCGAGACGTGCAAGTCCGGTGCCGAGATCGTTGACCACCCTTACCCGTTCGCTCACATCCGTTGCGAACTTGACGACCTTGAACACCCGTCCGCTGTCGTCGATGATCGGGTTGTAGGATGCCTGGATATAGATCTTCTCGCCGGTCTTGGTGATGCGGGTGAACTGATCGGCCGAAAAGGTGCCGCGTCCGAGCTTCTTCCAGAACTCCTGATAGTCCGGCGAGCGCGCATAGTCGGGTTCGCAGAAGATAGAATGGTGCTTGCCGACGATCTCATCGAGACGGTAGCCGACGGCGGCACAGAAATTGTCGTTGGCGTTGAGAATCTTGCCTGTCGGCGAAAATTCGATGATCGCCTGCGCCCGCGACAGTGCCTCAAGCTTGCCCCGGTCCTCGAGCGCCCGCTTGCGCGCTTCCGTGATGTCGGTCGCAAACTTCACGACCTTGTAAGGCTTGCCGCCTTTCAGAATCGGATTGTAGGTGGCTTCGATCCAGATCTCGCGGCCGCCTTTGCCCACGCGTTTGTATTTGCCCTGATCGAACGCGCCTGTGGAAAGCCGTGCCCAGAACGCCGCGTAATCTGAGGAAGCTGCATCGGCCGGATCGACGAACATGCTGTGATGCCTGCCGACGATCTCGTCCAGGCGGTAGCCGAGCGCATTGCAGAAGTTTTCGTTGGCATCGAGTATGATGCCCTTCAGGTCGAATTCGATGATCGCCTGCGACCGGTTGAGGGCCTTGATCACGGCGGCGTTGGACAAGATACGGCCAAAAGGAATCCCAGCCATCGATGCGCTCCAGCTTCAAAGTGATTTGTAGGCTGAAAGATCTAGGAGTTCCGGCTAAACGTTCGGTTAACCCTGTGCCTCGGCCGTGCACATTAGGAAAACGAAAAAGACCCGCACGAGGCGGGCCTTGTCATTGGAAAACGTTGAGGAAATCAGGCCGCGGCGCGGACCAGTTCCTTCTTCACGAGCTCGCGAAGCGCGCCGAGATCCTTGTTGAACGCCCGGATACCGTCCGAAAGCTTTTCGGTCGCCATCTGGTCTTCGTTGAGCATCCAGCGGAAGGTCTTTTCGTCCATCTTGATCGGCGCGGCCGGCTCGAACTTTTCAGGCGAAAGCTTGCGCTCCAGCGTGCCTTCAGCCTTGTCGAGCTCGTCGAGCAGGTTCGGCGAAATCGTCAGGCGGTCGCAACCGGCAAGAGCTTCGATCTCGCCGACATTGCGGAACGAGGCGCCCATGACGATCGTCGAGATGCCGTTCGCCTTGTAGTAATTGTAGATCGAACGCACCGAGACGACGCCCGGATCGGTCTCGGACGTGTAGTCTTCACCGGTCGACTTCTTGTACCAATCGAGAATGCGCCCGACAAAGGGCGAGATCAGGAACGCCTTGGCGTCCGCGCAGGCAACGGCCTGGGCGTGGCTGAACAGAAGCGTCAGGTTGCAGTCGATCCCTTCGGCCTGCAGAACTTCGGCGGCCTTGATGCCTTCCCAGGTCGATGCCAGCTTGATCAGGATGCGTTCGCGCTCGATGCCGCGATCCCTGTAGGCTGCGATGATCTTGTGCGCCTTGGTGATCGAACCTTCGGTGTCGAAGGAAAGGTCGGCGTCGACTTCGGTCGAAACACGGCCGGGGACAATCCCCGCAAGTGCCGCGCCCACGTCGATCGCCAGCTTGTCAGCCACGGCAACCGTGATCGCGTCGTCGCTGCCGCCCTGTTTGCGGCCCCAGGCAACCGTTTCCTGGAACGTGTCGGCAAATGCCGGCGAACCGATCGCCTTTAGAACGATCGACGGGTTGGTGGTGCAATCGACCGGCTTGAGGCGGGTCACCGCCTCGATGTCGCCCGTGTCGGCGACGACCGTTGTCATGGAACGAAGCTGCTCTAGTTTCGACGTCATCCGAATAAATCCTTGTTGAGCGAATACAAACGCTCGGGGCGTCGTATGGTTTCTGGATCGCTGTTGACCGGATAACAACCCTTCAGGGTAAAGAAGTCAAGACATTTGTCCTTCACAATTGACATATGTTTCACGTCAGCCCTATGGTCCTGAATGAAAAAGGACATCAGAATTTGGCCAAGCTGAGACGCGATACCCACACCGCATATTCGGAAGCGTCCTCCCTGCGGCTTCGCGCTGCCTGGCTCTACTACAACCAGGGCCTGACTCAGAAGGAGGTAGCCGAGCGGCTCGGCATCAGTCGCTCGACCGTCATCCGCCTGCTCGACGAGGCAATGAAACGCTCCGAAGTGCAGATCTGGATCTCGGAAGGCATCGACACCTGCGTCGAGCTGGCGACCAAGCTGGAACGCGCCTACGGACTGGATGAGGCGGTCGTGGTGCCCGCCCCGCGCGACAACAGCGCCGATGCGCTGGCCGGCGCCGTCGGTCTGGCGCTCGGCCAGTTCCTGTCGGAAGCAATCCAGAACGACATGACGATCGGCGTTGGCTGGGGCCGCACGATGACGGCAGCGCTTTCGAGCTTCCGCCCGCCCCGTCGCGAACGCTGCAAGGTCGTCTCGCTGCTGGGCGGCATCGTCGCTGTCCACCAGACCAACCCGATCGACTTCACCTGGCGCTTTGCCGGCCAGCTGGGCGCCGAATGCTTCATGTTCCTCGCCCCGCTTCTGGTCGACAGCGTCGCCACCAAACGGGCTCTGATCGACAAATGCGGCCTAGACGCCGTCTATGACCTCGCCGAGAACCTCGATCTCGCCGTCGTCAGCTGCGGTGATATCGGCCCGCATTCGACCTCGCTGTCGGAGGGGTTCATTTCAGCCACCGAACTCGAGCGGCTGATCGCCGCCGGCTGCGTCTGCGACACGATGTTCAATTTCCTCGACGAGGAAGGCCGGTCCGTCGATCAGAAGCTCAACGAGCGGGTGATGTCTGTCGACCTCGATACGCTCGCCAAGGCAAAACACATCGTCCTCTCCTCCGGCGGCACACACCGCGCCATCGCCATCCGCGCCACCATCCGCCGCATCGGCTGCAACACCCTCATCACCGACGAAACCGCCGCAGTGGAGCTGCTGCGGCTGGCGGAGGTGGATTAGGACCGCCTGCTTTCATCGTCGAATGCTGACGGGAGGTGCCTTTCGAGATCGACAGCGTCATGAAGCACGCGACCGATCCCGATAAGCGACAATTCAAGATACCGATAGAGAATGAAGTGGCGGGGCTGCACGACCAGTCCGCTTGCGTGCTTAGCCCTCGTCCGGCTACGCCTGAGATGGAAGCTGCGTATGCCTAACCCAAGCTCCGCCCTATCGATTGAACCCGGGTCCGGTCTTGCGACAAATCGCGAAAGGCAGTCACGAGAAGCTGTTCGTCACGGCGCCTTGCGCCGCGTCCGAAGTTCTCATCCGTATAGGCAATGATCTTGGTGATGTCGGCCTGGGCAGTCGCGGAAAAGCGGACTGTCGCCATACCCACTAACGTTGGTTCGGCGTGTCGCCAAGACCGGCAATGAATTGCTCCAGCCCGGTCACCGGCACATCGGCAAAACGGCCGTTTTCTAGGTCGTCGAAACCGGTCGCTGCGGCGCTCTGCAATAGCGCGAGTTTTGCCCCATCCAGCGCTTCACGCTGCTCGATAAGCCGCAGTGCATCGCCCACGATTTCGCTGGCGTTCTGATAGCGTCCCGTTTCCAGAAGCCGCGCGATCACCTGCTGGTGGTGCTCTGTCAGAACGACGTTGCATGGTGGCATGATGGCTCCTTGGAACTGGCCTAGATCCTAGCGCATTGGGCACGACCCGCCAACTGCCGGCAGAGTTTCCCAGCCTCGGCCGCAACGACGTCAGAGGTCGATATCCGTTGTCAGCAATGCAATCCTGTCGCGCCAGGAATGGTGCTCGAGCCGCTCCCATGTCCTGTCCATGGCATAGGCCGACGAGATGACCGGAATGCCGATATGGCCGAAGTAGAGGGAAAGCTGGCGCTCGGCGATCTCTTCGGACATGCCGGCGATCTCGCTGCTGTAAAGTCCGGCGGCAAGGCCGGTGCGGTCGGAACCCGAGCGGCAATGGATCAGGATCGGCTTCGGTGCGTCCCGCATCATCGTGACAAGCCGGTCCGCCTCAGCTTCGCTCAACTGCCTGGAAGCCGACATCCGGAAATCGAGATGCGTCAGGCCAAGCCTTTTTGCGGCGGAGACCTCCTCGGCATACCATTCGGCCTTGTCGTCCTCACCGCGCAAGTTGACGATGGTGCGGATGCCGTAGGTCTTTGCATAGGTCTCGATATCGGCGGCACCCGGCTGGGCAGACCGGTAGAGCTCGCCGTCGATCACCGTATGGAAATTGCCGCTGAGCTGCAGATACCCGAGATAGCCCCCCAAACCCAGAGCGGCAGCGAAAATCGCCGAGACTCCCATGCGAAACCAGCTTCTGACGCGTGACTGTTCCATGCTGCCGTCCGTTTAAGTGCAGGATGGCAATCATTTCGGCCTGTTTGCTGACACGCACCTGAAGGACGGCAAGTTGTCGGGCGGACTGTGCGGCTCAGGCGTTGCCTGTCTCCCAGCCCAGGATCGCCCGCTTGCGGGTCAGACCCCAGTGATACCCGGTCAAAGCCCCGTTCTTCGCCACAGCCCGGTGGCAGGGCACGACGAAGGAGATCGGGTTGGCGCCGATTGCGGCACCCACTGCCCGGCTTGCCGTCGGCTGGCCGATGTCCGAGGCGACGGCGGAATAGGTGACCGCCTTGCCGAACGGGATCTTCAACAGGCTTTGCCACACTTTCAGCTGAAAATCAGTGCCGATCAGAACGACATTGAGCGGCCGGTCGGCCGTCCATTGGCCCCGGTCGAAGATGCGGCCGATATAGGGGGCAGTCGCTTCACTGTCCTCGACATAGGCCGCATTCGGCCAGCGCCGCACCATGTCCTCGAAGGCCGGCTTTTCACCGCCGAGATCGGAAAACGCCAGGCCCGAAAGCCCACGCTCCGTCGCCATGACCAGCGCCATGCCGAATGGCGACGGGTGGAACCCGTAGCGGATCGTCAGACCCGCGCCCCTTCCCTTCCATTCGCCCGGCGACATCGCCTCATGGGTCACGAACAGATCGTGCAGCCGGCCGGGTCCCGACAGTCCGAGTTCATAGGACGTCTCCAGAAGCGGCAGACCTTCCTGGCCGAGCAGCCGCTTGGCATGATCGAGCGTCACCGCCTGCAGGAACGCCTTGGGCGATAGGCCCGCCCAACGGGTGAACACCTTTTGCAGCTGCGTCGGCGACTGGCCAAGTTCGGCCGCGATCGTTTCGAGCGAAGGCTGCGCGCGATAATCGAGCGTCAGCATCTCGATGACACGCCGCACCGTCTCGTAGTCGAAGCCATCAGGCGTCACGTCGATGCCGGGTGCGGACATGTCGGGCCTGGAAAGCGAAGCAAGAGCGTTCATGGCAATCTCCCTGTGCCCTATAGATGCACGCTCGATCCCATCAGAGCCACCCGTTTCTTGACAGGATCACAACCGTCTCGTGACGGTCGCAAGCGCTCCGCGAAATGCCCTCGCAAAGCTCTCACGATCGTCCGGGTTCAGAAACGAACCGATTTCGGTCTGCCGTCCCTCACCCGAGACCTGCATCGCCGTAATCCCGAATTCCTCGTGCCTGCTGACATTGAATCGCGCCCAAAACGGGTTGTAGCGATGCTCCACCATCCGCCCCGTTGGAGAAAATTTCCGGATCGACAGATTGGTCCTCGACACCGTGACTTCCTCGCGCTGCCGGCCGGAACGGTAGCTGAGTTTCAGCGCGCCATAGAGAAGCAGGAAATCAAAACCGAGAAACAGCCCGATCGGCCAAGCGCCGGTCGCCAGGAAGAAAAGGCCGTAGAACAGGCAGACGGCACCCGATATCGACAGCACGACGAAAAACCCGCGTCGGCCGAGCGACCGATAGGGCGTCAGTTCGGCCGCAAAGACCGGTTTCTCATCCATCGGCTGCGCGTTGATTTCCGTCATGGGGCGAGACTATACAGTGTCATGGCCCTTGCGAAAATCAAATCCACGAAAACCCCGGCGACAAAAAGCAGCACCACCAAAGGCCGGAAGCCGAAACGCTTCAAGCCGGCCTATACGCCTGACGAAATGGTGGAGATCTTCCGCCGCTTCTCGGTGCAGCGGCCGGAGCCGAAGGGCGAGCTCGAGCACGTCAATCCGTTTACGCTCGTGGTCGCCGTGGCGCTGTCGGCGCAGGCAACCGACGCAGGCGTCAACAAGGCGACCCGCGAACTGTTCAAGATTGCCGACACGCCGGAAAAGATGCTGGCGCTCGGCGAGGACGGCGTCATCGCCCATATCAGGACGATCGGGCTCTACCGCAACAAGGCCAAGAACGTCATCGCGCTCTGTCGCATGCTGATCGACGAGTTCGGATCCGAGGTGCCAAGCACACGCGAGGACCTGGTGCGCCTGCCGGGCGTCGGCCGCAAGACGGCCAATGTGGTGATGTCCATGGCCTTCGGCATCCCGACGCTTGCCGTCGATACCCACGTGTTTCGCATCGGCAACCGCTGCCTGATGGCGCCCGGTAAAACGCCGGATGAGGTCGAGGAGCAGTTCCTGAAGGTCATTCCCGACCAGTATCTGTTCCACGCCCATCACTGGCTGATCCTGCACGGTCGCTACACCTGCAAGGCGCGCAAGCCCGAATGCGAGCACTGCGTCATCGCCGACCTTTGTCGGTCGCCCGAAAAGACCTGTCCCATCCCAGCACCGCTGGTCGAGCTACCGCCTCAGGTGATCGGCGTCTGAAGCCGGAAGGACGGGTCGCGCTTCGATACCTTCTTGTGCAGATGCACCATCAGCCCGGCCGCAAACAGCGGCGTCAGCAGGTTGATGAAGGGGATCGCCAGGAAGCCGGCGATCAGCAGGCCCGCCACGAACACGGTAGAGGAATGCTTCGAGCGGAAAGCCCGCGCCTCTGCCGGCGGCCGGAACCGCATCGCGGCGAACTCGAAGAACTCGCGCCCCAGCAGATACCCGTTCACCAGGAAGAAGGCGATCAGGTTGACGCCGGGAATGAACAGCAGCAGCAACGCGATGACATTGCCGATGATGACGATGCCGAGAAACTGGATCGACCCGAGGATCGCCTGACCGAGCGGCATTTCCCGGCCCGGCACATCACCGGGATAGTCGCGCTTCTCGATCACCGCCGCCACGTCGTCGAGAAACAGGCCCGCAATCAGCGCGGTGATCGGCGCGATCAGCAAGGCAAGCACGAGCGCCAGCCCGATCCCGGCCGCGATCGCCGCAAACAGCGTCAGCCATCCCGTCCAATCCGGCACATCCGGAAAGAAGGCGGCAAACCAGGGCCAGAGATAGAGCGCGAAAAGCTCGCGCAAGCCGAACCACAACCCGATCAGGATCAGGAATGTCAGCCCCAGCGTCTTCCAGAAGGCCGATCTCGTCTCGGGCGCAAACAGGTTGACCAGCGATAGGCGTGCGGCGTCGAGGATCATCGGCGTCTCCAGGTTAGGCCCGCAGCATGTAGGTCAACCATCGCCCTGGAACAAGCGCCGGTGGATATAGGAATCTGGCCGCGAGAATCGTATACTCACCGGCAGACACCCGCACCGGGCGTGGTAGTGACGGAGATCCGCATGACAAGCCTGCTGCTCCTTGGCGCGACCGGATTAGTCGGCGGCCACGTCCTCGAACTGGCGCTCAAGGACGACCGGGTCACCCGCGTCGTCGCGCCCACCCGCCGGCCGCTGCCTCCGACCGCCTTGCCGGCCCATCCGAAGCTCGAAAATCCCATCACCGATCTCAGCAGCGGTCTGCCCGAGGCGGACTGGTGGACCGTCGACGCGGTCATTTCGGCGCTCGGCACCACGCGGGCAAAGGCGGGATCGGACGAGGCCTTCCGTCTGGTGGATTATGCCACGCCGCTCGGTGCGGCCCGGCGCGCGCATGAACGAGGTGCAACCCGTTTCTCGCTCGTCTCGTCCACCGGCGCCAATTCGAAGTCCAGCCTGCTTTACCTGCGTACCAAGGGCGAGCTTGAAGCTGCCATCCGCGCCATCGGCTTTTCCACGCTCACCATCGTCAGGCCCGGCCTTCTGGATGGCGATCGCAGCGAATTCCGGCTCGGCGAACGGCTTGCAAGCATGGCGCTGAAGATCGCCCATCCCATCCTGCCGCGACGGCTGCGCATCAGCCCGGCCCATGTGGTGGCAAAAGTTCTGCTGGATGCGGCAATCGGCGGTGAAAAGGGAGAGCGCATCGTCGAGGCGGATCAGCTTTCGGGATGAGTTGCAGCTTAGTCCAGCGACCGCAGCTCTTCGCGGTGACGGATCATCGCGAGGAACCGCCGGTAGTCGCGCTCATAAAGGTCTCGTCCCGTGCTGGGTAGCCGCTCGCTGCCACCGCTGTTCATCGCATGTCCGGCATCAAGCAACGAGCCATGCAGACCGCCCGCAACCGCGGCAGCCATGGCCGTTCCGAGCAGAACCGCATCGCGGTTGTGCGGGATGACCACCTTGCAGCCCGTGACATCCGCATAGAGTTCCACCAGCAGCGGGTTGTTCACATGCCCGCCGGTCACGTGCAGCGTCTCGAACCGGTAACCAAAGTCAGCCATCGCATCGAGAATATGACGGATGCCGAGCGCGATCGACACGCAGGTCCGCCAATAGCGGCGGCAAAGCCCGTCGAAGGACGTATCGAGCGTCAATCCGCTGATGACGCCGGTCGCATGCGGGTCCGCAAGCGGCGACCGGTTGCCGTGAAAATCCGGCAGAATGTGCAGATCCGGCGCGATCTCCTCGCCGCCCGCCGCCGCACGCATCTCGCCGACTCGGGCAATGATTCTCTCATGCAGATCGGTGGTCGGCTCGCCGCCGGCTGCGTGCATCATGACGATATGATCGAGCAGCGCGCCCGCCGCCGACTGTCCGCCTTCGACCAGCCAATGGTCGGGCAGTACCGCCTCGTAATATGGGCCCCAAAGGCTGCGACCGGGTTTCGGCTCCCTGGTGAAGGCGACGATGCAGCTCGATGTACCCCCGATCAGGGCAACGCTCGTCTCCAGCGACGAGCCTGGAAAGCTTTTCGCCCCAACACCGCCAAGCACGCCATAGGCACCCGCGTAAGCGTCGATCATTCCCGGCGCGACCTGAACGCCGGTATCGAGGCCAAGTTCGGCCGCCGCCTTTTCGCTGAGCGGTCCGATCGAGCCGCCGACACCGATCGTATCGTCCGGCAGACCGCCCTTCTCAATAAGGTCGTCGAGCCCGGCAAGCGCCAGATAATCCGCGCTCCAGCCCGGCGTCTCATGCGCCAGGTAATTCCATTTGGCCGTCAGCGTGCAGCGCGAACGCGACGCGGAACCTGTGGCTTTCCAGGTCAGGAAATCGGCAAGATCGAAGAAATAACCGGCCCGGCTCCAGCTGTCTGGAAGGTTCTGCTTCAGCCACATCAGCTTGGGCATTTCCATTTCCGGCGAGATCGATCCCCCGGCGAAATCGAGCACCGCATGGCCGCTTCTTGACAGCGTCTCCGCCTGACTGATCGCCCGGTGGTCGTGCCAGACAATCGTATCCTGATGCGCGTTGCCGCTGACAGATACGCTCAGCGGTGCGCCGTCGCGGTCCCGCGCCACAAGCGAGCAAGTCGCGTCAAAGCCGATGGCCGCCACCTGGGATGCAGAAATCCCAGCCTCGGCCAACGCCGCTTTCACGGAGATGCAGGTTGCGGACCAGATGTCTTCGGAGGAATGTTCGGCGTGCTTATCCCGCGGGCGGAACATCAGGATCGGATGTTTGGATTTCGCAATCAGCGTTCCGTCGCGGCCGAACACGCCGGCACGGGCGCTTGCCGTGCCGATATCGACCGCAACGAGAAAATCACGCATCCCGATTTGTTTCCTGTCCCTGTAAGTCGCGCAGACTGTCCCCGTCGCGTCCCGCCAGCCTGAAAGCCGAGCTTCAGGTGTTTGCGGAAACCGAACCGTTGCGATCCTCGATATATTTTTGGACAAGGTGGAGCAAATCCGGCATCGCGTCAAACACGACGTCGGGCGATAGCGCCTCGATCCGGTCACGGTATCCGGAAGTGTGGGTGTGCGATCCGCCGGTAAAGGCGAATGACGCCATGCCCGCCCGCTGGGCCGCCTCGATGCCCGCGGGGCTGTCTTCAATGACGATGCAATCTTCCGGCGCGAACCCCATTTCGCTTGCTGCCAGCAGGAAGAGGTCCGGCGCGGGCTTGCCGTTCTTCACCATTGTGGCGCTAAAGATATGGGGATCGAGCTTGTCGATCAGGCCGGTGATCGTCAGCGACAGCCGGATGCGGTCGGGATTGCTGGAGGATGCGACGCAGGCTTGAAGCCCGAGCGCCTCGAGCGTTTCGGCAATGCCGGGGATCGGCTTCAGCTCGGCCTTGAACAGGCTGTAGAGATCGGTGCGCATGCCGTCCAGAAATTCCGGCCCGGTGTGGAAACCGTATTCCTCGTCCATGACCTGGCGCATGGTCGCCAGGCTGCGGCCGAGGAAGCGCTCATAGGCTTCCTCCTCGGCCATTTCGATACCGTGGCGGTTGAGCGCAGCCACCAGAACCCGCACCGACAGCGGCTCGCTGTCGACGAGGACGCCGTCGCAATCGAAGATCACGAGATGGCGTGGTTTGATTGCGCTAATTCCCGTCACGGTGTCCACCTCAATCCTTGACGAGCTGGTCGTCGAGATAGAGCTGCAGCGTCTTGGCCGTGCCCTCCGTCCAGAGCGTCTTCAGCGCATGCGCGAACCGCTTGCGGAACAGGTCCGACGTCGAGACTTCGCCGAAGATCTCGTCGAACACGAGAAACGCATCCGGATCGTCCTTGGCCTTGATCGCGGCCGCCTGCAGTTTCTCGGCACTCGTATCGTTGAACACGATCTGGCGACCGCTATCCGACGTGCCCGCAAAATAACGGCACCACAGCGCCGACACAAGCGAAAGGCCGACGATGTCGAGACCCTGGTCCAGCCGGTCGCGGGTCGATGGCAGGATGAACTTCGGCTGGCGGTTGGAACCGTCCTGCGCCAGGCGCGGAATGGTGTCGCCAATCTTCGGGTTGAGGAAGCGGTGCTCGATCAGGTCGAAATAGTCGTCGAGGCTCGTATCTGGAACCGGCGGCACGATCGGGATGATCTCTTCCTTCTCGAGCTTTGCAAGGAAGGCCCGGATCAGCGGATGCTCCATTGCCTCGTGCACGAAATGGATGTCCAGCAACTCGCCGGGATAAGCGATCGTCGCATGGCCGCCGTTGAGGATGCGCAGCTTCATCAGCTCGTAGGGCGCGACGTCGGGCACGAACTGAACGCCGACTTCTTCAAGCGCCGGACGGCCGAGCGGGAAATGATCTTCCATCACCCACTGCTTGAACTCTTCGCAGAATACCGGCCAGTTATCGTCGATATTGTAGTCATTCTTGAGGATATCGACTTCGCGCGGACCGGTGGCCGGCGTGATGCGGTCGACCATCGAATTCGGGAAGGCGACATTGTCGTGGATCCAGGTCGCAAAATCCGGATCCGACAGCTTGGCGAGACCAACGACGGTGTTTTCCGTCACGTGGCCGTTGCCCGGAATGTTGTCGCAGGACATGATCGTGAACGGCGCAAGGCCGCGCGAACGGCGAAGCTTGAGGCCGGCAAGGATCAGCCCGAACACCGACTTCGGCGCATCCGGGTTGCTGCCGTCTTCGACCATAGCCGGATGGGCCGGGTTGAAATGGCCGGACGCGTCGATGAAATAGCCGCCCTCGGTGATCGTCATGGAGACGATGCGGATGGTCGGATCGGCCAGCTTCTCGATCAGCGCCTGCTTGTCGTCAGGCGCAATGATGTCGATCATCGGCGCGGTCACACGGGCACCGGTCTTGTTGTTGTCCTGCTCCACGACGGTGGTGAGGAAATCCTGCGCCTTCAGCTTGTCGCGCATGGCCGCATCGGACGGCATCACGCCGGCACCGATGATGGCCCAGTCATGGCCCTTGCCGATGTTGAACAGGTCGTCCAGGTAGATCGCCTGGTGGGCGCGGTGGAAGTTGCCGACGCCGAAATGCACGATGCCGGGGGAGAGCGTCTTCGGATCGTAGGCGGGCACGCCAGCGGTCGCTGCGGCATCCTTGAGAGTTGCCAACGAAAGCTTCACAGTCATTTTCTCATACTCCGATTGGCCTGCTGTTCAGGCCTTTGGGATCATTCAGGCCCGGATCGCAAGACCCTTGTCGTCGAAGCGATGCAGTTTGGTTTCATCCGGCGTCAGGTAGACCGTGTCGCCGTAGCTCGCGCCGAACTCGCCGCCGGCACGCGCCGTGATCGGGCCGATACCATCAACGTCGAGATGCAGGAACGTGTCGGCGCCCAGATGTTCGGCAACCGAAACCCGGCCGGTCCACAGACCGCTGTCCTTGGAAAGCCCGATATGTTCGGGACGAACGCCCACGGTCTTGCCGTTCTTTGCCTTGGCGTAATCGCCTTCGAGCAGGTTCATCTTCGGCGAACCGATAAAGCCTGCGACAAACAGATTGCGCGGCGACTTGTAGAGCTCGAGCGGCGAACCGACCTGCTCGATATTGCCGCGGTTGAGCACCACGATCTTGTCGGCCATGGTCATGGCTTCGATCTGGTCGTGCGTAACGTAGACCATCGTGGTCTTCAGCTGGTTGTGCAGGTCGCTGATCTCCAGACGCATCGTGCCGCGCAGCGCCGCATCGAGGTTGGAGAGCGGCTCGTCGAACAGGAAGGCCGAAGGTTCGCGCACGATCGCACGGCCGATCGCCACGCGCTGGCGCTGGCCGCCCGACAGCTGACCGGGGCGACGCTCGAGATAATCGGTGAGGTTGAGGATGTGCGCCGCATCGGCGACCTTCTTGTCGATCGCCGACTGTTCCATCTTCGCCATCTTCAGCGGGAAGGCGATGTTCTTGCGCACGCTCATATGCGGATAGAGCGCGTAGGACTGGAACACCATCGCAAGCCCGCGCTCGGCCGGAGCCGCGTCCGTCACGTCGCGACCATCGATCTTGATCTGGCCGCCGGTCACGTCTTCAAGCCCCGCAATGAGACGCAGAAGCGTGGACTTGCCGCAACCCGAAGGTCCGACGAACACGACGAACTCGCCGTCGTTGATTTCGAGATCGATCGACGGGATGACCTTGGCTTCGCCGAACGTCTTCGAGACTTTGGAAAGAGTAATGCTGCCCATAAGAGTGATCCTTACTTAACCGCGCCAAACGTGAGGCCGCGAACGAGTTGCTTCTGGCTGAACCAGCCGAGGATGAGGATCGGCGCGATGGCCATGGTCGAGGCCGCCGAAAGCTTTGCCCAGAACAGACCCTGCGGCGAGGAGAAGGAGGCGATAAAGGCCGTGAGCGGAGCCGCGTTTGTCGTGGTCAGCTGGATCGTCCAGAACGCTTCGTTCCAGGCAAGGATGATGTTGAGGAGCAGCGTCGAGGCGATGCCGGGAACCGCCATCGGCGTCAGCACGTAGACGATTTCCTTCCACAGGTTGGCGCCGTCCATCCGTGCCGCTTCCAGGATTTCGCCCGGAATTTCGCGGAAGTATGTGTAGAGCATCCACACCACGATCGGCAGGTTGATCAGCGTCAGCATGATGGTGAGGCCGATGCGGCTGTCGAGCAGGCCGAAGTTGCGGAACAGGATGAAGATTGGCAGCAGCACCGCCACGGCCGGCATCATCTTGGTCGACAGCATCCACATCAGGATGTCCTTGGTACGCTTGCCGGGCGCGAACGCCATCGCCCAGGCCCCGGGGATCGCGATGATCAGCGCGAGGATGGTGGAGCCGACCGACAGGATCACCGAGTTCATGAACGGCTTGAAATAGTCGCGCTGCGTCTGCACCGTGATGTAGTTCTCAAGCGTGCCCGATGGGATCAGGCTGAAGCCGGCGATCGCTTCCTGCTCCGTCTTCAGGCTGGTGATCAGCGCGTAGAGGATCGGGAAGAAGATCAGGAGTGCGACGACCCAGGCCAGGATTGTCCAGCCGATCTTCGCTCCGGTTGTTACTTTGCGAGCCATGATCGTTCCTCCTACTTGTCCAGGTTCTTGCCGACGGCGCGCATCAGGAAGAAGGCGACGATATTGGCAAGGACGACGGCGATGATACCACCCGCTGCACCCCCGCCGACGTCATAGCCGAGACGTGCGGTGCGGTAGATGAGGAAGGTGAGGTTGGTGGACGCATAGCCCGGGCCGCCATTGGTGGTGACCAGGATTTCAGCGTAGATGCCGAGCAGGAAGATCGTCTGGATCAGGATGACGACCGTGATCGCGCGCGAAAGATGCGGCAGCGTCAGGTAGATGAAGCGGTTGAAGAAGTTGGCGCCATCCATTTCGGCGGCTTCGCGCTGCTCGCTGTCGAGCGACTGAAGCGCCGTCAAAAGGATGAGCGTCGCAAACGGCAACCATTGCCAGGCAACGATGATGATGACCGCAAACAGCGGATACTGGGCAAACCAGTCGATCGGCTGAACCCCGAAGAACCGGGCAAGATCCGCCAACACGCCGTAGCCCGGATGCATGATCATGTTCTTCCAGATCAGCGCGGCCACCGGCGGCATCACGAAGAACGGCGAGATCACCAGGATGCGCACGATACCCTGGCCGAAGATCGGCTGGTCGAGCAGAAGCGCGATCGCGACACCGCCGATGACGGTAATGCCGAGCACGCCGAGCACCAGCAGCATCGTGTTCCAGATCGACTGGAAGAAGGCCGGATCGGTGTAGAAATACTGATAATTGAAGAAGCCTGCGAAGCTCACGTTCTGCGGCGTCAGCAGGTTGTAGTTCTGGAACGAGTAGTACAGCGTCATTGCGAGCGGTACGGCCATCCAGACCAAAAGAACGATGACGGAGGGCGCCATCATCAGGCGTGCCAACGTCTTGGTATTTTGCGTTGCCATCTTTGAGGCCCCTCCCCGGAGGTAAGCGCGCCGCACGCGGCCAGAGGAGGACGCGAAGGCATGATCTTGTTTTTATAGGGTAGCGTGCTGGAACAGCGAGATGCAGTTCAGCATCCAATCGTCATCCTGTGATCTGCTGCCCGGCACGGATGCCGGACAGCAGTGTCTTGACTAAGCTTACTTGATGTAACCGGCGCGGGTCATGTCGCGGGTTGCCGTTGCCTGAGCGGCGGCAAGAGCGTCATCGACCGTGGACTGGCCGGCGATGACAGCCGAGAACAACTGACCGACAGTGGTGCCGAGAGCCTGGAATTCAGGGATCGCGACGAACTGGCCACCGGTATAAGGAACCGGCTTGACCGTTGGCTTGGTGATGTCGGCAGCGTCCATGGCAGCAAGCGTCGGAGCTGCGAAGGCAGCGGCCTTCTGATAGTCCGCGTTCTTGTAGAGCGAGGTGCGCGTGCCCGGAGGAACGTTGGCCCAGCCTTCCTTGGCAGCAACAAGCGTCGTGTATTCCTTGCTGGTTGCCCAGGAGATGAACTTCTGAGCCGATTCAGCCTTCTTGGACGATGCCGGAACGGCAAGGTTCCAGGACCACAGCCAGTTGCCGTGGTTGGCAACGCCTTCCTTGCTTGGGAAGAGCGCATAACCGACCTTGTCGGCAACCTTGGAGTCCTTCGGGTTCGATACGAACGATGCAGCGACGGTCGCGTCGATCCACATGCCGCACTTGCCCTGCTGGAACAGCGTCAGGTTTTCGTTGAAGCCGTTGGAAGAAGCGCCCGACGGGCCGGAATTCTTCATCATGTCGGCGTAGAAGGTAAGTGCTGCCTTCCATTCCGGCTGATCGAACTGCGGCTTCCAGTTTTCGTCGAACCAGCGTCCGCCGAACGAGTTGGTCAGCGCCGAAACGAAGGCCATGTTCTCGCCCCAGCCGGCCTTGCCACGAAGGCACATGCCGCTGATGTCGGCCTTGCGGTCGGTCATCTTCTTGGCAGCGTCAGCGATGAATTCCCAGGTCGGGGTTTCCGGCATTTTCAGGCCGGCTTTTTCGAACAGGTCCTTGCGGTACATGATCATGGCGGATTCGCCGTAGAACGGTGCCGCATAGAGCTTGTTTTCAACCGAAAGACCACCGCGGATCGCCGGCAGCAGGTCGTCCATGTCGTACTTGTCGCCGAGACCTTCGAGCGGCAGAAGCCACTTCTGCTTGGCCCAGATCGGAACTTCGTAGTTGCCGATCGTGACGATATCGTACTGGCCGCCACCGGCCGCGATATCCGTCGTCACGCGTTCGCGCAGGACGTTTTCTTCGAGCGTGACCCACTCGACCTGGATGTCCGGGTTCGCCTTGGTGAACTCGGACGTCAGGCCCTGCATGCGGACCATGTCGCCGTTGTTGACTGTCGCAATGGTGAGGGTTTCGGCAGATGCAGTCGTGGCCACAAAGGCCAGAGCTGAGCAGGCGCCCAGCAGAATAGTTTTCATAGTCATATCTTCCTCCCGAGAAGATGGAATGCGAGCATTCGCTTTGCTCATGGGCAATTACCCACATAAAGCTAGCGCAAGTCAATGGGAATTCATCGCTGCGATGCAACCGAAAGCGACAATTCACTGAAATTTCAGGCAGAATTCTATCTGCCGCGCTTAGGCAGTAAGCAGATACCGCGCTGCGGCCTCGTCGGTGATGATGCCGTTGAGCAGTCCGCCTTTCAGGGCTGCGCGCATGGCGACCCACTTCTTCTTGCCTTGGGCAATGCCAATGACACAGCAGGTCTCGCGCGACGGGATCGGCACGGAGGCCACCCGGCCGTTGACGGCATTGTCGAGCAACTCACCCTGCTGATCGTAGATCCAGCCGCAAATTTCGCCCGCGGCACCGCGATCGACCAGCGACACCATTTCGTCGCGCTCCAGAAATCCGTCGACGCAGAGCGGCGCATCGACGCCGAGTTCGCCGATCCCGACAAAGGTGACGTCGGCTTGTGCCCCGAGCGCAAGTGTCGAGCGCACGAGCGCCTGGTCATGCAGCGTGTCGCGCTCCTCGATGGAGGCACAAAGGACCGGCAGCGGCATCGGAAAGTGCCGCGCCTTGATGGCATCGGCCATCGAGAAGATGACGTTGTAATAGGCGGCCGACCCGTCCGGCCCGATATTGCCGGTCAGCGACACGATACGGTGCTGCGGGCATTCCATCGGCGGCAGCTGATCGACAGCGGCTTTCAGCGTCCGACCTGTCCCAACCGCAATGATGATCGGATCCGGCCGTTTCAGCCAGCGCTCGATCTCGCCCGCGCCCGCTTCGGCGATACCGACCGTGGATGAACTGCCCCCCGGATCGCTCGGCACGATTTCCGCATGCTTGAGATCGTATTTCTTGCGCAGCCCTTCAGCGAGTTCGAGACAAGCGGAGATCGGATGATCGAGCCGGACCTTGATCAACCGCTCGGCAACCGCAAGCGACACGAGCCGCTGGGCCGACTGGCGGGAAATGCCCATGGCATTGGCGATCTCGTCCTGGGTCCTCCCCGCGACGTAATAGAGCCAGCCCGCGCGCGCAGCATCGTCGAGCCGGCCTTGGGTGTCACTCCGCTTAGCCATGGCAGTAAATCTCCTCTGGTCGATTTGCTGACATGTTTTTTGAGGGGCTGTCAAATGGCGATGGGGAAACCATGCCCTTAGGGAGAGCTTTTGCCCAAAGCCTCGGAGAGGACGGTCTCCATCATTTGATAATTGCTAATCTGCGCCTGTTTCGAAGCCTCGATCCAACCTGCGGGATCGATTTTCGTCAGATCGAGCCAATGTCCGGCCTGTCCGCAAAGCTGTTTCAGATAATGTGCCTGCGTGCGCCCATTGCCCTCGCGGAACGGATGGACATAGTTCACATCACCAATGATCGGCGCGACTTTTGCGGCAAATTCCGATCTCTGGAGACCACGCAGATACCTGCCCGCCTTGATGCGTCGATGCACATCGGCCATGCCGGTCTCGATATACTGCAGGAACTGGAACTGGCTCGACCCTTTGGAAATCTCCACCGTCCGGATCTCGCCCGCCCAGTCGTACATATCCTGAAAGAGATGACGGTGGATGGCCCGTAGATGCTTCAGGTCGAAATCACCCACGGGAATGTTTTGGCGGCTGCGGATGGTGGAAAATCGACGTTCTGCAAAGTCCAGCTCGGCTGCATCACGAATATCGAACTTGTTTCGTAGCAGCCTGGTCCCCGGATAGACGTAAGGATCGTCACTCATCGGGGGTGCGGATCATCGGCTGGACGCCGCTGGCGCCTGTTCTTGAGCGTCCAAGTCTGCTCGCCGCCTCAAGTCTCGGCGCACATAATCGAGCTGCTGTTCGACGGAAAACCCCTCCCGATCGAACATCTCGAACATGGCTATATCGTCAGCGTCGAGAGGGTTGCCCTCGATCGTCTGCAGATGCGCTGCTTCCAGTGTGCGCTGGCGGATATCATCCCTGTCGCTCATGCAGCCATCATACTTCAGATCGCGAAATCCGACAAATGATAGATGCGAATGCGGCGCCCCGGTTGGCGCCGCATTCGCGTTCGTTCCGGGCCGTCCGCCGTCAGGCCACCTGCACGACGTGGCCTGCGCCGACTTCGCGATATTCCCGCACCGGCGGCACGAAATCGACAGACCGGATCGGGCTCTTGATCTCTTCGGTAGAAAGGTTGCGCTTGATCCTGCGCCGCGAGGGATCCGGCACCGGCACTGCCGACATCAGCTTCTTCGTGTAGGGATGCTGCGGATTTTCAAACACCGCCGCCCGCGGGCCGATCTCGACGATTTCGCCCAGATACATCACCGCCACCCGGTGGCTTACCCGTTCCACCACGGCCATGTCGTGGGAGATGAACAGGAAGGCGAGGTTCAGAGACTGCTGCAGGTCGAGCAGCAGGTTGCAGACCTGCGCCTTGATCGACACGTCGAGCGCCGACACCGCTTCGTCGGCAACGATCACCTTCGGATCGAGCATCAAAGCCCTGGCGATCGCGATGCGCTGCCGCTGGCCGCCGGAAAACTCGTGCGGGAAGCGCCGCATCATGTCGGCCGAAAGTCCAACCTTTTCGAGAAGGTTCGCCGCCTTTTCGCGCGCCTGCGCCTTGGTGCCGAGCTTGTGCTCGATAAACGGTTCGGCGACGGCAGACCCCACGCTCATGCGCGGGTTCAAGGAAGCGAACGGATCCTGGAACACCATCTGGATCGACCGGCGCATGGTTCGAAGCGCATGCTGATCGAGGCTCATCACGTCGTAGCCGTCCACCTGCACGGTGCCGCTGGTCGGCGTGATCAGCCGCGTCACGGACCGTCCGGTGGTCGACTTGCCGCAACCGGATTCACCCACCAGCGCAAGCGTTTCGCCGGCATAGAGATCGAACGAGACCTTTTCCACCGCATGCACGGCCCCGGACTTCCGCCCGAGAAGGCCGGAATGGATGTCGAACCGCGTCGTCAGATCCTTCACGTCGAGGATCGGCGTCTTGCCCTTGGCGACCGTGTCGAACACTTCGCCGAGAACCTGCTGTTCGCCCGTATTGACGTCGATCAGCGGAAACCGCATCGGCAGCTTGCTCTGACCCATCGAACCGAGCCTCGGCACCGCCGACAGAAGTGCGCGCGTATAGGCATGCTGGCCGCGATGGAAGATGTCGCCGGTCTGCCCGGTTTCCACCGCATCGCCGCGGAACATCACGATCGTCCGGTCGGCCACTTCCGCCACCACGCCCATGTCATGGGTGATGAACAGGACCGACATGCCCTCTTCTTCCTGCAGCATCTTGATGAGATCGAGGATCTGCCCCTGGATCGTCACGTCCAGCGCCGTCGTCGGCTCGTCGGCAATCAGAAGCTTCGGCTTGGCCGCAAGCGCCATGGCGATCATTACGCGCTGGCGCATGCCGCCGGAAAACTGGTGCGGATATTCGTCGAACCGGCTCTTGGCATTGGGGATGCGGACTTTTTCGAGAAGCCGTATCACCTCCGCCTTTGCCTCGGCCTTGGAGATGTTGGTGTGAACCGTCAGCGCCTCGGCGATCTGCTTTCCGATCGGGAAGATCGGATTGAGCGAGGTCATTGGCTCCTGGAAGATCATCGAGATGTCGTTGCCGCGCACGCGCCGCATCTCCTCCTCCGGCAGGGCCAGAAGCTCCTTGCCCTGAAGAAAGACCTGCCCCTCGATCCGGCTCGAATTCTTCTGCAACAGCCGCATGATCGACAGCGACGTCACCGATTTGCCGGAGCCGCTTTCGCCCACGATCGCAACCGTCTCGCGCGGTGCCACATCGAACGAGATGTTGCGCACAACCGTCTTCCATTCGTCGTTCACCTTGAACGACGTCGTCAGGTTCTTCACAGACAGGACCGGAGTGACCGATCCGCCAGACTGTTCCATCGCAGGTCCGGAAAGCAGCATGCATGTTTCCTTGATTTGGGCGGCCCCGTCGCGACTGGTGGCGGCATCGCGAGGGGCCGGTCGGAAGAGGATACGATCAGGCGGCGAGCGCCGTTTCGGCAAGCGAAACCCAGTAGCTCACGCCATAGGGAATGGCCTCGTCGTTAAAGTCGTAGGCCGCATTGTGAAGATTGGCGGTATCGCCATTGCCGAGGAAGATGAAGGCACCCGGCCGCTGCTCCAGCATGTAGGAAAAGTCTTCAGCCCCCATATGCGGTGCCGCATTGGCGTCGACCTTGCCCTGACCCGCCACTTTCGAGGCGATGCCTACAGCAAAATCGGTTTCGTTGTCGTGGTTGAAGGTGACCGGATAGCCGCGATTATAGACGACCTCGGCCGTTGCGCCGTGTGCAATCGCGGTCGCCTCGGCCACTTCCTTCAGGCGTTTTTGGGCAAAGTCGCGCGTTTCCGGCAGCAGCGTGCGCACGGTGCCGGCCAGCGTCACGAAGGCCGGGATGACGTTGCTCGCCTGGCCGCCATGGATGGAAGCGACGGTGACGACGAGGGATTTGAGCGGATCCGTCTCGCGCGAAACGACCGACTGTAGCGCGATCACCACGTGCGACGCGGTCAGTACCGGGTCGATCGAAAGATGCGGCTGGGCGGCATGGCTGCCACGGCCGGAAATGGTGATCTCGAACGTATCGGCCGCCGCCATGATGCCGCCCTTGCGGATCGAGAAACTGCCGACCGGGAGCGCCGGTGCATTGTGCATGCCGTAGACTTCCTTGATGGAAAACTTGTCCATCATGCCGTCCTCGATCATGGCAAGCGCGCCCGCGCCGCCTTCTTCGGCCGGCTGGAAAATCACAGCGACGGAACCCTTGAAATTGCGGGTCTCGGCGAGATACTGGGCCGCACCCAGAAGCATTGCGGTATGTCCGTCATGGCCGCAGGAATGCGCCTTGCCCGGCGTTTTCGAAGCCCACGGCACGCCCGATGTCTCAAGGATCGGCAGCGCATCCATGTCGGCGCGGAAGCCGATAACCGGGCCATCGCCCTGGCTGCCCTTGATGATGCCGACGACGCCCGTCTTGCCGATGCCGCTCTCAACCACGTCGCAACCAAAGGCTTTCAGCTTCTCGGCAACAAAGGCGGATGTGTAGTGAACGTCGTAGAGAAGCTCCGGATTCTCGTGCAGATGGCGTCTCCATTCTGCAACCTGATCCTGCATTTCGGCGACGCGATTGATGACAGGCATTTGGGCAATCCTCTAGATTTATTGGTATTTCCAGTCTCGAAGGCTGCGATATTGCGACGGCTTCGTTGGAATTTGCAAGCGTCAATTTTCGCCCTTGAACACAAAATAGGCCTATGCTTAGATGGCTCAAATTTTGATCACCTCAGCATATTGCGGGTATCAAATGTAATATACGACCTACTTTTCAGGAGGATGCGGGAATTCTAATCTGCGACGCGCCAGGGAAGACAGGGCGCCATGCAGCTCGACGGCATCGACACCGGCAAACGGGCGATCCGGGCACTAAAATCGAGACAAATCAACATCAAGGGGAATAGCAGCATGAAGAAGTTGAAGCACCTATTGGTCGGCACGGTGGCCGTGCTCGCCCTGGGTGGCACCGCAGCCCACGCCGAGCGCGGCACTGACGGAGACCTGAAGGCCCTGTTCTGGCAGGCGGTTTCCACGCTGAATCCGTATCTTTCCGCCGGAACGAAGGAAGTCTATGCGTCCTCGATCGTGATTGAGCCCCTTGCCCGCTACGACGAGAAGGGTGAACTGGTTCCGTGGCTGGTGACCGAGATCCCGACCGTCGAAAACGGCGGCGTGGCAAAAGACCTTCTCAGCATGACCTGGAAGATCAAGCCGGGCGTCAAATGGTCCGACGGCACGGCGTTTACCGCTGAAGACGTGATCTTCACCTGGAAATACTGCACGGCGCCGGATGGCGGCTGCGCCCAGGCGGCTCAGTACGAAGGCGTCAAGAACGTCGAGGCGATCGACCCGAACACCGTCAAGATCACCTTTACCGAGCCCAAGCCCTACCCCTATTCGGCTTTTGTGGGCGCCCAGTCGCCGGTCATCCAGGCCAAGCAGTTCAAGGATTGCGTCGGCGCCAAGGCTCCCGGCTGCACGGCCGCCAACTTCGGTCCGATCGGCACCGGCGCCTTCATGGTCGCCGATTTCAAGCCGAACGACGTCATCACCTTCAAGGCCAACCCGAACTACCGCGATCCGGCAAAGCCAGCCTTCGCCTCGATCACGCTGAAGGGCGGTGGCGACGCTGCGTCTGCTGCCCGCGCCGTGCTTGAAACCGGCGAATACGATTACGCCTGGAATGCCCAGGTCGAGCCTGAAGTGCTGCAGACCATGCTCGCTGCCGGCAAGGGCCGTCTTGAAATTTCGTTCGGCACCCAGGTCGAGCGTATCAACCTCAA
Organism: Neorhizobium sp. IRS_2294; assembly: GCF_050500145.1. Lineage (NCBI taxonomy): Bacteria > Pseudomonadati > Pseudomonadota > Alphaproteobacteria > Hyphomicrobiales > Rhizobiaceae > Neorhizobium > Neorhizobium sp. IRS_2294. The sequence goes on from NZ_CP191439.1 coordinate 2,945,575, forward strand.
CCACTTCAATGCAGATCCTTCGCTGGGCGCCAAGCGCTCCACCAAGGAAGCCGGCCCGCATCCGTCGCTCAAGGATCCGGCCGTTCGCCGTGCACTGTCGCTTGCCATCGACCGCGACATCATCGTCGAGGCCGGCTACGGCCAGTCCGGCAGGGCCACCTGCAACATCCTGCCCGCTCCGGAAGTCGTTGCTTCCACCAAGAACGACAGCTGGTGCCTGAAGCAGGATATCGAGGGCGCCAACAAGCTGCTCGAAGATGCCGGCTGGAAGAAGGGTTCCGATGGCATCCGCGCCAAGGATGGCGTACGCCTTTCCTACCTTTACTCCACCTCGACCAACTCGGTTCGCCAGGCGACCCAGGAACTGGTCAAGGCGATGTGGGCGGAAATCGGCGTTGATGCGGAACTCCGCAACGCGTCTGCCTCCGTCTTCTTCGGTGGCGACCCGGCAAGCCCGGACACGTTCCAGAAGTTCTATGCCGACGTTGAAATGTACACCAACAACTTCGATGGCACCGATCCTGAAAAGTACATGGCGGAATGGCTGTGCGACAAGATCCCCGGTCCGGCAAACGGCTGGCAGGGGCAGAACATCCCGCGCTACTGCAACCCTGACTACGACAAGCTGGTCAGCGAACTGTCCAGAACCGCAGATCTCGATAAGCGCGCAGCAATCGCCAAGCAGCTCAACGACATGCTGACCGAGGAAGGCGCACATATCGCGCTCGTCCACCGCGGTGACCAGTCGTCCTTCGCGCTCACGCTCGACGGCATCAAGATGAACTCTTGGGACAGCCAGGTGTGGAACATCGCAGACTGGTCGCGCAAGAAGTAAGGAGACAGCCGGCAGCCCTCAGCGGTTGCCGGCGCTCTGTCTCACGCTTCGTATGGCATGATCTTCCCGGGGCTCATCGGCCCGGGAAAATCTGATGCGGCACATCAGGACTTCGCGCCCTATCACCGCATTATGCGGCATGATCCGGCGTCGTCTGGAGTAATTCGTACATGTTCACATACACGTTGCGACGATTGTTCTTCGCAATACCGACGCTGCTGGTCATCAGCTTCGTCATTTTCGCGTTGCTCGATCTGGCACCAAACGATCCGACCGGCGACCTGCCGCTGACGATCCCGCCGGAAGTCCGCGAACAGATTCGCGCCTCACTCGGCATGAATGAGCCCTTCTTCCTGCGCTATCTCTACTGGCTGCAGCAGTTCTTCATCAACGAGCCGCTGAATATTCTCGAACGCCTCACAGGCTGGCAGTTCGGCGATGGTCAGCGCATGCGTGTCCTCTCCTGGGCTACCCGCAGCCCTGTCGTTGATCTCATCGTCCAGCGCCTGCCGCAGACGCTGTGGGTCGTCGGCCTCGCCTATCTGTTCGGCATTCTGATCGCCGTTCCGATCGGCGTCATCTCCGCCTACAAGCAGTATTCGATCTTCGACCAGGTCGGCACCTTCGTCTCGATGGTCGGCTATTCGGTGCCGACCTTCTTCACCGGCGTGCTCCTGATCGTCATCTTCTCGTCCTACCTGCAGTGGTTCCCGTCGGTCTACGACACCAATCTGCAGGTCACGAGCTTTGCCACCTTCGTCGCGCAGGCAAAGCAGATGGCAATGCCGGTCGCGGTTCTGGCGCTCTACAATGCGTCCCAGATCACCCGCTTCGTGCGCGCCTCCATGCTCGACAACCTGCATCAGGACTATGTCCGCACCGCCCGGGCCAAGGGCGTCAAGGAAAACGTCGTGCTGCTCGTCCACGTGCTGCGCAACAGCCTGATCCCGGTCGTGACGGTGATTGCGCTCGGCGTACCCACCATCTTCTCCGGCGCCATCATCACCGAGCAGATCTTCCGCGTGAATGGGCTGGGCCAATTGCTGATCGTCGCCGTCCAGGGCGCCGATATTCCTCTCGTTCAGACACTGACCTTCATCTTCGCGGTGCTGATCGTACTCTTCAACCTGATCGCCGACGTTCTCTACGGCATTCTTGACCCGAGGATCCGGTATGACTGACGCGACAATCGCAAACCCCGCACCCGCCAGGGCGTCGTCCCCGACACGCTCCGCAATGGCTGACATGTGGCGGCAGTTCCGGGCGCATAAGGGCGGCGTTGCCGGCCTCATCGTCTTCACCTTCATCGTTCTGGCTGTCTATGTCGGCCCCTATATCCACAGGGTCGCGCCCAACCAGCTGAACATCCGCGAGAAGAACCAGTGGCCGTCGCTGGCGCATCCGTTCGGAACCGATAATCTCGGCAAGGACATGCTGGCCCAGGTTCTGGCCGGCGGCCGCATCTCGCTTGCGGTCGGCATCACCGCCATGCTGCTCGCGCTCTTCCTTGGCACGCTGGTGGGGGTCCTCTCGGGCTACTTCCGCAGGCTGGATGGGCCGTTGATGCGGTTGACGGACCTGTTCCTGGCCCTGCCGCTTCTGCCGCTTCTGCTCGTGATCCTGCTTCTGTTCCGCGATACGCTGCGCGCAGCCCTCGGACCGGAGACCGGCATCTTCATCCTGATCGTGGTCGTCATCGGCGTCACGAGCTGGATGCACACGGCACGTATCGTGCGTGGCGATGTGCTTGCGGTCAAAAGCCAGGAATTCATCCTGGCGGCGAAATCGAGCGGCATGCGGGAATACCGGATCGTGCTTCGGCATATTCTGCCCAACGTCCTGTCCTCGATCATGGTGTCTGCGACGCTCGGCATTGCCTCGGCCATCATCACGGAATCGTCGCTGTCCTTCCTCGGCCTCGGCTTCCCGTCGGATTTCCCGACCTGGGGACGATTGCTGTTTGACGGCGCCAACTTCCTGCAGCTGACGCCATCACGCGTGCTATGGCCAGGCCTTGCGATTTCTGCAACGGTTCTGAGCGTCAACTACATGGGCGATGCAATCCGCGATGCGCTCGATCCAAGAACCCTGAAGCGCTGATTTCAACGCTCCAGATACGACCCGGAACGGCGGCGAAAGCCGCCGTTTCCCGTTGCGTCGTCCGCTCTCATTTTTTCTTCGATTTTTTGAAAATCTGCCGGAACCTAATTCCCGGACGCCCGTTCTACTGATGTCTGAAGGCGACCCCCCGTCCCCCGCCCTACAAAGAGCCTTCGGACATACTCTTCAATCCCCCTCGAAGAGAAGAACTGGCTCGGCTCCCTAGTGGAACCGAGCCAGCTCCGTTTTGGGCAGCCGCTATCGCCGGCACGACTTATTCCCTTGTGACGTGAAAACATTGCGCCGAGCAACGAGCCCCGCATGGGGCTATCCCGGTGGCTCCACGTTCGCGAACAGCCCGATGCTTCGATCATCGGGCCTTCGCGTCATGTGAGGAATTGGTAGGCCCGACCTTCAGTCGCTGGCGCCTTCGAGCGGAAAGCTCAGGCGGTACTGAATGCGATCGTTGGAGATCACATATCGTGCCTTGCCGTTGACGGACGCAGGTACCACCCGTTCGAGAACGGTGCTGCCGAAATGCGATCGCATCCCATCCTCGCTGACGTCGACACTGTCGTTTTCTATCAACGCCTCGTCCCAGACGATCTCAAGAACGTCATGCCCATCCACGTGCACCCGGTTGGCCGCCACTTCGATCGGCAGGCGGCTGCGCATGACGGAGCCGTGACTGACGGCGTTGACCACCAGCTCGTGCAGTGCAAGCCCCACATGCAGCGATGCATTGGGCGTCAGCAGAACGTTGTCACCTCCCATGCGGACGAGATGCTTGTTGTCGGGAAGATACTTTTCGGTCTGTTGCTGAACCAGATCGAAAAGATAGGCGCCGCGCCAACTCGAATCGGTGATCAGGTCCTGACTCTGCGACAGCGAATAGAGCCGCCCCCGGAACTTGTGCAGGAAAAGATCGAGCGACCCCGAATAGCGCGCCGTCTGCAGCGCGATGCTCTGGATGATCGCAAGCAGGTTCTTGGAGCGGTGACTGACTTCGCGCAGCAAGGCCCGGAGCAACCGCTCACGATGCCGCTCTTCCGACCGGTCATTGATCGTGGTGACCAGATGCAGGTTCCCGCCTTCGACGCCGACGGCCTGGACGCGGAATTCGAAGACCTGGTCCGAACCCGCCGTGACCTCGATATGGCCTTTGCGGCCAAGCTCGGTCATTTCCGATTTCAGCGTGTGGAGTTTCGCAGCCACGTCGTCGCCGAACAGGCTTGCATCGCTTGGCGCATCCACGCCTTGAAGCGACCAGACCTGAGGCAGGTTGGCAACGAGAAGGTAATTCTGCTGGGTGTCCTGGATAATGATGCATGCGCCGAGATCAATCAGCGCTGGCATGAAAAACTCACGCAACTTGTCATCACTCTGACCAGCTTGCTGCCATGTCAGCGGATGCGTCACTTGGTAAACTCCGTTGCGACTTCCAGGCGAACGGAAGTCTGAATATAGACTTCCGCAACTCATTCAAGTTCAAAATCTTATAAAGTGTCGGCCTTGTCGAAACAACCCAACCCTTTGGTAATCCTTAGCTCTAACGAGACGTACCAACCAGGCCAAATCTCTTTTTCAATATCCGCAGGTAAGTATCCCACGGACGCTTTAAATCAAGGGAAGACATCGCTCGGCATCATAGCGGGAAAGCAAGCGGGGCGTTCCGATATCCCAGAACGCCTCTCTTTGGGGTTTGTTCCTGCCTAAAATCGATCGATGGCAGATAGATCAGGCAGCAGCCTTAACCGCGTCATTGAAGAACAAGGCCTGGCTGATCAGAGCCTTCACCATATCCGGATTGAAAGGCTTGGTGACGAGGAAAGCAGGCTCAGGCCGCTCGCCGGTCAGCAGACGCTCCGGGAATGCCGTGATGAAGATCACAGGGACATTGGAGGACTTCAGGATCTCGTTGACCGCGTCGATGCCAGAGCTTCCGTCCGCCAGCTGGATATCGGCGAGAACCATCTTCGGCTGCGATGTCTGGAACAGCGATACCGCTTCCTTGTGGGTACGCGCGATACCCGTGACGCGGTGACCAAGGTCCTGCACCATCTGCTCGATGTCGAGCGCGATCAGCGGCTCGTCTTCGATGATCATGATATCGGTCGCGACCTGGCGGGAGATTTCGCGCGAGGCTTCGTCGAGAAGCTTGTTCACTTCACCAACGCTGATATCGAGAACTTCAGCCGCTTCCTCAATCGTGAAGCCTTCGACCGAAATCAGAAGGAAGGCATGACGGGACTGCGACGGAAGGTTCGAAAGGTTAGCCGCTGCGCGCTGTTCCCAAGCAAACGGCGAGTCGATCGGCCGGATCTCGATTGAAGTGGAACCAAAAATTGCGACAAACAGTTTGTAAAGCGATACACGATCCTTAGACGACTCCGGAAAGATGGAGACGTCCGCGATCAGGGCCTCGAGGACCGCCGCGACATAGGCGTCTCCCGATGTCTGCGATCCGGTAACGGCCCGCGCATAGCGGCGCAGATATGGAAGATGAGACGCAACGCGTGAGGTCAGTGACATAAAAAAATACTCCCCGGGACCCAATGAGGGCAATTGACGGACTAATAACGTGGGTACTTAAAAAAAGTTCCGCAAGGGTGGAACTTTTTTTCGATCCGCGAATTTTGAGGTGACGATATCGAACAGGCCATTTGAGTGATGAGTGACGACAACACAAAAAAAGATGACATGACAACAAGCCAATCTCAAGAAGCAAGGCCTGGGTCAGTGTCTCCCAACGCCTCGATCTCTCGCAAACTGCGTGAATTTTATGACGCAGTCCAGGAGGAGGGTATCCCTGATCGCTTCCTCGATCTGCTCGAACGGCTCGACCATGCCGAGCGCAACGCCAAGTCGGTGGATGCGAAATGAGCAAGGAAGAAGACAACGACGATCGCATTTTTAAGCGCGACCTTTTGGCATCGCTGCCGAACCTGCGCGCTTTTGCCGTCTCGCTGACCGGTCGTCACGACAAGGCCGATGACCTTGTCCAGGACACGATCATGAAGGCGTGGGCGAACCAGAAGAGCTTTACGGCCGGCACCAACATGCGGGCCTGGCTGTTCACGATCCTGCGCAACGAATTCTACAGCCAGATGCGCAAGCGTGGCCGCGAAGTGCAAGACAGCGACGGCCTGTTTTCCGAACGCTTTTCCGTGCACCCCGAACAGTATGGTCGCCTCGATCTGCAGGACTTTCGTGCAGCGCTCGACAAGCTTCCGGACGATCAGCGTGAAGCGATTGTTCTCGTCGGCGCAGCAGGCTTTGCCTATGAGGAAGCGGCAGAGATCTGCGGTTGCGCCGTCGGCACGATCAAGAGCCGTGTCTCGCGCGCTCGTACCCGCTTGCAGGAGCTGCTTGGCGTATCCGGCGAGGTCGATTATGGCCCGGATGCCGGTGACGCGGCCATCACGTCCCGCGCCTTCGGCGGCTGAACGTTCAGCGAAGTACATGTAAACTCATAGACGCCGCCTTCACGGGCGGCGTTTTTGTGTGTTTCGCGTAGCACCAGACAACTGCCCTCCCTTGTGTTTGCAGTATTTTGCATAGCACAGATCCATTCGCTCCGCGCGAGCGTCGACCAGAGCCTGATGACAATCCGACAAGACACAAAAAAAGCTGCCGGAATTTGTCCGGCAGCTCGATGATCGAAAGACGAGTAACGGCTGGTGTTACTCTCCAGGATTTGTAAAGCGACGACGCGTCCTGCCACCGCTCAGGGCGAGGAAGCCGAGGCCCCCCGCGATCGATGCAAACATCAGCGGCTTCGACTTCAGAAGAAGCGGAACCGCTGTGAGTGCTGCCGTCAAAGCCAGCGTCTTGCCGCTATTGGCGGCAACTGCCTGCTTCTTGCGCTTGACTTCCGCTCTCGCCGTGAGCGTCACCGAAAGGTAGAAAATCACGGCCAGCAGCAATGCGCCGCCTGCAACCACCAGAAGCGCTATGGGAAGGCCCCAGAACTGCGACAGATGAACGGCAAGTGCCGCAACGCCCAGCACATAGGCCGTCAGCACGAAAAGTGCAGCGAGCCCATACAGCATGATGTTGCGCTTCAGCCGCTCCGTAAATGCCGCGATATCCATCGCGGCAAACGAAGCGATAAGGGGACCAAGGCCCATCATCTTTAGCGACGCGACAGAAGAGCGAAGACGAAGCCAACGCCGGCTGCGATCGCGATCGACTGGATCGGTGCCTTGCGGATCTTCGCTTCCAGGTCGCGCTCGAACGAGATCGCCTGCTCGCGGGCAGCTTCAACCATCTGCATGGACGCATCGGTCGCATCGGATGCGGCGCGACGGGCCTTGCCCTTCACTTCACTCGCCGTGCTGCTGCCGACGGCGCCGACGGTCTTGGCAAGCGACGAGATATCTTCGCGGAGCTGCTGCAGCTGCGCTTCGATGTCAGACGTCGTAGCAGCACCGGCAGCGGTGCGAGCGCGGGCAATTTCGGCATTCGTGGAAGTAGCTGCGGCCATGGAGATCTCCTGTTTCTACGGATCTTGGCGCCGCGCGGAAGGCGCGGGCTTTGCGGAAAGGTTCAAACGACATGCAAACTGTGAGGCTAGGCGAAGATCGGGATATCAGGCCCGGTCGTGTTCGAAAGGATGCCTCTCGCACATCATACTCCACCAGACGCAAAGTGCACGCATTCGTCTGCCAAAATGAAACGCGGCGAAACCGTGAAGGTTCCATCGCCGATTTTTGCGCTCGGACCTTCACTGGACGGGCAGATCAGGGCGTAAGTCTCGGCTCTGGCCAGTTGGTCACGCCGCCGGTCCACTGCTCAAACGCATGCGACAGCTTCAGAACGAGCAAGTCTGCGAACCGGGGCCCGACGATCTGCAGCCCGATTGGCATTCCGCTGCGGGAGAAACCGCAGTTGATCGAGGCGGCCGGCTGCTCCGACATGTTCCACGGCACCGTGTAGCCGATATGCTCGAACGGTTTCAGAGGATCGTTGGTCGGCGATGCCCAGTCGGCCGGATAGGAGACGATCGGGTTGGTCGGCGACAAAACCGCATCGACGCCGGAGAAGAGTCTCGCACAGGCCTTGCGCATCTCGTTCGTCTGGTTGAAACCGCGCACCGCCTCGACGCCGGAAACCGAAGCCCCGCCCTTTGCCCATTCGAAGATGTAGGGCAGGATCTGCGCCTTGCGCTCGTCCGGCATCGTCTCGATATCGCCCCAGAACCGCGCCCGCCAGAAACTGTCGAGCCCGTCCAGCATCGTCCGCGTCATGACGGGCGCAACCTCCACGATCTCGGCCCCCGCCGCCTCGAACCGCTTTGCCGCAGCCGTCACCGCCGCGCGGACCTCGTCGTCGAGAGAGATCCCGATGCCCGCATCCAGCATAAGCCCGATCTTCATCCCCTTGACGTCGATGTCGAGATCCACCCAGTCGAAGGCGTTGGGCGGCAGCGATGTCGCGTCGCGCCAGTCGGGGCGCGACAGGGTCGCCATGGCGATCGCACTGTCTTCCACCGTCCGCGTCATCGGGCCGGCACAGCGCCCGACAAAGAACGGATCGACCGGAATGCGGCCCTGGCTGGGCTTGAAGCCGAAAAGCCCCGTCCAGCCGGCCGGCAGCCGGATCGAACCGCCGATATCGGTGCCGATATGCAGGGGTCCGAAGCTCGAAGCCGCAGCAGACGCGGCGCCGGCGCTGGATCCGCCGGGGTTCTGCGTCAGGTCCCAGGGATTGCGGCTTAAGGGGTGAAAGCTGGAAAGCCCTGACGACAGCATGCCGTAATCGGGACATGTGGTCTTTGCGAAGATCACCGCGCCGTCCTCGCGCAGCCGTGCAGCGGCGGGCGCATCGCTGGCCGCCGCCGTCAGCTCCGTCGCGGCGGACCCGAGCGGCACCGGATGCCCTTTCGTGGCGATCAGTTCCTTGATCGTCACCGGAATGCCGTCGAGCATCCCAAGCGTCTCGCCCTTCGCCCAGCGCTCGGTGGACGCTTTCGCCTGTTGCCGTGCGCTTTCCGGATCGTAGAGGTAGAGCGCCTGAACTTGGTGTTCGAACGCCGCAACCCGTGCCTCGACCACCTCCCAGTATTCCAGCGGCGAAAGCTTCTTCTGCGCATAAAGAGAAAGAATGTCCCGGATCGTCAGTTTCAAAAGGGCGTTCATGAAAAGTCTTTCACTCAGGTCGTCGTTTAAAATCAGGGTGTCGAGCGCGGATCGAGAAGGTCGCGCAGACCATCGCCGAGCATGTTGAGGCCCAGCACCGCGATCGCGATCGCCAGCCCCGGCATCAAGGCGAGCCAAGGCGCCTGCCCAAGGAACGTCTGCGAATCCGCAAGCATCCGCCCCCAGGTCGGGTTCGGCGGCGGCATGCCGAGCCCGAGATAGGAAAGCCCCGCCTCGGTCAGGATCGCGAGACCGAGCTGGATCGTCACCTGCACGATGATCTGGTTCGAAATATTGGGCAGGATGTGGACGAACGTGATCTTCAGCTTCGAACGCCCCATGCCGACAGCCGCCGCCACATAGTCGCGCGTCCAGATCTGCCGGGCCGCGGCCAGCGTGAGGCGTGCGAAGACGGGCACCATGAACGTGGCAATAGCGATGACCGCCGTGAACCGGCCGGATCCGATAAAGGCGCCGAGCATCATCGCCGACAGGATCGGCGGAACCGCGAAGATGATGTCGCAGCCGCGCATCACGATCTGTTCGACCCAGCCGCGCCGCATCGCCACAACCGTGCCGACAGCCGTGCCGATCGTGGCACCGATCGCCACCGCAAGCAGCGCCGTCGACAGCGAATTCCACGCCCCGACCATCAGTGCAGAAGCGACATCGCGACCAAACTGGTCGGTCCCGAGCAGGCCGAACTCGAATGGCGGCTTCAGCTTGTTGACGATATTCATCTTCGACGGCGGATAGGGCGTCCAGACCAGCGACAGAAGCGCCACCAGAAACAGGAACAACGTCACGACAAGTCCGGCAAGAAGAACGGGACGGCGCAGAAGTTGCCTCATCTCACCCCCACCCTCAGCCGCGGATCGATCACCAGGTAAAGAAGGTCGACGAGGAAATTGACGACGATGACAAGGGCTGAGAAAAACAGGACGACGTCCTGCATGACCACGATGTCACGCTGCGCCAGCGACTGGTAGGCAAGCCTTCCCAGACCCGGCAGGTTGAAGACGTTTTCGACCAGCACTGCACCGGCGATCAGGAAGGTGAACTGCATGCCGATCATCGTCACCACGGGCACAAGCGCATTCGGCACCGCATGGCGCCAGAGGGCTGCCCCCTCGCCCAGTCCCTTGGCACGGGCGGTGCGCACGTAATCCTCGTTCATCACGTCCAGCACCGCGGCCCGCGCAACCCGCGTCAACACGCCCGCCTGCGGCAGCGCCAGCGCGATCGCCGGCAGCAGCAGCGCCTGCAGCCCGGCAAGCAGTCCCGCGTCCCAGCCCGGAAATCCACCCGCCGGCATCCAGCCGAGCAGCGTCGAAAACAGGATGATCGACAGCAGCCCCACCCAGAAGGCCGGTACCGCGATACTGACATAGGACACCGCGCCGACGAAGGCATCGAACATGCCATTATGCTTCTTCGCCGCCTGCACGCCGAGAGGAACGGCAATTCCGACCGAGAGTAGAACCGCCATCAACGCCAACGGCAGCGTAACCGTCAACCGCTCCGCAATCAGCCCCGCAACCGGCACGCCATAGGTAAAGGACTGCCCGAGATCGCCCTGAAGAACACCCCAGAGCCAAGCGAGATAACGCACCGGCAGCGGCTGATCGAGCCCCATCTGGGTTCGAAGCGCCGCCAGCGTTTCCGGGCTCGCGGACGTCCCGAGCACAATCGCCGCCGGATCCCCCGGCAAGAGACCCATGACGACGAAGATCAGCAACGACACGACGAGAAGCGTGACGACGAGCGACAGGATGCGCCGGATAAGGATGGAGATCATGGGGCACACCCTCCAAGATCCCTCATTCCTGTGACGTGCACAGGAATGAGGGAGAGCTCACAGATGCGAGGCAGACAGTCCCCGAGTTCCGCCTGGGTGGCTTGGATCCACATTCCGCACGTTCCTGCTGCATCCCACCCCTCATCCGCTCGCCGGCAGTTTCTCCCCGCGCGGGGAGAAGGACCAATGCCGTACCCTCCCGACGCCTCTGCTGAAGCACCTCCCTCGATCCAGGCATATTGCTCACTTGAGGCACGTCCCTGCTCCCCTACTGCTAATAGAATCATCATCAGTAGCCATGAATGGTGATGAAAATCATTGCGTAGGCTGGGACGAGAATGAAAACAGCTGCCGTTCCGAGCACGAAGATAACGAGAACCCACTCCCAAAAAGTGCGCGGCCACATCTGGATCACTCCTGCGGTTTCCCCTCGGAATATCACCCGGCCGAACCGAAGGCCCACGATCGAGGTCACCGGGTGCCGCATATCTTCTCCCCCCTTGTGGGGGAGATGGCGGGCAGGCCAGAGGGGGATTTCAGTCATCCGCGAATGAGCCCCATCTTTCGCAAGGCCCGCTCATCGCAATGCTTGACGCCTCTCCCGTTGTCGGAAACGTCACCGGCGCAGATTACGGCGAGACGCATCGTCATTCTTGCCAATACACCTCGGACAGCACGTTCGAAGGGATCGGCTCGTTCTCCCACAGCCCTTTCAGCTTCGCGTCCCAGATCCCGAGCTTCGGCATCACGAACAGGAACAAGGCCGGGACGTCCTCTGCCAGGATCGTCTGCGCCTCGCCGTAGAGCTTGTCCTGTTCCGCAGGATCGGCCGTCGCCTCGACCTTGGCGAGGATCTCGTTGAAGGCGGGGTTCTTGTAGTGGAAGTAATAGGGGTCGCGGGCGTAGATATCGATGTCCATCGGCTCCGCATGGGCAACGATGGTCATGTCGTAGTCGCCGGCTTTAAGCACGTCCGATACCCATTTTGCGGGAAACTCGGTCGTCTCGATGTTCATCGTGACGCCGATTTCGGCAAACATCGCCTGCAGGATCTGCGACGAGCGCTGCGCATAAGCCATCTGCGGCGCCTTCATGGTGAAGGAGAACCCGTTCGGATATCCGGCCTCGCTCAAAAGCGCCTTCGCCTTTTCGGCGTCGTAGGGGTAGACGCCGGTTAAGTCCTTGAAGCCGCGGTCGTTCGGCGTGTAGTGGCTGCCGATCGGCGTGCCGTAACCCGACCATGCACCTTCGACAACGGTCGCACGATCCACCGCCATCATCAGCGCTTGGCGAACCTTCTTGTCGTCGAATGGCTTGCGCGAATTGTTCATGCCAGCCACGACCTTGAGCTCGGTATTGCCGATCACGGTCGTGAGCTTCGTGTCGCCCTCGAAGGAGGAGACCAGTTCCGGCGCGCCGAACTCCGGAAACGCGTCGACATCGCCGGCCTTCAGGGCCGCTGCCTGCGCCTGCGGATCGGCGATGAACCGGAAAACCGCTGTCTCGAGCCTCACCGAAACGGACTTGTTCCAGTAGTCAGTGTTCTTCGCCAGATCGACCTTCGAGCCCTTCTGCCAGGACACGAACTTGAACGGACCGGTGCCGACCGGCGTGGTCTTGTTGTCGGCAGCGGATTTCGGCTCGACCATGACAGATGCCGGCCAGCCGAGCCAGTAGAGCAGGCTGCCCGCCGGCTGCTTCAGCTTCAGCACCAGCGTTGCGGCATCGGGCGTCTCCACTGTCTCGATCGAGGCGAAATAGCGCTTCTGCGGATTGACGCTGTCGGCGCCGCGAGCCCGGTCGATCGCAAATTTCGCAACGGACGAGTCGAAGGCGACGCCGTTGTGGAAGGTCACGCCCTGGCGCAGCTTGAACGTATAGGTCTTCCCATCCGAGGAAATCTCCCAGCTTTCCGCAAGCTGCGGCTGCACCTTGCCGGCGCTGTCGACCGTCGTCAGGCCCTCAAAGATATTCTGCCAGCTCACCTGCCCGATCGCGACAGGGGCGGCAATCGTCGGATCGAGACCAATGGGTTCGATCGTCATGCCGATCGTGACCGACGTCTTTGCCGCGGCAAACGCCCCGCTTCCCATCGAGGCGGCAAGGCCAAGCGCAACAGACGCCGCAATCACGCTCCGGCGCGAAAACACACCCCAACCAGCAACCGTCTTCATGGCATTGTTCCCCTGCTTATTGATCTCTTAACCGCGATCTTACGGGCATTTCGCAGGTGCACAATAGTCTTCTGCCGCCCGCCACAAGGATTAGCCGCGGCTGAAGCCTTCGCTCGCCACCAGCAGCTGTCGGGTGTAATCCGCCGAGAACTCGCGGTTTTCAAGCGCCTGCGCCGGCACGGTTTCCACGACCTTGCCGCTCTTCATCACCGCAAGACGGCCGCACATATGGCTGATCACACCGAGATCATGGCTGACCATCACAAAGGTCAATCCGCGGTCGCGCTTTGCCTGCTCCAGCAAATTGAGGATTTCCGCCTGGATCGACGCATCGAGCGCCGAGGTCGGCTCATCCAGCAGCAGGATCTTCGGCTCGAGGATGAGTGCCCGGGCAATCGCGATCCGCTGGCGCTGGCCGCCGGAAAGCTGGTGCGAATAGCGGAACCGGAAACCCGCCCCCAGCCCGACCTCATCAAGCGCGCGGGCAATCCGCACATCGACATCGGTAAAGCCATGGATCGCCAGAGGCTCCAACAGCAGCCGGTCCACCGTCTGGCGCGGATGCAGCGATCCGTAAGGATCCTGGAACACCATCTGGACGGTGCGGTAGAATTCCTTGGTCCTACTCTGCCCCGAATAGGTTTTCCCCGCGACCGTCAGCGTCCCGCTGTCGAACCCTGCCAGCCCAGACACCGCGCGCAACAGCGTCGATTTCCCAGACCCCGATTCACCGACGATCCCGAAACTTTCGCCCTCTTCCACATCCATGCTGACATGATCAAGTGCTGCAAAATCGTCATAGGTGACGAGCATGTCCCTGATGGAGATGATGGCACTCATAGCGACCACTCCGGCTTGCGGTCGAGCACCGGCAGCGGATGCCGGTTCGAGCCTATCGTCGGCAGGCAATTGAGAAGCCCGAGCGTATAGGGATGGCTCGCCTTGGAAAGATCGGCAGACGCCAGTTCCTCCACCACCCGTCCGGCATACATCACCAGTACCCGGTCGCAGAAGGAGGAGACCAGACGCAGATCGTGGGACACGAAGATTAGCCCCATGCCGCGTTCGGACACCAGCTTGTCGAGAATGTCGAGAACGTCGAGCTGCACGGTCACGTCGAGCGCGGACGTCGGTTCGTCAGCGATCAGAAGCTCCGGCCCGCAGATCAGCATCATTGCGATCATCACCCGCTGCCCCATGCCGCCGGAAACCTCGTGCGGATAGAGATCGTAGACGCGGCCCGGATCGCGGATCTGCACCGCTTCGAGCATCGCAATCACGCGGTCCTTGGCCTGCGATCCCGAGAGCTTTTCATGGGTCTTCAGCGTTTCGACGATCTGCCGGCCGATGGTCATGACCGGATTGAGCGAATATTTCGGGTCCTGCAGGATCATCGCGATCTGCTTGCCGCGAATGTGCCGCCGCTCCGATTTCGGCATCGACAGCAAATCGCGACCTCGAAATTCCAGCTTGTTCGCGGTGATCTTCGCGTGGCCGGCCGTCAGCCCCATGATGGCGCGACCGGTCTGCGATTTGCCGGAACCGGATTCGCCGACAATGCCGAGACGTTCCTTGCCGAGCGTGAACGAGACGCCGCGCACAGCGGTTACCTCGCCGGTGCGGGTCGGAAACGTCACGCGCAGGTCGTCGACCGCAAGCAGCGGCACTTCGGTGGTAGCAGTCATGTTGACGGAAGGATTGCCCATCATCATTGGCCTTTCTCCGTCATTGTCCGGCCTCCTTCGGATCCAGCGCATCGCGCAATCCATCGCCGAGAAGGTTGAAGCCGAGGCTGACGATCAGGATGGCGATACCGGGCATGGCCGCCACCCACCACTGGTCGAGAATGAAACGGCGACCGGATGCGATCATCGCGCCCCATTCCGGCAGCGGCGGCTGTGCGCCGAGACCAAGGAAGCCGAGGCCGGCGGCGGTCAGGATGATGCCTGCCATATCGAGCGTGACACGCACGATCAGCGACGACATGCAGAGCGGCATGACATGGCGCAGCACAATGCGGAATGGCGAAGCACCCATCAGCTTCACGGCCGAAATGAATTCCGAGTTGCGGAACGTCATCGTTTCGGCGCGGGCAATACGCGCATAGGGCGGCCAGGACGTGACGGCGATGGCAAGCACCGCGTTCTCGATGCCGGGTCCCAATGCCGCGACCAGCGCCAGCGCCAGAACGAGCTTCGGAAAGGCGAGAAAGATGTCGGTGATCCGCATCAGGACCGCATCCACCCAGCCACCGGCGTAACCGGAGACAGTGCCGACGATCAGCCCGACCGGCGCGGCGATGACCGCGACCAGCACCACCACGAACAGCGTCAGCCGCGATCCGTAGAGCAGCCGCGAAAGGATATCGCGGCCCTGGTCGTCGGTGCCGAGCAGGAAGCCGGCCGAACCCGGCGGCAGCAGCCGCGAATTGCGCAGGTCGCCCTGCACCGGGTTATGCGGCGCAAGAACGTTGGCGAAGATGGCGATGAAAATCAGGCCTAGAATGATGAACAGGCCAAGCAGTGCCAGCCGGTTTTCGGAAAACTGCCGCCATACCACATAGGCGCGGCCGACGCGCGCCTGATGCCGGGAGGTCGGCCGGTCGGACAAAAGCCACGCCCGGCTATAGGGTTTCAACGGTTCAACGACACTCATCGGCGCGTCCTCGGGTCGAGCGTCCGATAGAGAAGATCGGAAAACAGGTTGATGGCGACGAACACCATGCCGATCACAAGTGTGCCCCCGAGCACCGCGTTCATGTCGGCATTTTGCAGCGAGTTGGTGATGTAGAGGCCAAGCCCCGGCCAGGAGAAGATGGTTTCGGTCAAAACCGAGCCTTCAAGCAACCCCGCATAGGAAAGCGCGATGACGGTGATCAACGGCACGGCCGCATTACGCAGCGCGTGGAACCAGATGATCCGCGTTTCCGAAAGGCCCTTGGCACGCGCCGCAACCACGTATTCCTGCGCAAGCTCGGTCAGCATGAACGAGCGCGTCATGCGGCTGATATAGGCGAGCGAGAAATAGCCGAGCAGGCATCCGGGCAGGATGATGTGACGGAACAGGTCCCACACCACCTCCCACTCCCGCTGCCATATGGCATCGACGAGAAAGAAGCCGGTCACGGACGTGAACGTGTATTCGTAGGCGATATCGATGCGGCCGGGATAGGCGACCCAGCGAAGCTTCGCGTAGAACACGACAAGCGACAGCAGTCCCAGCCAGAAGATCGGCACCGAATAGCCGATCAGGCCGATGATGCGCACGATCTGGTCGGCGATCGAGCCGCGCTTGACGGCCGCCAACACGCCGAGCGGCACGCCGATGACGGCACCGATCAGCGTGCCGATCGTGGCAAGCTCGATCGTTGCCGGAAACACCCGCGCGATATCGGTCATCACAGGGTTCGTCGTCAGCACCGAGGTGCCGAAATCACCGGTCAGCGCCTGTTTTATGTAGATCCAGAACTGATGATAGAGCGGCAGGTTGAGGCCCAGTTGCTCGCGCACCCGCTCCACCACATGCGCCGGCGCCCGGTCACCAACGATCGCCAGTGCCGGATCGATCGGCACGACGCGGCCGATGAAGAAGGTGACGGCCAACAGGCCGAGAAAAGTGGTCGCCGCGGTGATCAGAAACCGCAGCGTACCTTTGACAATGGAGGGAGCACGGCGCCGGTTGCGCCGTGTCACAGTCGTTACATCAGGAAGCGTCAAGGAAATCGTCCCCTATCTGCTATTCCTTTGAGACCGGAGCAACGAAGTTGGTGTCGAAGCTCGGGCCGAGCTTGTAATTCTTCACCTTGGACGAATAGCCGGCCACTTCCGTCTGCTGGAAGACGATCACGAACGGGCTGGTGGCCAGAACCTTTTTCTGCAGGTCCTCGTAGGTGGCCGCGCGCTTGGCGGCATCCTTTTCGAGAAGCGCACCCTTGCTGGCGTCAGACAGTTCCTTCGGCACGTCCCAGGCATTGCGCCATGCGAGCGTCTTGGTCGTGCCGGTATCGGCATTGTCAGGATTGACTGTAAACGTCTCGGCATTCGAGTTCGGATCGAAATAGTCCGAACCCCACTGGCCGATATAGATGTCGTGGGTACGGGCGCGGTACTTGGTCAGGGTCTGCTTGCCATCGCCCGGAATGATTTCCAGCTTGATATTGGCCTCGGCCAACGTCTGCTGCACGCTTTCGGCAATGCCAGTCACCGGCTGCGTGTTGCGCACGTCCATGGTCACGGTAAAGCCGTCAGCCAGACCGGCCTTGGCCAGCAGTTCCTTCGCCTTGGCCACATCCAGCTTGTACGGGTTTTCCGAGAGAGCGCCGAGCTGGCCCTTCGGCAGGAAGGTCTGGTGGATTTCGCCGATACCCTTGATCAGCGTTGCGCCGATCGCATCGTAGTCGACCAGATACTTCATCGCCTCGACCACTTCCGGCTTGGCGAGGTTCTTGTTCTTCTGGTTGAGGCTGAAATAGTAGACAGTGCCCTTCGGCGCAGACGTGAGCGAGATGCCCTCTTTCTTCGACACGGCATCCATGTCGTTCGGCTCGAGATTGCGGGCAACGTCGATATCGCCGTTCTCCAGCGCCAGGCGCTGGCCCGAGCTCTCCTTCATATGGCGGTAGATGACCCGCTTCAGCTTCGGCTTTTCGCCGTAATAGTTGGGGTTGGCTTCCATCACGACGGCCTCGTTGGCGCGCCAGGCGAGAACCTTGAACGGGCCGGAACCCGCATAGCCGGTCTTCATCCATTCATTGCCGAAATCGGTATCGAACTTGTATTCGGCAGTCGGGGTCACGGATTTCGCATGCTCCATCACCACCTTCTTGTCGACCACGGCGGTCACCGTGGCAGTCAGGACGTTGAGCACGAAGCTCGGCGCGTAGGCCTTGTCGACGACAAAGGTAAACGTGTCGGCGCCGGATGCCTTCGCCTTTTCGGTCACATTGTCGGCGCTCAACCCGAACTGGGTCAGAAGGAAAGCCGGCGACTTGTCGAGCTTCACGGCGCGCTCGAACGAGAAAGCGACGTCTTCTGCGGTGATCGGGTTGCCGGAGGCGAATTTGAGGTTGGGCTTCAGCTTGAACGTATAGGTCATGCCATCGTCGGACACGGTCCAGCTGTCGGCGAGATCGCCGATCACCTTCGACGTATCGGAAGGATCAAGCGTCACCAGCTTGCTGTAGCTGTTGGCGGTCACTTCCGCCGCCGAAAGCTCGAAGGCTTCGCCCGGATCGATGGTGATGATGTCGTCGATCGCAAAGCCCTCGACCAGCGTATCGGCCGGCGTCGCGGCCATCGCCTCCCCGGAAAGACCATAGGGCACGGCAAACGAAAGCAGCGACAGCGCGGCGGTTGCCGACAGCATTCGAAGAGTGTGGGAGCGAAGATGAAGCATGTAATTTCCCCTGTTCCGTACGTTGCGGAAGCTTGTTTCTAATCCGTTCGAAGTCCGTTTCTCGAGCCTATTCGTGCCAGGCCTTGCCCAGAACCCTCAACCAGTTTTCACGGCAAAGCTTTGCGAGATCCTCGTCAGCGTATCCCTCGGTTTTGAGGGCCGCAACCAGATTTTGATTGCCTGCAGCATCGCTGATCTGCTGCGGTATCGTGGCGCCGTCGAAGTCCGATCCGAGCGCCACGCAGTCGATCCCCATCCGCTCCACCATGTAGTTGATGTGCCGCACCATGTCGGAAATCGGGGTCGCCGCATCGTCGCGCCCGTCGGGCCGCAGCATGGTCACCGCATAGTTCAGCCCGGCCAGACCGCCACTTTCCTTGATGGCGTCCATCTGCTTGTCCGTCAGGTTGCGGGCAACCGGCGTCAGCGCATGCGCGTTGGAATGGCTGGCGATCAGCGGCTGGTCGGTGGTTTTTGCCACATCCCAGAACCCCTTTTCGGTGATATGCGAAAGATCGATCGCGATGCCGAGCCGGTTGCATTCCTTCACCAGCCGGAATCCCGCCTCGGTCAGCCCCGGCCCCGTATCGGTCGTCATCGGAAACGCGAAGGGCACGCCATGGCCAAAGATGTTGTGGCGGCTCCAGACGGGACCGAGCGACCGCAGGCCCGCCGCATAGAACACGTCGAGATTGACGAGATCCGCATCGATCGCCTCGCAGCCCTCCATATGCATCACCGCCGCAAACACGCCATCCGCCATCGCCTTGCGGATCTGGCCGACGGACCGGCACAGCCGCCAAGCTCCGGCCCGGTCGAGCCGCAGCGCGATGGAGGCCATTTCCAGTGCGATATCGAGCGACGGCGCATAGTCAAGCGGCGCCGCCAGCGGTGTCACGTAGTGTCCATCCGCATCCGGATCCGACAGAACCAGATCGCCCGAGGGAATGTAGATGGCACAAAGCCCACCGCCAAGCCCGCCAGCCTTGGCGCGCGGCACATCGATATGCCCATCCGTCGTCCCCCCGGAAAACTCCGCCACCGGATCCCCACCAGCCTTCAGGGTCCGCCAGAGCCGCAAAAGCACGTCATTATGGCCGTCGAACACCAATTGCATGATTTCATTCCCGATATGGTGATTGGCAGAAGCGGTGGGTGACAGCGATCCTATCCAGCCGGCAGTGTTTCGCAAGGCGGAAATGCGCTCCGATAGCCTCGTGAAGTCATAGCCCGATCAAGAGCTCCCCGCATCGCAGACGCGATGCTGCTGGATTCCTGTGACGAGCACAGGAATGAGGAGTTTTTGGTTACAGTCAGCGCCAAGTAGTAGGCGCCGGTGATTTTGCGAAGACGTCCCCACTCGCTCCCTCATTCCTGTGCTCGTCACAGGAATCCAGCCACGCGAAGTCCTTCGCGTGAGAGAACACTTTTTGGACAGACGACAGACGTCACACCCCCCACAACCCCTCGCCCGCTTTCACCAGCATCGGCGTCCCGAACACCCCAACGACCTTCTGCCGCCATTGCGGTCCGAGCCTCTCATGCCAGCGCACCGATTGCAGCATCGCCGCCCCGATGGCGACAGGCTCGATGCCCTGCGACGCCAGCAACGTCAGACCTGCGACGATCGAGGTACCGGAGGAAATGACGTCGTCCACCAGCACCACGCGCTTGCCCGTGGTGAGAGGCAGCATGCGCGGATCGACATAGAGGCGCTTCACCTGGTCGGGCGTGGTGATCGACGATAGCGGCACCGACATCGCCTCGTCGTACCAGAATTTCCTGGAGGTCCCCAGCGGAACGTAGCGCGGCAATCCCAGCGCGCGGGCGACGGCTGAGGCGAGCGTCAGGCCAAGCGTCGGCAGGCCGACGATCACCTCGGGGCGGTAGGGTTCGAGTTTCTTTGCGAGATCCGCCGCCAGCGCATCCTGCACCTCGAAACTCGCCTGGTTGATGATCAGCGAGGCGAGTGCGTGTTTGCCGTCGGAAAGCGGTCGGATCGGCAGGCGCAGCTGTTGCCCGTCATCGAGACTGACGGGAAAGAACCCTGAAAACGGCGCCTCGCCCGAAAACGTGCCCGCCGGATGGATATCCTGCCAGAAGTCGTGCGGCTGCATGAACGCCCCTTATCCGAGAATTTCGAGAACGGGGCTTTCCAGCACCTTGCCTGTTGCGACATCGGCGATGCCCCTGTCGGTCTGGTGCGGACCGGGATTGCAGGCAAGCGTCGCGCCAAAGCAGGCCTTGAACACAAGATAGGGCGGCGTCCAGTCGACGATGCCGTCCATCGCGGCGCGGATGGCACGAAAGCCGTCTGCTACCTCTTCCATCGGCGCTTCCGAAACGAGACCCGAGAGCGGCAGCGGCAGCAGCACCTCCACCTTGCCGTTGATCGCCACCGCCATGCCGCCACCGGCGGAAATCACCGCATTGGCGGCAACGGCCATATCGACTGGATCGGCGCCGAACACGGTCAGGTTATGGCTGTCATGCGCAAGAGTGGTGGCAAAGGCGCCGCGCCATGTGCCCCAGCCGGTGAGGAAACCGACCCGGGTGCGGCAGTCCGCCCGGCCGTGGCGGTGGGTCACGGCAATCAGCGTCGCACCCTCAGGCGGCACCACGAAACCATCGACGACATCGGCATCCGCGCTTCCCCAGCGGGTAAACCGTGGCCGGTCGATCGTGGCAAGGCGCACCTTCGTGCCCTCCGACCGAACCCGGAAATCGTCTGCCTGCAAAGGCTTGAGCTTGACCGAAGCCGTCAGCGGGGCCGGATCGGTCGGTTTGATCACGACCGAAATCGCTCCGCGGCAGCCAACTTCCGTACCGCTGGCCAGCACATGCCGGGCGCGAAATTCCGTGAGATCCTCGAAGATGGCGATATCGGCACGACGCCCGGCGGCAATCAGGCCGAGATCGGCGCGTCCGATGCGCTGGGCCGCGTTCAGCGTTGCGGCCTGAAGCGCCCATTCCGGCTTCATGCCGTAGCGCACCAGCCTGCGCACCACATCGTCCAGCCCGCCGCCATCGACGAGATCGTCGGGAAACACGTCGTCGGTGCAGAGCGTCAGCGTCTGCGGCAGACGGCCGAGTTCGCCAAGCGCTGCGACGAACTCCGGCAGAAGATGGTCATGGCTGCCGCGCAGCTCCACCGTCAGTCCGGCGCGCAGCTTGGCGATCAGGTCTGCGCCCGAAACAAGCTCGTGGTCGGAGGTGATGCCGGATGCCATGAAGGCATTGAGATCCGCATCGGCAAGGCCGCGGGCATGGCCGCAGACCAGCTTTTCCGCAGCCAGCGCCACTTGGACGATCTCGCTCATGCGCGGGTCGCGATCGATCACGCCGCGCATGTTCATCACTTCGGCCAGACCGGCGATCTTCGGCCAGTAAAGCATTTCCTCGATCGCATCAGCTTCGAAACTGGCGCCCGCCATTTCGAGCCCCGGTGCAGACGGTACGCAGGACGGCGCAAGAACCAGGCACCGCAGCGGCAGGCACTTCACTGCCTCGACCGCCCAGCGCACGCCATCGACACCGTTGACGTTGCCGAATTCGTGCGGATCCCACACGACGGTTGTGACGCCGCGCGGCAGCACGGTTTGTGCGTAGGTGGCCGGCGTCACCATCGAGCTTTCGATATGCATATGCGTATCGATCAGCCCCGGCGACACAAAGGCACCGCCGGCATCGATCACCCGGTCGGCATCGCTGCGGCTAGCAGGCGCGTGGACGCTGGCGATCAGCGGCCCGACAATGCCGATATCGGCCGCGCGGAGTTCGCCCGTCACCATGTCGACGAGGGTGCCGCCGGTGATCAGGATATCGAAAGGCGCATCGCCGCGGGCAGCGATCACGGCCCGGTCGCGCAAGCCCGCATCGGTAAACCCGTAGATGTCAGTCACGATGGTCTTCATCTCGCCGCTCATCACCACGTTGCCTCCGCCTTGAGGGTTTCAAGGATCGTATCGCGCGCCTTTTCGACGTCTATCTCGGCCGCATAGGATCCGTTGAAACCGCTAACCTTGGCCGCCCGGGTCTCCACCACGGTCCGCCCACGCGTCACGGTACCGGCGGTTTCCATGTCGATGCGCGCCTCGCGCCAGGTGACGTGATCCGGATAGGCGAAGGCGAAGGCGGCAACCGCATCGTAAAGCGCCATCGCCGGCCGGCCGCGGCTGGTGGCGATCTCGACGAAGCCGGCCAGAAGATCGGCCACCAGCGTCGCATTGCGTCCGCCGGCAGCGCGGATCGGCGCCACGTCATCCGGAAAGCACAGAACCTTGCGGCAGATATCGAGATCGACCATCCTGAGCGGGATCTGATGCGCAAGCACGATGGCCACCGCTTCCGGATCGGCATAGGCGTTGAATTCGGCAGATGCGGTGTGATTGCCGGCGGTCAGGCTTCCGCCCATCCAGGTGAGATCGGTGATCTTGGCGGCAAGATCCGGCCGTGCCAGCGCAACGGCTGCGATATTGGTGAGCGGCCCCATTGCCAGGATCCGGCGCGCGTCGCCGTCGCTCGTTTCCAGCCACCGGCACAGGGCCTCGAAAGCATCGTCGGTAATCGTGTCGGGCATGTCCGGCAGGTACAGACCGGCGCTTGGCATGCCTTCATCGCCCAGCACGTCCTGCGCCGTCTCAAGCCTGCCCATCACCGGAAAGGCGCGGCCCGCATGAACCGGGAACGGCCAGACGAAGGCCGCACAGGCGCCAGCCGCATTGCCGCGCACCCGTTCAATCGGTGCATTGCCGAACACAAGCGAAACCCCGTCCACGCCGAGGCCCGCATGCGCTGCGACCATGATCGC
The DNA here is from genome assembly GCF_050500145.1 of Neorhizobium sp. IRS_2294. Taxonomy (NCBI): domain Bacteria; kingdom Pseudomonadati; phylum Pseudomonadota; class Alphaproteobacteria; order Hyphomicrobiales; family Rhizobiaceae; genus Neorhizobium; species Neorhizobium sp. IRS_2294. The sequence goes on from NZ_CP191439.1 coordinate 2,968,826, forward strand.
CGCGATGTCGTCGAACCCCATATCTGTGTCGATCCAGATGCCCATGGCTATATCTCCTCAGGCAATGCGCGAAAGTTGCGCGGCCTTGTGTACCGGCAGGTCGAAAGACAGGTCCGAGCCGGACACATGCACCGGTTCGGAAGCATCCACCTCAGCCTTGATCGGACCGAGCGCGCTGTCCAGCAAATATTCGCGGGAATGGCCGGCAAACGATGTGCCGCGCACGGTTCCGCGAAACGGGCCGGCTCCAAGCGTCACCATGCGCGGACGCCAGGCGAGACCCGCAGCCGAAGGTGCCTCCAGGCCCGGTGCGACCGAGAGCGGCACGCTGCCATTGGCGGTCTTCAGCGCGCCGCCTTCCAGCGCAAAGATGTTCTCGAACCCGACGAAATCCGCCACGAAGGAGGAGGTCGGCCGATTGTAGATATCTTCAGGCGTGCCGATCTGCTCGATCGCGCCGTTCTTCATGACGACGATCCGGTCGGCAAGCGACAGGGCTTCCGCCTGGTCGTGGGTGACGAAGATCATCGTCACGCCGGTTTCGCGCTGGACGCGCTGCAATTCGGTGCGCATTTCCAGCCGAAGCCGGGCATCGAGGTTGGACAGCGGCTCGTCGAGCAGCAGAACCTTCGGCTCCATCACCATCGAGCGGGCAAGCGCCACGCGCTGCTGCTGGCCGCCGGAAAGCTCGGCCGGCTTGCGGTCGGCAAATTTTGCCAGACCGACGGAGGTGATGCCGGACTGCACCTTGGCATCCAGTTCGGCGCCTTTCATGCCCTTCAGCCGCAACCCGAAGGCAACGTTTTCGTAGACGGAGAGATGCGGGAACAGTGCATAGGACTGGAACACCAGCCCCACGGCACGCTTGTTCGGCGCCGTGCGCGTCATGTCCTCGCCGTCGAGGATGACCTTGCCGGATTTCACAGGCAACAGCCCGGCGATTGCCCGCATGGTCGTCGTCTTGCCGCAGCCGGAGGGGCCGAGCAGCGCGATGAGTTCGCCACGCCGGACCGACAGGTCGAGATCGGCAACTGCCACGCTGTCGCCATAGGCAAGCGTCAGCTTTTCAAGCGAGAGATAGGATTGATCAGACATAGCGGGAAAATCCGAGAAAGCGTTCAGCAGCAAAAACGATGCCGATGGACAGGAAGGCGAGCAGCGACGAGAGCGCCGCAACCGACGGATCGAAGACGATTTCCATATAGGCCATCATGTCGATCGGCAGCGTGCGCACACCGGGACCGGACAGGAACAGCGATACGGGCACCTGGTTGAACGAGGTGACGAAGCCGAGGATGAAGGCCGAAAGAATGCCGCCCTTGATGTTGGGCATGACCACCCGGAAGAAGGCACCAAGCCGGGACGAGCCCAAAAGCACTGCAGCCTCCTCGATATCCGAGCGCAGGTTGTCGAGGCTCGCCGAAACGACCCGCACCGCATAGGGCAGGATCAGCGCGGTATGGGCGAGAAACAGCGCAAGCGTGATGCCGACGCCGAACGGCACGACCACATAGCGCAGCAGCGAAAGGCCGACGATGATGCCGGGTACGATGATCGGCGCCGAAACGATGGTGCGGATGATTTCTGCCCCCGGCAGCCGGTAGCGCGACAGCGCGTAGGATGCGGGAATGCCCAGCACCAGCGCTGCCGCCGTGCCGCCGATGGCCAGAAACATCGACATCGCGAACGAGGCACGAAAGCTTTCGACCGTGAAGACCTTGAGGATCCACTGCAGCGAAAAGCCCTGCGGCGGAAACGCCAATGTCTCGCCAGCCGAAAACGACGCCGCGACGATGATCAGAAATGGCCCGATCAGAAAGGTCGCCAGCAGAAACAGCGTGGCGGGGACGAACAGGCTGCGAGCGGTCATCGGGCGGCCTTTCTCTGCGTGTTGCGCGCCGTTGCCACCCGCTTCAGGAGAAGGTTGGCGGCAAAGCTCATGACAATCAGGATGCAGGCGATGACGCTTGCGGCGACGAAATTGTTGCTGACGGCAACCTGCTGGTACATCAGCGTTTCCAGCATCAGAACCTTGGAGCCGCCAAGGATGGCCGGCGTGATATAGGCGGTGAGGCAACCGGTGAAGACCAGCGTGCCGCCGATCACCAGCCCTTCCTTGGTAAGCGGCAGGATCACCTTCCAGAACACCTGGAACCAGTTGGCGCCGAGCACCCTTGCTGCTGGAACCGCATCCTTCGGCATATTCTCGAGCGCCGAGATCAGCGAGATGATCATCAGCGGCAGAAACAGCTGCAGCAGGCCGATAAAGATTGCCGTTTCGGAAAACAGGATGCGCAGCGGCGCCTCGCTCAGCCCCAGCGCCTGGAAAGCCTGGTTGACGATGCCGGTCCGGCCGAGAATGACGATCCAGGCATAGGTGCGCGCCACCGGCGAAATCATCAGCGGCAGCACGACCAGCCCGGTCATCCGGCCCTTTGCAGCGGGCGACAGGCTGACGATGGAAAACGCCGCGGCATAACCGATCACCGCCGCAACCACCGTCACCAGCGCGCCAAGCTTCAGCGTGCGCAGAAACACCGCCTGATTGAGCGGCGAGGAGAAGAACTCGCCGTAAGCCGCAAGCGTCCAGCCGCCATCAAGGCTCCTGAACCCGTCAGACAGCAGGATCAGCACGGGCACAATAAACACCGCCGCCGCAAAAATTGCGGCAGGCAGCGCCAGTGCAAACGCCTCGGCCCGGTTTTGAAACATGCGTGGTCTCCGGTAGTATCGTCGAACTGTGTCTCGTCATCATTCCCGCGCGCTTCGCAGGCCGCGCCCTTTCAGCCCACAACCTGGGCCGAAAGGTATGCGACGCCGCAAGACACGCGGTTTGCTGAAGCTTACTGCCCGACCTTGTCGTTCCAGGTCTTGATCCAGCCGGCGCGGTTATCGAGAGCGATGGCCGAGGGGATGAACTTGAGGCTTTCGGCGGTTGCCTTGCCGAAGGTGAGATTGCCGGCGACTTCGTCGGACACCTTCACCTCGCTGTTGGCAGGGCTATCCACCAGCTTTTCGGCAAGTTTGGTCTGGATCTCGGTCGAGAGCCAGAAATCCATGAACTGCAGCGCCAGGTCACGGTTCTTGGAGCCCTTGGTGACGACCATGACATTCATGCCGCCGGCTTGGCCTTCCTTAGGCGTCGCCCATGCCATCGGCAGGCCGAGCTTGGTAAACGGCGCCCAGGCGAAACGACCGGCGGGCGCTGCCCAGATCTCTTCCTGCTTCATCAGTTGCACCAGCTGCGAGGATTTCTCGTAGAAGGTGACGATCTCGTCCTTGTTCTCGCCGATCGTCGCGATCGGGGCTGCAAGGTCAGGCGTATCCTTCCCCAGCGCCTGGCCGAGCATATAGAGCGTTGGTGCCGCGCCATTGGTGGTGATGTTCGGGAACGCGATATGGCCGACATATTCCGGCTTGAACAGATCCGCCCAGCTTTCGATCTTCATCTTGTCAGAGCGGTAGACGATCGAGTTGGCGTAGAACGTGTAGCCGACGCTCTTGCCGTCCTGGTTCGGGTCCTTGGCGATGTCGTAAAGCGCGTTGAAGCTCTTGAGCTTGGCCGTATCGATCGTGTCGGTCAGATCCTTGCGGGACGCAGATAGCGCATCGGCCATGGAGACGACGGCCATGTCGATGACCGGATTGGCCTTGTTGGCCTCCATCTTGGCAACCCGCTCGACACTGTTGCCGGTCTCGACCACCAGCTTGCAGCCGCAGATCGCCTGGAAGGGATCATAGACGATCTGCTTGTACTCGTCCTGCGCCAGCGCATAGACGGAAATGGTCAGCGTCTTTTCCTGTGCCTGGGCAAGGCCCGTCGTGGCAAGCAAAAGCGTGGCGGATAAGGTAATCAGGGTCTTCATGGGTCATTCCCTTCCAAGGCTGGGGATGCGGGTGAAAAATCGGGGCTGGAAACGGATGCGGTGGTCTGGCGGGCAACGAGTGTCATCGGCACGCGATCGGTCTTTGCAACGGCTGTGACGCCGACCGTTATGGTCGCGGCATCAGGCTCGGCCGCATCATCGCCGATCACGCCGACCAGCGCGCCGACGGCAATCTCGGCAATCGCCGCCATATCCTGGCGCACGGTGGTAAGGCCCGGCGAAACCACCGACGACCAGACGAGATCGTCGAAGCCGGTGACGCTTGCCTGCTGCGGAATGCGGATGCCGGATTGCTGCAATTCGGTCAGCGCACGCAGCGCATGCAGATCGCTCGTGGCGGCAAAGGCGGTAAAGCCGAGCTCGACCTTCTGCTTCAAACCGAGCGAACAACCGGCTCCCGCCAGTGCCTCAAGCTTCTCGATCCAGATCGTCTCGAAGCGGGAACCCTTCGGCAGGCGCGATTTCATGCCGCCGATGCGGTCGTTCTGAACGTTCGAAAGCGGATTGGCGCCGATCAGCACGAAATTCGTGTGGCCGAGCCCGACCAGATGATCGGCAACCACCTGGCCACCCTGCCAATGATCGGAAGAAACCGTGTTGCCTGGAGTCGACGGGCTGTCGATGACGGCGACCGGGCAACCGAGGTCGGCAATGCGGGTACCGAGCCGCGGCACGATGACGATCCCGTCGACCTGGCGCTCGACCAGCCGCTGGATCGCAAGCGTCTGCATCGAACTGTCGCCACGGCTGTCGGCGATCAAAACGCCGTAACCGGCATCGGCTGCAGCATTCTCGATCGCCTGGGCAATCTGCGGGAAAAGCGGATTGGCAATATCGGGAAGCACCAGCCCGATGACGCGGCTGCGCCCCGTGCGAAGCGCCCGCGCCGTCACGCTCGGCACATACCCAAGCTCCTCGGCCTTCGCCCGTATCTTCGCCCCAAGCTCCGGCGAAACCCGCCCCTTGCCCGACAACGCATTCGACACGGTGGCCGCCGACACGCCAAGGGCGCTCGCTATCGCAGTCATGTTCGAACCGGGGCGGATGGGAGCCATCGAGGCGCTCTGATTAATCGTTTAATCAGAAAAGCAGAAAACGGATGAGGAGTCGAGTCCTGCCGGATGGTTGCAAACTCACGCCCTGGGCGGCCAGAGCGAAAATCCGGCACCACAGCATGGGCTTGGGGCACACCCAGCGTGAAGCAGAGGGCTTGGTCTACAGAGGGGTCAATCCGCGGCCGAAGACATGGCTGGGGTGTCGCCTGCGGTCATGGCGTGCATCGTTGACCGCCGTCCTGTTCGCTCGAGCCTTGAAACCCGTTGGCGATATCGGCAAGCGTTACCCCGGCAAACCTCTTGCGCAGCAGGTCCTCGGCTTCGTTGAAGACGTCCGTCAAAGTCCCGTTGACCGCCTGTTCGATCGGACATCCCGGCATGTCGTAAGCGGGTCCAACCGCAAAGATCGACGGTTCTCCGACCGCCCGGTAGATATCGAGAAGCGTCAGTTCCTCGAGAGGACGCGCCAGCGTCCAGCCGCCACCATGCCCTTTTACGGAGCTGACATACCCTTCGTCGCGCAGTCCCGCCATGGTGCGCCGGATGACGACAGGGTTGGCGTCGAGCATCTGGGCGATCATCTCGGATGTCATCGCCCCGTCATGTCGTCCCATATGGATCAACACATGCAGCATGCGCGATAGCCGACTGTCCTGCCTCATGTTCTACTCCCTCGCGTTCTTTCCCCACCGACACTAGCACAATCGTCATTCACGATACAATCGAAGTGCCATGAGGCTTGACCCGTCTTTTCATGACACTTATGTTGTTGCGAGATAGAGGAGAAAGTCATGAGCGACACGATCTACGACGTCATCATCATCGGAGGCAGCTACGCCGGCCTGTCGGCAGCGCTTCAACTCGGCCGCGCGCGTCGAAAGGTTCTGATGATCGACGAAGGCCTCAGGCGCAATCGGTTCGCATCCCACTCGCATGGCTTCCTCACCCAGGACCACGTCGATCCCGCGGAAATTGCAGCCGAGGCCCGGTCACAGGTCATGGAGTACCCAACGGTGGATTGGGTCTCAGGTCGTGCAGATACCGTTCAGCGCAACGGTGAGAAAGGCTCCGGAGCGGCTCATGTCACCGTTTTGGTGAGAGACACCCGTTACCGTTCGCGCCGGCTGATCCTGGCGCTGGGCGTACGCGACATTCTTCCCGACATCGCGGGGTTGAAGGAGCGTTGGGGCAAAAGCGTGTTCCACTGCCCCTACTGCCACGGCTACGAACTCAACCAGGGCAAGATCGGCGTCATCGCCGGCTCGGCGCTCTCGATGCACCATGCGCTGATGCTTCCCGATTGGGGACCGACAACCCTGCTTCTCAACCAGGCATTCGAGCCGGATAGAGATCAGCTTCAATCCCTCGCAGCGCGCGGCGTCGTCATCGAGCGCTCCCCCGTGAAGGCCCTCACCGATCACGCCGATGTGCAGCTTGTAGATGGAAGGACCCTGTCTTTCTCCGGCCTGTTCGCGCTTGCTCCCTTCGAGGTCTCCACCTCGATCGCGCAGCAGCTCGGCCTCGACATGGAACCAGGCCCCCTTGGCGCCACCATCAAGACTGATGCGATGAAGGAAACCAGCCTGCCCGGCATCTTCGCCTGCGGCGACGCCGCGCGGCCCATGGCCTCTGTTGCACTCGCGGTCGGCGATGGAAGCCTGGCGGGTGTGGCTGTTCACCGGTCGTTGCTGTTTGCGACCATCAACGATGAATAGGCTCAAGGAGCGATGGATGGATCATGGTGAAGGGGCGGGACGCGCCGTTCCGTCACCCTTCACCACCCCACCACCTCCTGCCCATACCGCGCCACCTCCTCCAGCAGCCACTCCCGAAACGCCACCACCGGCCTAAAATCGCGTTTGCTGATGGGTGCGACCGCGTAATAGGCGCTGGGGCTCGTAACTTCATGCGGGAAGGCTTCGACGAGCTGGCCACTCGCCAGTTCGGAATCGATCAGGAACAGCGGCATCAGCGCCACGCCCAGCCCCGCAATCGCCGCCTGCGCAACGCTTGAGAACTGTTCAAAGCGCATTGCCTGGGAGGGTGCCGTGTCGATGCCAAGGCTTGCGAACCAGTGGCTCCAGGCGCCGGGGCGCGATGCCATGTGCAGAAGCGGCAGCCGCAGCAGGTCTTCGCCCGCGCGGATCGGATGGCCGGCCAGAAACTCCGGCGAGCAGACGGGGGCTACCATTTCGCTCATCAGATAGGTGCACTCGGCCCCCGGCCAGTCGGGCGTGCCCACATGGATCGCCATGTCGATACCTTCGCGGTCGAAATCGAACACGCCGATGCGGGTCGCGAAATTCAGCGTCACCTGCGGATGGCGGGCGACGAATTGCGGAATGCGCGGCATCAGCCAGCGGGTGCCGAAGGTCGGCAAGATCGCAAGGTTCAGCTGGTCGCCATGCCGTTTGCTCATGGCAGCAAGCGAGGCGGAGCGGATCTGGGAAAGCGCCACGCTGATCGATTTGGCATAGTCCGCCCCGGTCTCCGTCAGCACCACGCCACGGCTGGTGCGCTCGAACAGCGGCATGCCCAGCTGCTCCTCAAGCCCGGAAACCTGCCGGCTGATGGCGCCTTGCGTCAAGGACAGCTCTTCGGCAGCCGCCGAAAAGCTGCCGAGCCTGGCAACGGAATCGAAGGCGGCAAGCGCCGAGGTGGACGGCAGAAGCTTTCGCGACAGGGTGAGCATGCCCTATGACTATAGATCATGACCGTTTGAGTAAACGGGTCTTGCCCTTGCGCGCCCCACGGCGATAATCGCCATCAACAGAATTGCTGAAATCCGGAGGCCTCAGAAGCATGGCGTTTAACTGGAACGATCCCTTTCTCATCGAAGACCAACTGAGCGACGAAGAGCGGATGATCCGCGATGCGGCCGCAAGCTTTGCCAAGGCCGAACTCGCGCCCCGCATCAACGATGCCTATCTCGATGAGACCACCGACAAGGACCTGTTCAAGCTGATGGGCCAGACCGGCCTTCTCGGCGTGACCCTGCCTGAGGAATATGGTGCCGCCAACGCCTCCTACGTCGCCTACGGCCTCGTCGCGCGCGAGATCGAGCGCATCGACAGTGGCTATCGCTCGATGATGAGCGTCCAGTCGTCGCTGGTCATCTATCCGATCTTCACCTACGGCTCCGACGAGCAGAAACAAAAGTACCTGCCCGGCCTCGTCTCCGGCGATCTGATCGGCTGTTTCGGCCTGACCGAACCGGATGCCGGCTCCGACCCCGGCGGCATGAAGACCCGCGCCGAAAAGATCGAAGGCGGTTATCGCCTGCGCGGCGCAAAAACCTGGATCTCCAACGCGCCGATCGCCGACGTCTTCGTCGTCTGGGCGAAATCGGAAGCCCATAACAACGAGATCCGCGGCTTTGTGCTCGAAAAGGGCATGAAGGGTCTTTCCGCCCCGAAGATCGGCGGCAAGCTTTCGCTGCGCGCCTCGATCACAGGCGAAATCGTCATGGACGGCGTCGAGGTGACCGAAGATGCCATCCTGCCCAACGTGTCGGGCCTGAAAGGCCCGTTCGGCTGCCTCAACCGCGCCCGCTACGGCATTTCCTGGGGCGTGATGGGCGCTGCCGAAGACTGCTGGTTCCGCGCCCGCCAGTATGGCCTTGATCGCAAGCAGTTCGGCAAGCCGCTCGCCGGCACCCAGCTCTACCAGAAGAAGCTCGCCGACATGCAGACCGAAATCACACTCGGCCTGCAGGCATCGCTTCGCGTCGGCCAGCTGATGGACCAGCACAAGATGGCCCCGGAAATGATCTCCATCGTCAAGCGCAACAATTGCGGCAAGGCACTCGACATCGCCCGCCAAGCCCGCGACATGCACGGCGGCAACGGCATCCAGATCGAATACCACGTCATGCGCCACGCCCAGAACCTCGAAACGGTCAACACGTATGAAGGCACGCATGATGTGCATGCGCTGATATTGGGCCGTGCGCAGACGGGGATACAGGCGTTTTTCTGAGACGGATTTTTGGTGTGAACCTAGCCCGGCGCGCTGTTGTGTGCCGGGCTTAAACTGCCGACAAAGTCCTTTCCTAACAACTTCGCAGGTCACTTGGGAAATTGAGCCGGCTGGCAAACTCCCCTCATCCTCGCCCTTGTGGCGGGGATCCAGCCAGCTCAAGTCCTTGAGCTAAAGAGGGTCTTTGACCCGACAGACGTCGGGTCGCTGGATCCCCGCCACAAGGGCGAGGATGAGGGAGAGTGCGGTATCGCTCTCGTCAAACAAGCATCTTCAGAATTTGTCAGCAGTCTGGGCCCGCCACTGCGTGCCGGGCTTCTTGCGCGAAATGCGGATGGGGCTGACTGGGTTGGGGCGGAAGCGGAGGTCTGGCGGCTCTTTCGAGCGCATCCTTCTTAGTGTACGTAGGCTGTCACCTACATGCGCCGTATGAGGTTCTTTATCCAGCTCATACTGAACTCGATTGCCCATTCTGTCTGTGGTCTTGTCAACGAGGGCATGGTTGCGCTACCCGCTCCGTGCCCGAATGGATTACGAACGTGGGTGAAGTAGTCTTTAATCAGGGCACTTTCCCAAGGAGCTATGAAGGCATTTGTCTTCGAGCCGAGGTTGTCAATATAGTTGTGAGCACCCTTCTCTTTCCCACGCGTCCACCCCTTGCTGTCGGAGATGACCTTGATGGTGCTTTCCAGCGCTCGCGCCGCATAAAATGCAGGGTCTTTGCCGTCACCATCGCGTAGGTCTAGCGCCTCTTTCATGTCAAGATCTACGTTCTTCCATTGCGGGGGCGCCAGGAGTGACCAGAAGGGGGTCTCAACCTCGATCTGCACGAGATCGTCGGTCACTATCTGAATGAAGCCGCTATGGTAATTTAACGGATATTTGGCTTGGCGGAAGCGAGTGTTCAATTCGTCTACAGCGGTCTCAAATACCTTTGTTCGCATAGCGCGTCGAGCGCGGGCACCGTCTTCTGGATTTCCAGGTAATCTAAGTCCCGGGCGGGTGAGCGGGGCAAGTAGCTTCTCGCCGTCCGATATGTCCCTCGCATTCATTGCTGCAATTTCGGTTTCCTTGGCGCGGAAGCCAAGTTCGATGAGGCTCAAGCGTTCCTTTATGTAGGTATCCGGTGAGCCTGCAGGGACCTGGGTCAGCCACTCTTCGCAGACCTTCAGCAGGGTGTTTTTGAACGTCTGATATCGTCCGTTGCTTGTATAGGATGACCAGTGTTGGGAAAGTTCTTTTACGCCAAGCTCGCGTGACAGGCTGCTTTCAAGCGTCGTCCAGAAGCTGACCGATGTTAGGTCTTCCTTGCCATTAATGTAATAAGGCGACAGGTCCTCCGCTAAGATACGGAACGACTGGACAAGCAGGCGAACGTCCCGCTGCTCAAACAGTTCTCGAAGCTGGCTTCCTTCGTATCGGCGAGCAAAAATATCGACAAGCATGGTATTTATCCGTCAATGCGACCGGGCGTTTCATCAACTCCGTAGCATACTTCGTTTACGCGGGTGTCGTCCTGCCGGGGATGATCGCCCCCCAAAAAAAATTGGGAAGAATTTCGTAGTCGGAACGGACAGGAGGCAAATTTCGCTGGATCAATAATTTTTAGTCAGCGCGACGCGGCCAACAAGGAAATTACGGCAAACAAAAAATCATCACTGCGGTATCAGACGGCAAATATATCACTGCTAGACATTCCACACTACAATGATACTATACTTGCAGTAAATTCGCTTCCAAATAAATCCTAGGGGTGGATATGTTGGAAAAGCTCGAGAAAATATATACTTTTGGCGCACTGGGTGGCCAGCCATTTCAAGATCAGCAAATCAGAGAAATTGGTCTATCTGCTGGGGATTGGATCGACGCGCTTTACCTGAATGGGCATCGATACGGCGGTCATCATGGCCGAGATACGCCGCGGCTTGTTCTTGAAAGTGATGAATTCATCGATAGCATCGACATCCGTTACGGGAGCCGTATAGATTACCTTCGCTTCTCTACCAATAAGGGCCGCTGGATCGAAGGCGGCGGGAACGGCGGGACGGCTCATCCCCCATTTCGGGATATCCGATTGCTTGGGATAGCAGGGAGATCCGCAGTCTACCTAGACAGGATCGAGTTACGCATGTTGATCGACTCGACTATACACCCAAAGCCGTCCTTCTAGTATGCTTCCGCTTGACGTTGTTAAGCGGAAATGGGGATGGGAGGTATGCGCATCCAGGCAAGGCCCAGGATAACTCAGACGCGAAGCTCCACCTCTCGCTCCACAAGGCAGATCGACAGTGGCGCCTGATCTCTTCGCCCATGTTAGCGACGTCCTCTGCAGGATTACTTACGTTACGTATGCGTGATCGCTTACAGTCTGCTTTTGGATGCTAGCTACCGTTTTGTAAGGGTAGTCTGCTGCTGACGTAGACTGCTACTGAGCAGATGACCGCTTTAGGAAATTCAGGGAATGTAGATCTGCGTCCGAAATTAAGCCGAATCCCGGCAGCATATTTCGCCAACGCCCGCCTTGCCCTCAGCCCCCCATCGCGACCCGCCCCCCCCCCTCACCACCCACGCCAGTTTTCGTCATTGGCCATCCCCCACCCTTCGGTGTATCACAAATCGCTGCCGCCGCTTGAGGCGCTGGCGATGCATGAAGGCGCGCACGAAGAATGCACGGAACGGAAAAAGCGGAAGCCGATAACTCGCACATCGAACCCGAAGCGGCGTTCGATGTCGGCGATCGGCTCCGGCTGGTGCGCCAGGCCCACGGGCTGTCGCAGCGGGCTCTGGCGGTCAAGGCCGGCGTTACCCATTCGCTGGTGTCGCTGATTGAAAAGAATAAGGTCAGCCCCTCGGTCGCCTCGCTGAAGAAGATCCTGGAAGCGATCAACTATCCGATGACCGATTTCTTCGCGCTGACGCTGCCGCCCGTCGACCAGATCTTTTACCGCGCCGACGAACTAACGCCCTTGTCGACAGGCGCGCTGACACTGTTGCAGGTGGGCGATGCCAAATCCCACAGCGTGCAGGTGTTTCACGAATTCTATGAGCCGGGCGCCGATACCGGCGAAACCATGCTCAGCCACGAGGCGGAGGAAGGCGGCGTCGTTGTCGCCGGCGAACTGGAAGTCACCGTCGGAAACCAGACCCGTATTCTGAAGCGCGGCGATGCCTATCTGTTCGACAGCCGCCTGCCGCATCGCTACCGAAATGTCGGAACTGTGCGCTGCGAGGTGGTCAGCGCCGTCACGCCTCCCTATCTATAGAGCACGCGGGGGCACGGCAGCTGAAAACGCTGCCCGGTTTAATCGATATAAGTATGACTTATTCGATGCCCGCCGTTGATTGTCTCCCGTCTTTGTCTTAACTCAGGCACCGGAACATTTGACACCTCTGCCGGCGGCCGGATGCACCTCCTTACCGCTTGCCCTTGCGCGAATTTCACGAACGAAAGTGGACCCTATGCAGACCTATCCCGACGTAAAGCTCTTCATCAACGGCGAATGGCGCGATGCGATCGCCGGCGAGACGATCGAAGTCACCGATCCCGCGACCGACGAAGTGATCGGCAAGATTGCCCATGCTCGTAAGGCGGATCTCGATCTCGCGCTTGAAGCGGCCGACAAGGGTTTCAAGATCTGGCGCGACACCGCGCCCTTCGACCGTTCCAAGATGATGCGCAAGGCAGCCGATCTGCTGCGTGAGCGCGCCGATAGCATCGCCTTCATGATGACCCGCGAACAGGGCAAGCCGCTTGCCCAGTCGAAGATGGAAATCATGGGCGCCGCCGATACGATCGACTGGTTTGCCGAAGAAGCCCGCCGCACCTACGGCCAGATCATTCCGGCCCGTTTTTCCGGCGTCAACCAGATGACGATCAAGCTGCCGGTCGGCCCGGTTGCAGCCTTTACGCCGTGGAACTTCCCGATCAACCAGATCGTCCGCAAGCTCTCCGCAGCGGTTGCCACCGGCTGCTCGATCATCGTCAAGGCGCCTGAGGAAACTCCCGCATCGCCTGCCGAACTGATCCGCGCCTTTGCAGACGCCGGCGTGCCTGCAGGCGTCATCGGCCTCGTCTACGGCATTCCGTCGGAAGTTTCGGAATATCTCATTCCGCATCCGGTCATCCGCAAGATCTCGTTTACCGGCTCGACGCCGATCGGCAAGCATCTCGCAGCGCTCGCCGGCAAGCACATGAAGCGCGCCACGATGGAACTCGGCGGCCACGCACCGGTCCTGATCTTCAATGACGCCGATCTCGACAAGGCGATCGAAGTGACTGCCATGTCGAAATTCCGCAACGCCGGCCAGGTCTGCGTCGCGCCGACCCGCTTCCTGATCCAGGATGGCGTCGCCGACAAGTTCATGGAAGGCTTCGTCAAGGCTGCCGAAGCTCTCAAGGTCGGCAACGGCATGGACGCCGGCACCACGATGGGCCCGCTTGCCAACGAACGCCGCATTCCGGCCATGGAAGCGCTGATCCAGGACGCCGTCTCGTCCGGCGCCGAACTGAAGACCGGCGGCAAGCGCATCGGCAACAAGGGCAACTTCTTCGAACCGACGGTTCTTGCCAACGTGCCGACCTCTGCCAAGATCATGAACGACGAGCCCTTCGGCCCGATCGCCATCGTCAACCGCTTCTCGACTTATGAAGAGGCCATCACCGAAGCGAACCGCCTGCCCTTCGGCCTCGCATCCTACGCCTTCACCGGCTCGGTCAAGACCGCCCACGCACTCGGCCGTGAAGTCGAAGCCGGCATGCTGACCATCAACCACAACGGCCTCGCGCTGCCCGAAGTCCCCTTCGGCGGCGTCAAGGATTCCGGCTACGGCACCGAAGGCGGCTCCGAAGCCGTCGCGGCCTATCTGGAAACGAAGTATGTCAGCCAGATGAACTGATCGGCTGATTGGTGAAATGCGAAACGGCCGGGGTGAGAACTCCGGCCGTTTTTTTGTGTCGTGGCGGTGGTGCCGGTTCAGGCAGGCGTATTGGGCTGAGGGCTTTTAAGCCTGGGCCTCGGCGCCGGAAGTTTCGGCCCGATACTGCTGCATAGTCTCCATGGCCTTCTCGAGCATCGTGAGCGTGTCCTCGTCGTTGCGCGAAATCGCTCCCTCGATACCTGCGCGAACCTTTTCCGTAAAATCAACGCGTTCGCCATCATCGGAAGCCTGCAACTCGCCGGCAGTGCCGCCATCCACCGGAATTTTCATCGTCATCGCCATAAAGGGAAGGCCTTCATCAAGCGACATATTCCCGCTGTGGATCTGGTCATTGCACCAGTCCTGCATTTCCTGGCGGGTCATGCTGGTAAAGTCGGTCTGCTCGGCACCCTCTGCATCCGACGTGGACGCACCTGCCGTGGCAGTGCTCAGCGCGGCCAAAAACGAGGCCGAGGTGTCGTCGGAAGCAGTAGATAGCTGCGCGCTTTGGCTCGCGTAGAGGCGACTTGTTGATGTGTCGATTTTCATTGTAGCAATACCTTGAGTATAGAAATGGTACTGCACTATCGAATGCAAAGCTTGCGCCAAGCATTTTGGCATATCGGCCTTGGAAAAAGAGACCTAAATCGACAATATTTTCGAATATTTCATAATAATGATATGAAAATTAGAAGAGTTTCTCTGAACTTAGCTCAACGTGTTCATATTTCTTCCGCTTCCTTCTGGCGGAAAACACGAAATGGCAGGTGTCGGGATTTTCGGGCGCTGTTTTAGAGCGAAGTGCTTTCATCGAACGCACTTCGCTCTAGTCTTATGACGCGAAAGCATTTGATCCGCCTCAGGCTGCCGTCACCTGAAGCCAAATGCTCTGATCACAGCGTTGAGACGTTATGCGCCGTTATCGTATATCCAAATGGATCGACGAATGCGAAGTAGCGCCCGAACGGCCCGTCTTTGGGCGGGAATACTATCTGCACATCCCTCTCGGACAGATGCGCGTGCAGTTCGTCAGCATCGTCACAACCAAACCAGATTGCAACGCCAGTTCCGAGCTTCCCCGTTTCATCAAAGTCCTCGATCGGCGTGCGAACGGCGAATGGAATAGGGTGGGTTTCGAAAACAATCGCGCCGGGAGGTGCTTTCGCCGAAGGCGTGAGCCCGACGACATCCCGATAGAAGGTGAGTGCGGCGTCCAGATCCTTCGTCTGGATGCCGATGAAATCCGGTCCAATTAATCGAGCCATAGGCTGCCTATCCTTTTCAATGAGACCCGGTATTATCAGGGTACTGACATCTAATAGTATAAGGGCCCTGATATGTCTACTCTCATGGATCCACCGGTCGATGACACATACCGTTCGCTCGGATACGCGCTGAAGCGAGCGCAGCAAGCGCTGCGGGGCCATCTCGACAACAAGCTGAGAGATATCGGACTGACGACCCCACAATATTCGGTACTGGCGGGATTGGAGTTCAGCGCGGGCTTATCAAGTGCGGACTTGGCCCGGCGCGCCTTCGTGACACCGCAGACGATGCAGTCCATCATAGCCACACTCGAACGGGACGGCCTTATCAAGCGCATGGCTCATCCGGTACGCGGCCGGGTTCTCACAACCGAACTGACACCGGAGGGCCGGACCGCATTGTGTGCGGCCCATAAAATCGCCGCTGACGCCGAAACCACTGCCCGAAATGCCGTAGCACCTGACAACCCGGAGATCATATACGCGGCCCTGCTCCGTATAGCAGAGGCAATGCGTTAAACTCCTTGGTCGAACCTAACGCCCGGCCATAGCTCCCTGCCGCTCACTACCGCAGCCAGAGAGCCACCCACCTACCCCGCCGCGGCCCCACCATACCCCGGTGGCCCCACCGGCGAGGTCGCCCGCAAATTCCTGATGTCGCGGGCGGGTGGCGATCCGAACATTCTTGCGTATTCCCGGGTGAACTGGGACAGGCTTTCATAGCCGACGGCAAGTGCGACGGCTGCCACATCGCCGGGCCGTGCAAACAGCATGCCGCGCGCCTCGTAGAGCCTGATCCGCTTTTGATACTGGATCGGCGACAGGCCGGTGCTCGTCTTGAAGCGCCGCTGAAAGGCGGACGGGCTCATGTTTGAAGCGGAGGCAAGCTCGTCCACGTGGAAGGTGGTGGCATAGTCCTTGCGCAGCCGGACCAGCGCGTTCCTGATCTGCGCGAACCGATCGTCGATGCTGGCGACTTGCCGCAGCACGGCGCCTTGCGGGCCGCGCAGCAGTCGGAACAGAATTTCCCGTTCCAGCAAGGGTGCCATCACCGCAATCTCATCCGGCTCCTCCATCAGGCGCAGCATCCTCAGCCAGGCGTCGATAAGTCTGTCGCTTGCGTGACTGACGCAAAAGCTGGGCGTGTCAGACGACACAGCCGGGCCGGGATCGTCCAGCAGCAAATCGGCGATCATCGCGCGATCGAAGGTGAGCCTGACCGCGAGATAGGGGCCCTTCACACTCGCATGAACGATCTCGCCGATGACAGGCAGCGCCACGGACGCGATGAATGTCTGCCCTGCGGTGTAACTGATCACCTCGCTCCCGATCAGCAGGCGCTTTTCTCCCTGCAGGATCAGGCTAACCAGAGGCTGATAGATTTCGGGAAACAGCTCGGTCGGTTCGGTCACCTTGAGGATGTCAACGCGGGGAATGCCCGTGGTCGTGAGCACGCCTGCAGCGCGTTCTTCCACAAACTCCTTCAACATCCTGATGGCATCGCTCATGAGCAGAGATGTGGCACGGCTTTCCGTCCAGAGCAACGCATAAGCAGGAATGTGCAAATTTCAGACCGGATCGGACGCGCGACGGGATCGCCTCCGGTCTACGGATACTCACCCGCGCAGCCTTGTTGCGATGCTGCGCGGGACACCATTTTATGAAGGAACATTCCAGATGGAAATCAAAGACGCGGTTGTGATTGTCACCGGCGCTTCCTCGGGTATCGGCGAAGCAACGGCGCGCGCTGCGGCCTTGTCCGGCGCGCGGGTCGTTTTGCTGGCCCGCAGGAAAGATCGCATCGAAGCGCTGGCACGGGAGATTGGCAATGAGGCGCTGGCGGTGGTTTGTGATGTCACGCACCCGGAGCAGGTTAAACAAGCCGTCCAGGCCGCCGCTCAGAAATACGGTCGCATCGATGTTCTGGTCAACAACGCCGGACAGGGCCTGCATGCCACGATCGAAGAGATCGGCATTGAGGATTTCAAAGATGTGCTCGATCTCAACTGCGTAGCGCCGTTGGTCATGATGCAGGCGGTCATTCCCCATATGCGCAGCCAAGGTGCCGGCAGCATCGTCAATGTCAGCTCAGGCGCAACGCTTGCCACCTATCCGGGCTCGGCTGCCTATACCAGCTCCAAGGCAGCGCTGAACATGCTTTCAAGTGTCGCTCGCCTGGAGCTTGCCGATGCCGGCATTGCCGTCTCGATCATGCATCCGTTCATCACCGCGACCGAGTTTTACGGCGCCGTCAGGTCTGGGCTGGAATCGGCAAAGACACAGGAGATCCAAACCGCATCCTTCGCACACCCGCCCGAACGTGTGGCAGACATGATCCTTGAACTTGTGCGGAGTGGCAATGCGCAGGCCGACCTCGTCCCGAAGGACTATGGCGGCAGCTTCGAGGGCTAGGGGATGTAACCTGCCCGCCCGATCTGCCAATAAACAAACGGGGGACGAAACCTCGCCCCCCGCTATCAACTACTTGCGCTTGTCGAACCCGCCCTTGGGGGCCGGCTTCTTGAACGGCTTGTCGCCGCCAGCCTTGTTGAACGGCTTGTCGCCCGGCTTCTTTGCGAAGCTGGACTTCGGCTTTTCGCCCCAGACTTCGTCATCGACGCGGCGATCGGCATTGGCGCCGGCGGGCTTGGCTTTCCAGTCCTTGCGCGGCGCATCGCCGTAAGGCTTGGCACCGGCCGGCTTATCCTTGTTGAAAGGCTTGTCGCCGTAGGGCTTGTCTTTGTTGAACGGCTTGTCGCTGCGCGGGCCATCCTTGCTGAACGGCTTGTTGTCCTTGTAGGGCTTGTCCAGACGCGGGCCTTCGCGCTTGACGAAGCCTTCGTCATCGCCGCGCGAGAACTTGCTGAAATCCGGAACGCCATCGAGGCGCGTCACGCGTACGCCGCGTTCCATCATTCCGTCCTTGCCGAGCTTGGCCATGAACTTGTCGGCATGGGCTGCGGCAATTTCCACGAAGGTCTCTTCGGCCTGCATCTTGATCGCGCCGATCTCCTGCTTGGTGAGATCACCGGCGCGGCAGATGGTGGGGATCAGCCAGCGCGGTTCGGCGCGCTGCTTGCGACCAACCGACAGCGAGAACCACACGGCTGCGCCGAAATCGCCACGCGGCGTCAGCGGCCGCGGTGCCGAATCATTGCCGCCTTCGCGGGGCTTGCGGGTTTCCAGCGACACTTCGGTAATGTCTTCCGGCGCCGAATTCTTGCCGCGATAGAGGCTGACGAAGGCGGACGCCAGCTTCGTCGCGTCAAAACGCGCCACCAGCTTGTCGATCAGGCCCTGTTCTTCCTCGTCCTTGGCGATCTCTTCAAAGATCGGATCGGCAAACAGACGTTCCTCGTCGCGCGCGGTCACCTCTTCGGCCGATGGCGGGCGGGCCCAGGTGGGCTCGACCTGCGCGCCGGCGAGAAGACGCTCGGCCTTGCGGCGCTGGCTGACCGGAACGATCAGGGCGCTGACGCCCTTGCGCCCCGCACGGCCGGTGCGGCCCGAACGGTGCAGCAGCGTTTCCGAATTGGTCGGCAGATCCGCATGGATGACGAGTTCGAGACCCGGCAGGTCGATACCGCGGGCAGCGACGTCGGTTGCGATGCAGACGCGGGCGCGGCCATCACGCATGGCCTGCAGCGCATGGGTGCGCTCGGTCTGCGTCAGCTCGCCCGAAAGGGCCACAACGGAGAAATTGCGATTGGCAAGACGGGCATGCAGATGGTTGACGGCAGCACGCGTCGAGCAGAACACGATTGCGTTCGGCGCCTCGTAAAAGCGAAGCGCATTGACGATCGCATGCTCGCGGTCCGACGGAGTGACGACCAGCGCGCGATATTCGATATCCACATGCTGCTTCTGTTCGGACGCGGTGGCGATGCGCACGGCATTGCGCTGGTAGCTCTTGGCAAGCTTGGCAATGGCCGACGGAACGGTTGCCGAAAACATCAGCGTGCGGCGTTCGGCAGGGGCTGCCTCAAGAATGTATTCGAGATCTTCGCGGAAACCGAGATCGAGCATCTCGTCGGCTTCGTCGAGCACGGCCACGCGGATTTCCGTCATGTCGAGCGCGTTGCGGCGGATATGGTCGCAGATACGGCCAGGCGTGCCAACGACGATATGGGCGCCGCGTTCCAGCGAACGACGCTCGGCGCGGATATCCATGCCGCCGACGCAGGAGGTGATCACGGCGTCCGCTTCGGCGTAGAGCCAGTCAAGTTCGCGCTTCACCTGCATGGCAAGCTCGCGGGTCGGCGCGATGACAAGTGCGAGAGGTGCAGCAGCCCGGCCGAATTTCTCACCATCGTCGAGCAGCGTGCGCGCCATGGCCATGCCGAAGGCAACCGTCTTGCCGGAGCCTGTCTGGGCGGAAACGAGCGCATCGGCGGTTTCGAGCGCAGGATCGAGCATGGCCAGCTGGACGGGGGTTAGCGTCTCATAGCCGCGCTTTTGCAAAGCCTTCGCGATCGCCGGAGCGGCGCCGTTGATATCGGTCATCAAATCTGTCTTTCGGATATGTCGGGCTCAAAGGCCCCATGGCTGCAACGATCGCAGCCGAACGTTTGCGCCGTCCCTATAGGCTTCGGCGCGAAAAGTCAAAGGATGGGTGGCCGCGGCGTCGCGTTTGGTCGCGAGTAGATCTGTCCCTCACCCCGATAGGTGTCACGACGCGGAGCTGAGTTTGGCCCGAATGAGAGAAGAATGCCCTGTCTTTTTACATCCCACCACGAGGCGCTCTGCTGCCGGCTGAAGGAAGAGCTATCGTCGTGCGCTCTCGCTCCGCATTCTCTCGGCAGCTCTTGGCACAACGCAGAATTTTTCTGTCAGTCCTTTTTTGTTGGCAGTTCATGCGCTCTAGCAATAATCTCTCGACGAAATATGCGGCAAAGCAAATCCGCCAGTTGTCATAGGAGCCACTATTGCAGAGCCTTAAGAATGGACGGTGGCTAAATCAGCCCGCAAATTCAGATGCTTCGGATATCGCACTCTCTGTCACGACGGACGCCAGCACGGATTTCTGGCGAGAGACCCATTACGGCTTTGTCCGCGACAACGGCCACTTCTACGCATTCCAGGCCGACGGCGACTTCACCGCCCAGGTTCGAGTCCAGGCCCATTTTGAGCATCTTTACGACCAGGCTGGCCTCATGGTCAGGCTTGACGAAAGACGTTGGGTCAAGACCGGGATCGAGTTCTCGGACGGCTATGGCTTGCTCGGCAGTGTGCTGACGGATGAAGCCTCAGACTGGGCCACGGGACGATACGACGGCGACCCATCAGATTTTTGGATAAGGGTGACCGTCCAGAGCGGCGTTCTGAGAATACAGGCGTCAGGCGATGGAAAGACTTGGCCACTCGTCCGCCTTTGCCCATTCCAAAAAGCGGATCATTATTTCGTTGGCCCGATGTGCTGTACGCCCGAAAGAGCAGGCTTAGAGGTAAGATTCAGTGAGTGGCAATTGGGGCCGGCCTTGGGCAAGGACCTCCACGACCTGTCGTAGCCGCCAGAACGCTTAAATTTCCGCGCCGAGAGCAACATACTGATCGAGATGCCTGAGCCATTTGCGCTCGATGGCAGCCTCGATGTCGATTTCGTTCGCGCGAAGATACAAAATGAGCTGCCCGAACAAGTCGGCCGCTTCGTTTTCCAGGGCTTCGCGAGTGCCGCCTGAACCATCAGCATTTGGCTTCGCCCGACCGGCCATCAGGAGATGCTCAGCGGTCAGTTCGCCAAGTTCCTCGGTCAGCTTCAAAAGATACCAGTCGGCGCTCCGTTCAATGGCATGCACCCTGGCATAGAGGTCCCCGACGTGACCAATCCGGTCACTCAGCTCCTTGAAGGTCGCACTCATTCTGTCCTCGGCAATCGTAGAGAGACGCAGTTTGTCGACGCTACCACCGATTTGCGACAGGAGCGCTGCGATGACCGCAAATGGCGGATTAGAGAAGTCGCCAATCTCAACGTTTGAAAACTGACGCTTCACGTTCACTGACGACGGTCATGCGTCCGGCAGATGATGATGCGTCGTGATCATCCGCAATGACCGCGTCTTGCGATGGCAGACGTCTGACTTCCCTCATACCTGTGCTCGTCACAGGAATCTAGCAGCGTCGCGTCTGCGGCACGGGAGGGCCTTTTCACGCGAAGGACTTCGCGTGACTGGATTCCTGTGACGAGCACAGGAATGAGGGGTGTGGATGGGAAACGTTACCCCCTAAACCGCAAACACCTTCGCCCGCCGCAGCGTCACAAACCCGCCCTCACCGGCTGAAACCTGGCGTTCCGGTTCAACGTCGAATTCCAGCTGTTCGCCGGTTCCCGTTACCGCCAGCACGCGTCGGCTGTCGGGGCGGTCGAGGACGCGGGAGATCGTTGCGGCAATGCCGGGTGCCTGCGCCGACCAGTCGAGATCTGCGGGGCGGGCGTAGAGCTCGGCCTTGCCGTCTGGTATCCCCAGTGCATCCACCGAAAGGCCGCCGGCATGGGCGCGGCCGTCGCGGACCTGGGCTGAGAGCACGTTGGCATCGCCCAGGAACTTCATCACGAAGGCCGATTGTGGATCGCGGCAGACTTGCTGCGGCGTGCCTTGCTGAACGATCTGCCCGTCCTTCAGGATCACCACCCGGTCGGCGAGATCGAGCGCCTCTTCCTGATCGTGGGTGACGAAGATCGTGGTGATGCCGAGTTCGGAATGGATCTCGCGCAGCCAGCGGCGCAGGTCGTGCCGGACATTCGCATCGAGCGCACCGAACGGTTCGTCGAGCAGCAGCACCTTCGGATCGACCGAGAGCGCCCGTGCGAGCGCCACGCGCTGCCGCTGACCGCCGGAGATCTGGGCCGGAAAACGGTCGCCGAGACCGTCGAGCCGCACCAGCCGCAGCAGGTCCGTGACGCGGGCATCGATCGCCGCCTTGTCGCGCTTCACCTTGGAAACCTTCATGCCGAAGGCGATGTTCTGCGCCACCGTCATATGCGGGAACAGCGCGTAATGCTGGAACACGAAGCCGACGCCGCGGTCGCGCACCGGAATGTCGGTCGCATCCTGATCGCCGAAATAGATGGCGCCGCCATCGGCATATTCGAGCCCGGCCACCATGCGCAGAATGGTCGTCTTGCCGGAGCCGGAGGGGCCGAGCAGCGCCACCAGTTCGCCGCTTTCGATATCGAGCGACACGCCCTTCACGGCACGGAAGGTGTCGAAGGTTTTGACGACGTTTTCGAGACGGATCTTCATGCTGTTTTCTCTGCCGGACTGGCGGTTTTGCGGACGCGGCCCGCACCCTGGCGCTCGAGCGCGACCTTGGCGATGATGGTAAGGACGGCGATCAACGCCAGGATGGAAGCCGACGCGAAGGCGCCCGCCGCCTGATAGTCGTGATAGAGCAGCTCGATATGCAAAGGCAGCGTATTGGTCTGGCCGCGGATATTGCCTGACACGACCGAGACGGCGCCGAACTCGCCCATCACGCGCGCATTGCAGAGAATGACACCGTAAAGCAGTGCCCATTTGACATTCGGCAGCGTCACCGAAAAGAAGGTGCGGAAGCCGGATGCGCCAAGCGAGGTCGAGGCCTCCTCGAGATCGCGGCCCTGCGCCTGCATCAGCGGAATGAGTTCGCGGGCAACGAAGGGTGCGGTCACGAACATCGAGGCGATGATGATGCCCGGCACCGCAAACAGGATCTTGATCCCGTAGGCATCGAGAACAGGCCCGAACAGGCCCTGCAGGCCATAGACGAACAGATAGGCGACGCCGGCAACGATGGGCGAGACCGAAAACGGGATCTCGATCACCACCAGCAGAAACCGCCGCCCCCAGAAATCGAACTTGGTGATTGCCCAGGCGGCGGCGATGCCGAAGGCGGTGTTGACGGGAACGGCGATCAGCGCCGCCACAACCGTGAGCATGATCGCGTGTCGGGTATCCGGATGGAGGATCGTATCGCGATAGACCGCCCAGCCCTTCGAGAATGCCTCGACGCCGATGATGATCAGCGGCGCGACGATGACGAAGGCGACGAGCACCAGCACGATGCCGATCAGCGTGCGGCGGAACACCGTGTTGTCGCCGACCCGCGGCGGTTTGCGATGGGAGGAAACGGCGCTCATGGTCTTATCCCTTCACCGTGTAACGCAGCGCCCGCGACTGCAGCCAGTTGGTAACGGCCAGCATCGTAAAGGCGGCGAGCAGCAGCACCGAGGCAATGGCGGCGGCCGCCTGGTAATCGTATTCTTCGAGCCGGATAAAGATCAGCAGCGCTGTGATTTCCGTCGACATCGGCTGGTTGCCGGCGATGAAGATGATCGCCCCGAATTCGCCAAGGCAACGGGCAAACGACAGCGAGAGGCCCGCCAGCAATGCCGGCGCCAGCAGCGGCAGGATGACCTTGGTAAAGATCGTCCAGTCGGACCCGCCGAGCGATTGCGCCGCTTCTTCCAGCGCCGGATCAAGATCTTCCAGCACCGGCTGCACCGTGCGCACGATAAACGGCAGCGAAGTGAAACACATGGCGATCATGATGCCGAGCGGCGTATAGGCGACCTTGATGCCGTAACCTTCCAGCACCGAACCGAACCAGCCATTGTTGGCAAACAGCGCCGTTAGCGCAATGCCGGCAACCGCCGTTGGCAGCGCAAACGGCAGATCGACCATCGCATCGATGATGCGGCGGCCGGGAAACCGGTAGCGGGTAATGACCCAGGCAAGTGACAGCCCGAAAAACAGGTTGAACACGGTGGCACCAAGCGCCGACAGCACGGTCACCCGGTAACTGGCAAGCGCCCGCGACGAGGAGACGATCCGCCAATAGTCTTCAGGCCCCAGGCTCGCGGCCTTGATGACAAGCGCCGCCAGCGGCAGCACGACGATCAGGCCGACATAAAACAGGGTCACGCCCAGCGATAGCGGCAAGCCAGGCAGGACATTGCGTCGTCTCAAATGATCAGTTCCTCGTTTTCAACTGCAACAAAGTCTTCAACAGCAAGAACCGGCGGACGAATATCCACCGGTCTGGTTTCGCAGTTCTTTAGCGTCCCCCATTCTTGTGGCGGCCACAGGACCCGACGCGTGCCGGGTTGAAGGGTTTTTTCAGCCTAAGGACTTAGGCTGGCTGGATTCCTGTGACAAGCACAGGAATGAGGGTGAATGGGTAGCAATCCTTGAGAGACAACTCACCTCAGCCAATCAACCCCAGTCCAATCAGCGGCTGCCGTAGAGCTTGTCGAGCGTGCCGCCGGAGGCGAAGTGTTCGGATTGGATCTTGGCCCAGCCGCCGAACACATCGTCGACCTTGAAGAGGCGGATTTCGGGGAACTGGCTCTTGAACTCGGCCGCGACCTTTTCGTTATGGACGCGGTGGCCGAATTCGGCGGCGATCTTCTGGCCTTCCTCGGTGTAGAGGAATTCCAGATAGGTCTTTGCCAGCGCTTCCGTGCCATGCTTCTTGGCGACCTTGTCGACGACTGCGACCGGGAATTCGGCAAGCAGCGAGACCGACGGAATGACGTTTTCGACCTTGTCCTTGCCGAACTGCTTTTCGATGCCGCGGGTTTCGGCCTCAAAGGTGATCAGCACGTCGCCCTGGCCGCGTTCGACGAAGGTCGTCGTGGCGGCGCGGCCACCGGTATCAAACACCGGAACGTTGTCGAAGATCTTGGTGATATAGGCTTCGATCTTCTCCTGGTCGTCCTTGAACTCTTCCTTCGCCCAGGCTGTTGCCGCGAGATAGGTGTAGCGGGCGTTGCCGGATGTTTTCGGATTCGGGAAGATCGCGTGGACGTCGTCACGGGCGAGATCACCCCAGTCCTTGATATTTTTTGGATTGCCGGCGCGCACCAGGAAGGCCGGGAAGGAATAGAAGGGCGAGGCGTTGTTCGGGAACGCCTTGTTCCAGTCCGCGGCAACAAAACCCTGCTTTGCCAGGAAATCGACGTCGGTCGACTGGTTGAAGGTGACGACGTCAGCCTCGAGACCCTCGACGATCGAGCGTGCCTGCTTGGACGTACCCGCATGCGACTGATCGATCGTGACGCCGGGATGCGCCTTCACGAAGGCCTCGTTCTCGGCCACAAACAGCTCGCGGGCGACGTCATAGGAAGCGTTGAGCAGTTTCTGCTCCTGCGCAAACGCCGGCTGCACGAAGAGGGCGGCAAGTGCCGTGCCGAGAATAAGAAGGCGGTTCATCAGTGTCTCCGGAATGGGAAGTTGAGGCGACACTACCGGGAGTATCGGTAGACCGCGAGGAACTGCCCTCTCCTGCAGGTGATACACGGAGAAATTTCATCCATTTATCGCAGCATTCGGCGATGGTTTTGCCGGAAGGCGCCAAAGCGCAGTGGATCGCCCCGATCCGGGGCAAAGAGGATACGGCCGTTTTGGGCCGTGAGGACGAAACGGGCAGCATGTTTTTGTTAAGCCCCTGAAAGACAAGCGAAGAAAAATTCGTCGTAGCCTTTTTCATCCTCACGCCTGAAAGCCACGCGATAATGGCGTCGTCATCGGATGGGAAACCGTTTTCGCGAACCGGTCCCCGACGGTTCAGCGCTTCTGAGGACGAAGCTCGGTTTCCGGTGATGGTCGAACGACATGCGGTCTCTCGGGAACTGACATCTCCCGAAAATATCGCAGGAAACTCGATCGGGGCAGGCAGATCATCATCTCCCTCATACCCACGATACCGCTGCCTGCCCCATTCCCGTTTCAACCACGCCGGTTTCGCCGGTGTGGATGGTTTTGCTGCTACATCCGATGATCGGCAAACAGGACCGGGTGGCCCGCCGCAAGGTAGGGAGCAAGATCGGCTTCTGTCACCTCGGCAAGGCTTGCCGGTTGCCAGCGCGGGTTGCGGTCCTTGTCGATCACGGCGGCCCGCACGCCCTCGTAGAAATCATGGTGTTTCAGCAGTTCGCAAGCGGCGGTAAATTCCCGCTCCAGGCATTCGACGAGGCTTGAACTGTCACGGCCGAGACGCAGAAGTTTCAGCGTCAGCTTGAGGCTGGTCGGCGAGCGTTTCGACAGAGTCTCGAGGGTTCGGGCGGCGAACTCGCCTGTCTCCCGGCTGAGCGCTGCAAGGATCTCCTCGACCGTATCATGGGCGAAGGTTC
Organism: Neorhizobium sp. IRS_2294; assembly: GCF_050500145.1. NCBI lineage: Bacteria > Pseudomonadati > Pseudomonadota > Alphaproteobacteria > Hyphomicrobiales > Rhizobiaceae > Neorhizobium > Neorhizobium sp. IRS_2294. Next base: position 2,995,038 of record NZ_CP191439.1, read on the forward strand.
GGTCGATTACGTCACGGTTCTGCGCAAGCGTGCCACCTTCGCCAGACACGGCAAAAGCATCGATCACGGCCTGCACTGCCTCAGCCTCTGAGCCTCCGGGAAGCTGTCCAATTGCGGCGACGAGATCATCCAACTTCTCTGATGGCACGAACGAATCCGCCAACCCGGCATGGATCGCATCGGCACCGTCAACCACGTCACCGGTCAGCCCCATCCAGGTTCCCGCCTCGCCGGGCGCCCGGGGCAAAAGCCACGTCGCGCCCACATCTGGCACATAGCCGATCCCGGTTTCAGGCATGGCGAGTTTCGTGCGCTCGGTAACGATGCGGTGGCTCCCATGCGCCGAAATGCCGACACCGCCGCCCATCACAATCCCGTCCATCAGCGCCACATAGGGCTTCTCATAGCGCGAGATGCGATAATTAAACGGCATCTCCTCCCGCCAGAACCGCGTCACCTCGGGGTCGGACGCCCGCCCTGCCTGATGAATGGCCCGGATATCGCCACCAGCACACAGGCCACGCTCGCCCTCGCCCCTGATGATCACGCAGGAAATATCGGTATCGGCAGCACAGCGATCGAGTATGTCGTCCAGCGCCCGCACCATGGAAAGGTTGAGACTGTTCAGCGCCCTCGGCCGGTTGAGCGAGATCACCGCGGCAGACCCGCGGCGACTGAACAGCACCTCGGCTTCAGTTGCAGGTTGCACTGGATTGGCCATTGTGTCCTCCATCCTCTACCCCACCCACCCTCATTCCTGTGCTTGTCACAGGAATCCAGCCGACACGCATCTGCGTGGCGAAAGAGGGTTTGCAGCCCCAAGGACTTGGGGCAGCTGGATCCCTGTGACAAGCACAGGGATGAGGGAGATTATGGCGCTGTCCCACCGGGAAGGCCCCTCACTCCGCCGCCATCGGCATATCATGCTTGTCCTCGAACAGCTCGCCCTGGTTGGCGGGCGTCTCGGACTTGTCGTCTTTCTTCGCCTTCGGCTCGCGGCCGAAGAAGAGGGAGTAGCCGGCAGGCAACACGATGATGGTGAGGACGGTAGCGACGAGGATGCCGCCCATCATGGCATAGGCGAGCGGTCCCCAGAACAGGCCGCGCGAGATCGGGATCAGTGCCAGCACCGCCGTGAGCGCGGTCAGCATGATCGGCCGGAAACGCCTGACGGCGGCACCTACGATCGCTTCCTGGCGATGCATGCCCGCCGCGATATCCTGGTCGATCTGGTCGATCAGGATGATCGAGTTGCGGATGATGATGCCGAGCAGCGCGATGACACCGAGGATGGCGACGAAGCCGAACGGTGCACCGGTGATCAGAAGCGCCATCGCAGCACCGATGATGCCGAGCGGACCGGTCGACAGAACCAGCATCGCCTTGCCGAAATGCTTGAGCTGCATCATCAAGAGCAGCATGATGACAAGCAGCATGATCGGGGCCTTTGCCGCGATCGAGGCCTGGCTTTCGGCCGCATCTTCGGCGCCGCCCTGGATGTCCACGGAATAGCCGGCCGGCAGGGCCGCGCGCAGGTCGGCCATCGAGTTATAGAGGTTCACCGAGGCCTGCGTCGGCTCGACGCCGTCAGGCAGGGTCGCCTTGACGGTAATCGTCGGCAGACGGTCGCGACGCCACTCGATACCCTGTTCGAGGACAGGCTCGACACGGGCCACCTGCGAAGCTGGCACAAAAGTGCCGAGATCTGTCGGAATATAGACCGACTGGACGGCGGCCAGCAGGTTGCGGGTGGCATCCGGCTCGCGCACCACGATCGAAACGGTCTCCTCGCCATCGCGGAAATCGCTGATCGGAGCGCCCGACGTTGCCGCCTGCAGCATCTGCCGAACCCGCTGCGACGAGACGCCGAGCGCACGCGCGCGGTCCTGATCGATGACGAGCTTCATGCCCGCGACCGGCTCCATCCAGTCGTCGTGAATGGCGCCGAAATCCGGTTGGCTTTCGTAACGTGCCTTGACCTGGTCGGCGATGCGGCGGACTTCCGCCTTGTCCGGGCCAACGACGCGCATCTGCACGGCCCAGCCCGTGGGCGGGCCGAGGAAGAGACGGTCGACCTTGCCGCGCACCGTCGGGAATTCTTCGGCGAGAATCTTGCGCAGCTTGACGATCATCCGCTCGCGTTCTTCGAGACCGTTCGACATGATCAGGAGCTGGGCGTAGTTCGGGTTGCGCAGCTGCTGGTCGAGCGGCAGGAAGAACCGCGGCGCGCCCTCGCCGATATAGGTGGCGACAAAGCTCTTGTCGGGGTCGTCGAGGATCCGGTCTTCGAGCGCCTTGGCCTGACGTTCCACTTCCTTGATCGCGGTGCCCTCCGGCAGCCACATGTCGACCAGAATTTCTGGTCGCGACGACTGCGGGAAGAAGCTCTGCGGAATGAACTGGAATGACCAGAGGCTGGCTGCAAACGCGCCGAGCGTGGCGATGAGCACGATCGCCTTGTGGCGCACGGACCAGCCAACCGCATGGCGCACGCCGCGATACATACGGGTGTCATAGGCATCGTGATGATCGCCGCTGCCCGCATGGCTGCGCTGCTTGAGGATCATGTAGCCGAGCCACGGGGTGAAATAGACGGCCACGAACCAGGATACGACGAGCGCGATGCCGACGACGTAGAACAGCGACCGTACGTATTCGCCGGCGGTCGAATCCGCGAAGCCGACGGGGATAAAGCCGGCGGTGGTGATCAGCGTCCCGGTCAGCATCGGGAAGGCGGTGGAGGAATAGGCAAAGCTTGCCGCATCGAGCCGCTCGAACCCCTCCTCCAGCTTTCTTTCCATCAACTCGACGACGATCATCGCATCGTCGACGAGCAGTCCAAGCGCGATGATCAGCGCGCCGAGCGAGATACGCTGCAGCTCGATGCCGAGATAGAACATGATGGCAAGCGTTGCCGACAGAACCAGCGGAATGGCGATCGCAATCACGATGCCCGAGCGCCAGCCGATCGAGATCAGCGACACGACCAGCACGATGACCAGCGCTTCGAGAAGCGCCTGCGTGAACTCGCCGACGGCTTCGGTGACGACCTCAGGCTGGTTGGAGATCTGCTCTACCTGGACGCCGACCGGCAGCGTCTCCTCGAAGCGCTTGTAGGTTTCCTCCACCGCATGACCGACGTCGGTCACTTTGTAGCCGTTCGCCATCACCACGCCGAGCTGCACGCTGTCATGGCCGTTGAAGCGGAACTTGCGCTGATACGGGTCCTCGAGACCTTCCTTCACCGTGGCGATATCGCCAAGACGGAAGACCTGGTCGCCGGCGCGCAGCCGCAGCGCCTTGATATCATCTGGCGTTGTCACCCCACCCTCGACCGAGATCCGCACCGAGCGGTCCGCGGTTTCCACCGAGCCGGACGCATCGACATCGTTCTGGCCGGCCAGCGCGGTGCTGATGTCATTGACGGTGAGGCCGCGCTCGGCAAGTGCCTGCGACGACACGTCGATGAAGATCTTCTGCGGCTGGTCGCCGAGGATCGTTGCCTTTTCGACGCCGGGCGTGGCCAGCAGCATGTCGCGGGCCTGGATGGCGTATTGCTTCAGCTCCGGATAGCTGTAGCCCTCGCCGGTAATGGCGTTGAGGGTGATATAGGTATCGCCGAACTCGTCGTTGAAATAGGGCCCGTAGATACCGGACGGGAGATCCTGGCGAATGTCGCCGATCTTCTTGCGCACCTGGTAGAAGGCATCTGCAACGTCCTGCGCATTCGTGTCGCCCTTCACCTGGATCGTGGTGATCGAGATGCCGGCGCGGGTGTAGGATTTGACCCAGTCGAGATGCGGGGTTTCCTGCAGCTTGCGCTCGATCTTGTTGACCACCTGGTTCTGCATGTCCTCGATCGAGGCACCCGGCCACTGGGCCTGCACGACCATGACGCGGAAGGTAAAGTCCGGATCTTCCTTCTGGCCCATGTTCATGATGCCAAGCGCACCCATGACGATGATGAGACCGAACAGAAAACGCGCGATGCTGGGATGGCCGATGGCCCAGCGGGACAGGTTGAAACTGCCCTTTTCCTTCTGCTTTTCCAGCGGATTGGCCTGATGATCGGAACTCATGATCTTGATCCTCTAACCGGAAATATCAGGGCTGGACGGAAGCGGTGGACTGGCTCGACACCGAGCCGAAGCGTGTCGCGACCGTTTCCGGCAGCTTCACCTTCATATCGTCCTTCATGAACTGGGTGCCGGCCGAGACGATGAGATCGCCTTCGGCAAGGCCTTCCGAAATGCGCACGCCGTCATCGGAAAAATCCGCCACCTTGACCGGACGCGACGCGACAATTCCCTTGCCGCGATCGACCACCCAGACGATCGGCTGGTCACCCTTCTTGGAAAGCGCTGCAAGCGGAATGGCAAAGGCCTTGACCGCGTTTCCGGCGAAAGTCTCGATCGATGCGGTCATGCCGAGCAGGATCTTCGGGTCGGCGGGAAGGCTCACCCGCACCGCGAACGTGCGCGACTGGGCATCGGCGCTCTGCGCGACTTCACGCACCTTGCCGTCGATCACGAGATCGGCAGACGACCAGATCCGCGCCTTGACCCCGTCGCCCGGCTTGAAATGCGAGACATCCATTTCCGGAACCGCGATCTGGACTTCCTTCTCGCCATCCACAGCGACGGTGACGACGGAGGTGCCGGTGCTCACCACCTGGCCGCGATCGGCGCTGACGGCCGTGACGATACCGTCGCGGTCGGATTTGAGTTCGGAATAGGCAACCTGATTGCGGGCCTTTTCGAGCGCAGACTGCGCTGAATCCCGCTGTGCCAGGGCCTGCTCGCTGCTGAGCTGTGCCTGTTCCAGCTGCGATTTCGACGTGACGTCCTTGGCCGCAAGCGTTTCCGCGCGGCGAAGCGCAAGACCGGAGATCTCGACCTGCTTGGTGGCCGATGCGAGATCGGCTTCGGCGCTGCCGAGATCAAGCTTGTAATCGGTGGAATCGATCCGAGCGAGCACTTCGCCCGGCGTGACGCGGTCGCCTACATCCACAAGCCGCTCGGTGATCTTGCCCGCGACCCTGAAGCCGAGATTCATTTCGGTGCGGGCACGCACGGAACCGGAATAGACGAGCTTGCGGCCCTCATCCGGCGCACCGATCTGCGTCACCTTGACCGGCCGCACGATCTCCGGCGCCTCGGCCTTTTTCTCTTCGGAACATGCCGCGAGCGAAAGAAGCGCCGCAGCGACTGCAACGCCTTTCAAGGCGGAAGAAAATTGACGGGCTGCGACGAAGGACTTTCCTCGGAAAGACATGATCCCACTCCATAAGGCGGGTTACGGTGAGCGCGACAAGCGCAGGTTCTTATTTCAGCGCCCTGAGGGCGAAATCGACGACATCGGCCGGCGTGGCGCGCCGGGTTTCAAACAGACATTCGGCAATGATCTGCGGGTGACACAGCGTAACCGTGCAATCACAGAGGCATTCTGCGGCAAGCTCAGCGTCCTGTGCGCGGAACTCTCCCATTGCAATCCCCTCCTCGACGAGACCTGCGACGATCGCTCGAAGCTGCATGATATGGTCTTCGATCACCGACCACTGTTCCTCGATCGCCACGACAACCATCTCGTGGACCTTGTTTTCGTGCAGCAGCGTCTCGACCGTGATGCGGTGCTGCTGAAGAAAATGGTCGCGCAACCGTTCACTGGCGCTGACGGCGCGTTTGGCATTCTCCCAGGCAACGGCTCGGCTCGCCTCGAGCATGCGGTTGGCAAGCGCCTTGTGGATCTCGGATTTCGACCCGAAGAACCGGTAGATATTGGCCGGCGACATGCCGAGATCCTTGGCGATGTCGGCCACTGTCGTCTTGGCGTAACCGTAATGCTTGAACAGTCGCTCGGCCGCTTCGAGGATGCGGACCACGTTTTCCTGGCGTGTATCCTCGGGAGTGCTGACGGGAACGTCCATAACGGAATGGCTTTCAATTAACGACTGACGAATTTCATTTTTCGTCACTATTCATCTTTAACCTCATTGTGTCAAGGCACTCGTATTTTTCTGCAATGCAAGGCATGGTGGACCCACTGGCGCCTCGAGACGTAAGCTCGGGGTACATCGCATATTGAGTTTGGGCGGTGGGAAAGTTGAAGACCGTGCAGGAAGGCCATCAGGTATCCCCGTTTAACGAGGAGCGGTATCGGCTTCTGATTGATTCCATCACGGATTACGCGATCTACATGCTGGATCCGAAAGGCCACATCGCCAGCTGGAATCCGGGCGCCCGGCGCTTCAAGGGGTTCGAGGAATCCGAAATCCTCGGCCAGCATTTCTCCAGATTCTATACGGAAGAAGATCGGCTTGACCATCTGCCGGAACGCGCACTGAGGATTGCCGCGGCGGAAGGCCGGTTCGAGAACGAAGGCTGGAGGGTTCGCAAGGACGGCAGCCGTTTCTGGGCGCATGTCATCATCGATCCTATCCGCGACGGCGATGGCCAGCTCCTCGGCTTTGCCAAGGTCACCCGCGATCTCACCGAGCGCAGGAATGCCGAAGCAGACCTGAAACGCAGCGAGCGGCAGTTCGAAGTCCTGGTGCAAGGGGTCAGCGACTACGCGCTCTACATGCTCGATGGCAAGGGCAATGTCAGCAACTGGAACCACGGTGCCGAACGCATCAAGGGCTACCGCGCCGAGGAGATCGTCGGCGAGCATTTTTCGACCTTCTACACGGTGGACGACCGCGCCGCCGGCGAACCGACAAAAAATCTTGCAACGGCCCTGCGGGACGGCCGCTTCGAGGGCGAGGGTTGGCGCCACCGCAAGGACGGCACCCGTTTCTGGGCGCATGTGATCATTGACGCGATCCGCGACGAGACCGGAGAGCTGAAAGGGTTCGCCAAGATCACCCGCGACATCACGGAAAGGGTCGAGGCGCAGAAGGCGCTGACCGTCGCCCGTGAGGATCTGTTCCAGGCGCAGAAACTGGAAGCGATCGGCCAACTGACTGGCGGCATCGCCCATGACTTCAACAACCTGCTGATGGCGGTGCTGGGAAGCCTCGAAATCCTCAAGAAGAGATTGCCGGACGACCCGTCGCTAATGCCGCTTCTGCAAAACGCCATTCAGGGCGCCGAGCGCGGTGCAGCGTTGACGCAGCGCATGCTGGCCTTTTCGAGGCGGCAGGAACTCCACATGGCCCCGATCGGTGTCGCCGGTCTGATCGATGGCATGATGAATTTCTTCGAGCGTTCGCTGAGATCGGACCTCACAATCAGAACCGACATTCCCGACAGCCTGCCCCCGGTTCTAAGTGACGCGGTGCAGCTCGAGAGCGCGCTTCTGAACCTCGTCGTCAATGCCCGTGACGCGATGATAACAGGCGGAACCGTGACGATCACCGCCATTGATGTGCACTTCGCGCAAGGCGATGACAAGCTCCAGCCGGGTCACTACGTCAAGATCAGCGTTTCCGATACGGGCGAAGGCATGGATCCGGAAACGCTTGCCCGCGCCACCACACCATTCTTCACCACCAAGGGCGTCGGCAAGGGAACGGGGCTCGGCCTTCCGATGGTGCAGGGTCTGACCGAGCAGTCGGGCGGCCGGCTTTCGATCGACAGCGAAGAGGGCAAGGGGACCACGGTTTCCCTGTTTCTGCCCGTTGCCCGTCTTGAAGACTGCCCGGAGGAGAAGAAGCCCGCCTTGGATCTCTCTGCGGCGCGACCAAAGGAGAGGCTGACGGTGCTCGCCGTCGACGACGACGCCCTGGTGCTGATGAACACATCTCTGATGCTGGAGGATCTCGGCCACACGGTGATCGAAGCCCATAACGGCCGCGAAGCGCTGGATGCGCTAGCCCGCACGGATACGATCGATCTCGTCGTCACGGACCATTCCATGCCGGGAATGACCGGAAGCGAACTCGCGTCGGAGATCAACCGCCAGTGGCCGGGCCTGCCGGTGGTGCTGGCCACCGGCTATGCCGAACTGCCGCCCGGCGAGGACGACCGCCTGCAACTGCCGCGATTGCCGAAGCCGTTCTCCCAGAACCAGCTGGCGGACGTGATCGCCACCATGCTCGGAAGCGCGAGCTGAACCAACGGCTGTGCGCCGCGTTGTATTTCCTGATGATCCGCAGGTGACGCGCGAGGGTCGTTTCGCCCTCATCTCCTGCCGGACGCGACGACATCAGGGAGAACGTCACATGGTATTCAAACATCCGCAGTTTAACGAAACCGCGCCGGAGATCGAAGTCGAGTTCCCGGCTTACGCCCAGCTGGAAGGCAAGGTCGCCGACGCGCTTGCCTCGGCCGGCGGCATTGATGCAAGCGAAGTGACCGTCACCGTCACCGGAACCTCCATTGCTCTCGCAGGCCGGGTCGCCGACGCCCGCGAGATCGCCCGCGCCGAGGAAGTGGTCCGCAGCGTTGAAGGCGTGACCGAGGTGCGCAACAGCATCACCGCCGAAGCCGGCAGCCATCTCACCTGAGGGTTCGAAAGCCTTCAATGCAAAAAGCCCGGAAGCAGACGCTTCCGGGCTTTTTTGTTGGCTGAGAGCAGGCCGCCTGAGCGACCGCCGCTTAACGCGGCAGCGCGTAGGCGATGACGTAGTCGCCAGGTGTGGTGCCGACCGAGCCGTGGCCGCCGGCGACCATGACGACGAACTGGCGTCCGTCCTCGACCGCGTAGGTCATCGGCGTCGCCTGACCGCCGGCCGGAAGCCGGGCTTCCCACAGCGTCTTGCCGTTCTTCAGGTCATAGGCACGCAGGTAGTTGTCGACGGCGGCACCGAGGAAGGCAACGCCACCCTTGGTGATCATCGGGCCACCGATGCCGGGAACGCCGACCTTGAACGGCAGCGGCAGCGGGGTCATGTCGTGGACAGTACCGTTGCGATGCTTGTAGGCGGTCTTGCCGGTGCGAAGATCGACGCCGGCGACATAACCCCATGGCGGTGCCTGGCAAGGAATGTTCAACGGACCGAGGAACGGACCCATCAACACGCCGTAAGGAGCGCCATCATTGCGGTTGAGACCCTGTTCCGAACCCTTTTCGTCCTGACCCTTCGCCGGGATATCCGCACGCGGAACCAGCTTGGAGGTAAAGGCGAGATAGGTCGGCATGCCGAACATCACCTGGCGTTCGGGATCGACTGCGACGGAGCCCCAGTTGAACGTGCCGAAATTGCCGGGATAGATGATCGAACCGTTGAGCGACGGCGGGGTATAGCGACCCTCGTAGTTATACTGGTGGTACCAGATGCGGCACACCATCTGGTCGAGCATCGAAACGCCCCACATGTCGCTTTCCTTCAGCGGCTCCGGCTTGAAGGAGACGGCCGAGGTGGGCTGGGTCGGTGCGGAAAAGTCTTCCGGAATGGCACCCTTCGGAGCAGGCTCTTCGGTGATCGGGAAAATCGGCTCGCCGGTGCGACGGTCGAGAACGTAGATGTCGCCCTGCTTGGTGGGGCCAACCAGCGCCGGCACCACGGAATTATCCGGGCGCGACAGGTCGATCAGCACCGGCTGGGCCGGCACGTCCATGTCCCAGAGATCGTGATGCACCGTCTGGCGGACCCAACGGTCGGCACCGGTGTTGATGTCGAGTGCGACGATCGAGGACGAGTATTTCTCGACGCTTTCCGAACGGTTCATGCCGAGCTGGTCGGGCACCTGGTTGCCGAGCGGAATGTAGACGAGGCCGAGTTCCTCATCGACCGAGAACACCGACCAGCTGTTGGGCGAATTGGTCGTGTAGGTCTGGCCCTCGGCAATCGGCTGGGTCTGGCTCGGATTGCCCGAATCCCAGTTCCAGATCAGTGCGCCGGTGTTGACGTCGAAGGCGCGGATGACGCCGGACTGTTCCTGCGTCGAGTAGTTGTCGTTGACGGCGCCGCCGATGATGATCTTGTTGCCGACGATCGCAGGCGGCGATGTGGAATAGTAGTAGCCGGCCGGATTGTGCTGCATGCCGGTTTCCAGACGCAGCGTGCCGTTCTGCGCAAAGGCCGGGCAGACCTGACCGTTGGCCGCATCAAGCGCGATCAAACGGGCATCGGATGTCGGAAGATAGACGCGCTCGGCGCATGCGGAACCGGCAGCGGCCGCCTGGTCCTTGTAATAACTGACGCCGCGGCAGGTCTGGTGCTGGCGGTCCGGGTTCATGCCGGAATTCGGGTCGTAGCGCCACTTCTCCTTGCCGGTCGTCGCATCGAGCGCGATGGCGAGATTGTGCGGCGTGCAGAGATAAAGCGAGCTGCCGACCTTGAGCGGCGTGACCTGATAGGTCGTCTCGCCCACGTCGTCCGGCCGCTTCACGTCACCGGTCTGGTAGCGCCAGACTTCCGTGAGGTTGGCAACGTTGTCCACATTGACCTGGTCGAGCGGCGAATAGCGCTGGCCATAGGGCGTGCGGCCATACTGGTGCCATTCGCCGTCAGGCACATCACCACCGAGCTTTGGGGCGGCTGCGACCGACTGGTCCGGCAGCTCGCCGCTCTGGTCGTAGGGGTCGAAGAACATCGAGGCGACGGCGACGACCACGGCAATGACCGAGGCGATGGCCAGCGGTACGGCACTGGCGCTGTATTGCATGCCGGATGGGCTGAGAAAGCCGAGCGGCTTGCGGATCCACGGTGTCAGCAGCCAGAAGCCGAGGACGATGATGAGACCGCCGCGCGGGCCGAGCTGCCACCAGTCGAAACCGACTTCCCAAAGCGCCCAGACGAGCGAAACGATGACAATACCGGCATAGACATGCAGTGCCGCGCGTTTCTTAAGGAAAAGCAGAATGGCGGTCAGCACAAAGGCAAGGCCGCAGATGAGATAATAAACACTACCCCCCAGCATGACGAGCTGTCCGCCGCCGATGGCGAGAGCGAGCCCGAGCAGGGTGAAGATGATGGCGGTGATCTTGAGAGCCATGGTGGTTTCCGTTCCGAACTGAAGACGGGCATTATAGGTGGCAAGCCGGACATTCAGCCGGTGTCGCGTGGTAATCTAGCGCTCTCCGGAGATGTTCAAGATACGATACGGAATGCCAGCCGTGCAGAAGTGCGAGAACAAACGGGCGCTCTGCTCGTTCGGAAAGAGAACGCCGCAGCGATCGACGGCGACCCACTCAAACAGGGATTGCAAGCACAGCCATGGCATATGAACTCTACTACAGGGACGGCCTGCAGGGTCGCGGCGAATTCGTCAGACTGGCGCTGGAAGACGCCGGTGCGGACTATCTCGACGTGGCGAGAACCACGGACGGGTCCGAAAAGATGATGAATTACCTGAAGGGCAGCCAAGCCTATCCCGACCTGCCATTCGCTCCGCCGTTTCTGAGAGACGGCGAGATCGTCGTCTCGCATGTCGCCAACATCCTGCACTATCTCGGCCCGAAGCTCGGGCTTGCTCCCGATGACGAACGGTTGCGTGTTTTTGCGCAGGGTCTGCAGCTGACGATCACCGACTTCGTGGCCGAGGTTCACGACACCCACCATCCGATCAGCACCGGGGACTATTACGAGGATCAGAAGCCGGAGGCCAAGGCGCGCACAAAGGCGTTTCTTGCGCAGCGGGTGCCAAAGTTTCTCGGTTATTTCGACGGCGTGATCGGATCAAACCCGACCGGCGAAGGCTGGGCTGTCGGCGGCGCGATCACCTATGTGGACCTGTCGCTCTTCCATATCGCCGAAGGGTTGACCTACGCTTTCCCGCGGGCGATGGCATCGCTGGACAGCCGGTATCCGAATGTGGCCAGACTTCGGGACGCCGTCGGGAAAAGGCCGAGGATCTCTGCCTATCTCAAATCGGAGCGCCGCATCGCTTTCAACGAGAGCGGTATCTTTCGCCACTATCCCGAACTCGACGAGGATCCGGCGTAGGCGCTTCGGCGCCTTGACGTTTCTGGCTAGATAAATGCGAAGACCGGAGCGACCGTGGCTATCATGATCGCGGTCGCGATCAGTACGAACTTCATGTCCTTGCGCTCCTGAGCATTGATGGCTGCCTCTTCGGGCAGCCGCGTTTGGATGACGAGCGGGGTTATCTTGCTTCCTCCCCCAGTTCCTGAAGGATCTGGTGCCGTGCGCGATTGAGACGGCTCTTGACCGTTCCAACAGCGCAGCCGCAGATTTCGGCCGTTGCCTCGTAGCTCTCGCCGAGGATTGCAACCAGCGTTAATACCTCGCGGTAATGGGGAGGCAGCTTTACGAGAGCGTCGCGAACTTCCTTCGCCCTGATTGCCATTTCCTGCGAAGCAGCTATCGGCGTATCGCCCGACACGTTTTCTTCGAGCCCTGGAGCCTCGCGGCCTAAAATCTTGGATCGGGTATAGAACGTGTTGCGCATGATGGTGAAGAGCCAGGACTTCAGCCGCGTGCCGCGCTCGAACTTGTCGAGGTTGGCCAGCGCCTTCATCAGCGTTTCCTGCACGAGATCGTCGGCATCCGTCGTATTGCGGCAGAACGTACGCGCGAAGGCACGAAGCGCCGGTATAAGCTTCACGATATCTGCCCGCGCAGGATCGCCATTCAACTGTGATTCAGACACCGTTGCCTACCTCTCCCAAGTCTCGACGGCCGGATTGACTTCTGCAAACGCGTGCCCCTTCATTTTGGTTCCGCCCTCTCAACCCCACCCGGAGATTGCCGGCAGATCACCTTGAAAATATGGGGCTCTTGCCGGCCTGCCGGAACAAACTGAAGCAGCAAGCCGTTTTTTCCGCATCATCGGCAACACCAAGGAGGGAATGTCATGAGCTTTACCGACAAAACCAACGACAACGACCAGAACAGCGCACAGAGCGACGAGTGGAAGGCCAAGAAGGCTGAGCAGTCGGCGCGCGAAAAGGGCAGCGACGCTGACCTCGAACAGCAGCTCGACGAGGGCCTGGAAGATACGTTTCCGGCGAGCGATCCGGTCGCCGCAACAATAACGTCCATTCCGGCCGGCACCCCGGAGCCGCCGAAGAACTGATACCGACCCGGACCATTGGAACAAAGTGGGCGGCCTCCGAATAGGAGGTCGCCCTTTTTCGTTCTTCGCTGTGACTTTTTCGGGATATCCGAAATTAATCTTATTGGTATAAGAGGTTTCTAAAGGGCTTAGGGAATGCGGGCGAACGCGTCCGGCAGAGGGTGTTTTCGGTGGCGGTGACGTCAGAGGTCGGAATGAAGAAGCAGAGCAAGCCGGTGGAAGAAAAAGACGCGAGTTTCGGACGCAGCGTCAACCGCAAGGTTTCCGTTCTGTTGGCGGAGATCGAGAAGGAAGACGTGCCCGATCGCCTGCTCGGTCTTGCCCTGCAGCTTCAGAAGGAATTGTCCGAAAAGCTCGACGGTAAAGGCAGCTGACCGCCTGACCTCGAGATGAGCGCCCGCCGGCGCATGCGCGACCATCTGATCTGCGGACCAACCGCAAGCTGTCGCCCCATCTCGACCTTTTTCACAAATATGTGAGGAACTTTCAGCTTCTGCTTTGGTTCATTGGGTGCGAATTCGACTCTCAAGGAGATCCACCATGGCTAAAGACAAAACCCTCGAAGACCTGTTCTACGAAACGCTGAAGGACATCTACTACGCCGAGCGCCAGATCGTGAAAGCGCTGCCGAAAATGGCCCGCGGTGCCCAGGATCCGAAGCTGAAGGCCGCTTTCGAGACCCATAAGGAAGAGACCGAAGGCCAGATCGAACGCCTGAAGCAGGTTTTCGAACTGATCGGCAAGCGCGCTCAGGGCAAGACCTGCGACGCGATCGAAGGCATCCTGTCCGAAGGCGAGGAAATCCTCGAAGAATTCAAGGGCACATCGGCTCTCGACGCCGGCCTTCTGGCCGCTGCACAGGCAGTCGAACACTATGAGATCAGCCGTTACGGCACGCTGCGCACATGGGCGACCGAACTCGGCCTGAAGGACGTGGCAAAGCTTCTCGACGAGACGCTTGCCGAAGAAAGCAAGACCGACGAAGCGCTGTCTGCACTGGCACAGTCCACCGTCAACGCCGCTGCCAAGAAGGCAGCCTGATCGCCACAGCGACAGACGCCCGGTCACCAGATCGGGCGTTTCTTCGCGAACGTGACGCCAGAAAAACGAAAACGTCCGGCACATGCCGGACTTTTTTGGATTGAGTTGCGATCAGCGACATCGGCGCCCGGACTATCGCCAAAACAAAAACGCTCCGCAGTCCCACAGGATTGCGAAGACGTATGGATGACGTGGCAGCTAGAAAATGGTGTCAATCAGCTATGGTAAGCGGCTTTCGGAATGCCGGATTTCGGCAGCATTTCGATCGGAGCCATCTTTCCATCCACACCAAGCCTGCGGAAAACTCCGGCATGGAATCGTCCACGCCGCAGCAGTTGGACCTTCGCCGCCTCCACGGCAAGTTCCACTGTATGGAAGTACGAAGTTGAATGTACCCCGTCAATTACATAGACCCAGCCCGTTGCGTCTGGAACAATATCGCAGTAGTTTTGCATTGCAGCGTCTCCTCCCGGCGGTCTCGAACGCGTAACTCCTCGAATAGTTCCGTCCGGTCGGTTGTTTGTGCCAACACGATTTGAATCAATCGAATTTCTGTCGTGAAATCCATGGAACTTATTCCCAACAAGGTCGTTTCGGCTTTTGGGTGAATGGAGACAAAGATGGCTGATTCCGAACAAGACTGGATCAAGCACCGCGCGTATGCGCTCTGGGAGGAAGAGGGGTATCCTTCAGGCAAAGATACGGAGCACTGGGAGCGCGCAAAACTGGAGTTTGCGACGTTGAAGCCGACTGCGTCGGCACCGGCCGCCCACGAACAGCCTGCAGCATCCGCGCCGAAACTGCCCACCGCAAATGCCAAGGATTCCACCGCCAAAGCAGCTAAGCCTGCCAAGTCAGCGGCGGCGGGGTCCGAAAAATCGAAAAAAGCGCTCGCCTCCGAGGCCTCAAGCGAAAAGAAGTCCGTGCCGGTTTCTCCGGCCCCGGTTCCCGCGGGCAAACAGCCTGCCAAGAAGCGGTCCCGATAGGCCGGGCTGGCCTTTGACGCCAGCCGGGTCACGCAGACAAGAGCGGACATGACGGGCCGCGGCAGTCTCTGCCGCGGGGTAATCATTACATCTGAAAGACGGCAATGGCTTTTGCGTATTCGTGTATTTCTCTGACTGGTTTTCCCATTTCGGCGGTCGCTGACACAGGTCTCCCCTCCGGCACTGATGTGAAATGGCATGGACAAGGGTGGGAGTTGGCATGATGGACGCGTACGGCCCCTTGGATGGCCCCATCGAAATAGCATCAGTTGATGACCCGGTTGCCAGTCAGAGTACTGACCGTTCGCACTCGTCGGACGCCGTTCCCGGGCGTAGCACGCAGCGGAGCCTTGGGGGACGCAGTGGGGAAAATTTCGCGATGAAAGTATTGTCGGTCACCTCGGAAATCTTCCCGCTGGTCAAGACCGGCGGATTGGCCGATGTGACAGGATCCCTGCCGAAGGCGCTTGCTGCCCTCGGGATCGATACCATAACGCTCATTCCGGGTTATCCGAAAGTGATGGCCCAGATAAGCTCCGGCGTGACGCCGCTTGCTCTGTTCGACGACCTGCTCGGTACCCGCGCGTCGCTGCTGCATGTGAAAATCGAAGGCCTGAACCTGTTCGTGCTCGACGCGCCGGAACTCTATGACCGGCTTGGCGGACCTTATGTCGACGAGCATGGCAACGACCACCACGACAACTGGCGGCGCTTCGCAGCTCTGTCGAAGGCTGCGGCGGAAATCGCCGGTGGGCTTCTCCCGGGTTTCGTACCCGATGTCGTTCATACCCATGACTGGCAATCGGCGATGACGTCGGTCTACATGCGCGAAATGGGCTGCGCCATTCCGAGCGTGATCACCATCCACAATATCGCGTTCCAGGGCCAGTATTCCGCAGACATCCTTCCCGCGATCGGCCTTCCCAGCTCGCTGTTTTCAATCAACGGGATCGAATATTTCGGGGGCATCAGCTACCTGAAGGGCGGCCTTCTGACCGCCGACGCCATCACCACGGTCAGCCCCACCTATGCCCGGGAGATCCTCACGCCGCGTTTCGGCATGGGCCTTGACGGTGTCCTGAACGAGCGCGTGACCGTGTTGCGCGGCATCGTCAACGGCACAGACCTCGACATCTGGGACCCGGCAACGGATCCGCATATTCCGCGCAATTACGATGTCTCCTCGCTGAAGCGCAAGCGCGACAACAAGACCGTATTGATGGAAAAGTTCGGGCTCGACCCTGAAGGCAACGGACCGATCTTTTCCGCCGTCAGCCGCCTCACCTGGCAGAAGGGTTTCGACATGTTCGCCGATACGGCGGACGAGGTCATCCACAATGGCGGTCGTATCATCGTGTTCGGCCAGGGCGACAAGGATATCGAACAGGCGCTGCTGGATACGGCTGCGCGCTATCCCGGCAAGATGGCCGTCCACATCGGCTACGACGAACCGACCGCGCATCTCATCCATGCCGGTTCGGACGCGATCGTGCAGCCATCGCGGTTCGAGCCGTGCGGCCTGACGCAACTCTACGCGCTTCGCTACGGCACCGTGCCCGTCGTCTCGCGCACCGGCGGGCTGTCGGAAACCATCATCGATGCCAATGATGCAGCGATGTCGGCACGGGTTGCGACCGGCTTCCAGTTCCACCCTGTGACGACCGACGGACTGCGTCTCGCGCTGCGCCGGGCCATGCACGCCTACCAGGAACCGAAAATGTGGGCCCGGCTGCAGAACCAGGCGATGAAGGCGAAATTCTCCTGGGAGCGCAGCGCCCAGCAATACGCCACCGTCTACACCAACCTGGTGCGCAAGGCCGGCAACTCCTCCGCGGACCGACGAGCGAGCTACTGATCCGGCAGGTGCCGTGATCGGCACCTGCGTCGTTTGATTCCTTGACGAACACGGCGCACGGCGCACACAGCATTCGGCTAACGAAAACCGCAGGTCTCAGACCGACCGCGTCAAACCACCGTCCACCTTCAGGTTCTGCCCGGTGATGTACCCGGCACCTTCGGATGCCAGGAATGCCACGGTTGCGGCGATTTCCTTGCTTGTGCCGTAGCGCTTCATCGGCACGCTGTCGCGCCGATCATCGGTTGCCGGCAGGCTGTTGATCCATCCGGGCAAAACGTTGTTGATGCGCACATTGTCGGCCGCGTAGGTATCTGCAAAGATTTTCGTATAAGCGGCGAGCCCGGCGCGAAACACCGCCGATGTCGGGAACATCGCGGACGGCTCGAAGGCCCAGGCGGTCGAGATATTGACGATAGAGCCCGATTTCTGAGCCTGCATGATCGGCGCCACCAGCCGCACCGGACGGATGACGTTGAGCAGATAGACATCGAGGCCGGTATGCCACTGGTCGTCGGTGATCTCGACGATCTGTGCACGCGGTCCATGGCCGGCGCTGTTGACCAGCACGTCGATCCGTCCCCATGTCTCCATAGTCGCATCAACGAGCCGCTTCAGATCGTCGTTCGACTGGTTGGAGCCGGTGATGCCGAGCCCCCCGAGTTCCTGCGCCAAGGCCTCGCCCTTACCTGAAGAGGATAGGATCGCTACCTTGAACCCATCGGCCGCGAGCTTCTTCGCAGACGCCGCTCCCATACCGCTTCCGCCCGCTGTGACGATCGCTACCTTTTCTGCCGACATACTGTGCTTCCCTTCCCTGCATCGTGGTGTGAACAAGGACATAGCATGAGGAAAAGCTGTCATCGAATGAGTTCGGCTGAAGGCTGGTGAGTTCTGCCCTTGGGGCATACCACCCAAACGAAAAACCCCGCCGGAGACCGGCGGGGCTTGGAGATCGGAGTATTCAGGCTGCCATCACGGACGGCGGAACAGTGCCAGGCTGCGGCCTTCGAGTTCGAAGTCCCGTTCCTTGGTGATCACGAGACCCTTCTTGGAATAATCCGACGTGGTCATCTCCAGCACCCAGCCACCTTCGCCGAACTGCGGGATCTGGAACGGCACGTTGCCTTCGAACGGGTTGAACAGCAGCAGCACGTCGTGCCAGATGCCTTCTTCTTCCTTCAGGTCGCCCCGGCCAATATAGAGACCGATCGTCGAGCCTTCGTCCCACTGTTCGGACGTCTGGAAACCACCGCCGGCATTGAACCACTTGATGTCCATGCCATCGCGCCAGTTCTCGCGGCGCAGCAGCGGCTGTTCATGACGGAGCTTGATGATCTGGCGGGTAAACTCGCGCAGCTGCTCATTGCTTTCCGGCAGGTTTTCCCAGGCGACCCAGGAGATCTCGCTGTCCTGGCAGTAGCCGTTGTTGTTGCCGAGCTGGCTGCGACCGAACTCGTCACCGGCCAGCAGCATCGGCGTGCCGTGCGAGAACATGAGCGTGGCGAGGAAGTTGCGCTTCTGGCGCTCACGCACCGCGTTGATGCCCTCGTCTTCCGTCGGGCCTTCCTCACCGTAATTGTAGCTACGGTTGTCGTTATGGCCGTCGTTATTGTCCTCGCCGTTCTCGTCGTTGTGCTTCTCGTTGTACGAAACCATGTCGTTCAAGGTGAAGCCGTCATGGGCGGTGATGAAGTTGACCGATGCCCAGGGACGACGACCGCGCTGATCGTAGAGATCGCCGGAACCGAGAAGGCGCGCCGCAAAGTCCGTCGAGACGTTGTCGCCCTTCCAGTATTCGCGCACCGTATCGCGGTACTTGTCGTTCCATTCGGCCCAGCCTGGCGGAAAGCCGCCGACCTGGTAGCCGCCCGGACCGATATCCCAGGGCTCGCCGATCAGCTTGACCTTGGAAAGGACCGGATCCTGCGTGATGGCATCGAAGAAGCCACCGCGCTCGTTGAAGCCTTCCGGCTCGCGACCGAGAATGGTGCCAAGATCGAAGCGGAAGCCGTCGATATGCATCGCTTCGGCCCAGTAGCGCAGGGAGTCGGTGACCATCTGCAGTACGCGCGGATGCGAAGTGTTGACGGTGTTACCGGTGCCGGTGTCGTTGATGTAGTAACGATGCTGGTCCGGCATGGTGCGGTAGTAGGAAAAGTTGTCGATGCCCTTGAACGACAGGGTCGGTCCAAGCTCGTTGCCTTCGGCGGTGTGGTTGTAGACCACGTCGAGAATGACCTCGACGCCGGCATCGTGGAAGTTCCGCACCATCTCGCGGAAACCCTGGATGCCCTTCGGTCCGAAGTAGCGCGAGGCGGGCGAGAAGAAGTTGAGGGTGTTGTAGCCCCAGAAATTCTTCAGGCCACGATCGAGCAGGTGCTGATCGTCCGGGAAGGAGTGGACCGGCAGCAGCTCCACCGAGGTGATGCCGAGGTTCTTGATGTAATCGACGGTCGCCTTGTGGCCCATGCCTTCATACGTGCCGCGCAGATCGATCGGAACGCCGGGATTGAGCTGGGTGAAGCCCTTCACATGCGTTTCGTAGAGGACTGTCTGTGGCCAGCTGATCTTCGGACGGTTGTTGTCGTGCCAGTCGAAATTCGGGTCGATGACAACGCCCTTCGGCGTGTAGGGACCGCTGTCGCGTTCGTCGAAGGTCAGGTCCTTGTCTTCGGCAAGGAGATCATAGGCAAAATGTGCCTCGTTCCACTCAACGTCGCCGAACAGTTCGCGTGCATAGGGGTCGATCAGCAGCTTGTTGGGGTTGAAGCGATGGCCGTTTTCCGGGTCATAGGGGCCATGGACGCGGTAGCCGTAGAGGGCGCCGGGCTTCAGGCCGGGGATATAGCCGTGCCAGATCTCGTGGGTGTATTCCGGCAGTTCGAGGCGGGCGATTTCCACCTTGCCGCTCGGGTCGTACAGGCAAAGTTCGACGCGCTCGGCATGCGCCGAGAAAATCGCGAAGTTGACGCCATCGCCGTCGTAATTTGCGCCCAGCTGCAGCCAGGAACCCGGGTGAACGACAAAGTGGCTCGATTTCGTATCCATATTTCCCCGCTGGTCATACCAATTGAAACTTTCGCCTATAGAAGGTGCGAGGCTGCAATTCGTTCCAGAGGCCCTGTAATTTAGGAGGTTTCGCAAGTTGCCCGCGAAATTTTTAGGGCGGCACGCGTTTCCGGATGGGCCGCCTCCTCTATCTCTCTGTTGGTACCCATAACAACAGGGAGAAGACCATGACGACCATGCCCCCGGAAGAGCTCGAAGGCCGGCTGAACGCGCATCGCGAACTGATGATCGATTTGATCGCTGCAATGATTGGCGGCGAGCTGACGACCACCCGTTTCGTGCAGCGGCTGCGTGACGACGCTACATTCAAGGACAACGAGGAAGATCCTGGTTTCTCCCCCGATGGTACCTTCGCGATCGAAAACGCCATGGCCCGCGAAGTGCGCTCGGTGCTGGAAGCGGCACGTGCACGGGCAGAAGCCGACAAGAGTTAATCAAATTTTATGAATAAGGCTGTGTCGCCGCATTTGTGGCCATTTCGTGGAACCATGATTCCGTATCGCAGTTGATAGGCTTTAGGAGTGTGGCGGGAGGCAATCATGGTCAAGGAATGGATCGAGGCTGCAGGTTTCGTGATGGTCATCGCGGCCTGTTACATGATGGTCGTTCCGATCTAGCGATCGACCGGTCATCCCATTGACTGACACCAGCGACACATGACTGTGGCTGGCCTCTTCGCTGACGCCAACTTTTTATCGGCGAGACTTCCTGTGAGCTTGGCGCGTTCGAGTCGTTCAGTAACGTACTATTACATCGTGTAAGATCTGGAACGAAATGACACCGGTCGGGTTGGACATCCAGTGACCGGGCGAAAAACCTTGTGTTCACGACGGGAGATCCATCATGCATCACGTTCTGACAATGCTGAAGAACCGGTTCCTTTCGCATCGCAGCTTCGGCCATCCAAAGCATCTTGCGGCCAAAAGCCCGCAAGAGCTTATGGTCCTTGTGCCCGATGCCGTCGTACTGCCGCTTCCCAGAACAGCGCGAGAGGAGATCAGTGTCCCCGCGTCTATCAATGGCAGGGATCTCTCGACTGGCCGCCTTTAACCGGGCCGGCCCACGACAACAGTCCATGACAATAAAAAGGAGTGAAACATGGCTGACATGAAGTCCGCTTCCATCCTGATTCTTGCAACCGACGGCTACGAGCGCTCGGAGCTCCGGTTTCCGCTCGATGAACTGCGCAAACGTGGTGCCGACGTGAAGATCGCTTCGATCAAGTCTGGAGAGATCAGAAGCTGGGACGAGACCGACTGGGGTGACTCTGTCGCGGTCGACCTTGAAGCGAAGGACGTCAAGGCAAGCGATTTCGATGCGCTGGTTCTGCCCGGCGGACAGATCAATCCCGATGTGCTGCGCAAGGATGAAACGGCGATCAGCGTCGTGCGAGATTTTGTGGCGAGCGGCAAGCCTGTTGCTGCCATCTGCCATGGTCCATGGCTGCTGATCGAGGCGGATGCCCTGCGTGGCCGCAAGGCGACATCCTACCCGTCGATCCGGACCGACGTTCGCAATGCAGGCGCGTCCTGGCAGGACGAAGCCGTGGTCTGCGATAACGGCATCATCACATCGCGGTCACCCGACGACCTGCAGCAGTTCGTCGACAAGATCGTCGAGGAAGTCAACGAGGGCCGTCACAACAGACAGGCCGCTTGATTGCAGAATGACTGGTAACGAAAGCCCGCTCCGCCATGGTCGGTGCGGGCTTTCTCTTGTCTGCGTGCCATGAGATCATACGCTGGCTGATGGAGCGAGAACCGGTCCGGTCAGGTCTGTTCCTGCTTCAGGAATGCCAGAAGCCGGCGCTCGTTCATGCGCAGACCACGGCGGCCGTCCGTCGGCAGGGTCTTCGCGTTCATGATCTTTTCGAGCGGCGAGACATCCTCGGCAAGGCTCAGGATCTGCGGATGGATATAGCTGGTGCGGCAGACGGCTGGCGTGTTGTGCAGCGCTTCAGAAGCTGCGTTGCACAATGCCTTGATCTTGGGACGGTGGCCGTCCTCAGCCATTGTATTCCAGGCTGACATGAAGGCTGCGAGGCTTCCGCCCCAGGTGCGGAACGTCTTTGCCGTGACCGGAAAACCGGCGGCCTTGGCAAGATACGCGTTAAGCCGGCCAGAATCGATCGGTCGCGGCGTACCGTGTTCATCGGGAAACGAAAACAGCTGGCGTCCCGGGAGGTCGGCGACGTCTTCCAGGATACGTTGCAGACGCGGATGTTTCAGCGTGTGCTGCACCCGCTTGCCACCCTTGGCGGTGAATTTCAAAAGGATACCGTCGCCGGACAAAACCATGTGCCGCTTCAGAAGCGTCGTTGCGCCGTAGGTGCGGTTTTCCTTGGCATAGGCGCGGTTGCCGACCCTCAGATGCGTCATGTCCATCAGCGCCACAAGTGCGGCGATCACCGCCTCGGACTTGTCGAGACCATGCGACAGATCGCGGGCAGCTCTGGACCGGATGCGCGGCAAGGCCTCGCCAAACTGGGCAAGCTGGTCGAACTTGCGCTCGCTGCGGAAATTCTGCCAGTCCGTGTGATAGCGATACTGCTTGCGGCCGCGGCTGTCATAGCCGGTTGCCTGGAGATGGCCGCTGGCATCAAGGCAGATCCAGACGTTTTCGTAGGCTGGGGGCAGGCCGAGTGCGGAGATGCGGGTATGGTGGTCATCCTCAACCAGCAAGCCACCATCCGGCAACCGATAACTGAACCCCTTGCCGCGTCGTTCCCGCCGAATGCCGGGTTCGGTATCGTTGACATAGGTGAGGCCGATCGTCTTGAGAGACTCGACGTCAATTTCAATGGTGCTGACTAACGTATCCATAACCGCTAAACTGAGATGGATATCGCTTCGTTCCCAGGCATTGAAACACCCAGAGAACTTAAAGAGGAACGTCGCGCAAGCCTTCCGAAGCGTCCGGGCGCTCCAGGTTGGCACGCGGTACCGTCATCCGCCAGACCAGGCCGCCGGGCCGGAAATCAATATCGACAGTGCCGCTGAATGCAGCGGTCGCGTGGCGCTTGATGATGGTCGTGCCGAACCCGGTGCGGGTGGGCGGCTTTACCGTCGGGCCGCCGCTTTCTTCCCAGACCAGAAGCAGGTTCACACCACGGCTCTCGCCGTCTCCATCCGAGACCGTCTCCTCGGCGATATCGCTCCATGAGATCCGTACCGTACCATGGGGTACAGACAATGCGCCGTATTTGACGGAATTGGTGGCGAGTTCATGCAGCACCAAGCCGAGATTCTGAACTGCACCCGCCTTCAGCACGAAATCCTCGCCCTGGATCTGGACGCGGTCCGCCGCTTCCGCAAACGTGCTCATGTGGATCTCGACGACCCGCTGCATCGGAACACCGCCCCATTGCTCTTCGGCGAGAGCCTCGATCGATTTCCCCAGCCCCTGGAGGCGGGTGCTGATTGCCCTCTGGAACTCGTCCATCGGCGTATCCTTGCGTGCCAGCTGGCGCATCATAGCCTGGACAAGCGTGAGGATGTTCTTTGTCCGGTGAACCAGCTCGTGCAGGATGAGATGAATACGGTCTTCCGCCTGGCTCCGGTCGAACGAGGCGTTCGAAAGCGCGACGGCGATCTGGTTCGCCTCGGTGATCTTGGTCTCCACCGGCGAGACGATTTCGCCCTTGCCGATCCGTTCAGCCATGTCGGCGATCTGCCTAATCGGGATCCGCAGCTGCCAGGCGACGAGGTAGGCGACGACCATGGCTATGGCGAGAAAGACGATGCCGCCCGCAACGAGCTGCCGCCAGGTGGAGATAATGTTTTCCTGCGCGGACGCGATCGGCCCCCAGACGACGGTCTTCCAGGCCCAGCCGGTAATCTGCGCATAGCCGTACATCTGTTTGCCCGCACCATCGACATCTTCGATCGTGCCGCGAAAACCGGTCATCAGCCGCAGAGTTTCGCTGGGAAACCTGGCGCCCTCCGCCATCTTTGCGGCACCGACCGAGGTGACGACCTGACCGCTGCCATCGAGGACCGCGGCAGACCAGCCATCCGGCAGGCCATCGACGGACAGTAGCTTTTGCAGATCCTCGGCATTCTGCGTGATGATCATCGCAGCGCCCGAGGCGTTTGTCTTCTCAGACAGCGGCATCGCGACGTTGAAGACCCACTTTCCGCTGGTCGTGCCGCGAAACATGCTGGAGGCTTCCGTCAAGCCGCTGCGCAGCATGGATTCGAGCGCTGGCATGTTGGCGGTCTTGCCGAGCGGCGTATCGAAGGGGACGCGGGTATTCAGCCGAAGCTGTCCGTCCCGGTCTGCGACGATCACGAAAAGCTTGGTGGAACGCAGGCTCGACCGGGTCCGCTCGTGGAAGGCGCGAAGGTCACCGGACTCCAGCTCGGGAGAACTGACCAGCAGGCGCAGCGTCGTTGCCATGTCCTGCAGCTCGCGGTCGACCGCACGAGCGATCATCTGGGCGTCTTCTGCCGTATTCGAGGAGAGCATGTCCCGTTCGTGCTCTTCCAGCTGCAGCATGAGAAAGGCGCCGAAGACAAGCAGCGGTAAAGCCACGCCCACGACGAGCGCGATCAGATAAGCCCCGATCGGTGCCGTCGGGAAGAGCCGCGCAAACCTAGCCATCCCGCACGACCGTTGCGCGGGAAGGTTGGCAGGCAGCAGAGCCGCCGCGCTGGTGATCCATTCTTAGCCCCGTCCCTTGGCTTTGAAAGCAACGCCATGAGTTCTAGCGGCTTTTGGAACACTGGCCAAGGACTTGGTGATGCGGCCGTCACCTTTCCGATGAATATTCGAATATTCAGTGCCGCGAAATCGCGGCAAGCAGCGACGTTGCCGGCATGACGAGCGGCCCAGTTCCATCGGCAACGACGGTTTCCGGCACCCGGTGGATCACAAACCCGGAAATGCCAGGTGCTTCGACCTCAGACGCGCTCAGATTGGCACGCAGTTGCACGAGACGATCCGACAGCTGCCAGTCGATTGCAATCGTCTCCGGCGCGGAGGCAAGAACGCGACCGACGCTGTGAGGCATGCCGGAAAGCCCCGGGACCACGTGCTCGCGCCGCTTTCCGATCAGATCCCGGATCTTCCCGTAGGCGACAGAGCCCTCCGCCGTGTCGCGACGCTCCCAGCGCAGTTTCGATTTCTCGAACGCTTCCGGCGCGTTCGGATTGTCCAACTGCCAAGGTTCTGTGACGCCTTCCGGCAGGCCGCCGAATTTTTCCGCCTCAATCAACCGGTTGGCCCAGGTGGTCATGGCGATGTCGCCCTCGTATTCGGCAAAGAACGCGAACGGCTGCACTTCCCCATATTCCTCGCCCATGAACATCATCGGCACCTGCGGCGACAGAAGCAGCATTGACGTCATGACGTCGAGAAGCCCCGGCTCCGACAGGGAGATCAATCGTTCCCCATGGGCGCGATTGCCCACATGATCGTGGTTCTGCAGGAAGTGGATATACGAGGTAAGCGGCGAAGATCCGCCCGCGTCCGCGTCTGACCTCGCATCTTGCTCGTCATCGTCCTGCGACGGCATGCCGCCATGCGCGAGGCAAGCGGCGAGCTTGGCGACCGGCTGCGCGGCAAAAGGTGCGGCATGGCCCACGGCCTCGCCTGTCGCGATCACATGTGCGGCGTGGTAGGCGTCGTTGTTCCATCCGGCCACAAACGCATCCGGCGTCCCGCCACGCTCCGGGTTGCGCAGGATGGCGCGATGGTCCTCCATCACGAGATGGCGCCGCCGACCCGTCGTTTCGGAATGAACGCGCTCTGCAAGTTCGACGAGAATGTGCTTCTCTGACGTTTCATCCAGGATCTCGTCCACCGCATCGATGCGAAGGCCATCGAGATTGAACTCTTCCAGCCAGTAGAGCGCGTTTTCGATGAAGAAAGCACGCACGGCTGGTTGGGCAAAGTTGATCGACGGACCCCACGGCGTGATAAACTGCGGATCGAAGAAAGACGGGATGTTCGAGACGATCAGGTTTCCAGCCGGGCCGAAGTGGTTGTAGACGACATCCAGCATGACCGACAGGCCGACCCGGTGGGCGGCATCGACGAAAGCCTTCATGTCATCAGGCGAACCGTAGGCGTGGTGCGGGGCATAGGGAAGCGCGCTGTCATAGCCCCAGCCGCGATCGCCCGGAAATTCGCTGACCGGCATCAGCTGAATGACAGTGAAGCCGAGATCGGCAAGATCGGCGAGACGAGACGCTGCGGCGCGAAACGTACCCTCGGCCGTGAAGGTGCCGATATGCATCTCGTAAATCACAGCCTCTTCCCAGGCATGCCCCTTCCAGGCCGGCATGTTCCAGCGGTAGAAGGCCGGATCGACGATCATCGAGTGGCCATCGACGCCACCGTCCTGCGCTCGCGATGCGGGATCGGCGAACGCTTTACCGTCGGGCATGACGAACTGGTAGGGCGTGCCGGGCTCGACGCCTTCGACGGTCAGCGTGAACCAGCCCTGCCCGGCCGGCAGCATTTCGCGGTTGCGGCCGGCGATGCGGAGGCGCAGGCGCTCGATGTCCGGCGCCCAGAGGCGGAACAGAACGCTGTTTTCGCCGACATGTTCGGCACCCCAGGATTTGGGGAAGGATCGGCGCACGGGCGCGCCGGACGAGACGTGGCCGGAAGCGGTCCGGCGCGAATCGTAGGGCGTGAAATCGCGGGTCAGCGACATGGCATCTCTCCCTTGTTTCAGTCACAAGGGAAACACGGGGCGGACAGGAATAGTTCCCTATTGCCCCGTAACGACCGGATTCGGGATAGGAAAATTGTCTTTTGTCAAGTCAATTTTCTGGCCCGATCATGGACTTAGCCGATGCGGTTGCCGCTTTCCGGATCAAACACGACGGCCTTGTCGAGATTGAAGGCGAAGCGGAATGTCTGGCCAAGCGTGACCGGTACTTCGGCGCGAGCGCGTCCCGTGAAATTCACCCCGTCCATCCGACCGGTCACGAACGTGTCGGAGCCGGTCGGCTCGACCATCGTTACCTGCGCATCAACGAAGGCAATCGCATGTGCCGTCGGATCGGCAAGGCCGGAATCTGTGATCGCTTCGGGGCGCAGGCCGAGAATGACATCCTTGCCCGCGGGCAAAGCAGACGTCACTGTTGGCGGCACGGCAACCGTCGTCGAACCGCCGAACAGGGCGACGCCGCCAGCGACGACCTTGCCCTTCAACATGTTCATCGCGGGCGAGCCCATGAAATCGGCAACGAACAGGTTGGCCGGCAGATTGTAGATTTCGGCAGGCGTTCCGACCTGCTGCACGATGCCTTCCTTCAGGACGACGATCTTGGTCGCAAGCGTCATCGCCTCGATCTGGTCGTGGGTGACATAGACGATCGTGGCGTTGGTGTTCTGGTGCAGCGCCTTGATCTCGGCCCGCACCTCGACGCGCAGCTTTGCATCGAGGTTGGAGAGCGGTTCGTCGAACAGGAACACGCGCGGCTTGCGCACCAGCGCCCGGCCCATGGCGACGCGCTGACGCTGGCCGCCGGAAAGCTGGCTCGGGCGGCGCTTCAGAAGATGCTCGATCTGCAGGGTCTTTGCCACGCTTGCGACGGCCGTTTCCCGCTCCGCCTTGTCGATGCCGCGCATCTCCAGCGCAAACGCGATGTTCTCCTCCACCGTCATGTTCGGATAGAGCGCGTAGGACTGGAACACCATGGCGATGTCGCGCTTGGACGGATGCAGGTCCGTCACCACCTCGCCATCAATGACGATGTCACCCGATGTCGGTGGCAGCAGGCCGGCAATGGCGTTGAGCAGCGTGGACTTGCCGCAGCCGGACGGGCCGACCAGCACGAGAAAGCCGCCCTTTTCCAGATCGATGTCGATGCCCTTGAGGATCTCGACATTGCCGATCTTCTTGCGGATATTCTTGATCTCGAGAAAGCTCATGTTGGATCAACCCTTGACTGCGCCGGCCATCAGGCCACGCACGAAATAACGTCCGGCGACGACATAGACGAACAGCGTCGGCAATGCCGCGAACACGGCGGCGGCCATGTCGACATTGTATTCCTTGACGCCGGTGGAAGACGAAACGAGGTTGTTGAGCGCCACCGTCATCGGCGATGCCTCGCCCGACGAGAAGGAGACGCCGAACAGGAAGTCGTTCCAGATATTGGTGAACTGGTAGATGACCGTGACGACGATGATCGGGCCGGAGCTTGGCAGAAGAATGCGCCAGAAGATCTTGAAGAAGCCGGCGCCATCCATCATCGCAGCCTTGACCAGCTCGTCCGGAAACGCCTCGTAATAGTTGCGGAAAAACAGCGTGGTGAAGCCGAGGCCGTAGACCACATGGACGAACACGAGGCCGGCGGTGGAATTCGACATACCCATCGCACCCAGCAGACGCGCCATCGGGATCAGCACCGCCTGGAACGGGATGAAGCAGGCAAACAGCATCATGCCGAACACCAGCTTGTGGCCGGGAAAGCGCCACTTGGTGAGAACATAGCCATTGAGCGCGCCGAGCAGCGTTGAGATGGCCACAGCCGGAACCACCATCTTCAGCGAGTTCCAGAAATAGCCCTTGATGCCGACGCAGGAGACGCCGATGCAGGCCTCGCCCCATGCCTTGACCCATGCGGCGATCGACGGATCTGACGGCAGCGCCAGCATGTCGCCGCCGCGGATTTCATCAAGAGACTTCAGCGACGTGGTGAGCATCACATAGAGCGGCAGCAGATAGACGGCGGCAAGGATGATCAGTGCGCCATAGATGAAATAGCGGACGGTGCGGACCGAGCCGGCGCTGACATTTTCAGGGATCGCGCTCAATGGTTCTTCTCCCGAAGCTCGGAATAGAGATAGGGGACGATGATCGCGGTAATGCCCATCAGCATCATTACGGCGCTGGCCGAGCCCACATTCATCTGGTTGCGGGTAAACGTGTAGGAATACATGAAGGTGGACGGAAGTTCGGTGGCATTGCCCGGCCCGCCGCCCGTGAGCGCGATGACAAGGTCATAGGACTTGATCGCCATATGAGCGAGCACGATGAAGGCCGACAGGAAGACCGGACTCAGCATGGGAATGATGATGCGGCGATAGATCGACACGGTTGACGCGCCATCGATCTGGGCGGCCTTGACGATCTCGCCGTCGATACCGCGAAGACCCGCCAGAAACATCGCCATGATAAAGCCCGAGGCCTGCCAGACGCCGGCGATGACGACGGTGTAGATCGCCATCTTGGGGTTCACCAGCCAGTCGAACTTGAAGCTTTCCCAGCCGAGATTGTGCATTGTGTTCTCAAGCCCGAGGCCCGGGTTGAGGAACCACTTCCAGGCCGTGCCTGTCACGACGAAGGACAGCGCCATCGGATAGAGAAAGATCGGCCGAAGGACGCCTTCGGCGCGGATGCGCTGATCCATCAGGATCGCGATGAAAAGCCCGATCGCGGTGCAGAGCACGATATAGAGCACGCCGAATATGGCGAGGTTCTGCATCGCCACATACCAGTTGGGCTGCGACCAGAGCCGGTAATAGGCATCGAACCCGCCCCACTTGTAGATCGGCATCATCTTCGACGTGGTGAACGACAGATAGACTGTCCACAGAATGAAGCCGTAGACGAACACCAGAATGATGGCAAAGGACGGCGCCAGAACGAGCTTCGGCAAGCCATTGCGCAAGCCATCGGCCATGGACCGCCGCGGCCTGGTCGGCGTCACCATCGGAGCCGGTTCGATTGTCGTCATGGGGGATCTCCGGATGCGAATAGAGACGTTTGAAGGTGCGCCAACAAAAAAGCCCCCTCTGGCCTGCCGGCCATCTCCCCCACAAGGGGGAGAAAACCTGTGGGCACCCACCGACCAAATCGGGCCCAGACAGTGCGGCTGGGTTAAGTCCCTCCCCCTTGTGGGGAGGGGTTTGAGGCGGGGTTTTTTTGACTACTTCGCGGCAGCAACCGCTTCCGGCAGACGCTTCAGCGCGGCATCCGTGGTCAGCTGGCCATTCAGATGCTGGGTGATGACGTCAAGCATGGCTTCCTTGACAGCGGCCGGCTGCGCATAACCATGAGCAAGCGAGCCCATCAGCGTGCCCTTGGACGAGGCTTCCGCCAGATCCTTCATGCCCTTCTTGGCGCAATCGTCGAACTTTTCGTCCGAGACGTCGGTACGGGCAGGCACGGAACCCTTGACCGTGTTGAAGGCGATCTGGAACGCGGGATCTTCGACGGCGGATGCCATCTTCATCTGTGCGTCCTTCTGCTCTTCACCCACGTCGAACATCATGAACTGGTCAGCGTTGAACAGGACGGAGCCCTGTGTGCCGGGGAAGCGCATGCAGACAAAATCGGTGCCGGGGGTCTTCTTGGCGCGCAGCCATTCGCCCTTCGACCAGTCGCCCATTTCCTGAGCGCCGGCCTTGCCTTCGATGACGAGCGCGGTGGAGAGGTTCCATTCGCGGCCGGAGAAGTTGGGATCGAAATAGGTGCGAAGCTTCGACATATCGTCGAACACCTTCTTCATCGTATCACCCGACAGCGCCGTCGGATCGGCGTCGAGCACGGCCTTCTTGTAGAAATCAGGACCGCCGACGGAGAGAACCACGGCTTCCCAGAGGGTGCCGTCCTGCCACGGAACGCCGCCATGGGCGAGCGCGGTGATGCCTTGCGCCTTGAAGGCGTCGAGCATGGTGAACAGCTCGTCCATATTCGTCGGCTGCTTGCCGCCGGCCTTGTCGAAGGCAGCCTTGTTCAGCCACAGCCAGTTGGTGGAGTGAATGTTGACGGGGGCAGCAACCCAGTGGCCATCATACTTGGAAAACGCCTGCAGCGCTTCAGGAATGACCTTGTCCCAGCCTTCCTTGGCGGCGAGATCGTCAAGATTGGCGGCAACGCCCATCTCGGACCAGTCGCGCAGGTCGAAGCCGAGCAGCTGGACGGCGGTCGGCGGATCGCCGGCGGTCACACGGGCGCGCAGCGCCGTCATCGCGGCAGAACCGGCACCACCGGCAACCGGCATGTCTTTCCAGCCGATACCCTGCTTGGCCAGGTTTTCCTTGAGCACGTTGAGCGCCGCGGCTTCGCCGCCGGACGTCCACCAGTGCAGAACTTCAACCTGTTCGGCTGCCTTTGCGGCGCCAGCGGTCAGCGCAATCATAGCCGCACCGGCGGCCAGTTTGCCGATCAAACGAATAGTCATTGAAATATCTCCCTCAAAGCCGGGCTCCTCTCCGGACATCGATTTATAACGATATAACTGATGTAAGTGTCAACCCCGTAGCGGACAGAATTTCAGTGATGTCAAAGATCCGGTATCACCCTGTTATAAAACGATAAAAGCGATATTTCCCGTTTGCGACGGTGAAGAGTTGATTTGCACTTGCCGAATTTGCGGCGTTTTGCAACGATACAAACAGGGCGCCTGGAGGGGAGCTGGAGGAGACAGGAATGCCGCTTGACGACCGGGATGACCGGGGTGAGGACATCGACCCGGATACGCTGCAGCAGGGACGCCCGGCGCGGCCGCACGCGAACCGCTTGCCCCGCGATACAGCCCAGAAGAAACCGACGCTGAAGACCGTCGCCGAACTGACCGAGCTTGCGGTCACGACCGTGTCGAGGGCGCTCTCCGACGATCCCCAGATTGCGCTCGAAACCCGCATCCGCGTGCGCCAAGCGGCCGAAGATGTCGGCTATCTGCCGGATCGCGCGGCGCAGCGGTTGCGCACCGGACGCACCAACGTGATCAGCCTCGTCCTTGATCCGCACGAGGAAATCCTCGGCTACGGCACATCGATGATCCGCGGCATGAGTGCGGCACTGCGCGGCACCAGGTACCACTTGGTGATCACGCCGCATTTTTCAGACACGCCGCAGATCGATCCGGTCAAGCATATCGTCCGCAACCGGATGGCCGACGGCATCCTGTTCAGCCGCACCGAAGCCGCCGACGAGCGCGTGAAATTCCTGATGGAACAGGGCTTTCCCTTCGTGTGCCACGGCCGCACCGAGCTTGCGACGCCGCATCCTTACGTGGATTACGACAATTACGCCTTTAGCTACCGGGCCGCGAAAAGCCTGATCAATGCTGGCTGTCGGCGGCTGTTCATCATCCTGCCGCCCGCCCAGTTCACCTTCGCCCATCACATGCGCCACGGCTTCATGACGGCGGTGCGCGAGGAAGGCGTCGCCTTCGAGATTTCCGACCGTGTCTCGCTCGACAGCAAGTCCGACGCGATCCGCGACCATGTGGCGGAACGACTGGCGGCCGACGACGCGCCCGACGGCTTCATCTGCGGCGGCGAGGTCTCCGCCATGGCGGTGATGTCGGCAGCCTACGACACCGGCCGCATCATCGGCCAAGATGTGCGCCTGGTCGCCAAACAGACGTCCGGCCTGTTCGACCAGGTCCGCCCGCGTATCGAAACGATCTACGAGGACCTCGCGGAGGCGGGTCGTCTTATGGCCGCGCTGCTTCTGAAGCAGATGGGTGGAGAGGTGCCGGTCGAGGAACTGCAGGCGCTGCAGACGGTGTAATGAAGGGGACTTCGGCAGCCCCAACCTCCCCTCATTTTTGTGCTCGCCACAGGAACCCAGCCGCCACGCGTCCGCGTGGCGAAAGGAGTCTTTACACCCCAGGGACCTGGGCTGTCGGGATCCCTGTGGCAAGCACAGAAATGATGAGGAAAGGGAGCCGTCCCCCTCTCCTCCTCCAAAAGTTGCTACCCCTCAATCCTCCTCAACGAACACCTCTTCGCGCTTCTTCCTGACGCTGGGCAGGAAGACGACGATGAGCACGAGTGCGGCAAGCGCGAGCAGGCCGGCGCTGATGGGGCGGGTGATGAAGGTGGTGGCGTCGCCGCGCGAGAGGATCATTGCGCGACGCAGGTTTTCTTCCAGGAGCGGGCCAAGAACGAAACCGAGCAGAAGCGGTGCCGGCTCGCAGCGCAGCTTCAAAAGCACGTACCCGAGCAGACCGAAGAAGGCGACGGCATAGAGATCGAAGACGTTGGAATTGACGCTGTAGACCCCGATGGCGCAGAACGCCATGATGATCGGGAAGAGCACGTAATAGGGGATCGTCAGAAGCTTTACCCACAACCCGATCAGCGGCAGGTTGAGGATCACAAGCATCAGGTTGCCGATCCACATGGACGCGATGATGCCCCAGAACAGCGCCGGCTGTTCGACGGCAACGTTCGGACCTGGAACGATGCCCTGGATGATCATCGCGCCGACCATCAGCGCCATGACCGGGTTGGCCGGAATGCCGAGCGTCAGGAGCGGGATGAACGAGGTCTGTGCACCCGCATTGTTGGCCGATTCCGGCCCGGCAACGCCGGCGACCGCGCCGTGGCCGAATTCTTCCGGATGTTTCGATACCTTCTTCTCGACCGTATAGGACGCAAATGCCGCAAGGATCGCGCCGCCGCCCGGCAGGATGCCGAGGATGGAGCCGATCGCCGTGCCGCGCAGAACGGGGCCGACCATCGCCTTGAAGTCCTCGCGCGACGGCATCAGGTTGGACACCTTCGCCATCAGCACGGTGCGGGTCTTTTCGCTTTCGAGATTGCGCAGGATTTCAGCGATACCGAAGACGCCGACCGCGACCGCGACGAAGTTCAGGCCGTCGGCATATTCCCGGATTCCGAGCGTGAAGCGCGGCGTGCCGGTGTAGATATCGGTGCCGACGAGGCCAAGCAGCAGGCCAAGGCAGACCATGGCGAGCGCCTTGATGATCGACCCGTGAGCAAGCGCGATCGACGAGACGAGACCGACGACCATCAGCGAGAAATATTCCGCCGCACCGAACTGCAGGGCGATCGAGGTCAGCGGCGGCGCGAAGATCGCCACAAGAAAGGTGGAAACCGTGCCGGCAAAGAACGATCCGATGGCAGCGATGGCAAGCGCCGGTCCCGCCTTGCCCTTGCGCGCCATCTGGTAACCGTCGATGGCGGTGACCGCGGACGAAGATTCGCCGGGCATATTGATGAGGATGGCCGTGGTGGAGCCGCCATACTGCGCGCCGTAGTAGATGCCGGCGAGCATGATCAGCGACGACACGGGTTCGAGCTGGAAGGTGATCGGCAACAGCATGGCGATCGTCGCCGTTGCGCCGATGCCGGGCAGGACGCCGATCAGCGTGCCAAGCAGCACCCCGATGAGGCAGAAGAACAGGTTCTCGATCGACGTGGCGGTGGAGAAACCGAGGGCGAGATTGTTGAATAATTCCATGAACCGAGCCCCTTACATGCCCAGCCACGGCCCGAACCGCCGGAACGGCAGACCAAGACCATAGCTGAAGACGAGAACCGAAAAGACCGTGAGCAGAGCCGCCAGGATGACGGCCATCAACGGCTTCATCTTGTGCGAGGCGAATGCCGCGATCAGCGCCGTAAAGAAGATCGCCGGCACGAAGCCTAAACCGCGCACGGTGAGACCAAAGAAGATCGGTGCCGGCAGGATGAAGGCCATCCCGCGCCAGGCAAGCGCACCCACCGGTTCGCCGTGAACGCGAATGGCCTGGAAGACGATCACGCCGCCCAAGAGCACGAGAACGCAGGCGAGGATGAACGGAAAATAGCCCGGCCCCATGCGAAGCGCCGTGCCGAGTTCCAGTTCGATCGATTGATAGGCAAAGAACAGGCCGGTCAGCATGAGCGCCAGCCCGCAGACCAGATTGGTCCTGTCGATATTGAGTGAATTCATGATGGCTCCGAAATATTGGAAGAGCTCTGTGGATCTGCGCCGCGGGTCGGCATGGTCGCTAGCAGGAGTGTCGCTTGCAGGAGTGTCGCTTGCCGGTGGGGTCCTTGCAGACGTTCGCGCCGATCAGCGGTCGATCTGAGCGATCAGCTTGCCGGCAATTTCTCCCCCGCGGGGGAGAAGGACGAAAGGTTGCGGGCTCCAAGGCCGATCGAGCAGAACCCCTCACCCTGCCCAGAGAGGGGCCAGGGTGAGGGGCAGTGCCGTGACGAGAGATCAGTCGGCGTACTGGCCGGCTGCCTCGATGACCGGCTTCCAGCGGGCGATTTCGCTTTCCAGCTTGGTCTTCAGCGCCTCAGGCGTGGCGTCGGCTTCAGGCGAAGGCTTGGTGCCGAGTTCGCCGAAACGGGCAACGACGTTCGGGTCTTTGAGTGCCACCTTGAGTGCCGCCGACAGCTTGTCGTTGGCTTCCTTCGGCGTGCCCTTCGGCGTGTAGATGCCGTGCCAGATGCCCACTTCCATCTGCGGATAACCGGCTTCCTTGACGGTCGGCAGGTCCTTCAGGATGTCGAGGCGGTCAGCGGAGGTGACGGCGTAGGCCTTTACCGTGCCGCCCTGGATCTGCTTTGTCGTATTGGTGGTCTGGTCGCACATGATATCGACCTGTCCGCCGAGGAGATCGGTCATGGCCGGGCCGGTTCCCTTGTAGGGAACGGTCACGAGCGGCGTTTCGATCGAGCTCATGAACAGCATGCCGCAGAGATGCGACGCAGCGCCGATGCCGGCATTGGCGACCGTCACCTTGTCCTTGTTCGCCTTGGCGTATTCGATCAGGCCCTTGAAATCGGTGGCTTCCATGTCCTTGCGGGCGAGAAGGGTCATCGGCACTTCCGTGACGAGACCGACATATTCGAACGCGTTCAGCGTGTCATAGGCGAGCTTGCGATAGAGCGTGGCGCTGGTCGCCATGCCGATATGGTGCAGGAGGACGGTATAACCGTCTGCTTCCGCATTGGCGACGCGGCCGGCACCGAGCGAACCGCCGGCACCGCCGACATTTTCGACGACGATCTGCTGGCCGAGATCGCGCGACATGGATTCAGCCACAAGACGCGCAACCGTATCGGTCGGGCCACCGGCCGCAAACGGTACGATCATCGTGATCTGGCGTTCCGGATAGCTCTGCGCATTGGCAGAAGCCGAAAACAGCGACATGGCGGCAAGAGCCGTTGCGCCGATCATGGCGTTGACGATTTTCATGGATTGTCCTCCCGAGCGTGAAAATCAGCATGCAAACTGAGTGCTGGCGACAGTCCTCCCTCGCCAGCGTGGTGCCATTTGCAGTGGTGATTTCGCTGGCCGCAATCGGGCGGGAGGCAGCACCGCTAAGTTTATCGCTGGCGTGCAATGCAGCATGGGTGGATTAGGGAACAATCGCGCCAAAGCCTGGGTGGAAATCCACCCAGCACGGGGTTTCGCAGGTGTTTCGTCACCCGTTCAATCGTCCTGCAGCATCTGGTCGGCCGAGATAAGGCGCTTGTCGAGCCCGTGTTTCTGCATCTTTTCGTAGAGCGTCTTGCGCGAAATGCCGAGCGATTCGTAGACGGGGCGCAGGGCACCGCCATGGGCAGCAATTTCGCCGGCGATCAGGTTGCGCTCGAAGGCTGCCACCTTGTCGGCCAATCGCCCGGCCGGATCACGAAGCCTGCCGTTGGAATCCGTCGACGGAAGATCGAGACCCAGCACCAGCCGATCGGCGGCGTTGCGCAATTCGCGGACGTTGCCGGGCCAGGCCTGGTCGCCGATCGTCGCGATCACATCGACGGGAACGTCGAGATCGTCACGGCCATAGCGGGCGGAAGCTTCGCGGACCAGCTGCAGAAACAGGAGCGCGATATCGGCCCGACGCTCCCGAAGTGACGGCACATGGATGGTTGCGACGTTGAGACGGTAGAGTAG
Source organism: Neorhizobium sp. IRS_2294 (assembly GCF_050500145.1). NCBI lineage: Bacteria > Pseudomonadati > Pseudomonadota > Alphaproteobacteria > Hyphomicrobiales > Rhizobiaceae > Neorhizobium > Neorhizobium sp. IRS_2294. Next base: position 3,031,527 of record NZ_CP191439.1, read on the forward strand.
ATCGGCCCGGAACCGGCCGGCTGCGACCTCCGCTTCCAGATCCACCTTGCTGGTGGCGATAAAGCGGACGTCGAGCGCCACGGTTTCGTTCGAGCCGAGCCTTGTGATGACCCGCTCCTGCAGGACGCGCAGGAATTTCGCCTGCAGGTCGAACGGCATCGAGCCGATCTCGTCGAGCAGGATCGTACCACCGCGGCCATGTTCGAACTTGCCGTATCGCGGCCTGATCGCGCCCGGAAAAGCGCCCGCCTCGTGGCCGAACAACTCGCTTTCGATCAGCGTTTCCGGAAGTGCCGCGCAATTGATGGCGATAAACGGCCGGTTGGCGCGCGGGCTGACATCGTGCAGCGCCCGCGCCACCACTTCCTTGCCGGCGCCGGTCTCGCCGATGATCAGCGTATCGGCATCGGTGGCGCCGATCGCGCGGATCCGGTAGCGCAGGTCGACCATCACCTGGGTGCGGCCGGGCATGCGGGTTTCCAGATCGTCGCGCTTGCCGGCCACCGCCTTCAGCCGGCGGTTTTCCATGACCAGCGCGCGGCGATCGAGCGCCCTGCGGATAACGCCGGCCAGATGCTGCGGCGTGAACGGCTTTTCGAGGAAATCATAGGCGCCCTCGCGCATCGCCTTGACCGCCAGCTGCACATCGCCGTGGCCGGTGACGAGAATGATCGGGATTTCCGCATCGAGTTCGCGCACCCGCTGCAGAAGCGTCATGCCGTCTGTTCCGGGCATGCGGATATCGCTGACGATAACGCCCTCGAAGCCGAAACCGGCGAGTTCGAGAACATGATCGGCATTGGAAAAGGTCTGCACTGAGAGCCCGAACAGCTCCAGCGCCTGGGCGGTGGATCGGCGCAGCTCCTCTTCGTCGTCAACCAGCAAAACCCTTTGCGCCGCATCCCTTGCTTCGCTCACTCGGCAGCCTCCATCAGGTTTTCATCGGCAATGTCGAGCTCGATGGTGAACACGGCACCCCCATCGGGATCATCGGTGACGGAAAGGCTACCACCGAAATCCTTGACGATGTTGTAGGAGATCGACAACCCGAGGCCGAGCCCCTTGCCGATGCCCTTGGTGGTAAAGAAGGGATCAAAGATGCGCTCGCGAATCGATGCCGGCACACCCGGCCCGCCATCGCGCACATGCACCGTCACGGTATCGTGGGTCCGTGACGCCGAGACGGCGATGCGCCGGTCGGCAAGTCCCTCGACCGCATCTGCCGCATTGCCGATCACGTTGACCAGAACCTGCTGCAGACGGATAGAGCCGGCCCGCACCTTCGGCAGGTTGGCGGGGATGTCGACGACGAGATCGGCATCGGCCGCCTTCAGCCGCGCCGCGACGATTTCCAGCGTGTCGTCCATCACCTCCTGCAGCGAGACGGCGCCGAGCTTCTCGTTCGGCTTGCGGGCAAAATTGCGCAGATGCTTGCTGATCGAGGCCATGCGATCGATCAGCGCCGAAATGCGTCTAACGTTGTCGCGCGCCTCGTCCGTGCGGTCGAGGTCCATCAGCACGCCGGCCGTCTCCGCATAGGTTTTCGCGGCCGCAAGCGGCTGGTTGAGCTCGTGCGACAGTGCCGCCGACATCTGACCGAGGCCGGCAAGCTTGCCGGCCTGGATGAGGTCGGCCTGGGTCTGGCGCAGTCGCTGTTCGGTGGCCCGGCGCTCGGCCACCTCCTCCTCGATCTGGGCGTTGACGCGGGCAAGATCGGCGGTGCGCTCGGCAACCCGGTGCTCGAGCGCATTCTGCGCTTCTGCCTGGAGATGCATGCGCTCGGCAAGCCGCGCCCGGCGCTGCAGGATGACGGCAAGGCCGAGGACGGCGAGACAGAGGGAAAGCAGCAGGGCGGCGACGGTGGTCTTTGCCTGGGCATGCACGGACCCGGTATCCATCAGCACGCTGACGGTCCATCCGGCATCGGGCATCGGTTGCGACACGACGAGATATTCCCGGTCGCCATCATTATCGGCAATCGTCATCACCTCGTGGCCGGCGAATTCGCCACGGCGGACCGGCAATTCGCGCAGTTTCGCATCCGCATAGCGCCGCGAGGTCTGGGTGCGGGCGATCCGGCCCGGCGACAGCGGCAGGGTCGTGGCATAGAGCCATTCCGGCCGGCTGGTCATGAAGATTATGCCCTCGGGGTCGGCAACGAAGATGCGGTCTTCGGTTCCCTGGTCGGTCCCCTTCCCCCAGCTGTCTTCGACCAGATCGATATCCACCTTGAAGACGATGACGCCACGGATCACTCCGGCGATCTCGATCGGCGACGAGAAGTAGTAGCCGCGTTTGAGCGACGTCGTGCCGAGCGCATAAAAGCGCGACTGGCGGCCCTTAGCAGCCTCCTGGAAATACGGACGGTAGGAAAAGTTCTCGCCGATGAAACTGACGTCGCTGTCATGGTTGCTGGCGGCAATGGTCTGCCCGTCCATCGTCATCAGATAGATGTCGGAGGATTTGAGGAGCGCGTTGGTGTCTTTCAAATAGGCGTTGGTGGCGGCCTGCAGGGTTGTGTTGGACGGATCGAGCACGAAAGCCTCGACATTCTGCTGGTCGGCGATCAGGGCCGGCAGCGCCTCGTAGCGCTTCAGGTGCCCGTCGAGACCGGAAACGGCAAGCCTCAGCGTGGTGTTGGCCTGCGCCTTCGCCTCCTCCATGTAGCCGCTCGCGATCATGCCGGCGCCCTGGACATAGATGCCCAGACCGATCATGACCGCCACGCCCGCCGCTGCAAGAATTGCGTATCTCACCAGATGCCGGGCTCCTCCTCCCAACTCGTCCTCGGTCGTCACCTTAAAATCCGGCACTGGCGAATTCCACTAAAACTTGCGAAGACTTGATTTCACCGGCATCCGTCGGCGGCGGCAAAGGGAATCATCATGAGTTACATGCTTGCACTCGTCATCGGCGCGGTGGCCGGACTTCGCGCCATGACGGCACCGGCGATCGTCAGCTGGGCGGCCGGTCTCGGCTGGCTCGATCTCTCCGGCACCTGGCTCGCCTTCATGGGCTCCAAATGGGCCGTGCTGATCCTGACGCTGATCGCCATCGTCGAATTCATCACCGACCAGTTGCCATCGACGCCAAGCCGCAAGGTGCCGCAGCAATTCGGTGCACGTATCTTGACCGGGGCGCTCTCGGGTGCTGCGATTGGAATGCCCTACGGCTACTGGCTGGCCGGCCTCGTCTCCGGCATTATCGGCGCCGTGATCGGAACGCTGGGTGGCGCCGCAGTGCGGGCAAAGCTTGCCGCCCATTTCGGCAAGGATGCACCGGCAGCCTTTATCGAGGACGGCGTGGCCGTCGTCGCAGCCCTGATTGTCATCCTGCTTTTGCCGGGAACGCCGGCCGCCTAACGGAGATCTGAGCATCATGCAGACATTCGACGCGATCATCATCGGTGCCGGACAGGCGGGGCCATCGCTTGCCGGACGCTTCAACGACGCGGGCAAGACAGTTGCCATCATCGAGCGCAAGCATGTGGGCGGCACCTGCGTCAACACCGGCTGCAAGCCGACCAAGACGCTGGTGGCAAGCGCCTACGCGGCACATCTTGCCCGCCGCAGCGCCGATTACGGCATCGGCATCGGCGGCGAGGTGACGATCGACATGCCGGCTGTCATGCGGCGGGCGCTGAAAGTGACGATGGACAGCCGCGGCAGCAATGAAAGCTGGCTGGAGAAGATGCCCCATTGCACGCTGATCCGCGGCCATGCCCGCTTTGAGAGCGCTAACACGATCCGCGTCGGCGACGAGTTGCTGACGGCGCCGCAGATCTTTCTCAATGTCGGCGCGCGCGCCACCATTCCCGATTTCGAGGGCGTCAACGACATCCCCTACATGACCAACAGCGACATCGTCGGGCTGGACCGGGTGCCGGACCATCTGGTGATCATCGGCGGCAGCTATATCGGGCTGGAATATGCGCAGATGTATCGCCGCTTCGGCGCAAAGGTGACCGTGGTGGAGCGCAGCGAACGTATCGTCAGCCGCGAGGATGCGGAGATCTCGCAATCCATCCAGGAGATGCTGGAAGCCGAAGGGATCGTTATCAGGACCGGCGCCGAATGTATCCGTTTCAGGAAGACCAACGACGGTATCGCAGTCGGCATCAGCTGCGACGAAGGCGCGCCTGAAGTCATCGGCTCCGATGTGCTACTCGCGGTCGGACGCCGTCCCAATACCGACGATCTCGGGCTCGACAAGGTGGGTGTGACGCTCGACGAGCGCGGCTATATCCAGGTAGGAGACGATCTGTCGACCAATGTCGCGGGCATCTGGGCGATGGGCGACTGCAACGGCCGCGGAGCGTTTACCCACACCGCCTACAACGATTTCGAGATCGTTGCGGCCAATCTGTTCGATGGCGAGAGCCGCAAGGTCTCCGACCGCCTGCTCGGGTATGCGCTCTATACCGACCCGCCGCTCGGCCGGGTCGGGATGACCGAACACCAGGCGGTGAAGGCTGGCCACAAGGTTCTCGTCGGCACGCGGCCGATGAGCCAGGTGGGACGCGCGGTGGAAAAGGGCGAGACGATCGGCCTGATGAAGATCGTGGCCGATGCGGAGACGAAAAAGATCCTGGGCGCCGCCCTTCTCGGCACCGGCGGCGACGAGGCGATCCACGGCGTGCTGGACATGATGAATGCCGGCGCGACTTATGATGCCCTGCGCTGGGCCGTGCCTATCCACCCCACCGTTTCGGAACTGTGGCCGACCGTGGTCCAGTCGATGAAGCCGGCAGGCTGACGAAACCATCCGGAATGACGGGTGTTCACGCGCTGCGGCGCGCTCACTGACAATCCCGTCATTACAGGAATTTAACCTTCTCCCTCCCTTTGCAACGAGGGGGAGTTTGCTTAGACTTCACCCATCGTCGGCACAATCGAAGGCCGCCGGCGACGGGAAGACATTAGAGCGATCTCCCCCAACATCCATTCCACGACGGGAGGCCACAGATGAATACACCTGCATTCAATGCGGCAATGGAACCGCGGGAACTGGATTTCCTGCAGCACGTCTTCGATGCCGCCTGCGCCGAACGCGGCTTGTCTGGCGAAAGCACGGCGGCAAAGAACCTCGCGGCCGAGATCATCGATCTCTACCAGCACGGCGCCTGCGACGAAGGCGCCCTGCAGCATCGGCTGGACTTGTCAGGTCTTCTGAAAAGTCAGGACTGAAGCAGAGGCGTCTACTACCGCTTCGCCTGGAGATCCCGCTCGTCGCGCATCAGGAATATCCGCGTGATGCTGTCGATATTGTCGTTCAGCCATTCCGCCATGTCTTCTTCCTCGGACAGGATGTGTTCGAAGACGGCGACGGCTTCCGGTTCGTCCAGTTCGTCAGCGGCAGCAATCAGCACCTTGTAGGTAGCGATTTCCGTGTGCTCGAATGCGAAGGCAGTCGTCATCGTCTTGATGACCTCGTCGCTGACCAGCAATCCGCCGACACCTTGGGCCGTCGCGGCAAGCTTGGCGGTCATGTCCTTGAAGGTCGGCGTCGTCACGGCGAACTTCTCCAGCATCTCGGTCAGCGCCGCGACGTGGCCGCGGGTTTCCTCGAGATGCTCCAGAACGCGGTCCTTGAGATCCGGGTAGCTTTCGATCCGGCGTGCCTGAGCTGTCAGAAGCGTGACTGCCTGTTCCTCCATCGCATGGGCATTGCGTAGCCAAGTAATGAAATTGTCCCGCGCATGCGTCATGTTCACGTCCTCCTCGTTACGTCTTCCCCCGGGTCGATTTGGTACGCAACGACTGTAAACCCGTCAACGTCCGCGATGTTCCAGCGTCCCTGGAACATCTTGCAGCTTAGCGCGTTGATGGGCCACGCAATTGACGGGGGTCAAAAGGTGGACGTGTCTAATTTTTCTTCAAAAACTTCGCCGAGCCAGACAGGCTCTTCCGCACTTTCGTCCTGGCGCCGGTCGGAGCCATCCGGCCGTGCGATCATTCGCCCCGGCCGCAACGTCTGGCGCAGCGCCGAGGCCGAGCGGGTCGGCTTCCTGATCGATGGCGAGGAATACTACCAGCGCCTGGACGACGTGTTGAAACAGGCCGAACGGTCCGTGATGATCCTCGGCTGGGACTTCAACCCTGGTATCAAACTGCGCCCGCGCGACCCGGATTGCCCGACGCTTGGTGCCACGCTGCGCCGCATGGTCGAGGAAAAGCCGGAACTGGAAATCCGCATTCTCGTCTGGGGCATGGGTCCGGTTTATTCCGGCAAGAGCCTGAAGATGTTCGGCAAGATGGACTGGAATGACCATCCGCGCATCGAACTGCGCTTCGATTTCGAACATCCGCTGCGCGCCAGCCATCACCAGAAAATCGTCGTGGTCGACGACAGGACCGCCTTTGTCGGCGGCATCGATCTGACCGCGCGCCGCTGGGACGACCGTGGGCATGCCTGCATCAACCCGGCCCGCACCTCCCCCGACGGCACGACCTATGGTCCCGTTCACGACATGCAGACGATCGTGACAGGCGATATCGCCCGGCTGATCGGCGACGTGACGCGCCGGCGCTGGAAGAAGGTGACGAAGATCGAGCTCGAACCGGTCACGGTTGCAGGCGAAGCCGCCTGGCCGCAGGATCTCGAACCCAATCTCACCAATTGCCGTAGTGGACTTGCGCTGACCGAACCCTGGAAATGGAAGGGTCGCCGCGGCCACCGCGAGGCGATCAAGCTTACCCATGATGCGCTGAAGGCAGCCGAGCGGCACCTCTATATCGAGACGCAGTATCTCGCGTCCTTCGGCGTGGCGCGCACGCTTGCCCGCAAGCTCAAGGCGGCGCAGGGCCCGGAAATCGTCATCATCGTGACGCGCGAATCCCACGGCTTCCTCGAAAAGCTGATGATGGGCAACAACCGCACCCGCCTGATTCGCCGCCTGAAGCGCGCCGATCGCTACGGCCGGCTGCGGATCTACTACGCCACGACGCCGGATGCCGATGGCAACGATCGCGAGATCATCGTCCATTCCAAGCTGATCGTCGTCGACGACCGCTTCGTGCGGGTTGGCTCGTCCAACCTCAACAACCGGTCGGAAGGGCTCGATACGGAATGCGATATCGCGCTCGAGACTGTCGAGGCCGCGTCGCAGAAGGCAATCCTTGATCTGCGCGACGATCTTCTGGCCGAGCATCTCTGCGCCAACAAGGAAGACGTCTCCCGCATCATTCAGCAGACCGGATCGATGCTGGCGGCGATCGACATTCTGAACGTCAACCCACGTTGCCTGCGGCCTTTCGAGGTGGATACGCTGAAGGGCGAGATCACCTCGCTCATCGGCACCGGCATTGTCGATCCGAAACAGCCGTTCTGGCCGATCCCGGAGATCAAGTCCGGGATCAGGAAGCTGTTTTCACGCCTTTCCTTCCGCCGCGCGGCCTGAATAGGCACTTCCCTGACGCCGGTAATAGGCCTCGCTTGCGATCAGCACCGGTACGCCGATCGCGAGCGGCACGAAGAAGTAGAGGACGCGGAAGGCGATCAGTGCCCCGATCGCCGATGTGCCCGGCAACAGGTTCAGCATGACCGCTTCCAGCACGCCGAGACCGCCCGGCACGTGGCTGACCAGCGCGCCGAGATTGGCGGTCACGTAAGCGCTGGCGACCTGCAGGAATCCGATATCGGTAAACGCAAGCAGCAGCTGGCGGATCGCGGAGGCGACACAGAGGAAATTCAGTGTGCCGACGATGATCTGGCCGATCGCGAGCGACAGATCCGGCGGCGTGAAACGCCAGGAGCGGACGGGCAACGGCCGGCGCACGAAAGCGCAAAGCAGTAGATAGGCAGCCGGCACGGCCAGACAGGCGACGCCGATGGCGGCCCTCTCTCCCCTGCCAAGGCCGAAGAAGTCGTCCGATCCATTGACATCGAGCAGCATGGCAATGCCGCCCAGTGTGGCAAGCCCCAACCCAACAGTCGCGCCGCAAAATACGATGACCTTGGCGATGTCCTGAGGCTGAAGGCCCCAGCGGGAGTAGAACCGGTAACGGACCGCGCCGCTGCTGAGCGCTGCCATGCCGACATTGTGGCCGATCGACAGGCTTGTGAAGGATGCGAGTGCCGTCTTATGGTACGCAAGCGGCTTGCCCGCATAGCGCACGCCAAGCGCATCGAACATGCCAAGGCAGGCATAGGAGAGAATGACGAAGCCGAACGCGGCCACCAACCGAATGCCGGCGATGGACAGCACGGACTCCTCGATTTCGTCCCATGTGTAGCGTTGCAGGCTGCGGTAGACGAGGAGTGCGGCAAGGCAGACCGCGGCAACCACAAGACATTTGATGAGGGGCCGCCAGATCTTCATTCCATCTCCATTCATGCTGTGCAGGGTGGAACGAAATGACTGTCCAAGGTGTTCCCGCGCTATGATCGATGCGCTCCCCAAATCGCCCTCCGACACCCCGTCCGAAACTCCCTCCCGTCGCCGTCTGAAGATCCTGAGCTATAATGTCCATAGCTGCAGAGGCACTGACCGCCGGCTCGATCCGGCGAGGATCGCCGACGTGATCTCGGAGTTGAAGCCGGATATTATCGGCCTGCAGGAACTGGATGTGGGCCGCTCGCGCACCGGCGGCGTCGACCAGGTCGACATCATCGCCCGCGAGGTGGAGATGGACTATCATTTCCATGCAGCCCTGCATGTGGCCGAGGAACGCTACGGCGACGCCATTCTGACATCCCTGCCGCTGAAAGTGATCAAGGCCGACATGCTTTCCTCGATCGGCGAGCAGCGCGGCGCAGTCTGGGTGGAAATCGACGTCGGTGGCAAACCGCTGCAGGTCTTCAACACCCATCTCGGACTCCGCGGTAAAGACCGGATGGCGCAGATGACGGAGCTGACGGGCCCGGACTGGCTCGGCGGCCTCGAGAAGGAAAACCCGGCGCGCATCCTGATCGGCGACTTCAACTCGACACCGATCACGAGGACCTACCGGCATGCGGCCAAGCGCCTGACCGATGTGCAGACGGCGCTTGTCAAACCTTGGCGGGCAACGTTTCCGTCCCGCTTTCCGCTGCTTCGGCTCGACCACATCTTTGTTTCCGACAGCATCAAGGTGATCGATGCCGAAGTGGTCTCGACACCGCTGACGCGGCGGGCATCCGACCACCTGCCGTTGTTGGCGACGATTGAAATCTAGTTGAGCAACCGCTCCGACCGTCTGGCTTCCTTGAGCAGCCGGACGACGTCCTGATCGGTGGTTTCCGGGAAATCCTCGTAGTGGTCACCCACATCGCCGAATGTTGGCGGGATCGACAGGCAGACCACGTCTTCAACCTTGTCCCTGATTGCATCGAGCGTGTCCTGCGAGGCGACCGGTAAGGCAAGGGTAATGATCGCGACACCCAGCTGCCTGAGCGCGTGGATGCTGACCTCCATCGACCCGGCATCGGAAAGCCCCTCATCGATCAGTATGACGTGACGCCCGGCAAGATCGTGCTCGTCGGCGTGATCCTCGCCGAAATACATCCGGTGATGGCGGTCGACCTCGGCGATCTGATGCTGCCGCTCCTCGTTAAGATAGCCAGGAGGCAGGGGAAAGCGCCGCACGTTTCCCTCGTCGATATGGACAATTGGTTCTTTAGCGTCGACAACGGTGCCGATGCTTAATTCCGGGTGGCCGGGGGCTGCGATCCTGCGCAGGATCAAGAGATCGAGATGCAGTCCAAGCCGCTGCGCCACTTCGAACGCAACCGGCACGCCGCCGCGCGGCACGGCGACCACCACGGGATCGCCGGCGACAGAGGACAAGGATTGTGAGATTTGCAGTGCCTCGGCCAGCTGCCGGCCGGCATCACTGCGATCGGCAAACTCGGGCGTTGCCGTTTCCGCCTTGCGGGCCTGCACCCGTTTCCAGAAATGACCCAATCCCAGCATCGCATCCTCCTCCCAGGCCTCGATCCGTTCTTGCGGTGTAACCGACAGGATATCGGATCGTTCCGGGCAAGAAAAGGATTTCACACTTTCTGCGGGAACAAACCGCTAGGGGTTCGTGTTCACGGACTTGTAGGTCGCATCCATCAGCGCGACCGGCAAAGTCACAATCTCCCCAACTGGCGCTTCCTTCGGGAAGCGCCTTTTTCACGTCTGCCGTTCTGCTCCGTTACCTTCGGGAAAGCGCCACAACGTAACGCGCCGGGACCTTACCGGGATTGAAGAAGACGCAGTCGGCGGGCGGCCCCAGCATGAGACAATCGCCCTCCTTCAAAGAATGCAGCACCGTGCCTTCGATGAAATCGAGCGCGCCCGCGAGAAGCCAGATCTGCTGATGCTGGAAGGCGAAGGCGGAGGCCGGATAGGGAACGCGCACGGCAGGCGGCAGCAGAACCTCGATCAGTTCGAGCGGCGCATTGGGCGGCGACAGGGCCCGGCGGGTATAGCCGGTCTCGGGATCGGTCCAGACCGGCTGGCCCGACTGGATGCGCAGCCGCTCCTCCCCGCCTTCCGCCAGTGCCAGAAGCACCGACAGCGGCAGGCCGAAAGCGCCGGAGAGCCGGCCGAGCACGGCGGCCGATGGACTGGCCTCGCTGCGCTCGATCTTGCTGATCATCGCCTTCGACACGCCGGAGCGTTCGGCGAGTTCCGCAAGCGACCATTTGCGTGTCTCGCGTTCCGTTCTGAGACGCGATGCAATGGCATCTCCAACATCTGCTTCCATGGCTTTATCCGCTTGCCTCCGAACGATCGTCTTCTATAGTGGACGATAGGAACTTATAAGAGACGCACCAGATCTGCAACGCGGGGGAATGCTCTTTGCGCCAAATCCGATTCAACGCCTTCGACATGAACTGTGTCAGCCATATCCAGCACGGATTGTGGACGCATCCGCGCGACCAGTCCAACCGTTACACCGAACTCGCCTATTGGACGGATTACGCCAAACGGCTGGAAGCCGGCCTGTTCGACGGGATTTTCCTGGCAGATGTGGTGGGCGTCTACGACGTCTATGGCGAAAGCCCGGATGCGGCCTTGAGGGGCGCCGTCCAGGTGCCGGTCAACGATCCCATGCTGCTGGTGCCGGCCATGGCGGCGGTGACGAAGCACCTCTCCTTCGGTGTGACGGCGAACCTCACCTACGAGCAACCCTTCCTGTTTGCCCGCCGCATGTCGACGCTCGATCACCTGACCGGTGGTCGGATCGGCTGGAATATCGTGACGGGCTATCTCGACAGCGCGGCGAAAGCGATCGGCCTCGACGCGCAAATGGCACATGACGATCGCTACGATCTCGCCGACGAATACATGGACGTGATCTACAAGCTGCTGGAAGGCAGTTGGGACGACGATGCCGTCGTGTTCGATCGCGCCGCCGGAGTCTACGCCGACCCGGCCAAGGTTCGAAAGATCAGCCACGAAGGCCGGCAGTACCGGCTGGACGCGATGCATCTTTCCGCCCCCTCCCCGCAGAGAACGCCGGTTCTCTATCAGGCTGGCTCTTCCACCCGCGGCCGGGCGTTTGCCGCAACCCATGCCGAATGCGTCTTCGTCAACGGCCAGAAGATGGAAAGTGTGCGCGACCTCGTCGACGATATTCGCGCCCGTGCGCTTGCCGGCGGCCGAACCGCCGATGATCTGAAAGTCTTTGTCGGTGCAACGATCATCACCGGCCGCACGGAAAAGGAAGCGCAGGAGAAGTTCGAGGATTATCGCAGCCATGCCAGTTCCGAGGCAGCACTTGTCCATGCCAGCGCATCGCTCGGCATCGATTTTGCGCGCTACGATCTCGACGAACCGATCCAGACCGGCAAAAGCGATGCCATCGTCTCCAATGTCGAGGCGATGACCCGCAGCGCGGGACCGCAATGGACGAAGCGCAAGCTGCTCGACCAGATGATTCTCGGCAGCCGCCAGATGCCGATGGTGGGCTCTGCCGAGCAGATCGCCGACCGTCTCCAGGAGTGGATGGAAAAGGCCGATGTCGACGGTTTCAACCTGTCGCGCACCGTCGTGCCCGAATGTTTCGACGACGTGATCGAGCTGGTGATCCCCATTCTGCAGGAACGCGGTGTCTATAAGACCGGCTATCGCGAGGGCACGCTGCGCGAAAAGCTGTTCGGTGCACCGAGATTGCCGGCCCGGCACGTCGGTGGCCGTTACCGGACGGGAAGCCACGTTTAAGTGCCGATCACCCATGCCGCGCCATTTGCCCCGGCGCGGCGTATTTGCTAGAGGCGGCCCATCCTAATCCTCGAACATGAGGCCTATTCATGCGCTATGCCACGATCACCGACCGTCTCGCCCATCTCGGTTCAGGCCGCTGGGCGCTGCATCTGACCGCAAGGCGCATGAAGGCCGAGGGGGAGGACGTGGTCGAGCTGACGATCGGCGAGCCTGACGTCGTGCCCGACAAGGCGCTGCTGGATGAAGCCGCGCGCGCCATGTATGCCGGCCGCACCCGCTATTCCAACGGCCGCGGCGAGCCGGAGACGCTGAAGGCGCTCGTTGCGAAATATTCGAAACGCCGCAGCAACGTGACGGAAAAGAACTTCCTCTGTTTTCCAGGCACCCAGAGCGCACTCTACTGCGTCATGACCGGGCTGGTTGGCGCTGGCGATGGCGTGCTGGTCGGCGATCCGCTTTACGCCACCTATGAAGGCGTCATCGCCTCCACCGGCGCGCATATGATCCCGGTGCCGCTGCGGCCGGAGAAGAAATTCCACATGCAGCCGGACGATCTGGAACGGGCGGTGACGCCGGAAGCACGCGTGCTGCTTCTGAACACGCCGCACAACCCGACCGGTGCGGTTCTGACAGCCTCCGAAATCGCAAGGATCGGCGAGATCTGCCGCAAGCACGATCTCTGGATCATCTGCGACGAGGTTTATGAACAGCTGATCTTCGACGGCACCAGCTTTGCCTCACCCTTTGACATGGCGGAACTGGCGGAGCGCACGATCGTGGTCTCGTCCATCTCCAAGTCGCACGCGGCACCCGGATTCAGATCCGGCTGGGCAGCCGGCCCGGAGGAATTTTGCGAACGTCTGCTGCCGGTTTCTGAAATCATGCTGTTCGGCGTACAGCCCTTCATTGCCGACATGACCGCCATGGCGCTGTCTGAAAACTTCCCGACAGCCGACGTGATGCGCGCCAATTATCACAGGCGCGCCGCGATCGTCGAAACTGTGCTGAAGGGCAATAATCTGGTCAAGCCGATGATGCCGGAAGGTGGGATGTTCATCCTGCTCGACGTGACGGCAACAGGCCTCGGTGGCGAGGAATTTGCTTGGGAACTGCTGCGCGAGGAAAAGGTGGCAGTCATGCCCGGCACATCCTTCGGCGATCAGGCGGCAGGCTTTCTGCGCATATCGCTCACGGTGCCTGATGATGTGCTGGAGGGAGCGATCCGCCGCATCGGCGAACTCGCCGGCCGGATCGCGGCGCGCGAAGAGGCGCCGCCGCATATCCAGTAGTCTCTCACCCGCGGCGACCGCGGGTGGAAGTCTCAGCCGCCGATGTCGCCGGCGTCGGCCTCATGATCGCTCGGGACGCCGGAGCCTTCGGCTCCAGCCGCCTTGCGGGCGCGATTGAGTTCGACGGTTGCCGCATCCGTCTTGCGCACTGACCCATCCTCGCCGGTACCAAAGCTCTTCTCGACCTTGTGGTCAGCCTGTACATCCTCAGCCGCATCGGCGGCCGGGTGGATGCTATCCCTTGACTGTTCGGAAACCTTGGGCTGGCTGCTGCCGAACCGGGTCGCTTCCTTGGAAGCCGTATCGGCTGCGAGGTCGACGTCTTTGTGGTCTGACATAGCAAGTCTCCCTTGTTCCCAAGGAGAACACGGGCCGGCCACCATCGTTCCATCCGAACTGGGAGGCCCAATCCCTGATCTAGGCTCCCTCGCCCTTCTTCGCTTTGAGCGCGTCCAGCGCATCGGCATTGTCTCGACCCCAACCGTAGAGCAGATCGATCAGCTCGACGAAACGCTTGCCGAGCGGCGTCAGCGTATAATCGACTGCCGGGGGCACCGTGCCATAGACGCGCCTGATGACAAGACCCGAGGCTTCCATGTCGCGCAGGGTCTGGGTCAGCATCTTCTTGGAAATGCCGGGCAGGCTGCGCAGCAGAACGCCGGTCCGCGCACAGCCCTCCAGCCGCGTATCGAGCACATGCAGGATCATGCTCGTCCATTTCGAGGAGAAAAGGTCGAGGACGCGGCGCGGTGCGCAGTCTTCGCGCCATTCGTTGTCAGGTGAGCCTGGCTGCATGATCTGTTCCCCATCTGGTTACGTCAGGGTGCCTATGTCCCATTCGGGTGCCTTCTGGCACAGTCTGCCGCAAGACACTAGATCAGGCTCAGAACGACAGGAGCAATGATGACAAAAAAAGCATTGATCGTGGGCGCAAGCGGCATTGTCGGCAGCGCAACAGCAAAGGTTCTGGGCGACGACGGCTGGCAGGTTCTCGGCCTGTCGCGCACACCGCAGCAGCAGACGAACGTGACACCGGTGGCCGCGGATCTTCTCGATCCGGCCTCGCTTTCGAAAGCGCTGGCGGGTCTCGATCCCTCGCATGTGTTCATCTCGAGCTGGCTGCGGCAGTCGACCGAAGCCGAAAACATCCGCGTCAACTCGTCGATGGTGCGCAATGTCCTCGACGCGCTGTCTCCGGCAGGCTCCGTCAAGCATGTGGCGCTGGTGACGGGCCTCAAGCATTATCTCGGACCATTCGAGAACTACGGCAAGGGCGCCCTGCCGCAGACGCCGTTCCGCGAGGAACAGGGCCGGCTCGAGGTCGATAATTTCTACTACGCCCAGGAAGACGAAGTGTTTGCCGCGGCCGCCCGCGACGGCTTCACCTGGAGCGTCCATCGCCCGCACACGATCGTCGGCAAGGCTGTCGGCAATGCCATGAACATGGGCACGACGCTTGCGGTCTACGCTGCCATCTGCAAGCACACCGGCCGTCCGTTCCGCTTCCCCGGCGTCGAGATGCAGTGGGAGGGGCTGACCGATATGACCAGCGCCAACCTTCTCGCCCGCCATCTCCTGTGGGCTTCCACGACACCGGGAGCAGCCAACGGCGAATTCAACGTCGTCAATGGCGATGTCTTCCGCTGGAAGTGGATGTGGAGCCGCATCGCCGCCTGGTTCGAGCTGGAACCCGCTACCTTCGACGGGACCGTACAGCCGCTTGAGAAGCAGATGGCTGAGGATGCCGCGATCTGGCGCGAGATTGCAGAACGCCACAATCTGGCCGAACCGGACATGAACCGCCTCGTGTCGCCCTGGCATACGGATGCCGATCTCGGACGCCCGATCGAAGTCGTCACCGACATGTCGAAAAGCCGCCGTCTCGGCTTCCTCGAATACCAGCCGACCGACGATGCCTTCTTCGATCTGTTTGAAGATCTGCGCGCAAACCGGCTGATCCCGTAAGGGAGCGCCGATAAAATCATGTGCCCGGGGATTCTTCCCGGGCACTCAGACTGCTGACGAACTCTGAAGAAGCTTGTTTGGGGAGAGCGATACCCCACTCTCCCTCATCCTCGCCCTTGTGGCGGGGATCCAGCGACCCGACGTCCGTCGGGTCAAAGACTCTTTCAGCTCAAGGACTTGAGCTGACTGGATCCTCGCCACAAGGGCGAGGATGAGGGGAGTTTGGCGATAGGCTCAGTTTCCCGAGTAACCTGCAGAGCTGTGAGGAAATACTTCCTCAGCAGTCTGATGCGCCCGGGCATTTCCCGCCGGGCGCATTCACGTATTGAGCGACATCGGCTTCGTTCCGCCCGGCGACAGGCCGAAGCGGCGCCTGATGAAGTTGAGGAAGGCTCCGTAGGGCCGACCCGATGCCAGCATGATCACGATCACACCCAGTGTTCCCCGCAAAAGTTCGGCGCTGTCAGCCCCGGTGATGGCGAGGATCGCCGCATAGAGCGGGACCTGGAAGCTGACGAGCGCGAGCGTATCCCACAGGATCTGCGACAGTCGCCCGGGGCCGGCAAACCGCATCACCCAGTCTCGCCAAAGACCGTATGGACGTCCCGAGGGAACCATCAGCACGGCGCCGAGAAGGCGCGCGTCAAACACCTGCTCCCAGCTCATTCCCGCAACGAACCGCTCGTTGATAATGCCGGTCGTGGTGAAGAACAGGATGAGGGCTAACGTATCGGCCGCGAAGGATCGCCACCCGGCGCTTCGCGTCTCCGTTTCATGCGACAAATTGCTGGTCTCCCGGCCATCTCTGGAACGAGCGCCTTCTTGTTGAGGTCGATATGGGACAATCACCGTCGACGGCAAGCGCACTTACCCCGTCCGTTTATCGTCTTCCGCCTCAGGCTCCCAGCCGAACACACTGCGGCCGCCCCATTCGTGCGAGCGGGAAAATTCGCCGGCGACGATTTCCTTGAGGTCGGGGCCGGTCACGTATTTTTCGAGCTGGCGGGCCTGGTCATCGAGGCGGCGCAGCGCCTGCATTTCCTCGTCGCGGCCAAGCCTTGCCTTGCCGACGGCCGATTTCATCACCCTGATCGTCTCGTCATAGACCCTGATCGGCACCGGGAACGGATGCCGGTCCTTGCCGCCATGGGCAAGCGAAAACCGCGCCGGATCGGAAAACCGGCAGGGCGCGCCGTGCACGACCTCGGCGACCATGGCGAGCGCCGACACCGTACGGGCGCCGACGCCCGGCGTCAGAAGCAGATCCTCAAAATCTTTAGGTCCACGATCGGCAGCGGCGGCAAGCGTGCCGTGCAGGCGTTTCATGTTGACGTCTTCCTGGCGGACGTCGTGATGATCAGGCATGATCAGATGCGGCAGCATCGGCTGCGCGAGATCCTTCTTGCGCTGCCGGCCCGGATCGATCGCGATCACCTCGCGCACGATGCGGTCGGGGCCGAGCGATGCGAGCAGATCGAGCTGGCCGTGGCGCGAGGCCTCTGCCCGGTGATCGGCGAGGTTGACGATATCGCCCTGACCGCGGCCCTCGATCGCCGCATGCGGCGAATCCACGAAGCTTTTCAGGCCCTGCGACTGCCAGTGATAGCGCCGCGCCTGTTTCCGGTCGCCGTTCATGCCCTGCTGGACGACGACCCATTTGCCATCGTCTGTGACGATGAAGCCGTGCAGATAGAGATCGAAACCATCCTGAACGGCGGCGCTGTCCACCTTGGCGACGAGCCGGCTAGTCTTGGCAAGGGCGAAACCATCGATGCCGACGCGGTTGCCGATGGCAATCAACTCATCCGGCGTCTGCCGCGAATTGCGGCCGCGACCACCGCAGACGTGAATGCCGAGTTCGCCAGACATCGGCGTCAGCCCGCGTTTGAGCGCGCCGATGACGCTGGTGGTGATGCCGGACGAGTGCCAGTCCATGCCCATCACCGCCCCGAAGGATTGAAACCAGAACGGATGCGCCAACCGGCTGAGCAGCTCGTCACGGCCGTAATGCAGAACGATGGCTTCGGTGATGACGGCGCCGAGCTTTGTCATGCGGTCGCCAAGCCACCGGGGAACCCGGCCACCATGAAGCGGAAGATCGGCGCTGCCTGCTCTTTGAACCATGGTTCCTTATAGAACCGGCCGCCGCTTTACGACAGCGAAAAGTTCCGCAAACGTTCTTCCAGAAGACCGATGGTTTCGACATCCGCATTGGCGAAGGCAAACCGCAGATAGCCATCCTGGCCTTGCCCAAAGTAGACGCCGGGAATGCAGCTGATGCCGGCGCGTTTGGCGAGCTGTTCGGCCACTTCCGCCGAGCCCTTCCCCGGGTAGGGATGCCGCACGAAGGCGAAATAGGCGCCGATCGCATCGAGCTTCCAACCGGACACGCTGCGCATGACCGTTTTCAGCGCTTCGGCGCGGCGGCCGATTTCCTGGCGGTTTTCCTCGCGCCAGGCAGTCAGCAGCGGCAGTGCTTCGGCAACGGCTGCCTGGGCGGCTCGCGGCGCGCAGATCTGCAGATTGTCCATGATCTTGGCGATCTGACCGATCGCCTCTTCGCCGGCCGTGATGGCGCCGAGACGATGGCCGGGAATGCAGAAGGATTTGGAAAAGCTGTAGAGGCTGATCAGCGTTTCTTCCCAGCCGGACTGCGAAAACAGGCTATGGGCCCGGCTTCCGGCTTGCGGCAGGAAATCGCGATAGGTCTCGTCGAGGATCAGCCAGATGCCCTTTTCCTGGCATAGCTTGAAGATCGCCTCGAGCAGCGACGGCGGATAGATGGCGCCGGTCGGATTGTTGGGCGACACCAGCGCCAGCGCTTTCACCCCATCCGTCATCGCCGCTTCGAGCGAGACCAGATCCGGCAGGAACCCGTTTTCGGCAGAACAAGGCACGAAGGCGGTGCCGATGCCCATCATGGCAAGCGTCGTTTCATGGTTGAAATAGAACGGCTCGGTCATCAGGATGGTGCTGCCGGGACCCGCAACCGTCATCGCCGCGCAGACGAAAGCCTGGTTGCAGCCGGAGGTGATGTGGATGTTTTCCTCGGCAAGCGCTGCGCCATAGACCTCGGAGACGTGGCTTGCATAGGCGGTGCGCAGAACCGCCTCGCCCTCTATCGGGCCGTAGCCGGTATAGGCCTTGGACGAAGCCGTCTCGCCCAGAAGCCGCAGCATGTCCGGATGGGCAGGATAGCCGGGCACCGCCTGCGACAGGTCGATCAACGGCCCCAGAGCCTTGTCATAGGCACGACCCCAGGCCGCGACGGCGGGAACCGGTGGCAGGGACAGTTGTTCGATCAATGGGTTGAAGCGGGCATTCAGGCGCGGATGGGAGGCGGGCATGGGGTCTCGACGAAATCTCGGGCGGGGGCATCAGGAATTGATTGCCCTTGTTGTTTATCAGATTATCCTCGGAGGCAAGGAGAACCACTTATGGACGACAATCTTCCGCAGGATTCCAAGCTCACCAGCACCAAGCGCAAATGGGCCGATGAGGGGAAATTCCTGACAGGCCGGCATGCGCGGCCCGATACCGATCGCCTGCCGCCCGGCCAGCATCTGGTCAAGAACTGGCCGGTGCTCGATCTCGGCCAGCAGCCCAGCATTTCGCCGTCACAGTGGAAGCTCGACATCTACGGGCTCGTCAACAAGCCGACGACCTTCAACTGGGACAGTTTCCAGGCACTGCCGCAGACCGAGATGCGCTCCGATATCCATTGCGTGACGACCTGGTCGCGCTACGACAACGACTGGAAAGGCGTTTCCACCCGCGACCTGCTAGATGCCGTTGAGCCGACCGACAAGGCGACCGCAGTGATGCTGACCGCCTATGACGGCTACACGACCAACGTTCTCCTCTCCGATTTCGCCGTGGCCGACGCACTCATCGTCACCCACTGGGATGGCAAGCCGCTGACCGAGGAGCATGGCGGACCGGTGCGCCTCGTCGTGCCGCATCTCTACTTCTGGAAAAGCGCGAAATGGCTGAAACGGATCGACTTCCTCGGCATCGACAATGCCGGCTTCTGGGAAAAGAACGGCTACCACATGCGCGGTGACCCTTGGGCCGAGGAGCGGTATTCGGAGGATTGAGGGAGTGGAAACCCCACTCTCCCTCATCCTCGCCCTTGTGGCGGGGATCCAGCGACACGACGTCCGTCCGGTCAAACAGTCTTTTGCGCTCAAGGACTTGAGCTGACTGGATCCTCGCCGCAAGGGCGAGGATGAGGAGACAGCAGTCTAAGGCTGCCGCCAAAGGCGACAGCCCTAGAGATCACATCAGTTTTTCCAGTGTGATCGGCAGGTCGCGGATGCGTTTGCCGGTCGCGTGGAAGACGGCGTTGGCGATTGCCGGGGCGACGCCGACGATGCCGACTTCGCCTACCCCTTTGCCGCCAAGCGTGGACGCGTCGAGATCCGGCACGCCGACCGAGATCACCTCGATATCCGGAATGTCGGCATTGGTCGGCACCAGATAGTCGGCCATGTTGCTGTTGATGGTGCGGCCGTTGCGCGGATCGACGACACCTTCTTCGAGCAGTGCCTGGCCGATGCCCATGATGATGCCGCCCTTCCACTGGCTTTCCACCAGCTTCGGATTGTAGAGGCGGCCGCAATCGAAGGCAGAGACCATGCGCGAGACCCGGATCGTCCCGAAATCCTCGTCGATCCGGACTTCGACGAAATGGGCAGCCCAGCTGTGCATCGAGAGGTCGCCCGAGGTCGGCCCCTGCACTTTCGACATGGTGGTCCAGGCCTGTTTCTGATCGTCAGGCGTCTGCGCGTTTTCGGCAAGCGTGTTGCGGCGGATCTCGAGCTCATTGCGGCCGACAGCCTGCATCAGTTCCTGCAGCGACAGCGAAGGTCCACCGCCGCGCGATGCCTCGATCCGCCCGCCAACCAGCGAAAGCGTGTTGGCGCCGGTATCGCGGAACGGCGAACCGGTCTCGTTGAGCGCAAGGCCGATCAGTTCGTCGCGGGCTGCAATCGCTGCCTTATGCACGGCACCGGTGATGGATCCCGCCAGCATCGATCCGCCGGCGATCGACGAACCCGGCATGCGGCTGTCACCCAGGAGCACGTCGACCTCTGAGACCGGCACGCCGAGCGCGTCGGCGGCCGTCTGGGCAAGGATCGTATAGGTGCCCTGCCCCATGTCGATTGAGCCGCTGACCACCTCGACGCGGCCGTTCGCAAGCACGCGGATCATCGCTTCCGACGGTGCCCGGATGACCGGGAACGTCCCGCAACCGATGCCCCAGCCGATCAGCGTCTTGCCATCCCGCATCGAGCGGGGCTGATGGCTGCGCTTTTCCCAGCCGAAGGCGGCAGCCCCTTGCGTCAGGGCTTCACGCAGCATCCGCGTCGACCACGGCTTGCCCGACTGATAGTCGTGATCGGCATAGTTTTTCAGCCGCAGTTCCAGCGGATCCATATCGAGCTTGTAGGCAAGCTCTTCCATGGCGCTTTCGATGCCGTAGGCGCTGGGGTTCTTGCCCGGTCCCCGCAACGCGCCTGGAGTAACGGTGTTGACCGGCACGACGCGCGACTGGGAGGAGAAGTTTTCCACCTTGTAGAGGATAGGCGTCGCCGCCCCCGTCTGCTCTGGGTAATCCATATAGACTGATGTCTCGGTCCTGCCGCGGTGGACGATCGCCTGCAGCACCCCGTCTTCGGAAGCGCCGAGCGCAATCGTCTGGCGGGTTGCCGCCCGACCACCATAGCTGGTGAAGTTCTGCGGCCGTGTCACGGCAAGCTGGACCGGTCGTCCGAGCTTCCTTGCCGCCGCAACCGCCACCGCGCCATAGGCGAGCGGCTGGCCCTTGGAGCCGAAACCACCGCCGATATAGGGCGAAATGATCCGCACCTTTTCATAGTCCATGCCGAACCATTCGGCATACATGCGGGCCATGCCGTGCGACCACTGGCTCGGTTCCCAGATCGTCAGCTCGTCGCCGTCCCACTTGGCGGCCAGCCCGTGCGGCTCCATGGCGCAATGGTATTCGCGCGGCGTGCTGTATTCGCTTTCGATCCGCACCGGTGATGCCGCAAGGGCTGCTTCCGCATCTCCCCAGCCGATGGTGAGATTGTCCATCAGCTTGCCTTCGCCAGCCGCCGGATCGTCGATGCTCATGACCGGCGACGTTTCCTCATAGGTGACGATAACAAGCTTTGCGGCTTCCGTCGCCTGTTCGCGGCTTTCGGCGATCACGGCTGCAATCGACTGGCCGTTGAACTGCACCTCGCGCGGCAGCGGATGATAGGCCTTGTCTTCCGGCCGGTTGCCCTGCCAGTCGGCGGAGACACGCAGTCCGAGATCGTCTTCCGGTGTCAGCACCATCAGGACGCCGGGCGAAGCGAGCGCGCGGGTCGCATCGATGTTGACGACGCGGCCTGCAGCGATCGTGCTCTGCACGAGGGCCGCGTGGGCAAGGTTGTCGATCGGGTATTCCAGCGCATAGGTGGCAGCACCTGTGAGCTTGAGGCTGCCTTCGAACCGGGTCAGACGTCCGCCGACCATGCCGTCTGAGGCATCGCCGTGTTTGCGGGGGGGCATAATAGTCATGCGAGACCTCCAGATTTGTCCGTCGAGACCGTCTCGATCGCCCGGGCAACGACCCGCGGCACAAGATCGATCTTGTATTGATTGTCGCCCTGGGCAACGGCGCCCTCCATGGCAAGCAGGCTTGCCGTCTTGATGGTGGCATCGTCGAGCACTTTGCCGATCAGCGCCTGTTCGACGGCGCGCGCCCGCCATGGCTTGGTGGCAACGCCGCCGAGCCCAACGCGGATATCCCTGACCGTGCGACCATCGTCTTCCAGTTCCAGACCGACGGCAGCGCTTGCGGCTGCAAACTCGTAGGACTGGCGATCGCGGACCTTCAGATAGGTGGAGTTTTTCGCGGCAGCGCTTTTCGGGATCGACAGGCCGACGATCATCTCGCCGTGCTGAAGCACTGTTTCCCTGTCCGGGGTATCGCCGGGCAGGAGGAAGAACTCATCAAACGGAACCGTGCGGGACCCTAGATCGACGACCGCATCGAATGCGACCAGCGCCACAGCCAGATCGCCCGGATTGGAGGCGATACAGTGCTCGCTGGTGCCGAGAACCGCATGGTTGCGGGTGATGCCGCCAAGTGCCGAACAGCCGGAGCCGGGATTGCGCTTGTTGCAGGCCGGGAACGTGCCGGGATCGCGGAAATACGGACAGCGCGTACGCTGCATCACGTTACCGCCGATCGTCGCCATGTTGCGCAGCTGCGCCGACGCCGCCAGCAGCAGCGATTCCGAGACAGCCGGCATTTCCGCCTGGATGCCCGCATGATCGGCAACGTCAGACATGCGCGAAAGCGCGCCGATGGTGACCGAGCTGGGCGTGACCTCGATGCCGGAGAGACCTTCGAGATGGGAGATATCGACGACCGTTTCCGGTTCGGCGACGCCGCATTTGGCAAGATCGATCAGGGTCGTGCCGCCGGCCAGAATGGATGCCCCTGCCTGCAGCACCGCCTGGCGGGCCTCATCGAGGGTCGCGGCGCGAAGATAGGAAAAATCACGCATCGGCCATCTCCTTCGTTGCAGGAACGACGGCCTGCGCGGCCTGGCGCACTGCAGCGACGATGCTGTTATAGGCGCCGCAGCGACAGAGGTTGCCGGACATGTATTCGCGGATTTCCGCATCCGATCCCGCATGACCCTCGCGGATGCAGGCGACTGCCGACATGATCTGACCCGGCGTGCAATAGCCGCACTGGAAGGCGTCCTGCTCCAGGAAGGCCGCCTGAACCGCATGCAGCGTTCCGTCGGCAGCGGACAGTCCTTCGATCGTTTCTACCTGACGGCCTTCGACCTGGGCCGCCAGGGTGAGACAGGATAACACCCGTCTGCCATCCACATGGCAGGTGCAGGCGCCGCACTGGCCCTGGTCGCAACCCTTTTTGGTGCCGGTGAGAACAAGATGGTCGCGCAACGCATCGAGCAGCGTCACGCGCGGCTCGACATCGAGGTCGTAACCCTTGCCGTTGATATCGAGGTTGAGGCGAATGGTTCGTGTCATGACAGGCTCCTGCAATCTTCACGAAGAGAATTTCAAAGAATTAGGCTGGACCGGCCGTCTGGCGAGGGCATGGGTCCCTGATATCGTCTAAACGCGCCGCCGATCGCGGTCGATAAGGCGGAGCGACATCTTTCGACATGACATCCGGCCGCCTTCTGATCTAAAAAGACATATGCGCCGCCTCAAACGGAGGCAACTCCGTTTAAACTAGCCGCTCGCTGAGATCAGTCAAGGCTGGATTTCGAAAACATCCGTTTCAGGATGCCGGAAACCAGAATTGCGACCCTCAGAGAGCCTAACCACTGGAACAGGATTTCGGGCTTTGGCCACGCCGAAAAATGCACAGACCCCGGCTCCGAAACTTCGCGCGGACGCTCGCCGCAACCGCGAAAAGCTGGTCGAGGTGGCAGCCCAGGCCTTTGCGGAAAAGGGCGTCGAGACCTCGCTGGAAGAGATTGCCCGCCAGGCCGGCGTCGGCATTGGCACGCTCTATCGGCATTTCCCGACCCGCGAACATCTGGTCGAACTCGTCTATCGCCGCGAGCTGACGGCACTGGCGGCAGCAGCAGACGAACTTGCCGCCAATCATCCCGCCGACAAGGCACTGGAGCTGTGGATGCTGCGCTTCGTCGGCTATATGGCAACCAAGCGTGGCATGGCCAACAGCCTGAAAATCATCGCCAGCTCCAACACGACACTGTTTTCCGAAGGCTTCGGTACTATTCGGCAGGCGCTCGACAGACTTCTTGCAAACGGCCGCGAGGCAAATCTCATCCGCAGCGATATCGGCCACGCGGATCTGATGCATGCCATGTCGAGCATCTATTCCATCCCCGATTCCCCCGAATGGCGCGCCAGCGGCAATCGCCTGATCATGCTTCTGATGGACGGCCTGCGGGTGCGCAACTGACGGCGTGAAGCGCCCACAAAACAACTGTTGACGAGAGGAACAGTTGTTTATACACCGTGAACCTTCACGGGAAGCCACGATGGACGATCTGACCAGCCAGGAAGCCGCCGTTCTCGGCATTATCAGGGACAATCCCTTTGCCGGACAGCAGGAGATTGCCGAGATGCTGGGCCTCGCCCGCTCCACGGTGGCAGCGCATATCGTGCAGCTGATGCAGAAGGGCCATGTTCTCGGCCGCGGCTATGTCATGCCGCAGCCGTCGCGCGCCATCTGCCTCGGCGGCGCCGTTCTCGACCGGAAATACCACGCGAAGCAGGAGATCGTGCCTGGCACATCGAACCCCGTCGACAGCACCCGCTCGATGGGTGGCGTTGCCCGCAACGTCGCCGAGAACCTCGCCCGTCTCGGCACGCAAACCGGCTTCATCTCGATCGTCGGCGACGACGAAGGCGGCCGCACGCTGATGACCTATATGCGCGAGCGCGGCATCGACGTCAGCCAGATGATCATCAGCACCGAGCGACCGACCGCCGAATATGCGGCCATCCTCGATCCGCACGGCGATCTTTCGCTCGGCATTGCCGACATGGGCATATTCGACCTGCTGCGCCCTGAACATCTCGACCGCGTCTGGCCCCATCTGGCTTCCGCAAGCTTCGTGTTCTCCGACTGCAACCCGCCCACAGAGACGCTGGCAGCGTTGATCACGCGCAGGCGCGACGCGCGCTTCCGCTTGGCGATCGACGCCGTCTCGACCGTCAAGGCCATGCGCCTGCCGAAAGACCTCACCGGTATCGACCTTCTGTTCATGAATATCGACGAGGCGAACGCCATTCTCGGCCTGTCGGCCCGCGAAACGATCGACGATGCGCTGAAGGCGGCACGTGGCCTGCAGGCGGCCGGCGCCCGCGAGGCGGTGGTGACGATGGGTGCTGCCGGCATTGCGGTTGCCGGCATAGACGCTTCGGGCAGTTTCGAAGCAGTCGAAGCCAAGGCGATCGACATGACCGGCGCAGGCGATGCGATGATTGCCGGAACCCTGCACCGGGTAATCGCCGGCGACGACATCCACACCGCTGCCCGCATCGGCGCGCTGGTGGCGACGCTCACCACCGAAAGCGCTGCAAGCGTCCACCCCGAACTCTCCGAGGCCTTTTTGCAGGCCCATATGCACCGTTTGTCCTGAAGTACGCCAGTGCTTCCAGTTTAATCCCAACGCAGGTCCAGACGCAAAACCGCTTCACGGCTTTGCCGGAACTGCTTCCAGAAAGGAAATCCCATGTCATTGCTGAAGCCGAAACTCAGCCCGGAAGTTGCAGACGCTCTCGCAAACGGCGGTGCCATCGTGGCGCTCGAATCGACCATCATCACCCATGGCATGCCCTACCCGGCCAATCTGGAGACGGCGCTATCGGTCGAGGCAGTCGTGCGTGAAAACGGCGCCGTGCCTGCTACCATCGCCGTCATCGACGGTGAACTGCGCGTCGGTCTGGAACGGGACGAGCTGGAAAATCTGGCTCAGGCCAAGGGCGTGGTAAAGGCCTCCGGCCGCGATCTCGCCGTTGCCATGGTGCGCGGCCAGACAGCGGGTACGACAGTGTCCGCAACGATGCTTCTGGCAGACCTCGCCGGCATCGAGATCTTCGCAACCGGCGGCGTCGGCGGCGTGCATCGCGGTGCTGAACAGACATTTGACATCTCAGCCGACCTGACCGAGCTTGGCCGCACCAGGACAGCCGTCGTCTGCGCCGGCGTGAAATCGATCCTCGATATCGCGAAGACACTGGAATATCTGGAAACCCAGCGCGTACCGGTCATCGCTTATGGAACCGAGGACTTCCCGGCCTTCTTCACCCGCCAGAGCGGCTACAAGGCCGATCACCGGCTGGACACGCCAGAAGAGATCGCGAGCGCCATGCATTTCCACCACCAGCTCGGCACCGGCACCGGCCTCCTGATCGCCAACCCGATCCCGGAAGAGGCCGCACTGACCCCCGACTTCATCGACGGCACGATTGCCGATGCGGTGCGGGAA
Organism: Neorhizobium sp. IRS_2294; assembly: GCF_050500145.1. Taxonomy (NCBI): domain Bacteria; kingdom Pseudomonadati; phylum Pseudomonadota; class Alphaproteobacteria; order Hyphomicrobiales; family Rhizobiaceae; genus Neorhizobium; species Neorhizobium sp. IRS_2294. The sequence goes on from NZ_CP191439.1 coordinate 3,057,923, forward strand.
GCAGATGAGCGCGGCATCGGCCGCAAGGAACTGACCCCATTCCTGCTCGCCCGCATCAACGAATTGTCGAAGGGCGAAAGCCTGAAAGCCAATATCGAGCTGGTCAGAAACAACGCCCGCCTCGCTGCCAAGATGGCCGTGGCCTACGCGGCGCTGAAGAAGGGCTGATCACCAAGGGCGGCGGGGTGCGCTAGCATCCCGCCCTCTGATCACCAGGCGCCCGAAAGCGCATTCCCGAGCAAGGGTACGCTCTTGCCCGGCTCGCTCGCGATGGACAGTGACTTCGGCATCTGCTTAGGCGACTTCCGGAACCAGTTTGCGGCAACGGATGCCAGATCACCGATCATGGCGTGCTTGTGCCAATCCGCGAACCGCCTAGCACTCGCCTGCGGCTCCGACTGATAGAAGAAATCGCCGGACTGCCCGAGATCGTTGATGCTCGAAGCCATGGACGAAAGCGGCCGCTGGAACATCTTCGAAGGCACCCGAAGCTCGGACGCGCTTTGCGAAAACGCCGGCGCCATGAAATCGATCGCCCAGCCGTCGGCCTCCACCCAGCAATGAAAATTCTCGCCCGCCCCCGTGACATACCCGTCTTCACGCTGGTCTGCGAAGAGGATACGGGTGCCGCCGAGGTTATAGGCAGCCAGCCCGCTTTTCGGCGTGGCCGTGACCCCGTAATGCTGCCGCAGGATGAACGCGCCGAACGTGCTGAAATACATCCCGGCAACGGCGGTGTTGGCGTTCTCGTTGACCAGCAGGCTGTTGATGACCCGGTAAATGCGGTGATAGTCGCTCTGCTTGATCGACATGATCCGTAACCTGCCCAATCCTGATGTGGCACCCTGCCTAGGCGGCCAGCGCAGCAATGTAAACTGCGGCGTTGATGAAGGACCCAACCGGTTGGGAAGGTGCCGGGACGTTGAACCGGTTTTGGGTCAATTTTCTGATTGACCCTTATTAGGGTAAATTATAGCGCCTCGGCGCCCCACTCCACCATCCCTGCCCTACCATTCACCCCTTCATCTCGCCCAGCTTCGCCAGCAGCGCAGCACCGGTGCGGATGCCGGCGTGGAAGAGGTCGAGCTTGAGGTTTTCGTTGGGGGCGTGGTTTGCCTGGTCGGCATTGGCGTAGGGCACGACGAAAGCAGGCTTGCCGAGGATTTTGGTGAAGACGTAGTCCGGGAGGCTGCCGCCGAGGCTTGGGTAGAGCAGTGGCTCGACGCCGCGGGCAGCGACGATCGCTTCGCGGATCACGGATGCGAATGGGCTGTCCATCGGCGTTTTCGATGGCAGCATGGAGTTTTGCGGCACGAACTCCACATCGGGTGCGTATCTTTCCACATGCGCCCGGACCTTTTCGAACACGTAGTCCGGCGTCAGGCTCTCGACGAGGCGGATGTCGCATTTGGCATAGGCTTCGCTCGGAAGAACCGTCTTCTGCCCCGGCCCGCCATAGCCGCCATGCAACCCGTTGATGGTGAGCGTCGGCTGGAACATCAGCCGCTCGTAATAGGGACGATCCGCCGGCTCGTCGATCGCCGTCATTCCGAGCTCGGCCTTGATCTTCTCGATATCGAGCGGCAAGGCCGCCATCGCCTGCAGTTCCAGATCGGTCGGCGGCACGACGGGATCGTATATACCGTCTATGGTGATCTCGCCGCGGTCGTTCTTCATCGTTGCGAGCAGATGCACGAGCTTCCAGATCGCATTCGGCATGACGCCGCCGAAATTGCCGGAATGGGCATCGCGAATGGCAGTCTTTGCGCGCAGCTCGAACGAAGCGACTCCGCGCACGCCGAACGTGACGACGGGGCGGCCGCTGTCATGCAGCGAGCCATCCGAGGTGACGACGAGATCGGCATTGAGCTTGTCGGCATGCTCCGCGACGAATTCCGCCATATGGGGACTGCCGATCTCCTCCTCGCCTTCGAGCAGGAAGATCACATTGCAGGGCAGTTCGCCAACCACCTTGAGATAGGATTCAATCGCCAGCAACTGGGCGAAATGCTGGCCCTTGTTGTCGCCGATGCCGCGCGCGTAGATGCGGCCGTCGCGGATCTCGGGCTCGAAGGGCGGGCTTTTCCAGAGGTCGAGCGGTTCTGGCGGCTGCACGTCGTAATGGCCGTAGAGAAGCACGGTGGGCTTGCCGGGCTGGTTCTCCATGCGGCCGATCACCATCGGGTGGTTGCGGGTGGTGATCGCCTGGGCCTGCATGCCGAGACCATTGAGGATGCCGACGAGGATATCTGCGGCCTCCGTGATACCCTCGTTGGAGGCGCTGATCGACTTGTGCTTCACATACTCCATCACCCGTTCGACGAAACTGTCGCTGTTGGCATCGATATGGGCAAGAACGCGGGCGAGATCGGTGTTTTCAGGTGTCATGCTCAAAAACTCATGCCGGTTCGAACAGGGTCTGGATCTGCATTTCCGGCACCAGCACCAGGCCCTTATCGGTAATGCGGATATCCGGAATGACCGACAGCGGAATAAGGTTGAAGCCCATATAGGCGATCGTGCATTCGGCCTTTTCCCATTCGAGCTTCAGCGCCTTCACCTCGTCGGCGACCGCGTGGACGCGCTTGTCGGACAAAAGCCCGGCAATCGGCAGCGGCACCATGGCGGTCACCTTGCCATCCATCACGACGCAGACGCCGCCCTGGGTAGCCTCGATCGCATCGAGCGCCACCTGCATGTCGCGTTCATTGGTGCCGGCGACGATGATGTTGTGGCTGTCATGCCCGACAGACGAGGCGACCGCGCCCTTCTTCAGACCAAAACCGTTGAGCAGACCATGCGCGACATTGCCCGGCGACTTGCCGTGACGTTCCACGACCGTGACGAAGCAAAGCCCGTGGCGATCGAACTGGGTCTGCCAGTCGTTGGCCGGCTCGAGCGTGACGGTGACATGGCCGAGCGTGATGCCCGGCAGCTCCGTCTTGATCGTGTGGGCAATGACGGTCTCGGTCGGCAGTTCAGGCGTCAGCTTGAGGTTCTTCGGCAGCTTCACCGTATGATAGGCGGCTTCCGGATAGCGATAGGGCTTGGACAAAGCCTCATCGAGAACAGGCGTGATCTTCTTCTGGTCCACGACCAGTTCGCCGCCATACCAGGTGCTGACCGGCTCCAGGTTATCGGAGAGGAGCACCAGATCTGCACGCCGTCCGCCGCCGAGACCGCCGATCTCGTTTTCCATGCCGAAGCGCGTTGCGCCATGCAGCGAACCCATCGCCCAGGCCTGTTCCGGCGTCATGCCGTATTTGACCGCCTCGCGGGTGACCCAGTCCATGCCGAAGGCGAGCAGATCCTCGGCGTCGCGGTCGTCGGTGCAGACGGCGACGCGCTTGTGCGAGGCGCCAAGCTCGGTGATCGTCTTGATTGCCTGCGGCAGCGAATGCCAGGGCGTGGTCGGCGGGCCACCGCGCAGGAACAGCCATACCCCGGCCTCCAGCAGATCGTCGGCGATATCGCGGTCGATCGCCTCATGAGTATCGGTGACGCCGGAGGCGGCATAGGCCGCGACGAATTCTCGGCCATAGACATGGCCAGACACCGGACGGCTGCGCGACAGAGCAGCAGCGAGGATCGCATGGCTGCGTTCGTCGCCCATGGCGACGGGTACGAAATCCATCTTTTCGCCGAGCGCTACCGCTTCCGGCCATTTATCGAACAGGGCTGCAATCTTGTCCGGCGTCAGGTCGCCGCCGGCGGTTTCCAGTTCCGGCGAGGTGGCGGGAACCGTGCTCGGCACCGTCAGGAAGATCGACAGCGGCGCCATGCGCGCGTCTTCCAGCATCGCCTCGACACCGGCGACATCCATGACATTGCCGATCTCGTGGCTGTCGCAGAAGATCGTGGTGGTGCCATTGAGAAGGGCAGCCTCCGCATAGGCGCAGGCCGTCACCATCGAGGATTCGATATGGATATGCGGATCGACGAGGCCAGGCGCGAGAATGCCGCCCTTTGCGTCGTAAATCTTGGCCGATGTTCCCTTGTAGGAACCGATGGGCTTTACCGCGGCGATACGGCCGCCGGAGAGCCAGATTTCCCGCCCGGGCAGGATGCGCTCCGAATAGGTCGACAGCATCCGTGCATCCCGGATGACCAGATCAGGCTCGCGCCGTGCCGACGCGACGTCGGCGAGCAATCGCGTCATGGATGCCAGCGGGTGAACGGAGAAACGGTTGAGAGTGCTCATGAAATTCGGCCTCGCGGATCATCGGACTGGGGACATGGTAGGGAATTTTGTTCCCGCACGGAAGCACGCATTGGCGCTAAAGGCACACGGCAACCACTGAAACGTGAAAGGCCGCCGGTTCCTCAGGGAGCGGCGGCCTTCGATCAGTCTTTCGGAACGTGCCGCAACTTAGCGCGGCACGCCGGGAATGGCATCCTTGTAATAGGATGAATAGCTTGAATGCAGGCGCTCTGGCGCGCCCGGATCGGCATATTTGCGCAGCTCGCCCATCTCGGTCTTGTTGAGAATGACGCCGATCGTCTTTGCGGCAATCTGCGGTTCCGACTGAAGCACGCTCTGCACGGCCTTGACCGGCGTGACACCCCATTCGGTGACGAAGATGAAGCCGTCGACATAGGGCTCGAAGGCCTTCGCATCGATAACAGGGATCAGCGGTGCCAGGTCGACGATGATGACGTCAAACGTGTCCTTGATGCTTTCGAGGAACTGGCTCATGCCGGTCGAGGCGAGAAGCTCCGATGTATGGGCAAGCTGGCGGCTGCGGGTGGTCATCGGCAGGATCGTCAGGCGCGAGCGGCGGTCGACGCGGGCAGCCGCCGTCCACGGAACCTTCTGCAGCACGACGTCGATCAGGCCGACATCCGGTTCGCTCGCCAGCATCTTGGACAGACCCGGATTGCGCAGATCGCCATCGATGACCAGCGTGCGAACGCCGTTGGATGAGATGAGGCCGGCAAGGTTGGCTGCAACCATCGACTTGCCTTCGCCGGGAAGGCAGGAGACGACGCCGATGACAGAGCATTTGCGACCCTGCAGCACGATATCGGCGGCAAGCTTGGCATTGCGCAGCGTTTCGGCAAACTGCGAGCGCGGTGCTTCGACGGCGACACGCATCTTGCGGCGAAGCGCGATCGGATCACCCTCCGGCAGGATCTGGCCGTCGATGGCGTCGGCTGGCTTGTCGGAGCCGTTGTCGTCGGTCTGGGCGCTGCCAATCTTCGGGAGGTAACCGAGGAAGCGGACGCCGAGCTTGTCCTGCACGTCGGCGCCGGTGCGGAAGAAGCGCTCGCGGAATTCCAGAAGCGCTGCAAGTGCGCCGCCGAGCAGCAGTCCAAGCACGACGGATAGCGCCATGGTGAGCGTCTTGCGCGGGCTGGACGGCGAGATCGGCACGCCGGCTTCCGAGATGACGCGGGCCTTGGCGATCGGCAGCGATTGCAGCTGCGACGCCTGTTCGAACCGCTGCAGATAGGACTGGTAGAGCGTCTTCAGAGCATCGGCGCGCTGCTGCAGTTCCTGCAGCTGTACCATGGAGACATTGGCATCCTGGTTGCGGCCGGCGACGCTTTCGATGCTGGCGCGCAGCGACTGCTCGCGCGAGCTTGCGACATCCAGCTCGTTGCGGAACGAACCGGTCAGCTGCTGCAACTCGCGCAGGATCTGTTGCGCCAGGTCCTGCTTTTCGGAGCGGAGTGCGATTGCCTGAGGATGCTCGGCGCCATACTGCTCGACCACGCTTCTTTCGCGGTCGTTGACCGTCGTATAGCGCTGGCGAAGGTTCTGCAGCACCGTGTTGTCGGTATCTCTGTTGGCCACGACGGCGTTTTCGACCGCGGCTTCCGAGCCCTTGTCGATGATCACCTTGTACTGATTGTAGCGGGCCTGGGCGCTGGCGACTTCGGCCTGTGCCGAGATCAGCTGGGTATTGAGATCAGACAGCTGCTGGGCGGACATCAGCTCGCCGCGTGGCGATACGAGGCCGTTGTCGCGCTTATACTGCTCGACCGTCAGCGATGCCTGCTGTGCCCGGATATTGAGGTCGTTCAAACGCTCCTGGAGCCATACGGAAGCGCGCTCGGTCGCGTCGAAATTGGCGTTAAGCTCTTCCGTGAGGAAGGAACTGGCATAGGTCTTGGCAAGCTGGGCGGAAAGAACCGGGTCTGGCGAGCGGACGGAGAGCGAGATGACCGAGCTGCGTCCGACGCGCTCGACGGTGATCGACTGCTGAAGGATGGCGGCAGCCTTTTCACGGCGCCCGGCGCGCACCTGGTCTTCGCTCGGCAACGGGCCGCCTGATGACACCAGCGAGACAACGCTTTTCACCATGTCCTTGGCAAGATCGACCGGCGATTTGGGCGGATCGACGATCAGATCGTTTTCCGCAAACTTGCCCTTGTCGACGACGCTGAGCGCCAGCGCCTTCGATTTCAGGATCTCGACCGAACTCGACATGCGGTTATCGATCTGCTGCGCGGTCTGGCCTTCGGTTTCCTCTTCCGCATAGCGGGACAGGTTGTCGTCGACCAGGATCTGCGTCGCGGCCGTGTATTTCGGCTGCGCCGTAAACAGATAGGCTGCCGCAAGCGCGACCATGGCGACCACGCAGATGATGATCACGCCAAGCCGACGCATGGCTGCCGACCACAGCTTGTCGAGGTCGATGAACGTGTCAGTTTCTTTTTGCTCGTTTGGGAAGATGTTCATCGGCCTATAATTAACCTGGTCCATGGCTTTGTCCGCTTTCCGGAATTGTCGAGAGGAACGGCAGAAATGGGCTGCCGTTCCTCGGGCTTTGGTCTGACTGCTAGGCTGGAGCGGCCCTTAAGCCGCTTTGACCTTCGTTTCGTGGTTGGCGAGAAGCTCCTTGACGGAGTGATAGATCTCCTCGCCCATATCGCTCCGCAACATCGCGAAGGCCACATTGGCTTCGATGAAACCGCGCTTGGAACCGCAGTCGAAGGTCCGTCCGGTATAGGGCTGTGCGTGGAACGGCTGCTTCTGCAGCAGTTTCTGCATGCTGTCGGTCAGCTGGATCTCGTTGCCGGCTCCGCGTTCCTGGCTTTCCAGCAGTTCGAAGATCTGCGGCTGCAGGATATAGCGACCATTAAGGTAATAGTTCGACGGTGCATCGGCAGGTGCGGGCTTTTCGACCATGCCGGTCACTTCGAAGCCATGCTGCTTGCTTTCGCCGATCGCGACGACGCCGTAGCTGGACGTCTCCTCGGGCGCACACTGCTCGACGCCAAAGACGTTGCCGCCGACTTCCTCATAGAGATCGACGAGGCCTGCCATGCAGCCGCGGGCGCCATAAGACACCATATCCGGCAAAAGCAGAGCGAAGGGCTCGTTGCCCACCAGTTCGCGGGCGCACCAGACGGCGTGGCCGAGACCGAGCGGAACCTGCTGGCGGGTGTAGCTGACGGTGCCGGCAAGCGGCAGCATCTTTTCGAGCTGTGTCACCTGAACGGTCTTGCCGGCGCGGGTGAGGCTGGCGATCAGTTCAGGATTGCTGTCGAAATAGTCTTCGATCGCAGTCTTGTTGCGGCTGGTCACGAAGATGATGTGCTCGATACCGGCCTGCATGGCCTCATCCACCGCATATTGCACGACGGGCCTGTCGACGATCGTCAGCATTTCCTTTGGCATCGCCTTGGTAGCCGGCAGGAACCGTGTTCCATTGCCTGCAACCGGAATGACCGCCTTGCGAACAGGTCTCATTTCCATAGTGTCGTTGTCCTTTCCGGGACGCCCCCGCCCCGTCGATCGGATTGTCAAGAAACGCCGGCAGCTCTTGCGAACCGGCGCATACGGACGGCAATCGGCATGCGCAGGTGCTTGAGCGCCCGCGGGTTGTCGATTGCCGTTTTCAGAATCCCGCCGAATGATCGTTTCTTGATCTCGTCGACGAGTGTGAGGAAGGAGGCCGCTTCGCGAATGCTCTGCGTGCGGCGGCGCTGGGCGGTCATTGCCCGCGGCTCGAGAGAGAAGCGCTTAAGGAACTTCTCGTCGCCGGCAAGCATCGCCGTGAGATGTTCGGGTTTGAGCACCCGCGAGATCGAACCGTGGCGCAGATGGTAGACGTAACCGGCCTCGGGCTCGATGGCGCAGACGCCGCCGCTCGCGATCGCAGATGCAAGCAGGATGTAATCCTCGCCGATCCGCAGGTTCTCATCAAAGCGCAAGCCGTGCTGATTGAGGAAATCGCGGCGGAAAATCGGCTTCATGTAACCGAAATTGAACGTGCTGCCGAAGATGATGTTGGATTCGATGAAATCGGCGAGCTCAAGCGTCTTTCGCGTTTCAAGATCGGCGCGCGAAAACATCGCCGTCGGCTCGCCGCCTTCGAGCGGGACGACGTCGATATTGTCGACCACGATCCGTGCATCCATCGCTTCGGCGCGTGCGATCATCCGCTTCAGGCGCTGCGGATGGATCGTGTCGTCGGCATCGAGCACGGCGATCCAGCGGCCGGTTGCGGCGTCGAAACCGGCATTGCGCGCGGCCGCCGGTCCGCCATTGGCGGGCTGGACGATGAGCTTCACGCGATCGTCGCGATCGCGGCAGCGAAGCGCAAGCTCGCGCGTGCCGTCGCTGGAGCAGTCGTCGACGACGATTACTTCCAGGGACACGTCGACCTGGGAGAGCGCGCTATCGATCGCGCTTTCCAGCGTCTCCTCAGCATTGTAGGCGGCGATGACGAAGCTGACATCGGGTGCGGTGACAACGGAAGTCATGTGGCCTCCACCATGCCGTACTGGCGGATCTCGCGCATGCCGAGCGTCCCCATGACCGAACCGGCGTGAAGTGCTGCGCGCAGGGCATAGCGTGTGCGGGTGACGGGAACAGCGACCGCTCCCACCGTCACCACGGCGCAATAGCCAAATTTCATCGCAGCGATTACAGCCTTCTTGATCCGCGACAGACCGGCACTCTTTGCGGCAACGATGCGGCCATGGGTCTGGCCGGAGCGGAAGCGGCGCTTGGCAAGCCAGGAGAAGCTGGCGCGCTTGTGCGGCACCGGCTCTTCCAGCAGAGCTTCGCGGGCAAACTCGATTTGTCCGCCGGCATCGGTCAGCTGAGTGAAATAGTGCGTATCCTCGCCACCGCTCTGGCCGAGCGACAGCGCGAACTTGCGGGCCGCAAGCTTCGGTGAGCGCATGTCGAGCAGCACGTTGCAGGTATAGCCGGTGACGATACGCCCATCGACCCAGACGGGATTGGTCGAGTGGAAATCACCGCTGCGCATCCAGGCCGGCACATCGGCGGGATAGATGGCGCGGACGGGGCCGAGGACAGCATCGGCCGACGTCGCCTCGGCGCGATCGACAAGCGCTGCGAGCCAGCCAGGACCGGCCGTCTCGTCATCGTCGATAAACGCCAGATAATCCGCCTGGCAGGCGGCAAGGCAGGCGTTGCGGGCAATCGAGATGTTCGATTTCGGGCAATGGACATAAGTGATCTCGAAGGGCGAGACAGCTTTCAGTCTCTCCACCAGGGCTTGCGCACTCGGCTCTGCGTCATTGTCGGCGACGATCAGCCGGACCTGCGTGTGTTCAGGCACGTCGAGAGCGAACAGCGACCGCAACGTGACCTCCAGTTCCGGGCGCCGATAGGTGCAGATGCCGATATCGATGCGGAGCTTGCCGCTGCCAGCCACGATCATGCACGCCTCCTCGATTTGATGCCGATCAGTTCCAGCCAGAAACCTGCCGACCAGGCGAAATGCATGATCATCGCCGACACCGCGGCAAGCGGACCGAGCGGGTTATTTTGGCCCACAGCCATCCAGACGCCGTAGCCGAGGCAGGCGACCGCCCAGACAACCAGCGGAATGGCCGCCCACCAGTAGAGGACCGCAAGCACCGCGCCGATCACGACCGGTGCGACCGCCAGCGGAATGGCCTGGCGGATCTTGGGGATCGACCGATGCTTCAGAAGGTTCTTCGCCCGGCCGCGGCCATAGCCGAGATACTGCCGGAACAGCGCCGACGCACTGGAGCGCGGATAGTAGGTCATGTAGGTCTTGCCGGTCATCCAGATGCGGAAACCGGATTGGCGAAGGCGGAAATCCAGTTCCGCATCCTCGTTATGGCTGAAGCTCTCGTCGTAGCCGCCGACAGCCTGAAACGCGAAGATGCGCATTAGCGCATGGTGACCGTGATCAACCCACTCGCCGCCGCCGCCGGCCCGGTGCTTGGAGCCGCCATTGCCGAGCTTGGAATTCTGCGCCGCAGCCGTTGCCCGCTGGAACAGGCCAAAGCCGACCGTTTCCATGCCGACCACGATGGAATCCGCCTCCAGCGATACCGCCTCCTGCAGAAGCGTCCGGCAGTAATCGTCGGGATAATCGCCATGGGCGTCGATGCGGATGAGATATTCGAACTCCGCGCCGAACCGCTGGACGGCTAGATTGATCGCCGCACTCTGGATGCGCTTGGCATTGTGCATCAGCGCCACGTTCGGCAGTTCCTGAGCGACGCGAAGGACGATCTCCTGCGTGCCGTCCTTGCTGCCGCCATCGGCAACGACGATCATGTCGCTGGCCGAGCTACGCTGCTGGTCGAGCTTGCGCAAAAGCGGCTCGATGGTCTTTGCCTCATCAAGGCACGGGACGACGATCAGTGTCCGGATCAAGGACAGGTCGCCACTGGAAACATCGGCATTCGAAGGCACACGCATGACCTATCTCACCTCACGACTGCACGGTTGAAATGGCCGGTACCGACGGTACGGCCAGCGAAATATTGCGATTGAGGCCCGCAAGCCTGTCGACCAGGGCGCGGCAATCGTCTGCATCAGTAACCCACTGGCTGCGATCGACGGCCGCAAGCCGGGCGAACCGATCGAGGTAGAGTGCGTCGGTCATGCCCGAGAACAGGGTTTCCAGATCGGTAGGCGTCGCGTTGTCGAGAAGGATGCCGATATCGCGCTTAGCCACAAAGCGGCCGGTCTCGGTGCGCGCAAGCGCGATCGGAACCGCGCCATGCAGCCCGCCTTCATAGAGACGGTTCGGCAAAAGCCACTCGGAATTCAGCCCTTCCTCGAAGAAATCGATCGCCCAGGTGAACTGCACCTCGTTGTAGATCTCCGCCAGATCCTCCGGATTGCGGTAGGGACCCTCGAAACGCACGAACGGCGCGTTCTTCACCTGCGCGTCGAAATCGGCAAACTCGCTATAGGCCGGCCGTCCCCGGATGATGACCTCGACCCCGCCGTTCATCTTTTCGGCAAAGGCCGTCAGGATATCGAGCGACTTGCGGCAGCGGATGGCACCGAACCAGCCGATCTTCCAGGGTTCACCCTGCTTCGGCAAACGCGGTTGCGGCTTTGCAACGGAGGCTTCGCCCAACTGCAGGACCTTGTTTTCGAGCAGAAGGACCGGAAGATCGAGCCCCGATTTCGGCTTGAAGAAGTTTTCGACAAAGGCCGGCGAGCTGGTGATCAGCAGCCGGGCCGACTTTGCGAAATGCCGCTGCACGGCACGCAGCACCCGGCCCTTGGCACCCTCGTCGAGCAGCAGGCGGTGAATATCGAGACATTCGTAGACGACGGGCACGTCGCCGCCGAACAGCGACGCGGCCCCCTCGGCGAGAACCAGCATTTCCAGATTGCGGGCGATGATGACATCCGGCATCGGAACGCCGACAAGCCTCTTTTGCAACTGCATCCGGGCAGCAATCACGGCCTTGATGCGCTGGCTGAACTGTCCGTCCTGCGTTGAACCGAGATCGATGGAGCGCACGCCTTCCTCCTGACCCAGCAGATTTCCCGCGCGCCTGAAGCCTGCGACCGTGACGCTGGCGCCGCCGGTTTTCAACGTCAGCACCCGCCGGCGAATGGCCGGGTCGGCAAGATCATGGGCCAGATAGAGAACCTGCAGTGTCAAGTCGTTCAACTCCGTGTCGAAGATCAGTCGAGCGTGCAAAGCACGGATTGCGGGAAAGCACAGTCTTCGCCGAGCGCCGTATAGGCGATGCGGTCGATTTCCATCGTGGTGGGGCCGGAATAGGCGAACGGGCCCATCCAGGATTTCAGCGTATCGCTGCCCCACAGGCTCAGAAAGATCTTCTGGGCGTTCTGCGGGATCTTCGACGGGTCGGTGACTTCCTGCACAAGCTTGCCGTTGAGGAAGTAGCGCAACCGCTCCGGCTCCCAGATAAAGGCGTAGTCGTTGAAGCCCTTGTCCGCGCCACCGGCGACGGGAACGATCTTCTCGTTCTTGCCCTTGCCATTGATGTACTGGTTGAGCTGAACCTGATCGACGTTCTTGCCGAGCACCTCGAAGTCGATCTCGTCCCACGGCTTTTTGTCGGTCGGGCCGATATAGGTGAAGAAGGCTGAGTTGAGGCCAGGACCGGTCGCCGACTTGTAGCGCGCCTCATAGGTACCGTAACCGAAGCGGGCGCGGGTCTGGATCTCGCCGCAGACGTTTTTGCGGTCCTTGTTCTGGCGCTCCTCGAAGGTGAGCTTCAGATTGCCGCCATCCGTCGTCACCTGGCGCTGCGACCAGGTGCAGTTCTGATGGGCGCCGTTGTTCCAGCCGTTCGAAACGAACCAGAACGACCGGTCGAGCCGATCAAAATTCTCGACGAAGGACGTGCCCTTGGCATCCGGCTGCGGCTTGCCACCCGGGTGGGGTTTGCCACCCGGATGCTTGCTGGCTGCCTGATCTGGAGCATTAGGGGCTGTCCCGGGAGGCGCCGGAGGCTGAGGCGCCTGGGCAAAAGCTGGAGCGCAGGCGAGCACCGTCAACGCGGCGAATGCCGTTGCAGCGGCTCGGAAAGCGGGTCGAATCTGTCTGGCTGGTGCCGTCATGTTTCACCTCTTCTGTGGGTCAGGGCGGGCTCGCGGCCATGCGCGGAATGCCCGGACGAATTGGAGTTCTGTGTCTGCGCAAGCTTTGCCTTGCGGCCGCGACTGCCCGTCAGCGTCTGATAAAGGCCGGGCATAAGGCGCGACACCAGCGCATTCGAAATCACTAGAATCACGAGGGCCGAGGAAATCGCGCCGACATAGAACAGCGGGTAAAGCTGATCGCCCGCAATGCGGTTCCAGACCATCCACATCACCACGAGCAGCGGGTAATGGGCGCAGAAGATCCAGAAGCTGAGGCTGCCGGTGGCGGCCAGCCGTTTGCCGAGCGTCGAGCGGATAGCAAGTGCCGACATCAGCCAGAATCCGCCCGCACCGATGATCGACAGCGCGTTGCGCAGAAGCTCGAGCGACCAGGAATAGTCCGGTCCCGTCTGATAAAGCGCGATCGACAACAGGACGGCGGCGGCGACAACCAGTGCCGTTCCAGGAATGGCGAAACGGTCGAGCGCCGAGAGATCGATGCGGTTCAATGCGAGGAAGATGCCGAAGGTAAAGGAGAACAGGATCGACTTCTTCAAAACGATGAAGAGCGTGAGATCCGGCAGGATCGCCACCACGAACAGGATGACCAACGTCGGCACCGCAGCCTTGCGCACGAAGAAGGCAAGGATTGGCGACAGGGCGATGCAGACGACAAGATCACGCAGGAAATAGAGCGGGATGTCGACGGGAAAATTCTCGCTCGCAAACGCATAGTTCGCCAGTTCACGGGAGGATGCATTCCACAGGTCCGGGAAATACCCGATGCCCATGCCGGCGCGCTGCACCAGAAGGACGACGGCGAACAGGCCGAGGTTCCACAACAGGAACGGCACAAGCACGGTCCGCGCCTTGGATTGCATCACCTTGCCGTAGTCGAAAGCATCCCAGCCACGGCGAAACAGCAGATAGCCGGAAATCGCGCTGAGGCACGGCACGCCGATACGAAACAGGCTGTCGCCAAAAAACACGCGGAGCCAATCGAAGAAACCGTTCTGGCCGAGGAACGGGCTGGTCTGCGGATCGAACGGGACGTGGACGAACACGATGCCCGAGATCAGAAGGATGCGCATCAAATTGATACGGGAGGAAATGGTTTGATCAACAGTCAAACGAACTACCCTTTTTGGGCGGCGCCTCCCGTCACCACCGTTTCAATCAGAGCAGACTTTGAGCCCGCATTTTCGAGTGCCAAGGATCAGGTGCAGTTTGGCACAAAATGTGGCGGCGCAGCGAAAAGCCGGAATCCGCCCGGCCCGCAGCGGCATCCCCTTACCCGTTCCATTCGCGAGTTCTACTTTCGCGAGTGCTGAAACGCTATGGATTCCGGGGGGATCACTGATTTCTTATGCTGCACTGCACAACAGAGAAAAAAATCAATTCGTCGTGAAAATAACTTCGACCTCAGACGACACTCAATCAAATCGGTTCGCATCCTCGCCCGATTGCGGCGCGATTAAGGCGAAAATGCGTCTCAACGATGAGGCAAGGGCATCCTTCGTTATGCAGGAGGTGCGTCCGCAACCGACCCACCACGACGCCGCTTGACCATGCCGATTATTTTTTTGACGAGCGCCCTTTCCGTCACGAGGAACATGGCGCCGTAGAGCACGCCGCCCACGACAGCGCCAACGAGGAGCTGGAGATAGGGACTGGTGAGCTGTGCTTCGAAGGTGGAAAGGGTCAACCGGACCCCGACGCCCATGACGAGCGAGGTGAGCATCGACCGGCTGCTGGTCATCAGACCCCAAAAGAACGGAATGCCGTCGACCCGGAACACGGCCCAGGAATAACCGACCAGCGTGATGGCGTTGACGACGCAAAGCGCCACCATGGCATCGACAAGGCTGCCATAGGTGGCGCCGAGCATGATGGCGAGTGTCGTTGCAATGGCGCGCAGCACCGCCGACCAGAACAGCACACGGCTTTGGCCGGTGCCCTTGAGGTAGGGGATGAACGTGCTGCAGGGCGTCACGATCGCCTTCGACAGCGCGAGCAGGCCAAGCACCGGCCAGGCATAGGCCCATTGCGGCCCGAACAGCACCAGCATGGCCGGTTCCGCCACCGCCCAAAGCCCGAACATGGCCGGCGCCAGCACCACCGTCATTACCTGAGTGGACAGCATCAGGGCGTCGGTGCGGCGCTTGCGGTCGTCGCCCATCAGGCTAAAGGCGGGGAACAGCACGCCCATTACCGCCGACAGCACGACCTGGTTCGGAATGCTGGCAAACCGGTTGGCGGCCGAATAGGCACCCGCATCGGCAAGCGTCAGCATTCGCGCGATCACCACCATCGGCGCCTGAAAGGTCACGAAATTGGCGATCTCGGACCCCATCAGCCCTGAAGAATAGCGCACCAGCGGCCCCATGCGATCCGGCTTGATGACAAAACGCGGCACGTAGCGCGTGATCGAGTAGAGGCCGACAAGCCGGATCACCGCCGAGGAAAACAGCTGCACGACCAGCGCCCAGATGCCGAACCCCATAAAGGCGAGCGCCAGGGCGACCAGCGCCGCCGTGGTTTCCGATACGGTGCTGAGGATCGCGTCCTTGCTGAAATTCATCTCACGGGCGAGCAGCGAATAGGCGACATCGGCCGTCAGCTGCAGCGGAATGAGAAAGGCCATGATACGCAGGAGATCGGCGCTCTGGGCCGCACCCATCCAGCTGCCGATGCCGTTTGCACCGAGGAAAAGGATCACCGACATGATCAAAGACATCGCGAGATTGGCCCAGAAAACGGTGTGCACCGTATCCATGCCACTGTCCCGATCGACGATCAGCGCCGACGTCAAACCGGCACCACCGATCATCGCCAAAAACTGTACAACGGTGAGTGCGACAGCCACCGTTCCGAAATCTTCCGGGGTCAACAGTCTTGCCAATATCGGTACAGTGACAAATTTCAGCCCGAATGTGGCGGTCTTTGACAGCACACTCCAACCAACATTTGTCGTGATCGTCTTCACGCCTTGGGTTGGGGCCATCTTCGAATTCCTATTGTTGGATACTGATTGAGAGCCAGCGTGAAGCCGCAATCCAAGCCGTCGAGGCGGCTAGCGGTTTGCAATTCTTGAAAAAAGCAGGGGCAGAAACATGGCGACATTCACCGTAATTATTCCATTTTATCAACGGGAACCGGGTATCCTTACCCGGGCCCTGCAATCTGTTTTCAGCCAGAGCTTCGTGGATTTTGATATCATCGTCGTGGACGACGAGTCACCCCATAACGCAAAAATCGAACTTCAGGACGCCGATCCGACCTGGCTCGAGCGCATCCGAATCATCGAACAAAAGAATGGCGGGCCGGGGGCGGCGCGCAATACCGGGCTGGACGCGGTGCCCGCCGAAACGCGTTTTGTGGCGCTTCTCGACAGCGACGACGTGTGGCTTCCGGATCATCTCACCAACGCATTCGAGAGCATGAGCCGCTTCGGCGCCGAGTGCTACTGGGCCTCGATGCAGGCGAGCGAAGAGTTCTATTACCACTTCGGCATGGCGCAGCTGGAGAAGACCGAAGCCGGCACACGGCTATCGGAAAAGCCGCTCATCATCGAGCTTCAGGACCTGGCAAGCGTCATGCTGCGCAACTGGAGTTTCCTGCATCTCACCTGCATGGTGATGTCCCGCCCGGTCTTCGAGGCTGTCCGCTTCGACCCTGAATTGAGACTGGCTGCCGAAGACGTGCTGTTCTTCTGCGACTGCATCCTGAAATCGAAGCGGACGATCCTCTGCGACGAGCCGGGCGCTGCGCGCGGCATGGGTATCAACATTTTCCACTCGATCGACAACCAGTCGCCGGAATTCCTGCGCCAGCAGTTCAACACCTGGGTCGCGCTCGATACGCTGGAACAGCGTTTCAGCAACAGGCCGGGCGACGTCGCCTCGATTGCAGGGTATAAGAACACCGCAAGACGGCAGGCATTGTGGAGCCAGGCCGGGCGGATGAAGCGGCGCCAGAGCCCGGAATTCGGCCTTCTGGCCAAGTGGGTGATGCGTGATCCGGCACTCATCCGCGCGGCCTTCGAACTGGGCGCAGGGAAACTCGGCATGGGTGCGCGCGAGCGCTCGGCGACGTAAATTTCGCATTCTTTACAAAGACTTCACTCCCATCAGGAGGCTTGCATGCAACCTTATTACTGGGCATCCCACCACGGCAATTTCGGCGACGACCTCAATCTGTGGCTCTGGGATTATCTTCTTCCGGGCTTCCGCGACGTCCACGCCGATACGATGCTGGTCGGCGTCGGTACCGTTCTCAACCCCGTCCTGCTTCCGCCCGGGCAGAAGAAACTGGTGATCGGCAGCGGCTATGGCTATGGCGAGGCACCCGATATCAATGATCCCGAATGGGACGTGCGCTGCGTGCGCGGACCATTGACGGCGGCGAAGCTCGGTCTTCCCCTCGACAGAGGGATCACTGACCCCGCGGCCCTCATCCCCGATATGCCGGAATTCCAGAACCTGCCGAAGATCCACAAGAAGACCTTCGTTCCCCATTGGGAATCGGCGGAATTCGGCATGTGGCAATCGGTCTGCGAGCCCGCCGGACTGACCTGGCTCGACCCGCGCGGCGAGGCGAAATCGGTCATCCGGGCGATTGCCCAGTCCGAGATGATTGTTGCCGAATCCATGCACGGCGCGATCCTGGCCGATGCGTTCCGGGTGCCGTGGATTGCGGTGAGCACATCCAGATCCATCAACAATTTCAAGTGGAACGACTGGGCACAGTCCGTCGGTGCGACCTACAATCCGCACTTCGTGCCGGTTTCGACGCGCGCCGAGGCAGTGGCCAAGAAAACCAAGTTCTGGGGAATGAGCTTCGACGGCGGCGGCGGCCAGCAGCCGGCCCATCACGAACCCGCAAGCGCAGACGCATCGGTGATGACGCGGACCGCTGCCCCTGCGGCTCCTGCTCAGTCAGGCCTTCGCGGCATGGCGAAGCAGGTCCTTGCGGCACCGTCGATCCTGGCGCTCTGGCAGGCCAGCCGGACCGAGCCACAGCTCAGCCCGGATGCGATGCTTCAAGACAAGAAGCAGCGTTTTCGCGCTGTTCTGGACGAGATCCGTCGCGACTACTTCTGAACGGCGGCAGGGTCCGCTGCGGCCGGAACCCCGGCAAGCAGATAGCGCATGGCATGCGGCGTGGCGACCGGAACCGGTCCGCCACGTCTTGCCTCCATCTTGTCCAGCAGGATCGCCTGCGCGACATAGGGCAGGAACTGCGGCCGGCCGAACATGTAGCTAGCGGCCGCGACAATCCCCGAATTCGACTTGGTATCGAGGAAGGCGCGATGCTCGTAGCGTTCCCGGATGTGGTCGCGGTGACGGGTAATCACCGCCCTTGCCTGCGTCGGCAGGAGCGGATCCGACAGGATCGCCTCATCCGCTTCGTATAGCGTCTTGAGGTCATGGGTCCGGTGGCGGCTGCTGAGCGAATCGGCCCTGACGACGGCGCCGTAGCCGCAATGCTCGATCACCTTGTAGCGCGCACCCTTGGCCAGAGCCCGCAGATAGAGATCGTAATCCTCGCCAAGCCTCAGGCCCTCGTCGTACCGAAGACGATGGGCATCGAGGAACGAGCGACGAATGATCGGCTTCAGAAACCCGGTCTCGCCGCGCGGCTTTCCGCGCTCGGAAATATTGCCCTCGACGAATTCGATGAGCGAGATCGTCCGCGCCCTCGACTCGAACTTTTGGGGCGGCACTGCGGCGGCAGGATCGGAGATGAAGGCGATGTTGTCGGCCAGCATGTCCCAGTCGCCGAGCGCCAGCATTGGCTCGAACCGTCCGGGAAAGAAGAAATCGTCCGCATCGAGAATGGCGATCAGCGGCGCACTGGAAGCGGCGATCGCCCGGTTTCTCGCAGCAGACGGGCCCTGGTTCTTCTCCAGCGAGATGACCTGCAGCCGCCCGCTGCCATCATCCACACTGCGGGCAGCGCCGGCCGTGTCGTCGCTCGAGCCGTCATCGACCACGACGACTTCGCTGACAAGCGCTTCCTGCAACGCGGACCGGACGGCGGTGGCGATCGTGTCTGCTGCGTTCTTGGCTGCGATGACGACGCAAATCGTCTGAACATCGGGGTGGGCCGTTGCGCTCTCCATGAGACTGTCTCCATCGTTCGTCGTGCGAGGACCTGAACGCAGGAAGATGGCCTCCATATGGAAGCACTGCAACAAAAACCGAAATGGGACTGAGAGCGCCGGCTAGATATCCCGGGCAGGCAGGTGTGACGTCACGTCGGACGGAAGGTTGGAAACCTCTCTGGAGCGCGCAGCGACGGCGGTATCTGTCCGACCCCTGCTACCCGCGAGCTTCTCGCGGTGAACGAGGTAAACGATGCCAACGAAATAACCCACCTGGATAATAACCGCGCAGAGGAGCGTGTGTATAAATGCTGTGTAGACGGACCCGCTGATGAAAAAGGACGCGAGCGCGAAAACGACCAGGACGCAAAGGATACTTATAAATACGCGCGGCGCATACATGATCGCCCTCCCGAGCAGCTTATAGTTCTTGGCTTCTAGACGCAGGCTCCTCCCTGCACCGTCACGATAGGACCGGCAGTAGTCGGATGCAAGCAATACAGCATCTGCTATGCCGAGTATTAATGAAACTTTCGTGAGGTTTGCCGGTTCCCCGACCCGCCTCGGCAGTTCCTTGCGATTAGCGTGAATGGTTTCTTACCTTGGTACCACAGCGCCCAATCGCATTTCCGCCACAATTTGGACGTGAAGCTCGCCGTCTGGAACATTCCGCTCCTGGATGTCGCAGAGTCGGGGTCACCGGCGTTCAACTTTTGTTACAAAGGTGACGAGGCCCGACGAAGCCATATTGCGCTGCATCATTGTATTGCGGTGCGAAATGCGTAGGCCTTTGGTCTTATACGCAAGCTACTTCCTGGCCCTGCTCAAAGAAGCAATCACAGGTTTAGCTCTGGACTGGCCCTGCGCAGAAGCCCCCCAATACGCTAATGGCACGGGTATTATTCTAACTCCGGGTATAGTTGCCAGAAAAGAACAGTAGACCTGGGGTCGCTATTCAATCGATTGTAAAAAAATCGGAGTGCTGATCGGATTTTGGCGCGCATCGACCCGCATCGGGACAGCGCTCCCGGAAAAAATTGGCTGGCATCAAATTCCGAACACAGACTTATTATCAAATTGTCGACGAAAAGACCCGCCGAAAGGCATCACCGACTATCGCAAAACCTAAATGGAGTTACCCTCTATGAAGTCAGCGACACGTTCGGCTAGTTCGCCGTTTGTAGACTCCGACCAGGCCTTCGGTACCCTCCCGATCGGTGGCCTCGCTAAACGCAGCTTCGATATGACCGCAGCTGCATGCGCGCTGATCCTGTTCAGCCCGCTATTTCTGATGATCATGGCCCTGGTGAAACTCACCGATAAGGGCCCGGCCTTTTATGGCCATAGCCGTATTGGCCATAACGGACGCATTTTCAAATGCCTCAAGTTCCGGACCATGGCGACCGACGGCGACGAATTGCTGCGCAACTATCTGCGTGACAATCCGCATGCCGCGGAAGAATGGCGTCTGACGCGCAAGCTGAAAGACGACCCACGCGTGACTTCGGTTGGCAAAGTCCTGCGCAAGCTCTCTCTCGACGAGCTGCCGCAGTTGCTCAACATCGTGCGTGGCGAAATGAGCGTGGTGGGACCGCGTCCGGTCGTGGACGAGGAACTGAAAGTCTATGACGCCTTTGCCGTCTACTACCTTCGCACCCGTCCTGGCCTCACAGGCCTGTGGCAGATCAGCGGTCGCAACGATGTGTCATACGAGACCCGCATCGCTTTCGACACGCAATACGTCCAGAACTGGTCGCTGGTTCGCGACATCGCCATCATTGCAAAGACCATCCCTGCGGTCTGCTTTGCCCGCGGCAGCTATTGATCTGAGTTTCTTTTGATAGCCTGAGAAATCCTGGTCGGTCACCGGCCGCAAGAAAAACCAAGAACAAGTCACCAGACGAACTCAACAGTCGAAACAAGCGCAAGCCGACCTCCCACGGATTTGCGTTTGAATGCGATTGAAGGACCCGTAGATGTTGAAGAACGATCATTCGAAAAGCGGTTCGCCGGCGCTCCTTTTTGCAGCCGGCGCCCTGCTGCTGAGTTCAGTTGCGCCAGTCCTGGCGCAGGACAAAGCCCCGAAGACCACACAACAGACCTCCACTGAGGCCGAAACCGCAACACCTGGCAAGGCTGCGGCACCCAAGACCCCTGCAGCGGCTGCCGCAAGCGGTCCCGCCAGCGGCGGCTATAAGCTCGGCGTCATGGACAAGCTGCGCATCCGCGTGGCCGAATGGCAGCCGGCCGATGGCACCGTGCGCGACTGGGACGTGGTCGGCGGCGAATACACGGTCGGCCCGTCCGGGGCGCTGTCGCTTCCGTTTATCGGCGATCTCGACGCAGCCGGAAAGACGACCGTTGAAGTTGCCGGTCTGATCGGCCAGCAGCTGCGCGACAAGTTTGCGCTTCGAAACCTGCCCTCTGCCTCGGTTGAAATCAGCCAGTACCGGCCGGTCTATCTCGCAGGCGACGTCACGACCCCGGGAGAGTTTCCCTATTCCCCGAACCTGACGGTGCTGAAGGCGGTAAGCCTTGCTGGCGGCTTGCGCCGTTCCGACGCGGGTCAGCGCTTTGCCAAGGACTTCATCAACGCGCAGGGCGACGTTGCCGTCTACGACAACCAGCGCGGCCGCCTGATTGCCCGCCGGGCACGGCTTGTGGCCGAGGTTTCCGGATCGCGCGATCTGCCGATCCCGGCGGAGCTGAAAGACGTGCCGAATGCCGCGCAGCTGATTGCCAGCGAGACATCGCTGATGAAATCGCGCCGCGACCGCTATGAGCTGCAGCTGCAGGCCCTCAACGAGCTGCGCAGCCTTCTCGAAAGCGAAGTGAAGTCGCTCGCGCAAAAGACAGAGACGCAACAGCGCCAGCTCGATCTCGTGTCGGAAAACCGGGACAAGATGTCCCGGCTCACCGAACAGGGTCTGGCTACCAGCAGCCGCCTTCTGACCATCGAGGAGCGCACGGCCAGCATCCAGTCGACCCTGCTCGACATCGACACGTCGACCTTGAAGGCAAAGCAGGATATCAGCCAGGCGAACCAGGACGAGATCAACCTGCGCAACGACTGGGAAGCAGACCGGGCAAAGGAGCTTCAGGATACCGAAGCGGAACTTGAAAAGCTCGGCCTGCAGCTGACCACCAGCCGCCAACTGATCTCGGAGGCAGTTGCACAGTCCGCCGAGGCGCTGCGCTTCGACCCGAGCAAGACAGCCGCGACGATCAAATACACCGTCGTGCGCGACGAAGGCGACGGCCCCAAGGAAGTGGCCGTCGACGAGAATGCCCGTCTGATGCCGGGCGACGTGGTGAAGGTGACCTCCGAACTGCTGATGCAATAGGGGTAACCGGATGAAGATTGCCAAGTCGTCCCTGATCGACCCGGAGAAGAACGAGATTTACGGGATTGCCGCTGTCGCGCTGTCCTTTTTCGTCTTCGCCTATTCGAGCAGGTTCGGGCAGATCTCGATCCTCGCCTATTACGGCGTATGGTTCCTTCCGGTCGTGACCGACTACCGACGGGTGCTGGGCCGCTATTCCCGGTTTCTCTGGATCTTCTCGTTCGGCATCTTCTGCTTCATCTCCGCTTTCTGGTCGCCAGCCTTTGGCGTGTCGCTGCGCACGGCCATCCAGTATCTGACGCATATCGTCTGCGCATTGATTGCCATGCGGATGCTCAGCACAAAGACGCTGCTGCGCGGCGGCCTGATCGGAACCGGGATCGTGCTCGTCTATTCGATCCTGTTTGGCACCTATCTGATGGACGCGATGGACAATACGTTCAGCTTCGTCGGCGCATTTTCCTCCAAGAACCAGCTGGGTTTCTTCGCGTCGCTCGGCGTGATCTTCTCCTATGCGGCAGTGATGCTGTTTCGCATGCGCGGCATCTGGATGATCGGTGCCGGCGGCGGCGCGCTCCTGTCGGCCTACTGCTTGCTCGCCTCGCAGTCTGCGACCTCTGTCATCACCACGGCCGGTGTCGTGGCGCTCTGCATCGGCCTGCAGGGGTTCATGTTCTTTTCGCCGAAGCACCGACGCGGCTTCTTTGCGATTGCGCTCGTGTTCGGGCTTGCCGGCATCGTCGGTGCGCTGCAGTTCGGCGCGATGGATGCGATCCTCGGCGTGTTCGGCAAGGACTCGACCCTGACGGGCCGCACCTATCTATGGCAGCAGGGCATTGCCGCCGCTGCACAGTCTCCCATCATCGGCATGGGCTACCAGGGATACTGGGTTCCAGGCGCCTCCGAGGCCGAACGCCTCTGGCAGGAATTCTTCATCACCGGCCGCAGCGGTTTCCATTTCCACAACACCTATATCGAAAGCATGGTGGAGACTGGAATCATCGGCACGGGCCTGCTTGTCTTCATCCTGATCGCCTGCCTCACCGGCCATCTGAAACGGCTGCTGACCATCTCGCGCACGCCGGAATCGCTGCTGTTTGTCGGCCTGTCGACCCTGCTTGTGATTCGGTCCTTTGTGGAGATCGACATCCTCAACCCATACCAGGTCGGGTCTTTCCTGTTCTACTTCATGGCCGGTCGTCTGACGCTGGCGGTGAAGCCGGTCAAGGCAAAGGCGGACCGCCCTCAATACGGTTTCATGCTGAATTCACCCACGGGGCCCGAGCGCGGGCAAAATGGCGAACCGGGCATTCCGGCAGGCTGACACGCCCGAACGGGCGTCGAAGGACGTGAAGACAATGCCTACTCTCTATTCGATCCAGTATCTGAGAGCCTTTGCGGCGCTGGCCGTGGTGCTGTTTCATGCCGGCGAGAAAAGCGGCCTGCACTTCACCATCGGTGCGGCGGGTGTCGACGTGTTCTTCGTCGTCAGCGGCTTTATCATGATGGCGATCAGCGACGCCCGCTCGGCAAGTCCCGGCAAGTTCTTCAAAAACCGGCTGCTGCGCATCGTGCCGATCTACTGGGCGGCGACGCTTCTGATGATCGCCGGCGCCCTCGCCGGTGCGTTTCCAAACCTCGTGCTGAGCCTGCCGCATGTGCTGGGCTCGCTGCTGTTCCTGCCCGTTGCCTCGCCCAGCACCGGCGCACTCTGGCCTGTCCTCGTGCAGGGCTGGACGCTGAACTACGAGATCTTCTTCTACGCCGTGTTTGCGCTCACCCTGTTTGCGCGCCCATCGGCCCGGCTTCCGTTGCTGGCACTGGTGTTTGGAACGCTTGTCGCAATCGGCCTCGTCATGCCGCCCGAAAATCCGTCGGTTGGCTTCTACACGGCCCCGGTCATTCTGGAATTCGTGGCAGGTGCAGCACTTGCGAAACTCTGGCAGCGCGGCGCGGTCCCGCCGGCCACGATCGGGCTGGCGCTGATCTGCCTGTCGATCGCCGGGTTCGCGGCGATCCAGATTTTCAAGCTTGAATTCGATGCGTGGTCCTGTGGACCGCTTGCGATCATGCTGGTGACCGGCGCGCTCAGCCTTGAAAAGAGCCGCTCGGTCCCAAAGATCCCTGCCCTCGCCTATCTTGGCGATGCGTCATACTCAATCTACATCTGGCATACGTTTGCGGTCTCGGTCGCCGTCAAGATCCTGTCGTCTGCATCCCTGCCGCCTGTCGCGGCAACCACGATCGCCGTAGTCGCCGGCACGCTGGTCGGCGTCCTCGCCTATGAAGCGCTGGAGCGGCCGATGCAGGCACTGGTGAGGGGAAAGCGGACGAACCTGTGGCGCCTTCCGGCGAAGCAGACAGAAAGACAGCCGGTCCCTTGACCGGCCGTCCGTTCATCGTGGTGAGCCGCTAACTCAGGCGTATTGCGGCGGATCGTCGTTTTCATCCGGGTTCGGCACCGGATCTTCGTCCGGCAACCTGTCGGGCTCCGGCTCACCGATCGGAGGGACCGGCGGAGCGGGTGTTGGCGGGATTGGGCCGGGTACGGGTTCAAATGGATCCTGGGCCATGGGCACTCCTCTCTCTGTTGACTAAAGGGAACATCGCAGCCTCAGGCTGCCATGCGTTCCTCGACCGAACGCCAGTTCACGAGCTTGTCGAGGACAGCGCGAATATGCTCCGGCTTTCGGTTCTCGTAATCGACGTAATAGGCATGTTCCCATATATCGATGCCGAGATAGGCGGGACGTCCGACAGCAATCGGGTTCTTGCCGTCCTCATAGCCGATCAGCGCCAGCTTGCCGGCGTCATCCCGAGTGAGCCACACCCAGCCGGTGCCGAACACGGTATCCGAGATATCGACGGCGCGCTTGATGAAGCCATCATAGTCGCCGAACGTCTCGTTGATCGTCGTCGCAACCTCGCCCTGCGGCCGGTTCGGGCCACCGGGTACGAACTGATCCCAGTAGGCCACATGGTTCCAGGCCTGGGCGGCGTTGTTGAAGATCTTCTTGTCCGCATCGGCATCGGACTTGGCTGATTCCACAACGATCGCCTCAAGATCCATGTCGGCATATTTGGTGCCGGTCGACAGCGTGTTCAGCTTGTCGAAATAGGCCTTGTGATGCTTGCCGTAGTGCAGGCCCACGGTCTTTGCGGAAATGACCGGCGCCAGATCGCCCTCGCCGAATGGCAGCTTCGGCTGTGCAAACGGCGCGGCGGCCCGTGCGATATTGGGAATTGGAAACACCGCAGCGGCCGCTGTGAAAGCGGTTGCGGTGAGAACGGTTCGACGGTTGAGTTCCATGAATTGAGCTCCTTCCCTGTTACCTCTAGGAAAGAACAACCCCTGAAGCGTGGATCGGTTTCCCGAATCCGCCTGACAATTGCGTGTTGCGGAGGATGAACGTCATGCGTCCGGCACGTTGTCCTTGAGCTCCTTGATCCAGATCCGGCCATTGCCATCCGACGGCGCCCGCCAGTCGCCGCGCGGCGAGAGCGATCCACCTGACGTCACTTTCGGCCCGTTCGGCGATGCGGAGCGCTTGAACTGGCTGATTGTGAAGAACCGGAACAGGAACGTCTCCATCCAGCGCTTGATGACGGGCAGATCGAACTGCCGCTTCTTCTCCTCCGGGAAATGCGACGGCCAGGCGCCAGCGCCGACATCCTTCCAGGCCTGCAGCGCCATATAGGCGATCTTCGACGGCTTCAGGCCGAAACGGGTGAGATAGTAGAGCGTGAAATCATGCAGATCGTAGGGACCGATCTTGTCTTCCGTGCTCTGCATGGCCCCGTCGGCGCCCGCCGGCACCAGTTCCGGCGAAATCAGCGTATTGAGGATGCGCTGCAGCGTCGCGTTGGTTTCGTCATCAAAGCTCTCGGCCTCGATGACCCAGCGGATGAGGTGCTGGATCAGCGTCTTCGGTACCGAAGCGTTGACGTTGTAATGGCTCATCTGGTCGCCGACACCGTAGGTCGACCAGCCAAGTGCGATCTCCGAGAGGTCGCCGGTGCCGAGCACAAGCGCGTTGCGCTGGTTGGCGGCGCGGAACAGGAAATCGGTTCGCAGACCCGCCTGCACATTTTCAAACGTCACGTCATAGACCGGCTCGCCACCGCTGAACGGATGTTTGAGATCGTGCAGAAGCTGGGTGGCAAGCGGCTTGATGTCGACCTCTTCGGCCGTAATGCCCATGCCGCGCATCAGCGCCCAGGCATTCGACTTCGTGTCGTCGCCGGTGGCAAAACCCGGCATGGTAAAGCCGAGAATATCGGTGCGCGGCCAGCCGAGCTGATCATAGGCCTTGGCTGCGACCAGCAGCGCATGGGTCGAATCGAGGCCGCCTGAGATGCCGATGCAGAGCCGCTTTATGCCGGTCGATTTCAACCGCTTCATCAGGCCCTGGACCTGGATGTTGAAGGTCTCGTAGCAATCCTGATCGAGCCGTTTCGGATCTGAAGGCACGAACGGATAGCGCTGGATGGCCCGCTCCAGATCAAGCGTTTCTTGCGGCCGCTCGAAGTCGAACAGGACGCGCCGGAACGTCTTGCCTGCCGTCAGATGCAGCGTTGCGGCATCGTTGAACGTGCCGGTGCGCATTCTCTCGAGACGCAGCCGCTCGACATCGATATCGGCGACGCACATCTGCGGGCCGGCCGGAAAACGCTCGGTCTCGCCCAACAGATCGCCCAGTTCGTAGATGCAGGCCTGGCCGTCCCAGGCGAGATCGGTGGTGGATTCGCCGGGGCCGGCCGCCGAATAGAGATAGGCCGCAAAGTTGCGCGCCGACTGGGTGGCGCAAAGCAGCTTGCGCATCTCCGCCTTGCCGACGGTGATGTTGCTGGCCGACAGGTTGGTGAGGATCAGAGCACCGGCCATCGCGCCGAAATCGCTCGGCGGCGCCGGCAGCCAGACGTCTTCGCAGATCTCCACGTGGAAGATGAAATCGCGGATATTTTCAGCGGCAAACTGCAGATCGATGCCGAAGGGCACCGATTGTCCGGCAACCGAAATCATCATGTCGCGCACGCTGCGGCCGGATGCGAACCAGCGCTTCTCGTAGAATTCGCGGTAATTCGGGATATGGGTCTTCGGCACCACACCGAGAATGCGGCCTGCATGGATGACGACGGCGCAGTTGAACAGACGTCCTTCGTGACGCAGCGGTGCGCCGACAAGAAGCACGGGAAGCAGCGCCTTGCTTTCCTCGACGACCGTTGCAAGCGCGCTTTCGACCGCATCGAGTAGAACGTCCTGGCCGAGCAGATCGTCGATCGAATAGCCGGAAATGCCAAGTTCCGGAAACACCATCAGCGCAACGCTGCGCGCGTGACCTTCACGGGCCAGATCCAGCGTCGCACGCGCGTTGAAGTCCGGGTCGCCGAGTTCGCAGACGGGCGTGCAGGCGGCGCCGCGAATGAAGCCGTGGCTATAGGGCGAATGGAAATTCATCTGGCACTCCGAAGGCATGGTCATTGGCCGCGATCGTGACGTCTCGCATTTGCGACTGCCCGAGACGCCTACCTAAATCATTGGCCTGTATAGCACCTCTGTAAACACGCGCCAGCATAGCGACATCAGAATCGGGTGACGTTGGAAATGGCGACGGCGATTGGCAAAATCGAATTTCCGTGACAGCTTGTCCGAACGTGTGACCGCACACGGTTTTTCCCGCATGCAATTTTTCAAGAAAGCCAAATTCAAACGTCATATTTTGGAGCGTTGTCATGTCCGTACTGGATGATCTTCTTCGCCAGAAAGCTGAGATCGAGGCACGCATTCTCGATGCCCGGGCGCAGGAAATCGATCGCCTCAAGCTCGAATTTGCCTTCCTCGCGCTCAAGCTGCGGGAGCTGAACGGTCTGCCGAAGCCGCTTGTGGACCTGTTCACCGACAAGGGAGGAACGTTCAACTCATTCCGGGCGCTGAACGTCAAGAAGCCATAGCCGCCAGCGTCAGAGGACCCTGCGATGGACCTGGCGCAGCTTGCGAAAGACTTAGCTCTCACCGAGCGGACACGACTGAAGATACTGCGTTCGGGCTTCACCGTCAGCGGACACAAGCTCTGGACGGATGAGGAAGACCTGATCTGCCGGATCTTTCATCCCGATTACTTTGCCATAAGCCAGGTTCTGCATGCCCGGTCGAAAAAGGCCATACAGACACGCTGCCAGAGACTGGGTCTTGCACCACGCCGGCAGGCCTGGGGATGGTCGGCCCGGCAGAAATTGCGCAGGCTCTATCCCGCCGCAGACCGGAAAGAGATCTGCGACGCGTTTCCGGGCGTCAGCTGGGACCGGATCCAGGCGGCGGCCCGCTATTACGGTTTTCGCCGCAGCCGGAAGCCCTACAAGCTCACCGGAATTCCGGCGCTCGATCAGCTGCGAAGCCGCTGCTACGCCAGCCGGTGGATCATGCGCGATATGGATGAAGAGGCCGGCACCGGCCAGTATTTCCAGACCCGCGGATACAAGAGCCGCTACCCGGATTTCAAAGCCATCGACAAGGGTGTCCGGGCGCTCGGCGGCCATCTGGAAGTCCGCTGGGACGACGCAAAAGGCGGGCATGTCCCGCCGGACATACCCGCCTTTCAAACCAGCCTTGGGAGGCTAACTCGTTAGGGTCGTTCAGGCTGCGACCTGGGCGCTCGCATTGAGCGGGATCTCGACGTCGATCTCCAGAATGGTGCAGTGCTCGTCGCGATCCATCTTTACCGTTACGCGGTCGGCGTCCAGCTGGACGTGTTTGGCGATGACGGCCAGAATTTCCTCGCGCAGCACGGCGACCAGATCGGTGCCGACAACCATGCGTTCATGAGCAAGCAGTACCTGGAGACGCTCGCGGGCCGCGGGCGCCGATTTCGGCCTGTTGAAAAGGCGGAACATGTTCATGCGGCCTTCCTTCCGAAGATCTTGCCGAAGAGACCGCGCTTTTCGCCCGGGATGGTCATTGGCAGGACCTCGCCGGCGAGACGCCGCGCGGCATCGAAATAAGCCTGGGCCGGAGCGCTCTTGGCGTCGGCCAGCGTCACCGGTGCACCGATGTTGGAGGCACGCAGCACATCCATGCTTTCCGGAATGATGCCGATCAGCGGGATCGACAGGATTTCCAGAACGTCGTCCACCTTCAGCATGTCGCCACGCTCGGCACGGTTGACGTCGTAGCGGGTCAGCAAAAGATACTTTTCCATCCGCTCGCCGTTTTCGGCCTTGAGCGTCTTGGAATCGAGAAGACCGATGATGCGGTCGCTGTCGCGCACCGAGGAGACTTCCGGATTGGTGACCACGACGGCCATATCCGCATGGCGCATGGCAAGTGTCGCACCGCGCTCGATGCCGGCAGGGCTGTCGCAGATGATCCAGTCGAAGTAGCGCTTCAGATCGGCCATCACGCGCTCGACGCCTTCGGATGTCAGGGCATCCTTGTCGCGTGTCTGCGAGGCGGGCAGCAGGAACAGGTTGTCGAGGCGCTTGTCGCGGATCAGAGCCTGCGGAAGCTTCGCATCGCCCTGAATGACGTTGACGAGGTCGTAGACGACCCGGCGCTCGGCACCCATGACGAGATCGAGGTTACGCAACCCGACATCAAAATCGACGACGACGACCTTGTCGCCGCGGCTGGCAAGCGCTGCGCCGAGAGCCGCGGTCGAGGTTGTCTTACCGACCCCTCCCTTGCCCGAAGTCACAACTATGACTTTCCCCATACCAATCTCTCCTGTGTCCTGCCGGCCCGTTATCATTTGCTTTTTTTCATTTCTTAACTGAGCGTTTCTGCCATGATGATGTCGCCGTCGAGCCAGAGCTGGACCGGCTGCCCGCGAAGGCTTGCGTCCATGTCCTCGGCCATCTTGTAGATGCCGTCGATCGCGACCAGTTCGGCCTCGAGCTTGCGGCAAAAGATCCGAGCCGTTGCATTCCCCAGTGATCCAGCCATGACCCGGCCGCGTATTGCGCCGTAGACATGCACCGAACCGCCGGCGATCACTTCGGCACCGGAGGCAACCGAACCGATAACGGTCACGTCACCTTCCGCGAAGATGACCGACTGACCGGAGCGAACCGGCTCGTTGATCACCAGCGACTGGATGACCGGCCGGACTTCGGCAACCTTGATCGGCTCGTTGCGGAGCTGACTGTCGGTATCCGTTTCCGGCTGCTTGGCACCTTGCTTGGTAGCAGCGCCAACTTGTCCGGAGCTTTCTTGAGCCGACTTATCCTCGGACTTTTCCGGGACTTCGAAATCGGATGCAGCCTTGCCGCCCCGCATCGCCGGCGGCATGCCGGGGCCAAGCATCGACGGGCGAGCGCCCTCGATGCCCATGATCCGGACATTGCGTTCGGCCAGCTGTTCGAGCAGGTCCTTCAGCTCGATCTTGTCGATCGAGACCTCGGAAATATCGAGCACGACCGGCCGGTCGAGAAGAAGCCGGCCGAGCGGGCCGCCAGATCGTCAAGGCGCGAGAGCCAGTTGTCGAGCGGCAGATCGGGGGACAAGACGACCGCCAAAAACGAGCGGCCCTTGATACGGATTGAGCGAGCGTCTGTTAGCACTTTGGTCATCTACGTAAACAAATCGTTGACGTTAGATGTAGCGCCGGGGTGGTTAACAAAAGGTTAACGCACCCCTCCAAAGCTTTAACGAAGACCCGTTCTAGGGCAATTTAAGACCGGCCGTTTCGGCAGCCTCGATCGCCTCGTCATAGCCGGCATCCGCATAGCGGATAATGCCGAGCGAGGTATCGTTGGTGATCGAATGTTCAAGCCGTTCCGCCCCCTTTTCGGTGCCATCGGCAATGATGGTGACACCGGCAGATGTCATGTAACCCGCATATCCGCCGCCGCCCGAATGGATGACGACGAGATCGGCCATCGACGCACACATCGTCATCGCGTTGATCAGCGGCCAGTCGGCGATCGCGTCCGATCCGTCCTTCATGTTCTCGGTCATGATATTGGGATGCGCCATGGCGCCTGCATCGAGATGGTCGCGCGAAAAGGCAATCGGCCCGGCAAGTTCGCCGCTTGCGACCAGCGCGTTCACGGCCAACGCGAGCTTGGTGCGTTCGCCATGCCCGAGCCAGGCGATGCGTGCTGGCAAGCCTTCGAAGGGCACGTTTTCGCGCGCCAGCCGGATCCAGTTGGTGACGATGAAATTATCCGGGAAAAGCTCGAGCACGAGATCGTCGATGCGGGCGATATCGCTTTCCTCGCCCGACAGCGCCATCCAGCGGAACGGTCCGATCGCCTTGCAGAAGAGCGGCCGCAGATAGGCTTCGGTAAAGATCGGAATGTCGAAGGCGTTGGCAACGCCGCCTTCGCGCGCCTGGGTGCGGATCAGGTTGCCGTTGTCGAACACTTCCGCACCCTTTTCCTGCAGGCTTAGCATGGCGCGGACATGATCGGCGATCGAGGCGCGGCTTGCCGCCATCAGCTGGCCCTGGCCCTCCTTGCGAAGCCGGCGGACTTCCTCAAGGCTCATCCCCTTGGGGACATAGCCATAGACGAGATCATGCGCCGAGGTCTGGTCGGAGACGATATCGGGCACGATGCCGCGTTTGACGATCTGCGGGTAGATGTCGGCGGCATTGCCGACGAGGCCGATCGAGACGGCACGTTTGTCGGCTACCGCCGCATCGATCATCGCAAGCGCCGTATCGAGATCCGGCGCGACCTCATCGAGAAACCCGATCTCACGGCGTTTGGCGACCCGCTCCGGATCGATATCGACCACCAGGATCGCAGCGCCCGCCATGCGACCGGCAAGCGGTTGCGCGCCGCCCATGCCGCCGAGGCCGGCGGTCAGGATGAAGCGACCGGCAAGCGTGCCGCCGAAGCGCTTCTCGGCGATCCGCATGAAGATCTCGTAGGTGCCCTGAATGACGCCCTGGCTGCCGATATACTGCCACGCTCCGGCCGTCAGCCCGCCCCAGCAGATCAGACCCTTTTCCTGCAGCGCGTAGAAATACTCGGCCTTCGCCCACTGCCCCACGATGTTGCAATTGGCCATGATGACGAGCGGCGCCTTGTCATGGGTCTTGAGCAACCCGACCGGCTTGCCGGACTGGATGATCAGCGTCTGATCCTCGTCCATCGTCTTCAGTGTGCGCACGATCGCCTCATGCGCCGCCCAATTGCGCGCCGCCTTGCCGAGCGCCGCATAGACGATCAGATTGTCCGGATCCTCGCCCACTGCCAGCACGTTTTCCAGAAGCCGCAGCAGAGCCTCCTGCCGCCAGCCCTTGGCACGCAGTTCGGGCCCGCCGGGGATCGGGAAGTTCGGATGGCGCGGGTTGGGCTTTGGCATGTGGATCGTGTCCTCTTTGATGTCGGGGACTTAGCCCCTCACCTGTTCTCTCGTCGCGTTGCTGCCCCTCACCCTAACCCTCTCCCCGCTCACGGGGAGAGGGGACGTGCCCCGATTCGGGCAGGGAGCGAGCGGCTTGCGTCCTTCTCCCCGCGCGCGGGGAGAAGGTGCCGGCAGGCGGATGAGGGGCAAGCCAAAACCCCCTCTGGCCTGCCGGCCATCTCCCCCACAAGGGGGGAGAAAACCTGCTGCACGCTCCCTGCCCGAATCGAGGCACGTCGCCTCTCCCTGCTCGCGGGAGAGGGTTAGGGTGAGGGGCAGCCAGACCCCCTCTGGCCTGCCGGCCATCTCCCCCACAAGGGGGGAGAAAATCTGCGGCACTGTCGCGTCCCAAAAAGGCTGTGACAGTGCGGCAGGTTAAGCCCCTCCCCCTTGTGGGGAGGGGTTTGGGGCGGGGTCTGCTCCGCCCTATCCCAGCGCATAATCCGCAATGCTGATTCCCAGCGCCGTCTCGCAGATCGGGTAAACCGACGGATCCTTGACGCTGGACGACAGCGGAATGAGCGTCTTTGGCACATGCAGCAGAAACACCGCCATGCCGACCTCGAGTTGACCGACGCTCATCGGTTCGCCCTGCGGAGAGAGCGTCGTGATGATATCAGGGAAGGTTGCGAGCCGGTTGCCGCCGGCATCGTCCACCGCCATGTATTCGTTCATGACATGCAGCGTGATCGCCCCGTCGCCTGAACCGACCGTGATCGTGCCGACATCGAAGGCTTCCTTGGTATAGACGACCGATTTGGCGGTTACCTCGGCCTCTACCAGGATCGTCCCGCCGGTGGTCCTGACGATCGCGTCGATGACGGCAGATCCACCTTTCGCATCGGCTTCGATGATCGCCTCGCCGAGCGTCAGCGCCAGGCTGATGCCGCCGAGCGCTGCATTGTTGCGCACATAGGAGGCGCGCAGCGGATTGCGGCACGAGGCGATGAAGCCGCCGGACATGTCCGAGGCGGTGCGCAGGATCGGCGAGACCTTGGCGGTGGCGCCGCGCACGACGAGTTCGATATAGCGGTTTTCCGCCCGGTTGCCGCCGACTGCGGTCTGGATCATCTGTTCGGGCGAATTCGCCATGCCGATCGAGCCCATGTCGCCGGTCGGATGGGCGCGCACGTCTCCAACAGCGTCGAGCACCTTGGTGCCGAGGATGGCCGATGGCAGCCAGCCGTTAAGCGTCGAGGACTTGCCGTTCTGGCCGATCATCAGCGCCGCAACCTTTTCGCCGAGCGCATCCTGCAGCAGCTGCACCGCCTTCACATAGTCGATGCCCTGCATTTCCCAGGCGGTGGTCGAGGCCGGTGCGCCGATCGCGGCAGCCGTTGCTACCCAGTCGTCGTCGGACAGTTCGTCGATGGTCACGAGTTCGGGCCTGCCGACCGAGACGGCGGCATAGCCGAGCATGCGGCCGTGATCCGACCAGCCGCCGCCGCCCGCCGCATAGACCGAGCCGCCGCGCACCGCCGCCTCGACATCCTTCTCCGTCAGTATGCGACCCATGCCCTTGCCCCTATTGTTTGTCGAGTGCCAAGACCGCCTCGTAGAGAACGGCAGCGCCCAGCGCGATATCGTCGTTGTCGGACCATTCTTCCGCCGCGTGACTGCGGCCATCCTTGCTGGCGATAAAGATCATCGCAGCCGGCGCCACCTTGGACAGAAACGCCGCATCGTGACCGGCGCCCGACACCATCGGCCGGCTGGTCGCGCCGATCCGCTGCGCACTTTCGGCAAGCACACCGGTGACCATCTCAGACATCGGCGTCGGCGCCGCATGCGACACCCGCCGCGGGTCGGCGATCGTCACGCTGCGCTCCGAGGCCGTCTGTGCACAAAGCGCGGTGACGGAAGCGACGAATTCGTCCATCACCGCGTCATCGACGGCACGCGCATCGATCAGCATGCGGACATGCGAGGGGATGACATTGGCGGCGTTCGGCTCCATCGAGAACTCGCCGACGGTGCCGGCAAAATAGCTTTTGCCCGACGCAAGCTCCCGGGCGATCTCTTCGATGCCGAGCACGATGATCGATGCGGCCCCCAGCGCATCATAGCGTGCATTCATCGGGGTGGTGCCGGCATGATCGGCACGGCCTTCCACCAGGATTTCGAAACGGGAAATGCCGGTGATGGCGCCGACGATGCCGATATCGACGTTTTCGCGCTCCAGCACCGTGCCCTGCTCGATATGCAGTTCGAGGAAGGCTTTGATATCGGTGCGCGTGAATACGGTGTCCGGATCGCCGCCGACCTGACGGATGCCGTCTGCGAGCGTGACACCATCGGTGCTGCGCTCCAGCCATTCGGGCGGCCGAACGCCGGTCATGCCGCGGCTGCCGATGCAGGACACACCGAAGATCGAGACTTCCTCGGCGAGAAAATCGACGATTTCCAGATCGTGTTCCAGCGCGATGCCGGCATCCTTGAGCGAACGCGCCACTTCGAGACCAGCAATCACCCCGGCAATGCCATCGAACCGGCCGCCGTTCGGCACCGTATCCGAATGCGACCCGAGCATGATCGTGCCCTTGCCTTCCACCGTTCCCTTGCGCCGCCCGGTCATGTTGCCGGCGGCATCGATCTTCGTTTCGAGCCCGGCCTCGCGAAAGATCTTTTCGACGTAAGCGCGGCCCTCGAGAAACATTGGCGTGAAGGCCCGGCGCGTCCAGGGCCTGTCCGGCTCGGTGATATCAGCCAGCGCCTCGATATCGGCTGCGATACGATCGGCGTTGACTGAGAGATTGGAGGTCATGCGATCAAAAATCCTGAAGTGAAAGGTTGGCCGGGGGCCGCACGAACCGGCCGGTGCCGGGCTCGGCCACCACCGTCGATCCGTCATAGGCGAGTGCGCCGCGAAGATAGGTTCCGGCCACCTTGTAGGGCAAGGTCATTCCGTCATAGGGCGACCATCCGACGACGTTGTTGCCGGTCTTCGACGCGTCGAACACATGCTCTTCCGCCGTCAGCACCGCGATATCCGCATGCTTGCCGACTTCCAGCGCGCCCTTGACGTGATCGATCCGGAAATGCCGGGCGGGATTGAGCGCCATCAGCCTCGCGGCCCAGGTGAGCGACACACCGCGTTCCAGCGCACCCTTGATAAACAGCGGCACCATGGCTTCGAGACCCGGCAGGCCGGAGGCGTTGGCGAGCATGTCCGGATTGGTCTTGCGGTCGAGCGACCAGCTGACGTGGTCGGTCGAAAGAAGCGTGACATTGCCGGCCGCCAGATGTCGCCAGAGCTTTTCCACCTCCGCCCGCGGCCGGATCGGCGGATTGCATTTCGACTTGCCGCCGAGCCTTCTCGCATCGGTTTCCTGGTCGAGCGTCAGGTAATGAATCAGGCATTCGACCGTGGCGCGATGCCCCTGCGCGCGGTATCCGGCGGCGATCTCGTAACCACGACCAAGCGAGCAGTGCACCACATGGGCCGGACAGCCTGTGGCGGCACCGATCTCGTAGATCTCGGTCATCGCCAGAAGCTCGGTCAGCGGCGGACGCGACATTTCGTGGGCACGGTAATCGGTGATGCCGGAGGCCTTCACCTCAGCCATCGCCGAGCGGACATATTCGTCGTTCTCGTTGTGGACGCCGGCCGTCAGGCCGGTTGGCGCGATGGCGGCAAAGCACTCGGCCATCAGCGGCGTGAAGATGCGCGGAAAGCGCTTCGGATCTGTCCCGAACGTGGAGAACTTGAAGGCCGCGACACCGGCTTCCACTTGTTCGCGAATGCGCACGGCGCCCTCCTGCGGATCAACCGTGCCATAAAGCGCGAAATCGACCCGCGCTTGGCTTTCTGCATGAGCGACCTTGCTTCGCACGGCATCCGCCGAGCAGACGAGATTGCCCTCGTCATAGGGCATGTCGACGATGGTGGTGACGCCGCCGGCTGCTGCCGAGCGGGTCGACCAGATGAAATCCTCCTGGTTCTTCTGCGAAAGCGAATGCACCTGCGCATCAATCGCACCCGGAAGGATCAGCGACGCGCCGAGATCGTGGCTATCGTGGGCAGACGGCATCTGGCCCTGACCAACAGCCGCAACCAGACCGTCGCGGACCGCCACATAACCTTCGGGAACGATGCGGTCGGCAAGAACCAGCGTGCCTTTCAGAACAAGATCGAAATCCGACATCGGCCTGTCTCCTTCAGCCTTGAGCCCTTTAGCCTTGGGGCGCGCGTTCGATCGGAACCGCTTGGGGGCAGACTAGGAGAATTTGATTGGCAGAGGGATATCCCATATCGTGAACGCACGATATCATTGCTGTCATCCTCTTATATGCTCACCCGGAAGCCGTCATGGACCTTGCCTCGCTGCTGATCGCCCATCATGTGCTGGCCTTGGGCGGCATCCGCGAAACGGCGAAAGTGCTGGACCGACCGGTCTCCAGCGTCTCCGCCGCGCTGGCACGGCTGCAGTTTCATATCGCCACACCGCTGACGACGACATCAGGCAACCGCATCCAGCCCACGCTTGAGGGCGTGCGGATCGGCCGCGATCTGCAGCGGGCGGCCATGCTGGTCGGCGAGCTCTCGGGTCTCGGCGACCAGGAGGGCTCGCCCGCAGACGGAGCCCGGCTTTCCGTGCCGCTTCTGGCCTTGCAGCGTTTCCTGGTGGTCGGGCGCAGCGGCAGCATAAGGCGGGCGGCACAGGAGATCGGCATCGGCCAGCCGCAACTGACGCGGCAAATCCGCAGTCTCGAGCGGGATCTGGGTCTTCCCCTTCTCGACCGGGCGGCCGCCGGCGCTGTTCCGAATGTAAGCGGGCAACGGGTGATCGCTCTCGGAGAAGAGCTCGAAGCGATCTGGCTGAAGATTTCCGACCATGCCGGCGACCGGTTCCGGCGTGCCGCATCGACGACCCGCGTCGGCTCGGTGACGCCGCTTGGACGCGAAAGCCTGATTGCCCGGATCCTCGCAAAACTTGCCGCCGACTGGCCGAAGCACATGCCGCGACGGCCGCTCTACATCTCAAGCACCAATGCCGAGGAGCTTCTGTCCGGTATCACCGACCGGACGTATGATCTCGTGCTGGTCGACACGCTCGACATGCCGCCCGGCGTCGAGCACCGGGTGATTTCGCGCAGCGCACTTGCCATGGTGGGAGCAGCCGACGTGATCGCCGACCATCGCGGCGATCTGCGGCAACTGCTGCTGCGCCATCCGATCGCGCTGCCGAGCCTCAAAAGCGGGTTGCGGCAGAAATTCGGGTTGCTGACCGAGGACATCCTGACCCCGGACGAACGGGCGGCACTCACCTTCGTCGAGATCGATTCCATTCCCGTCATCGCCAATCTTGTGAGCGATCACGGCTATATCGCGCTTCTGCCGCTCTGGGCCATTCCACAGCCGGACGAGCGGATGGCGGCGATCGCGCTTCCCGAGGCCTACGACATGCATCTGTCGCTTGCCTGGAAAAAGGGAGCGGCCGCCGAGACGATCGCTCGCACGGCCGAACACATTCTGGGCTCGATGGCTTTTCCGGTTACAGGACGAAATCCACCAGCAGCTTGATGTTGAGGGCGCCGATGACGATGGCGATCAGCCAGGCAAAGGCACGCAGCCAGAGAGGTGCGACGAACACGCCCATCTTGCGCTTATCCGACGTGAACATCACCAGCGGGAAGACCGCGAAGGACAGCTGCAGGCTGAGCACGACCTGAGTCAGGATCAGTAGCTCCGCCGTGCCGCCATCGCCGTAGAGGATGGTGACCGCGGCTGCCGGAATGATGGCGATGCCGCGGGTGATCAGCCGCCGCACCCAGGCTGCCAGCCGGATATGCAGGAACCCTTCCATGACGATCTGGCCGGCAAGCGTCGCCGTCACCGTCGAGTTCAGGCCGCAGCACAGGAGCGCGATGCCGAACAGCGTCGGCGCGATGGCATAGCCGAGAACCGGTGAGAGAAGATTATGCGCATCGCCGAGTTCCGCCACCGCCGTATGGCCGTTGGCATGGAAGGCGGCGGCGGCCAGAATGAGGATCGATGCGTTGATCAGAAGCGCGAACATCAAGGCGACGGTGCTGTCGATCGTCGCGAACTTGATCGCCTCCCGCTTCTCCTCGACGCTGTCCCCGTAATTACGGGTCTGGACGATGCCGGAATGCAGATAAAGGTTATGCGGCATGACGGTGGCGCCGAGAATACCCAGCGCCAGATAGAGCATGTTGGGATTGGTGACGATCTCGGTGGTCGGCGCAAAGCCACGAATGACCTCGCCCCAGTTCGGGTCCGCCATGGCGATCTGGATGGCGAAACAAGCGGTAATGACGCCCAGCAAACCGATGACGAAGGCTTCCAGGAACCGGAATCCGAGCTTCTGCAGGTAGAGAATGAGGAAGACATCGAGCGCGGTGATGAGAACACCGATTTCCAGCGGAATGCCGAAGATCAGGTTGAGACCGATCGCGGTGCCGATCACCTCGGCGATATCGGTGGCGATGATGGCGATTTCGGCAAACAGCCAGAGCATGTAGGCGACGGGACGCGGGAAGGCATCGCGACAGGCCTGGGCGAGATCGCGGCCGGAAGCGACCGCCAGCCGGGCGCAGAGCGATTGCAGCACGATCGCCATGATGTTCGACAAGAGTGCGACCGACAGGAGCAGGTAACCGAACTGCGAACCGCCGGCGAGCGACGTCGCCCAGTTGCCCGGATCCATGTAGCCGACGGCGACGAGATAACCCGGACCGAAGAACGCGAAGGCCCGCCGAAGTTTCGATCCCTGTCCGCGCACCGGGATCGAGCGATGAACATCCATCAGCGAGGCATCACCGCCGCTTTTGAGCCAGCCGCTGGAATTCATTCGGGATCGGATATCCATCGTCGATCGTGCTCTCGTTGTTGCAATTGCAATTCATTCGCACATAAAGATCGTAGTTGCAAATTATTCGCAATAAGAAATCCGGAAACAGGGAAACTGTTCCGCGCAGCTTCACATTTTGCGAAACAGCAGTATTTCGGCCATGCTGGGGAGATCTGGTTGCTTCGCGAAACGTGGAGCAGAACCAGTTGATCGGAGAATGACATGGCGCAGGATAACGGCATCCGCGAGAACGAGGTTCAGGTCACGCCGCCGGAGGCGAACGATGCGGGGCTGATCTTCATCGGACGCATTTCGACCCCCTGGACCGCACGCAGCGAAACGCCGCGTCAGGGCAGCCATAGCGGACCGGTCTGCCGGATCGAGATCTTCGAGCCCTGGGTTGCGGCACTGAAGGGCGTTGAGAATTTCGAAAGGCTGGAAATCCTCTACTGGCTGCACCAGGCGCGCCGCGATTTGGTTCTGCAGAGCCCCGCCAGCAGCGGCAAGGTGCACGGCACCTTCTCGCTGCGCTCACCGGTGCGGCCGAACCCGATCGGGACGTCGATCGTGGTTCTTGAAGGCGTCGAGGGCAATATGCTTCTGGTGCGCGGCATGGATTGCCTCGATGGCACGCCACTACTTGATCTCAAGCCCGACCGGAGCCTGTTCAAGCCGATCGTGTCGCCGCAGCCAGGCGTTGCCGAGCCTGACAGTAACGCACCGACGGCGCATTACTGTCAGAAGGCTTGAGCGATCAGTCCTTCAGAGCGGGGCTGAAACGGATCAGGCTGAGGATTTCGAACAGCATCTGAGCGCCCGCATGGGCCGTGTTGGTGGTCGTATCGTATTGCGGCGCCACTTCGACGACGTCGCCGCCGACGAAATTCAGACCCTTCAGCCCGTGCAGGATATCGAGAGCCTGACGGCTGGTGAGCCCGCCGATCTCAGGCGTGCCAGTGCCCGGCGCATAGGCCGGATCGAGGCTGTCGATATCGAAGGAGAGATAGGTCGGGCCATCGCCGACAATCTCGCGCGCCTTGGCGATGACGGCGTCGATGCCCATCTTGCCGATCTCTTCGGCATGAATGACGGTCATCCCGCTTTCGAAGGAGAACTCCCAGAGATACTCCGCCGCGCCGCGAATGCCGATCTGGATGACCCGTGTCGGATCAAGCACGCCGTCGAGAACCGCGTTGCGGAACGGGCCGCCATGGTGGAACTTGGTGAGATCGTAGGCGCC
The DNA here is from genome assembly GCF_050500145.1 of Neorhizobium sp. IRS_2294. Taxonomy (NCBI): domain Bacteria; kingdom Pseudomonadati; phylum Pseudomonadota; class Alphaproteobacteria; order Hyphomicrobiales; family Rhizobiaceae; genus Neorhizobium; species Neorhizobium sp. IRS_2294. Next base: position 3,098,596 of record NZ_CP191439.1, read on the forward strand.
GCCCGTATCGCAATGGGCGTCGATATGGATCATCCCGACCGGTCGGTCGCGGCCGACCGCCTTGAGGATCGGATGCGTGATCGAATGATCGCCGCCGACCGACAACGGGATCACGCCCGCATCGATCACCTTGTTGAAATGCGCCTCGATATCGTCATGGCTCATCTCCAGCCGGTAGCGGCTGCGAAACGGCACGTCGCCGATATCGGCCACCTTCATCTCGAAGGTCGGCGCGGTCTTCAGCACGTGATTATAGGGACCGACGCGCTCGATCGTGCGCAGTGCCCGCGGCCCAAAGCGGGAGCCCGGACGGTTGGTGACGCCGAGATCCATCGGCACGCCGATCAGCGCTACCTGAAGATCGCCGAAATCCGGATTGTCCGCATCGATGTGGACCAGCGGCGCATCGAGAAGCGTCGGAACGCCCGCATAGGGGGCCGAGCGCGTGCCGCTTGCGGAAAAGATCCGGTCGGCGACGGCGCGAAATTCCGGATCATGGATGCTGCCGCCGTGGCCTTCGCCGTATTTTGCTCGAAGCTCTTCCAGCTTTTTCGTGTCGAACGTCATGTCGGTTTCTCCAGGTCTTTCTTAAAGCTCTGCGCGGGCCGCTTCCAGCGCGTCGAAATGGTCCGATATCTCGGCGCCCGTGGCAATCCAGACATCGGTTCTGCTTTGCACATGGATCAGGAAATCGCGCAGCAGATGCCAGCGCATCGGCCGTCCCGAAACCTGCGGATGGAGGACCAGCGTCGTGACGCCGCCCCAAGCATGTGTCGCCTCGAATTCGTCAATCCACAGCTGCAGCACCGCGTCGCGTCCGAAGATCGGCCGTGAACTGGTGCGGCTCGTCATGCCGAAATTCCAGTCGTCGAAGGCGAAGTTGACCGGGATCTCAATGAGACCGCGCTCGCCGCCATGATCCGCATGCCTGTAAGGCAGGATATCGTCGCGGAAGGAGCTGGAATAGCGCATGCCGGATTTCGAGAGATAGGCGAGCAGTTCCGGGAAATTCTCACCCGATGGTGCGCGGTAGCCGATCGGCCGCACGCCTAGCACCTGCTGCAACGCCTCATAGCCGCGATCGATTTCCTCGAAAGCCTCATCCAGCTTGTCGCGGTCGGGCAGCTTATGGAGATAGCCGTGATGGCCGATCTCGTGGCCAGCTTTCAGGATCGCTTCGCACTGGGCGGGATGCGCCAATGCCGTCCAGCCGGGAATGAAGAAGGTCGCCGGCAGCGACAATTCATCCATCAGCGACACGATTTTCGAAATGCCGACGCGGGCGTCGTAGCCGCCATGCGACGTCGTAACCATGCGATCGACATTGGAAGGATTGTTGCCGATCCAGGCGGTTTCCGCGTCCACGTCGAAGCCGATGAAGAGAGCGCTTTTCGCGCCGTTCGGCCAAACCATGGCGGGTGTGACAGGCGCCGGATTGAGCGGACGGGGAGAAAGGTCGAAGGGCATTATAAAACCTCCGGTCGGGAAGAATGCAAAGCCGGGCCACCGCTGAACAGATAGCCCGGCTTCCGATGCAAAACGGACTGGTCCGCCGACCGTCCGGCCTGAAGGAGATCAGGCCGGAGGCACCCGTTTTGCAAAACGTGAAAGCTTACTTCTGGGCTTCGCTGTTGACGTAGATGCCGTCGAGGGCAGCCGATTCCAGGTTCCACTTGGCAAGGATCGTCTTGTATTCGCCGCTGGCCATCAGGGCCTTCATCGCACCGATATAGGCGTCGCGCAGTTCGGTATCCTTCTTGGAGAAACCGATGCCCTGGTAGATGGCGGTGAACGGCGCGCCGATCGAAACGTATGCGCCCTTTTCGAGCGTCATCAGGTAGGGAACGGTTTCCGAACCCTGCACGGCGGCATCGACGCGGCCCTGCTTCAGCTGGGTGCGGGCATCGGCCGAACCTTCGGTGCCGACGACCTTGACGGCCGGCAGGCCCTTGGCTTCGCAGTTGGCAGCGCTCCACTTCGCCGTTTCGTCCGGGAAGGACGTGCGACGGCTCATGCCGACATTCTTGCCGCAAAGATCGGTTTCGGACTTCAGTTCATCCTTGCGGGCCGCCGTCGTATAGAACTGGGCGCCGGACTTCATGTAGTCGACGAAATCGAGAGCATCGCGGCGCTTCGGCAGATCGCTCATGCCCGAATGGATGATGTCGACGCGGCCGGTGGCAACCGACGGCACCATCTGTTCAAAGCCGATATCCGACCACTCGACAGTCACGCCGAGCTGCTTGGCAAGCGCGAGACCAAGATCGATATCAAGGCCCATCAGCGTGTTGGTGGCCGGGTCCTTGTATTCCATCGGCGGATAGTTCGGCGTGTTGGCAACGATGATCTTGCCGGCGGTCTTGATACGCTCCGGCAGGGCCTGAGCTGAAACCGAGCTGGCCGCAGCAACGGCTGCGAGGGCGACGATTGCGAATGTCTTGGTCATGATATCCCCTGTTCTCTTGTTTTTGGTCATCTGGTTGAACGTGAAGGCGGTCAGTTATGGACCGCCCGGATGAATTCCGCGGTGCGCGCGCTTTTCGGCGCCGACAACACTTCCGAAGCGGGGCCGGTTTCGACGACCTTGCCCGCTTCCATGAACGTGACGGTGTTCGCAACGTTGCGTGCAAACCCCATTTCATGGGTGACGACGATCATGGTCATGCCGGACGCCGCCAGATCCCTCATCACGTCGAGCACTTCAGACACCAGTTCCGGATCGAGCGCAGACGTCGGCTCGTCGAACAGGATGAGATCGGGCTGCATGCCCATGGCACGGGCGATCGCGACGCGCTGCTGCTGGCCGCCGGAAAGTTCGGAAGGGTAATGGTTCGCCTTGTCGGACAGGCCGACGCGGGCGAGAAGCGCAAGCGCATCCTCGCGCGCCTTGGCGACCGGCTGGCCGAGAACCTGGACCGGTCCTTCCATGACGTTTTCGACAGCCGTCTGATGCGGAAACAGGTTGAAGCGCTGGAACACCATGCCGATGCGGCGACGCTGGCGGGATATTTCCTTGTCCGCGAGTTCATGCAGGTTGTCGCCTTCGCGGCGATAGCCCATCAGCTCGTCATTGACCCAGATCGCACCTTCGTCCATCCGCTCCAGGAGGTTGATGCAGCGCAGGAACGTGCTCTTGCCGGAACCGGAGGGTCCGACGATGCAGGCGACTTCGCCGCGCCGGACTTCTAGGCTCACCTTGTCGAGCGCCTTGAACGCATCGAAGCTCTTGGTGACGTCGATTGCCTTGACCAGAATATCTTTCGTCATGTCCAACCTCACATCGATGCTCTGATAGACTTCGATCCGCGCCCGTAATAGCGCTCGATGCGCTGCTGGATGACGGACAGAACGGACACCACGACGAGGTACCAGAAGCTTGCCACCAGCAGCAGTTCGAGAACGCGGGTGTTGGCGTAGTAGATGACCTGCGCATTGTGTAGGATTTCGGAAAACTGGATGACGCTGGCAAGCGAGGTGAGCTTGACCATGCCGATCACCTCGTTGCCGACAGGCGGTACCATGACGCGCATGGCCTGCGGCAGAACGATGCGGCGCAGCATCTTCATCTGCGTCATGCCGATCGTGCGGGCAGCCTCGTACTGGCCGCTATCGACCGACAGAAGACCGCTTCGCACCACTTCCGACGTGTAGGCGCCCTGCTGGATACCAAGACCGAGCATCGCCGCCACAAACGGCGTCATGATATCGACGGTGCGGAATTCGAACAGGCCGGGAATGCCGAGCGTCGGGAAGATCAGCGCCAGATTGAACCATAGCATCAGCTGCAGCAGTGCCGGCGCGCCGCGGAAGATCCACAGATAGCCGATCGCGATCCACGACAGGACCGGATTGCCCGAGATCCGCATGATGGCGATCACGACGCCGAGCACGATGCCGATCGCCATGGCAGCAACCGTCATGACCAGCGTGTTGACGAGGCCCTGCAGGATGACGGGCGCAAACAGGAAGTCGCGCACATAGGACCATTCGATCTGGCCAACGCTGAAGGCGCGCACGAGCGCTGCCATCAGCAGAATGACGATGCCGGCGGCCACGTTGCGGCCGATATGCCGCTTCGGCACCAGCTTCAGATGGGCAACTTCGTATTTCGTGCTGTCGTCTGCAGCAACGGTTGTGGATGCACTCATCGCGTGCCAGCCTCCGCAGCGTTTGCGGCAACAGCCGTCTTTGCGCCGATCTCTTCCAGCGCGAACTGACGGCGGGCGTCGATTGCTGCCTCGAACCGGCCGATCTGGTCGCGCACCGCATCGGGTGCCGTGCAGCCGTAACCGGTGCGGCTGGCAAGCGCATGTTCGAGCGTGATCGCCTCGAGCAGGCCGGGGCCGAGGCGCGGATCGATCTTCGGCAGATCTTCGACGGTCAGCCCTTCAAGATCATGGCCGCCCTCTTCGCAGTAGCGCACCACAGCGCCGGTGATTTCGTGGGCTTCGGCAAAGGTGACGTTCTGGCTGACCAGCCAGTCGGCCACTTCCGTTGCGAGCGTAAAGCCGCGCGGCGCTTCTGCCCTCAGCTTCTCGACATCGAACTCCAGCGTCGCAACCATGCCGGCAAAGGCGGGAAGGATGAGCTGAAGCGTATCGATCGTCTCGAACAGGACTTTCTTGTCTTCGGCGAGATCGCGGTTATAGGCGAGCGGCATCGCCTTCATCGTGGCAAGAAAGCCCGTAACATTGCCGATCAGCGTGCCGGACATGCCGCGCGTCAGCTCGGCGATGTCAGGGTTCTTCTTCTGCGGCATGATCGACGAGCCGGTGGAATAGCTGTCATGCAGACGGACCCAGGAGAACTGCTTGGAGCTCCAGATGCAGATTTCCTCGGCCAGACGCGACAGGTTGACGCCGATCAGCGAGGCGATGAACAGGAACTCGGCGACGATATCGCGCGAAGCGACCGAGTCGATCGAGTTTTCCGCAGCTGCCGAATACCCGAGCTCAAGTGCCGACAGGTCCGGCCGATTGACGATGCCGGAACCGGCAAGTGCTGCCGCACCGAGCGGCGACCGGTCGAAGCGGCGGTCGAAATCGCCAAAGCGCTCCAGATCGCGCAACAGCGACTGCGCATGCGCCATCAGGTGATGACCGAGCACGACGGGCTGCGCCGGCTGCAGATGGGTGAAACCGGGCATGACGGTTTCGACATGGCGTGCCGCCTGCTCGCGGATCGCATCCTCGACCTCGATCAGGCCGGCGGAAAGCTCGCGCGCCATGCGGCGGAGATAAAGACGGGTGTTGTTGGCGGTCTGATCGTTGCGCGACCGACCGGCGCGCAGCTTGCCGCCGAGAGCGCCGAGACGGGCCATCAGCAACCGTTCCAGAAACGTATGCACATCCTCATCGCCGGCAACAGGCGTTTCACGGCCTGCCGCGACATCGGCCTCGATCGTATCGAGCGCCGAACGGATGGCCGAAAACTCGGTTGCATCCAGCACGCCGGCGCGCTTCAGCTCGGACGCATGCGCCCGGGAGCCGGCGATGTCTTCGCGATAGAGACGGAAATAGGAGGCAGGTGCCCGTGAAAGATTGGCCAGAGCTTCGGAAGGACCGGACTTGAAACGTCCACCCCAGAGCTGTGCGGATGCCGACATGAGCAAACCCCTCTGTTCAGATAATGGGCAGGGATCCCATGTGCACCACGAATGGGCAAGCGAACTTATTTCCTTGGCCCTATGACAAAAACGACTAGCGCACAACGGCGCGCTGGCGATAATGGATCGAACGCATCCCGACAAAACAGCGAGACCCTGATGGAGCAACGTCGCAGGCGCCTGCCGTCCACCGCATCGCTTCAGGTTCTGCTGGCGGTGGCCGAACGCGGATCGACCAGTGCTGCCGCGGAAACGACGGCGCTGTCCCAGAGTGCTGTGAGCAAGCAGCTGCTGGCACTTGAGGAACTGATCGGCAGCCCCGCCTTCCTGCGCACGCCGCGCGGCATGGTGGCGACCGAGGCCGGCCGCATCTATATCGATCACGCGCGCACAGCACTGAAGGCCATGGAAGACGCCGCGCTTCTGGTGGCCCGGCTGAAACCCGGCCCCGGCGTGCTGCGCCTGCAGGTCCTGCCGATTTTCGGCGATCGCTGGCTGTTGCCGAAGTTTCATCTGTTTGCGGAACAGCATCCCGACATAGAGGTGCAGTTCACCACCTTCATCTCGCCGTCGCAGTCTGAAGTCCCTGACGGCATTTTCGAGTTTGCCGCAGCACCGCAGCACGGCGAAAACAGCACCTATCTCTTCGGTCACGACGTGCTTCTGGTGAGCGCACCGAACTATTTCGCCAAGGCCGGAACGCCCTCTGATATCGACGACCTTGCCGAGCATGTGATGCTCGAACATCCGCAGACGCCGTTCCACTGGCAGAATTTTGCGGCCCATCACAACCGTGACGGCGCCACCGTCCGCCACATCACCCGCTTCGGCTATTACACGATGGTGATCCGTGCCGCACTTGCGGGCCAGGGCATGGCACTGATCCCGCGCGGCCTGATCCTGGACGAGATTGCCAGCGGCAGGCTCGTCAATCCGGCCGGCCTCGGGTACCGCAGCGATTTTGGCTACTGGTTCAGCACGCCCGATATCCAGTCCAGCCAATCCATGCAGATCTTCAAGACATGGCTGACCGCGCAGCTGGAGCTGGGACCGGAACTCGACCGCCCGTAACCGCGCCTATCCACAGCCAGATCTGGCACACCTGCCCCATCCCGGCACGCTTCCGTTTCAAAAACGGACGGCACGAACCTTTGCGTCCGAAACCGGGAACGGCTTGTTCAGCCCGCCAATGGTTGGCGCTGTGCGCTGCAGCATCGACGCGTTAGCGTGTGAGAGGGAGCTCAAACGAAACGGAGGAGAAGAACAAAGGTCGCGTTTTTCAAACAGGAGACACTTTGATGACCAAAACCGTTTTGAACGCTCTCGGCGAAAACTTGTATTACAGTGGCGCATCCAAAGCCTGGATTTCAGCAACAGGTTCCGGCACAGCACTCGCAGGCACGGCTGCCAACGATTCCATGTACGGCGCCAGCTCCGTCAACGTGACCATGAGCGGCGGCGCAGGCGACGACGTCTATTACCTTTATTCCAGCATCAACCGGGCCGCTGAAGCTGCAGGCCAGGGCATCGACACGGTCGATACCTGGATGAGCTACACGCTGCCGACCAATATCGAAAACCTGCGGGTGACCGGTGACAACCGCTTCGCCTTCGGCAACGATCTCGACAACATCATCTCGGGCTCGTCCTCGCGCCAGACCTTCGATGGCGGTGCGGGGAACGACGTGCTGACCGGTGGCGGCGGGGCCGACACATTCATCGTCGCCAAGGGCAATGGCAGCGACCTGATCACCGATTTCAGTGCCGACGACAAGATCCGCCTCGATGGCTACAGCTTCACCTCCTTCGAACAGGTGGGCAACAGCCTGACCCAGGAAGGCGCCAATCTGCGGCTTGACCTCGGGGACGGCGACAGCCTCGTATTCGCCGGCACGACAGCCGATGACCTGTCTGCCGACCAGTTTGCGCTCAGCCTCGACCGCTCGGTCCTGACGAAGACATTCGGCGACGAGTTCAACGCGCTTTCCCTGAATAACGGCACGAGCGGCACGTGGGACGCAAACTTCCACTGGGCGCCGGACCAGGGCAGTTCTCTGCCGACGAATGGCGAAAGCCAATGGTACGTGAACCCGCTTTATGCGCCGACCGCCGGCTACAGCCCGTTCTCGGTCTCAAACGGAGCGCTGACGATCACCGCCAAGAATACGCCGGATGCGATCTCGGACGCGGTCAACGGCTACGACTATGTGTCCGGAATGTTGAACACCCATTCGACATTCTCGCAGACCTACGGCTATTTCGAAATGCGCGCCGACATGCCGACCGACCAGGCGACATGGCCCGCCTTCTGGCTGCTGCCTGCGGATGGCTCATGGCCGCCGGAAATCGACGTGGTGGAAATGCGCGGCCAGGACCCGAACACGGTGCATGTTTCCGCGCATTCCAATGAGACCGGCAAGCAGACCACCCAGACCTCTGCAATCAGCGTTCCCAGCACCGAAGGCTTCCACACCTACGGCATGCTGTGGACCGAGGAAGAAATCGTCTGGTATTTCGACGATGTGGCGATTGCCAGCGCCGAGACACCGTCAGACATGCATGACCCGATGTACCTTCTGGTCAATCTGGCCGTCGGCGGCGCGGCCGGCAAGCCGGGCGATCTGTCCGGCGGAGCCAAGATGGTCATCGACTATATCCATGCCTACGAAATCGACGACGACGCAGCGCCTACGTCGTCGATCTCGAGCGCTTCGGACGACGGCCTCGTATAGGCCGTCTGCTGCTGCCGCATGATGGCGGCCGCACCAAGCACTACGTCTGCGACCTGCAGCAACTGCTTGGCAAGCGGCGTCGAATTGCGCCAGATCATGCCGATGCTGCGGGCCGGTGGCGGTGAATCGAACCGCGAAATGGAGACCCGCGCGGAGCGGGTCTCGACCGGCACCGCCATTTCCGGAATGAGCGTGACGCCGATGCCGGCACCGACCATCTGCACCAGCGTCGACAGCGAGCTTCCCTCCATGATTTCCCGAGACAGGATCTCGCGCGGGCGGTTCGACCCGATGCCGCAGAAGGACAGCGCCTGATCGCGGAAACAATGTCCCTCCTCAAGAAGGAGAAGCCGCATTTCCTTGAGCGCATCCGGCTCCGGCACCGGCTTCGCCCCATCCTCACGGCTGCGCACCAGCACGAATTCCTCGTCGAACAGTTTGAGCTCCGTCAGTGAAGGCTCGGAGACGGGCAGCGCGACGATCGCCACATCGAGCCCGCCCTGCATCACTTCCTGCACCAGTCTGGTCGTCTGGGTTTCGCGGATCTCGACCCGGATCCCGTCGAAGGCGCGATTGAGCTCGTTGATGACCGACGGCAGCAGATAGGGTGCGACGGTCGGGATGACACCGATGCGAAGCCGCGACAGAAACCGGTCGCGCGAGGCGCGCGAGAGATCGGCGAGTTCGTCGGCGGCTCGGACGATATCTCGCGCCCTGAGAGCAAAAAGCTCGCCGAACGCGGTCAGCCGGACGTCGCGCGTGCCCCGGTCGAACAGGGCCCGACCGACCTGATCCTCGAGTTCCTTGATCTGCATCGACAGCGCAGGCTGAGAGATGGCGCAGGCTTCAGCCGCCTTGCGGAAACTCGCGTCGCGCGCCAAAGCCTCGAAATAGCGGAGCTGTTTGAGAGTAAAATTGGTCATAAGGTGAAATTATCGCAACCATCAGGAAATCCAACTTAAATTTATCGAAATGTTCCTGTAGGACTTGAGACACCGGGTTGCGACACACAATCCTCCCCTTTTCATGCAATGCACGACAGACAATCTAAGGAGAATGTCATGGACACGAAAACTGACACTGCGGGCAAGTGTCCCGTTGCACATGGCCAGAACCCCCAGGGCAATACGCCCCGCGGTCGCTCGAACCGCGACTGGTGGCCAAGCCAGCTGAACGTTCAGATTTTGCATACCCACACGGCACTGGCCAACCCACTGGGCAAGTCGTTCGATTATGCCGAAGAATTCAAGACGCTCGATCTCGACGCCGTGAAGCAGGACCTTCATGCGCTGATGACCGATAGCAAGGACTGGTGGCCGGCCGATTTCGGTCATTACGGCGGTCTTTTCATCCGCATGGCCTGGCACAGCGCCGGCACCTACCGCATCACCGACGGCCGCGGCGGCGCCGGCATGGGCCAGCAGCGTTTCGCACCGCTCAACAGCTGGCCTGACAACGTCAACCTCGACAAGGCTCGCCGCCTTCTGTGGCCGATCAAGCAGAAATACGGAAACAAGATCTCCTGGGCCGACCTGATGATCCTGACCGGCAACGTCGCGCTGGAATCGATGGGCTTCAAGACCTTCGGTTTTGCCGGCGGCCGTGCCGACGTGTGGGAGCCGGAAGAACTTTATTGGGGTCCCGAAGGCAGCTGGCTGGGCGACGAGCGCTATAGCGGCGAGCGCGAGCTGGCCGAACCACTCGGCGCGGTGCAGATGGGCCTCATCTACGTCAACCCGGAAGGCCCGAACGGCAATCCGGACCCGCTGGCCTCGGCCCGCGACATCAGAAGCACCTTTGCCCGCATGGCGATGAACGACGAGGAAACCGTGGCGCTGGTCGCCGGCGGCCACACGTTCGGAAAGACCCATGGCGCCGGTGATCCGTCGCTGGTCGGAACCGACCCGGAAGGCGGCGAACTGGAATCGCAGGGCCTCGGCTGGGCAAGCAAGCACGGCACCGGCATGGGCGCCGACACGATCGGCAGCGGCCTCGAAGTCACCTGGTCGCAGACGCCGACCCAGTGGAGCAACTACTTCTTCGAAAACCTGTTCGGCTTTGAATGGGAACTGACGAAGAGCCCGGGCGGTGCCCACCAGTGGCAGGCAAAGAACGCCGACGCTTCGGTGCCGGACGCCCATATCCCGGGCCGCAAGCATGTGCCGACGATGCTGACGTCTGACCTGGCGCTGCGTTTCGACCCGATCTACGAGCCGATCTCGCGCCGCTTCCTCGAAAACCCGGCTGAATTTGCCGACGCGTTTGCCCGCGCCTGGTTCAAGCTGACGCACCGCGACATGGGACCCAAGGTTCGCTACCTCGGCCCGGAAGTGCCCGCCGAAGACCTGATCTGGCAGGACGTCATTCCGCCGGTCGATCATCCGCTGATCGACGATGCTGACATCGCCAACCTCAAGGAAAAGGTTCTGGCAACGGGTCTTTCGGTGCAGGAACTGGTGTCCACCGCCTGGGCTTCGGCTTCGAGCTTCCGCGGTTCCGACAAGCGCGGCGGTGCCAACGGTGCCCGCATCCGTCTGAGCCCGCAGAAGGACTGGGAAGTCAACCAGCCGGACCAGCTTGCCAAGGTTCTCCGTCAGCTGGAAGACATCCAGACCGCCTTCAACACGGCCCATGCCGGTGCAAAGAAGGTCTCGCTTGCCGACCTGATCGTGCTGGCGGGCGCTGCCGGCGTTGAAAAGGCGGCGAAGGCTGCTGGTCACGATGTCGTCGTGCCCTTCTCGCCCGGCCGGATGGATGCCTCCGAGGCGCAGACCGACGCCCTGTCGTTTGCAGCGCTCGAGCCCCGCATCGACGGTTTCCGCAACTACGTGAACGAAAAGCGCACGCAGTTCATGCAGGCGGAAGAAGCACTGGTCGACCGTGCCCAGCTTCTGACCCTGACGGCACCGGAAATGACCGTTCTGGTCGGCGGCCTTCGTGTTCTGAACGTCGGCACCCCTGAGCATGGCGTGTTCACGACTGCCAAGGAGACGCTGACGAACGACTTCTTCGTCAACCTCCTCGACATGGGCACCGTCTGGGCACCTGTTGCCGGCGAGCGGGGCGTCTATGAAGGTCGCGACCGCAGCACCAGCGCGCAGAAGTGGACTGCCACCCGCGCCGACCTGATCTTCGGCTCGCATTCGCAGCTGCGCGCGATTGCCGAAATCTATGCCCAGGCCGATGCCAAGACGAAGTTCGTCAAGGATTTCGTTGCCGCATGGGTGAAGGTGATGAACGCAGACCGTTTCGACCTGCGCGCCTAAAAACAAAACCGGCCGGACGCAACACCCGTTGCGCCCGGCCGATCTCTTTCAGGCTTCAGCGCTGGCTGAAGAAAGCCGACAGCGCGTCGATATCGTCATCCTGAAGATATTTCGCAGCATTCACCATCAGATGGCTCGACGACGTGCCGCCACGAACATCGCCTCGAAACAGATCGAGCTGCTGCTTCAGATAGGCGGCATTCTGCCCCGACAATTTCGGATATCCCGGGTTCGCACCATCCTTGTCATGACAGCTGAGACAGACGGGAATTTTGTCCGCTGACCGTCCCTTCTCGGCAAGCTCGCGGCCTCTTTCCACAAGCGCCTCGTCCTTCGGCTGCAGATCGCGTTTCGGACTTTGCTGACCGGCATAGTAGCGCGCCAGTTCCGGCAGGCTTTCCTCCGGGAGCGTCCCGACTGCGACACCCATGATGCCGCTTGGCCGCCGGTTGTCGTGATAGGCCTTGAGGCTTTCCAGCAGATAGGTCTCCGTCTGTCCCGCGAGACGCGGGATTATGCTGCCATCGTTGAGCTTTGCTTCCGCATGACAGCTTTCGCAGGTGATCGGCAGCGGCGATACTTCGCCCGCGGTTCCCATACCGTGCAGACCTGACGCGGCGATATAGGCCTTGCCGTCCATCTCAGGCAGTTTACGCAGGAACGCCACCATCGCCCAGACTTCGTCGTCACGCGTCTGCACCGGCCAGGCCGGCATGCCGGTAAAGCGAACGCCGTGCTTGACGATCTCGAACAGCTGCGCGTCGGTCCAGGTCGGCACGACTGCTTTCAGATCCGGCGGCGGCGGCAGCATCGACAGCACGGCATCGTTCCGGCCCTGCGCCGGCGACCCGTGACAGGTGGCGCATCCGCTTTCGAAATGGCCGGCAGCGGCCGGCACCAAAGCCGGATTGTCGAGCGGTGGCGGATCAACGGACATCGACGCGGTGCTGACCGAATTGCGCATCACCCAATGCAGGAACCAGTCGGTCGCTGCCCAGTGTCCCGACGAGGCGCGCACGCTGATCAGGCCCGACCAGGCGACGCCGAAGCCGAGGATCGGCGCAAGGATGGCAAGAATGATCAGATGCTTCCAGCGGATCGTCATCATGCGTTCCCCTCAAGCTCAGGAGCCGGATCATGCCTCAGCATGCCGGCGAGCAGCGCCACGCCGCCTGCAAGATAGACGATAGCACCAACCAGCAGCATCACCACACCGCCTGTCTGCTGATCGGCGAGTGCGGTGAGCGGTATACCGAAACAGCTCACATCGCCCGCGCCGTAAAGCGGCCGCGGCGAAAGCGACAGGAGCGCGCCGAGCAGCGTCATATGCATCGAGGTAAACAAGAGGCCGAACGTGCCGGCAAGTCGACGCGCCTCGCGTCCCGATGCCGCACCGCCGAGACAGGAGAGCCACAGCGTCAGCCCGGCCGTGAGAAATACCATCTGCTCGAGAGCGGCGAACGGGACCGACCCTTCCGATAGCTCGCGCATGGCCGGAATATGCCAGCCCCAGACGGCAAACAGTTCCAGCACCGAGGCGAGCATCGGTGTGAGCCAGAGATGACCGGCCGTGAAATCGAAGCGGCTTCCGGACATGCCAAACGCGATCAGCGGCGACGCGATGGCAACGACACCCATATGGGCGACCATATGCACCGAGAACGAGCCGCGATCGGAAAACGGCAGGATGCCTAACCAGAGCAGACCGAGGACCAGCGCCCCCGCGATCAGCGCAAGGCGTTTCATGGCTGGCACTCCGCAATGAAGATCAGCGGAATGGCCGCATAGACGACCGACACGAAGCTCAGGCCCGACAGCAGCAGCGTTGCAAACCCTTGGAACAGCGTGCGCGACGAGCGCGTCGGTTCGTCATGCGGCGCGTCCTTGGCACCGAACCCCCACTGGCGCCAGGCGAGATAGGCAGAAAGCACGATCATCGCGAGCGCGGCGAGTGTCACGACGACAAGCACGATCCGGACCGTGTCGAAGCTGAACGACGCCGGCAGACGCTTGGCGCAGAAAACCGCGACCGTCGCATAGCAGATGATGAAATGCAGCGCCCAGACCACGGGCGCCGTAAAAAGGGTCCAGAGAGTTTCGACCTCGCGGGGGATGACGCTCTTCATGATGCCACCAGCGGAAAGAGACCGAGCACGCCGAACGTGACGACGGCGGTAAACGCCATGAAATGCCAGTAGAGCGTGACGTTGCGGATATCCTGATCGTATTCGCCGGTCATGTTGCCGGTGAGGCTGCGGGCAAGGCAATAGAGCTGCATCACGACGCCGACCACGCCGTGGATAACGGTCCAGAGCGCGATGACCCAGACGGTGGCCGGATAGACGTTGGAAGTCGGATCCATGCCGGTAAGATAAGGACCGGCGAGACCAGCAAGCGAGGCGGCGATGGTAACGGCTGCGGCTGCAACGAGGGCCAAGCGGCAACCGACCGGGCCCTTTTCGTTCAGCTGCCGGGCCAGCATCGTCAGGCCCCAGGCGACAAGATAGAGCACCAGCGCCACCATCGGCCAGAACACACCCGGCCCGGCACTGACGCCGGTATAATCGTCATGCACCGTCCAGTAGAAGAAATAGCCGAAGATCAGGCTGGCAAAGGCGGTACCGTCACCGACCATAGTGATGAACATCGCCCACCATCCGACGGACGCGGGGCCTGAAACATAGACCGGCAGGCTGAGGCCCAGCCCGACATCGGTTTCAGCCGTCTCCGGAATCTGTGCCGTGCCCGTCCACAGCCAGTAGATGATTGCGATAAAGGTGATGATGGCGCAGATGATGGTGGGGATCCACCAGTGGAAGGTGAGCGCGATAAACACGCCACCCAGCGACAGGGCGGCTATGATGGTGACATAGGACACACCGCCGACGCGCAGGCACTGGAGCGGCTTGGCATCGAGCACCGACGTGACCAGCGTCTCGCGCCTGCCGGATTTCGCATCCGGCAGATAGAACCGGCCAGCCTCGATATCGGCCTGCAGGTTCGGCTGGTCCCACAGCGGGTAACGGCTGGTGATGATCGGCACGGAGCGCATGCCCCAGCTCTCGTCCGGATCGTTGGTCCATTCCAGCGTGCCGGAATTCCACGGGTTGAGATTGCGTTCCGCGGGCTTGGGTTTCGGGCGGAAGATGTCGATCACGAAGGTGGCGACACCGGCCGCAAAGATGAAGGCGCCGATGGTCGAGATAAGGTTGAAAATATCCCAGCCGAATTCTTCCGGGTAGGTAAAGACGCGCCGCGGCATGCCCCGCAGCCCGGAAAAATGCATCGGGAAGAACGCGGTGTTGAAACCCGTAAACATCAGCCAGAAGGCTACCTTGCCCCAGGTATCCGACAGCTTTTTGCCGGTCACGAAGGGGAAGTAATAGTAGATGCCGGCGACGATCGGGAAGAACATGCCGCCGATCAGCACGTAATGCAGGTGCGCCACGATGAAATAGGTGTCATGCGCCTGCCAGTCGAACGGAACGAGCGCCACCATGACGCCGGTCAGCCCGCCGATCACGAAGATGATCAGACCGCCGGCGCCAAACAGCATCGGCACGGAAAAGATCACCCGGCCCGCAAGCATGGTGGCGATGAACACGAAGATCTGCACCCCGGTCGGGATTGCCACCGCTTCCGATGCCGCCGAGAAGAAGGCGAGCGAAATCTGCGGCAGGCCGGTCGCGAACATGTGGTGGACCCACAGCCCGAAACTCAGGAAACCCGTACCGACAGCCGCCAACACGATCCAGGAATAGCCAACGATCGGACGCTGCGAAAATGTCGGCACGATCATCGCCATCAGCGCGATGGCCGGCAGGAAGACGATGTAGACTTCCGGGTGGCCAAAGATCCAGAACAGATGCTGCCAGAGCAAGGGATCGCCGCCGCGCGATGGATCGAAGAACGGCCAGTTGAACATCCGCTCCATCTCGAACAGGATGTCGCCGGCAATCAGCGGCGGGAAGGCAAACAGGATCATGCCCGCGACGATCAGGAGATACCAGGCAAACATCGGCATCATGTTGATGCGCATGCCGGGGGCGCGGCATTTCATGATGCCGACGATGATCTCGACGGCTGCGGCAATCGATGCCACCTCGATGAAGGAGAGGCCGAGCAGCCAGATGTCGGCGCCGATGCCGGCATATTCCTTGTCGGTCGCAAGCGGCGGATACATGAACCAGCCGGCATTGGGTGCCGCGTTGAAGAAGATCGAGCCGCAGACGAAGATGCCACCAAGCAGGAAGCTCCAGTAGCCGAAGGCCGATAGCCGCGGGAACGGCAGTTCGCGTGCGCCGAGCATGGACGGCAGAAGAAAAATCGCGATCGCCTCAAAGATCGGCACCGCGAACAGGAACATCATGACCGTGCCGTGCAGGGTGAAGACCTGGTTGAACAGCTCGGCCGACATGAAATCGTTGTTGGGGACGACGAGCTGCATCCGAATCAGCAGTCCGAGAACGCCGGCAAACAGCATGAAAACGAATGCGGTGACGCCGTACCAGAGCCCGATCTCGCTGTTGTTGACCGACGTCCAGTAGCGCCAGCCTTTGGGCGTTTCCCAGGTGTCGCGCAGCCTCTTTTCCTGGGCGGCGCGCTCCTCGGGCGAGAAATTTCCGAGTTCAACGCTCATCGAAGCCCCTTCAGATACTGTGCAATGCGATCGGTTTCGGCTTCGGGCAACATATTGTAATGCGGCATCCGCACGCCCGGCTTGACGCCGGCGGGATCGCGCAGGAAGCGGGCGATATCGGCGGTGGAATTGCCGAGCGTTCCGGCACCGACAGAACCGCGCTCGCCGAATGCGGTCAGATCCGGACCGATGACGCCGCGCGCCTCGGTGCCTGAGATCGCATGGCAGGCGGAACAGCCGTTTTTCAAAAACAGCGCCAGCCCCTCGGCATCGCCGCCACCCGAAGCGCTGCGGCGGGAGGCGAGCCAGGCGTCATAGGCCGGCTTTTCCATTACCTCCACGGTAAAGCCCATCAGCGCATGCGAGGTGCCGCAGAATTCGGCGCAGACACCGCGATAGGAGCCGGGCTTGTTGCCCTCCAGCGTCAACACGTTGCGACGGCCGGGGATCATGTCCATCTTGCCGCCGAGCACCGGGATCCAGAACGAATGGATGACATCGGGCGAGGTCAGCTGAAACGCCACCCGCTCGCCGACAGGCATGCGGATCTCGTTGGCGGTCTCGAAGGCGACAGAGCCGTCCGGATCGAGATAACGGACCCGCCACCAGTACTGCTCGCCGGTAACATCGATCTGTTGCAGCCCCTCACCGCCTCCCGAGAAAAACGGACGGACATTCGGCATCAGCCACATGGCGTAGGATAACAGCGCGCCGAGAACGATGCAGGGCATCACGGCGCCGCCCCAGAGGATCAGCTTTCCCGCCCCCTGTTCGGAATGGGCGTTCTTCTTGCGCGCCGCATAAAACAGAAGCGCCACGACGCCGACCCAGATTACCGCGCCGCCGATCAGCATCGCGAAGAACAGTGTCGCGACACCCGCGGCTTCCCGTCCCGCGGGATCAAGCACCGACTGGACGCCGGAGCAGGAAACCATCAGCGGACAGAGGAGAATTAGGGAAAGGACTGCTTTCGCCGCAGGCAGAAGGGCGCGGACGATGACATCGTCGAAATAGGTTTGAGATCGGGTTGGCCGGCTGTCGCCGGTCACGCGGTCATCGTTCATTCTGCTCTTCACCCCCGGCTCGAACAGGCGCAATGTATGACTTCTAATTTTGTTCCCACCCCAAACGAAATTTTTTTACCCGGTGAAAACGATGAGCGTTAAGGGCCGCGTCTCATCGAACTTCATGACAACCGCTCGCGAAAAGGAACTATCGCCCTCTGGCTCCGTTACGTCACGTTCGTTGACGATCTCGCCGTCAAGCAAGGGAGCAGGTTGATATGAGTGCACCACGTGCCAACTGGAAAGGTCATATCAAGTTCGGCGAGGTGAGTTGCCCCGTCGCGCTCTATACGGCGGTTTCATCGTCGGACCGGATCAGCTTCAACATCCTCAATCGCAAGACCGGAAATCGCGTGCGCCGCGAGTTCGTGGACAGCGAAACGGGGAACACCGTCGAGCACGACGACCAGGTGAAGGGCTATGAGACCGGCAGCGGCAAATACGTGGTGCTGGAACCCGAGGAAATCGCCGCCGCTATCCCCGAGAGCGACAAGACGCTCGATATCGACGCGTTCATCTCCTGCGCGGAGATCGACGACATCTATTTCGACAAGCCCTACTATCTCGCGCCCCAGAAGCTCGGCGAGGAAGCCTTTGCGCTTCTGCGCGACGGCATGAAGGAGGCGGGCGTCGCAGCGATCGCCAGCACCGTGCTTTTCCGGCGGCTGCGCACCGTGCTGATCCGTCCCCACGGCGACGGGCTGATCGGCACCACGCTCAATTTCGATTACGAGGTCCGCTCGACGGACAAGGCCTTCGAAGACGTGACAGAGGTCAAGATCGACAAGGAGATGCTCGAACTCGCCTCCCATATCATCGGCACCAAGAAGGGTAGCTACGACCCGACCAAGTTCGACGACCGGTATGAAGAAGCGCTGGCCGAACTGGTGAAGGCGAAGCTCGAGGGCAAGAAGATCCCGAAGCGGAAGGCCCCGACAGCCTCCAAACCATCCGATCTTCTGCAGGCCCTGCGTGAAAGCGCCGGCATGGGCGGCAAGTCCGGATCAACGGACAAGCCGAAGGCAAAGACCAAGGCGAGCGCCAAGCCGAAATCCGCCAACACCAACAAGACGCCGCGCAAGACTGCCAAGTCAGCACCATCATCCTCGACAAGCACGCGCCGCAAGGCCGGTTAAGGGAAACGACAGCCATGGCGATACGTCCCTACTGGAAAGGCTATCTGAAGCTTTCGCTCGTCACCTGCTCCGTCGAGATGACACCGGCGACCTCGGAAAGCGAGAAGGTGCGCTTTCACACGCTCAACCGCGAAACCGGCAACCGGGTGCAGAGCCACTACGTGGATTCGGTGACCGGCAAGCCCGTGCGCGATGACGATGAAGTCAAAGGCTATCAGCGAGGCGAAGACGACTACGTGATGCTAGAAGACGAGGAGCTCGACAATGTCGCGCTCGAAAGCACCAAGACGATCGATATCTCGACCTTCACGCCGCGTTCCGACATCGACTGGATCTGGCTCGATACCCCCTACTATCTGACGCCGAACGAAAAGGTCAGCGAAGAGGCATTCTCGGTGATCCGCGCCGCCATGGACAGCCAGGAGATGGTCGGCATTTCGCGACTGGTGCTCGGCCGGCGCGAACGGGCCGTTATGATCGAGCCCCGCGGCAAGGGCATCGTTCTCTGGACGCTGCGCTTCGGCGACGAGGTGCGCGAAGCCAAGGACTATTTTGACGGACTGGACAAGGCCGAGCCCGAGAAAGAGACATTGCCGCTGATCCGCAAGCTGATCGAACAGCAGACCCGCCCCTGGGACGCGAAATTCGTGACCGATCCGGTGCAGGACAATCTGCTCGACATCATCAAGTCGAAAAAGAAACAACGCCGCCCGACACCGAAAAAGGCCGAGAAGGAAGAGTCGGACAAGCCCAGCAACGTCATCGACATCATGGATGCGCTGAAACGCTCGCTGGCGGCAGACAAGCGGAAAAGCAAGTAGGCTAACGGCTTTTGGGGAACGGTGGCCTCAGGCTGCTGACAACCACTGAAGAAGCTACTGCTCAGGATGCAGGCGATACCTCGGTCGCGCAGGCCTTGAAAGTCCCCCAGCCGCGCGTTGCTTGACGAGAGCGACGCCCCACTTCCCTCATCCTCACCCTTGTGGCGGGGATCCAGCGACACGACGCCTGCCGGGTCGAAGACTCTTGTCAGCTCAAGGACTTGAGCTGACTGGATCCACGCCACAAGGGCGAGGATGAGGGGCGTTTGGGACTAGGCTCACTTTTCCAATTGACTGTAGAGTTGTTCAATAACAGCATTGTCAGCTGCGTGAGTAGGCCGAACGCCGGCCTACTGTCCTCACCACTCAACCTCGAGCCTCAACCTTCTTCAACCGCTTGATCGCCTCGGCAAGCGGCCGTTCGGCATCGCAATAGTCCTTCCACGCTTCGCTTTTCGCAATCAGCGCCGGCACCGTATGAATGGTGAAGCGGTGCGGGTCGAGGTCGGCTTTGACCTGGGTCCAGGTGAGCGGCATGGAGACCGTCGCACCCTCGCGCGCACGCGGCGAAAGCGGCGCGACGGCTGTCGCCATGCGGTCGTTTCGCAGATAGTCGATGAAGATGCGGCCTTCACGCAGCTTCTTCGACATCTTGGTGAGATAGAGATCGGGATCGTCCTGCGCCATCAGGTTGGAAACCCGGTGCGCGAAATCCTTGGCCTCATCCCACGTCAACTCCTTGCGGCCGCCCGTCTTCAGCGGCACGACCACATGCAGGCCCTTGCCGCCGGTCGTCTTGCAAAAGCTCATCAGCCCCAGTTCGTCGAGCCGATCGCGGATTTCTCGCGCCGCCTCGACCACCCTCGGGAAGGCGACATCGGGAGCCGGGTCGAGGTCGAAAACAAGCCGGCCCGGAACCTCGGGCTTGTTCGGCTGGCAGTTCCATGGATGCAGTTCCAGCGATCCGACCTGCGCGAGAGCTGCCAGTCCCTCGATGCGATCGACCTGCAGATAGGCCTTCTTGTCGCCATGGACCTTGACCAGTTCCAGAAGGTTCGATGTGCCCTGCATGGCATGCCGCTGGAAGAACTGCTCGCCGCCGATCCCGTCTGGCGCGCGGATGACCGAGCAGGGCCGACCCTTGATGTGCTCTATCATCCAGCCCGCGACCGATTCGTAGTAATGGCCGAGATCCTCCTTGGTAACAGGCGTGTCACCGTTCTGGGCATCGCTTGGCCAGAGCGGCTTGTCGGGATTGGAGAGCATCACGCCCATCACTTCCGCCTTGCCGCCCCTGCCGCGCGGCACCTTCGTGGGTTTCGCGCCGCTGGCGGTCTTTTCCGCCTTTGGCTGCGGCGTCTCCTGATCCGGTGAAGCCGGCTTCTCGGCCTCGACCTCATCAGCCGGCTTGTCTTCGCGCAGGCCCTTGAATGCCGCCTGGCGCACCTGACCATCATTGGTCCAGCCCGCGAACTGGATCTCGGCAACCAGCTCCGGTTTCACCCAATGCATGTCCTTGGTCTTCTTCGGCGCTCCGATACCGGTAAACGGACTTTTGTCGGCAGAAAGCGGATCGAGCTTGGACATCAGATCCGCCGCCCTGCCCGCGCCAAAACCGGTTCCGACGCGTCCGACATAGACGAAATGGTTGTCGCGATAGACGCCGGCCAGTAGCGAGCGGAACTTGCCTGAGGTCGTCGCATAGCCGCCGATCACCACCTCGTGGCCTGCGCGGCACTTGGCCTTGACCCAGGTGTCGCTTCGGCCCGACCGATAGGGCGCGTCCGCCTGTTTCGAGACGATGCCTTCGAGCGAGAGACGGCAGGCGGAACGAAGAACCGCATCGCCACCGGTTTCGAAATGGTCCACATAGCGGATCCGTGTGCCGGCTTCCGCCTCGGCAATCACCTGCGACAGCCGCGATTTGCGCTCGTCCAGCGGCATGCCGCGCAGGTCCTGCCCCTCGTGGAAGAGGAGATCGAAGGCGAAATAGACGAGGTCGTCTGTCTTGTCCTCGGAAAGTGCTGCCTGCAGCGCGGCGAAATCTGGCGCACCGTCATGATCGAGCGCGCAGATCTCCCCGTCGATGACCGTATCTGGCAGGACCGCAGCATCTTCGGCGATCTGCGAAAACCGCTCCGTCCAGTCGAGCCCCTTGCGGGTTCTCAAGATGGTCTTGCCATCCTGCACGCGCATCTGAACCCGATATCCATCGAATTTGATCTCATGCAACCAGCCTTCTGCCGACGGTGGCCGGTCGCGGATCTGGCAGAGTTGCGGTGCGATGAAATCCGGCATTTTTTCCGAGGCCGGATTCGCCTTATCTGCGCTCTTGCCCTTACTTGCACTCTTGCTCCCAGCCTTCCGTTCGTCAGCCGCCAGCCCTTCGCTGCTGTCCCACACAGCATCCGCATCGACCGCGCTGCTGGTCAGCATGAAAGGTTTCGGCTTGCGTCCCTTGCCCGCAGCAATCGTCGCCATGTCGCGACCGGAAGCGACCGAGGTTTCGGTCTCCTTCAGGATGGCATCGCCGTCCTTGTCGACCGAGTGATCGTCGTGATGCTTGATCAGCAGCCAGTTGGTGCGCTTGCCGCCATCGCGGTCCTTTTTCATCCGCACCAGCACGAAGCCGCCCTGCAGCCGTTCGCCATCGAGGATGAACTTGAAATCGCCATTGGCGAGCGCCTTTTCGAGTGGGAGCGCGCCATCGACTTCCCAGTAACCCCGGTCCCACAGCATGACCGTGCCGCCGCCATACTCGCCTTTCGGAATGGTCCCTTCGAAATCGCCGTAATCGAGCGGATGGTCCTCGACCTCGACCGCAAGGCGCTTGTCCTGAGGATCGAGCGACGGGCCGCGGGTCACCGCCCAGGACTTGAACACGCCATCCATTTCCAGCCGCAGATCGTAATGCAGCCGCGTCGCATCGTGCTTCTGAATGACGAAGCGGCCGCGCTTGGACGGCCGCACTTTAGCGGCGCCGCTCGGCTCCTTGGTCTTCTTGAAATCACGCTTGCTGCGGTAGGTTGAAAGAGTATCGGACATGGAACGCTCCCGGCACGGCTAGGGAGTCCGAATGTCCCACCGGCGCAATAGTTCCACAACGCACGGTGGATGGATCGAAGGCGCTCGTCTTGCTGCCTAACTCTCTTTTCGATACAAACGCACTCAAGGTTCGAGCCCAAGGAAAACGCCACCATGAGCATCCAGCAGAAGCCGGTCTTCACGGCCGACGACGTGGCGCGGGCAGAGAGCTACAAGGCCCGCGATTATCCTGACAATGTCGATCCCAAGGTGGAAGACCTCGTCCGCCAGATGATCTCGGGCTTCGCCGACAAGTGGACGGTGGTCATCCTCGATACGCTGTGGGACGAAGGTGTTTTAAGGTTTTCCGACCTCGCCCGCCGCGTTACCGGCATCAGCCAGAAAATGCTGACCCAGACGCTCCGGCGCATGGAACGCGACGGTCTGGTCATCCGCAAGACCTATGCCTGCGTGCCGCCCAAGGTGGAATACAGCCTCTCGCCGCTCGGCCTGACGCTGGGGGCAGCCTTCTGCAATGTGTGGATCTGGGCGGTCGAAAACCACGATGCGGTGGCAAAGGCCCGGACAGCATTCGACGACGAAGATTGAAAACGGCGGCGATACCGCCGCCTCCAGAAATTGCAGCCGTCAGCTCGGGTTGATCATCGAAAAGACCTGGTCGAAATTGCCTGTGGCTTCGGCCGTGCGCTGCCGCATCACACGCTGAACCATCACTTCCGACGGCGTCTGATCGGCGCAGAGCAGACCGACGGATTCAGACACGAAATCGGCAAGCGGCATGGCCGTCGCGAATTTCGACTGGCCGGGTGTCAGCTCCGTTGCCACCTGCGGCGGGGCAAGCTCCACCACGGCGATCTTGGTGCTGCGCAATTCGTGCCGCAGGCTCATTGTCCAGGAATGAATGGCTGCCTTGGTGGCGCTATAGGTCATGGAATCGGTGCGCGGCACGAAGGCGAGGCCGGAGGAGACGGTGACGATCGCAGCTTGCGGCTTCTGGCGCAGATGCGGAAGCAGGGCCGAGGTCAGCCAGATCGGTGCGAGAAGGTTGGTGGTGATGGTGCGCTCGGCGACATCGACGTCGTAAACGTCAGCGAGCACGTTCTCACGCTCCATGATGCCCGCATTGTGGATGACGACGTTGAGATCCGGATGATCCTTCACGACCGATGCGGCAAATGCGTTCAGGCCGTCCTTGTCCGTGACATCGAGCTGGTATCCGGAAAGCGCCGGATTGTCCTTCAGCGTTTCATTCAGGCTCGCCTCGTTGCGCCCCGTAACGATGACCTTCGCGCCGCGTTCGGAAAGGGCGATGGCGAGACCGCGGCCGATGCCGGAATTGCCGCCGGTGATCAGGATTGTTGCTTTCGTGAAATCCATTTGCATTCTCCAATGCTGCTGATGCGCTTCAATATCATCCATAGTAACTTTTAGTAAGAAGGCACCTTTTCGTAAGAAATGGGAAATCGGATGGGGCCATCACGGCAATGTGCCGCACACGCCCTGCCTGACAAGGGGCACACGGTTTACAGGATGGCCGGTTCTGATTTACAGCTGCGCCCGAAATCTCGTCGGGAATACAAGGATAAGCCGATGGCGCTGACAGCTTCCACCACCCATGCCCGCAAGGGTCTCGGCCATGCGGTCATCGTCACGCTCGGCATGGTGGCAACCGTCGGCACAGCGCTCGGTTTCCAGTATCTCGGCGGCTATATTCCCTGTGCGATGTGCCTGCTGCAGCGCGAACCCTATTACTATGCAATTCCGGTCGGCATTCTTGCCATGGGCGCCCTGGCATTCGGCATGCCCGCCTGGATCGGCCGCACGCTTCTGATCCTTGTCGGCCTGATGATGCTGGTTGGCGCCGGCATGGGCGTTTATCACGCGGGCGTCGAATGGGCCTTATGGGAAGGTCCCGCAAGCTGCGGCGGCGGCGCGGGCGTCACCACCAATGCCGGCAGCCTTCTCTCCGACCTCAACACGGTGCATGGTCCGTCCTGCACGGAAGCAGCACTCCGCGTGCTCGGTCTGTCCTTTGCAGGCTGGAACGTGATCGCCAGCGTCATCCTCGCGGCCATCGCCTTCATCGGCGCCAAGAAGGCCGCGTGAGACGTAACCCTTACGGCTGCAGCTCGGAATCCCAGTAGAGATAGTCCATCCAGCTTTCGTGCAGATAGTTGGGCGGAAACAGCCGGCCGTTGTTATGCAGGTCCTGCACGGTCGGCGCATAGGGCTTCTGGTGCGGGAACATGCCGGCCTGCTTGGGAAGCTTACTGCCCTTGCGCAAATTGCAGGGCGAGCACGCCGCCACGACATTCTGCCAGGTCGTTTCGCCGCCATGGGCACGCGGGATCACGTGATCGAAGGTCAGATCGTCGTGATCGCCGCAATACTGGCACTCGAACTTGTCGCGCAGGAACACGTTGAAGCGGGTAAAGGCGGGATTGCGGGTCGGCTGGATATAGGTCTTCAGGCTGACGACGCTTGGCAGTTTCATCGAGAAGCTGGGCGAACATACCGAATGATCATATTCGGCAATGATGTTCACACGGTCGAGGAATACCGCCTTGATCGCGTCCTGCCAGGACCACAACGACAAGGGATAATAGCTCAGTGGCCGATAGTCAGCGTTCAACACGAGCGCCGGTAAGGCCTGCGGGGAGACTGCAATCGTCAAATGACGCTCCTAACGGATTCGGCATCTATCTCCTCTATATTAGGACCGTTGTTACAGGATTGTGAAGCCCTTTAAATACAGGCGGCTTCGTCACTCAAACTTCACAAAATCGGAGAGACGTCGCGCTTCGTCCGGACCCCGTAATAGGACCAGAAAAGCCTCGTCGCGACCGAGCGCCACGGCCGCCAGATGAGCGCGATGGCGGCGAGCTGCTTTTCTGTCGGGCGCGCTTCCATGCCAAGCCCATCGGCAACCGCTGCCTGCAGCGCCACGTCGCCTACCGGAAAGAAATCCGGGTGGCCCGCGGAAAACATCATGTAGCACTCTGCCGTCCAGGGACCGATGCCGGGAAGTGCGATCAGCTGTCGTGTCGCCTCGGAAGCCTCCAGTCCCGCGATCGCATCGAGATCGAAGCCCTTCTGCGCAATCGCTGTCGCAAGATGCGTGAGCGTCGCAGCCTTTGCCCGCGAGAGCCCGAAGCTCGCGACGACCTCGGGATCGAGCGCTGCAAAAGCCTCAGCTTCGGTGGCACCGACAGCTGCCATGCGCTTCCAGATCGCGTCGGCGCTTGCCCGCGATACGACCTGCGAGACGATGATGGAGGCAAGGCCGGCGAAACCCGGTTCGATCAGCCGCAGTGGCAGTTCGCCGGACATCTCGATGATGGGGGCAAGGCGCGGATCGGCGATCACCAGTTCGGCAAGTCCCTCGTCGATATCCGATCGGTCGCGGATGATCCGCACGGTTTTCTCCATGGTTGCGCATCACAAATCATGGCAGAAGGAGGCATGCCAGCCGCCCAAATCGCCACCGACCCTGATAGACCAATCTTGCGTTTCGCGCCAAGCCCGAACGGACTGCTGCATCTCGGGCACGCGCTGTCGGCCATCCTCAACCACGACATGGCCCGGGACATGAATGGCCGCTTCCTGCTGCGGATCGAGGATATCGATCTTGCTCGCTCGACGCCTAACTACGAGGACGCCATCTACCGCGACCTTCACTGGCTTGGCCTTTCCTGGGAAGAACCGCCGCGCCGCCAGTCCGAGCATTTCGAGACCTACCGTGAAGCACTTGCTGAATTGATGGAGATGGGGCTCGTCTATCCGGCCTTCATGACGCGCGGCGAGGTGAAGGCAAGGGTCGCAGATTTCGAGGCCGATGGCGCGACATGGCCGCGCGACCCGGATGGGTCAGCGCTCTATCCTAATCATGACCGGTACCTGAGCGAGACCAAACGAAAGACGCTGATCGAAAGCGGCATCCGCCACAGCTGGCGGCTCGACATGGACAAGGCGCTGGCGAGAGTTTCGGACGCTTTGACATGGCGGGAGATAAGCGACGGCGCCGAAAAGCTCGTTCCGGCCGATCCGGCAGCCTGGGGCGATGTCGTCCTGTCGCGCTCCGATGCTCCGTCGAGCTACCATTTCTCCGTCACCGTGGACGATGCGGCGCAGGGCATTACCCACGTGGTGCGCGGCATGGATCTCTATCACGCAACGTCGGTTCACCGGCTTCTGCAGGATCTGCTCGGTCTGCCGCAGCCGCTCTACCACCATCACCGGCTGATCCTTGGCACAGACGGTCGGAAGCTCTCGAAAAGCGAGGGATCAACCGGGCTTGCGGCTCTGCGCGACGCGGGCCTCAGCCCGCTCGACATTCGCCGCCTCCTCGGCCTGCAGAGCTAAAGCCGAAGCATCGCCCCGGCGGCGACGCTCTTTCCGGACGCGGGAGAAGACGGAATAGATCCGGTACTTCATCAGCGCGGCATTGAACTCGGCGCCCAGCATGAAGATCACGCCCACCATATAGAGGAAGATCAGCACGATCATGATCGACGCCAAACCCGCATAGGTCGCTGCATAATTGGCGAAGGTGGAAAGATAGGCCGCGAAGCCGAAGCCGAAGCATGTCCACAAAAGCACCGTCAGCGCCACACCCGGCATGATGTCGATCAGCCGGCGATCTCCAGCCGGAAGGTATTTGTGCGACCCGAGCAGGCCGATCATCAGGAGAAACGCCGTGCCGACGAGACCCCAGTTGGCAGCCGCGTTGAGATCGCTGATCAGCCACGGAAAGCGGGTCTGGGCAAACCGCGATGCGACGGGGACCGCCAGCAGAAGAATGCTGATGACCGCAAAGATCACCACCGCCAGGATGACATAGCCCAGACTGGCGAGACGCGTCACATACCACGGCCGCGTTTCGGTCACCCGGTAGGCGCGGTTGAGCGAGATGCGCAGCGCCTCGACGCCGTTCGACGCGAAGTATGCAGCGGCCAGCACCGATACGGTCAGCAACCCGCCGCGCGGTATCTCCAGCACCCGCTGCAGTTCAGACGCGATCGGATCGGCCACATCGGCCGGCCATGTATCGAACAGGAGATGCACGGTCGTCTGCGAAAACCCGCCGGCACCGAGGAAACCGGCAAGCGCCGTGCCGAAGATCAGGAATGGAAACAGCGCCAGTAGCCCCGACAGCGCCACGTGGCTCGCCATCGCCCATCCATCGTCCTCCGAGAAATGCCAATAGGCATCCCAGAGCACCTTGAACGCCAGTCTCGGCCACCTGACCGGGGAGTTTTCTTCCAAAGGCGGCATCTCCCTGAGGGCTTCGGTGGAGGATGAGTTGAGGCTTGTGGCAAAATATGGAAGGTAGGCGGCAACTTGTACAGAGAGACCTTAACGGTATGCAATCGGCATGACAGACGGAAGAACGATTATCGTGACAGGCTGTTCCTCAGGGATCGGCGCTCATTGTGCCCGCGCGCTGAAATCCGAGGGATGGCGGGTGTTCGCGACCGTGCGCAAAGAAGCCGATCAGGCCGCGCTGGATGAGGACGGCATCGAAGCCCTGGTGATGGACTACACCAGGCCTGAAACGATCGAGGCTCTCGTCGACACCGTTCTCGCCCGTACCGGCGGCCGCATCGACGCGCTTTTCAACAACGGCGCCTATGGTCAGCCCGGCGCTGTCGAAGACCTTTCGACCGACGTGCTGCGTCTCCAGTTCGAGACCAATCTGTTCGGCTGGCATGACCTCACGACCCGCATCATCCCTGTCATGCGGCGACAGGGTCATGGACGCATCGTCAACTGCTCCTCCATTCTCGGCATCGTTCCCTATCGCTACCGAGGCGCCTACACCGCCTCGAAATTCGCGCTGGAAGGTCTGACCGTGACGATGCGGATGGAGCTTTACGGAAGCGGCATCCATGTGAGCCTGATCGAGCCCGGACCGATCGACACGCAGTTCACGGCCAACGCGCTCGCCAAGGTCAAAGAGAATATCGACCTGGTCAATTCGCCGCATGCCGAACAATACAAGCGGCAATTGCAGCGGCTGGACGGGAGCGGGCCGGTCAACCGCCACAAGCTGGATCCGGACGCCGTTCACACGGTACTGAAGCATGCCTTGACCGCCGACAACCCGAAGCCACATTATCTGGTGACGAAGCCGGCCAAGCAGGGCGCGTTTCTGAAACGTATCCTGCCGGCAGCGCTCTTCTACAAATTGATGCAACGGATCGACTGATCGCCCGCAAGCGGAAAGCAAAATCTCGATGGCCACCTTTACCACCGTTCTGACCGTGATCGTCATCGGCCTGGTCGTGCTCGTGCTGATCAAGGGCCTGTTCAACATGGTGAAGGGCACCGATGCCAACCGGTCGAACAAGCTGATGCAGTTGCGTCTGCTGCTCCAGGCCGTGGCCGTCATCCTCATCATGTTCACGCTCTGGCTGACCGGCGGCGGCCGGCCGAGCTAGAGCAAATGCCGAACTAAGGAAATTACAGTCTTCATGGTCAAGCTCAACAAGATCTACACGCGCACCGGCGACGACGGCACCACCGCACTGGTGTCCGGCCCGCGGCGCGACAAGCACGACATCAGGGTCGAGGCCTATGGCACGGTCGACGAGGTCAACTCGACAATCGGCATGGCAAGGCTTCATACGGCCGGCATGGGCGAGGTCGACCAGATGCTGTTTCGCATCCAGAACGACCTGTTCGATCTCGGTGCCGATCTTGCAACGCCAGATACCGGCGAAAAGCCCGAATACGAGCCTCTGCGGATCATCGAAGCGCAGGCGACACGTCTGGAAACCGAAATCGACACGCTGAACGCCGATCTCGAACCGCTGAAATCCTTCGTCCTGCCCGGTGGTTCGCCGGCTTCCGCCTATCTGCATCTCGCCCGCACCGTATCGCGGCGTGCCGAACGGCTGATGGTCGAGCTTTCGAGGCATGAGGCGATCGGCCCGGCTGCGCTCAAATATATCAACCGCCTGTCGGATTTCCTGTTTGTCGCGGCCCGCGTCGCCAACGAGAATGGCAGGACCGACATTCTGTGGGTGCCCGGCAAGAACCGATAGGCGAAAACGCGACCAAGGCGCGACGGACGGGAGGAGAGGAAGCGACGCATGTTCATTCCCCTGCATGATGCCGTCGCGCTGAAATACATCCGCGTGCAGTGGGTGACGTTCTCGCTGATCGCCGCCAACATACTCATGTGGCTGTTCACGAGCCTTGCTCCATCGGAAACGACAGAGATCGCCTCGCTGGGTCTCGGCTTCATTCCGGCGATCATCTTCGACTATGCGGTGCTCGATCCCTCGGTCATCCTTGTCCCGGAAGACGCAACCTTCGTCACCTACGCCTTCCTGCATCTGGATTTCTGGCACCTTGCATCGAACATGCTGTTTCTCTGGGTGTTCGGCGACAATGTCGAGGACGCTCTGGGTCATGTACGCTTCCTGATATTCTACCTGCTTTGTGCCGCAGCCGGCGCGCTTGTGCACGGCCTCGTCGGCCCGATGTCCGAGGGGCCGCTGATCGGCGCATCGGGCGCGATCTCCGGTGTCGTCGCCGCCTACTTCCTTTTGCATCCGCGCGTTCGGGTATGGGTGCTCGTTCTGTTTCGAATTCCGCTGCCGCTGCCGGCCTTCATTCCGCTGACGCTCTGGATCGTTCAGCAATTCGTGATGCTTTGGCTCGAAGCCGATAGTGCGGTGTCCTGGGGCGCGCATGTCGGCGGAATTCTGGCGGGCGCCGCACTCGTCATCGTGATGCGGCGCCGGGGCGTTCCCCTGTTCGACCGCGAGATCGTCACGCCGAAGGCCGTGCTGCACAAGCAGAGCATATCGCAAGAGACGCGACCGGCCGAATAGGCCTATGAGAAAACCGCAACCCAGATGGGATAATCCACGTTGTCATCAGGGCAAAAATGGGTATCCATGTCGCCCACTGACAAATGGATAAGCCGCAAATGTCGCAATCTGCGGCTGGAGAAAAGTCAAGGAAGGACCCCATGAAGATCCTGGTGCCTGTAAAGCGCGTCGTCGACTACAACGTGAAGATCCGCGTCAAGCCGGATGGATCCGGTGTCGAGCTTGCCAACGTCAAGATGTCGATGAACCCGTTCGACGAGATTTCCGTCGAGGAAGCCCTGCGCCTGAAAGAGGCCGGCAAGGCCGAGGAAGTCATCGTCGTTTCGATCGGTCCGGCAAAGGCTGAAGAAACGCTGCGCACGGCGCTTGCTATGGGCGCCGATCGGGCGATCCTGATCGAGACCGACGAGACGGTCGAACCGCTTGCCGTTGCGAAGCTGTTGAAGGGCGTCGTCGACGCCGAACAGCCGGGCCTCATCATCGTCGGCAAGCAGGCGATCGACGACGATTCAAACCAGACCGGCCAGATGCTGGCGGCATTGCTGGGAACCGGGCAGGCAACCTTTGCCTCGAAGATCGAACTTTCCGCCGACAAGGCTGTGGTTACCCGCGAAGTCGATGGTGGCCTGCAGACCGTCGAGGTCAAGCTTCCAGCCGTCGTCACCACCGACCTGCGCCTCAACGAGCCGCGCTACGCGTCCTTGCCGAACATCATGAAGGCGAAGAAGAAGCCGCTCGACAAGAAGACGGCAGCGGATTTCGGCGTCGACATCGCCCCTCGCCTCAAGGTTCTGAAGACCGAGGAGCCGGGCGGCCGCAAAGCAGGCATCAAGGTAAAGTCCGTCGAGGAACTGGTCGGCGCCTTGAAGACCGCCGGCGTGATCTGATTTTAGGGAGATAAACTCATGGCCATTCTTCTTCTGGCAGAACACGACAATGCCAGCCTCAACGACCAGACCGCCAAGGCGCTGACGGCCGCAACCCAGATCGGTGGCGAGGTCCACGTGCTGGTCGCCGGTTCCGGCGCGCAGGCCGCAGCCGATGCGGCAGCGAAACTCTCCGGCGTCTCGAAGGTTCTGCTTGCCGACGACGCAAGCCTTGCCAACAGCCTTGCCGAACCGCTTGCAGCACTGATCGTGTCGCTGGCCGGATCCTACGACGTCATCATGTCTTCGGCGACAGCGTCCGCCAAGAACGTCATGCCGCGCGTTGCTGCGCTGCTTGATGTGGCGCAGGTTTCCGAGATCATCGAGGTGATTTCGCCCGATACGTTCCGTCGCCCGATCTATGCCGGCAACGCCATCCAGACCGTCCAGGCGACCGATGCCAAGAAGGTGATCACCGTGCGCACGGCATCCTTCGCGGCAGCCGACGAAGGTGGTTCTGCTTCCGTGGAAACCGTGGCCGCCGCAGCAAACCCTGACGTCTCGTCCTTCGTATCCGATGCGCTTGCCTCCTCGGACCGTCCTGAACTCGCATCCGCCAAGATCATCATCTCCGGTGGCCGTGCACTCGGTTCCTCGGAAAAATTCCAGGAAGTCATCCTGCCCGTCGCCGACAAGCTGGGTGCGGCCGTTGGCGCTTCGCGCGCAGCGGTCGACGCAGGCTATGCGCCGAACGACTGGCAGGTCGGCCAGACCGGCAAGGTGGTTGCACCGCAGCTCTACATCGCGGTCGGCATTTCCGGTGCCATCCAGCATCTGGCCGGCATGAAGGATTCCAAGGTCATCGTTGCGATCAACAAGGACGAGGAGGCACCGATCTTCCAGGTGGC
The DNA here is from genome assembly GCF_050500145.1 of Neorhizobium sp. IRS_2294. Taxonomy (NCBI): domain Bacteria; kingdom Pseudomonadati; phylum Pseudomonadota; class Alphaproteobacteria; order Hyphomicrobiales; family Rhizobiaceae; genus Neorhizobium; species Neorhizobium sp. IRS_2294. The sequence continues at coordinate 3,130,519 of NZ_CP191439.1, forward strand.
CGACTTCGGTCTCGTCGGCGATCTCTTCGAGATCCTGCCGCAGCTCGAAAAGGCCCTGTGAGGGCGACCGGCTTTCTCGCACCGCAGTTCGGCGACGCGAAAATGCTGGCAAAAAACACGCTAGCAGACTAGAAAAATGCCGGGCTGTCTCACGCAACCCGGCATTTTGCTGTGAGACGCCGGTTGGTTATGATGAATGCGAGACGCGGGCGAAAACCGCACCCAGGGAGCGAGTGAGATCATGAAGAATATCGGCGTCATCGGCGCAGGCCAGATGGGCTGCGGAATTGCACATGTTTCGGCGCTCGCCGGCTATCACGTGCATATCTATGATCTCTCCAAGGACCGGATCGAAGGCGCACTTGCAACCATCAACGGCAACCTGGCCCGCCAGGTTTCCAGCAACAAGCTTTCCGACGAGGATCGCAACTCAGCCCTGTCCCGCATCACCGGCTCCGCCGATGTCAACGACCTCGCACCGATGGACATGGTCATCGAAGCCGCGACCGAAGACGAAAGCGTCAAGCGCAAGATCTATGCGCAGGTCTGTCCGGTTCTCAAACCCGAGGCGCTTCTCGCCACCAACACCTCGTCGCTGTCCATTACCAGGCTTGCCGCCGCGACCGACCGGCCCGAGCGCTTCATGGGTATCCATTTCATGAACCCGGTGCCGCTGATGAAGCTGGTGGAACTGGTGCGCGGTATCGCCACCGACGAGCCGACCTTCCGGGCTGCCAAGGACTATGTGGTCGCACTCGAAAAGACCGCGACCGTTGCCGAGGACTTCCCCGCCTTCATCGTCAACCGCATCCTGCTGCCGATGATTAACGAGGCGATCTATACGCTGTACGAAGGCGTTGGCTCGGTCGAGGCGATCGATACCGCGATGAGGCTTGGCGCCAACCATCCGATGGGACCGCTGCAGCTTGCCGATTTCATCGGCCTCGACACCTGTCTGTCGATCATGCAGGTGCTGCATGACGGTCTCGCCGACAGCAAATACCGCCCCTGCCCGCTTCTCGTCAAATACGTCGAAGCCGGCTGGCTCGGCCGCAAATCCGGCCGCGGCTTCTACGACTACCGCGGCGAGGTTCCAGTCCCAACCCGGTAAGGATCAGCCTTGTGGCGGTTCGCTCCTCACCCGCTTGACTGGACGCTAGAAGGGGTCGACTGAGGTGAAGGGCAAGCCCTTCATCCGCAGCCCTCAAGCGCCCTTGGCGGCCGTCACCAGCGCCTTTGCATCGTCGCTATCCCAGGCCGCGGGGCCGTTCATGGCGCCGATCAGGCAGCCCTTCTTGTCGAGGATCAGCGTTGCAGGCAGGCCGAAGGCGAGGCCTTCCTTTTTCAGGGCGTTGAACGTGCCCATTGAACTGTCGCGGTAGAAGCCGAGCTTGTCGATCTTGTACTCTTCAAGGAAGGTTTTCGGCTTCTCATCGCTGCCGGTATCGATGTTGATGGCGACGACTTCGAAGTCACCGCCGCCCATCGCCGCCTGCAACCCGTTCAGCGCCGGCATCTCTTCGCGGCAGGGCACACACCAGGTGGCCCAGAGATTGAGAAGCACGGTTTTGCCGGCGAGATCGGCCGTCGTCATGTCCTGTCCCGCCGGTCCCTTGAAGGACAGAGAGAGCGGACGCGGCGGCTGTGCCTCGACCATGGCGGCAACCTGGCCCTTTGAAAAGGCGCTGACGGACTTCGCCAGGTCCGCGGAGCCCTCGCATTGGCCGGCCGACGGGGAGAGTGAGGCCTTTGCCGCCCCATCCAAACCCCCACCCGAACCATTGCCAGACCCCATGTTCGTCACGTATACGGCGACGGTGCCGGCGACGATCCCGAGGACGGCGGCAATCAGGATCAATCGGACAGACGGAAGGCCAAGCGGTCTTTTGGACGTCATCAACTACTCCAGGACTGAATTCATGGCCGACACGAAGGACGCGACATCTTCCAACCAGATGTGGGGCGGACGCTTCGCTTCCGGGCCGGATGCGATCATGGAGGAGATAAATGCCTCGATCGGTTTCGACAAGAAGCTGTTCGCCCAGGATATCCGCGGTTCGATCGCCCATGCGACGATGCTGGCGGAACAAGGCATTATTTCGCACGAAGATAAAGACAAGATCGTTTCCGGCCTGAACACGATCATGTCAGAGATCGAAAGCGGACAGTTCCAGTTCTCGCGCAAGCTCGAGGACATTCACATGAACATCGAGGCGCGGCTGGCAGACCTGATCGGTCCAGCCGCCGGTCGCCTCCACACCGCCCGTTCCCGCAACGACCAGGTCGCGCTCGATTTCCGCCTCTGGGTCAAGGAAGAGCTCGTCAAGACCGAGAAGATGCTGACGGCCCTGATCGCCGCGTTTCTCGACCGCGCCGAAGAGCATGCAGATACGGTGATGCCCGGCTTTACCCATCTGCAGACGGCACAGCCGGTTACCTTCGGCCATCACTGCATGGCCTATGTGGAAATGTTCGGCCGTGACCGCGCCCGCGTTCGCCATGCGATCGAACACCTGGACGAAAGCCCGATCGGTGCCGCAGCGCTTGCCGGCACGCCCTACCCGATCGACCGCCACATGACGGCGAAGGCCCTCGGTTTCCGCGAACCGACCCGCAACTCGATCGACACCGTCTCCGACCGCGATTTCGCGCTGGAATTTCTGTCGGTCGCTGCCATCTGCGCCGTGCATCTGTCGCGTCTTGCGGAAGAAATCGTCATCTGGTCGACGCCGCAATTCGGCTTCGTGCGCCTGTCCGACGCGTTTTCGACCGGTTCCTCGATCATGCCGCAGAAGAAGAACCCGGATGCCGCCGAACTGGTGCGCGCCAAGACCGGCCGCATCAACGGTTCGCTGGTCGCGCTGCTGACGGTCATGAAGGGTCTTCCGCTCGCCTATTCCAAGGACATGCAGGAAGACAAGGAACAGGTGTTCGACTGCGCCGAAAACCTGGAACTGGCGATTGCCGCCATGACCGGCATGATGCGCGACATGACAATCCGCGCCGACAAGATGCGCGCCGCGGCCGGCGCCGGCTTCTCCACCGCGACCGACCTTGCCGACTGGCTGGTTCGCGAAGTCGGCCTGCCCTTCCGCGAAGCGCACCATGCCACCGGCCATGCCGTGGCGCTGGCGGAGAAAAAGGGCTGCGACCTCTCCGAACTCACGCTTGAAGAACTGCAGGCGATCAACCCTGCCATCACTGACAAGGTCTTCGACGTTCTCTCGGTGGATGCATCGGTCGCAAGTCGCGTCAGCTTCGGCGGCACGGCTCCCTCCGAGGTGCGCAAGCAGATCGCCTGGTGGCGCGAGAGAAACTGACGCCTGCGCGACGAATGAAGCGGCAAGGATACTGCACAAGCGCGCGGAACTTCGCTATGAAGTCTGCGTGACCGTGCCGGAGAAGGAAGAGAATGTCGAAATCCCTGGTGAAAATCGCCCATGTCAGCCTGATCCTGGGCGTCGTCAGCCTCGTTGTCGCCGGCTGCGGCCGCAAGGGCGACCTCGACCGCCCCAGCACGCCCGTCGAACAGCAGAACATCCGCAAGAGCAGCAAACCCGGTGACGCCAACAAGGAACCGGTTGCCGAGCGGCCGTTCGTCCTCGACCCGCTTCTGTAGTTCCCAGACCCCTTCAGTTTTCCGAGTTTTGACGTGAATCATTTCCACTACATCGACGGCGTCCTTCACGCCGAAAACGTCGCCATCCCGGAAATCGCAAAAGCCGTCGGCACGCCATTCTACGTCTATTCGACAGCCACGCTGGAGCGCCATTACAAGGTGTTCGCGCAGGCGTTTTCCGATGTGGATGCGATGGTCTGCTACGCCATGAAGGCGAACTCCAACCAGGCAGTCCTCAAAACCCTGGCAAAGCTCGGCGCCGGCGTCGATGTCGTCTCGGGCGGCGAGTTGCGGCGCGCGCTGGCGGCCGGCATTCCCGCATCCCGCATCATGTTTTCGGGCGTCGGCAAGACCGTTGCCGAAATGGATCTGGCGCTCGAGGCCGGGATCTACTGCTTCAACGTCGAATCCGAGCCTGAACTGGAAGTGCTGAACCTGCGCGCTCTCAAAGTCGGCAAGCGTGCGCATGTCTCCTTCCGCATCAACCCGGATGTCGATGCGGGCACCCATGCCAAGATTTCGACGGGGAAGAAGGAAAACAAGTTCGGCATCGCTTACGACCGGGCCCGTGACGTCTATGCCCATGCGGCAACGCTTCCCGGCATCGAAGTCACCGGCATCGACATGCATATCGGCAGCCAGATCACTGAGCTCCAGCCGTTCGAGGATGCCTACCGGCTGTTGCGGGCGCTGGTGGATCTGCTGCGCGGCGATGGCCACACGATCAGCCACGTCGATGTCGGCGGCGGTCTCGGCATTCCCTACAAGGACGACAACACTCCGCCGCCGCTGCCAGACGCCTATGCGGAAACGATCAAGAAGCAGCTGCGCACGCTCGACTGCAAGATCGTCACCGAACCCGGCCGCCTGATCGTCGGCAATGCCGGCATTCTGGTGACCGAGGTCATCTATGTGAAGGATGGCGGCGAAAAGACCTTCGTGATCGTCGATGGCGCGATGAACGATCTGATCCGCCCGACACTCTACGAAGCCTATCATTCGATCCGCCCCGTCGTGGTACCGCCGGCCGATGCGCCGCGGATCAAGGGCGATGTCGTCGGCCCCGTCTGCGAGACCGGAGACTATCTGGCGCTCGACCGCGAGATGGCCGAACCGAAGCCCGGCGACCTGATCGCCGTCGGTTCTGCCGGTGCCTATGGCGCCGTGCAGGCCGGAACCTACAATTCCCGCCTGCTGGTGCCGGAAGTGCTGGTGAAGGGCTCGGAGTTCCATGTGATCCGCCCGCGCGGCTCCTATGATGACCTGATCGGCCTGGATTCCGTGCCGGCCTGGCTTAGCTAGGCCTGCGCAGAAACGTTCACTTTTGCGGCAAACCGCCTGTAAAAATCGGGGCCGGCATGTCGCCGCCCTCGTCTTCGCCACAAACATTGTTATGTTGATAGCTTGATTTGGGCCGCCACGATCGGAGACGGACCGCATGAGCTTGATCCGCAAAGGTGCATTCGAAACACATCCGGCGCTCGCAAGACGCGTTGCGCTGAAACGGTCGTTTGCCCGTTTCGTGCTGTTTTCCGAACGCCTTCTGCCGAAGCTTCTGGCCCCGCTCGCGGTCGTTGCCCTGTTCTTCTCCGTCTCCTGGTTCGGCCTTTTCCGCGTCACGCCTGATCTGCTGCGCTGGATACTGCTCGGCTTTTTCACCTTCGCGTTCCTGACCTCTCTCCTTCCCTTGGCGAGGCTTCGCTGGCCCGATGCTGCCGATGCGGACCGGTTGCTGGAAGATCGCAACGGCCTGCCGCACCAGCCCGTCGCCGTGCAGGAAGACCAGCCGGCGTTCGAGACGCCGTTTGCCCGCGCGCTCTGGAAAGAACACCAGATCCGCATGGCCGAGCGGATCGCGGCGCTCGATACGGGCATGCCGCGCCCGGATATTGCCAGCCATGACCGGTTCGCGCTCCGCGCCGTACCGGCGCTCATGTTTGCCGTGGCGCTCGGCTATTCCTTCTCGAACGGCGGCGGTTCGCCCGCAGACGCCTTCCGTCCGGCACCACTGGCTGCAAGTACCAACCCGGACCTTCGCATCGACGCCTGGCTGACACCACCATCCTACACCGGCCGCGCCCCGATATTCCTGACCGGCCGCGACACGGCGCCCGCAGCCGCGGGCGATACGGCCGGCAACACGGCATCTGTGCCGCAGAATTCCGGCCTGACCGTGCGCGTAACCGGTGGCGAGGGCGAGGAAGCGGTCGTCTTCACGCCGAAATCCGGCGGAGAGCCGCTGACGCTGATCACCGAGGAAGCGCGCAAGGCGGCTGAAGACGCAAGCAAGCAGGCACAAGGTAACGCACCAGGCACGCCATTGCCCGAGGGCCAGCAGGCAAAGCCGCAGCCACCCGTCAGTCAGCCGCACACCGCACAGACGGTGCCGCCGCGCAGCTATGCGTTCAATGTGGACGAAAGCGGCGAACTCACCGTCAATGGCCAGACATGGACCTTCGACGTCATTCCCGACCGCCCCCCGGAGATCGCCTTCGACGGCCAGCCGAAGCGGTCCGTCAATGGCGCGCTGGAAATCGGTTTCCGCGGCAAGGACGATTACGGCATTCGGGAAGCCCATGCGCTGATCGAACCCGTCGGCCCTGTCGACCCGGCGGCCACGCCGCTTTACCCGGCGCCGGAATACCGCCTCGACCTGCCGCGCCAGAACCGCGGCCAGGAGGTGAAGGCCCTGACCAGCCGCAGCCTGATCGAGCATCCGCTGGCCGGAAAGCGCGTCAGGATTACGTTGATTGCCAAGGACGGCGCGGGCCAGACCGGCCGCAGCCCCGCCCATGAAATGGTAATGCCGGGCCGCGGCTTCTCGGAACCGCTGGCGGCCGCCGTTGCCGAACAGCGCCAGGTTTTCGCGCTCGACACCCGCCAGGTGCCGCGCGCGATCGAGCTCAACGACGCGCTGGCGATCCGTCCCGACGAGACCATTCCGAACCTTGGCCACTTCCTGGCAATCCGCTCGGCCCGTGAGCGCATGAAGATTGCCCGCAACGAGGAACAGCTGAAGGACGCAGCAGACTACCTGTGGGAAATCGCGCTCGGCATCGAGGACGGCGATCTTTCCGCCGCCGAACGCCGTTTGCGCGATGCCCAGCGCAATCTGTCGGACACGCTCGAGAAAGGTGCCGGGGATCAGGAAATCGCTGCCCTCATGAAGGAACTGCGCGAGGCGATGCAGCAGTTTATGAACGAGCTCGCGCAGCGCATGCAAAACGCACCGCCGGGCCAGCAGAACATGCAGGCGCAGAATGTCATTCGCCAGCGCGACCTGCAGAACATGATGGACCAGATCGAAAACCTCGCTCGATCCGGCAATCGTGACGCTGCCAAGGAAATGCTGTCGCAGATGCAGCGGATGATGAACAACCTGCAGGCCGGACGCCCGCAGCGCGGTCAGCAGGGCCAGCAGCAGCAGCAAAACAGCCAGATGCGCCAGCAGATCGACAAGCTCGGCCAGATCATGCAGGAACAGCAGCGGCTGATGGACCAGACATTCAAGCTGGACCAGGCATTGCGTGATCGCATGCAGCGCGGCGACCCCGATCCGCAGAGCGGCGAACAGGGCGAGCAGCAGCAGGGCCAGAACGGCCAACCGGGTCAGCAGGGCCAACCGGGTCAGCAAGGCCAGCAGGCACAGCGCGGGCAGCAGGGCCAGCAAGGTCAGGGCCAGAACGGCCAGGGCGGCGAACAGAATACCGACCAGATGACAGCCGAACAGCTGCGTGAGGCGCTGAAGAACCTGCGTGCCCAGCAGGAAGGCCTCGGAAAACAGCTTGGCGAGCTGCAGCAGGCGCTGAAGGGCATGGGCATGGAACCAGGCCAAGGCTTCGGGGAGGCCCAGAGTGAAATGGGCAGCGCCGGTAAGGCGCTCGGTGACGGCCAGGGCGAACAGGCCGTCGAAGGCCAGGGCAACGCACTTAACGCGCTTCGCCAAGGCGCCCAGAGCATGATGCAGCAGATGATGCAGGCGATGCAGCAGGGTCAGGGCCAAGGCGAAGGCCAGCAGGACGGCCAGGGACAGGGCATGGCCAACCAGGGCGGCCAGAACGGTCGCGATCCCCTAGGTCGCCCCCGCGCAACGTCAGGCCCGGACTTCGGCGATCAGGTGAAGGTGCCGGATGAAATCGACGTGCAGCGCGCCCGCGAGATCCTCGATGCGATCCGCGAGAAGCTGGGCAACGCCCTATCAGGCGATGCCGAGCGGCAGTATCTCGAGCGGCTGCTCGAGATCCGCTAAATCCACCTGCGAGAGATCAGGCCGCGCAGGAAGTCTGCACGGCAAGCGCCATGGCGACAGCCTTGCGGATTTCTGGCAATGCGAAAGGCTTCTGCACCACATCGACGATCTTCGACGACAGGTCATCGGCGCGTTCGCGCTGTTCGGCATAGCCGGTCATCAGCAGGATCTTCATGTCGGGATACTGGGCGGCGGCTTCGTGCGCCAGCGCAATGCCATCCATGACAGGCATGCGTATGTCGGAAAGCAGAAGATCGAACGCGCCCTGCTCGAGCTTTTCGAGGCCTTCGGCGCCATCGCCGGCCTCATGCGTCTCATGGCCATCCATCCGGAGAGCGCGCGCAACAAACATGCGCAACGTGTGTTCATCCTCGGTAATAAGGATCTTGGCCATAGCGATCATCGCTCCCGTTTTGTGTATCAATCCGGGAGCAATTCACCAGAGTTTGGTTGTCGAGGAGTAAACAGGCGAGGCTCAAACCGCGCCATGGTTAACACCTTGCGACCGGATGGCGGCAGATTTCTGCCCCCATCCAAACCAAAATCAACTCACGCGTCGCCAGTCACGACGCCGACGAAAGGCAGTTCGCGGAACGCGTAGGCGACGTCCATGCCGTAGCCGACGACGAAGTAGTCGGGGCATTCGAAGCCGACGTAATCCGCCTCAAGCTCTTCCTTGCGCTTCACCTTCTTGTCGAGAAGAACGGCCAGCGAAACATGGCGGGCGCCGCGCTCATAGAGCAGTTCCTTGGCGAATTTCAGCGTGCGGCCGGATTCCAGGATGTCGTCGATCAGAAGAACATCGCGGTCCTTCACGTCGCTGTCGATATCCTTGACGATGCGAACGCCCTGCGAGACCGTGCCGGTGCCGTAGCTCGAAAGTGTGATGAACTCCACTTCCGGTGCAAGGCCCGTCTCATGCAGCGCGCGCAGAAGATCCGCTGCGAAAATGAACGAGCCCTTGAGGACGGCGATGACGAGCAGATCCTTCGTGGGACCGGTCGCGATCTGCGCTGCGATTTGGTGATTGCGCTCGGCGATCTGTTCGGCAGTGAAAAGCGGCTCGATGTTTTTGCCGCGGACGACGGGCATACGGATACTCCTGATAGATCGGAAGCGCCGCGATAGCACAATCAGAGGCGGGACGCATCCCGTTCCGCAAAGGTCAGGCGCAAATCCGGGAGTTTTCCGCCGGGATGCGGCACGCGCGCAGAAAACCCGCGGCTGTGGCCGGCAGCAATGGCGGAAGCCGGCGGGGCAATCAACGTCGAGGCGACCAGCGTGTCGCCGGCCATCAGTTCGGCCCGGATCGCGGGCATGGTCTTTGCGTTACTGGTCCGGTTCTCGACGATTCCGTTGATCAGTAGAACCCGCATGCCATCCGCATCGCGTGGCGTCATGGTGATGTGAGTGATATCGAGCGATGGCTCGGCTTGGGCTTCTCCGCTGTCGTTGAACAGGAACGAGAAGCCGCCGGCACTCGCAAAGACCAGCACGAAAGCGGCAGCCACAAGAGCGCAGAACAGATCGGCCGAAAGCGTATTCAGCACGCGCTCGACCTTGCCGACGAAGCCATTCGGCACCGGGGCCGGAGCACCGGACCTCACCCTCTCTGCAGGCTTACCGGTCGCCCGGTTCTTGGTCCTGTTGTCTGAATTGTCGTTGTGCGAACGCGGTCTGGACCGCTGCCACCCGCCATCAGTCACGGGCACGAACTGCGCATCCACCACGGGACCACGCGCCTTCACCCGGCCCTTGGGGCCTGTTGTGATTTCGGGCGGCAGGATGTCCATGCGGACAATCGTCTTGCCGGCGCGGCTGCTGAACGTGTTCATCGGACCTCTTCGGCGCCGCTTGTCCCCCGATATCGAAAGAGGCGGCCATTGAAACGAATCCCCCCTAGTCGTAAATTCGATTGGTTAACCATTTGCAAACAGCGCCCGAAATAAGCCCTTTTCGGCCGGCGTTTTACCTTTCGTTTACCTTCATCGTTAAGAGATGGTCAGGTGCGAATCTGAAGGGTTCAGGGATTTGGTCTTCCGTTGATTCATTTCGAAAATGTTGGATTGCGATACGGCATGGGCCCGGAGATTCTCCGGGACATGACGTTCGACATCCCGAAACGGTCATTTCAGTTCCTGACCGGCCCATCGGGTGCCGGCAAGACGACGCTTCTGCGCCTGCTTTTCACCTCACTCTACCCCACCCGCGGCATCATCCGCATGTTCGGCCGCGAGCTGTCGCAGATCCCGCGGAGCGAGCTGCCGATGCTGCGCCGGCGAATCGGCATCGTCTACCAAGACTTTCGCCTGCTCGACCATCTGACCACCTATGAGAACGTCGCCCTGCCGCTTCGGGTGCGCGGCAAGGACGAGGCGTCCTATCGCAATGACGTGATCGAGCTCCTCAAATGGGTCGGCCTCGGCGAGCGCATCAATGTGCTTCCCGCGGTGCTTTCAGGCGGCGAAAAGCAGCGTGCGGCGATTGCCCGTGCGCTGATGGACCGTCCGGAAATCCTGCTCGCCGACGAACCCACCGGCAATGTCGACCCGCCCATGGCCCGCCGGCTGCTCAGCCTGTTCCTCGAGCTCAACCGGCTCGGCACCGCCGTCGTCATCGCGACGCACGATCTGGCGCTGATGGATCAGGTCGATGCACGGCGGATGATCCTCACCGAAGGGCGGCTCGATATCTATGAATGAGCCGCGCCCTCCCAAGAAGACCAAACCGGCTAAGACGGAGAAAGCACCGGCACCGGCAAACGCTTGGCAGGAGAAAGGCGCCGAGACAGCGACCGACCAGGGTCCGCGCCGCGCCTCGATGCGCGTGCGCCCGACAGCCCCGATCCTGCCTCCCTCCAATATCCAGGGCAATGCGCTGATGGTGGTGATCGCCATCATGGCCTTCCTCGCATGCCTGACGCTCGGCGGGGTCAGCATGGTTCGCGCCACCGCGGCCGGCTGGCAGAGCGAGATCGCCCGCGAAATCACCATCCAGATCAAGCCGGACGATGGCCTAGACATGGATGCGGCGCTGAAGAAGGCGCGCGATGTCGCACTCACCTTCGTCGGCACCCGCGACGGCACGATCATGGACGACAGCGCCACCGCCCGGCTGCTGGAACCGTGGCTCGGCACCGGCCTCGATCTTGCCGACCTGCCCGTGCCGAGGCTGGTCATCATCACAATCGACGAGCAGAACCCGCCGGATTTCGGGGCCATGCGTGACCTCCTGAAGACCGAAGTGCCGCAGGCCTTCCTCGATGACCACCGCACCTGGGTCGATCGGCTTGTGTCGATGGCCCGCACCACCGTGCTGATCGGCATGGGCGTGCTGATCCTGGTCTTTACCGCGATGATCCTGACCGTCGTCTTTGCCACCCGCGGCGCCCTCTCCGGCAACCGGCATATCATCGAAGTCCTGCATTTCGTCGGCGCCGAAAGCGGTTTCGTCGCCCGCGAATTCCAGAAGCATTTCCTAAAGATCAGCATCAAGGGATCGGCAGCCGGCGGCGCGCTGGCCGCACTGCTGTTTGCGGCCGCCAATCTGTGGCAGTCGAATTCCCGCGCGACGCCCCAGAGCGAGCAGGCGACAGCCTTGTTCGGTTCCTTCACGATCGGATTCGGCGGCTATCTCGGGATCTTTGCGACGATCCTGGTGATCGCCCTTCTGACGACGCTGACCGCCCGCCTGACTGTGATGAAAACGATCGACGAGATCGACCTGATCCGCTCCGATCCGGCACGGGCGGATGGCGCGCCGAAATCATAACCCGCACGTGTTTTTTGAAGTGAACCCGTTGTGGGACTAGGCGACAACGAAATCTAGGTCTATCAACGAAATCATGACACTCGGCCAGACCCCTCCCGATGTGACGGACGACCGGACTTCGGACCGGAGACGAAGGGCTTTGCTCTCGCGCCGGAGCACGTTTAGACGAATAGCAAGACGGATCGTCATGGTGGCGTTCATCTGCGTTGCGATCGTCGTCGGCGGTTTCCTCTGGTTCGCGGACGCGGTCACATCGTTGCGAGCGCCCGATGGCGTCAAGGCCGATGCAATCGTTGTTCTGACAGGTGGATATCTGCGCATAGAACAGGCGCTCGGTCTGCTGCGCGACGGGGCCGGCAGGCGGCTTCTGATTTCCGGCGCGCATCCATCCACCACGCCGACCCAGATCCGCAAGGTCACGCAGGCCTCGCCCGACCTTTTCAAGTGCTGCGTCGATATCGGCTATGATGCGATCGATACGATCGGCAATGCCAACGAGATCTCCCGCTGGATCCACGACAACGACTACAAATCCGTGCTCGTCGTGACCAACAACTACCACATGCTACGCAGTCTGCACGAACTGCGCCGCGCAGATCCCGCGACGGAATTCATTCCCTATCCGGTCATCAATGCAGATCTCGCTCGCCGCGCCTGGTTCGCCGAGCCGGATACGCTGCGCACGATGCTGTCGGAATACGTCAAGGTGGTGCTGGCAACCATTCGCGACTGGGTGGGCATGCAGAAGGGCAGCGGGCTTCGAACCGACGGCGATCCGACCGGGTCGGTGCCGAAAAAATCTCCCTGATCTGAGCAGGCCGTCGATCTCGCGCTTTTGTCCGCTCGAGTTCTCGTGTAGGCAACGGGCAGTCTGCAAGAAAGCCCGTTCCATGCTTCTCATCCGCTCCGTCGTGTTCAATACCGCCTTCTACGCCAACATGATCCTGCGGATGATCGTGTTTGCTCCCTACTACTTCCTGGCTTCGCGGAAGGCCGCCTTCAGCGTCCCCAAGGGCTGGGCTTCATCCAGCAACTGGTTGATGGGCAAGATTGTCGGTGCGACCTTCGAAATCGAGGGGCTGGAGAATATTCCGGAAGGCGGCTGCATCTTTACGCCCAAGCACCAGTCTGTGTGGGACACCTTTGCGCTGATGCCCCACTATCCCGACCCGGTCTATATCCTGAAGCGCGAGCTTCTGTGGATCCCGCTGTTCGGATGGTACCTGGCCAGGCAGCGGATGATCCCGGTCAACCGCGGTGCCCGCGGCAAGGTCATGGTCGAGGTGATGAAGCGCACCAAGGAAGAGATGGCGAGCGGCCGCCAGCTGATCATCTACCCCGAGGGAACCCGTCGCTCGCCTGGCGCCGAGCCGGACTATCGCTACGGCATCGCCCGCATCTATCGCGATGCGAAGGTTCCGGTCGTCCCGGTCGTCGCCCATTGGGGCCTGTTCTGGGGACGCCGCAAGCTGGTGAAATACCCCGGTCATTTCAAGGTCCGCATCCTTCCGCCCATCCAGCCGGGAATGCAGCCGGATGCCTTCTACAAGCACCTGATCGAAACGCTGGAAACGGCAAGCGACCAGCTGCTGGTCGAAACCGTGGCGGCAAACCCGCATCTGCCGCTGCCTGCGACAGCATTGAAACGTCTGGCGGAACTGAAGGCCGAACAGAAGAGAGAGCAGACGACGGTTTGAGCGGGTAGCCTTACGCGGCTAGCGCCGCGGCGACCCCTTCCAGCCACAGGTCGCGAATGCCGATCTGCGCAAGATGCTCGACGGTGTTGAACACATAGGCATCGTTGGGACCGGACTTGCCGGCCGAGTGGCGCACGATGCCGGCCGCCTGTTCGACGCCCATCGCACCGGCATATTGCGGGTGGGCGCGATCGACGACATAGGTGACGGCCTTCACCTGCCGCCCGTCCATCAGCGTGATCGGCACGATCTTTTCGAGATAGACATTGGTGACAAGTTCGCGACGACGCAGATACTCGATCGCATCGTCCCATGCGTCACCTGCCACCCGGAAGGCCGCACCCCTGCACGATCCGCCACGATCGAGCCCCATGACCAGACCCGGACGATCCGGCGTTCCACGGTGCACTGTCGACCAGATGCACAGCGACCGGCGAAAGCCGTAAACGCGGGCCTGCGCCTTCTCTTCGAACGGAAAGCCCGGGTTCCACATCAGCGATCCGTAGCCAAACACCCAAAATTCGTCCATATCGCACGCCATGCCGTCATCGAGATTTGCGAAAAGACCTTTGGGAGAACAACATGGCAGCGTCAAGCCGAAGCGGCGTCAGCAGAAAACTATGGATCCTGGCGAGTGCCGTCATTCTGGCGATAGCCCTTTATACGGCAGGCTGGTTCTATGCCGCTTCGGTCCTGAAGCAGAACACGCTGGCGCTCCTGGGCAGCCAGCAGAAGCGCGGCATCGTCGCCGAATGCACCGACGCCGAATATCGCGGCTATCCTTTCCGAATCGGCCTGTTCTGCTCCAAGGTGACGGTGGATGACCGTGAAAACGGCATCTCGGGCACGTTCGGCGCTTTGCGCTCGGCAGCGCAGGTCTATGCGCCCGGCCATATCGTCTGGGAACTCGACGCACCCTCTGAAGTCCGCACCAGCCATGGCTTCTCCGTATCCACCACCTGGAAATCGCTGCAATCCAGTATCGCTGCCAAGCTGAAGGGCGTTCGAGCGGGCGTCGATGGTCATCGAGGGCTCGCGCGCAAGCGTCGTGTCCGCGGCAAACACCCAGCCCTTCGACATCACCACCGACCGGACGGAAATCCATCTGCGCCAGAACGGCGACGATCTCGATGCCGCGATCTCGCTCGACGGCACCTCGACGACAGCCGAGGGCATGGCAGAGCTTCTGCCCAAGCTCAACGCTCTCGTGGACGTGACGCTTGCCGGTCGCGCCGGCATGATCGACGGCAGCGATCCGAACGGCACCGCACTCTACAATACCAAGGGCGAGCTTCGTTCCCTGAAGGCCGATCTCGGCGAGGGACGGGTTGCCACTATCTCCGGCCCCTTCTCCTTCGATGACGAAGGGCGCATGTCAGGCAAGCTCAAACTGCGCGTGGAAAAGATCGACGCGTGGCAGCAGAGCCTCGGCGAAGTGTTTCCGGATCTCGCATCGACCATCAAGACCGCGGCAAACATGCTGGCAGCGCTCGGCGGTGGTGAAAATGCCTCACTCGACATCACCATCCGGCGCGGCAAGGTTCTGGCGGGCGGGCTGATCCAGATCGGCGAAATTCCGCGGATCTGAGGCCGAGAGGCCTGCTTCTTTCTTCACATCCAGTGCGTGCCGGCCAAAGTCCGGCGCGTCCACATCCTGGCCGGCCTGAACGATGGAGCGGCGGATGGTGCGGGTGCGGCTGAAGAGTTCGAACAGCTTGTCGCCCTCGCCCCAGCGGATTGCCCGCTGCAGGTAGGCAAGATCTTCCGAAAACCGGGCCAGCATTTCCAGGATCGCATCCTTGTTGTGCAGGCAGACGTCCCGCCACATGGTGGGATCGGAGGCTGCAAGACGCGTGAAATCGCGGAAACCGGAGGCGGAATACTTGATGACTTCCGATTCGGTGACCGTTTCCAGATCATCCGCCGTGCCGACGATATTATAGGCGATGATATGCGGCAGGTGGGAAACGATCGCGAGCACCTTGTCGTGGTGTTCGGGATCCATCTCGTCGATGCGCGAACCGAGCGCCACCCAGAAGGCCTTCAACTGCTCGAGCGCCGCCTGATCCGTTTCCGGCAGCGGCGTGAAGATGCACCAGCGATCGCGAAACAGACCCGGAAAGCCCGCATCCGGACCGGACTTCTCGGTACCGGCCAGCGGGTGACCGGGAATGAAATGCACGCCGTCAGGCATATGCGGCGCCATCTGCGCGATGACAGACGCCTTGGTCGAGCCAACATCGGTGACGATCGCGCCCGGCTTGAGGCTGCCCGCGATCTGCTTGGCGACCGCTTCAGACGCACCGACAGGAACGGAGACGATGACGAGGTCGGCATCCTTCACCGCATCGGCTGCAGAGGCTGTGTATTCCGTGCCAAGCTCCAGATCTTCCGCCCGCTTCAACGTCTCGCTACTGCGTGTCGAGATGACGACGTGATTGGCGAGCCCGAGCTCCTTCACGTCGCGCGCAATAGATGAGCCGATCAGGCCGATGCCGATCAGAGCGATCCGATCGAACTGCGGATGGGTCATGATATCCGTCCCATTGCTGTCAGCGTGCCAGAAATTCGCCGAGCGTTTCGATAACGCCGCGATTGGCCTCTTCCGAGCCGATCGTCATGCGCAGCGCGTTCGGCAGGCCATAGCCCTTGACGACCCGCAGGATATAGCCGCGGCTGGTGAGGAAGGCATCGGCATCCGGCGCACGCTTGCCGTCCACATCGGGGAAATGGATCAGCACGAAATTGGTGACCGACGGCGTGACCTTGAGCCCGAGCGTTTCGAACGCATGGGTCAGCTTGTCGAGCCAGAGCGTGTTGTGCTCGACAGCCTTCTCGACGAACGCCCGATCGCGGATGGCCGCAGCACCTGCGGCAATCGCCGGCGCATTCAGGTTGAACGGTCCGCGGACGCGGTTGAGCGCATCGAGGATCGCGGCCGGACCGTACATCCAGCCGATCCGCAACGCGGCAAGACCGTAGGCCTTCGAGAAGGTCCGGCACATCACGACGTTCTTGCTGTTCGAGACCAGCTCAAGACCGGCCTCGTAATCGTTCTTCTTCACGTATTCCGCATAGGCCGCGTCGAGAACCAGGATGACGCTTTTCGGCAGACCGGCATGCAGGCGACGGATGTCGGAAACCGGGACATAGGTACCGGTCGGATTGCCCGGATTGGCGATGAACACCATCTTCGTCTTGTCCGTGACCGCGGCGAGGATCGCGTCGACATCGACGGTGCAGTCCTTCTCAGGCACTTCGATCGCCTTGGCGCCGGCACCCGTGATCTGGATCTTGTAGACCAGGAACCCGTGCTGGGTGATGATCGCCTCGTCGCCGGCACCGAGATAGACGTGGCAGAGCAGGCCGAGCAGTTCATCCGATCCATTGCCGCAGATGATGTTGGCAGCGTTCAAGCCATGCACCGAGCCGATCGCTTCGCGCAGCGCCAGGGCCTGGCCATCGGGATAGAGCTCGAGGTGACCTGCCGCCTCGCGAAAGGCTTCGATCGCAGCAGGGCTCGCACCAAGCGGCGTTTCGTTGGACGAGAGCTTGAACACCCGCGCAACGCCGGGAGCATGATCCTTGCCGGGCACATAGGCGGCGATATCCAGAATGCCTGGACGCGGAACGGGCTCACTCGCAACGATGCTCATCGATTGGACCTTCTCGGTAATGTCTGTGGGCAGGGTATGCTCAGGCATTAAAGCTCAAAAGGCCCAATGTCGAGCCGGTTTTAAGAGCCTTTGGGCGTGTCGGGTTGCGTCCGCGTCGTCGGCACGCCGCGCGGTGCCATGACCGGCACGAACACGCGCCTCGACGCGCGGGCTGCAACCGGCAGCCCCTGATACAGCCGCTTTTGCGCTTCCAGCACGATGACGCCGGAAAACACCGGCCAGAAGCGACGACCGATACGATCGAACACCTGCCGCATCTTCATGATCGTTCGCGCCTTCGACGGCGGGAAAAACAGTGCCTCGGCGCTGGCGCCTGGCGTGAAGTTCGTCTCACGCATCAGCGTGGTCAACTGTCCCCGCGAATAGGGGCGGCCGGAGCCGAAAGGCGTATGCTCCATCCGTGCCCAGACGCCGCGACGGTTTGGAACGACGATCACCAGCCGCCCGCCGGGCGCCAGCACCCGCCAGATCTCCTTCAGAGTCTCGCGCGGGTTTTCGGCAAATTCCAGCGAATGCACAAGCAGCACGCGATCGACCGAACTGTCCGGCAGCGGCAATTCCTCATCGAACACCAAAGCCGTGCTCGAAAGCTCGCCCGGCGGCCAGTTCACGGCCCCCTGCCCGGCCGGCATGAAGGCAAAGGTGCGCTCGGTATCGGCCCGGAAGTGATCGAGATAGGGCACCGCATAGCCGAGCCCGACCAGACGCTCCTCCGGCAGGCGCGCCCAGAGCGACGACAACGCCACGACGATCGACTGCTCGGCGAACCGGCCAAGAGCAGAATGATAGAACTCACGCAGATCGACGATATCGACGGACAAGATAAATTGCTCGCTGAAGGTGGTTGGACTTCAAGGCACCAGTCTCTACATTGTCTGCCAAGTGGAATTGAGCAAGAGGTGAGGCAGAATGAAGCCGTTGGAACTCGAAGTTTTTCCCTGCCGGAGCGACAATTTCGGCGTTCTTGTGCACGATCCTGAAAGCGGACTGACCGCTTCGATCGATGCGCCGGAAGAACAGCCGATCATAGATGCCGCCGCCCGTCGCGGCTGGACGATCACCCACATCTTCACCACCCATCACCACACCGATCATGTGGAGGCAAACCTCGCGCTGAAGGAGAAGTTCGGCCTGGAGATCATCGGCCCCGTCAACGAGGCGGTCGCGATCCCCGGCCTCGACCGGACAGTCGCAGATGGCGACGAGTTCCATTTCGGCGACCATCTCGTTCGCGTCATCGAGACGCCAGGCCACACGGCCGGCCATATCTGCTTCCATTTTCCGGACGACAAGATCCTGTTTGCCGCCGATACCCTTTTCGCGCTCGGCTGCGGTCGACTGTTCGAACGCTCCGCTTCCGACATGTGGTCTTCGCTACAGAAGCTCGCGGTTCTGCCCGATGAGACGGCGATCTATTTCGGCCATGAATACACGCTGTCCAACGCCCGTTTCGCGCTGACGATCGATCCGGACAACGAGCGGCTGAAGACCCGCGCTGCCGAGATCGAGGCCCTGCGCGCCGACGGGAATTTCACCATTCCGACGATGATGGGCCTCGAGAAGGAAACCAACCCCTTCCTGCGCCCCGCCGATCCCGCGATCCGGCGCAACCTGATCATGGAAGGCAAGACCAACGAAGAAGTGTTTGCCGAAATCCGCAAGCGCAAGGACAATTTCTAAAACGATGACTGCGCAAGAGATCATCACTACTCTCGGCATGCAGCGCCACCCGGAAGGCGGCTGGTATGCGGAGACGTTTCGCGATGGAGACGGCACCGGGCGCGGTGCCTCGACGGCGATCTACTATCTGCTGCAGGCCGGCGAGAAATCGCACTGGCATCGGGTGCGCGATGCAGCGGAAGTCTGGCACTATTATGCCGGCGATCCGCTGCTTCTGAAGATCTCGGATGGAACGACCGTCGAGGAAATCCGGCTCGGTGTGGATCTGGCCAACGGCGAGCGGCCACAGGCCGTGGTGCCGGCCGATGCGTGGCAGTCGGCAGAACCGCTTGGAGCCTACACGCTGGTGGGCTGCACCGTGGCGCCCGGATTCGAGTTTGCGAGCTTCGAGATGGCAGCGCTTGGCTGGGAGCCGGGTTAAGGGCGCCGGGAAAGGATCGGCTTATTCAGCAGGAGGAATCTTGCGTTTGCGCTCTTCACTCTTCACGAAAAAATACGCGTAGGCAGATCCAACCGCCGCGATCGAGAGCGGCAAAACGATGAATGCATAGATCTGCAAGCCAGTCATAGCAGCCTCCGTAAAATGAACCTTCCTACGAAATGTAGTATGCCTGCCGTGAAAAGCCAACAGGGGCCGGCGATTGAAAGCACCCATAAGTTCCCGACCGAGCTTGCCGGCGCATAGATCGCCGCAGCGATAGGCGCGAAGACGCCGACTGTCAGGGAGGACGTTGACGCACGATCAAATGCGTTGGCGACATACTTCACGCGTTCGTTGTCTGCCGCCGACATACCTTACTCCACCGGAAGCCGAACTGGTTTCCTCGGCCGCAGCATATCACGTGCAGCAAGCACCGCTCCACCGGTGATCAGTACGCAGGCCGCGAGAATGCGCCAGTCCGGTTCGGCAAAGCCGGAAAGCACCAGGATCAGGGTCGAAAGCAGCGGCGCGGCATAGCTTGCGGCGCCGATCACCTGGATATCACCGTTCTTGACGCCGTAATCCCAGGCGTAGAAGGCGGCGCCAACCGGCAGCAGGCCGAGGCCGACGACCGCCGCCCACTGGCTGGCGTCCGCCGGCCAAATCGTGGTCTCCAGCGCCAGATGACACACAAGCGACAATAGCGATGTGGCGAGGCAGAACCCGGTCACCACGTCGGTCGAGACACGGTCGAAGCTGCGGGTCAGCAGCGAGTACCCCGCCCAGGTGAAGGCGCAGATGAAGGCTGTGCCATAACCCAGCGTATAGGCACCGTCGAACGACAGGCCGTTGCGCGAGACGATGGCGATCGTGCCGCAAAGCCCGGCAACCGCACCGGCGACATGGTACCAGCGCAGCCGCTCGCCCGGCAGAAGCGCCGAGCCAACGACGATGAGCAGCGGCCAGAGATAGGCGATCAGTCCCGCCTCGACGGCCGGCGCATTGCGCAGCGCCGTGAAGTACAGGAAGTGGTAGCCGAATAATCCGCCGATCCCGATGATCCACACCTTGGCGGGCTGTTTGAGCAACCGGATGCGCTGCGGCCTGAAGGCGAACAGGATCAGCCCCGGCAGGCTGCCGATCGCAAACGTCATCGCGTTCATCTGGAAGGGCGGAACCTTGCCGGATGCTGCCGTCATCAGCGCCAAAAGCGACCACATCAGAATGGCCGTAAAACCGATCAGCGTCCCCCGGATCTTCACTATGCCTCCTTCGGCATAAGCCGATCTTCTAATCGCCGATCTTCACGGCCGTCACGTAGAGCGGCCCCATCCTGGTCGGGATACGGGCATAGACAGGAGCGTATACATTTGCGCCATCGGCCTTGGCAAACCAGATTTCCATCGGCGTCTTGCGAAGATACTCGATATCGGTGCGCCCGCGACGGAACCCGGATTTGGGCGTGTAGCGGATCGAGCAGACGATGGCCTCTCCCTTGAACCCTTCCGCCGCAAACGGCTTGGTGCCCATCGGTGACAGCACCAGATCCATGCGCGATTCACCGTCATAGATCGGCAACCGGTTCGGGCAGATCTTGGCATCCGCCGGAAAGATCAGGCCGCTCAACGGGTCGAGCACGGCGCGAAGATCCTTGTCCGTCACGGGCACCCAGTTTTCCCGGTTGCGACGCGGCGGCGGGGTGACCTTCGTATCGGTCACATTACCGTTGCTGTAGGAGATATCGTAGACGCGCTTCCTCTTTCCGACATTGTAGACAAGATTATAGCGGTCAGCCTGCAGCTTTTCGCCCTGGATGCGCCCCGTCACGCTGGTTTCCGCCGAAACCTTGCTGATGATATCGGCGATACCTGACGATTTGAACGTTCCGTTGATCTTGTACTGGCCGCCGTCGAATTCGCTCGAAAAGCTCGCCGTCGCGATCGGCAATATCCCGAGCGTGATACTGTAATGGCTGACCTGCCGCGTTTCGGCCGCCATCGAAGGCGTTGCTGCACCGAAACTCACAAGAGAGGACAGGGCGACGGCGAAATATGTGCGAGAAAGCATGAACGGCCCTGACGGATGAGATGGAAGCGACTTGCCTGGCGATAGTGACTGACCATAATGGCAAGAAAACAGCGACGCGCCAGCAGCAAAAGCGCCAAGCGACGCCTTGAGAGTCCGAAACGCAAGGTTTTGGCTTGACGCGCCGGACCTCACTGACTATAGAACCGCAACTTTCCAATCAGGACCAATTGGATCGGCATGTCGGGCATTGCCCGGAAATTGCTTCCGATTGCAGAATAGAACAAAGGTGTATCCCATGTCTCGTGTATGCGAACTGACCGGCAAGGGCGTAATGACCGGCAATAACGTCAGCCATGCCAACAACAAGACCCGTCGTCGGTTCCTGCCGAACCTGTGCCAGGTCACTCTGATCTCCGATTCGCTCGGCCAGCGCTTCCGTCTGCGGGTTTCCGCTCACGCGCTTCGCTCCGTTGAGCATCGCGGCGGTCTCGACGCTTTCCTTCTGAAGTCCAGCGAGACTGAGCTGTCCATGCGCGCTCGTCTCCTGCGTCGCCAGATTGCCAAGAAGACTGCAGAAGCAGCGACTGCTGCTGCTTAATCAGCACCTTCGACATCACCGGCTTTGAAGAGGGCTTGACCGGATAACCGGACAAGCCCTTTCTCATGGTCATATCCGCAACTGGTGGCATACCCCAGGATAAAAAAATGCAAGCGAAACGCTATACCCTTATCTATGCCCTGCTGATGGCAGCGGTCGTCGTCGCCTCGAACTTCCTCGTACAGTTCCCTGTCACAGGAAGCCTTTTCGGAGTAGCCCTTGGCGATCTCCTGACCTGGGGCGCTTTCACCTATCCCTTCGCCTTCCTCGTCACTGACCTTACCAATCGCCAGTTCGGGACGACAATCGCACGCCGTGTGGTTCTGGTCGGCTTCATCTTCGGCGTGACGCTGTCGCTCTGGGCGTCGGCTCCACGTATCGCGATCGCGTCGGGCACCGCCTATCTGGTCGGCCAGCTGCTGGATATCTCGGTGTTCAACCGCCTGCGTCGCCAGTCCTGGTGGCAGGCGCCGCTGGCAGGTTCGCTGCTTGGCTCGGCGCTCGATACGCTGCTGTTCTTCTCGCTGGCCTTTGCCCCTGTTTTCGCCTTCCTCGGCGCCAATGACGACTTCGCCGTCGGCTGGTCTCCGATTCTTGGCGCACTCTCGACCGAAGCCCCGCGCTGGGTCTCCTGGGCGCTCGGCGACCTCGTGGTCAAGATCCTCGTCGGAATCGTGCTGCTTCTGCCCTATGGCGCCCTGATGAACGTGTTGCGGCCGATGCCGCAGGTCACTGCAAAGACCGTGTGACATAATCAAGGGGAGCCTGAAGCTCCCCTTGATTATTCCGCGAGCCGAAATTCCAGCATCAGATTGCGCTGCAGGAAGTTGCCGTTGTCGTCGGAGACGAGGATGAGATGGGGGCGGCCGTCGGGCGCCTCGATCACGTCGAGACCTTCCATATTGTCGATCGCGTAGGTCATGTCCGCTTCGAGCAGGACTTCGCCGTCGATCTCGGCACCCGGACGGATCGCTGCAGCATCGAAGCGGCGGATGCGCATGCCGAGGCCGCCGAGGAAGCTGAAACGGCGCTCCAGCAGCAGAAAGTCGCCGTCAGGCAGAAATGCGCCATCGGTCGCGTCATAGGGGTCGTGACGGACGATCTTGAAAACGCCCTTCAGCGGTCCCTCGAGAATTGCCGCAAACATGTTGCCGTTCTGATCGAGGCTGTGTTCCGTGACCGTCACGAGCGAGCCCTTCAGCGGGCTGTCTTCAGGCGAGAGTGCCAGCGTTTCCATGCCGGCATTCATCCGCAATTCCCTACGGGGAAAGACGAAGTCTACGGTGCGCGTCGGGCCTGAAGCCTCGAAACCGGGATCCGGATAGGTTTCGATGCGGTGCAGCTGCTCGAAGCTCACCACCGCCTCGCCCTTACGCAGGGCAAGACCCTCCGCATCCGAATGGAACTTCGACCTCGGCCGCCCGCCTCTGTAGAGCAGTGGCGACACCTGCAGGCGGCTGAGACCCGAGAGACGGCCCTCCGCATCCCGTTCGATCTGCCCGGTCATCCAGTGACCGGTATCAAGCACCGAAACAAAACTCTTACCGTCCGGCCGGAATCGGATCGCCGAAAGCGATTGCAGCTTGCTGTCGTTTGACGAGACCTGCAGCCCGCCCAGAAATTCGAGCTTGCCGAAACGGGTGGCGTCAGAGCCCGTCTTGAAACGGGAAATGGTATGGACACTCGCCTCTACATCAGGACCTGCGGCACCGGCCGGCAGAGCGGCCAGTGCAGTCGACATCAGAGCCGCAGCTACGGCGACGCGGAAGGACTTCACCGAAGCCCTCAGCCTGCCCGTCGCATACGGCCACCGCGGGCGCCACGGGCGCCCTGTGCCGACGACTTATCGGCAAAGAGTTCGGCCAACTGCTCGGTCATCGCACCTGCCAACTCGTCTGCGTCGACGATGGTCACGGCATTGCGATAGTAGCGCGTCACATCATGGCCAATGCCGATCGCCAGAAGCTCGACAGGCGACTTGGTCTCGACCTGTTCGATGACGGCGCGCAGATGCCGTTCCAGATAATTGCCCGGATTGACCGAAAGCGTCGAATCGTCGACCGGCGCGCCATCGGAGATCATCATCAGGATCTTGCGCTGTTCCGGCCGCGCGATGAGACGGTTATGCGCCCACATTAGCGCTTCGCCGTCGATGTTTTCCTTGAGCAGGCCTTCGCGCATCATCAGGCCGAGATTGCGGCGCGACCGGCGCCACGGTGCATCGGCTGACTTGTAGACGATGTGGCGCAGGTCGTTCAGACGGCCGGGCGTCGCGGGCTTGCCGTTCGCAAGCCAGTTCTCGCGGCTCTGACCGCCCTTCCAGGCCTTGGTGGTAAAGCCGAGGATCTCCACCTTCACGCCGCAGCGTTCCAGCGTGCGCGCGAGAATGTCGGCGCATGTTGCCGCAACCGTAATCGGACGGCCGCGCATCGAACCGGAATTATCGATCACCAGCGTCACGACCGTATCGCGGAACTGCGTATCGCGTTCCTTCTTGAAGGACAGCGGCTGCATCGGATCGATGATCAGGCGCACGAGACGGGCCGGATCAAGATAGCCTTCCTCCAGGTCGAAATCCCACGAGCGGTTCTGCTGCGCCATCAGGCGCCGCTGCAGCCGGTTGGCGAGACGGCCAACGGCGCCCTGCAAGTGGGCGAGCTGCTTGTCGAGGAATGCGCGCAGCCGGTCGAGTTCCGCTTCGTCGCAAAGCTCTTCGGCAGTGATCTCCTCGTCGAATTCCTGCGTGAAGATGTGATAATCCACCTTCTCGTTGAAATCGTCGAACGGGCTGTTCGGGCGGCGGGTCTCGCCTGGGGTCTCGGAGTGATCGTCGCTCTCGTCGGACATCTCCTCGTCCGACATTTCGGCGCCGTCCATCTCGCCTTCGTCCATGTCGTCGTCGGCAACGTCGCTCTGTTCGGCGGGCGCGGCGTCCGATCCGGCTTCTTCCTCGACTTCCTCGTTCTCAGTCTCGCCGCTGCTCGGCTGTTCCTCGTCGTTCTGGTTGTCGATTTCCTCAGGCTCGCTGTCGTCGCTGGCGAGATCCTCGGCCATCTGCATGGATGAAAGCATGCGGCGCACGACCTTGGAGAAGGCCTGCTGGTCCTCGATGACATTTCTCAGATTGTCGAGATCGCCGGACGCCTTGTCCTCGATAAACGGACGCCAGAGGTCGAGCACCTTGCCGGCGCTTTCGGGCGGCTTCACGCCGGTCAGCTTTTCGCGCACCAGCATGGCGATCGCTTCGCCGATCGGTGCGTCTTCCTGACGCTCGATGCCAGTGAAATTCGCCTTGGCGTATTTTTCCTGATGCATCGAGTTGAGGTTGGAGGCAACGCCGGTCATCCGCAGCGCGCCGATCGATTCGATCCGGGCCTGTTCGACCGCATCAAACACGGTGCGCGCATCCGATCCCTGCGGCGCCAGATTGGCATGCATGGCCGTATCGTGGCAGGCGATCCGGAGCGCCATGGAATCGCCGAGGCCGCGGGTGACAGCCAGTTCATGGGCCGTTGGACGCCTGGAGATCTCCGGCAGACGAATGCGATCGCCCGCAAGGCCGGGGCGCTCGTTGGCGAACGACACCTCGACCTCGCCATTGGCGGCAATCGACCGCACGCAGCCGGTGATCGCCCGGCGCAACGGCTCGGTATCGACCATGCCGCTGGACTTGGGCTTTAGATTGTCTCCACGACCTGACATGGCCTGCATTTCCTTCGCTTGGCGCGTTAGGTCACGCCCCTGCCGACGTTCGTTAAGCGCCGAGAACCATGTTCGCTGCACTTTCCTTGAGCTCGACACCGAAGGCGCGCTGATACTGTTCGGCCACCAGCGTGCGCTCAAGCTCGTCGCACTTGTTAAGGAAGGTGATGCGGAAGGCAAAGGCGACATCACCGAAGATCTCGGCATTCTCGGCCCAGGTGATAACCGTACGCGGGCTCATCACTGTCGAGAGGTCGCCGTTGATAAAGGCCGACCGGGTCAGATCGGCGACGCGCACCATCTTCGATACGGTTTCGCGACCTTCGGCCGTCTTGCCGAACGACTTCACCTTGGCGGCAACGATATCGACTTCCTTCTGGTGCGGCAGGTAGTTCAACGTTGTCACGATCGACCAGCGGTCCATCTGTGCCTGGTTGATCTGCTGGGTGCCGTGATAAAGGCCGGTCGTATCTCCGAGGCCAACCGTGTTGGCGGTCGAGAAGATGCGGAACGCAGGGTGCGGGCGAATGACGCGGCTCTGGTCGAGAAGCGTCAGGCGGCCCGACGATTCCAGCACGCGCTGAATGACGAACATCACATCCGGGCGGCCCGCATCGTATTCGTCGAACACCAGCGCGACATTGTGCTGGTAGGCCCAGGGCAGAATGCCGTCCTTGAATTCGGTAACCTGCTTGCCGTCCTTCAGCACGATCGCGTCCTTGCCGACGAGATCGATACGGCTGACGTGGCTGTCGAGGTTGACGCGCACGCAAGGCCAGTTGAGGCGGGCGGCAACCTGCTCGATATGGGTCGATTTGCCGGTTCCGTGGAAACCGGACACCATGACGCGGCGGTTATGGGCAAACCCTGCGAGGATGGCGAGCGTCGTGTCGCGGTCGAACAGGTAGTCCGGATCAAGGTCCGGAACGTAAGGGTCGCCGTGGCTGTAGGCCGGAACCCTCAAATCGGTATCAATGCCGAAAACATCCCGGACAGATACTGTGGTGTCGGGAAGGTTGGAAATGTCTAAGTCGATCTTGCTCATCATAACTCCAGGGCACGGGCAAATGCCCGGCCTTCATCCTCGCTGCCATATGTTTTTACGGCTTAGCAGAAACCCGCCTGCTTCAACAACTGGTATGCTTGAATGACAGCGCGAAAACGGTCTTCAGAACCGCGGTCTCCGCCATTGGCATCCGGGTGGTGCTTCTTGACCAGTTCCTTGTAGCGCCGCTTGATATCGGTCGAATTCGAGTTTGCCGCCAGTTCCAGCGTATCGAAAGCCTTGGCTTCCAGCGTTTTCAGCTTTCGTCCCTGCGTTTCGAACCGTCCACCGGTGCCCGCCCGGGCCTGAGAAACGAAACCGAACGGATCCTTGAAACGCTGCTGCGCGTAAGCGGTTCCGCTGGCACCGCCTGCACTGGAGCGCGCGCTCGAATGCAATGGGCCGTCTTTCGCCGCCTTATTGACGCCAACCGTCCATGTGGGGCGATGACCGGTGATCGCTTCCTTCTGGTAGCGCGCAATCTCGCCATCCGACAGGCCGGAGAAATAGTTGTAACCCTTGTTGTATTCCTTCACGTGCTCGAAGCAGAACAGGAAGAACTGTCCCTCGGCATTTCGACCCACGGGCGCGCGGTGGGCGCCGGGCTTGTCGCACCCGTCCCACTGGCAGGTCGGAGCCTGCGCAGCCGTTTCCTGCTGCCTGTTCCGGCGCGTCCGGATACGGTCGAAATATTTGGAATCGAGTTTCATAAGGCTCCTATTATGGGGCCGCCGAGAAGTCGGGACAAGAATTGACAAACCGGTTTGTTGCTGGTTTCTGAGATGCCCTTCTGCGTCGCCCTGTCTGCCATCAAAGGAAGCCGAACATGACCGTAAGAGCCCGCATCGAAGCTACGCTTTGCGACAACCTTTCCCCCGATCGGCTCGAGGTGATCGACGAGAGCCAGCATCACGCCGGACATCAGCCGGATATTACAGGAACCGGCGAGACCCATATGCGGGTGCGGATCGTGTCTCCGGCATTTGCGGGAAAGAGCCGTCTCGACCGGCACCGGGCGGTGAATGCGCTGCTGAAGCCCGAACTTGACGCAGGTCTCCACGCGCTGGCGGTGGAAGCCGCAGCACCGGGCGAAGCGACGCGCTGGTAGCGGAGACCTATTCGCCGGGCAGCGCTGTCTCGACTGCCGGGCGGATTCTGAGCCGCGTGATGCGGTTCTTCTCGCGCTTCAGGACGATGAAGCGCTTGCCGTGGAAGGTGAAGGCCTGACGCTCTTCGGGGATCAGCTTTGATTCGTGGATGACGAGACCGGCGATGGTCGTCGCTTCCTGATCCGGCAGGCTCCAGCCGAGCGCCCGGTTGAGATCTCGGATCGGCACCGAGCCATCGACCAGGATCGAGCCGTCGGCTTCCTGGCGCACGCCACGGACCTCGATATCATGCTCGTCTGCGATATCGCCGACGATTTCCTCGAGAATATCCTCCAGCGTGACGATGCCCTGCACCTCGCCATATTCGTCGACCACGACGGCGAAATGCACCTTTCGCTTCAGGAATGCGGCAAGCTGGTCCTTGAGGCTGGTACTATCGGGCACAAACCACGGCCGCTGGGCGATCTTTACGACATCGACAGGGGCCCCGTCGGCCTCCACGTCGGCAAGTGTGCGCAACAGGTCCTTGGCATGCAGCACACCGATAATGTTTTCGGTCGAATTGCGCCACACCGGCATGCGGGTATAGGGGCTTTCGAGCACGGTGCGCACCAGAACCTCAGGCGGATCGTCGGCGTTCAAGGCGCGCATGACGGTGCGGTGCCGCATCACGTCGGAGACTTCGAGCTCCTGAAGCTCGAACAGACCGCTCAGCCGGTTGCGGTCCCGCTGCACCGGATCGCGCTCGCGGTGCCTGGCCTCGAGTGCCGAATGCAGATCGTCCCGGTCCGCAAAGACCAGCGTTTCCGGCGACAGCGTCAGGCCGGACATGCGAAGCAGGCGGCGGATGACCGCGTTCAGCAGGCGCGATGGCAGGCTGCGTTTGGCGCTCATCGGCTCCGCTTTTCGTCAAGGAAGCTCAGCACTTCGGAAGACGGCACATCATCAGCGACGAAGGACTGGCCGATCCCGTGGGTGAGGATGAAGGTGAGCTTGCCGCTCTTCACCTTCTTGTCCTGCGCAATCGCATCGAGAAGCCTTTGCGTCGGCGGCAGTTCGCCCGGAATGTCGCTGATCCTGGTCGGCAGGCCGACCGCTTTCAGATGCGCCTCGACGCGGCTGGCATCATCAGGGCTTGCAAGGTTCATGCGCGCCGAAAACTGGTAGGCCAGCACCATGCCGATCGCGACGCCTTCGCCATGAACGAGGCGCTTGCCGTCATATTCGACGGCGGCTTCCAGCGCATGGCCAAATGTGTGACCGAGATTGAGAAGCGCGCGACGGCCGGTCTCGCGCTCGTCTTCGACCACCACATCGGATTTCGACTGGCAGCTTCTGGCAATCGCCTCGATCCGCTCCGGCGCGCCTGAAAACACCGCTTTCCAGTTCTTTTCCAGCCATTCGAAGAAATCCGGCTGGTCGATCAGCCCGTATTTGGCGACCTCGGCATAACCTGCGCGAAACTCTCGCTCGGACAGCGTGTCGAGTGCTGCGGTATCGGCGAGAACCAGATCCGGCTGGTGGAAGACGCCGAGCAGGTTCTTGCCGTGACGGGTGTTGATGCCCGTCTTGCCGCCGACGGACGAATCCACCTGCGCCAGAAGCGAGGTCGGGATCTGCACGAAGCGCACGCCGCGCCGCACGATGCCTGCCGCAAAACCCGCGAGATCGCCGATCACGCCGCCGCCAAGCGCGATCACCGCATCGTTACGTTCGATCCGCGCCGACAGAACCATGTCGCAGACGGTTGACAGGTGTTCGAGGCTCTTGGTCTTTTCGCCGGCCGGCAGCGTCAGCGACACGGCTTCGATACCGTCGGTCTGCAGACTGTCCATCAGCGCTTCGAGATAGAGCGGCGCCACATTTTCGTCCGTGACGATGGCTGCACGGCGACCTTTCAGCCGCGAGGTGATCTCGCCGCCGGCGCGCTCGATGAGGCCGGGGCCGATCAGAATATCGTAGGCGCGCCCTTGGAGCGGCACATGCACCAGGCGTTCGGAAGCACGGGAGGTTTCGTTCATGGCATGTTACCTGTCTTTGCAAGGCCGGCCTTGGGAAGCCCGGCCAGCGCTTTTAGCACCTCGTTGACCATCACGTCCTTGCGGACATTATGCGACAGCACGGTGAGATCGGCTTCGGCATAGATCGGGTAGCGCTGGATCATCAGGTTCTCCAGCGTCTGCTTCGGGTTTTCGGTTTTCAGAAGCGGGCGGTGATCGCGTCGGTTGACGCGCTCCCACAGAACATCCAGATCCGCCTTCAGCCACAGCGAAACGCCGCCGGCCTTGATCTGCGCGCGGGTCGCCTCGTTGATGAAGGCACCGCCGCCGGTGGAGACCACCCGCGGCCCCTGCTTCAGCAACCGCTCGATAACCCGCGTTTCCAGTGCCCGGAACTCCGTTTCGCCGTATGATGCGAAAAGCTCCGAGATCGTCATGCGGGAAACTTTTTCGATTTCCGCGTCGGTATCGACGAAGGGCACGTTGAGCGCCTGGGCGACCAGCTTTCCGATCACCGACTTGCCCGCTCCCATCAGGCCGACAAGGGTCAGGTTGCGGCCATCGAGTGCCGCGCTCGCCCGCTGCTTGAGCGACTGTTCCGCAATGGATGCAACTTCGTTCATCGTCTCGTCCGTTTGCGAAACGGTATCGACAAATGCGGGATGGGCGTCAAGCCGCGCGGCGCCTGAAACACTGCCGTCACCGTTTCTTCTTGTCGATCTATAAACATTTACGGATATAGTGCAGCGCAACGAAGCGGAGTTCTCGATGCCTACCCTGTTCCGGTTTCTATTCGTGCTCGCGGTGATCGCTGGCATCATCTACGGAAGCATGGTGGCACTGGTCTTTCTGGTGGAGCCGCGCGAACGCGATGTCACGGTGCGCGTGCCCTCCGAGCGGCTGAACCCGCCCGCCCAGAAGCCCTGACCGCCTGAAAAGACTAGGACGAACCAATGGCCGACCTGTCTCGCGCTCACATCGAAGCCTTTCTGGAAATGATGAGCGCCGAACGCGGTGCGGCGATGAACACGCTCTCCTCCTATGAACGCGATCTGGAGGACATGCATTCCTTCCTCGCGACCCACAAATCGACGCCGTCGTCTGCGCAAAGTGCCGATCTGTCGGCGTATCTTAGCCATCTCGGCAAGCAGGGCTTTGCGGCGTCCTCGCAGGCGCGGCGGCTCTCTGCCATGCGGCAGTTCTACAAGTTCCTCTATGCCGAAGGCCTGCGCACCGACGATCCGACATCCATTCTGGACGCCCCGAAGAAAGGGCGGCCTCTGCCAAAGATCATGACCGAGGCAGACGTGACCCGTCTCTTAAGTCTTGCCATGGAGGAAGCGGCACAACCGGGACCCGACCAGATTTCCCGCGCCCGCATGCTGGCGCTGCTCGAGCTTCTGTATGCAACGGGGATGCGGGTGAGCGAACTCGTCTCACTGCCGGCAAAGGTGCTGGACCAGGAAGGCCGGTTCCTGATGGTGCGCGGCAAGGGCAACAAAGAACGGCTGGTGCCGCTCTCCCGCTCGGCCATCGCCGCGATGAAAGTTTATGGCGAAATGCGGAGCAGCCGCGAAAAAGATGCGGAGAGCATCTGGCTCTTCCCTTCCAGCAGCAAGGAAGGTTATCTTCCCCGCCAGGTTTTCGCCCGCGACCTCAAGGGACTGGCGGCGCGGGCGGGCTTAAAAACCGCTGCGATCTCGCCGCATGTGATGCGTCACGCCTTTGCAAGCCATCTTTTGGCAAACGGCGCCGACCTTCGAGTGGTACAGGAACTGCTTGGACATTCAGACATTTCCACCACTCAAATATACACTCATGTCCTGGAAGAACGGCTTCGCCAGACGGTGCAAACACATCACCCTCTTGCAAAACAGGCCAAAAACCGGGATTAGAAGCCCCGATCGAAAATTGGAACGCTACGTTCCTCAAGAGAAAAACAACCGGAAACCGGATCTCATGCAAACGTATCTCGACTTCGAAAAGCCAATCTCTGACCTCGAGGGCAAGATCCACGAGCTCAAGAAGCTCACGGACGAGAATGAAGGCATAGACACGACCGACGAGATTACCCGCCTTGAAGGCCGGGTGAAGGAAGCGGTCAAGGACATCTATTCCAAGCTCGGCGCCTGGGAGAAGACGCAGGTTGCCCGCCATCCGCAGCGCCCGCATTTCGTCGATTATGCCGCAAAGCTGTTTACCGATTTCACGCCGCTTGCCGGCGACCGCAATTTCGGTGAAGACGCGGCGATCCAGGCAGGCCTTGCCCGTTTCAACGGTATGCCTGTCGCGCTGATGGGCCAGGAAAAGGGTCACGACACCAAGAGCCGCCTGAAGCACAATTTCGGCAGCCCGCGTCCCGAAGGCTATCGCAAGGCGATCCGCATCATGGAAATGGCCGACCGCTTCGGTCTTCCGATCATCTCCCTGATTGATACGGCAGGCGCCTATCCGGGCGTCGGCGCGGAAGAGCGCGGCCAGGCGGAAGCCATCGCCCGCTCGACGGAAATGTGCCTTGGCGTGAAAGTCCCGTTGATCTCCATCGTCATCGGCGAAGGCGGCTCCGGCGGTGCGATTGCCATCGCCACCGGCAACCGGGTCTATATGCTCGAGCACTCGATCTATTCGGTCATCTCGCCGGAAGGCGCCGCCTCCATCCTGTGGCGCGATTCGACCCGCGCCCGTGAAGCTGCGACTAACATGAAGATCACCTCCGACGACCTGAAGGGTCTCGGCATCATCGACGAGATCATTCCGGAGCCGATCGGCGGCGCGCATCGCGACCCGGAAACCGTTATTGCTGCCACCGGCAAGGTGATTGCTTCGGCTCTGGAAGAACTTGGGAAGCTCTCCGGCATCGAGTTGCGCAACCAGCGCCGGCAGAAATTCCTCGATATCGGCCGCAACCTGTAGGATCAGGCGTAAAACCGATCGTCTGCCCCTGAAATTGCCAAAATCGTCGGTATAGGACTTTGGCAATTGCCGGTGTGCGGTGAAAACCGCGGCGGTTTCGCTAGACAGCCGCGTGCAAGCGTTTAAGAAGATGTAAAGCTTACCGTCTTATTGATCGTGTCTCGTACGGTTTTGTTCGCCATTCCTGATATGTGGTTTGTCTCGATGCGCCTGAAACACATCGCCTTCGCCCTTCTTGTCGCAACGGCCCTGACCGGCTGTAACGATACGCTGGACTCTGCAAAGATCGATCTCTCGACCGTCAAGAACAAGAAGGAGCAGCCTCTTCCTTCCAGCATCGTTGCCGAGATGCAAAAGAGGAACATGCCGCGCCAGTCGCCGATCATGATCCGTATCCTCAAGGAAGAGGGTAAGCTCGAGATCTGGAAGGCGAAGGCCGACAACCGCTTCGACGTCATCAAGAGCTATGATATCTGCGCCTGGTCCGGCAAGCTCGGACCAAAGGTGAAGGAAGGCGACCGTCAGGCGCCGGAAGGCTTCTACAGCCTGACCCCTGCGCACCTGAACCCCAATTCGCAGTATTATCTCGCCATCAACACCGGCTTCCCGAACCGCTATGACGCTGCCAACGGCCGCAGCGGCACCAATCTGATGATCCACGGCGCCTGCTCGTCGTCGGGTTGCTACTCCATGACCGACGAACAGGTTCTGGAAATCTACGCCTTTGCACGCGACGCCTTCAAGGGCGGCCAGACCTCGATCCAGCTGCAGGCGCTTCCCTTCCGCATGAGCGCGGAAAACATGGTGCGCCACCGCGACAACCAGAACTATGACTTCTGGAAGATGATCAAGACCGGCTACGACAATTTCGAAGTGACGAAGCGCCCGCCGGAAGTGAACGTCTGCGAAAAGAAATACGTCTTCAACCAGCAGGCGGACAGCAACGGCAAGTTCGCACCGGCCGCCGCCTGCCCGACCATGTCGACGCCGCCGACGCTGGTATCCGCACTGTCGTCCTATTCCAAGACCTACGAACTCGCCTATCAGAAGGCGATGGACAAGTATGACGGCAAGGTCTGGTACGAGCCGACGGAAGCCGAGCGCAAGGCCGTCGTTGCCGGCAAGCGCAAGGGCCGTGAACTCGCCTATGCACCAACAGGCACGTCGCTGGAAGCCGGCAAGCTGCTGAGCCAGTCGGAATTCAAGCAGATGATGGAAAAGCGCATGGCCTCGGGCGGCGAGAAGCCGGCGACCACCGTGCTTGCCTCCGCCGGCCCGACGTCTGCCCGTACAGCCTCGATCAACGAGCGCATGATGGTAAAGCAGGACCGCCTGCCTGCAACGACGACCGGCTCGATTGCCAATACGCAGTTGCGTGGCGCCCAGACCGCCAGCGTTCCATCGGCGCCGGCACCACAGGCTGCAACGCCGACCGTTCAGACGGCGCAGGGAACGACCGTTGCCGTGCCAGTGCCCGAACAGAACCCGCTTGCCTACACGGCAACGCAGCCGGTGACCGAGACCGCCAAGAAGCCCGCCTGGAAGTTCTGGTCCAAGGACTGACGCCAGTGCCTGGGGAAGCCCTCGGAGAGACCTATGATCTTCGCGGGCTGAAATGCCCCCTGCCCGTGCTGAAGACCCGCAAGCGTCTGAAGTCCATGGAGACGGGCGCGTCTCTTACCCTGGAAACCACCGATCCGCTTGCAGGCATCGATATCCCGCATTTCTGCAGCCAGGACGGCCACGTCCTGCTCTCGTCCGAGCGGACCGAGACGGGCCACAGGTTCGTGATCCGCAAGGGTTGATTGCGCAACAGCATCAAATCGAAAATTGGAACTGGCGATGCAGCCTTAGAACTGCATGCCCGGCACGGCCAGCGGATTGTCTTCGAGCGCCGCACGATCCGGACGATCGATCTGCGGCTTGCCCGTGAAGGCCGCGAAAAGATCCTGCACGAACGCCTCCGGCAGATCCTGGGTGATCAGCACCATGCGCGTCAGACGATCGGAGCCTTCAGGCCATTTCGCCAGCCGTTCCGGCGGATGGAAAATGCTCTGCACGCCGTGCAGCACCAGCGGACGCTCGAGATTATCGGACATCGCCACGATCGCCTTCATGCGCAGAAGCTTTTCGCCATGCGCCGAGCGCAGCAGATCCACGAACATGCTGAGCGCCATCGGCTCGATCGGCTTGTCGTGGATGATCGAGAAGGAGCGAATGTTGGCGCCGTGCCGGTTTACATCGTGATGATGGTGGCCGTGATCATGGGGATCGTGCTTATGGTCGTGATGGTCGTGCCCGTGCCCATCGTGCCCGTGCCCATGAGCCTCATGCGCGTGATCGTGCGCCACTTCTTCCCGCAGCCAGCGGCCGACATCGGCGATCTTTGTTTCCGGATCGTAGAGCCCGTTGACGAGGATCGCGGCGGCACCGGTGCTTTCGTCATCGCCATCGACGATGGGTGCCCGCGGGTTGAGCGCGCGCAGCCGGGCCCGCAGCGCGTCGCTCTCCTCCGGTGTGGACATGGAAAGCTTGGAGAGAACCAGCCGGTCGGCGACCGCAGCCTGCTTGACCGCTTCCGGATGACGATCGAGCGTCGAGATACCGTTGACCGCATCGACAACGGTGACGACGCCGTCGAGCTCGAAATTCTGCGCGATGACCGGGTTTCCCATGACCGACTGCATGACCGGCGCCGGATCGGCAAGGCCTGTCGTTTCGATGACCACCCGGTGGATCGGCTTCAGCCGCCCGGTCTGCACGCCGTCCATCAGCGTGGCGAGCGTATCGATCAGCTCTCCGCGCACGGTGCAGCACAGGCAGCCGTTGGAAAGTTCAAGCAGCGCATCGCCGGAGCTTTCGACCAGGAAATTGTCGATGCTCACATCGCCGAATTCGTTGATGATGACGGCCGTGTTGCTGGCGGCCGGATCCTTCAGGATCCGGTTGAGAAGCGTGGACTTGCCCGCCCCCAGAAAGCCGGTGAGGATGGAAACCGGAATGCGACCGCTAAAGGACATGTTTTAGTACCTTAAAGTTCAGCCCGCTCTTTAGAGATTGGCTGGGCGCGGCTGCGGGATCGGCACGGACTTTGTGCCCGTATTGGCATCCGGCACGTCTTCGCCGCCGAGGATGAGGCTTGTCACCGCATATTGCGGTGGCCGCGTCATCTCGTGGATAAAGGGCGAATGCAGAACGGTTCGCCCGGCATCGTCGCGATTTTCACTGCGGACTTTGGCAGCCTTCGGATTGCAGATCTCGGCGCTGACATCATTCACCTCGGCCGTGTTTCCATAGGGCGGCAGCGAGGCGAGCGGCACGCCTTCGTTTGCCTGGGAGGTGAGCCCCTGCTGCAGAAGGTTCGCAGTATCATCCGCCCGGCCGGCGAGACTGTCGGACCCGAGCACGACCGAAATCACCGTGCGGCCGTTGCGGGTGGCCGAGCCGATCTGGTTGAAGCCGGCGGCACAGATGAAGCCGGTCTTCATGCCGTCGGCCCCATCAAAGCGGCCGATCAGCGTGTTGAAGTTCGGATACTGCTTCTTGCCGGTATCGATGCCTTCCAGCGAGAAATAGCTCTGGTACTGCGGAAATTCCCGCTTCAGCGCCAGCGTCAGCACGGCGAGATCGCGCGCCGTGGTAAACTGGCCCTTGCCCGGCAAGCCATGCGGATTGATGAAATGGCTCGATGCCATGCCGAGCCCCTGCGCTTCGGAATTCATCATTTCCACGAACTGGTCGAGCGAGCCACCCACCGTTTCGGCGACGGCCACGGCGATATCGTTGGCAGACTTGACGAGAAGGATCTTCATCGCATTGTCGAGCGTCAGCCGCGTGCCCGGTTTGAAATACATCTTGCTGGCCGGCTGGTCCGTCGCCTTCTTGCTCATCACCACCTGGGTTTCGAGCGAAAGACGGCCGCTTTTGATCGCCTTGAAGGTGACATAGGCCGTCATCAGCTTGGTCAGCGAAGCCGGATACCATTTCAGGAACGCATCCTGATGGGCGATGACCCGCCCGCTCTTCACATCAACGATCAGCCGTGGATTGGCCGCAGCGCTGCCGGCGGAAACGAGGAGGCCTAGTGCCGCAATGGCGGAGACCACCCGAACGGCGGTCGCGGATTTCAGATGCAAGAATGACAAGAGCGTTCCTCGTCGCTGGAGCCGGGAATGGAGGCCCGAAACGTTTGGCGCATATGTGGCCACTGTGGCCAAGCAATGGCAAAGATGATTGATTACGTCAATCAGGCGAGGCACACTCCCTTCGGGAGGATGGGTCACAACCTTATGAGCAGCAGCACAGGAAATCCGAATGCCCATCTTGAACCGCGCCGCCGAACTTCAAGGCGAAGTCAGCGAATGGCGACGACATCTCCACGAAAACCCCGAGATTCTCTATGACGTCGTTGAGACCGCAGCTTTCGTTTCGGCCAAGCTGAAGGAATTCGGCGTCGACGAGGTCGCGACCGGCATCGGCCGCACCGGCGTCGTCGGCATCATCAGGGGCAAGGGCGGCGCAGACGCGGGTACAGGCGCAAACGCCAGCGGACGCACGATCGGTCTGCGCGCCGACATGGATGCGCTGCCGCTGACCGAGCTCACGGGCAAGCCATGGGCCTCGAAAACACCTGGGAAGATGCATGCCTGCGGCCATGACGGCCACACGTCCATGCTGCTGGGTGCCGCAAAGTACCTCGCCGAAACCCGCAATTTCGAAGGCTCCGTCGCGCTGATCTTCCAGCCCGCCGAAGAAGGTGGCGCCGGCGCGCTGGCAATGATCGAAGACGGCATGATGGAGCGCTTCGGCATCGACGAAGTCTACGGCATGCACAATATGCCGGGCATTCCGGTCGGCCAGTTCGCGATCCGCAAGGGCGGCATCATGGCAGCACCCGACCGCTTCACCATCACCATCAAGGGTCGCGGCGGCCACGCGGCCCAGCCTCACAAGACGATCGACCCGATCTTCATCGGCTCGCAGCTGGTGGGCAGCCTGCAGGCAATCGCCGCCCGCAATGCGGACCCCGTCCAGTCGGTGGTGATATCAGTGACCCGCTTCGATGCCGGAACGACACACAATATCATCCCCGACAACGCGATCATCATGGGCACCGTGCGCACGCTGAACGAGGACACCCGCGATCTCGCCGAAAACCGCATCCGCCAGATCGTCGAAGGCTTGGCAAGCGCCCACGGCGCCGGCTGGTCGATCGACTATGAGCGCAAATGCCCTGTCACCTCCAACCACGACAGCGAGACCGACCACGCAATCGGCGTCGCCTCATCGATCGTCGGCGCCGCCAATGTGGATGCCAACGTCGAACCGACCATGGCCGGCGAGGACTTCGCCTTCATGCTCAAACGCCGCCCCGGCGCCTTCATCTTCATCGGCAACGGCGATACGGCAGCGCTGCACAACCCCAACTACGACTTCGACGACGAAGCCCTCGCCTACGGCATCTCCTACTGGGTCAAGCTCACGGAGCAGCGCCTGTCACCATAACCCGCAGAAAAACACTTGGCTAAACGCATCACCTTTTGTATGGGTTTTGCCGAGTGGTCCCATAGCTCAGCAGGATAGAGCGCAAGATTCCTAATCTTGAGGCCATTGGTTCGAATCCAATTGGGATCACCATTATTTGCAGGACTTATGGGACGTCCGCGTTCCCGCGTTCCCACAACCCGATCATTCGCTGGCTGATTACGGCCGAGTTCGCTCAACCGTTACCCGCGACGTGATGCGTTGCTGCACAGTAAGAACTGCTCAGCACCACAACCATCCGCTACCGTCGAAATACGCAAACTCAGAACCGCGGCGAGAACTCGTAGTTGCAAAGGATTTGCTTCGACCCAAGCCATCGTAACTGCTTTGCTGCGGCCATGCTCAACGTCTCGATTTTGGGCAGGCTTGAATTTTCGCATGGCTCTTTCAACACACAATAGAGCGCCTGCAAAATTCATCAAACAGCGGATCAACTAAATCCCGACCTCGACGAAATTTATACTGTTTAGCTCGAATTTATTTAACGTTGCCTCGAGACAAGATTGAAGATCGGTGTCCAAGGCCATTCTGATTGCGCTGATCATCTCTGCCTCGAAAGCATCGATGCTGTCGTAAGCGATCAGGTTGGACGACGAAGCCGCCTTACACAGCACTTCGACAACGCGTCTTTCGTTCGTGAGGCCCCTCAATGCTCCGGCGCAGGCGACCACGGCATCATGGTAAGCTGCGTCCCGGGAACCCGGCCACGCTTCGATCAAATACTTCGCCGCCTCCTTCGTGCTTTTGATACGCACAAAGGTCTTGGTTTCCCCCCGCAACTCGATGGTGACGACGTTGTCCCATTCAGCCATGGCTATGTTCGCCCAATCCGCAAGTAGAGCTAATTTAGCGGGCAATACTTGAGCGGGGCTGGTGACTGTCGTGTGGAAAAGAGGACCTGGCGATGTAGTAGATCGGCGCCACCGTACGAGATAGACTTGAGGTCGATACCTATAGAAAGCGGGTAATTGGCCAACGTGTAGCGCCAACAGGTCAAACTCTTATACCAGTGTACGATGTCTACATATTGCGCCACGCCTTTCATTTCCCGAAGGCCGCTCCCGTAGCTGAGAACGCGCGCTGTCGGAAGGATGTCGCGTTTCTCCCTACGAAAATTCCGTGTTCCCGGGATTACGTTCTCGGAGATTTCGCCGTCCATTCGGAATCAGCAATTCCGCACCCTCCTCGTCTATACTTGCGGCGTGGCCTGCTTGCTGCCGCGGTTTGTGCGAAATGGGCGGGTCGCCCCCTTGAGCACAAAACCGAGAATGCCGGCGAGCAGCCAGCCGGCGAAGAAGCCGCCGCCGGCCCAGATGAGGCCTGCGGCGTCGATCGGCACCGCCGGCACGTAGTCGCGCCAGGTATTGGTGAAGGTCATTGGGTCGGCGTTGCGCATCACCACGAATGGCTTGATCGGCAGCGAGGCCTTGATCAGTTCATCCTGCTGCGTCAGCAAAGTCTCGTAACGCTGAAAGATGCCGCGCATCGTGTCGCCTTGGTCGCGCAGGAAGGTTTCCGGCGAGCTCGAATAGACGTTGAGCGCTTCTTGTCGGCCAAGACCGTGGTGGTTGGCCTGGGTGTCGAACTGGGTAATCATCACCTTCAGCTCATCGAGCGCGCCGCCGATGCGCTGGCGGTATTGCTGGGCAAACTCGGGCGCCTGAGAGAAAAAGAGGCCGCCCAGTATCGCTGCAGCCATCGTCAGCATTCGTCCGAACATCAGCATCGCATCACCCCGTTCGTGGACCCCTTTCACAACGGGAGATACCTGGAAAGGTTGCGGGCAGGAATACTGGTGGCATTTTGAGGCGCCTCAAAGTTGCGCTTTACCCGCTGCGCCGACCTCGTCGATCTGAAAACCCACGGCAAACGGTTCAGGTCTTGCGGACATGCTCCATACGGAAGCCGAGGCCCATCAGTCGTCCCGAGAGATGGGCGAGAAGCGGAAAGCGGGCGATGCCGCGGATAAAAGCTGGCGGGCCTTTGCGTTTTTGCGCATCGACCTCATCGCTGCGGCGGCTCGAGCGCATCATCAGCTGCAGTTTCTGCGTGGCGCGCGTCGGAAAGCTGCGGCGCTTTTCCACGGCCGCGAGATCCGCATCCGAGAGCCTGTTTTCGCGCAGCGGCTTTGCCAGAATGTTTGCCGTCGCCACCGCATCCTGGATGGCAAGGTTGACGCCAACGCCGCCGATCGGCGACATCGCATGCGCCGCATCGCCGATGCAGATCAGGCCGCTGCGCCACCATTGTGTCAGCCGGTCGATCCGTACGGTCAAAAGGCTGACGTCGTCGAAGGAGGAGATCTCCGCCATCCGCGCGGCCGGAAGCGGCGAAACGTCCACCACTCGCTGACGAAAAGCCTCGATGCCTTTTTCGCGGATGTCTGCATAGGTCGTGCGACGGACCACATAGCCGCATTGCCAGTAGTCACCCCGGTCGATCAGCACCAGACCCTGGCTTGGACCGGCATGCCCCATCACCTCGTTCGGGTCATCCTTCTGCTTGGAAAGCTTCATCCACAGGACTTCGCTCGGCTCTCCAAAGCTTTCGACGGTGAGGCCGGCCTTGTCCCGGATGATGGAATTGCGGCCATCGGCCCCGACGACGAGTTGCGAGTGGATGGTCAGCGGACCATCCGGCGTTTCGACGCAGAGGCCGGCAATTGCGTCCTTCTCCTCGATGAGCCCGGTTACCTTGGCATCCATGATCAGCTTGAAATTGGGATAGCTTTGCGCCTGCCTTGCCATGAAATTCAAAAAATCCCATTGCGGCATGAAGGCGATGAAACGGTTCTTGACCGGCAGGCGGGAGAAATCCGCCATGGTGATCGTCTCGCCCCCCATCTGCGCGGAAAGCTTTGGCGCCCTTGTGTGCGGCAGTGCCAGAAAGTCGTCGATCAGGCCGAGCTCCGTGATCACTTCCAGCGTCGAGGGATGGATGGTATCGCCACGGAAATCGCGCAGGAAATCCGCGTGCTTTTCGAGCACGACCACATCGACGCCGGCCCGCGCCAGAAGAAAACCCAGCATCAGGCCCGCCGGCCCTGCCCCGGCGATGACACACTGGGTTTCGATCGTCTGGGTTTCGATCGTCTGGGTCTCGATCGTCTGCATATCCGTCATGACCTATCGGGCTCTTCGAAAGTTCGGAGTTGAGCGCTTACACTTGTGAGCCGCTGCTTTCTCTTTTAGACCAGCGGTCACCGTAAAGACAGGACATACCATGGCCGAAACCGGCAAGCGTCGCATCAGCATTCTTGGTTCCACCGGCTCGATCGGCGTCAACACGCTCGATGTCGTGAGCCAGCTTGGCGGGCGCGACGCATTCGATGTCGTGGCAATTACCGGCAACGCCAATGTCACATTGCTGGCCGAGCAGGCGATAGCCTGCGGTGCAGCGCTGGCCGTAACCGCCGATGATGCCCATTACGACGCGCTGAAATCGGCACTGTCAGGCACCGGGATCGAGGTCGCGGCAGGACGCGCGGCGCTGATCGAAGCGGGTGCACGACCATCCGACCTGGTGATGGCGGCAATCGTCGGGACTGCCGGCCTTGCGCCGACGCTTGCTGCTGCGGAGCGCGGAGCAGACATCGCCCTTGCCAACAAGGAGTGCCTGGTTTCCGCCGGCGAACTCTTCGTTCGGGCGGTGGCCGAGGGCGGCGGTCGGCTGATCCCGGTCGACAGTGAGCACAGCGCGATCTTCCAGTCGCTGGAAGACGACCAGCACCATGCAGTCGAACGCATTGTTCTGACCGCGTCCGGCGGACCGTTCCGGACATGGAGCCGCGAGGAGATGGCCGGCGTCACGGCAGAGGTTGCCCGCGCCCATCCCAATTGGTCCATGGGACTAAAGATCTCGATCGGCAGCGCCTCGATGTTCAACAAGGCGCTTGAAATCATCGAGGCGAAGCACCTGTTTGATATCAGGCCCGACCAGATCGAGGTGATCGTGCATCCGCAATCCATCATTCATTCCATGGTGGGTTACCAGGATGGATCCGTCATTGCACAGCTCGGCAGTCCGGATATGCGCACCGCGATCGGCTATGCGCTGACCTATCCCGAACGGCCGAAGCTGAATGTAGAGAGGCTCGATTTCGCCAAGCTCGCACGGCTGGATTTCGAGGCGCCGGACGAGGTTCGGTTTCCGGCACTCAGGCTCGCCCGCACTGCGCTGGAGCGCGGCGGCGCGCAGGGCGCGATCATGAATGCCGCGGAAGAGATGGCATTTCATGCCTTCTGCGCCGGCAGGATCGGCTTCCTCACCATGGCGGATGTGGTCGAAGACGTGATGGACGCGATGATGGGTCACGCTGCCACAACGATGGATGCCGTGTTTGCAGCAGATGCTGAAGCACGCCGCCGTGCCGACGAAATCATCGACAAACGGGAACTGGCCGCCTAAGCGCCGAAAGCCATCGGCTACGGCGGGACGGCCGCGTGATAAGACAAGTTCATTGGGTGATGGGAAGACGGGGCGACTTGGAGCGCCCGGCATCCCCGTGACACGCACGGGGATGAGGCAGACGTCGTGTCAGGCGACCTGGCGTGCCAATGCGCAGCGCGACCACAGCTGATGCAGCGAGCTGACCAGATGTTCCAGATCCGCATCCGTATGCAGCGGCGTCGGTGTGATGCGCAGGCGCTCGGTCTTTTTCGCAACCGTCGGATAGTTGATCGGCTGGACATAGACGTCGCAGGTGTCGAGCAGGATGTCGGAGATCCACTTGCACTTGGCCGCATCGCCGACCATGACAGGCACGATATGGCTTGGGTTGTGCATATGGGGGATGCCCTGCTGATCAAGCATCATCCGCAGCTTCTTGACGCGGTCCTGGTGACGCACGCGCTCGAACGGACTTGCCTTGAGGTGGCGGATCGAAGCGATCGCGCCGGCCGCAAGTGTCGGTGGCAAAGCCGTGGTGAAGATGAAACCGGATGCGAACGAACGAATGAAGTCGCACAGCGCCGTTGATGCCGCGATATAGCCGCCCATGACGCCGAAAGCCTTGCCAAGCGTACCTTCGATGATCGTCAGACGGTCCATGAGGCCTTCGCGTTCGGCAATGCCGCCGCCGCGCGGGCCGTACATCCCGACCGCATGAACTTCGTCGAGATAGGTCATCGCACCGTATTTGTCGGCAAGATCGCAGATCTCCTTGATCGGCGAGATATCGCCGTCCATCGAGTAGACGCTCTCGAACGCGATCATCTTGGGCGCCTTCGGATCGGCTGCCGCAAGCTTTGCTTCCAGATCGTTCAGATCGTTATGCTTCCAGATCACCCGGTCGCATTTGGCATAGCGGATGCCCTCGATCATCGAGGCATGGTTCAACGCGTCGGAAAAAATGATCAGACCGGGGATCTTCTGGCCAAGCGTACCCAGCGTCGCCCAGTTGGAGATATATCCGGACGTGAACACGAGCGAGGATTCCTTGCCGTGAAGGTCAGCGAGCTCCTGCTCCAGAAGAACATGGTAGTGGGTGG
Organism: Neorhizobium sp. IRS_2294; assembly: GCF_050500145.1. Lineage (NCBI taxonomy): Bacteria > Pseudomonadati > Pseudomonadota > Alphaproteobacteria > Hyphomicrobiales > Rhizobiaceae > Neorhizobium > Neorhizobium sp. IRS_2294. The sequence goes on from NZ_CP191439.1 coordinate 3,174,061, forward strand.
TGCCAGAAATATTCCGGGTGCCTCCCGCACCCGCGCCACAGTGATCAATGGCCTCGTGCATGGCCTCGATCACGGCCGGGTTCTGGCCCATGCCGAGATAATCGTTGGAACACCAGACGGTAACCTCTCTCGGTCCCTCGGGCGTATGACGCGTCGCGCGCGGAAAGCTTCCGCGATGCCGCTCGAGATCAGCGAACACACGATAGCGGCCTTCAGAATGAAGTCCGTCCAGTTCGCTTTTGAAAAATGCCTCGAAATCCATGTCACACTCCAGAACCTACCCCGGTTTTGGGTCCGGTTTCGCCATGCGTCAAGCCCGTATAGGCCAAATTGCATCGACCTGCGGCGAAAAGCCCGATTTTTTGGAATGATTCCAATGAAGCGAAACTACCATTGAAATCTGCCAAAATCGTTACGAGTCAGGCGACCCCGAAAAGACGAAAGACTTTCCGAACAATCGGCTCGATCTGGCGTGATGCGACTTCCCCCACCTTCTCATCATTCCCCAAGTCGGCCAGCCGATCAATCCCCATTTCATACCGGCGAAACCTGACTGAAAGCGGATTTTTGCCACAGCCATCGAAGAATGAGATCAGAATGTGTCTTGCTTATATGGACTATTTGAAGAGCCGGCCTATTGTTCATCGGATGCACAAAAGCCCGGCGTGCGCACCTGCAAGGGTTTCGCCGGACACAATCAACCGGCAGGAACTACTCAGGAGGAATTCATGAAAAAGGCTTTGATGCTTCTCGTGCTCGGCGCATCTCTCGCGAGCTGCACCGCGACTGAAAAGGGTGCCGGTATCGGCGCTGCATCCGGCGCCATCATTGGCGGCGCAGTCACCGGTAACGTCCGCGGCGCAGCCGTTGGCGCAGCCATCGGCGGCGTTTCCGGTGCGGTCATCGGCAACGTGTCGGAACAGCCGGGCCAGTGCTATTATCGCGATCGCTACGGCCGTCGCTACATCGACGATTGCCCGCGCCGTTACTAATCGGAGCGGCGCTCGACGAGCTCCGCAAGACTGTGGCCCTGGAGCATGCTCCAGGGCTTTTTCATTTATGAAGACATACTTATCGACGAGACGGGGGTACCCCGTTAAACAATTTGCGGCTACACAAGACCAGGAGCTGGTCATGATGGCCGGGGCGGTGATAAGTCGGCAATAAGTTAGCGTATGCAGAACGTAAGCAGCGGGCGGAAGAAGATGAATTACCGGAGGACCGGTTCCGTCGCAGCGATTGCGGCCGCCCTTCTTTGTTCGCCTGCGCTCATCGAGAGCGCCTACGCTTTCAAGCTTTTCGGCATTACACTGTTTGGCGACGACGAGGACAAGGTCGAGGTGATCGACCCGGTCCGCTACGACGCGACTCTGGAAGCCGGTGATGCGGACAAGAAACTCAAGGATCGCCTGGAAACCGCGGCATCGCTGATCGCCGACAAGGACGAGCCTGTATCCGGTGATCTTGGCATCGTCATCAAGGCCCGCGAAGACCGGGACCGCCTGGTTGCTGTTCTCTACGAAGAAGCCCGGTATGGTGGGGTCGTCCGTATCTCTGTTGCCGGAACGGATATCGACGCGCTGCCACCCAACCCCACCTTCGACCACTCATCACCCGTTCCCGTGACGGTTCAGATCGAACCCGGACCGGTTTTCAAACTTGGCTCGGTGCGGTTCGACAAGGATGCGGCCGGTCGTAACCCCGCGGACTACGATCTGGAGCCTGGCGGCGAAGCCGGCTCGCGCGTGATTCTGAAAGCCGGCGAAAAGCTGCTGGTCGACGTCAAGGCGGAAGGTCGACCGCTTGCCAAGCTGACCGAACGGCAGGTGACCGCCGACCATCGCACCAACACGGTCGATGTCGTGCTCGGCGCCATCTCGGGCCCGATCGCACCGTTTGGCATGGTCACGGTCAAAGGCTCGCGCACAGTCGACCCAGCCTTCATCAAACGCTATTCCCGCCTCGACAAGGGTGGCCGCTATTCACCGGTGCAGCTGAAAAAGGCCAATGACCGGCTGCGCGAGCTCGGTGTGTTTTCGAGCGTCACGATTCAGGAATCCGATGCACTTGCGCCGGATGGATCGCTGCCGCTGATGATCGAGGTTTCGGACGGCAAGCAGCGGTATTTCGGCTTTGGTGCCGAATACTCTTCGCTCGATGGAGCGGGTCTCTCGGGTTACTGGGGGCATCGCAATCTGTTTGGCCAGGCCGAATCGCTGCGCGTGGAAGGCAAGGTCTCCGGCATCGGCGCAACGACCGACGTCACCACATTCGACTATTCCGCCGGTATCGTCTTTACCAAGCCGGGCTTTCCCGTGCCTGAGGCAACGTTCGAATCGCGCCTGGAAGCCAAGAGCGAAAATCCAGACGATATCTACGACGCGCAGTCGATCGCCTATTCGGCCGGCTTTTCCTACGAACTCAACGACACCGACAAGCTCACCGCCGGCGGCGAAGTCGCGTATATTCTCGCCGACGATGCCTTCGGAAAGAATGAGTACCTGACGTTCAGCGTGCCTGTCGGCTTCGAACGCGACGCGCGTGACAACAAACTGGACCCAACCGAAGGTTACCGCGCAACGCTTTCCGCCAAGCCTAGTTATGAGTTCTTCAATCAAAGCATTTTCTCGTCTTTCGAGGGCTCGATTTCCGGGTATCTCGGATTGGGTGCAGAGGATCGGGTGGTGTTTGCAGGCAAGCTGAGTGCGGGGACGCTGGTCGGCGCCGACGAGCTGCAGGACATCCCAGCCACCAGGCGCTTTTATGCCGGCGGCGGCGGATCGGTGCGCGGCTATTCCTATCGCGAAATTTCGCCTTATAACGGCGATGACGAAGCGCTGGGCGGACGATCCTACACTGTGGCCTCTTTTGAAATGCGCGTAAAAGTGTCAGATAGCATCGGCATCGTACCGTTTCTCGACGTCGGTACGGTTTCGACCGAAATCGTGCCTGATTTTTCTGATATAAGAGCTGGAGCGGGGATCGGGTTGCGTTACGCCACTCCTTTCGGGCCGATCAGGCTGGACGTCGCGCTTCCGTTGCGACGCTATGACGACGGTAGCCAGTATGGAATTTATGCCGGCATTGGCCAGGCATTCTGAAAGGTAAAGTTGCCAGCATGACGCTTTTCGTTCGCCTGCTGAGATGGGTCTTCAAGGCCGCGATTGCCGCGGTCGGGGTCCTTTTCGTCATGGCGCTCGGCGTCGTCCTGTTCGTTGCATTGACGCCGTTCGGCGGAAACATTGCGGCAGAGCGGATCTCGGCGCTGGTGTCCACCCCGGACCGCAAGGTCAGTTTCTCTCGACCGGAAGGTCTGCTGTCGGGTGATCTGCGCATCGACAGCCTGACGCTGTCGGACAAGGACGGTGCCTATGCCGAAATCGGCGGCATCGAGGTCGACTGGTCGCCATCGGCGCTGGTCTCGGGCGTCTTCCGCGCAGACCGGGTTTCCGCAACGACCGTGAACTTCATTCGTCCGCCGCAGCCCGATGCGACCATAACGACGCAGAGCACGACAAAGTCGTCCGGCTCGCCGCTGCCGGTCGGCATTCGGGTCGCGCAGATAGATCTGCCGGATATCAACCTGTCGCAGGCTCTCTCCGGACGCGATTTTGCGCTGTCGGTGAAGGGCTCGATCGATGCGACCGGGCCCAACATCTCGCTCAAGCTGGAAGCAACCCGCAAGGACGAGATGGATGCGAAGGCATCCGCAGATATCGTCTACGCACCGTCGGAAAACCGCCTGCAGCTGAAGGCCTCGGTCTCCGAACCGCAGGGCGGACTGCTCGCCCGCCTGTTGCGCCTTCCCGGCGCTCCTGCCGTCGCATTGGGGCTGGATGGCGAAGGACCTCTCTCGAACTGGGCCGGCCGTCTCGTCGGCAATGTCGATGGCGCACCTGTCATCTCCGTGGACGGCAAACATGTCCTGGTCGACAACGGCGCCCACCGCGTGGAAATCATCGGTGGTGGCCAGCTTGCAACGCTGATGCCGCCAGCCTTCCGGTCGCTGGTCGAAGGTACAACGGACATCAATGTCGCCGCCATCTACGCGCCTTCGGGTCGCGTCGACATCCAGCGCGGCGACCTAACCTCCGGCGCCGTTAAGATTACCGCCAAGGGCGCATGGGACCCGAACGGCGACAACAGCCTGACGGCCGGCGTTTCCGGCACCAAGGGCCCGGTCTCGATCGCGTGGCCGATCAACGGCCAGGAGAGCCGCTTCTCCATTGATACGATCAATTTCACCCTAACCGGCGCCGCAGCCTCTGCTCGTTTCAATGCGACGGCAGCGCTGAATTCCGCAGAGCTTCCGCAAGGCCGGTTCGGCCAGGTGCGGCTACAGGCTGAAAGCGAGGATCTCGACCTCATCCAACGGGCCGGCAGCATCCGCAGCCGCCTCACGATTGGTCAGATGAGCTTCGTCAATCCCGACCTCAACCGTGTGATCCGCGGGCCGCTGACGCTCGACGCACCACTTCGGCTGGCACCACCGGCCATCGGCCTGGATGCAGCGACGCTCGAAAGCGCCGGCATCAGCGGTACGGTCAGCGGCGCATTCGATACGTCGAAGCAGACAGTCACCGGCAATTTCCGCATTTCGACCAATGCCTCGGTCCTGCCGCCGTCGCTGGCACCGAAGTTTGAGGGCGCAATTGCCGCCGAAGGCTATGTCGACGCCTCCTCGGCAAACCGCATCAGCCTGGAAAACGTCACGCTGAAATCGAACGCACTCGAAGCCCGCGGCAACGTGCTCTATGAGAACGGCACGCTGGTCAGCCACCTTGCCGGACGCCTTCCGGACATCAAGCGCTGGCTGCCGGACGCCGAAGGCGCCGCAGGCTTTGACATCACCACCAGCGGCCCCACCACGGCACTGGCCGTCAAGGCCGTCGTCAACTCCGCCGAGGCAAGGCTCGTAGGCCGCAAGCTCGAAGATCTGAGCTTCACGATCAATGGCACCGCCAATCCACAGGCGCCGCAGGGCACGATCGTCGCCAAGGGCACTCTGGACAGCCAGCCGATCCGCATCAATGCCGATGTGCAGTCGGCGAACGGCCAGACGTCTGCCCCCAATATCGTCGCCGAAATCGGCCCGAACCGCCTGAACGGCGCACTGACCTTCTCGCCGGAATTCCTTCCCACCGGCGAAGTCACCTTCAACTTCCCCGATGTGGCACTTCTTGCCGCACTCGCAGCCCAGCAGGCGCAAGGCGACCTGCGCGGTTCGGCGACCTTTGCCAATGTCGACGGCAAGGCGAGCGCTGTCGTGAAGGCCGAAGGTTCCTTGCTGAAGCGAGGTGCTATCGAGATCGCCCAACCCAAGGTCGACCTGACGATCCCGGACCTGAAGGCGATTGCGGCTGCCGGTTCGATCAGTGCGGCGCGCATCGGCAGCGGCACCAACGTCATCGATAACATGCAGTTGGGTATCACCCACGGTGGTACGACGACGGACTTCAAGCTGTCCGCGACCTACGACAATGCGCCACTCGAGGGTGCCGGCGCGATCCAGACCGCGGACGGGCTTGCTGTCGAGATCAACAGCTTCAATGCGACGCCACGCAAGATCCCCGTGCGCCTCGCTGCCCCAACCCGGATCGTCGTCGAGAACGGCAACGCGCGGTTTACCGACTTTACCATTGCCACCGGCAACGGCCGTCTGTCTCTGAACGGGACCGCCGGCACGGCGCTTGATCTTTCCGCCAAGATCACGTCCCTGCCGGCCAGCCTGATCAACACGTTCGTACCTTCGATCAATGCAGCCGGCGTCATTTCCGGCACGATCAATGCAACGGGCACGACCTCTGCCCCGGCGATCAAATATGATTTGGAATGGAGTGATGCACAGCTTCGCCAGATGCGCGACGCTGGCATCGCACCCTTTCGACTCCAGGCTGCCGGAAGCTTCGCCGACCGTACAGTCACACTAGACCGCACCCGTCTCACGGGATCCGATGGTCTGGAACTGACCGCCGACGGACGCGTGATCCTCAACGCCGACGGCGCGCCGGCGCTCGACATCAATGCCAGGGCCAGATCTGTCCCGGCCAGTCTCGCAAATGCCTTCGTACCGGGCCTCGGCGCAAAAGGCGCGATCTCCGGGACCGTGGTGGCAACCGGAAGTCCCCAGGCGCCGGCCGTTCGTTACGATCTGCGTTGGGCGAACGCCTCCGTCAGCCAGTCGACATCCGCAGGCGTTGCTTCGGTGGATGTGACTGCCAAGGGTACCTATGAGGGTACGCGCGTAACCGTCGACCTCGGTCTCACCGGCGGCGGCGGTATTTCGCTCACCGGTGGCGGCGCTGTCTCGCTCGAAGGCGACAAGGCGCTGAACCTTAAATTCGATGGGCGCTTTCCGTTTTCCATACTCGCGGGCCAACTTGCCGCCCAGGGCTTCGTGCTGACAGGCACCGGCAATGTCGATCTCGGCATTCGCGGAACGGCCAAGGCACCGCTTCTCTCGGGCAGCGTCACCTCCTCAGGGGCGAAGTTCGTCGATGCCAGGCGCAATCTCGCCATCAACAATCTCGCTCTCAACGTTCGGCTCGACGGCACCCGCGCCACGATCGAGCGGCTGGGCGGAACGCTTGCAAGCGGCGGCACCGTCGCCGTGACAGGCTCTGTAGAGACGACCGAGGGCTTTCCGGCCGATCTGCGCATCGTCCTCAACAAGGCGAGCTATGCGGACGGAAACCTGTTTGCGGTCACCGCTGACGGAGATCTCACGATCAACGGCCCGCTGCTGTCGGGCCCGGCGCTGAAGGGCAAGGTGTCGCTGACCAAGGCTGCAATCACCGTGCCGGCCCGGCTTCCGTCATCACTGTCATCGATCGATATCCGCCACCGCAACGCCCCACGCGACGTTGTGCGCCAGATGGAGGAAATCCGGCCGAAAAGCGCAAAGGGTGCCAGCGAGCCGATCGCACTCGACCTGCAGATCCTGGCACCAAACGGTATCTTCGTGCGAGGCCGCGGTATCGACGCCGAGCTCGGCGGCGACCTGACGATCAGGGGCGACGCAGTCACCCCTGTCATTTCCGGTGGCTTCGACATGCGTAGAGGCCGCATTGTCATCCTCTCAAAGCGGCTGGACTTTACCGAAGGCAAGATCACCTTCGGCGGCGGTCTGGTACCGATCCTCGACATGGAAGCCAACACGAGCTCCGGCCAGACGACGATCACGGTGAACATTACCGGCGTTGCCAACGATCCGACGATTTCCTTCTCCTCCGCCCCTGCCCTGCCGCAGGACGAGGTTCTGGCACGACTGATCTTCAACCAATCGATGTCGCGTCTGTCGCCGCTGCAGATTGCACAGCTGGCCGATGCCGTGACCCAGCTTGCCGGCGGGGGCTCGACGTCGCTGCTCGAAAAGCTGCGCAGCAACCTCGGCGTCGATGACCTCGACATCAGCACAGACGATACGGGCCAGACGACGGTATCGGTGGGGCGCTACATCAACAAGCGCACCTACTTCCAGGTCGAGCAGGGCGGCCAGAACGGCGCTCAGGCCACCATCAATCTGGATGTCGGGCGTGGCGTCAAGCTGAAGGCCGGCGCCGGCAGCGAAGGCGGCACCGCAGGCGTATTCTACGAAAAAGAATACTGACCAGGTGACGTAGAGCCACCCACAGCCCACCAGACGGGAAACATCCGACTGCCCTGAACGTGGCCGGCAACCGGGCGCAGCAAGAGCTGCCCTGCCTGCGGAGACATGCCAGAACATTAGCGAACTGGTGAGCAAGTTTAGAATTGCGAAATACTCTTCGCATACAGTTAGCGAATTGAAACTTGCCATACGGTTTGCAGCACCGTTGCGGAAAGGTCAGCAGCGCCAGCTGAAAGCCTTGAACCGGACCTGCCGCTGTCGCCGTAAAGGCCTGCACGAACCGGGAAGAACTTTGATGTCCGCGACGATCAACTCGAAGACTTACAGTGGCGATACGCTTGAGATCATCGCCTTCCGCCTTCACGATCAGGAGTTCTGCGTGAAGACCACCACCATCCGCGAAATCCGCGGTTGGGCCCCGTCGACACCGCTCCCGCATGCACCGGCCGACGTCATCGGCGTCATGAACCTGCGCGGATCCGTCATCCCGATCATCGATCTGGCCTTCAAGCTGGGCATGAAGAGCACTGTCGCAAACGAGCGGAGCGCGATTGTGGTCGCCGAGGTGCATAACATGGTCATCGGCATGCTGGTCGATCGCGTGTCCGACATCCTGACCATTCCCGCAAACACGGTTCAGCCGGTTCCGGAAGTCTCCGCTTCGTTCGACAAGTCGTTCTCGGAAGGCATCATCGCCAACGAAAACGGCATGATCTGCTTCCTCAACCTGTCAAAGATGTTCAAGGGCACCGAAGTAGAAGAACTCGCTGCCTAAACCATCTCCGCGATTTGAACAAAGGCCGCATGACTAAGTCATGCGGCCTTTGTCGTTTGCTTCGTAATACTTGCTCACAATCCGTTTTCATCCATCACTTTTTAATATTTATGCTTTCTAATATTATCCCGGGGCGACGACCATCCCGCTGTTGGGAAAAGGCGTCAAAAGTACGCAGCCAAGTGTCCGACGCGGCGCGGCAAGGGGATCATCATGCTGGGATTGGGTAAAGCCGGGGATGTGGCGCGGATCTTCGACGCCATATCGCGTTCGCAGGCCGTTATTGAATTTGATCTGACCGGCACCATCCTGGATGCCAACGAGAATTTCTGCCAGGCGCTGGGGTACACGCTCGCAGAAATAAAAGGCAAGCATCACCGCATGTTCTGCGAGCCCGCTTTCGTTGCGTCCGACGAATACCGCTCTTTCTGGAAAGACCTCGCTGCCGGCAAGTTCGAGGCGCGGGAGTACAAGCGTATCACCAAATCAGGCGGGGAAATCTGGATCCAGGCCTCCTACAACCCGGTCATGCGCAACGGCAAACCATACAAGGTCATCAAGTTCGCGACCGACATCACGGCCACGAAGCTGAAGGCAGCCGACGACGCGAGCAAGCTTTCGGCAATCAGCCGGTCGCAGGCAGTCATCGAATTCACACCACAGGGCGAAATCCTCGACGCCAACGAAAACCTCTGCAACGCTGTCGGCTACGATCTGGCCGAGATCAAGGGACGCCACCACCGGATGTTCTGCGAGCCCGGCTATGCGGCGTCACCTGCCTATGCGGAATTCTGGAAGAAGCTGTCGGAAGGCGAGTTCGTCGCCGACGAGTTTGTCCGCTACGGAAGGGGTGGCCGCGAGATCTGGATCCAGGCCGCCTATAACCCGATCCGCGATCTCAACGGTAAGGTCACGAAGGTCGTCAAGTTTGCAACCGACGTGACGCCGCGCATGAACGCAATCGGCATGCTGAGCAAAGGCCTGCGCAATCTCGCGGACGGCAAGCTTGACCAGGCACTCGATACGCCCTTCGTGCCGAGCATGGAAACCACCCGAAGCGACTTCAACGAGGTCGCCGCCAAGCTGACCGATGCCATGCGCACCGTGGCGCAGAATGCAGCCGGTATTGCCGCGGCTTCAACCGAAGTCCGTGACGCATCTGGAGAGCTCGCAAAGCGCACCGAGCAGGCGGCAGCCGCACTTGAGCAGGCCGCAGCAGCCCTTGAGGAAGTGACGCGCACCGTCACCGATTCCAGCAGCCGCGCCGACGAGGCCGGCAAGCAGGTCAGGGCCACCAAGGAAAATGCCGAGCAATCCGGCCTTGTCGTGCGCAGTGCCATTTCGGCGATGGACGAGATCGCCGCATCGTCGAACGAGATCAACAACATTATCGGTGTAATCGACGACATCGCCTTCCAGACCAACCTCCTAGCCCTGAACGCCGGTGTCGAGGCGGCGCGCGCGGGTGAAGCGGGCAAGGGATTTGCCGTGGTTGCTCAGGAAGTGCGCGAACTCGCTCAGCGTTCGGCCAAGGCCGCCAAGGAAATCAAGACTCTGATCAACACCTCGGCACATCAGGTCTCCAGCGGTGTCGAACTGGTCGGGCGTACCGGCCGATCACTGCAGGAAATCCTCGTGCAGGTGGCAAGCATCCATGAAAATGTCGGCGCGATCGTCGAGGCATCCCGCGAACAGGCAACCAGCCTGCGAGAGATCAGCAGCGCGGTCAATCACATGGACCAGGCGACCCAGAAGAACGCCGCGATGGTGGAGGAAACCACCGCTGCCAGCTATTCACTGGCCAACGAGGCCGATAGCCTGAAGGCTCTGCTCAGCCAATTCGATATCGGCTCCGTCACCTCACAGGTCCGCAGGCCGGAGTCGAACTATACGCCGGCAGCAGCCAACGTGGCGCCGCTGCGCATGGTTCAAGGCAATCTGAAAACCGCCGGTGGCTGGGAAGATTTCTGAGACACACCCTCAAGAGCAGCCGGGGCGGCGTTCAGGCAACCTCGGCTTACTCGAAACGGATCCGGTGCGGATGCGTGAAGATCTCAAAATCCTCGCCGCGTGAGAGTGCGACAAGGGTCATGCCTGCGGCGTCCGCCGTGCGGATGGCCAGTGCCGTCGGCGCCGATATGGCGATCAAGACTGGGGCACCGAGAATGGCGGCCTTCTGCACCATTTCTACCGAGATGCGGCTGGTAACGACGACGACGCCTTCGGCGCCCGTGCGGCCTGCGCGCATCACGGCGCCCGCAAGCTTGTCGAGCGCATTGTGCCGACCGACATCCTCGCGCACCGCAACCAGTCCCTCGCCGAGGACGTAGAAACCGGCTCCGTGAACCGCGCGAGTCTGGGCATGCAACGGCTGGGCGGAATTGAGCGCGTTGCTGGCACGCGCAATGTCAGCGGCTGACAGAAGCATGTCGACACCGGAGACATCAGGCACCGGACGCATCGCCTGCTCGATCGATTCGATGCCGCAAAGGCCGCAGCCGACGGGTCCTGCCATATGGCGTCGTCTGGCGCGCAGAGCATCTTCCTTGTCTTCGGCAAGCGTGACCTGAACATCGAGACCGTCGCCCTCCTGGAGCACCTCGATCCCTTCAATCTCGGCGATGGAAGCAATGATGCCTTCCGTCAGCGTGAAACCGGCCGCGAAGTCCTCGAGATCGGCAGGCGTGCCCATCATCACCGCCTGGGTTGAGCCACCGTAGGAAAAGGCGATCGGCACCTCTTCGGGTACGAACCGGCTCGTTTCCTTGACGAGCCCATCGCGATAGGACGTTTCAGCCAGCGAAACGGTCGGCGCGATGCCGCCCTTGTGTTCATCATTCAACGTGGACATCAGGACTTTCCGAGCAGGCGCGCCTCGTGGAGCAGCGCTGAAACCAGTGGCGTATTGGGTTCGCGATGCGGAGCGACAAGACCAACCGTATGGCTGACATGCGGCTCCACGATCGGAATGGTGCGGATATTCTGCGAGAAACCGAAGGACTCGGCCACGTTCTGCGGCATGATGCTGGCCCAGCGACCGGTACCGACATGCGCCAGCAGCGTGACCATCGAATTGGATTCAAGCATCGGCCTCGCCGTCACGCCGGCTTCCGCGAGGTGCTGGCTTATAATCCGGCGGTTCTGCATATCCGGCGTCAAAAGGCAGAGCTGCAACCCGGCCATTTCGGTCCAGGTCACCTGTTTACGGTCGGAAAGAGGCGTGCCGTCGGCCGTGACGAGATTGTAGCTTTCTGAATAGAGCGGAATGCTGACGACACGACCGAGCGGCTCGTTGTCGAGATAGGTAATGCCCGCATCGATCTCGAAATTGTCGAGCTGCGTCAGGATCTGCAGCGATGTGCGAGACACGACCGAGAACGTCACATCCGGATACCGGGTCTGGAAAGGCCCCGTCAGGCTGGGCACCATGGCAAGCGCCGTCGGGATGACGGCAAGACGGATGTGGCCCGCAAGCCCCTTGCGCGCGGCGCGCATTTCCTCGCGCATCGTGCGGGCGTCGCCTACAATGCGTTTTGCCCATTCCAGCACGCGCTGTCCCTCGGGCGTCAGGCCCTGATAGCGCGACCCGCGCACCACGAGCTGGACGCCGAGACTGTCTTCGAGGTGCCGGATCGCCGCCGACAGGGAAGGCTGGGCAATGCCGCATTCCTCGGCCGCGCGACCGAAATGGCCTTCCCGTGCCAGCGCAATGAAGAATTCCAGCTTGTCGATCAAAGCCCGCTCCCACACGATATGGCTCTGAATTGCCGGAACTTCCGGCGCCACATCCTATCAAATCACTCTGCCGGCAACTTATAGCGGCAAAAGAAATCGAATGCGCAGGAGATTTCGGCGTCGTCAATCACCTCTTCGTTGGTCGACGCTGGTAGACCGCAGGCTCTGCGAACTCAGGGTGCAGACGGCCTGGGATCAGGCAATCCGGGTTGACGCGAGACGATCCTCTTCCAGCAAGATGCCGAGACCCGGCGCGTCGCCCAGTTCCAGCCAGCCGCGGCTGTGCTTGAGAGGCGAAGCCATCGGATAATCCCGCCGCGCCTCGCTCCATTCCGGATTGTCGTAAGGGTATTCGAGGAAAGGCGCATCCCCCACGCCGGCAGTCAGATGCGCGTTGGCAAGCACGCCGATTCCGTTGGTCCAGCTGTGCGGCGTAAACGTCACCCCCGCCTCCCGCGCCTGATAGACGAGCCGCCGGCAGCCGGTAATGCCGCCCACCAGCGCAACATCCGGCTGGATCACGTCGAACGCACGCTCCTCGATGATATCGCGGAATTCCGAGAGCTCGCGGGTCATCTCGCCGCCCGCGATCCTCACCGACGTCGCCTCCTTCAACGCTCGCATGCCCTTGCGGTCGGACCGGAACAGCGGTTCTTCCATCCAGTAGATGTCGAGCCTTTCCAGTTCCTTCGCAACCGCAAGTGCATCCTTGAACGTCCATGGCAGTGTCGTATCCCAGGGCATGCGCCAGCCCTGATTGCAGTCGACCATCAGTTCCAGGCGATCGCCGACGCGGGCACGGATCGCTCCCAGCGCCTTGATGTCATCCCGCCAGCTCGACCGTCCGCCGGCAGAGGACGAGAAGCGCACCTTCATGGCCGGGAAGCCTTCCTCGACATAACGCTCCGCCTGATCCGCCATCGCCTGGGGATCGCGCAGCACGCCCGAGGATGCGTAGAGACGCACCTTGTCCGAGCGGCCTCCGAGCATGCGCCAGACGGGCTCTCCATTGATCTTGCCCGACAGATCCCAAAGCGCCAGATCCAGCGGCCAGCATCGGCCATAGTGAAAGTTGATATGTGAGAGCACCTCGTAGTGCCGCTCCAGATGACGTGGGTCCTGGCCGATGAACAGGTCCTCGTGACCCTTGAAACCCTTCATCAGGTCGCCCGAGCCGATCCCCTCCCGGCCCTCATCGTCCCTGACGCGCACGATCGTGGCGTCGAAATGATGCCGCGGCCTGCCATCCCAGCTCGCCTTGAAGGCTGGATCGAGCGGCAGGCGATGATGGGTGATCTCGATCGATGCGATACGGCTCATGGCTTTCCTCCGCTGATGTTGCCGGACTGACGAAGACCCCTCCCCACCCTCCCCACAAAAGGAGGGCTTTAACCCCGCGGCACCCCCGAGGATCAATTCCAAGTGAGCGAGTGCCGCACTGTATCTCCCCCTTGTGGGGGAGATGGCCGGCAGGCCAGAGGGGCCTTTGCTATGTATGAACGGCCTCCCGTCATCAGGAGGCGAGATTTTCACCCGAACTGCTGCCAGATGGTCTTGTAGTCGCAGTATTTGTCGATCGCATGCACCGAACGGTCGCGTCCGAAACCGGATTGCTTGAACCCACCGAACGGCGTCGAGAAATTCGCCATGTCATAGGTGTTGATCCACACGGTGCCCGCATGGATCGCTTCCGAAACGCGGTGGGCGCGGTCCATGTCTTTGGTAAACACCGCGCCAGCCAGACCATAGATCGTATCATTGGCAAGCCGCAGCGCCTCCTCCTCCGTATCGAAGGGGATGACGGCAAGCACCGGGCCGAATATTTCCTGCCGCGCCAGGCTCATGTCGTTGGTCATGTCGATAAAGACGCCGGGCGAGATGTAGAAGCCCCCCGTTTCGGAAAGCACCCGCTCGGCTCCGAAGACACGTTTGGCACCCTCCGTCTTGCCGGCAGCGATCATGCCGAGTACTTTTTCCATATGCGCTTCGTCGATCAGGGCGCCGATCTGGGAGGAAGGCTCGAACGGATGCGCGAGCGCGATGTCGCTTGCCGTCACCGCCTCGATCTTGGCAATCAGCTTCTCCTGAACCGAGCGCTGCACCAGAAGGCGGGTCGAGGCATGGCAGGTTTCGCCGGCATTGTAGAAGCAGCCCCAGGCGGCGGCAGAGGCGGCGGCATCAAGGTCTGCATCCTCGAACACGACGATGGGGGACTTGCCGCCAAGCTCCAGGGCCACGCGCTTGACGTTGGATTGGGCGGCATAGCCCATGATCAGCTTGCCGACTTCCGTCGAACCGGTGAAGGCAATCATGTCCACATCCATATGCAGCGCCAGCGGCTTGCCCGCCTCTTCGCCGTAACCGGTGACGACGTTGAACACGCCGGCCGGAAGACCGGCTTCCACCGCCAGTGCCGCAAGCCTAAGCGCCGAGAGCGACGACTGTTCGGCCGGCTTGAGGACGACGCTATTGCCGGCCGCAATCGCAGGGCCGAGCTTCCAGGCATCGATGATCATCGGGTAGTTCCAAGGCGTGATGACCCCGATGACACCAAGCGGCACCTTTCGCACCAGTGCCCGGGCATTCGGCCCGGTCGGTGCGATCTCGTCATACTGCTTGTCGATCATTTCGCCGTAATACTGGATGCCATCGGCGCACAGCCGCACATCGACATTGAGCGAAGCGAGCACCGGCTTGCCGACATCGAGCGTTTCCAGCATCGCAAGCTCTTCGGCATGGGCCCGAATGAGGTCCGCCCATCGAAGCATGATCTTCTTTTTCTCAAGCGGCTCTCGTTTGCGCCACACACCGCTTTCGAAGGCAGCGCGGGCCGAAGCGACCGCCGCATCGATATCCGCGCCGACGCCGCGCGCGAGTGCCACGCCCGGCTTGCCATCCATCGGGCGCGGACGGGTGAACGTCTCGCCTGATAGCGCCGGCCGGTAATCGCCCTCGATGAAGAGACGGCCTTCTGTTTTGAGCGTAGAAAGCGCGCTTTCCCAATAGTCGCGGGTATAGGTCGTGGTCATCGGAGTGTCCCTGTTCCTAAAGCGTCTTCGGCAACGCCATGATCGTGTCCGCGAAGGTATCGATGTCGGCATCGGAAACGTCGCGAACGGTCGAGCGCCGCATCGGCTGGTTTTCCGCCGCCCGCATTTCGGCGGCAAGGTCTGCACCCGAAAAGGCCTCGAACGCCTTCGGCAGCGAGCGCTGCACTCCGCAGCGATCCATGAGGTCGGAAACGAACCCGGGCAGCGCCTGCGCATCGGCAAGACCCAGCGCACGGGACGCGTCGTTCAGGTCCGGCGTGTCGACATCGCACAGCCAAGAAAGCGTCGCCTCGAAGCCGAGCGCTGTGGCAAGCCCGTGATGAACCGGCGCAAGCCCGGCCAGCGCATGACTGATATTGTGGGCGATAGCCGTGCCGCAGTTGTCGATCGCGATACCGGCATAGCAGGAGCCCAGCAGCACCTTGCCGCGCGCATCGAGATTATCAGGAGCCTTGACGGCCGTTTCCAGCGAGCCTGCCACAAGCCGCATGGCCTCATGGGCATAGAGTTTCGCGCCGGCATGGGTGTTGCGGTTCGTTGCCGCCTCGAAAGCGTGAATAAAGGCATCCAGGCCGCACCACGCCGTCAGGTGCGGCGGAAGCGAAATGGTGAGCTCCGGGTCGAGGATGACGAGATCAGCCTTGGTCTCCCCTCCCCAGATCCACAGCTTCTTGCCTTCCGGCCCAGCAAAGATATTGGTCGCAGACGTTTCCGAGCCGGTGCCCGCCGTCGTCGGCACCATGATCTTCTTCAGGGGGTTGCGTGGAAGCGGATTGGCGGCCAGCGCATAATGCATCGGGTCCTCGCCGGACGCGGCGCAGCAGGCAGCAATCTTGGCGATATCCAGCGCCGATCCACCGCCGATACCGATGACAAGATCGGAACCCTTTGCGAGTTCACTTGCCGCGCGAAGATGCGCGAGTTTGGGTTCGCCCGAGAAATCGCAATAGAGTCGCGGCTCGATCCCGGCGGCGACCAACTCATCCGCAAGTGCTGCGGCGAGACCTGTCGACGCCAGAAACCCGTCCATGACCACGGTTGCGATCGCCACGTCTTCGAAGCCCTTGGCCGCGGAGGCGAGATCGCCAAACAGGCCGGAGCCGAAGCGGATATCTGGTACTGATGACGTCTGAAACTGCATGACGGAAACACCCTGACAGGATCGCTAGCCGTGAGTGTGCAACACAATTTCACATCTTCAAATCCATCGGTTTTTCAGGCTTAATGATGACTTCAGATCATGGAGACGTCGATGCTGGACAGAATTCCGCTGGAAGCCTTCCGCGTCTTCGATGCCGCCTGCCGGCTCATGAATTTCTCCCGCGCCGGTCGTGAGCTTCATATCACCCAGGCCGCCGTCAGCCGGCGTATCCAGGGGCTGGAAGACCAACTCGGCGCAAAACTCTTCACGCGGCGCGGCCGCAATCTCAGCCTGACATCGGAGGGAGACCGGCTTGCCCAAAGGGTGCGCGCCACGCTGGAATATCTGGAGGAAAGTCTGGAGCCGTTCCGGGGCGGAGGCCGCGAAACCATCTCGATCGCCGCCAGCAGCTCGGTCTCGCATCTGTGGCTCGGCAAGCGCCTGAAGGATTTCGACAATGAGAGCCCTTCTGTTTCCGTGCGTTTGCTCACAACCGACGTGCCGTCGGAACTGGCCTCGGAGGCGAACGACCTCGTCATCCTCTATGCCGCCGGCGAACACCCGCGGTGGAACCTCACTTTGTTGATCCGGGAAAGCCTCGTCCCCGTCGCCTCCCTCGCCTATGTGGAAAGACGTGCGCTGGATGCAGCCTCGCTCACCGCAGACGCCATGACCCAGCTCGACCTGATCGATTACGAGCGGGCCAACGCCCACTGGATCTCGCTCAGGCAATGGTTCGCGCGATTGCCGAAGCCACCGAAGGCCGCGATCAAGCCGCGCCTGTCCTTCTCGACCTATTCGCTGGCGATCGATGCAGCCCTGCGCGGCGAGGGCGTGACGCTTGGCAGCAGGGGATTGATTGCCGAGGAGCTCGCATCCGGATCACTGGTGGAACTTGGCACGGCTCAGCTCGATACGGGCTACGGCTACTATCTCGGCATGCCGCGCTACCGCTCGCTCACACCGGGCGCCGCTCGCCTCCACCAGCACCTCCTCGGAAACCCATAGGCACCGAAAGCGCTAAAACGCGAAAGGCGGCCCGATGGACCGCCCTTCGTAAATTATAGCTAACTCTGAAAAATCAGGCCGGAACGACGATGCCGTTCAGATGCGTCAGTTCGGACAGGAACTGTTCGAGCTTCGTCTTGTGCTCGTCGCTGTTGGCGTTGTCGATGGCAGCCTGGGTTGCATCGATGCGCTTCTGCAGCGTGTCCTGGTTCAGTTCGGTGACCGGCACAGCGGATTCCGCGAGCAGCGTGCAACTGTCCTGAACGATATCGGCAAAACCACCGAAAACGACGTATTTGGTGACCTGACCCGAGGCAAGCTTCACGGACACGACGCCCGGCTTGATCGTCGTCATCGTCGGCGCATGGTTGGCAAGCACCGTCATTTCGCCAAGCGTTGCCGGGATCACCACTTCGGAGACATTCTCCGACACGAGCAGGCGCTCGGGCGATACCAGTTCAAATTTGAAAGCGTCGGCCATCAAGGTCCACTTCCCTCGAGTGTTTCAAGCAGGAATGGCGCGCCGGATCATGTCCCGCGCGCCGTCTTATAGGATCAAGCAGCTTCGGAAAGCTTCTTGGCCTTTTCAATCGCTTCTTCGATCGAGCCGACCATGTAGAAGGCAGCTTCCGGCAGGTGATCGTATTCGCCGGCAACGAGGCCCTTGAAGCCCTTGATCGTGTCTTCGAGAGCGACCAGCTTGCCCGGCGCACCGGTGAAGACTTCGGCGACGAAGAATGGCTGCGACAGGAAGCGCTCGATCTTGCGGGCGCGCTGAACGGTCATCTTGTCCTCTTCGGACAGTTCGTCCATGCCGAGGATGGCGATGATGTCCTGCAGAGCCTTGTAGCGCTGAAGCGTCGTCTGAACCTTACGAGCGATCTCGTAGTGCTCTTCGCCGACAACCAGCGGGTCGAGCATGCGCGAGGTCGAGTCGAGCGGATCCACAGCCGGGTAGATACCCTTTTCAGCGATCGAGCGCGACAGAACCGTCGTTGCGTCCAAGTGGGCGAACGAGGTTGCAGGAGCCGGGTCGGTCAAGTCGTCGGCGGGAACGTAGATGGCCTGAACCGAGGTGATCGAACCCTTGGTCGTGGTGGTGATGCGTTCCTGCATCTGACCCATGTCGGTCGCAAGCGTCGGCTGATAACCAACGGCCGAAGGAATACGGCCGAGAAGAGCCGACACTTCGGAACCTGCCTGGGTAAAGCGGAAGATGTTGTCGACGAAGAACAGAACGTCCTGGCCCTTGTCGCGGAAGTCTTCAGCGATCGTCAGACCCGTCAGAGCGACGCGAGCGCGGGCGCCCGGCGGTTCGTTCATCTGGCCGTAAACGAGAGCTGCCTTCGAGCCTTCGCCGCCGCCGTGCTTGTTCACGCCGGATTCGATCATTTCGTGGTAAAGGTCGTTGCCTTCGCGGGTGCGTTCACCCACGCCAGCAAATACCGAGTAACCACCATGCGCCTTGGCGACGTTGTTGATCAGTTCCATGATGAGAACGGTCTTGCCAACGCCGGCGCCGCCGAACAGGCCGACCTTACCGCCCTTGGAATAGGGAGCCAGCAGATCGACGACCTTGATGCCGGTTACCAGGATCTGGCCTTCGGTCGACTGCTCGACGTAGGACGGTGCTTCCTGGTGGATGGAGCGCTTGCCCGACGTGATCAGCGGACCAGCTTCGTCGACCGGCTCGCCGATGACGTTCATGATGCGGCCGAGCGTCTCAGGACCAACCGGAACGGTGATCGGAGCGCCGGTATCGGTAACGCGCTGACCGCGAACAAGACCTTCGGTCGAGTCCATGGCGATGGTGCGAACCTGGTTTTCACCAAGATGCTGCGCGACTTCGAGAACGAGGCGGTTGCCGTTGTTCTCTGTTTCAAGCGCGTTGAGGATCGCCGGCAGTTCGCCGTCGAACGCCACGTCGACGACAGCGCCGATAACCTGGGTCACTTTGCCGAGGGACGTGCCCGTTGCGGTAGCCATGATTATTACCCTCTTTCTTTACCTCAGAGCGCTTCCGCGCCCGAAATGATTTCGATGAGTTCCTTGGTGATCTGTGCCTGGCGCTGACGGTTGTAGGAGAGCGTCAGCTTGTTGATCATGTCACCGGCATTGCGCGTCGCGTTGTCCATTGCAGACATCTGCGCGCCATAGAAGGAAGCGTTGTTTTCAAGAAGTGCACGGAAGATCTGCACTGCGATGTTCTTCGGCAGCAGGTCTTCCAGGATTTCCTGTTCACTCGGCTCGTATTCGTAGAGTGCGGCAGAACCGGCATCCGGCTGTGCTGCATCCCGAACGTCGAACTTTGCGGGGATGATCTGCTGGGCAGTTGCCACCTGTGCGATAACCGACTGGAAGCGCGCAAAGAACAGCGTCGCAACGTCGAATTCACCGGCGTTGAACAGCTCGAGCACCTTGTGGGCCACTTCGTCGGCCTGGACGAAACCAAGCTGCTTGACTTCGCGGAAGGTCACATAGTGGACGATGTTGTCCTTGAACGTACGGCGAAGCACGTCGTTGCCCTTGCGGCCGACGGTCAGGATCTTCACCGTCTTGCCCTGTGCAATCAGCTTCAGCGCATGTTCGCGTGCCAGACGGACGATCGAGGAGTTGAAGCCCCCCGCCAGACCACGCTCGCCGGTCGCAACGATCAGGAGATGAACCTGATCCTTGCCAGTCCCGGACAAGAGAAGCGGTGCTTCGGCATTGCCGGCATTGGCAGCCGTAAGGCTGGCCAATACTTTGGTCATACGCTCCGCATAAGGACGGGCAGCCTCGGCCGCCTCCTGTGCACGGCGCAGTTTCGCAGCGGCGACCATTTTCATCGCCCTGGTGATCTTCTGCGTCGCCTTGACGGAGGCGATCCGGTTTTTCAGATCCTTAAGTGAAGGCATCCGTTATCGGTCCTCGATCTAGATCCGTTTTAGGCGAAAGACTTGGCGAAGCTGTCGAGAGCTGCCTTGAGCTTTGCCTTCGTGTCGTCGGAAACCTGCTTCTCGCTGCGGATCGTTTCGAGAACCGCCTTGCCTTCGGAACGAAGGTAGGAAAGCAGACCCTGCTCGAACTTGCCGACATCGGAAACCGCGATCTTGTCGAGGTAGCCGTTGACGCCAGCAAAGATCACCGCAACCTGTTCTTCGGTCTTCAGCGGCGAGAACTGCGGCTGCTTCAGAAGTTCGGTCAGGCGTGCACCGCGGTTCAGCAGGCGCTGTGTCGAGGCGTCGAGGTCGGAGCCGAACTGCGCGAACGCAGCCATTTCACGATACTGGGCAAGCTCGCCCTTGATCGAGCCGGCAACCTGCTTCATCGCCTTGATCTGCGCGGCCGAGCCAACGCGGGACACCGACAGACCGACGTTCACGGCCGGACGGATACCCTGGTAGAACAGGTCGGTTTCAAGGAAGATCTGACCGTCGGTGATCGAGATCACGTTGGTCGGAATAAACGCCGAAACGTCGTTACCCTGGGTTTCGATGACAGGCAGAGCCGTCAGCGAACCGGCGCCACGCTCGTCGGAGAGCTTGGCAGCGCGCTCGAGAAGACGCGAGTGCAGATAGAAGACGTCGCCCGGGTAAGCTTCGCGGCCCGGAGGACGACGCAGCAGCAGGGACATCTGACGATAAGCGACGGCCTGCTTGGAAAGGTCGTCATAAGCGATCAGCGCGTGCTGACCGTTGTCGCGGAAGTATTCGCCCATCGCGCAACCGGCGAACGGAGCAAGATACTGCATAGGAGCAGCGTCGGAAGCCGTCGCAGCGACGATGATCGAGTATGGCAGTGCGCCGCGTTCTTCGAGAACCTTGACGAACTGGGCAACCGTCGAGCGCTTCTGGCCGATGGCCACGTACACGCAGAACAGCTTGTCGTTTTCCGGGCCGTTCTCGTGAATGGCCTTCTGGTTCAGGAACGCGTCGAGAATGATCGCGGTCTTGCCGGTCTGACGGTCGCCGATGACGAGCTCGCGCTGGCCGCGGCCAACCGGGATCAGAGCATCGATGGCCTTGAGGCCGGTCGACATCGGCTCATGAACCGACTTGCGCGGGATGATACCTGGAGCCTTGACGTCGACGCGCGAACGGCGGGTCGCGTTGATCGGGCCCTTGCCGTCGATCGGGTTGCCGAGCGCGTCAACGACGCGGCCGAGCAGTTCCGGACCGACAGGAACGTCAACGATGGCGCCGGTCCGCTTGACGGTGTCGCCTTCCTTGATGTTACGGTCGGAGCCGAAGATAACCACGCCGACATTGTCGGATTCGAGGTTCAGCGCCATACCGCGGACACCGCCCGGGAACTCGACCATTTCACCAGCCTGGACATTGTCGAGGCCGTAAACGCGAGCGATACCGTCACCGACGGACAGAACCTGGCCGACTTCAGAGACTTCGGCTTCCTGGCCGAAGTTCTTGATCTGGTCCTTGAGAATTGCGGAAATTTCCGCTGCACGGATATCCATCAGCCGACCTCTTTCAATGCAAGCTTAAGGGTGGAAAGTTTGGTGCGAAGGGACGTATCGATCTGACGCGACCCGACCTTGACGATCAGGCCACCGAGGATCGACGGATCGATCGTAACGGCGATTGTCACATCCTTGCCGGTGACGCCCTTCAGCGCCGACTTAAGTTCAGTTTCCTGCGCTGGGGTGAGCGCGTGGGCAGACGTTACCTCTGCGGTAACCTCGCCACGATGCTCGGCAGCGATTTGACGGAAGCTACGGATCATGCCCGGAAGCGCAAAAAGACGGCGATTTCCGGCAACGACCTTGATGAAGTTGAGAACGGCACCGGTGATGCCAGCCTTTTCGGCAACGGCTGTCACCGCGTTCTGCTGATCGTGGGCGGAAAACACCGGGCTTGCAACCAGACGCCGAAGGTCTTCGCTCTCATCCAGCAACGCCTGAAACCGATCGAGATCGGCGCTGACTTTATCGATGGAACCGGTTTCGAGCGCGAGCTCAAAAAGCGAAGAAGCGTAACGCTCTGCGACACCGGAAATAAGCGGGGACGTGTCAGCCACGGGCACAGTTTCCCTGAATTGCCATCCAAGCGCTGTGCCCTATGTTAGAGGATCAGCAAGACCTTGAAAATATTTGATTTTTAATCAGAACCAGCGAGGCCTCCACCCCACCCTTTCCGACTTTCGCGGTCCGTCTAGCATAGGATGTAGGGACTCGCAACACGGGAGAGGCGGGAAAACGCCCCTGGGACTAGAGCTTGAGTCGTTTTTATGTCGGACACCGCTGGAATTGACCGCGTCTGAGATGAACACTCTTGATTGGAAAGCTCAGAGATAGCCGAAGACATAGGCGAGCGGGCCGGCTGAAAGGACAACTTGTAGTAGGAAAATCAGCGTGTTTTTCACAGTTGCGCCACGATCGAAAGCAAACGAGACCAGCCTTCCGAATGCCCCCAGACCAAGCACGATGCCGAGCACCATATAGAACCAATCCTGGGCAAAGATGATCGGCACGACACCGAGGCCGACATATTGAGCGCCGGCGGCCCGCACCGATCCGTAACCCTCCGGCCGGACATCGCCGACACGGAACGCCGAAAGCCGCAGGCAGGGGCCGGGAAACAGGAGGATGAGGAGCCCGATGAGAGCCGTCGCGGCAGCGCAGACAAACGCCAGCTGCTCGCCGGTCTCGGTGGGGAAATACAGTTCCATGGAATCCTCGAATCGTTCTTGTGCGGCGATTTTATCGGAAGCGGTAAACAACTCGCAAAGATAGGATCAGAGAAAACTCTGAGGATCGATATCGAGCTGGATCTGCACCGTACCACGGACCTTCGGGCCGGCAGACATCATCGCCTTCAGGAAAGCCTGCATGTCGGAATTGCGCCGTCCGTGCACCAAAAGCCGGAATCGATGGCGGCCGCGTACCAGCGCGAGCGGCGCTTCAGCTGGACCAAGCACGGAAATCCCGGTCACCCTTGGTGCGGCCGCGCGCAATCCCCGTGCATGGGTTTCCGCATCGGCGCGCGTATCGGCCGAGACGATCAGCGACGCAAGCCGCCCGAACGGCGGCAGGATCGCCTTCTCGCGCTCAGCGATCTCACGCTCGTAGAAGGCGCCCGCGTCACCGGAGACGATCGCCTGCATGACGGGATGCTGCGGCTGGAAGGTCTGGATCAGGCCGTGGCTCTTCAACCCCGTTCGCCCGGCGCGGCCCGTTACCTGGCTGAGCAGCTGGAAAGTCCTCTCGGCCGCCCGCGGGTCTCCGTTCGACAGACCGAGATCCGCATCGACGATGCCGACCAGCGTCATCAGCGGAAAGTTATGGCCCTTCGCCACCAGCTGTGTGCCGATCACGATATCCACATCGCCCTTGGCGATCGCGTCGAGCTCCATCCGCAACCGCTTCACGCCGCCGAGCAGGTCCGACGACATGACGATGGTGCGGGCTTCCGGGAAATGCTTCTCCACCTCTTCCGCGATCCGCTCCACGCCCGGCCCGCAGGCGACGAGGTGGTCGAACGTCCCGCATTCCGGGCAGGCTTCCGGCGTATGTTCGTGATAGCCGCACTGATGGCACTGGATCTGGTTTCTGAAGCGATGCTCGACCAGCCAGCTCGAACATTGCGGGCACTGGAAGCGGTGGCCGCAGACACGGCAGAGCGTCAGCGGCGCATAGCCGCGACGGTTCAGAAACAGCAGCGACTGCTCGCCGCGCTCCAGCGCCTTCTTCATGCCGCGCAGGAGAATGGGCGAGAGGAACCCACCGCGTTCCGGCGGATGGCGGCGCATGTCGACGAGATGCAGGTCCGGCAGTGCTGCATCACCAAAGCGGGTCGGCAGGTGGACCGTCGTGTAGCGCCCGGAGAGCCCGTTGACCTGGCTTTCCACGGAAGGCGTTGCCGACACCAGCACGATCGGGAAATCGCCGATGCGGGCCCGCACCACCGCCATGTCGCGGGCATTGTAGAAGACGCGGTCCTCCTGCTTGTAGGCAGGGTCGTGTTCTTCGTCGATGACGATCAGCCCCAGATCCTCGAACGGCAGGAACAGAGCCGAACGGGCCCCGGCAACCACCCTCACCTCGCCCGTCACGACGCCGCGCCAGACCTTTTCGCGGATACGGGGGAAAGATCCGAATGCCATTCGGCAGGCTTTGCTCCGAACCGCTGCTCGAACCGATCGAGAAAGCTCGACGTGAGTGCGATTTCCGGCAACAGGATCAGAACCTGCTTGTCTTGTCGGAGCGCCTGGGCGATCGCCTCGAAATACACTTCCGTCTTGCCGGACCCCGTAACGCCATCAATCAGGGAAGCGGCAAACCCGCCGGCGCGGACAGAAGCGACGATCTCTTCAGCCGCCCCTTTCTGAGGTCCCTCGATGCGGGGCGCGGTGTAATCCGGATGAGGCCTTGCCACGACAGGCGGCGGCGGCAGGAAAATCGTGTCGAACACACCCTGCTTGATCAATCCGTCGACGACACTCAGGGACACGCCGGCCGCATGCGCAAGGCCGCTGCGGGTCCAGGGCGCTTCCTGCTCTTTCGCGAGGTCGAGCACCCGGGTTCTGGCCGGCGTCAGTCGCGACGGCTCGCCGCCGATAAAGCGCAGCCCCTCCACCATCGGTTCCGGATCGAGCGCTGCCGGAGCCCGGATCGCCATGCGGGCCACGAAACCCGGCGGCGACAGCGTATAGGCCGAGACCCAGTCGACGAAATCGCGCATCTCCTTGGAGAGCGGCGGGCAATCGAAAGCGAGCGTGATCGGTCGAAGCTTCTTCGGGTCGAGCGTGCTGTCGTCTGCGCCATCCCACACGACGCCGATCATCTGGCGTGGGCCGACCGGCACCTGCACGACCGAACCGGGCACAACAGTCAGTCCCTCGGGCACGGCATAGCTATACGGACCCGGCACCGGCAAAGGCACCAGGACCGGCACGACGGCCGCGACGGGCTTATCGAGGAGCGGACCGAACAGGTCGGACGAATCTGTGTCCATGGCGGGACCATGCCCAAAACCGCAACGAAAGGGAACCGCTGTTTGGCGCTCCCCGCCGTTGACGACACACATCGCGGCGTGAAATTTAGGTTGTATCGTAAATAGAAATTAACTATAGGTAGAGTCCTAACCGGAGTGGGGGCTACGGATGTTCTGCAAGTCGATGACGACGCTTGTCGTGCCTGCTATTCTGCTGGCCGGCTGCAATATTCATCCTCTGCCAGAGGATTTCTCCAAGCCGGATACGACCTACCAGATTGTCGCCAAGGTGCGCTGCGAGGCGCGCGATGCCATCCGCGAGATCGCCACGGGGCTACTGCGCGAATACGGATCCCCGGCGGAGAAGCAGCTCTCCGCAGAGCTTCTAGCCGGGACGGTAACCTATGCCGATGCTTTCACACGCCGCTACAGCCCGGACATCAGTCTCTATTTCGACCGCTATGCCAAGTCGTTCATCGCGTACGACTTTCAGCTCAACATGACGGAAATGGACAGCCACGGGTTTTCGTTGGGCCTGCTCAACCCGTTCTCGAACGGCACCCGCAGTCTCGGACTGGGCAGCAGCGTCGATCTGTCCCGCCAGAACAACCGCAGCTTTCGCGTCACGGATGAATTCGCGAAGCTGGCGACTGAGGTCAACGACCTATACTGTGCCCCGAAAGCGAGAGGCGGCAACCTCATCTACCCGATCGTCGGACGGATCGGCTTGAAGGAAACGCTCGAGACATTCGTGTGGCTCAACGAGAAAGGCAATCTCAAAGCCCCGAGCGGCACCGACGTGATCACCATGGCTGATACGCTGGAATTCACGACCACGCTGAAGGGAAATATCGATCCGAAGATCGAGCTCAACCCGGTGACCTCAGGTGTCACGATATCGAGCCTCGGCATGACGAATTCCGCGTCGCGCATCCACAAGCACCGGCTGCTGTTTGCACTCTCCATGCCGACGCTGACGGAAGAGAAAGAGAAATTGAGACAAAAACCGAAGCCGCAGAAGATGACGCCGACGGCGCCCGCGCGGCCGAGGCAACAGCCTGCGACATCGGCAGTGTCTGCGACCGAAGAGCGGGCGATCAAAGAGCTCGATCGCCAGCAGTATCTACGCCTGAACCGGGGCCTGGAGCGCTTCCTCGAGGACTACTGATTGTGGCGCAAACTGCGCGTCGCCGTCGGCGGCAAGTCCGAACACCGTATGCCGCTCCAGCGCCTTGGTGACCTCGACGACGTCACCCTCCAGCTGGTCCGGTTGGATCATGTGTCCGATGGTGAAATCGAACTGGTTGCCCTTCTTGTTCAGCAGCTCATGGAACACCGTCATGTCGCGCAGCTCGGTCGACCATTTGGCAAGCCAGTAGAACAGCCCGGAATTGCGCGCCGTCATGTGGATCGGCAGGATCGGCAGATTGTATTTGCGGGCAAGTCCGACGGCTGAGGTCTTCCACGGACGCTCGTTCAGCCGGCCATTTTCCCAGTAGGCGATGCGGCCGGATGGGAACAGGATCATCACCTTGCCCTCCTCGACCGCCTTGTTGGTGAGAACCAGCGTCTCGCGGGTCTTGAGCTTGCTCTTGTGATCGTCGCGCCATTCGACGGGAATGATCATTTCGGCAAAACGCGGATTGACCCGCACCGCATCGCGGTTGGCAAACACCATCAGGTCCGGACGGCGCGACTTCAACAGGTCGAACACGGCGACGCCGTCGGCAATGCCGGTCGGATGGTTGCTGACGAGGATGAAACCGCCCTTTTCGGGGATCCGCTCCTCGTTTTTGACCGAAAGCTTCAGCTTCAGATGCTCGCTCAGATATTCGAAACACTGGTAACCGGATTTCGGCGCGATATCGTCAGCGAACTCGATCGCCCGGCCGTAGCGCAGCAGCGTGTAGAGAAACGGACGCATGACCGGCCAGAACGGACTGCCGACAATCCGCTTGCCCCGCTCGGCGATGAGGGTATCGACGATGTGGCCCGGACGCCCTTGAGATACGCGTGCGATGGCTTCGGCGACCTGGCCGAAGCTCGTCATGGAATCACGGCGGTCCATTAAAACTCCTTGAAGCGGGTCCCCACTGGAGCAGGCCCGCATGATATTACGATGGCAGGGTTACCGCGCCTTTAGGGATTCCGTAACGATGCTGGGTGCAATCTGGGGCGGCATGCCACGGAAATCAACGTCGCCCTCATGAACGAACTGCTCATCATCGCTGCCCCCGATCTCCTCGAGAGGCGCCGTGAATGGCTGGAAAGCCTGAGTGGCGAGCGCCGGCTCTCGCCCAACACGCTCGACGCCTATGAGCGCGACACCCGACAATTCCTGACTTTTCTGACCACGCACCTCGCCGGACCGCCGACGATTGCGGACATCCATACGCTGCGTCCGGCAGACTTGAGAAGTTTTCTGGCAGCCCGGCGGCGCGAAGGCTCCGGTGCGCGCTCTCTCGGCCGTCATCTGGCCGGACTGCGCTCGTTTCTGCGGTATCTGGAGCGCAAGGGACTGGTGAATGCCGTCGCCGCCGGCGCTATCCGTGCCCCGCGTCAACCGAAATCGCTGCCGAAGCCGCTGACAGACACCCAGGCCCTCAACGTCGTCACCGCAGAGGCGCAACTGCACGAGGAGCCGTGGATCGCGGCGCGGGATGCCGCCATCCTGACGCTGCTTTATGGCTGCGGCCTGCGCATTTCGGAAGCGCTGGGCCTGACGCCCGCCGATGTCGATGCAGGCGCAACCTCGCTTCGCATTCTCGGCAAAGGTGGCAAGATGCGGATTGTGCCGCTTCTTCCGGTCATCCTCGAAGCTGTCGAAACCTATCGGAAACTCTGCCCCTACCATCTGGACGCCGATGCGCCGATGTTCCGCGGTGCGCGCGGCAAGACACTGCAGCCGGCGATCATCCAGCGCGAGATGCAGAAGCTCAGAAGCGCGTTCGACCTGCCCGACAGCGCCACCCCGCATGCGCTGCGCCATTCCTTCGCGACCCATCTTCTGGCCGGAGGCGGCGATCTGCGCACGATCCAGGAACTGCTGGGACATGCCAGCCTTTCCACCACGCAGGTCTATACGGGCGTCGATACGTCGAGACTGCTCGAAGTCTACGACCGCGCCCATCCAAGGGCATGAACCCATCCTTAACCACATCGGTTAAGCCGCTGTTCGAGCAGTCCCGCTAGGGTGAGCCCTACAATTGGGACTGATGACATGATCCGCAGTATTTTCGCCGGCACAATCCTTCAACGCGCCCAGACGGCTGCGCTTTGGTTGCTTGCCGCCCTGCACGTTCTGCTGCTGGCCTCGGTCTGCCTCGTGATCACCTCGCTTGCCGCACGCGCGGAGACGCCGGCCTGCACCGGGCGGGACCTGATCGCGGAGATGAAGGCCAACGATCCGGCCGCCTATCGGCAGGTTGTCGCAGAGGGCGAAAAAATCCCCAACGGCCGCGGCATCTTCTGGAAAATCGTGAAAGCCGGCCTCCCCCCGTCCTACCTTCTCGGCACCATGCATGTGACCGATCCACGCGTTCTGAAAATGCCTGAGGGCGCCCATGCCGCGGGCAAGGAAGCAAAGACCATCGTCGTCGAATCGGACGAAGTGCTCGACGAGCAGAAGGCGATGGCGGGCATGCTGTCCAAGCCGGAGCTGACGATGTTTACCGATGGCAGCTCGATCGAGAGCCTGCTGACGAAGGATGACCTCGCACTTCTCAGCGATGCCCTGAAACAGCGCGGCGTGCCGCTGGCCGCCGTTTCGAGAATGAAGCCCTGGCTACTGATGGGCCTCGTCTCGATGCCCGCCTGCGAGATGGCCCGCAAGACCCAGAACACCCCTTTCCTCGACAAGCAGCTGGCGCTGGATGCGGCGAAAGCCGGCAAGTCGGTGAAGGGGCTCGAAACCTTTGCCGAGCAGCTTTCGACGTTGGCTGCCATTCCGGTCGATATCCACATGAAATCGCTGATCGAAGCGATCAAACTCGGTCCCAAGCTGGACGACGTGTTCGAGACGATGACCGGCCTTTATCTCTCCGGCGACGTAGGCATGACCATCCCCTTCCTGAAGACCGTCGTGCCTGAGGGCGAGGACGATGATAGCGGCTATGCCGAATTCGAGGAACTGGTGGTGCGCAAGCGCAACCTGCTGATGGCCGAACGCGCAGCACCCATCCTCAACGAAGGCAGCACCTTCATCGCCGTCGGCGCACTGCACCTGCCGGGCGATGACGGCCTGGTCGAGCTTTTGCGCAAACAGGGTTTCACAGTCACCGCTGTGAACTGAGCCCTCTGGCGAGGGACGTACACCTGTCAACCGGACACTAAAAACCGGCCCTGTTACGGGGCCGGTTTTCCGATGCGATATTGTCGCCGATCACATATGGATCGGCTTGGCAAAGGTCGCGAGTGCGGCTTCCTTCACGGCTTCCGACAGGGTCGGGTGAGCGTGGCAGGTGCGGCCGAGATCTTCGGACGAACCGCTGAATTCCATCAGCACCGCAATCTCGTGGATCATGTCGCCGGCGCCGAAGCTGACGATATGGCCGCCGAGAACGCGATCGGTTTCCTTGTCGGCGAGAATCTTGACGAAGCCGTCGGTGGCGAGCATCGCGCGGGCCCGACCGTTCGCCGTGAACGGGAACTTGCCGACCTTGTAGGCGATGCCTGCAGCCTTCAGCTCTTCTTCCGTGCGGCCGACCGATGCGACTTCCGGCTGCGTATAGACGACAGACGGAATGACGTCGTAGTTCACGTGGCCGTGCTGGCCGGAGAGGATTTCGGCAAGCGCCACGCCCTCGTCTTCGGCCTTGTGGGCCAGCATCGGGCCCTTCACCACGTCGCCGATCGCGTAGATGCCGGCAACATTGGTCTTGTAGCCGCCGTCGATTTCGACGCGGCCGCGATTGTCGAGCACAACGCCCGCTTCTTCGAGGCCAAGGCCTGCGGTGTAGGGTTTGCGGCCCGTCGAGATCAGCACGACATCGGCTTCGAGGCTGACGGCATCGCCACCCTTGACCGGCTCATAGGTGACCTTGGCGCCTGTTTCCGTCTTCTCGACGCCCGTGACCTTGGCTTCGGTGCGGATGTCCATGCCCTGCTTGGCCATCATGCGCTGGAACTGCTTGGAAACGTCTGCATCCATCGAGCCGAGCAGCTTGTCGAGATATTCGATCACGGTAACCTTCGCGCCAAGACGCGACCAGACCGAACCGAGTTCCATGCCGATCACACCGCCGCCGACGACGATCATGTTGGCCGGGACCTTTTCGAGTGTGAGACCGCCCGTCGAGGAGACAATGACCTTCTCGTCGATGTCGACATTGACGCCCGGGATGCCTGCAATATCGGAGCCGGTGGCGATGACGATGTTCTTCGTCTCGATTTCCTGGACCTTGCCGTCTTCACCGGTGACCGAAACCTTGCCGGCCGAAACGATCTTGCCGGTGCCGATGAAACCGTCGATCTTGTTCTTCTTGAACAGGAAGGCGACGCCGTCGGTGTTCGACTTTACCGTCGCATCCTTGTGGGCCATCATCTTCGAAAGGTTAAGCGTCGGTGCCGGAACCTCGACGCCGAGTTCTTCCACGCCATGCGCCACATGCGCAAACATTTCCGAAGCATGCAGCAGCGCCTTGGACGGAATGCAGCCGATGTTGAGGCAGGTACCGCCGTAGGTGGAGCGCTTTTCGACGACAGCGACCTTGAGGCCAAGCTGGGCCGCCTTGATTGCGCAGACATAGCCGCCCGGGCCGGATCCGATTACGACAACATCATAAGCCATCAGACTATCCTTTTGATTGAGCAGGAGGCGGTCACACGAACAGTGCGATCATCATCAGCGCCAGGCCGACGAGGCTGACCAGCCATACAAGCGAGCGGACATAGGGAATGCCCTTGAGATAAAGTGGAATGTAGACGATCCGCGCCACCAGCCAGACCGCAGCCCCGAACAAACCAAAGCCCGACGAATCCCCGGTGAGGATCATCGCCAGCAGCAGGCCGATAAAGGCGGGATAGGTTTCCTGGTAGTTTCGCGAAGCGCGGGCCGCACGACCGGCCATCACGCTCTGGGGTTCGTTATCGCCGTCCCGCGGTCCGGCATTCCATGCCGTGCCGCGATCCTTGGTGGCGAAATTCCCCTGCAGAAGAACATGCACGAGAAGCAGGACGACACTCAGGCACAGAAGTACCAGAAGATAGGTCGCATTGGCTGAAGCGGCGTCCATTTTGCTCTCCGCAAATTACAGATCAAGAACCAGACGTTCCGGATCTTCCAGGCTTTCCTTGACGCGCACGAGGAAGGTGACCGCTTCCTTGCCGTCGACGATGCGGTGATCGTAGGATAGCGCCAGATACATCATCGGACGGATCACGACCTGACCGCCGATCGCAACCGGACGCTCCTGGATCTTGTGCATGCCGAGAATGCCCGACTGCGGCGCATTGAGGATCGGCGACGACATCAGCGAACCGTAGACGCCACCATTGGTGATGGTGAACGTGCCGCCCTGCATGTCTGCCATCGACAGCGTACCATCGCGGGCAGCCTTGGCGAGACGACCGAGTTCCTTTTCGACGCCGGCGATCGAACGCTGGTCGGCATCGCGGATGACAGGAACGACGAGGCCCTTGTCGGTACCGACGGCCATGCCGACGTGGCAGTAGTTCTTGTAGATGAGGTCTGTGCCGTCGATCTCGGCGTTGACGGCAGGGAGTTCCTTGAGCGCGTGCGTGACTGCCTTGGTGAAGAAGCCCATGAAGCCCAGCTTCACGCCGTGCTTCTTCTCGAACACGTCCTTGTAGCGGTTGCGAAGATCCATCACGGCCTTCATGTCCACCTCGTTATAGGTGGTGAGCATGGCGG
Organism: Neorhizobium sp. IRS_2294; assembly: GCF_050500145.1. Lineage (NCBI taxonomy): Bacteria > Pseudomonadati > Pseudomonadota > Alphaproteobacteria > Hyphomicrobiales > Rhizobiaceae > Neorhizobium > Neorhizobium sp. IRS_2294. The sequence continues at coordinate 3,206,181 of NZ_CP191439.1, forward strand.
CGGTGTTCTGGGCGTCCTTGAGGCGCTTGGCAATCGTCTGGCGCAGACGCGTCATCTTTACGCGCTCTTCGCGCGATGCATCGTCAGCCGACGAGACAGGGCGGGGAGCTGCCGGAACCGAAGCCGGTGCGGCAGGCGCAGCCGAGCCCTTGGAAATGGCGGCGATCACATCGCCCTTCAGCACCTGGCCGCGCTTGCCGGAACCGTCGACATCCGAAGTGGAGATGTTGTTGTCGGCAGCAACCTTGGCAGCAGCCGGTGCAGGCGGCATGGACGATCCGCCGGCAGGCGCTGCGGCAGCAGCAGGTGCCTGAGCAGCAGCAGCGGGTTCGGCAGCCTTTGCCGGAGCAGCTTCGGCCGGCTGTGCAGCAGGAGCTGCAGTGCCGGCAGCAGCACCGCCGGCCGAGATCTGGCCGAGCAGCGCGTCGAGTCCGACAGTCTCGCCGTTCTGGGCGACGATCTCTGTCAGAACGCCGGAGGCTGGAGCTGGGACTTCGACGGTAACCTTGTCGGTTTCCAGTTCGACCAGCGGCTCATCGGCCTTGACCGTGTCGCCGACCTTCTTGAACCAGGTGCCGACGGTTGCCTCGCTGACGGACTCGCCGAGGGTAGGGACGCGGATTTCGGTGGCCATGATCTATTTTCCGTGTTTGTCAGATATCGTTTCGGAGCAATTGGTGGAGACGGCTGAAAAATCAGCCGCCGAGAGCGTCTTCGAGGAAGGCTTCCAGCTGTGCCAGATGCTTGGACATCAGGCCGGTTGCAGGCGATGCTGCTGCCGGACGGCCCGTGTAACGGACGCGCTGATACTTGGCATCGATATGCGCCAGAACCCATTCCAGATACGGATCGATGAACGACCACGAACCCATGTTCTTCGGCTCTTCCTGGCACCAGACCATTTCCGCATTGCGGAAGCGGCTGAGCTCGTTGATGAGCGCCTTGGCCGGGAACGGATAGAGCTGTTCGATGCGCAGCAGGTAGATGTCGTCGATGCCGCGCTTTTCGCGCTCTTCCAGCAGATCGTAATAGACCTTGCCCGAGCACATCACGACGCGACGGATCTTCGCATCCTTCTGCAGCTTGATCGGACCGTCCTTGATCATCTCCGCGTCGTCCCACAGCAGGCGGTGGAACGAGCTTTCGCCCGCCATTTCCGCCAGCGTCGAGGTCGCGCGCTTGTGGCGCAGCAGCGACTTCGGCGTCATCAGGATCAGCGGCTTGCGGAAATCGCGCTTCACCTGACGGCGCAGGATGTGGAAGTAGTTGGATGGCGTCGTGACGTTTGCGACCTGCATGTTGTCTTCGGCGCACATCTGCAGCCAGCGTTCCAGGCGGGCGGAGGAATGCTCCGGGCCCTGCCCTTCATAGCCATGCGGCAGAAGGCAGACGAGACCCGACATGCGCAGCCACTTGCGTTCGCCCGATGAGATGAACTGGTCGAACACGACCTGCGCGCCGTTGGCGAAGTCGCCGAACTGGGCTTCCCAGAGCGTCAGCGCGTTTGGACGCGCCAGCGAGTAGCCGTATTCGAACCCGAGCACTGCCTCTTCCGACAGCATCGAGTTGATGACTTCGTACTTGCCCTGGCCAGCCTGAAGATTGGAAAGCGGGATGTAGCGCTCTTCGGTTTCCTGATCGTAGAGAACCGAGTGACGCTGGGAGAACGTGCCGCGTTCGCAATCCTGACCCGAAAGACGGATCTTCGTGCCTTCGACGGTCAGCGAACCGAACGCCAGCGCTTCCGCCATGGCCCAGTCGATCCCCTCACCGGTCTCGATCATCTGCGCACGGTTATCCATGAAACGCTTGATCGTGCGGTGGGCGTTAAAACCTTCCGGAATGGTCGAAAGCTTGCGACCGATCTCTCTCAGATCCTTGATCGGCATCGCGGTCTTGCCACGACGCTGCTCGTCGGCATTGTCGGCGGAACGCAGGCCGGACCACTGGCCGTCAAGCCAGTCGGCCTTGTTGGGCTTGTAGCTCTGGCCGGCCTCGAATTCGGTTTCGAGATTGGCTCGCCAGTCGGCCTTCATCTTCTCGAATTCGCCTTCGGTGATGACACCTTCGCCGATCAGACGTTCGGCATAGATCTCCGCCACGGCCTTGTGCGCGCGGATGACCTTGTACATCTTCGGCTGCGTGAACGCAGGCTCGTCGCCTTCGTTATGGCCGAACCGGCGGTAGCAGAACATGTCGACCACGACCGGCTTGTGGAACTTCATCCGGTATTCGATGGCGATCTTGGCCGCGTAGACGACCGCTTCCGGATCGTCGCCGTTGACGTGGAAGATCGGTGCCTCGATCATCTTGGCAACGTCCGACGGATAAGGCGACGAACGCGAGAATCCAGGGTTGGTGGTAAAGCCGATCTGGTTGTTGATGATGACATGCATCGTGCCGGCCACGCGGTGGCCGCGCAGACCCGACAGGCCGAGAATTTCAGCCGTCACGCCCTGGCCGGCAAAGGCCGCATCGCCGTGCAGAAGCAGCGGCAGGACCTTGGCGCGCTCGGACAGCGGAATGATGTTGTCCTTGTCCCAGACCTTGGTCAGCATGTCCTGCTTGGCGCGGGCCTTGCCCATGACGACAGGGTTGACGATTTCGAGGTGAGACGGGTTGGCGGTCAGCGACAAGTGAACCTTGTTGCCGTCAAATTCACGGTCCGACGAGGCACCCAGATGGTACTTCACGTCGCCCGAACCCTCGACTTCGTCGGGCTTGAACGAACCGCCCTTGAACTCGTGGAACACGGCGCGATGTGGCTTGCCGAGGACGTTGGTCAAGACGTTAAGACGACCGCGGTGGGCCATGCCGAGGATGACTTCCTCAAGGCCTTCCTGACCGCCGCGCTTGATGATCTGCTCCAGCGCCGGGATGAGCGATTCACCGCCATCCAAGCCGAAACGCTTGGTGCCCTTGAAGCGCACGTCGAGGAACTGCTCGTAGCCTTCGGCTTCGACCAGCTTCGAAAGGATCGCCTTCTTGCCTTCAGGCGTGAACGTGACGCCCTTGGCAGGACCTTCGATACGCTCCTGGATCCAGCCCTTTTCCTCGGGGTTGGACATGTGCATGAATTCGACGCCGATGGTCGAGCAATAGGTGCGCTCGAGGATCTCGATCATTTCGCGAACGGACGCGTATTCAAGGCCGAGAACGTTGTCGATGAAGATCTTGCGATCGTAATCGCTCTCTTCGAAGCCGTAGGACTTCGGCGACAGCTCGTTGTAATCGTCGACCGGGCTCGCGATCCCGAGCGGATCGAGCTTGGCATGAAGGTGGCCGCGCATGCGGTAGGCGCGGATCATCATGATGGCGCGAACGCTGTCGCGGGTCGCCTGCAGAACGTCGGTCTGCTGCACCGGCTGGCCGGTCACTGCAGCGGATGCTTCCGCCTTCGCCTTGACCTTGGTCTCGATCGCCTTTTCGACGATCGGCCAGTTGCCGTCGAGTGCCGAGATCAGATCGCCATTGGCGGGGATCGGCCAGTTCGAACGTTTCCAGGAGGCGCCCTGCGCGGCCTTCCTGACATCTTCGGGGCTGTCTGCCAGCGCCTTGAAGAAGGCCTGCCATTCCTCGGAAAGCGACGTTGGATCACTTTCGTAGCGCCCATAGAGCTGCTCGATATAGGCAGCGTTCGCACCATCGAGGAAAGACGTGATGAGGAACTGTTCGTTGGCTTCTTGCCGTGCCATTGCTTCCCGCGGGCGCCGCGCCCGCCTCCTGACCTGATCGGCACCGGATGAATTGACCGGAAACCGCATTCTCTGACGTATGGCTCGATACCGCTGCGAGCGGCGCCGCTCTTTTATAGACCTACCTGGGGTAGACCTACCCTGGAGCGACTTACCCGCAGGTCGCATGCAGCAACCCGCGGGTCATTTGATGTCTGGTCCATCGCCGTCTATCTATCGGCGATGGGTGACCTTTATGTGGCGTTAGCCCTTGAGGACTTCAACCAGCGTCGTGCCGAGACGTGCCGGTGAAGGCGAAACCTTGATACCGGCTGCTTCCATGGCAGCGATCTTGGATTCCGCATCGCCCTTGCCGCCGGAAACGACAGCACCGGCATGGCCCATGGTGCGACCCTTCGGAGCGGTCCGGCCGGCGATGAAGCCTGCCATCGGCTTCTTGCGGCCCTTCTTGGCTTCGTCGATCAGGAACTGTGCCGCTTCTTCTTCAGCCGAGCCGCCGATTTCGCCGATCATGATGATCGACTGCGTGGCTTCGTCTGCGAGGAACATTTCCAGGATGTCGATGAACTCGGTGCCCTTGACCGGGTCACCACCGATGCCGACAGCCGTCGTCTGGCCGAGGCCTTCGTTGGATGTCTGGAACACGGCTTCATAGGTCAGCGTGCCGGAGCGCGAGACGATACCGACCGAACCCTTGCGGAAGATCGAGCCCGGCATGATGCCGATCTTGCATTCTTCCGGCGTCAGAACGCCCGGGCAGTTCGGGCCGAGCAGGCGCGAGCTGGAACGGTCGAGGCGAGCCTTGACGCGAACCATGTCCATGACCGGAATGCCTTCGGTGATGCAGGTGATGAAGGGGATCTCGGCTTCGATCGCCTCGATGATCGCATCAGCTGCACCGGCTGGCGGAACGTAGATCACGGACGCATCGGCGCCGGTCTTTTCCTTGGCTTCGGCAACGGTCGCATAGATCGGCAGGCTTTCGCCCTTCGAACCGGTCCAGGTTTCGCCACCCTTCTTCGGATGGATACCGCCGACCATCTGCGTGCCGTAGTAGGCAAGCGCCTGTTCGGTGTGGAACGTGCCGGTCTTGCCGGTCAGGCCCTGAACCAGGACCTTGGTATTCTTGTTAACGAGAATAGACATTATCAGGTCCCCAAATTAGGCTTTGATCGCCGCGACGATCTTCTTGGCAGCGTCGTCGAGATCGTCAGCAGCCGTGATCGCAAGACCCGATTCGTTGAGGATCTTCTTGCCCAGCTCGACATTGGTGCCTTCGAGGCGCACGACGAGCGGAACCTTGAGGCCGACTTCCTGAACCGCTGCGACAACGCCTTCGGCGATGACGTCGCACTTCATGATGCCGCCGAAGATGTTGACGAGGATGCCCTCGACCTTCGGGTCAGCCGTGATGATCTTGAAGGCAGCCGCGACCTTCTCCTTGCCGGCGCCACCGCCAACGTCGCAGAAGTTTGCAGGCTCTTTGCCGTACAGCTTGATGATGTCCATCGTCGCCATCGCGAGACCGGCACCGTTGACCATGCAGCCGATGTTGCCGTCGAGCGCCACGTAAGCGAGGTCCCACTTGGACGCTTCGATTTCCTTGGCGTCTTCTTCCGACTCGTCGCGCAGCGCCTTGACGTCGTCATGGCGGAAGATCGCGTTGCCGTCGAACGACATCTTGGCATCGAGAACGCGCAGATGATCGTCCTTCATGACGATCAGCGGGTTGATCTCGAGGAGCGCCATGTCCTTCTCGTTGAAGGCCTTGTAGAGCAGCGGGAACAGCGACTTTGCATCTTCCGCAGCAGCACCCGACAGTTCAAGCGCCGAAGAGATCGCAGCGATGTCTGCTTCAGTCACGCCGGCTTCCGGATCGATCGCGATCGTGTGGATCTTCTCGGGCGTGTCGTGAGCGACAGCTTCGATGTCCATGCCGCCTTCGGTCGAAACGACGAAGGCAACGCGACCAACCGAGCGGTCGACGAGCAGCGAGCAGTAGAGTTCGCGGGCAATGTCGGCGCCATCTTCGATATAGAGGCGGTTGACCTGCTTGCCGGCGTCGCCGGTCTGCGCGGTTACCAGCGTGTTGCCGAACATTTCCTTGGCGTGGCTCTTGGCTTCATCGATCGAGAAAGCCAGGCGAACGCCGCCCTTGGCGTCCGGTCCGAGTTCCTTGAACTTGCCCTTGCCGCGGCCACCAGCGTGGATCTGGCTCTTGACCACGTAAAGCGGACCCGGCAGCTGCTTTGCAGCAGCTTCGGCTTCTTCTGCGGAGAAGATTGCAACACCTTCCGCAACCGGTGCGCCATAACCCTTCAGGAGGGCTTTGGCCTGATATTCATGAATGTTCATCGAGGTATCCTTAAATCCGTGCGCCCGAAGGCGATTACTTCAGCGCAGGCGCGATATTGATGCAGGCTTCGCAGAGAGCCGAAACAGCGCCGACCGACTTCTGGAAGGCAGCTTCTTCGTCCTTGTTGAATTCAACTTCGATGATCCGCTCGATACCACCGGCACCGATGATCGTGGGAACGCCGACATACATGTCCTTCACGCCGTACTGGCCGGACAGGTAAGCAGCGGCAGGCAGAACGCGCTTCTTGTCCTTGAGGAAGGATTCGGCCATCTCGATCGCCGAAGCAGCCGGAGCGTAGTAGGCAGAACCGGTCTTCAGCAGGCCGACGATTTCAGCGCCACCGTCACGGGTGCGCTGGATGATTTCTTCGAGACGCTCGGCGGTGACCCAGCCCATCTTGACGAGATCGGTCAGCGGAACGCCGCCGACGGTCGAGTAGCGGGCGAGCGGCACCATCGTGTCGCCATGGCCGCCAAGAACGAAGGCCGTGACGTCCTGGACGGAAACGTTGAACTCTTCCGACAGGAACAGGCGGAAGCGAGCCGAGTCGAGAACGCCGGCCATGCCGACGACCATGTTCTTCGGCAGGCCGGAGAACTTCTGCAGAGCCCAGACCATCGCATCGAGCGGGTTGGTGATGCAGATGACGAATGCGTTCGGGGCATATTTCTTGATGCCGGCGCCGACCTGTTCCATCACCTTCAGGTTGATGCCGAGCAGATCGTCGCGGCTCATGCCGGGCTTGCGGGCAACGCCGGCAGTGACGATGCAGACATCAGCGCCTTCGATGGCGGAATAGTCGCTGGCACCGGAAAGCTTGGCGTTGAAGCCTTCGACGGGACCGGACTGGGCAATATCGAGGCCCTTGCCCTGCGGGATGCCGTCAGCAATGTCGAAGAGGACGATGTCGCCCAGCTCCTTCAGGCTGGCAAGATGTGCCAGCGTGCCACCGATCATGCCCGAACCAATAAGTGCAATTTTCTTGCGCGCCATCGAAAAGCTTCCTCTCAAGACTTTACCTGCGTCAAGTCATAGCAGGTTCACGTGCGGCGCCACCGATAGCGCCATATCGGAAAAATCGCAATCGATTATTTCGGAGTGATATTTTTCAATCGGTTAGATATCAATTACCTTACGTAAACGTAAGAACTTCTGTCATGAAAGTGTCAGGCTTCTTGACGCTTTGCGTTGTGCAGAGCGAGGTAATCGGTGCTCCGCATCTCCCAGAGACGGGAGATTGTTCGATCGAACTCGAACCCCTCGGTGCCGCGCTTCTCCAACAAAAGCTGATCCGGTTCGCTCGCGGCGGAGACATAGAGTCTGACCGAATGGTCGTAGAACGCATCGACGAGATTGATGAAGCGCTTGGTTGCGTTGCGCTTTTCGGGTCCGAGCTGAGGGACGTGCTCGATGAAGACAGCGTCAAAGCGATCGGCGATCGCCAGATAGTCCGACGCGCCTAGCGGTTTTTCACACAAGTCCGAGAAGCTGAACCGTGCAGCCCGGCCGGACGCCAGCGGCACCTTGATGGTGCGACCTTTCATCGGCAACTCGACAGGGCTCGCCTTCTCGCCGTCGATCACCTGATGCCAGGTGTTTTCGATCGCGAGATCCGCCTGGGGGCTGAGAGGCGTCACATAGACGGGCAGGCTCGCCAGCTTCTGCATCCGGTAGTCTGTTGGCGAGTCCAGCGTGACGACATCCACGTAGCGGCCGAGCAGCGCGATGAACGGCGTGAACAGACCGCGGTTGAGGCCATCCCTGTAGAGATCGTCGGGGGCTACGTTCGAGGTCGCGACGAGAACGCATCCAAGGCCGAACAATTCCGTGAACAGACGTGCAAGGATCATAGCATCAGTGATATCGGTCACCGAGAATTCGTCGAAGCAGAGAAGTTCCGCTTCTGCGAACAGGGCCGCAGCGATCGGCGGCACCGGATCTGCCTGTTTCGTCTCGCCGCGTTTCAGCTTTTGACGGTGCTCGTGGATACGTCCATGCACGTCGGCCATGAATTCGTGAAAGTGCAGACGCCGCTTTTTTGCGATGGATGCCTTCTTGAAGAACATGTCCATCAGCATGGTCTTGCCGCGACCGACGCTGCCATGCACATAAAGTCCGCGGATTTCCCGCGGCTTGCCGCCACCGCGGGCAAACAGCCAGCCGAGTGCACTCGTCTTCTTGGCTGGCTTCGTGTCTCTGAAGCATTTGAGAATGTGGTCGAGCTTGGCGGCCACCTGCATCTGCGCAGTGTCCGGAGTCAGCACCGCGGACGCCGCCAGTGCCTTGAGCTCTTCACCGACGCTCGATGTGTAGTCCGGGATCGGCTCCACCCTGCCGCCTCCGCAGACCGTTTACCGGCTGAGACCGAGAGGCTGGCCCGAATTGGTGGTGCCGTCGAAACGGGTATCGCCGCTCTTGTAGACGCGGCCGATGACGTCGCCGGCGCGGTTCTTGAACTGAACCATCTTGCCCGACACTTCCCACGAACCCATCGTCGTCAGTTCGCCGGAGCAGCCACGAGTGCCGCCGCGCGATCCGCTGCCGAGATTGGTGAGCGTCAGGAACATGTCGCAGGACGAGCCGCCATTGGCAACGCGCCAGTTGCCGACCATCTGCTGCTTGGTAATATCGAGAGCATTGGCAGGCGCCGCAGCATTCGGATCGACTGATGCCATCTGCTGGCCTCCCTGAGGCGCCGTCGGATATTGGGCTGCACCACCCGGAGGTGGAAGCTGGCCGCCCTGCACACCCTGAACAGGCTGTGCCTGAAGCGGCGCGGGCCGGGAGGGCTGTGCTGGCAGATCAGCATAAGGGGAGGTATTGGACGTCCTCTGGCAACCGGCAAGAGCCAGCGCAAGAACAACGCCTGTCGCCACATATCTGAACTGCATCACAAAACTCCTGCTTTCAGCCGCATCTCTGCATGGAACTGATCCATTCAATTGAGACGGAATTACCGTAAAAGGACTTAGTTAATCAAGTCATACCGGCGCTATTTGGCGAGGGCCCGACAACTGTCACGATTACGCGAGCTGTTTTAATCGAAAAATCCCGACCGTGCGTCTGCAGGGTCGGGATACTGTAAGGTTTTACTAGACGCGGCGCTCGACCATCATTTTCTTGATTTCGGCAATCGCCTTGGCAGGGTTCAGACCCTTCGGGCAGGTCTGCGCACAGTTCATGATCGTGTGGCAGCGATAGAGCCGGAACGGATCCTCGAGATTGTCAAGGCGTTCGCCCTTGGCTTCGTCTCTGGAGTCGATCAGCCAGCGATAGGCCTGCAGCAGAACAGCTGGACCGAGATAGCGGTCGCCGTTCCACCAGTAGCTGGGACAGGATGCCGAGCAGCAGGCGCAGAGAATGCACTCGTAGAGGCCATCGAGTTTCTGGCGGTCGTCGTGGCTCTGCTTCCATTCCTTGGCAGGTGTCGGCGAGACGGTCTTCAGCCAGGGCTCGATGGAGCGGTGCTGGGCGTAGAAGTTCGTCAGATCCGGAACCAGATCCTTGACCACGGGCATATGCGGCAGCGGATAGACTTTGACCGTCCCCTTCACGTCGTCCATGCCCTTGGTGCAGGCAAGCGTGTTGGTGCCGTCGATGTTCATCGCGCAGGAGCCGCAAATGCCTTCGCGGCACGAACGGCGCAGTGTCAGCGTCGGGTCGATATTGTTCTTGATGTAGAGAAGACCATCGAGAACCATCGGCCCGCAATCGTCGATATCGATGTAGAACGTATCGATGCGCGGGTTCTGGCCGTCATCCGGGCTCCAGCGGTAGACGCGGTATTCCCGAACGTTCGTGGCACCGTCCGGCTTTGGCCAGACCTTGCCTTCGGTCATCTGGGAATTCTTGGGCAGAGCGAGTTCAACCATGTTCCAGTTTCCTCAGATCAATACACGCGCGCTTTCGGCTCGATCTTGTAAGGATCGATGCCGTCGGCGATCAGGTCCGTGTGGACCGGGCGATAGTCGAGCTTCACGTCGCCCGCGTCGTTGACCCAGGCAAGCGTGTGCTTGCGCCAGGTCACATCGTCGCGGCCGGAAAACGCGCCGTCCGTATAGTCCTCGCGTGCATGAGAGCCGCGGCTCTCCTTGCGCGCTTCGGCACCGTAGACCGTGGTGATCGCGTTCGCCATCAGGTTATGCAGTTCGAGCGTCTCGACGAGATCCGAGTTCCAGATCATCGAATGGTCGGTGACCTTCACGTCGCGCATTTCGCCCCAGATCGCCGACATGCGCTTGCAACCGGATTCGAGCGATTCCTGGGTGCGGAACACGGCGGCATCGTCCTGCATGGTGCGCTGCATCTTGTCGCGCAGGATCGCCGTCGGCGTCGAGCCGCTGGCGTGGCGCAGGCTGTCAAAGCGGTCCATGATCTTGTCGCAGGCGGCCGTGTTCAGTGCCGGGATCGGTCCTTCGCGGTCGATCACCTGGCCGGCGCGGATGGCGGCAGCACGGCCGAACACGACGAGATCGATCAGCGAGTTGGAGCCGAGACGGTTGGCACCGTGCACCGAGGCGCAACCCGCTTCACCGACGGCCATAAGGCCGGGCAGGATGCGTTCCGGATTGTTGGCATCTGCGTTGAGCACCTCGCCCCAGTAATTGGTGGGAATGCCGCCCATGTTGTAATGCACGGTCGGCAGAACCGGAATCGGTTCGCGCGTCACGTCGACGCCCGCAAAGATCTTGGCGCTTTCGGAAATGCCGGGAAGGCGTTCGTGCAGCACGGCTGGATCGAGATGGTCGAGATGGAGGAAGATGTGGTCCTTGTTCTTGCCGACGCCGCGGCCTTCGCGGATTTCCAGCGTCATGCAACGCGAGACCACGTCACGGGAGGCCAGATCCTTCGCGGATGGCGCATAGCGCTCCATGAAGCGCTCGCCCTCGGAATTCACGAGGTAGCCGCCTTCGCCGCGTGCACCCTCGGTGATGAGACAGCCCGAACCATAGATGCCGGTCGGGTGGAACTGGACGAATTCCATGTCCTGAAGAGGCATGCCGGCACGCGCCACCATGCCGCCGCCGTCGCCGGTGCAGGTATGGGCGGAGGTTGCCGAGAAATAGGCGCGGCCGTAACCGCCGGTCGCCAGAACCACCATCTTGGCGGTAAAGCGATGGATCGTGCCGTCGTCGAGGTTCCAGGCAACGACGCCTGTGCAGCGACCATCATCCGACATGATCAGGTCGAGCGCGAAATACTCGATGAAGAATTCCGCGTTGTGCTTCAGCGACTGGCCGTAGAGCGTGTGCAGGATGGCGTGGCCGGTGCGGTCAGCGGCAGCGCAGGTGCGCTGCACCGGCGGGCCTGCACCGAAATTCTGCATGTGGCCGCCGAACGGGCGCTGGTAGATCTTGCCTTCTTCGTTGCGCGAGAAAGGCACGCCGTAATGTTCGAGTTCGTAAACGGCCTTGGGTGCTTCCATGACCATGTACTGCATGGCGTCAACGTCGCCAAGCCAGTCGGAACCCTTGACGGTGTCATAGAGATGCCACTGCCATGAATCGGGCGTCATGTTCTGCAGCGAGGCGGCAATGCCGCCCTGTGCGGCGACGGTGTGCGAACGGGTCGGGAAGACCTTGGTGATGCAGGCCGTCTTGAAGCCCTGTTCGGCCATGCCGAGCGTGGCGCGCAATCCTGCACCGCCGGCACCCACGACGATCACGTCGTAGGAATGGTCGACATAGGTATAGGCCTTGCCGGTCTGAGAGGCGCCTGAAGCGATGGGGGTGACGGATGCCATGACGGATTATCCTACGAAAGCGATCTTCAGAACGGCGAACAGACAAAGCCCGGCGATCAGGATCGAGAAGAATGTGTTGAGCATGACGAACAGGACCTTCGCGAACTCGCTGTGCACGTAGTCCTCGATGATGACCTGCATGCCGAGCTTCATGTGGATGATGCCCGAGATCACGACAAGGCCCATGACAACAGCGACGAACGGGTTCGACAGCGCCTCGACCACTTCGGCAAACGGCTTGCCGGCATAGATGATCATGAAGATCACGAAAAAGGTCATCAACGGCACGTTGGCGACGGCGGTCATCCGCTGACGCCAGAAATGTTCGGTGCCGTCTTTGGCGGAGCCCAGTCCGCGGACCTTACCGAGCGGGGTGCGCATATCCATGGAAGCTGTTCCTTAGCGAACGATGAAGCCGACCACCCAGACCAGCACGGTCAGACAGAGCGATGCGATGATGTTGGCGATGGCGAGCTTGGTCGAAAATTCCTTCTCGAAGCCACGGCCCAAGTCCCACATGAAGTGGCGGAAGCCGCCGAGCATGTGGTGGATCAGCGCCCATGTATAGCCGAGAAGAACCAGCTTGCCGGGAATGCTGCCAAGCGCCCAGTTGGCCCAGTCGTAGTAAGCCGGGCCGCTTGCTGCAGCGATCAGCCACCACGCGATAAGGATCGTGCCGAAATACAGAGCGCCACCGGTGATACGGTGAACGATCGACATGACCATTGTGGGGATTGGCTTGTAGATTGAGAGATGCGGCGACAGAGGCCGGTTGTTAGTCACATTCGCCATCAGAACCTCGCGGCGTCGTAATGCGTCAAAGAGCGGGAGCCCTTGGCAATGCACGCTGCCGAGAAAATGTGCATTGCATCATTCGCGTGGTTTAATCTTGGAATTCCCCAACGACAAGAACAATTCTAAACGATCGAGAATTTAATCGATTGTGTTTTTCTCAAGGTCTCGGGTTTGCCAGATCGCGGCACGATATCTCGCAAACCCGAACAATTGGTTTCTTGCCAGAAACCCGCTTTCGCTCCATGTTAATGTTTCGTTAACCTGTGTGTCGCGGAGTTCGTCATGATCAGTCACCGGATCAAGCCCCTTGTCATCGCCGCAGCAGTGCTTGCAGCCTTCGCATCAGTCGCTTCTGCGGCAGATCGCAGGCATCACCATCAGGGCTATGCCGACCGTGGATACGACAGAGGCCATCGCCACCAGTTCGTCGAAAACAATCGCTGGGATCGCCAGGGTGACGGACGACGCAACCGTCCTGCCGAGATCAACCGGATGACCCGTACTTATGCATCGGGTCGCTTTGATCGGGGCTCGTCATCCTTCACGCGCGGGATTGATACCTATGCAGGTTCGATCCAGGCCTACTCGGTCCCTGGCAATGGGACCTATTTTGTGCGCGACGATATCTACTGGCCGCAGCAGGAACGCCGCAGTCCGGCACTCGCCCCGAAAGCCAAGGTGATCGATGTAGCGCAGGAGATGGGCGGCAACGCGGTGGCCTCGAACAAATCCTGCTCGTTTGAAGCCGGCGTCTGCGTCATTCGCGGCGGCCGATAGTCGTCTCAGGCGAACTGCCACACGGTCGTCTTTTTGACCTCGCTGTCTTCAAGTGCCCGGGTGACGGGTACCTGGTAGACGGCCATCTCGGTAAGCCGATCCTTGGGGCAGTAGCTCCTGCCGGGATCACCGACCAGAACGACCTTTCCCGCTTCCGATAACCGGGTAAACCACGGTATCAACAGATCGGCCATGCCGCGATCGTAGAACACGTCGCCGGCGAGCAGCACATCCGCCTCGATCTCTCGCCCGATCAGATCTTGCGACGTGAAGGATATAGAGACGTCGTTCTCTGCAGCGTTGAGCCTCACCGCCGCTTCCGTCCAGGGATCGATATCGGCGGCCAACACATGCGCTGCGTCAGCCTGTTTCGCCGCAATCGCCACCAGCCCGGATCCTGAGGCGAAATCCAGCACCCGCTTGCCCGCAACCGTATCGGGATGATCGAGAATATAGCGGGCGAGCCCCTGCCCGCCGGCCCAGGCAAAGGCCCAGAACGGCGGCGGCAGACCGATCGCCTGCAACTCTTCCTCGGTCTTCAGCCAGAGGTCATGCGCCTCTGTCGCCAGATGAAGCCGGATCTCCGGAACATGTGGCGGCGCGGTGACATCCGTGTTGGCGAGGATGAAGGTCGCAGGGTCGGTTTTCAAGGACGCGTCAGTCCGGCGAGCGGGGCGGGTTCTTGACACCACCCAAGCGGCAGATCTCGAGATATTCCTCTTCCGTCACCGGCTGTACGGAAAGCCGCATCGAGGTGACAAGTGCCATCTTCTCGAACTGCGGATTTGCCTTGATGTCCTTCAGCGTGATCGGCTTCGGCACATCCTCGACGGCGCGAATATCGACGCAGTCCCACTTCGGATCGCCCTTGGCCGAGGAATCCGGATGCGACAGCGCGCAGACCTCGACGATGCCGACGATCTCCAGCCCCTCGTTGGAGTGGTAGAAGAACCCCTTGTCGCCAATCTTCATGGCCCGCATGTTGTTGCGGGCCTGATAGTTGCGCACGCCGGTCCATTCCTCGCCAGCTTTTCCCTTGGCCTTCTGCTGCTCCCAAGACCAGACATCCGGTTCGGATTTATAGAGCCAATAGGCCATGGTTATCTCACTCCGCAGGCTTGTTGATCGTCCAGTTCCACGGCTTCACATCGACCGTCTCGAACAGGCCGGCGAGGTAATAGGGATCGGCCTCGGCAAGCGTGCGGGCAGCCGCCATATCGGCGGATTCAACCACGACCAGGCTGCCATTCGGCTTGCCTTCATCGTCCAGGAAAGGACCGGCAAACTTCAGCGTGCCGTCGGCATTCAGCTTGTTGAGATGTTCGAGATGGACCGGACGGGTTTCCATCCGGACGTTGAGATGGCCGGGCTTGTCGGTGCAGAGGAAGGCAAACAGCATCGTTCTCTCCTTGGGTTGATCTATTCCGTCGTGATCGGGCGGGTCATCAGGCGTTCCATCGCGTCGGCCACGCCAAGCCGTCCGTCGATGATTGCGGCAACGGCCTCCGTCACCGGCAGATCGACGGAGTGGGTCTGCGCGAGCTGGGCAGCGACCGACGCGGCAAAGGCGCCTTCGACCAGCGGCCCGCCGGAAGCCGATGCCGGTTCCCCTCGCCCGAGCGAAATACCGAAGCGCAGATTGCGGGACTGGTGGCTGGTTCCGGTCAGCACCAGATCGCCGAGACCGGACAGGCCCCGAACCGTATCCGCCTTGCCGCCCATCGCTTCAACGAGACGCGACATTTCCGCAAGTCCGCGCGAAATCAATGCGGCACGGGCCGAATCACCCAGGCCTGCGCCCTCGACGATGCCGCAAGCAATCGCCAGCACGTTCTTCATCGCGCCGCCGAGCTGCACGCCGATCCGGTCGGACGAGGCGTAAAGCCGGAAGGTCCGGCTGGACAGCACGGTCGCCAGACGCTCCGCGAGCAGTTGGTCCTCCGCCGCAAGCGCCATCGCCGTCGGAAGCCCGCGCGCAATGTCGAATGCAAAACCGGGGCCGGAGAGAACCGCGATCGGGTGGCTCGGAAGCGATGCCTCCAGAACGTCCGTCAGCAAAAGCCCTGACACGCGGTCTATGCCTTTGGCACAGGTAACGACCGCCGCATCCTTTGCGAGATACGGACCGTAATACCGCGCCGCATCGCTCTGCGCCTGCGAAGGCATGGCAAACAGCACAATGCTCGCATCCGAGATGGCGTCGGGTTCAGCGGAGAATTCGAGCGCATCCGGCAACGTCACGCCGGGCAGTGCCGCGTCATGCACACGGTCGTTTCTGAGATCGGCCATCAGGCCGGTATTGCGGCCGATCAGCGTTACCGGGTGACGACCTTCGAGCGCGATGACGGCTGCGAGTGCCGTACCGAAGGCCCCGGCCCCGATCACGACGATCCGTTCTTGCGGCATCTCTGCCCCGTTCATGCCTTGGCACCCCGTTTGCCGGAGCCAAGCAGCGTCTGCGCATTGGCATCCAGCGGCCAGCGCGAGCGCGGCGCGACATCCATGCCGTCGAACGGCATGTCTTCGGCCAGCCGTTCAAGCCCTGCCCAGGCAATCATCGCTGCATTGTCGGTGCACAGCTTCATCGGCGGCGCGATAAAGCGAAATCCGTGTTCGATGCAGAGCGCCTGCAGCGTTCGGCGTATCTCCTGGTTGGCGGCAACGCCGCCGGCAACCACCAGCGCAGGACCGACATCCAGATGGCCGAATTCCTTGGCAAACCGCGCAAGTCCACGCCCGGTCCGGTCGCGCAGCGTTCGCGAGATCGCCTTCTGGAACGAGGCGCAGATATCGGCGATATCCTGCTCGGACAGCGGCGCGATCTCGGTCGCAGCCTGACGCACGGCGGTCTTGAGACCGGAGAACGAGAAGTCCAGCCGGGCTTCGCCGACCAGCGGCCGCGGCAATTGAAAACGATCGGGATCGCCCGTCAGCGCCGCCTTCTCGACGGCGGGACCGCCCGGGTATGGCAGGCCGAGCAGCTTTGCCGTCTTGTCGAAGGCTTCGCCCAGAGCGTCGTCGATCGTGGTGCCCCAGCGCTCATAATCGCCGACGCCACGCACCAGAACCAGCTGCGTATGCCCGCCGGAGACCAGCAGCATAAGATAAGGGAACGACAATCCGTCCGTCAGCCGCGCCGTCAGCGCATGTCCCTCGAGATGGTTGATCGCCATCAGCGGCTTGCCGGTGGCGCGTGCAATCGCCTTCGCCGTCATCAGCCCGACGATCAATCCGCCGATCAGGCCGGGACCGGAGGTCGCCGCCACCGCGTCGATCTCATCCAGCGAGACGCCAGCTCGCGACAGGGCTTCCTCGATCAGACCGTCCAGCGCCTCCACATGGGCTCGCGCCGCAATCTCGGGCACGACGCCGCCATAGGCACTGTGCTCGTCGAGCTGCGAGAACACGACATCAGAGAGAATCTCGCCGCGACCGTCCTCGTGGCGCACGACGATTGCGGCCGCGGTTTCGTCGCAGCTTGTTTCAATGCCGAGGATGCGAAGAAATGCCGCCATGACCTATCGTTGATTGAAGAGGAAAACAGGTTTACGAGGGCTTCCGGTAACAATGGAATGACGCGGATGCAAACAAAACCTTTCCGGATAGGAACGCGGGGCAGCCCGCTGGCGCTCGCCCAGGCGGCCGAAACCCGTGCACGGTTGATGGCAGCCCATGACCTTCCGGAGGAAATGTTCGAAATTGTCGTCCTGTCCACGACCGGCGACCGCATCACCGACCGGGCCCTGAGCGAGATCGGCGGCAAGGGCATGTTCACGCTGGAGCTCGAAGAAAAGCTCTCCTCGGGAGATCTCGACTTCGCGGTGCATTCCTCCAAGGACATGCCGACCAAGCTTCCGGAAGACCTTTACATCTCCGCCTACTTGCCCCGCGAGGATATCCGCGATGCCGTCATCGGCCGCACGGCGCCGAGCCTCAAAGCTCTGCCCGACGGCGCGACGGTCGGAACCGCATCTCTGAGGCGTCAGGCGCTGGTGCGCCGTCTTCGTCCCGATATCCAGGTCGCGATTTTTCGCGGATCGGTCGGCACGCGCCTTCGCAAGCTCAATGAAGGCCATGTGGACGCGACGCTTTTGGCGTATGCCGGGCTGAAGCGGCTGGCCCGCGAGGAAGTTGCGACCGAACTGCTCGACCCCGTCGATTTTCCGCCAGCGCCTGCACAGGGCGCGATCTGCCTCGAGAGCCGCATCGGCGACACGGCCATCGATGACCTGCTGAAAGCCGTCAACGACTGTCCCACCTTTGACGCGGTCAGTTGCGAGCGCGCGTTTCTGGCAGCCCTCGATGGCTCATGCCGGACACCGATTGGCGGCTACGCGATCTGCGACGGTGATCATCTGAAATTTTCAGGCCTGATCCTGACGCCGGACGGATCGAGCGAACATGCGGTGGACATCAGCGGCCGACGGGCAGATGCGGAAACGCTTGGTCGCCAGGCCGGAGAAACCGTCCGCGCCGCTGCCGGACCGGGCTTCTTCGAAGGCTGGGTCTGACGCCATGCGGGTCATCGTTACCCGCCCTGACCATTCCGCCCGGCGAACCGCAGCACGGCTCGAAACCCTCGGCCATCAGCCGGTCTTCCTGCCGCTCACCCGCGCCGAGCATCACCTGGAGATCGCCCGAGAAGCGCTGTCCGAACCCCATTCCGCACTTGTCGTGACCAGCGCCGAAGCCGTTCGCGTGCTTGGCGAACTTGGACACGAACTCCGGCATCGCCTGTCCACGCAGATATACGCCGTCGGCGAAGCGACCGGCGAGGCAGCACGCACCCTCGGCTTTACCGATATCCGCTGCGGCGATGGCACCGGGCATGATCTGGTGGAGAGGATCGCCCAGGATGCTGGCGAAACATCCAGTCTCCTCTATCTTGCCGGCAATCCGCGTTCGCCGGATTTGGAGGACGGGTTACACGCCCGCGACATCGCCTGCAAAACGATCGAGATCTACCGGATGGTCAAGGTCGGCTACCGGACCGAGATCATCGAACCGCTTCTGACCCGCCCGGCGGCCGACGCAGTCCTTCTCTATTCGCGCCACAACGCCGCGCTGTTCTTCGAACTCGTGCAGCCGTTTGCAGCCTCGATCGAACATTTGCAGGTCATCTGCCTCAGCAAAAACGTCGCTACCGCGGTGCCTGAAAAATTTCATCCTGCTATCTTCGTCGCTGAAACACCCGACGAAGACGCACTTTTCGCGTTTCTTTCACCATAGTGCCAAGCCAAATTCTCTCGCTCCCCTTTCCTTACCCTGCCCCACCAACTACTTTCCCTGAGCAGATGCGAAAAGAGGTCGAGATGGTAACGGAAAAACCACCCCGCCGATCGATGGCGGAGAAAGAACCGGTCACGATCGACCTGACGGCCGATGGCGCTGGCGTGGTGGCCGAGCCCGTGCGCAGCAATGACAGCGACATCCCGGAAACCGCTTCGGAAAAAGTCGAAGCTTCTGAGACGACGGATGCCATCCCGCTGGCCGGCGAGCCGGTGACATCGACCGTGCCTGAAGAGACCGACACGTCCCACGTGATCGGCGAGCCGGATAGCTCCCACAGGCCAGACGAGCCGGTTGTGACGGAGCCAAATGAGCCGGTAGCGACAGACACGGCTCGTGACGCCGAAACTTCGACGGCCGAACAATTTAACCCTTCGCCCACGCCAGGTTTTGACGAACCGTCCCGCAAGCACGAAACTTTCGAAAAGGCCGCAGCAACGCCGCCAGCCACCCGCTCCGGTGGGACCTCGGCGTCCACGCTGATTGCTGCCGGCATTTTCGGCGGCATCGTAGCGCTTCTGCTGGCGGGCAGCATGCAGTATGCCGGTTATCTTCCGTCATCGTCTCCGGCGGCATCCGGCTCGACCGAACTGTCGGACGAAATCGAAGCTCTTCGCCAGGATATCCAGACGCTGCGCAGCCAGCCGGCGTCTCCCGATACGGAACTCGCAAGCCGCGTTCAGGCGCTGGAAAGTTCTGTCGCGCAGAATTCCGGCGGTCCGACCGAAGAAAGCTTGAATGCCCTCCAGCAGCAGCTGGCAGATACCAAGGCTGCGGCAGCCACGCAGACGGCCGAGCTTTCCCGTCGGCTGGAAGCGGCCGAGGCCCAGATCAACGATCGCGGCCCGGAACAGCAGGTTGCCCGCGCCGTCGCTGCTGCCGGATTGAAGGCCGCCATCGATCGTGGCGGCTCGTTCGAGGCAGAGCTTCAGGCCTATACGAACATTGCCGGCGACGATCCCGCGATCGCCGAGCTCAAGACATTCGCCGCAGACGGCGCGCCGTCGCGTGAACAGCTGCAGAGCGAGTTTCCCGCCGTCGCGGATGCGATCATCCAGGCGTCTGTGCCTGCAGATCCCGACCAGGGCATTGCCGGCCGGCTTCTGTCCTCCGCCATGTCGGTGGTCAAGGTTCGCCGCGTCGGCGATGTCGAGGGTGACACGGTCGACGCGATCGTATCGCGCATCGAGGACCGGTTGCGCAACGGCGACCTGCAGGCTGCCGCCCAGCAGTGGGATACGCTGCCGGACGCCGCGAAATCTGCGTCTACCGACTTCAAGCGCAAGCTGGATGCGCGGGTACAGGTTGAAAATCTCGTGAGCGGAACTCTTTCGCGCGCGCTTGCTGGCACGAAATCAGGCTCTTAAGGCTGAAGAAGAAAGAAACGGATGATCATCAGGCTCTTCATTTTTCTTCTCGTGGTTCTGGGCCTCGGCTGGGGCTTTTCCTGGATTGCGGATCGCCCCGGGCTGATTTCCATCACCTGGCAGGACCATCTGATCGAGACCAGCATCATGGTGGCCGCCACGATGGTCGTTGCGCTGATTGCGGCTGTCATGATCGTCTGGTGGGTCATCGGCGTCATCTGGACATCGCCGCTCTCGGTACGTCGCTATTTCCGTACCCGCAAGCGTGACCGCGGCTATCAGGCGCTCTCGACCGGCCTGATCGCAGCCGGTGCCGGCAATGCCGTTCTTGCCCGCAAGATGAGCATCCGCACGCGCGGCCTGCTCAGCGCCGATCAGGAACCGCTCATTCACCTTCTGGAAGCCCAGGCCGCTCTGATCGAAGGCCGCCATGCGGACGCACGGGCCAAGTTCGAACAGATGGCCGAAGACCCGGAAACCCGCGAACTCGGTCTGCGCGGCCTCTACATGGAAGCACGCCGTCTCGGCGCCAACGAAGCTGCTCGTCAGTATGCCGAAAAAGCCGTCGAACATGCGCCCTACCTGCCCTGGGCAGCCCAGGCGACACTCGAATCGCGCAGCCAGTCCGGTCGTTGGGACGAGGCCATCCAGCTACTCGATCAACAGCGGGCGGCAAGCGTGCTGGAACGCGGTGAAGCCGAGCGCTTAAAAGCCATTCTTTTGACCGCCAAGGCAGGCGAACGGTTGGAAGGCGACCCGAACGGTGCCCGCGAAGATGCAAAGGCCGCTCTCAAGCTCGCCAAGGGCCTTGTGCCCGCCGCGATCATTGCAGCCAAGGCCTATCTGCGCGAAGACAATATCCGCAAGGCAGCAAGCATCCTCGAAAGCGCCTGGAAGATCGAGCCGCATCCCGATGTCGGCCGCACCTATGTCCGCGCCCGCAGCGGCGATAGCACGCTTGACCGTCTGAAGCGTGCCGAAAAGCTCGAAGCGCTGCGTCCCAACAACATCGAATCGCTGCTGGTCGTCGCTCAGGCAGCTCTCGATGCCCAGCAGTTCCCCAAGGCGCGCGCCAAGGCGGAAGCTGCAGCCCGCATGCAGTCGCGTGAGGCCGCCTATCTCCTGCTGGCCGATATCGAGGAAGCGGAAACCGGCGATCAGGGCCGCGTCCGTCACTGGATGGCGCAGGCACTGCGTGCTGGCCGTGATCCTGCCTGGGTTGCCGACGGTATCGTTTCGGACAAATGGTTGCCGCTCTCGCCGGTCACAGGACGTCTTGATGCCTTCGAATGGAAAGTCCCGTTCGGCCAGATCGAAGGACCCGTGGAAGACGGCACCCTGGCCGCAGACGAGGCGATCGCAACGCTTCCGGCAATCACGGTTCGCGAAGACGTCACGCCGACTGTCGAAACACCGGAAAACGAGAGCACCAATCAGGTTGCTGCCGACATGCAGCCCGTTGTAGTGCCTCAGGAAGACTTAGCTGTTGCAGCAAAAACACCTACGGCCACGAATGTGACAGCGGAGCAGCCTCCGAAGGCAGAAAAGCAGGACGAGCCCGTTCCCTTTTTCGGTCGTCCGCCCGATGATCCCGGTGTCAAGGACGCAAGTGCCGAGAAGTCTCCCACGAGGCTGAGGCTTTATTAGAAAAACCGGAGAAGGCCTAGATTACATATGCTCGATCGCATCCAGGCCTTCCTCCACACGCTGACAGCCCCGCACCATACGGATGAATTTGCGCCCGACGACCCGCGCGTAGCCTTCGTGGCGCTCTGTTTCCAGGTCATGGAAGCCGATGGCAACATGTCCGAGGAAGAGCAGCAGAAATTCCGCGATCTGATGCGCGATCGTTACGATCTGAGCCCGGAAGGGTTGCAGTCGCTGATCGAGGCGGGCCGGCAGGCTGGAAGCGAAGCCGTCGACTATTACCGGTTCACCTCGGATCTCAGAAAGCATCTGGTTGACGAAGAGGACCGGATCGAGCTTCTCGGCATTCTCTGGGATATCGTCTATGCGGACGGGCAGCGCAGCGAGATCGAGGATCATGTGATCTGGCGGATCGCCGATCTCTTGGGCGTCTCTGCCCGTGATCGGGTTCTGCAGCGGCAGGAGGCGGCCGCGCGCACCTCGGCTCATCCGGTCGCAGGGGAAGAGGAAGAAAAGGTCTAGAGGAACGCTCCAGGACGTGACGTCATGAGAACCCCTTCCCGCCCATCCTCCAAACTCCCCATCCTCGCGATCCTGCATCAGGAAACCTCGTCCACTGGTCGCGTCGGCCAGATGCTCGTCGACAAGGGCTTTGCGCTGGATATCCGCAGGCCAGCGCTCGGCGATCAATTGCCGGATACGATGTCCGGCCACGCAGGCGCCGTCGTCTTCGGTGGTCCGATGAGCGCCAACGACCCGGACCCGTTCATCAAGACGGAAATCGACTGGATCGACGTGCCGCTGAAGGAGAACAAGCCGTATCTTGGGATCTGCCTCGGCGCCCAGATGCTTGTGCGCAATCTCGGCGGCCGCGTCGGGCCGCTGAAGGGCGAAGTGACCGAGATCGGCTGGTATCCGCTGCGCGCCACCGAACACGGCCGGCTTCTCATGCACTGGCCGAAAATGGTCTACCACTTCCACCGCGAAGGCTTCGACGTGCCGCGTGGCGCGAAGCTTCTGGCAGAAGGCGACGCCTATCCGCATCAGGCGATCCGCTACGGCGAGAATGCCTGGGGCGTGCAGTTCCATGCGGAACTGACCCGCGCCATGATGCACCGCTGGGTGGTGCACGGTGCCGAACGCTTCGGTATGCCGAATGCGCAGCAGGGAAACCAGCACTTGGAAGGACGGATGATCTTCGACCACGCGTTGAAGGACTGGCTGTGGACCTTCCTCGACATCGTCTTCGATCGGCCCGCCGCCGATGCGAACCGACCGGCGGCACCTGCCTACCCCGCCCAGGGCAACGGATAACTCAGCGCTGCGGTGCTTCCAGATTATCGATCTTGCGCAGCTTCGGAAAGCCGATCGACCAGATGACGGCGACCGCCAGTGTGCCGATGCCGCCGATGACGACGGCAGGGACCGCGCCGATCGCGTGCGCCATGGTTCCGGCCCGGAACTCGCCCAGCTCGTTCGATGCGCCGACAAACACCATGTTGACGGCATTCACCCGGCCGCGCACCTCATCAGGCGTCCAGAGCGCGATCAGCGTCTCACGCACATAGACGGAGATCATGTCGGCCGCACCCATCAGCATCAAGGCCGCAATCGAGATCCACGGAGTGGCCGACAGGCCGAAGATCAGCGTGCCCAACCCGAACAGCGCTACGCCGATGAACATCGCCGTGCCAGCATGGTGGCGGATCGGATGGATGGCAAGCCAGACCGCAACGCCGATCGCGCCGATACCGGGCGCAGCACGCAGCAGGCCGAGGCCCCAGGGGCCAAGCTCAAGGACGTCGCGGGCAAAGATCGGCATCAGCGCCACCGCGCCACCAAGCAGCACCGCAAACAGATCGAGCGAGATCGCACCGAGCACGATCTTCTCGCCGGCGATGAAGCGGAAACCGGCCAGCATCTCGTTCCAGCTGACTTTGGAGGACGGCGTGCGCTGCGCGGGCTTCGGAATGAGGAAGACGAGGATGGCGGCAACCGTCATGAGAAAACAGGCGACCGAATAGGCCGCGATCGAACTCGCGCCATAGAGAAGCCCGCCGAACACCGGCCCGAGGATCGATGCCGTCTGCCAGGAGGAGGAATTCCAGGCGATCGCGTTGGGAAGGTCTTCTTCCGGCACGAGGTTGGGTCCCAACGACTGCACCGCCGGCCCCATGAAGGCGCGCTCGATGCCGAAGACGACAAGGATCGAAAACACCAGCCACGGCGTGAATGAGTCGGTGATGGTGAGCGCCAAAAGCGCCGCCGAACACAGTCCGCCGACGACCATGCAGATCGCCATGATCATGCGTCGGTTGTAGCGATCGGCGACCGAACCCGTCACCAGGATCAAAAGCAGCGACGGCAGAAACTGGAAAAGCCCGATCAGACCGAGATAGAGCGGATTGCGCGTCTCGTCATACATCTGCCAGCCGACGGAGACGCTGACAATCTGGATCGCGAAGGCTGCGAAGAACCGGCTGAGAAAGAAACGCGTATAAGCTGCGTGACGAAAGGCGGCGAAGCGATCACCCGATGTGGGTATGGACATGGAACCTGTACTTTCAGCGAAGCCGGAAACCCACGATATGCACACGCCGCCGTTAAACATCCTGCGACGCGGGCCATAGACGGCACTTGCCCGTTAGTTCGCCAATGTCTACATGTCTGTCAACAAAGAAATGGAGACGTGAATGCTCGCCCTGTTTCAGACCATTGACTTGGCCTTGAACCTTTACACCTGGATCTTGATCGCCAGCGCCATCTTTTCCTGGCTGTTCGCCTTCAACGTGATCAATTCGAGCAACCAGTTCGTCGATGCAATCGGCCGGTTTCTCTTCAATGTCACCGAGCCTGTCCTCGCGCCGATCCGCCGGGTCATGCCGAACCTCGGTGGTATCGACATTTCGCCCATCATCGTGCTTCTGATCATCTTCTTCATTCGCTCGCTGATGTGGACCTCGATCTATCCTGCTCTCGCAGGCTGAAGCCAAAGACTTTCAGCACGGACACGGTCGGCCCGCGGTGGGAAATTTCCCGCGCGGGCCGTTTTTGTTTTGGGCTTACGAGCTGAAACAAAAAATCCCCCGGCTCGAGACGAACCGGAGGATTTTGGAAGCGATCAGCGGTAAAGATTATTTCTGAGCGTTGAAGCGTTCGATCGCCGCGACGATCATTTTCTTGGCGACATCAACGTCCTTCCAGCCTTCGATCTTCACCCACTTGCCGGGCTCCAGATCCTTGTAATGCGTGAAGAAGTGCTCGATCTGCTTCAGCGTGATTTCTGGCATATCGGTGTAGTTCTTGATCTTGTCGTAGCGCTGGGTCAGCTTCGGAACCGGCACGGCAATGATCTTCTCGTCCTTGCCGCCGTCGTCTTCCATCACCATCACGCCGATCGGGCGGACATTGATGACGCAACCGGGAACCAGCGGGCGGGTGTTGCAGATCAGAACGTCGATCGGATCACCATCCTCGGACAGCGTATGCGGCACGAAGCCGTAATTGCCCGGATAGGTCATCGGTGTGTACAGGAAACGGTCGACGATCAGCGCGCCGGCTTCCTTGTCCATCTCGTACTTGATGGGCTGGCCGCCGACAGGTACTTCAACGATTACGTTGACGTCTTCAGGCGGATTCTTGCCAACAGAAATTGCATCGATGCGCATAGTCTTCCCCGATGAGGTTTACGAACTTGTGAACCGTCGATAGCGGGAATTGGCTGGCAAGGCAACACAGGTTTGCCGCCAAGGTTAAGTCGTGGCGCACCTTTCCGCCCCGAAGTCAGTGCCAGACGAAACCAATCTTCTTCAGGGACTTTCCGTCGAAGTCCTCCATGCCCTCTGCAAGATCCGCCCCGCCATGGGATCGCAGAAAGCGGACGGCATGCTCGCTGTCTTCCAGGCACCAGACGACCAAGCCCTTGCAGCCAAGCGATTTCAGCAGCCTGCGGCTTTCGCCGAACAGGCGGCGGCCAAGGCCGACGCCCTGATATTCCGGGCGCAGGTAGATCTCGTAGATCTCGCCGTCATAGGGAAGCGCACGGGCGCGGTTGAGGCCGATCGTCGCATAACCCGCGATAACGCCACCGATATCCAGAACCAGAAGCGTCGCCGGCCCGCGGACGGCCTTGCGCCACCACCCCTCGCCGCGGCGCTCCAGCATCTGGATCAGCGGCTTGTGCGGAATGAGGCCGGCATAGGCTTGCGACCATGCCTGGCGGTGCACCTCGGAGATAGCCGGGGCGTCTTGCGGCTCCGCACGCCTGACATCGATCGATAACGTTTTCATAACGCGATTCTAGGTCCTGCCATGGGCTCTCCGCCATTCCCGAGACCCGGGTAAAGTGGATTGCCCACAAGCTTCTCATGTGGACGATGGCAAGGAGGTTAACGCATTTTTTACCTTCGCCACAAGCATGGCCCAGACCAAGCCACAAAAAAACCCCGGCATTTCTGCCGGGGTCTTGGATGGTCTTGGGAGGCGCGCTGTTAGAGAGCGGCCTTCGACTTGTCGAAGCGCTTGCGGTCGTTCGCGTCGAGGTAGATCTTGCGCAGGCGGATCGACTTCGGCGTGACTTCCATCAGTTCGTCGTCCTGGATCCAGGACAGCGCGCGGTCGAGCGTCATGCGGATCGGCGGCGTCAGGCGAACAGCTTCGTCCTTGCCGGCCGAGCGGATGTTGGTCAGCTGCTTGCCCTTAAGAACGTTGACTTCAAGGTCGTTGTCGCGGGTATGGATGCCGATGATCATGCCGGCATAGACCTTTTCGCCTGGCTCGATGATCATCGGGCCACGATCTTCCAGGTTGAACATCGCGTAGGCGACGGCTTCACCGGACTGGTTCGACAGGAGAACACCGTTGACGCGACCGACGATCGCACCCTTGTAAGGCTGATAGTCGTGGAACAGGCGGTTCATGATCGCCGTGCCGCGCGTGTCGGTCAGAAGTTCCGACTGGTAGCCGATCAGGCCGCGGGTCGGCGCGTAGAATACCAGGCGAACGCGGCTGCCGCCGGACGGACGAAGCTCGACCATCTCGGCCTTGCGCTCGGACATCTTCTGCACGACGATACCGGAATGCTCTTCGTCGACGTCGATCACGACTTCTTCGATCGGCTCCAGCGTCTGGCCGGTTGCTTCGTCCTTGTGCATGACGACGCGCGGACGCGAAACGGCAAGCTCGAAGCCTTCGCGACGCATGGTCTCGATCAGAACGGCAAGCTGCAATTCGCCGCGGCCGGACACGAAGAACGAATCCTTGCCGTCAGACTCTTCGATCTTCAGCGCAACGTTGCCTTCGGCTTCCTTGAACAGACGGTCACGAATGACGCGGCTGGTAACCTTGTCGCCTTCGGTGCCGGCAAGCGGGCTGTCGTTGACGAGGAAGGACATGGTAACGGTCGGCGGATCGATCGGCTGCGCTGTCATCGCTTCGGTGACCGCAGGATCGCAGAACGTGTCGGCAACCGTACCCTTGGAAAGGCCAGCGATCGCGACGATGTCACCTGCATGGGCTTCTTCGATCGGCTGACGCTCGATGCCGCGGAATGCGAGGATCTTGGAGATACGGCCGGTTTCGACGGTCTTGCCGTCCTGCGACAGAACCTTGACGGCCTGGTTCGGCTTGATCGAGCCGGATGCGATGCGGCCCGTGATGAGACGACCGAGGAAGGGGTTGGCTTCGAGAAGCGTACCGATCATGCGGAACGGGCCTTCGCCGACATTCGGCTCCGGAACGTGCTTCAGGACCAGATCGAGCAGTGGTGCAAGACCTTCATCCTTCGGACCTTCTGGGTTAACGTTCATCCAGCCATCGCGACCCGAACCGTAGAGGATCGGGAAGTCGAGCTGCTCGTCGGTGGCGTCGAGGTTCGCGAACAGGTCGAAGACTTCGTTGATGACTTCTTCGTGGCGACCGTCCGGACGGTCGATCTTGTTGATCGCGACGATCGGGCGAAGACCGACCTTCAGCGCCTTACCGACCACGAACTTGGTCTGCGGCATCGGGCCTTCCGAGCTATCGACCAGAACGATGGCGCCATCCACCATCGACAGGATGCGTTCGACTTCGCCACCGAAGTCGGCGTGGCCGGGGGTGTCGACGATGTTGATGCGAACACCCTTCCACTCGACCGAAGTTGCCTTGGCGAGAATGGTGATGCCGCGTTCTTTTTCGAGGTCGTTCGAGTCCATCATGCGCTCGACGGTGCGCTGATTGTCGCGGAACGAGCCGGACTGCTTCAGGAGTTCATCGACAAGGGTCGTTTTGCCGTGGTCGACGTGCGCGATAATCGCGATATTCCGCATAGCCATTTTTAGATCTCGGATGTTTCGGGGCGCAGATCGACGGACCGCGCCTATTTCGTTGGCGCGCTCATACCCTGTTTTTCGCAAATGCGAAAGGGGGCGAGCGCGATCTGCGATCAACGCCCGCTCTTCATCTTTCCGCGTGGATGGCTTTTGTCAGCCGTCTCCGCCCGAAAGCTCGGCCATGATGGAGAGCCCACGCTTCTTCAGCATGGCGGTCGGATCCGGCAGCTTGCCGCGGAAGGCTGCATAGGCTTCCTCCGGATCGATCGAGCCGCCGACCGAGTAGATATTGTTCTTGAGCTTGCGCGCCGTCACCGGATCGAAAGCATTGCCGACCTCCTCGAACGCGGCAAATGCATCCGCATCAAGGACTTCCGACCACATGTAGGAATAGTAGCCGGCCGAGTATCCGTCACCGGCAAACACGTGCTGGAAGTGCGGCGTGGCGTGGCGCATGACGATCGAGGCCGGCATGTCGAGCTCGGCCAGCACCTTGGCCTGCACCGCCATCGGATCATCGACCGCGCTTTCCTGGGTGTGGAAAGCCATATCCACCAGCGCCGACGAGGTGAATTCCACCGTCGAGAAACCGGCGTTGAAGGTCTGCGCGGCAAGAACCTTGTCGAGCAACGCCTTCGGCATCGGCTCGCCGGTCTTGTAGTGGACGGCATATTTCTCGAAGATTTCCGGCACCGTCAGCCAGTGTTCGTAAAGCTGCGACGGCAACTCCACGAAATCGCGCGAGACGCCAGTGCCCGAAACCGAGGGATAGGTCACGTTGGACAGCATGCCGTGCAGCGCATGGCCGAATTCATGAAACAACGTGCGCGCATCGTCGAGCGACAGAAGCGCCGGCTTGCCTTCGGCAGGCTTTGCGAAATTGCAGACATTGTAGATGATCGGCAGCTCACCTTGCATGCCGTTCTTCAGCGTCAGCTTGTGCTGCGACTGGAACGAACTCATCCAGGCGCCGGAGCGCTTCGAGGAGCGGGCAAAATAATCGCCTAGGAAAAGCGCTTTCAGATTGCCTTCCTCGTCATGGATTTCGAATACCCGGACGTCAGGATGATAGACCGGCAAACCCTTCACCTCGACAGCCTTGATGCCGAACAGCCGCTCGGCCACATCGAAGGACGCCTCGATGATCTTCTCGATCTGGAGATAGGGCTTCAGTTCACTCTCCGAGAAGGAGAATGTCCGCTCCCGCAGCTTTTCGGCATAGTGGCGCCAGTCCCAGGGCATGACGGGATGATTGCCGCCTGCTTCCGAGATCAGGCCAGACAGGCTTGCCTCTTCCTCCAGCGCCTTGGTGCGGGCCTTCTGCCAGACCTGGCCGAGCAGACCGTTCACCGCCTTCGGTGTCTTTGCCATCGTGTTGTCGAGCTTCAACGCGGCGTAATTCTCATAGCCGAGCAGCTTGGCCTTTTCGGCCCTCAGCGCCAGCGTTTCGCGCACGATCGCGACATTGTCCCGCTCGCCGCCATTCTCACCGCGCGCTACCCAGGCCTTGAATGCCTGCTCGCGCAGATCCCGTCGGGTCGAGAAGGTCAGGAACGGTTCGATGATCGAGCGCGACAGCGTGACGAGATAGCCTGAGCCCTCGCCGCGCTCCTTGGCAGCTTCCGCCATCGCTTCTTTCACAAAAACCGGCAGACCCTCAAGATCGGCTTCTTCGGTCAGTTTCAACGACCAGCCTTTTTCGTCGCCGAGAACATTCTGGCCAAAGCTCGCGCCGAGACCGGCAAGCGTCTCGTTGATCGATGACAGCCGCTTCTGCTGGTCCTCAGGCAGATTGGCACCGGATTTGACGAACCCCTTCCAGTGACGCTCGAGAACGCGCTGCTGCTCGACGGTCAGATCAAGGTCGTCCCGCTTCTGCCAGAGCGCATCGATGCGTGCGAACAGTTCCGCATTGGTGCCGATCTTCGAATAGTGGCGCGACATCTTGGGTGCGATTTCGCGCTCCAGCGCCTGGATCGTATCGTTGGTATGCGCGCCCGCCTTGCCCCAGAAGATCGAGGAAACGCGCGACAGCTCGTCACCGGCGATTTCCAGTGCAACGATCGTGTTTTCGAATGTGGGCTCAGCGGAATTTCCCGCGATCTCAGCGATTTCCGCCTCGTGCAAGGCGATGGTGGCATCGAAGGCCGGCGCGAAATCCTCGTCCTTGACCTGATCGAAGCGCGGCATGCCATGATGCCCGTTCCAGTCGACAAGCGCGGAATTCGCTGAGAAAGTTGCCATTGGGTCGTCCTTCACTGTGCTGCTTCGATACCGTCTAATTGCGTAGAGCGACCATATATAGGCAGGCACGGCAAGAGCTTCATCCGCTGATGCAGATTTTTGGAACGCACATCGTTGCGAAATCGCCCGGCACACGGTTTCCAGGCATTTCGATTTGCGTCGTCGGGGAAAGATAGTAAGGCTGCCTTATGAAGCTCGCGAACGAACATCGCCCGGAAACGCCAGGCTTGGTCGCCCAGGGTGAAACCCTCGGCTTCCTGATCGCCGATGCCGCGAGGCTTCTGCGCACGGCTTTCGAGCGGCGCATCGCCCAGGCGGGCCTCGGCCTTACCGCCGGCGAAGCACGAGCACTGATCCATATCGCCCAAGTCGATGGCAGCCGCCAGCTCGACATCGCGTCGCGCATGGGCGTCGAACCGATGACGCTCTGCGCCTATCTCGACAGGCTTCAGTCGCTTGGCCTCATTGAGCGGCAGCAATGCTGCGCCGACCGACGGGCAAAGCGCATCATGCTGACGCCGACCTCTGCCGACATGCTGGCGTCAATCCAGCAGGAACTGCGCGCCATCATCACCTGCGCCACCGAAGGGTTCGATGCCCAAACCGCAAACCTCCTCGGGCAAGCCATGAAACATTTCAACGGCAACCTGCAGAGCTTCAATTCGTCTCAGGCCGAAACTGATGAAGGCTGATACGCAGGCAGCTTCCTTAGTGACACCGCCCGAGCGGATGACAGCTCTGCGAACCACGCTGCTCGGCGCCCTGCTGACGGCGATCGGCCCTGTCTCGATGGCAATCTACACGCCGGCGATGCCGGAACTCGTGAAGGCCTTCGGCACGTCGGAAGCCGCAATCAAGCTCAGTCTGACGCTTTACTTCGGCGGCTTTGCCGTCGCGCAGCTTCTGGCAGGACCGGCCTCAGACGCATTCGGCCGCCGGTCCGCCAGCATTGCGTTCCTGCTGATCTATCTCGTCGGCTCGCTGATGGCGGTCTTTGCACCCTCGGTCGACTGGATCCTGGCTGGGCGGCTGGTGCAGGGGGTCGGCGCTTCCGTCGGCATGACGGTTGCCCGTGCCGCGGTTCGCGACCAGTTCGTCGGTTTCGAAGCCACCCGCATCATGAACATGATCGGCATCATGCTGGCGGTGGGTCCGGCGATCGGCCCCACGATCGGCGGCCTGTCGCTGTCAGTATTCGGCTGGAAATCCGTCTTCGTGCTGATGGTTATCTTCGGCGTCATCTTGCTTGCAAGCTGCCTTCTGTTCCTCAAGGAAACAACGGTTCCCGACCGCAGCCGGCTCAGACCCTCCACCCTTGTCGCGACCTATATTTCGCTTCTGAAGGACCTGCGCTTTCTGCTTCCTTCGCTTGTCCTCGGCGGCGCGATCGGTGCGCTCTATGCCCAGGGCACGATGCTTCCCTTCGTGCTGATCGGTGACGTGGGGCTGACCCCGACACAGTTCGGCCTCGGCATGCTGGTCCAGACCGGCGCTTTTCTCAGCGGGTCGATTGCACTGCGGCTTGTGTCCGGACGCATCAGCGGGCCGACCACGGTGGTGATTGGGCTCATGTTCAGCGGTATCGGCGGCACGATGATGGCGCTTTCCGTCCACCTGCTGCCGCCGTCCTTCCTGTCGATCATGCTGCCGGTCGGCGTCTCCACCTTCGGCATGGCCTTCATCTCACCCTACACGGTGACGGTCGGCCTTGCGCCCTTCCCAAAGACGGCAGGCTCCGCTTCCGCACTGATGGGTTTCATCCAGATGGGCGGCGGCTTTGTCGGCGGCCTACTCGCCGCTGTCTTCGGCGACCCTTTAACGGCGATCGGCACCATCATTCCCGCCATGGAATATGTCGCCGTCGGCAGTTACATCGCCTACCGGATCATCAGCCGTCGGCAATAAAAAAAGCCCGCCTCCGTTTCCGGAAGCGGGCTTCAATATCGATCGGTGCAAAAGCGCTTAGCGGAGCTGGTTGCGCTTGGCGAGCGTGCGCAGGCGCAGGGCATTGAGCTTGATAAAGCCGGCCGCATCCTTCTGGTCGTAGGCGCCCTGATCGTCCTCGAACGTGACCAGCTGGTCGGAATAGAGCGACTTCGCACTCTCGCGGCCGATGACCATGACGTTGCCCTTGTAAAGCTTCAGCGTCACTTCACCTTCCACATGCTCCTGGCTCTTGTCGATCATCGCCTGCAGCATCTCGCGCTCCGGCGAATACCAGAAGCCGTAATAGATGAGCTCGGCATATTTCGGCATCAGCTCGTCCTTGAGGTGAGCTGCACCCCGGTCGAGCGTGATCGATTCGATGGCGCGGTGAGCGGTGAGCAGGATCGTGCCGCCGGGGGTCTCGTAGATGCCACGCGACTTCATGCCGACGAACCGGTTCTCGACCAGATCGAGACGGCCGATACCGTTGTCGCGACCGTAGGTGTTGAGCGCAGCGAGCAGGGTTGCCGGAGACATCTCGACGCCATTGATCGAGCAGGCATCGCCCTTGCGGAAGCCGACCTTGATGGTTGTCGCCTGATCCGGCGCAGCTTCCGGCGAAATCGTGCGCATATGCACGTATTCGGGAGCCTCGACCGCCGGGTCCTCCAGAACCTTACCCTCGGAAGACGAGTGCAGCAGGTTGGCATCGACCGAGAACGGCGCTTCGCCCTTCTTGTCCTTGGCAACCGGGATCTGGTTCTGTTCGGCAAACGTCAGAAGGTCTGTGCGGCTCTTGAACGCCCAGTCGCGCCAGGGCGCGATGACCTTGATATCCGGGTTGAGCGCATAGGCTGACAGCTCGAAGCGGACCTGGTCGTTGCCCTTGCCGGTCGCGCCATGTGCGATCGCATCGGCACCGGTCTTGCGGGCGATCTCGATCAGATGCTTGGAGATCAGCGGCCGGGCAATCGATGTGCCGAGCAGGTAGACGCCTTCATAGACGGCATTGGCACGGAACATCGGGAAGACGAAGTCGCGGACGAATTCCTCGCGGACGTCCTCGATATAGATCTCCTTGATCCCGAGCATCTCGGCCTTCTTGCGCGCCGGTTCCAGCTCTTCGCCCTGACCGAGATCGGCGGTGAAGGTCACCACTTCAGCATTGAGTTCGGTCTGCAGCCATTTCAGGATGATCGAGGTGTCGAGACCGCCGGAATAGGCGAGAACGACCTTTTTTACGTCTTTCGGAAGTGCCATGTCGAATTGTCCGTCTGCGGGTGGCGGCGGTTGGATCAACCGTCGTGTCTGGGATGGCGCACTTTTAGCGAGTTTCAAAAGCCGCGCAAGAAAAACCCGGAAGCGACCGCGTCAGAGATGGCGCGATAGGTTCATGCGTTGATGGAGGATGCGGATGATCACGACCTGGGTTTTCGTCTCGCGATAGATGATGAAGTGAGACCGATAGGTCAGCGCCAGATACCCGGTCTTGATCCCGCGCACATGCCGGCCCCGTCGTTCGCCCGCAGCGAGGATCCGGCACGCCTGCCTCAGGCTGAACGTATAGTCCTCAGCCTGTTCGAACCCCCAAAATTCTTCCGTATGATCGTAAATCCCATCGATATCGGCGACGGCGTTCGGCGCAAAAACCAGCGCCTTCATGGCTGCAGGCGCCGCGCCCGCTTCTGCTCTATGAATTCATCGAAATCGAACGGCTGCGGCTCACCAGAGTCTTCGCCTTCTTGGATCGCCGCGCGGATGGCCTCCAGCGAGGCGGCGTCGCTTTCCTGCAGCAGGCGCAGCGCGTCCTCGATCACTTCGCTGGCGGAGCCATAACGTCCGTCCTCGACCTGCTTTTCAACAAAGGCGGCCAGTTTTTCGTCAACTCTGATAGATCTAAGTTCGCCCATCATGCCGGCTCCGGTTCGATCTCGCGTCATGTTGACGGATCCCGTGGAGGATACCATATCGCGCCGAGCCTTTGAACACCCGAGCGTTTGATCACTTCAAGCCTTTCAGCAGAAGCGTCAAAGAGGAGACTTTCCATGTCCATCACTCACCCTGCTCTGAAGAAAGACAATGTCGCCGTCGTCACCGGCGCCGCCTCCGGTATCGGTCTTGCCGCTGCCAAGGAATTTGCGAAACTCGGCATGTGCGTCGTCCTGGCGGATTTCGAGGGCGACCGGCTTTCAGAGGCGTGTCGCGAGGTTGCCGCCCTTGCCGACGATGGCGAGGCCGATGTCGTGGCAATCGGCACCGACGTCTCGAAACCGACGGAGATCGAAGCTCTGGAACGCGCCGTTCTGCAGCGCTTCGGCCGGGTTCACGTGCTGATGAACAATGCCGGCATCCAGCCCGGCAGCAGCCTGTTCGGCCCGCAGGTCAACTGGGAGAACGTTCTCGCCGTCAACCTGATGGGTGTCGTCAATGGCAGCAGGACATTCGGCCCCCGCATGATCGCCCATGGCGAACCTGGCCTCATCATCAACACCGGGTCGAAACAGGGCATCACCACGCCGCCCGGCGATCCCGCCTACAATGTCTCCAAGGCCGGCGTGAAGGCCTTCACCGAAGCCCTGCAGCACGAATTGCGCAATATGCCCGAATGCAAGGTCAGTGCCCACCTTCTCATTCCGGGCTTCGTCTATACCGGCCTGACAAAGGGGGACCGAACCGAAAAGCCCGATGCCGCCTGGACGTCCGAACAGACAGTGCAGTTCATGCTGGAAAGTCTCGAACGCGGTGATTTCTACATTCTCTGCCCGGACAACGACGTCGACCGCAAGACGGACGAACGGCGCATGGCATGGGCAATCGGCGACATCATCGAAAACCGTCCGCCTCTGTCGCGCTGGCATCCGGACTTCACGGATGCATCAAAAAAATTCATCAGCGGCAGTTGATCAACAGGTTTGGCAGGACTTCGAAAGCCGGATAAAAAGCGACAACCGTCATCCGGCTTTCGAGGACACTTAATGGAATTCCTGCCAAGCCTTGCATCGCTTCTGGCCTTCACCGCAGCCGGCTTGCTTCTGGCTCTGACGCCTGGGCCTGATATGACGCTGTCGATCAGCCGGGCGCTTGCGCAGGGGCGCAGATCGGCACTGTTCGTGGTGCTCGGCACCAGTCTCGGCGTCGTCTGCCACACGCTTCTGGTCGCCTTCGGCATCTCGGCGCTGATTACCGCGTCGCCCACCGCCTTCTTCATCCTGAAAACAGGCGGCGCCGCCTATCTGCTGTGGCTGGCGATCCAGGCGATCCGCTTCGGCTCCAGCTTCTCCGTCGAAACCGTGGAGCGCGCAACGGCAAGCCCGCTCGCAAATATCTCGATCGGCTTCTGGGTGAATATCCTCAATCCGAAGGTGATCATCTTCTTCATGACCTTTCTTCCGCAGTTCGTGACGGCGACAGATCCGCATGTGACGGGCAAGCTGGTCTTCTTCGGGATCTTCTTCATCGCCATCGGCATGCCGGTGAACCTGATCGTCGTGCTTGCCGCCGATCGGCTTGCGAACTGGCTGCAAAGAAATCCGAAAGTCCTGCGCGGCCTCGACTACACCTTCGCCAGCGTGTTCTCGGTCTTCGCCGTGAAGATCTTCATGACGCAGTCGAGATAAGGTCGCCCCTTCGTTTCAAACTACCTTCGCTTCGCGTCGAAGGACGACTCTTCTGTTACTCCCCCTGGCCGCGGGTGGGCGGGGCACCAATTCCGATCTCGGACTGCGGGCCATGCGGGTATTCGACGCTGTGGGAATGGGTGGTCTTTTCGGCCGCCACCGGCCCGGAAAAGCCTCCGGCACCATAGAAGGCGAGATGCAGGCCCCAATAGCCACTCAAGAAAACCACGATGGCGACAGCCAGCCCGGCAGGGATGGCCGAAAGCTTTTGTTTCAGTCCGGGCAGCAGCCCGTCTGCCCGGTTCTGGTCGCAGGCAACCGCCACCAGGATGGCGGTGATCAACCCGTGGCCGATCAGATCTATACGCCCGAACGGCAAGACGGCCGAGGTGAAGATGACGATCATTGCGATGGCCGAAAGGCGGCGGATAAGCGCGGTCCAGAGAAGACCGAAGCCCATGGTGAATTCGGCGATACCGGCCATGGGAATAAAGACATCGCGGGGCATGCCCATCGTGAGAAAGGGCTTTTCCACCACCAGCGGATAGAACCATTCGGGATAGGCAAATTTTTCGAGGCTCGACCACATCAGCGCGATAGCTAGCCCCCAGCGCAGCACTTCAAAACGGTGGACACGCCAGTCGTCTTTCATCGGCTCGATGATCAGGTAGGCGGCAACGCCGAGCCCGAGCGCCAAATAGTCGAACAAGTGGAAGAGATCGTAGTCCCGCGCCGCGAGCAGCCATAGGGCAACAATTCCAAGGCCGGCGAAAGGCATGGTCCGCCGCGAGAAGATCAGGGCAGCGATCAGCAACTGCAGCCAGGACACCGATTCGGCAGGCGTCTTCAGGTCCGGCGTCAGGTAAACGCCACCCGTGGCAAAGATCGCGACGAAGAACGAGGCAATGACGACGCGGACATAATCGTCGATCCTCGCCCAGAGCGGCGAGGTAAAGCGATCAAGCGCTTCGAAGATCAACGGTCCAAAACGGCTAGTTTCGATCGCCCGGGCTGCGGCGAAACAAACGAGAACGAGTACGATCGCTACCCAAAACCAAATATCGCGCAGAACAGTTTCGACCGGCTGGAGAGGCGCACCCACGATGTAGGGTGCGAACCATTTCACATGCGCTTCGGCGGTTGTGGCAATTAAGGCCGCCACTGTCGTTCCGCCTGTTAGTGAGACATAAAATGCAGACTTCCTAATGGGATGCTGAAACATGGAGGCATCTTCCGGTTGCACCTGGATGAGCCACATCGATATCAGATTATTGCAGCCTGCATATGACCCCTACAACGGAATCAAGCGCATTTGCGCCGCGCCAGGCGGCATTTTTGCCGCCCCTCGAGCGCTCGGTGTCAGAAACGAAAGGACTAATGAGAGGTTTCCAGGCTTCGAGCCGGTTCAGCCAGCAATCGAAGCCCTCCCGGCGTCAGTCGTCTTCGCCATGGCCGGCGATCATCATCGCTTCGAAGGCGAGGCGATCGGTCTTGCGCATGCGCTCCGATTCCGACTTCAGCTGGCCACAGGCGGCGAGAATGTCGCGGCCGCGTGGCGTGCGGATCGGCGAGGCATAGCCTGCCTGGTTGATGAAGTCGGCAAACTTGGTGATCGTCTCCCAATCCGAGCACTGGTAATTGGTACCGGGCCACGGGTTGAACGGGATGAGATTGATCTTCGCCGGAATGCCCTTCAGCATCTGGGTCAGCAGCTTGGCATCCTCGAGGCTGTCGTTGACGTCCTTCAGCATCACATATTCGAATGTGATGCGACGGGCGTTGGACAGGCTCGGATACTGGCGGCAGGCTTCCAGCAGTTCCTTCAGCGGATACTTCTTGTTGATCGGCACCAGCATGTCGCGCAGCTCGTCGCGGACCGCATGCAGCGAGATCGCCAGCATCACGCCGATCTCCGTGCCTGTGCGATAGATTTCCGGCACGACGCCCGACGTCGACAGCGTGACACGACGCTTCGACAGCGAAAGCCCGTCGCCGTCTGTCGCGATCAGCAGCGCCGTCTTGACGCTTTCGAAATTGTAGAGCGGCTCGCCCATGCCCATCATGACGACATTCGTGACCTTGCGGTCGCCAGTCGGCACGAAAGCGCCGGGCGGCGTGTCGGCACCGGGGAAATCCCCCAGCCGGTCGCGCGCCAGAAGCAGCTGGCCAAGGATTTCCTCGGCCGTCAGGTTGCGCACGAGGCGCTGGGTGCCGGTATGGCAGAAGGAACAGGTGAGCGAACAGCCGACCTGGCTGGATATGCACAGCGTGCCGCGGCCCTCTTCGGGAATATAGACCGTTTCGACCTCGACCGGACGGCCGGCACCGCGCGGCGGAAAGCGCAGCAGCCACTTGCGCGTGCCGTCATTGGAGATCTGCTCTTCCACCACTTCGGGACGCGCAATCGTGAAATGCGTCTTCAGCATTTCGCGCATGTCCTTGGCGACATTCGTCATCGCGTCGAAATCCGACACGCCGCGAATGTAGAGCCAGTGCCAGAGCTGGCTGACCCGCATCCGCGCCTGCTTTTCCGGTATGCCCTTTTCTCGCAGCGCCGCGCCCATATCCTCGCGCGACAGGCCGATCAGCGACGGTTTTTCGCTATAGAGGTCCGGATTGGCGACGAGCGGCTTCTTGATGGCGACAGGCGCAAAGGCCTCGGAGACCGACATTTCTTCATATCCCGTTCGAATAACATGCCTTCGCCCAGCGCAGGTTTCGCGCATCGCCGTGGCATGTCTTTCTGTGAAATCATGGCGTCCCGGGTAAGCGACTTTCCGAGGAACGGTCGCGCAGGACTAATCTTGACGGGCGCTTTATCATCAAAACGACGCCACGTCACTATTCTTCGTCAAACGCAAAAGGCCGGTCGATGACCGGCCTTCCAATGCGGTGGTGGCAATCTCTGCTTACTTGCAGGATTCAACCTGCTTCAGAGCCGCTGAAATGCCCTGCAGCGAATAGGCGTAGGACGTCTTGGTGCCGCGACCGGATACGGCGCTGACGCTCATCTTCTGACCGGTGCGCATCGCAGCAACGAGAGCCGGTTCTTCGGCGGCGTTCTCGACCCAGGCGGCCTTGTCCTTGGTGAACATCGTGAAGTTCTTGTTGTCGATCGTCACGGTGACCTTGGAATTGGTCTGCATCGTGTAGCCCATCATCGCCTGCGGTTCGTAGGAGATGTTCTGGCCCGGGCGCTGCGACACGATGAAGAAGATATCGCCGTGATCGACGCTTGCTGGCTCCTTGGTCGTCGGGACGGACAAGACGTAGCAGACCGTAGCCGCGCCCTGCTTGTAGGAATACGCACCCCACGCCTTGAACTGCTGGATGCGGTTCGGCGTCTGGGCGGAAGCGGTACCCGTGCCGGCGCCAAGTCCTGCGCCAATTCCGGCGAGAGTAAGCGCCAATGCGATTGCGACGGTTCTAGCGGCCATGATCTCCTGCCAATTTTCGTAATTTCAAGGGCCCGAGCCGGGCCAGTACGGACATGCCTTCTCGGCGTCATGTCTGGGCGTCATATGCGGCGTCCCAACGGTCGGGTCCCATTTTGACTTCATTCCGGTTACCAAAGAGTCAACACTATCGGTTGGATGCTGAATATGTAGTGAACCGGGATGCGGTCGAATGCGGCGCAGGGTTGCGTTTAATGATGCCCGTTCCAGACGTCGAGTTTTCTGGGCGCATCACTCAACAACGATTTGGGCAAGAGTTTGTCCGTCCGATGACGCAGGTCGCAGCACTTTGAAACTACGTATAAATCCTGCTTAAAACCGCTACCCGTTTTTCTACCGATACGGTAGGATAGTCGCAAAGCTGACGCCTACTCACAAAGAAAGCCTACTGCCGGTTAGATGCTAGGGGACGAGAGAGACCGCTTCGCCCGCCTGGTCAGGGCAGTGGCTGCAACGCGTGATCAAGACGCGTTCACTGCGCTTTTTGATCATTTCGCGCCACGCCTGAAATCCTGGCTGATGAAGCGCGGCATGAATTCGGACGAGGCAGAAGAACTCGTCCAGGATGTCATGACCATCCTTTGGCATCGTGCCAGCCTCTATGATCCCGCAAGATCAAGCCTGTCGACCTGGCTGTTCCGGGTCGCACGAAACCGCCACATCGATGCCAAGCGCCGCGCCCGAAACCGCAAGTTTGACGGCCAGGAGACATTTCTTGCCTTGGCGGAGGTACCGGGCGTCGACACCCTGTTTGAAAGCAAGGAGCGCGACGAGCGGGTCCGTGATGCCCTTTCTCAGATTCCGGACGAGCAAATGAAGCTGGTGCGGGCCGCCTTTTTCCTGGGTCAGT
The DNA here is from genome assembly GCF_050500145.1 of Neorhizobium sp. IRS_2294. Lineage (NCBI taxonomy): Bacteria > Pseudomonadati > Pseudomonadota > Alphaproteobacteria > Hyphomicrobiales > Rhizobiaceae > Neorhizobium > Neorhizobium sp. IRS_2294. The sequence goes on from NZ_CP191439.1 coordinate 3,246,256, forward strand.
CCCATTCCGAAATCGCCGCTTCGACCGGGCTTCCGCTGGGCACCGTAAAGTCGCGCATCAGGCTGGCGTTCGAGCGCCTGCGGCGAGCACTGGAAGAGACGTCACCGAACTGAAGCGGCGGGGCGGCCGGATCAGCCGCTCGTCTTCATTCCGGCTGCAATATCGGGGTGATCGGCAAACGCGCTGTCTGCTGCGTCGTAATGTCCGTCGTTGATATGGCCCTGGATCATGCGCAGGGCCGCAGCAAGAACCGCGATATCATCGCTGAACCCGACGACCGCAAAGAAATCCGGGACGATGTCGATGGGGAGAATGAAATAGGCGAGCGCTGCCAGCAAGGTCCCGCGAACGCGCAAGGGTGTTTTTCGGTCCACGGCGCAGTAATAGGCGGCGACCAGATCGCGGCTGAATGGAATTTGCCGCGCGGCTCGCCGCATCGTCGGCCAGAACCTGGCACGCACCTGCTTTTCCCGGCGATCCTGCGTTTTTTCGTCGCCGGGCAGAAGGATCTCGCCGATCTTGACGTCATCCACGCTCATTCCGTCACTCCAGATGCTCGCTTCAATGCATCAGCATATGGGAATGCCGGTGTGAAGTTCAATTCCGGGGCGTGACGATCCGTGCGCGAAATGCCTCGTCCATGGCTCGCGCCAGCTTGAAATCACGATCTGTCAGCCCCTTCTTCGCATGGGTGGTGAGTTGCACCTCGACACGCGAATAGCTGTTGGACCAGTCCGGATGATGGTCGAGTTTTTCAGCCGCCAACGCGCATTCCGCCATGAACCCGAAGGCTTGGCGAAACGACGCAAAGACAAAGCTCCTCGTGATCGCGTCGCCATCAGGGCCCATCGTCCAGCCATCGAGAGTGGCGATCTCGCGCTCGATCGCTTCTCTGTCCAGCACCTCATAAGCCATCAGCATACCTTCGCCAGAGACTAGAAACGGTGCTCGGCTGTTTCCATCTCGTCCTGGGCATAGCCGTAGCTGAGCTCGCGCAGCGGGAAGATTTCCTCCGTCAGGTAGGGCCCGCCACCGCAGGATTCCTTGGAAGACATCAGCACGAAACGCGGAACGACAAAGGGCGCGGTGTGAAAATTCCCGCGCCCTGAAAGGTAATGTACGACTTCATCGAGTCGGCAGTGTTTGAGACGTGCCAGAGTGACATGCGGCGTGAATTTCCGCGGATCCGGCGCCAGTCCGAGACGCTGGCAGATCCGCTCGGTTTCCCCCTGCAGCGCGTGAAGTTCGGGCGACGGGGAGACACCGGCAAAGATCGAATGCGGCTTCTTGGACCCGAACGAACCGATACCTGTCAGCTTTAGCCGGAATTCCGGACGGTCGATCCGGTCCAGCCGGTCGACGATCTCGTCTGCGGTCCGTCCGTCGATGTCGCCGATGAAGCGAAGGGTGATGTGATAGTTCTCCACATCGATCCACCGTGCGCCGGGGATGCCGCCACGGAGCAGCGACAGGCTCATCGCGACATTGCGTGGAACTTCGAGGGCGATGAAAAGTCTCGGCATAGGGACCTCCTCGAATCTTTTGCAGATGCTAACAGCGGAACATGCAACTCGCTTCCGCGCAAGATATTATTTTTGCTGACTACCGATGTCCCCAAGGAAGGCTTCGACCGAAGGAAGGCTCTTTTCGACCATGGCCGCGACACCCTTTGCGTTTGGATGCATGCCGTCTTCGAGCTGCATTCCGGCAACAGTGGTCACGCCATCGAGGAAGAACGGATAGAGCGGCAGCGCGTGTTTCTTGGCGAGCCTTTCGTAGATCGGGTTGAACTTCTGCGCATAGTCGCTGCCCATGTTCGGCGGCGCCATGATGCCAACCAGATAGATCGCAATGTTGCGCGCCTTCAGCCGCGTGATCATCGCATCGAGGTTCTTTTCCGTCTGCTCGGGTGCGATGCCGCGCAGCGCATCATTGGCGCCAAGCTCAAGGATCACGCCATCAGTGCCATCTGGAACCGACCAGTCGATGCGTCCAAGCCCGCCGGAACTGGTATCGCCGGACACGCCGGCATTGTTGATCGCCACATTGAGGCCCTTCGCCTTCAGCGCTGCCTCGAGCTGGGCGGTGTAGGATTCTGCCGGCGCCAGCTGGTAGCCGGCCATCAGACTGTCTCCAAAGCCGACGATCTGGAGGGTCTTGTCCTGGGCGAAAACCGGGGCTGCGGTCAGTGCTGCCAGTATCATGACGAGGAATTGAAGCGGTCTTGCTTTAAAACGCACGATCGGTCTCCTAGATTTGGGCTTAACCGCAGCGCGGCATGAATTGCTCTTGAAGCCTATATAGGACGGTCTGCATTGACTAAAACCATCATCACGCTGCGAAAAGCCGATCTCACCCTCGGCAGCGCGGCGGCATCCGTTCACGTTTTGAAGAGCATGGATCTTGACGTCGACACAGGAGAAGCGGTCGGCATCGTCGGTCCCTCGGGTTCGGGCAAATCGACACTGCTGATGGTGCTGGCCGGCCTCGAGCGTCTCGACAGCGGCGAGATCGTCATTAACGGCCAGGCGCTTCACAACCTTTCCGAAGATGCGCTGGCGGATTTCCGCGGCCGCAATATCGGTATCGTCTTCCAGTCGTTTCACCTCATCGCCAACATGACCGCGCTCGAAAACGTCGCGGTCCCGCTGGAGCTTGCAAATGCGAAGGATCCGTTCGAGATCGCCCGCCGCGAGCTGACAGCCGTTGGCCTGGGTGAACGCCTGCACCATTATCCCGGCCAGCTCTCCGGCGGCGAGCAGCAGCGCGTGGCGATCGCCCGCGCGCTTGCCCCCTCGCCCGCCGTGCTGATCGCGGACGAACCGACCGGCAATCTCGATACCGAGACCGGGCGCCAGATCGCCGACCTTCTGTTTTCCAAGCAGGCCGAGCGCGGCATGACGATGATCCTCGTCACCCATGACATTTCGCTCGCTGCCCGCTGCTCACGCCAGATCCGCGTCCGCTCCGGCGAAATCATCGACGACGGAGCAGGCGCTCCGACCGTTCAGGTCGCATCCGTATGATGGTCGCGGTCCCCCGGCTGAAAATTGCACTGCGCCTGGCATTGCGGGAAATGCGCGGCGGCCTTAGCGGCTTCTACATCTTTCTCGCCTGCATCGCGCTTGGCACCGGCTCGATTGCCGCCGTCAATTCCGTTTCGCGCGCCATTACCGAAGCCATTGCCGGCCAGGGCCAGCAACTGCTTGCCGGCGATATTCGGTTTGAGCTAAACAACCGCGAAGCGACCGAGCAGGAACGCGCCTTTCTGAGCGGGCTCGGCGAAATGTCCGTCTCGACCGGCCTGCGCTCCATGGCCCGCAAGCCGGATGGATCCGAACAGGCGCTGGTCGAGGTCAAGGCCGTCGACGGCGCCTATCCGCTCTACGGCGAGTTTAAGGCCGAGCCGGCCGCGCCCCTGCAGGAACTCGTCGCCAAACAGGGAGAGACCTTCGGGGCGCTCGCCGCACCGCTTCTGCTCGAGCGCCTCGGCATCAAAACCGGCGACGAACTGTTGCTCGGCAATATCAGACTCATCCTGCGCGGCACGATCGCCTCGGAACCGGACGCGGTGTCCGATGGCTTCGGCTTTGCGCCCCGCCTGATGGTCAGCCGGGAAGCGCTGCAGGCGTCGGGTTTGATGGCAAACGGCAGCCTTGTCGAACACGCCTACAAGATCAAGCTGCGTGATCCTGCCAGCCGAACCGGGTTGGCCGATCGCGCCAACAGCGAATTCCCGGCCGCCGGCTGGTCGATCCGAAGCAGCGACCGCGCAGCCCCCTCGCTTACCGAAAACGTCGAGCGCTTCTCGCAATTTCTGACGCTGGTCGGCCTCACCGCACTGATCGTCGGCGGTGTCGGCGTGGCGAACGCCGTGCGGGCCTTCCTCGATGCCAAACGCACCACGATCGCCACGTTCAAATGCCTCGGCGCACCCGCAACTGTTGTCACGCTGATCTACCTGTTCCAGATCATGGTTCTGGCAGTGATCGGCATTCTGGCCGGCCTCGTCATCGGCGCCGTTTCGCCCATCGTGGCACTGCGCTTTCTCGAAGGCGTGCTTCCGGTACCGGATGGCATCAACATCTATCCGTCGGCGCTTGGGCTTGCCGCCCTGTTCGGTCTGCTGATCACCTTTGCCTTCGCCATTCTGCCGCTTGGACATGCGCGCGAGGTCCCTGCCACAGCTTTGTTCAGAGAACAGAGTTTCGACACGGGCCGGCTTCCATCCTGGCCGTATCTGGCAGCCGCAGGCGCAGCACTCGCCGCTCTCGCAATCCTTGCGATCTTCTCGTCCGAAAATCACTTCGTCGCCTCGGTCTTCCTCGGCGCGGTCGCCTGCGCGTTCGTGCTGCTGCGGCTTGTGGCGGCGCTCATTGCGTGGCTTGCCCGTCGTGCCCCGCGCGTCAGTTCGCCGGCCTTGAGGCTGGCACTCGGCAATATCCACCGTCCCGGCGCCCTGACGCCCTCGGTCGTGCTCTCGCTCGGCCTCGGTCTGGCACTCCTGGTGACGCTGGCGCTGATCGACGGCAACATGCGCAACCAGCTGACCGGCAACATCGCCCGCAACGCGCCGAACTTCTTCTTCGTCGATGTCCAGAGCGCCGAAGTCGATGGTTTCCGCAAGCTGCTGCAGGAGCAGGCACCCGGCGCCAAGCTGTTCGAGGTGCCGATGCTGCGGGGTCGCATACTCGCCTTCAACGGTCAGGATGTCAGTCAGATGAATGTTCCGGCGAAGGGCCGTTGGGTCCTGCGCGGCGATCGCGGCATCACTTACGCTAAGAACAAGCCGGAAAGCTCGACCCTCACGCAAGGTGAATGGTGGCCGGCCGACTATGACGGCGAGCCTCTCGTTTCGTTTTCGGCGGAGGAGGCAGGCGAACTCGGACTGAAACTCGGTGATACGGTCACCGTCAACGTGCTCGGTCGCAACATCACCGCCAAGATCTCCAGTTTCCGCAACGTCGAATGGGAATCGCTGTCCATCAACTTCGTCATGGTCTTCTCGCCCAACACGTTCCGCGGCGCGCCGCATGCCTGGCTTGCGACCCTCACCGATCCATCGGCAACGGCGCAGCAGGAAGCGACAATCCTGCGCTCCGTCAGCAATGCCTATCCGACCATCACGAGTGTAAGGGTCAAGGATGCGATCGATATCGTCGATCAGTTGATCGGCCAGCTGGCCACGGCGATCCGGGCAGCGGCCGCCGTGGCGCTGATCTCTTCAGTCCTGGTGCTGGCCGGCGCCCTTGCGGCCGGAAACCGCGCCCGCACCCATGATGCGGTGATCCTGAAGACGCTCGGCGGAACGAGATCGATGCTCATCCGTGCCTTTAGCTACGAATACATGATCCTCGGCTTCGCCACCGCCGTGTTTGCGCTTCTGGCCGGCGGCGTATCCGCCTGGTTCATCGTGTCGCGCATCATGCGCCTTCCCTCGACCTTCCTGCCAGATGTGGCGATCATCACGGTTGTGGCCTCGCTGGTGCTGACCGTCGGCATCGGGCTTATCGGCACGTGGCGGGTGCTCGGCCAGAAGGCGGCGCCGGTCCTCCGGGAATTGTGATCGGGAGCTTTGGGATCCATTGCGTCTCTTCCCCCTTGTATAGGCGTGGTTATCGCCTCATATTTGATGGTAGGCTTGCTGGGCTCCGCAGCGGCGCCTGGGTCTGACCGTTAGGGCCCGACACCGTGACAAATTCCGGAGCTTGAAGAGGATACTATGGCTGACTTCAACAACTATCAAAACCGAGCCGCCCAGACGGGTGCGCAGTCCGGTGCGATGATCGATGAAGGCCTGCGCGCCTATATGCTCAAGGTCTACAACCTGATGGCACTCGGCCTGGCAATCACCGGCATCGCGGCATTCGCGACCTGGCAGATGGCCGTCGCCGATGGCCAGCTGACCCCCTTCGGCCAGCTGCTGTTTGCAAGCCCGCTGCGCTGGGTCGTGATGCTGTCGCCGCTCGCCGTCGTGTTCTTCCTAAGCTTCAGGATCAACAAGATGAGCGTGAGCGCCGCCCAGGCAACCTTCTGGGGCTACGCTGCCCTGATGGGTCTTTCGCTGTCGTCGATCTTCCTGGTCTTTACCGGCCAGAGCATCGTGCAGACGTTCTTCGTGACCGCAGCTTCGTTCGGCGCTCTGTCGCTCTACGGCTACACGACGAAGAGAAGCCTGTCGGCAATGGGCTCGTTCCTGATCATGGGCCTGTTCGGCCTGATCATCGCCTCGATCGTCAACATCTTCCTGGCGTCTTCGGCACTCGGCTTCGCAATCTCCGCTATCGGCGTGCTGATCTTCGCAGGCCTTACCGCCTACGACACGCAGAAGATCAAGGAAATGTACTACGACGCGGATGATGCGACGGTCATGGGCCGCAAGGCGATCATGGGCGCGCTGACGCTCTACCTCGACTTCATCAACCTGTTCACCTTCCTGCTTCAGTTCATGGGCAACCGTAACAACTGATCCACGGAGTGGACGACAGACCAGACGACACACAAGAAGGCGGCCGCAAGGTCGCCTTTTTTGTTGCCCGCCGGGAGGCTGCGTCATAGGCTTTCTGCCTCACTTCAAGCCCCAAGTCCTGCCATGCCCCAGCACCTTCGCGACGTCACAACCGACGACCTGCCCGCCATCACGGCCATCTACCGGGACAGTGTGCTGAACGGCACCGCAAGCTACGAGATCACCCCGCCTGATCTGAAAGAGATGACCGCGCGCTTCCACGCCATCCGCGAGAAGGGCTATCCTTACATCGCCGCCATCGACGACGCCGGCGTCCTCATCGGCTATGCCTATGCATCCGCCTTCCGCACGCGGCCAGCCTATCGCTGGCTGGTAGAGGATTCGATCTATCTCTCTGCGGGGGCGCGTGGAAAGGGTGCCGGGAAGGCACTGCTGCAGGAACTGCTCAGCCGCTGTACAGCGCTCGGCTTTCGCCAGATGGTGGCCGTGATCGGTGGCGCAAGCCCCGCATCCGTCGCGGTCCACAAGAGCCTAGGCTTCGAAATGACCGGTACGCTGAAAGGCACCGGCTTCAAGCACGGTCAGTGGCTGGACACGGTCCTGATGCAGATCGCACTCGGAGAGGCTAAGGATACACCGCCTGACCCGACGGTCTATCCCGGTTCGCTGTTCACCGAGTGAACCAGTTCAGTCGATGAGCTTCAGCGCCTTGTCGAACACTTTCAACACCTGTGGCAGCTCGTGACCACGCTTCAGGATCACGCCGTTCGTGTTGATGACGGAATAGGCACCCTGCTTGTTGGCAAGCTTGGGGTTCTTCTCGATCCTGAACAGCGGCAGCTCGCCCGATCGCTTGAAGATCGAAAAGACGGCCTTGTCCTTCAGGTGGTCGATCGCGTAATCCTTCCACTCTCCCTCGCCCACCATCCGACCATAGATCCACAGGATGGAGTCGAGCTCTCGACGGTGAAATGTCACGGGCGCAGGATCGAGGCTCTGTCGGTATTCGCTGAGATTGACGACGACGGCAGCATCGTGAGGCCGGTGGCCCCTCGGAAATTCAGGCTGATCGGTCATCAAGACTCCCAATCATAGATGTCAAAGCAGTGACAGTGTGCCCCGACATTTTAGAAATTGCAACGCTGCCATACCAGGTTACCGGCTGCCGCGATGTTTTCTGAGAAAGCCGTATTTCGGTCAAAACAGCGCCCGAATTGCAAGCGAGATTGCAGATGTTGGTTTGGCGCGTTCTTTAGCGCCATTTGGCCCGGTTCGGTTCGCTGACCCTTACCCCCAGCCCCCCAGTGGATTTGGACCGGGCCGCCAACAAACTTCCCGTCGAAAAGAATGAGCGCGCGGCGCTCCGCGACCAGCTTGCTGGTGAGCGGTGTTGGTATGCCCTGTCAGTCGTCCAGCTTCTTGCGCCCGGCCATCAGGATTGTTGCGCCGATGATCTCGGCCGGCTCGCCATTCGGGCCCGATGCCTGAAGCAGGATTGCGCAACCGTCCTTCTTGGACTTGCCCATCAGCTTGCCTGGCAGCTTCAGCGACATGGTCTGGCCGTTCCACATGCCAACGGACTGCACGTCGTAGACGCTATGCCAGTAATCCATGTTCTTGCCGCTGTTTTCGCCCTTCGTCACCTCGACCTGCTGCTTCTTCGTGAAGTAGGCGACGACGACTTCGGCCTCGGCCGGTATCTGTGCATTGCCGGCGCCGATCTCGATCTCGATCTCGTCTCCGTGCATGGCAGCCGAGACGGGAACAACCAGCCCCTCTCCCTTGCTGCGCATACCATCGACCTTGGAGTTGATGCCGACCAGGTCCGTACCTTTGACATGGTCGCGACCGTTGATGATGGCCTGCGGCGTGTACACGCCGCTGCGGCCCATCGTCTTGGCATAGCCGTACTGACGCTCGGTATTCTCTTTGGAGGCAAGCGTATCGGTCCAGCCGAGATAGTTCCAGTAGTCGACGTGATAGGACAGCGCCACGACGTCGCCCTGGGCCACAAGCTGGCTGAACGTGGTGTCCGCAGGCGGACAGGAGGCACAGCCCTGCGAGGTGAACAGTTCCACGACGCCCTTCGGGGCCTTCGATTCCCCTGCCGAAGCCGAGCCTGCTATCAGCAGACCGGCAACGAGGACCATGGAGCGAAAACGAAGCAGCATGAATGGCAAACCCTTTGATAGGTTGTTTGTTATCCACGATTGCGAGGGGCAATCAAGGCCATAACGGTGGGACGCCGGATAAGTAACCGCGGCACCGGTTCAAGAGGAAGTCACGAACGGGTGAGGATCCGACATGTGATCGCTCTCTGCGATCGCGTGTCCGGCCCGTTCCGCCTGTTAGAAAAAGCTCAGCAATCCCTGGGTCAGGTAGACCGCGCCGACGCCGGTCACGACCCAACGGGTCCAGCTCCGAAAATTGGCGTCCGTCATCTTTTGCAGGATACCGTTGCCCGCCCGTGCGCCCAGGATGGCGATCGGCGCGGCGATCAGCACCGCCACCATGTCGACGGTCGGAAGGTTCGAAGCGGCATCCCAGTAGAAGGCGATCTTTGCCAGATGCGAGATCGTCTGTATCGACGCCTTGGTGGCGATGACCTTGCGCCGGTCCATCTCGGTGCGAATGAAGAAGATATCGACCGTCGGACCTGCCACGCCGACGCTGATCGTCATGCCGCCGGACAGCAGTCCAGCCAGAAACGCATGCGAGGGACGGGATGCATCGAGCTGCAGCCTGTTGACCGGTATCCAGACAAGAACAGGCATCAGGCCGACACCGATCAGGACCACGATCAGGCTTGGCGTATAGCTCGTCAGAAACAGGATGAGGGCCGAAACCGCCACACCAGAGCACAGGATCGAGAGGATCTTCCAGTCGATATAGGTGCGGGAGAACCAGGCACGGGATCCGTTGGAGACCATCTGGATGACGCCCTGGATCGCGATGGCGGTGCCGACCGGATAGAGAAACAGCAGCACCCACAAGAGGATCAGCCCGCCCGCCATGCCGAAAATCCCAGACAGAAGCGACGTCAGGAAAACCGTAACGGCCATGCCGATGAAAATGATGAGGGACAAGGAATGAAGACCTTAACGTCGGTGGCCAAGGCGAAATGCTCACCACCGCATCCCCGTGCTGGTCAGGGGAATTGAGCGACCCGGCACATGCAGGGTCGGAAAACCGGTTCTCCAGCCCAGGAGTTTGGGCTGACGAAGTCTTGCGAAAAGCACATCCAGGCGGGTGAGCCGATCGCCGTCAAAGAATTTCCACCCGCCGGTCTGACCGGCGGGTGGAGGATTTTTTATTAAGCGACCAGATCGCGAAGAACGGTCTGCAGAATGCCGCCGTTGTTCATGTAGATCACCTCGTCCAGCGTATCGATGCGGCAGAGGATGTTGATTTCCTTCACCGAACCGTCGCCATAGGTGATCTTTGCGATCTTCCATTCGCGCGGCTTGATATCGCCTTCGAGACCGACGATCTCGACCGTCTCGTCACCCTTGAGGTCGAGCGAAGCCCAGGTCACGCCCTCTTCGAAGACGAAGGGAACGACGCCCATGCCGACCAGGTTGGAGCGGTGGATACGCTCGAACGACTGCGCGATGACGGCCTTGACGCCGAGCAGGTTGGTGCCCTTTGCAGCCCAGTCACGCGAGGAACCATTGCCGTATTCGACGCCGGCGAAGATGACCAGCGGCGTGCCTTCATCCTTGTACTTCATGGCCGCATCGTAAATCGACATCTCTTCCTTGGACGGATAGTGGATGGTGTAGCCACCTTCCTTGCCGTTCGGGCCGAGCATGTGGTTGCGGATGCGGATGTTGGCGAACGTGCCGCGCATCATGACTTCATGATTGCCGCGACGCGTGCCGTACTGGTTGAAGTCGGCAACGGCGACGCCGTTTTCCGAAAGGTAGGCACCGGCTGGCGAAGCAGCCTTGATCGAACCGGCCGGCGAGATGTGGTCGGTGGTGATCTTGTCGCCGAACAGACCCAGCACGCGTGCGCCGTGGATGTTCTTGAGACCGGTTCCCGTCTTGCCCATGCCGACGAAATACGGCGGGTTCTGCACATAGGTCGACTTGTCGTCCCATGCATAGGTGTCGCCATCAGGGATCTGGACTGCCTGCCAGTTCTCGTCGCCCTTGAACACGTCCGCATACTTGCTCTCGAACAGTTCGCGGGTGACGTATTTCTGGATGAACTCCTGGACTTCCTTCGAGGTCGGCCAGACGTCCTTGAGGAATACCGGCTGGCCATCGCTGCCGATGCCGAGCGGTTCCGTGGTCAGGTCCTTGCGCACCGAGCCGGCCAGCGCATAAGCGACGACGAGCGGCGGTGAAGCCAGGTAGTTGGCCTGGACGTCAGGCGAGATACGGCCTTCGAAGTTGCGGTTGCCGGAGAGAACGCCGGCAGCAATCAGGCCCTTGTCGTTGATCGTCTTGGAAATCGGCGCGGGCAGAGGACCGGAATTGCCGATGCAGGTCGTGCAGCCGAAGCCGACGAGGTTAAAGCCGATCGCATCGAGCGAATCCTGCAGGCCGGACTTGGCGAGATATTCGCCAACAACCTGCGATCCCGGTGCAAGCGACGTCTTTACCCACGGCTTGGACGTCAGACCCTTGGCGACTGCGTTGCGGGCGAGAAGGCCAGCCGCGATCAGCACCGACGGGTTGGATGTGTTGGTGCAGGACGTGATGGCGGCAATCGCCACATCGCCATGACCGAGATCGTAATCCGTGCCTTCAACCGGGTAGCGGTTTTCAAGCTGGCCCGGCTTCTTGTAGTCGGTGTCCATCGAGCCAGCGAAACCGGAGGCGATGTTCTCGAGCGAGATGCGACCTTCCGGACGCTTCGGGCCGGCCATCGACGGCACGACGTCGTTGAGGTCGAGTTCCAGCGTGTCGGTGAAGACCAGCTCGGCACCGTCGGTGTCGCGCCACATGCCCTGAGCCTTCGAATAGGCTTCGACGAGCGCGATGCGCTCCTTGGTGCGGCCGGACATGTGGAGGTAGCTGACGGTTTCGGCATCGACCGGGAAGAAGCCGCAAGTCGCTCCGTATTCCGGACCCATGTTACCGATCGTCGCGCGGTCTGCGACCGGCATGTTGTCCATGCCCGGGCCGAAGAATTCGACGAACTTGGAAACCACGCCCTTCTTGCGCAGCATCTGCACGACTGTCAGCACGAGGTCGGTCGCGGTAACGCCTTCCTTGAGCTTGCCGGTCAGCTTGAAGCCGATGACTTCAGGCAGAAGCATCGAGACCGGCTGGCCGAGCATCGAGGCTTCCGCTTCAATACCGCCGACGCCCCAACCGAGAACGCCGAGACCATTGATCATGGTCGTATGCGAATCGGTGCCGACGCAGGTGTCCGGATAAGCGACGGTTTCGCCGTCCTCTTCACTGGTCCAGACCGTCTGGCCGAGATATTCGAAGTTCACCTGGTGGCAGATGCCGGTGCCGGGCGGAACAACGCGGAAATTCTTGAACGCCTGCTGGCCCCACTTGAGGAAGCGGTAACGCTCGCCGTTGCGCTCGTATTCGAGCTCGACGTTGCGGGCAAAAGCAGTCGGCGTGCCGAATTCGTCGACGATGACCGAGTGGTCGATGACGAGATCGACCGGAACCAGCGGGTTGATCTTTTCAGGATCGCCGCCGAGTGCCTTGATGCCGTCGCGCATGGCTGCGAGATCGACGACTGCCGGAACGCCGGTGAAGTCCTGCATCAGCACGCGGGCTGGACGATAAGCGATCTCAGCCTCGGCCAGACCCTTGTTGTTGAGCCATTCGGCAACCGACAGGATCTGGTCCTTGGTAACGGACTTTCCGTCTTCGAAGCGCAACAGGTTTTCAAGCAGAACCTTCATCGAGAAGGGCAGCTTGGAAACGTCCGGCAGACCATTCTGCTCGGCTTTCGGAAGGCTGTAATAGACATAGTCCTTACCGCCTACGGTAAGGACGGAGCGACAATTGAAACTGTCGACAGATTTAGCCACGGATAAACCCCGCTGATGTAAGAGCCAACACGCGCGTGCGGACGCCTATGCACTTCATGCACATCAGGATGCGGGTACGACCATTTCCGCTGTCCGCACGAAAGGACTTTTGATGATCCTCAAGTTCGGCGCTAGATGAAAATCACGCCGGCCGCTGGCGTGTTGCGATGCTTATAGATAATTTCTAAGAAGCGTTCCAGACACTTTGACGCAGGTCGCCAAACATTTTTTGGCAGCGATGTGATCGAAGGCTTAATCCGGCCCGAAAAGGCATAGACCACATGCGGCTGATTGCCGAAAATCTGAGCGCCCGGCGCGGCGAAGATCTGATCTTCCAGGGCGTCTCCTTCGCACTGTCTGGCGGCGAAAGCCTTGTTCTGACGGGGAAAAACGGATCGGGCAAATCCACGCTCCTGCGCGTCGTGGCAGGCCTCCTGCGCCCCGAAAGCGGCACCGTCATCTGGCAGGCGGACACGGCCGACAAGGGCATGCGGGCAGCCGAAGCCTGTCACTACCTCGGCCACCGCAATGCCATGAAAACCGAGCTTTCGGTGCATGAGAACCTGACATTCTGGCAGCAGTTTCTCGGCCAGTCCCCGCACGGCAACTGTCTCTCGGTCGACGATGCGGCCGATGCGGTCGGGCTTTCCGACATCACCCATCTGCCCTTCGGATATCTTTCCGCCGGCCAGCAGCGCCGCATGGCATTTGCTAAGCTTCTCGTCTCCTTCCGGCCGGTCTGGATCCTCGACGAACCGACCGCAGCCCTCGATGTCAGTGCCGAACGTGTGTTCACCGGGCTCATCGAATCACATCTGCGAAATGGCGGCATGCTGATCGCCGCAACGCATCAGTCGCTCGGACTGGAGAACGCGCAGGAACTGAAGATGGCCGGCTTTACCGGTATCGCCGAGGAGGTCTGGTGATGACCGCTCTCCTTCTGCGCGACCTGAAGCTTTCCGTCCGTGCCGGCGGTGGCGCGTTGATCGGCGTCCTGTTCTTCATCACGGTTGTCGCCGTCATTCCCTTCGGCGTCGGTCCCGATCTCAACCTCCTGTCGCGAATCGGTCCGGCGATCGTCTGGATCGGAGCGCTTCTCTCCGCCCTGCTCGGCCTCGACCGGATGTTCCAGACCGACCGCGAGGATGGGTCGCTGGACCTGATCCTAATGCAGGAGCATCCGCTTGTTCTGACCGTGCTCGTCAAATGCCTGGCGCACTGGATCGGCAACGGCCTGCCGCTGGTCATCGCTTCGCCGCTGCTTGGCCTGTTCATGAACATGGACGAAGTGGCGATCGGCGCCACCATGCTGACGCTTCTGGTCGGCACGCCGGCCCTCACCTTCATCGGCGCCGTCGGTGCAGCGGTTGCGGTCACGCTGCCGCGCGGCGGGCTGCTTGTCTCGATCCTCGTCCTTCCGCTTGCCGTGCCGGTGCTGATCTTCGGGGTCAGCGCCTCCTATGCGGCGGTGGAGGATCCCGCTCCATTCCTGCCACCTTTTCTGATACTGGTGGCAATCACGATGTTTTTTGCAGTGCTTGGACCGCTTGGCGCGGCACTCGCTTTGCGAAACGCCGACGATTGATTAGATGGAACCTCTTCTCGTCCTGAAATAGAAAACCCAGATGTCCGAAAGCCTTGCCATCACCAAACTCAGCGATCTCGCCAACCCGACCCGGTTTCTCGGCCTGGCGTCGCGCCTCCTGCCTTGGCTGTCGGCGGTGACCGCGATTCTATTTGCAGCAGGCCTCTATCTGAGCTTTGCCGGCGAAGGCGACTATCAGCAGGGGCTGACGGTTCGCATCATGTATGTGCATGTGCCCGCGGCATGGCTTTCGATGATGTGCTACACGGTGATGGCGCTTTCGGCGATCGGCACGCTGGTCTGGCGCCATCCGCTGGCAGACGTTGCACACAAGACCGCCGCCCCGCTCGGCGCCGCCTTCACGCTGATCGCGCTTGCCACCGGCTCTCTCTGGGGCAAGCCGATGTGGGGAACATGGTGGGTCTGGGATGCCCGCCTCACTTCCGTCTTCGTGCTGTTCCTGATGTATCTCGGCCTGATCGCGCTCAACCGCGCCATGAATGATCCGGGCAAAGCCGCCCGCCTTTGCGCCATCCTCATCCTCGTCGGCTTCGTCAACATTCCGATCATCAAGTTCTCGGTCGACTGGTGGAACACGCTGCATCAGCCGGCAAGCGTCATTCGCATGGGCGGATCGAGCATCGACGCATCGTTCCTGCGGCCGCTGCTTGTGATGGCACTGGCCTTCACGATGCTGTTCTTCACGCTGCACATCGCCGCCATGCGCAACGAGATCTGGCGCCGCCGCGTCTCCGCGCAGCGCCGGATGGCAGCAAGAATGGCCGGCGACAAGCCAGGCCTGACGACTGAGAAGAGCACCTGACATGAGCCACACATTCTATATCGCCATGTCCTATGGAATTGCCGGCCTCATCTCGCTCTGTCTGATCGCCTGGGTCTGGCTCGATGGCCGCGCCCGCCGCCGGGAACTTGCGCAGCTCGAAGCAGCCGGCATCCGCCGCCGCTCGGCAACGGCGCCGGCCAAGGCGCCGGAAGGTGGCAAGGCATGAGCGCCGAACCCTCATCCTCGCAGGACATCCCGCCGAAGCGCCGCAGTCTCACCCGTTACGCCTTCGCGCTGATCCCGCTGCTTGCCTTCGCAGGCTTTGCCGCAGTCGCCGGCAAGATGCTCTACGATCAGGATGTCAACGGACGCGACATCTCCGCCATTCCGTCAGCCCTGATCGGCAAGAAAGCACCATCCCTGGCGCTGCCGCCTCTCGAAGGGTCCCGGACGCAAGCGCTGACCTCCTCTGCCATTTCAGGCAAGCTGACGCTGGTCAATGTTTTCGCGTCCTGGTGTGTCCCCTGCCGGCAGGAACATCCGATCCTGAAGCAACTGGCAGAAGACAACAGGCTCACCATCGTCGGCATCAACTACAAGGACCGCAACGACAACGCGCTGCGCTTCCTCGGCGAACTCGGCAACCCCTACAAGGCGATCGGCATCGATCCGAACGGCAAGTCCGCGATCGACTGGGGCGTCTACGGCATTCCGGAAAGCTATCTGGTCGGCCCCGATGGCACGATCCTCTACAAGAAGGTCGGCCCCTTCGACACCCGCAGCGTCACCCAGGATCTGCTACCGGCAATCGCGAAAGCGGCAGCGGGAAAAGGCTGAGCCGCCGCTTGCTGATTCCAGACCTTGCTCAACGCCTCACAGCGCGTTTTGCCAAACCTTGATGGCATCCACCGGCCAGACCAGCATCAGCACATTCAGTGTCAGGTTGTCGCGGATCAGCCAGCCGGTGAAGAGTTCGAAGAACAGGGCGATGCACACCGTGAGCCAGACGGGCGCACGCGCGGCAAAAAGGAAGCCGAGCGCCATGAACACCGTGTCCATCGCCGAGTTGATGATGCTGTCGCCCGAATAGCCAAGCGCCATCGTCGCGGTCCGGTAGCGGTCGATGATAACAGGCGAATTCTCGGCGATCTCCCACGCGGCCTCGATGAGGACAGCGAGCGAGAACCGGGCCGGCACCGACGCACGGCGCAGGATCAGCCATCCGAGCCCGTAGAACAGAAAACCATGGATGATGTGGGACGGCACATACCAGTCGCCCAGATGCTGCGAATTGCCCGACGAATTCACCTCGGGCTCGAACAGTTTGATATAGCCGCATTCGCAGATCGGAACGCGGCCCATCGCGTAGAGAATGGCGATCTGCGCCACAAACAGGACCAGTGCTGCGAGAAGCCAGCGTCGTCCGGATGAACCGCTTGAGGGCAGCACCCCGGCAGTCACACCTCGGAACCTGATTTCGGCTCTTCGACGGAGTGGCGCATGATCAGCGGCATCTGCGAGAGGGTGAACAGGATGGTGATCGGCATCGTGCCCCAGACCTTGAAGTTGACCCAGGCCTCGTCGGAGAAATTGCGCCAGACCACTTCGTTGAGCACGGCGAGAAACAGGAAGAAGATCCCCCAGCGCAGGGTGAGCTTTCTCCAGCCCTCTTCATTCAGGCTGAAGGCGGCATTGAAGACATAGCCGAGCAGCGACTTGCCGAAGAAAAGCCCGCCGAGCAGCACCACGCCGAACAGCGTGTTGACGATGGTCGGCTTCATCTTGATGAAGGTTTCGTCCTGCAGCCAGATCGACAGCGACCCGAACACCATGACGACCACGCCCGACACGAAGGGCATGACCGGCAGATGCTTGAAGACGATCTTGGAGATCACCAGCGAGATCACCGTGGCGACCATGAACAGCGCGGTTGCCACCAGAAGCGGGCCGCCGACGGCCGAAAGCGCCGGGAATTTCTGCACCAGCCATTCGCCGCGCAGGTTGCCGAAGAAGAACACCAGGAGCGGCCCGAGCTCCAGCGCCATTTTCAGGCCCGGATGCTGCTTTTCTTCCTTGGTCGGCTTGGTGTCGCTTTCAATCGTCTGCATGGGGTCCAACTTTAAAGCCAGTAATTGCCTGGAGCAAATTCGTTTCTGTGTGTCATCAATGGGGCGCGGGCGCCAGCCCGGCGATCGCTTCGGCGAAATCCTTGGCCTCGAAAGGCTCAAGATCGTCGACCCCTTCGCCGACACCGACGAAATAGACCGGCAGCTTGTGCTTGGCGGCGATCGCGACAAGGATACCGCCGCGCGCAGTGCCGTCGAGCTTGGTCATGATCAGACCGCTGACGCCGGCGATATTGCGGAAGATCTCGACCTGGTTCATCGCGTTCTGGCCGGTCGTCGCATCGAGCGTCTGCAGCACCGTATGCGGCGCGTCCGGATCGAGCTTGTTCAGCACCCGCACGATCTTTTCGAGTTCCGCCATCAACTCGGTCTTGTTCTGCAACCGGCCTGCGGTGTCGATGATCAGCACATCCGACTTGTTGGCGCGCGCCTGCTCGAAAGCGTCATAGGCAAGGCCTGCCGCATCGGCGCCGAGCTTGGTGCCGATAAACTGCGATCCCGTCCGATCGGCCCAGATCTTCAGCTGCTCGATGGCAGCGGCACGGAACGTATCCCCGGCGGCCAGCATCACCTTCAGCCCGGAGCCCGAAAGTTTCGCCGCAAGCTTGCCGATCGTCGTCGTCTTGCCGGTGCCGTTGACGCCGACGACGAGAATGACATGCGGCTTGTGGCTGAGATCGAGCTGCAACGGCTTGGCGACCGGCGTCAGCACCTTGGTGATCTCCGCCGACATGATGCGCGACACATCCTCGCCGGTCACGTCCTTGCCGTAGCGTTCGGAAGACAGCGTGCCGGTGATCCGCATTGCGGTCTCGACGCCGAGATCGGCCTGGATCAACAGATCCTCGAGATCCTCGAGCGTCTGGTCGTCCAGCTTGCGCTTGGTAAACAGCGCCGCGATCTGGCCGGTCAGCTGCGACGAGGTCCGCGACAGGCCTTCGCGCAGACGCTGGAACCAGGTGAGTTTGGCAGGCGGCACGATGGTGACCGTCTCCGGTGCCGCACTGGCGGTGGAAAAGCCCCTGGGCAGAACCGGCGCCTCGATCGGGGCGGACGTGACGTCTGCCGCCGCTTCGGCTTCGAGCAAGGACAACGGCACGATGCCGAGTTCGGAGGTTTCCTCGACACCCGGGAGAATGGCAGCGTCGTTCTCGGTGGCAGCCTCGGAAACCGGCTCGTCGACGTCAGCCATGTCGGCCGGCGCATCCGACACCGGACCGCCGGCGGTCTCGATCTCGATCGCGGCAACCGGATCGACAGCTGCAACGGGCAGGTCTTCCGAGCGCGTCTTGGGTTCAAGCTCCGCCTGAACGGCATCCGCTTCGCTGATCGGTGCCGGAGCACGATCTTCGACCTGCTGTTCGGGGGGGACGTCGCCGAAGGTGAAGACGCGTTTGATGAAACTCAGTGCCATAAGAAATCCGTTCCGGTCAGGCCGCCCGCTCTGTGGCGGGAGCGGCCATGACCCGCATGTCGAGATGTTTGCCGTTATGGCCAGTTATCATAATGCGCTGGACGTTCCGGGGAACCAGCCCCGGCACGGCGACCAGCGAAAAGTTTTCGGTATGCGCCAGGCCGTTGTTTTCAACGATGACGATCTGTTCGGTCCCCACCATGCGGTCGAGATGGGCTTTATGCAACGCCTCACCCGTTGCGCGAAGCCGTGCTGCGCGCTCCTTGACCAGTGCCCGGTCGAGCTGCGGCATCCGCGCGGCCGGCGTTCCGGGACGCGGGCTATAGGGGAAAACATGCAGGAAGGAAATGCCGGCGTCTCGCGCAAGCGTCGCCGAATTTTCAAACATCTCTTCCGTCTCGGTCGGAAATCCGGCGATCATGTCGGCGCCGAATGCGATCTCGGGCCGCAGCCGGCGGGCCTGTTCGATAAAGGCGAAGGCTTCGCGGCGACTGTGGCGGCGTTTCATCCGCTTGAGGATCATGTCGTCGCCATGCTGCAGCGAGAGGTGCAGATGCGGCATGAAGCGCGGCTCGTCGGCGATCAGATCCCAGAGGTGATTGTCCGCCTCGATACTGTCGATCGAAGACAACCGCAGCCGCAGGATATCAGGCACCTGCCTCAGAAGCGTCTTCGCAAGAAGCCCGAGGGTCGGCTGGCCGGGAAGGTCGCCGCCGTAGCTGGTGGCATCGACGCCGGTCAGCACGATCTCGCGATACCCGCTTTCGGTTAGCCTGCGCGCCTGTTCGACGACCGCGCCCATCGGCACCGAACGGGAATTGCCGCGACCGTATGGAATGATGCAGAAGGTGCAGCGGTGATCGCAGCCGTTCTGGACCTGGATGAAGGCCCTCACGTGACCGTCGATATGACGGATCATCTGCGGCGCCGTCGCCTTGATGCTCATGATGTCGTTGACGCGCAGCTTTTCTTCCGACGACACGCCGAAATCCGGCAGCGCGCGATAGGATTGGCTCTTCAGCTTTTCCTCGTTGCCGAGCACCATGTCCACTTCGGGCATGTCGGCAAACGTCTGCTTCTCGGTCTGGGCGGCGCAACCCGTCACAACGATCCGGGCATGCGGATTGTCACGACGCACGCGACGGATCGTCTGGCGGGCCTGGCGCACCGCTTCCGAGGTCACAGCACAGGTATTCACCAGCACGGCATTGTTGAGCCCGGCCTTTTCGGCCTCCGCCCGCATCACTTCCGATTCGTAGGTGTTCAGCCGACAGCCAAAGGTGATGACCTCGACGCCACTCAATGGACCTGCGCCCCTTGGTGAGCGCCCTGTCCCAATTCCTCGTCGCGCAAAAATTCACCGCTGACCGGATCGACCTTGCCGGACCATTCCCATTCCGCAGGGCCGGTCATCACCACGTGATCGTCTTCACGCCACTCGATGACGAGCGGCTGCCGGGTGGGCGCCGAGGCAACGTCGATGGTCACGGTGCGACCCGTGCGGCCGGTGCGCGCCGCCGAAACACCCGCGGCACAGGCGGCGGAGCCGCACGCAAGCGTCAGCCCCGCGCCGCGTTCCCATGTCCGGGTGCGCAGCGACGTTTCCGATGTCACCTGCGCCAGCGTGATATTTGCCTTTTCCGGAAAGATCGGATGGTTTTCGAGAAGCGGTCCGAACCGTTCCAGATCGAAATCCATCGGGTCGCGATCAACCCAGAAGATCGCATGCGGATTGCCGATCGCCATTGCAGACGGCGAATGCAGGATCGGCGCATCGATCGGGCCGATCTGCAGCTCGATCCGGCTGGTATCGTAGAATTCTTCAGACAACGGGATCTTGTCCCAGGCAAAGGCCGGCTTGCCCATATCGACCGAGATCGTGCCATCCTCGTGCTCACGGGCATTGAGGATGCCGGCAACCGTCTGGAAGGTGAAAACCTTGCGGCCGGTCTCGGAGCTCAAGGCTTGCACAACGCAGCGCGTGCCATTGCCGCAGGCCTGGGCCTTGCTGCCGTCGCAGTTCAGGATGTCGATAAACGCGTCGGTACCCGCTATCTTCGGATCGTGGATCGCCATGATCTGGTCGAACTGGGTCGCAGCATCAGCGTTGAGCGCAACGGCTGCTTCCGGCGTGACCTTGTCGGCGCGACCGCGCATGTCGATGACCAGGATCTTGTTGCCAAGCCCGTTCATGCGCGCAAATTCGACCTGTTCTGCCATGATTGCCAACCCGTGCGGTAAATTACCGGTCATCGGCCGTATATGGCGGAAATCGCCACGAATTGCCAGTAGCGCGCGCAACTTGTGCGGCGAGCGCCATTCTCCGATCCTGTCATCCGAAGATCTGGTCGACCAGCGCATGCACCCGGCGGAACGCCGCCCTGGCGCCTTCTGCTGCCTCGAGTTCCTCTGCCTCGGTCAGCAGAAGCTCGTTATAGGCCGAAACGAAGTTGCGCCAGTGCAGGCCGCGGCCGTCCGTGTGGCCGGCCAGATGCCGCGCGCCGAAATCGTCCGACAACCCGAGCTTGGCCGCTTCCTTGCGCAGGAAGGCTGCACCGAGATTGGAGCCTTCGGCGACATAGAGCCAGCCGAGCGCGGTCGCAGGGTTCAGGGGGCCGGTCGTTGATCCCAGCTGTTCCGGCACGCCGCCGAGATCCGCGATGTCGTGGCGAAGCGCTTCCAACCGGCAACGCTCGGCAAGGCCGGGCAGCAGCCGGTTGAGTTCGGCGGCCGCGTAGAGCGGCGCGACATCGGCGTGGAACCGATGCTGCACGTCGAGAAACAAGGCATAGCGCTCGCGATTGGCGAATGGCTCCGCCCGCATGATCCGCTTGTCGAGCGTATCATGCGTACCCGCTGTCTGCGCCTTGAGGCGCTGGATGCGGGTAGCGTCCGTCAGGCGGTCCAGTTCGATCTGCATATCTTGCCCCAACTACTCATGTTTCCGCATCAAGCAAACTGTGGAGCGGCTCGTCAAGCTCCGTCACGCCGGAACGTCGAAAACCTCACCTGCCCGCATCGGCCGGAATCGTTCACGCGCAATACCACGACTGTCGAGCGCCGCAAACAGCGCCTCGACCGGCTGGTCGATGCCCTCGTCCGTCAGCTTGACCGTGCCCCAGTGATGCCCGGCCACGAAGGAGGCGCCACAAAGCTGCATCCCTTCGACGGCTTCCTGCGGATCCTGATGCTGCGCCTTCATGAACCAGCGCGGCTCATAGGCGCCGAACGGCAGGTTCGCGAGGCGGAACGGACCATGCTTGCGGCCCGCGGCGCGATAGTTGACGCCCTCGTGAAAGCCGGTATCGCCCACATGATAGACCTTGCCGGCCGGCGTTTCAAACACGAAGGCCGCCCACAATGCCTTGCGCCTGTCGCCGAGCCCCCGCGCCGACCAGTGATGGCAGGGCTCGCAGTGAAACACGACGCCGGGCGCGACAGTCTCGCTGCCGCCCCAGTCCATGACCGTGATCTTCGCATCCGGCACCTTGGAGCGGATGATCGCATCATTGCCGAGCGGTGTGATGAAATGCGGCTTGTCGCGGCCCTCAAGCACCCACAGCGTCTCGAGATCCATGTGGTCGTAGTGATTGTGGGTAACGAGCACGATATCGATCGGCGGCAGATCACCGATGCGGATACCCGGCGGATTGACCCGCTTCGGCCCCGCGAAGGAAACAGGGCTTGCACGCTCCGACCAGACCGGATCGGTCAGGATATTCACACCCGCAACCTGGATCAGCAGCGACGCATGGCCGACCATGGTGACGACAAGACGATTGCCGGTCACGCGCGTCTCCGGCATGGCCTGCGGAAACGGGCTGGCAAACGTGTCCGGCCAGGGAATATTGCCGTTGCCGAACTTCCAGCGCAGGAGATCGAGAGTTCCGCGCGGCTCCTCTCCGCCGGGATTGAAGAAATGCGTTCCGTCGAAGTGATCGGACACCGGCCCGGAATAATAGCTGTTGGCTGCCATGGCACCTCGTGCGGTCAACCCGCCGGCAAGGGCCACCACTGCGCCGATCCCGGACCATTTGAGAAAATTGCGACGTTTCATGAGGTCTGTTCGATCACCAGGGTTTGCAAGAGCTGCGCCATCAAGGCCACCTCTATCTAGGTTCGCATATATCCCCTATAGAATACGGCAATTCGTGCACGGGCGGAAGCTTGCGGCAACATCAGATCTCCGGCATCTCGTCAGCGGACGCCCTCGCCCGCGGCAAAACCCCGGCGCGCCTTGACTTCCACCCCCAGTTCCTGTTTAAGCCCGCCAATCTGCTGACAAGTCCGAGAACTTGGAGCCGCCGACCGGGAGCCGAACTATTCGGAAACCCGGAGGTCAACACCCGACAGCGCGTGGCGCCCTCGGGTGCTATTTGGCTTTGCGTACTCCTTGGTGCCTTGTATTTGCCGGCGAAAGAACCGACGTTTTTGGGCACCCGGAAACGAAGAAGGAATACACGATGTTCGAAAACCTCCAGGACCGTCTTGGCTCCATTCTGAATGGACTGACCGGCCGTGGCGCATTGAGCGAAGCGGACGTATCCGCCGCCCTGCGCGAGGTTCGCCGTGCGCTTCTGGAAGCCGACGTGGCGCTGGAAGTGGTGCGCGCCTTTACCGACAAGGTTCGTGAAAAGGCCGTCGGCGCCGAGGTTCTAAAATCGATCAAGCCCGGCCAGATGGTCGTCAAGATCGTCCATGACGAGCTGGTCGAAATGCTCGGGACCGAGGGCGTCGGCATCAGCCTGCATGCCGCGGCCCCTGTTGTCATCATGATGGTCGGTCTGCAGGGTTCAGGTAAAACCACGACCACAGGCAAGATCGCCAAGCGGTTAACCGACCGCGAAAAGAAAAAGGTGCTGATGGCGTCGCTCGATACGCGACGTCCGGCAGCTCAGGAACAGTTGCGCCAGCTTGGCGCCCAGACCGGCGTCGATACGCTGCCGGTCATTGCCGGCCAGTCGCCGACCGATATCGCCGCGCGCGCCGTCCAGGCGGCCAAGCTCGGCGGCCATGACGTCGTCATCCTCGACACCGCCGGCCGCACGCATATCGACGAACCGCTGATGGCCGAAATGGCGGAAATCAAGCGGAAGTCCAACCCGCATGAAATCCTGCTGGTGGCCGACAGCCTGACCGGCCAGGACGCCGTCAACCTGGCGCGCAATTTCGACGAACGCGTCGGCATTACCGGCCTCGTTCTGACCCGCATGGATGGCGATGGCCGCGGCGGTGCAGCGCTTTCGATGCGCGCTGTCACCGGAAAGCCGATCAAGCTGATCGGTGTCGGCGAACGGATGAACGAACTCGAAGAGTTCCATCCCCGCCGCATCGCCGACCGTATTCTCGGCATGGGCGACATCGTCAGCCTGGTCGAAAAGGCAGCCGAAAACATCGACGCGGAAAAAGCCGCGGCGATGGCCAAGAAGATGCAGTCGGGCAAGTTCGACCTGAACGACCTTGCCGACCAGCTGCGCCAGATGAAATCGCTCGGCGGCATGGGCGGCATCATGGGAATGATGCCCGGCATGGCCGGCATGAAGGACAAGCTTGCCGCATCCGGCATGAGCGACAAGATGTTCGACCGCCAGATCGCCATCATCGGCTCGATGACGAAGGCCGAACGCGCCAACCCGGATATGCTGAAGCACTCCCGCAAGAAACGCATCGCAGCCGGCTCCGGCACGGACGCGTCCGAAATCAACAAGCTGCTGAAAATGCACCGCCAGATGGCCGACATGATGAAAATGATGGGCGGCAAGGGCAAGGGCGGCATGATGAAGCAGATGATGGGCGGCCTTGCCGGCAAGATGGGTCTTGGTGGCATGGGTGGCGGCATGGGTGGAATGGGCGGCATGCCCGATCTTTCGAAGCTCGATCCCAAGCAGCTGGAAGCCCTGCAGAAGCAGGCCGAAGCTGCCGGCATGAAGCCTGGCTCGATGCCGGGTCTCGGTGGCGGAATGCCGGGCCTCGGCGGAGGAAAGCTCCCCGGCCTCGGCGGTTTCCCGGGTCTGCCCGGCCTGCCTGGCAAGAAGAAGTGAGGGGAGCACACGATGGTTGACCCTGAAATCAACGCAAAGCTTTCGAGCTACCGCCAGTCGATCGACAATATCGATGCGGCACTGGTGCATATGCTGGCGGAACGCTTTCGCTGCACCAAGGAAGTGGGCGTCCTCAAAGCCCAATACGATTTGCCGCCGGCAGACCCGGCGCGCGAGGAATACCAGATCGAACGCCTTCGCCGTCTGGCGGACGACGCTCATCTGGATCCGGATTTCGCCGAGAAGTTCCTGAACTTCGTCATCAAGGAAGTCATCCGGCATCATGAAGCCATCGCCGCCGAACACGGCGGTAAGGAAACTGCTTAAACAATAACGACACGGCCCGCCGGGACGGCGGCCCAGACAAACCTAGGAGTGAATACAATGCCCTTGAAGATCCGTCTTGCCCGTGGTGGCTCGAAGAAGCGTCCTTACTACACGATCGTCGTTGCTGACGCCCGTTCGCCGCGTGACGGCCGCTTCCTGGAAAAGGTCGGTTCGTGGAACCCGATGCTTGCCAAGGACGACGCAAAGCGCGTTGAAGTCAACGTAGAGCGCGTTCAGCATTGGCTCGACAACGGCGCACAGCCGACCGACCGCGTTCTGCGCTTCCTGGCAGAAGCCGGCGTTGGCCAGCGCGATGCCAAGAGCAACCCGGAAAAGGCGAAGCCGGGCAAGAAGGCTCAGGAACGCACTGCCGAGCGCGCAAAGAAGATCGAAGACGCCAAGGCAGCTGCTGCCGCGGAATAAGATCTGCTTCTTTTGCTTCGACGGGTGGTGCGGCAACGCACCGCCCGTTTTGCTGTTTTCATTCCGCCGAGACTGTTTTCATTTCACTGTGTTGCGCTTAAATGGGCGCGAAGAAACCGGAGCCTTCCCGCATGACCAAGCTCGAAAACCCAGTTCTGATGGCAACGATCGGCGCTGCCCAGGGCCTGCGGGGCGAGGTGCGGGTGAAATCCTTTACCGAGGACCCGACGGCGCTCGGCGACTACGGCAACCTTTACACCGCCGACGGCCGCGTCTTCGAGATCCTCGATATCCGCGAAGCGAAAACAGTCGTCATCGTCCGCTTCCGCGGCATCAACAGCCGCGAGGATGCAGAAGCGCTGAACGGCATCGAGCTGTTCGTCGACCGTGACAACCTGCCGGACGAGGAACTGGACGACGACGAATTCTACTACGCCGACCTAGAGGGCCTGGAAGCGGTCGACAAGGACGGCAAGAGCTTTGGCACGGTCAGCGCCGTGTTCGATTTCGGCGCGGGCGACCTTCTGGAGCTGAAAGGCCCCGGCCGTCGTCCGTCGCTCATTCCGTTTACCGAGGCAGCCGTTCTGGAGATCGATCTCGAAGGCGGCAAGATCCTGATTGATCCCGAAGCCGCAGGCCTCATCGAAAACCCGGACGAAGACGGCGCGAACTCGAATTTTCCGCGTAAGGACAAGTGACCGCGATGCCGTTTCGCGCCACGGTGCTCACCCTCTATCCGGAAATGTTTCCCGGCCATCTCGGCTTTTCCCTCTCCGGAAAAGCGATGGAACGCGGGCAGTGGTCGCTTGAGGCGATGCAGATCCGTGATTTCGCCGAGGACAAGCACCGCACCGTGGACGACACGCCGGCCGGCGGCGGCGCCGGCATGGTGCTGCGGGCGGATATTCTCGGCAAGGCGATCGATTCCCTCGCAGATGACAGCCGCCCCCGCCTGCTGATGAGCCCGCGCGGAAAGCCGCTCAGCCAGAAGCGCGTTCGCGAGCTTGGCGATGGCGAGGGCGTGGTGATCGTCTGCGGACGTTTCGAAGGCGTCGACCAGCGGGTGATCGATGCACGCCAGCTCGAGGAAGTGTCGATCGGCGACTATATCCTTTCGGGCGGCGAGCCGGCAGCCCTGACCCTGCTCGATAGCGTCGTGCGCATTCTGCCGGGCGTGATGGGCAATGCCCTGTCCGGCACCCACGAAAGCTTCGAGCACGGCCTGCTCGAACATCCGCATTATACCCGCCCACAGGTCTTCGAAGACCGGGAAATCCCCGCTATTCTGACCTCCGGCAACCATGCCGCGATCAAGAAATGGCGGCTCGAACAGTCGCTGCGGCTTACTCGGGAACGCCGCCCGGACCTGCTGAACGAGAGCTAGCCGGTGACGAAATAGTAGACGGTGAGGCCTGCGCCGACCGCCACCACGCACCAGCGCAGCACTGCCTGCGGAACGCGCCGTGCGAGCCACACGCCGCAATAGCCGCCAAGCGCGCCGGCCGGCATCATGATGATCGTTTCCGGCCAGGCAATCACGCCGCCGCCGACAAAGACGACGATCGCGACGCCGGCAATCAGCGCCGCCAGCATGTTCTTCAGCGCGTTGAGATGGTGATAGCTGCCGCCGGTCGTCATACCCAGCACCGCCAGCATCATGATCCCCATTCCGGCCCCGAAGAACCCACCATAGATCGATGTCAGGAACTGACCGATGACCGAAAGCGGCGAGTTGGCAGGGCGCTCGGACGAGGCTTTCGGCTTAAGCCATGGGCCTGCCGCAAACACGGCGGTCGCGGCGCCCAGGAGCCACGGCACGACCTGGCGAAACGCGTCATTGTCGAGCGCCAGCAGGATCAGCGCTCCCAAAATCGAGCCGATGACGGAGACGATTGCGAGCGCCAAAGCACTTCGCCAGTGGCTGGCAATCTCGCGGCGATAGGCAAGCGTCGAGGTGACATAGCCCGGAAACTGCACGATCGACGATGTTGCATTGGCCGAGATCGGCGGCACGCCGGCAAGCGTCAAGGCGCCGAAGACGAGAAACGTCCCGCCGCCGGCAATCGCGTTGGCGGCGCCCGAGAAAAAGCCGGCAGCGGCCAACAGCACCACCATGGTGATCGACATGAATCCTCCCGAATTCTTTTCGGTCAGCCTTTAGACCTGCTATAGAGAGGCAGCAAGCGGCGAAAACGCCACCGATCGCCACAAAATTGCGGCATGCCCGATGACAAGCGCATGCCTTTCGTGTAATGGCGCGAACGGAAATGGGAAAACTGTCCCGTCTGCCAGCAACAAAGAATGGCGAAACGCTCTGCCGCAAGGCAGATCCAGAGGCTTTGACCAACGGATCCTAAGAGCGCTCTGGCTGTTTCAGAAAAACCTGAGGTTTGACACATGAACATCATCCAGCAGCTTGAGGCCGAACAGGTCGCCAAGATCGAAGCCAAGCGCTCGCTTCCAGAATTTTCCCCGGGCGACACCGTCCGCGTCAACGTCCGCGTGACGGAAGGCACCCGTACCCGCGTACAGGCCTATGAAGGCGTTTGCATCGCCCGTTCCGGCGGTGGCATCAACGAAAGCTTCACCGTTCGCAAGATCTCCTACGGCGAAGGCGTCGAGCGCGTATTCCCGGTCTACTCGCCGCTCGTCGAAGGCGTCGAAATCGTTCGCCGCGGTCGCGTCCGTCGCGCCAAGCTGTACTACCTGCGCGATCGTCGCGGCAAGTCGGCTCGTATCGTCGAGAACACCGGCACGCGTGCACGCAAGCTGAACGAAGCCGAGCGCGCTGCAGTTGTCGAAGAAAAGGCACGCATCGAAGCTGAAAAGATCGCAGCAGCACAGGCTCTCGCCGCCGACAAGGCAGCAGCAGAAGCCGCTGAAGCGAAGGCTGCGGAAGAAGCAAAGGCTGCAGAAGCAGCATCTGCTGAATAAGATTTCCCTTCATGGGATGCGAAAAGGCGGCCGGTTGGCCGCCTTTTTTATTGCCTGCGATTGTCCTCGGGCATTGATATCGACCCCACCGCAGTTGCGTCTGCAAAGGCAAACCCGGCGATCTTCGTCTGAGGGAATGGTTGTGCTTGTCTTCCCGCAGAAATTGGTGAGATTTGGCTGAGATATTTCTCTTGAGGATCGCCCCATGCTGAAAAGACGTTTTGTCATTGCCGCCCTCGCAGTTGCAAGCCTGGCACCGGTCACTGCTTTTGCGCAAAACCTGCCGGACCTGAAGGCCCGTTCCGTGGTCGTCGTCACCGAAAACGCCTACCCGCCCCTGCAGTTCGTCGATCCGAAGACGGGCCAGGCGATCGGCTGGGAGTATGATGCGATGAATGAGATCGCCAAGCGGCTGAACTTCAAGGTCGAGTACCAGAATGTCAGCTGGGACGCGATGATTCAGGCCGTGTCCGATGGCCAGTACGACATCGGCATGACCGGCATCACCATCAAGGATGAGCGCAAGGCGCAGGTCGATTTCTCCGATCCCTACCTGCGCTCGGAACAGTTCATGCTGGTGCGGGGCGACGAAACCCGCTTTGCCGATGAAAAGGCCTTTGCGGCCGTAGACGGCGCACTGATCGGCGCCCAGCCAGGCACATCGCCCTTCTACACGTCAGTCTACAGCATCCTCGACGGCAACGAGCAGAACCCACGCATCAAGCTGTTCGAAACCTTTGGCGCAACCGTGCAGGCTCTGAAAGGTGGAGACGTCGATCTCGTGCTGACCGACAGCGTCGCGGCCAAGGGCTATGTCGACGCGTCGAACGGCGGGTTGAAGGTGATCGGCGGCCCGCTCGGAGCCGAAGATTTCGGCTTCATCTTCAAGAAGGGATCGGATCTGGCCGCCCCCGTCAACGCCGCGATCGCCGCGCTGAAAGCCGACGGCACGCTGGATGCCCTGAACAAAAAGTGGTTCCTCGACTACAAGATGGGCCAGTGACCATCAGGATGGCAGGCACCGCGGACAGGGTCGAAACCTGATGACCTTTCAGACCCTGCCGACATCGGGCGGCGATGGTGATCGTCCGTGGTGGCTCGCAGCCGTCGTCGTCATAGGCCTCGCGCTCGCAGCCGTGATCGTCGTCAACGATCTCTATGCCCAGGTTTTCGCCACCGTCTCGCGCGGCATCTGGGTGACGGTGTTCGTGACGGTCACGGCCTTCGTGCTTGCCACCGCTCTGGGGCTGGCCATCGCCCTTGCGGGCCTTTCCGATCGCCTGGCCCTCCGGCAAGCGGCGCGCTTCTATGTGGAAGTCGTGCGCGGCATCCCGATCCTGGTGCTTTTATTCTACATTGCCTTTGCCGGCGCACCGGCGATCGTCGGTTTTTACAATGTCCTGATCGCGCCGCTGGTCGACGGCGGCTTTCTCGAGCCGATGCAGGTCCGTGATCTCTCTTTGATGTGGCGTGCGATCATTGCGCTGACGATCGGCTATTCGGCCTTTATCGCCGAGATCTTTCGCGCCGGTTTCCAGTCCATCGATCGCGGCCAGGTCGAAGCGGCCATGGCGCTCGGGTTGACGCGGGGTCAGCGCTTTCGCCTCGTCATCTTTCCGCAAGCGATACGGGTGATCTTCCCGCCGCTCTCGAACGACTTCGTTGCCATGGTGAAGGACAGTTCCCTCGTCTCGGTTCTCGGCGTCGCCGATATCAGCCAGGCCGGCAAGATCTATGCGTCCGGCTCGTTCCGGTTTTTCGAGACCTATTCGATCGTCGCCTATATCTACCTGATCCTGACGATCGGCCTGTCGATCGCCTTGCGGCAGGTCGAAAAGAAGATGCGGGAACAGGGGATCAGAAAGGCAAGCCGCCGATAGTGCGGCGCAGGACGTTTCCTTTGCGAGCCGTCAGGAGGACCTGAGGACGAACCTGTCGCGGCCGGATGCCTTCGCCTCGTACAGCGCTTCGTCCACGGCCTGCAACAGGCTGAGGCGATCCGACCCTGCATGCGGCGCAAGGGCAGCACCCACGCTCAGACGTGCATTGACGATATGCCTGCCCACGGCAAACGGGCTGCGGAACCGTTTCACGAGGCGTTCCGAAAGACCGGCCAGCGCATCGGCATTGGCAAGGTTCGGAACAAAGACGGCGAACTCGTCGCCACCCATCCTGACGGCAATTTCCTGGACACCGAGGCATTCGGTAATGCGTTGCGCCGCCTGCTTCAGCACGTCATCGCCCGCGGGATGGCCGAGCGTGTCGTTGATCGTCTTGAACCCGTCCATATCCATGTAGAGAACGCCGACCGTCTGCTGCGCCGAAAACGCATCGGCCAGCATGCCGTCGACGATAGAGACCAGCGCCGCGCGATTGTAGAAACCGGTCATCGGATCGGTGATCGCGGCCAGCCGCAGCTTTTCCTCGGCAAAGCCCATCACATGATTTGCCTTCTGCAGCCGCAAAAGACCGCTCGCCACCTCGGCGAAATGCATGAGATTGGCGATCTCCCGGTCGCTGAATTCGCGCGGCTCGGTATCGAGAAGGCAGAAGGCACCAACGGGAAGACCCGGCTCCAGCGCGACCGGCGCACCGGCATAGGACCTGAAACCCGGCTCGCCCAGCACATAAGGAAGATCGCGCAGTTCCGGATGGCGGGCAAGATCGGGAACCACCACGACCTCGTTGTCGAACACGACACGGGAGCAGATCGAGATGTCGCGCGGGCATTCGCTCGTTCGAATGCCAACTTGGCAGGCCACCCGATGCCAATCGGCGTCGACGATGTTGACGGCCGCATAAGGCGTCGTGAACACATCCTTGGCAAGCTTCACAAGCGCCTCGAGCTCCGGCGTGGAGGGTCCGTCGGCGGAAATCAGGGCCCGCACAGAGAGCAGGCGTTCAGCCTCGTTGTCGGGAAGCTGGGCTGGCAAAGCCATTCTCGTCTCCTCTTTCAGGCCCGGGAGGCGCTGCAGACCGGCCCCCCATGAGGGGGTTCCTTTAGTAGCGTTCTCGCATGTACGTTTTCTGGAGGCAATTGCCGAGCATTCAAAAAACTGCTACACCCTTTGCCATGGGATCGAAATTCGGATGTCTCGCGAACCGCATGATCGTGCTGCAGGACCACAAGCGTCTGCCGTCACGCTTTTTTGCGCGCGTATCCGGCGCTCTATGCAGCCGACTTAGCTGACCGGGCAGACATGTCCGGCGCGGCCTAAGATGCCGCCTCTATTTCCCCACCCATTCTCAATCTTATTGGACCGCAGCCATGAGCGCACCTCGTACTTTGTATGACAAGATCTGGGACGACCACGTCGTCTCCCGCGATGAAAACGATACCTGTCTTCTCTATATCGACCGTCACCTGGTGCATGAGGTGACGAGCCCGCAGGCCTTCGAGGGCCTGCGCCTTGCCGGACGCAAGGTGCGCTCGCCGCAGCGCACGCTCGCCGTCGTCGACCACAACGTGCCCACCTCGCCTGACCGTCACCTCGGCATCAAGAACGAGGAGAGCCGCATCCAGGTCGAGGCGCTGGCGGAAAACGCCAGGGATTTCGGCGTCGAATACTTTTCCGAAAGCGATGTCCGCCAGGGTATCGTCCATATCGTCGGGCCGGAACAGGGTTTTACCCTGCCGGGCATGACGATCGTCTGCGGTGACAGCCATACCTCGACGCACGGCGCCTTCGGTTCGCTGGCGCACGGCATCGGCACGTCGGAAGTGGAGCACGTTCTGGCCACCCAGACGCTGCTGCAGACCAAGGCCAAGAACATGCTGGTGCGCGTCGACGGCAAACTGCCCGCCGGCGTCACGGCAAAGGACGTCATCCTGTCGATCATCGGCGAAATCGGCACGGCCGGCGGCACCGGACACGTCATCGAGTTTGCCGGCGAGGCGATCCGGTCGCTCTCCATGGAAGGCCGCATGACCGTCTGCAACATGACGATCGAAGGCGGCGCCCGTGCCGGCCTGATCGCGCCTGATGAGACGACATTCGAATATATCAAGGGCAAGCCACGGGCGCCGAAGGGCACCGCCTGGGATATGGCCGTCGATTACTGGAAGACGCTGCATACTGACGAAGGCGCTCACTACGACAAGGTCGTCGTACTGGATGCCGCCGCCCTGCCCCCGATCGTTTCCTGGGGCTCCTCGCCCGAGGACGTCACCACGATCGAAGGCACGGTGCCGGATCCGGACCAGATCAAGGACGAGAACAAGCGCACCTCCAAATGGCGCGCGCTCGAATATATGGGCCTGACGCCGGGCACGAAGATGACCGACATCACCATCGATCGCGTCTTTATCGGCTCCTGCACCAACGGCCGCATCGAGGATCTGCGCGCTGCGGCAAAGATGGTCGAAGGCAAGACCGTTGCGTCGACGGTGTCGGCCATGGTCGTTCCGGGCTCCGGCCTCGTCAAGGAACAGGCGGAAGCCGAAGGTCTCGACCGGATCTTCAAGGCTGCCGGTTTCGATTGGCGCGAGCCTGGCTGCTCCATGTGCCTTGCCATGAACGACGACCGCCTGAACCCCTATGAACGCTGCGCTTCGACCTCGAACCGCAATTTCGAGGGCCGTCAGGGCTCCAAGGGCCGCACCCACCTGGTCTCACCGGCCATGGCAGCAGCTGCCGCCGTCGCCGGTCGCTTCGTGGATATCCGCGACTGGAAATAGGCTGGAGGCTCTTCATGCCAGACAAGCGAAGCCGCTGGATGTGAAAGCATCCGGCGGCTTTTTGCTGCGATGAGCAGCGCTCACAGCCGGTTCAGGAAAACACGTTTGACCTTTCGGGACGCGCCAATACGGTAGATTTTTAAGGAGATCGGTACGGCAATGCCTGTCTGCCCGCTCCGTCTTTTGCCGCGGGCCGGAAGGATCGCCAAGCAATGAGCCCGACCGTCATCGCGCTGGCGCTTACAGCCGCCGTCATGCATGCCAGCTGGAATGCATTCCTGCGCTCGGGCGCCGACAGGCTATGGCGTCGTCATCATCGCCTACTCCATGGGACCTGCCGGCCCCATCACCGCCATCCGCGAAACGAGCGTGGTCTTCGCGATGATCATCGGCAGGCTGTTCCTCGGCGAGACACTCACACCGAAGCGCATCGTGGCAGGGCTCATCGTGGCGGCCGGTGCGATTGCCATCGGCCGGTAGCCTATCCCAGCACCCTCACAATCGTCCCCTTGCGCAGAAACGGCAGCAGCCGCTTCATGTCGCGTGGGTGAACCGCGACGCAGCCGGCGGTCGGCTGGTAGCCCGGGCGGATCAGGTGGAAGAAGATGGCCGAGCCGCCGTGGCGCTTGCGCGAGGTGATGTTCCAGTCGAGCACGAGGCAGATATCGTAGAGTTCGTCTGCCCGTTGCATCTCCTCATGGGAGGGTTTGAACGGGGCCTTCACCAGGCGGTTGTAGGCCGGGTGCTTCGGCTCGTCGCACCACAGCATGTCGTGGCCGATGCGGCGAAGCGGAAGCCGCGTGCCCGGCACGGAAAGACGGTCGCCGCGGATGAAGCCGCTGAGGATCCGCATCGCGGCAATCGGCGTTCCTCCGTCGCCTTCGCGCTTGAAGGCGGTCGTTCCGGATCGCCCCAGCGCTGCCTGGACGGTGATCCCGCTGCATGTCACGATGGCACGCCGGCGGTCACGCGGCGCGGTACGAACTACGACGACGGGTCCGGTTTTGTGATCTTTCTCGCGAAAACGATGCATTTCACTCACAAGGTTTTGCTTTGAATATGATTTCGTTTGAATTCATAGCGGGTTGGGTTTTACATCGAAGATCCCTAGATACGTCTTACAAACGCAATAGGCGCTAAGGAAGGCAAGAACTGCATGGCGAGAACGATACTGCTGGTCGATGACGACGATGATCTGCGCGAGACGCTTGTGGAGCAGCTCGGCTTCTACGACGAATTCTCGATCCTGCAGGAAGCCAATGCAACCAAGGCGGTCAATACCGCCAAGGCGACCCAGGTCGATCTTCTGATCATGGATGTCGGCTTGCCGGATATGGACGGCCGCGAGGCGGTCAAGGTCCTGCGCAAGAACGGCTTCAAGGCCCCGATCATCATGCTGACCGGCCACGACACCGATTCCGACACGATCCTCGGCCTCGAAGCCGGCGCCAACGATTATGTGACGAAGCCGTTCCGCTTTGCGGTCCTGCTGGCGCGTATCCGCGCCCAGCTTCGCCAGTACGAACAGAGCGAGGACGCCACGTTCACCGTCGGCCCCTACCTGTTCAAGCCGAGCCAGAAGCTTCTGACCACGGACGATGGCAAGAAGATCCGTCTGACCGAAAAGGAAGCGGCGATCATCCGCTATCTCTATCGCGCAGGGCTGAAGGTCGTCACACGCGATATTCTTCTGGAAGAAGTATGGGGCTATAATTCCGGCGTTACAACGCATACACTGGAAACCCATGTCTATCGTCTGAGACAGAAGATCGAGCGCGACCCCTCGAATGCTGAGATTCTGGTGACGGAAAACGGTGGATACAAGATCGTTCCTTAACCCCGAAGACCGCAAACCCGTAAAATGGCACTGTCCGACGATATCCGGCTTCTGTCGCAAGTGCCGCTTTTCAGGGAACTGGATAGCGACCAGCTGCGGCTGATCGCGTTCGGTGCCGAACGGCGTTCGACATCGACAGGCCAGGAGCTTTTCCGCGAACGCTCGCCCGCCGAATCCGCCTTCATCATCTGCAGAGGTAGTTTCGACCTCTACTCGACCACCCGCGACGGCACCGTTCGTCTCGACAAGACGGTCGGGGCCGGCACGCTTCTATCCGAGCTCGCGCTGGTGACCATGGTCGAGCGCAAGTTCACGGCAATCGCCGCCGAAGATTCCGAAACGCTGAGGATCGGCCGATCCCTGTTCGAGCGCCTGCTGGAGGAATATCCGCAGGTCGGTCGGTTGATCGAAAACCGCATCCGCGACAACATCGTCAACCTCGCCAAGGCAGCACTCGCCATGCAGCACCGGTTCCGCTGAGACGACTGCTCCTCAGAACTTGAACACTGCCGTCACCGGAACGTGGTCCGATGGCTGGGTCCAGCCGCGGGCTTCCTTCAGCACCTCGATCCGGTCAAGGAACGGGCCAAGGTCCGGCGACGACCAGATATGGTCGAGGCGGCGGCCCTTGTTGGCGGCTTCCCAGTCCTTGGCGCGGTAGCTCCACCAGGTATAGATCTTTTCCGGCTCCGGCGTGTACTGGCGCATCAGATCGAGCCAGCCGCCCTTGGAGATGATCTCCTTCATGCCCTCAGTTTCGACCGGCGTGTGACTGACGATCCTCAGAAGCTGCTTGTGCGACCACACATCGTGCTCCAGCGGTGCGATATTCAGATCGCCGACGAGAATCGACGAAATGCCGGGCTTCGCATCGGCCTGCAAAACCTTCATCTCTTCGACAAAATCCAGCTTGTGACCGAATTTCGGATTGATCGTCCGGTCCGGCTCGTCGCCTCCCGCAGGCACGTAGAAATTATGCACCCGGATGCGCCGGGTACCCGTCCCGAAAAGCGCCGAGATGTGCCGGGCATCGCCGACATTGCAGTAGTTCTGGCGGTGATCTTCCGACAGCGGGATCCTCGAGGCGATGGCGACGCCGTGATAGCCCTTCTGGCCATGCACGATGATATGCTCGTAGCCGAGGTCTCTCAGCGGCTGGTAGGGAAACTCAGGCTCCTGGCACTTGATCTCCTGCAGGCAGAGAATGTCCGGCTGGTTGCGGATAATGAACTGCTGCACGATCGGCATCCGAAGCCGGACCGAGTTGATGTTCCAGGTGGTGATGGAGAATGTCATGCCTGCCCTCGCTGATGGGCATCACCTCTAGGCAATTTCGCATAGCAGGAAAAGCAAAAAGGGCCGCGTTTCCGCAGCCCTCCAAAAGCGATCCGTCCTAGTCGATATGTCTTACTTCACCTGATCATAGGGGATGGTGAACACTCTCTCGTCCATCGCCACGCCGTTGCGGACGTTATAGACCATCACGGACGTATCCTTGTTCTGGGCGTCGGTGATCGTCCACTGGCGAAGGTCGAAGGTCTTGGTGTCGAACATCATGGTGATAGTCGAGTCGCCGAAGATCGACTTGTTGCCGAGCACGATCGTCGTCAGGTCGGTTTCCTCACGCACGCTGCGCACGGTCGCGGATGTCAAATCGATGCGCTCGGACAAGAGCAGGCTGAGCGGCGTCTTCGACAGCGGGTAGATATCCCAGGTCTTGAGCTTGACGTTGCCCACGACCACGTTGCGACCATCGGCAATCACGCGCAGCGGCGACGGATCCTCGAAGTTGAAGCGCAGCTTGCCGGGGCGTTCGATAAAGAATTTGCCGCCGGTCTGTTCACCGCGCGGCCCGAACTGAACGAACTCGCCCATCATCGTCTTCACCGACGAGAAATGGTCGGCGATCCGCTGAGCCGAGGCACCGGCTGCGGCCTGCGCCAGAACGGGCTTGGCCGCTCCCGCAACCAGCAGTCCGGCAACACCGCCGGCAAGGCCGAGCGAGAACTGGCGACGGCCGAGAAGTCCGGTCATGCTTTTGGAAAGAGTGGTCTTTTGTTCTGTCATTCTGGTCTCCTTCCGTGTTTCTGTTGTGGAAACACGGCGTCTTGATGGCCGCTTGCGCCGGATCACGAACCCCTGAAGACCGCTTTACCGGCCTTACCGATCCAGCACATCCGCTTCGGTCGGCACGAGGATCTCGCGCTTTCCGGCATGGTTGGCCGGGCCGATCAGGCCCTCCTGCTCCATCCGCTCGATCAGCGATGCCGCACGGTTGTAGCCGATGCCGAGACGGCGCTGGATGTAGGATGTGGAGGCCTTGCCGTCTTTGAGCACAACCGCCACCGCCTGGTCGTAAGGATCGTCCGAGTCGGAGAGGTTGGAAGTGCCGGCAGGTCCTGCGCCCTCGCCATCCTCGTCGTCATCAGCCGTGATAGCTTCGAGATATTGGGGCGACCCTTGAGTTTTCAAGTAGGCGACGATCTCTTCGACCTCGGTATCGGAGACGAAAGGCCCGTGGACACGCTGAATCCGACCGCCGCCCGCCATATAGAGCATATCGCCCTGACCCAGCAGCTGTTCGGCACCCTGTTCGCCGAGAATGGTACGGCTGTCGATCTTCGACGTGACCTGGAACGAGATACGGGTCGGGAAGTTGGCCTTGATCGTGCCGGTAATGACGTCGACCGAGGGGCGCTGCGTCGCCATGATCACATGGATGCCGGCCGCACGCGCCATCTGCGCCAGACGCTGGACAGCGCCTTCGATATCCTTGCCGGCCACCATCATCAGGTCGGCCATTTCGTCTATGATGACGACGATATAGGGGATCGGCTGCAGGTCGAACTCTTCCGTCTCGTAAACCGCCTCGCCGGTCTGGCGATCGAAACCGGTCTGGACGGTACGGGTCAGAACCTCGCCGCGTTCCATCGCCTGCTCGACGCGCGAATTGAACCCGTCGATATTGCGCACGCCGATCTTCGACATCTTCTTGTAGCGCTCTTCCATCTCGCGGACGGTCCATTTGAGCGCGACAACGGCCTTCTTCGGATCGGTGACGACGGGAGACAGAAGATGTGGGATCCCGTCATAGACGGAAAGCTCGAGCATCTTGGGGTCGATCATGATCAGGCGGCACTTCTCCGGCGTGTAACGATAGAGAAGCGAGAGGATCATCGTGTTGATCGCAACCGACTTACCCGAACCGGTGGTACCGGCCACGAGAAGATGCGGCATCTTGGCGAGATCGGCGACAACAGGCTCGCCCCCGATCGTCTTGCCGAGTGCCATGGCAAGCTTTGCCTTGCTGGTTTCGAAATCCTTCGAGCCGATCATTTCGCGCAGATAGACGGTTTCGCGAATTCGGTTCGGCAGCTCGATCCCGATCGCGTTGCGGCCGGGAACGACCGCGACACGGGCAGCAATGGCGCTCATGGAGCGGGCTATATCGTCGGCAAGTCCGATCACGCGGGACGACTTGATGCCCGGCGCAGGTTCCAGTTCGTAGAGTGTCACGACAGGGCCCGGGCGGACGTGGATGATCTCGCCCTTGACGCCGAAATCCTCCAGCACGCCTTCCAGCATGCGGGCGTTCTGCTCCAGCGCGTCAGCCGACAGCGAAGCATCGCGGGCAATCGCCTTTGGTTCGGCAAGCAGGTGCACGGAGGGCAGTTGGAACCCTTCCGGCGAAATGAACGAGCCCTGCGCATCGCGACCGACGCGGGCGCTGGGCTTGGGAGGCGGTGCCGCCGGGACGACGCGCGGAGAGCCGTTGCCAGCAGATTTCGGCCCGCGCGCGGCCGCGAAATCCTCATCGTGGTCGGCGAGGATCCCGGCCGGGCGCCGTGGATTGTCTCCCGTATCGAGCGACGAATCATCGTCGTCATCCGCGTCATTGGAGGACATCGGCGGTGCCGATACGATCCGGCGTGGCGACAGGACCCGCTCCGGTGCGCCATCGAGCGACGGCTCCATCCGGCTTCTGCCACCGGCAGAGGCCTGCTTGGCACGAACCGGCTCGTTCAGTGTGCCGAATTCGTCGTCGTTGAAATCATAGGGCTGGTCGAAACCGACACGGGCGCGGGGCTTTGCCCCAGTCAGCCGCCGCAGGCGCGCCTGAGCGATATACCAGTAGTGTGCCAGTGCGCCGAACGCCAGGAAGCCTCCGAAGAGGCCGTTGTCGTCGCCGTCATCGTCCTCATCCTGCCGGTTGCGCGCGGAGACGGCGGCAACAGGCGCATCGTCGTCATCGCTTTCGGTCTCGACGGCTTCGCCGACAAAGCCTGACGCAAACAGCATCAGCCAAATGCAGGGAATGGTGAAGATGCAGCCGAGCACGGTTGCGACCATGCCGGTCGGATAGGCGCCGACGAACAGAGCCGGAAAGCGCAGGATCATGTCGCCGATCACGCCGCCAATGCCGTTCGGGATTGGCCAGGTCGCCGGTGCCGGAAAGCAGCCAAGCGTTGCCGATGCCAGAAGCGTGCCGCCGCCCCATGCTGCAAGCCGCGCCGGAATGCGATCGTAACGACGCCCGGAAATCAGAGCGAGCGCCAGGGCAAGGATCGGGAGCAGCGCAAAGATGCTCGCAAGCCCGAGGAACTGCATCATCAGGTCGGCGAAGGCTGCGCCCGAAAAGCCGAGGATATTGGCAGGCGGGTTGTCGGTGGCGTAGGAGAAACTCGGATCTGCGACATTCCACGTGGCAAGGGCTGCCACCGCCAGCGCCAGCAGCGTGAAAATGCCAAAGCCTGTCAGCGCGAGCGCCTGTCGCCAGACAAAGGCCGTGAGTACCAGGCGGGTGGATCGATTTGCCATAGCCGCCGAACTGCTTCTGCCCATCTTGTCTGCCCGCCGTCCTGAAAAACCGCCTGTTTCATGAACCGGCAGGTTTCGGCCGGTCACGCAATTCCAGGCAGAATACCCCCGCGATGGTTAACGCGACTTTAACCAAGATTGATCGGCTGGAATTCGCTTGGCAAAACGCAAAAGCCCGGACCAGAGGCCCGGGCTTAAGTGATGGTCATCAGAGATTGACGCTGCCTTCGAGAGGCAGTTGCAGCCTCTTACGAGTGGTAGGCAGCTTCGCCGTGCGACGCGAGATCGAGACCTTCGCGTTCTGCTTCCACGGTGACGCGCAGGCCGACGACGAGATCGACGATCTTGTAGATGACCAGCGAGCCGATACCGCACCATGCGATGGTGACGAGAACGGCATAGACCTGGGTCATGAACTGACCGCCCATCGTGACGCCTTCGGCATAGCCGATACCGCCGAGCGAGGCGGATGCGAAGATGCCCGTGGCAAGAGCGCCGAACAGGCCGCCGATGCCGTGGACGCCGAACACGTCTGCCGTGTCGTCATAGCCGAACTTGTTCTTGATGACGGCAACGAAGAAGTAGCACAGCGGCGAGACGATCAGGCCCATGACGATGGCGCCCATCGGACCGGCAATGCCGGCAGCCGGCGTGATGGCGACGAGACCGGCGATCATGCCCGAGACAGCACCGAGCAGCGAAGCCTTGCCGCGGGTGAAGGTTTCGACGACGCACCAGGAGAGGACGGCTGCAGCGGTTGCAACAAAGGTGTTGACCGTTGCGAGCATTGCGCCGCCCGAAGCTTCGAGGTTGGAGCCTGCGTTGAAGCCGAACCAGCCGACCCAGAGCATTGCAGCGCCGACGAGCGTCAGCGTCATCGAATGCGGAGCCATCATGTCCTTGCCGTAGCCGGTACGCTTGCCGACCATGATCGCACCAATCAGACCTGCAAGACCTGCATTGATGTGAACGACGGTGCCGCCGGCAAAGTCAAGCGCGCCCCAGCCGAAGATCAGGCCATTTGCGTCCCAGACCATGTGGGCGATCGGGAAGTAGACGAAGGTAACCCACAGGATGCAGAACAGGATCGAAGCCGAGAACTTGATGCGCTCGGCGAACGCGCCAATGATCAGTGCAGGCGTCAGAGCCGCAAAGGTCATCTGGAACATCACGAAGATGAATTCCGGAATGACCACGCCGTCGGAGAAGGTTGCAGCCGTCGAGTCCATGTTGACACCCGACAGGAACATTTTCGCCGTACCACCCCAGAAGGCGGAGGTGCTGCCGCCGAAGGCAAAGGAATAGCCGTAGGTGACCCAGATGATCATGATGGCGGCACCGGCAACGGTGCACTGCATCAGGACCGACAGCATGTTCTTGGTGCGGACGAGGCCGCCGTAGAACAGGGCGATGCCCGGCATCAGCATGAACAGCACGAGAAGCGTGCAGATGAACATGAACGCGGTGTCGCCCTTGTCGGCAACCGGGGCGGCAGCCGCGGCAGCGACTGCCGGTGCGGCAGCGTCCTGCGCAAAGGCGACGGCGGGCGCGGCGAAGGCCGCAGCCGCGGCACCGAGGCGCCCGAGAGTGGAAAATTTGGTAAATTGCATAGCTTGAAGACTCCCCTGTCAGCCGTTCTTACAGCGCTTCAGTATTGGTTTCGCCGGTGCGAATGCGCACGGCCTGCTCGATCGAATAGACAAAGATCTTGCCGTCGCCGATCTGGCCGGTCTTGGCGGAAGAGGCGATTGCTTCAACGGCTTTTTCGACGAGGTCGGTCGGAACCGCGATCTCGATTTTCAGCTTCGGCAGGAAGCTGACCGCATATTCCGTCCCACGGTAGATTTCCGTGTGTCCCTTCTGGCGTCCGTAGCCCTTTACTTCGGTCACGGTAAGGCCCTGGATACCGACAGCGGTGAGGGCTTCGCGCACCTCATCCAGCTTGAATGGCTTGATAATGGCCATTACAATTTTCATCTGGCTTCCCATCCTTTGTTGCTCGGCTCGGGGCCGATTCTCCTGGATCACTGCCTGATCAAGAGCAGCGACTGACATGACACATTCAAGG
This sequence comes from Neorhizobium sp. IRS_2294, assembly GCF_050500145.1. Lineage (NCBI taxonomy): Bacteria > Pseudomonadati > Pseudomonadota > Alphaproteobacteria > Hyphomicrobiales > Rhizobiaceae > Neorhizobium > Neorhizobium sp. IRS_2294. The sequence goes on from NZ_CP191439.1 coordinate 3,287,767, forward strand.
GTCATGCCAGTTTGAGAAGCCATATTAAGCTATTGATAAGAATGACCCTTTCAGAACGTCGCCAAATAACGGGCAACGCGTCGGCCAAATTGCGGCGAAAACTTGTGCAGTTTTCTCAAAATGCCCAAATATTATTCATTTGCTCTTTTACGAATCAAACCTTCTTGCGCGACGGATGCGACGAGCTCGCCGGATCGACTGTAGATTGCGCCGCGGGTCATGCCGCGCGCGCCGGATGCGCTGGGACTGTCCTGCGAATAGAGCAGCCAGTCGTCGAAACGGATCGGACGGTGGAACCACATCGCATGGTCGATACTCGCAGCCTGGATGGTTGGATCGAAGATCGAGGTGCCGTGCGGATAGAGAGATGCATCGAGAAGCGTCATGTCGGAGAGATAGGCAAGCAGCGCTGCCTGGATCGCCCGGTCGTCCGGCACCGGGCCGGTGGTCCTCACCCAGATATCCTGGCGCGGCTCCAGCTTCTCCTTGGACAGATAATGCGCAAGCGACGTCGGCCGCATCTCGATCGGACGCTCGCGAGACCAGTAGCGGCGCACGGCATCCGAGCCGTGCTTCAGGAACATCTGCTTTAATTCGCTTTCCGGCATCAGCTCTTCCGGCATGGCGACGGGCGGCATCGACATCTGATGGTCGTAACCGCCTTCGTCGATCTGGAACGAAGCGGACATCGAAAAGATGGCATGACCATGCTGGATGGCGACAATCCGTCGCGTGGTGAAGCTCGACCCGTCCCTGATACGCTCCACTTGGTAGATGATCGGCACCAGCGGATCTCCAGGCCGCAGGAAATAGGCATGCAGCGAGTGCACGAAGCGATCGCTGGCCACCGTCCGCTGTGCCGCAACCAGCGCCTGGCCGATCACCTGTCCCCCGAACACTCTCTGCCATCCCGTGTCGGGGCCGGTCCTGCCGCGAAACAGGTTCTCCTCCAGCTTTTCGAGGTCGAGTACGGTCAGCAGTGCGCTGATGGGATCGATCGGGGTAGAAGAACTCGACATTAAGACGGACTCCGGCGGTAGGAAGCGGGCACTTGATGATCTATATCTAAGGCTAAGCGTTTCGAGCTCAAATGGAAACGCCACGAAGTGTTTGACGTGCTCGGGAGTTTTTCAATGCTGGACATGCTGGTTGTGGGTGGTGGTTATGTGGGCCTTGCGGCGGCGGTCGCGGTCAAGCAGGCGGCGCCGCATCTGGAGGTCCAGGTCGTCGAGGCCGCACCGGCCGGTGTCTGGGAAAAGGACGAGCGAGCCTCCGCGATCATCGCGGCCGCCAGCCAGATGCTCGACATCCTCGGCACCTGGGACGAAATATTGCCGCACGCCCAGCCGATCAACCGGATGATCGTCACCGACAGCCGGACATCCGATCCGGTCCGCCCGGTCTTTCTCACCTTCGACGGCACGATCCAGGCAGGCAGGCCGTTTGCCCATATGGTGCCGAACGTCGCGATGGTGCGCGCCCTGCGCGGTGCCGCCGAACGGCTCGGCGTATCGATCCGTCACAGCCTTTCCGCCACCGGCTTCGAGACGACCGCAACGCATACGACCGTGAAATTTTCCGATGGCTCGACCGAGGAAACCCGCCTTCTCGTTGCCTGCGACGGCGTGCGCTCGAAGCTGCGCGACATGGCCGGTATCCGCACTGTCAACTGGACATACGACCAGTCCGGCATCGTCGCGACGGTTGCCCATGAACGCGACCACGAAGGCGTGGCGGAAGAGCATTTCCTGCCGTCCGGCCCGTTCGCCATCCTGCCGCTCACCAACAATCGCTCGTCGCTGGTCTGGACGGAGCGCACCGATGCCGCCGAGCGCCTGATGGCATCGGACGACTTGATCTTCGAGGAAGAGCTGCAGCGGCGCTTCGGCCACAAGCTGGGCGAGATCCGGCTGGTCGGCGGTCGCAAGGCCTATCCGCTCAGCCTCACCCTGTCGCGTGCCTTTGTCGCACCGCGCTTCGCGCTTGCCGGCGATGCCGCCCACGGCATTCATCCGATCTCCGGCCAGGGTCTCAACCTCGGCTTCAAGGATGTCGCAGCGCTTGCCGAGACGATCGTCGAGGCGGATCGCCTCGGCCTCGACATCGGCTCGCTCAATGTGCTCGAGCGCTACCAGTCGTGGCGGCGTTTCGATACGTTCCGGATGGGCGTGACGACGGATGTGCTGAACCGGCTGTTTTCAAACGACGTCACGCCGATCCGCATCGCCCGCGATTTCGGCTTGGGCGTCGTGGAGCGGCTTCCGAAGATCAAGGATTTCTTCATCGGTCAGGCCGCCGGAACGACGGTGAAGGACAACCCGAAACTGCTGAGCGGCCGATCGATCTGAAGGTTGCTCACGGCTCGATCTGAAGGCTAGTCCTCGAGCTTGCGGGCTTCCGACATGAGCATGATCGGGATCCCGTCGCGGATCGGATAGGCAAGGCGCGCGCCTTGCGACACGAGCTCGTTGTTTTCGCGATCGAGTGACAGCCTGCCCTTGGTCAGCGGACAGACGAGAAGATCGAGCAGTTTCGGGTCCACCTTGCTGAGTTTTTCGTCCATGACCGGCCTTTGCCCTACTGCAGCACGTTCGCTGTCCCGGACCCTTGCGCGAGCAGGATCTCGGTGATTGCGATCAACGTATCAGCCCGGCTCTTCAGATCCGGTGCCTCCAGAAGCGCCTGCTTCTCGGCAGGGCCAAAGGGCGACATCATCGACAGCGAATTCACCAGCGTCCGGTTTCCGGCCCGCTCGATGCTTTCCCAGTCCGCCTCCAGCTTGTTGGCGTCGAGATAGGCCTTGAAGACCCGCAGCAGTTCCGGCCGATTGACGGCTTTTTCGTCATCCTCGTCGGTCAGATCGGACAGGAAAGGAGCGTGTCTGAATTTGCGGAACGGATGGCCGCCACCGATCTCATCGAGCAGCCTGAAGCGGCAGATCCCGCTGAGCGAAATGATGTAGCGGCCATCGCCGGTTTCGGCAAAGGACGTGATCCGGCCGGCGCAACCGATCGACGACAGCGCCGAGCGCCCGCCGCCGAGCGGCTCGTCCGGTTCCATCAATGATGGCTGCACGATGCCGATCAACCTGTCGCCCGCAAGCGCTGCATCGAACAGGGACAGATAACGCGGCTCGAAGATATTGAGAGGAAGCTGGCCTCCCGGCAGGAGCAAAGCCCCAGTCAGCGGAAAGACCGGGATCGTTTCCGGAAGATCCTCCCGCTTCAGATAGCGCGCGTTTCCCACATGCATTGGTCCGATACCTCCCAGACCACATTCACCGGACAAAAATGTCTGTCCGAATCTGGCCGTTGTCCAAACCTGGCCGTTCAGCCAAACCGATAAAACTAATGTGGGGCATCGTCGCCGGAACGCAAGGCTGCGATCCGGCTTAGCGATCAATCGGCAACACAATCAGGAGAACAGGATCGACGAAAGGCGGCGGCGCCCGGAAATCGTAGCCGGATCTTTCGGGCCCCAGACCTCGAAGAATTGCAGCAGCTGGCGGCGCGCCCCATCGTCGTCGAACGTGCGGTCCTTGCGCATGATGGTCAGCAGGTGATCGGCCGCCTTTTCGCGTTCGCCCTGGACGTTGAGGATCTTGGCGAGGCTCACGCGGGCCTCGTGATCGTCGGGGTTGGCGGCAAGCTGCTGCTCGAGTGCAACAGGGTCACCCAGTTTGCGGGCTTCCTCGATTTGCTCCAGCTTCTTGGCGACCGCCTGTATTGCGGGATCGGCAGCCATCTCTTCGGGCAGGGAGGCGAGCATCTCGCCGGCGCGGGCCGTTTCGCCCATGCCGATCAGGCACTGCATCATGCCGGCCGCAGCCTTGGGGTTTTCCGGGTCGGCCTGCAGCACGGCGCCGTAGAGCTGTGCGGCACCCTGGATATCGTCCTGTCCGAGCAGGGTTTCCGCATCGCCGAGCACCGCCTCGATCTCGGCCGCCTGGTCCATGCCCTCTGGACCTGCGACCTTTTCGATGAACTCGCGGATCTGGCTTTCCGGAATGGCACCCATGAACCCGTCGACCGGACGGCCATCGGCAAAGGCGATCACGGCCGGGATCGACTGGATCCCGAGCTGTCCCGCGATCGAAGGATGGTCGTCAATGTTCATCTTGACGAGCCTGACGCGACCCTGGGCTTCGTTGACGACCTTTTCGATGACGGGCGTCAGCTGCTTGCACGGACCGCACCAGGGCGCCCAGAAATCGACGAGAACCGGCTGGCTGCGCGATGCCTCGATCACGTCCTTGCCGAAGCCTGCGGTTGTCGTGTCCGAGATATAGCTACCGGCAGCAGCAGGGGCAGAGGAAGCCGCGGGCGCTGGGGCCGCTGCAGGCGTCGAACCGAAGTTCACCGTCGCGTTTTGGCCGCCGTAGTTACCGGCGCCATAGGAGCCACCATAAGGATTGTTTGTGCCGCTCATGAAAGTGTTCTCCCGGAAAAAGTCCAATCGGCACACGGCCGATGCGCATTATGTCTTACTCTGAATTGCAAAGATCGTATGTCAGCCCGTCACTTTCAAGACAAGCGGCGTATGGCCCGTCGCCTCCAGAAAGCGGATAAGATCGTCGCGACCGATCGACGTCGTCGCATCGTTTGAGAGTGGATGGCCATTGATCACCTCTTCGCGCATGAGGTCTTCGTCGAGCACGAACGTGACGTTGTTATCCGTGTCGTTCAGCGCGCCGAACACGGTGACGGAGCCCGGCACGACGCCGAGAAATTCCAGCATCTTTTCAGGATTGCCGAACGAGACGCGACTGGACGCACCGATCACCTTGTGGACGGTCTTTAGATCGACGCTGGCGTTTTCTTCGACCGTGATGACGAAGAACTGGTCCTTCTTGTCTTTGACGAACAGGTTCTTGGTATGCCCGCCCGGGATCTCGTCACGCAGACTGGCTGATTCCGATACCGTAAACACCGGTGCATGCGCTTTCGTCTTGTGGGCAATATCGAGGCTATCGAGAAAGGCGAACAGGTCTTCTGCAGTTTTTGGCATGATCGATCTTGGCTGCTCTTGAGGTGTTGGCCCCGGCCGGCGGGGTAAGGATGGCGGACTATAGACAGATTGTTCGGACCGGCCAAGATGCACGCTTTGGCGCAAACCCTTGTTTCGCAGGGGCTTTCGAAGCTCCTGAAAAATTCTTCATCGAGATCGTCATTTCCCTGTTGCATTTGAAAAAAGTCTGGGCCATATACCGCCCGTCGCCGGCAACGAGCGGCACCGACGATCCAGACTACCACCGGGTCGACGGTTTATGAGCGGGTGTAGCTCAGTGGTAGAGCACAACCTTGCCAAGGTTGGGGTCGAGGGTTCGAATCCCTTCGCCCGCTCCAAATTCTCCCAAAAAACAAAAATATAACGACGGCGCGGCCGGGCCAAGGCTCAGCATTGTCGGTCCTATGTCCGCCACCAGTAGCGGGACAGAGGCCACCTTGTGGCAGCCTCCGCTCTCACGGCCTCAGCTCTTCGAAAAAACATAGTCGGTTTCCTGTCGCAGGGTTTCGCCGGGGCGAAGCACTGCATTGGGGAAAGTCTCGTGGTTGATGGCGTCCGGCCAGACCTGGGTTTCCAGGCAGAAGCCGGCGTAAGGCGCATAGTGGCGGCCTTCCATGCCGGGCACCGGCAAGGCGAGCTTGAAGCCCGCGTAGAACTGGATCCCCGGCTCCGTGGTGCGCACTTCGAGCTGCACGCCCGAATACAGGCTGCGGGCAAGCGCCACCGAGCGCTTGGCGGTCCTTTCCTCCGAGAGGCAGTAGTTGTGATCGAACGGCACCTGCTCGCCATCGGCACCGGTCCGCTGGATCGGACCCATCTCCCTCAGGTCGAACGTGGTGCCGGCAAGCGGCATCAGGACGCCGGTCGGCACCATCCGTTCATCCACCGCCGTCAGCTCAGCCGCGGCGATCATCATGTCGTGGCCGAAAATGTCGGGACGACCGTCGAGGTTGAAATAGGAGTGCTGGCAGACGTTGGCGGGCGTCGGCTGGTCGGTCACAGTGTCGTAGATCACCGAAAGCACCCCGTCTTCCATCAGCTGGTAGGTCGCAGTGACGGTGCAGTTGCCGGGATATCCGGCGCGTCCGTCCGGGTCGGTGATCTGCAGCACGACTCGGTCTTCCGCGTGATCGACGATCGACCAGATGCGCCGGGCGATACCGTCGGATCCGCCGTGCAGATGGGTTACGCCGTCTTCGTTGAGTTCCAGCTGGTATTCTGTGCCGTCGATCGAGAAGCGGCCATCGCCGATGCGATTGGCACAGCGACCAGGCGTGGCGCCGAAATAGGGCGAGTAGGCCTCATAGTCTGCGAAATTGTCGAACCCCAGCACCAGAGGCGGCTCGTGGCCGGCAAGCCGCAGATCCTGGATAACCGAACCCCAGGTGAGAACCTGGGCTGTCAGCCCGCCGCCCGACAGCGTGATCCGGTGCACCGCCTCGCCGCTCTTCGTCGTGCCGAAAATCTCGAATTCATGACCCGTCATAACCCATCTCCCGAATGTTTGCGGCAAACTGCGTGATTTCGGTCAAAGCTGCAACGAGGCCAGCCGAAAAATCCGTCAGGCTCTCATCCAGCAAGGATGACGGGGCAGAAACCGGTCTCGATCACTCGGTGCCGATTTTTTCGAGGTCGTAAGGCGTCGTCTGGTAGATCTCGTTAATCCAGTTTCCAAACAGCAGATGCGCATGACCGCGCCAGCGGTTGAGCGGAGCCAGCGTATCGTCGTTGTGCGGAAAATAGTCGTGCGGCATCTTGATGGGGATGCCGGCATCGACATCGCGGAAATACTCGTCGGCAAGCGAGGTGGAATCGTATTCGACGTGGTTAAACATGAACAGCCGCCGTCCGGCCCGCTCATGCACGAGGCAGAGGCCCATTTCGTCTGATTCCATCAGGATCTCGAGGTCACTGCCGGCCTTTTCAACATCCTCCCGACGAACTTCCGTCCAGCGCGACACCGGCACCTGGAAATCGTCGGAGAAGCCGTTGAGGTAGACGGAGGCCGGCGACAGGTTGCGGTGGCGATAGACCCCAAACGCCTTTTCCTTCAGCCCGTGCTTCGGAACGCCGTGGAAATGATAGATCGCGGCCATCGCCCCCCAGCAGACATTCATGGTGGAATGCACGTTGGTGGTGGTCCAGTCGAAAATTTCCTTCATCTCCTGCCAGTAGGTGACGTCTTCGTAGGGCAGGGTTTCTACCGGCGCGCCGGTGATGATGAAACCGTCGAATTTGCGGTGCTTCACCTCTTCCCACGTCTCGTAGAACGACAGGAGATGTTCTTCCGACGTGTTCTTGGCCTTGTGGCCGCCGATGCGAACCAGGGAAAACTCGACCTGCAGCGGCGAGGCGCCGACAAGGCGCGCCATCTGCACCTCGGTCTTGATCTTGTTCGGCATGAGATTGAGGAGGCCGATCTGCAGCGGCCGGATGTCCTGGCGCACGGCCATCGTTTCGGTCAGCACCCGCACGCCCTCGGAAACGAGCGTATTGAAGGCAGGCAGCGTATCGGGGATCTTGATCGGCATCTCTTCAACCCAAAAACAAAAAGCCGGCACGAAAAATCGCAGCCGGCCCGTGGGAAGTTTTGGAAACTCTTCTCGCGGCCCTTTAGCGACTTTTTTTACGTGGCTGCAAGCCGGCCGGCCAAATCACCACGGAATTTCGACTTTTCAAATAATCCTTGCCACGCCCGCCGTCAATGGCAGCAAAAATACCCGCTTTCGCCGCATCAATGCGACACGCGCCTTTCCCTTGTCAGCCGGTTTAGGATAAGGGCATGGGCAATGGCCAACTCGACCTTCACGATCCTGCTCGGCGGTGACCTCACCGTAACCGACCGACTGCAAAAGGCAGTTGCCGCAAGCCGCTTCATCGCGGCCGACAGCGGCATGCGCCATGCAGAGGCGCTGGGTGTGATGCCGGAGCTCTGGGTGGGCGATTTCGATTCCTCCGACGCAGACCTGATCGAGCGCTATCCCGATGTCGAGCGCCGGACCTATCCGCCGGAAAAGAACGAGACGGACGGCGAGATTGCAACGGCCGAAGCGATCGAACGCGGCGCGACGCGGCTCATCCTGATCGGCGCACTGGGCGGAGAACGCTCCGACCATGCGCTCCAGCATTTTCTGCATGCGATGAGCCTTGCCGAACGCGGCCATGACGTTTTCCTGACATCCGGCGAGGAAGAGGCCGTGCCGTTTCTCACCGGCACGAGGACGCTCGACCTGCCCAAGGGCGCGTTGTTTTCCGTCATCGGTTTTACCGGCCTTGCAGGCCTCGACATTCTTGGCGCGCGCTATCCTCTCAAGGATTACACGCTGCCCTTCGGCTCTTCCCGCACCGTATCCAACGTTGCAGAAGGGCCGGTCCAATTACATTTACGTGACGGCAAGGCGATGATCCTTGCCCGTCCAAACGATTTTTCCGGAGCATAGACGCCGCATGGCACCGCCTATTCTGAAACTCGACGATATCGTTCTAACCTTCGGCGGCACGCCGCTTCTCAACGGAGCTGCCCTGCAGGTGGAGCCGGGCGACCGCATCTCTCTCGTCGGCCGCAACGGGTCGGGCAAATCGACGCTGATGAAGATCGCCGCCGGCATGGTGGAAGCACAGTCGGGCGAGGTTTTCCGGCACCCCAATGCGACGATCCGCTATCTCGAACAGGCGCCGGATTTCGCTGGTTACAAAACCGTGCAGGCCTATGCGGAAGCGGGGCTTGGACCGGGCGACGACCCCTACCGCGTCACCTATCTGCTGGAGAATCTGGGCCTGACAGGAGAGGAAGATCCGGTCAGGCTTTCCGGTGGCGAGGCGCGACGCGCAGCACTTGTCCGCGTCATGGCACCGGAACCTGATATCCTGATGCTGGACGAGCCGACCAACCATCTCGATCTTCCGACCATCGAATGGCTGGAAGACGAGCTGCGCAAGACCCGCAGCGCACTGGTCGTCATCAGCCATGACCGTCGCTTTCTCGAAAAAGTGTCCAACGCCACCGTCTGGCTGGACCGCGGCACGTCCCGCCGCCTGTCGCGCGGTTTCGGCCATTTCGAAGCCTGGCGCGACCAGGTTCTCGAAGAGGAAGAGATCGAGCAGCACAAGCTCGGCAAGGCAATCGAGCGCGAAGAACACTGGATGCGCTACGGCGTGACCGCAAGGCGCAAGCGCAACATGCGCCGCGTCGGCGAACTGCAGGCCATGCGTGCCGACTACCGTGGCCACAAGGGACCGCAGGGCTCCGTCCAGGCCTCCGTCGCCGAAGGTCGCGAGTCCGGCAAGTTGGTGGTGGAAGCGGAAAACATCACCAAGACCTATGACAAGCCGATCGTTGCGCCATTCTCGATCCGCATTCATCGCGGCGACCGGATCGGCCTGGTTGGTCCGAATGGCGCTGGTAAGACGACGCTTCTCAAGATGCTGACGGGTCAGCTTGCTCCCGACAGCGGCTGGATCAAGCTCGGCACCAATCTCGAAATTGCCACGCTTGACCAGAAGCGCGAGGACCTCGACCCCGCAGATACGCTGTCTCACTACCTGACAGACGGCCGCGGCGAGACGCTGCTAGTCAACGGCGAACAGCGGCATGTGGCGGGCTACATGAAGGATTTCCTGTTCCAGCCGGAACAGATCCGCACGCCGATCAAGAACCTCTCCGGGGGCGAGCGCGCGCGCCTGATGCTGGCCCGCATGCTGGCCAAACCCTCGAATCTTCTGATCCTCGACGAACCGACCAACGACCTCGACATCGAGACGCTGGACCTCTTGCAGGAAATCGTCGCGGGCTATGCCGGCACCGTCATTCTCGTCAGCCATGACCGCGACTTTCTCGATCGGACCGTGACTTCGACGATCGCCCCGACAGACCCGGATGCCCCTGATGGCCGCTGGATCGAATATGCGGGCGGCTATACCGACATGCTGCAGCAGCGCAAAGGCATGGCCGACGAAAAGCGCCGCGCCGATAAGGCGGAAAAGGCGAAAACGGACAGCACTGCTCCGGCTGCCACCAAGTCAAAGGGCAAGCTCTCCTTCAAGCAGAAGTTCGCGCTGGAAAACCTCCCCAAGGACATGGCCAAGGCGCAGGACGAGATCGCTACATCCGAACGGAAGATGGCCGATCCCAAACTCTTCGCCAAAGACCCGTCGGCATTTTCAAAGCTTGCCGCAGAGACGGCAAAACTACGCGATCGTGTCGCCAAAATGGAAGAAGAATGGCTGGAGCTTGAGATGCTCCGAGAACAGATTGAAGGATAGTTAAAGAATTCCTATACTTAACAAATAAATATCCACCGTTTTATTTATCGCGAGCCGGAACAAACATTCCCCGGTGACGTTCGGCATCCATCAAGTGGTCGAAATGCGTAGTGCGGTATGAATGCCGACATGCCGACCAGATGGAAACAAAACGGTTAGGAATGTCCAATGCTGACTAATGTGATGCGTCGTCGGCTGGCGAGTGATGCAATGGAACAGCGCGTTCTGATCGTCGAGGACGAATTCCTGATCGCGCTTGATGTTGCCGAGACTGTCGAGAGCATGGGTCTCAAGGTTGCAGGCTTTGCCAGCGCACGCAAGCACGCCCTGTCGCTCGGTGCATACGCCGATATCGCGCTGGTCGACGTCAATCTCTCCGACGGCCGGACCGGTCCGGAAATCGGACGCGAACTCGCTGCCGAATACGGCCTGACGGTCATCTTCATGACGGCCAATCCGGAAGACGTGAAAGACGGCGTCGAGGGATCGCTCGGCGTTCTGACCAAGCCCGTGATGCCGCATGTGGTAGAGCAGACAATCGACTATGCCATCGCCAACCGTCTCGGCGGCATGGCGATCGTGCCGCGTGACCTCAAGATATTCCGCAACGACTCCCAGTCAGGCTACGCGCTCAACGCGTGAACCTTGTTGCCAAAGAACTACTAGCAAGAAAGCCGTCCGGCACCCCGGGCGGCTTTCTTGCTATCGCGACTGCTATCGCACGATGCCCCTCGGTCCTTGGCCATGAACGCAAGACGGCAGCGGTTCGACACCACTTGCCAGACAATTCCTTCACCGGTACATCTAGTCCCGCTCTAACGGGGTGCTGCGCGGTAACGTGCGGCTGAGAGGCTTTCAGCCAACCCGCGGAACCTGATCCGGCTAACACCGGCGGAGGGATTAGACGGCTCACGCTCAGCGCCTATTCCCCTTGTAGATTGATTTTGAAGGAGGCGTTGATGCGCAAACTCTTGCTATCGCTCACCGTGGCTGCGGCCACCATCATCCTGTCGCCGGCCGCAAGGGCCGAGGACAAGGTGCTGACCATCTACACCTATGAAAGCTTCACCGCCGACTGGGGCCCCGGCCCCAAGGTGAAGGCCGCTTTCGAAAAGACCTGCGCCTGCAAGGTCGAATTCGTGGCTGTCGCCGATGGCGTCGCACTTCTGACCCGGCTGAAGCTGGAGGGTGAGACGACCAAGGCCGATATCGCGCTCGGGCTCGACACCAACCTGATTTCGGAGGCGAAGGCGACCGGCCTATTCGAACCGCATGGACTGCAGGCATCCTCCGGCAATGGCGGGATCAGCGTTCCCGGCAATTACGCCGACGATACGTTCCTGCCCTATGACTACGGTCATTTCGCCGTCGTCTACGACACGAAAACCATCAAGAACCCGCCGAAGAGCCTGAAGGAACTGGTGGAGGGCGATCCTTCGCAGAAGATCGCGATCGAAGATCCGCGCACCTCGACACCCGGCCTCGGCCTGCTTTTGTGGATGAAATCAGTCTATGGCGACAAGGCGCCGGAAGCCTGGGCAAAGCTGAAGGGCCGCATCCTGACCGTCACGCCCGGTTGGTCGGAAGCCTACGGCCTGTTTACCAAGGGCGAAGTGCCGATGGTGCTGTCCTATACGACCTCGCCTGCCTATCACATGGTGGAGGAGAACGAGAACCGTTACCAGGCGGCCGCGTTTTCCGAGGGCCATTACGTGCAGATCGAAGTGGCCGGCATGCTGAAGGGCGCCCGTGACAAGGATCTCGCCCGTGACTTCCTCAAATTCATGGTGTCGCAGGGTTTTCAGGACGTGATCCCCACTACCAACTGGATGATGCCGGTGACGAAGACGTCGCAGCCGCTGCCCGACGCTTTCGGCAAGCTGGTCATGCCGGAAAAGACATTCCTGATGGGATCCGACGAAGTCGCGAAGAACCGCCAGGCATGGATCGACGAATGGCTGAACGCCATGAGCATGAACTGATCGGCTGAACCGGGCATGCTGCTGACCGCTGCCGAGCGAAGACGGGGGATTTCCGGAGGGGTGCTGAGCCTCGTCGCGATCGCGCTTTTCGTCGGCATCGCGGTCTCGGCCCTGCTGCTCTGGGATGCCCCTGAAACGCAGGGGCGATTGTTCACGGCCTATACCGGCCGCATCCTGCAGTTCACGCTGTGGCAGGCGGTGCTCTCGACCCTGTTCTCTGTGTGTCTGGCGCTTCCCGTAGCGCTGTCACTGGCAAGACGGCCGCATTTCATCGGCCGTATCTGGATCGTGCGGCTGATGGCGTTGCCGATGGGTCTGCCGGTTCTGATCGGTGCGCTGGGTCTGATCGGCATCTGGGGGCGCCAGGGCGCGGTCAATAGTTTCCTCTCGACATTGGGGCTTGAGCAGCCGATCAGCATTTACGGCCTGACCGGTATTCTCCTCGCCCATGTCTTCTTCAACCTGCCGCTGGCCGCCCGCCTGTTTCTCGTGGCGCTCGAGCGGCAGCCTGCGGAATACTGGCTGCTCTCCACCAGCCTCGGCATGAAGCCGTTGTCGATCTTCCGTTTCATCGAGGGGCCCGCTCTCATCCGGGTCGTGCCGGGCATTGCCGGGCTGATCTTCATGCTCTGCGCCACCAGTTTCACGCTGGTCCTGATTCTGGGCGGCGGGCCGGCGGCGACGACGCTGGAAGTGGCGATCTACCAGTCGCTGCGCTTCGATTTCGATCCGCCGCGTGCCATCGGACTGGCGGTGCTACAGATCGCCGTGACGGGCCTGATCCTCGCCGCTCTCGCGTTTCTCCCCGCCCCCGACGGCACACATGTAACTGCCGGCCGCGCCACCCGCCGCTTCGATGGACGGACATGGGGCGCAAGGCTGTGGGACGGCTCAACCATCCTCGCTGCGACCCTGTTCCTCATCCTGCCGCTCGCCTCGATCTTCCTAGCCGGCATCAAGGCCGATCTCTGGCGGCTGGCGTCCAGCCCCGCATTCCTCAACGCCGCCTATACAAGCCTGTCGATCGCGCTCTTGTCCGGGCTGCTGGCCGTCAGCGTCGCATTGGCGATCATCCATGCGCGCATTGCCATAAGGGATCTCCGTCATCCCGGCATCCCGGCGCGCGGGCTGGCGGCGATGCTGGGTGCGACGTCGTCGCTGGTGCTGCTGGTGCCGCCGGTCGTGATCGGGACAGGCTGGTTCCTGCTGCTTCGCCCGTTCGGAGATGTCTCGCGTTTTGCCCCCGCACTGGTCGCGGCCATCAACATGCTGATGGCCCTGCCCTTCGTGATGCGGGTGCTGGAACCGGCGATCGAGGATCATCGGCGGCAGACGGCACGCCTGGCCGCGAGCCTCGGCGTAACAGGCTTCTCGAGGCTGCGGCGGATCGACCTGCCCTTCCTGATCGGCCCAATCCTTACGGCACTGTCGTTTGCCATGGCGCTCTCGCTCGGCGATCTCGGTGCTGTGGCCCTGTTCGGATCCTCGGAACTGACGACCCTGCCCTGGCTCGTCTACAGCAGACTATCCAGCTACCGAACCAACGACGCCGACGGGCTTGCCCTGCTTTTAGGCATGATATGTCTGGCGCTGACGATCCTCGGAAGTCTGAGCCGCCGAAAGGGATACGATGGCTGACAGCATCCGCCTGGAAAAGATCGCGCTGCAACTCGGCACCAAACGGTTCAGCTTCGATATTGCCATGACCGACGGCGCGATTACCGCCGTGACCGGGCCGTCTGGTTCGGGGAAATCGACCCTCTTGAACCTGATCGCGGGCTTCGAGATACCGGAGTCCGGCCGCATCCTGATCGCGGGCGAGGACGTGACCCACGCCCACCCCTCAAAGCGGCCGATTTCGCTGGTGTTCCAGGACAACAATCTGTTCGCCCATCTCGACCTCGTCACCAATATCGGCCTCGGCGTCGATCCGTCCCTCAAGCTTTCGCGTGAGGACAGGGCGAGAATTTCGCAGTCACTCGAGCGTGTCGGGCTTGCAGGATTCGAGACGCGCAAACCGGGAACGCTGTCCGGCGGCGAGAGGCAGCGCGCTGCCTTCGCGCGGGTGCTGGTGCGAAAGAGAACCGTCCTTTTGATGGACGAGCCGTTTGCGGCGCTTGATCCTGAACTTAGGTCGTCGATGGCGTCGCTGCTTCTGGACCTGCACCGCGAAACCGGCAATACGGTGGTGATCGTCAGCCACGACCGCGCCGAGGTTCAGAAGCTTGCCGACGTGGTGGTCGCCGTCGGCGATGGTACCATCGTCAACTCCGCCGCAAACACGGCTATTCCTTACGCCCGCTAGAGGCCAGTCGACGGAGCGTCGTCACGAATAGAGACAGGCGAAAACCAACGTTATCGCAGTGCCACAATTTGGTCTTGCGGCGATGTCATCGCCTTGGTTTATCAGAAGTCAATTGCAAACGCGCCGGCTGAACCTATCTCTTTTATCTGTGCATGCGATGCGAAAATCGGTACGAAGCGAAGGTGAACAGGACTGACGGTGCAGAAGACACGGATCAAAACACGCGAGGACGCGACACCCGGCAGGACCGGGCAGACCAGCGCACCGCGCCGTTGGAGACGCTTTGCCGTCGTGTTGCTCGCAGGTGCAGCACTCGCAGGCTGTCAGTCCGTGTTCGACCAGGCCTATACGCCGAACGTTTCTCCATCAGACTCGCCTCAGATCGTCGACGAAGTTCAAAAGAACGATCCGCGGGCGCAGATGGGTGCACGCGAGCATCCCCGAATCGTTGCAAGCTATGGCGGCGAATATCGTGACGCAAAGACCGAACGGCTGGTTGCTCGGATTGCCGGTGCGCTGACCGCTGTTTCGGAAAATCCGACGCAATCCTTCCGCATCACTATCCTCAATTCCCCGGCGATCAATGCCTTCGCCCTGCCCGGTGGCTATCTCTACGTCACGCGTGGACTGCTGGCGCTCGCCAACGACGCTTCGGAAGTTGCGGCCGTGCTGTCGCACGAGATGGGACACGTCACCGCCAACCACGGCATCGAACGCCAGCGGCGCGAGGAAGCTGAAGTAATCGCCAGCCGGGTGGTCGCCGAGGTGCTGTCCAGTGACATCGCCGGCAAGCAGGCGCTTGCCCGCGGAAAGCTGAGACTTGCGGCGTTCTCCCGCCAGCAGGAACTGCAGGCGGACGTGATCGGTGTGCGGATGCTGGGCGAAGCTGGCTACGACCCTTACGCCGCTGCGCGCTTCCTCGATTCGATGGCGGCCTATGCGCGCTACTCGGCGGTTGATCCCGACAGCGACCAGAGCCTGGACTTCCTGTCCAGCCACCCGAATTCCGCCCAGCGCGTCGATCTGGCCCGCCGGCATGCCCGCAATTTCGGCCAGGAAGGCGTCGGCGACAAGGGTCGCGACTATTTCCTCGCCGGCATCGACGGTCTTCTCTATGGCGACAGCCCCCAGGAGGGTTATGTCCGCGGCCAGACCTTCCTGCACGGGGGCCTTGGAATACGCTTCGACGTTCCGCCGGACTTCCGCATCGACAACAAGGTCGAAGCCGTGTTGGCGACGGGACCAGGCGAGACCGCGATCCGTTTCGACGGCGTCGCCGCTGGCGACACCAGCAGCTTGCCCAACTATCTGACCAGCGGCTGGGTGGCCGGGCTTCAGCCGGAAACCGTGCGCGAAACGACTGTCAACGGCCTGCCGGCCGCGACCGCACGCGCTTCCGCCGAACGCTGGGATTTCGACGTGACCGTGATCAAGGTCAACGACCAGATCTTCCGGTTCCTGACGGCGGTTCCGAAGGGCAGTCCCGCGCTCGACACGACCGCACAAATCCTTCGCAACAGTTTCCGCCGCATGACACAGCCTGAAATCGCGTCGCTGAAGCCGCTCCGCGTTCGCGTCGTGAGCGTCGGGCCACAGGATACGATGGCATCGCTCTCAAGCCGGATGATGGGCACCGACCGCAAGCTGGACCTGTTCAAGCTGATCAACGCCATTCCGGTCGGCGCGACATTGTCGCCGGGCCAAAAGGTCAAAATCATTTCCGAATGAGGCTTGTATAAAAGCTTCAAAGCGCGAAGGCCGTTTCAAGGGCCTGCGCGCTTTAAAGCATCGTATCGAGATGTCGCGACCGCCAGAGCGGCGCGGGCACAGTGTGTTTAGGACACAAGCGCCATCTGCGGATTTGCGGTGACGAGTGCCGACTTCAGCTTCTCGATCGCGCGGCTTTCGATCTGCCGCACACGCTCCTTGGAAATTCCGAGCTTGGCACCCAGCGCTTCCAGCGTCGCACCGTCATCCGTCAGCCTGCGGGCGCGGATGATCATCTTCTCGCGGTCGTTGAGCTTTGTGAGGGCACCCTGCAGCCATTTCAGCCGACGCTCGCCATCGATCATGCCGGAGACCTGCTCGTCCGGCAGTGGTTCGCCGCTGGCCAGCATGTCGAGGCGTTCGCCACTGTCGGCATCACCGGAAATCGTTGGAGCCTGAAGCGACGAGTCATTGCCGGAGAGACGGGCATCCATGGTCTGCACGTCGGAAACGCTGACGCCGAGTGCGACGGCAATTTCCTCATGGATGGCCTGGGCCGTGAGGTTGGAGTCGCCGCGGGCAAGTTTTGCGCGCAGGCGGCGCAGATTGAAGAACAGCGCCTTCTGGGCTGAACTCGTACCACCGCGAACGATCGACCAGTTGCGCAGGATATAGTCCTGCATGGAGGCACGGATCCACCAGCTGGCGTATGTGGAAAAGCGGACATCGCGGGCCGGTTCGAACCTTGCCGCAGCCTCAAGCAATCCCACATAACCTTCCTGAACGAGATCGCTCATGGGTAGACCGAACCCACGGAATTTCGACGCCATCGCGATGACGAGACGCATGTGGGCGAGTGCAATCTGGTTTCGAGCGCCCTGATCCTGGCGGTCTTTCCAACGGATTGCCAGATCACGCTCTTCCTCGCGGGCGAGATACGGAGCCGACATCGCTATCTTGATCATTGTGCGGTCTGCGGACATGGCTGTCATAGTGTTCTCCGTGGTGCCGTGATCGACAAAGGGCAGAACCAAAAAAAACGCTGAATTGCGGGATTACCGATATTCCAGCCTTGATTTTTGCGAATTTCTGCCGATGTCCCTCAAGTGTCTCGCGGAGGTCTTGGACCGGTTAGGCAATCGCCCCGCTATTGGTTAGGACGGAGAACACGCAGCACGATGCAGCATTAAATTCGCCGTTCCGGCGGGTTAACGCGCTTGTGTTGTAAAGGTTCCAACAAAAAACCCGGCACTAGGCCGGGTTTTTGGTGTTGTCTTTCAGCGACAAAATCAGGCTGCTTCTTCTTCCTGAGCTTCATCTTCCTCGACTGTCTTGCCGCGCTTGGGACCCTTGGCAAGGTTGACCTCGATCAGGCGAACAGCTTCCGTATCGGACATCTTGTTGACGGCGGCAATTTCGCGCGCCATGCGATCCAGCGCCGCTTCATACAGCTGACGCTCGGAATAAGACTGCTCGGGCTGGTTTTCGGCGCGGAAAAGATCGCGCACCACTTCTGCAATGGAAATCAGATCACCGGAATTGATCTTGGCATCATATTCCTGTGCGCGACGCGACCACATCGTGCGCTTCACGCGGGCCTTGCCCTGGACCACCTTCAATGCACGTTCGACGAAATCCGTCTCGGAGAGCTTGCGCATGCCGATGCTCAAGGCCTTGGCGACCGGAACCTTCAGGCGCATTTTGTCCTTTTCAAAATCGATCACGAAAAGCTCGAGCTTCATGCCCGCGACTTCCTGTTCTTCGATAGAGGTGATCGTGCCGACGCCATGCGCAGGATAAACAATCGATTCACCAGTTCTAAAGCCCTGGCGTGCGGGAGAATTCTTTTTCAGTTGGGTCGTCATTCGATTCACAAACTCCCTTTGACTCACCCGTTTTATCGGGTCTGGGGAAACCGGGTCTGTCAGGCCCGGATGAGACGGGGGAAACCGTCGGGACACTCCATACTGATCCGACAACGCGCGCAAAAACAGACCAACTCGCGAAACGGCGACGACAACATCAAAGTGTTGCAATGTCACGGGGAACGCGGGGAGCGATCTGTTTCTTTCGTGATGTTTTTCGGGCACGCGAGTGCCACCTTGTGGAACAGTGAGTAAGCTCTACCACAAAAAAGTGCGGAAATCAATAATTTGCTTTTATTCTTGCAAGCCGCATGACAGTCGGACAGTGCCCAACCAAAAGACAGCTGATTCGAGCGGGTGACGGGCGCACCGTCACCATCCGGGTTTAATCGCCGGAACCTGGCTCTGCCGAGAAGTACTTTTCATACTTGCCCTCTTCGCCGTCCATTTCCTTGGCCTCCGGAAGAGGATCCCGCTTCACGGTAATGTTCGGCCAGATCTGCGCGAAGTCGGAGTTTACCTTCAGCCACTTGTCGAGACCCGGTTCCGTGTCAGGCTTGATGGCCTCAGCCGGACATTCAGGCTCGCAGACGCCGCAATCGATGCATTCGTCCGGGTGAATGACCAGAAAGTTCTCACCTTCGTAGAAGCAATCGACCGGGCACACTTCGACACAGTCTGTGTATTTGCAGCGGATGCAATTGTCTGTCACGACGAATGTCATGCGAAACTCCGAATATCGCAGATTGCGGCACGCTGCCGACGAAAGGTGCGGCAGGCGAAAAGCCGGCAGACTTCAGCACTCAAGGAAGTCATGCTTTTCGAGTGTCACCTAATGCCTTTGCTGCAACTGCGCAAGAATAAACCGTGCGTAAAAACCGGGTCTTGAGGGCGGATTTTCTAAACCTAGTTTTCGCCCGCTTCGGGAAACAGGCGTTCGGTCTCCCGCCTTTCCTTCTTCGTCGGACGCCCGGAGCCCGGCAGGCGTTGCGCCTGCTCGAACGCCGTCAGCTTCTGGCGTTCCTCCGGAGGCGGCGTCAGATCTTCGTAAAGAAGCCGCGCCTCTTCGAATGGACCCCGCCGATCACCACCGGACTTGACGACCAGAACCACATCGCGCCGTTCCAGCTTGATGTCGAGGCGGTCCCCGGTCTTGACCTGATAGCTTGGCTGAGACACCAGCGCGCCGTTGATCCGGATGCAGTTGGACTGGATCAGCGACTGCGCGATGGAGCGTGACTTTGCCATTCGCGCGAAAAAGAGCCACTTGTCGATGCGCTGTCGCGAACCTGCATGCAGCTCTTTTTCAACCATGCGCCTACTTCTTCATCTGCTCCTTGAGAGCAGCAAGCTTGGCAAAGGGCGAATCCGGATCGATCGGCTTTTCCTTGCGCGGTGGCTTGGCCTCAAAGCGAGCGGGCTGTGGTCCCTTGTTACGGTCCGGACGATCGTTACGATCTCCGCGCTCGGGACGATCGCCCCGGTTTTCAGGACGACGGTTGTTGTTGTCGCGGTTCGGACGACCACCGTCACGGCGCTCGCCATCCCGACGACCATCGCGGCGGCCTTCCTTGGGAGCGGCTTCGCCCTGGGGGCGGGCTTCCTGGGTGCGGCCTGCTGAGGCAGCACCGGCATTGCGCTGACCCTGGCCGTTACCACGGCGATCACCCTGCTGTGGCCGACCACCCTGGCGCTGGCTATTCTCGCGACCGCCACCCGGGCGCCACAGGAGAACAGGCTTTGCTTCTTCGGGTTCGACGGCAGCGGCAGCTTCAGTCGAGGCGGCTGTCTCGGCCTGAGCGTCCGGCTCGGCCAATGCAGTTGCCTCAACGGTTTCAGCTTCCATGGACGCGGCGACGTCAGGCGCCGCAGCTTCTTCACTTGCAGCGTCTTCTGCAGGAGCAGCGTCTTCTGCAGAAGCAGCAGCCTCGGCAGGCGCCGCAACCTCAGCGGAAGCTTCGGTTGCTTCGACCTGATCGCCTTCGGCAGTCGGTGCGGCCTCGTCTGCTGCAGCCGTTGGCGTGGCAGGGGCAGCCGCAGCTGGCTCCTGGCCAGCCAGGAATGCCTGCGCCTCTTCAGGCTTCACGGCATCGGCGCGATAGCCGAGGCCTTTCAGAATTTCTTCCATATCGTCAGGCGTTGCGCCGAGGATCGACAGCATGGCTGTCGTCGTCACGAAGCGGCGACCGTCATAGGCGCCTTCCGGACGCGGGCTGGAGCCCGGCTTCCACTGCAGCAGCGGACGGATGAGATCGGCCAGACGCTCGAGAATGTCGATACGAACGGCACGCTTGCCGAGGAAGCGGAAACCGGCGAGCTTGTAGAAGGTACGCTCGAAAGCAGGATCCGCGACGACCGATGTGCGGCCGGCAGCAAGCGCCGGAATAAGATCGCCGTAACCCGGCTTGTCGATGCCGTCGTTCTTCAGCGCCCAGAGAAGCGTGATAAGCTCGGCCGGAGCAGGCTTCAGCAGTGCCGGCATGAACACATGGTAGGCGCCGAAGCGGATGCCGTAGCGGCGCATCGAAGCGCGCGCATCCTGATCGAGCGTCTTCACGTCTTCGGCAACATCGCGCCGGAACATGACGCCGAGGTTTTCGACCAGCTGGAAGGCCAGGCCCTTGGCGAGACCCTGCAGGTCTTCAGCGCGCGACAGATCGTCCAGCGGCTTCAGCACGGTCGCAATGTGATGGTTCACGAAACGCTCGATGCGCGCAACGACGTGTTCGCGGGCATTGCCGGTCAACTGCTCGTCGGCAAGCAGGATCAGGCGCGGGCGCATGATATGGTCGCTTGACGCAAGCCGGCCGACAGGTTCGCCGAGCCAGCGCACGGAACCGTCCGAGCCGACAGCAAGGTCGTTGTTGCCGGATGCATAAAGCCGCGCGGCGCGTGCCTCGAACTCCAGCGCAAGCGCCTTTTGCGCAGCACCCTGGACGGCCTTCGCATCGGGACCCTCCGTGCCGGCTATAGGCGTGAATCGGAATCCAGCCAATTGCCCCACATGATGGCCTTCGACGAAGACATCCCCATTCACACTGATTTCAGCTTCCAGCATCGCATTCTCTCTTAGGCGCTTCATGAGCACAGATGTCCTGCGATCAACAAAGCGTTTCGTCAACCGTTCATGTAACGCGTCCGACAACCTATCCTCGATTTCCCGTGTCTTTTCTTGCCAGTGTGTCGGATCGGCAAGCCAGCCAGGGCGGTTCGAAACATAGGTCCAGGTACGGATCTGCGCGATTCGGGCCGACAGGGTGTCGATTTCTCCGTCGGTCCGGTCGGCGCGGCGAACCTGTTCTGCCATGAATTGCTCGTTCACCGTGCCGAAGCGCACAAGATCCGAGAAAAGAGTCGAAATGAGGTCTGCGTGTTGCGCAGGGGCAATCCGCCGATAGTCCGGCAGAGCGCAGGCCTCCCACAATTTTTCCACCCGCTCCGGCGTTGTCGCCGTATCGCGGATTTCTGCGTAGCGCGACAGATAGTCGAGCGCCTGGATATCGATTGCCGGCAGCGCGCGGGCAAGCCCCGCCACGGTCGGCGGCCGGTCGAGACTGGCACGCAGAGCGGCAAGCGAGGAATAGTCGACGCTTTTCGTGCGCCACTGCAGCACTTTCACCGGCTCGAAATGATGGCCCTCGATCCGCTCGACCAGTTCGTCGTCGAACGGCTGGACCTGCCCGGTGACACCAAAGGTTCCGTCACGCAGGTGGCGGCCCGCACGCCCGGCAATCTGCGCCATTTCGGACGGATTGAGATTGCGGAACTGATAGCCGTTGAACTTGCGATCCTGAGCGAAGGCAACGTGATCCACATCGAGATTGAGGCCCATGCCGATCGCATCGGTTGCGACGAGATATTCCACATCGCCTTCCTGATAGAGAGCGACCTGTGCATTGCGGGTGCGCGGGCTCAAGGCGCCAAGCACGACAGCCGCACCACCGCGCTGGCGGCGGATCAGTTCGGCGATCGCATAGACCTCTTCCGCAGAGAAGGCGACGATCGCGGAACGCTGCGGCAGGCGGGTGATCTTTTTCTGACCGGCATAAAACAACTGCGAGAGGCGCGGCCGTTCGACCACGGTGATCCCGGGAAGCAGCCGTTCGAGGATCGGCCGCATGGTGCCGGCACCGAGCAGCAACGTCTCCTCGCGTCCGCGAAGATGCAGGATGCGGTCGGTGAAGATGTGCCCGCGCTCGAGATCGCCGGCCAGCTGTACCTCGTCGATAGCGACGAAGGCGGCCTTTGTCTCGCGCGGCATCGCCTCGACGGTGCAGACGGAAAAGCGCGCCATATGCGGCGTGATCTTTTCCTCGCCCGTGATCAGCGCGACATTGTGATAACCGACCTTCTCCACGACACGCGTATAGACCTCGCGTGCAAGCAGGCGAAGGGGCAGACCGATGACGCCGGAACCGTGCGCAACCATGCGCTCGATGGCATAATGGGTCTTGCCGGTATTGGTGGGGCCTAGCACGGCCGTGACGCCGCGGCCGCTGAGAATCATGGGCTGAGAATGCAAAGCCAGTTCCTGCTTATCCGCCGATGCGATCCTCCACGGAAACGCAATCGCAGTATCAGATGGCCATGCTCGACGATAAACGCAAGCCGATATGTTGTCCTCGACAAGGCGAGACCACGATTTCCAGGATCAACATGTGTACGATACGCACGCCAGTTTCATTCGAACAAACGTGAACGAATCGGCGACGATTGCGGATTCCGGAGCGTTCTCGATCTGTTTCGAACATTACCCGGCTTTCCGACGCATGGCCAAAGTGTAACCCGTTAACCACACTTCACGGGCGAGCTAGTGGTGAGTGGAACAAAAGTTCCCATGCTACGTTTTCTCGGCAATCCCAACCGGACATGTCGAGCCGGTAGGTCAGCGGAGTACAAGCCTATGCTCGGAACCATCCTACTTATCGTACTGATTTTGCTTTTGATCGGCGCGCTGCCGAATTGGGGGCACAGCCGGAACTGGGGTTATGGTCCGTCCGGCGGTCTCGGCCTCGTTGTGCTGATTATCATCATCCTCCTGCTGATGGGCAGGATCTAAAAGCGGCGAAGCCGCACGTTACCAAGGGAAGGAAAGTGACATGAAAAAAGTTTTGCTCGTCGGCGCTCTCGTCGGAATGCTGGCATCCTGCACATCCACTGAAAAGGGCACTGCGATCGGTGCTGCTTCGGGCGCCGTTATCGGTGGCGCTGTGACCAACAGCTGGGGTGGCGCTGCAGTCGGCGCTGTCGGCGGCGGTCTGGTTGGCGCTGCTATCGGCGAATCGCAGAAGCGCAACGGTTACTGCGTCTATCGCGACCGTTATGGCCGTACATACGAAGCGCGTTGCCGCTAAGTCCTGCGTTTAGTCGCAGAATAGAAACCGGCGTCCCATGGCGCCGGTTTTTTTGTATCCGCTTACCCGGCGAAATACTGACCGCCATTTGCGCTGAGCGTAGACCCGGTAATGAATCCGGCTTCTTCAGAGGCTAGAAACAGCACGCAGCGGGCGATTTCTTCCGGCTCTCCCAACCGTCCGACAGGGATCTGCGGGATGATCTTTTCGTCCATCACCTTTTGCGGGATGGCACGCACCATGTCGGTTCCGATATAGCCGGGGCAGATCGCATTGACGGTGATGTTCTTCGAGGCCCCTTCTTGAGCCAGTGCCTTGGTAAAGCCGAGATCGCCCGCCTTGGCGGCGGAATAGTTCACCTGCCCCATCTGGCCCCTCTGGCCATTGATCGAGGAGATGTTGATGATGCGGCCGAAGCCGCGCTCGCGCATGCCGGGCCAGACCGGATGGGTCATGTTGAACAGGCCGGAAAGGTTGGTATCAATGACCTCCTTCCACTGCTGTGGCGTGATCTTGTGAAACATGCCGTCGCGGGTGATTCCGGCATTGTTGACGAGGACGTCGACAGGCCCGAGCTGCGCTTCGACTTCAAAGATGCCCTTCACGCAGGCATCGTAATCCGACACGTCCCACTGGAACACCGGAATGCCCGTCGCCGCGTGAAACTGCGCCGCCTTTTCGTGATTGCCCGCAAAATTGGCGGCCACCGAATAGCCGGCGGCCTTCAGGGCGGTGGAGATCGCAGCGCCAATGCCCCGCGTGCCTCCTGAAATCAACGCGATACGCGCCATGTAAACTTCCTTTCATACCGTCGCCGCCGTCAGCGTAACGGAACTGCTCACGCCGATAACGTGGGCAGCTGCCACCGAGTGCTAGAGCGCTTCCAGACACATGGCGACGCCCATACCGCCCCCGATGCAGAGCGTCGCAAGCCCCTTTTTCGCGCCACGGCGCTTCATTTCGAACAGCAGCGTATTGAGAATTCGCGCACCCGACGCACCGATCGGGTGACCGATGGCGATCGCTCCGCCGTTGACATTGACCAGCGACGGATCGAGGCCCAGATCCCGCGTGACCGCGCAGGACTGTGCGGCAAACGCCTCATTCGCTTCGATCAGGTCGACATCGCCGATTTTCCAACCGGCTTTTTCCAGCGCGCGACGCGAAGCCGGGATGGGGCCGGTTCCCATGATCTGCGGATCGACGCCGGCGGTGGCCCAGGAGACGATGCGCGCGAGCGGCGCAATGCCACGACGACCGGCTTCGTCCTCCGTCATCAGCAACGCCGCAGCTGCGCCATCGTTGAGGCCGGATGCGTTGGCGGCAGTCACTGTGCCTTCCTTGTCGAAGGCCGGCCGAAGCTTCGCCATCCCCTCCAAAGTCGCACCGGCACGGATGTATTCGTCGTTCTCGACGCGCAACTCGCCCTTGCGGGTCTGGATCAGGAACGGAACGATCTCGTCCCTGAAGCGGCCAGCAACCTGCGCTGCCTCCGCTTTGTTTTGCGAGGACACCGCGAACTGATCCTGCTCCTCACGCGACAACTGCCACTGGCGGGCGATGTTTTCAGCGGTGATACCCATGTGATAGCCGTAGAACGCGTCGGTCAGGCCATCCTTGATCATCGTATCGATCATCTTGAAATCACCCATCTTCACGCCGCCGCGTAAGTGTGCGCAATGCGGGGCCATCGACATGGATTCCTGGCCTCCCGCGACGATGATTTTGGCGTCGCCGAGCGCGATCTGCTGCATGCCCAGTGCGACCGCACGAAGACCGGAACCGCAGAGCTGGTTGACGCCCCAGGCCGTCGCCTCCTGCGGCACCCCGGCCTTCATCGCCGCCTGGCGGGCGGGGTTCTGTCCCTCGCCGGCAGGAAGGACCTGGCCCATGATGACCTCGTCCACTTCACCCGCCTCCACGCCACCGCGCGCCAGCACCTCCTTGATCACCGCGCCACCGAGTTCGTGTGCGGGGACGTTTGCAAATGCGCCATTGAACGAGCCGACGGCCGTTCTTGCTGCGGCTGCGATAACGATGGATGGATTGGACATGATGTCTCCTCTTTCCGTTTCTTGGCACCGAGACTGGCAAAGCCTGAGCGCCCTGTCAAACGCCCGGTTTTCGCCCGAAACACCCGGTTTTTCATCGATTTGCTGCGCAGCATGGTGATCCATCGCGGCGCACAAATCGATTGTCAGTTGCGCCAATTTAAGCTTACATTCGAGGCGGGAGAAGATGCCAAGCACTAATAATCGCGCGAATGGCGAAGTGGAGGGAAATCATGGCAAAGACCGAAGGTGACGTGACGATCAAGAAATACGCTAACCGGCGTCTCTACAACACCGGAACAAGCACATACGTGACGCTCGAAGACTTGGCTAAAATGGTCAAGAAGGGCGAGGTATTTACGGTTCAGGATGCCAAGACGGGCGAGGACATCACGCACTCGGTTCTGACCCAGATCATTTTCGAGCAGGAGTCCAAGACGGGAAACACGCTTCTGCCGGTGTCCTTCTTGCGACAGCTGATTTCCTATTACGGTGATCAGATGCAGATGGTGGTGCCGACCTTCCTCGAACACTCGATGAAGACGTTTACGGACCAGCAGGTGCAGATGCGCGAGCAGATGACGAGTGCGTTCGGTGACACGCCGATCGCCAAGAACCTGCATCTTCCGATGCAGATGATGGAAGAACAGGTGCGGCGCAATACGGACATGTTCCGTCAGGCCATGCAGATGTTCGCGCCCTTTGCCGGTGCCGCGACGCCGCCTCAGCACCAGTCCGCCCCACCATCGGGCAAGAAGGCGGAAGCCAAGGACATCGACGAACTGAAGGAGCAGCTCCGCGCGCTTCAGGGTCGTCTCGACAGCATGAGCACCTGAACGGCACCTGCTGCGGGAAGAAACGCGCCTTACCGAGCGCGCAACAAAAAAGGCCGGCAAAGCCGGCCTTTCAAGCAATCATCAGAAAAGCTTATGCGCTTTCCTTCGGCGTCAGAACCTGACGGCCGCGGTACATACCGGTCTTGAGATCGATATGGTGCGGACGGCGCAGTTCGCCGGAGTTCTTGTCCTCGAACAAATGTCGGGGTCTTGAGAGCGTCAGCAGAGCGGCGCATACCGCGCTTCGACGGGCTCGTTTTTCTTTTAGGTACAGCCATTTTCGTTACTCCACTTCGTGCAAAACAGGGATTTCCGGCCGGAACTGAGGCCGAACATTCCATGTCTCGATCTCGGAAATTTGGCGCGCTTATACATGCCAACCGGGTACTTGACCAGTCCCTGCAGGAATATTGGCGGGATTTTTTCGCAAACCACGCCGAAACACCTCAGGCCTCGTCTTCTTCGACGATTGCTGTCTCCTGAAGGGCCGCTTCCTGCCATGAAACCCAGGCCGGATGCGACGTCATGGCTTCCATATACGCAAGCGTGTCGGCGTCGTCTACCAGATCATAGACCGCAACGCGATTGACGACCGGCGCGAACATCGCGTCCGCTGCGGTAAAGTCGCCAAACAGGAACGGACCGCCGGATTTTGCCCGCAGTTCCCGCCAGATGGTTTCGATCCGCGCGACGTCGTCCATCACCCCGTCGGGGAGATCGATGCGGCGCTTCGGCCGGCGAAAATTCATCGGGCAGGCATTGCGCAGCGCCCGAAAGCCAGACAGCATCTCCATCGAGATGGAGCGAGCGACGGCACGATCCGCAGCTGACGTCGGCCAGATCCCGCTTTCCGGAAACAGCTCGGCTGCGTATTCGATGATCGACAGCGACTGCCAGACGCGCACGTCGCCATGATGCAGAACCGGCACCTGGGCATTGGGCGAGATCGTCTTGTAGCGTGGATTGCCTGCCGGATAATCGAACGGGATTAGCACTTCCTCGAAAGGAACGCCGGCAGCGGTCAGCGCAATCCAGGGCCGGAAGGACCAGGACGAATAGTTCTTATTTGCGATATAGAGGACGAATTTTTCCATCGGCGCAATTTCCATCAGGTCTCGGAATCGAAAATCATCAGTTCGTGGAAATGGTTCATGTCCTCGAACGAGCAGAATGCCGGCGGCCGCAATTCCAGAACAGGAACCGCGCGCTTGATCTCAGCAGTCACCTCGTCGAGCATCGCCTGCCAGGCCGGCAGCGCTGCATCCGACAGGCGCTCGATCACATAGGCAAAGGTAATGTGAAACGCATAGTCGTCGTGATCCGGATGGCGATAACCGAGGAGCCGCGCCAGCGCATCGCGCCAGGCCTTCATCGCCCTGCAATCATTCTCGGACCTCCCCTCGACCACGAGACCCGACGGCTTGGCGCTTTTCACGGTGACCTGGAACGGATCCAGCGTCGAGAAACCTTCGAGCCGAGCCGCCTTGATTTCCGTCATGTCCTCGATCGGCGTTTCGAGCGGCATATCGTCCGGCCAGAAGCGAGGCTTGCGGCGATGCTCGATGACACCCTGGAACAGCGTCATGTGCAGGCTGGTGATCGGCGTGAAAAGAAAACGCTCAGCTTCCGGCATCTCGAGATAGCGCGCGCGTGCCGACACAAGCAGCGCCTGCGTTGCCGATCCTTTTTCCAGATGGCAGACGATCGTGTTGCCGGGCTCGGGCAGAAAGCCGCCTCGCCGTACGTAACGCGTTCCGAGCCGCGGCGGCGGTTTTGGATTGTGCGTCGCCGAGTATTTGAGGAGATCGGGCGAAATCAGTCTGGCATCCATCGGCGGTCCACTTTCTTCGTAAACGCACTCACAAAGCGTGCTCGATGCGCTCTTAAGCCAGCGTCGATACTGACAGATGACATGGGGGACGTTTAACGCTTAGTTTTGACGTCACCCATAAATGCATTTGATGTAATCGCTCGATGCGCGGGCGCGCCGTTCCACGACACCTGCCAGCCGCTGCATTCCGCGGCTGGGCTTGCTCGCGACCCGCGTGTGCGGATTGGGAAGTGCGACGGCGAGCAACGCGGCCTGACGGGCACTCAGCTTGGCGGCTGGCACCTTGAAATGATACTGCGCCGCCGCTTCAGCCCCGTAGATACCAGGTCCCCATTCTGCGACGTTGAGATAGATTTCCATCAACCGCCATTTCGGCCAAATGAAATCCTCAGCCAGCGCCAGCGGCAGTTCCAGCCCTTTACGGATGAAGGAGCGGCCGTTCCATAAAAACAAGTTTTTGGCCGTCTGCATCGGAATGGTGCTCGCGCCACGCGTCGACTCGCCGTCCAGTGCATCCTGCACGACGCCGCGCATCTGGCGCCAGTCGACGCCGCCGTGGAAACAGAACTGGCCGTCCTCCGACATCATCACGGCCCGCACGAGATTGGGCGAGATGTCCTCGATATCAACCCACTGGCGGTCATACCCGCGCAGAAGAAACAGTTCCGACAGCATGAGGGTGGACACCGGCCGCGTGAATGGCAGCGCATAGACCGGGATGAGAAGATAGGGCAGCACCACCAGCGCAATGACGAACAGGATGACGCGCCGGAGCCACGTGGTGTTAGGCAGGCGAAACCGTCGTGCGGGCCTCACGGGTTCGTCTTCTTCGGCATGCTGTTCAGGTGCGATATCCAAGGTGCTTCTACCCGCCCGTTTAAAGTTTCATAGCCGGTGGCGCTTTCGAAGGCCAGTCCACCGGCTGAAACTTCGGCAATGCTGGTAAATCGACATTGCCTGTATCGTCGCCCCATGCCAAACAGCCCGGCATGAACACGACCGATCCTGCATTCGAAAGCCGGTTGAAAGACAGCGCAGTCGCCACCGAGGCGCTGCTTGTGTCGCTTCTTTCGGATCAAACGTTGCCCGACGAAGTCACGCGCCCGGCCCATCTGATGGCCGCGATGCGCCATGGTTCGCTGAATGGCGGAAAGCGCCTGCGACCGTTCCTGCTGCGCGAAAGCGCGCTTCTGCTTGGTGGGAACGAACAGGCCGCCATGCGCATCGGTGCCGCACTCGAATGTCTGCACTGTTATTCGCTGATCCACGACGACCTGCCCGCCATGGACGACGACGACCTTCGCCGTGGTCAGCCGACGGTCCACAGGGCATTCGACGAGGCGACCGCGATCCTTGCCGGCGATAGCCTGCTGACCTACGCCTTCGACATTATCGCAGCGCCTGAGACAGCTTTGCCAGACCGGGCGAAGACGGAACTGGTTCTGGCCCTTGCCCGCGCAGCCGGTTCCGGCGGCATGGTGGGTGGCCAGGCATTGGATCTGGCTGCGGAGAAATCGGCACCTGATGAGACAGGCATCACCACACTGCAGGCGATGAAGACCGGTGCGTTGATCCGCTTCGCCTGCGAGGCAGGTGCCATCATCGCCGGTGCAGATCAGGAACACCGTCAGCGCCTCAGAAAATTCGGCCAGGTCATCGGGCTTGCCTTTCAGCTCGCCGACGATCTTCTCGACATCACCTCCGATGCCGAGACCATGGGCAAGGCGACCGGCAAGGATGCCGCCCGCGGCAAGGGCACGCTGGTTGCCATGCATGGCACAGGCTGGGCGGAAGAGAAGCTCGATACGCTGACGGCAGAGGCCGTCGACCTGCTTGCGCCCTACGGCGAAAAGGCATTTATTCTGCAGCAGACGGCGCGCTTTATCGCCAGCCGTCAGAACTGACGAGACGGGACAACGGCAAGCCTCCCGGATCAGACCCGAGGAGTAAAGCATGCCGGATGTATTCGCCTACCTGCCCTATATCTGGCCGGCCTATCTCGCCTATCTCATCGCCGTCCTCAGCCCCGGACCTGCCAATTTCGCCATTATCGGAATGGCGATTTCGCATGGCCGTCGAAACGGAGTGATTCTTGCGTTGGGCGTCTTCTGCGGCTCGCTGACCTGGGCCTGCGCTGCCGCACTCGGGCTCGCCGCCATCCTGCGCACCTACGCGATCGCGCTTGAGATCATGAAAATTCTGGGCGGGCTCTATCTGATCTATCTTGCCTGGAAGGCGTACCGCTCGGCGCGGACGCCGGATATCGAGACCGCATCGAGCGAGAGCAGAACGTCCTACTCAGCAAGGCAACTCTGGCTGCGCGGCTATGCCATCCACGTCACCAATCCGAAGGCGATCTTCGGCTGGCTGGCGATCATCTCGCTCGGCCTGCCGGCGGATGCACCGCCTTCGGCAATCCTGCTGATCGTCGGCATCTGCTCGACCTCAAGCCTGGTCATCTTTACCGGATATGCGGTTCTGTTTTCGACGCGCCACGCGCTTCGCGGCTACAAGGCCGCGCGGCGCTGGATCGAAGGCACGATGGCGGTGTTCTACAGCATTGCCGGCGTGAAACTGCTGACGAGCCGGATCTGACCGGCTCGTCGATATCTGTCCGAACTCAGCCCTGTTCGATCGGTGCGATCGAGACTTCGACGCGGCGGTTCTGGGCGCGACCATCCGGCGAGGCGTTGGAAGCGACCGGCTGCGACGGGCCGTAGCCCATGGTCGAGACACGGCGCTGATCGACGCCGCGACCACCGAGATAGTTGGCGACCGAGACGGCACGGCGTTCCGAAAGCGCCTGGTTGTGCTGCAGGCTGCCGGTCGAATCCGTGTGACCGTTGACGTCGATATAGGTCTTGCCGAACTTGTTGAGCACGATCGCAACCGAATCGAGCGTGGCATAGAACGGCGGGATCACCTGATCCTGATCGGTGGCAAAGGTGATGTTCGACGGCATGTTTAGAATGATGCGGTCGCCGTTGCGGGTCACCGATACGCCGGTTCCCTGCAGCTGCTGGCGCAGTTCGGCTTCCTGGCGGTCCATGTAATTGCCGATGGCGCCACCGGCGAGGCCACCGATCGCAGCGCCGATCAGCGCATTGCGGCCCTTGTTGCCGCCGCCGATCAACAGACCGCCGACCGCGCCGAGACCGGCACCGATGGCAGCGCCACCAGCCGTGTTCGACATTTTCTGCTGACCCGTATAGGGATCGGTCGTCGTGCAGGCAGAGAGATACGTCGCGCAAGCTGCGACGATAGCAATTTTTTTCAACATATGAATCAGTTTCCCCGTCGTCCGTAGTACCTCTCATTTACCATGAAATACGGCAATAGCGAGGAGAGGCAGCGGCAGCCGGGATAAGGAATTATCCCTATCCGGGAATGACGCTTACTCGGCGGCGGTTTTCTGGCCGAAGCGGTTCTCGATGTAATCGATCACCAGCTTTTCGAAATCCTGAGCGATATTGGGGCCGCGCAGCGTCATCGCCTTCTGACCGTCGATAAAGATCGGGGCGGCAGGTGTCTCGCCAGTGCCGGGCAGCGAGATACCGATATCGGCATGCTTGCTTTCGCCGGGGCCGTTGACGATGCACCCCATCACGGCGACGTTCAGAGCTTCGACGCCCGGATACTTTTCGCGCCAGATCGGCATGTTCTTGCGGATATCGTTCTGGATGTTCTGGGCAAGCTCCTGGAACACCGTCGATGTGGTGCGCCCGCAGCCGGGACAGGCGGCGACCACCGGAATGAACTGGCGGAACCCCATGACCTGAAGGATTTCCTGCGCAACCTGCACTTCGCGGGTGCGGTCACCGTTCGGTTCCGGCGTCAGCGACACACGGATCGTATCGCCGATACCGTGCTGCAGGACATATCCCATGGCAGCCGACGAGGCGACGATGCCCTTGGTGCCCATGCCGGCCTCTGTCAGGCCCAGATGCAGCGCATGGTTGGAGCGCTCGGCCAGCATCGAATAGCAGGCGATGAGATCCTGCACCTGGCTGACTTTTGCGGACAGAATGATCCGGTTGCGCGGCAGGCCGATGTTTTCAGCAAGCTCGGCCGAAATCAGGGCCGACTGGACGATCGCCTCGTGCATCACCTGGCGTGCAGACAGCGGCGAACCGGCTTCGGAATTGCGGTCCATCAGCGTCGTCAGCAGGTCCTGGTCAAGCGAACCCCAGTTGACGCCGATGCGGACAGGCTTGTCGTAACGGATCGCCATCTCGATGATGTCGCCGAACTGCTTGTCCTTCTTGTCCTTGAAGCCGACATTGCCCGGGTTGATGCGGTATTTTGCGAGCGCTTCGGCGCAGGCCGGATGATCGGCCAGAAGCTTGTGGCCGATATAATGGAAATCGCCGATCAGCGGCACGTCGAGGCCAAGGCGCAGCAGACGCTCGCGCACCTTCGGCACGGCGGCAGCGCTCTCGTCGCGATCGACGGTGATGCGGACGATCTCGGAGCCTGCCTTGTAGAGCGCGGCGACCTGGGCGACGGTCGCATCCACGTCAGCCGTATCGGTATTGGTCATCGACTGGACGACGACAGGCGCACCACCACCGACGATCACACCGCCGACATCGACGGCAACCGTGGCGCGGCGGGGCTTCGGATTATAGTCAATCGGTGCGTTCATGGGATCGTCTCGTTGCCTTTGCCCTGGGGCTAACTGGGGGCATAAACCGTCTTTCAGGTGGCGTATGACCGCCGGCTTGTCAACCAGCGGCCATGAATAGTTGGGTCAGTGATGCGCTCCGTCCGCGTGCCGGGCAAGGCTTGAGAGAAGCAGCGTCACCAGGATCAGCACCGACAATCCCGCGAAAATGCTGCCAAGTCCCGTATGCTCAGCGATAAAGCCGATTGCCGAAGGTGCAACGAGAATTCCGGAATAGCCCATGGTGGTGACCACGGACAAACTGACGCCCGCCGCCATGCCCGCCAGATTGCCGGCCGCGGAAAACAGGATCGGCACGATGTTGGAAATGCCGATGCCGGCGAGAGCAAAGCCTGCAATGGCCATCGTCGAACTGGTCGCAAAACCGATCGTCAGCATGCCGAGCATGGCGATGACGCCGCAGACCCGAAGCGTATTGACGGCACCGAACCGGTCGCGGATGAGATCGCCTGCAAAACGCATTGCCGCCATCGTGAACGAGAAAGCCGCAAACGCAAAGCCGGACAGTGTCAGCGACGCCGAAAGCTCGTTGCGCATGTAGAGAGCGCCCCAATCAAGAATGGATCCCTCGGGGATCATGCAGAACAGCGCCATGATTCCGAGCAGCCAGGGAAGCGGTGACGACGGCAGGCGGCGTCCGGCACCGGCCGCCCTCTCCTCCGGATGCGGCGCATCCTGAAGCACCATTTTCCAGGCGACGGCGATCATGACGGCGGCGACGACGGTTACGAAAAGCGCATGCGGAAGAACGCCGATCCGTTCAAGAAGAAAGCCACCGGTCGAGGCGCCGAGCAGACCGCCGAGGCTCCAGAACGCGTGGCAGGATGACATGATCGCGCGGCGCATGCCTTTTTCAGTCGCAACGGCATTGGCATTCATTGCCACATCCATTGCACCGATCAGGCCGCCGAACAGAAACAACGCAACCGCTCCGCTCCAGATGCTGCCAATCAGCGACAGGAGAAGAAGCGTCGGCGTCAAAAGGACTGCGGTGACCTTGGAGACAATGCTCGATCCGAACCTTGCGATCTAACTGCCGGCGATCGGCATCATCACGATGGAGCCTAACCCGAAAATCAGGATCATCACGCCGAGCGACTTTTCGCTCAGCTCCAGACGTGCCGCAAATTCCGGGATCTTTGGCGCCCAGGCACCGATCATGAAGCCGTTCATCAGAAACAGCAGCGATACGCCGATCCGCTCCGGTGTGATGAAAGCACGTCGGGTCTTGGCTTCCGCCGGCGAAGACAGATCGTTCATCAGGTTGCTTCCTCCAGGCGCTGAGATTGATTTAAATCGATTTAGATTGCAATCTTCCGCGCTCAGCATGAGTTTCACGATTTATGTCTCCGGTTCACGCTTGTCACCCCTTAGCAACGACGGATGGAGCGCGACGAAGCTGATTGCAATCGCTGCAGAACGCCTTAAGCATTCGGATATGCAATGATATGAGGCGTCGGTATCCGGCGTGTGACTTTCTTGAAATCCAGCATCGGCAGCGGCATTCTTCTCGTCAGTACCTCCTACTTCGTGTTCACGCTTCATGATGCGGTGATCAAGCTGCTGGTGGTCGATGTCGGCGTCTGGCAGATCATTTTCTTCCGAAGCCTGACGGTTCTGATCGCCTGCCTCGTAATCGGGGGAC
This sequence comes from Neorhizobium sp. IRS_2294, assembly GCF_050500145.1. Lineage (NCBI taxonomy): Bacteria > Pseudomonadati > Pseudomonadota > Alphaproteobacteria > Hyphomicrobiales > Rhizobiaceae > Neorhizobium > Neorhizobium sp. IRS_2294. The sequence continues at coordinate 3,322,296 of NZ_CP191439.1, forward strand.
GCGGTTTCATCCCGCGCGTTGTCCGCTCGCCGATCGTGCGGCCGATGATGGTGCGCAGCGTGATCCTTCTCGCCGCATGGGTTTCTTTCTACACCGCAGCCAAGTCCCTGCAATTGGCCGAACTGACGACGATCTATTACGCCAATCCGATCGTCGCCACCCTGCTTGCTATTCCGGTTCTGCGCGAAAAGGTGCCCGCGGTCCGCTGGGTGGCGATCATCCTCGGCTTCGTCGGCGTGGTGATTGCCGCAAATCCGGCCGGGTTGACACTTTCGCTCCCGGTCGGTCTCGCGCTCCTCGCGGCAATCCTCTGGGCCATCGGCAGCGTTCTCTTGCGCAAGACGGCGATGAACGAGAAGACCCTTGTCCAGATGACGCTCACCAACTTCTTCTTCGTGGTGATGACCTTCGTCATGGCCGTGCTGACATGGCAGCCGGTCGATCTGAAAAGCGGTGCGCTTCTGGCGCTCGTCGGCATTCTCGGCGGCACCGCCCAGGCGACGCTGTTCGAGGCGATGCGACGGGCGCCGGTCTCGGTGCTTGCCCCGTTCGAATATTCCTCGCTGATATGGGCGTTCGTGCTGGGCTACGCCATCTGGCAGGACATTCCCGCAAGCAATGTCGCCGCCGGTGCCGCACTGATCTTCTGCGCCGGACTGCTGATCGTCGCCAGCGAGCGGCTGGCGGCGAGGCGCTATCGCCTCGCTCAACCTGCGGACGGATCGGACGGACCGGCGGGCGCCTGAGCCGTCAACAGTTTGACCCGTCAGGCCCCGTAGACGACGAGCAGATCCTTGGCGTCGATCTGGTCGCCGGCCTTGACCAGCACTTCGGCAAGCGTGCCGTCTTTTTCGGCGTGCAGCGCGGTTTCCATCTTCATCGCTTCGATGGACACCAGCACGTCGCCGGCCTTGACCGCCTGACCCGCCGCCACGAAGACGCGGGAAATCACGCCCGGCATCGGCGCGCCCAAATGCAGGGGATTGGCGATATCCGCTTTGGCCCGCACAGCCGAACCGCTTCCGCCATGGGCCCGGTCCGGCACCTTGATGCGGCGCGGCTGGCCGTTCAGTTCGAAAAAGGCGGTGACCATGCCCTGCGCATCCGGCGCACTCGTCGCCTGGTTGACGATAACAAGCGTCTTGCCGCGTTCGATATCGGCAAACAGCTCTTCGCCATCCGCGATCCCGTAGAAATAGGCATGCGTCGGCAACACGGAGACCGGACCGTAGGTCTCCGACGCCAGGGCAAAGTCGGTGAACACTTTCGGGTACATCAGATACGAGGCGAACTCGAAGTCGTCGACCTTGCGCTCCAGCTTGTCCTCGATCGTCTTGCGCTCGGCATCGAGATCAGCCGGCGCCAGCAGCGAACCGGGAACGTCCGTATAGGGCTGATCGCCCTTCAGCGCTTTTTTCTGGAGCGCCTGCGGCCATCCGCCCGGAGGCTGGCCGAGATCGCCCTTCAGCATCGACACGACCGAATCCGGGAAGGCGATGTCCTTGGCCGGGTTTTCAACGTCGGCCACGTTCAGATCCTGGCTGACCATCATCAGCGCCATGTCGCCCACCACCTTGGACGACGGCGTGACCTTGACGATATCGCCGAACATCCGGTTCACATCGGCATAGGTCTGCGCGACCTTGTGCCACTTGCTCTCGAGACCGAGCGAACGGGCCTGTTCCTTGAGGTTGGTAAACTGGCCACCCGGCATTTCATGCAGGTAGACTTCCGAGGCCGGACCCTTGAGATCGCTCTCGAACGCCGCATACTGGCCGCGCACCGCTTCCCAGTAGAACGAGATCTTGCGGATCCATTCCGGATCAAGCCCGGTATCGCGGTCTGTTCGCGACAGCGCTTCGACGATCGAACCGAGGCAGGGCTGCGACGTGTTGCCCGACAGCGCATCCATCGCCGCATCGACGACGTCGACGCCGGCATCGACAGCCGCAAGCACGGTCGCAGCCGAGATGCCCGACGTGTCATGCGTGTGGAAGTGGATCGGCAGCGAGGTCGCTTCGCGTAGTGCCTTGAAAAGGACGCGGGCAGCCGCGGGTTTCAGCAGGCCCGCCATATCCTTCAGCGCGATGATATGAGCGCCGGCCTTTTCGAGTTCTTCCGCCAGCGCGACGTAATATTTGAGATCGTATTTCGGGCGCGCCGAATTCAAGAGATCGCCGGTATAGCAGATCGCGGCTTCGCAGAGCCGGTTCTCCTCGTTCACCGCATCCATCGAGACGCGCATGTTGTCGACCCAGTTCAGGCAATCGAACACGCGGAAGACATCGATGCCGCCCTTGGCGGCCTGTTGGACGAAGTATTTCACGACATTGTCGGGATAGTTCTTGTAGCCGACGCCGTTTGCGCCGCGCAGCAGCATCTGCAGGAGGATGTTGGGCGCCGCCTCGCGGATCAACGCCAGCCGTTCCCACGGGTCCTCGGTCAGGAACCGCATCGACACGTCGAAGGTGGCACCACCCCAGCATTCCAGCGAGAACAGGTTCGGCAGCGCGCGTGCATAGACCCCGGCCACGCGGGCGATGTCATAGGTCCGCATGCGGGTAGCGAGCAGCGACTGGTGGCCGTCGCGCATCGTCGTGTCGGTGATCAGCGCCCGGCTTTCGCCCCGCATCCACTCGGCGAATTTCTTCGGGCCGAGTTCATCCAGCTTCTGCTTGGTTCCAGCGGGAATATCGCCATTGATATACGGCAGAACAGGCTTTGCAGCCTTTTGCGACGGGGCCGGACGACCCTTGGTTTCCGGATGACCGTTGACGGTGACGTCGGCGAGATAGGTCAGAAGCTTGGTGGCGCGGTCGGCGCGCTTGACCTGTTCGAACAGTTCCGGCGTCGTGTCGATAAACCGCGTCGTATAAGAATTGTCGCGGAATTTCGGGTGGGTGATGATCGCTTCGAGGAAAGTGAGGTTCGTCGCGACGCCGCGGATGCGGAACTCGCGAAGCGCCCGGTCCATGCGGGCGATCGCTTCCAGCGGCTGCGGCGCCCAGGCCGTGACCTTGACCAGCAGCGGATCGTAGAAGCGGGTGATGATCGCGCCCGAATAGGACGTTCCGCCATCGAGACGGATGCCGAAACCCGACGCCGAGCGATAGGCGGTGATGCGGCCGTAATCGGGTATGAAATTGTGCTCCGGATCCTCAGTGGTGATGCGGCACTGCAGCGCATGGCCGTTCAGCCGGATGTTCTCCTGCGCCGGAACACCTGATTCCGGCGTGCCGATGGCAAAGCCGTCGAGGATGTGGATCTGCGCCTTGACGATATCGATACCGGTGACGACTTCGGTCACCGTGTGCTCCACCTGGATGCGCGGATTGACCTCGATGAAGTAGAACTTCCCGGTGTCGCTATCCATCAGATATTCGACCGTGCCGGCGCCGACATAGTTGGTGGCGCCCGCGATCTTTAGCGAATAGGCGGCAAGTTCGGCCCGCTGCTCCTCGGAAAGATAAGGCGCAGGAGCGCGTTCCACGACCTTCTGGTTGCGCCGTTGGATCGAGCAGTCGCGCTCGAACAGATGCACCACATTGCCGTAAGTATCGCCAAGGATCTGGCTTTCCACATGGCGGGCGCGTTCGACCAGCTTTTCGAGATAGACCTCGTCCTTGCCGAAGGCCGCTTTCGCTTCGCGCTTGGCCTCGACCACTTCCCTGGCGAGGTCCTTCGGATCGCGGATGGCACGCATGCCGCGACCGCCGCCACCCCAGGATGCCTTGAGCATGACCGGATAGCCGATCTCCTCGGCCATCTTCGCCACGACCGCCATATCATCAGGCAGCGGTTCGGTTGCCGGCACGACCGGCACGCCGACCGAAATCGCAAGATTGCGGGCCGCCACCTTGTTGCCGAGCTGGCGCATCGTATCGGGCCGCGGGCCGATGAAGATGATGCCGGCCTCGTCGCAGGCATCGACGAATTCAGGGCTTTCCGACAGAAGGCCGTAGCCTGGATGGATCGCATCGGCGCCCGAGAGCTTGGCAACCCGGATCACTTCCGGGATCGACAGGTAGCTCTCGATCGGGCCGAGGTCTTTTTCGAGATGCGGACCGCGACCGACCTGATAGCTTTCGTCCGCCTTGAACCGGTGCAGCGAGAGCTTGTCTTCTTCCGCCCAGATCGCCACCGTCTTGATGCCGAGCTCATTGGCGGCACGAAAGACGCGGATGGCGATTTCGGAGCGATTGGCGACGAGAATTTTCGATATCGGCAAGACAAGCCTCCCCAGGTGCCTCGAATGGTGCACCGCAAGAGATCAACATCTCCCGCATTAGGCAAGGGCTATTTGTTCGATAGCCGGCGTCAAGGACGCTTCAGGTCACCAGCCCATGGCGAAATGCCATGGCCACCACATGCTGTCGGTTCTTCGCTTTCAGCTTTTCCTGGAGGCCGTTGATATACCAATCGACCGTGTGGTTGGAGATGTCGAGCGACCGTGCGATCTCATGCGATGTCATGCCGTCGGCAAGAAGCGCCATGACTTCCATCTCGCGACGGGTGAGCTGGGTATCCAGTCTGGCCGAGGCCTCGAGCGCCGTCGCGTCGCCGGCGATCTCCAGCAGTCTCCAGAAAATGCGCTTGGCGGCCGTGTCGAACAGTGAGATCTCGGTCGGCGATAGATCGATCGGTTTGCCGCCGATGATCATGTTGCCGAGAAATCCGTTGCGTCCATGGATCGGAAACACGTAGCCGTCGTCGAGACCATGGCGGCCCGCTTCCTGCATCATCCGGTCCATCCGCGAACGATGCGGATCGGACTTCAGGGCAAGGATCGAATCGCGCCAGCGGAACGGGCGAGGGGCCGCATTCAGCATCCGCATGACAGGGTCGATGACGGTATATTTGCGCGCGCGATAGACCTCGACCCAGCTGTCCGGCCAGCGGGAGATCAAGGTCATTCCCTCGGGATCCGTTTGCCCTTTTCTCAGGACGATTGCATAGAATTCGAAACCGTAGGTTTTGAGGAGTGACGCAAGATTGTTCGCCACTTCCTTCGTCGTTCGTGCCTCTTCAACCAATACAAGCAACTGCACAACAAATTGGATGCTCAAATTCGCCCCCAGACCGTCTCCCCGACGATCGGCTTTATTCTTATAAAACACCGACGCCGGCATAGAACCCGACCGCCCGCTTAACATAGTTATCATTTATACCACGTACATGCCGAAATCTTGTGATTGACGCAGCGATCAGGATCGGCATCAGCATACCGCATCGGTAACCTAACTACGGGCGAACCCTTGCTCTCACTGGATTATTTTCGGAAAAGAAGTTCACCGGCTAGGTTCGTCTCGGATTCGCCCTGTCCTTGCCATAACTATGCTGCCAATCGTTTCATGCCTGCACTTCAATAGGAGTTGCGCCCGTTGACGCTCTTCCAAGTTTACGCCCGAGCTTTGCAATATCTGACGAAGAACCGATGGCGGGTCGCCGCGGTCGTCGTCGCCAACATTATTCTGGCCATCATCACGATTGCCGAACCGATTCTGTTCGGTCGAATCATCGACGCGATCTCCTCCAAGAGTGACGTCACCAACGTTCTGCTTCTTTGGGCGGGCTTCGGGGTCTTCAATACCGTCGCATTCGTGCTCGTTGCACGCGAAGCCGACCGTCTGGCCCACGGGCGCCGCGCTTCGCTGCTGACGGAAGCCTTCGGACGCATCATTTCCATGCCGCTGTCCTGGCACCACCAGCGCGGCACGTCGAACGCCCTGCACACGCTGCTGCGTGCCTCCGAAAGCCTGTTCGGTCTATGGCTGGAATTTATGCGAACCCATCTCGCGACCGCCGTTGCAATCCTGCTGCTGATCCCGACCGCCATCTCGATGGACTGGCGCCTCAGCATCGTGCTTCTGATCCTCAGCATCTTCTACTGGATCATTGGCGTTGCCGTGATGAAGCGCACGAAGGAAGGCCAGGCCGCGGTCGAAACCCATTACCACCAGGTTTTCAGTCATGTCAGCGATTCGATAAGCAACGTCTCTGTGATTCACAGCTACAACCGCATCGAAGCCGAAACTTCAGCCCTCAAGAACTACACCAAGGATCTGCTGAAGGCGCAGTATCCGGTGCTGGACTGGTGGGCGCTGGCCGGCGGCCTCAACCGCACGGCGTCGACGGTCTCGATGGGCGTGATCCTTGTGATCGGCACTATGCTGGTGCAACAGGGCAAGATCCGCGTTGGTGACGTCGTCGCCTTTATCGGCTTCGCCAACCTTTTGATCGGCCGCCTCGATCTCCTGCGCCAGTTCGCAACCCAGATTTTCGAAGCCCGCGCCAAGCTCGAGGATTTCTTCGTTCTGGAAGATTCCGTCGAGGAGCGCGCCGAACCGACGGATGCACGCGATCTGGGAAATACGGTCCGGGGCGAAGTGGAGTTCCGCGACGTATCCTTCGGCTTCTCCAACACGAGCCAGGGCGTTCACGACGTATCGTTCATCGCGCAAGCGGGGGAAACGATTGCGATCGTCGGCCCGACCGGTGCCGGCAAGACGACGCTGATCAATCTCCTCCAGCGGGTCTATGATCCGCAGCAGGGCAAGATTCTGATCGACGGCGTCGATATCGGCACCATCACTCGCAAGTCACTGCGCCATTCCATCGCGACCGTGTTCCAAGACGCGGGCCTGCTCAACCGCTCGATCAGCGACAACATCCAGCTGGGACGAGAAGGTGCAACGCGGGAAGACATCGTCCGGGCGGCAGAAGCGGCCGCTGCGGCCGAATTCATCGAAACGCGTCTCAATGGCTACGACACGACGGTCGGCGAGCGTGGCAACCGCCTGTCGGGCGGAGAGCGCCAGCGTATTGCCATCGCCCGTGCGATCCTCAAAAACGCACCGATCCTCGTTCTCGACGAAGCAACCTCGGCGCTTGATGTGGAGACGGAACAGCGCGTGAAGGCGGCGATCGACAAGCTGCGTCAGAACCGCACCACGTTCATCATCGCGCACCGGCTCTCCACCATCCGCGACGCCAACAAGGTCATCTTCCTCGAGGGTGGGCGGATTGCCGAAATGGGCACCTACGACCAGCTGAGCCGCAGCGGCGGCCGCTTTACGTCGCTCCTCACCGCCAGCGGCATCGTCATCGACGAGGACGAGGAAGGCCACAAGCTCCCGGTACCCGCCGAGCACGCCTAAGCTCTCGACTACTTATACCGATCGAACATCAGACTCCTCGCCTCCAGAAATGGAGGCGGGGGTTTTTTGTGAGGTAATGCGGGAGCACCGCTTTTTCGCGTGAGCTTCTGCCTACGCGGCTTTGCAAGTGCTTGCCATACAAAGCGCGTGAGCGGCGCGCGGGTTGGGTCCCGACCTGTTCCTGCCGGGATCCATGCCGCGCATTGTGAGCGGCATCCCGATCGGCTGGCACGATACGTGGATATCAGAGCAGGACATCGCCCCTCCCCCGGATCGGCCGACACGTCTCCTCACCGGGCACAAACCAACAAAAAACCCCGCTGCCATTGCTGGAAGCGGGGTTTCTGTTTGGGATACCATCAGGACGTTCGACGTCCGGTGGGATCAGCTTTCTGCGGGCGGAGCCGGCAATGCGCTGGTCGCTGGCGCCGCAAGGTTCAAGCCGTTGACCGGATCGACAGCGACGCCACCGATCGACGCCTTGCCGTCCTTGACCACAATCTCGTGGGTGACGCCATCGAGGGTAAGTTCGGCGGTAAAGCCATCCCAGCCGCTTGGCAGGACCGGATCGACATACAGCGTGTCGCCGGCACGACGAATGCCGAGAATGCCTTCGACCGCGGCGCGGTAGAGCCAGCCGGCGGAACCCGTATACCAGGTCCAGCCGCCGCGGCTCTGATAGTCGCCGGCACCGTAGACGTCGGCTGCAACCACGTACGGTTCGACGCGGTAGGTTTCGGCGGCATTCCGGTCAAGCGCATGGTTGATCGGGTTGAGCATCTGGAAGCACTTCCAGGCATCGTCGCCGCGCTTCAGCCGGGCGAGCGCGAGCACGACCCAGATTGCACCATGGGTATACTGGCCACCGTTTTCACGCACGCCGGGTGGGTAGGCCTTGATGTAGCCCGGATCCCTGCGCGTGTCCTGGAAAGGCGGGGTGAAGAGGCGGATGATACCCGCATCCTCGTCCACGAGCTTGTCCATGACCGCGTTCATAGCCTGCTCGGAACGATCCGGCCTGCCTTCGCCAGACAGCACACTCCAGGACTGGCCGAGCGAATCGATGCGGCATTCGTCGCTCTTTGCCGAGCCGAGCGGAGAACCGTCGTCGAAATAACCGCGGCGGTAATACGCACCGTCCCAGCCATCCGATTCCAGCGCAGCCTTCAGCGTATCGATATGCTTGCTCCAGCGATCGGCACGCGAACGATCCTTGCGGGCTTCCGCATAGGGCAGGAAGTTTCGAAGCGCAGCCGCCAGGAACCAACCGAGCCAGACGCTCTGACCACGACCGGCCATGCCGACACGGTTCATCCCGTCGTTCCAGTCGCCACCGAGAATGAGCGGAAGATCCAGGTCTCCGGTCCGCTCAACAGCGAGATCGAGCGCGCGTGCTGCGTGTTCATACAGATCGGCTACCTCGTTGGAGATCTCCGGTTGGATAAAGGCGTCGTGCTTGTTTTTTTCCAGCATCGGTCCGGTGAGGAACGGCAGCTTCTCATCGAGCATCGACAGATCGCCGGTCACCGACACATACTGGTGGATCGCGTAGGCAAGCCACACCACGTCGTCGGAGATCGTCGTGCGAACACCGGCGCCGGTGTTGGGAAGCCACCAGTGCATGACATCGCCTTCGCGGAACTGCCGCGACGCCGCATTGAGGATCTGCTTGCGGGCAAGCGACGGCTCATGCAGCAGGAACGCGAGCGTATCCTGCAACTGGTCGCGGAAGCCGAAGGCACCCGATGCCTGGTAGAAGGCGGTACGGGCCATGATGCGGCAACCGAGTGCCTGATAGGGCAGCCAGTGATTGACCATGTTGTCGAGCGACTTGTCCGGCGTCGAGATCTTCAGGCGGCCGGTGAAACCGCTCCAGAAGCTGCGGTTCTCCGAAAGGATATCCTCGAACCGGTCGCCGCGAAGCGCCAGTGCAAGGCTTTCCGCCTCCTGCTTCGTTGCAGCATCGCCGAGGAAGAAGGTGACCTCGGTCTCTTCGCCCGGCGCCAGTTCGACGTCGTAGGCAAGTGCTCCGCACGGGTCGCCGTCGAGATCGAGCGAGCCGCTGAGGCTTGAACCGGAAACGACCGCTGCCGGCAACTGAACCGAACCGAACTTGCCGACAAACTCCCGACGGCTTGCCGTAAAGCCCGACGGTGTCTCGTGCATACCGAGGAACGCAAAGCGCGAGAAGTTGATGCTGAACGGGTTGGTCGCAAACAGCGTGCCCGTCGCCTCGTCACGGCTGGACAGGATGAATGGCGAGGTCTTGGCAGGATTGGTGCCCAGCAGCCATTCGACATAGCCGTAGATGCGCAGCTTCTTCGTTTCCGAACCGGTGTTGCGAAGCTTCATATGCGAAAGCTTTGCGGACCGGTTGCGGTCCACCGTCTGGGTCAGCGACAGCTTGACGCCATCTTCCTCGGTCGAGAACACCGAATAGCCGAGGCCGTGACGGGTTTCGAACACGGTTTCTGGACGACGCGACAGAGCCGCGAACGGCGTGACCACGGTGCCCTTGTCGATATCGGCCACGTAGAAGCCTTCACCGGGACGGTTGATGACGAGATCGTTGGTCCACGGCGTCATCTGGTAGTCGCGCGAGTTCTGCGCCCAGGTAAAGCCTGCGCCTTCCGCGGAAACGTGGAAGCCGAAATTGTCGTTGGAGATGACGTTGATCCACGGATGCGGCGTCGACTGGCCGCCGTTGAGGCGCACGACATATTCGCTGCCATCTGCGGAGAAGCCGCCAAAACCGTTCCAGAATTCGACGCCGGCCGGACCTTCGCTGGTCTCGACGGGAGCGGAATAGATCTCGCCGTTTAGCAGCGGACGGCGATCGACTTCGATCTCCTGATCCTTCGGCGGGGCGAAGATCGTGCTGGTCCGGTTCAACTGATCGCTGATGCGGCCGTTGCGGGCATGAAGCACGACGCGCGACGCGGCGATAAGGCCATCGGCACCGGCGCCTTCGATCAGGTCGCGGCGCAGCGTGAAGACGTGCTGGCGTCCACCTTCCTGACCCATGCGGGCAGACATGTGTTCGATCGACGTCTGTACTTCCTGGGCACCCTCGGTTGCCCGCTCGTTGAAGATGACGAGATCGGACACGACGCCGCGCGAACGCAGATACTGCTGCCCAAGGATCGCTTCCTTGGCGACCGAAATATCATTTTCGTCATTGATGCGCAGCGTGAAGATCGGCAGGTCGCCGGACACAGCCGACGGCCAGAGGCCGGACTGTGCCTGCATGCCGGCCTTCAATGTCGGCTGATCGACCCTGAGCTGCATGTCCGGATAGACCAGATAGCGGGCGAGATGCTGGAAGGCCGCGGCATCCTGCGAGGTAACGCCGAGATGGCGCATCTGCACCTGCGTGCGGGTCCAGGCCTGAGTGAGTTCGTTCTGGAAGGTTTCGGCATGACGATAATGTTCGATCGCCTTGTCGAGATCCTCGCGCCGGGGCGCAGCGATCGTCCAGAAGATCACGCTGACCTTCTTGCCGGCGGGCACACGAACCGTGCGGCGCAGCGACAGGATCGGATCGAGCGTGAAGCCGTCGGTATTCGACAGCGACGCACCCGGATCGAAAGCGGCAGCTTCCGACAGCGTGCGGCCACGGCCGAGGAACTTGCGACGGTCGGTCTCGTATTCGGTCGGTCGCGAAGAGCCGGCATTATCGGCGGCAAGATGTGCCACGATCATGTCGGGATCGCTCGGATCACGCTTGTTGCGCCAGGCGCGGATGACGTCACCACGCTTGCCGATCTCGGTGCGGATAAACATGCGCGAGAACACAGGGTGGCCGCTGTCGCCATCGTCGCCGGCAATCACTGGCTCCATGTAGGAGGTCACTTCGATGAAGCGGTCCTCGTCGCCCATGTTGAGCAACGTCACGCGACGGCCTTCGGCATCGTGTTCGGTGCCGACGATGACTTCGACCGTGCTGGTCAGTTCGCCGACCGTCTTGTGGAATTCGGCCTTTTCGTCACCGAACACAGTCTTGGTCTGTTCGCCTTCGGCGCGGCGCGGCTCGGCCGTGGTGGACCACCACTCGCCGGATGTCGTGTCGCGCAGGAAGATGAACTGGCCCCAGCGGTCTTCGGTCGGATCCGCCTTCCAGCGGGAAACCGAAAGGTTGTTCCAGCGCGAATAACCGGAACCGGTCGCCGTCAGCATCAGCGAGTAATGGCCGTTGGAGAGCAGAACTAGTTCGCGGTCCTTGGTGGCCGGGTTGGTGACCGTGCGGATTTCCGGACGCAGCAGTTCGCCGCCGCCGGTACCTGGCTTTTCCTCGTGCTTGGCGCTCATCACAGGAATATCGCGCGGTGCCTTTTCCTGAAGCAGCAGTTCCGCCGCCTCGATTACAGGATCGGCATGGAAGAGTTCGCGCAGCAGGCCGTTCATGACGACGTTGGCGACGGCTGCGATCGACATGCCATGGTGGTGGGCATAGTAGTTGTAGACGACCGCACAGCGCTTGCCTTCCGGCACGCGGGTCGGCGTGAAGTCGACCGCATCATGGAAGCCGTAGATGCCGAGCGCGCCAAGCTTACGCAACTCGTTCAGGTTTTCGACGGCCGCGATCGGATCGTACTGGCTGGCGAGGATCGAGGCATAGGGTGCGATAACGGCATTCTGGCCGAGACCGCGCTTCAGACCCAGCGTCGGCACACCGAAGTTGGTGTACTGATAGTGCATCTGATGATCGAGCGCGTTGAACGCGGCTTCCGAAATGCCCCATGGCGTGCCGAGACGGCGGCCGTGGTTCATCTGTTCCTTGACGATCAGGTTGTTGGTCTGGTTGAGGATACCACCCTGACGCTCCTGCATGACGAGCGGCGGCATCAGGTATTCGAACATCGAACCCGACCACGATACGAGCGCACCGCGCGCGCCGATCGGCACGACGTGACGGCCAAGCTTGTACCAGTGCTCCGTGGGCAGATCACCCTTGGCAATCCCGAACAGGCTGGTCAGACGCGCTTCGGACGCGAGAAGGTCGTAGCAGGCCTCGTCGACCTCGTTGCTTTCGACCCGGTAGCCGATCGACAGAAGGCGGCGGTCCTTGCGGAACAGGAACTTGAAATCCATCCCGAAGGCGATCTTGCGGGCACGGTCACGCAACACGGCGAGACGGTCGCGCAGTTCCTCGATATTGCCGTTGTCGAACGTGCTGTCGCCGATATGCGCTTCGCAGACGGCAACCAGCGACGCTGCCCACTTGGTCACTTCCTCGCTCTGCGCGGAACGCACCTCATGATCGAGATTGTGCGACAGCTTCTGGATGTCGCGGGCAAGCACCGACAGGTTGATGATGCGAATCGAGGCGAACTCGTGCTCGCGCTTGACGGCGGCAAGCGCGTTGGAGAAGCCGATGATACGCTCCTCAAGACGGCGGCGCAGCGGACGCACGGTCTTGCGATCGTCCGGCAGCGACTTCAGCGTTTCTTCGAGAATGCCGACGACATCGCCGAGACCATCGAGATTGCCCTGCAGATGCGCAGAAGGCGCTTCCGCCCAGACACGGCAGGCCGACGAGATGGCAATCAGATGGCCAGCGAAGTTGCCGCTATCGACCGACGACACATAGCGCGGCATCAGAGGCTTCAGGGTATCCGTGTGATACCAGTTATACATGTGGCCGCGGAACTTGTCCGCCCGCTCGACGGTCGCAAGCGTCTGCTCGATCCGTTCGATCGTTTCGGTAAACGAGATCCAGCCGAAATGCCGCGCCGAGACGATCGACAGAAGATAGACGCCGATATTGGTCGGTGACGTCCGCTTGGCGATCGAGGGATTGGGCTTTTCCTGGTAGTTGTCAGGCGGCAGGTAGTTCTGCTCGGCCGTGACGAAGGTTTCAAAATAGCGCCAGGTCCGCCGCGCGATCTTGCGCAACTCGACCGAGACGTTTTCCGGTACGAACAGCTTGTCTTCAGTCTCAGCGGACTGGCTGACATACCAGGCAACCAGCGGCGAGAAGATCCACAGGATGGCGAACGGAATGCCGACCAGGAACGCGTTGTCGCCCGGAAGTGCCGCAAGGATTACCGAGAGAACGGCAATCGCCGGCGCATGCCACATGGCACGGTAGTAATCGGTGGGGCTGCCCTGGGCGCCCGACTGGATCGAGGCCGCGGTCTTCCATTCCAGCATCAGCTTGCGGCTGACGAGCAGGCGATAGAGCGAACGGGCGATCGCATCGGTCATGATGCAGGCGGAATCCGCGATGAACACGATGCGCAATGCGACTTGCGCATTGGTGGAACGCACATCCGACCAGACCGAATAGAAATGGGCGCTCGTGACATTGTCGCTGGAGCGCGGAAGAAGGTTGGTGAGAAGCGAGATGGTGGGTGCCACGAACAGCGAGAAGATCAGCAGGATCTGCCAGATCAGCGCACCGAGCGGATCCATGAAGTACCAGCCGAGAATGGAGGCGAAGAACCATGCGATCGGGGTGAGCGACCGGCGCAGGTTATCGAGCATCTTCCAGCGGCCAAGAGCGCTAACGCCCCGCTTGGCTTCGAGAATGTAAGGCAGGAGCTGCCAGTCGCCACGCGCCCAGCGATGCTGGCGCGAGACCTCGACCTCGTAGCGAACCGGGAAATCCTCGACCAGCTCGACATCGGTGATGAGCGCGCAGCGCGAGAACGAGCCTTCGAGAAGGTCGTGCGAGAGAACGGCGTTTTCTTCGATACGGCCCTTGAGGGACGTCTCGAACGCGTCGACGTGATAGAGGCCCTTGCCCGTGAACGAGCCTTCGGCCGTCAGGTCCTGATAGACATCGGAGACCGCAAAGACATAGGGATCGAGACCGCGGCCGACCGAAAACACGCGCTGGAAGACAGAGGCTTCCTTGCCGGTCGTCAATGACGGCGTCACGCGCGGCTGCATCAGACCGTAGCCGCGCACGACCTGGTGCGTATCAGGATCGATGACGGGACGGTTGATCGGGTGATGCATTTTGCCCACCAGCTTGGTCACCGCATCGCGGATCAGGCGGGTGTCGGCATCGAGCGTCATCACATACTGGACATTCTCCGGCACCATGTTGGCGCCCTGGAGATAGGTCGTGTCGCGGTCGCCGCGGAGAAGCAGGTTGAGTTCGTGCAGCTTGCCGCGCTTGCGCTCCCAACCCATCCAGGCGCCTTCGTTCGGGTTGAACAGGCGGCGGCGGTGCAGGAGGTAAAAGCGCGTCCCCGCCTCTTCCATGTAGCGGGTGTTCAGCGCTGCAATTTCGCGCTTGGCATATTCGAGGATTTCAAGATCGGCTTCCTGTTCCTCGAACTTGGCATCGCGCCAGTCGCTGAGGAGGGCAAAATAGATCTCGCCCTTGGGGTTGGCCAAATAATGGACTTCCAGATTGCGAACGAGTTCATCGACCGTGTCCCGGTCAGCGATCAGGCAGGGCACCACGACAAGCGTGCGCGCCTCCTCCGGAATGCCTTCCTTGTATTCGTATCCGACAAGCCGGGCTGGTTTGACAAAATAGGTCACGACCGTATTGAACAGACCGGTCGCACCTTCCGACGCGGGCAGCGCGAACATCAGAAGCAGGAAGAAGACGACCACCAGCGGAATGGCAGCCGCCACGAGGAAATAGCCGGTAACGGCGAGCGCCAGAAAGGTGAGAAGCATAACCGGGCCGCCGATGGCGAACCAGCCGAGCTTGCGGTAGGCGCGCACAGCCCGCTGCAGAAGCGGCGGCTGGTAGCCGACGGCCGTCTCAAGCTCCTTGCGGCGGCGCCCGACGATGAAGGCGCCGATATTGGTTTCGCGCTCGTCCGGATTGTGCGCCCTAGCCGCGATCGCAAGATCAACGGCAGCCTGGGTCACCTCGGCTTCGCTGCGCTTGGAAACGCGGGCGATCTTTTCGATGCGGCTGCGGAAGGCATTGCGCGAGCCGAAATCGAGCGCTTCGTAATCCGTGTGCTCGCGGAAGATCTTGTCGATCTGCGAGACCTCTTCGAACCAGACACTCCATTCCGTATCGTCGATCAGGCGCAGGCTCTTGATGATGTTGCCCATCGTCACGTTGCCGGACGACAAGCGGCTCTGTTCCGCCTGCATCACGGTTTCGACAGCCTTGCCGGACGCGACCAGCCGCTTCTCCAGCCATTCGATGGCAAAGCCGGAATTCTGCGAGGCATTGCGCAGGCGATAGAGGAACTGGCTGGTAAACGTGTTGTCGTCGGTAAGGCCTTCGAGGCTCTTCAGGAGCTCGGCACCGGCAGTCTCGTCGTTGAGACGAATGATCTCGTCGGCGGCATCGTTGGCGCGGCGACGCATGTTGCGCGAGCGATCAACGCGGCTGGCGATACGACGCAGGTTCTCAATGAGAACGAAGCGGATGAACGATGGCAGCGCCCAGAGTTCGCCGATCTCGAGCGGCTCGTCGGTCTGGTAACCCTCGACCATCTCGGCCAGCGTTTCGCGCGAAATGCTGCTGTGGGTGTGCGCCACATAAAGCCATGCCAGCGAGAGAACGCGCGGGATTTCCTGGCTGCCGATCTTGGTCGTCGGCAATTGCTTGAAGAATTTCTTCGGGAAGTCGCGGCGGACTTCCTGGATCGCTTCCTCGACAATGTAATAGTTGTCGAGCAGCCATTCCGCGGCAGGCGTGATCGAAGCACCCGCATCGACATCCTGCGCGGCGGCGCGATAGACCCTCAGAATTTCCTTCTCGTTTTCCGCGTGGCGCGTGAAAAACTCGAATTTCATGAAGCCCGGCAGATCGGCTGCACCTTGCCGACCCAGCGTTTCTCCACATTGCCGAAGATCATCAGCCGTAAAATACGTCGCGCGGATCGAATCGTTATGATCGATCTGCTTGCTTTCCGTTTCGCGGGTAGAAGCCGAAGGCTGAATATCAGGGGACATGGATGAACTTCTGAATGAATTTCGTTTCACGAACTAAGATGCGAAGCATGAGATAGAGAGCGATCCTTATATTGCAAATCGTGGATCAATCGCTATCGCATCTGCTCACGCAGTAAGACATTGTCGGCTCTAGGGCCAACAGCCTGAATAAATGCTGAATGCGAGGCTGTTCATTTGCCTGAACGATGATGGCACTGCTAAACGTGAACGATACGAGTGAGCAGCTTGGACGCGTTTGCAGGCAGATAGGGTGATGGAACGATGACGATCAAGTTTACCAACGACATGAGCGAAGTTGTGGCAACCCGCCACTTTCTGCATCAGCATCCCGAACTTGGCCTCTCAGAATTCACCACTTCGGACTATATCGCGGCAAAGCTTGAGGAATTCGGTTACGCCGTCACCCGCGGCCTCGGCAAGACCGGCATCGTTGCGACCCTGAAGAACGGATCGAGCGATCGGTCGGTCGGCATTCGCGCCGATATCGACGCGCTTCCGATCGAGGAAGAAACCGGCGCGGACTATGCCAGCCTCAACAAGGGCGTCATGCATGCCTGCGGTCACGATGGCCATACCGCCATGCTTCTGGGTGCCGCAAAGATACTCGCACAGCGCAAAAACTTCGACGGCACACTCAATCTGATCTTCCAGCCGGCCGAAGAAAATTTCGGCGGCGCCAGGCTGATGATGGAGGACGGACTGTTCGATCGCTTTCCCTGCGACGCCGTCTTCGGCCTGCACAATGACCCGAGCCTGCCCTTCGGCAAGATCTTCGTCAAAGAAGGGCCTATCATGGCGGCGGTCGACGAATGCCGTATCGTCGTCAACGGCCGCGGCGGCCATGGTGCCGAACCGCAGGATGCCGCAGACCCGATCGTCGCCGGCGCCAGCATCATCATGGCGCTGCAGACTGTCGTTTCCCGCAACATCCATCCACTCGATCCGGCCGTCGTCACGGTCGGCGCGTTCAACGCCGGCATCGCCAGCAATGTCATTCCGGAGCGGGCAGAAATGGTTATCACCATCCGGTCCTTCGACCCTGCCGTGCGAGAAAAGCTGGAGGAACGGATCCGCGGTGTAGCAGTTGGCCAGGCGGCAAGCTACGGCATGACAGCGACAATCGAATATACCCGCGGCTACGACGCGACCGTCAACCACAAAGCGGAGACGGACTTTGTCAGGGACCTGGCGAGGAAGGTTGTCGGCCCGGAAAACCTTGCCGAAATCGAACGGCCGATGATGGGCGCCGAGGACTTCGGTTATTTCCTCGCAGAGAGGCCAGGCACCTATTTCTTCTTAGGCACCGCAAGAACCAAGAACGATCCCCCGCTCCATCATCCGAAATTCGACTTTAACGACGACGCGTTGCCGATCGGGACGAATTTCTGGGTGGAACTGGCAGAAGCCTATCTGCCGACGACACAGGGCTGAAACAATAAGCCTTCCGATCCGGGCGCGGATCGGATGGCTTCGTTGCTATTGAAACCTTGAATTTCGGATACGTGTCAGGCGAGAATACCGAGCGTGACTGCCCCGATGAACACGAAGGCGGCAGTCACAAGGCCTGCATATGCTACCCACTGCCACCTGCTGACGACGCCCGCGGCGCGGTGAGGGAATGCCCGAGTATGATGCTGGATCGGCTGCATGCGAACCTCCCGGTTTTGTGTCTCTTCCCATGTAGTTTAGCTTAACTCTACCAAGCTGATAGAGATAACTTTCTCCTGAGCACCACGTTCCTTGGAAAATACTTTTTTCTTAACGCCCCAACGTGCCGGTTAACGGTTTATTATGCCTGCGGCCTAAAACGAGACCTCAGGCGGCAAACCTGTCGAGCGCCAAGCGGAAAACGTCCGGGTCGATATTGCCGCCCGAGCAGACCGCAATCACCGTCTCGCCAAGGCTCTCGCCATGGAAAAGCGCCGCCGCCAGCGCAACCGCGCCGCCCGGTTCAACGACGATCTTCAGACGGTTGAAGGCAAGTGCCACCGCATGCAGCGCTTCATCTTCCGTCACCACTATGCCCGGGCCGCAGAGACGCGACATGATCGGAAAGGTAATCGTGCCAGGCTGCGGCGTGACGATCGCGTCGCAGAGCGAACCCGATTGCGTGGCGTTCTTCTGAATCGTTCCGCTCGCAAGCGAACGGGTCACGTCGTCAAAGCCTTCAGGTTCGCAGGGATGCACGGTAAAGCCCGGTGCACGTGCTTCGAGCGCCAGCGAAATCCCGGAGATGAAACCGCCCCCGCCGGTCGGCACCAGAACACTGGCCTGCGTGATCCCCTCTTCCGAAGCCTGTTCGGCGATTTCCAGACCTGCCGTCCCCTGCCCGGCGATGACAAGCGGTTCGTCGAATGGCTTGATGAGGGTCAGGCCTCTTTCGCTCGAAAGCTGCCGGCCGATCTCGTCACGATCCTCCCTGGCGCGATCGTAGAGCACCACTTCGGCGCCGTAGGCCCGCGTGTTTTCAATTTTGATGCGCGGCGCATCGGCGGGCATGATGATGACGGCCGGAATGCCATGCATCCTGGCCGCCAGCGCCACGCCCTGCGCATGGTTCCCGGACGAAAAGGCGATAACGCCCTTCGCGCGAACGTCCGCCGGAAGATACGAAATTGCCGACCACGCGCCACGGAACTTGAACGAGCCGGTCTGCTGCAGGCATTCGGGTTTCACGAAGATGCGCCGCCCGGCGATGTCATCCAGAAATGACGAGGACAGAAGCGGCGTGCGGCGGGCATGGCCGGAAAGACGGCCGCGCGCGGCTTCGATCATAGCAATATCGGTCATCGGGAAATCCTTGGGGACGAACAGGCGAGACCCCGAACCTATTCGCCGATACTGCAGGCGTAAAGATGCCGAGGACCGACAAGTGCCGCTATCCTTCAGCCGTTGAACCGAGTTTCACCACCGTCTTGATTGGAAGATGGTCGGACGCGAGCCGCGCAAGCGGCGTGTCATGGGTCACGACCCTCTCGATCAGGCCCGGCCGGTTCGCCATGATCCGATCGAGTGCCAGCACCGGCAGGCGCGACGGAAAGCTTGGAACCGCCGGCGGCAGGCCGAATACGGTAGCGAGTGTGTTGAGCGCCGAGCGGTCACCCAGCCGCCACTCGTTGAGATCGCCCATCAGCACTGTCGGATGCTCGTCGCGGGAGCCGACGATGTCGAGCAGCATGCGCGCCTGCTGCTGACGCGACCGGTTGAGAAGACCAAGATGCGCCGCAATCACGCGAAGTGTGCTGCCATCCTTCATCTCGAGTTCGGTGATCAGCGCCCCGCGCGGCTCCAGCCCCGGCAGTTTGACCTGATGCACGTCGCGGACGAGACCTTCGCGGAAAAAAATCACATTGCCGTGCCAGCCATGCGCCTTGGCGACGCCGGAGATCGGCACCGGAAGCAGCCCCGTTTCACGCTCCATCCAGCCGAGATCGAGCAGGCCGCGACGTTCGCCAAACCGGCTGTCCGCCTCCTGCAGAGCAATCACATCCGCGCCGATTTCGCGGATCACGTGAGCGATACGGGCAGGATCGAACTTGCGGTCGATGCCGACGCATTTGTGCACGTTGTAGGAGGCGATCAGCATGCCGCTGTCTCTGTCATGCACGGAATGAACGCCTTCGCCCCGGTTCTTGCGGGCCTTGATCGATGCCAGGATGCTGGCCGGAAGGTTGGGACGTTTCTGATGCATGATATCGCGCTTCGGTCTTGCCGGTTTAAAGATAGGGCGATCCCAACCAAAGAACTTTCTCGATCAGGCGAACGGGAAACGGCCGTGATCTCAGGCTGTGAAGCGTCACCTCGGTCGAAGAGGAAATCATCAAGTCTATCCTTCGTTCCAAAGTTCGCGCAAAAGCCTCGTCCAGCACTTCCAGATCCACCTCGAAATTCAGCCGCAGCGAACGCGGATCGAGATTGGAAGACCCCACGTAGGACCAGCGGCTGTCGACGGTCAGAAGCTTGGAATGATTGAAGGCGCCGCTTGCCCGCCAGATACGGCAGTAGTTCTTCAGCATCTGGTCGAACTGCGCCGTCATCGCCCGATCGACAAGCGTCAGGTTGTTCGCGCCGGGCACGACGATATCAACCCGCACACCGCGCCTTGCCGCCGTAACCAGCGCGGTAATCAGCTCCCGGTCCGGCAGAAAATAGGGCGACACGATGCGGATCGATGACCGGGCGACGGAAAATGCGCCCATCAGCATCTTGTGGTTGGTCTCGACGCTACGGTCCGGTCCGGTCGAAACGACCCGGGCAATGACCGCCTTGCCGGGTTCCGCTGCGGGCGCGACAAGCTCCCACGCATCATCTTCCAATGTCTCGCCCGTGGTGAACTGCCAGTCGGCTGCGGCAACGGCAAAAAGGTCGGCCACCAATGGCCCGGTAACCTTGAAATGCGTATCGAGCGAAAACCCATCGCCATTGAATTCGCTCGAGAAACTTTCGCGAATGTTGATGCCGCCGGTAAACGCGACGCGGCCATCCACGACCAGGACCTTGCGGTGGGTTCGAAGGTTTGCGTAAGGCAGCCGCAAGCCGACGATGACGTTGCCGTTGAAGACGCTGACCCCGACGCCGCCATCGCGCAGCATGCCGAGTACGCTTGGAACCGAGTAGCGGGCGCCGACCGCATCGATCAGCACACGCACTTCCACACCCCGCTTTACCGCAGCAATCAGGGCCTCGACAAACTGGCGTCCGATCCTGTCCCGATCGAAGATGTAGGTTTCCAAAATGACGCTCTTCTTCGCCTTGCGGATTGCACCCAGCATGGCGGCATAGGCGGCGTCGCCGGTATCCAGCGAAAGAATCGAATTTCCGGATGTGAGGTGATGGGAAGTCACCCGGTCTCCCAGCGTCTTCATCGCGCGGAACCGGTGACCAAAATCCTTGATGATCAGTGCATCTGTCGCGTCGTAGGAGGCAAAATGTGCCCACTCGCGGCCCTGCAGCAGCGCGCGGCGATCACTGATGACCGTTCGGCGGATGCGATTGACGCCGGCAAGCATATAGAGCGACGCGCCGATGATGGGCGACAGGACGATGATGCCGACCCAGCCAATCGCCGAGCGCACCTCTTCCTTCGTCATGGCCGCATGGATCGCGGCCGCCGTGCCGGCAACGAGCGAAAAGACGAACAGGATGTGCGGCCAGTAGGTATGGAAGAGGTCAAGCATGAGGCGAATATATGCGCCCCATCGCTTTGGGCAATCGGAGCCGGACAAAGGTTAGCCCGGCTCCTGATGACATCAGGCGTCGAGCTGCTTTTTCAGCACGTCGAGCGACGCTTCGAATGTGTCGAACAGCACGTCCAGCTGTGACTCATTGATGATGAGAGGTGGGCAAAGCGCCAGCGAGTCGCCGATTGCACGGCTGATCAGCCCCTTCTCGACCATGATCGAAAACAGTTTCGGGCCGAGCTGACCGGTGGCAAACCCTTCGCGCGGAGCAAGTTCGAGTGCACCGATGAGACCGATGCCGCGCGCTTCGATCGCCAGCGGATGACCTTCGAGTTCCTTCAGGCGCGACTGGAATTTTGGCGCAAGCGCCCGGACGTTTCCGACCAGATCGCGCTCTTCGATGATCGCGATATTCTCAAGCGCAACGGCCGCCGCGACCGGGTGGCCGGCGGCGGTGACGCCGTGTCCGAACGTGCCGATCTTTGCGGATTCGTCCGCGATCGGGGCGTAGACGTTCTCGTTGATGAGAAGCGCCGAGATCGGCTGGTAGGACGAGGAGATCTGCTTCGACAGCGTCATGAAATCCGGCTGCAGATCGAAGGTTTGCGTTCCGAACATGTTGCCGGTACGGCCAAAGCCGCAGATCACTTCGTCGGCGATGAACAGGATGTCGTATTTCTTGAGGATGGCCTGGATGGCCGGCCAGTAACCCGCAGGCGGCACGATCACGCCGCCAGCACCCATCACCGGCTCGCCGATAAAGGCTGCAACAGTTTCGGGGCCTTCGCGCAGGATCAGGTCCTCGAGTTCCTTGGCACACCGTTCGACGAAGGCAGCCTCGCTCTCGCCCTCGAGCTTGAAGGCGCGGTAATGCGGGCAGGATGTGTGGAAGATGCCGGGCAGCGGCAGATCGAACGACCGGTGGTTGTTCGGCAGACCGGTCAGGCTCGCGGAAACGGCGGTCACGCCGTGATAGCCCTTGATCCGGGAGATGATCTTTTTCTTCTCCGGCTTGCCCATGGCGTTCGACCGGTACCAGATCATCTTGATGGCCGTATCGTTGGCTTCCGAACCCGAATTCGTGAAAAATGCCTTCGACATCGGCACCGGCGCCATCTGCACCAGCTTTTCGGCAAGCTCGATCGACGGGCCGTTCGCCCGCGATGTGAACGTATGGTAATAGGGCAGCTTGCTCATCTGCCGCGTGGCGGCCTCGACCAGCCGGTTTTCACCAAAGCCGACAGCGACGCTCCAGAGGCCGGACATGCCTTCGATGTATTTCTTGCCGTTGTTGTCGTAGACGTAGATGCCTTCGCCGCGTTCCATCACAAGCGCACCGTCGCGCTCCAGAGCGCGGGCGTTCGTGTAGGAGTGCATGTGATAAGCCTTGTCGCGGGCTTCCATGGAATTGGGCTGTACCGTCACGAAGGGCCTCCTCTGCACCTGACTGATTTTGGCGTCATTCTTACGGCGAAACGCCGATCTTGGACAGCGCAAAACACTGTCCAAGAACTTCTCCGTTCGAAATAGTTGACACGACGGCTTACGTGTTCACTTCACCGTCATTGCGGCGACCGGCGGCTCGGTACCGGCAGGCATCGGGCTGATATAGGCCTGGCCCTTCAGCCGCTTCCTCAGATCCGCCCAGGCGGCCTCGCGCAGCTGCTCGCTTTCCAGCGCCACAAGACCCGTGGCGGCCATCGCCTTGGCAACGGACACCATGCCCTTGTGGGCAAGCTCGCTCTTGCCTTGCGCGACGACCTGCCAGGTATGAAGCTGAGTTCCAATGGCAAGCGTTGCGCCATAGGCCTGAACGGTCGGCACCACCCAGCTGACATCGCCAACATCGGTCGAGCCGCCCATCTGACGAAGCTCGCCATGCGCCGGAAGCACGAAATCCGCCAAGGGAACATCGCGTTCGTCAAGCCGCTCCTGGCGCCAGCTTGCCGCGATATCCTCCGGCGTCAGCGTCGCACGGATGTTGGCCGCAAATTCCTGGTCGGCGGCATCAAAAGGCGGCGGGCCGAGGCTTTCCCAGACATCCTGCATCGCGTCCATCAGCGGTGTGTTGACGACGAGGTTGGAAACGCCGGCAAGGATCGTGCTTTCCACCTTCGTTTCGGTCATCAGCGCCGCACCTTCCGCGACCTTCTTGACCCGCTCGATCAAAGGTAGCAGGCCCGGCAGTTCGGGTGCGCGAATGACATAGCGGACCTTGGCATGCGCCTGGACGACGTTCGGCGAAATGCCGCCGCTGTCGAGAACCGCGTAGTGGATGCGGCAATCGGATGGCATGTGTTCGCGCATATAGTTGACGCCGACACTCATCAACTCGACGGCATCGAGCGCACTGCGGCCAAGCTCCGGAACCGCCGCGGCATGCGCCGCACGCCCGGTAAAGGTAAAATCGACACGGCAGTTGGCAAGCGATGTCTCGCGCTGGACGCCTGCGAAATTGCTGGGGTGCCAGCTGATGGCGATATCGACATCTTCAAATGCGCCGGACTGCACCATGAACGCTTTGGCAGCCCCGCCCTCTTCCGCCGGGCAGCCGTAATAGCGCACGCGTCCCGGCGTTCCGTTGGCTTCGAGCCAATCCTTGAGAGCCGTTGCGGCAAGAAGCGAGGCGGAACCGAGAAGATTATGGCCGCAGCCATGGCCGTTTGCGCCGGCAGTGATCGGATCGTAAGCGGTTTCGCCCGCCTTCTGGCTCAACCCTGCAAGAGCGTCGAACTCCCCGAGAAAGGCAATCACCGGTCCACCTTCCCCAGCCTCGCCGATCAGCGCGGTCGGAATGCCGGCCACGTTATCGGTGATCCGGAACCCTTGCGTTTCCAGCATTTCCCGATGCGCTGCCGCGGACAGGGTTTCCATGTAGCAGGTTTCCGGCGTCTCCCAGACGCGGTCGGACAGCTCCCGGAAAACCTCGGTCTTGCGGTCGATAAGAGTTAAGATGTGGGGAAGATTGGAGTTTACGGTCGTCATAATATGCGCCTCGATCAAGCATTCGGTCCTGAAGGCGCCAAACCCTAACCGTTTCCCGCCCAATAACAATGGACCGGCAGCTTAAAAAATAAGCGCGGCTGAAAAAATCAACACGCCGCGCTCGGCAACGCAACGCGTGAAACTTGGTATCTCGACAAGTGCATCATAATCGCTATGCTCGCGCCCGACGTCACAGGAAGACCAAGGATACCGCAGAAGACGATAACAATTTTGCGTAAATAAGGCCGACGCCGTGAGTTCATGCTCATGAAAGCCGAATACTTGGAAATCCGTCGTCAATTCGAGAAAACGTGGGTTGAGTGCCGAAAAGGTATCGGAGATCCGTCGAAGACTGAAGAATACGGTCAGCAAACAAAAGATTTGCGACCAGGAGGTGAGACACACAAGCAGGATTGACGCGCACGTAAGCGTATCATCAAATTCAAAACACGGCCTAGCCTGGCAGTTAGCCGGCTCAAGGTCATTGGGAGACCGATATGAAATACAAGCTCGCCCTTGCCACAGCCCTGCTGTCGGCAACAATTTTCGCAGGCGCTGCGAACGCCAAGACCTTCGTGTATTGCTCCGAAGGTTCGCCAGAAGGCTTCGACCCCGGCATGTACACCGCCGGCACGACGTTCGACGCTTCGGCCCACCCGATCTACAACCGCCTGCTCGAGTTCAAGCCTGGCACGACGCAGCCGGAAGCCGGTCTTGCCGAGAGCTGGGACATTTCGTCCGACGGCACCGTCTACACATTCAAGCTGCGCCCGAACGTGAAGTTCCAGACCACGGAATTCTTCACCCCGACGCGCGCGCTGAATGCCGATGACGTGATCTTCTCCATCGGTCGTCAGATCGACGAGAAGAACGCCTGGAACAAGTACATCAACGGCGCTTCCTGGGAATATGCCGACGGCATGGGCTTCCCGAAGCTGATCAAGTCGATCGAAAAGGTCGATGACCTGACCGTGAAGATGACCCTGAACCGTCCGGAAGCACCTTTCCTCGCCAACCTGGCCATGCCCTTCGCTTCGATCCTGTCGAAGGAATACGCAGACAGCCTCGACAAGGACGGCAAGAAGGAACAGCTGAACCAGAACCCGGTTGGCACTGGTCCGTTCACCTTCGTCGCCTACCAGCAGGATGCCATCATCCGCTTCAAGAAGAACGCCGATTACTGGGGCACCGCTCCGAAGATCGACGACCTCGTCTTCGCGATCACCAGCGACGCTGCCGTTCGTTACCAGAAGCTCAAGGCCGGCGAATGCCACCTGATGCCTTTCCCGAACGCCGCTGATGTCCAGTCGATGAAGTCGGACCCGAACCTCCAGGTTCTGGAGCAGGAAGGCCTCAACATCGCCTACCTCGCCTACAACACGACCCAGGCTCCGTTCGACAAGCCGGAAGTGCGCATCGCGCTCAACAAGGCGATCAACAAGAACGCGATCGTCGACGCCGTCTTCCAGGGCATGGCAACGCCTGCGACCAACCCGATCCCGCCGACGATGTGGTCGTACAACAACTCCGTCAAGGACGACACATACGACCTCGAAGCCGCCAAGAAGATGCTGGCCGATGCTGGCGTCAAGGACCTCTCCATGAAGGTCTGGGCGATGCCGGTTTCGCGTCCCTACATGCTGAACGCGCGCCGCGCCGCTGAAATCATCCAGGACGATTTCGCCAAGATCGGCGTCAAGGTCGAGATCGTTTCCTACGAATGGGCAGAATACCTGCAGCGTTCGAAGGCAAAGGACCGCGACGGTGCTGCCATGCTCGGCTGGACCGGCGACAACGGTGATCCGGACAACTTCCTCGATACCCTGCTGGGTTGTGACGCCGTCGGCGGCAACAACCGCGCTCAGTGGTGCAACAAGGAGTTCGACGAACTGGTGAAGAAGGCCAAGGTCACGTCCGACATGGCGGAGCGCACCAAGCTCTATGAGCAGGCGCAGGTCGTCTTCAAGAAGGAAGCACCTTGGGCAACCCTCGATCACTCGCTTGCTATCGTCCCGATGGCAAAGGGTGTGACCGGCTTTACCCAGAGCCCGCTTGGCGACTTTACGTTCGAGACCGTCGATATCGCTGAGTAATCCAGCCTAATCACAACTTTTTGCCGCGGGGAGCGTTGCGTTTCCCGCGGCATTTTCTTATGAGACGCCCAAAAATGCGGCGCGACGCCGAAATGGCTCGGTTCGTGGCTTGACACGGTCTGAAATCGACCGGAGCCCCTTCCACAAAGGCTTACAATGTTTGGTTTGCTACTGCGGCGCCTCGCCGTGCTGATCCCGACCTTCCTCGGGGTCTCGATCATCGCCTTTTCCTTCATCCGGCTCCTGCCGGGCGATCCGGTCATGCTCTTGTCCGGTGAGCGCGTCATGTCGCCCGAGCGGCATGCGCAGATCAGCGCCCAGCTTGGCATGGACCGCCCGATGGTCATCCAGTATTTCGATTATCTCGGCGGCGTGCTGACGGGTGACTTCGGCTCCTCGATCGTCTCCAAGAAGCCGATCCTCGACCAGTTCTGGGCGCTGTTTCCAGCGACCGTCGAGCTGTCCATCTGCGCAATGATCATCGCCGTTGCGCTCGGCATTCCCGCCGGCGTCATCGCCGCCATGAAGCGGGGTTCGATCTTTGACCAGGGCCTGATGGGCATCGCGCTGGTCGGCTATTCGATGCCGATCTTCTGGTGGGGCCTGCTGCTGATCATTCTGTTTTCCGGCACGTTGCAGTGGTTCCCGGTTTCGGGTCGCATCTCGCTTATGTTCTACTTCCCGCAGGTCACCGGCTTCATGCTGATCGACTCGCTGCTGTCCGGGCAAAAGGGTGCCTTCTCCTCGGCCATCAGCCATCTGGCGCTGCCGTCGATCGTGCTTGCCACCATCCCGCTTGCCGTCATCGCCCGCCAGACCCGCTCGGCCATGCTGGAAGTGCTGTCCGAAGACTACGTGCGTACCGCCCGCGCCAAGGGCCTGTCGCCGTTCCGCGTCGTCGGCGTGCATGCGCTGCGCAACGCGATGATCCCGGTCATCACCACCATCGGTTTGCAGATCGGCGTCATGCTTGCGGGCGCGATCCTGACCGAGACGATCTTTTCCTGGCCGGGCATCGGCAAGTGGATGGTCGATAGCGTCTTCCGTCGCGACTACCCGGTCATCCAGGGTGGCCTGCTTCTGATCGCGGCGATCATCATGACGGTCAACCTCATCGTCGACCTCATGTACGGCCTCATCAATCCCCGTATCCGCCACTGATCCGCCGAGATAAGAAGGAGAAAAATCCCATGGCAGATGCAATAACCGCCAAGACGCCAGAGATCGTCACGACCGGGCAGATGCGCCGCCAGATGCTCAAGGAGTTCTGGTTCTACTTTTCCGAAAACCGCGGTGCCGTCATCGGCCTGTTCGTTTTCATCGCTCTCGTCGTCGTAGCTGTGCTTGCTCCGGTGATTGCCCCGCATTCACCGTTCGAACAGTATCGTGACGCCGTGCTGCGGCCGCCGGTATGGGCCGAAGGCGGCAGCTGGAGCTTTCTTCTCGGAACAGACCCCGTCGGTCGCGACATTCTTTCGCGCCTGATCTACGGCGCACAGTATTCGCTTTTCATCGGCTTGTTCGTGACGACGCTGTCGCTGCTCGGCGGCATTCTCGTCGGCCTGATCGCGGGCTACTATCGCGGCTGGATCGATACGGTGATCATGCGCCTAATGGACATCATCCTGGCGTTTCCGTCGCTGCTTCTGGCGCTCGTTCTGGTCGCCATCCTCGGCCCAAGCCTCACCAACGGCATGATCGCCATTGCGCTCACCCTGCAGCCGCATTTCGTGCGACTGACCCGCGCGGCCGTGATGGAAGAGAAGACGAAGGATTACGTCACCGCTGCCCGCATCGCCGGCGCCGGTCCGATCCGTCTGATGTTTCGCACCATCCTGCCGAACTGCACCGGACCGCTCATCGTCCAGGCGACGCTCTCCTTCTCGAACGCGATCCTCGATGCGGCGGCCCTTGGCTTTCTCGGCATGGGCGCACAGCCGCCGGCGCCTGAATGGGGCACGATGCTGGCCGAAGCACGCGAGTTCATCCTGCGCGCCTGGTGGGTTGTCACCTTCCCCGGCCTTGCAATTCTCATCACCGTTCTTGCCATCAACCTGATGGGCGACGGCCTGCGCGATGCGCTTGACCCGAAACTGAAGAGGTCCTGATCATGGCGCTTCTGCAAATCGACAATCTCACCGTTGAATTCGAAACCGCGACCGGCTGGTTCCGGGCCGTCGACGGCGTTTCGATCACGGTCGAAAAGGGCGAAGTTCTCGCCATCGTCGGCGAAAGCGGCTCCGGCAAGTCCGTTTCGATGCTGGCCGTCATGGGGCTTCTGCCGTGGACGGCGAAGATCACCGCCGACCGCATGCTGTTTGAAGGCAAGGACTTCCAAAAACTAAGCCCTGCCGATCGTCGCAAGCTGATCGGCAAGGATATCGCGATGATCTTCCAGGAGCCGGTGGCAAGCCTCAACCCTTGCTTCACGGTCGGCTTCCAGATCGAGGAAGTGCTGCGCATCCACCTCGGCCTCGACAGACAAGCCCGCCGCGCCCGCGCCATCGAACTGTTCAAGCTGGTCGGCCTGCCGGACCCCGCGGAACGGCTGAACAGCTTTCCGCACCAGATGTCGGGCGGCCAGTGCCAGCGCGTGATGATCGCCATCGCGATCGCCTGCGACCCGAAGCTGTTGATCGCTGACGAACCGACGACAGCACTCGACGTCACCATCCAGAAGCAGATCCTCGACCTGATCATGGACCTGCAGACCCGCACCGGCATGGGCCTGATCATGATCACCCATGACATGGGTGTGGTTGCCGAAACCGCCGACCGGGTCGTGGTGCAGTACAAGGGCCGCAAGATGGAGGAAGCCGATGTGCTTTCGCTGTTTGAAAACCCGCAGAGCAACTATACCAAGGCGCTTCTCGCAGCCCTGCCGGAAAACGCGACGGGTGACCGACTGACCACCGTCTCCGCCTTCTTCGACGGCAATCCGGACCAGGTTTCGGGAGTGAATGCATGACCGATATGACCAACACCGACATCATGCTGGAAGTGCGCGACATCAAGCGCGACTACGAACTGCCGGCTGGCTTCATGAAGCCGAAAAAGACCGTCCATGCGGTCAAGGGCGTCTCCTTCAAGCTGGAACGCGGCAAGACGCTGGCAATCGTCGGCGAAAGCGGCTGCGGCAAGTCCACGCTTGCCCGCATGATCACCTTCATCGACGAACCGACGGCCGGCGAACTGATCATCGACGGCCAGAAGATGGATACGCGTCCGGGCCACCTGACATCAGAAATGCGCCAGAAGGTGCAGATCGTGTTCCAGAACCCCTATGGTTCGCTCAACCCGCGCCAGAAGATCGGCGACGTTCTCGGCGAACCGCTGGCGATCAACACCTCGATGCCGGCATCCGAGCGGCGCGATCGCGCAACCGAGATGCTGATCAAGGTCGGCTTGGGTCCGGAACACTACAACCGCTATCCGCACATGTTCTCCGGCGGCCAGCGCCAGCGCATCGCGATCGCCCGTGCGCTGATGATGAACCCGAAGCTTCTCGTGCTCGACGAACCCGTCTCGGCGCTCGATCTTTCGGTTCAGGCACAGGTTCTGAACCTGCTTGCCGACCTGCAGGACGAGTTCAACCTCACCTACGTCTTCATCAGCCACGACCTTTCCGTCGTGCGCTACATCGCCGACGAGGTGATGGTGATGTATTTCGGCGAGGCGGTCGAATACGGAACGCGCGAAGAGGTGTTCTCCGCGCCGAAGCACGAATACACCCAGACCCTGTTCAAGGCGACGCCGCGCGCCGATGTCGAATCGATCCGCGCTCGTATTGCTAAGAAGAAGGCTGCCTCGGCCGCTTGAACGCCTAAGATGCACTGATAATGCCGGCAGCTGTCGGCATTATCACGGAATTGAGCTTGAAGTTGACGCAGAGAGAAATCTCTCGCATCAGAAGTCATGCAAGAAGAAACCTCTGCCAGCTCGCCGGAAAACGGCGAGCGTCATTGTGGCAGGGTGGGAGTAGCGGCATGGCATTGTTGAACTTGTTCAGAGGCAGGCAGCAGGACAAAGCGCCGGAGCCCGCCTTGCTCAAGTCCCTGGTCGAGGGATACTCGATCGAGGTGATGCCGCGAACCGCGGCCAAGATCGACGACTTCACGACGCTGCTTCCCGCAAACACCCGGGTCTATATCGCCCATATCGATGGCACACCGATCGACGATATGGTGAAGACGGCCAAACGGCTGCGTGAAGATGGCTTCGAGGTCATGCCGCACATTCCGGCCCGCAGCATCGAGAGCCGCGCCATGCTCGACGACTGGGTAAGCCGATATCACAACGAGGCAGGTGTGGACCAGGCGCTCCTCCTCGGCGGCGGTCTGTCGCGTCCTGCTGGCGCTCTCAACAGTTCGCTGCAGCTGATCGAGACCGGCATCTTCGACCGTCACGACTTCAAGCGCCTGCATGTCGCCGGCCATCCCGAAGGCAACAGGGATATCGACCTCGACGGCACGACAAAGCTTGTCGACGAAGCCTTGAAGTTCAAGCAGATCTATTCCGAAAGCACCGATGCGAAGCTTGCCATCGTCACCCAGTTCGCCTTCGATTCGCGGCCGGTGATCCTGTGGGCGGAGCGCATCGCCGCAACCGGCGTCCGCATGCCGATCCATCTCGGCGTCGCGGGACCGACAAAGCTTCAGACGCTGATCAAATTCGCCCTCACCTGCGGTGTCGGCCCGTCGATCAGCGTCATCCAGAAGCGGGCCATGGACATCTCCAAACTCCTGGTACCCTACGAGCCGACCGAATTCCTGACTGAAATCGCCGACTACAAGGCCCGCAACCCGCAAAGCTTGATCGAGCAGATCCACGTCTTCCCGCTGGGGGGTATCAGAGCCAGCGCGGAATGGATGAACGAGCGTCAACCTGCGCTGGCTGAAATCCGCGCGATATAGTCTTTTGCCGAGCGCGCGACGATCGCCTGGCCGTTGCCGCGGATATCCTGTTTGGCGAAGGCTCCGTAGATCCGCTCGAACGGCCAGGCCGCCAGCCGTTCCGCGACATCCGCCACCTCAGCTGCGCTGAGCGGCATCATGTTGGGATAGCTCCACATGAAGGAAACCCGGTCGGCCCCCGGCGTCACCTGCACGATATCGCCGGCGAGCAGCACACCTGTCCCATCCCGCGCTATCCAGTGCATCACGGTTCCGCCAGCGAAATGACCGCCGGCATGTACAAGCGTCGCGGAAGAAGACAGGACGAGCGCATCCTCGTCCCACAGGCGGACGTGATCGGACGGACGCTGGATCCACTGGCTGTCCAAAGCGTGGATGTAGATCGGGCAATCGAAGGCCTCGGCCCAATCCTGCATGTTTGAGTAATAGTGCGGATGGGAGATCGCGATGGCGCTCAACCCGCCCAGCGATTTGACCAGCGTCTTCGTCGCGTCGTCGAGGAGCGCGATACAATCCCAGAGAATGTTTCCGGACGGTGTCTGCACCAGAAGCGCCCGCTGGCCGATAGCAAACGCGGGAACGGTACGGATGGAAAGGACGCCAGGCTCGAGTTCGAGCCAGCTATTGGCATGCCCCTGCTCAAGCTTTTCAGCGGAAACCCACGCCTGGCCGGAAGCCGGGACATATTGCCGGTCGTCGAGGCAGATCGGGCAAGATGCGGGTGGTTCGCCACGATCGGGATAGGATGTGCTACAGGCATTGCAAAGAAAAACCGTCATGAGCCCCCCGCTCCGGATAACCGCGATCAATCGGTTATAGACGAGAACGGACTTCCCGATAGAGGCTGGGAGCCACATTCCGGTAAAGCGGCAAGAGCAGCCGGCCTCATTCACGCTTTCCCAACGCGGCCGCGATACGCTGTAGCGATGTTGCGGTTGCCGGGAGGCTGTGATGACGGAAGCAAAGCCTGTGCGGCTCTTGAACCTCGATCTGCTCCGGCTGGTCTCGGCCCTGCTCGTCCTGTTCTTCCACTACGGTTTTCGCATGCGGATCACCGGAGAAGGCGCCGGGATCGGCTTTCCGGAGCTCGCGCCGATAGCCAAGTGGTTCGATATCGGCCTGCTAATCTTCTTTGCCATCTCCGGCTACGTCATCATGATGTCGGCAGAAGGTCGATCGGCCTTTGATTTTGCCGCTGGACGGTTTGCAAGGCTCTGGCCGACATTCTTCGTCTGCGCCACCATCACCGCCGTCGTCCTGTCGATCTGGCCGGTCCCGGCGCTCAGTGCCCCGACGGTGCGGCAATGGCTGGCCCATCTCGTGATCCTGTCGCGCGTATTCGGCCAACCCTTCCTCGACGGAGCATACTGGACGATCGCCTACGAGATCATCTTCTACGGCTGGATCTTCGTCGCTCTCGCAACAGGCCTGTTGAAGTCGCACTGGCGTCTCATCGTCACGGTCTGGCTTGCCATTTCGGTGCTGAACGAGACAGCGCTGCAAAGCGTCGTGCTGCAGAAACTGCTGATCACCCAGTATTCAGGCTATTTTGCCTTCGGATTGGCGCTGTTTCGGACGCGACTGGAAAACTCCCGGGCAAGCTTTGCAGTGCTCAGCCTCGCAGCCGGCTGGGCCATTGCTGCACCGTTCATAACGGAGCCGGAATTCATTTCCCTGTACGGTTTCGGGAGAAATACCGCGGGCCTGGCCGCGATGGGGCCGCTGGCGCTTGCGGCCGTGACGATCGCGATCTACGCGCCGACACTGCCGATCAAGAGAGGGCTCGCGATCTCGCTCGGCGGGCTGACCTATCCGCTTTACCTTCTGCATCAGAATATCGGCTATGCCGCCTTTGCCAATTTCGGCACGTCGGACAATCGCTTCGCCATTCTGGCTTTGTTGATTGGGGGATTGTTGGCTGTCGCGATGATCATCGCAAGAACAGTTGAGCCTGCCGCGAGACGGGCGATCATTGGGCTTTCAAAGCCCGTTCAGGCCAGCCTGACGCGACTGCGCGCCCGCTTTGCCTGAGGGACCCCGCGGCGGAAAAACCGCCGCAGGGTCTTGTGCACTCAGCCGTTGATGTAAGGCATGACTTCCAGAACGCCGCGGTAGATCATCTCCAGCGAAACGTAGAGGATGACGACCAGACCGACATAGGCAATCCAGCGATGCTTGTTGAGCAGGCGGGCGATGAAGCTTGCCGCGATACCCATCAAGGCGATCGAAAGAATGAGGCCGAAGATCAGCACTTCGGGATGTTCGTGTGCGGCACCGGCAACGGCCAGAACGTTGTCGAGCGACATGGAAACGTCGGCGATGACGATCTGCCAGGCAGCCTGGGCGAAGGTCTTGCGTGGCGCACCGCTGACGGACGCGTTCTCGCCTTCCTCGACGGCCTTCGAGACGACATTTTCGGCATCGTCCTCATGGCTGTGCGGGGTGCGCAGCTCGCGCCACATCTTCCAGCAGACCCACAGAAGCAGGACACCACCGGCAAGAAGCAGGCCGACGATCTGCAGAAGCTGGGTCGTGGCAAGCGCAAAACCGATACGCAGCACGGTGGCGGCAATGATACCGATCAGGATCGCCTTGGCGCGCTGATCCTTGGGCAGTCCGGCGGCGGCGAGGCCGATGACGATTGCGTTGTCACCCGCCAGAACAAGGTCGATCATGATTACTTGCGCGAGGGCGGACAGTGCCTCCGGCGTAAAGAATTCCATCATTTGGTACCCGATCTTTCAATACGGAGCACCCATGTCGTGGAGAGGGGCGACGAATTACGGGCGGAAATTCACCGCTATCCATTCGATTGCCGTCAAGGTCGAGTGACGACCCCCACAAACACCAGGCACCTGAAGTTGAACAATCCAGTCCGACATCACAGTTCCTGCGAACTGCCAGAGGGGCCCGGTCCTGGTGCGCTGAGATTTATCTTGGGAGCCGCAGAAATCAAGCCCCAACTCACGAACCAGCTCACGGGAGTGTGATTTCTTCGCGGGAAAACGGCTTCTACTTGGTCAGCCGCTTGTGGAGGCTCTCAAGAATGAGCTTTCCAAGCCCCTCGTAATCTTCATCGAAATGGTGTCCGCCTTCGATGCCGACCGTCTCGATACCCTGCGGTTTCAGCGTCGGGCAAGGATCGTCGTCTTCGTCGGTACCATAAAGGCACTGCACGACATGCGGATCGATCTTGGCGATATCGGAAATGCTGTCGCCGTTCTTGCCCTCACCGGCAACACCAAGCCAACCGGTAACGGAAATCTCGAAATCGACCTCTTTCGACAGCGCCAGCAGCGAAATCTGTTTCACCCTCGCTTTGGTCGCAGCCGGCAGGACGTTGAAGGTCGCCGGCAGGATGTCGGCTCCGAATGAATAGCCGATCAGCACCACGTTTTTCACGTTCCACTGGCGCCGGTACGTGTCGATGATCTTGACGAGATCATCCGCCGTTTCCTGCGGCGTGCGTTCCTTCCAGAAATACCGCAGCGAATCCACCCCGACCACAGGTACTCCTTGGGCCTGCAGATAACCGCCGAGCTCGCTGTCGATATCACGCCATCCGCCATCGCCGGAATAGACAACCGCCATCGTGTCGAGTGTCGGTTTCGTGTCCAGGACCGTTACTGGCAGATCGAGTTGATCGCTATTGCCATCACCTTCAATCGCCGTGTCGAGGAGATCTGCGAGCGCTTCAGTTGCAGGCCCGGATACGTCCTTGAGCTCAAGATCCGGCCAACCGGCCTTGAGGCTGGTGGCGTGGTCCTTGCCGGCGGCATCGGCCGCATCGGTCAAGCCGATCGTCACGTCGGCCGGCAGCTTTCCATCGGTAAAGCCGTAGATCGTCCGGTCGGCGGCCTTTTCCTTGGTCGCGGGGGTGCAGAGAACCTTTTCGAGCGGAATGCCGGCCGTCGGATCGACTGCGATGGCTTTCGAGATCGTCGCAAACGGGCTCTGCGCGATCATGCCGAGCGCAAGCGCTGCGCCATCCCCGATGCCGGCAATGATCGGATGCCGGTAACTGGCATTGCCGATCCGGCGCTGCACCTGCTGCGACAGGTCTTCGATATCGGAAACCATGTAGATACAGTCGCCGTCATCCTTGGCGAGCGACGCGATGTAGGAGGGATAATCGATACCGACCACCGCCGCCCCCTGATCGACAAGCGCCTTGGCCTGGCTTTCTTCCTCGGCACCCCAGCCTGCGCCCTTCGAGATCAGGAAGACCATCGCCTTCAGATCCTTGTCGCCGGGCATATAGATGTGCGGCGAGGCGATCATTCCGGTCTTGTAGTCATCCGTCTGCGAACCGGTTTGCTCGGAAGCAGGCTGCTGAGCGGAGGCAAGACCGGTGCCGGCCAGCAGAATGCCGACGGCGAGAATTCGGGATAAGATCATCATTTTCCGACCACTCCTCTCAAGCCCCCGCCGATCAGCAGCGTCGCATCCACCATCGCGATGGCAGGACTGACGCTTGCCACCGCAAGATAGCGCGGTTCCCAGTGCGGGTGAAACTTGGTTTTGAATCCCTTCAGGCCTTTGAAATTGTAGAACCGCTCGCCGTGTTCGAAGATCACGCTGCCGATCCGGTCCCAGACAGGGGCGGCTTCCCTCTGTGCCATGCCGGAAAGCGGCGCCATGCCGAGGTTGAAGGTCCTGTAGCCGGCAGCCTGTAGATATTCCATGCAGCGGACGAACAGGAAATCCATCGAGCCTCTGGGCGCATCCGGCGCAAACCGCATCAGGTCGACGGTTGCCTCCTGCTTCGTTTCGGTCAGCGACAGCGTCGCAAAGGCAACGATCTTTCCCTGCGTGCGCAGCACCGCCACCGGCTGGGATGCCACATAGGCATCCTGGAAGGCACCGAGCGAAAACGTCTTCTCGCGTGTCTCGTGGGCGGCGAGCCAGGTATCGGACACCCGGCGCAGATCCTCGATCGAACTCATCACATCCGGCTGCTCGATGACGTCGAATTCGAGCCCCTCGCGAAGCCCCTTGTTGACGGCCTGACGCAGACCCGCAAGACGACTTCCCTTGAGATCGAAGCGCTCCAGATCGACGATCGCCAGTTCTCCGAGCTTGACGGCCCGCATGCCAGCATCGGCGCAGTAAGGCAGAAGTGCCGGCGAAATCTGGTAGAACACGGCCCGTCCGCCCTGAGCCCTCGCTTCTTCCACGAAGCTCCAGACCAGTTCGGGGATTTCCTCCGCCGGGCCGACCGGATCGAACAAGGCAATCCAGGAACGCCCCTGGATGCCGTACATGATGAAGGCCTTGCCGTTTGTGGAAAACATCAACCGCTTGTCGGCCATGCGCACGACATTCGCATCGGCGACGTCCTGCTGACGGACGATCGAGATCGCCCGCTCCAGTTCCTCCGGCGTGGATTGCGCCGTGCGGGTCGCAGCCGGCCGAAGCAGGCTGGCAATCGCAATCGTGCCGGCAACGATGGCCACACCCAGGATCGCACGAAGCCCGCGCGGCGCTTCTGCGGAAAACTCGAACTGCCACCAGAGCTCCCGGCTGTATTCCACCTCGCGATAGACAAACAGAAGCACCGTGATCGCGGCGGCCACCAGCACCAGCATCGCCACGACCCAGGCAGGCGTCAGCACCTGCCGGATGAGCGACGCGGGCCGCGTGAACTGCCGGGCGCTGAGCAACAGGCCGGCCAGAAGGATGACGAGGAAGATCGCTTCGAACACCGCGACGGCACGCACGAAGGCAAGCAGCAGGGCAAGCGCAGTGCAGGCTGTCGCCGTCCACCACGCACCGTCCAGCCTCTGGCTGACACCGCGGGCGGACGCGAAAAGCACGATGCCGAGAATGCTGGACAGAAAATGCGCGCCTTCAACGACCGGCAGCGGCAGATAGTTGTAGAGGAAATCCAGATCCGAATCCGGCGTCGGTGTAACGCCCGAAAACACCAGCATTGCACCAGCGATCATCGCGAATGCGGCAAGCAGCAGGGGCGCCAGACGGAATTCGAGCTTGCGCAGCGTCGAGGCGACCGGATGGTTGGAAAGCTGCTGCACCTCCATGCCGATCACGAACAGCGTCGCGACCAGAAGCGGCAGCACGTGATAGATGACCCGGTAGAGAACAAGGCTGCCGAGAACCTGATCGATATCGACAGTGCTTCCGAGCGCCGCAACGATGATCGTCTCGAACACGCCCAGCCCCGCCGGAACGTGGCTGAGAACGCCGGCACCGACAGCCGTGGCATAGATCGCCAGGAACGACGGCCAGCCGATATCCGTCTGCGGCAGAAGCACGTAAAGAACCGACGCCGAGGCTGCGATATCGAGCGCCGTGATCAGGAACTGCTGCGACGAGGTTTTCGTATCGGGAAGCCGCAGCTTCAGCCTGCCCAATGCCACTTCGCGGCCATTCCAGCCGGCCACGACAAGCACTGAGAGCACCACGATGATCGCAACCGCAATGCCGCGCACCCAGCCCTCGCCGATGCCGAGCAGGCTGCCGATCCGAGGCGCCGTGACAAGCGAGGCTATCGCCGTGACACCGAGCAGGCCGATCCCGAAGGCGAGCGTGACAAAGGCGATCACCCGGCCGATATCGTCGGGGCTGAGGCCGAGCCGCGAGTAACCGCGGAATCGGATCGCGCCGCCGCTCAAGGCACCGAAGCCGGCTGTGTTGCCAACCGCATAGGCGCTGAACGCGGTCATGGCGACCGGCACCGGTGGCAGCTTTTTGCCGATATAGGAGAGTGCGTTGAGGTCGTATCCGGTCAGGGCAACGAAACTCAGCGCGGTGAAGAAGATCGCGAGAAGGATGGACGATGCCTTCGTGGCGGCAAGCGCTGCAAGCACGTCGTCGTAACTGACTTCGGTGGTGAGATCATAGATCGCAAACGTCGTGAAGCCGAAGACCACGAGGATGATGAAGGGAACGAGATAGCCGCGATAGTTTTCAAACGTCTCGCGGAGGCCGGTCTTCTGCTGATCTGTGGACATCAATGGTCATGCCGGTTGTTGAAGCATTGCCGGGGATTTCTCCCCGAACGAGCCGGGCAGCTAAGGCGACCCGATCGCGGCAATAATATGTCTGTGTTGCCGCCCTCATTACGTAGGCGCTCGCCTACTTTCAATAAGGGTTTAGCGCATCGGCGTCGCAATAAAAAAGGCGGAAGCTGAAGCTCCCGCCTTTCGCTGTCTGTCTGTGACGAGGGCTCAACGGCGCTGGTTGTAGACGTCGACGCAGACGGCGCCGAGCAGAACCAGACCCTTGATGACCTGCTGATAGTCGATGCCGATGCCGAGGATCGACATGCCGTTGTTCATAACACCCATCAGGAAGGCGCCGATCACGGCACCCGTGACCTTGCCAACGCCGCCGTAAGCCGAGGCGCCGCCGATGAAGCAGGCCGCGATGACGTCGAGCTCGAAGCCCGTGCCGGCCTTCGGGGTCGCGCTGTTGAGGCGAGCGGCAACGACGAGGCCGCCAAGCGCTGCAAGCACACCCATGTTGACGAAGGTCCAGAACACCAGACGCACGGTCTTGATGCCGGACAGCTCGGCTGCGCGGGCATTGCCACCGACCGCATAGATCTGCCGTCCGATGATCGTGCGGTTGGTGAAGAAGCCGTAGGCGACGATCAGCACGGCCATGATGATCAGCACGTTGGGCAGGCCGCGGTGCGACGAGATCAGGTAGGCGACATAGCCGATGGCAGCCATGACAAGGATGTTCTTGCCGATGAAGAAAGCCATCGGTTCGGATTCGACGCCATGCTCGACACGCCGTGCGCGGCTTCTGAAGTTCTGCCAGACCATCAGGGCGGCCAGTACCAGGCCGATGATGAAGGACGTCAGATAAAGGCCGCCCGTCGAGGAGATCAGTTCCGGGATGAAGCCGGAAGAAAGCTTCTGGAAGGTCGGGTCGAAGGGACCGATCGACCGGCCGCTAAGGACCGCGATCATGAACCCGCGGAAGACCAGCATGCCAGCAAGCGTCACGATGAAGGACGGAATCCTGAAATAGGCGACGAAATAGCCCTGCATTGCGCCGATCACGCCACCGAGCACGAGGCAGATGATGCTCGCCGTGACAAAGTCGAAGCTGTACTGCACCATCAGCATCGCCGCGACCGCGCCGACGAAACCGGCGACCGAACCGACCGAAAGGTCGATGTGGCCGGTCACGATCACCATCAGCATGCCGAGCGCCATGATGACGATATAGCTGTTCTGGAGAACGATGTTGGTGATGTTGAGCGGCTTCAGCAGAACGCCCCCCGTTGCGACCTGGAAGAAGATGACGATCACGACCAGCGAGATCAGCATCCCGTAGTCACGAAGATTTTCCTTCCAGAAACCTGTCGCCGCCTTGGGAGCGGTAATTGCTTCCTGCGGAGTGCTCATAATTATCTCCCCTTGCGGCGCATGATAGCGCGCATGATATTTTCCTGCGTTGCCTCTTCGCCGGCGACTTCGCCGACAAATTCGCCCTCGTGCATGACCATGATCCTGTCGCAGATGCCGATGAGCTCGGGCATTTCGGACGAGATCACGATGACTGCCTTACCGGCATCCGCAAGTTCGTTGATGATGGAATAGATTTCGTACTTGGCGCCGACATCGATGCCGCGTGTGGGTTCGTCCAGGATCAGGATGTCCGGGTTGGTGAACAGCCATTTGGACAGCACGACCTTTTGCTGGTTGCCGCCGGAAAGCTTGCCGGTTTCCTGGTAGACGTTATGGCTGCGGATCCGCATACGGTCGCGGAATTCCTGGGCAACCTTCATTTCGCGGATGTCGTCGATCACGCCGCGTGACGAAACGCCGCCCAGATGCGCGAGCGAGACATTCTTGCGGATGTCCTCAGACAGGATCAGCCCGAGATGCTTGCGGTCTTCGGTGACATAGGCGAGGCCCGCCTTGATCGCCCGGTGCACGTCCGAGGTATCCGCAGGTTTGCCATGGATCTTCACGGTGCCGGAAATATCGCGGCCATAGGCGCGACCGAACACGCTCATCGCGAACTCGGTGCGGCCGGATCCCATCAGGCCGGAAATGCCGACGACTTCGCCGGCCCGGACCTTCATGGACACGTTCTTGACCACCTTGCGGTTCGAATGCTGCGGATGGTGGACGGACCAGTCGTCGACCTCGAAGATCACCTCGCCGATCTTCGGCTCGCGCTTCGGGTAACGGCTTTCGAGATCGCGATCGACCATGCGGCGGACGATCTCGTCCTCGTCGACCGGGCCTTCGTGACAGTCGAGCGTGCCGACGGTGCGTCCGTCGCGCAGCACGGTGATGCGATCAGCAACTTCCGAGATCTCGTTCAGCTTGTGGCTGATCATGATCGAGGTAATGCCGTTGCGGCGGAATTCCTTGAGGAGTTCGAGCAGGGCTGCGCTGTCGGTTTCGTTGAGCGAAGCGGTCGGCTCGTCGAGGATCAGCAGGCGCACGTCCTTGGAGAGTGCCTTGGCGATCTCGACCAGCTGCTGCTTGCCGACACCGAGGTTGGTGATGAGGGTTTCGGGCACCTCGGCAACGAGACCGACCTTGGCGAGCAGGGCCTTCGTGCGGATGTAGCGAGCATCGCGGTCGATCACTCCGTACTTGGATGGCGCGTTCGCGAGAAAGATGTTCTCGGCAATCGACATCAGCGGGATGAGCGCGAGCTCCTGGTGAATGATGATGATACCGAGCTTTTCGGAATCGTTGATGTCGCGGAAGTGGCGTTCCTCGCCGTCGAACAGGATCGAGCCTTCGTAGGAACCATGCGGGTACACGCCCGAAAGCACCTTCATCAGCGTCGACTTGCCGGCACCGTTTTCGCCGACAAGGGCGTGAATCTCGCCTTCCTTGACGGTAAAGCTCACGTCCGAAAGCGCCTTAACGGCGCCAAAACTTTTTGAAATGCCGCGCATTTCCAAAATAGGCGGTTTATCCGCCGACAATACAGGATCAAGCATGAGAACTCCTGGAATAGGAAGCCGCGCGACGCTTGCGCCGCGCGGCCAGAGACT
The DNA here is from genome assembly GCF_050500145.1 of Neorhizobium sp. IRS_2294. NCBI lineage: Bacteria > Pseudomonadati > Pseudomonadota > Alphaproteobacteria > Hyphomicrobiales > Rhizobiaceae > Neorhizobium > Neorhizobium sp. IRS_2294. Next base: position 3,363,501 of record NZ_CP191439.1, read on the forward strand.
TACTTGAGCTGCGATTCCTGGTAGTAGCCGGTATCGACGAGGACCTTCCAGTTCGTCTTGTCGACGACAACTGGCTTCAGCAGGTAGGACGGAACGACCTTCTTGCCGTTGTCATAGGTCTTGGTGTCGGTGACAACCGGTTCCTTGCCGTTCATGGCAGCATCGACCATGTCTACGGTGACCTTCGCGAGTTCGCGCGTGTCCTTGTAGATCGTCGAATACTGTTCGCCGGCGATGATCGACTTGACCGAAGGCACTTCCGCATCCTGACCGGAGACGATCGGCATCGGCATGTCGCCGGAACCGTAGCCGACGCCCTTCAGCGACGAGATGATGCCGAGCGAGATACCGTCATAGGGAGACAGAACGCCGTTCAGCTTCTTGTCGGAATAGGTCGAGGACAGGATGGCGTCCATGCGAGACTGGGCAGTTGCCGGATCCCAACGAAGGGTCGCGACCTTGTCCATGCCGGTCTGGCCGGAGCCGACCTTGAGCGTGCCCTTGTCGATCAGCGGCTGAAGGACGCTCATCGCACCGTTATAGAAGAAGAAGGCGTTGTTGTCGTCCGGCGAACCGCCGAACAGTTCGATGTTGAACGGGCCCTTTTCGGTATCGGCCTTGAGACCCTTTACCAGCGAGGTTGCCTGCTGAACGCCGACCTGGAAGTTGTCGAAGGTCGCGTAATAGTCGACATTCGGTGTTTCGCGGATCAGGCGGTCATAGGCAATGACCTTGATCTTCTGATCGGCAGCCTGCTGCAGAACGTCGGACAGTGTCGTGCCGTCGATCGATGCGATCACGAGAACCTTGGCACCCTTGGTGACCATGTTTTCGATCTGCGACAGCTGGTTCGGGATATCGTCTTCAGCATACTGAAGGTCCACGTCATAGCCACGTTCTTTCAGAACCTTGACCATGTTGTCGCCATCGGCGATCCAGCGGGCGGAAGACTTGGTCGGCATCGCGACGCCGACGAGACCCTTCTCTGCAGCAAACACAGGCGACGCGAGAGCGACACCTGCGAAAATTGCAGCCGTAGTCATGAGTTTCAAAATTTTCATAAGTAACTCCTCCGTTTCAAGCAGCTCACAATTAAGCTGCCGTATTATCCGGGAGAGGCTCCCCGCCTCCCCTCACGACCTTTTTCAGGTCAGTGATTGTCGCGCGGCAGACCTTCGGTCTGCGCAATGCGCTGGTATTTGACAGCCGGTTCGAGAACCGCGCCGGTTTCCATCTGCCCGACGATGCCGCGCTGGATTTCCTGCCACGGCGTCTGGTGCTTCGGATAGCGATAGCCGCCCTCGGCGTCCAGAGTGCTTCGACGTTGTGCAAGCTCATCATCCGAAATCAGGATGTTGGCTTCGCCGCGACCGAGATCGATGCGCACACGGTCGCCGGTCTTCAAAAGTGCAAGACCACCACCTGCTGCCGCTTCCGGAGACGCGTTGAGGATCGACGGGCTGCCCGACGTGCCGGACTGGCGTCCATCACCGATGCAGGCGAGCGAGCTGATACCCCGTTTCAGAAGGTAATCGGGAGCGCGCATGTTGACGACTTCGGCAGCGCCCGGATAACCGATCGGACCGGCACCGCGCATGAAGAGAACCGAATGCTCGTCGATCTCGAGCGACGGATCGTCGATGCGGTGGTGATAATCCTCCGGACCGTCGAACACGATCGCACGGCCTTCGAAGGCTTCCGGATCGTTCGGATTGGAGAGGTAACGCTCGCGGAACTCAGGCGAGATAACGCTGGTCTTCATGATTGCGGAAGAGAACAGGTTGCCGCGCAGAACGCGGAAGCCGGCGCGTGCCTTCAGCGGTTCGTCGTAACGCTTGATGACCTTGTCGTCCTCGATGATCGCACCGCGACAGTTGTCGCCGATCGTCTTACCGTTCACCGTCATCGCATCTTCGTTGATGAGGCCCTGCGTCATCAGCTGGTTGACAACCGCCGGAACGCCGCCGGCATGGTAATAGTCTTCGCCGAGATATTCGCCGGCTGGCTGCAGATTGACCAGAAGCGGAACTTCCTCGCCATAGGTCTGCCAGTCGTCGACCGTCAGTTCCACGCCGGTATGGCGGGCGAGCGCGTTCAAGTGGATCGGCGCATTGGTCGAGCCGCCGATCGCCGAGTTGACGCGGATAGCGTTGATGAAAGCGTCCTTGGTCAGGATGTCGGAAGGCTTCAGGTCTTCCTTGACCATTTCGACAATGCGAAGGCCGGTGAGATAGGAAACTTCCTGGCGGTCACGGTAAGGAGCCGGGATTGCGGCCGAACCCGGCAGCTGCATTCCGAGCGCTTCGGCAAGCGAGTTCATCGTCGTTGCCGTACCCATCGTGTTGCAATAGCCGGTGGATGGTGCCGAAGACGCGACAAGCTTCACGAAGCCCGCGTAATCGATCTCGCCCTTGGCCAGAAGTTCGCGTGCCTTCCAGACGATCGTGCCGGAACCGGTGCGCTCACCGCGGAACCAGCCGTTCAGCATCGGGCCGACCGACAGGGCGATGGCTGGAATGTTGACGGTGGCAGCGGCCATCAGACAGGCTGGCGTGGTCTTGTCGCAGCCGATCGTCAGCACGACGCCATCGAGCGGGTAACCGTAGAGAACTTCGACAAGGCCGAGATAGGCCAGGTTGCGGTCAAGGCCCGCGGTCGGGCGCTTGCCGGTTTCCTGGATCGGATGCACCGGAAATTCGATGGCGATGCCGCCCGCTTCGCGAATACCTTCGCGCAGACGGTTGGCAAGCTCCAGATGGTGGCGGTTGCACGGCGACAGGTCCGAACCGGTCTGGGCGATGCCGATGATCGGCCGGTCCGACTGAAGTTCGGCCTGGCTGAGACCGAAGTTCATGTAGCGCTCGAGATAGAGCGCGGTCATGTCGACATTGTCAGGATTGTCGAACCAGGCGCGCGACCGCAGCTTACGCGCGTCCTGGCGGCGCTCTCCGGTTTCGGCGATTTCACTTGAGGGCGCGTTTTCCGAATTGCTCATCTTCAGTCCTCGAATGCTTCAGTTTCAATGCGCCGGCCAAGCATGAAGGCATCCGCCACATGCACCAGCGGTGAGAAATCCGTATCGCTGTCACCCTTGGTGACGAGCGCCACGAAATCCCGATACAGATTGCGATATTCGCGATCTTCCTCGACGATCTGCGCCTCGCCGTCGACGATCAGGCGGCTGCCGCCGTGGGTGAGGACGATCGTGCCCTCTTCGGTCTCGACCCGGATGTCCCAGGTCTGCGGCCCCGTCTGACGCCAGTTGAATTCGGCCGCCACAGGCAAGCCGCTTTTCGTTTCGAAGGCAAGGCTTGCAGCGATCGGCGCTGCACGATTGGCCGGGAAGGTCAGTTCGGAGCGCACGAGATGAAACGTTTCGGGCATGATCCGCGTGACGATCGACAGAGCATTGATGCCGGGATCGAAAACGCCGAGACCGCCCGGCTCCCAGATCCACGCCTGACCCGGATGCCAGTGGCGAACATCTTCCTTCCACTCGACCGAAACGCTTTTCAACGTCCGCTCGGCGATCAACGCCCTTGCAGGCTCGACAGCCGCGGCAGCGCGGGAATGCCATGTTGCAAACAGGCTGAGGCCTTTTTCTCTCGCCAGCGTTTCCAGCGCAAAGACCTCCGAAAGCGTCGCGCCCGGCGGCTTTTCGAGCATTACATGCTTGCCGGCTTCAAGCGCTGCCTTTGCCTGCTCGAACCGGCCCTGGGGCGGCGTACAGAGAGAGACGGCGTCGATTTCGACGCCGGAGGCCAGCAGCTCGTGAATATCGGCAAAGCACGCGACATTCTCGAGCGAGGCGTTGCGGCTGGCGACTGCGACGAGATCGATCCCGTCGGTCGCTTCGATTGCGCCGAGATGCTGGTCCCTGGCAATCTTGCCAAGTCCGACGATAGCGAGACGAATGGGGGTCATGGCCACCTCAGAGCGCCTTGATCGCGACAGGCGTTTCCGCTGCCACAGCCAGACGGTTCACGAGCGGAAGCTTGAACGGCGCCGCATCGATCTCGAACACATCGCCGGCTTCGGTCTTGATGCCATGCGAGACCGACAGCGTCGCCGTGCCGAAGAAATGGACATGCAGATCGCCCGGCTGGCGGAACAGGTCGTATTTGAAATTGTGGTATTCGAGGTTGGCGATCGAGTGCGACATGTTCGCTTCGCCCGACAGGAACGGCTTTTCGAAGATCACCTCGTCACCGCGACGGATCCGCGACGTGCCTTCGACATGATCAGGCAGCTCGCCGACTAGAAGTTCCGGTCCGAGCGCTGCCTGGCGCAGCTTGGAATGGGCAAGCCAGAGATAGTTGCCCTTCTCGGTCACGTGATCGGAAAATTCGTTGGAGAGACAGAAGCCAAGACGGAAAGGCGTACCATCGGGGCCGATCAGATAGATCGCCGCCAGTTCCGGCTCCTCGCCGCCATCGAGCGCGAACGAGGGAGAAACGAGATCTTCGCCGGTTGCGCGCAGCTGCGTTCCATTGCCCTTGTAGAACCATTCCGGCTGCGCACCGACTTCGCCATCCTTCGGCTTGCCGCCCTCGACGCCCATCAGGAACATGCGCATGGAATCGGTCGGCTTTTCTTCCGACTGCGCTGCCTTGTGCATCTTGTCGCGACCATCGGCGGAACCGAGATGCGTGAGGCCGGTGCCGGCAACGATGAAATGGGCTGGATCGGGATGCGAGACCGGCAGACCAAGACGTCCGCTCTGCGCGGCAACGTCGAGGTCGACTTCATCACCAAGCCCGAGTGCTTCGATCTGCTGCGCCAGGCTAAGGCCTGCTGCAATGGCCTTCTGGGCAAGCTCGTAGGTTGAGGAAACGCCATTGACGACGCGCGGAGTATCTCCGCTCCAGGCGACAACCTGAACATCGCCAGACAAGCTCGCAACCTGAAGAATTCGCAACATATGCCCTGCCATCCGATAAGTCTGATAATATTGAAGCGCAGTGTCTCCCGAAACCGCGCCAACCCCTCCCATCAGATCACGATCCGATGCGTCATTAATACGACTATTGGATAACGGGACGTACTGTCAAGAACGAGATGGCTTCAGAGTGCCATCATCGTAAACAAGGGAGAATTCTAAATAGCGAGTGGAATCATATAGATAAATGAGGATCTCGCAAAATCGCGTTTCGAAAGCGTGATTTTTCGCAATTTTGCGTCTTGCAAAAGTATGATTATATGCCAAACCTTCGACCGTCAGTTTTCTTATCATCTCTGGGAGGATTTAAGATGAAGAGAGCACTATGGGCGGCTACCGCCGTTGTTACCGCATGCCTGGCTTCGAGCGTTTCCGCAAAATCCCTGACAATCGGCTTCTCGCAGATCGGATCTGAATCCGGCTGGCGCGCTGCCGAAACGACAGTGACGAAGCAGCAGGCCGAAAAGCGCGGCATCACCCTCAAGTTTGCCGATGCGCAGCAGAAGCAGGAAAACCAGATCAAGGCAATCCGCGGCTTTATCGCCCAGGGCGTCGATGCGATCCTGATCGCACCTGTCGTTGCCACCGGCTGGGACGCAGTCCTGAAGGAAGCCAAGGAAGAAAAGATCCCTGTCATCCTTCTCGACCGCGAAATCGATGCACCGAAAGATCTCTACCTGACGGCCGTCACCTCTGACCAGACCTTTGAAGGCAAGGTTGCAGGCGACTGGCTGGTGAAGGATGTCGGCTCCAAGGACTGCAAGGTCGTGGAACTGCAGGGAACCACCGGTTCCTCACCTGCCATCAACCGCAAGAAGGGTTTCGAACAGGCTATTGCCTCGCATTCGAACATCAAGATCGCGCGTTCGCAGACCGGTGACTTTACCCGCACCAAGGGTAAGGAAGTCATGGAAAGCTTCATCAAGGCAGAAGGCGGCGGCAAGGGCATCTGCGCCGTTTACGCTCATAATGACGACATGGCCGTCGGCGCGATCCAGGCCATCAAGGAAGCCGGGCTGAAGCCGGGCACCGACATCAAGGTCGTCTCGATCGACGCCGTTCCGGATATTTTCCAGGCTATGTCGAAGGGTGAAGCAAACGCGACTGTGGAGCTCACGCCGAACATGGCAGGCCCCGCGCTCGACGCACTCGAAGCCTACCTGAAGGACAAGAAGGAACCACCAAAGTGGATCCAGACAGAATCGAAGCTGTACACGGCTTCTGATGACCCGATGAAGGTGTACGAAGCCAAGAAGGGCCTCGGCTACTGATCTCCCGCCGCCCGATCTAGCTCTCGACCGAGCCGGGCAGTTTTCAACCGGGGCAGCTTTTTCAAGAGCTGTCCCGGCCTCCACTTATGCGGGCTGGAGCATGACAGACATACAGACTTCCTCAGAAAATTCGTTCTCCGCCACAAACCGGGAACGTCTCGATGACCCGCTCATGGAAGCAAGGGGCATCGGCAAATCCTTTCTCGGCGTCACCGCGCTTGAGGGCGTGGACTTCACGCTGCAGCGGGGCGAAATCCACGCGCTGCTTGGCGAAAATGGCGCCGGCAAATCCACGTTGATCAAGATCCTGACAGGTGTCTACACGCGTGACCGCGGCGAGATGCGGCTGGATGGCAAAGACGTGACGCCGGCCAACGTCGCGGAAGCGCAGGCGCTCGGCATCGGCACCGTCTATCAGGAAGTCAATCTTCTAGAAAACCTCACGGTGGCCGAAAACCTGTTCCTCGGTCGCCAACCAAGCCGCTTCGGGTTCATCGACCGACGCGAGATGCGTCGGCGCGCGAAAGCGCTTCTCGCGAGATACGGCCTCGATATCGACGTCGATGCGCTTCTCTCCTCCTATTCCGTCGCGATCCGCCAGATCGTCGCGATTGCCCGTGCCGTCGATCTTTCCGGCAAGGTGCTTGTTCTCGACGAGCCGACCGCAAGTCTCGACAGCCAGGAAGTCGAAATGCTGTTCGTCGTGCTGCGCAGGCTGCGCGAACAAGGTCTCGGCATCATCATCATCACCCACTTCCTGAACCAGGTTTATGCAGTGGCCGACAGGGTCACCGTGTTGCGCAATGGCAGGCTGGTGGGAAGCCGGGCGCTGGCCGAACTGCCGCGTCTCGAACTCATCTCGATGATGCTCGGCCGTGAGCTGCAGGACATTACCCGAGAGCATCAGGCCCAAGAAGAAACCATCGCCCCGACCGGCGAGGCGCCCATTCGTTTCGCCGGCTACGGAAAACGCGGCAGCGTCGCCCCGTTCGATCTCGACATACGCCCGGGCGAAGTCGTCGGCGTCGCCGGACTTCTCGGGTCTGGCCGCAGCGAAACGGCCTTCCTCCTTTTCGGCATCGACCGTGCAGACAGCGGCACAGCCAGCATTGACGGCAAGGAGATCGCCCTCTCCTCGCCGGTCGCGGCCATCTCCAACGGGTTTGGTTTCTGTCCGGAAGAACGCAAGACGGACGGGATCATTGGCGATCTTTCCGTGGCCGACAATATCGCCTTGGCACTGCAGGCCCGTCAAGGCTGGGCAAAGCCCATCTCGTCGCGCGAGCGCCGGGCCTTGGCTGAAGGTTTTATCAAATCTCTGGACATTCGCCCAGCCGACGCCGAGCGTCCGATCAAGTTCCTGTCTGGCGGCAACCAGCAGAAGGCGATCCTTGCCCGCTGGCTGGCGACGGAACCACGGCTTCTGATCCTCGACGAACCGACCCGCGGCATCGATATCGGTGCCCACGCGGAAATCCTGAAAATGATCGAGCGGCTCTGTGCCGAAGGCATGTCGCTTGTGGTGATCTCCTCCGAACTTGAGGAACTCACAGCGATCGCCCACCGGGTCATTGTACTTTCCGACCGCCGCCACGTGGCGGAACTCACCGGCAGCGACGTCAACGCCGACAATATCATGCAGGCGATTGCCGCACCGAACCGGACGGAGGCCGCCTGATGAACCCGATAACCCGTCGCCTCAAGCGACTTGCGCCGCAGCTGATCGCGCTTGCGATTATCCTCGGCATGATTACGGCCATCGCGCCCGGCTTCCTGACGATCTCGGTCCAGAACGGCCGGGTCTATGGCAGCCTGATCGACATTCTGGTGCGCGCCGCACCGGTCGCACTTTTGACCATCGGCATGACGCTGGTCATCGCGACGCGCGGTATCGATCTTTCGATCGGCGCCGTCATCGCCATCTGCGGTGCCGTTGCCGCAACGCTGATCGCCGATGGATATCCGATCCCGGTCGTCATCGTCGTATCGCTCGGCATCGGCCTCGTCTGCGGTCTCTGGAACGGCATTCTCGTTGCCCTCCTCGATATCCAACCGATCATCGCAACGCTGATCCTGATGGTGGCGGGACGCGGGATTGCCCAGCTGATCACAGAGGGCGTCATCCTCACCTTCAATGACGACACGTTTTCGGCGCTCGGATCCGGTTCCTTCGCCGGCATTCCGATCCCGATCTTTCTCTGGCTCGGCACCGGCCTTCTCGTCGGCCTGCTGGTCCGCCGCTCGGCGCTCGGCTTCCTGATCGAGGCAACGGGCATCAACCGCCGTGCCGCAACGCTTGCCGGCGTGAAGGCCCGCTTCCTGCTGTTCTTCGTCTATGCGATCTCGGGCCTGTGTGCCGCAGTCGCCGGCCTGATCGTGACCGCCGATATCCGCGGCGCCGATGCCAACAATGCGGGCCTCTGGCTTGAACTCGATGCGATCCTCGCGGTCGTCATCGGCGGCACATCGCTGAACGGCGGCCGCTTCTCGATCACAGCGTCGCTGATCGGCGCGCTGATCATCCAGTCGATCAACACCGGCATTCTCGTTTCCGGCTTCCCGCCGGAATTCAACCTCATCATCAAGGCCGGCATCATCATCATCGTGCTGACACTGCAATCACCCGCCGTCATCACCATGCTCGGCTTCTTGAGGTCGCAGCCAAAACCCAGTCAGAAACCTGTTTCCAAGGTTGAAGGAGCGGCACGATGATCCACACCCGCAACCTTCCCTTCGTCACGACGCTGGCAATTTTCGTCATAGCCTACGGGCTCTGCATCCTGCAGTTTCCGAACATGCTGTCGACCAGGGTGATCGGCAATCTGCTGACCGACAATGCGTTTCTCGGCATCGCCGCTGTCGGCATGACCTTCGTCATTCTGTCAGGAGGCATCGATCTCTCGATCGGCTCGGTCATCGCCTTCACAAGCGTCTTTGTCGCCGTGGCCGTCGGCTCGCTCGGCCTGCACCCCCTCACCGCGTTCTTGGCCGTTCTCGTCATCTCCACCCTGTTTGGCAGCCTGATGGGGGCGATGATCCGTTATCTCGGCATTCCGCCTTTTGTCGTGACGCTGGCCGGCATGTTTCTGGCACGCGGCGCCGCCTATCTGATCTCCACGGCGTCGGTGCCGATCAGCCACGAGATGATCGACGCGATCCAGGGCTTCTATTTCCGCTTTCCCGGCGGCGGGCGGCTGACCGCACTTGCGATCCTGATGCTGCTGGTCTTCATCATCGGCGGCTTCATTGCCGGAAGGACGCGGTTCGGCGCCAATGTCTATGCGATCGGCGGCAATATCCAGTCGGCGGAACTGATGGGCGTTCCGGTCGGCTCCACGACGATCGGCATCTATGCGCTGTCAGGCTTCCTGTCGGGCCTCGCCGGCATCGCCTACACGCTCTATACCTCGTCGGGTTATTCGCTGGCGACCGTCGGCGTCGAACTCGACGCGATTGCAGCTGTCGTCATCGGCGGCACGCTTTTGACCGGCGGCGTCGGGCTTGTGGCCGGCACATTCGTCGGCATTCTTATCCAGGGACTGATCCAGACCTACATCGTCTTCGACGGAACCCTGTCGTCCTGGTGGACGAAGATCGTCATCGGCATCCTCCTTTTCGTGTTCATTGTGTTGCAGCGCGGTATCATCTGGTATTCAAACCGGCGATTGGCCGAGAGTCGGCTTAAGGAGATCTAGTTTGAGTTTGCTGGAAACGACGATTAACGGGCGAAAGCGCCGTAGCAACCACGCAACGGTGGTCGCTGGGCTTGGCCGCGGGATCGTTTCCGGCACGTTCCCCGAAGGCTCTCTCCTGCCCGGCGACACCGAGCTTTCCGCACGGTTCGGCGTATCGCGCACGGTGTTGCGCGAGGCGATGAAGACGCTGTCTGCCAAGCGGCTGGTCGAAGCCAAGGCGAAGGTCGGTACCCGCGTCCTCGACAGTTCAAGCTGGAATTTCTTCGACGCGGATGTCTTGAGTTGGCGTTTCGAGACGAGCCTCGACTACGAGTTCATCGAGCATCTGGCCGAAATGCGCACCGCGCTTGAGCCGGCAGCGGCGGCGGCGGCGGCTTTGAGGGCAACGAGCGATGACATCGTTTCGCTTTACGCGATCGCTGCCAAATTCGACAATCTCAACCACACGCCGGAATCAATCGCCAACGTGGATCTCGAATTCCATCTGGCCATCGCCCGCATGTCCGGCAATCCGTTCATGCGTTCGGCAAGCGCTTTGATCGAGGCGGCACTGGCGATTTCCTTCCAGCTGTCGTCACCGGCCGCGTCGCCGGAAATGATCGACGAAGTCGCCTCCAACCATCTGCGCATCGCCCATGCCATCGCGTCCCGCGATCCGCAAAAGGCGATGTCTGCGATGCGTCATGTGATCGACGTCGGCAAAATCCGCATCCGCACGTCGCTGGATGCTGCGGAGAACGTGCCAGGCAACAAGACCGCCGAGCTGCGCTTCCCGGATTCTACCCGAGTTCCAACGTCGTGAACCCGAAGACATCGGATGTCTGCGCTGACGGCGGCAAGCCGCGATACATTCGGGCTGTCGTAAAACCTTTTTGGAATCCGGCTTCTGAAAGATAGTCCGAAAATTCCTGCTGCGGCGCCGGCACATCGATATGCACGGTCTCGCCTCCGGTTTCCGCGACGAGGCTTTCCAGTAGCGTGACGGCTTCGGTCGCACCCTCGGCGAAAAGCGGACCGATCTTGAACCCGTCGCTACATTTGCGGCAGACGCCATATCCTCTGATCTCTCCATCATCAATCAGGACCTTCGTCGACCTCGGCGGCTTCAGCCACTCGGAAAGAAACGCCTTGCGGACTTGCGGGAAGACGTTGCCATCGTAGTGGATGATAGCCGGCGAATTACCGACGCTGGCATCGGTCACGCCGGCGACGGTGGTACCTCTGAGGCGGCCACTCCAGCGGATAGTCTCGTAGAACGGCTCGAACCCCATGCTGCGATAATGCTGCTGTTGCTCCGCAACGCCATCGAGACCGATCGTGCGCCCCTCCAAATGGGCCATGCCAGCATCCCATACGCGCCGGCCCATACCCTGCCCACGAAAATCGGGATGCGCGATATAGAGGCCGATGAACCCGAAATCGCTGCCGTATCGCACCGCCGAAATGCCTGATGCGAGCACGCCATCGACGAAACAGCCGAAGAAACCATCGGGATCCGCGGCATAAAAGGTGGCCGCATCGGCAAGCCCGGGGTTCCAGCCTTCCGCTCTCGCCCAGTCGAGAAGGCATTCAAGCTCCGAAAGTGCCAGCGTCCGGACGACGGCTGAGCCTGTCATCGCGCCGCAAGCCTGCTAGGCGCAAAACCCTCGAGAAGCCCGACATACGGCTTGTTGACCGGCGTTGCATAGCCGCCGTTTTTAGCCGTCAAAAGCCCCAGTGCCACCAGCATTTCCGCCTGTTTGACGGCAGCCGCGACACCATCCACGACCGGCACCCCGAATTCGGCCCGCAGCTCGGCGGTAAGGTCGGCCATGCCGGCGCAACCGAGCACGATCGCCTCGGCCTTGTCTTCCTTCAAGGCTAGCGCGATCTCGGCGCGAAGACGCTCGCGCGCATTGGATGTCGGGTCTTCCAGCGACAGAACCGGAATATCGGCGGCCCGCACCTTGCAGCGGCCGGACATGCCATAGCGATGGACGAGATGTTCGAGCGGCAGGCGCGAGCGTTCCATGGTCGTCACGATCGTGAACCGTTGCGCGATGAAAGCAGTGGCAGAGACCGCCGCTTCGCAGATGCCGATAACAGGGATATTTGCGAGAGCCCGCGCTGCATCGAGCCCCGTATCATCGAAACAGGCGATGATCGCCGCGTCGGCACCGGCCTTTTCGCCCTTGGCAAGCTCGACCAAAAGGCCGGGGACCGCAAACACTTCGTCGTAATAGCCTTCGATCGACACCGGCCCCATGGACGATGTGACGGCGTGGATCTGCGTATCGGAATTGGCGACGCGGGCGGCGCTGTCGGCGACGGTCGCCGTCATGCTGGCCGTTGTATTGGGATTGACGATCAGAATGCGCATCGTGTGGGATCAGCTCCGCAGGCGGCGACGGTTGATATAGACGATCAAGCCGAGCGTTCCGGCAATGACCAGGAACGAGAACACCGTCGTCACCGTCCCCAGCGCATAGAGCACCGGCGTCGTGACATTAGTGGTCATGCCGTAGATCTCGAGCGGCAGCGTATTGTACGTGCCAGCCGTCATCAGCGTGCGGGCAAACTCGTCATAGGAAAGCGTGAAGCCGAACAGCCCGACGCCGATAAGGCTGGGGGCGATCATCGGCAGCACGACATTGGAAAAAGTCTGCCAGGACGAGGCGCCGAGATCGCGCGCAGCCTCCTCATAGGCGGGCGAAAAGCGGTTGAACACCGCGAACATGATCAGCACGCCGAACGGCAGGGTCCATGTCAGATGCGCGCCGAAGGCAGACGTGTACCAGGACGGTTCGAGCCCGAACTGCTGAAAGACGACACCGATGCCGAGCGAGACGATGATCGACGGCACGACGAGACTGGCGACCGCCAGATAAAAGAGAGCCGTCGCACCGGCAAACTTGCGGCGAAAGGCAAGACCAGCCAGAAGCGCCACGACGACCGTGACAATCATCACCATCACCCCGAGCGCTGTGGAGCGGCGGAACGAACCGCCGAAATCGCCGACCGCCTGGGTCTCGAACAGGTTGACGAACCAGCGGGTGGAAACGCCGTTCAAGGGGAACGTCAGGCCACCGTTCGGTCCCTGGAACGACAGGATCAGCACCGCAGACAGCGGGCCGTAGAGAAACAGCACGAAGATGGCGAAGAATAGGGCGAGGAAATAGAATTCACGGCCGCGCTTGTCGCTGTGCATCTCAAAGCTCCCCCATCTTCACAGTTCTTTGCGGATATCGACGATGCGCAGGATGCCCGCGACCATCAAGAGAACGAGGACCAGAAGAACCACCGCGTTGGCGGCAGCAGCCGGATATTGCAGCAGCGACATCTGGTTCTTCATCATCAGCGCCACCGACGCGCTTTGCCCACCGGACATGACCTGCACGGTGGAAAAGTCGGCCATCACCAGCGTCACCACGAAGATCGTGCCGATCGCCATGCCGGGCTTGGCAAGCGGAATGATGACATTGGTGAGGATCTGAAAGGACGTTGCGCCGGCGTCACGCGCCGCCTCGACGAGCGATTTGTCGATCCGCATCAGTGTGTTGAAGATCGGCGTCACCATGAACAGCGTGTAGAGATGCACCATGGCCAGCACGACGGCGAAGTCGGAATAAAGCAGCCACTGGATCGGCTCCGGCACGATGCCGGCACTGACGAGCGCGCTGTTGATCAACCCGTTTCGCCCGAGAACCGGGATCCACGAAATCATCCTGATAATGTTGGATGTCAGGAACGGCACGGTGCAGACCAGAAACAGCACCATTTGCATCGCCGAGGTGCGAATGTGGAAGGCCAGAAAATAGGCGACCCAGAATCCGACGAACAGCGTGATCGCCCAGACGATCGCCGCAAATTTCAGCGTGTTGAGATAGGTCTTCCAGGTGACCCAGGATCCGAGCGTTTCCGCATAGTTCATGGTCAAAAGGTCGGGATACATCTGGGCAAAGTCATAGTCCCAGAAACTGACGATCACGATCATCAGGATCGGAAGCGCCAGGAAGAACCCAAGGATCAGCGTCAGCGGCGTCGCCTGCAGATAGGAAACGAGGCCGAGCGGGATGCGAAAGCTGCGGGCTTTGGGCATTTCCGGTTTCACCGCGTCCGCGGATGTGATCGTCGCCATCGGTGTTTCCTGCCTTCGTCGAAAGATGGAGCGGTTCCGCAAGTCCCCCTCCCCCTTGTGGGGAGGGTGGCCGGCAGGCCGGGAGGGGTTTTGAAGAAAGGCCCCTCCCTAACCCTCCCCACAAGGGGGAGGGAACCTGTCGTACTGCCGTTAAGCCGCGATGAATTCGTTCCAGCGGCGAACCATGTAGCGGTCCTCGTCCATCACCGAATTCCAGCAGGCCACATGACCCATGCGTTCCTCGAAGGAGCCGCCATCGCGAACCGCACCGGCCTTTTCCATGACCTTGCCATCGGGCGCGACGATATCGCCCTTTGCTGCCTTGCCTTCGATCCAGTAGCCCCACTCGTCGGCCGACATGTGTTCCTTGGCAGTGTCCATGGCGGCGGAATAGTAACCCTGGCGGTTGAGGTAGGCGCCGACCCAGCCGGATGTGTACCAGTTGATATATTCATAGACCGCATCGAGCTTGGCGCCAGAAAGATGCGCGGCAAGACCGAGACCGCCGCCCCACGAGCGATAGCCTTCCTTGAGCGGCTGATATTTGCAGGCGATGCCCTTGGAGCGGACAGCGGCAACGGCCGGCGACCACATCGACTGGATGATGACTTCGCCCGACGACATCAGGTTGACGCTTTCGTCGAAAGACTTCCAGAAGGCGCGGAACTGACCCGCCTGCTTGGCCTTGATCAGGAAATCGATGGTCGCATCGATCTCGGCCTTGGTCATGTTGCCCTTGTCGGCATACTTGATGTTGCCCATGGCTTCCATGATCATCGCGGCATCCATGATGCCGATCGACGGGATGTTCAGGATCGACGTCTTGCCCTTGAACTTCGGGTCCATGATGTCGGCCCAGGTCGTGATTTCACGGCCGACCAGATCCGGACGAATGCCGAGCGTATCGGCATTGTAGATCGTCGGCATCATAGTGAACCACTGGGTCTCTTCCTTGGCGAATTTCTTGTCGCCCGCCTTTTCGACGAAGCCGACCGTATGCGGCGCCGTGCCCTGGGCGATCACGCTGTCCGGCTTCAGCTTGCCGTTCTTGAACAGCGGCACGACCTTGTCGTAATATTTCAGCTTCTTCACATCCATCGGCTGGATGACGCCGGCCGGATAGACCTTCTTGAGGATCCAGTATTCGATGTCGGCAATGTCGTAGGAGTTCGGCTGCGTGACGGCGCGCTGGGCAGCTGCATCCGAGTCCGTTGCGGTCATCTCGAGCGTGATGCCGAGATCCGCCTTGCACTTTTCGGCAATCGCATTGAGGTTCGAAACGCCGGTACCGAACTGGCGGATCGTGATCGGGTTCTGCGCCCAGATGGTCGGGAAGCCGGTGATGGCGCCCGAACCAGCGGCAAGGCCGGCAGCGGCGGATGCGGTCTTCAGCAGCGAGCGGCGCGAAAGTCCCTTTGCGCCCTTTTGGATTTCAGTCATTCCCATGTTCTCCTCTAGTTGATTATTGTGAGCGGGATCAGTGCTTGAGGCGCCCGAGGACAATGGCGTCCTCCCGGCCCCAGCAGAGGGGGATCGCCTCTCCGACCTTGACCGGATTGGCGAAGAAATCGGTGTCGGAGAGGATCGCGGTAAAATCCTCGACGCCGGCGCCGTTGACCGACAGCTTCACTGAGGAACCGCGATATTCGAAATTGGTGATCGAGCCGGTAAAGCCGAGGCCCGTCTCGGACGGCTGGCCGATCCGGACATGATCGGTGCGGATGGCGATATCGGCCTGATCGGTCAATTCGCCATTATCGCCGACGGCAAGGAAATCGGCACCGGCCGGCACGGACAGCATCAGTTCCTGGCCCGCGCTTTTGGTGACGCGACCGGAAATGACGTTGTGGTCACCCATGAACTTCGCGACGAAGGCCGTCGCCGGCTTCTCAAACACGACGCGCGGATGAGCCGCCTGCTCGATGCGGCCGTCGTTCATGATGACGATGATATCGGCAAGCGCCATCGCCTCTTCCTGGCTGTGGGTCACATGCACGAACGTGATGCCGAGCGAGGTCTGCAGTTTCTTCAACTCCGCGCGCATGCGGATCTTCAAAAACGGATCGAGCGCCGAAAGCGGCTCATCGAGCAACAGGGCTTCGGGATCGGTGATGAGCGCACGCGCCAGCGCCACGCGCTGCTGCTGACCGCCGGAAAGCTGGGCCGGACGGCGCGTCGCATAGCCTTCCATCTGCATCAGCCGCAGCAGGTCCATCGCCTTGGCACGGCGGACATTCTTGTCGACGCCCTTCATCTTCAGGGAGAAAGCGACGTTGTCGACGAGATCGAGATGCGGAAACAGCGCGTAGGACTGGAACATCATCGCCGTGCCGCGTTTGGCGGGCGGAAGATCCGTGACCACCGTGTTGCCGAGCCGCACGTCGCCCGACGTGATGCTCTCGTGTCCGGCGATCATTCTCAGCGTCGACGTCTTGCCGCAGCCGGACGGGCCGAGCAGGCAGCAATAGGTGCCGGCCGGGATCTTGAGACTGATCGCATGGACCGCCGTCGTCGTCCCATAGGTCTTGGTGACGGAGGCGATATCGATTTCGGCGGCTTTGCTCATTCGTGGCTCCCTGCTTGGGAAATGAGATGCATCCGCCGTGCCAGTTTCCCTAAGCCTTTGGCACTGCTGGAACTTCAATCCGGTCAGAAATGAGTTTTGCGTGCAGTGCGCAAAAATCATGCGATCGATGCCGATCCCATGCGCAAATCGTATGCAATCCTTGCCGTGGATCGAAGACATCCGTTCTGGCAATCTCTATTTGTCTGGAGTAATGGAGATTAACGGGATGTGGTGATGAGTATCAGCGAGCAGATCATTCTCAGCGAGACGACGCCGGAAGACCGGTCTATGGCGATACGCGAAGCGCTGCGCAACGCGATCATCGACCGTCGCCTGGCGCCGGGAACCAAGCTTTCGGAAGCCGAAGTCGGCTCGCTGTTCGATGTCAGTCGCACCGTCGCCCGCGCCGCGCTGCAGATGCTGACCTTCGAAGGCCTGGTAAAGACCGAGCGAAACCGCGGCGCCTTCGTCTCCAATCCGTCGCCGGACGAAGCACGCCAGATCTTTGCCTCGCGCCGGCTGATCGAGCCCGGCATCGTCGCGGCCGCGCTCGAACGTATCACGCTTGACGACATCGAGCAGTTCCGGCGCCAGCTTGAGGAAGAAGAGCGCTACATGACCGAGCGCGGTCCGGCCGCACGCCGCGCCGAGATCAAGGCATCGGGAGATTTCCACCTGATGCTGGCTTCGGTCGCCGGAAATGCCATTCTCCAGCGCTTCATGGACGAATTGATAGCCCGCTCTTCACTGGTGATCGCGCTTTACGGCCGATCAGGTGTGTCGAGCTGCGGCCACAGCGAGCACTTCGCGATCCTCGACGCGCTCAAGGACGGCGATGGCGACCGGGCAGCCGCTCTGATGCTGCACCATATCGATCATATCGAGGCTGATCTCGACCTCCAGGAGAAGCAGGGTCTCGGCTTGAAAGACGCGCTCGCGATCGGCTGATCGATCGCTATCTTCGCACTTACCTAGCCTATATTGCAGTGCGAAACCGCGTTGACTCTGTTTCGGAAGCTCTGTCTATTTGTTCCATGCTTTGCCGGTTCACTCCGCCGAGCCAATAAACGGGAACAGCCATCGGCACGCGTATGCCGATAACGTGGAGACATCACCAATGCTGAAGAGACACCTGCTGAAGGCCGCCGTCGGCGCCGCACTTCTCGTAACCACGGCGTTTTCCGCCCATGCCGCAGATGACGCGCTTGCCCGCATCAAGGCGGCCGGCGTCATGAAGGTCGGCACGGAAACCGCCTTTGCTCCTTTCGACTTTATCGATGCCGGCACGCATACGGGCCTCAACGTCGATTTCTTCGCAGAACTCGGCAAGGATCTCGGCGTCAAGATCGAATGGGTCGAGCTTCCCTGGGATGGCGTCTTCCCGGCGCTGGAAGCCGGCAAGTTCGATTTCGTCGCGGGCCCTGCCACCATCACCAAGGCACGCCTGGAACGCTTCAAGATGACCGCGCCGATCGCTGAAGCCACCGTCGCCATCCTGAAGAAAGCCGGCGATACATCGATCACCAAGCCTGAAGACATTGCCGGCAAGGCCGTCGGCGCCGGCAAGGCGACCGCGCAGCTTGCTCAGCTGCAGCAATATTCCGAGACTCTTCCGACCAAGGTGACCGCCCGCGAATACGTTTCCTTCAACGACGCCTACGCGGATCTGGCTGCCGGCCGTATCGTCGCCGTCGCAAATTCGCTGCCGAACATTGCCTTCGTCGCAAAGCAGCGCGCCGGCGTCTTCGAAGTGGTGACGCCCGCCTTCGGCAAGAAGGCCTATTTCGGCTTCATCGGCAAGAAGGACGCCGACAGCGCGAGCCTCGTCGAATACGTCAATTCCGAAGTCATCAAGATGAAGAAGGACGGGCGCCTCGCCAAGCTGCAGGAAAAGTGGTTCGGCACAACGTTCGATACGCCGGACGAAGTGAAAGAACCTGCGTTCTAACAAACCTTGCGAACGGGCAGGATACGACAGGTCGTGTCCTGCCCGCTTCACCCACTGCTCCATCCGCCCGCCGCATCCCCCGGGCGAGACGTGACGACAGATGACGTTCAAACTATTCACGCTTCTTCTGCAGGCGGCGCTGTCGACCATCGGCATCAGCCTGGTCTCGATTGTGATCGGGTTCGTGATCGCGATCCTGCTTTCGGCCGCGACCCTGTCCGGCAAGGCGATCTACTCCGCACCCGCAAGGCTGTTCGTCAGCTTCTTCCGCGGCGTGCCGCTGCTCGTCCAGTTGCTGCTGATCTACACGCTGCTGCCGGCGATTGGCCTCAACGTGCCGAGCATTGTCGCGGCGATTATCGGATTGTCGCTATGCACCGCCGCCTATCAGGCGGAAAACCTGCGCGGCGGCTTCTCCAGCGTGCCGAAAGGCCTGATCGAGGCAGCTGAGGTGACGGGCTTCAATCCGCTGCAGATCTTTGCGCGTATCCAGGTGCCGATCGCTCTGCGGCTGACGCTTCCGACGCTGGTCAACGAATCGATCATGATCCTCAAGGCATCGTCGCTCGTGTCGGTCGTCGGGATTATCGAGCTGACAAAGATGGCGCAGGATCTGGCCTCCAGCACCTACCAGCCGATCCCGATCTTTCTGAGTGCCGGACTGGTCTATTTCGTGATCTGCTCGACGATTGCTCTGCTCGGTCGATACGCGGAAAGATCCATGGCGAGGACCTCCGCATGATGTTCAATCCTCAGGTCATCATCGAAAAGCTGCCCGAACTCGGCAGCGGGCTGTTCGTCACGCTCCTGCTCTGGATCGCCGGCATTGCCGGTGGCGTCGTCATCGGCTTTCTCGTGGCAACCGCCCGCCGCTTCGGTGGGTTCGCGACCAACGCCGTCCTCGGCTCCGTTGTCGAAGTGCTGCGCGGCACGCCCTTCCTGATCCAGATCTTTCTTCTCTATTACGGCGGTCCGTTCGTCGGCCTGATGCTGGACCCGATCCCCTGCGGCGTCATCGGACTGACCGTCTACAGCGCCGCCTATTACAGCGAGATCTTCCGAGCCGGCTTTGCCGCCGTGCCAACCGGCCATGTGGAGGCTGCCGCCTGCCTCGGCATGACGCGCCTGCAGACGATCCGCCGCATTCAGATCCCGGAAATGGCACTGATCGTGCTGCCGCCGGCGGTCAACCTTTCGGTCATCCTGCTGAAGGAATCCGCCGTTCTGTCGATCATCACCGTGCCGGAACTGACGGCCACCGTCAGCGCCATCGGCTCGCAGCAATACGCCTATCTCGAAGCGATCTTCATTCTCGCTGTCGTCTACTGGGCACTTGTCGAGCTGACCGACCGGCTTGGCCGCGCCGCCGAATACCGGCTTTCCCGTTTGAGGTTTTCGAAAGCATGACCCTACCCGCCATCACCATCCGCAACCTGGTCAAGCGGTTCGGAGAGACGACCGTTCTGCAGGATATCAATCTCGAGATACCCGAGGGAAAGGTCTCCTGCCTGATCGGCCCTTCCGGCTCGGGCAAGAGCACGCTGTTGCGGTGCCTGGCGTTTCTGGAGGAATCAACCAGCGGCATGATCACAATCAACGGCGAGGCGCTCGGCTTTTTCGAAAAGCCCGACGGAATGCGCGAACGACTGCCTCCGGCGCAGATCCGCGCTGTGCGCGCGCAAACCGGCATGGTCTTCCAGCAGTTCAATCTCTGGCCGCACATGACGGCGCTCGGCAATGTCAGCGAAGCCCTGAAGATCGTCAGGAAGCTGTCGAAGGCAGACGCCGAGGAAAAGGCCATGGCACAGCTGCGCAAGGTTGGCCTGGAAAACCGCGCCGGCCATTACCCGTCGCAATTGTCCGGCGGTCAGCAGCAGAGGGTCGCCATCGCCCGCGCCCTGGCACTCGAGCCGAAGATCATGCTGTTTGACGAAGCGACATCAGCACTTGACCCGGAACTGACGGGCGAAGTGCTGAAAGTGATGCGGGATCTGGCCGATGAAGGCATGACGATGGTTGTCGTGACCCACGAGATCGGCTTTGCCGCCACCGTCGGCCAGCAGATCTCGTTTCTCGACCACGGCAAGCTGCTGTTTTCCGGCCCGCCCTCGGAGGTCTTTGCCAAGCCGCGCCATCCGCGTCTCGACCAGTTCCTCGATACCTATCTCGACCGCGGCGCCAGCATGCTGATCTGACGAGCGGTCAGAACCGCCGGGTCGGGCGGTCAAGCACGGTGCGGCCCATCAGGCTGGCGGTGAGGTCCACCAGAAGCGTGGCGGTACGGCCCCGTTCATCGAGGAACGGGTTGAGCTCGACCAGATCGAGGCTGGTGACGAGACCGCTGTCATGCAGCATTTCCATCACCAGATGCGCTTCGCGGAACGTAGCGCCGCCCGGCACCGTAGTTCCGACGGCGGGAGCGACCGACGGATCGAGGAAATCCACGTCGAGGCTGACATGCAGCAGACCGCCCGCGGCCTCGACCTTTTCGATAAACGAGCGCAGCACGGCGCCCACGCCATGTTCGTCGATCGCCCGCATATCATGCACCGTGATGTCACTCTTGTTGATCGCGGAGCGCTCCTGCGGATCGACGCTGCGGATGCCGATCATGCAGACATTGGCCGGATCGACCGGATGCGTCAGCGGCGGGAAATAGCCTTCAAACCCCGGTTGCCCCGTGAAATAGGCAACGGGAACGCCGTGCAGATTGCCGCTGCCGGTCGTTTCCAGCGTGTGGAAATCCGTATGCGCATCGACCCAGAGAACGAAAAGCGGTCGCTGCTTTTCGGACGCCGTGCGTGCCAGGCCCGCGACGATGCCGGCCGACATTGCGTGATCGCCGCCGAGAAAGATCGGCATGCCCTCGGCACTTTCGCGGTGGGCGATCTTGGTCAGCAGTTCGACCCAGGCGACGATCTGAGGCAGTCGGCGAACCGCCGGGTTGGGATGGGTGATATCAGAGACCGGCGGCAGCGCCAGATTGCCGAGATCGCTGACCTGATGGCCGAGATCGGCGAGCGCGCCGGCAAGGCCTGCGGTGCGCAACGCACTCGGCCCCATCTCGCAACCGAGCTGGGATGCTCCATCCTGAAGGGGAACGCCGATGAGTTTGCAATGCATGCTGTTTTTCCGTCGCTGACCGAATCTTCGGGCTCAAGACCTATCACGGAACGCGGCCGATAGGCAGCAGTCAGCCTCATCCTTAAGAAAATGGGGCGGAGGAAGGAGTGGGGCCTCGTATCCCACTCCCTCCGATGTCAGAGCGCTGCGCGCGTGTCGTGCCTGGCGAGGCGTGCGAGCAGATAGTCCACCTCTGCCTTGGCGGCCTGCGTCAGCATCTGGGCTGGCTTGCGCTGCGCATCGGAGGCAATCACGCCGCGGCGCTTGAGCACGTGCTTGCGCACGGCAAGACCGATGCCGAGCTGCTGCTCGTAGCGGATCAGCGGCAGATGCGCATCGAACAGATCATGCGCCTCGTCGCGCTTGCCGGCAGCAAAAAGCTCGACCAGCTCGGTCAGCATATCCGGGAAACCGTAGCCGGTCATTGCCCCATCGGCGCCGCGCTCCGGCTCGAAATCGAGGAACATGCCGCCATTGCCGCAGAGAATGGAGAACGGCCGCAACTCTCCGGCCTTCTGCATCGCGCGCAGCCTGGAAATCTTTTCAAGACCCGGCCAGTCCTCATGCTTCAGCATCAGGCAGGAGGGATGGTTGGTGATGATCTTGGCGACCACGCTGGTTGCGATCACCGTGTTGAGCGTCAGCGGATAGTCCTGCAGCACCCATGGCACGTCTTCACCAACCGCTTCCACGGCGCCTGCAAAATAATTTATGGTCTGGTCGTCGGTCTTGGCGCCCTGCCCCGGCGCGATCATCACGCCTGCGGCACCCATGTCCATGGAGGAGCGAGCGAGCGACCGCATGGCGGCGAAACCGGGCGCCGACACGCCGACGATGATCGGCACCTTGGCACGGGAAACCACGCGCTTGATGATCGCGCGGCTTTCATCCGCCTCCAGCTTCGGCGCCTCTCCCATGATGCCGAGAATGGTAATGCCGGTGCAGCCGCTCTCCTCATAGAAATCGGTCAGCCGATCGACGGAATCGAAATCGATCGAACCATCCTCATGAAACGGTGTCGCGGCAATGGCGTAAACGCCCTTGGTTTCGGCATTGAATGTCATGAAATCTCCTCTCAGTATCGAACGAGCTGCAGGGTAATTCGCGTCAGGACCTCCGGTAATAGCAAAGGCCTGTCCGACTCCGGCTGTTCGACCGGTATCATGATGTGGACGAAGAACACCATGCCCGCCATTCCGATCGGCGGAGTTACGGTTTCAAGCCGTCCTCCGTCACCGATCTCAAAGCGAATCAGACCCGTTTGCCACCCTGGGCAACGAGACGTCCACCCTTGAACACACGCCTGTTGCCGGGGAAAGCAACGACCGCTTCCGGAATATTGGCAGCCGAAAGCGTCACGAAATCGGCTTTCGCGCCAATCTCGATACCATAGGACTCGATCCGCAGCGCCTTGGCGCTTTCAGACGTGACGATATCGAACACTGCCTTCAGGTCCTCGTCGGTATAGAAGCCCGAGCGATAGCCGATGATTTCCGCCCGGTGCAGCATGTCGCCATCGCCATAGGGCCACCAGCTGTCGCGAATATTGTCGCTGCCGCTGAACACGGTGACGCCTTCTCGCCGCAACAGAGCGACCGGCGGGAAATTGTGGTTGCCCGGCGCATTGGTCATGATCGAAACGCCGCTTTTCGCAATCGTTGCGGCAATTTTGCGCGCCGCATCAGCGCCGAGATCCCCAAGCCCATAGGCATGGCTGATCGCGACATGGCCCTGCATGCCGAGCGCCACCGTGCGGGCGCAGATTTCCTCGATGGTAAACGCGCCCATGCTGCCGGCATCGTGGAGGTGAATGTCGATATCGACGCCGTGCTTTTCGGCAACGCCGAAGACCACATCGAGATGGCCGGTGACGTCACGGTCGAAACTGGCCGGATCGAGACCGCCGACCAGATCGGCACCAAGCCTGATCGCCTCGTCCAGCAAGTCCGGCGTTCCGGGGCTCTTGAGGATGCCGCTCTGGGGAAAGGCCACCAGCTGGAGATCGATGAGATCCCTATAGTCCTCGCGAACCGCCAGGACCGTCTCCAGCGATTTCAGCCCGACCGAACCATCGACCATCACGTGGCTGCGCATGGAAAGCGTGCCATTGGCGATGCAGAGATCGAGCTGATCGCGGGCCCGCTTGTCCATCGGCGCCGCGGCGGCCATGTTCTCCGCCTGGAAGGTGACCCGCTCCTGCACGTCGAAACCGTTGGTGCAGGGCCGATGCGGCATCCATTTATCGCCGTAGAAGCTCGTATCCAGATGGATGTGCCCTTCGACAAAACCCGGAACCAGCAACTCGCCGCCGATGTCGATGACCTCGGCAGAAGGAGTAACCGAGCCTGCTGCTTCAATCGCAGATATCCGCCCCGACTCGACGTGAATATCGCGCAGAACGCCCTCCGCCAGCCTGGCATTGGTGAAAACCGTCGTGCTTTTGGTCATGGGCTTCCTCAAATTCTAGCATCGTTTACAGCGTCAGGTCGGCGGCAACCCCCTGGTTTATACGGCTTATTGCCCGCTATGCGACCAATATCCGATCAAGATAACGGAGTTAGGTGTCGCGGCAGGCTTGCTCGCCAGAGATATCAATGCTTAAGATACTTTGCGTAGTCGGTGGCAAGAAAATTTGGCGTTGATACGGGCCGGGCATCACGGTGTTCATGGTGCTGGGGTTGATAGTGAAGCGGTGGCGCTATAGTTTGCCCATCGCAATTTCGCGGATTACATAGGAAACAGGTTTCTCATGGCGACAGGTACGGTTAAATTCTTCAACGACGACAAGGGCTTCGGCTTCATCACGCCTGAGAATGGCGGCCAGGACGTGTTCGTTCACGTTTCTGCTCTGCAGCGCGGCGGCTCGCTTCGCGAAGGTGACAAGGTCAGCTTCGAAGTCGGACAGGATCGCAAGACCGGTAAATCGAAGGCTGAAAACGTCTCGGTTCTCTAAGCGACGATAAAAAGCGCCTAGCCTGCTTTAGGGTGGGCTAGGCACATTCTGCGGGTTAATCCATCGGTTGTGCCGCCAAATATGGCTGGAAACCGAACCAAGTCTCACCGGTTCATTCGGCTGAGATCCAGTGCACGGTTGCGAATGATCGCCTCCATCGCGAAAAAGCCCGTCACCGTCGCGAGATCGAAATTCGTGATGAGCTTCTGATAAAATGCGTCATACCCTGATATTCCGCGGGTCACGACCTTGATCAGATAATCCCAATCTCCCCCGATCCTGTAAAAGTCGATCACCTCCGGCAGGCGATCGACATGCCTGCGAAAATCGTCAGCCCATTCCTTGGAATGGTGGCGTGTGCGAATCATCACAATGACCGTCAGATCGAAGCCCAGCAGGTCGAGATCGATCTCGGATCGGGCATTGCCGATGATCCCGCTTGCCTGCAGACGCTGCAGCCTGCGCCAGCATGCATTTTGCGAAAGTCCGACATGCTCTGCCAAATCACGCTGCGACAAGGCCGAGTTGCGTTGCAGGCTCGTGAGGATTCGTAGATCGATTTCATCGAAATTCAGGTCTTTCTCGATCATTTGACACAGTTCCTGGCAAAATCAGCGAAAATACGGTGAAGAATTCAGACCCTGCTTCAGTTTATAATCGCAGTCAACTCGTCAAGGAGATCGACAATGCGCCAGCTGGCTGACTGCATGCCACGAACCGAACCCGAAACTGCTCTTCAGGGATTTCGTCGCAGTCTGGCTGTCGCAGATCCGATTGCAGCACTGACCTCGGGAATGATTGGCGCATCCGCCAAGGTGGACGGGCCATACGGCCTGAAGGATCTCATCTACGCCGATTATGTGGCGTCAGGACGGGCGCTCCGGCAGGTGGAAACCTTCGTTCTTGAAGAGGTCCTGCCTTACTATGCCAACAGCCATACGGAAGCGTCCTTTTGCGGAGCGATGATGACCCGCATGCGCCGTGAAGCGCGTGCCACTATCGCCGAATGCTGTGGCGCCGACAGCCGCCATGCGGTGATCTTTGCCGGATCCGGCGCAACGGCCGGCATCAACCGCCTGGTCAAGTTGCTCGGCGTCGAGGATGCAGTCACTACCGGCAAACCCGCCCGGGTCATCATCGGCCCCTACGAGCATCATTCGAACATCCTCCCCTGGCGGGAAAGCGGCGCTGAGATCATCGAAATTCAGGAAGGTTGCGGTGGTGGCCCTGACCTCATCCTCCTGGAAAAGGCTCTTAAGGACAGCAGGGACGTTCTGACGATCTGCTCGTTTTCGGCCGCATCGAACATCACCGGTATCCTGACGGATATCGAAGCGGTCACCCGGCTCGCAAAATCGGCAGGCGCAAAGATCCTCTGGGATTTCGCCGGCGCAGGTCCCTATATCCCAATCACGATGACACCGGCTGAAGGCGCCGAGATCGACGCCATCGTCGTATCGCCCCATAAATTCCTCGGTGGCCCCGGTGCCTCCGGTATCCTCGTGGTCAGACGCGATGCAGTCGTCACTACAAAACCCTCTTGGCCAGGCGGCGGCACCGTCAAATTCGTCTCCCCGACGGGCCACGATTACAGCGACAATATCGAAGCGCGCGAAGAAGCCGGAACCCCCAACGTCATCGGCGATATCCGCGCTGCACTCGCCTTCTTGGTCAAGCACGCAATCGGCCTCGAGAGAATTGCGAGCCTGAACGAGAATTTCACCGCGCGCGCATTCGAGGCTTGGCAGGGCATTCCCCAGATCGAGCTGTTGGGCTCGATGAGCATGTCGAGACTGCCGATCTTTTCGTTTCGCATCAGGGATGGAAAGGGTGGCTATGTGCATCAGCAGCTGATCACCCGCATGCTTTCCGATCGCTTCGGCATACAGGCACGCGGCGGCTGCGCCTGCGCCGGCCCCTATGTCCACCGCCTCCTGTCGATCGATGACGAGCATTCGGAGCGGATCAGGCAATCGATCCGGAACGGCAACGAAATCGAGAAACCGGGTTTCACCCGGCTCAATCTGAGCGTTCTCCATTCCGAGGAAAAAGTCAGGTTCATCCTTGAAGCGGTGATCCAACTCGCCCGGGATGCCCCTTCGCATACAGCGTCATACATGGTCGATCGCAGCCGGGCGATATTCTCGCCCCTCGCTCAACCGTTGGAGGCGACGGCATAGGCTTTTGCCAAACGCCTACCATTTGGCGTGCCCACCCGGCCGCCTTGCGGGTATGACCCCCGTGACATAGCGCAACCTACCAGCGGAGGATGACGCTTTCGTGCTCAAGTTGATCAGGCGCTGGTCATGATTCCTGGCTCCGAGGGTGAGGCGAACTCATTAAGAGTTTCGCGGATAGTGCGCGTACCGTCAGATCAGCTTTTGCAACGTCAGCGCGATCGGGCCCTTCGCGCGCGCGTTTTTCTTTTTTGAAAACCATTTGACTAAATACGTGAGCGCTGACACACTTTCGTCATTCGGAGACATTCGAAATGGCGCTGCGCGGTACCAACCAGGAATCCGGAAGGCCCTACAACAGACGGATCGTCTTGGAAGCGATCCGCCTGACTGGTCCGACGACGCGTGGCGAAATTGCCGAACGGGTTCACCTCACCGTACAGACTGTCTCTACCATTGTCCGGGAACTCGAAGAACAAGAGCTCATCGTCTCGGTGCGCGAAAAGCCTCGGGGCCGCGGTATTCCGCCCTCGAAGCTGACCGTCAATCCGGAGGGTGGGCATGCGGTCGGCGTTCACCTGACGCCGCTTGGCATCGACGTTGCCTTGGTCAATCTGCGCGGTGATGTCGTCGAGAGCCGCCACCGCAGCGCGTCCAACCCGACGCCGGACGAAGCCTTCGCTCTGATTGGCGAGATGGTGGACGAACTCAAGGCAAGCCCATGCCGCGGCCGCCTGCTGGGCGCCGGACTGGCTTTGCCCGGGCCGTTCGACGTGGAATCCATCAGCTTCGTTGGCCCGACAACGATGACCGGCTGGAAAGACGTCGACATCAATTCCCGCCTCACAGAGGCGACAGGTCTGCCGGCCTTTATGGAAAACGACATGGCGGCAGCGGCGCTCGGCGAGCAGCTCTACGGTCTCGGCCAACAGATTTCGGATTACTATTACCTGTTCTTCGGCGTCGGCCTTGGCGGCGCGATGATGCATGACGGGACAGTGATGCGCGGCGCCTGGGGCAATGCCGGCGAAATCGGCCATATCCCCGCCGTTCCGGATGGCGAGCCCTGCCCCTGCGGCAACAATGGCTGCCTTGAGCGCTATCTTTCGCTCGAGGCCTTCACTCGGCGCGGCCTGCCCGAGGCCGAATGGGTCCGCGAGATCGCGCCGATCTTTCGCAATGCCATCCGCACGATCGAAAACCTTTTCGATCCAGAGACTGTCGTGCTCGGTGGCCTGGCGCCGCAGTCTTTGATCGAGCGGCTTGCCGCACTGGCCGACGGCCTGAGCAATTCGGTTTCCGCCCGCACCAACCGCCCGCATCCACGTGTCGTCGTCGCCAGTGACTGCCAGCATTCGGCACTCCGAGGTGCAGCCGCGCTAGCCGTTTTCGGCGTCCTGTCGCCGCGCTTCGGCCAGATGTTCGAGACTTCAGAGAAGGGGACTGTCGAATGACCGAAAAACTGCTTGTCCTGAATGATATCCGCAAGAATTTCGGCGCGATCGAAGCGCTCAAGGGCATCAGTTTCTCGATCGGAAAGGGCGAAGTGGTCGCCCTTCTTGGCGACAACGGCGCAGGCAAGTCCACGCTTGTGAAGATCATCTCGGGTGGTCTGCAACCCACGTCAGGTCAGATGCTCTTCGAAGGCGAAGAGTTCGAGGCAAAGACGCCTGCCGAGGCCAAGGCAGCCGGCATCGAGACGGTCTACCAAGACCTGTCTCTCTGCACCAATGTGGACGTCGTCGCCAATTTCTTCATGGGCCGCGAGATCACCCGCAAGATCGCGGGCATCCCCTTCCTCGATGAGCGTGCGATGGAGGAAATCACGACCAAGGCACTGACCAGTGCCGGCACCCGCATTCCCTCCATGCGCACCAAGGTCGAGCATCTGTCCGGCGGCCAGCGGCAGGCGATCGAGCTCAACCGTTTTGCCCATTGGGGTGGCAAGCTCCTCTTGCTGGACGAGCCGTTCGCCGCACTTGGGGTCGAACAGACGCGGCGGGGATTGGACATGATCCGCCATGTCGCCAGCCAGGGCATCGGTGTCGTCATCATCACCCACATCATGCAGCAGGCCTTTCAGGTCGCAGACCGCATCGTCGTCATCCGCCACGGCGTCGTCGCCGGCGATGTCGACAGAACCAAGACAAGCCCGGATGCAGTGATCGAAATGATCACAGGGCAAACCCTCACCGGCGCCGGACCGGTGGGCAAACAATGACAAGGGGTCCGGCGTAAAACTGGAGAGAACGATCATGAGACGAATAATGCTAAGCTTGCTGAGCGTTTTGGTGCTCGGCCTTTCAATGCTCACAACGGCGGCCGCACAGTCCAAGGGTACGGTCTATTATCTTGTGCCGACACTGCTCGACGAATTCCAGACCGGCTCGGTCAGCGCCTTGGAAATGTTTCTGAAGCAGACCGGCTACGAGATGAAAACCCTTAACGCCGACAACAAGACAGACGCACAGCAGTCGCAGATGAACGACGTCATCGCCTTGAAGCCGGCGGCGATCATCCTCGCCGCTGTCGACTTCAACGCATTGAAACCATCCATCGAGGCAGCCCGTGCGGCCGGTATTCCGGTCGTCGAGTTCGACCGTCAGGTCACCTCGACCGTGTCAGACTTCACCTCGGTCGCCGGGACGATCGAGATCGGCCATGTTGCCGCGCAACAGGCTGAAGCGATGCTCAAGGCGAAGAATGGCGACGTGAAGGGCAAGATCCTGCAGGTTCTGGGCGACCCTGGCGATCCCTACACGCTCGATATCCAGAAGGGCTTCGAAGAGAAGATGAAGGCCTTCCCGAAGGTGACCATCATCTCTGTGCCCGCCATGCAGTGGGAAGCCAGCAATGCAGGGACGATCGTCTCCGATCAGATGCTGGCCAATCCCGATATCAACCTGATCTTCCTGCATGCAGCCCATCTTTCGGTTGCAGCCGTCGCCTCGCTTGAGTCCGCTGGCAAGAAACCAGGTGACGTCATGATGATGAGCTCGAACGGCGCTCCCGTCGGCCTCGATCTGATCCGCAAGGGCTGGCTCAATACCGAAGTCGAGCAACCGCTTTATGCCCAGGCGGCAGCCATTGCCATGTTCATGGACAAGATCGTCGGCAAGCAGGAAATCAAGGCCGGCGACTATGATGTGCTTGGCCTGAAAGGGGTCGTGACGAAGGAAGCCTGGGGGCCGAACATCAAGATCCCGGGTGCCGCGATCACCAAGGAGAATGTCGACAACCCGGCCTTCTGGGGCAACATGAAAGCGCCGACAGCCTCGATCAAATCCGTCGAATAACAACCCTTCATCCGGGGTTGAAAGACCCCGGACTCCTTCCCTCAAGTCCGGATTTGCCGCATGACGCCCCGTACGCGCAAAAGTCTAGAATCTGTACTCGATAACCTCGTCTGGTTCATGCTCATCGTTGTGCTTGTCCTGTTTTCGGCCCTGATCCCGAACTATTTCCAGATCGGCATTTTCACAAACATCATCGAAGCGTCGAGCGTGCTGGGCGTGATGTCGATCGGCCTGGCTCTGGTGATCATCGCCGGCCATATGGACCTTTCGGTAGAATCCGTTGCCGCTTTGGCCGCCATGGCGGTCGGCATCCTTTTCTGCTCGGCAGGGATCGGCATGGGGATGAAGCTCTCACCGCAATGGCTGATGATCCCAGCGTCACTGCTCGTTGCCTGCGGGATCGGCGCATTGATCGGTCTCTTCAACGGCTTCCTTGTCGTGAAACTGAAGATGAGCGCCTTCATCATCACGCTTGCCTCCTTCATTTGGGTGCGCGGCATCGTGCTGGCGGTTTCCGGCGGACGCTCCGCCCAGGATCTGGATCCGGCCATCCGCTGGTTCGCCATCGAGCGCGTGGCTGGCATTCCGCTGTCAGCCTGGATTGCGATTGCCTGTTTCGTGGTCTTTTCGGTGCTGATGGCCAGGACGCCATTCGGCCGGCACCTGGTAATGATCGGCGGGAACGAGACCGCCGCTTACCGCGCCGGCATTCGCGTCACCCGCAACCTGATCATCGCCTTTGTACTGGCAGGCGCCATCGCCGGCCTGGCTGGATGGCTGCTTGCCATACGCACATCAGGCGCCACGGCAAACCTCGGCGTTGGGCTGCTGTTCAACGCCTTTGCGGCAGTCGTCATCGGTGGTGTCAGCCTCAAGGGCGGTGTCGGTGCGCTGCCCGGCGTCTACGCCGGAGTGCTGCTCCTCTCGTCCATCAACACCGCCATCAACCTGATGGGCCTGCCGGCAAACTATACCCAGGTCATCCACGGCTTCCTGGTGCTTGCAGCGGTTCTTCTCGATACGTTCAAACAAAGGCTCCGCCAGAGGCTCGCATGACAGACAGATTGAAAGACAAGGTGGCGCTGGTCATCGGCGCATCGCGCGGCATCGGCAAGGCAATCGCCGTCCGCTTCCAGGAGGAAGGCGCAAAGCTGGTGCTGGCTGATTCCGAGGCCGACGACGGCAAGGCGGCAGCCGATGATCTCGACATCGACTTCGTCCACACCGACATCTCGAAGATGGAAGACGCCGTTGCCGCGGTCGAATTCACACTCGAACGTCACGGGCGGCTCGACATCATCGTCCAGAACGCCGGCATCTATCCGTGGCAGCTCATCGAGAATACGTCTCCGGAAGACTGGGACAGCGTGATGGGGGTCAATCTGCGTGGATGCTTCAACGCCGCACGCGCCGCGCTGACGCCGATGAAAAAGCAGGGCTCGGGGCGTATCCTGTTTACGTCATCCATCACCGGCCCGCATGTTACAAGCCCGGGCCACGGCCACTACGCGGCGAGCAAGGCTGGCATCAACGGCTTCATTCGCTCAGCGGCGCTGGAGTTCTCGTCCTACGGCATCAATGTCAATGGCGTCGAGCCCGGCAACATATTGACGGAAGCGATCCAGCTGCATCGTAGCGCCGCCTTCATCAAGAACATGGAGGACGCAATTCCGCTCGCCCGCCTCGGCTCGCCGCGCGACGTTGCCAATGCCTTCCTGTTTCTCGCCTCCGACGATGCGAGCTATGTGACCGGCACCACCATCGTCGTCGATGGCGGGCAACTCCTGCCGGAAGGCGCGGACTTCAGGCTCCTGCCATCCTGATCATTTCCAGCATCCGGGACCAGCTCTGTGTCGATCGTCGACGACCTATCCGTCATCCGTTTGCCGACGGGATGCGGGAAACCTCGGCCAAGGCAGAGCGGGTCGCCTGATGATGTCGCCTTTGCCGATAGGCATGGAACTGCGTATCGGCAATGACGCCCATCAGGATGACCGCACCCATGACCGCGAAATTGAGCGACGAGGGAATGCCGAGCAGGTTGACGAGGTTCTGGAGGACCTGAAGCAACACAACCCCGAGCACCACCCCAACGATCGAGCCTTCCCCACCCCGCAGGGAAAATCCGCCGAGGACCGCAGCCGCGATGGCATAGAGCTCGTAGAAATTCCCATGCGACGAGGGCTGGACGGACTTGGTGTACATGGCGAAGAAAATGGCCGAGACGCCTGTCAGAAAGGCACAGAGAACATAGGCCGTGACGATCACGCGCTTTGTATTGATCCCGCAATAACGAGCCGCCTCCTCGTTCTTTCCGACGGCCAGAAGATGCCGTCCGAAAACGGTTCGGTGCAGGAGAAACCATGCAAGCACCGCAAACACAGCAAAAGCCATGACGGAATGGGGAACGCCCGCTGTTCGCCCGACGAACAGATATTCGAGCATGGGAAGATCCGTCCCGAAGGTAAAGCCGGCCGTCCCGTCTCTGGTATAGAAACGCGCTATGCCTCGGTAGATCAGCAGACCGCACAGTGTGACGACGAAGGGCTGCAGCTTGAGCCGTGTAATGAGCCAGCCATGCAGCAATCCGATCACCACCGACAGGACCAGCACGATCGCAAAGGCGACAGGCCAGGGAACACCATGGGAGGCAATCAGGTCGATAAAGATGACGCCGAGAAGGGCGATGACGGAGCCGATCGAAAGCTCGATCCCTGCGGTGACGATGACGAAGGCCTCGGCAATCGAAAACAGCCCGAACAGTCCAATCAGATTGGCTGTGTTGGCAAGATTGACCGGTGAAATGAAACGCGGATTGACCAGTGTCACGATGGCGCCCACGGTCAGAACGAGGACGCCAAGGCCGATGTCTTTCTTGTGCATGCCAATCTCCTATCCGACCGCCAGACTGAGGATCGCTTCTTCGGACAGATCCGCCCGCGACAGGATGCCGGCAATGGCCCCGCGCCGCATCACCGCCACGCGCGTCGAGACACCGATGACTTCCTCCATATCGGACGAGATCATCAGCACCGCGGCTCCGCCCTCCGCGAGATCGCGCATGAGGCGGTAAACCTCAGCCTTCGCTCCGACATCGATGCCTCTCGTCGGCTCGTCGAGAATGATGAGCCTGGGATCGAGACCGAGCCACTTTGCCAGAACGACCTTCTGCTGGTTGCCGCCCGACAATTCGCTGACCGCACGGTCGAGCCGCGGCGCACGGATCGATAGCCGGCTGCGGGACCGATCAGCGATCTCCATTTCGGCCCCGCGATCGACGAAGCCAGCGGTCGCGATCGCCGAAAGGTT
This sequence comes from Neorhizobium sp. IRS_2294, assembly GCF_050500145.1. NCBI lineage: Bacteria > Pseudomonadati > Pseudomonadota > Alphaproteobacteria > Hyphomicrobiales > Rhizobiaceae > Neorhizobium > Neorhizobium sp. IRS_2294. The sequence goes on from NZ_CP191439.1 coordinate 3,396,895, forward strand.
CGGCATCACCACGTTTTCGGAAAGCGAGAAGTCGAGGAACAGTCCCTCACCCTTGCGGTCTTCCGGCACCAAACAGATGCCGGCGGCGATTGCTGCCGGCACCGACCCGGATGCGACCGGCTTGTCGTTCGTCTCGACACGGCCGCCCTGGACGGGATCGATGCCAAAGATCGCACGCGCAAGTTCCGTCCGACCGGCGCCCACCAGACCGGCAAGCCCGAGGATTTCCCCGCCTCGAACCTCGAGATCGACCGGGGCCTGCGGATAGGCCTCGGTTCTGAGATTTCGTGTCCGGAGCACCACCGGCCCCTGCCTTACCTGCGGGGGCGTGTAGAATTGCGTCACATCGCGGCCGATCATCAATCGCACCATGGCATCTCGATTGATGCTGCCGCTTCGGAGCTCCCCGGCATTTCGACCGTCCCTGAGCCCGACCACCCGGTCTGCGACGGCTTCGACTTCAGCGAGGCGATGGGTAATAAACAGGATGGCCACTCCATCTGCCCGCAACCGGCGCACGACGTCGAGCAACCGTTGGGTTTCCGCAAGAGTGAGGCTCGATGTCGGTTCGTCGAGGATCAGAAGGCGGACATTGGTCGAGAGCGCCTTGGCGATTTCCATCAGTTGCTGGTCCGCCAGCGAAAGTTCCGAAGCCTGGGTGGATGGCTGAAAGCGAGCGCCCAGCATGTCGAGCAGTGGTTTCACCCGCTCGGCCATGGCCGCATGGTCGATAAAACCGAAGCGGCGGCTGCGCGGCTCACGGCCCAGGAGAACGTTGCCAGCGACATCGAGATTGAAAAACGGGTTCAGCTCCTGGTGCACGAATGCGATGCCACGGGCCAAGGCCTCGGCGGGTGTCAAATGGGACGTCGTTTTCCCATCAATGACGATCTCACCTTCATCGGGCACGATCGTGCCCCCAAGCACCTTCATGAGCGTGGATTTTCCGGCACCGTTTTCGCCGATCAACCCGACAACTTCACCGCCCCGGATGCCGAGCGACACCTGATTGAGCGCCACAGCGCTTGGATAGACCTTGGTGATGCCGATGAGATCAAGAGATATTCGGGCGGCAGCTGTCATCTGGCGTGAACCTCGAATGCGTTGAGGGCCAGCGCGCAGCCCGAAAGATCCGCGCTGGCCGCGTCAAGGCGCGTATTACCCGCCCATCCGCGCCTTGAGCTGCTTTTCAAACGCATCGACATTCGCCTTGTCGATGACTTTGGTCGGCACGATGATCAATCCATCTGCCGGCACTTTCGACTTGTCGCCCTTCAGGTACGCCGCCATCAGCTTCATCCCCTGGTAGCCCCATTGATAGGGGTCCTGAACGACCGTGCCTGCAAACTGGCCTTGCCGCACGGCTCCCAGCGTGATCGGATCTTCATCGAAAGCGATCACCGTGATGTTCCCGAGCTTTCCGGCCGCTTTCAACGCTTCATAGATCTTCGGTGGATTGTAGGAATAAAAGCCCACCATGCAGGTAATGTCCGGATTTGCCGCGAGGACATCGTCGACATTGGACCGCGCGCGGGCAAAATCGACGTCATCGCCCCTCACATCGACGAGTTCGATTGACTTGCCCTTCACGGCCTGGCGAAAACCGTCGATCCGCTCCCTGGCGTTATCAGCGCCAAGAAAGCCGACAAATCCCATACATTTACCACCCTTGGGGAGCGCCTTGACCGCAATCTCCCCCGCCTGGATGCCGGCCTGGGTGTTTGACGAACCCAGATAGGCGATGCGCTTCGACTGCGGCGCATCGCTGTCCGTCGTGAAGAGCGGAACCTGAGCTGCGATGCGGTTGAAGGCATCGACGGAATTCTTCGGGTCAGCCGACGAGATCATGATTGCGTCGGTCCCCGCAGCCACAAGGTCATCCATCAGGGCGTTCTGAAGTGCGGCCGTGCCCTGCGTGGGATAACGGAACTGCAACTCGAAATCCGGAAGCTCGGTCTGCGCCGCCTTGACCCCGGCCTCAGCCAGCTTCCAGAAATCGGAAGCGGCATTGACAACGAAGGCGAGAGCCTCTTTCTCTGCAGCGACCGCTGGCATAGCCACCATGGTCGCCATGGCCACTAGGGCCGTGATCGTAATCCTTTTCATCTTGTCCTCCCGCAACCCACTCCTCCAGGGCTGCTCCAGGTTGAAGGGCGACAACCGAGCCATGCAAAGCCTACGCCCGGTTATCGGGTCCGTTTCAGCGTCTGCGCCATGGGCGCCACGGCGCCGTCAGTTGGTCTTGCAGAAACCGGGATCTTCGGCGTTGCAGATGTCGAGGCCGGTAAACAGCGGATCATCCACCTTCTCGCCTTTGATCAGCTTGATCATCACGTCGGGTGCCTTGTAACCCATCTCGAAGGGCCGCTGACCGACCTGCGCATGGCTGCGGCCCTCACGGAAAGCCTGGGTCTGCGGTGGCAGCGTATCCCCCGCCACGATCACCAGTTCCTTCGACTTCAGCTTGCTCATGACCTGGTCGGTGACCTGGGTATAGGCCTGTGGCGCGAACTGTGCCCACCCGCCGATCAGGATGAAGGCATCGAGCTTGGGATGGGCTGTAAAGACATCCGACATCTGCTGATTGGCGAGGTCAGCCTGGTCGTTGGTATAGACGGGGCATCCCTCGATTTCAGTCCAGCCGTTCTGTCCGCTCAGCCGCTTCACGTCCTTGGCTCCCGCAATCGTGTCACGGAAACCCTGGGCACGCGCATTGATGTTGGCGGCACCAACATTGCCGAGTTGCAGACACACCGTGCCACCCTTCGCCTTCAGCTTCTTCGTCTGCTCAGCCATCTTCACACCCATCAGATAATTGTCGGTGCCGAGATAGGTCTTGCGCAGATCATGGTCTTTCTCGAGGAAATCCGCATCGACGGTCATGACGGGAATTTGCGGCGCGATTTGGCGCACGCGGTTCGCCATGGCCGGCGCGTTCGACGGCGAGATTGCAATCGCTGCAACACCGCGCGTCAGCAGATCGTCGACAATCTGGACCTCACCCGCTTCGTCGGCCGAAGAGGCCGGTCCCGTATAGAGGCACTCGTATTCGCTCTTCGGATTTTCCGACAGCCACTTCTTGCAGCCCAGATTGATCTGTTCGAAGAACGGATTGTCGAGCCCTTTGACGACGATGGCGAGTGTCTTTCTGCTCTCCGCAGCGCTCTCGCCGGCCAGCAACATGAGAATAGGTATTGCAGTGAATGCCAAATATCTTGTTTTCATTGCCTTTCTCCTCCTCTAAATCGCCGGCGAAACCCTCCTGCTCAGCCGGGATACCAAATGATGCGCGGATCATTTCCTGCACGCCTGTAGCTCCAGGCACGCTCGACAAGTCCTTCGACATCGATTTCCGGTTGCCAGCCGAGAACCATCCGGGCCTTTGAATTGTCGAGCCAGTTGCTGTGAAACGGTGTCGGGATGTCGCGGCGCTGCCGATCGCCGGAAGCCTCCAGGATATCGGCCAGCGCGCCGTAGTCGACCGGCTGGTCCATGGCGACGTTGAACAGCTCTCCATACGCGGCCGGATTGTCCAGCGCGGCGATCATCGCGTTGACGAGATCATCGACATGAAGAAAGCTGCGCTTGAGATAGGCGCCGCGACCATCCCGCATGGCAGGTACGGCCCGGTTCTTCCTGAGCGCGTCGAGATCATCCGCTCCCATCATCGCCGACCACGGCGGCCCGCCGAACTGATCAGGACCGACCTCCATTGCGTAGCGGAAGTCGTCCTTTTCCATGATCCACGGCGCGCGAAGCGTGGTCCAGTTGAGACCCTCCTGGATCCCGAACTGTTCCACCATGGTTTCTTCCAGCACCTTGGTCAGGGCATAGACACCGCGATAGGCTCGCCTCGGCGACTGCTCCGTTATCGGTGCGCTGTAACCATGAAAAATGTGCCCAACGACACAATCGCCGCTCAGCAGCATGAACTGCTGTTTCGCAGCCGAACGGCTGAAACCCTCCAGCAGGAGGTAGAGCCCCTTGAGAGCAACATCGATGGCCTGATCGGGCGTCTCTTTCACGGCAGCCAAGTGCAGCACATGCGTCACACCTTCGAGCGCCTTCCCGACAATCTGCGGATCTGCCATGGACCCCTTCACGACGGAGACACGGGGACCGGGTTCCAGGGCGCGGTTGTTGCAGAGCGCGACGACATTCCATTTCGCAAAGCGCGGATTGGAAAGGAAGGCGGGAAGGAAGGCTTGGCCCACCTTTCCGGTGGCGCCCGTCACGAGCAACCGCATCACCGCCCCCTTTTCGCTTTCAGGTTGAATAATTAATATTTGGTTATAATATTAAGTCAAGCATTATTGATACCCGTTTACGGGCGGGCAACGTGCAGGCTATGGTGCCGACAGAATGCCATCGTGGGATCAGCCGAGGGAGGGCGGAGCGTGTCACGGCTTTCATTGCATTCAATTTCAAAGAGTTACGGCGCAATACAGGCGCTGTCGCGTGTCAGTGTCACCGTCGAACCAGGGGAGGTTCTGGGACTGATGGGGGACAACGGCGCCGGCAAGACGACGCTTGTCAAAATTATCGCCGGCAACTTCCCACCATCGACAGGAGAGATCCGCGTCGATGACCAACCGGTGACCTTTCACAACCCACGCGACGCACAGCGACACGGCATCGAGGTCGTCTATCAGGACCTTGCGCTGTGCGACAATCTCTCGGCTGCCTCCAATGTCTTCCTGGGGCGAGAGACCATGCGCAGCCTCGGGCCGCTGCGCTACATCGACTATGCCAAGATGAACCGCGTCGCAGCGGAGCTGTTCCGGCAACTCAAATCGGAAACGAGACCACGCGATTTGGTGCGCCGCATGTCCGGTGGCCAGCGCCAGGCGGTTGCGATCGCCCGCACGCTGCTGTCCGAGCCCAAGATCGTCATCATGGACGAGCCGACCGCTGCAATCTCCGTCCGCCAGGTGGCCGAGGTTCTCGATGTCATTCGCAGGCTGCGTGATCACGGCATCAGTGTCATTCTCATCAGCCACCGCATGCCCGACGTCTTCGGTGTTTCGGACAAGATTGCGGTTTTGCGGCGCGGCGAACTCGTCGCCAGCAAACGTGCCGATCAGTCGTCGCCCGAAGAAGTGACAGGATTGATCACCGGCGCCATCGAAGCCGCTTGAAAGGAGATCGCCATGACCACATTGGATGACGTGATTGCCCGCAGCGAGCATCGAAGCTGGATCTCACGCGTATCGAGCCGGCAGCTGTTCTGGGTCTTTATCGCTGCGGTCCTTGCCTGCCTCGCGCTCAGCATTCTAACGGACAGCTTTGCAACGGAGCGCAATCTCTTCAATGTTGCGCGCAACTTCGCCTTCGTCGGCATCATCGCGATCGGAATGACGACCGTAATCGCCTCGGGCGGCATCGATCTGTCGGTGGGCTCAACCGTCGTGTTGAGTGCCATGGTGATCAGCGTCACCATGGAAGGTGGCATACCCTTCCTCCTCGCCTTTCCTCTTGCGCTGCTTTCAGCCCTCCTTGTGGGCGTACTGAACGGCGTGCTTGTCGCCTATGCCGGAATGCCACCCTTCGTCGTCACCTTGGGCACTCTTTCGGCCGCTCGGTCCCTGGCCATGGTCCTGTCGGACAACAAGATGATCTGGAATTTCGGCCCCGACCACGACCTGTTGATCTGGGTCGGCGGCGGCTCGACGCTGGGCATACCCCACCCTCTTTACGTCCTCGCTGCACTAGCCCTTGTAATGTCGCTGGTCTTCAGGTGGACCCGATGGGGGCAGCATCTGCTTGCGATCGGCAGCAATGAGAACGCCGCCATCCTGACCGGCATCCCCGTGCGGCGCATGAAGGTGAGTATCTATGGCGTGTCGGCTCTCGCCGCCGGGCTCGCCGGCGTTCTGATGGCTGGATGGCTCGGCAGCGTGACCACCAATCTCGGCCAAGGCATGGAGCTGACGGTGATTGCCGCGGCCGTCATCGGTGGTGCCAATCTGGCCGGTGGCGAAGGCAATGCGCTCGGTGCGGTCGTTGGAGCACTGTTGATAGAAGTTATTCGCAACTCTCTGATCCTGCTCGGCATCTCGACATTCTGGCAAGGAATGTTCATAGGTACCTTCATTGTGGTTGCCGTAGCCTTCGACCGTGTCCGGCACTTTCGATCCTGACACGGCACCATCCCCCGGAAACCACGGTGTCCGACATGGAGAATGCCTTGAAACCGACGATGATGGACGTGGCTGCGCTGGCAGGCGTATCTCAGGCGACCGTTTCCCTCATTCTCAATGGCAGTTCCGGCGCCCGGTTCACCGAAGCCACCCGCAAGCGGGTCTTCGACGCGGCGGATCAGTTGGGCTATCGTCTCGCGAACAAGTCATCAGCCAGTTCCGGACCCGGCAGTGCGCCCGCCAACAAGGTAATCGTTTTTGCCGTCGACGAACTGACCACCGATCCATGGATGGCCCTTGCCTACGAAGGTGCCCGCGAAAAGGCACTCGAACTCGGGATTATCGTCACACTTGGCGTCTTCCGCAAAGGCGAGGACCCGGATGGCGGCATCTTTTCGATCTGTGACGGACAGGCACTTATCGGCTACATTTTCGGCACTATTTTGACCCGCAAGATCGATCCGCCGGAACCGCTTCTGAAGGTCCCCTCTGTGCTGGTCAACTGCTACGATCAAGAGCGTCGGCTTCCGTCCATTCTGCCGGGAGACGTCGCCGGCGGCCGGGCGGCGACGGAACGGCTGATCAGCGCCGGGCGCAAGCGGATAGCCCTGATCAACGGCCAGGAAGGTCTCGACAATCCGCGCGACCGCTTGCGCGGATACAAGCAGGCTCTTGCCAGCAACGATCTCTCCTACGACCCCGACCTCGTGCACTATGGCAACTGGGAACCGCCGTCCGGATACGAAAAGACGCATGCGCTGATGAAGCTGAAGGATCCCCCGGACGGAATATTCTGCGCGAACGACCTCATGGCGCTCGGCTGTATCGAAGCGCTGAACGAACTCGGCAAGTCTGTCCCGGAGGATGTCTCCGTCGTCGGCTTCGACAACAGAGACATTGCCCAGTTCACGATGCCGCCGCTGACAACCTTCCATCTCCCGATGTTCGAGATGGGCGTAATGGCCGTCGAGCTGCTTTCCGATATGGCTGGCGGGCTGACCAGCAATCACGACCAGCTGAAGGTGGAGTGCCGACTGGTCGCGCGCAGTTCTGCCTGAGCTTAAACTGGCTGCTGCAAGGTTCGCGGCCAATAGAATGACTTGCTGAGCAGAAAGGACCGCCGGCGCGTCAGCCGATCCCGAGCTCCAATGCAGCGTCTGTCGCCCTTCTGGCAAGTTCCTGAAAATGCGCCACCCGGCCGCTGGTTGACCTGAAATAGACGCCGACCTGACGGGTCTCACTCCAGCCCTCGATTTCCAGGAGATGAACGTCTTCTGCGTTGCGGAACTCCGCCTGCGCGTAGAGTTCGGGAAACAGCGAGCAGCCCATGCCGATCGACACCATTTGTCTGATCGCGTCCAGGCTGGTACCGGCATAGTCGTCAATGACAGTCGCGCCGGACGCCTTCGCCAGTCGCTGAACGCTCTCGAGCAACTGGTGTCCGCTTCCAAGCGCCAGCAGACGCTCGCCTTTCAGCTCTTGAACGGAGACAGCCCGACGTTTTGCAAGCCGATGGTCAGCGGGAACGCCCAGCAGCAGCCGCTCCCTGCCGATCGGCACGAACATCAGGGGCCGCTCGCCGAACAAGGGGCCGAGGCCACAGTCGAGCGTTCCTTCCGCGACAGCGGTTTCGATCGCAGCAGGACGATCTTCGACGATGTAGATCTTCAGATCGGGGTATTGTTTATGCAAGGACGGTAGGAACCTGGGCAGGAAATACGGCCCGAAAGTCGGCGGCGTGCCCAGCCTGATGACGCCGCCAAGCGCTGCGCTGTGCTTTGCGACGGTCTCGAGCAGATCGCCCATAGCGGCAAGCGCTATGCGGGCACCATGCACAAAACGTTCCCCGACCGGCGTGAGGATAACCGTTGCCGACGTCCGCTCAAACAGCTGGACTCCCAGATTTTCTTCCACGATCCCCACTTGAACGGAGAGTGTTGGTTGCGAGACATGGCATTGCTTCGCGGCCTTTCCGAAATGACCACATTCAGCAAGCGCGACGACATATTCGAGTTGGCGAAGACTGGGGCGAAACGGCATGCTCAATAGTCGATCACTATCGAGACGATTTCAACAATCAATTGGCGCAATGACGATGGGATCGCCAGTTCAGTCTTTGATCAAAGAGGAGGTCGAAGAAGGAACTGGCTTTGACCTCGAAAGGCCATCGCGGCGCTCCGACTGAAACGCGCAAGCCCTCTTGATCACGATCCAGTTCCATCCGCTACCGCGGGTCCTGCGCCCGCGGTTTACTCCTTGTGCCCCTGTCCGGGCCCCTCTGGCGAGAGCTGCCGGTCCTCTCGCGATGTCGGACGCCGCATCCACCGTGAACGACCGGCTGGAGTGTTCACATGGACTTTGCATTCTTCTTCGTAGACTGGCTGGGCAAGCCCGTCTGGATGTGGCTCGGTTTCCTGTCGATCGTGGTTTCCCTTTTGGCCCTGGACCTCGGCGTTCTTCACCGCGACAACCGCGAGATTGGTGTCCGCGAGAGCCTGATCCTGTCTTCGATGTATATCGCGCTCGGTCTTGCGTTCGGCGGCTGGATCTGGTGGCAGCTCGGCGGTGAGCAGGGGATGAACTACCTAACGGGCTTCGTAGTCGAGAAAACGCTGGCGCTGGACAACGTCTTCGTGATCGCGCTCATCTTCTCTTTCTTCGCAGTGCCGCGCAAATACCAGCACCGCGTCCTCTTTTGGGGCGTGCTGGGTGTGATCGTTCTGCGCGCCATCATGATCGGACTTGGCGCGACGCTGGTTTCGAACTTTTCATGGGTCCTCTATCTCTTTGCCGCCTTCCTCGTCATCACCGGCATCAAGATGCTGTTGATCGGCGACAAGGAACCCGAGATCGGCAACAATCCCATTGTCGGTTTCATGAGGCGCAGGTTCAACGTCACGGAAGAGCATCACGGTCAGGATTTCTTCGTCAAGAAGCCCGATCCCACGACCGGCAAACTGGTCTGGTTCATGACGCCGCTGTTCATGGCCCTCGTCATGGTCGAAATCGCCGACGTGATCTTCGCGGTCGACTCCGTCCCTGCGATCTTTGCGATCACGACCGATCCGTTCATCGTCTACACGTCGAATGTGTTCGCGATCCTCGGTCTGCGCGCACTGTATTTCGCACTCGCCGCGATGATCCATCGCTTTCGATACCTGAAGCCGGCGCTCGCAATCGTGCTGATCTTCATCGGCTCGAAAATCTTCGTCGCTGACCTCCTGGGTCTCGAAAAGTTTCCCGCTTCACTCTCGCTCGGTATCACCTTCGCGATCATCGCCTCCGGCGTTATCTGGAGCTTGGTGAAGACACGCGATACACGTGCCGGCAATACGGTCTAAGGGGCGGGACTGTTAGCCACAACACGCCCCAGCCTTGCAAGGCATCAATCGAGACAGCCGGAACGCTGGTAACAACCCGATCGCATCCGGCGTCACCCGTCTTTGGCGGACACGGCGTATCGGCCGTCGATGCGGTTCGGTCAGGCTACAAACGCAAAACACCCGCAGCTTGTCGCTACGGGTGTTTTTCGATAATGATGATTTGGTTGCGGGGGCAGGATTTGAACCTGCGGCCTTCAGGTTATGAGCCTGACGAGCTACCGGGCTGCTCCACCCCGCGCCAAGCGAATTTGGCATTGCCAAATTTCGCGTCCGCGTCACAGCTAAGCTGTGATGCGTAGTTCCGGAGCAAATCCGAAGGATTTGTCTCCTGTGAGGGACGCACCGGCTACAGACCGAACGTCCCATTATTTCGTTAAACCCCAGCAACGACAAAAGGCCGCTTTGGGAGCGGCCCTTGGTTTGGCCAGGGGCCGGTTGGTTTGTGTGTGAGAAGATTGTTTGATCCATCCTTATGGATGGCATTGCCTTTAATAGACCTGGCAGCGACCTACTCTCCCGCGTCTTAAGACGGAGTACCATTGGCGCAGGGGTGTTTCACGGCCGTGTTCGGAAAGGGAACGGGTGCAGCCACCCCGCAATGACCACCAGGTCGATTAAGGGCAATGTATGCGTGGCAATGGGCGACCATTGCAACGCTTTATCGAGAAGCTGGCGGAGGCGAACCCCCTTTTGTCTTGATTGAACACGTCTTTGTTTGCCGGCTGGTTTGTCGGAGCGTAGCTCCGCAAGGCCAGAGGCCGTCGTGACCAGTGTCACGGCCCGTCCGGAGCGTTTTTTTTGCGCGTCAGGACAAAACAGATGTCATCATCAAGGTGCGCAGCACCTTGATGAGCATAGTCAATGAGAACGATGAAGCCAATCGGGCTATTAGTAAGGCTAAGCTTCATGCATTACTGCACGTCCACACGCCTCCTATCAACGTGGTCGTCTTCCACGGCCCTGATAGGGAATACTCGTTTTCAGGTGGGTTTCCCGCTTAGATGCCTTCAGCGGTTATCCCTTCCATATATAGCTACCCTGCTATGCCGTTGGCACGACAACAGGTCCACCAGAGATATGTCCATCCCGGTCCTCTCGTACTAGGGACAGATCCTGTCAATATTCCTACACCCACGGCAGATAGGGACCGAACTGTCTCACGACGTTCTGAACCCAGCTCACGTACCGCTTTAATTGGCGAACAGCCAAACCCTTGGGACCTGCTCCAGCCCCAGGATGCGATGAGCCGACATCGAGGTGCCAAACAACCCCGTCGATATGGACTCTTGGGGGTCATCAGCCTGTTATCCCCGGCGTACCTTTTATCCGTTGAGCGATGGCCCTTCCACGCGGGACCACCGGATCACTATGACCGACTTTCGTCTCTGCTCGACTTGTCAGTCTCGCAGTCAGGCGGGCTTATGCCATTGCACTCGACGACCGATTTCCGACCGGTCTGAGCCCACCATCGCGCGCCTCCGTTACTCTTTCGGAGGCGACCGCCCCAGTCAAACTACCCACCATACACTGTCCCGGATCCGGATAACGGACCGCGGTTAGACATCCATGACGATAAGGGTGGTATTTCAAGGATGGCTCCACGAGAACTGGCGTCCCCGCTTCAAAGCCTACCACCTATCCTACACATGCCGACACGAATGCCAGTGTAAAGCTATAGTAAAGGTGCACGGGGTCTTTCCGTCTAACCGCAGGAACCCCGCATCTTCACGGGGAATTCAATTTCACTGAGTCTATGTTGGAGACAGCGGGGAAGTCGTTACGCCATTCGTGCAGGTCGGAACTTACCCGACAAGGAATTTCGCTACCTTAGGACCGTTATAGTTACGGCCGCCGTTTACTGGGGCTTCAGTTCAAAGCTTGCACCTCTCCCTTTAACCTTCCAGCACCGGGCAGGCGTCAGGCCCTATACGTCGTCTTTCGACTTCGCAGAGCCCTGTGTTTTTGATAAACAGTCGCTACCCCCTGGTCTGTGCCACCCCTTTCCACTTGCGTAAAAAGGGGTCACGCTTCTTCCGAAGTTACGCGTGCAATTTGCCGAGTTCCTTCAACATAGTTCTCTCAAGCGCCTTGGTATGCTCTACCTGACCACCTGTGTCGGTTTCGGGTACGGTCTATACGGTGGAGCTATTTCCTGGAACCGCCCCGCTGCACATCCAATCCAATAAGGAGGTACAACTTACGCGATCCGTCACTACCACCAGGCCCACGAATATTAACGTGGTTCCCATCGACTACGCATTTCTGCCTCGCCTTAGGGGCCGGCTAACCCTGCTCAGATTAACTTTAAGCAGGAACCCTTGGTCTTTCGGCGAGGGGGTCTCTCACCCCCTTTATCGTTACTCATGTCAACATTCGCACTTCCGATATCTCCAGAGGCCCTCACGGGTCCTCCTTCACAGACTTACGGAACGCTCCGCTACCACATACACTTGCGTGCATATCCTCAGCTTCGGTGCATGGCTTTAGCCCCGTTACATTTTCGGCGCAAAGACCCTTATTTAGACCAGTGAGCTGTTACGCTTTCTTTAAATGATGGCTGCTTCTAAGCCAACATCCTGGTTGTTTTGGGATCCTCACATCCTTTCCCACTTAGCCATGACTTGGGGACCTTAGCTGGAGGTCAGGGTTGTTGCCCTCTTCACGACGGACGTTAGCACCCGCCGTGTGTCTGCCGACTAGTACTCCTCGGTATTCGGAGTTTGGTTAGGATCAGTAAGACGGTGAGTCCCCATAGCCCATCCAGTGCTCTACCCCCGAGGGTATTCGGTCGACGCTCTACCTAAATAGATTTCGCGGAGAACCAGCTATCTCCGAGTTTGATTGGCCTTTCACCCCTAGCCACAAGTCATCCCAATCTATTGCAACAGATGCGGGTTCGGCCCTCCAGTTGGTGTTACCCAACCTTCAGCCTGCTCATGGCTAGATCACTCGGTTTCGGGTCTAATGCATCTAACTAAATCGCCCTATTCAGACTCGCTTTCGCTGCGCCTACACCTACCGGCTTAAGCTTGCTAGATACACTAAGTCGTTGACCCATTATACAAAAGGTACGCCGTCAGGCCCCTTACTAAAAAGAGCGCCCTCCGACTGCTTGTAGGCATCCGGTTTCAGGTTCTATTTCACTCCCCTTGTCGGGGTGCTTTTCACCTTTCCCTCACGGTACTTGTTCGCTATCGGTCATGCACGAGTACTTAGGCTTGGAGAGTGGTCTCCCCATGTTCAGACAGGATTTCACGTGTCCCGCCCTACTCAAGGACAATGTCTGTTCTACGCTTACGGGGCTATCACCCACTCTAGCCAGGCTTTCCAACCTGTTCAGCTTTATTCAACATTGCCACTGGCCTGGTCCGCGTTCGCTCGCCACTACTTACGGAGTCTCGGTTGATGTCCTTTCCTTCAGGTACTTAGATGTTTCAGTTCCCTGAGTTCGCTTCTTGTCCCTATGTATTCAAGACAAGATACCTTATTAACAATACCTAGAAATCTAAACCGTCCCGAAAGACGACTTAAACTTTCTAGGTATTTAAGGTGGGTTGCCCCATTCGGAGATCCATGGATCAAA